>CP070838.1:2787738-2805996 GCA_020341835.1 Thiotrichales bacterium | reverse complement strand
TGGAGTCCCAGCGCAAGTTCTGGGATGCATGGATGGATATGACGCGGCAGGTGAACAGCACTGCAGCGCATCAACAGACACCGGAGAATCCCTGGGCCACAGCGCTGGACCAGTGGTGGAAAGCCGTATCACCGATGGCTGACAACACCTCACCCCTGTTACAGGATTTCTTCGACAAGCTCATCGGTATGGGCAAATCCTATTTCAGCATGGCCGAGCGCGTCTCGGGCATGCCTGGCGGGGACGACAAAACAGCCGGGGACGCCGTCAGCGACTGGCTGGACCAGATTCGCAGCGCCTGCGACGCCTGGGGCGCATCGCTGGGCGTACAGCAGGACCCGCGCATGGGCGATATCATGTCAATGTGGAACATGCCGATGGATACCTGGCAGCGCACGGTGTCCTCGTTCTCACCCATGCCCGGCGACTTCATGAAGGCGCTCCACCCCGAGGGTGCGGATGCCATGGCCGGTGATATGCGCGAACACCTGGACCGCTTCCTGTCCATGCCCGGCGTGGGTTACTCACGCGAGTCCCAGGAACAATACCAGCAACTGGTCCGTATGTTGCTCGATTACCAGAAAGCCATGCAGGACTACGCGATTGCGCTGTCAAAAGTCGGTGTCAAGTCGACCGACCGCTTCCAGGAAAAACTCAATGAAGCGACATCGTCCGGCGAGCCGGTGACCAGCCTGCGTGACTTCTACAACCTCTGGGTCGACGCCTGCGAAGAAGTCTATGGCGAGTATGCGATGTCCGCCGAATACTCGGAAATGTACGGCGAGATGGTCAATGCACTGATGGAAGTCAAACGCCACGGCTCGCTGCTGGTTGACGAAATGCTCGAATCCATGAACATGCCGACCCACCGTGAGATCAATACCCTCCATCAGCGCCTGCACGAGATGCGGCGTGAGTACCGCGCGCTGCGCGATGAAGTCGAGCAGTTGCGTGATGCTCATCGGGGCGCCACCGCAGCGGCACCTGCCAAAACGAAAGCACCGCCTGTGAAAAAACGCACGACCAAGAAGAAAGCTGCTGGACAGCCCGCTGCGCGGAAAAAAAGTACCGTGAAAAAGCGAACCGTGAAAAAAACCACCGCCCGCAAGGCCACTAAAAAGCGATAAGGAGGAGCGACAATGATTCCCGTACAGATCCGCCCCGACCAGGCACTCGAAGAACTCACCAACTTCAGTCAGAAACTCGGCCACGGCCTGCAGAACCTGATGGAGGTTGGCGACATCCCAACCGGCGTCACACCAAAAGAACCGGTTTATCACGAGGACAAGATGGTCCTCTACCGTTTTCAGCCAGATACGCAGAAGGTGCAGAACCGCATTCCGGTACTGATCGTCTATGCGCTGGTCAATCGGCCGTACATGACCGACCTGCAGGAGAATCGCTCGACCGTACGCGGTCTGCTGGAAGCAGGGCTCGATGTCTATCTGATCGACTGGGGTTACCCGGACCGGGCCGACCGTTACATGGGCCTTGACGACTATATCAACGGCTACATCGACCGCTGCGTCAATGTTATATGTCGACGCCATAACATCGATGCCGTTAACCTCCTTGGCATCTGCCAGGGTGGAACCTTCAGCCTGTGCTACTCGGCGATGCACCCGGAAAAGGTGTCCAACCTCGTCACCATGGTTACACCCGTGGACTTTCATACCCCGGACAACATGCTGACGAACTGGGCCCGGAACATCAACATCGACCTGCTGGTCGACACCCTCGGCAACATTCCCGGAGAACTGCTGAACTGGACCTTCCTGATGCTCAAGCCTTATCAGCTGGCCGGGCAGAAGTACATGAACATGGTCGAACTGCTGGACAATCCCCAGCAGCTGAAAAACTTCCTGCGCATGGAGAAATGGATATTCGACAGTCCGGACCAGGCTGGTGAAGCCTATCGACAGTTCATCAAGGACTTCTACCAGGCGAACAAGCTGATCAAGGGCGATGTGCAGATCGGTGAGCACAACATCAACCTGGGCAACCTCACCATGCCGGTGCTGAACATATATGCGATGCAGGACCACCTGGTGCCACCGGCTGCCTCGCAGGCCCTCAAACATCATGTGGGTACGAAGGATTACACCGAGCTGTCATTCCCGGGCGGTCACATTGGCATATACGTCAGCGGCAAGGCACAAAAACTGGTACCACCGGCTATCGGCACCTGGCTGGACGAGCGCACCTGACAGCGTTGATCAAGGCTGCGCAGGAGCGGCTTCAGCCGCGAATTTTCTGCCCTGCGATTGAATTCGCGGCTGAAGCCGCTCCTGCGACAGCCGGTTATGTTCGCTTCATAAAAAGTTTCTGATGCTTTTTTGAATCATGGAAACCAGTTCGTATTTTTTGGAACACCCCTGGCTGGTGTAAGACTTTGTAAACAACCGGCCCCCAATCAGCACGCCTGTGCCTGATAATCCACCTTTCATCACCTTTAAACACCGCATCAAAGCAAATCAACGAGGTAAGAACTTATTTTTACTATAACTACAGTCAGTAGCGTGAATTCGCACAACGACAGCGCATATCACGATTTATGCTTGATACTGACAACAACAAACAGTCGCAACCTCAGCGTTCGTGGCGGCAGAAAAATGATCAGACCGACATCATGTCCGGCCTGTTACGCATTATCTATTCATCAGTCCCGCTTTCGCTAATTGCCATTCTGGCAAACAGTACGATATTGAGCATCGTACAATGGGGTGTCATCGCTCATACAACAGTATTGACGTGGTTTGGCATTACTAACAGTCTTTCATTAGTACGTCTGGGTTTTTATTTCAAATTCAAACGACTCGATCCGGAAGAAGATATTCCTGTTTTCTGGGCCCGTCTTTCGCTGATCATCAGCGCGGCATCAGGACTGACCTGGGGCGCCGTGGCGATCTGGCTGTTCCCGGCAGACGATCTTGTTCACCAGGTGTTTACCGCCTTTGTCATCGCAGGTATGTGTGCCGGCGCTGTAACAACACTCTCTCCGATACTGAGCTCTGTATACGTTTTCATCTTGTGCGCCATGTTGCCGATCGTGATCCGCTTCTTCCAGGCAGGTACAGACATCAATCACGCAATGGCGGCGATGTCGCTTCTGTTTACATTAATGCTGCTGAGTACGTCGAAAAAACTGAACTATACAATCCGGGAATCGTTGCTGCTTCGACACGAACGAGTCATTGCCGAAGAAACCATTCAGCAGCAGGCACACTATGATTCGCTGACCAACCTGCCTAACCGGCGCATGATCATCGGGCGTCTCAAACAGGAAATCGCCCGCTCTGTACGGCACAAGCACATTGGCGCTGTGCTGTTTCTAGACCTCGACCATTTCAAAACGATCAACGACTCACTCGGTCATGGTGTTGGCGACAAACTGCTGAAACAGGTTGCGAGTCGCATCAGTCAACGTATGCGAGAAGAAGATACCGCTGCACGCCTGGGCGGCGACGAATTCATTATCCTGATGTCCGAAGTCGGTGATTCAGCGGTGGAAGCAATGGATAACGTAATGACACTGGCGGAAATCATACTGCATCTGTTCGACGAACCCTTCTTCATCAACGAACACGAACTGCATGTTACTGTGAGTATAGGCATCGCACTGTTCCCGCTAACGGAATCGAGCCCGGATCAACTTTTGCAGAAATCCGATGTCGCCATGTACGAAGCAAAACAGGCAGGACGCAACACCATACGCGCATTCTTGCCGGAGATGCAAAAAACGGTAGACGACAGAAGGGCGACCGAGAAAGGACTGCGTCGCGCACTGGCGAAAGACGAACTGGAACTTTACTATCAGCCACAGGTTGACGCTGACAACAGAATAATCGGACTCGAAGCACTGTTGCGCTGGAACCATCCCGCAAGAGGCGTCATCACACCGGAAGAATTCATCGGCTTCACAGAGAACACCAGTCTCATCATCCATATAGGCGACTGGGTGTTCAACACGGCGTGCAAACACCTTGCCGAACTGGACTCGGGTGAGGAACTGACGATGTGCATCAATGTCAGCCCGCGTCAATTCGGAGAAGCATCGTTCGTTGACAAGGTGAATAAGGTTATATCAACAACCGGCGTCAATCCGAATAACATCCAGCTGGAAATCACCGAAGGCATGCTCATCAAGGATGTCGAAACCGCAATCGAGAAGATGCAATTGCTGAAATCTATCGGGGTCAGTTTCTCGATCGATGATTTTGGCACAGGCTATTCATCGCTGGCTTATCTGAAACGACTGCCGGTCGACATCCTCAAAATCGACAAGTCTTTTGTGCTGGACATCGATAGAGACGAGAACGATGCCGTGATCGTGGAAACGATTATTGCGATGGCACAGCACATGAAAATTGACATCGTCGCCGAAGGCGTCGAAACCGGGCAGATAATGGAGTATTTAAAGTCTGCAGGCTGCCGCAAGTTCCAGGGCCATCTATTTGCGCGACCCATGCCGTTCAACAAACTGCTTACCCGCTTTCCTGAACTAAAAAAACCCTACCCGGGCGCAAAGGTCATTGGCATCGGGTCCTCATAGGGTGACATCGATCCTTCTCACCCTTTTGCGGGTTCTAACTGTCTTCCTAACTGTCTTCTGTGACTGAACCGTCAACCCGTCGATGTAAAAACACCGGCGGATGCTCATCGCCGTAGTACCTGATATACCGGTCCCAGTCTTCCAGCTTCGCCCGGTCACGCGCATCGCCCCGAAGTGCGAGCCTTTGTCTGCGGATTTCAGGCCGGCACTGGACGTAATGCACCTCTACCGGGCTGCCCAGTACACCGGATAACTTCGCCGGCCAGTCAGGATCCTGAATCTCTCTGGTAAAAGGCCCGACTATCACAACGTCATGATAAGGTAGGTTTTCTCGCGCGATATCGAACAGTGCTTCGTAAATCGGGACACGATAGGTGCGCTTGAAGTAGTCAGAATCCCTGTCATCCGGACTGTGACCGGATTCGACCAGGCCGATCCTGACCAGTCGCTCGGTAACGGTATCGATATCCAGAACCGTTACGGCACCGGTAGCGGCCAGCTTTTTTGCATGTGTCGTCTTGCCTGAACCGGGGGTACCACAGACGATAATTGCTTTGGGCATTCTCTATTAAAGACTCGAAAGTAATGAGTGAACAAACAGGCCTGATATCATCGTTACACAGTTACGCTATTAACATGTCGTAGTCGCTACTTGATCAAACAGTCAGTGTCAGATTATGTCTGAGCTGGACACGTTGATCATGTTGGTACTCCGATCCGACCAGACCGCGATTCAGACAGGCGAAGACAGATTATCTCGCCAAGGCGCCAAGCACGCAAAGGGTATTTTTTCTTATTCACGTCAGGCAAACCTGTTCCCTGCACTCCCTGCGAGAGAAAAAGGATTTTTTGCTCTGGCAGGGAGCGCGGAGTACGCAGAGATTATCAATTCAAGAAAACTAACGAACACTTGGCGAGCTTCACGCCTTGGCGAGAGTATAAAAACCGGATCAGCGTCAAGGCCATGTCAGACGGGGCGAAACCTTACGGTAACTGTCATATTGAGTCTGGACTACTGCAGTTAACACGCGGTCGCTGGTTATTAATTTAACCCATGTGATCCAGATCCGGTAACAGCTTTTGCAGCGTTTAATGCTTACCGTCTTCAAACTCCTTGCCCAGCTCAATCGTCGAGTAGTCCATCAGCTTCATTTCCTTCAGCGCGAAACCGAGCTCACGCGCAAGATCCAGCATACGCCTGTTCGCGGGCAGTACGCTCATCTCAATGCGCCTGATACCCGCCTTGATTGCAAGCTGTCTCAGATCCATCAGCAGCCGCGACCCGATACCCAGGCCCTGCCACGCATCCGCCACGACAACCGCAATTTCTGCAGTATCGCTTCCCGGCTTGCGAATATATCGCGCCACACCGATTTGCTGCTCATCATCCCCTTCCGCCACGGTCGCAATCAGCGCCATCTCGTCAGGGTAGTTAACATGGGTGAAACGCTCGAGCATATAGGGCGTAAGTTCCTTTAATGCCGAATGGAAGCGATAGTATCGGGACTGCGGGGAAAGCTCACGTACAAAGCGCTGTTCAATCTCACGATCTGCCGGCTCCATCGTTCTGATCGTAACGGTCGACGCTGCAACTTCAAACGTATCCTTGTACGCCGGGGGAATCATCAGTCTATGTCACCGCATGAAAAAATCTGGCTTGAGCGGTTGTAACTTCGCGTTCAAAAAACCGGAACCTCGAACCTGACCGGCCACCATCTGACACCCTTTGCGTCCTCTGCGCCCTGGCGTCTTCGCGTTAAAAATCTTTCCTGCCCGGCTCAGCTGTAGATCAGCTCGGACCAGCGCTGCTGTTCTTTCATTTCTTCCTGCATCCAGCGCCAGCGGGCGTTCGAGCCTGCAGCCTGCTGCATGACTTCTTCAAACTTTTCCCGCGTATTTTCCAGGCCTGCCAGGTACACATGCGTTTTTGGATCCTGCATCAGCTCCCAGATATTCTCGGCGTTTTCCTCGAGCACATTTTGCAGACCGTCGTCGGCGTGCATCCACGGCCGCTGACTCAAGCCCTCGTAAGCCATGAAGGTCTTCTGATCGTAGTACTTGTCCAGGTCATTTTTGAGATCGTTATGGTAAAGGTTTTCCATGCCGGTGCGCGCACCGTAGAACAGCACCAGCTGGCCGCTCCAGTCCGGCTGCTGTTCGTAGATGTGCTGCATGAAGGCCCGGAACGGCGCGATGCCGGTGCCGCTGCCGACCATCAGCAAATTGGTGTCGGATTCGGTCGGCAGGTTAAAGGCCTCGCCGTAGGGGCCGGTGAGTACAATATTGTCACCGACACTGAGGTCGCACAGATAATTCGATGCAATGCCCGGGTGCTCCTCGCCGCTGAACTCGTCGATATAGAAACAGCGCCTGACGCAGAGTTCGATATCGACCGAGCCACCTGCAGATGTCTCAGGGCTGTTGGCAATGGTATAGAGGCGAAAATGGGTGTCATGGCCGAACTCATGCGGGCCGGGCACAATCACACCAACGTGCTGGCCTTCCTGGTAGCTGAAATCAGGCTGATCAATTTTCAGTATGATGCTGCGCACTTCGGGTACGTCTTCCGGCGTGATCCGCTCCGTGCTGAGAACCGTGGCCTCGTGCTTGTTCGATCTGTCAAAGTCGCTCAGTTTGCTCATAGCATTTACACCTCTTCCAGTATTTTACAACTCGTTGTCATCCGATGCCGCAGTTTCATGTTTCGCCCGTTTGTCACAGCTGTTGGCGCCGCACAGGCAATGGCCACAGCCACCCCCCTCTTCGCGCGCCGGACCGAATTCGGGATGCCGGGCAGCATACCATCTTGCCAGGTGCTGCACGAACAACCAGCCGGACAGCAACAGCAGTATGCCAACGATGGCGATGATGAAATCAGCCATGTGACGACCCCAGGCCGGCGAAGCCCATGAAGGAAAGCGACAACAAACCCGCCAGCATCATCGTCATTGCAGCACCCTGGCTGATGCTCGGCACCTTGTGCAGTTCCAGCTGCTGGCGCATGCTGGCCATCAGCATCAATGCGATCGTGAAACCAACGCCGGCACCCAGGCTGAAAGACAGGCTCTGCACGAAACTGTATTCCCGTGATGTCTGGAACAGCGCAACACCCAGGATCGCGCAGTTGGTCGTGATCAGCGGCAGGAAAATACCGAGCGCGCGGAACAGCGTCGGGCTGTATTTCTTCATTGTCATTTCCACCAGCTGGACCGAGGAAGCAATCACCGCGATATAGCAGATCAGGCGCAGATACTCGATCTCGAACCGGGTCAGCATCCAGTTGATGCCGTAGGCGCAGATCGAGCTCACCAGCATCACGAAAATCACCGCCAGTCCCATGCTCCACGCGGTATCGCGCTTGGCGGACACACCCAGGAACGGACAGATTCCGAGGAACATCGCCAGCACGAAATTGTTCACGATGGCTGCGTTCAGAAAAATGAAAGTGACGGAATCAGCTGTCATGCTGCGGCACCTCCTGCTGATCCAGACGCTGCTCGCGATACTGCTTGACCCAGGCGAATACCAGCAGCCAGGCGCCGAGCACGAAGAATCCACCCGGCGGCAGGATCATCACCACCCAGGGCTGAAAACTGTCGCCGAACAAGGGGATGCCGAACAACGAACCCATACCCAGGATTTCCCGCACCACGCCCAGACTGAGCAGCGCCAGCGTGAAGCCTGCGCCGATACCGACACCGTTGATGATGGTCGCGCCCAGCGGCTGCTTGGAAGCATAGGCCTCGGCGCGTCCGAGAATCATGCAGTTGACCACGATCAGCTGGATAAAGGCACCGAGCGCGTTGTACAGGTCAAGACTGATCGCCTGGATCGCGTAATCGACCATGGTCACAAAAGTCGCAATGATGATGATGTAGGTCGCGATGCGCACCTGTTTCGGAATAAAGTGGCGCATCAGCGACACCAGCGTATTGGACGCAACCAGCACGAAGGTGCTGGCCAGCCCCATGGCCAGCGCATTGATCGCGGTGTTGCTGACCGCCAGCACCGGGCACATGCCCAGCAGCATCACGAACACCGGATTTTCTTCCCACAAACCGCGCAGGAAGGTATCCAGGGATACTTTTTCAGTCGTATCAGGCAGTCCAGGCATCGTGAGACCCCTCGTGCAGGCTCAGTAACTGGTCGGTCAGGCCAGACGCCGTGCGTCTCTGTATAGGAACACAACGCTGTTTCATGCTCCGGCCTCCAGTATAGCTATATCTTTCAGGATGATCGGTGCCATCTGCTGGGCACTGTCGTTGAGCATGCGCGCGACCGCATTCGAAGAAATGGTCGCACCCGAGATCGAATCGATCTGCCAGGGCTGTGTCTTGGTCCCGCGCTTGACCGGCACGATTTCATGCTCAAGCCCCTGACCGGATACATCCACGCGCGCTTCCAGCGCAACGAAATTTTCCAGGAAGACCGGATCCTTTGCAATCTTGTCACCGATACCGGGCGTCTCCGTCATCTTCAGCACTTCGATGCCACGGATGCACTGACAATACGGATCGTAGCCGTAGAGGATGCGAATCACATCCTGGTAACCGGCGGCTGCGGCTTCCAGCGCGACGCCTTTCAGGCGCCCGTCCTGGTCATAGCCCGCGTACAGCGTGATACCCTCGAGCTCCTCGCTCGCCTTCTGGATACCCTGATCCGTGACCACGAAATCCTGCCTGGTGGCCGCACCCGGTATCACCTTGAACAGTGCACGCTCGATCGCCAGGCGTTTGTTCTCCTCGATGATCGGCAGCGTCACGCGGTAGGACAGCACAACCAGCAAACCGGACAGCGTCGCAACCAGCCCGAGCGTACGCAGCATGCGCACGGTCAGGCCGGGATCGAGTGCAGCCTGGTTGATGCCTTCCGAACTCACGACCCGCCTCGCTCGCCGAAGACTTTCGGCTGCGTCACCAGTGAAATCAGCGGCGACAACGCATTGCCAAGCAAGATCGCGTACATCACGCCTTCTGTCAGACCACCGAACAGGCGAATCACCACGGTCAACATACCGATGAACAACGCGTAGATCCAGACACCGACCGGCGTGACCGGTGAAGCCACCATGTCGCTGGCCATGAATACGGCGCCGAGCATCAGGCCGCCGGACAGCAGCACGAACAACGGATCCGGGTAGCGGCCAGCGTCCAGCAGCCAGAACGGAAGGCTGACGATGACAGCACCCAGCATCACACCGACCGGCAGGCGCCAGTCCATCATCCTGCGGGCCGCGAGGTAGACGCCACCCAGCAGTATCAGGAGCGCCGAAGTTTCGCCGGCCGAACCGGACACGGTACCGGTCAGCAGATCCGTCAACGGGGTCGAGACCTGCTCGAATTTCTGCAACGCCAGTGGCGTCGCGCCGGTGAAGCTGTCGATGGTTTTCTGCTCCAGCCACGTTTCGATCGACACCGGGATCGTGAACGGCAGCGTCAGCGTAGACGGAATCAGTTCAGTGAAACGGCCGGGTAGAAACGGCGGTGTCCAGGTGGTGATCGCAACCGGAAAGGCCGCCTGTACGAAGGCACGTCCGACCAGCGCCGGATTCATCACGTTATAACCCAGGCCACCGAACAGTGCCTTGCCCAGCGCAACGGCGATGAAGGCAGCGACCGCTGCCATCCACAACGGAAAGCCGGGCGGCAGGGTCAGCGCCAGCAGCAGGCCGGTAATCACGATACTCCAGTCGCCGACGCTGCTGGCTCTGCCGGCCAGCCGGCAGAACAACGCTTCGGTCAGCATACAGGTCAGCGTTGTCGTGATCAGCAACAACAGTACACTGAGGCCGAAGGCGTAGACCGACCAGGCGCAGACCGGCAGCAGTGCGTACACGACGTTGCGCATGATCTGGGGCACGGTCACCGCCTGCTTCAAATGCGGCGAGCTGCGCAGATCCGTGGTAATACGGCCCTCAGCCATGGGTGTGTCCTGTTGCGACAGATGTCGTGAAGTCCAGCATGACTAGGCCTGCGCTGCCAGATCGCGGTTGACCGACTTGGCAACGCGGAAATACTGCACCAGCGGGATATTCGACGGGCACACGTAACTGCAGCAGCCGCACTCGAAGCAATCGTTCAAATGATAGTCGGTCGCCATGGTCTGGTAGTCGGAACTGGCGGCGAGCATACCCAGCATCGACGGGTTCAGGTGCATCGGGCAGGCATCGAGGCAGTAACCGCAGCGGATACACGGCCGGGTCGGCCCCTGGTGAAGGTCCGGATCATGCTCCTGCACAACCATGCCCGACATGGCCTTGGTCACCGGCACATCCAGCGCCGATACCGTCATGCCCATCATCGGGCCGCCGAGGATAACCTTGTTGGCCTCGTCGGTATAGCCGGCATGCTCCAGCAAAAAACGCACCGGCGTACCGACCGGCACCAGATAATTGCCCGGTTTTTCGACACCGGGCCCGCTGACGGTTACGACGCGTTCGATGACACCACGGCCGTGCGGCAGCAACTCGCCGATCTGCGCCAGTGTGCCGACATTGAACACGCTGACCCCGACCGATGACGGCAGCTGGCCCGGCGCCACCTTGCGCCCGAGCACCGACTGGATCAGCATTTTCTCGGCACCCTGCGGGTACTTGGTCGGCACCGCCCTGACCCGGACCGAATCGTTGGGCTCAAGCTGCGCCTGAATCGCCCTCACCGCATCCATCTTGTTGTCTTCGACGCCGATCACCGCTGATTCAACACCGATCGCCCGCATCACCAGGCGGATGCCCCTGATCAATTTCCGAGGCTGCTCGAGCATGATGCGGTGATCACAGGTCAGGTAAGGCTCGCATTCGCAGCCATTGGCAACCAGGGTGTCAACCGTGTGTTCGGGCGGCGGCTTCATCTTGACATGGGTCGGAAACGCGGCACCGCCGAGACCCACCATGCCGGCATCCTGTACCGCCTGGACGATTTCGTCCGGACTCATGGCCTCGACATCGTGCGCATACTCGTACAGTTCCTGCTGGGTTGAGCCACCGTAAACCTGAAGGATAATGCTTTCTGTCTTTGGACCCCGAGCGCTCGGCATCAGCCGAATGCCTTCGACGCGGCCGGTCGCCGGTGCGTGCTGAGGCACCGAGAAAAAGCCATCCGCCTCTGCGATGGGTTCACCCCGGACCACTTCCTGACCCGGCTTCACCAGCGGGATCGATGGCTTGCCGGTATGCTGCGACAGCGGCACGATCAGCCTTTCCGCGAACGGCAGGCGTCGTATCGACAGATGACAGGTCAGCTCCTTGAAATCCTGCGGATGCACTCCGTGCTTGAAAGTCCCGCGGGCAAACAATGCGTTGAGCATGGTGACGTTGAAAGCCTGCGCTGCTTACTGGAAAGGCTCGGCGCGCTTGATCAGTTTGTCGAGGTCTTTCTCGTCGGGATTCCACGGCGTTCCCGGATGAATGCAGCTGACCGTACATTTTTCGGCAGCACGCACGATATCCATATACGACCCTGCTGTGGGATCGACGACGACGGCCTGTTTGTCGTCATTGAACTGGAACATCTTCGGATTGATGATCACACATTCCTCGCAGCCGTCGCATTCCGGCGTATCGATCCACATCGGCTCGAAATCCGCGCTGGCGGCGCTGCTTTCCGCAGCAGGCGCAGCCGTATCGGTGCCTGCCGGGGCTGGCGCAGGCATTTCTATGCTGACCGCTTCGCCGCTGCCATCCTTCAGAATCATCGACAGCAGGTTCGACGTGAACTGCTGCGCGACATCGGTGCGGACCTGCTGCGTGATCTGGTCCATGTCGACCACTTTCTCGATCGGCACCAGCGACTTGAGCTGACGCCAGAAATCGCGCCGGTCAGCAGTGGTGCGCACCAGCGTCTCCGAGACCATAACCCGTGTCAGCCGGTTCTTCGAATCGGTGCCCCAGATATAGGGGTACTTGCCATCGCGATCGCCGGCATCCATGTCGATGAATTCGTGCAGCGGCACCATGTTCTCGTTCCAGCTGCCACGCGGCGCCTGTTTGAAATGCTTGCGGAAGCGGGCCTCGGTCACGGCGAAGTCGGCAAAGGTCATCGGCAGCTCCATGGTCTGCTCAGTGCCGAGCTCGTCCCTGTATTTCAGTGGATAGACCGGCCAGTCGTCTTCCATGGCCGGGTTGCCGTCCAGGCTGCAGCATTGATCGAAGGTCACTCCGGCATCCGGGTCGAACTTGAACAACGGGTAGGCGCGCGACTCCAGCGCCAGCTTGCTCTGCGCCATGCTGGCATCATCGGGAATACCGTGCTCGGGCTGACAGGGTGTATAACAGTTGAACAGAGCCGGGCGTCGGCTGTTGAGACCATCGATGAAGCCTTCCAGCATGTGGGTAATATTGGCGGAGGAACTCTGCAGCACGTAGGCATTTCGGTGCGCCATACCGACCAGCGCGATTTCCTTGCGGATTTCGGACTTGCCCTGCCAGGCCTTGCCGTAGCCGGCCATGTCGGACACCTGGCCGATGAAGCCGGAAGTGCAGGCCTGACCGCCGGTATTGGAGTAGACCTGGGTATCGAGCACCATGATCTTGACCGGCATGTCCGAGACCAGCGCGCGCGACAGGTTCTGGAAACCGATATCGTACATCGCGCCGTCACCGCCGATGGCGACCACCGGCGGGCACAGCAGCCATTCTTCGTCACTGAACCGGGTCCAGTCGAAATAGCGGAAGAACTCGCCGTGCTCGGCTTCACTGTAGCCGCCGCTCAGTTCCAGCTCGGCCATGCGTATCGCCTTGAAGCCCTCGGCCATTTTGGTCATGTGGCCCTGGAAGGCGCCCAGCGCCAGCGAAGGCGAATCCTGGAACAGGTGGTTGGCCCACGGGAACGGATACGGGTTGAACGGATAGGTCGAGCCCCATACCGAGGTACAGCCGGTCGAGTTCAGGATACCCATGGCCGCACGACCCCGGCCTGTCTGCCCTTCTTCGTACTTCCACTTGAGATCGCGCAACTGCTTCAGCAGCAGGGTACTGCGGTGCAGCCATTCGGTGTCGATCGGTTCAGCGCCGTTGCTCTTGTGCAGCGACGAGAACAGGTCGGCGAGATCGAGATCCGTATCGCGGTGTTCGTCGATCGCCTGACGTATCGCGTTTTCGTTGTCGAGATTGATCGACTGCGACAGTTTCAGATGAATGTGCGTATCCAGTTCCGCTATCAGGCGGTCGAGTTTCCCAACCTGGGCCTTGACCCGCTGTTGCATCAACGCGGTCACGGTACTGGTGAACAGGCGGATCACCGTTTTCTCACCGCAACCGAGGCAGGAACCATCGCCGCAGGACATCGCGTCGAAATTACCCTTGTCCAGCAGCAACGTTTCCAGCGCACCGATCTTTTCATCCATATCGCTGATGCGGATGAAATCGGGCTTCGTGGTCGGCAGTTTCAGCCAGAAGTCCCAGTCCTTGCGCAATGTGTCGATGGCCTCATTGGTCTGCGTCACCGCTACCAGCGCATCGTCATCACAGACTTCGACGCATTCCATGCAACCCTTGCAGGTGTACGGGTTGATCGTGACCGAGAACAGACCGCCACTGTTCTTGCTCTTCTTCTCCCGCGTCAGGTAATAGGGCTTGGTGATGGCGAAATTGAAGTCGCCGACCGTATCCATGAACCAGCCGAACTCCTGCTCCATCTGCGCCTGGTTATTTTCATCCAGCGTCGATTCGGCCAGCGTCGCCTGCACGGCCTGATTCAGCAGCCGGTTGACCTGGGCGGTCTCACCGCTCGAGTCGATCAGCGCGCGCAGTTTCTTCTCGACATCGCGCACCGAGCGCCGCAGATACATGGTCGGCTGACCGCCGGTCTCGATGCTGTTGATCGCGGTCGCGAACACGTCGCCGATATCGTTGACCAGGCCGGGAATCGCGCTGTCCGGGCAGACCGTGTAACAGTCGCCGCAGGCGGTGCAGTTTTGCGGGACGAACTGCGGGTATTCGAAACGGATCGAGGTCATGTCCCTGAAAACACTGGTTGACGCGGGCATCAGGCTGAGCGCGATGTAAGGATCGGCGAGGTTTTCCTCGCCCTTACCGGAGGCATAGAAGCTGCCGGTCTGCTCCCAGAACCGGTGCACATCAGAAATGCCACCGTCCGCCTCGGGCAGCTGCTTCAGCATAACCGGCAGACCGGCGTTTTTGACCACAGGCGCCGCAGCCCCGGTTTCCAGCGACTTGTCGACAATCTCGTGGATCTCATCGTAACCACGCCGCACCACGCGCAGGTTGTCCTGCACAATGCGTTCGCCCTTGTCACCGAATTTGCTTCTCAGCTGCTTGTCGATCGAGCTGAACAGCCCCTCCTCGGTCAGCTTGGCGCGCTCCATCAAGGGTGAGGCCGCGAAAAAGGCGCCCTGGAAAGCATTACCCTGCATACGGAACTGCAGCTCCGGGTTGGTGGCCTCTTCGCGCGCGATCTTGAAGCCGTCGAGAAAAAACACGTGGATATCGTTGTCGATGATGTAGCGCTTGGCGTGTTCCGGGAAGCTGTCCCACAATTCGCCGGCATCGCTGGTCTCGCTCTGGATGATGAAGGCGCCACCCCTGGTCAGGCCGTACAACGGGTTGGAATGTCCGAACACATTCGGGTCCGGCGACATGACCACGTCGACGTAATGGTACTCGCAGTTCAGCCGTATCGGTTCCGGCGCCGCGGACAGGTAATAGGTGGTCGGCTGTCCCTTTTTCTCCGAACCGTACTTGGGATTGGCCTTGATGTCGAAACCGAGCAGGTCGAACAGCGTCATTGCCAGGTTTTTACCGGTGGTGATCGCACCCCAGCCGCCGACCGAGTGGATACGCACCGTGGTCGAACCCTCGGGCCTGAGGTCCGGATTCTCACTGCCGCGCAGGGCCAGGTCTTTCAGGTGGGGATAGATATGCAGCAGGTTCTGCTGGTGTATTTCCTGCGTCGGGTTGGCCGCCTGCTCATGGACAAAATCCACCGACAGGTAGTAGAACGGCTTGTGTGCACCGTCCGGCAGCATGTTCTCAATCGCGGCAACCAGTGCCTCCGGCTGCAGATCGCGGCTGCCGAGGCCATAGCAGGCGGAATACAGCCGCGGCAGGTCGCCCTTGCCATAGCTCTCGTAGTCCGGATACGGCCTTTCGCCATTACTGACGCTGGCATTCTCAATGCACTTGTTCAACGCTGTACGAACTTCGCGGATCAGCGGCAGATCTTCGGCCAGCGGCTGATCGGTGCGCTCGAGCACGGCAACACCTTTCTTGCCCTTCAGCATACCGCCAAGCAGTTCACCCGGGAACGGGCGGTACATGGTCATGTTGACCACGCCGACCTTGAGCTTGCGTTTCTGGCGCAGGTAATCGGCTACCGCTTCGGCCTGTACGATCATGCTGCCCTGACCGAGGATAATGTAATCGGCATCATCGCTACGGTAACCGGAAACCCGCTGGTAGCGCCGGCCGGTGAGCTCGTAGAACTCGTCCAGGGCCTGCTCGGTGAGCTCGGGGATATGATCGAAAAAATACGGACGCTGGGCCACGACCGACTGCATGTAGGCGTCCTGGTTCTGCACCGGGCCGGCCAGCACCGGGTTGTCGACGTCCCACAGCTCGGGCACGCGCCGCCGGGTTTCACCGTAAAGCATCCTTTGCGCAGGCGTGGGACACTCGATGATGTCTTCGGGATTGCCGAGGTACTCGGCGATCAGTTCACGTTCCGGAACATTCAACGGCTCGATCAGGTGAGTGGTCAAAAACCCGTCCTGGGCAACAGCTGCCGGCGTCAGTGTCAGTTCGGCAATGCGCCGCCCGATCAGGTTCAGATCGGCAGCTTCCTGGGCATTTTTCGCCATCACCTGGAGGAAACCGGTATCGTCGATACAGTGATAATCGTCATGGCCGCAGTGCACATTCAGCGAAGCCTTGGTAATCGCACGGCAGCCGATGTTCAGCACATAAGGCAGGCGCTTGCCGACCGCGGCATACAGCGATTCGTGCATGTAGGCGATACCCTGTGCGGATGAGAAATTGGACGCGCGCAGGCCGGTCATCGACATGCCCGCCGTGACCGCGGCGGCGGCATGTTCGCCCTCGGGTTCAACGAAGATCAGCGGGCGGCCGGCGGCATTGATATGCCCTTTCGCGGCCTCTTCCGCCCAGTATTCACCCATCTGCGTCGACGGCGTGATCGGGTAGGCGCCGGCGGCATCGGAAGACTCGCGTTCGCACATGATCACCGCGCTATTGCCATCCATCGCCATGCGGATGCCGGGATACTTGAAGTTCCTGGATCGTTTTTTCTCTGCCATAGTCAACGCCCCGATGCCATTTTCATAGAGTAAGTATAGCTAATGCTGCGGTGCAATATATGTGTCTGAGTCACTAATTGCAAATAGACTTCGGTATAAGTGTGCCTCGAAAATATTACGGCGACGCATCATTCCAGCGGCAAGGCCTCCTTCCTGACGATCTTGACCGCGCCCTGGCCCTTGTGCACGCCCCCTTCCAGCCACACGATGGCGCCGGTCGGACAACGCTCGATGGCAATGCGAGAGGCCAGCGCGTTCTGACTGTAATCGATCACGGCGAGGTTGTTTTCCATGGTGATCATGCCGCCCGGTGCGTCGGCTGCGCAGCGGCCGCAGCCGTTGCAGGCGACGACGCATTCCGCCTCGGCGGCTTCGCCCTTTTCGAGATTCTTGCAGGCAACCCACAGCCGGCGGCTTAGCGGCTGGAGGGAGAACAGATCACGCGGACAGATATCGACGCAATCACCACAGGCGGTACACAGGTCATCGATAACCTGTGGCAGGTCATGCCTGTCCATGACAATTGCATCAAAATCGCAAACCCGTTCACAATCGGCCAGACCGAGGCAGCCCCAGGCGCAACCCTTGCCCCCGCCCGAGACAAGCGCGGCGGCCCGGCAGCTCTCGACACCGCGGTAGTCCCCGTGCCGGCGGGCGACATTATTGCCACCGGCACAGGCCAGGCGCGCCACCTGTTTTTCCTGCGAACCGAGATCAACACCGAGAAAATTGGCGATGACCTGGTTCATCTCGGTACTGTTGACCGTACACGCACCCGGCTGAACTTCACCGGCGACCAGCTTTTCCGCAAAAACCCGGCAGCCCGCGGTGCCACAGGCCCCGCAGTTGGCGTGCGGCAGCAGTTCTTCTACATCATCGATTCGGGGATCTTCATAGACAAACAGTCGCCGGTTAGCGATCACCAGCACGGTTGCCAGTATCAGCCCCAGGGCAGCCATAAAACCGACGGCGACGAGAATGTTCATGCAGGAATACCTGAGGTTCGGTGAGCGTGTTGCATGGGTTATCCGCGTAAAAACAGAATTCACAGTCCTTTCCAATAACAAAATAGCACAACCCCGGCGTCGATGGCGATAGCTGATCTTTCACGAATTCATCGATCCGGCGGCCTGGCGAATGGTCAGATTACAGCTGAATTGAAACGTCGATCACCGCGCAGTGCACTGCCCGGGTGGTTCTGGACGACAGCTGATGATCAGCTGTCATTGAGCGCTGTGCGAACTGGATTACAGATAGCGCATCGCATCAGCGAGGGATTCGCGGCCGGCCGGCAGATCGTTGGCAGAAAACCAGCCCGGCAGAAGGATACGTGCAGCACCGATACCGGAGTAGGCTTCGGTCAGCTCGAGTTCGTATATTTTCGCCGAAGTCGAGGTATCGGCCCTGATGTTCATGTTGTCGAGTTCCAGCCGAAT
>CP070838.1:2742160-2787638 GCA_020341835.1 Thiotrichales bacterium | reverse complement strand
CAACGGGCCGCCTTGAGTCGCCGTCCGGGCTCCACAAGGCTAAATCGGGCGTCCCTGCCCGATTTGCCCTACCAAAGCCGAATACCTCGGCAAGCCTAAAGGGGGCCCCAAAAACACCAAACCCCATAACCATCCTGATGAACCGTCATTCCCGCGAAAGCGGGAATCCAGTGTCTTTTTTCTGCTTGTGCTTCCAACTCATCGTGTTTCTTGTAGAGATGATTGAGGCTTGGTCCCCCTTAAGCTCGCCGAAGACAGCTTCGCTGGTAGGGTCGATTGGCCAGGGATGGCCAATCGAGTCTTGTGGAGCCCGGTTGGCCGTAGGGTGCAATAGCGAAGCGTATTGCACCGAGCGTACGCGGTGGATTACGGCTTGCGCCTAATCCACCCTACGGGCATGCGTAGCGCGAGTGCCGGGGGCGGCGTTCTTTTGGTTACTTTTCTGTCGCTGTTGACAGAAAAGTAACTCGCCGAAAGGCGAAATAAAACGTTCAGTCAAACGAGAAACAGTGATTCGCGGCTAAAGCCGCTCCTACGATCGAACGACCAACGATTCGTTAATCATTGTTCAACAGGGGTATCATCACGATTCCCCCATTCCGACCAGGAACCCGGATAACCTTTCACACGTTCATATCCCAGCGATCTCAACATAACGTACGACAGGGCCGAGCGATGATGTGACTGGCAATACACGATCACTTCCCTGTCTTTACTGATGCCGAGCCGGTCAAGCTGCTGCTGGATCGTTTGCGCGGGAAGCAGGCGCAGGTTATGCATGCGATCCATTGCGTCGGTCCACTCGTAGCGCGCGGCGCCGGGGATGTGGCCGCCCCGGTTGGAAAATTTCTTGGTGCCTTTGTATTCGTCCAGGCTGCGCGCATCCAGCAGGGCTACGTTCTCGTCTTCCATATGCTGCAGGATGAACTGCCTGTCAGCAGTAAATTTTCCGGTGCTGGTCAGGCTGTAGTCGCTGGTAGCGGCCGGTGGCACTTCCGTTGTCAGTGGATGGCCTTCATTCGCCCAGCTGAACAGGCCGCCGTTGAGCAGCGATGTTTTCATGTGGCCGAACACATGCAGCGTCCAGATGAAGCGTGATGCGCAGCCACCGCCTTCATCGTCGTAGGCAACGACGTGCGTATCCCTGGTAATGCCCAGGCCTGAAACCAGTCTCGAGAATTGCTCGGCGGAAGGCAGTAAACCCATGACAGGTTTTTCGATATGGACGATATCCGGGTAATTGACGAAATGGGCGCCGGGTATGTGGCCTTTTCTGTACTGTTTTGCCTTGCATAAATCGACGATGACGACAGAGGCATCGTCCAGAAGTGTCTCGAGCTCTTCGGGTTCGATAATCAAACTGAGTGTTTGCATTTAATTGATGGCTTTTATATGGTCGGACGGTTTGTGGCTGGTGTCAGGTGCCAGAATCGTGTCTTTGGCAGCGCTGTCATTCAATGCTTCCGGGTAGTCTAATGAAAAATGCAGCCCGCGACTTTCCTTGCGTTCCATCGCCGAACGGATGATGAGCTCTGAAACCTGGGCCAGGTTGCGCAATTCGATCAGGTCACTGCTGATACGGAAATTACTGTAGTACTCGTGGATCTCGTGTTGCAGTAGCTGAACCCGGCGCATTGCACGTTCGAGGCGCTTGTTGGTGCGTACAATACCGACATAGTCCCACATGAACCGACGCAGCTCATCCCAGTTATGTGTGACCACCACTTCTTCGTCCGAATCCGTGACGCGGCTTTCGTCCCAGGGTGCGACCGACTTTTCCAGCCTGATGTCGGCAATTCTATTTATGATGTCCTTGCTGGCGGATTCGGCGAATACCAGGCATTCGAGCAGAGAGTTGCTGGCCATGCGATTGGCGCCGTGTAATCGCGTGAAAGCGGTCTCGCCAATGGCATACAGGCATTCTATATCCGTGTGGCCGCTCATATCGGACATGACGCCCCCACAGGTATAGTGCGCGGCGGGTACAACCGGAATCGGCTCCCGAGTGATGTCAAAACCGAGTTCACCGCAGCGCCTGTGGATTGTCGGGAAATGCGATTTGATGAACGCGGCGGAACGATGGCTGATATCGAGATAGACGCACTCGGCGCCGAGACGCTTCATCTCGTGGTCGATTGCCCGGGCGACGATGTCACGCGGAGCGAGCTCGGCGCGTTCATCGAAGCGGTGCATGAACGGTTTCCCGTCCGGCAGCAGCAACTTGCCGCCTTCACCCCGCACGGCTTCGCTGATCAGGAAGGATTTCGCTTCCGGGTGGTACAGGCAGGTCGGGTGAAACTGGTTGAATTCCATGTTGCCAACCCTGCAGCCCGCGCGCCAGGCCATCGCGATCCCGTCGCCGGTGGAGCAGTCGGGATTGGTGGTATAGAGGTACACCTTGCTGGCGCCGCCGGTGGCAAGCACAACCGTTTTTGCCAGGAATCGTTTCACGTGGCCGGTATTTTTGTTCAGGATGTAAGCGCCGATACAGCGATTATGTTTCAGTCCCTGTTTGCTGCCGGTGATCAGATCCACGGCAATATGGTTCTCGTAAATATCGATCGAGTTGTGCTGACGAACGTGATTGACCAGCGTGTTCGATAGTGCGACACCGGTGGCGTCCGCCGCGTGGACAATCCGACGGAAACTGTGGCCGCCCTCCCGGGTCAGGTGCAGCATTCGCGCCCCGTCGGGTGCGGTTTCCTTGGTGAACGGGACACCCAGCTGCTCCAGCCAGTGAATGTTTTCCGGTCCGTGCTCGATCGTGAAGCGCACCGAGTCCGGGTCGCACAAGCCGGCGCCGGCATTGATGGTATCGTCGATATGGGACTCGAACGAGTCATTATCGGCCAGCACGGCGGATATCCCGCCCTGGGCATAATAGGTGCAGCCCTCGTTGATTGGCCCCTTGCTGACAATCGCAACCGGGCCATTCGATGCCAGCCTGAGAGCGAGACTCAGTCCAGCTGCACCACTGCCTATAATCAAAACGTCATGTTGATTTGAGATGGACATGCGCGGTTCCCGGGGCAATCTCTGGTATTTTTCGCCTGGCTAGCTGTAATACCTTGATTGTACTTGTATAATCGTCGGATTGCATCAGGGCGCTGAATCGCTAAAAGCGTCTGAACTAAAACCGGATTAATTTGTCACACCAATCAGACAACGGAGTGTCTCTGGAGGAACGGCCTGGATGGGCACCGAGAAGAACGTTGATCAGGCGCTGGTTGAGCGCGTACAGAAAGGCGACAGCAGAGCGTTTGATTTACTGGTACAGAAGTACCAGAGTCGGATTGCGAAGCTGATTGCGCGCTTCGTGCGAAACCCTGCTGACGTTCAGGATGTTGCCCAGGAGGCTTTTATCAAGGCTTACCGGGCCTTGCCCAACTTCAGGGGCGAGAGTGCTTTTTATACATGGCTGTACCGGATCGCGATCAACACCGCGAAGAATCACCTGGTGGCTGCCGGCAGAAAAAGCCCGTCCTATGCGGTTGATGTTCAGGAAGTGGAAAAATACGATGCGAGCGAATGGCTGAAGGAATATGCGACGCCGGAACGCGAATTGCTCGCCGACGAGATACAGGCGACAGTACACAATGCACTGGAAGTACTGCCACCGGATTTAAGAGAAGCGATAACGCTGCGGGAAATTGAAGGCTTGAGCTACGAAGATATCGCCCAGGTTATGGATTGTCCAATAGGGACAGTACGTTCGCGTATTTTCAGGGCGCGTGAAGCCATCGATGAAAAACTGCAACCTATCGTAGACAGTTCCAGTCACAATGTTAACGATTAATCTTTGATACATATTCAGGTGTATTATGAGTGAAGATAGAGAAAAAATTTCCGCCTGGCTCGACGATGCCATTGAGTACCATGAAATAGACTCGATAGAGGTGGAACAGGATAAACGATCTTACTCGACCGCAGCTCGCTACCAGATGATTGGTGAGGCTTTGCGTGGCAGGGTGGCCGATGCATCAATGATCGATGTCAGTGCAAGCGTACGCGAAGCGATTCAAAACCAACCTGAACTGGACCGGGTTGTCCGACCGGCACGCGCACCGCAGCGTGAAAGCAAACCGCTGTTTGATTTCGGCGCGTGGCTGAGACCGGTTGGCGGCCTTGCAGTGGCGGCGACCGTGGCAATGGTGATGGTGGTGACACTCACCGACCAGCAGACCGAAACCGGTGGCGCGAATGTTGCCAGCAATGTCGGCCAGCAGCCGGTACAGGCGTTACCGGTGAGCAATAGCCTGCCTGTCTACAACAATCCCGGTATCGCGATGCCGGCAGTTAACCTGAACACTTATATGACCCGGCATTCGGAATTTGCAGCGCAGGATACCCTCCAGGGTTTGATGCCTTATGCACGTTCAGTGAGTTACGGATCAGGGCAGAATCCACCACCTGACAACAGCCTGAAACATCGCCAGCCCGTGAATAATCCCGGCAAATGAAAATTGGTGTCACAACCGTACTAACATTTGCCATCCTGAGTCATTTGCCTGCCCATGCAGGCAATGTCTCTGAACTCGTAGGCGGCATGTCCGCCGCAGACAAACAATCAAATTACGAAGGGATCTTCGTACTACGCAAGTCAGACAAAATGGTGTCCATGCACGTCGTACACGGTGTTGACGCCAGGGGTGTGTGGGAAAGCATGGAAGCACTCAATGGCGAAGCGCGAAAAATCGTCCGCCATAACAACGAAGTCATATCAATCTATCCTGATCGCAAGCTGGTTACCGTCAGCAAGATGGGCAACAAGCCCGGCCTGCATCCGATCCTGCCCGAGAATCTGGACAAGCTCGGCAATTACTACACGATCAATCAGATGGGCGAAGACCGCATCGCGGGACGACAGACATCCGTGCTGAATGTTCTGCCGAAAGACGCCTTCCGTTATGGTTACCGCTACTGGCTCGATAATGAGACCCGCGTTTTGCTCAAATGCGACCTGCTGGATGAAAACGGCGAGATTGTCGAGCAAATGATGTACACCGCATTCCACGATCATTCGGCCGTGCCACCGACAGCGTTTACCGTACCCGAGCTCAAGGGTTATACGCACCAGACACTGCCCAAGACCGGGAATGAAAAGGCGGATACCGGCTGGCGTGCGACCAGCATACCGCAGGGCTTCATGCTGACTAAAAGCACGCTACGCAAAGGTGAAGGCAGCAATTCAGCGCATCTGATGTATACCGACGGGCTCGCATCCGTCTCTGTCTTCATCGAATCGGATGCAAACAGCCCGCAGCGACTGGCGGGCGCATCGAATATGGGCGCGCTGAATGTCTACGGCCGGCAGGTGAACGGTGTTCAGATCACCGTGATGGGTGAAGTGCCCGAAGCAACGCTTGTAGCCATTGCGGAATCGATGGAGCGAACCCAATGATCGAGGAAACCGCAAGGGTCATCGCCGTTGAAAACGACCAGTTGCTGCTCGAAGCGCAGACGAAGTCGAGCTGCGGTGCCTGCGAAGCCAGGCAGGGCTGCGGCACCTCGGTGCTGTCGAAGTGGGTCGGTCGCAAGTTTACCCGCTTTCAGGCAACCAACACGGTACACGCGCGGGTCGGTGATGAGGTGGTCGTCGGACTGGCCGAAGAGGCCATGCTGAAGGGTTCGGTATTTGTCTACCTGTTGCCGTTGCTGGCGATGATAGTGTGCGCTGTTCTGGCGGATAGTCTGATTGCGCCGGATTACGCTTCCCGCGACCTGCTGGTGCTGATCGTTGCCGTCACCGGATTCGCGCTGACGCTGGTCTTTTCCCGCCGGTTTCTGGCCAGCAGAAGCAATACCATCAAGCTGACGCCTGTTGTGCTCAGAAAAAACATAGTCTGAGCGTAATCTGCTAAAATCCCGCCCTTATGTGATCCGGCGCTTGCCGGTTTTTTTTCAGCCTGATATATGCCAGTTCAATTAACCCTGTATATCCGTGAAGGTTGCCATCTGTGTGACGACATGGAACAGGCGCTGGGTGAGACTGCAGCCGAACTGGATTTTGAGATCACGCGCGTGCCAATCGATAACAATGCAGAACTTGAACAGGCCTACGGCAGCAAGGTGCCGGTGCTGACCTGTGGCAGCGGGGAAATCTGCCATTATTTTCTCGACCTGCAGGCCCTGAAGCGGGTAATCGCCTGACATGTCGATGCAGAACATTCGCAATTTTTCCATTATCGCCCACATCGATCATGGCAAGTCCACGCTGGCGGACCGGCTGATCCAGACCTGCGATGGCCTGACCAACCGGGAAATGCAGGAACAGGTGCTCGATTCGATGGACCTGGAACGCGAACGCGGCATTACCATCAAGGCGCAGAGCGTTACCCTGAACTACAGGGCGCTGGATGGCGAAACCTATCAGCTGAACTTCATCGATACTCCGGGGCATGTCGATTTTTCCTACGAGGTCTCGCGCTCGCTTTCCGCCTGCGAAGGTGCTTTGCTGGTTGTGGATGCATCCCAGGGTGTGGAAGCCCAGAGCGTTGCCAACTGCTATACCGCGATCGAGCAGGGGCTCGAAGTCATCCCGGTACTGAACAAGATCGACCTGCCGGCAGCCGACCCTGACCGCGTAATTCACGAAATCGAGGATGTCATCGGCCTCGAAGCCGAGCACGCCTGCCGTGTCAGCGCGAAGACGGGTGAAGGTATCGACGAGTTGCTCGAACAGCTGGTGCGCGAAGTGCCACCGCCCGAGGGTGACGAGGATGCGCCGTTGCAGGCCCTGATTATCGATTCCTGGTTTGACCCCTATGTGGGCGTTATTGTCCTGGTAAGAGTCAAGCAGGGCCGGATCAGGCGGCGCCAGAAAATGCTGATCATGTCGACTAAAAGGCACTACCTGGTTGATGATGTCGGCGTGTTCACACCGAAGCGCGAAAGCCGGGACGGGCTGCAGGCGGGGCAGGTCGGATTCATTATCGCCGGCATCAAGGAAATCGACTCCGCCCGTGTCGGCGATACCATTACCCTGACAGATCGGCCGGCAGAGCAGCCGCTCGAAGGGTTCAAGCAAATCCAGCCGCGTGTGTTCGCCGGCATGTTTCCGGTTGATGCGGATGATTATGATGATTTTCGCGATTCGCTGGAGAAGCTCACGCTGAACGATGCTTCATTGAGCTACGAGCCGGAAAATTCGACAGCCCTGGGCTTCGGTTTTCGCATCGGTTTTCTTGGCATGCTGCATATGGAAATCATCCAGGAGCGTCTGGAGCGTGAGTACGACCTCGACCTGATCACGACCGCACCGACTGTGGTTTACCAGGTGCTGAATACCAAAGGTGAGCTCATCGAGATCCATAATCCAAGTGATCTGCCGGAAGTGAACTACATCGAGGAAATCCGCGAGCCAATTATTCGCACCAACGTCCTTGTTCCTCAGGAATATGTCGGCAATGTCATTTCGCTGTGCATCGAAAAGCGCGGTGTGCAGAAAAACATGCAGTATCTGGGGCGACAGGTTTCGCTGGTCTACGAGATGCCATTGAGCGAGGTGGTACTGGATTTTTTCGACCGGCTGAAGTCGGTCAGTCGCGGTTACGCCTCCTTTGATTATGATTTTGCGCGCTTCCAGGCCGATGAACTGGTCAAGGTGGATATTCTGATCAACGGTGAAAGAGTCGATGCATTGTCTATAATTGCACATCGGGACGTTAGCCAGCGCCGGGGCCGTGAAGTTGCAGAAAAAATGAAGGAACTGATTCCGCGTCAGATGTTTGATGTGGCAATACAGGCCGCGATCGGACGTCATATAATCGCGCGCACGAACGTAAAAGCTTTACGTAAAAATGTAACAGCCAAATGTTACGGTGGTGATGCGACACGCAAGCGCAAGCTGCTGGAGAAACAGAAGGCGGGTAAGAAACGAATGAAACAGTTTGGCAAAGTGGAGATTCCCCAGGAAGCATTCCTTGCCGTACTCAAAGTGGACAGTAAGTGATTGCTTATGATGGTTTTTGATTTTTCTTTTTATTTATTTCTCGGCACGGTGATAACCGGCCTGATCTGGGCGCTGGATGTTTGGGTGCTGGCACCCAGGCGAAGCAAGGTGTACCACGCGGAAACAGAAATTCATCAAGGTGTGGAAATCAAACGCGGTGGCAAGGAACCGGTAATCGTCGAGTATTCCAAATCGTTTTTCCCGGTGCTGTTGATTGTGTTTATCCTGCGAGGCTTCATTGTCGAGCCTTTTCGCATCCCGTCAGGTTCGATGCTGCCATCGCTGTACATCGGTGACTTCATCCTGGTGAACAAATTTGCCTACGGTATACGCCTGCCGGTATTGAACAAGAAAATAATCGAGACAGGCGATCCGGAGCGCGGCGATGTTGTCGTGTTCAGATATCCGCGCGATCCTTCGCTGGATTACATAAAAAGAATTATCGGATTACCGGGCGATCATATTGCTTATTACAACAAGGTGCTCTATGTAAATGGTAAGCCGGTAAAAAGGGAATTCGTTGGCGAGTACCAGGGGCCGGGACAGGCTCATGCGAACGAGTATATCGAAAACCTGCTGGATAATAATCATTCCATTCTGCTGCAGCCTGGCAGGCCCAGCAGTCTGGAAGGCGAATACATCGTGCCGGATGGCATGTATTTCGTGATGGGCGATAACAGGGATAACAGCAACGACAGCCGAGTCTGGGGGCCGGTGCCGGAAAGGAACCTGGTCGGTGAGGCATTCATGATCTGGATGCACTGGAATGGAGGCGTGAAATGGGGTCGTATTGGCAATATGATAGATGAGTGAGGGCAGCCTTATGAAAAAACAGAAGGGTTTAACGTTAATCAGCTGGTTGGCGATTATTGGGCTTTTGCTGTTTAATGGCATCATCGCCATGAATGTCGTACCTGTGTTTATACATGATCACAGCGTTAAATCGATAATGGAAAACCTGGGAACGGATTCGTCGCTGCGAGGCGCCACGCCCAAGAAGATCAAAACCGTCATCACGAAAAGGCTGCGCGTTAATAATGTGTATAGTGTTAACAAGGACCACATAACGCTGAAGAAAAGCAAAAAGGACTATTTCATTACGATTGAATATGAGCCGCGGGGCAAGTTGATCGGACCTGTTGATTACATCGTCTCGTTCAAGCACGAAGCGAGGGTCCCGATAAGATAAGCGGGTTGATCAATCGATGGCGCAAGACGAGGCGTTGGCGGTGCTTACACGTCGGCTGGATTATACCTTCAAGAATGAAGCACTGCTGACAGAGGCGTTGACACACCGCAGCGCAGCAGTCATCAACAACGAGCGCCTTGAGTTCCTGGGCGACGGCATTCTCAATTTCATTATTGCAGCCAGGCTGTTCGATCAGTACCGTGGCATGCAGGAAGGCGACCTGAGTCGGTTGAGAGCGAGCCTGGTCAACAAGGACAGCCTTGCTGATATCGCAAAACAACTCGAGATAGGCCGGTTTATTCAGCTGGGTTCCGGTGAGCTGAAAAGCGGCGGGCGCCGGCGCGACTCCATTCTGGCGGATGCGGTCGAGGCGGTATTCGGCGCAGTATACCTCGATAGCGGTTTCGAGACCTGCCGCGATCTGATCCTGCGTTTATACGATGACAAGCTGCGAAATGTACCCGATGTACAGACACTGAAAGATTCCAAGACCAGTCTGCAGGAACTGCTGCAGTCGCGTCGTTTTCCGCTGCCTGTTTACACCGTACTCGAAGTCAGCGGCAAGGCGCACAACCAGATGTTCACGGTCGAATGCAGCATCGAAGAACTTGAATGTATTACCACGGCGCAGGGCAAGAGCAGGCGCAAGGCCGAACAGGCTGCTGCCAAGCTGGCCATCGAAGAAGTCAGCAGGAAATTTGCATCCTGACCCGGCAGTCTCTGTTACAGTAGCGAGATGAATGACAACGTATTTCATTGCGGCTTTGTCGCCATAATCGGCAGGCCCAACGTCGGCAAATCGACATTGCTGAACCATATTCTCGGGCAGAAGATCAGCATTACCTCGCGTAAACCGCAGACCACCCGCCACCAGATCCTTGGTGTAAAAACCTCGGAAACATCCCAGGTGATATACGTCGATACACCCGGAATCCATAACCGGCGCAGCACCGCCATTAACCGTTACATGAATCGGGCGGCAAATTCGGTGCTCAGGGATGTCGACCTGGTGCTGTTTGTGGTCCAGGCGTTGCAGTGGACAGAAGAAGATGAAGTTGTACTTGATCGTCTGCAGGATGTGAAAGCACCGGTACTGCTGGTTGTGAATAAAACGGACAAGATCGGAGACAAAAACGAGCTGCTGCCCTATATCGAAAAAATCACCGCAATGCGCAGTTTTGACGCGGTCATTCCCGTGAGCGCATTGCATGCGGAGAACATCGCCGAACTGGAAGCCGATGTTTACCAGCGCATGCCGGAAAATGCCCCCTTTTTTCCGGAAGACCAGATAACCGACCGGAATGTCCGATTTCTGTCTGCCGAGATCATACGCGAAAAACTTATCCGTGAACTTGGCCAGGAACTGCCCTATACCACCACGGTCGAGATCGACCGCTTCGAAGAGGGCGAATCGATCACCCGCATTTTTGCCACTATTTACGTCGAAACCAAGGGGCAGAAGGCCATTATTATCGGCCGAAAGGGTGCCAGGTTGAAAAGTATCGGCAGCAAGGCACGTGCGGATATCGAAAAAATGCTCGATGGAAAAGTGTACCTGGAGTTGTGGGTGAAAATCCGCGAGGGCTGGTCCAATGACGAGCGTGCCCTGGCCAGCCTGGGCTACACCAACGAATAGATGTAACCGATGTTTGTGGCTCTCGCGGAGGCGCAGAGCCCGCAGAGAAATTATGAAATTGTTATTTACTCGAATCGGCATTCTGAATATCCTCTGCGTGCCCTGCGTCTCTGCGAGAGAATTTGCGTGCATCAAGTTACACGTCTGCAGCAGGTGTTTCGTTTAGCCATGCAAGTCAACGCCGAACCTGCCTACATCCTGCACAAGCGCCCATACCGTGAGACCAGCCAGATTCTGGAAGTGTTCAGCCGCCATCACGGCCGCCTGTCGCTGATGTCGAAGGGCAGCCGCAGTTCACGTTCGAGGACCAGCGGTGTGTTGCAGCCGTTCAGGCCGTTGCTGCTGAGCTGGTACGGGCGGAGTGAAATGCCCGGTTTGAGGTCGGTTGATGTGGCGGACGCACGGCCACCGCTGCTGACTGGCAAGGCATTGCTGTCTGCGACGTATTTGAATGAATTGCTGGTACTGCTGCTGCATAAAAATGATGTCAACGAGGCGCTTTTTGCGACCTATCACGAAACGCTCTATAACCTGCAGCAACCGTCAGGGCTTGAAATTATCCTGCGGAATTTCGAAAAGCAGTTGCTCGAACAGATCGGTTTTGGCCTGAATCTTGTGCTCGATGCGGATTCCGGTGAGGCTGTGCAGGCGGACCGGTATTATGCCTACCATTTCGAACACGGGCCGGTGCTGTGTCGAACCGACCAGTCAGGACGGCATCCGGTAATCTCAGGCAGCAGCTTGCTGGCTTTCAGTGCCGGCGAGCTCGAATCATCCACCAGTATCGCCGAGATCAAAAAGCTGATGCGCTACATCATCAATAATCACCTGGGCGCCAGGAAGCTGAAAAGTCGGGAATTGTTCAGGTCTCCACTGAAAAACACCTGAACTGCACACGGGCTGTGAAATGCTGCTGTTGTCTTGAACTCTGGCAATTTCGTTCTATGCTCATAGGGTAAATGGATCGGTTTACGGCCATTTATAGAAATAACCCAATCAGGACTATAAATGACATCAATTTCTCTACAAGAAGGGGGCGCCTACCAGTCCCTGCAGATGGTTTTGCAAGACGAATTCGGTATCGTTATTGGCGAAGAGCGCCAGTATGCCCTTACAGCAAAACTCAAACCTGTCATATCAGAATTCAGTTTCGACTCCCTTGACACGCTTGTCGGCGAAATGCAGAACCGGGATGCGGTCGATCTCAGAAACAGCGTCCTGCACGCCATTACCACCTATGAAGATGCGTGGTTCGAACCGCCCGAACTGTTCAATCTGCTCGATGAGTACCTGCTCGACGAGATGCTGAACAGGGATCGCGAGAATTACCGTATCTGGGTGGTTGGAAGCGGCGCCGGTCAGCTGCCGTATTCACTGGCGATGAGGATACGCGAGGCAATCAAGGCGCAGAAATCGGCCCCGAGTATCAGCATCGAAGCCACCGATATTTCGGATACCCTGGTCCACCGTGCGACCAGAGGTCTGTTTGAAGACGCCTCTATGGACGGTATGGTCGAGCCTTTGAAGAGAAAGTATATGGACGAGCACGATGGTCAATGGGCGCCCGTTGATGACATCAAGTCGATGGTTACGTTTTCACGCTGTAATCTTCTCGAAGATTTCGAAGACAAGGGTCATTTTGACCTGATCATATGTCTTGACGTGCTGGTCTATTTTTCCGTGCCGGTGAAAGCGCAGATACTGGACTCGTTTTCAACCTTGCTCGATCCTTCCGGAATCCTGGTGGCCGGTATCAACGAGCCGATATTACCGTTCAACAAAGACTTTGATATGGTGCGTCACGACGCAGGTATTTTCTACCGACGGAAAACCCTGTAGAGCAGGTTTCCTAACGCAAAGACGCGAATCAATGTTTTTCCTTTTTTCTCAGCGAGTTTATTTCGCCTGCCGGCGAGTTACTTTTCTTTGCTTGCCCAAAGAAAAGTAACCAAAAGAAACGGCACCCCCGGTCGGCTTGCCCTGCGGGTACCCTCGGCATTCGTCTTTGCCAACGGGCCGCCTTGAGTCGCCGTCCGGGCTCCACAAGGCTAAATCGGACGTCCCTGTCCGATTTGCCCTACCAAAGCCGAATACCTCGGCAAGCCTAAAGGGGGCCCCAAAAAACCCTAGCCCACAGCATTCCTGTTTATTCGTCATTCCTGCGGAAGCAGGAATCCAGCGTCTTTTTGCTATTCTGACTCACGCTTCGCTTTACATCGCGTGGAGATAGATGAAGCCAGCCCCCCTTAAGCTCGCCGAAGACAGCTTCGCTGGCAGGGTCGATTGGCCAGGGACGGCCAATCGAGTCCTGTGGAGCCCGGATGGCCGTAGGGTGCAATAGCGAAGCGTATTGCACCGAACGTTCGCGGTGGATTACGGCTTGCGCCTAATCCACCCTACGGGTATGCGAAGCTGTAATGTTGCAGGAGCGGCTTCAGCCGCGAATCACACTAAACAAAATAGGGTGGGTGATTAATGGCGTCATTTGCGTTGTTCGCGGCCAAACACCATACATAAACATCCGTGTTTATCTGCTTTCATCTGTGGACTCAAATTGCACTCGCGCGCATTCGCGGCTGAAGCCGCTCCTACGAAAAAAAGTAACGTCGGCATCCTTTGCGTAAAAAATCACGCTATAAAAACGCGAGTATCTCGCGTTCAATATTTTCCTTTTCGATCACTGATGTCTGCGTAACCTCTTTATCGAACAGTTCGCTGATCATGCCCGGTATTTCAATGCCGGCTTCCTGTGCGATCGTTTTCAGCGCGTCAATATCATGGCTGTCGACTTCGCCGGTCAGGGCATTGGCTATCACCGGCGAGAATTTGGTCCATTCGGCTGTCGAATACACGATGGTTTTGAGCGGTTTTTCCCGGCAGGTTTCGTATGCCTTGAAGCAGGTGGCTGTGTGCGGATCCATCAGATAGCCCTGCGCGAAAGCGTCCTTGATATATTTTTTACCCTGCTGATCATCACAAAAGTCAGCGGCGAAAATTGACTGGATCTGTTGATGTTCTTTCGCGGTGAGTTCATAACACTGATCAGTCTCCAGTTTTTGCATCAATGCTTTCGTACGTTCCGCACCAAACAGGTCAAACAGCACACGTTCGATATTGGATGAGATCAGGATGTCCATCGCGGGTGAAGTTGTGGGGACGACTTCCATTGTTCGCAGGTCGTAGACGCCGGTCCTGATCAGCTGCGTCAGGATATTGTTCCGGTTGGAGGCAATCAGGATTTTTTCGACAGGCAGCCCCATCTTCATTGCGTAATACCCGCCGAGCGCATTGCCGAAGTTGCCGCTGGGAACATCCAGATAAACCTTTTCACCCATGGCAATTGCATTCTGACGCACCAGTTCCAGGTAGGAATGGACGTGGTAAATGGTCTGGAAAATGATGCGGCCGAAATTGACTGAATTGGCGGCAGACAGGTGTATGTGCTTTTCTTTCAGGGTTTGCTTGAAACTTTTCGACGCCAGCAAGCGTTTCAGTGCATTTTGGGTGTCGTCAAAATCACCTTTGACGCCGATGACCTTGAGATTGCTCGCATCTTCGGTAACCATTTGCAGGCGTTGCACGTCGGAGGTGCCGCCGATCGGATACATACAGGCGACACGTACATTGGCCCTGTTCTTGAAGGTTTCCAGCGCAGCCGGTCCGGTATCACCGGAAGTTGCGGTCAGGATCAGGTAATTCTCGTTTCGATTCTGAGCAATTGAAGACAGTACGATGCCGAAGGGTTGCAGCGCCATGTCCTTAAACGCCCGGGTCGGGCCGTGATAGAGTTCGCTGACATAAAGATCCTCGCTAACCCTGACGACTGGCACCGGATTGGACGGATCATCAAAACCATCGTACAACTCGAGTGCGCGGTCAATAATGGGATTATCGATGTCAACGTCGAAAGCATCCAGCATACTGCGTGCCAGGGTTTTGTAATCGGCGGACAGATGTGCGTTCAAAAAGGCTTCGTTCAGTTCAGGCAAGGACTGCGGTGAATAGAGCCCGCCGTAGGAAGCGATCGGCGTCAGGATGGCCTCGGAAAAGCTGACTTGTTCAGGATGCTGGCCATCATTGCCGCGTGTTTCGATGAAATTCATTATAGGTCCTGGAAAATTTCGGCGAATTATATCGAAATCAGATTCCAATATGTAGCGAAGCGGTCGCAGAGAGGGCAGGTAGTAGTGGCTTTAGCCGCGAATTGCTTGAGAAAACCACGATTCTGTTCGCGGCTAAAGCCGCTCCTGCAGAGTATTGCTCGAACGTTTCATTTCGATACCAGCTTCAGTCCAATGATACCGCTGACGATAAGAACCAGGCAGACAATTCTGAGCACGTCCCGGGATTCGCCGAACAGTATCATGCCCATAATGGCGACGCCCACCGCGCCGATACCGGTCCACACAGCGTAGGCGGTGCCTACCGGGATGGTCTTCATCGCGGTGGACAGTAACCAGAAGCTGATTGCCATCGCCGCCACGGTCAGAATTGACGGCGTCAAGCGGGTAAATCCTTCGGTATATTTGAGACCAATCGCCCAGCCGCACTCAAACAGACCGGCGATTATCAGATAAATCCAGGCCATTAGGCTCTCCCGTTTATAGTAAGCTGATGATGTTGAGCTCCAGTGGTTTCGATATTACCGAGAGATTGTGCATCTGGCTATTTTCGGGTACTGAATTCAGGACACAGATGGATAATATAATATTTGAGCTAGTGTTGATCTTCGCCGGAGCAGCGGTGCTGGCAACGCTTTTTCTTTATCTGAAGCAGCCGATTATTCTCGCTTACATCGCGCTGGGTGTCGCAATTGGTCCGTCCGGTGCGGGACTGATCGATAACCCGGATCACATCGAAAAACTTTCACACATCGGCATCATACTCTTGCTGTTTCTGATCGGTCTCAACCTGAGGCCATCCAGGATGGTTGCGCTTTTCGGCAAGGTTAGTGCGCTGACGCTGGTGACCTCGATCATATTCACTTCAGTGATAGCGCTGGCGGCTTTGTCGATGGGGTTCTCGCTATTGCACAGTCTGATCATTGGTACGGCGCTGATGTTTTCCAGTACCATCGTTGGTCTGAAGCTGATACCGACGACCACATTGCATCACAAGCATCGTGGTGAAATGATGGTCAGTGTATTGTTACTCCAGGACATACTCGCGATTATCATCATCCTGTTGATCACCGGGGGGCAGGAGAGCAATATCACGCTAACGGTATCGTTGTTGATGCTAAAGCTGATACTGTTGACCGTGATTTCATTCTATGTGGTCAAGTATGCGATCACGGCCCTGTATATCCGCTTCGATACCATCCGCGAGCATACTTTCCTGATGTCGCTCGGTTGGGGCCTGATGGTGGCGGGAGCGGCCGAGTATATCGGTCTGTCTTTCGAAATGGGAGCCTTCGTCGCCGGCGTATCGATTGCGACGCTACCAATCGCGCTGGTAATAGCCGAAGAGCTGAAGCCGTTAAGGGACTTTTTTCTGATCCTTTTTTTCTTTTCTATCGGTGCACAGTTCGATTTGAAGGTGATGATGGATGTGGTACTTCCCGGTGCGGTAATCGCGCTGATCATCGTGTTGACCAAACCGTTGATCTATCGATGGGGTTTCAATCTCAGCGGAGAAAAAGATTATGTCGCGACCGAACTGGGAATTCGCCTGGGGCAGGCCAGTGAATTTTCGCTGCTGGTGGCTTACAGCGCGTTGTTATCCGGTTTGATCGATCAGCGTGCCTCGTATCTTATTCAGACCGTGGTGATCCTGACGTTTGTGATATCAACCTACTGGGTGATTTACAGATACCCAACACCGATTTCCGCCAAGGCCAGTCAACGCAGGGACTAACCCACGAAAGGGTGCGTGATCCTTAACGATACAGGCCGGGTGCCGGCTCAAACAGGCCCAGATATTGACGTTTCCACCAGTGTCCCGATGCGGCCTGTTCGTCGACATCGGTGAATGCGTATTCGAATGCATGAACCCGTACCGCGATCGGTGGCGTATCGGGGAATGGGTTGTATTCCAGCTGTGCGGTAACACTGGGCGAATTCTCGAGCAAGGTTGCGAGGAAGTTTTCAAACCAGTCGATGAATACCGGACCCAGCGGGACAAACCATACCATCCAGTCGAGCCGAGGCTGATGAGGTATCACAACGTATAGCGGTTTGTTCAGTTCACCGGGTTTGTACCTGAACTTGTAGGGTAGCCAGTTAACACCATCGATACTGCCTTCGATCACAAGCTCGATGCGCCGCTGGTTGACGGTCGGGAACACGTGGTATTTGTTGGCCAGCGCCCAGCGTTCAATATAGTTGAGGACCTGGCCCGGTGTGCCGGGCATACGCACGCCAGAAGCCATTTCCCAGATCTGGATACTGCTGACAAGCAGGATTATGGCGGCAAACGGGTACGCCATAACCCGCAAATAAGCCGGGTTGGCTGAGAGCTGCTTCTGCTCGAGCAGCCATGCGCCCACACTTTCGGGAATGATTCGCCGGAGTGCCTTGTCATCGAACAAAAACAGGCAAAGTATGATGGTGAGTACGTTGAACCAGTTGTGGTTGCTGGTCAGAATGATCAACAGCTGGAGCCCGATCGTCAACCAGGCCGCGATAAAGCGGTACTTTCGTGACATGAACATCATGAATGGAACCACGAGTTCGATGAGCAGGGTGGCGGCAGTGGCCAGGATCAGTATCCATTCAGGCAGCTGGTGCGCGTACCAGGCGCCGGCGTGCGGCAGCGGTTGGGTTTCGAAGTAGAAGGTCAGGGCGGACAGACCCGCCCAGCCGGGATCGTTGCTTAACAGCTTTGAAAGCCCCGACAGGAATCTGAGCCTGAACAGTAGCCAGCGATACAGAAATATAATGATACGTGAATTCGGCGTCAGGAAAATCGCGAGAAAACCCGCTTCCAGCAGCAGGTAATCCCACTGGAAATTCATGAACGTCTGTCCAGCGTGGTAGATCGACAGATAAAGCAGGTAAAGCGCGACCAGCGAGAAGCGCGTCCTGTAATTGATAAATACCAGCACCGAAAAGGCACAACCGAGCCATGTGGCAGCGGTGAGTGCAGTATCACCGGCGTTGATCCAGAAAACCGTCGGGAATGCAATGAAGCGCTTCCAGCCGAACTCCGCTGTAGCGTTATCGAGTAGTTCGGTAACGGGCAGGATGCCGTGCTGACCAATCAGGGCGGTGATCTGACTGGAAAAGGAAGCAAAGGCAATGAAGTAGATAACCGCAAGCAGCTTGATAAACAGCGCCGAGACCAGTTCGTAGGTATTTTCCTGTTGCATGGATATCACCGCGTTGCCGTTGTTCAGACTATAGCAGTAGATTGGCTTTCCGTTAACCGCTAGCGGTTAACAGTGAATAATGAAGAATGAAAAGTGAAAAATGGAAAATGGAAAATGAATAGTGAAGAGAGAAAGACGGGGTGTCATCCCCGCGGAAGCGGGATCCAGTGCCTTACTGTGGGCACTGAGTGGATTATCCTTCTCTATTCACTATTAACTGTTCACTTTTCACTGCTTATGTTGTGATAACAAATCTGCTGTTATCAACCGCAGTATTTTTCCAGCAATTCAATAAATCGCTTTCTTGGGATCATCTCGGCGCCGAGGCTTTCCATGTGTTCCGACCAGACCTGAACATCGATCAGTTTCGGTTTGATGGTATTGCACAAATACTCGAGTGCGACTTTTGATGCATCGGTAACATGGCTGAACATGGATTCACCGAAAAACATCTCGCCAAGGGCGATGCCATAGAGCCCACCGACGAGCCGGTCGTCCAGCCAGCATTCGATCGAATGCGCATAACCGAGATCGTGCATGCGTGAATAGGCATCGATCATGTCCCGACTAATCCAGGTGCCGTCGTTGCCTTTGCGTGGCCCGGCACAGAGTTCCATGACATCGCGGAACGCGCTGTCCTGCCTGATCGTGAACAGCTGTTTGTTCAGTGTTTTCCTCAGGCTGCGCGATATCTTCAGTTTTTCCGGGAACAGCACACAGCGCGGGTCGGGCGACCACCACAGTATCGGCTGTTCGCGTGAATACCAGGGGAAAACACCATGCCGGTAGGCCTTGAGCAGGATTTCGGGTGACAGCACACCGCCTGCAGCAAGCAGACCGTCCGGTTCTGTTAAGGCGTGCTCGACCGGAGGAAATTCATAATCATTATCCTCGAGCCATACAATCGAAGGCATCAGCTCTGCTAGAAGTTCATTCTGAAGACATTCGTCTTCGGCCTGGCCAGCTCGTTTTCATTCATGAATATATTGCCCAGTGTCGGGTCGGTGCGTTCATCGTAATCCCAGGCGGGCAGGACTTCCTTACGCAGTCGTCCCTGATGAATCAGTTCATCATCACCGCGACGCCAGCCGTTATCGTCTTCGGGGGTTGCGCGCCAGGTGGTGTGCTCCTCGTAGACGACATCGGAAAGCGGTGAGCGGTAATGTTCAGGCAATTCGAGCAGGCCGTCGCTGCCTGCAATCGCGGCGGCGCTGAGCAACAGCAGGAAAGGCAGCCAGTATTGTGGCGGGCTGCGGTGAAGTGCATTGCAAGCGTTGAGCGTCATGAGTTATTCACTGACTTTGCGGCGCCACTTCAGTGACTTGAACCAGTAGGCATGCGTACTCTTGATCCAGGCGTCCGCTTGGTGTGCGGTTATCCATGAATTCAGATAGGCGAGCATTTCAGGGTTGTGCTTGTTGATCGCAAAGGCCTCTTTGGTCACCAGCAGCGGTTTCTCCAGCGGCAGGTCAACATCATCGGGGTATTTCAGTGCGACAAAGCGTGGAATCGGTGCCGACGCGACGAAGGCATGGACCGTGCCGTTGACCACGGCCTCGGTTGCTTCCTTGTTATCCTTGAACGAATCCAGTTTTGCTCGCGGGAAAACCTTCGGGACCAGGCTTTCCGAAACAGTTCCCTTGACGACGCCGATAAACACCTTGCTGTCATTGAGATCCTTGATGCTGGTGAAATCCTTCGTCAGCTTGAGGTTCGATACCAGGTTATATCCCGAACTCGAATAAGGATTGCTGAAGCGGATTTTAAGGCCGCGTTTGGGGGTGATCGAGATACCAGAGGCAATGATGTCGATCTCACGGTTGACCAGTGCCGGTATCAATTTGTTCCAGTCGTAGTGTTTGAAAACCGGCTTTACTCCCATGTCACTGGCGAGCTGTTTGGCGATGTCGATTTCAAAGCCAATATATTTGCCGTCCTTGTCTTTCATTACCCAGGGCGCCATGACCGATATTCCGACACGGATTTCACCTTTCTTGATGATCTGATCAAAAACATCCTGTGACGCCGCGTGGCTATGATTGGTGACGGCAAGCAGGAACAGCAGTGATGCGAATAAACGTGAGAAAAATTTCATGTGAGTTTCCGGAGATCCTTTAGTGTCGGTCTGTGAAAAGCGCCATCCTATGTAAGCGCCATCAGCAATTCAAGTGCTGTGATGTTATTCCGCTTTTCCCCGGCGGCTGCGGGCAGGATCTGGCTGCGCAAAATGTTTATACGGCTGATGCGCTATAAGTTGTTGATAATAGTCATCCATGGCATTAGCTTCGTATTCGAGATGCTGGCCCAGAGCCCGGCGAAAGCCTTCGTGGGCGACCCAGTGGGCGGAGCAGGTCCGTGTCGGCATGAAACCGCGTGCTATTTTGTGCTCACCCTGGGCACCCGGTTCGAATCGGGATAGTGCGTTTTTGATGCAGTAATCGATTCCGGCGTAATAACAGACTTCGAAATGCAGGTTGTCATAGTCCTGATAACAGCCCCAGTGCCTGCCATACAGGGTGTCGTTGCTCTCGAAACAGATGGCGCCGGCGACGATCCTTGATTCGTGTCTGGCAAAGATGGCACGCAGACGATGCGACATGGCCTGAAAGAAGCCCAGTGAGAGTGTCGGTGTGCCGGACTTGCGCAGAAAGGTTATTCGATAAAAGTCATACAGCGTGTTCCATTCCTCCTCACTCAGATCGTCGCCCCGGATAATTTCCGTTGTAATGCCGGCCTCGGCCACGATTCGGCGTTCGCGGCGTATGTTCTTACGCTTCTTGCTGCTGAGTCGGGATAGAAACTGGTCAAAATCTTCGTAATTTGCATTTGACCAGTGATACTGGAAATCCGTGCGCATTAACAGGCCGGCCTGCTGCAGAAGGTGTCGGTCCTGGTTCTGGCAGAACAGCCAGTGCGATGATGACAGCCGGTTTTCAGCCACGGTATCGATGGCTTTCTGTATCAGCTGCTGTTTGACGACGGCCTGGTCGCTACCGTCAGCGGCCAGCAACCTGGGGCCGGATGCAGGGGTATAGGGCGCTGCGATCACCAGTTTCGGGTAATAGTCGAGTCCGTTTCTGTGGTAGGCATCGGCCCAGGCCCAGTCGAAAACGAACTCGCCGTAGGAGTTGGTTTTTATAAAGGCGGGGCAGGCGCCGACCAGGGTGTTGTCCAGTCTGGCGAGAATATAATGCGGTTGCCAGCCCCAGGGCTCAAGACAGTCGTTGCTCTCCAGGGCGAGCAGAAAGTCATGCTGAATGAATGGATTGTCAGAAGCGGCCAGCTCGTTCCATTGGAGCGGATCGATTTCAGCCAGCGATGAAACTGTTGTCAGTTTCATGGATGCTGCTCAGTCACAGTTCTGAGCAGCCTTTTCACATTCCAGGTCATCCAGGTATTTTTCTGCATCCAGAGCCGCCATGCAGCCGGTGCCGGCGGAAGTCACGGCCTGGCGGTAGACATGATCGGTAACGTCGCCTGCGGCGAAGACGCCGGCTACGCTGGTGGCCGTGGCATTGCCCTCGGTTCCACTCTGTACCTTCAGGTAGCCGTTGTTCATTTCCAGCTGGCCTTCGAAAATCGCAGTATTGGGTTTGTGTCCGATAGCGATAAATACACCGGCGACATCGATGTCGGTGGTGGTATCATCTTTAACGTTCCTGATACGAATACCGGTGACTCCGCTGTCATCGCCAAGCACTTCCTCGAGCACACTGTCCCAGGCCATGGTCACATTGCCGTGCTCGGCTTTTTCCATCAGGTGGTCCTGCAGGATTTTCTCCGAGCGCAGTGCATCACGTCGATGGACCACGGTGACTTCCGATGCGATATGCGACAGGTAAAGCGCCTCTTCCACGGCTGTGTTGCCACCGCCGATGACCGCCACTTTCTGGCCCTTGTAGAAGAAGCCGTCACAGGTGGCGCAGGCCGAGACGCCTTTACCCATAAAAGCCTTTTCAGATTCGAGCCCGAGATACATCGCGCTGGCGCCGGTGCAGATTATCAATGCATCGCAGGTAAATTCATTCGAGTCACCGATAAGTCTGAAAGGGCGTTGATCCAGTTTGACCGTGTTGATATGGTCAAAGATAATTTCCGTACCGAAGCGTTCGGCATGTTTCTGCATGCGTTCCATCAACTCGGGACCGAGTACACCGTCATTGTCGCCCGGCCAGTTGTCAACGTCAGTTGTCGTAGTGAGCTGTCCACCCATTTCCATGCCTGTGACCAGTACCGGTTTAAGGTTGGCGCGTGCGGCATAAACTGCAGCGGTGTAGCCTGCTGGTCCGGAACCTAGAATTAAAAGTTGACAGTGTTTGGCTTCGCTCATGTAATGCCTCCGGTGGGCGGTCAGATATTTAAGGCAACATATATTAGCAAAAGTTTATGAATCTCGTCGCACAGCGCGAGCCATAAATGTAATTTGATTGAATGGAGTAACTAGTGAATACCGGCATTCCACTCGAAATCATGTACGGCGAAGGCCGTGTGGCATTGATACCGGCTGCCTGTGCCAGGCTGACTGCTGCCGGGCACAGCGTCTACCTGGAAACCGGTGCCGGACTGGGCAGTGGCTACAGCGACCAGGATTATGTCGATGCCGGCGTGGAAGTCGTTAAGAAAAAGGCGGAGCTGTTTGAAGCCGCACAACTCATCGTCAAGGTCAAGCAGCCGCTGGAAGAAGGGCTTAAATACCTGACGCGGGAGCACACGGTCTTCAGCTTTCTGCACCTGGCGGCTCAACCGGTGCTGACACGGCAGTTATGCCATATCGGTCTGACCGCGATCGCTTTCGAGTCGGTCGTCGATGATCAGGGTGCGAGACCCTTGCTGGCACCGATGAGCAAGATAGCGGGGCGCCTGGCGGTCATCGGCGGTGCCGGCTACCTGTTTCAGAACAACGGCGGCAAGGGTATCCTGCTTGGCGGCATCGACAGCGCGGATAACGGCAAGGTTGTCGTGATGGGCGCCGGTGTTGCCGGCGAACATGCGGTTGAAGCCGCCTCTTCGATTGGTGCCAGTGTCACCGTGTTCGATCTTCAGCAGAGCCGTCTGGAGCAGTTCGCGTCACGCTACAGGAACTGTACCGGCGTGTTATCAGACGAGCAGACCGTTGCTGCAGCGGTCAGTCAGGCCGACCTGGTTGTCAGCGCCGTGATGGTCGCCGGCAGACGGGCGCCCGTGGTGATCAGCGAGGACATGGTCAGGCGTATGGCCGCGGGCAGCGTGATCGTGGATATCGCGATCGACCAGGGCGGAAGTATCGAAAATATTCACGCCACCAGTTATGAGCAGCCGATCTATACCCGCCATGGCGTGCTGCACCAGGCGGTCCCGAATATGCCGGGCGCGGTACCGAGAACGGCATCGCAGGCACTGTCAGCCGCGGTTTTGCCCTATGTCGTTGAATTGCTGGAAAAAGGTATCGCCGATAGCGGCCTGGAGGCGGCTGCGGCGGTACACGACGGTGCGGTGGTTGACGCTGTATTGAAGGAGGAACTGGGTTTATAATGCCCCGAATGCCCTATGATGTGGCTGGAAAAGAATCAGGACAGTTTGTTTGGCTCAAGCACGCCCTAAAAAAATAACAACAACAGGTAGTAGTTCGGGCCTGACCACGCATATCCAGCATGGTCTGCGGGAAGGCGCCATGCTGGTGCTCGTCGCACTGGCGCTGTTTTTCCTCACGGCACTGGTTACCTACGATCCTCTCGATCCGGGGTGGTCTTATACCGGACCGCGTCAGGGTATCGACAATGCCGCCGGCGTCGTGGGCGCCTGGTTTGCCGACGTCCTCTTCAGCTTGTTCGGATATCTTGCCTATCTGTTGCCCGTAATGATCGCCTACAGCGGCTGGCTGGTGATGCGGGGCGCGCGCAGTGATGCCAACGATGATGAAATCGATTACAGCGTGCTGGGTCTGCGCTGGTCCGGCTTTTTCGTCACGCTGGCGTCGGGTTGTGCATTGACCAGCCTGCATTTTGTGATCCCTGCAGAAACCTTGCCGATCGATGGTGGCGGTATCCTCGGGCAATGGCTGGGTGATGACCTTGCCGGCGTGCTGGGTTTGCTCGGCTCGACCCTGATCCTGCTGGCGGTACTGCTCGCCGGCATCACGCTGTTCACCGGGCTGTCGTGGTTCAGGGTCATCGACATGGTCGGTGCGTTCGGGCTCGCCATCTATGAATGGGTCGCCGGCAGAGTGCTGGCCTTCGTTGACTACCTGCAGGAACGCAAGGCCGGTGCCGTCGCCAAACAGCACCGCCAGGAAGTGTTTGAAGCCGACAAGCAAAAATCCGCTGAACGCAAGGCCAAGGGAAGCAGCAAGGTGCGGATCGAGCCGGTGGTGAAGAAAGTGGAAATCTCCGAGCGGCTGGATCGCGAAAAGCAGATTGCCCTGTTTGAAACTCACGCCGATACCGAGTTGCCACCGCTGCGCCTGCTGGACAAACCGCAACCGTCAGAAAAAGGCTATACCCGTGAAGCGCTCGAAGCGCTGTCGCGACTGGTCGAAATCAAGCTGGCAGATTTCGGTGTTGAGGTCGAGGTCGTGGCGGTGCATCCCGGACCAGTGGTAACGCGTTTCGAACTGCAACCGGCACCGGGTGTGAAGGCGAGCAAGATAACCGCCCTGTCGAGAGATCTGGCCCGCTCACTGTCCGTGATCAGTGTGCTGGTGGTTGAAGTCATTCCGGGCAAGACGGTCGTCGGTCTGGAAATACCCAACGAACAGCGCGAACTGGTAACACTCAGCGAAATCCTGATGTCGAAGGAATACGACAAGTCTTCGTCACCACTGACGCTCGGCCTCGGCAAGGATATTTCCGGCAAACCGGTGGTGGCAGATCTTGCCAGAATGCCGCACCTGCTGGTGGCCGGGACTACCGGTTCGGGTAAATCCGTTTGCGTCAATGCAATGCTGATGAGCCTGCTGTACAAGAGCAAGCCCAGTGAAGTGCGTATGATCCTGATCGATCCAAAGATGCTCGAGCTGAATGTGTACGAAGGCATTCCGCATCTGCTGGCACCGGTGGTGACCGACATGAAGGAAGCGGCCAATGCACTGCGCTGGTGTGTGGCTGAAATGGAGACGCGCTACGAACTGATGGCCGCACTGGGAGTGCGTAATATTTCCGGCTACAACCGCAAGGTCAGGGAAGCGGCCGACGCAGGCAAGCCGCTGGAAGATCCCTTGTTCGATCCCGACCACGCCGCGCCGGGTGCACAGCCCGCAGAGTTGAAACCGCTGCCCTATATCGTCGTCGTGGTCGACGAGTTTGCCGACCTGTTCATGGTCGTGGGCAAGAAGATCGAGGAACTGATTGCCAGGCTGGCACAGAAAGCCCGTGCTTCCGGTATTCACCTGATTCTGGCAACCCAAAGGCCGTCCGTCGACGTGATCACCGGTCTGATCAAGTCCAATATACCTACACGTATCGCATTCCAGGTCTCATCACGGGTTGACTCCAGGACTATTCTCGACCAGATGGGCGCTGAACAGCTGCTCGGCCATGGTGACATGCTGTACATGGAAGTTGGCAGCAATTTGCCTACCCGTGTTCACGGTGCGTTTGTTGCCGACCATGAAGTGCATAATGTTGCCGAACATCTGAAACGGTCCAGTGAACCAGATTATGTCGAAGAGGTCTTACAGGAAAACACTACAACGGTGTTGCCGGGCGAAAAACCGACAAACGGATCAGGTGAGGAAGCGGATGCGCTATACGATGAAGCTGTGATGATCGTAACCGAGACGCGCAAGGCTTCGATATCGTATGTCCAGCGACGCCTGAAGATCGGCTACAACCGGGCAGCACGGATGATTGAAGAAATGGAAGCGGCCGGTGTGGTCAGCGCAATGCAGTCGAATGGCAGTCGCGAGGTGCTGGCGCCGCCACCACCCGAAGCCTAGGTGTTTTTAAACGCGAAGGCGCAGAGGCGCAAAGTTATGATCCTGTGTTGTGAATTCACAGGTTCGTAGGGTGCAATAGCGAAGCGTATTGCACCGTATACCATCAAAACGGAATTGGATTGATCAGAGAAAAGGGAGTTTTTTATGTCGCACTATCGCAGGGTGTACCAGGCGGGTGGATGCTATTTTTTTACCGTAAATTTGATGCACCGACGATCGAATGATCTTCTCGTGCAACATGTTGACAAGCTGCGCGATGCTGTAGTTTATGTAAAGCGTAAGTGGCCATTCAGAATTCATGGATGGGTTGTGCTGCCTGATCATTACCATTGTCTGATTCAATTGCCTGAGAACGACTCGAATTATTCACTAAGGGTACGCATGATCAAGACACGGTTCTCGGCTGCTCTGCCGAATTCAGAGAGCAGATCACTAACACGTCAAAAACGTGGTGAAAGAGGAATTTGGCAAAGACGTTTCTGGGAGCATTTGATTCGGGATGATCGTGATTACAGGCTCCATCTGGATTATGTTCACGTCAATCCCGTCAGGCATGGACTGGTAAAAAATGTGGAAGACTGGCCTTATTCTACTTTTCATAAATATGCATCCCTGGGGATATATCCTTACGACTGGGCAGGAACAGAAGAGGTGAAAGCGCTTGAGATTGAATAGATTCTGGTGCAATACGCTGCGCTATTGCACCCTACAATTGGTTGTATTTTCTGGATTTCATGGCGGATACGCTCATGCCGGCGAGGGCAGGGTGCTGCTCGACCGGTTTCTGAGCGAGACCACGACCATGACGGCGAATTTCACGCAGACCTTGAAGTCCAGTGACGGCGAGGTATTGCAGGAATCCGCCGGTGAATTCTATCTGCAACGTCCGGGCAGGTTTCGCTGGAACTACACCGAGCCGTATCCGCAGGAAATTGTTTCCGATGGTGAGCAGGTCTGGATTTACGATGTCGATCTGGAACAGGTGACGGTACAGAAGCAGGGCACCGGCCGAGACAATACACCGATGGCGCTGCTGCAAAACAGGCAGAAGCTTGAAGAAGCATTCGAGATACACGAGCGCGGCTTTGATTCCGGGCTTCATCGCATCGAGCTGCTGAACAAAAAGCTCGACTCCGATTTTGACCGTGTCATGGTTGGTCTGGATGACACGGGTTTGCGCTTCCTGCAATTACATGACCAGTTCGAACAGACCACCTATATACTGTTCACTGATCTGAAGTCCAATCCCGAGCTTGAATCCACCATATTTGAGTTTGTACCGCCGGAGGGTGTCGACGTTTTCGGTGGTTCATGATGGCCACTGACCACGCCAGTCCGGTCAATCCGGTCTATACGCCGCTGGCCGATCGTATGCGTCCCAGGGTACTGGACGATTTTATCGGTCAGGCGCATATTCTCGGTGATAAAGGCGATAACAGCAGTGCCCTGCGCCAGGCGATCGAATCCGGGGCCCTGCATTCGATGGTTTTCTGGGGGCCGCCGGGTACCGGTAAAACCACACTGGCAAGGATTATTGCCAACAGTGCCGATGCCCAGTTCCTCAGCCTTTCAGCCGTGCTCTCCGGGGTCAAGGACATTCGAGCGGCCGTGGACAAGGCCAGGCAGGAACAGGCCTACGGCAGGGTAACCATTCTGTTTGTGGATGAGGTGCACCGATTCAACAAATCGCAGCAGGATGCGTTTCTGCCCTATGTGGAAGACGGGACTATTTTCTTTATCGGCGCAACCACGGAAAACCCGTCGTTTGAGCTGAACAATGCCTTGCTGTCGCGCGTTAAAACCTATGTACTGAAAAGTCTCGAAGCCGAAGACATTGCGTGCCTGCTGCAAAGAGCCGTGAGTGACAGGGAGGCAGGGCTTGGCGAACGCGGCCTGCAGATCGAAGACGTTCTTGTCGAGCAGATTGCCGAGATCGCAGATGGTGATGCACGCCGCGCACTCAACATGCTTGAAATCGCCGCAGACCTGGCATCAGACGACAACATCATCGATGAAAATATCATCCGGGCTGTTACATCCCAGAGCCTGCGCCGGTTCGATAAAGGTGGTGATCTTTTCTATGACCAGATCTCGGCCCTGCACAAGTCGGTGCGCGGCAGTAATCCGGATGCAGCGCTCTACTGGTTTGCACGCATGATCGACGGCGGTTGTGACCCGAGATATATCGCACGCCGTGTTGTACGCATGGCGTCGGAAGATATCGGCAATGCGGATCCGCGTGGTCTTGAGATCGCGCTCAATGCCTGGAACACCTACGAGCGCCTGGGAAGCCCCGAGGGTGAACTGGCAATCGCACAGGCGATCACATATCTGGCATCAACGGCCAAAAGCAACGCGGTGTACCTGGCGTTTGCACAGGCCATGCGGGATGCGCGTGAACTCGGCACACTGGAAGTCCCGTTGCATATCAGGAATGCACCGACGCGGTTGATGAAAGAGCTCGGCCACGGCAAGGACTACCGCTATGCCCATGATGAAGAAGAAGCGTTTGCGGCAGGGGAGACCTACTTTCCCGATGCGATGGAAGAGAAGGTCTACTATCAGCCGGTGGCACGAGGCCTGGAGATCAAGATCGGTGAAAAGCTCGCCGGACTGAGGGCATTGAACAGCAAAAACAGCACCAGGAAGAAGCCCTGAAGCGTCTGCATTTGAGTGATATAGTACTTTAAGAAAATAAAATAAGATATTGAATATCAAGTATATAAAGCCGACGATTTTGGCTGGAATCTGGTTCAGGTTTTATCTGGGATGTGAGAAATCGCCATGAATCAAAAAGTCGTATTGATCGCAAAGATTCTGATGCTTTGCAGTGTTTGCGCAGTGCTGGGAATCGGGGTGATCTACCTGCTCAGGCCGTGGCTGGAGTGATTGTAAAATAATGTCCATCTATCTGAAAAACGGGAAAAATTTGACTATGCTTTCAGAAACTGTGGAGGGCATTGGCCATCGTCGTCACCATGTATTTCCGGTACTTTCTGATCATTTTTCTGCTGTTGATATCGTCGACAGCGGCACGGGCTGAAAATTATTTTCTGTCCGTCCAGCCGGTCCTGCCGCCTGATCAGATCGTTCAGAATTACCAGCCGCTGGTCAAGTATCTGTCGAACAAAACCGGCCATATCTTTACCGTCAAGTCCTACCGCAATTTCCTCACCTACTGGGCGCGCATGCAAAAAGCCGAGGATATGCATTTCATCCTTGATGCAGCCCATTTCACCGATTACCGGGTTAAACGCAAGGACTACCGGGTACTGGCCAAGTTTCCTGATACGGTGAGTTTTACCGTAGTGACCGGCGAAGAGAATTTCGTTTTTGAAATGGATGAGCTCATTTCGAAAAAAATTGCGACCATGGCATCACCCGGAATGGGTGCCGTCAGGCTGAACAGCATGTTCCCGAATCCGGTAAGACTGCCGTTCTATATCGAGGCCAGCAACGCCGTGGATGCGGTCAACAAGGTGCTCGAGGGCTACGTCGACGCGGCCATTATTCCGAGCCCGCTGGTTGGCAACTACGAAAGCCTGAATACCGTGACTTCGACTGATCCGGTTCCGCACATGGCGCTGTCTGCATCCCCCAAAGTACCTGCTGAGGTAGCGCAGGCAGTCAAACAGGCGCTGCTGGACGCTAGCAAAACACCGGCCGGCAAGAAAATGCTGGAACAGATGAATATCGAGTATTTCGAGGATGCCGATGACAAGATGTACGCGGGTTACGCCGATCTGCTCGAGGGCATATTCGGCTACTAGCCCGAATTTCCTACCAGGATCGCGGGAGCAAGCTTACGGACACGAAGACCAGCCTGAACCGTGACAGGCAGGCTTGACTACTACATACGGTAATTATTGTCATCCAGGCATTGCCGCCATTGGGTCAATGCCTTATCCGTATTCGACGCCACCTGGTGAGAAATGCGGGCTAGAATATAAACTACAAGGCGTTGATCAAACAACGTAGAATACAGGGATTTTTCACCGGGGTAATCACACTGAATGGATGCCAAGACACGTAAAGACGTAAACCGAAAAGACGTAAGACAACTCTGCAAGGCCTGCCGTTGTGAGATTCTACTGGTCAATGGGGTTGAGCCGGATCAATCACAGCACTACCAGGGCGACATCGAGAATATCAGCAAGGGCGGCTTTCGTTTCATTACATCCAAGCGGTTTGAACTCGAAGACCGTATTACCGCGAAAATCATCTTTGCCGATGGCAGCTCACAGGAAACGTTTGGCAGGATCTGCTATTGTAATGATACTGACACCGACGGCGATTTTGCCTATGGTTTCAGCATCCTCAACGGGTTCATTCACTAGCGACTTTTTTCTCGTCGTGCCTGAGCAGGTCAATCAGTCCGTCACCTGAAATAGGGCGGTAGTAATAATATCCCTGCATCGCGAAGATGTCCTTGCTGATGAAATAATCCGCATCATCCTTGGTCTCAACACCCTCGATAACACAACGTAAATCCATACGGTTGGCCATGGCGATGATAGCGTCGACGATAGCCTTGTTGGCGTAGCTTTTGTATTTAAAGCCGGTGACAAATGACTGGTCAATCTTGATCGTTCGAATCGGCAGTTTGTGCAGGTAGGACAATGATGAATAGCCGGTACCGAAGTCATCCAGGATGAACCTGATGTTGGATGCCAGCAGTTCTTCCATTTTTAGAATGGTGCTGTCGATGTTGTCGATCAGGATGTTTTCGGTGAATTCCAGGCGTATATCGTCCGGCGCCAGCTCGAATTTATTCAATGCCCTGAGCAGGTTCGGAATAAAATCCTGCTGTTTGAACTGTTTCGGGCTGATATTGATCGTGATATATCGGAACGTCGGGTTGGGTCCGATTTCGCCTTTCAGTCGTCTGGTATAGGCACAGGCTGATTCCAGTATCCAGTTGCTGACCTCGAGCATCAGATTGCTTTCTTCGGCAATCGCAATAAATTCGTCCGGCGGGACATTGCCCAGAGCCGGGTTATACCAGCGCACCAGGGATTCGGCAGCGATAATCTCTTCCTGTACATTGACAATCGGTTGAAATTCAAGGTGCAGCTCGTTGTTATTGATGGCTTTTCTGAGATAGTCCTCGATGATCAGGCGCTTGCTCGCGGTTACCTGCATTTCGGGATCATAAAAAGCAAAGGTGTTCCTGCCCTCTGATTTCGCCTTGTACATGGCCGTGTCGGCGTGCTTGAGCACGCTTTCACTGTCGCTTTCAGCCATGTTCTGGTCGGGAAATATCGTCACTCCGATGCTGGGTGTGACGTGCAGCGAGTACTGACCAACCTGAAGGGGTTCGGCCATGGAATCCAGCAGCCTGCGTGCTACCGATTGTGATGTGCTCATGGCCTGGGCTTCTGTATGTCCGAGATTTCTCAGGATATACACAAACTCATCGCCGCCCAGGCGGTAGACGTCATCACCGGCACGCGCATCCCGCATCAGACGGTCTGCGACCTTGGTCAGCAGCATGTCGCCGACTGAATGTCCGAGCGAGTCGTTGATGTTTTTGAAATGATCGAGGTCGAGGTACAGAACTGCGCCGAAGTGGTTGTAACGTTTGGTGTTGGCGATCTCCTGGTACAGGTTGTACCTGAAGGCGCGGCGGTTAGGTAATTTGGTCAACGGATCCTGGTTGGCCTGCGCCTCGTAGGTTTTCTCACGTACCTTGTTCAGCCGTATCCTGTTTCTGAGTTCGCGTATCGTCAGGCAGGTCGCGCTGGCCTGCGCGAGGCGGTGCATGACCGGGATCAGTTCACTTGCGATGTTTGCGGGAAATTCACCATTGCCGGTTTCAAAGATGATGGCGCCGATATTTTCAAGACGGTAAATCAGGTACTGCGGGCCTTCGGTTTGTGTGATTTCGAGCGCATTCTCGTCATTGCGACAGAGCTGATCCAGTGCGGAACCGACGGCATCGTATTTATGGGGTAGCTGGTTACAGGTATCGGCAAAGCCCAGGTGGTAATGAAAGCAGGCCGGTTCCTCACTGCCGATTGAACTGTCGTCGAGTCCATCCAGCAGGTAGACGTACACGTTGTCCAGTCCGAGCTGCTCGGTAGCCGCAGTCATGAATGCCTGCAGCATCGCATCGAGGTCCTGACTGTTACCCGTTGCCAGCAACAGCTTGTTCTGGACAGCAGAAATATCGGCAGGATTAGACGGGTTGTTTTCCACGGTCAGGATAAGGCCATAGTTGTCATTATCCCTTTAAGTATAGCTGTTATACGGCGCCATGCAGCGCTGGCGCCCGCTTCGGTTTGACCGCTTCAGGAGCCCTGTCAGGCCAGCTTCTTGTACTTGATTCGGTGGGGGTTGTCGGCTTCGTCCCCCAGCCGGCGCCGGCGGTCTTCGTCGTATTCTGAATAGTTGCCCTCATGCCAGATCACCTCGCTGTCACCTTCAAAAGCGAGAATGTGAGTGGCAATCCGGTCGAGGAACCAGCGGTCATGGGAAATGACAACGACACAACCGGGAAATTCCAGAATGGCTTCTTCCAGTGCGCGCAGGGTTTCGACATCAAGGTCATTGGTCGGTTCGTCGAGCAGCAGCAGGTTACCGCCGCTTCTCAGCAGTTTTGCCAGGTGCACGCGGTTGCGTTCGCCGCCGGAGAGGTCCTTGATGTATTTCTGCTGGTCTTCACCCTTGAAGTTGAAGCGGCTGACATAGCCGCGCGAAGGCACGGTATAGTTGCCGATGGTAATGTTATCGAGACCGTCGGAGATCTCATCCCACACGGTCTTGCTGCCGTCGAGGCTCTCGCGTGACTGGTCAACATAGGCGATCTGCACGGTATCACCGACGCCGAAGGTGCCGCTGTCGGGCTGTTCACTGCCGGTTATCATGCGGAACAGGGTGGTCTTGCCAGCGCCGTTCGGACCAATGATGCCAACGATCCCGCCGCGCGGAAGCTTGAAGTTCATGTCTTCATACAGCAGCTTGTCGCCATATTGTTTGCGCACATGGTCGGCTTCGACCACCTTGTCGCCAAGACGCGGGCCGGGTGGTATGTAGAGCGAGTTGGTTTCGCTGCGCTTCTGGTGTTCTGCCGACGACAGTTCTTCGAAACGCTGCATGCGTGCCTTGCTCTTGGCCTGGCGCGCTTTCGGATTGGAGCGTACCCAGTCGAGTTCGGCCTTGATGGTTTTCTGCCGGGTGGCTTCCTTTCTTTCCTCGATCGCCAGACGTTTTTCTTTCTGTTCCAGCCAGGAGGAATAGTTGCCTTCCCAGGGTATGCCGTGGCCGCGGTCGAGTTCCAGTATCCAGCCGGCAACATTGTCGAGGAAGTAGCGGTCATGGGTGACGGCGACGACGGTACCCGGGTAGTCCTTGAGGAAGCGCTCCAGCCAGGCCACCGATTCGGCATCGAGGTGGTTGGTCGGCTCGTCGAGGATCAGCATGTCGGGCGAAGACAGCAGCAGCCGGCACAGTGCAACGCGACGACGTTCGCCGCCGGAAAGGTTTTTCACATCCGCTTCCCAGGGTGGCAGTCGCAGTGCATCTGCCGCGACTTCAAGCTTGCGGTCAAGGTTGTGAGCATCAGCGGCCTGAATGATGTTTTCCAGTCTTGCCTGTTCACTGGCGAGTGCGTCGAAGTCGGCATCCGGTTCAGCATAGGCGGCATACACTGCCTCGAGTGCCTCGTGCGCCTGCTTGATATCACTGAGGCCTTCTTCGACGTTGCCGCGCACGTCCTTGTCGGGATCGAGTTCCGGTTCCTGTGGCAGATAACCGATGCGGATACCGGTGGCGGGGCGGGCTTCACCGATAAAGTCGGTATCGACACCGGCCATAATCCGCAACAGGGTCGATTTACCGGCACCGTTGTAACCCAGCACGCCGATTTTTGCGCCAGGGAAGAAGTTGAGATTGATGTCCTTGAGGATTTCTTTCTTCGGCGGAACCACCTTGCCGAGACCGTTCATGGTAAAGATATATTGTGCCATTCGTGCTTCCACCGGTTGCAGGGATGGCGCGATTATACGGGGTTTTGGCCGGCATCAGAAACCGCGTGGATAAATCTCTGTCACACATGCGGTAGCAGGTCTTATTTGTTAAGATAGGCCACTTTTTTCAGGCCATACCTGGTTATCCGGGCCATTCAAACATCCAGGAGTTTCCATGTTTTCCAGAGACATGACGATTGAAGGTTACGATGAAGCCTTGTGGGCTGCCATGCAGCACGAAGTGCGCAGGCAGGAGGAGCACATCGAGCTCATCGCTTCGGAAAATTATGCAAGCCCGCGCGTGATGGCGGCGCAGGGTTCAGTATTGACCAACAAGTATGCAGAAGGCTATCCGGCGCGTCGCTACTATGGCGGCTGCGAAAACGTCGATGTGGCCGAACAGCTGGCAATCGATCGCATCAAGCAGCTGTTTGGTGCCGATTACGCGAATGTGCAGCCGCATTCGGGCTCACAGGCCAACGCCGCGGTTTACATGACCCTGTGCCAGCCGGGTGATACCGTGCTGGGCATGTCACTGGCGGACGGCGGTCATCTGACGCACGGTTCAAAGGTCAATTTCTCCGGCAAACTGTATAACGCTGTGCAATACGGTCTCAACAATGAAACCGGTGAAGTCGACTACGACGAGATTCAGAAACTGGCGGAAGAGCACAAGCCGAAAATGATCGTCGGTGGTTTTTCTGCCTATTCACGCGTAATGGACTGGCAGCGGTTCCGCGACATTGCAGATTCGGTTGGTGCCTACCTGATGGTGGATATGGCACATGTGGCCGGACTGATCGCGGCGGGTCTTTATCCGAATCCGGTGCAAATCGCCGATGTGACCACTTCCACCACGCATAAAACCCTGCGTGGTCCTCGAGGCGGCATTATCCTGGCGAAGTCCAATCCCGAGCTCGAGAAAAAACTGAATTCCGCGATTTTCCCCGGAACCCAGGGTGGACCCCTGATGCATGTGATCGCCGCCAAGGCGGTTGCCTTTCTTGAAGCCCAGGAGGATGGTTTCAGTGAGTACCAGCGCCAGGTGATTGCCAACGCGCGTACCATGGCCGACGTCGTCATGCTGCGTGGTTACAAGGTAGTGTCCGGCGGTACCGACAATCATCTGTTTCTGTGGGATCTGATCGACAAGGGACTGACGGGCAAGGATGTTGAAGCGGCGCTGGGAGAAGCAAATATCACCGTGAACAAGAATGCGGTGCCGAACGATCCACAGTCACCTTTTGTCACCAGCGGTATCCGCATCGGTACACCGGCAATGACTACTCGCGGGTTCAACGAAGATGATGCCAAGGCACTGGCTAACTGGATGTGCGATATCGTTGACAGCATGGACGGTGCCAGTGCTGATGCAGCGGTTGTCAGCCGGGTGCGGGAACAGGTCAAGGAAATCTGCGCGCGCCTGCCGGTGTACGGTTAACTGTTGCCGCTATGATGCGCTCCGGCAAAACCGATGAAATGAAAAAAATATGCACTGCCCATTCTGTTCAGCTCCCGATACACGCGTAGTCGATTCGCGCCTTTCCAATGAGGGCGACCAGGTGCGCAGAAGACGTGAATGCCTGGAATGTGGCGAGCGATTTACGACCTACGAAAACGCCGAGTTGAACATGCCCCGCATCGTCAAGCATGACGGCAGCCGCATGCCTTTCAGGGAAGAGAAACTGCGCGGCGGCGTGATGCGAGCACTGGAAAAGCGTCCGGTTCCAATCGAACAGATTGATGAGGCTATCAATCGTATCAAACATAACCTGCTGGCGGCCGGCGAACGTGAAGTCGAATCTGCAAAAATTGGCGACTGGGTCATGGACGAGTTGCTCGCGATGGACCACGTTGCCTACATCCGCTTTGCCTCGGTCTATCTTGATTTTGGTGATGTCAACGCTTTTCGCGAAGCCGTTGAACGTCTCGAGCAAAAGGCGCCGAAGAAAAAAATCAAATAGAACCTATGGACCGGCGCGATACAGAATACATGCAGCGTGCCTTGCGTTTGGCCGGGCGTGGTTTATATACCACCGATCCGAACCCGCGTGTCGGCTGTGTCATTGTCCGGGACGACAGGATTGTCGGTGAAGGCTGGCACCAGCGCGCCGGCGAGCCGCACGCGGAAATACTGGCGCTGCAACAGGCGGGTGATCAGGCGGCGGGTGCGACGGTTTATGTCACACTGGAGCCCTGCAGTCATCATGGCAAGACCCCGCCCTGTGCCGATGCGCTGGTCAATGCCGGTGTTGCACGTGTTGTGGCGGCACTACAGGATCCGAATCCGGAAGTGGCGGGCAGCGGTTTCGAATGTCTGCGCAAGCAGGGTATAGAAGTAGACAGTGGCTTGCTCGAGCACGACGCCAGGGCAATCAATCCCGGTTTTATCAAGCGCATGGAATGCAGACGCCCTTACGTTCGTGTCAAGCTGGCGATGAGTCTCGACGGGCGCACTGCAATGGCGTCCGGCGAAAGTCAATGGATCAGCGGCGAAGCAGCGCGTGCTGATGTGCAGCGTCTGCGTGCGAGGAGTTCGGTAATACTTACCGGTGTCGATACGGTTATTGACGATGATCCTTCGCTGACTGTCCGCCATACAGCGGAGCAACTGGGCATCGAGGGCGCTGTCAGACAGCCGCACCGGGTGGTCCTGGATACGCAGTTGAGAATGCCTGCAAATGCGAAGATGCTGACACTGGAAGGATCGACAACGGTACTGACGGCAGCACAGCGTGAAACAGCACTTGGCTGTGATGTGGTCAGGCTTGATGCTGACGATGGCAGGGTCGATCTGAACGCAGTTATGAACTGGCTGGCCGAACAGGAAGTAAACGAGGTCCAGGTGGAGGCCGGTGCGACACTGTGTGGTGCGTTGCTGCAGCGCGAACTGGTAGACGAAATAATTCTCTATATGGCGCCGCATATTATGGGTAACGATGCCAGGGGGCTGTTTAATATCCCCGGGCTTGAAAACATGGCTGACAGGATACGGCTTGAGATCATGGATATCCGCAGCATAGGCAGTGACCTGCGTATAACCGCGATACCTGCCGGTAGTTAACAACGAGATTCAGGAGTAACGATGTCGACTGTTGTAGTAGCAAAAAAAGCCGGTAAGGTATGTATCGCGGCAGACAGCCTGACCAGTTTTGGTGATTTGCGCATGGGTGCGGATTATGAAGCCGGTCATGACAAGATACTTGTTCATGATGACAGTTATCTGGGGATTGTTGGCAGTGCGGCTCACCAGCTGGTTATGGAAAGTATCCTTAATCAGGATGAGATCAAAGTGGACTTCACATCGCGCCTTGCCGTGTTCGAAACTTTTCGCCAGCTTCACCCGGTGTTGAAAGACCGGTATTTCCTCAACACCAAGGACGAGGATGACGATCCTTATGAATCAACACAGATCGATGCATTGATCGCCTGCCCGCATGGTATTTTCGGTGTGCATTCGCTGCGTGAGGTTTGCGAATACAGGAAATTCTGGGCCATTGGATCGGGTTCCGAATATGCACTGGGCGCGATGTTTGCTGTTTATGACATGCTGGAATCGGCGGAAGAAATCGCCAGCGCAGGTGTCATGGCAGGTGCAGAGTTCAACAATGCTTCAGCAATGCCAATGAGTCGTTACACGGTTGACTTGCAGAAGCTGAAATCAGTAACAGGTTAATACCGGCTATGTTTACAGGAATAATTGAAGCACTTGGCTCGGTTAAAAGGCTGGAGCCGGTTGGCGGTGATCTGCGATTCGTGATCGACAGCGGTGATCTTGATATGAGCGATGTACAGATCGGCGACAGTATCGCCGTCAACGGCGTATGTCTTACCGTTATCGCATTCGACTCGACTTCGTTTTCGGCCGATGTTTCCAATGAAACTATATCGTTGACATCGCTCAAGGCCCTGAGTGCCGGCAGTTCCGTCAACCTTGAAAAAGCCATGTTGCCGACAACACGTATGGGTGGTCACCTCGTCAGCGGTCATGTCGACGGTCTCGGAACGGTTGTCAGCAAGTCGGGCGATGCGCGTTCGATCCGGCTGGAAATTGAAGTGCCAGCCGAGCTGAAAAAATACATCGCCGTTAAAGGATCGATCTGTATCGATGGTACCAGCCTGACCGTCAATTCAGTCGACGATCGTATAGTCGGACTGAATATTGTGCCGCATACGCAGGAACGAACGGTGATACAGCATTATTCCAAAGGAACCAGAGTCAATCTTGAGGTTGATCTGGTAGCACGTTATCTTGAAGCGCTGCTACTGAACATGGATGACAGTGACAAAGGCAGGATCAACATGGACCTGTTAACACGCGCGGGTTTCGTGAAATAGATGCAGGATGAATATGTAATGAAGTTGAACAGCATAGAAGAGATCATCGAAGATTTTCGCCAGGGAAAAATGGTCATCATCATGGACGATGAAGACCGCGAGAATGAGGGTGATCTGGTCATGGCCGCGAGCCTGGCCAACGCGGATGATATCAATTTTATGGCGCGTTATGGCCGCGGACTCATTTGCCTGACGCTGACGCAGGAGCGTTGCCAGCAATTGAAGCTGCCGCTCATGGTCGGTTCAACCGGCGACCTGCACGGCACCAATTTTACGGTTTCGATCGAGGCTGCAGAAGGCGTGACAACAGGCATTTCCGCAGCGGACCGCGCCACGACCATCCGGGCGGCGGTGAAGGAGGATGCCAGCCCGAATGATATCGTTCAGCCCGGACATATTTTTCCGTTGATGGCGCAGCCCGGAGGTGTGCTGGTCCGGGCCGGACATACCGAAGCCGGCTGCGATCTGGCGCGACTGGCCGGTCATGAGCCCAGTGCGGTTATCGTCGAAATCCTCAACGAAGACGGCACCATGGCGAGGCGTCCGGATCTGGAGAATTTTGCCAGGGAGCACAAACTGAAGATCGGCACCATCGAAGACCTGATCAGTTACAAGATCAAGAACGAGAAGACCGTCGAACGTGTTGCTGAAAGTGACTTCGTATCCGAGTTCGGCAAGTTTCGCCTGCATGCTTACCAGAACAGCCTGGATGGCGGTCTGCATTTTGCACTGGTACACGGCAGCATTGACGAAACCGAGCCGGTTCTGGTCAGGGTGCACGTCGAGAATACCCTGATCGATGTGCTCGGTTCGACACATGCCAGCGGCTGGCCGCTGCGGTCTGCGCTCGAACAGGTGGCCCGGTCCGAGGGCAGTGGCGTCGTGGTGATCATTCGCCAGCCGGAAGAGGAGAATGCGATCATCAACTGGATGTTGCGCCACCCCACCTCTGACAGCGAAGCGGTGGAACAGAAACCCGACCTGCGTAAAGATGGTGTCGGCGCGCAGATCCTGATGGATCTTGGTGTCCACAAAATGCGCCTGATGTCTGCACCCAAGGTCTATCATGGTCTTGCAGGGTTCGGTCTGGAGATTGTTGAATACGTAAGTGGAGATCAATGAGATATGAGTCAGATAAATTCAGTAGAAGGCAGTTTGCAGTATTCGCAGGGGCGCTTCGCGATCGTTTGCGCACGCTTTAACGGCTTTATTGTTGAAAGCCTGCTGGCAGGCGCTATCGATACACTGAAGCGTCACGGGGTTGACGAAGCGGCGATCACCGTGGTCAAGACCCCCGGTGCTTTTGAGATTCCCGTCGTTGTGCAGGGGCTGGCCCAGAGCGGCAACTACAATGCAGTCATCGCGCTTGGCGCGGTCATCCGCGGCGCCACACCTCACTTCGACATCGTCGCCAACGAATCGGCCAAGGGTCTTTCGGCGATTGCGCTCGATCACGGTATTCCGGTGATTAACGGTATCCTGACGACCGACTCGATCGAGCAGGCGATCGAACGCGCCGGTACAAAAGCCGGCAACAAGGGTGCGGAAGCTGCCGCCGGTGCAATCGAAATGGTCAATCTGATGACCCAACTGGACTGATTTATTTCCCATGTCTGATAATACGGGACTTGCCAAAGCGCGCGGCAAGGCAAGGCGCCTTGCAATGCAGGCCCTGTACCAGTGGCAGATGACTGCAGATGATATCGACGGTATCGAACAGCAGTTTATCGAAGAGAATGACATGAAAAATGTCGACCAGGCCTATTTCTCGGAACTGCTGCTGGGTGTGATGAACGAGCTGGCGCCAATCGACGTACAGCTGGAAAAACACATGTCACGCAGTATCGATTCAGTCGACCCGGTCGAGCGTGCGATTCTTCGTATTGCAACCTACGAATTCATCAAACGACTCGACGTACCGTATCGTGTTGTGCTTAACGAAGCCGTCGTGCTGACGAAGAAATTTTGTGCCGAGAAGAGCCACACATTCGTCAACGCGGTACTGGACAAGGTTGCACGCGATACCAGGACGCATGAGACAGTGTCAGTGTAATGGCGTCCGGTGAATTCAATCTCATAAAAAAATACTTTGTATCACCGTCCAGTCCGAACGAAGTCATCCTCGGTGTGGGTGACGATTGTGCCGTCGTTGCCGTGCCCGAAGGCAGGCAGCTGGCGATAACCACGGATACGCTGGTCGCTGGCGTGCATTTTCCGCTCGAGACGTCAGCCGCAGACATCGCCTGCAAGGCGATCGCGGTCAACCTGAGCGACCTGGCCGCGATGGGTGCCGAGCCCGCCTGGTTGACGCTCGCGCTGACGCTGCCCGGTGAAGATACTGGCTGGCTCGAGTCTTTTTCGGAAAGCTTCCGACACCTGGCAAAACAGTATCATTTGCAGCTTGTCGGTGGCGATACTACGCAGGGTCCCATGAGCATCACCCTGCAGGCTATCGGTTTTGTTGATCCGGACAAAATAATGCGCCGCGATGCTGCACGTGCCGGCGATGCTATCTACGTCTCCGGGACGCTGGGCGATGCCGCCGCGGGATTGAAAATACTGGAGCAGGGCGGGGCGGACGGGCACGACCAGGCATGGCTGGTCGATCGCCTCAACCGGCCCGAACCCCGGGTGGAACTGGGCATGCGGGTGTCCGGCTTCTGCAAATGTGCGATCGACATATCCGATGGCCTGGCCGCGGACCTGGGGCATATTCTTGAGGCCAGTCATTGCGGTGCTACATTAGATATAGACCGGTTGCCGCTATCCCGTCAGCTGGTTGAATATTCAGCGGGCAGGGATACAGTTGACTGGAATATGGTGCTGTCAGGCGGTGATGATTACGAGCTGTGCCTGGTGGTGACGCCCGAAAACGAGGACAAGCTTATGGCCGTGGCCAGTAGACTCGAGTTGCCGTTGACACACATCGGTGTCATCGAAGCGCACGACTCGCTCAATATCGTTGATCAGTCGGGTGCACGCTACCTGCTTGATAATCGCGGCTATGAGCATTTTTCCAGATGAACAGTATCGGTTTCAGGCAGCTCAAGGATCCGGTGGTACTGCTGGCTGTCGGCTTTGGTAGCGGCCTGGCGCCAAAGGCGCCGGGTACTGCGGGTACCGTAGTCGCAGTTCCTCTGGTTATATGGATGCAGCCGTTGCCATTGATCAGCTACCTGCTGATCACGACCTGCCTGTTCATCGCCGGGATATGGATCTGTACCTATACCGCGGAAAAGTTTGGCGTCCATGACCACCCCTCGATTGTCATTGACGAAATAGTAGGCTATTTAATAACTATGACAGCAGCGCCCGCCGGCTGGCCGGTGCTTGTCGCCGGCTTCGTTCTGTTCAGGCTGTTCGATGCGGTGAAGCCCTGGCCGATATCCTGGTTCGACAGAAACGTCAACGGTGGCCTGGGCATCATGCTCGATGATGTCGTAGCTGGCATTATTGCGCTGGCGATTATCCAGGGGTTGGTATATCTACAAATATGGTCATGCGATGCATTTATGGCGTTTTGTTAGCGATGACGTTGTCGGCAACGGCTGGCAACGTATTCGCCGTGCCCGTTATTGAAGTACAGGCACTGTTTGGCGGCAAAGCCGTGCTGATGATCGACGGCCAGCGTCGTACCCTGTCGATCGGACAGTCCAGTCCCGAAGGGGTGAAGCTGGTTAACGCGGACAGCAAACAGGCAGTGCTTGAAGTCGATGGCAAAACAAAGTCCTACCGGCCCGGCGGTGCGATATCGCTGTCATACGCAAAACCCGCACATCATGAAGAAAAGATCTATGCTGACGAACGCGGCATGTTCCGCTCGATCGGTACCATCAATGGCCTCACAGTCAGGTTCCTGCTTGACACCGGCGCGACCACGGTGGCGATGAACAAGTCGCAGGCCAGGCAGCTGGGAGTGGACTACCGCATGCACGGCGAGCACGTCGTTGTCAGTACGGCATCCCAGAACGTCAAAGGCTACCGGGTGCGCCTGAAATCGGTGTCACTGGGCAAAATCAAACAGAAAAATGTCGAAGCCATGGTCATCGATGGCGATCACCCCGGCCCGATCCTGCTGGGCATGTCTTTCCTGGGCAAGCTGAAGGTGGAAAAAGCGGGCGATGTCATGAAAATCCGCCAGCGTAACTGAAAAACCAGTCCACAGATGAACGCAGATAAACGCGGATAATGGATAAAGGTCCGCGAACAACGCAAAGGACGCGAAGACATTGTTTGTAGTCGTTCAGACTTGACCTGAAAAACAATGCCGGATTAACACGGACCGGCTTCGGTACATCCTGATTCAGTTCGATTGAGCGCTTTGTTATCGTAGGAGCGGCTTTAGCCGCGAAAAGCTATACGAGGCTGCAGGTAATTCGCGGCTAAAGCCGCTCCTACGGTAGCCAGGTGTCCGATCAGGTTGCGTCTGAAAGACACAAAGCCAGAAGTCCAGACTTAATCTGCGTCCTTTGCGTTTTTCGCGTTGTTCGCGGACCTAAATGTTTAATCTGTGTTTATCTGCGTTCATCTGTGGACTCATTCGCAAGCTACCCGAGTACGCTGAAACCTTCGTTGCTCAGCATTTCGATCAGCTTGATCAGGGGCAGGCCGATCAGTGCATTCGGGTCTGCGCCTTCGAAGCGCTCGAACAGTGCGATGCCCAGGCCTTCGGATTTGAAGCTGCCTGCACAGTGGTAGGGCTGTTCTTTTTTTACATAGTCTTCGATCATGTCCTGCGTCAGCGATTTGAATACGACGGTATAGGGGATGCAGGCAGTCTGGATGTTTCCGCTGGCTGAATTGAGCAGGCAAAGCCCGGTCTGGAACACGATGCGCTTGCCCGATGCTTTTTGCAGCTCGCGGACCGCGTTGTCAAAATTGCCCGATTTGGTCAGGATTTCACCCTCGAGCACGGCGCTCTGGTCGGAACCGATAACCAGCGCATCGGGGTGCGACGCTGCAACAGCTTCCGCCTTGAGTTTTGCCAGTCTGACCACCATATTCTCAACAGATTCACCCGCGAGTGGGGATTCATCGATATCGGGTGCAGCGCACTGGAAATCGACCTGTAAGCGGTCGAGCAGGGCTTTTCGATAAGGGGATGTTGAAGCAAGTATCAGTTTCATAAAGGGATATTGTATCTGATTCAGGCCAGACTCGAGCCTGATACGGGTCGTTTCACAGAACTTATTGATATATATAGAATATTTACACGATCTCAAGATTCATTTAAACTTCGCCGATTATGCAGAAAAAACTGCCTGAACGCGTTGATTTTCTCAAGCAGGTAGAGAGAAACGCCAGCTTTGAGGGCGTCTGGCCGGTGTCTGGCCTGGAGCGCCTGGCAGAGGCCATTTGCAATGACCGCGGCGAGGTGGCAGCACGGTTGAAATTCGGGATCCGGGCGGGAACACCCTGTCTGGACGGGCATGTGCAGGCCGATCTCGAACTGCGCTGTGAGCGCTGTCTGGATCAGGTCAAACAGCACATCGAGAGTGATTTTCGCTTTGGCCTGATCACCAGCGAAGACGAGGCGGATTTGTTACCAAAGGAATTCGAGCCCTTGCTGGTTTCGGAGTCCGAGCAGTCCCTGGTCGAACTGGTCGAAGACGAATTGTTGCTGTCGTTGCCGATTGTTGCCCGGCATGATGACCAGTGTTCGGAGATTCTGCAAAAACACAAACAGAATGACGAGGCGCAGCAGGAAACACACAGACCGTTTGCTGCGCTTAAAGATTTAATGGGTTAGTTACAAGTATTCACAGGAGATTCCCGTGGCCGTTCAACAGAACAGAAAAACACGTTCGAAACGTGGCATGCGTCGTTCACACGATGGCGTCAAGAACAAGACATTGTCTGTCGATTCTACTTCAGGCGAAACGCATCTGCGTCATCATGTTTCACCCGATGGTTACTACCGTGGCCGTAAAGTGGTTGAAACAGGCGACGCCTTCGAAGACTAGTCATCAATCAATGTCTGTAGCGCAGGCACGTTATGCCTGATTCTGCAGTTATCGCGCTTGATGCCATGGGTGGCGACTTCGGTCCCGAAGTCGTCATACCTGCAGCTGCCAAGGTGCTTTCCGGCAAAGGTGCACTTCGCATCATCCTCGTAGGGGATGAGGAACGTTTGCGTGCGTGTGCGGATAAACACCGTATCCCGCTCGATGACAGGCTGACGATTCAGCACGCCTCCGAAGTGGTTGAGATGCATGATGAACCGGCGCTGGCGATGCGCAAGAAGAAGGATTCGTCAATGCGCGTTGCCATCAACCAGGTGCATGATGGTGTAGCCGATGCGGTCGTCAGTGCAGGCAATACCGGTGCACTCATGGCAACCGCCAAGTTCGTACTCAAAACCCTGCCCGGCATCGATCGTCCCGCCATCTGTACAACCATACCCTCCAAAGACAGCCATACCCAAATGCTGGATCTCGGAGCCAATGTGGACTGTACCGCAGAGCATCTGTTCCAGTTCGCAGTGATGGGCTCTGTTCTAACCGAAGCAATCGATAATCTTCCAAACCCGCGAGTCGGGCTGCTCAACATTGGCTCTGAAGCCATGAAAGGCAACGCACAGGTCAAGGCGGCAGACGAATACCTCGCCGATGCACCGTTGAACTATATCGGATTCGTTGAAGGCGACGACATCTACAGCGACAAGGTCGATGTCGTTGTCTGCGATGGTTTTGTCGGCAATATCTCATTGAAGACTGCCGAGGGTGTTGCCAGGCTGATCAGCTACTACATGAAGCAGGAGTTCAAGCAGGGACTGTACAACAGGCTTGCCGGTTTGATCGCATTGCCGGTGCTGAATGCATTCAGAAAGCGTATCGACCCGAATGCCTACAACGGCGCCAGTCTGCTCGGACTCAAGGGTATTGTTGTCAAGAGTCACGGCGGTGCTGATGTCAATGCCTATGCCAACGCGATAGAAATCGCTGTGCTTGAAGTGAACAAATCGGTTCCGCAACAGATCCAGGAACACATACAACCCCTGCTTGAGAGACAATCAGCTTGAGTTACGCGCGTATTACAGGAACCGGGGGTTATCTGCCGGAAAAGGTACTTACAAACCATGAACTTGAAAACATGGTTGATACCAGTGACGAATGGATACGTGATCGAACCGGCATAACGCAACGCCACATCGCGGGTGAAAAACAGAACACGGTT
>CP070838.1:2722436-2742060 GCA_020341835.1 Thiotrichales bacterium | reverse complement strand
GGTTTGCCGGTTTGTCCGGACGGGGCTATTTTGCCTGGTACCTGATCGCCTGAAATGAACTGCTTTACAAAGTAGATGACAGCAAAATCGCGATTCAATGATTTGCTGTGAAAGTTCTCCATGGCCATGGCCGTTGAGAATGAAATGGTATCGCCTGTGTCGAGTGAATCCCCCGTGGTTCCTGCCGCCCAGACTTTTTCCTTTCCGGTGTCGACCTCGACATAGGTGATACCGGCGGCAGTGATGATATCAGTAATTTTACCGGTCAGATTATGCGCGGTACCCTGGGGCAGTCCCATGCTATTTTCGCTTTCAAAGCCATTCTGCGCCGCATAAGCAACATCGAATGTTCCTGCAGCCGACAGTGTGAGTGTGATACAGAGAGACAGAAATATGGATAAACAAGTACGTTTCATCAGTGTGTAACCGATCCAGTGTTAGATAGTGCGTTCAGTTGTATCAGATGGCCAGTTTTCGAATAAATCGGGTCAGATGAAAAAATTATGTTTAAACCCGAAATATCTGAACGACCCTGTGTTTTGATATTTCTTTAAATTTTTTTCCAGAAGCAGTTGCTACTTGCCAGCAGGGCAGTAGCGAGTGAGAGATCGATTATGATCATGACTATGAGCATCGAATAATCACCATGCGCTTTCTGTGATACATACAGGCCTGACAGGGATACGACAAGCAGAAACACATAAAAGCGCACACGATAGAAGTTCCACAGCCTTGGCTTGGCCAGTGCTTCAATACGCCTGAGATTTTTTGTGCAGAGTCTGCTGAACAGGTAGCGGGCCTTAATGCTGCCCAGCATCAAGCCAGCCGATAACGCCAGCCATGTCCCGAGCTGACCCGGGTTCAATTGCTCCGCCTCGAAAAACATGCCAAATCCCTTGATAAAAAGCACGACGGCGCCGCTGAACCAGACCAGTGCGGCCAGTACCTTGAGTGTTTGTGTTGACGTGTTAAGCATGACTGTTTAAAAGCAAAAACTGGTTACCAGGGGCAGGCAGATTGACTGCAGTTTGCAGGCAACTATTTTACGACATAAAAAGGTGAGGAACCACGCAAGTATTGCAGCTTGAAATGACTGTCATGTATGCATCGAGGACTTTTCAGCTTGCTGTAACAGTGCCGTTACTCGGTCAGGGGGCCCAGACAAAGCTGTCCGCATCGACATTTCCGCCAGTCACCATCGTGCCCGAAACATTGGTGATGGTGCCGGACGGATCGGCAATAAACAACTCGACAACACCGGCGGTGTCCTGTTCCGAGGCATAGGCGACGAAGCTCCTGTCGGGTGACCACTTGCCGTAGTTCTTGAGCGCGCCGGGTAGGGCCGGTGTGGCCGAAGTCAGCAGCGTGTTGCCGGTGCCGCCGCTGGTCGACGTCCACAGTGAAAATGTGCCGACCATGTCCTGGTCGGCGCGGTAAAGGATCAGCACGCCTTCGGGTGACCAGCTTTCGCCGTCGCCGCTTAGACTCGGGCTGGCCCCGGCGACCAGGCTGCCGGAGACCTTCGTATTGCCGCTGGCACTGCCGCTGCCGTCAGCCGGTGCGACAAAGACTTCCTTGACACCGGCACCCTGGTCGGCGACGTAGATCAGGGAGGTGCTGTCCGGCGACCAGGCCGGCGGTGCTGTCTGGCTGTTCAGACCGGTCTCGACATTCCCCGACGACAGGGCGCCGCTGACCGGCGTACTGGTGTCAGCAACAGCGGGTTCCGATGTGAACAGCTCAAACACATCGTTGGAAATAAGGTCGCCGATATAGGCGATGCGGGAGCTGTCCGGGGCCCACGTGGGCGCCCCTGTGACATCGCTCTGACCGGTAATGGCGTTGCTTACGCGGATCCGGTCCGAGCCATTTGGCAGCACCGTGTACAGATCGAAGACCTCGTCAGTGTCGATGTCCGCAATGAAGGCGATGCGGGAGCCGTCCGGCGCCCAGGACAGGGAACCGGCTTCAACATTGGCATTCGTGGTACCCGAGGTGCCGCCAACCGCGGTACCGCTGCCTTCGGTTTCGGGGTCGGCAACATACAGTTCGTATTCATTATTCGCGCCCTGGTTGGCACGGTAGGCAATCGCCGAGCTGTCGGGTGCCCAGGCGTGGTCCGTGATCACCTGGCCGGCGCCAAGCACCGGGTTTATCCGCAGCCTGCTTGTGCCCTTGGGCGTCGACGAATAGAGTTCGAACCGGTTCGGGGTGATTACGTCGGCCAGGAACGCGATTCTCGAACTGTCCGGCGACCAGACATAACTGTCCTGGACGACATCGGCCGATTTGTTTAAGCCTGGCGGTACTATAAAGCCATGGGTGACCCCGCTCGGTATAACCGTCATCAGGTCGAAGCGTTCATCCAGTTCCTGATCGCTACGGTAGGCAACCCTTGAACTGTCCGGTGCCCATACCGGGTTGTCCGAAACATCGGTGCCCGGTATTGGGAAAGGCGCACTGCCTTTAATGGCAGGGTTGCTCAACGAGACATCGCGTATATAAAGCTCGAAACGCTCATCGATTTCCTGGTCTGCAACATAGGCAATCCACTTGCGGTCGGGTGACATGGCAAAGCTGGTGACATTGCCACCGGCTACAAGCGTTTGATTGACTTTCGCAGCCGTGCCGGTTTCCACCGAATACAACCAGAGTTCGTTCACGCCGTCCGTTTCCCTGTCAGCGATGAACAACAGCAACGGCACGGGATCATTGTTTGTGATGGTGCCCGTGCGCGTAGTCGCCGAGCCCAGCGTGGCGTTGCTCGATACAGAGCCAATTGTCAGTGTGAATGTTTCATCGGTCTCGAACTGGATGTCGCCATTGATCGTTACGTTGATGGTTTGCGATGTTTGGGCCGGAGGAATAACCACCGATCCTGCACCCGCGATATAGTCATCGCCCGGTGCGACCGGCGTACTTGCGATCGCAGTGCCATTGTCGGTCGCATATTCAATCGTCACCGGAGCGTCAGCGGCAGTACTGAGCTCGATAGTGAATGTCATTGTCCCGGTCCCGCTGTCGCCTTCACTGACCTGAACGTCACTGGCGAGCGTGACCTCGGGTATTGCGGGCGGTTGCGGCGGAGACGGCGGCGTGCTACTGCCCGAGCACGCACCCAGCACTACCGGCAATCCGATCACAGGGATCAGCACCAGGATGTTTGTGAGCCTGTTTCCAGGGAGCTTCATGACGATTTTCTCGCTCGCTCAAACGGTTTTGCGTGTATCTTTGAAGATTGAAAAATCCGTATCATGAACGACCAGGATCGTGACTGTCTTGACATATTGCGACAAAAGTTCGGCAATCCCGGGCTTTCCTGGAGCGGCGGGGTCGAATCCGTGTATGCTGTTGAACTTCTGTATCCGATTGTACGAAATCAGCCTGAAATAAAAGCTTAAAAATCAATTTATTAACATCAAAACACTGTTTCGATTTTCAAAAGGGTCAGAGTCGATTGAATTTCTGTACCCATTGGGATCCGCCTGTTCTTGAAATTTCAATCGACTCTGACCCTTTTGAAAATCGTTGGTCCCCTGATATTGTATCGTCCAAATCGATATAGTTGTGTGACTAAGTCTCACTCCAGCTGCATCTGGCATTCCAGTGCCGCCGTCTTGTAGCACTGGGCCAGTGTAGGATAATTGAACACCGTTGCGGCCAGTACATCCACAGTTACATGACAGGTCATCGCCATCTGTCCGACATGCACCAGTTCGCTGGCCGACTCGCCAATGATATGCACACCAAGAATCGAACGGTTTTTTCGATCCACAAGTAACTTGAGCAGACCGTGCTCATTGCCAATGATCTGGCCACGAGCGGTATTGGCATAAGGTGCATAACCTTTCACATAGGTCGCCTCGCGTTCAAGCAGCTGTCGCTCTGTTTCGCCGACATAGGACAACTCCGGTATGGTGTAGATGGCCATCGGCAGCAGCCCCGGGCTTTGTTGTACCTCGATATTGAATGCATGGCGCACCGCCATGCGACCCTGTTCCATTGCGGTTGACGCAAGCGACGGCCGGCCTGCCAGGTCGCCAACGATATAAATATGCGCTTGTGATGTCTGCTGATGTTGATTAATCCTGACCCAGCCGTGGTCATCGGCGACCAGCCCGGCCCTGTCGAGCTCCAGCAGATCATAGTTGGGCTCGCGCCCGAGCGCGTAAAGCAGGGCGTCGGCTTCAAGTCTGTCACCGTGCTCGGTCGTCACACTGACCCCTTGATCAGTGCGTCTGATTTCGTTGATGCGTGTCTTCATTCGCAGGCTGATGTTCATATCCGTGAAATCTTCAGCCAGCCGGGAAATGATATCTGCATCCAGGTAAGCGAGCAGCTGTGCATGCGAGTCGATGAGTGTCACCTCGCAGCCGAGTGAGGCAAAAATGGTTGCAAATTCACAGGCGATAACACCGCCTCCCACGACTATCAGGGATGCCGGCAGACGGCGGATTTTCAGCAGTGAGGTGGAATCCAGTACCCGTTCCCTGTCAAACGGTACCGAGGCGGGCCGTCGTGGTCGCGAACCTGTTGCCAGTACGATATATGCGGCGCTTAATCGTTGTTTGTCACCCCGGGGCCGATTGACCAGGAGCGTGTGTGCATCAATAAAGCTGGCTTCCCCCGGTATCAGCACCACGCCTTCCGACATCAGTCTTTCCAGCAATTGTGCTTCCTTGCGATCAACGACTCTGTCTTTCTGTCCCAGGGCATCGGTGAGAAAACCCGGCTCACTGGCGGCGCGCGATTGTATCGTGCGACGCATACCCAGGCTTGCGGAGCGTGACGTAACATAGGCGGCTTCGCGCAACGCTTTGCTGGGGATGGTGCCGGTTTGCAGGCTGACGCCGCCGACATAGGGCTTGCGTTCGATCAGGGCAACGCGTTTTCCGAGCCTGGCAGCAGTGATAGCGGCTTCCTGGCCTCCGGGTCCCGAACCGACGACGAGCAGATCATAATCAAAACTTGTCATATACATGGAATCTCTGGGGGCGGGCTTTTATTTTACACGACCATTAATTACCGGGCTCATCGTAGAACTATAAGAAGAAATCTCTCCTTTAACCCCGGAAAGTTTCCAACCGGATGTGCAAGATAGATAAATCCTTGCCGATGCGGATTTCACAACCCGGCTGAAAATCAGCAGGCTGATCGCTTTCGTGCTCAGACACAAGCTGGATTAGAATACGGCGCTACCTATCGACAATACGGAAGCGGGCCATGAGCAAACACATAGGAATACTAACGGCTGGCGGCGACAGCCCCGGTCTTAATGCGGCGATTCGAGGCGTTGGCAAGGCTGCATTGAACGAATACGACATGCAGGTCATCGGCTTTCGGGACGGTTTCCGCGGTCTGGTCGAGAACCGTGCCGTACGACTGGAAAGCAATTCCCTGTCCGGTATCCTCACCGTTGGCGGCACCATACTCGGTACCAGTCGCGACAAGCCGCACAAGATGAAAGTGGGCGGTAAGACCCAGGATATGACCGATGTCATCGTCGAGAACTATCAGGCCAACCATCTGGATGCGCTGGTCTGTCTTGGCGGCGGCGGCACACAGAAGAACGCGTTGCAGTTGAAGCAAAAAGGCCTCAACGTCATTACCCTGCCCAAGACGATCGATAACGATGTTTTTGGCACTGACGTTACTTTTGGTTTTGACACCGCACTTGGTATTGCCACCGATGCGATAGACCGGCTGCACAGTACCGCCCACAGCCACCATCGCATCATCGTGGTGGAGATCATGGGCCACCGGGCCGGCTGGCTGGCCCTGGGCGCCGGCATCGCCGGCGGCGCTGATGTGATCCTGCTGCCAGAGATCCCCTACAGTATTGACAGCGTGGCCGATGCGATACTGCACCGAATGAAAAACGGCAAGAACTTCAGTATCGTCGCCGTTGCGGAGGGCGCCATGTCGCTGGAAGAAGCGGAGCAAATGCGTGCCGCCGAGCAAAGCCTGCAGAAAGCTGTCGATCTCGAGGACAAGAAAGCGCGCAAGCAGGCCAAGGAAACGATACGCGAGATGGAGGCCGGGCGTGGTGATCACACACTGAAGCTGGCGCACCAGCTGGAAGAACGCACCGGGCTGGAAAGTCGCCCGACCATTCTCGGTCATTTGCAGCGCGGTGGAACACCATCGGCGGCTGATCGTCTGCTGGCGACTTGTCTGGGAACGGCCTGCGCTGACCTGATCCAGAACGGGGTCAGCGGCGTCATGGTGGCTGCCCGTGGCGAAGGCGCCGAGGCCATGCCGCTGGAAGAGGTGGCGGGTCGCAAGAAGCTGGTGCCTAAGGACCACCCCTGGATAGAAAGTGCCCGACGGGTGGGAACAAACCTGGGGGATTGAAACAAACGACAACGGGGCATGAATTGTTTCTTCAGACAGTTTTTTGGGGACGTCGCAATAACCCTGAGCAAAGAGCACGGGCCGGAGAGCCGTTTTGACCCTGACGCTGACCCTGAATGTCGGCTGACAATAGGAAGGACCTTTATGATGATAAGTGATTTGTTTGCAGCCATTGATGGAAAAGATGTAAAAAATTTTCTTACCTTTCTCTCGAGTGATTGTGTCTTTCGATTCGGCAATCTCCCGGCGGTCAAGGGGAGGGAAGAGATCAGGAATTTCGTAACAGGCTTCTTTGATTCGATCGATTCACTTTCACATGAAATAGAACAAAGCTGGGATACTCCTGACGGATTAGTCTGTCACGGCAGGGTTTCTTACACACGTAAAGATGGTTCTGTACTAACGGTTCCTTTCGCGAATATCTTTAAACTGGATAATTCAGGCATTGCAGAATATCTGGTATTCGCAGATACATCACAACTGTATCAGTAAAACGCAAGTGGGCAGGCTCTATCTAGCAACCTGAATACAAATTTCAATCAGGAGCTGTAACGAAAGGGAAATCCAATCGAAGGCCAGCGTCAGAACCCGTGGATAGAACAGCGAATACTCAAGGGTATATATTGCTTTATGCTTTTCTGAAATCGATAAGCGTCACGTCGGTCAGGTGGTGAATTTACCGCTACGTACGCGCTCAACTTCCATCATTTCGAGTTCACGCGAGCCTGATACAATCACGTTCTCATCGAGCGCGAAGTCCAGTGTCGGCTCGTGGCGCTCGAAGGGTACGGCGTTCAGGATTGCCTTGATGGCATTCAGTCTGGCCAGATGCTTGTTGTTAGACCGGACTACTGTCCATGGTGCGTCGATCGTATGGGTGCGTTTCAGCATTTCATATTTTACATTCGTGAAATCATCCCAACGATCCTGAGCCTGAACGTCGACCTCGCTGAGTTTCCACTGCCGCAGAGGGTCGGTCTTGCGTCGTTCGAACCGGCGAGCCTGTTCCTCCTTGGTGACACTGAAATAGAGCTTCACCAGGATCGTGTCCTGTCGGACCAGGTCGCGCTCGAAGCCGACGACGCCGCGCATGAAATCGTAGTATTCCTTTTCGCTGCAAAAATTGAACACGCGCTCGACCATGGCGCGGTTGTACCAGCTGCGATCAAACAGCACGACTTCTCCGGCTCGCGGAAACTGCGATACGTATTTCTGGTAATACCACTGGGTTTTTTGTTCCTCGGTCGGCTTGCCGAGCGCTACGACACGGTAGTGTTTCTCGTTCATGTATCGGGTAACGCGTCGAATGGTGCCACCCTTGCCAGCCGCATCGCGGCCCTCGAACAGGATAATCATGCGCCGCCCGTTTTCCTCGAGGAATTGCTGGAGCTTCAGTAGCTCGGCCTGGAATGGCTTGAGTTCCTCCTCGCGCCGGTATCGTTTGATGGCTTTTTTGTTCGCGGCTTTCATTGTTTCATTCTCTCGAATGAGATCTTCGTGTTCCTGTACATAATCCTTAAGATTTATCGTCTTGCCGTTTACTTCGATCTGTTCTGGGTTTGATTCGCCAGGCACGTCTGTTTGCTCCTGAATTCGGTTTTACTGGGTATTGAGTATCCATCGGGCGAAAAAAACCACCCGTCAACGGTCCGATGGTAAACGCCCACAATAACGCATTCTGGCCGGGCAGGTATTGACCCTGCTCAAACCAATGCTGTAACCACGTGGAAAAATCGGGGATAGAACAGAAAAACTGACGGTGGAGTCAAAAAATAACCCCACGGCGCGATTTTTTATCAATCATGTTTCGGGAGGGTGTCATTGATATCAATAATACGCCTGGCATAGAAAAAATGACTGTCTGAGTGCAGTTCGTCGGGCAGGACACCGTCGTTGCATTTTCTGAGCAATAACTGAGAGACAACGCGCCAGTCCATCGCGTTTGTGTTGTAAAGTGTCTCGCCACAATTTGAACAGAAGATCCGTTTCATCTCCGGTTCCGGATGTTGATGTTCTGATAACAGGGCTTCGCCCTCAACGATTTTAATCTGTTCTTTATTCCAGGCTGTTACTGAATGGAACGGTACGTTCAATAAATCACGGCAGTCTTCACAATGACAGTAGCCTTTTACACGCGGCGATCCAGTCAGGGACACTTTAACGCCATCGTATTCACAATGTATTTGATATGTTTTGCGCATAGTCGTAAACACAGTTTTGTCACAGACACACAAGATTTGTTGGTGTACCTAGCGCTGCCATTCAGGGGCGCGTTTCTCGATAAACGCATCGACACCTTCCAGCGTTTCATCCAGCAGCATATTGCAGCTGATGGTTTCGCTGGCCTGCTGGTACGCAGCATCCAGGGGTTGACTGATTTGCTGATAAAACAGCGCCTTGCCCATTCGAACCGCGGCGGGAGGTTTGCTGGCAATTTTTTCGGCCAGTGCCAGCGTCGCGTCATCCAGCGAAGCTGTCGGCACCACCTGATTCACCAGGCCATAATCCAACGCTGTTTTGGCATCTATAAAATCACCGGTGAGTAACATTTCCATTGCCCTTTTTTGCGAAATATTACGGCTTAGTGCTACCGCGGGTGTTGAGCAGAACAAACCCAGCTTGATGCCCGAGACCGCAAATCCGGCTTTTTCAGAGGCGACTGCCAGATCACAGGCTGCTACCAGCTGACAGCCTCCGGCGGCAGCAACCGCATGAACACTGGCGATCACCGGCTGTGGCAGGTTTTTAATACGCACCATAATCTCACCTGCTTTTGAGAACAGACTTTTTAGATAGGCTTTTTCGGTGTTTTCGCGCATTTCCTTCAGGTCGTGGCCAACACAAAACGCACGGCCATTGGCTTTGATTATCACAACCCGTATCGAATCGTCTTCGCCAATTTCAGTCAGCATCTGATCAAGCCGGTTTAACAGCGCTTCGGATAAGGCGTTGAACTGATCAGGCCGGTTCAGGGTAAGCGTAGTGATGCCGTTATTATCTACGCGTACAACAGTGTCGCAATCGGGTTGAGTCATGACGATATAGCCTTCGGTGACTGGCGGTGCGGTACATTATACCTGGCTGAAAAGGGCGCGGAAGAATCCGGTGCTGATCTGCGCAGCATGATGGTTGCGTTCTATTCTCCGTGCCCGTTAGTCTCCTGCTCGTAATCAGCAAGCGCCTGTTAGTATCACAGACCGCCGTTGTTGATGCGGCTATCCGCCAGACCCCAGGTGTTCATAGGAAAACACGAATTCCTTATCGACCAGCGGATGATGGCAGGTACGACATGCGGTGATGTCCTTGTCCAGTTTCTGCCCCGCAGCGCTGAAGACCGCGAACTCCCAGTCACCCGTTGTAAGGTGCTTGGCGTATCCTGCATCGAAATCCTTTCCACGCTCCATAACCACAACCGCTGAAAGGTTTTCGGGGATTTTGCGGCCGAGACTGCTAATCACCGGCTGTTCTTGCTCATCCAGCTTTACGGCATACAGTTCGCCGACCAGCACCGAACCGAACGGCAGTTTCCCGTCCGCTTTCACACCGGCGATCGCCGTATCATTGGCATAGATACGAATCATTTGCTTGTCATTGGCGGTCCGGTCGCCGCTGAAATAGAGCGTGAACGCGCTTGTGTAATCGCCGGGCCAGCCAACGTTCTCTGGCCCTGCCTGCACTGATGCTGCTGAAAAACTGAAGAGGATGCTGAATATCAGGTAGCGACTGTTCATATCGAATTCCTCCTTTACAGGAAGGGGATGTGAGGAATCAATAATAACGACTTTGGCCATTGAAAAAACAGGTCTTGACAGGCGTGAGGCATTAAAAAAGCTACTGATAAACATCCTGTATTGTCAAACTGGCTCGGCCGGAAGAACAGACATGCAGTCCAGCATGTTTATCAAGCTGGTGACAGTCAGCTGCTGTTTTGGCTTGAGGGTTTGCCAGTAATTGCTGATTGTGCTTTCGAGATGGTCGGCGACCTGGTCATATCCGCGTAGCCTGAGGCTTGCGATCTCGACGCGCCGATCGTACTCGCGATTGAGCAATGCGACTCGGGCTGCCGAGTCCGGGTACCCGATCGGTGCCATTTGTTCGTGCAGAGCTATGTACAGACGGTAGGCCTCGAAATGTACATTACTGCTGTTGTCAGAATAACTGATAAGGCCAGCGAGGGCGGTGGCTTCGGTGACCAGGTCAGGGTGATAAACGCGAATGTAATGCAGGTTGGCTATGGACGTGGATGGGCAGGAATTCGCCATGCTGCGCGGTTCATCCGAGATATGAGCCTCATAGTGGTAGGCGATATTGCGGCAGGCGGGATGTTCCTGCGCCAGTGCGGCTCCGCTAGCGGGCAGTGCTGGCAGCATCAAAAGCTTTACGAGCTTCATGGCTCACCTCCAGACGGATGGCAACGGCGGCCGCTTTGCATCCGAAGAGCACTACAGCTTTTCACATCGTGTTTCGGCCGCTATAGTGTTTGCTTCATTAACAACCAGCAGCTTTATAGGCGGATGTCTTTGTTCAGACAGGGTCCTTCAATGTCAAAGCCTGACTGCGTGACAGGTGTGCACTTTGAACCGATACCTTAGCTGTGCTGCGACAGGGCGGACAATCAAACAAAGGTGCGGGGAAGTGTCTGGCTGCCTCATTGACCGGATCGGCGGAAAGCCCGGGATCGCTCATGACTAAAGGTTTTGATGTTGCTTTTTTGAGCGGAAGTTTACTGGCACAGTATTCAATAAGGCTGGGTGCGGAATGGTATTGATAAGATGAATTGGACTTGCTGCAGATTATCTGTCGTAATAGCAGTCTGAGCCCGATGAATATTTCTGTTCACCTCGGCAGCGTGGCGGCCGGGTGGTGACTGTTTATAGTTAACTGTTCAATATCGGCTCGGAGGAGGGTTTCTATGCGTAGATATTACCCGGGCAAGAACTTTCGTTGCGCGCTCAGCATCGAAGAGCTGCGCAGGGTCGCATCACGTTCAGTTCCGGGTTTCGCTTTCGAATATGTCGAAGGCGGGGCCGAAGATGAACAGGCCTTGTCCAGGAACCGCGAGGCACTGGATGCCATACGCATTATTCCCAACACACTGGTTGATACCAGCAACCGGAACCAGAGTATCGTACTTTTCGATCAGCAATTACGCTCCCCGCTTGTGATTGCACCGACCGGACTGAACGGGATGTTGCGCTATCATGGTGATGCAGAGCTGGCCCGAGCATCTGCGGCGGCAGGTATTCCATTTACGCTGAGCACTGTTTCGAATATGCGTCTCGAAGATGTTGCGGAAAGTGCCGGTGGCCGCCTGTGGATGCAGCTGTATGTGATGAAGGATCGCGATGTGGCGCGAGACATCATTACCCGGGCTGAACACGCCGGATACGAGGCGCTGGTGTTTACCACAGATGCCAACGTGTTCGGGTATCGCGAATGGGATCAGCGTAATTATCGGTCGCCTGGAAAACTCACCTTGCGCAATATTGTTGACACAATGACGCATCCACGCTGGATGTTCAATGTGATACGACATGGCGTGCCCTGGTTCGACAACATCGTTGACTTCATGCCGCCTGAGGCAAAGAGCGCGAGTGGCGGGGTGGCATTTTTTCCAAAGCTGTTCGCGCCTGATCTAACATGGGACGATGTTGCATGGCTGCGTGATCTGTGGCCGCGAAAGCTTCTGATCAAGGGCGTGTTGAGTGTTGCCGATGCGCGACGTGCGGTTGAATCAGGTTGTGACGGGATAATTCTCAGTAACCATGGTGGCAGGCAACTCGATGCCTGTGTTGCTCCAATCGAGGTGCTGCCGGATATTGCAGAGGCTGTTGGTGATCGCCTGACCATTCTGGTCGACAGTGGGTTTCGCCGCGGCGCCGATGTGGTAAAGGCGGTGGCGCTCGGTGCGGACGCCGTGATGATCGGTCGAGCAACCCTGTACGGCCTCGCTGCCGGAGGTGAGGCTGGCGTCAGTCACGCCCTGAACATTCTCATCAGCGAGATTGATCGAACACTGGGGCAACTGGGATGCAAAACACTGTCCGATGTCACGCCTGGTATGCTTGTGAAGTCGCGTTGAATGGTTTTATCTGTGTATATACCTTTAAGCCTTCCTTTTGATTCAGGTCGCTCACAGGTTGATAGACAGAACCGGCGGTGGAGACAGCACTATGGTGACAGCAGATAGCAAGGCGAATGATGAAAAAACGGTAGCCAATGCCATGTGGGCATGGAGGGATGCGTTTTCATCAACAACCACAGAAAAAATTCTGGCTTTATATGCAGACGATGCTTTTCTATGGGGCACGCTGTCGTCTGAGCAAAGGACCGACCCTGAATCTGTTAGTGACTATTTCGACAGGGCATTTGTTTATGGAAACCGCAAGGTGGTTTTTAACGATTATCACATTCGATGCTATGGTGATACGGCGGTTAGCTCAGGCTCATATACCTTCTCATTCGAAAAGGATGGGGAAAGGCTGACTATTCCGGCAAGGTTCAGCCTGGTATATGTCAGGCGTGACGGGAAATGGTTGATCGTAGAGCAACACTCTTCTGTTGTTCCTGAAGAATAAAGCAGTAGTGACGGGGATTTAATTCCGGTCCATGCGATGAACTGGTTAGATCCTGATTCTTCCGTCTACCTTTTTGAACGCTTGCACCAGGTCGATAAAAGGATAGCAGGCGGCAAGGCTCAGCTATTTTTCACTCATTTCATTGTTGTTATGATAGTCATGTAAATCTTCTAATCTGTAAAAGGAGGTATTCCTCATGACGCACATTCAAATTGCACCGAATGTCGAATTCAAAATGGATATCGATATAGGCGACATCACCGACAACCCCAGAGATTACGACCTGCAGCAACACAAGGCCGAGATATATGCCGAATTCGAGCAACGTCTTAAAAAAGCGTTTCCCGAAGGGTTCAGGATCGATACGTTCGAGTTCGGGCTGGACTTGAGCAAATACTGACTGATTAAAGGGGGCTGCCGCGTTTTCGTTGTGAAGATTGAATATCTGGCGGACCATCCTGAACTTTTACCGGAACTTGCGGAGCTTCATTTTGCCGAGTGGGGTTACCTTAATCCCGGCGAAAGTCTCGAAGGCAAGGCGGAGTATCTCAGGAGTAACTGTGGCCGTAACGGCGTCCCCACTTTTGTCGTTGCGGTTGATGGTGCGCGGCTGATCGGCTCGGCCTCCCTGACTGCGCAGGATATGGATAACCGTCCTGATCTGACACCGTGGCTTGCGGATGTATTCGTCAAGCCCGGGTGTCGTGGCCAGGGTGTGGCGACGTCATTGATCCAGCGTATCGAGGCCGAAGCAAAATCGGCCGGAATTGAGAAACTCTATCTGTACACGCCGGATGCCGCTGGCCTGTATCGTCGACTGGGATGGCGTACTGCTGAAGCCTGCAAATACAAGGATGTTGATGTGATGATTATGACAAAGCGACTGGTATAGCCGGATTGTAAAGATGAACAGGCCGCTTTACCCGACAGGGCAGAGCGGCTTTTTTTGTGGTTCAGTCGGGCTTTACAAAATTCATCGAAAAAAATTCTGATTCGGTCTTGCTATCTGTTGGCCGCCTGCCTATACTGCCCATAAAAGCACTGCTCAAATAAGCAGTATTTCGATACAGAGGGCTTGTGAAAGCATGGAAAAATTAACCGAGCGTCAGCGGCAAATTCTTGAATTTATTAGGGAAAGAGTTGACTTTAGTGGAATGCCACCCACTGTTGCAGAAATTACTGCAGCGATGGGTGTCAGCTCCACAAATGGTATTCGTGGGCACCTGCAGGCCCTGGAGCGAAAAGGCGCTATCGAACTGGTGCCGAATGCATCACGGGGTATCCGGCTGCTGGATCAAGCGCTATCTGAACAGGAGCACCCTGGTTTACCGATTATTGGTCAGGTGGCTGCCGGCAGTCCGATACTGGCTCAAGAGCACATTGAAGATTACTGCCGCGTGGATAACAACACATTTCATCCCGGCGCGGATTACCTGTTACGCGTAAAGGGCGAAAGCATGCGAGAGGTGGGTATTTACGATGGTGACCTGCTGGCAGTGCATCGCGCCTCCACCGCTGACAATGGCCAGATCGTGGTAGCGCGCATCGAAGATGAAGTGACTGTAAAACGTTTGCAGCTCAAAGGCCACATGGCCTACCTGCATCCCGAGAATCCCGATTTCAATGTCATTGAAGTAAACATGAAAACACAACTACTGGATATCGAAGGTATCGCGGTGGGTGTATTGAGGCATCTGTAGAGAAAATTGTTGAACGAAGAGAGTCGAGGTAAACACATGATGAGCAGAAAATTCAAAAACGTATTATCAACTTATCGCGACCCCTACGGTCCGGCGCCGCAGCAAATGACCTTGTTTCCGGAGGAAAAGCAGGGCCGGAATCTGGAGCGAATGAAAATCAAAACCCTGTTAAAGGCGTTTTATAAGACCGAGGATAATGATGTTACTGCTGGTCAGGCAGGTTGAAGGCAGCCATGAATAGCCAACTGCAGTCATTGCTTGAGAACAACCCCCGGATATGGCGGGCAAAAGATCGCGGACGATACATCGAGACCGGTACACCATCCGGACATCCTCAACTGGATGCGACATTACCCGGTGGTGGCTGGCCTGCCAATGCCATCATGGAAATGGTGACGCCACAATGGGGCATGGGTGAGTTACAACTGCTATTGCCCCTGATGCGTACCATTACTCAACAGAAGCGCTGGATCCTGTGGGTATCGCCACCTTATGTACCTTATGCGCCTGCGCTGGAGCGTGCCGGCATCGACATGGACTATGTGGTTATTATTCAGCCTGATGACTCCTGCAAAGATGCTTTTTGGGGTATCGAGAAAGCCTTGCAAACACGAGCCTGTGCTCTGGTGCTTGCCTGGATGGACTGGTTACCCAATGCAGTGGTTCGTCGTTTACAACTGGCGGCAGAAACAGGCAACAGTCTCGGCGTACTGCTGCGTCATCGTGATAATGAACATTCACCCGCGGCATTGCGCCTGCATTTACACCCTTCAGATAAAGGTGTTTACGTCAAAGTTTTAAAGGCACGTGGCAGCTATCGCTACCGTAGCGTGCACGTGAATCTGCAGTTGCATTAATGTTGCAGGTGTCTGGTAATGGCAAAGTCCCCGGCTGTATTGCCTCTACCGCTTTCATTCCCCCCGGAGGTACCTCCACCTACCAGCCAGGCCAAGGCGGAAACTCCACAGCCGCTTTGGCTTGCGCTGGCCTTTCCTAAACTGGCCCTTGAGGCTCATGATGGCCAGCAGCGCGATATTCCTGCAGTAGCGGTAAAGGAATATAAAGGCCGCTCGGTTGTACATACCGCATCGCGGCTGGCTGAAATGCAGGGCGTGGGTGCCGGTATGCCGGTTAATGCCGCTTATGCGCTGTGTCCCGGTCTGGTTGTCTACCCGGCCAATGAACAGTTGCAGCTTGATCGATTGCAGCAACTGGCAGTCTGGGCAGAGCAGTTTACTTCCAAGATTAATCTGCAATCACCACGCGCCCTGTTGCTGGAAGTGCGCGGCAGTATGAAATTATTCGGTGGTTTGCCCGCAATGCTGGACCGGATTCGGCAGCAGCTCACGGAGCAATGGCAGCACAGCTTTTACAGTGCGGTAACACCGACACCGATGGCCAGTCTGTTACTGGCTTTTAGCGGCCAAGGTGACGTGGTGCAGGATAAACAGCATTTACGCTCCGTGCTGGGGCGTTTGTCTGTTAACCGTCTGCCCATCGGTGTTAAGAAAAAACAGCAATTGCGTAATACCGGTGTTCGGCTGTTAAGCGATGTGTGGCGCCTGCCCAGGGAGGGACTGGCGCGTCGTTTTGGCCCTGAACTGGTCAACTATCTTGACCGTACGCTGGGTTTGATACCTGATCCGCTGGACTTTTTTGCTTCGCCGGACGAATTCGAAGCGTTTTATGAATTCCCCATGGAAATACACAATACCGATCTGCTGTTCAATGTAGCGCGGCAGCTGCTGCAGCAACTGGCGATTTTTCTGCGGCAGCGTGATGCCTGTATTAATCAATGCCGGTTTCAGCTCTATCACGACAGGCAGGCTGCCGCCAGTGTCATTATCGGTGTGCGCCAGCCGACCCGCGATCAAGAGCAACTGGCAAGTTTGCTGGAAGAGCATTTAAATCGCCTGTCGCTGGAAGCGCCGGTCAAAAGTATCAAGCTGGTCGCCACGGATTTTGTGCCATTCTCGCCGCAGACCTTATCCCTGTTTCTCGAGCCGGCGCTGGATCAGCCCCTGGATTGCGGGGAAAGCGATATTGAGACCCTGCTCGAACAGCTGCAGGCCAGAATGGGAGGTGATGTTATCAGGACTTTTCACAGTGTTGCCGACCATCGCCCCGAAAACGCTTATCGTGTCAATGAGGCATCAGCAACAAAAAGTGAGTTGATAAAGCAGCAACGCCCGTTCTGGTTGCTGCCCGAGCCACGCTTACTGCCGCAAAAGAATCATCAACCCTGGTTTCAGGGCCCTGTTGCCCTGATTAAAGGCCCGGAGCGTATCCAGGCTGGCTGGTGGGCAGGTCGCGATGTCAGTCGTGATTACTATATTGCAGTGGATAACAGGGGGAGCCGTTTATGGGTTTTCCAGGAACTCAGTGAAGATCAGCGGTGGTATCTGCATGGATTATTTGCATGATAATCAGGACGGCAAATGCAGTCTGCCGTCGTACGCAGAACTCCACTGTATATCCAACTACAGCTTCCTGCGTGGTGCGTCATTTCCCGAAGAACTGATCGAGCGTGCAGCCCGTTTGCGTTATCGGGCTCTGGCCATTACCGACGAATGCTCACTGACGGGCATCGTTCGTGCGCACATCGCTGCAAAAGAACATAAGTTGCATTTAATCATCGGCAGTGAATTTACACTGCAGGATGGTACGCGTTTCGTGTTGCTCGCTACCGACCGTGCCAGCTACGGTCGCCTGTCCCGTTTAATCACCGTGGCGCGCCGCAAGGCCGAAAAAGGCAGGTACTGCCTGACACGGCAAATCGTCGAGCAATATCAGCCCGAAGGTTGTCTCGCCTTATGGTTGCCTGACTTTACAGGCACCAGCCCCGGGGTAATGAATGATGAACCACTGCAATGGCTGGTGCAATGCTTCCCCGGGCACTGCTGGATTACCGCCGAGTTATTGCTGACAGGTGATGACCGGCAACGCTTGCAGCTTCTGCAAGCCGTGGGTGAAAAACACGATGTGCCTTTATGCGCCAGCGGCGATGTACACATGCACCACTACAGTCGTCGTGCGTTGCAGGACACCCTGACAGCTATTCGTCTGGGGAAACCGCTGGCACAGCTCGGCTATGCACTGTTTCCCAATGGTGAACGCTGTTTACGTTCCCGGCGGCGATTACAAAAGATCTATCCGTGCGAGCTGCTGGAAGAGACCGTGTGTATTGCCGAACGTTGTCGTTTCTCGCTGGATGAACTGCGTTACGAGTATCCCGGGGAACTTGTGCCAGAGGGTCACACACCGCAAAGCTGGTTACGAGAGCTCACCATACAGGGTATGGATCAACGCTGGCCGCAAGGCGTTCCGGACAAGGTAAAGAAAGCCGTTGAGCATGAGCTGGCGCTGGTTGATGAGATGGCTTATGCCCCATACTTCCTCACCGTGCATGACATCGTGCAGTACGCCAGGGAGCAGGGCATTTTGTGTCAGGGCAGGGGTTCGGCAGCCAATTCGGCGATCTGTTACAGCCTGGGTATCACCGAGGTGGACCCCGATCGTATGCAGTTGTTGTTCGAGCGTTTTATTTCGAAAGAACGCAATGAACCGCCGGATATCGATGTGGATTTCGAACACGAACGGCGCGAAGAAGTGATTCAGTACATCTACCGCAAGTATGGTCGCGAACGCGCTGCCCTGGCGGCAACGGTGATTACCTACCGGCCCCGCAGTGCGGTGCGCGATGTCGGCAAGGCCATCGGCCTGAGTCTGGACCAGGTGGACCGTCTTGCTAAATCGATCTACTGGTGGCACAGCCTGGAGGCCATCCAGTCGCAACTGACAGAAAACGGTTTTTCACTGAAGAACCCGTTGATCAAGCGTTTAGTCCTACTGGTCACGCAGATTCTCGGGTTTCCGCGTCACCTGTCTCAGCACGTCGGTGGTTTTGTTATCAGTGAGGGCAGGCTTTCCCACCTTGTTCCTGTCGAAAATGCCACGATGCCGGAACGTACGGTGATCCAGTGGGAAAAAGATGATCTTGAAGCACTGGGGCTGTTAAAAATCGATATCCTGGCGCTGGGTATGTTGAGCGCCATTCGCAAAGCGCTTGGCTATATAAGTCGCTATACAGGACAAAACATAACACTGGCCGATATTCCGCCGGAAGACCCCGCGGTGTACCGCATGATCCAGCAGGCGGATACCATCGGCGTATTCCAGATTGAATCGCGGGCGCAAATGTCCATGTTGCCGCGGCTGAAACCGCGCAACTACTACGACCTGGTGATCGAGGTCGCGATCATCCGTCCCGGTCCGATACAGGGTGATATGGTGCACCCCTACCTGCGCCGGCGTAATGGTGAAGAAGCGATTACTTATCCCAACGGTGCGGTAAAAGACGTGTTGAGCCGCACATTGGGCGTGCCCATTTTCCAGGAGCAGGTCATGCAGCTGGCCATGGTCGCGGCGGGCTTCAGTGCCGGGGAGGCCGACAGCCTGCGCCGCAGTATGGCATCGTGGAAACGCAAGGGCGGGCTGGATCAGTTTGAAGAAAAATTGCTGGAGGGCATGAAGGCGCGTGGCTATTCGGAACAGTTTGCGCAGCAGATCTTTAACCAGATAAAAGGCTTCGGCGAATACGGCTTCCCCGAATCCCACTCCGCCAGCTTTGCCTTGCTGGCCTATGCCTCATCATGGCTCAAATGTTACCACCATGCTGCCTTTACCTGCGCCTTGCTCAACAGTCAGCCCATGGGCTTCTATGCACCGGCGCAACTGATTGCCGACGCGCGCAAACACGGCGTTACTTTGCTGCCGGTGGACGTCTGTATCAGCGGGCATGATTCAACGCTGGAAGTTAGCGATGATAAAAATGCAGCGGAAAAGGCCGGTGAAGAGCCATCACTTCGTCTGGGCCTTGGCATGATAAAAGGCCTTTCCTCAGCCGGTATCGGCAACATTGTCAATGCACGAAACCGGCAGCCGTTCACCGGTATCCAGGATCTGGCGACACGTGCCCGACTGAACAGAAAA
>CP070838.1:2702488-2722336 GCA_020341835.1 Thiotrichales bacterium | reverse complement strand
GATGTTCCAGACCATCATGTCCTCAGCAACTGAGAGCGGTCCGTCATAGGTCTCGCGAATACCGGCGCGTAATTCAGGGAATGACTCGACAAAGCTGTGATAGGAGACAGCGTGACGCGGCTTGATGGTACTCATGATCTTGCCGAAGGCCGGTCCCGAGGTATGGAACTCACAGCAGGCACGCCAGGCAAGTTGTGGTGGCTGGTTGTAATCCGTGACAAAAAAATCCGGGCTGGCGAATGCTTCATGTATGACAAAGTCCGCGCCCTTGGCATACTCCACGAACCATTTGTTGGGTGAGGTGTCACCGCCGAATACCAGCTTCAACCCGGCATACTCAATGATAAAACTGACCGGTCCATCACCGGTATGAATCGCGGGGATTGATCGGACGACGATATCGTTACGGTCATATATGACCTCATTGACGGCCTTGTAATCGAACTCGTGCACGGTGATCTGTCCCGGCACTGGCGTGATCTTGTAGGCACGGGTCTGGTAATCCCAATTGAAGGCCTGAAGAAAACCCTCAATGGCGTGGGCGGTACCCATCTCTTTCGTTTGCCCACTCGGGCCCCAGACTTCCAGCGGCACCGGGCGTCCAGAAGTCCAGCCACCAGCCCAGAGCGAATCCAGATCACCCCAGTGATCGGTATGCAGGTGACTGAGGAAGACTTTGGTCAGAAACTCGGCAGGGATCATCAGCGCGTTGATATTGCGCATTGAGCCGGTGCCTATGTCGAAAATCATTTTTTCGCCATTGCCAAACTCGAACAGGAAACAGGCCGAAGCCTGACCACGGCGAGCATCCGGCATTCCGGTACCACAGGCGATAACACGGACTTCGTCCTTGTCCAGCACCTCGGTGCCGGGATAGTAGACGTAGCGATCCGGGGCGATCACATTGGGCCCCTTGACCATGCCACCTGCAGCCATCACATGCATCGACACCAAACCAAGTACGACACTGGTAAAAATGACCCATATTTTTTTCATCGTTATATCTCCTGCCTAGTATTCATTTATTAGCCGAGCAACATCAATCCAGAGGCTGCGTTGGTGGTGGAACCAATCCCTCAATCTTGCCTTTTATTAGCCAGTCTGATGATAACCCGGTAGCCGGTTCACCGCGGGGTGCGGTGTCCCATTCCTTGCTGGTACCCTGTGGCCAGGATTCGTGATTGAAAGTCACCTCCCGTACTTCGATATGATCCTTGGTGACATTGATAACAGTCAAATCATCCGACATGGTCAGAGGGCCTTCATAAGTTTTGCGAACGCCTTCGAAAATCTCCAGCTCGACATCGCGATGATTCCAGTAATGATATGCGACAGCCATACGCGGCTTGACCATGGACATCAGTTTGCCAAAGGCTTCAGGGGGCGTATGAATCTGCGAGGTTACCCAATAGGCCTGTTTGTAAGGGAAGCCCGAGATTCTCATCCACTGCTCAGGAGTGAAAAAACATTCGTGCACAACAACGTCAGCACCTTTGGCTTCTTTTGCGAACCACTTGTTAGGCACACTGTCGCCACCAAATACGAAACTCAGGCCGTTCCAGTCAAGACGGAAGCTAACAGAACCATCACGAATATGTATTGCGGGGAAAGATGTTACCTTGACACCATTTTTATCATAGATGACAGCCGTCTTCGAAAAATCGAACTCGTGTGCAACGATTTCACCCCCCTGGTTCGGCAGGGTGCCGGCACGGGATGTCACGTCCCATGTCCAGGCTTCGCGTATACGGTCAATATGATACTTGGTGCCCAGCTCGGGCTCTGAACTCGACGGTCCATAGACATGCAGAGGCGTATAACGGCCATTAAGCCAGCCGCCTACCCAAAGAGCTGCAATATCACCGACATGATCGGTGTGCAGATGGCTGGCAAACACCTTGTCCAGCTTGGAGTAATCGACTTCGAGGCCAGCAAGCCGGTCAGTGGCGCCAGTCCCCAGGTCAAACATGAATGAATCACCGTTGCCGAGTTCAACCAGAAAGGAAGCCGCAACGTTACTGGGCGACTGGTTCGGCATACCGGTACCCAGTGCGGTGATGCGCATTTCATCCTTGCCCAGCTTCTCCGTGTTCGGATAGTACGTGCGGGGATAACGGTTGTTCTTGATTTCCTGGGGTATGCGCCCGGACGGCACATTGAGGCCATCCACTTTATCAGGTTTGGCCAGGGAATTCGTGCTCATGAACATCATTGCGGATACGAATGCGGTCAATGCAACAAAGCTGATTTTCATGTTTCTCTCCTGATTTGTAGACCGGATAGCAACTATGGCTCCATGGCTGATATTACGCACAGAAACCGGCCGCATGGTTATTGTGTCACCAATGGAATGCGAGCGCCAGAATCGGTCCGGAGTGGTTCATATCGTACTTGAACGTATCGGCTCCACTGCCGGTATCCACATCATAATCCAGCACGCGCCAGCCACCGAAGGCCGATAGCAGCTTGGTGAAGCGGTAGTCGAAGGCCGCGAGAGCGTTCCAGACTAAATCCGAATCACCTGCGCCAATATCGGCGCGGCCGATGAATGTCCATTTTTTACCGATCTTGCCTATATAGCGGCCACCGATGAAAAAGTCATTAATGGTTTCCTGGATCGCGATCTGCGATACCGGAGCAGGTGGCTGCGGCAATCCGGTCACGGTGATGTCCAGGTCATAGCTCCGGAAACCCGCCAGCAGTTGCCACGGATTGTTGGGGCCAAAGCGGTAAAGGCCAGCGATCTCGGCGATGGTATTTTTCATATCGATATTCAGCTGAACCGGCGTACCGGGAATCTCCGCCTTCGGCGTCAGGTTCAGGAACGAGTAATCCACGATGATGCCCCAGTGTCCCTTTGCACCCTCGTAATGAAAGGTCAATATCCCCTCGAGATCCGAGACTGCATCCTTGAACTCGACCTCCAGCGGCACCGTATTAGTGCCGAATGTGGAGGAACCGGACAAGCTGACACCCCACAGATAGAGTGGCGCCAGCGTGTTCTGCCAGGTATTGAAGTCTTTTGTTGAGTCAGCCCAGGCATGCTGACCAAACAGCAGAGCAAAGCAGACGGCCCCGGCCCGCAGTGCCCGGGAGCGAAAAATTCCAGTGGTCATGGTCAATTCCCCAAAAAAGTAAATTAAAACAATCAGTTTATTTCAGTGATCTTCCATTTATCATCGCTAAAGTGTACGGTTATGACTATGCCGTTTGGGCCAATTCAGCATATTAGTCAAAACTTATGAACGATCAAGTCCATGTTGCTCGCGCCGTCACTGACAGCGCCGATGAATTCCAGTCGATTGTGCAGGCTGTCGCAGGCGCGATCAAGATCACTCCAAAATACAAAAACCGTTTCAGATCCAGCATCAGTGTGTCGAGGCTGCACAGGATCGGCATGGCGCTAATAGATATCGAGCCAATGCATACCCTGATAGAACCGCAACATGACTTTTACTGCCTGACTGTACCCATCATCAATTCGTGCCATATCAAGGATGCCGCTATCCGCAGAGAGTATTCCAGAAATACGGCACATCTTCTGTACCCTGAGCGAACCCTGGACAGCCAACACAGGTCGCATTGCCAGCTGCTCGGCGTGACTTTCATGATCGACGATCTCGACGACATCGCCCGCAAGCTTGTTGGCAGCACGAATGCGCTTAAGCCGCTGAATGACTGCAGCCTGGCCCTGACCACACCGGCAGGTGTCAACCTCGTCAACCAGTTATCTCATATCTGCGGGCAGGTGTATCGAGATAACAAGGCACCGATGTCCGATTCACTTGGCGCAGAGCTGGAAGATGATCTGATCACCGCACTGTTACTGGCGATGGACGAGAACCAGCCTGGCACTGATGATGCGCCATCTGGCGGAGTTTCGAAATGCCAGGTTGCACTGGCTGCAGACTATCTGCTCAACAACCTCGAAAGCCCGGTTACACGCACCCGACTTGCCGAGATCGCAGGGGTGTCTGTACGCTCATTGTCGCGAGCTTTTGTCAAACGCCATGGCGTTGGTCCGATGCGATTCCTGAGAGAAAGGCGCCTGGAAGCGGTACGAATGGAATTGATCAATGCGCGGCCCGGTAGCACGAAAGTATCAGATATCGCGTTGCGTTATGGCTTTTCCGAGCTTGGCAAGTTTTCGTTATTGTACAAGTCGGTTTACAACGAAAAGCCTTCTGAAACATTGAGGTATTAGCAGCCTCGCCTGGTTTCACTGGAAAACCATTGCGACTACCGTTAGGTAAATAAAATTTTTATTATTCATATAGTCGCTACAGGGCAATCAAAAATCGGCGTCATTCCCGCGAACGCGGGAATCTCCCTTTGCTGACACTGATGCCTGCTGATAAAGATTCCCGCGTTCGCGGGAATGACGGGTGTAGAGGGGAGAAAATGGTTGGTTAGAACCTGTGCGTCTTTAAACTCCAGGCTATTGAATTTCTTTCAGCTTCTTCATCAGCCGCTCGGCAGTAAACGCATTACCGGCATCCCTGTGAAAAGCGATCAATGCCTGCAATATTTCAACGTTGTCGGGAAAACGATCATGTGCGGTTTGCAGCTGTTCGATCGCCTCATTCGGCTTACCGGTTGAATTCAATGCGACTGCGTATACATAGATGTAGCGCGGATTGTCTTCTGCCAGCTTGGTGGCAATCTTCAGCTCTGCAACCGCCTGATCGGTTTTATTTTGCCTGACAAGTACGAGTCCCAGCGCATGGCGCACATCCCCGTTTTCCGGTCTGAGCTTACTTGCTTTTGACAACAGCTGGTAAGCTTCGGCGTCTTTGCCCTGCATGCGGTAGACATCCGCCAAGTTGATGTGTGCCGGCATAAAGACATCCTCCAGCTCGATGGCTTTTTCCAGCGACGCTTCCGCCCTGGCAGCGTCGCCCTTTGCCAGGAAGTAATTGGCAAGATTCAACTGCGCCTCCGGGCGCTCGGCATTGACGGTTTGCGATTCTAAATATTCGTCCATTGCCCTGCGGTAGATCGACCGCTGTTCACCCTGCAACTCGCCAACCGCTACCGGTGCGAGCACCCGTGCTGCCTCGATACGCACCGACCTGACCGGGTCGTCGAGCAACGGAAAACCCAGCTGCACCAGCATGGCTGGCTGCAGTCCCTCTAGCGCGCCAATACTGGCCAGGCGCACCATCGCATCCTCGTCTTTCAGGCCCTTCTGTATGACCTTCAAGCTTGACTGATCGAGGTAACGCGGCAGAAGACTGATGGCCGAGGCACGCGCGATATCCGGCGTCTCTATTGTATTTATCCGCTCGGCGAGCAGGCGGCCCGCTTTCGTATCGCCCTTGCGCCCGGCATCGAGCGCATTGGCAAACTGCTGGTAACCGGTTGGCGATTTCCCGTACCAATGCTCAACCTGCGCAGCGGCCCAGGCGGCACCCCTGTCTGCGTGGCAGCGGTCACAGGCATTCGGGGTTCCCAGACTCACAGACAGATCCGGTCGCGGAATCCTGAAACTGTGATCGTGGCGTGGATCAACCACCATGTAGTTGCGCGGCGGCATGTGACATTCAGCACACAAAGCACCTTTGGATTCAGCTTTATGATGATGATGTGCTGGAGTGTCGAATTTTTCAGCCACATGACATTGAAGACAAACACCATTACCCTCTGCGCGCAACTGCTGACTATGTGGCTCATGGCAATCACTACAGGTTACGCCGGCGTGGTACATTTTGCTTTGCATAAAAGAACCATACACATAGACCTCGTCCTGTATCTGACCATCTGCAAAGTACATACCCTCATCCAGCAGCCGCGGCATGTAGTAATCCATGAATGCTTCGCCTGGCAAATAATCCCCCGAGATAACACTGCGGCGTGAATGACATTGCGCACAAACCTGAATCTCTTTTTCCGAGGTTCGCTCTGTACTGCGTTGCGCACTACCGGTTTCACTATTTATTGCCCATTGAACACCCTTGCGCTCATCGAACAAGACAGGTAATCCTTTATTGTTATTGAATGCTTCCCAACCTGGTTCTTTCTTTGCCCAGCTGATGTGGTTTGAGGACGGGCCGTGGCAGGCCTCACAGGAAACATTGATCTCTGACCAGCTTGTCTCAAAAGCATTTGTGACGTAATCGTAGTTCTTTTGCAGATTTGTGGAGTGACACTCGGCGCACATGCCATTCCAGTTAAAATTCGTACGCGTCCAGTGTAACTCGTCATTATAAGTAACCCCTTCCTCTGGATAGAGATGGAACCAGCGCTGACCGCCTTCGTTTTTATCTCTCGTATCCCACGCAATCGTTAGCGCCTGCAAACGTCCCTTGCCCAGTTCGACCAGGTATTGCTGCAACGGCATGACACCAAAGGTATACTTGACTTCATAATCCTGCAGCTTCCCGTCCGGTCCATCGGTGCGCACCATAAACCTGTTATTCTTCTTATAAAAACGACTGGTGATGCCTGCATAGGTAAATCGAGCGTTGTTGAAATCAGCCAGCACGGTTATATCCGTTGCGTGCTGCATCGCGAGATCGTGATGAGAGCCCTTCCACTGGCCCGCCTGCATCTCGTGGCATGCGACGCATTCATGGACACCCACGTAGTCAGCCCCCACAGCTATCGAAGCAAGCAGGCAAAAGAAAACGGCAACAACCGCCGGGAAAAAGGACGAAGCGCGCAAAACATTCATTAGCGCAGCCATGCTACATGACTTCAAACCTGCGAACCAGCGATTGAATATATACAGGAAAAAGAACATACTTGATTGCAGTAGTTCAGACCGAAAACCTTACCACTCAAAGGGCTAAACACATGAAGCATGGTCTAAGATCACTTCTCAGCATGCTAAGCGCAATCGGAATGATTGCCTGCGCACAGGCAGATGACAAAAAACCGAACATCCTCGTCGTCTGGGGTGATGATATCGGTCAGTCCAATATTTCGTATTTCACCAGGGGCATGATGGGCTACAAGACGCCTAACATCGACCGCATCGCTGCGGAAGGGATGGCGTTCACCGATTACTACGGCGAACAGAGCTGCACCGCCGGCCGCTCCTCTTTCATCATGGGCCAGAGCGTATTCCGCACCGGTCTATCCAAGGTCGGCCTGCCGGGTGCCGAGCTTGGCATGCGTGAGGAAGAACCCACCATTGCCGGCCTGCTGAAAGCACAGGGCTATGCGACCGGACAGTTTGGCAAAAATCACCTGGGTGACCAGGACAGGCACCTGCCCACCAACCACGGTTTCGACGAGTTTTTCGGCAATCTTTACCACCTCAATGCCGAGGAAGAACCTGAAAACGAAGACTACCCTGGCGACAAGAAACTGAAAAACGGCAAGACCTTCCGGGAACAGTTCGGCCCGCGCGGCGTGATCCACTCCTGGGCACAGCCTGACGGCACCCAGAAGATTGAAGATACAGGGCCGCTGACCAAAAAGCGCATGGAAACGGTAGATGATGAAACCTCTGACCGCGCCATCGAATTCATCAAAGAACAGGAAAAGGCCGGCAAGCCCTGGTTCGTGTGGTGGAGCGGAACCCGCATGCACTTCCGTACCCACGTTAAAGACGAACTGCGCGGCATCTCAGGGCAGGATGAGTACTCCGATGGCATGGTCGAACACGACATGCATATCGGCAAGTTCCTCAAGGTGCTCGATGAACTCGGTATTGCTGACAACACCATCGTCATGTACTCAACAGACAATGGTCCGCACATGAATACCTGGCCGGATGCCGCGATGACCCCGTTCCGTGGTGAGAAGAACACCAACTGGGAAGGCGGCTGGCGCGTACCTGCCTTCGTGCGCTGGCCCGGCAAGATCAAGGCCGGCTCATGGAGCAACGAAATCGTGCACCACATGGACTGGCTGCCGACATTCGTTGCTGCTGCCGGCGATTCTGAAATCAGGGACAAGCTGAAAGCAGGCGGCGTTGAAGCCATCGGCCGCTCCTACAAGGTTCACCTGGACGGTTACAACATTCTGCCTATGTTGACCGGTGAAACCGACAAGAGCCCGCGCAAGGAGATTTTCTACTTCTCCGACGATGGCGACCTGACTGCACTGCGCTACGCTGACTGGAAGCTGATCTTCATGGAGCAGCGCGCAGAAGCCACCTTCCAGGCCTGGATGGAACCGTTCGTACCGCTGCGTATACCACTGATAATCAACCTGCGACGCGACCCGTACGAACGCGGCCCGATCACGTCCAACACCTACTACGACTGGCTGCTGGACCGTGCCTACCTGCTGGTACCGGCACAGGCCTACGTGGGTGATTTCCTGTCAACCTTCCAGGAATTCCCCCCGAGACAGAAGGCCGCCAGCTTCAGTCTCGATCAGGTCATGGAAAAACTGACACCCAGTGGCGGCTAATCAAGCTGAACAACCCTGCCCGGATCTCCGGGCAGGAAATCACTGGATTGTTAAATACAGCGAGACTATTGCGGAATGAAGCAGCAAATCCGATTAATCTGTATCACTTGCCTGGCACTGACATCATTCGCTTGCACACAAAAAGAAACGCTTGATCCGCTACCCTCATGGAATAACTCACCGGCAAAACACTCGATAACCACCTTCGTCGACTCGATCACGAGCGAGAGCAAGACCTCTTACGTTCCGCCTGCCGAGCGTATCGCCGTGTTCGATAACGATGGAACACTGTGGCCTGAACAGCCAATGTATTTTCAGCTCGCTTTTGCACTTGATCGGGTCAAAGCGCTTGCATCTGAACATCCGGAATGGAAACACTCACAGCCTTTCAAGGCTGCGCTCGAAAACGATCTTGCTACCGTACTGCAAGGTGGTGAACATGCCCTGCTTGAACTGGTTATGGCGACACATGCAGGCAATACAACAGAGGAGTTTGCACAGATCGTGAAAGACTGGTTAGTAACGGCGAAGCATCCAACAACAGACTTGCTGTATACAGACATGGTTTACCAGCCAATGCTTGAACTGCTGAGCTACCTGCGTACCAATGGTTTTAAAACCTATATCGTTTCCGGTGGTGGCATCGAGTTCATGCGCCCATGGACTGAAAAGGTGTATGGCATCCCGCCCGAACAGGTGATCGGCAGCAGCATTAAAACCGAATTCGAAATACGAGACAGCGAACCGGTACTGGTACGCCTACCGGAGATCAACTTCATCGATGACAAGGCCGGCAAGCCGGTTGGCATCAACCAGCATATCGGTCGGCGCCCCATCGCCGCATTTGGCAATTCCGATGGTGACCTGCAGATGCTGCAGTGGACATGCATAAAGCGGAAAAACAGCTTTTGTCTGTACGTGCATCACACAGATGCAGAGCGCGAATGGGCTTACGACCGTGACTCGCATATCGGCAAACTGGACAAGGGTCTGGATGAAGCGAAATCCAGCGGCTGGACGATTGTTGATATGAAGCACGACTGGGAACAGATTTATCTACACACAAAGCAATAAACCTGTGACACGGGCTACATCAGAAGCATAAGACGGCCTAAGCCGATTTATTTTTCAGGCACCAGCAACTGCTCACGGAGACTGGCCAGCTCCTTGTCTGAAATCCCAAGACCTTCTCGAATATAGTTTTCCATTGAACCGTATTGCTTCACCGCCTCATCTAGCGAAGCATCGATATACTCCGGTTGCAGAATATAAAAGGCATTGATATTTGTCATATCTACCTGCGCAGGCTCAACAAGCAAGGTGTCGGCTGCAAGTAAACGCAGCTCACTGGTCCTGCGATTAACTTCGTTTGCCCGGTACTTATTAGAGAGCAGATAGTCCTCGCGCACTGTTTCCCAGGGCACGCCAAGCGCAGATAACAAAATGGCTGTTGCTGTACCTGTACGGTGCACACCATGAGAACAATGGTAAACCATAGGCCTGTTAGATGGATCTCCAATCTCACGTAACAGAGTTGCATAGTATTCACGCCCCTCATTGATCAGGACGCGATGAATCTCCGGATTCAGCTCGACTGGGACTTTGGAAAAATCACCCGTACCGCGCGCCTCCTGGATAACACCAGCCATTTCACCCAGGTTGCCGGTCTCCATTGGCAATGGTATTTCCCTGGTCCCATCTGGCAAACGGTCATGTCCTCGCGACTCGATTTCCCTTTCAGTAAGAAAATTGGCGACCGCCTTGATACCCATTGCATCAAGCTTTTCGACATCAGCATCGGATAACTTGTGGAGCTCACCGGAACGGTAAACCTCGCCCCACTTAACACGCCGTCCGTCAGATGTCTGATAGCCACCGACATCGCGAAAATTTGACTGGCCATCAAGCTCTACCTGCCTTTCTGGCCCAGCAATAACCGAAAGCGTCACGAGCAGCTGCAACAGCAGAGATATGCTTAATGTTTTTGTTATCCTGTTGATCATATAGGGCTAATTTCGTTAAACAGTGGTAACTCTATTGATATCGCCTGACATCTAGAAAAGAACCGCACAAGTGCGGTTCTTTGATTTTTGTTTCAACTACCTTTAATTACTCAATCCGGGATCCATGTTTGGATCAAACGGCAGCTGATCCAGGTGCTCGATATACTCTAACGGATCAAAAGGCAGCTCACTCAAATTCTTTTTAGGTTCGGCGTGCGCTTTGAGTTCTTCCGATGCATTGGCAATACCTGTCCATGGAATACCATGTTTTTCCTGTGCATCAGGATATTTCTTTTTCCAAAGGTCATGGCGCAGCTTCATGCGATTGAACGGCCGCTTCAGGTGTATCAGGTTCGCCAGCATCGGTGTTTTTTCACGCGGGTCCGCGGGTAGAAAATAGAAAGCCGCAGGGATGCCACTGGCTTCGCCGACAGGGTCCGGTGAGATGAAATGACGCTTGTAATTGCCTTTAACAATAGCACCCAGTTGCGGGCCGGCATAGATAAAGACATGATCACGACGGCTGTGGGTATCACCGTTCAGTAGTAATGCGGTCTGGTCAACACCATCGATAACGCGGTCAGTTGGAATATGCTGGGTCGCACCGGCAATTCGAGCAAATGTAGTGAACAGGTCCGTCTCGTGAATAATATCTCCGGCTAACTGGCCCGGTTCAATCGTACCAGGCCACCATGCCTGCGCAGGAACACGTACGCCACCCTCGAGAAAGTCACCCTTGCCGCCACGGAAGATGGTCTCCGCCATGCCCAGGCCGGGTGGCGGATTGTGTGCCATCGGGCCGTTATCCGCCATGGCAATAACCAGCGTGTTCTCCGCGATACCCAGTTCCTCGAGCCTGGCCATTAGCTTGCCTATGAAAGGATCGATATTGCATTGCAAACCTTCCTGCAGCAGGCTTCGACCAATTGAGCACTTTTGTGGACTGGGCAGAAAGCTGTTCAGCATGGGCCAGTTGGCCACATAGAAGGGTTTGCCTGCCTTTGCATTACGCTCGATAAACTCCAGCGTGCGACGTTGCGCCTCCGGGTCAATTTTCATGTAGTTTTCGTGACTGTTATCACCCCACTGACGTGTCTCCCCGCCTTTTGTTCCTTCTGCAACCTGAACCCAATCCCTGGTAATAAACGTGTTGTCCAGCTTGTAGGGATCAGACGGCAGCATACTCTCGTGAAGACCCATTGAAGCATTGGCTCCTTCAGCCATTTTGGTGTTTAACGACAGGATCTGGTTATAACCGGTAAAGAAAGCCTCATCAAAACCCTGCTTGTGCGGATAGCTTTCCTCGATATCACCGAGATGCCATTTACCGTGGAATGCTGTTGCATAGCCGGCCTTGGACAGCACTTCCGCGATTGTTACTTCCTCACCACGCATGCCATGACTTTCAAGCAGCATACCAATGTTGTACATACCACTGCGGATAGCAAGGCGGCCTGTTGCTGACGCGGCACGGCTCGGTGTACAACCCACTTCGGTATACATACGCGTGAACAGCATGCCTTCTTCAGCCATCCTGTTCAGGTTGGGTGTCTCCAGGCCACGTACTTTCTGTATAGCCGGAATGCCAACATCACCAAAAGCCGTGTCATCCCACATGACATGAATGATATTCGGCGGGCGCCCATGCCTGGCACGCAGCTCGGCCAACTTCTTGTCGAGTTCGCCATCTTCTGCCGCCCACCTGTCGCCATGCTGCGCGCTTAATATGTAGTACTCGGCATCATGAACGATCTGTTTCGATGCGCTCACTTCGGGTGAACCAAAACTTAAAGTCAGGCCGATAACTGCTGTCGCGGCAATTAAGCTTAAACTTTTCATAATCTGTTTCCTGTTGATATCTGGATATTTCATTAAATATATTTATTTGTTTTTCTGCTCTTCCATATGCTTGTCCCACGCCGCCAATTGCTCGGGAGTCAGTATACCTTCGACACCGGCGCGCGTATCGCGCTGTATACCTTTCAACTGCTTGCCCAGCTGAATCTTTTGACGCGGTCTCAAACTTTTCCCTGCATTTTCCCAGGCCACCTTGATCAGCCGGTACTTGCTGTCACCGAGCACTTCCGCCAGTTTTGTCACCTGCTCATTGGACAGGCTGGTCTTGGGCTGAACGTCCATCAACTGGATCTCGATCAAATCGGCGAGGATACCCTTGATCGCCGCTTCTTTCATGGCTTCGTACTGTTTGAACTTGTCCTTGCCCATGATCTTTTCCACTTCCTTGTTGTGCGCATCCTGGGCCTGCTTGATGCCGTTGATCATTTTCTCGGGATCGGCATCCTCCCCTTCCTGCTCTGCCATCAAGGCTTCGAGCTGGTCGCCGAATTTTTTCATCGCCGCACGCAGCTGATCGGTTTGTCCCTGATCCAGCTCAAGCTCCTGCGCAATGATCACCGCAATATCGTCTTCCTCTGCCGCCAGCAGGTTGTTCGAAACCGCGATTGCCATCATCAGCAAAAGTACCGAAACAACCTGAATAAACCACTGCTTGCCACCGGATGCACCAACTTCTTTAATGATCTTTTTCATTTTGATCGCCTCCAACGAAATATTTGAAACACATTATCAAACTAACCAATCGATATAGCCTTAGTGTTAATACCTGATTTCTGACACCCGCGGTTTCACACCGTCGACAACACAAATGGGTACTGCGACAACCCGCCCGGTAAAACCAATTCAGGCCGCTTTCTGCTCTACGCCGCTACCGACACGATTGATATCCGTATGCGGAAAAAACTCCACCCAAACATGCCAGAAAAGGCCGGGTTTCAAAGTCTCGACTCGCTTGAGCTGGCCAGCTGGCGCGCTGCCAAAGAAATCGATCTCGGTCACCGGTACCCCGGTGTCGTTGTACCAGATGCCCAGGCTTTCATAGCGAGGATCCCAGGCAACGACGATGGGATGGCCACCGACCTCTGCATTGACAACATTGCCCTGCTCCACCACGAAATCATCGGTCCAGCAGACCGCATCGTCGCCGAAGTTCACCCCCCAGACGTAGGTCTTGTTCGGCAAACGGTCGTCGTAGTGGCTCATGTTGTCCATCACCGGCTTGTTCTCGCGGTGCTGCCGGTCGATGGCGGACGAGAACACCATCTCGAGCACCATGTCGAACAGGTAGAGGATCGGGTTTTTCGGCGGCTTGTTGATAAAAACGGTACCCTCTGGATAGGCCTTCTGGAAACCGCGGAACGTCATCCGGAAAGTCGGCCAGGGCTTCATCGCGAGCGCAGGCCGTAGCGGGCAGGCCGCACCCTCTGACGCCTCCATCGGTGCGGAATCCGCCTCGCGAAAGCCGTAGATCTGCTGGATCGGTTCCCCGGTTTTGTTGTCCCGCAGGATCAGGTTGTTGCCATGCTGCGCCAGCACCTCGAGTTCAAGTTTCTCGCCTTCCACCTCGGGCGTGTAACCGACCCCCAGGTTGGCCATGGCGCAGTAGGTCATCACGACATTCTCGCCATCGAGGCCCTCGTCGTTGCCGGCCAGGTGGGGCCGCATCAACTGTGCCTGCGGATGGGCCCGGGCGACACCGTTGTTCTCCATCACGATCACCTGGCTGGACGGGCTGACGTACTCCTTCGCCTCCTCGATACTGTAAAAGCGCGCGGAATTCTTCTGGTTCCTGAGGCCAACATGGACCCAGATGTAAGGGAACCCATAGAAAAGCGCACACAGCAGAATTGCCGCCACCCAGATCCCGCGTGGGCCAGCCTCGAGGTAGAAATGAGCGAATGTTGCGATGCCCAGCGCAGCGAGTCCGATCGCGAGCAGGCGGTGTTCGTTGCGAATGAAGCGCACCATATTGCTGCGTTTCACCTTGATCAGCATCTGGCTGACGTCGCCCAGGTCGCGGAAATAGAGCAGGCCGATGATGAGTGCAACGGCCAGACCTGACCATAACACGATATTGCCTAGCATTGCTTTGTCTCCAGTTCAGCAGGGATCATTTTTTCGGTTACCGTCGCAAACGAAACAAGTTGATGCGCGATCAGCAGTGTTGATACAACCCGGAGTCTGGAATCACCGTAAATATCTCCAGTCTTCTCAATACCCTACCTGGATCCGGGGCATAAACGTTCTTCACGATTGTATCTACAGCTATTTTGACCAATAATGAATCTCGTTACTATCAACAATTCGCAAATTTAACCGAAGCGTCATGTCAGATCAGACTTTCTTTCTGCATCAGCATATCAGCGATTTCGAGGCGTTCTGTACAAGCGCCTTGAACTGGGACCTGGATTATCGCCAGCTCGAGTGCGGCCCTTTTTCCAGCGAAATACTGACCTTCGGCAACAACCGGGTCATATTTTCGCGCGGAAAACTCGGTCGACGTATGCTGCAAAGAGGCGGCTCACCGCAAGGCATGTTCACTTTTGGTTTGCTCGTCGACCCGCAGACCGGTATCTACTGGCGCAATAACGATGTATCCGGTAAGCAGCTATTCATATTTCCGCCTGATGGCGAGCTGTTCAGCGTCACACAATCGGACTTCGATGTATTTGTTATATCTCTGACGGAACGAACACTGGATCAGGTGTGCGCATCGTTCGAGCTACCCGAATTCAGAGCACTGATCAAAGGACATGAGGTATTCCAATGCGACCCGCAAATGCTGACCAGCTTCAAAAAGTTTCTGTTACGGACTGAGCTGGAATACACAACCGTGCAACAATCCATAAACAACAGCATGCAGTTTACGCAACTTGAGAACGAACTTTCCGAGCAAATCGTCAGGTTATTGGCAGATAACGCCTTGCCGATAAGTCAAAAGCAGCCCCGAAAACGCGACCACGCCCTGCTGGCAGCTGTTACCTACATCCATGAGCTGGGAAACAACGTTATAACGATGCCGCACCTGTGTGATGCATGCAATGTAAGTCAGCGCACGCTGGAATATGCTTTTCGTGAAAGGTATGGGCTGACGCCGAAAGAATACACATTGATACACAGACTAAACAATGCGCGTAAACACCTGCGAACCGCTGATCCGGACAAGGAAAAAGTCTCGGTGATCGCACGACAGCACGGCTTCTGGCATATGGGGCAGTTCAGCTCGAACTACCGGAAGCTGTTCGCCGAACTTCCGTCTCACACCTTGAAACAATATTGCTAGTAACCACCGGTTTTTGCCGGCCTGCCCCCGGGTGGAAACTGTTCCAGGATCTTTGCAACAGTTGCATTGATATGATCAGTCAACCGCTGCGGATCGGACAGATCCGGCAGGGCCTGGGAGCTGGTGCCACGCCAGACCAGTTTGTCGCTGGCCACGTCGATCACATCGATCAGCAGGGTGCCCTGGTCGTAGGTGCGAACCTGGGACCCGGTGCTGATCCCGATACTGCCGTGACGGCCGCGAGAAGAACGCCCGACCGCAACGCCACCACTGACGTTGCTGCTGCTGATGCGCTGATCGACCGTGATGTTGTAGAGCACGAGGAAGTCCGCCTGAGCAGCATCAACCTGGCTGAACTGACGGCCTGTTAGCGTGTTCTCGATCGCGCTGCGTACGCGTCGATCGACCAGCTCATTGCTGCTGGCGATGCCCCATTGATTTTCTTGGTTCGCTTCCCAGGCGAAGGTCTTCAGGCCGGAGAAGTCGAAGCCCTGCTCGAAATCCTGGCTGACGGGGATGCCGGAGCAGGCTGAAATGGCGATAGCTATAAATGCGGTAAAAATCAATCTAGTCATTGAATTTATTACACCTTCACAATTCCAGATAAACCTGGTTGTTCGTTTAGACTCATGCTGAAACTCTATCACAACCACACCGCGGATTAATGTGTAACAAGGGGCCAGCCCTCGAAATCAAACGTATCGACAAATTAGGGTAGAATCCACTTCTTGCGCGGTCGAAGACGCTGGATTCCCGCTATCGCGGGAATGACACTCAAACTGCGCAGGGTATTAACCAGATTCAAACCATCAGTGAAGTAATCATTATGTCAGAGCAGTTTCAGGCCGCACAAAATCACATTCCCGGCGGGGTCAATTCACCGGTACGCGCCTTCAAGGGTGTCGGTGGTGATCCGGTGTTTATCAGCAAGGCTTCCGGACCTTATATTTACGACACCGAAGGCAAGGAGTACATCGATTACGTCGGCTCCTGGGGGCCGATGATCCTCGGCCACGCTCACCCCGACGTCATCGCTGCAGTCAAGGCGGCCGCCGACAATGGCCTCAGCTTTGGTGCGCCCACCGAAATCGAGACCGTGATGGCCGACAAGGTGTGCGAGCTGGTGCCGTCGATGGAGCTGGTACGCATGGTCAGTTCCGGTACCGAGGCGACGATGAGCGCAATCCGGCTGGCGCGCGGTTACACCGGGCGCGACAAGGTCATCAAATTCGAAGGCTGCTACCACGGCCATGCCGATTCGCTGCTGGTGAAAGCCGGTTCCGGTGCGTTGACGCTGGGCACGCCGAGTTCACCCGGTGTACCGGCCTCGCTGGCGGAGCACACCGTGACCCTGCCCTACAACGACCTCGATACCTTTTCCAAAGCCGTCAACGATATCGGTACTGAAGTCGCCTGCGTGATCATCGAACCGGTGGCGGGCAACATGAACTGCATCCCGCCGGTCGAGGGCTACCTCGAAGGCATTCGCGAGCTGTGTACACAACACGGCATGGTGCTGATCTTCGACGAGGTTATGACAGGATTTCGTGTTGCCCTCGGCGGCGCCCAGGCCCACTATGGCATCAAACCGGACCTGACCACGCTGGGCAAGGTCATCGGCGGCGGCATGCCGGTCGGCGCTTTCGGCGGCAAGCGTGAAATCATGGAACATATCGCACCGCTGGGCCCTGTGTACCAGGCCGGTACGCTGTCAGGCAACCCCATCGCGATGACCGCCGGACTCAAAACACTGGAGCTGATCTCGGCACCCGGCTTCTACGACGTGCTGTTTGAAAAGGTCGAGTACATGACCAACGGCATCCTCGCTGCTGCACAGGCTGCCGGTGTACCAATGACCTGCAACCGCGTCGGCGGCATGTTCGGCCTGTTCTTCAGCGACCAGCAGGTCAACAGTTTCGAGCAGGCCACGCAGTGCAACATCGAACAGTTCCAGCAGTTCTTCCACGGCATGCTCGATGAAGGCGTGTACATGGCACCTTCCGCCTATGAGGCCGGCTTCGTCTCCAGCACGCACATGAACGACGACCTGGAACGCACCATCGAGGCGGCCAAGCGGGTGCTGAAGAACCTGGGGTAGGCATATTTGAACACGGACCAACGACAACTGATCTCCATCGTAGTACCTGCGTTCAATGAAGAGGCTGTGCTGCCAAAATTTCATCAGACTGTCGCCGGCGTCATCGCCGAACTGCCGTTTGACTTCGAAATTGTCTATATCAATGACGGCAGCTCGGACAATACGCTGGGCGTCATCAAGGAACTCCGCGAGTCCGACAAACAGGTCACATTGATCGACCTCAGCCGCAACTTCGGCAAGGAAATCGCGCTATCGGCGGGTTTGCAGAAAGCCGCGGGTGATGCGGTCGTTGTGATCGATGCCGATCTGCAGGATCCGCCGGAACTGATCCCGGAGCTGATCAGCGAATGGCAAAACGGCTATGACGTGGTCTACGCGCAGCGCACGCATCGCAAGGGCGAGTCATTACTCAAGCGAACAACCGCGCACTTTTTTTACCGCATCATTCAACGCATCAGCAAGATCGAGATCCCGGAAGACACCGGCGATTTCCGCATCCTCAGTCGCCGCGCCGTCAATGCGCTCAATACTTTCGACGAACAGCATCGCTTCATGAAAGGCCTGTTTGCCTGGATCGGCTACCGGCAAAAAGCCGTTCACTACCAGCGCGATCCCCGCCACGCCGGCGAAACCAAGTGGAACTACTGGCGCCTGTGGAATTTTGCACTGGACGGCATCACCTCATTTACGATCGCACCGCTGAAGATCTCCACCTATCTTGGCCTGTTAACGGCGGCCGGCGCCTTTGCCTACGGCATCTATATGGTGATTGACACGCTGATCTACGGCAACCCGGTACCCGGCTATCCCTCGCTGATTGTGATCGTACTGATACTGGGCGGCGTCCAGCTGGTTGCGATCGGTATTCTCGGTGAATACCTTGGCCGCATCTTCAACGAAACCAAACGCCGACCGCTGTACCTGATTAATGAATACCTGCCGAGCCCTGAAGCCAGTGGCCGTCAAGCTGCGGATGCATCGACAAGCCAGCCTGGTTGATAATGCCCGCTGCCGTTCAGCATGAGAAAGCATAGAGCCACATTCGGACAGTTCCTGATGTTCGCCGGTGTCGGCGCGATCGGTACGATTGGCCATTATACCGTGCTGATCGTACTCGTTCAGTTCTGGGCAGTGGATCCTGTCGTCGCCTCCACCCTGGGTTTTGTCGTTGGCGCCATCATCAACTATATCCTCAATTATCACTTTACCTTCCAGAGCGACAAGCAGCACACCGAAGCGCTTACAAAATTTCTCATCGTTGCCATCATTGGCGCCGGCATCAACAGCTCTATCATGTACGTCGGGGTCGAAAACACCCGTATCAATTATCTGCTCGTGCAAATATTTGCCACGGGTGTGGTGCTGCTCTGGAATTTCGTGGTAAACAAGCTGTGGACCTTTGCGCATCACGAACCGGATAATTCCTAGGTAACAGTAATTATGGGTCAGGTGTTACAGCGTATCCTCGACAGAGTCACAAATACCGGCCCGCGTACGCATACGCTTCTGTTGCTGGTTATCATTGTCCTGGGCTTTGTGCTCAGACTGTACAGCCTATACGCCGGACAGGGTTATCGTGAGTTTGCGGTCGGCGACGAACTGGAAGCCTTCAAGGTGGCGCTTGAGCTGCTCGCCGGTGTCGATTATGCCTGGTACATCGGCCACCCCAACTTTGCCGGCGGCCATGCGCCGGGCCCGTGGTGGACCCTGTTCTGGATACTGGTTTTCAAACTGGGCGGTTATTCCTTTGACGGCGCGATGTTCGTCATGTTGCTGCTCAACACCTTTGTTATCTACCTTGTATACCGGCTGGCAAATATTTTTGTCGGCCGTGACTATGCACTGTTGACCGCGCTGCTATACGCAACCGGACCGTGGCCGGTTTACTATTCGACCGGTTTATGGAATCCGGTGCCGATGGCCTTTTTCGGCGCCATTCTGTTCCTCGCCCTGTGGGACGTTGTGCAACGCGACGACTCAAGATCAATCTTCCTCGTCTGCCTGGTCGCCGCCGTTACACCGCAGTTTCATATGATCAGTGTGTTTTACTATCCTGCAATATTGCTGATCCTGTATCTCAGCCCGGCCCGGCTGAACAGGCAATGGTTCATCTACGGCATCATCGCCGGCATCGCGCTCTACCTGCCCTATTTCATCGGTGAAATGAACAACGACTGGGAAAACTCGAGGGCGATTCTGGCCGGCGGCTCGCAGATGTCCTTCGGTGTAGTCAAGATCATCAG
>CP070838.1:2696426-2702388 GCA_020341835.1 Thiotrichales bacterium | reverse complement strand
CAGGGGCGACGGTAGAAGTCCCAACCTGCACGGCTTCCATGCCAAGCGGATTGGCAGCAATCTACAATGCATGTGGTGCCATGTGGCTGTGCCGCACGGCTGGAAGAACAAGGCGTTTCTGGTCAACCTGAACGATGTTGGCGACGAAGCCGGGTTTCCGCCAAACACCGAGATCGCGAGTAACGCCAGTAACGATGTCTATAACCAGGAACCGTATTATTTCAATGCCAAGCTCAAGGTGCGCACGTTCGCGCCGAGCGGCAACTGGGTGGATACCGACTGCGGCTCGGCCGGTGCGAATATCGCGGGTAATAACACGCAGTTCGGCAAAGACTGGATGGGGGCGGTATGCACGAATCCGCCATAAACCTGTTGCGCCCACTGGCCTCGCTGAAACTGACGCTGCTGGGCATCGTCGCCTTGCTGCTCGGCGTGCTGCTGGCCTATTTCAACCAGCAGCATTCGAGCCTGTACATTGTGCCGCCGCTGGCCACACTGGCGCTGAACCTGCTCGCCGCCATCGTGTTCAATCCGCGCATCCGCCAGAACAGCGGATTGTTGATGTTTCATATCTGCCTGCTGATGATCGCGATACTGACTGTGTTGAGCCAGTTGACCAGCATGAAGGGCCGTGTCGAAGTCACGCAGGGCAGCGCGTTCGACGCCAGCAGTATCACGGTGACACAGCAGGGTACCTGGCATCGGTTCAGCCGGCTCGCACAGGTCGAATTTGTGCAGCGTGATATCGAGGTCGACTACTTGCAGGGGCTCAGACGCGGGCAGACGCGTTCTCAGGTCGAGTACCAGGGCCGTGAAATCACCGTCGGCGATAACGTACCATTGAAAGGCAGCGGCTACCGTTTCTATACGACGTCGAACAAGGGATACGCCGCCGTCGTGAACTGGTACACAAAAGACGGCCGTGCAGAACGTGGCGCGATTCATTTTCCATCCTACCCGCTGTATGACTGGAAACAGACGAATCAGTGGCAGGCGCCTTCGGGTGAAGCGCTGGCGTTCAGCCTGACCGTCGATACAGCGCTTGACAAAAATCGTGACTGGATGTTGCGGCGTAGCGACAGCGCTTACATCGAAATCACACTGCCGGATAATCGTGTGCACATGCTCAGACCGGGTGATCGCATCGAGCTGAAGAACGGTGTGCTCGAGTTCGAAGCCCTGCGCATGTGGATGGGCTACAAGGTATTCTACGATCCGTTCCTGGCCTGGTTCTTCGCCGTGGCGCTGGTCGGCGTTGCAGGGATCGGCTGGCATTATTATCTGAAGCTGGCATCGCCGGTGAAACAACGCGCACCGCGTAAGGAACAAACAGGGAGGGGCCGTGCTGTCACCAGTCTTCAATCCTGAGCAAGCCTTTGTCGTGCTCGGGGTTGTGGCCTATCTGCTGGCTGCGCTGGCTGCCTGGGCAGGCGTGGTCGTGCGTAAACCGATCGACCGGCTGGTCCAGCTGTGTCTTGGCCTGGCGGTGACCGCCTGCCTGCTGGCGATCGTGATTCGCTGGCAACAAACCGGTAACGGGCCGTTTCTGACATTATATGAAGTCCTGCTCAGCAACCTGTTCAGCCTGGGGCTGATCTTTGCTGTTGTATTCTATCTGGTGCCCCGCGCAAGACCGGCTTCGCTGCTGCTTTTGCCAATGCTGGGGCTGCTCGGCGTATGGACGCTGGACACCGATCCGGCGCCACTGGAACTGCCGGCCACCTATGACACCGCGCTGTTGTGGATACACGTTGGTGTCGGCAAGGTTTTTCTCGGTATGAATATGGTTGCGGTGGGTCTGGCTGCGCTGATTTTCGCACGCCGGCTTAAACGGGATGTACTGGTCAACAGCCCGGTCGCCGCCGATGAGGAGCTCGATGACCTTGCGTGGCGTTTCATGGCAGTGGCCTTCGTCTTTCACAGCCTGATGCTGATCGCGGGTGCGGTGTGGGCGCAGGATGCATGGGGGCGATTCTGGGCATGGGACTCGCTGGAGACCTGGGCGTTCATTACCTGGCTGTTCATGGCGCTGAGCCTGCATTTGCGGATAACCTGGCGTATACCGCGCTGGTCCGGCTCGCTGTTGATATTCGGTGTTTTCATACTGGCATTCCTGACGTTCTTCGGTGTGCCCTTTACCAGCGTCGGCCCGCACAAGGGGATTCTGTGATTTCCGCGGATGTGCGCCTCAGGGCAGTCGTGCTGACCCTGTTGCTGGTCGTTATGGTTGCAGCCGTGGTCAGCTTCTGGCCGGGGCAGAAACCACCGGCAGTCATCAGCACGCCCGCTCAGCCAAAGGCCGAAGATGAATTACTCCAGCGCCACTTCGACTGGGCGACAGAACAGTTGCGAAGCGGGCATTTCGAACAGGCCATCAACGGTTTTCGGGCAGTACTGGAACAGGCGCCGGCCATGCCCGAAGCCTGGATCAACACCGGCTTCGCCCAGGTTGAATTAAAGCAGTACGAACAGGCCGCGCAATCGTTTCAAACCGCGATTGATCTCAGACCCGCCCAGGTCAATGCCTACTGGGGCCTTGCGCTTAGCCTGGAAGGCCTGTGTGATCTTCCGGGCGCAATCGGCGCGATGCGTACCTACGTCCATCTGGCGAATGATGATGACCCTTTTGTGCGCAAAGCCAGATCGGCCCTGTGGGAATGGGAACAAATCAGGGACAGTGGGGGAGAGCTTTGTGATAGTGAATAACGAATAGTGAATAGTGAATAGACGAAGTACGTACGTTGCAGGAGCGGCTTCAGCCGCGATTGGTTATTTAATTACACAAAATCATGTCGATATCAACTCCCGCTGGCAGGTTTAGCGTTTCGCGCCGGAGCCGAAACCGAAAACAAACACCTGATCAAGCGTCTGGTCCTCATGGTATAAGACGCTGGATTCCCGCTTTCGCAGGAATGAAGCATAGGGGGGAGCAAATATGCTGTCTGACCTCATTGCACCCTTTCCGATAACGGGATGGGCATTGGTTACCACAAACCAGACGCTAATGCGTTATCACGGCGATTTATACGCCGAATCAAACTCATGAATTTATTATTCCGTCATTCCGGCATGTTTTTAGCCGGAATCCAGTGGCTTAAGACGCTGGATCCCTGCCTGCGCAGGGATGACATTAAATGTGAGTTTTGTAGTGCCTGACTCGTTGACATCTTTTCCTGTCGCATTATTTTCTTCGTTTTCATTGATCGTGCTCGCCGAAATGGGTGACAAGAGCCAGCTCGTGTGCATGACGCTGGCGGCGCGATACCGGCCCTGGCCGGTGCTGTTCGGCGCGATTGTTGCGTTCGCATTACTGAACCTCGTCGCTGTTGTTTTTGGCGCTGCGGTCGCGCGCTGGTTGCCCGAGACCGTGGTTCTGAGTGTTGTTGGCGCCATGTTTATACTGTTCGGTCTGCATGCGCTGCGCCAGTCATCCGGACAGGATGGTCAGCAAGTAGACAATGCGCGCGGAACACACAGCCTGTTTTTCAGCACCTTGCTGTTGATCACGGTGGCAGAGTTTGGCGACAAAACCCAGCTGGCCGTTGCCGGACTCGGCAGTACCGCGGACCCGGTTGCGGTGTGGCTCGGATCGACCCTCGCGCTTGCCGTGACATCGGGTCTTGGCGTGCTGGCCGGTCGTACCATTATGCAGCGTCTGTCAATCAGTTTGCTGCACAAGCTCAGTGGCGGCGTGTTTATCGTGCTGGGACTGGTTGCTTTGCTGAGTCTGATCGATTAGCGACAGCAAATGGACGCGAATGAAAAGAACCTTTTTATCTCGCAGAGGCGCAGAGCACGCAGTGACATCCTTGATGTGTTTAATAAATTAACAAAAAACCTTGGCGCCCTTTGCGCCTTGGCGAGAGAAAGCACTTATAAATCTCGCCAAGGCGCAAAGCTCGCAAAGACAGGCTTTTGTCCGTTTAACACCCCAGGTTTGCCTCTGCGTGCTCTGCGCCTCTGCGAGATAAACGAAACGTATAAAGTCGCTATCCTTTGATACAGATCAGCGGTTCCAGCCTGGCGACCAGGCGGGCGAGGCCGGCGGCCTGGGCGGATGCGACCACCGCGCTGACGTCCTTGTAGGCACCGGGTGCTTCTTCAGCGACGCCGCGTTTCGACGGACTGCGGATGACGATGCCGCGCTCTGCGAGATCCTGGATGACCTGGCCGCCGTGCCATTGCCGTGTCGCCTGGCGCCGGCTCATGCTGCGACCGGCACCGTGGCAGGCGGAACCGTAGGCCAGGTTCATGCCTTGCTCGGTACCGGCGAGGATATAGGAGGCTGTACCCATGGTGCCGCCGATCAGCACCGGCTGGCCGGCTTCGCGCAGTTCAGCTGGAAGTTCAGGGTGCCCGGGGCCAAATGCGCGGGTTGCCCCCTTGCGATGCACGTAAAGCTGCTTTTTCTCACCATCGATTTCGTGCTGTTCCTGTTTGCAGGTATTGTGCGAAACATCATAGAGCAGATCGAGTTTTGCCTGCGGGAACAGGCGATGCACGGCCTCACGGGTCAGGTGGGTGATGATTTCGCGGTTCGCCAGCGCGCAGTTGATCGCGGCCCGCATGGCGCCGAGATACTGCTGGCCGACTTCGGAAAGGATTGGCGCACAGGCCAGTTCACGGTCGGGCAGCTTGATGCCGTGATCTTTGGCGCTGGCGACCATCAACTTCAGAAACTCGGTACCGATCTGGTGACCCAGGCCGCGTGATCCGCAGTGAATGCTGATCTTGATATCATCCTGTGCAACGCCAAAGCGCTGTGCGATATCGGCATCATAGATTTCCACCACCTTCTGAACTTCCAGGTAGTGGTTGCCGGAACCCAGTGTGCCCATCTCGTTCTGCTGCCTTTTCTTCGCGAACTGGGATACCTGCGACGGATCGGCACCCGGCATGCAGCCCTGTTCTTCGATGCGCAGCAGATCTTCGCGTTCACCATAGCCACGGTCGATCGCCCAGGCAGCACCGCCTTCGAGCATGGCTTTCATCTGTTTGTTGTTGAGGTGGATATTGCCGGTACTGCCGAGTCCGGCGGGAACATGCTGGTAGAGCAGGTCGGCGAGTGCGCGTTGCGAGGCCATGACTTCGTCGATAGCGAGGCCGGTATGCAGCGTGCGTACGCCGCAGGAAATATCAAAACCAACGCCACCGGCAGACACCACGCCGCCCTGATCGGCGTCGAAGGCGGCGACGCCGCCGATTGGAAAACCATAGCCCCAGTGTGCATCGGGCATCGCATAGGACGCTTTGACGATCCCGGGCAGGCGGGCGACATTGGTGACCTGCTGGTAGACCTTTTCATCCATGTCTTCAATCAGCGCTTCGCTGGCATAGATCAGCGCAGGCACGCGCATGCCGGCGTGTGCATCAATCTGCCATTCATTATTAGAAATGCGTTGTAACTGATTGATATCCATTGTTTTAAAGGTGGTATTTCATACGTCAATTACACACTGGGCGACCCATAAGCCGTCCTCTTGATACACCCCAAGTTCAGTAAAGGTTGCACCCTTGATCTCAACCGAGGGCTGGTGCTGTTCGATATCGATTGCTTCACCCGTTGCAGTGGCGGACAGTCTTTCCTGATCGATTTCCACGTTGAACTGACTGAACAGCATTTTGCGTGTTGCCATTTCGTAGATCAGGGCATTGATCCAGTCATAAAACAATGTGTCATGGTCCCTGTCTGCGCAACGGATGTGTATCGGTGTAACCGCGTGAATCAGACTGAGATCGGTCACGACAGTTGTCATTGCGATCGCCGCCTGTTCAAAAGCTTCCGCCAGAGTGTTGCCGTAACCGCGTATGCCGATATCCGCCTTGTGCTCGAAATGTTCCCAACGGGCAGCGTTCATGGAAACAGCTTATGCGTAAACCGATGAAAGCATGTTGACGATTATCAACCTTTCATATGTTTACATATTGATACAAAAAGATTTCTCGCAGAGGCGCAGGGCAC
>CP070838.1:2685289-2696326 GCA_020341835.1 Thiotrichales bacterium | reverse complement strand
TTGAGCTGGCTGAGCATGCCGTGCAGGCTGTAGCGGTTGCTGTCGTAGAGCTCACCGTTGTCGAGTGTTTCACCCACAGGGCGCAGTTCATCGCCGGTGGAGAAGAACGCGATTTTCGGGCGACGGTAAACGCTGATTTCACCAACGCCCACAGACGCGATGACACCGAGGTCGGCCGGCTGCAGCGCGTGGCCACGGGGCAGAACCATGCTGTTCCGGCTGATATCTTCCCCGGCCTGCCGCACGTTCTGCTGCTTTCTGTGGCCTGACGCTATGCGAACTTCCGTGTCACTGACAGGTTCGACATGCTCCTGCATCACCACGGTATCGCAACCGGCCGGCATGGCTGCGCCAGTCATGATACGCACGCACTCGCCTGGATGGCATTCACCTTTAAACGGCTGCCCGGCATAAGCCGTGCCGATCACGCTGTACCGGCGCGTCGCCGTGTCGGGCAGGTCGTCTCCGGCTAATGCATAACCATCCATCGCGGAATTGGTATGCCCGGGTACGTCAAGGTCCGAGACAATATCCTGCGCCAGTACTCTGTTAAGGCCTTCATACAGCGTCAGTGTTTCGATGTCAGTTACCGGTCCGATTTTTGCCAGGATATTGCGTCTGGCACGTTCAACCGTCAGTGACTCGCGGTCGTAGTCATCGGCACAGCTGGCCTTCTGTTTGATCGTACTATGCGGCATAGATTGGTTCATCGCTGCTGCCTTTACGGGTTGCCGACACTATAAACTCAGCAATTTCACTGGCGTTGTTCAAATCGAGCTGTGGTATATCCGGTGCAGCCGCTAGCTGTACATCGCTGGCGAGTGCGATGATGCTGCTGTCTTCGCTGCACAATAGCGGGTGTCCCAGCACAGGCCGGTGTAACTCGATTTTCGGAAAGTTTTCGTGCTTGAATCCTTCTACGATTACCAGGTCCAGGTGGCTGGTGTCCATCGCCGACAGGGCGTCCAGCAAGGTCGTATCGTCCCTGTCATCTTTATACTCTTTGATCCAGGCTATGCGTTCACGCGATGCCACGGCAACCTGGCTGGCACCGGCATGGCGCAATTCGTAGCTGTCCTTGCCGGGATGATCGATATCAAAGCTGTGATGTGCGTGTTTGACGATGCCGATGCGCAGGTCTTTTTTGTTCAATAACGGGATCAGTTGTGTTAGCAGTGTGGTTTTGCCTGTGCCGCTGAAGGCACAGATACCGATCAGGGGAAGTGAGTACTGTATCATGATAACTGGCCTTCATTCTGTAACTGCTCACGCTGTTCAGCGGTATTGATGTTTCTGAAGGAGTCCGGGCAGTCTGAAAAATCGGCCAGCGCAACCCGGAGCTGTTTGTACCAGCGATCGATTTTGCGTTCACCGGTATCGAGAAAGTCAGCAAGGCTGGAAGACAACCGTGTCGGGATCAGCGAATACACCGGCTGCATGCGATCACCATCATGGGCGACAGCAATATCAGCCCCGCTGGCGTTCAGTGCGGATATCAACCGGTCGACCAGATCGCTGGCTATGAACGGACCGTCGCAGGGCAGGGTTACAATGTGGCTGGTACCGGCGTTCGTCAGAGCGCTGATGAATCCGGCAAGCGGTCCCTGGTAATCCGCCAGCGCATCGGAAATTACAGGATAACCATATCGAGCGTACTGCGCCTGGTTACGGTTGGCGTTCAGAATGATGTGCTCGACCTGTGGTTCTATCGCTTCGATGACGTATTCAATCAGGGGGCGTCCGGCCAGTTCAATCAGCCCCTTGTCTTCTCCATCCATGCGCCTGCCCTTGCCGCCGGCCAGGATAACGGCTGTGACATCCTGTTTATTTAAGCTGTTCATTGCGGCGTATCCTGGAATGGATCGGCGTGACATTGTCTTTGGAAAGATAACGGCGAATACTGCCATCACTGATTCGCAGCGAGGTATCCGCCAGCGCTTCGAAATGCAGCGGGTCGTGACTGGTGATCATTAAAGCCATTCCCTGTTGTTTGAGATTGTGTAATAGCCGGATTGTACTCGATCGTGAACGCTGGTCCATATTGGTAACGGGTTCGTCCAGTAATAAAATGTCGGGCTCTCTGAGCCAGGCGCGCGCGATCGCGACTCGCTGACGTTCGCCGCCCGAGAGGGTTCTGGCAGCGTTGTGGGCAACATCCTCCAGTCCGGCCCACTTGATGGCTGACAGCACACGGCCGTTGCGTTTTTTTCTCGAGTACGGCTTCTGCAGCGCGATGTTCAGGTTGCTGATCACGTCGCCGTCGAACATGTAGGGTTCCTGGTGAAGATAGACGGTTGTGTTCCTGAGCTGTTGCCGACATTGTTTCCAGGGGTGCTTTCCGAGTCCGGTGCTGACATACCCGGCATCAGGCACATCAAGTCCGGCAAGTATGCGTAACAATGTGGTTTTGCCGGCACCATTGTTCCCGCACAGCAGAATACATTCACCACTCTTTATTTCGAGCGTCGAGTTGATCAGGATAGGCTTCCTGCCAAATCGTTTTTCAATGCCGGAGAAAATGATGTGTGTGCTATGCATCCCTGAACTCAGCTGCTCACCTGACCCTTACCCTGGAAGTACTGCAAGGACATGTTCAATACCAGCGCCAGGATGATCAGCACCAGGCCCAGTGCGATGCCCTGTGAAAACTCACCTTTGCTGGTTTCCAGTGCAATCGCGGTCGGAATGTTGCGGGTGTAGTGCAGAATATTTCCGCCAAGCATCATCGAAGCGCCCACTTCGGCGATGATGCGGCCGTAGCCGGCGAACATGGCTGCAAGCAGGCCGAAACGCGCTTCCCGCATCACCGTGTAAAACGCAAATGACGGACTGGCGCCAAGCGTGCGCGCCGTTTCCCAGGCGCGTTTGTCGACTGCCTGAAAGGCGGCATGCCCCATTGCGACGAGTATCGGAAAACTGAGCGCGATTTGCCCCATCACCATTGCCGACTGTGTAAACAGCAGTCGCCAGTCACCCAGCGGGCCCTGTCGTGAAAGCAACAGATAGAAAGTCAGACCGATAACCACAGCCGGTACAGCCAGCAGGGTATTGAATACGGATATCGTCAGGCGTCTGCCGGGAAAATCGGTATAGGCCAGCAAAAAAGCGATCGCTATGGCCGGCGGTATGCTGATCAGAATGGCCGTTGTCGAGACCTGGAAAGAAACGCCGATAATCGCCCATAACTCGGCATCACCGCTGAATAGCAGGTAGATCGCATCCCGGGTAATCGATGTCGAGTCGCCCATGCGGATGCGTTACGGATCGCCGCTCTGGCTCAGTTGCCTGGGGCCGGCTGATGGCTTGAACAACAAATGATCATTGATCGTATAGCTGCCGATCAATGACTGTCCGGATTCAGATGTTATCCAGTCAATCAGGGCCTGGGCACCCGCGTTGTTGATGTTGTCAACGTGTGATGGATTGACCGCGATAATGTGGTAGGGATTGTAAAGCCGGGCATCATCTTGATTGATAATGACCAGGGGCGATTTGTCCTGGTAGGCAAGCCAGGTGCCGCGATCCGTCAAGGTATAGGCGTCGAGTTCCGAGGCGATTTGCAGAACCTTGCCCATGCCCTGGCCAACCTCACGGTACCATCGGCCTTCAGGGCTGATGTCAACCGCGTTCCACAAGCCGAGCTCTTTTTTGTGTGTGCCTGAATTGTCACCACGCGATATGAAGGTCAGCTTCTGTGCGGCGATCTGTTGCAGTGCTTCGTGGATGTCACTGCCTATGCTGTGCCCGGCGGTTTCAGACGAAGGTCCGACAAGCACAAAATCGTTGTACATCACGGCGTGGCGTTTAACCCCGTGGCCCGCCTTGACAAACTCGATCTCGGCGCCCGGTGCATGCACCAGCAGCACGTCGGCATCACCGTCACGTCCCATGCGTAAAGCTTTACCGGTGCCGACAGCAATCACGTGTACCCGGTAGCCGGTTTTTTGTTCGAACACCGGCAGCATGTAGGAAAGCAGACCGGAATTGTCCGTGCTGGTTGTGGTGGCAAGGCGAAGGATCCGGTTGTCATCAACGGTCAAAGCGGAATCGCTGAACCCGGTCCGGAGATAGAGCAGTGATATCGCCAGCACAAAGATCGACAGTGCTGATCTCAATACGGTCAGATCATTATGCCTGCAAAACCTGTCAGTATTATTCATATGCTGTGCGCCTGGGTTGAAAACTGTCATCGAAGCCCGTGGTCTTTGATTACTGAAGCAATTGCTATGCCAAATGGAAAAAATCTTGCGCATTGCGAACCAAAACACGCGACAGGCAAACGGGTAAACGCATTATTCAAGGCTGGCGCGATCACGCGCAGCTAATAAACCCTGTGCATAATGATGGAAAAGCAATAATTTGGGTAAATCTGGCTATTCCGTGATATGGTAAATGAGACAAATTGTCACAATATAAGTATTTGCTGATTGTTGTATTGTCAGGCTGCTGCTTTTTTTGCCGGGTCAGAATTGGAGCACTCAATGAGTATAAACGAACAACAAATGCATGACGGGTCCGTCAAACCTTCAGTTTCCACCAATCCCGCCGACGATACCCCAAAGGCCGCAAAATCGATGAACTCTGTGCTCATCGTCGATGATGAGGCCGGCATTCGCAGCTTTTTGCAGAAAGGCCTCGGCAGCCGGTTTGGTCTGATCGAAGTGGCGGAAGACGTCGACACAGCCAATGAGTTGAGAAAGCGTTGCCATTTCGATCTGATCATCGCGGACATACGATTGCCCGGGCGCTCGGGTGTTGAATGGGTCACCGAATTACGCGAGCAGGGCAGCATGACTGCGGTGATCTTCATTACCGCGTACGCGGATGTGGAAACGGCGATTTCGGCGTTGCGTGCCGGCGCGGCCGATTTCATCATGAAACCGTTCCGCATGGAGCAGATACACGCATCGGTAGAACGCTGCCTGGAAAAACAGAAATACCAGCGTGAAAACTACCTTTTGCGTCGTGAGGTAGAAAACTATTACGACAGCGCCGGCATGGTCGGCAATTGTGAATTGATGCAGAGCGTCTGCCAGGTCATCAAGCGCGTTGCACCGATGTCTTCGACTGTGTTGATCAGCGGCGAAACCGGTACCGGCAAGGAACTGGCCGGTCGCGCGATCCATATCTGGAGCGGGCGTGCAGGCAGTTTTGTACCGATCAATTGCGGCGCGATGTCGGCGGAACTGCTCGAAAGCGAGCTGTTCGGACACGCGCGCGGTGCCTTTACCGGCGCACACCAGAACCGGGAAGGGCTGTTCAAGTATGCCAATGGCGGTACCCTGTTCCTCGATGAAATCGGTGAGATGCCATTGAGCATGCAAACCAATTTATTGCGCGTGATGGAACAGCATACCATTCGTCCGGTCGGCAGCAACAAGGAGGTGCCCGTTGATGTTCGTGTTGTTGCGGCGACCAACCGGGACCTTTACGAGGAAGTCAGAAAAGGCAATTTCAGGGAAGACCTGTTTTACCGGCTGGATGTGCTGAGCATTCGCATGCCTTCCCTGAAAGAACGGCTGGAAGATCTGCCCGACCTGGTCAAGCATTTCTCTACGATGCTCGCAGGTGACATGGGTGTGCCCGCACCGCAGTTCGACGAAAACGAACTTAACCTGCTCGAGAGTTATGCCTGGCCGGGAAATATCCGGGAGTTGAAGAATGTCATCGAACGCAGTCTGTTGCTCAACCGCAGGCCCAGCCAATGTGTTGCTGATCCGGATTCCATCGCGCGGAATGTTACCGGCGCGGGGCAATCCGGTCTCACGCTGGAAGAAATAGAAAAAAGACATATCCTGAAAGTGCTCAACGAAGCCGATGGCAACAAATCATCGGCTGCCAGAACCCTGGGCATTTCGCGTAAAACACTCGACCGCAAAACAAAGTCCTGGAACAGTAGTTAACCCGGGATAGCGACGAATGCTGTCGGTAAAGCGTCTATTCGAAACGATTCGTAGCGCAGTCCGCTACAAACTGCTTGCACTGGTGCTGTTCCCGATTCTGCTGGTGATGCCCATTGCACTGCTGCTGGCCTTCTACTGGGGCAAGCAGTTTTCCTACGAGCAGTTATATATCAAGGTCAATACCGATCTGTCGGTGGCCCACGATGTATTCAACCGCTTGCATGAAGACTATCTGAACCGACTGGCAAGGCTGGCCGAATCGCATCCATTCTACGTCGCACTGGCGTCAAACGATGTAGAGTCCATCAAGCAGCAGATCACTATCCTGAAGAACACCACCGACTTTGATTACCTCAACATTCTCGATGCCGATGGTAACCTGATGATCGGTGATGCGGCTGAATACGATCGCGTGTCTGGTCTGTTGCAGGCGGCAGGTCGGGGTAACCCGAGCGTCGGCATCGAGATATTCGACCAGCAGAGGCTGGCCGCCGAAGATATAAAGCTGGCGCAAAAAATCGTCCTGCCATTGGTAGCAACGGAACGTGCGAAGCCAACCCTTCGGAAAATCGAAGATCGCGGCATGGTGATTCGGGCGATCTATCCGGCAAAGGATGCGAAGGGTAAGGTCGTGTGTTTGCTCGATGGCGGGGTGCTGCTGAATTCGAATTTCGGCTTTGTCGACACCATACGCGACCTGGTCTACGGTCCGGGAAGCCTGCCGGAAGGCAGTATTGGTACGGTCACTGTGTTCCTCGATGACGTGCGCATCACTACCAACGTTGCCATGTATCAAGGTGAACGTGCGCTGGGTACACGCGTTTCCAACGAAGTCAGAGAGCACGTCCTCGAACGGGGTGACATCTGGATCAACAGCGCGTTTGTGGTCAATGACTGGTACATCTCCGCCTACGAACCCATCCTCGATATCAATGACGACCGCGTCGGTATGCTCTACGCGGGCTATCTTGAAGCCCCGTTTCGGCTTGCGTTCTGGCGCACGCTGGCGGTGCTGATACTGCTGTTCATCGGCCTGATGCTGTTATCCGCGTGGCTTTCGATCAAGGGCGCCAAGACGATTTTCAAACCAATCGAAGCCATGAGCGCGGTAATCAGCGCGACCCGCGAGGGCCGGCAGGAGCGCATCGGTCCCCTGGCATCGACCGATGAAATTGGTGAACTGTCGCGCGAACTCGACGTAATGCTGGATCTGCTGCAGCAGCGCAGCGAACAGATACAGGAGTGGGCGGCACAGCTCGAGCTTAAAGTCGCGGAACGCACCGCCGAACTGGAGCACAAGAATGTCGATCTTCGCAAGACCATCGATGTATTGCGAAAAACGCGGCAGCAGCTCGTGCAGACCGAGAAAATGGCGGCACTGGGTGAGCTCACCGCCGGGGTCGCGCATGAGATCAATAACCCGGCGCAGGTCATTCTGGGCAATCTGGACGTTGTCATCCAGACGCTGGCCGAGCAGGTCGATCCTGTTTCAGAAGAGGTCGAGCTGATCGTGCAGCAGGTGTACCGTATACAGGAGATCATCAACAACCTGCTGCAGTATGCGCGGCCCGGTGAGTATGCCGGCTATCTGAAACAGACCCAGGTCAACAGCGTAATCAACAATGCAGTCAGGCTGCTGCAGCATATGCGCAGAACATTTTCATTCGAGCTGGAGCTCGACCTGGAAGCGAAACGGTCTGTGCGTATCAATGAACAGGACCTGGAGCAGGTGCTGGTGAATCTGCTGGTCAATGCGATCCACGCAACGGACGGGGAACAGGGCAAGATCTGTATAAGATCACGCGACTGGGGCGACAAGGGCGTGGTCATACTCATCAAGGACAATGGCTCGGGTATGGATCAGGACCAGATCAGCCGCGTGTTCAACCCTTTCTACACAACCAAGCAGCAGGGTGAAGGTACCGGCCTGGGTCTGTCGATCAGTTATGGCCTGATTCGACGTTACGGCGGCAATATCACGGTCGAGTCGAGACCAGGTGCGGGCGCGGAATTCTACGTCTGGCTGCTGTCCGAACCGGTGCTGCTGACCGACGAGGAAACCATTTCCGAACAGTTGCACGAAATTGAATCGGTTGCCGCCAAAGTCAATTTTTGATGTGGACAAAGAGGTGCCAGGCGTTGGCGTTCGAAAACGGGGATCGCAATGATCGATGAACAGCTGTTGCGCTACAGTCGACAGATCATGCTGCCGCAGATCGACATCAGCGGACAGCAGCGCTTGCTCGACTCGATTGCATTGATCATTGGTGTCGGTGGTCTGGGCTCGCCGGTTGCACTGTACCTGGCAGCCTGTGGCGTTGGCGAAATTGTTCTGGCCGATGATGACAGGGTCGAACTGAAGAACCTGCAGCGGCAGATCATTTATAACTCCCACCAGCTCGGTACGGTCAAAGTGGAATCTGCGGCCGCCGCGCTCGGCTCACTCAATCCCGAAGTCAGGGTGTCCGTGATAGCCGACAGAATCAGTGGTGACTCCTTGAGAAAAAACATCGAGCGAGCCGATGTGGTCATCGACGCAACCGATAACCTGGCGTCGCGACTGGAGATCAACCAGCAATGCTATGCAACGCGCACGCCGCTGGTATCAGCTTCGGCAATACGCTGGGAAGGGCAGCTGTCGGTGTTCGATTCACGTCAGCAGGACAGTCCCTGTTATCAGTGTTTATACGGACGTCTCGGCGAAGTCGGGCAGAGTTGCAGCGAAAACGGTGTCATGGGACCGGTGGTCGGCATGCTCGGCTGCATGCAGGCAAACGAGGCGGTGAAACTGTTGACCGGCGCGGGTTCGACATTGACTGGACGGGTACTGATGCTGGATGCGTTGAGCATGGACTGGCAGTCCATTCGTCTCGAGCGTGATCCGGCGTGTTCTGTCTGCGGGAGCTGAAGCTTGTGCACTTTTAGCTGCGTGCACAATCGGTGATACTATATTGAAAGTCAAAACAACGTAGTACGTGTCGAATGATGGATAAAAACATACAAACCGAGATTGAAGCCGCGGTGTTTCGTCAATTGATCAGCCACTTCAGTGAACGCACCGACGTGCAGAATATCGACCTGATGAACTTGTCGGGGTTCTGCCGAAACTGCCTGTCGAAATGGTACAGCGCGGCAGCGCAGGAGCTGGGCCAGGAAGTCGATTATGAACAGGCGCGTGAGATCGTTTATGGCATGCCGTATTCCGAATGGAAATCAAGATATCAAACCGAGGCGACACCGGAGCAGCTGGCTGCGTTTAACGAAAACAAGGAAGCCGAATAATCTAGCTGTAGGAGCGGCTGTAGCCCGGATGCAGCGAAGCGTAATCCGGTTTTTACTCTCTAATATCAAATTGTTTCGCCTTTCGGCGAGTTAATTTTCTGTATTACGCACATCCCTGTGCTCCACCCTTCAGGCGCTACGCGTGCAAAATAGCTCCGGGCAATTTTGTCAACAACGACAGAAAAGTAACCAAAAGAACGCCGCTCCGCGGCGCTCGTGCTTCGCATTCCCGTAGCCTGGATGAAGCGCAGCGGAATCCAGGTTTCCACACAGCTTGTACCAGCCCCGGATTCCGCTGCGCTGCATCCGGGCTACAGCCCGTAGGGTGGATTAGGCGCAAGCCGTAATCCACCGCGTAGGCTCGGTGCAATACGCGTCGCTATTGCACTCTACGGCCATGCAGGCTCGACGAGACTCGATTGCTTCCGCAGGAATGACGGGTGAACAGGAAGGCTGTGGGCTTCGGGTTTTTGGGGCCCCCTTGAAGTTTGCCGAGGTATTCGCCTTTGGTAGGGCAAATCCGACAGGGACGTCGGATTTAGTCTTGTGGAGCCCGGACGGCGACTCAAGACGGCCCGTTGGCAAAGGTGAATGCCGAGGGAACCCGCAGGGCAAACTGATCGGGGTGCCCTTATCTTTTGGTTACTTTTCTTTGGGCAAGCAAAGAAAAGTAACTCGCCGAAAGGCGAAATAAAACGTTGAAATAAACGGAAAGCATTGATTCGCGGCTAAAGCCGCTCCTACGAAACATGGAAACATCTGTACATTTGTGGGAGACAATGAAACTAACGGTTCGCTACTCATCCCCCCAAACCAGTTCACCACATCGGCTCAAATCATAACCCGTGAGGCTGTCTGCGAGCTGATGGCAGGCGGGTGATTTCAGCCGTTGCAGCAACTCCTGGAACAGCCGCCGGAACCAGATGGATCTCGGAATCGCCAGGTCGAAGGACTCCCAGCCAAACGGAATAAAATCGAGACCGTATTCGGTCGCGGCGGAACGTACACCGGGTGCGATGTCTGCGTCGCCCATCGCGATGGATGCCGCCGCTTCGCGGTCGGATAATGCCGTCGTGGTTATATTGAGGTCATCTGCGTTCAGGTTGTGAAGACTCAGTTGTTCCATCAGAAAACGCTGGGCCCCGGCGCCGGACTGGCGTAACGACCAGCGCAGAGGGTGGCTGAAGATTTCCTCAACGGAGTAATCCCGGTAGGCGGAATCGGAAGCCAGTAACAGACCCTGCTCGCGCCGGAAGGCATGTATCAGTACCCAGTTGCCGGCTTCGGAATGCTGCTTGATCAGGGCGGGGTGGCGGATATGGCTTTCGCTGTCGGGGCCCCAGTGGATGCCGCAGACATCAACGCGGTGTGATTCCAGTAAATTCAGGCCGAGCTGCGTGCCGGTCGGGCTGTAACTGATCAGTGCATAGGCGCCGGTGGTGGCGGCATACTCCAGCACGATTCGGTAGAGCAGGGGGTCGTCGCTGCCGGCTATGATCAGTCTGTCGGACAGCAGGCCGCCGTGTGAGGAGTCCAGCATCCATTTATCGATCAGTTCACGCGGGAACATCCATTTGCCGGTGATTTTCGTTGCCGGAATCCGGTGTTCGGCAACCAGTGCATAGATCTTTTTTTCATTCAGCTGCAGGTAGTTCGCGACCTGTTTGACGCTCATGTAAACCAGGCCGGAGTCGAGCTCGGTTTCGATCATCGCTGGCATGTTGGTGCTAGCCCGCATTTCTCACCTGGATCACGGGAGCAGGCGCAGGATTCGTGTTCGTAAGCGCCGCTCTGGAGCGAAAAGCGTAGCAATAGCTACGGTTTGAGTGAAGAGCAAGCTTACGGACACGAA
>CP070838.1:2665192-2685189 GCA_020341835.1 Thiotrichales bacterium | reverse complement strand
GTTCAAACGACTCTGACCCTTTTGATTTCTTTTGATTTGTGACCCTTTTGATTCGTTCAAACGACTCTGACCCTTTTGATTTTTCCGTTCAAACGACTCTGACCCTTTTGATTTCTTTTGATTTGTGACCCTTTTGATTCGTTCAAACGACTCTGACCCTTTTGATTTCGTTCAAACGACTCTGACCCTTTTGATTTTTCTTTTGATTTCTACGGGTTTAACGAACGGGAGTACTATGGCTGACCTGAAAATTCGAGTATACAAAAGCGGCGCTGCAGATCCGCAGACGACGGTTACGATTCCTGGCGGTGTGCTCAGGCTGGCCGCCAGGCTGATCCCTAAAAAGGCCATGAACGCACTTCAGGCTGAAGGCATCGATCTGGATGAAATTATCGAGCTTTCAAACAACCCTGAAGTCAAGGGGACGCTGGTCGAAATCGACGAGCACAGCAAGAACGAGAAAATCGTGATCTCGATCGAACAGTAAAACCAAACGCGTCACTTGTTACCATGGCGTCATGTTGTCCATTCTCCGTCCCATGCGGCGTGTGTCATGGGACATGCCGATCACACTGTGATTCAGCGCGTTAACGTCTTGTGACATTTGCTGCACATTGGTATTTATTGCCTCAACGTTATCAGACATGGTGTCGAGGCTGGTTTCCATGTCGTCGATATGCTCAGACATGAACAGTACCGACGCGCTCATGGTTTGCATGTAACCGGTCATCTCGTCCATATTTGCGGAGACGATTTTCATCGCGTGGTCCATGTTGTACATGATGCCGCCTGCGCTGCTACCAATCACGATGATGCCGACCGCGATCACGTACATCGCAATCTTGGCCAGCATACCACGCCGTTGCAGGATTCTCTGGTTTGTATCAATCTGCTGTTGCAGTAACTGATTGGATCTGTCGCGCAGTTCCAGGCCCTTGTTGAGCGTGCGGATGAGCTCCATCATTTCATCGACAGTGACGTACTGCGGGTCCGGACTGCTTTCGGATTTCGACTTCTTTTTGGTCTTTTTTCCGGTTTTTTTGTCTGTGGCTTCTTTATCCTTCTCTTCTGGCATAATTTGATCTCCGAAAAAAAGTTGAGCGGATGTCCAGATTATTAAAAACAGAATGCTTGTTAAAGCAGCTATTAAAGAATGATATGCATTCGCATCATTGATATATCAACGATCATCTGAAAAATGACCACTGTGGCAGGGGGCGGATGCGCATTCTGGACAGACTTTCGAGAATCCCACACTGACCCTGATTTTGTATGAGTGCCCGTTTTAAAAAGCAGATATTTGAGCAATGTGCATTGGCTGATCGTAGCCAGCTGTTGAAACTGCTTCGCCAGACCCGCAACAAGAAGCTGGCCCGGCAGGCCAGTCAACAATTATCCGAGGCGATCGAGCAATCGATACAACGCGTAAAACAACGTATCAACAACAGGCCCTCTGTTTCACTCAACCGCGAATTACCTTTCTATGACAAACGCGATGAGCTCAGGCAGGTTATCAGCAATCACCAGGTGGTTATCGTGTGCGGGGAGACCGGCTCGGGTAAGACCACGCAGTTGCCGCAGATCTGCATCGAGCTTGGCCTGGCGGACAAAGGCAAGATAGGTCATACCCAGCCAAGGCGTCTGGCCGCACGTTCGGTTACCAGCCGAATTGCTGAAGAGCTGAAAACACGCCCCGGCGAAGCGGTTGGCTACAAGATTCGCTTCACCGATACCACTCAGCCCCAGAGTTACGTCAAGCTGATGACCGACGGTATTTTGCTGGCGGAGATCCAGAATGACCGCTGGCTTAACGAGTACCAGACACTGATCATCGATGAGGCCCACGAGCGCAGCCTGAATATCGATTTGCTGCTGGGTTATGTCAAAACCCTGCTCGCCAGGCGTCCTGATCTGAAGCTGATCATCACTTCTGCAACCATCGACCCCGAGCGGTTCTCGCGCTATTTTAACGACGCACCGATGGTCACGGTGTCGGGCCGAACCTATCCGGTAGAAGTACGATACCGGCCGATCAACGATGAAGAGCAGAAAGACAGGGACCGCACGCAGGCCGTCATGGATGCACTGGATGAGCTGTTCAAAATCAGCCCGCAGGACACGCTGGTATTTTTTGCCGGTGAAAGGCAGATACGTGAGGCAGCGGACAAGATCGCCCGGCGATTCCATCAATACGAGATACTGCCCCTGTATGCCCGCCTGAGCAATGATCAGCAACAGCGTATTTTCAAACAGGGACGACAGCGCAAGATAATTCTTTCCACCAATGTTGCCGAAACCTCGTTAACCGTTCCTGGCATACATTATGTGATCGATACCGGGCTGGCGAGAATTTCCCGCTATTCATGGCGTGCCAAGGTGCAGCGGCTGCCCATTGAGAAGATTTCCAGGGCCTCGGCCAATCAGCGTTCAGGACGCTGTGGCCGCATTGCTGCCGGTATCTGCATTCGCCTGTACGATGAAGAGGACTTCAATAATCGTGCTGAGTTTACCGAACCGGAAATATTGCGCACCAATCTGGCTTCGGTGATTTTACAGATGGACAGCCTGCGCGTTGGCCACATCCGGGATTTCGAGTTTATCGAACCACCGGATGTGCGTCTGATCAGCGACGGCTACCGGTTGTTGCACGAGTTAAAAGCCGTAAAGCCCGATGATACCGTCACACGCCTGGGAAAAATGATCGGTCGTTTCCCGGTCGATCCGCGGCTGGCACGCATGTTGGTAAGGGCCAGTGACCTGGGCTGTCTGAAAGAAATGTTGATTATTGTTGCGGTATTGTCGGTGCAGGACCCACGCGATCAGTCGCAGGAAAATCGCCAGGCGGCTAACGAGAAGTTCAAGCAATGGCAGGATGCGAAATCGGATTTTAGCGGCTGGCTCAACCTCTGGGACGAGATCAACCGGCAGAAAACAGCATTAAGCCGAAACCAGTTTGGCAGGTGGTGCAAAAAGCAGTATCTGTCCTGGTTAAGGCTGCGTGAATGGCAGGATATCTACCGGCAGATACGAGAGCAGGCCAGGGAGCTCAAGCTGTACTTCAATTCGACTGAAGCCGATATCGATCTGGTTCATCGTGCGATACTTTCGGGCATTCCCAGCCACATCGCCTATCACGACCAGGAAGGTCTGTACAAAACCACACGCGGCCGCGAAACCGCCATATTCCCGGCCTCCGCGCTGGCGAGGAAAACGCCCAAATGGATCATGGCTTTCTCCTTGATCGATACCGGCCGACTGTATGCACACGTCGTGTCGTTGATGAATCCGCAATGGGCCATGAGTGATCTGCAGCACCTGCATCAATACGAATACCTTGAGCCTCACTGGCAGGAAAAGCAGGGCAGGGTGGCTGCCCTGAGAAACACACGGATTTACGGACTGTTGATCGAAGGCGGCAAGACCGTTAACTATGCCAGTATCAATAAAAAGGAATCCCGCGAGATTTTTATTCGCGCAGCCCTGGTCGAGGGGCGTTATCGGACAGCTGTGGAATTCATCAGGGCGAATCGTCAGTTAATCGATTATTACCGCGGGCAGGAGGAGCGCGAACGGCGGCGCGATCTTCTGATCGGTGAGGAGCAGATTTATGATTTCTATGATCAACGCCTGCCCGACTCAATTGTTGATTCAGTCAGCTTCGAAACCTGGGCGAAAAAACTCGATGCCGCTGAAATCAGGGAGCTTACGCTGTTCGAAAGCGATGTGCTGGCCACTGACCATGAACAGGATACGGTTACCTATCCGGAATCGCTAACGCTAAAAAACCAGTGCTTGAGACTGAAGTATGTTTTCGATCCTGCCGATGAAGCCGACGGCGTGACGGTATTCATACCGCTCTCGGTACTGAATCAGTTCGAGGATTCGGATTTTGATTTCCTGGTGCCCGGTTTATTGCAGGAGAAAGTCCAGGCCCTGATCAAGAGCCTGCCCAAGCAGCTTCGCAAAAACTTCATTCCGGCACCTGAATTTGCCCGGGCCTGCACCGAGTCACTGGAGCCTGACAAACCCCTGTTAACCCAGCTGTCTGATCAGCTGCTGCGTATGACCGGCGTCAGGGTCGCTGCAAAAGACTGGCGGCCCGACAAAATCGATCCGCATTTTCGTATGCGTTATTGTCTGCAGGATGACGGCGCTGCTGTCGCCAGTTCACGCTCGCTGGCACAACTTAAAGCGGAGTACTCGTCAACCGCCAGACAGCGCTTTGAACAGCAGGTACAGCACGCTGATTCGATCAGCCGGGAAGGCATCACGTCGTGGGACTTTGACCGGCTGCCCGAAAGCGTTGAGCTGAAGCAGAACGGCGGTGTCATTACCGCGTATCCGGCACTGGTTGACTATCAGGACGAGGTTGCAATCGAACTGTTTGAAACCCGCGAGGATGCCGGGTTTTATCATGCCGCAGGTATTGCGCGCCTGATTGCCTTCGAGGTCATGGACACTATCAAATACCTGCGCAAGAACCTGCCCGATATCGAGCAGTCGGCACTGATGTATGCCGCCATAGGCAGCCGGCAGGAATTGATCGAAGATATCATCATGGCCGGAATTTCCGAGTGTTTCCTTGCCGACAGGCTGCCGATATCGAGGAACGATTTCGACCGTGTTATCAGCGACAACAAGCCTGGTTTCATCACCGTTGCCAATCGCGTGGCCGAGTTGGCCAACAAGATTCTCACGCTGCACCGAGAGGTTCGCGATCGCCTGCAGCATTCAGGCCTGACGCGCGATCACCGCGATGATTGCAGTGAGCAATGTGACTACCTGGTTTATGAGGGCTTCGTCCGTGATATTCCTGCCCGTTACCTGATACGCGTGCCGGTTTATTTTCAGGCCCTGTTGAAACGTATCGACAAAACCTTGCTGGATTCCAGGCAGGCCGATCGGGCCCTGCCATTGATAAGGGATTTATGGCGGCATTATGTTGAGCTGGAACACGATGCAGAAGGCAGTGCGGCCGCGTTATTGCAGCTGCGCTGGATGATCGAGGAATTTCGTATCAGCTGTTTTTCGCAGCCGATGAAAACGCGCGGGCCGGTGTCCGAAAACCGGATTCGCAAGCTGATTGATGAAATCAGCGGCGACGGTGTCAGTTAAGCAACTATTTGACGTCGGCGTGAAAACTATCGAGACGATTCCGACTCTGATGTGAATAGGTCATGGCTTAAAAACCAGCCGGTGTTGAATGGTGACACTGCATCGCTGATGGGGCACGCCTGTGGAACGAATGCTGATAACCTGGTTGCTGTTTGCATACGCCGGTCTGGCCGGCGCCGATGATTTGCATCCGCACGATGTTGTCGAGCGTTTCTTCGCCGAATTGCCCGGCAGCTGGGACGGGCAGGCTATCGAGACACCTGTAGGACCGGTGGATTATCCGATCATGTTTCATGGCTGTGAGGGTGGCGTGATCGCCGGTGTGGCTGACCTAAGCGTTTCCGACCATTACTGGCGATTCTGGCGTTCCGACGGTGATCTTCGCCTGACGTTTATGTCGACGTTTCGCGGAAACCGGCAGCCGGTGGAACTGGTTGTCGCCGACGTGGCAGAAAACATGATTCACTTCCATGCGCCGGAGCTGGCATTGTTGACGCTATCGGCAGGCCTGATCGAACCGAATCTGGAGATACGCGTCTATCATCATCAGCAACCGCATGTCTATATCCGCTTGACGCGTTCCGGAAAAGCTGTGAGCGAGCGGGCACGGGCTGAGAACAGGTCGCAAGCTTGCGTGGATCTTCGACAACCGTAACCAGGCTAACAGTCAGAGCTTCACGCTGCAGCCAGATTTGATCGACATGACGGTCAGTCCACTGTTGCCTGTTTCGTTACACGGTTATACTACGCGCAACCCCTGGTCGACTATCTTCGAGGTGTCATTGATGACAAGCAAGAATCGCATTAGCGTAAAGGCGATAATGAAGCCCGAGTTCGGCATGATTGACAGAAACGTGACCATCAAGGATGCGCTCGATGAAATGAAGCGGTTGCAGACAGCTGTTCTGGTTGTGAACAAAAGAGATGAGGATGATGAGTACGGATTACTGTTAGTGTCAGATATTGCTCGCATGGTACTGGCGAAGGACAGGGCGGCGAGTCGGGTGAATGTGTATGAGATCATGACCAAGCCGGCCGTCTGTGTCGACCCTGAGATGGACATTCGTTACTGTTCCCGCCTGATGTCCACGTTCGACCTGACGCGTGTTCTCGTGGTGAAGGATGATGTGTTGCTCGGTACCGTGAGTCCGCGAGCGCTGGTGGTGGAAGGCCTGGCCGCTATCTCCAACAACGAGTGAGCGTACAAGCGGCAGATCAAGCATCTATATTCAGTCAGCATGGAATCGCTATCCTGCTCGCGTGACCGCATTCCGATCTACTCCAGTCAACATTATTTAATGCATTTAACGATGGGTGTCAGATGAACAAGGTCTCGGTTCAGTGCCGTGATGATCGAAGCTACACGTTCGCACCGGAGTACACCGCGTTGCTGGTTATCGACTTGCAGAAGGAGTTTTTCGTTGAGGGTGCAGGCGAGTGCCTCGAAGACATGCGCGCGATCTTGCCGCGCGTTAACAAGCTGCTCACGCTAGTGCGGGACCTTGGCTGCAGGGTGATACACACGCGTGAAACCTATCAGCCCGATCTGAGTGATGTGAATGCCTATCGGCAATCGCTCGGTTACGTGGGCAGGCCCGGACCGCTGGGTCGTTGCTGTATTCGTGGCGAGCCCGGGCATGCGTTCGCCGATCAGGTCCAGCCTCTTCCCGATGAGACCGTGATCGATAAAGCGGGTTTTGGCGCATTTTACAATACCGGTCTCGATCATCAGCTTCAGCAACAGGGCGTTGATCATTTAATTCTGTGTGGCGTGACGACGCAGGCCTGTGTGCATTCGACGCTGCGCGAAGCCGTCGATCGCGGTTACTGGTGCCTGACGCTGGCTGACTGCTGCGCGGCACTGGACCCCGGTATGCACGATGCGGCGTTGAAACTTATTGCTGGCGAGGGGCATTTGTTTGGCTGGGTGGCTGATCTGGCCGATATTGAAGCGGGGGTCGATTCTGCGCTGTCGGGTCTATAGCTCCCGCGACCGAGACTTTTTGTCATTGCTGTTGGCGATGCCGGTTTGCAGCCGCTCCAGGTTTTTTCTCGCAGCTTCATGGTCGGGCGACAGGCGCAGGGCTTGGGTAATGTGGTAGCGTGCCTGTTCCAGGTCGCCTTGCGCGAGCAGGATACTGCCGACGGCATTGTGTGCTTCGTAGTCGACCGGGTTAATGCGTAATGCCTCGCGGCCATGTATCAGGGCTTCATCATAGCGCTGCCGCTCGATCATGTAGTTGGCGTAGGTCAGCCTGACATAGCCGCTGTCTGGCCGTAACTCCAGGGCGCGGTCGAGGTGCGCTTTTGCTTTACCGGGTTCACCCTGCTCGATCTGCGACAGGGCGAGGCAGACATGGGGCAGGTGGCTTACCGGGTCGTTTTTCATTTCGATTTCGCAATATTCGATGGCTTCGTCAGTTCTACCCTGCTCAAGACGGATCATCGCGAGTTTGGAATTGATGCCGGGGATGTCAGGCGCCAGCGCCCTGGTTTTTTCCAGGTAGTCGTAGGCATCGTCGCGCTTGCCGATCGAGTAGGACGAACTTGCCAGTCGCGTGTAGATGTCTTCGTTTGGGCCGAGGATATCCAGAGCACGAAGCAGTACGCGGCGAGCCTCTTCGAACTTGCCGGCCCATTCGAACACGGCGCCGAGATTCAGAAAGGTGAGGCCTTCGTCTTCAGAGTCGATACCGGCAATGATTTCCTGCCTGACGGCCTCGGTCCGAGCTGCACTCCATCGGGCATCGGGCCGAACGATATCCAGTTCGACCAGCTGATCAAACAGGGCCTTGCCCAGCTTTCGGTAACCCTCGAAATTGGTGTGCACATGATCGGCAAAATACTCGCTGCCGAAGATGGTGTGGTCATATTCGTCCCGGTAGGCCTGGCGTATGATCGCAGGAAAATCGATCAGCGGGGCCTCTTCGGCAACGGCCACTTCGGCCACAACCTGCTGCATCGAGGGCAGGATGCGAAGCGGTGCGACATCTTCTTCGACTGCGCGCCTGAACGCCGATTCAGCTTCGTCGTACCGGCGCTGCCCGAACAGCACCTGGCCAAGCCTGAAGTGCAGTTCGGCGTACTGGTCATCGATTGCCAGCGCCTGCCGGAATTTCACCATCGCTTCATCAAGCCGGCCGGCCTGTTGCAGTTCACGCGCGTCGCTGTACAGCGCCTGCCATCGCATCAAGGCGTCCACATTCAGGTCATTGCTGTGCTCGCTCTTGAAGGGCGACATGTCCTTGATGTTGATTGCGGGTTTGACGTAGATAATGCCGGCATCGACGCTGTCGGCAATTCTGGCCATGCGGACGAGGTTCATGCGGTAGTGCATGATGATCTGCTGTTTCAGTAGATTGTCGCGATGGTAGCTTCTCGGTCCCATCGTGTGATTGAGGATGTCATCCACTTCGACGGCGAGTTGATCACGCTTCAGGGACAGGTCAGCGCTACCCGGCTGAACCGCATCGATCGCCCGCTTCATCGCACTGTAGGTGCGCGTATTGCTCAGGGTGGCGTCCAGGTTGATCACCCAGGCCGGCAGTGCCTGCAGTGCGCCATATGATCGATGCTCGAGAAATTCGTTCTGGCCCGAGTAGACGATGAACAGGTCGGGCTGGTAGTGATTGAGTTCGTTCATGATCTTTGCGACCCGGTAGCTCGCGTAGCTGATGCCGCCCGCGTTGATCACTTCCCAGTCACGCGACGGGTCTGCAGCCGCCAGGTAGGCACGCAGCCAGCCGCAAAACGACAGCTTGTCCTGGTACGGCCGGCCATAGGTCGTGGATCCGCCAATGCAGAAAATCCGGTAGCTGCGTTCACCTTTTTGCTGCGGAAATTCCTGGAAGTTAAACAGCTCCAGCTTGTTCTGCGCGGTGATATACATTTCTGCGCCGTCGGCACGGTTCGCCTTGATGAATTGCGGAACTGTGTCGGCAAAACCCACCAGCGGGTCTTCAGACAACAGCAGGGGTCGCACCCCTGCCAGAGCGAGCACGAGCTCGGCGGTAAGGAAAAATCCGGAAATCAGAATGATCGAGAACAGAAGATTTTTTAAAAACATACAAAAACAGCAAGCATGTATCGATAAAAAAATACCCGGGATCAGAAGAAAAAGCTGTGCGAGCGCGGTACGACGACAGAATCTTTGCGCTGATTCCACATATTCCCCATTATTATTCCACCATCACCATATAGGGTTCAACTGCAGGTGTTGGATTTTGTGCGCGGTCTGCTGCTATTCTCCGGCGTTTTGATCGCGAACAGGCTCGCCTGGAGAGATCCAGTTTCGACCGCGGTTTGCCACTCTGGCGTGATATTCAAAGGATATTTCCAGGCGTTTAAGCGTAAAATCCTGGCATGTACTGAAATCCCCGCCGCTGGATCAGGCTGGACGACGAAAACACAAAAACTGAAGAGGAATAATGCTGTGGCAAAAACAATCATCAATATTCTGGTAAGTACGGTTCTTGTTGCGACACCAGTGGCCAGCTGGGCTGAGGATGCTGAACAGCCGGGCAAGCGAGGTGCCCGCTGGGGAGCGAAAGGCGGGGCGGCTTTGGGCCTGGTTCTGGGCGCTGCCACCGGTGACGCAAAGATGGCTGCAGCAGGCGCGGCAGTAGGTGCTGCCAGCGGTGCCGCTGCGGGTGCGATGTATGAATATGACCAGTCGAAGCAGGATGACCGCACGCAGATGATGGCCGATGCCATCGCCGGTTCGAAGTCTCAGGACGTCGTCGCCGGCGAGACGGTGGGCGACGCCGGCAAGCGTCATTTTGAGGATTTTGCAGGTGGCTGGACACTCGAGATCTGGGCACTGGACGAAAATGGCAAGCGGATCACGGCTACAGGCAAGGCCCGGGGCCTGAGTGCGGGTGAGAACAGTGTGCGGATTGTCTATCGTGATATCAGTGTGCCGGCTACAGGAGAGACATATGGCGGTGGTGATACCCTCATTTCCTACCAGCCAGGGCAGGGTTTCTTTCTGGAAAACAACTTTGCTATTGCCGATGAGACATTGAAAATGGTCGGCGAGTACCTTGCCGACAGAAACGCTTATAACTTTTTTCTAACCGGTAACACGGGCGGCGAGATGATTAGCGGCGGGATCCTTCGTTCTTCCGTGCGCCTGGAGATTCGCAGTGCCGGACCTTCGTTGTTTACCGCCGAGACCTATACACACATTGATGGCGAAGAAGTGCTCGTGCAGTCCTATCGCTTTACCAGGGAAGCGGGTTGAAAGGAAAATCGTAGATTAATTGATGTTATCGTGTTTAATCTCTGACAGTGATATGCCGTTTCAGGTCGGCGGTGATCGTATCCCTGTTTGGAAACAGCGCCTCGCTGGCCATCGGGAGGAAAATCTCTTCCTCTTTCTCGTGATGCTTGATCATGGTGCGATACAGTAATGAAACATCCTCTGCCAGACTTTCATAACTGCCCACGTCAAGCAGCTCGGATATGTGCTCCATCAAACGCAAAATCTGGGTATGGTCTGCCTTGAGTGAATCGGTTGGATCGGTTGTCGTTCCCGGGTGTGCATCATAAGCCAGGAACAGTGCCTCTTCTTCGGCATGCATATGGGATTTGTACCTGGATGCAAATTCCCTGAACGTGCACTGCACCAGTGGCCAGTCTGACGCATCGCAGGCTGTGCGACACTTGTAAACCGCCAGCTCGAAATTGCCGTGATCGTGATTCAGCCAGTTCATAATCGACCTCCAGATTGACGTCCACAGTCCGAAGAACAGGGTTATCAAATGAGTATAGTCACGGCAAAAGCGGAAATTGCCGAAATCGGCGAGGTTCTGAGCAGTTTCTGACCAACGGTCGATCCGGATTGGCCGGATTAAAATGATGGATGCTGCTGCTCTCCATGTTGAGACGTTTTCAGAGGTGTGTATACTGATTCCGCTTTAAATTATACGGAGTATCAAACAATGCCTGTCGTAGGTTTTTCTGAACTGCGCAAGCATGCGCTGGATCAACAGTACACGCTGGCTGTCGTCAACGTGCCGACACTCGCCGCCGCCACGGGCATCCTGCAATGTGGAAATGATCTGGATGCGCCGGTCGTGCTTTCGGTCTGTGGCAGCGAGCTGACAAGCGGAATAATGCCGTCTCTGGAAGCGATGGCACGGCGCGCGCCCATACCGGTGGGTTTGATCGCCACACGTATTCACAATGCTGAACAGGCAACTCTGGGCATTCGCCTGGGATGTAATGCCCTCGTGCTGGCCGAAGGCTTGAGTGAAGCAGAGGGCAGCGAGGTTCGTGCTATCGCTGGCGCCTGCGGTATAAACGTTATCGAACAGCATGAGCTGTCCAGTTCGCTGCTGGAGATCGATCAGGAGCTGGCAACAGCCACACTGAAGGCCATTGCCCACGAGCAGGGATCCTGGCAGGCCATTGAGCAGCGGGTTGCGCACGCGGCCTCGGATCATCTACGGGCGGTTTTCGACAAACTGGGCTCATCGGGACGGGGAAGTGCAGCACTGGCGACCTGCGCGCCATGGCGCCCGGTAGAGCATCTGATCGTGTACAACACGACCACCGACGATGCTACATCGGCCGAGTTGGCTGCCGAAGGACGACGTGTACTGGACCGCATACCGGGTGTACGCGCGACCTGGAGCGGGTGTTCTGTCAAGGCAGATGCCGGATATCGATGGTGCTGGCTGGTTCGATTCGCTCACCCGGCTGTGATCGATTCCTACCGGGAACATCCGGATCACGTTGCCTATGCGGACAATCATTTCCGTCCTGTTGCCGGCGACCGCATCAGCATCGATTACGAATTGACCGGTGCCGACGAAACCTTCTGAGCGTGAGGCCGGGGCTGGATAACGGCTGCGGTAGCTGTACCGTCAGTATTGAAATCTCGGACTCTCAAAAAATCGTTGAGCAGGAATGTGACGTGAACATAGCACCTGATTGTTTCGGCATCGCTGGAAAGATCTGGCCTGCATCATTATTCGATGTGAGCTTTGGAGTCAGGTGATATCGAGCGCGTGCCGATCTTTTCCCGTCATTTTCATCCGCGTACCCACCAGCGGGATCGGCCGCGCGGGTAGCAGCAGGTTCCAGTAAACATGTTTGAATGCCAGTTTGCCGAGGTGGTTTAACCGTGTTTCAGTCAACAGGCTCATCGGACCGATAACCGGCAACGGAAATTTGCCGGGCAATGGTTGAATATCATAGTTGAAGTCGACCAGTACGGCCTTGCTGTTACCGGTTTCAATAAAGCAGTTTGCGTGGCCGTCGGCGTACGCTTCGGCATCCTTGCCGGCAATTTCGAGCAGAAGGTTATGCACGACGACCTCTGCCTGAAAATGTGCCACCGAGCCGGCCTTGGATGTCGGGACATTTGAGTTGTCGCCAACAAAAAAGACCCTTTCAGCTTTTACCGATTTGAGGGTTTGCTTGTCCGTTCTGCCGTATCCCAGGCCATCGCCCAGGCCGGCATCCTCGATAAGGTCAGAGCCCTCATGCGGTGGTATGACCACCAGCAGGTCGTATTCGAGATCACGTCCATTAGCGCAACTGATGGTTTTATCCGTCACGCTGGACAGGTATGAGTCGGTCGTGATGTAAATATCCTTTTCCTTGAGCAGATAGGTCAGAAACCTGTCGCACACCGGTCTTGTAAACGCGCCGCCCATTGGAGTGACGTAGGTGATGCGGGTTTTGTTGCGAATGCCGCGTTTTCTGAGATATTCATCGGCCAGGAAGGCGAACTCGACCGGGGCAACGGGGCATTTGATCGGTGTTTCGGCGACATCAATTAACAGGTTGCCGCCCTCGAAGTTTTCCAGCGCCACGGCCAGTTGCATGGCGCTGTCCGGTGTGTAGAAGCCTTGCGCTGTTTTCCCCCATTGTTCGCGGAGGCCGTCGATTGAATCGACCAGTGTTCTGCATCCCAGCGCAACAACCAGCCAGTCGTATCGCAGCGTTTGTTCGTTCGTTGTCACCGTGCGTTGGTCAGTATCGATGGCCTCGATCGTTTCACAGACATATTCAACGCCCGGTGCAATGAATTGCTGAGTTGCTTTCTGAATGTCGGACAGGTCACGATAACCCGGTTTCCGGAACGGCAGAAACAGCATCCCGGGCTGGTAGGTGTGGACAGGTGAATTACCTACAAGCCGGATATTCAGCGACAGGCGGTCGCGCTGCGCTTTCTTGCGTAGAAGATTTGCGGTGACGATACCACCGATCCCATCACCCAGAACGATTACATTAATATCCATAGAGCGCCTTGTCGTATAGTGCCGATGCCCGGGTTGCATGAGGAAGCGGTGGATGATTGCGGGCAGCAGTTTCTGGCAGAGAGGTAATACTAGTAGCATGCTGCCTCATTGTCTATCGGCTATCCGCCCCGCTGCATCGACCTGCAGCCTGCAGTTTCTTTCCCGGATGGCTGCTCGAGCAGGTGGCTCGAAAGGCGGATGTAGGAACATGGCTGCAAATAGCCTATAATTCGTATGGATAATTAATCCGGTCCTGAATTGGTGGCGAACATCGCTATCCGGCCGCACATCCTTGCTTATGTACAGGGTAAAACTGTACTTACGGTCAAGCGGACCGTGTTGATTGCTGCCATGGTCCGTAGCTATTATTGACCAGGTGCCGGGGTATAAATCAAGATTAGAAGTCGGGTAAGGGATCGAGAAATTGATTGCTCAACCTGCAGGTGGAGATGACTGGGTTACGGCGTAAGGACGAGCGCTTTGCTTTTCTGAATGCAGAAACACAGTGGATAGGCCGGGAGACGGATGTTAATGAAAAAGAAAATATTCACTGTTGCTGCGTTTGAAATGGCCCTGGTTTTCTGGTTTCTTGAATCAGCCATTCATTACTTCGTATTTGAAGAATCGCACTTTGAATTCATACCAAGCGAGTCCAATGAGTTATGGATGCGTGTCGTTATTGTGTTTCTGATCTTGCTCCTGGGTATCTTTGCTGACGCATTTATTCGAAGAATCGTGCATAACCAGATAAAAGTGGCTCATGTATACAATTCATTGATCCAGGCCAGTAACCATACACTGGATAACCTGCTTGGCCAGATGCAGTTGTTCAAGCTGGAAGCTCAGAAGTGCAAGGAATTCGATGCTGATGTTATCAGGTCTTATGACGCCGCGATCGAACATGCGTCAGAGCTTAAAGACAAATTGTCCAATGTCGACGAGGCGCTGAACGGTTTCAAGGCTGTTGCAGAGGAAACAAAAGAATACGGAGATTAGTCAGGATAATTGCATCGCGAAGGAGCATTGCAGACAAGCTGTAGTAGTCGCGACTTGATCATGTTGGCACTCCGATCCGGCCACACCACCATTGCAAAAGGCGAAGACTGGGCCTCTCGCCAAGGCGCAAAGCACGCAAAGGATATTTTTTACTACTCATTCATGTCAGGAAAACATACTGCCTGCGCGCCCTGGCGAGAGAATATAAACCGGACCAGCGTCAAAGCCGTGTCAGATTGAGTCTGCGGCTTACTACAGATAAGCCCTTCGGTTTCAGCATCATCAAATTGGCAGTATCATCTGCCAATGATCAGTCGCACCGCAAGATTTCGCTCGTTTTTACTTGTTACATGCTGCGCTGTACTGCTTGTATCCGGGCTGGCGTATACCGTCGAACAGAAGCCTGCCTTTGCGCGCCCTGATACTGCTTCGCTTTCTTCACGCGCCCAGCTTCGGTTTTTGCTGGGTACTGCGGTTCGTCGAGGTTTGCCGGGGGTGTCCTTACAGGTAACCGGTCCCGGGCTCGACTTCAGCGACGCGGCCGGTGTGGCGAATCTGATCACACCGGAAATGCTGACCCCGGGGCATAGCATGTATGCGGCCAGTATTGGCAAAACGTTCACGGCGGTCATCGCATTACAGCTGTGCGAAGAAGGACGGTTAGAGCTCAACGCACCGATCAGTGCATGGCTTGCTGATGACATCACGAGGCGCATTCCCTCCAGTCGCACAATTACCCTGCACCATTTGCTCAGCCATACCAGCGGCCTGATCGATTATATGAATGATGAAAAGACCTGGCGTTCGGATTTTGCCAATGACCCGCATCGACAATGGACTCACAGGGCAGTTCTGACTTACCTGTATGACAAACGCCCGTTGTTTGCGCCGGGTAGCGACTATCACTACTCGAACAGTAATTACATTCTGGCAGGTGTGATTATTGAGCGGGTGACCGGACAGCCTCTGCATGCGCTCATCCGTGAGCGGATCATTGAACCTCTCGGTTTGCAGCAGACGTTCAACGGTCAGGAGGCTGTTACAGGTCATCACCGTGCGCATGGCTATGTCAAATGGCGCGGGCGCATACTCGATACCTATCCCTGGTACAGTCACTACGGTCTTGGGGATTCCGGTATGAACAGTACTCCCCGGGACCTGGCGCGGTTCATCAACGCCCTGTTTGAAACGGACATGCTGCTGAGTAAGGTTATGAAACAGGCGATGACGAGCGTTTCAGCCAGGGGTCATCCGCCTTCGGACTACGGCCTGGGAATCTACCATCAGCACAATCCGTGGGGAGCCGGTTACCAGTGGTACGCACATGATGGCATCGACCCCGGTTACCAGGCGGATATGATGTATCTGCCGGATCTGGATCTGACGATAGTGCTCGCGGCCAACGCGAGTATGGGCACGGCTAGCGACGTTTATGAGAAACTGATCAGGGATGTCGTCCAGGTCGCCCTGGGAGCAGTAAAGGAGACCCGCAGGAAGAAAGGAACCAACTGGATCAACGGATATCCGGCGAAATACTGAAATATTCCAGTGCCGGAAGTGTTTGTTACCCGCACGGGTCTGTTACTCGAGAAAATGAGATATGGTCTGCACGATACATAGAATTACATCTGACAGCGATATCACTGCAGTCGCCGAGCTGGCTGACGAGATCTGGCATGAACACTTTATTCCGATCATTGGCGATCAGCAGGTCGATTACATGCTCGAAAAATTTCAGAGTCCTGCGGCCATTGCTGAACAGTTGCAGTCCGGTTTTGAGTATTACATTGCCGCGATCGACAAGCGATACGTCGGTTATATGGGGCTGGTGCCCGATCCGCCAAACGGCACAATGATGATCAGCAAGATTTATGTCAAACGTGAAGCCAGGGGTGATGGTATCGGCAAGCGCCTGTTGCAGCTTGTTGAAACGGAGTGCAATCAAAGACGGATTGATACGATCTGGTTAACCGTCAATCGGTTCAATCACGCACCCATAGAATGGTATCGCCGCAAAGGATTTTTCGTGGTTGACGAAGTCAAAAAAGATATTGGTGGCGGGTTCTACATGGATGATTTTATTATGCGGAAACGATTATGCTGAATATTTAGAAATTTATGAAGCTGGTATACAGAGCGAGCAACATCATCGAAGCCAATATTGTTGCAGGTATGCTGCGATCGCAGGGTATTGACTCATACGTAGGCGGTTTTTATCTGCAGGGTGGTGTTGGTGAGCTTGCCGCACAGGATTTCGCCAATGTGCATGTACCCGACGCCGATGTTGAAAAGGCTGAATCGCTGATAAAGGAATACGAGCAGGCGTCGGCCGGCGAACCAGCGCAGACTGGCGATAGCGATCAGGGTGGTGACGATGCGAGTTGAATCCGTTGGGTCAGGCAGATGTTGATTTTTCAGACTGGGTACGAACCAGGCAGTCAGGCGGGGAAAAGATATGGGGCAGAGACATAGCGAAATTACCGATCAACTCAAACAGTTCATTGAAGCGCAAAAACTGTTTTTTGTGGCAACGGCAACCGCGGACAGCCGGATCAATCTCTCACCGAAAGGGGTCGATTCATTGCGTGTGCCCGATAGCAACCGCGTTGTCTGGTTGAACCTCACTGGTAGCGGCAACGAAACGGCTGCCCATATTCAGCAGAACGGGCGGATGACGATCATGTTCGCCGCTTTTGAGGGCAAGCCGATGATTTTGAGATTGTACGGCAAGGCTACGGCTGTCCACAGGAACGATCCGTCCTGGGCAGAGCTGTATGCGCTGTTCGACCCGGTACCGGGAGCGCGCCAGATTTTCGATCTCGATGTGGAACTCGTGCAAACCTCGTGTGGTATGGCGGTACCTTTATTCGATTACGCCGGTGAGCGGCATCAGCTCAACGACTGGGCTTCGAAAAAAGGCGAGGAAGGTATAAGGCAATACTGGAAAGACAAAAACAGGACCAGCCTTGACGGTATACCCACTCACATCGAGGAAAAGAATCTCTAGATCCAGGCGTTCGACAATGCATTGTCGAATCTGGTGGGTCTTTATTGGCGGCCCGACATTTGCCGCAGCAGAAAGTAGAAATGTGAAAAAATGAGCGTGTGGCAGATTTTTCAGAAATGAGAATTATTTACATTGCTGACAGAAATCATCCTTGGATATCAGTATCTAACACGATCATAAAAAGCGGATACCGTCAGGTTTCGAAGCGCGTAGCCAGTGCAAATATAGAAAATTGATTTGTTACGGCTGTATTTTGTTCGAATCTGACTCATTTTTCATAAATTAACCGCATGAACAGCAGAACATGCCGCGACTTTACGCTATGATGGGGCAGTATATATAAAGTATCAGTTTGAATCGTCTGAAGGCAGTCCCCATCATGAATCCACCAGCGACCGGCAGCGCAGCCAAAGCCAAACCAAAAACGCCAGCAAAAAAACAGGATATCGACAAAAGCAAGCTCGACGCAGTGCGGGAACATATTGCATCCCGTGTGATTGGCCAGCAACGACTGGTCGATGGCATGCTGGTCTGCCTGCTCAGTGACGGTCACCTGCTGGTCGAGGGTCTGCCGGGCCTGGCCAAGACCACGGCTGTCAAGGCCCTGTCTGAAGCCATCGAAGGCGATTTTCATCGGGTTCAGTTTACCCCGGACCTGCTGCCATCCGACCTGGTGGGCACCGACATTTACCGCCATGAAGAGGGCGTGTTCGAGTTTCGGCCCGGGCCGCTGTTTCATAACATACTGCTGGCTGACGAAATCAACCGGGCGCCGGCCAAGGTTCAGTCCGCACTGCTGGAAGCCATGGCTGAACGCCAGATTACCGTCGGCCAGACCAGCTATCCATTACCGGGCGTGTTCATGGTGCTCGGTACACAAAACCCGATCGAGCAGGAAGGCACCTACCATTTGCCCGAAGCCCAGCTCGACCGGTTCCTGATGCAGGTCAGGGCGGAACATCCGAGTCACGACGAAGAACTGGAGATCCTCGAACTGGACAACAATCGCCAGAAAGTTTCGGAGCAGCCGCCTGCGACGGTGCTCGCTCAGGAAGATTTGCTGGCGATGCGTGCCGCCGCCGCCGAGCTCTACCTGGATCCCAAGCTGAATCGATACATTGTCGATCTGGTGCAGGCGACTCGTAACCCGGCCGGTTACAGCGAGGATCTTGCCCGCCTGATCCGTTATGGCGCGTCACCCCGCGCTTCCATCTCGCTGGCACGGTGTGCCCGTTCGCTGGCCTGGATGCGCGGCGATGAATACGTTTCACCCGATCACATACAACAGGTTGCTCCCGAGATTCTGCGTCATCGCATGCTGCTGACCTTCGAAGCTGAAGCCGAAGGCATGACCACCGATGACTTTATCCAGAGGCTGCTGGAGCTCGTCGCTATTCCATGACGGACGAGATGCACCCGCGCCTCGATGAGCTGCTGGAATTGCGTCATCAGGCGCATACCCTGGGGCTCGCCTCCCACCATCTGGTCAACACCACCTTCAGCGGACTTTACGCATCGGTTTTCCGCGGCCAGGGGCTTAATTTCGAAGAAGTGCGCGAATACCGCGAGGGTGACGATATTCGTAACATGGACTGGAAGGTCACAGCGCGTACCAACGAACCCCACCTGAAGGTTTACCGCGAAGAACGCGAGCGCAGTGTTCTGCTGTGCGTGGATCACGGGCCGCATATGTTTTTCGGCACCCGCGGTACGTTCAAGTCGGTGCAGGCTGCGCGAGCCGCTGCGCTGCTGGGCTGGGCGGCCAACAGTGTCAATGATCGGGTGGGCGGCATGCTGTTCGGCAATGCCGATACCGGCCTGGTGCATTTCCAGCCGACCAAGGATCGCAGTGCGGTGTGGCGACTGCTGAAAGAAATGGCCAATCCGGTACGTCGTGCCCAGCGTGGCGTCGACTGTATCGACGAGGTACTGAAACGCACTGACCGGGGCAGCGGTACCGGCAGCCTTGTCTTCGTGATTGCGGATTTCAACCGTGAACTGCAGGGGCTCGACAAGACCCTTGGCCAGGTTTGCCAGAAACATTCCGTCGTGCTGGTACCGGTGGATGATCCCGCCGACCGTGAGATCCCGCCGCTGGGTCGGGCGCTGTTCAGGGATGCTGAAGGCCGTATGGTGGAAATCGATACCGATGACGCCGAAGGCCAGCTCGCGTTCAGTGAACGCTGGGAGGCGCGGCGTGCATCATTGATCAAGCTGGCCAATCGGCTTGGTGTTGCTGTAATACCGGTACAAACTTCGCGTGACGTGCACCTCTCGTTAATGTCCGGCCTCGCGTTACGGGCGCGTTCAAGGGCCTACCTGTGACCCCCGAAAGTCTGACCAACCGTTTGCACGATATCCACGATCTGGACCCGGTGGGTATCTGGCCACTGGCGACCGGCTGGTGGCTGATTCTGGCTGCGGTGCTGCTTGTGATCCTGCTGGCGGTGAGCATCCGCCGCTGGCGCCCCGACTGGCAGCGATTTCTACCACGTTATGGATGGACCCGGGAAGCTTCAGAGGAGCTGGCCGCGCTGCGGGAGCGGGTCGCAGATGGTGATGTCAAGCGACTTGCAGCCGAGTTTTCGGAACTTTTGCGCCGCATCGCGATTGCGCGCTGCGGACGC
>CP070838.1:2657008-2665092 GCA_020341835.1 Thiotrichales bacterium | reverse complement strand
ATGTCTGAAACCGCGCTGCCACTGTTTTATCGAACTGTATTAAAACTGCTGATTGTTCTGGCAGTTTTTTCCATGGATGCGGGTCCCGGCGCAATCGCCAAGGACGAGATCGAGGCCGAGATCCGTTTTCTCTACGTGCAACCCGGCCAGACGCTGCATAACATCGTGCGCCGCCTCTATCCCGAGCGCCAGAAGGAATGGGACAAGCTGAAACAGCAGATTGTCCGCGATAACCCCCACGCATTCATCAACGGTGATGAAACCAGGCTCAAAGCCGGTGTGCGCCTGGATCTGCCGAGGCGCATGGTTGTGAAGCCCAGACCGATTGCGACAAACGTCAAGCAGGTAGGCACGGTCCTGCAGGTGAAAGGCCAGGTGATCGCAGTCGATCAGCGCAAGGCTTCAAGAGATCTCGGCGTCGGCGACGGTGTCAATGTTGGCGACAAGATCGTGACCGGTGACGACGGCTTTGTTCGGCTTAAAATGATCGATAATGCCGAACTCGATTTGCGTTGCTACAGCATCATGGTGATCGAAAAATATGAACTGCAGTCGGCCGGCCGCGGCAGCATTCTCAACCTGCTGCAGGGCAGTCTGCGCAAGGTGACGGGCGAAATCGGCAAAGGAGCGGAAGATACCTACGAACTGAAAACGCCGGTCGCATCGGTCGGTGTGCGCGGTACGGAATATGCTTTGCGGGTTTTTCAGTCCAGAGGTTGTGATGGTTCCATCGATACCGGGGACGAAGGCCTGTATATAAAAGTGATCGAAGGACTCGTTAATGTCCACAACAAGGCGGCTGACACCGCGGTTGCGAAAAACGACACGCTGTATATACCCCTGCCGGACAAGGCACCGGTCAAAAAGAACATCAAGCCTGGCGTAATCGAGCCGGTGACAGAAGAAGCAAAGGAAAAAGAAGAAAAATCAGTCAGCCCATGGTGGTGGGCAGTGCTGGGTGTTATTGCATTGGTACTGGTGTTATAAGTTTTCTTACCGCAGAGACGCAGAGGACGCAGAGATAATTATGGTTGTATTGTTGGCGCGGTTTTAGCCGCGAATTCCCGATACATTAAGCTGTGGTATTCCAGACTCAATCTGACAGTTACCGAACGATTCTGCCTCACCTGAAATGATCCTGACGGTGATCCAGTTTTTTTCTCTCGCCAAGGCGCAAAGCACGCCAAGCGGCTTTTCGGGTTTTTGTATGAATAGCCGCTGCGCGCTCTGCGCCTCTGCGAGAAAAAAGCAAGATTTATTGCTCGCGCAGGGAGCGCAGCGGCCGCAGGGAGTATGCTTGTCGACGTGAAGAAAAATGAGCCTTTGCGCGCTTTGCGCCTTGGCGAGAGACACCGTCTTCGCCTATGCAGGCCTGCAAACATGATTTACCCGGAATCAAACACACAAGATTGCCTCCGCGTCCTCTGCGCCTCCGCGGTTAATATTTCATTCCAGCTATATTTAATGTTTTAATCGTTCAATGGACTCCATCAGGCTCGACAAATGGTTATGGGCGGCGCGTTTTTTCAAGACGCGGCCACTGGCGACCGAGGCGGTCAACGGCGGCAGGGTTCATCTCAATGGTCATCGCGTCAAGCCGGGTCGGGTGGTTCAGATTGGCGATGAGTTGCGCATACAACGCGGCCCGATGACCTATGAGGTCATTGTCAAAGGCATCAACAAGCAACGCAGGCCTGCAAGTGAAATGGATCAGCTGTACGAGGAAACACCGGCCAGTATAGAAGCAAGACAGCAGCTGGCTGAGCTGCGTAAAATGGCGGCCGGCACCCGGGCCGCACCGGCGCGAAGGCCAAACAAACACGAACGCAAGCACATCGTGCGTTTTAAACGAAAGCAGTGAGATCTTATGTCAAGACCGCAGACACCCGTGTTAGCCGCCGATGCGATTATTGAACTTGTCGACCTGCCCGACAAACCGATTGTGCTGATCGAACGCAAGAATCCACCGCCGGGCTGGGCAATCCCGGGTGGTTTTGTCGATATTGGTGAATCGGTCCCTGATGCGGCGGTGCGCGAGGCACTCGAGGAAACCTGCATGGAGGTCAGTCTGCAATGCCTGCTGGGTTGCTACTCGGATCCGTCGCGGGATCCGCGCGGACATACCGTCAGCATGATTTATGTGGCGCAGGCACACGGCAAGCCGGTCGCGGCCGATGATGCTGCCAGTGTCGGAATCTTCGATCCGGCTGATATTTCTGTGCCGCTGGCATTCGATCACGAGCAAATTTTGCGCGATTACCTGGAATACAGAAACACCGGTATTGTTCCTGCGATCACCTGAAGAGCTGTCGATTGCACAAAAACAAACTCCCTGTCCCGGAGAATACACCTAACATTCTGTTTATTGGTATAATTTTCAACTTTATCTGGCTGATACCGGTTTTGCCCCTGTGGAGTTCTTCATTTGAGTAATCGCACGCTGACGATCGATGATCGTGTCTATGACTATCTGCTATCGGTTTCACTGAGGGAATCGGATTTGCTGAAGCAGCTGCGCGAGGAAACCACGGGTATCGAGTACTCCGAAATGCAGATCGCGCCGGAACAGGGGCAGTTCATGAGCTTGCTGGTCAGGCTGATCGGAGCACGGCGCGCACTTGAAGTCGGCACCTATACCGGCTACAGCTCGATCTGCATTGCAACCGCACTGCCGGCCGACGGCGTGCTGGTGTGTTGCGATGATTCTGAGGAATGGACAGCGATCGCTGGCAAATACTGGCAATGGGCGGGACTGGAAGATCGCATCGATTTCAGACTGGGTGATGCCAGCGCCAGTCTGCGGCAGCTGGTCGATCAGGGCGGCAGCGGAAGCTTTGACTTTATATTTATCGATGCCGACAAACAGAACTACCCGCTCTATTACGAGTTGTCATTGCAGCTGCTGCGAGAAGGCGGGCTGCTGGCTGTCGACAATACCCTGTGGTCGGGTAATGTGGCTGATCCGGAGAATATGGAACCCGCTACCCGGGCGATCCGGCGTTTCAATGAACAGTTGATGGCTGATGAGCGCGTAGATATCAGCCTGGTTCCGATTGGTGATGGTCTTACGCTGGTCCGCAAGGGCTGAAGCTTTAAATAAACGTGATGAAATTATTCAAATTCAAACGGCGAAAAAACAGCATTATCGAAGATGGCGTGGCACGCGATCCGGTGATTATTCCGCGATCCGAACACGGCATTTCCAGAAAGAATATCGATGAACCGGCACTCAAGGTGCTGTACCGGCTGCACAAGGCCGGTTACCAGGCCTGCCTGGTCGGTGGTGCGGTCCGGGATCTGTTGCTGGGCCGTCACCCGAAAGACTTTGATGTTGCGACCGATGCGACGCCGGAGGAAGTCAGCGAGCTGTTCCGGAACTGCCGCCTGATCGGCCGCCGCTTTCGTCTCGCGCACATTCATTTTGGCCGGCAGATCATCGAGGTTGCAACCTTCAGGGCGCCGCATGGCGAATTGCATGAAGAGCATCATGACGAGTCCGGGCGAATTCTGCGCGATAATGTCTACGGCGAAATACATGACGATGTCTGGCGCCGTGATTTCACCGCCAATGCGCTGTACTACAACATCGCCGACTTCAGCATAATCGATTATGTCGGCGGTGCCGAGGATATTGCCAACAAGCGCCTGCGCCTGATCGGTGACCAGGAAACCCGCTACCGTGAAGACCCGGTGCGCATGCTGCGGGCCATCAGGTTTGCTTCCAAGCTGGGCTTTACCATCGACGAAAACTGTCGGCAGGCCATTCTCGAACTGGGTCCGCTGCTGGCGGAGATTCCGCCCGCGCGCCTGTTCGAAGAAGTGCTGAAACTGTTTCATTCGGGTCATGCGGAGGAAAGCTTCGTCGCGCTGCAGCACTATGATCTGCTGAAGTACCTGTTTCCGGATGCGGTCAGGGAGCTGGGCGACAGCACCACTGCTGAATTCGTGCGTCTGGCGATGCAGAGTACCGATGACCGGGTGCGGCTGGACAAGCCGGTGACCCCGGCGTTTCTGTTTGCGGCCCTGCTCTGGACGCCGGTGAGGAAGCAGACTGAAGCGAATGTCGAGGCCGGCATGCCTCATGCAGTCGCTTTGCAGAAAGCGGCGACGAAACTGGTTGCCAACCAGGTGCGCTATGTTTCGATACCAAAGCGCTTCACCACGACCATGCGTGATATCTGGTCACTGCAGGCGCGTTTCCGGTTCCATGCCGGGCGCCGAGCCTACGCGGTTTTACATCATCCCAAATTTCGTGCGGCCTATGACTTTTTGTGCCTGCGCGCGAACGCCGGGGAAACGGCGATCGATGATTGCCGCTGGTGGACTGAGCTGCAGGAGAAGAGTCCCGAGCAGCAGAAAAAGATTATTTCGGCACAGAAACCGGGCCCTAGAAAGCGCAGGCACAAACCTAAAAAAGACAAGGGTGGCCAGCGTTAAAACATCCATAGCGTATATTGGCCTCGGTAGTAATCTTGATCATCCGCCGGAGCAGATACTCAGGGCCGTGCGCGCGCTGGATCAATTGCCCATGACCCGGCTCGTCGCCGATTCAGGCCTGTTTCTGAGTAAACCGATGGTGCCGCCTGAAGGTCCAATAGAGCAGCCCGATTACTATAATGCCGTTGCAAAAATTGAAACGCAGCTGGAACCGGATGAACTACTGGATCATTTACAGCAGATTGAACGTGCACAGCATCGTGAGCGCCTGCAGCGCTGGGGACCGCGTACCATCGATCTGGATATGTTGATGTTCGACGATTTACAGCTGGACAGCGAACGTCTGACGCTGCCGCATCCCGGATTGCACAGGCGCGCGTTCGTGCTGTATCCGTTGCTTTACATCGATGACGCACTTGAAATCCCGGGACATGGTATGCTCAGCAAACTGGTCAAGCGCTGTCCGCAGGATGGGTTGCAGTACCTGGGAACAATCGAAGGTTATATACATGAGCCAGGCTATCGATAAACTCTCTGACGCCCGTCCATGGCCCGGCTTCGTCGTCGTCGAAGGGCCGATCGGTGTTGGCAAAACCACGCTGGCGAAGCGCCTGGCCAGATCTTTCGGCAGCAACATGCTGCTCGAGGCGGCCGAAGAAAACCCCTTCCTGGAGAAGTTCTACGAAAACCAGCGCAGCGCAGCACTACCGACGCAGCTGTTTTTCTTGATGCAGCGTACTCGCCAGCTGAAGATGCTGAAACAGGACGATATGTTCAACCCGGTGCGGGTAGCCGATTTCCTGATACAGAAAGACCGCCTGTTTGCCGAACTGACGCTCGACAGCGATGAACTGGACCTGTACGAACAGGTTTATTCCAACCTGACGCTGGACATACAGCGGCCGGATCTGGTGGTGTATCTGCAGGCGCCGGTCGAGGTGCTGCTCGAACGCATCAAGCGGCGTGGTGTCAGGCATGAAAAATGGATCGAAGCGGCGTACCTGGAGCGACTGTGCGATGCCTATGTGCGCTTCTTCTACCAGTACAGCGATGCGCCGCTGTTGATCGTCAACGCCACCGATATCGATTTCGCACACAACGATGATGAATACGAAATGCTGCTGCAGCAGGTGCTGGAAACCCGCCGGGGCAGACACTACTTCAATCCGGTCGCGCTGCAGGAGTTGATGGCCTGATGAGCAGTCACGCGCAACAACCGCACAGGCTCACGGTGCGCAGCCTGCAGGCGATGAAGCAGGCCGGTGAGAAGATCGCCTGCCTGACGGCCTACGATGCCAGCTTCGCGCACGTGCTCGATGATGCCGGTGTCGATGTGGTGCTGGTCGGTGATTCGCTGGGTATGGTCGTGCAGGGTAACGAAACCACGCTGCCGGTGAGCGTGGATGACATGCTCTACCACAGCAGGGCGGTGTCACGTGGCCTGGATCGTGCCTTGCTGATGGTCGACATGCCTTATCTGAGTTATACATCGCCGCAGCAGGCACTGGAAAATGCAGGCCGTTTCATGCAGCAGGCCGATGCGCAAATGGTCAAGCTCGAAGGCGGCGCAGAGCAGGCGGACATCGTCTCCCGGCTGGCGCTGAACGGCATACCGGTCTGTGCCCATCTGGGCCTGCAGCCGCAACGGGTGCACAAGCTGGGCGGTTACCGGGTTCAGGGGCGCGAGACGGATGCGGCCGAGGCCATGCTGGACCAGGCGCGCCAGCTCGAACAGGCGGGCGCTGATATGATGCTGCTGGAGTGCGTACCGCAGTCACTGGCCGAACGAATAACCGCAGCGCTAGAGATCCCGGTGATAGGCATCGGCGCCGGTGCCGGCTGCGACGGCCAGATTCTGGTGCTATACGATATTCTGGGGATCAGCAAGGGACGCATCCCCAAATTCAGCCGCAACTTTATCGATGACAGTGGAACGATAGAGGCGGCTGTCAGGACCTACGTTGATGCGGTCAAAACAGGCCGGTTTCCGGGGAAAGAACATGTCTTTAGCTGATGACGAATCCGCGCAGACCGAAGTCGTCGACACCATCGAGCAGGCCCGTTCCCGCATCCGTCAGTGGAAGCAGGCGGGTCAATCGATCGCCTTCGTACCGACCATGGGCAACCTGCACGCGGGTCACCTCGCACTGGTCAAGGCCGCGAACGAATCCGGTATGCGCACCGTCGTCAGTATCTTCGTCAACCCGAAGCAGTTTGGACACAACGAGGATCTCGATACCTATCCAAGGACTTTTGACGAGGACATCGCTGCCCTGTCTGCCTACCGCGTGGATATGCTGTTCGCGCCGGATGCCGCCGAAATCTATCCGCAGGGTGCCGATGCGACGACATCGGTGCACGTGCGCGGACTGTCCGACATGCTCGAGGGTGAGTGTCGGCCCGGCTTTTTCATCGGTGTCGCCACGGTCGTCAACATCCTGTTCAATGTGATTGAGCCCGATGTCGCCTGGTTTGGCGAGAAGGACTACCAGCAGTTGCTGGTGATCAGAAAAATGGTGCAGGATATGGCGCTGCCGATTGCGATCAAGTCGGTACCGACCGTGCGCGAAGGCGACGGTCTGGCGATGAGTTCGCGCAACAGTTATCTCACTGACCAGCAGCGCAAGCTCGCGGTCAATCTGTACGCATGTTTGCAACATGTGGTCGATCAGATCATACAGGGCGTCGACTACACCTATGCCGTGGTGCACGCCAACCAGGAACTGACCGAGGCCGGATTTTTGACCGATTACATCGTCGTGCGCCGGCAGGAGGATCTTGGTGTGCCGGGCAAGCACGATAAGTCATTGATTGTGCTTGGTGCTGCCAGGCTGGATGGCACACGGCTGATTGACAATATACCCTTCGAGTTGATGAAATAGCGCGAATAAATGATAATATCTGCTTGAATTTATCATTATCATCAATCATTTAACGCCGGAATCGTATACCCGTATGCAGCTCACACTCCTCAAATCCAAACTGCACCAGGCACGCGTCACTCATTCTGAACTTGAGTACGAAGGCTCGTGCGCGATCGACGCGGACCTGCTCAACGAGGCGGGCATCCATGAGTATGAGCAAATTCACATCTACAACCTGAATAACGGCGAACGTTTCACTACCTACGCGATACGCGCCCAGGCGGGCAGCCGGATCATTTCGATCAACGGAGCGGCTGCGCACAAGGCCGATCCGGGCGATCGCGTCATCATCTGCACCTACGCCGAACTGGCCCAGCACGAAGTAGCCAACTTCAAGCCGAAACTGGTATACCTGGACGAAGAGAACCGGGTTAAAAGGACCTCTGATCAGATTCCGGTGCAAGTTGCATAGCAACTTGTTGTCGTTCGTCTTTGGTCATTCGTCGTTAGTCCAGACAAACGGTACATGTTTGACGAATGACTAACGACACAAGGCCAACGACTTAACCCGTATTTCGCATTCCCGCCGCGATCGCATTGATGCTGCGTAGCATCGGATCGAGCCAGCTGTCGCGTTCTTCCTGACTTACTGACTTGTCGCGGTAATGTTTGATCAGTTTGATCTGTATATGGTTGAGCGGATCCAGGTAGGGATCGCGGCGCATCAGTGATACCGACAATGCGGGGTTGTCATCCAGCAGCGTGTTCATCTGCGCGACCTTG
>CP070838.1:2613544-2656908 GCA_020341835.1 Thiotrichales bacterium | reverse complement strand
TGTCAATATTTTTTACATAATTCGCGAGACAAGCCACGCAGAAAGTATATAGCCAATTGTTTATAAAGAATATTATTTTTCTTGGCTTGCTCTTTGCATGAGCATAAGTAACAGCGCTTTTTCTGGCTGGTTACTTGTTAAATGAGACAAATATTCAAAAATATAATTGCGACAAGTATCTGGGTGATGCTATCCGGATGCAGCGTTGACAATCCTCAGACAGCTGACAAAACGTTTTCTACCGAACAGGTGCTGATCGACGACTTTGGATTGACATTGAAACCATCAGAAAATATGTATATTGATTTCGAAAGGGTTTCCCAGGCCTATAGCGATACGATGGCCTGTATGGGCATGACTGCGCCAGGGCCAGATGTAGAATTCAGAAGTTTTTCTTTTGCCGGTCTCGGCGGTGGATGGGCATTCTACGTCGCTGTTGAAACCACGATATGGGTCAACACCGATGAGGACGACATCATCCTGAAAAGAGATTCCCGAACAGATACAGAAGCACTCGAACACGAGTTCATTCATCATATTTTATATATGAATGGCGCCGTCGAAGAAAGCCGGGGCCACTCATCACCTTTGTTCAGAAAGTGCGGACTGGGCGTCAGAACTTTCAATTAAACGAGATACCGAACTACTGGCCAGCTATAACCTTCGAGGGGTCTTACCCGCTGCTGTCCTGCATAAGATCTGTGTAATTGAGTCTAGTGCGCCTATCAAGGTGAATGCCTGAACTAGAACCGGCGATGAACAGGAAACCCCGGGTTAGAACTTACCTTATACCCGCCAGAGCGCGCATCTTGCCGGTGAATGAACCTATAAAGCAAAAAAGACTCTGGATTCCCGCTTCCGCGGGAATGACGAGCTAGCGAGCCTGATTCACCTATAGCTTTAAACCGAAGTTATAACAGGTACTACAGCTTTCGTGTTCGCGCGCTATTTTCACCTTATGCCATAAACGCAAAATCAGCGTGGCGAACATCACGCCTTGATAACATTGTGTTATGAAAATTCAACCAACCGAAAGAGTGAAGCGCTAGATCTTGCCAACCAGGTTGATGAAGAAACCCTGACTGTCGTAATTCAGGTCGGTCAGGTCATCGGAGAAATCGGTAAAGTTATAGCCGACACCGAATTTCAGATTCTTACCAACGTGCCGATACAGCGCCCACAGGGTGCCGGCCCGTCTGTCCTGGGCGTCGGGCAGATCGAGCAGGCGCGCCTCGACCAGTGCATCCCAGTGGTGAATAAAATGCCAGTCCGCACGCAACACATAAAGGCTCGCGGTACTGTCGAAGAACTCTACATCGACCCTGTCCTGGCTGACCTGACCCAGGCGGTAGGCGTACTTGCCACCCAGGCTCCAGCGTCGTGTCAAATCATAGATAGCGTCGAGCGAAAGGATATGGCTCTTCTGAATGAATTCGACTGCGGTGTTCGTAGTCGTCACCTGTTCGGCCGTTGGCATGTTGTAAAAATACGTGTACTTGAACAGCGAGTTCCAGCGGTCATTGGTAACCGGTCGATAGCCGTAGCCAAGCACGGCTTCAGTAAACTTGCCATCGAAGAATTCGCCCTGCGAGCTTTCACTGTCGGAGAAATTCAGCTTGCCCAGCAGACGCCAGGACGGATCGAGCTGGTGCTGGATGTTGCTCTTGAACAGCCAGGTCACCCGGTTATTAAAGGCGCCGGTGTTGTCTTCGGTATCATCCGTGCGGTATTCAACCGCAGCGGTCCCCAGGGTCGATGGACGGTTGTAGGCCATGGTCAGGCCGACCGCCTTGCGATCAGTCTCGGCACCGGTTGCGTCATCGCGCAGCGTACCGACTTCGAGGCTGGCGCCGTAGGACCAGCGTTCGGTCGGCGCCAGATCGATACCCAGCGCGTGTGTCAGCGCGGTGGGTACATCACCGTGCGTATAGCGCTGCTCACCATAAAGGCTGGTGGTATCGGAATAGCGTGTGCGGAAACCGGTGTTCATGTTGCCACTGCTCGAGCGTATGCCGTTATCCGTGCGTTCGTTAACCAGCGAATAGTTCCAGTACACGCTGCTGCGATCAGAAATCAGGTAATCGGTCCCCAGTCTTGCACCCGGACCGGTACTGCCGTAGGACAGCTCACCATCGAGATTGAGCTTTTTGGTCGCGCGGATCTGGCCGCCGGCACCGACGCGATTGTTTTCCTCGCGATTGCCGGTCCGGTTTGCAGTCACCTGGCCATAACCGTAAGCCAGCCAGGGTCCCTGTGAATCGTAGGTAGCCTCGAGCGTCAGATCGAGGCGGTCACCTTCTACCTGGGTCACCGGCACGTCGGCCGAATTGTCTTCGCGGGAATCGAAGCGGCCACCTGCGCCCAGACGCCAGTTCTGGGTCAATACGTAATCGGCGTCGGCCTCGACTGCCGCTACGTTCAGCGAATCCTTCTGCTCACGGGCGTCAGCCTTGACATTCAGGTTGCTGCGCTCGGTCAGGCGCATGTTGAGCTTACCGCCGTACTGGCTGATGTCAGTCGAGCTCAACTGGCCTGGCGCAGAGAAGCCGGCCTCACGTTGCTGGACATAGACACTGGCCGAACCCAGCGTACCGCTGAACACTTCTTCCAGCCGGGTGGCGGCCTCGACCCTGTAGGCATCGGCGCTGTCATCCACTGGCTGCCCCGGATCGAGCGGATCAAAAGTAAAACCGCCATCACTCGAATTCAGCGCTGTGCCGCCATCGCCTTCGCTGCTTGCGTACTCGGCTTTCAACCAGGTGCCGGCGTTCTTGCGCAAGGTCAAATCGACGCCGTTCAACGAATTCTCTGTGTCCGCCTCATCCTGCTGGCTTGCGGTGATACCCAGTTTGATATTGTCATTGAACCAGTAGTGCGCACGACCACCCATGGCGACATCATCGATCTCGTTGAAACCGGGCACGTATTCGTAACGCGTTACCAGGTAGACCGGGTTACCGCTTATCGAGGCTTCTCTCACCAGCAGGTCATCCGTGGCTGTCGATTCCAGCGGCTCGCTCAGCAGGATACGACCCTGAATGTAATCGATATCGTAGTCGATCGCCGGTACCAGGTTCTTGGCACCGATCACGACCAGCGAGTCCTTGTCGCGTACTTCGATACGCAGACGCTCTGATCCGATCAGGATGTCCTGGTGACGCAGAAAATACAGTGAACCGCCGGTACCGCGGAATTCATCGCGCCCGGATATGGTGCCGGGTTCTGCGGCAAAGCCACCGACCATGACTTTCTTCTCGCCGGCGCTGGTCGTGTCCGAACTCACATAGTAACCGTTGGCACCGTAAAGCCCCCGATCGATGTGTGCAAGATCGGTATCGGTGTAACCGATGATGAAGTTACCCCACATACCGAAGCTCTCGTTCTTGCGCAACTTCACGTAGAACTTGCCGGACGTCGGTGCGTTTTCCCAGACGGTGGAATCATCTCCGAATGTCGGGTAGGCACGGTCAGGATCAATACGCCGGAACAGGGCCTTCGGGTCCTTTTCGATAAAGTTCGAGAACAGTTCGTCAACGGAGCCTTCGCGCGTATCGGCGCTGGAGACCAGCTGCCAGTTATCACCAAACTTGCCGTTGGTGTAGTACGCCAGACGACCATCGAGATCGAGGTCATTGTCATATTGCGAGTTATCGCCGGTAACCAGTTCCGCCGGTCCGTTGGTACTGTCCGTTGCCATCGTAAAATCCGCGATACCGACATAGAACCAGTCGTTTTTCTTGAACTGCATCTCGCGCAGATAGAGCTCACCGTTGCCGGCATTATCAAGCACGGCGACCTCTACCGTGTGATAACCCCTGTCGAATATTTCCTCGGCTACAAAGGTTCCGTCCTCGCTGACCGGAACCTGCCGACCGGCCAGCCAGACGCTGTGACCGTCGGGGATACCGTTACCATTGACCAGTACGGTGCCGCCGGATAAAGGTATGTTTTTCACGTCCAGGTGGTTTTCGCCATAACCAACCAGTTGCTCGACCCGGGTGGTCGTCTCGGTGAACGCATCCAGATCTTCTTCGCTGAGTCCATCGACCAGCCAGATTGGCAGCGGACGGGTTTCATCGTAGTTGCCGTCGCTGTCATAAACACGCAACAGGTATTTCAGGTTGATCACCGGTGCCGTGAAAGTTTCAAACTCCACTTCCCATGTCGCTATATTGTTCTCCACGTCGACGACGGCAAGCGGTTCATCGTTGATCGACTGCCCGTCCTCAAACACGCGCACTTCCGCACGCTCGATAAAACTCGGATAGTTGGTGAAAACACGAAAGCTGATCGTGTTTTCGGCCAGCGCTGTGGCCGGATCGTCACGGTAACGAACACGGTTAGGCCAGGCCGTGACATTCAGGCGCGGACTGAGCTCGAGATTATCGAAACGGAACTGGATATCCGCGTTCTCCAGCGCGACATCAGTACAGCGTTGCAGGTCTGCAACATTTTTATAGGGATCGAATTCGGGTTCACCATCGATGGTGATACGCATCAGGTTGAGTGCGTACGGATTGTGCGCCTCGGCTTCCTGGTCGATGCGCGTAACTTCAAGACCTTCATCTTCTTCCAGCACGGCGAGCTGGTCGTAAAGCACGGCCACTTCGACGCGCGAACCGTCAAACTGTACAAAACCGGTGCTGGCGACATCTTTGGAATGCACGAAACCAAGACCTTCGTATTCAACCTGGCTGTGATCGAGACCGAGTTCCTGCTGCACCATTTCCATTGCACGGCGCGCACGCGACGTCGACAGACCGATGTCGTCGCCGTAAACCATTGCAGCGCGCCGGTCCATGCGTTCATTGTTGGTATAGCCGGTAAACCCGAGGCGCACGTTCGACCTGTCGGCAATTTCGTCCATGATCTTTTTCAGCCGCTGACTGTATCCGGGGGGGATGACCGGCTGGCCGTCCTGGAAGTGGATCGCACGTATCGGCCCGCTGGGCGGATCATAGGTCATCGTAATGATTTCGGCAGTCTCCGACTCGGGACAGGACTGCGCATCGGCGGTGAACTGCTGAAACGGGTCATCGTGCCAGAATTCAACTTCGACACGCTGGTTCAGGGCGCGGCCCTGATCGGTATCGTTCGACGCCACCGGGTAGGACGCACCCTTACCCGCCGAACTGATCGCATTGTTAGGCAGTCGCAGTATCTCCTGCACACCCAGCGCAACCCGTCGTGCACGCGCCTTTGACAGTCCCAGGTGATCCCGATAGATACGCGCCGCACCATCGGTCAATGGCAGGTTGTCGGTGTGGCCGACGAAATGCACGACGACATTATTCTTGTCGCGCAGGTTACCCAGCACTTCCCGGATCTGGCGCATGAACTCGCCGGGGAGTTCGGACTCCCCTACTTTCAGTCGCAGCGGCTCAACGAGATTTTTCAGGCGGGCGCGTTTGGCATTGCCGGACCGATACCTCAGTTTACATACCGTCTCCTGACGGCAGACCTTGATGCGGTTGAGATTATCAGCCTTGATGACGACTTCTTTGTCGACTGCGGTCTCGGTAACCTCGTCATACCAGACCTGTACCTCGACACGACGGTTTTTGCGTTTACCCGCATCGTTATTGTTTGTCGCAATCGGCTGGGTGTCGCCGACACCATCATAGGTCACCGATTCCGGCGGCAGATCCAGGGCACGCTGAAAAAACTCGGCCGCGATTTCTGCACGCGCACGCGACAGGCCGATATTGTCTACATACCTGGCGCTCAACGCGGGACTGAGCTGATCGCTGTCGCTATGACCGACAAAATGCACCCGCACGTTCGCACGGTGCTTCATCGTGTTCAGCACTTCCCTCAGTTTGGTGATGGCCGATTGCGGAATATCCGCTTCGCCGGACTCGAAGCCGATATCCGGCACCGCATTCTTCAACTTGAACGTCTCGTACTGCTTGTCGAGCACCTTCTGCATTTCGATGCGGTCGTCTTCCCTCGGCTTGAACATCGTTTCATCCTGCACCCACAGCGTGAACACCTCGTCAGGCGGCAGCTGCCGCTCGGTGTTGTTACCCAGCGGATGCGAGTTCAACTGCCACGCCGGCAGCGTGGTCTTGCCTTCCGGGGTATCGTTGAACTCCGTGTCGGCATAAACGGACGGCAGCAGCACCGCGCCGATGAATATGAGACGGTTCAGTTTCATCTGAACGCCCCTTTGCCTGCAGGTTTGCCTCTGCGCCAGAAAATCTCGGTTTCGATTTCGAGCGTGTAACAGCAATCCAGGTCAGCCCAGCGTCGCTGGATTTCCTTACGCGTTGCGCGCAGGCGATCTTCAACCAGATCGGGATCCTCGGTATCCGCCATGTAGGCCAGTCGCAGTACCGACGGTGCTTCAACCAGTTTTTCCATCAACAGGCTGAGACGCGACAGCCACTGCGGGCGAATCTCGGTCGAGTTCGGTTCGAATACCGCGTCGGCCATGTCCAGTCGAACCACGCGGTGTATCGAGGCGCCGAAGTTGAACTTCAGCATCTTGCCTCGGGTGGCGCGTTCGACGCGCGGGTTCTCTGTGGTGATGCGGTAACCGCTCGGCAGACTGCGATCATCCAGCTTGAGGATGAAGTTGGAGCCGCGGTTCTCGTTCGGCACCACTGCACAGGCAATATGGAATCGTCCGTGCTCGTCTGACTTGGCCTCGAGACCGCGTGCCGTCACCACGCGTGCACTCGGAATGCCCGGCTCGCCGTCATCCTGGTAGCCGTTCATGTTGCGGTCCTCGAAGACCTTGCCGATCACATCGGTGCAGTCGAAGGTCGGATCCGGGATCACACGAACCGTGGCCTGGGCCTCTGCCGAAACCGGTTCACCGGTGCGATTGTTGACCGCCTGCACCCGGTTGATGTATTCGCCTTCGCTGACACCGGAACCCACGATCAGCAGCATCTTCAGCACCCGGATCTCGCCCGGATTCACTGTCAGGTTCGGCCAGGTCATCTGCAGCCCGTTGATGACGGGCTCACTGGCCAGACCATCGATGCGTGCCGAACCGGCGACGTACTTGAAGCCCGCCGGGAAGGTATCGACGATGTCCATATCCGTCAGCGGTACGCTCAGCGAGTTATTGACGGTGATCGTGTACGGCACCAGCTGGCTGCGGGTTACGTTGAGCAGCGACGAGGTCTTCGATATCGCAACCGCTTCATCCAGCTCCGGATCCAGCGGAATATGGTTGTTGAAGATCTGGCGGGTATACGGGTCGGTGCCGTTGCCGAGCGTAAACTTCAGGTAATAGGCCGTACCCGGCGTACGCGGCGCGACCGATGCCGGCGGTGCGAACACGGACGCCTGGATTTCACAGTGTTCGGGCGATGTTGACACGCGGTCGTCGACGCCGCCCGGACAGGCGATCACACTGAAGGCCGGATCACTCAGCGCCAGTGTCGGCGGCACGATCTGCGATACCGTACCGACAAAGCCGTTGGCGGGTGGTATCACCTGAACCTGATAGGCATCGCCCGGACTACAGGCAGCGTCACTGAAGTTCAGGTCAAACTTGTAGTAACCGCCCGCCAGCGTCACCTGGTTTTGCTGTGCGGGATCATCGAAACAGCTGGCCGGCAATGGCGTGTTACCGTTGCTGGCATTCAGCATGGTCAACGTCGCCCCGGCAACCGGTGTGCGTATAACCGAGTTGTAGACCACACCGTTCGGATCGATCGGCAGGCTCAGGTTCTGGGCGTTGCCGCCAGAGCTGACGACGATGTCGGTAATGGTTTGCAGACCATTGACGAATGGCGAGCTCGCCATACCCAGCATCGCGGTGTTGCTGCCTGCTCCGGGTGCACGGAATCGCAGTTCATAACGATCGGTACCGACGTCGTTCGGCAGCAAGCCGTTGAACTGGTACACACCGGTCGCATCCGTGGTAAACGTGCCCAGCAGCTGACCGCTGCGGTAGATATCAACCGACCATCCCTGCAGCAGCACCTCACCACTGTCCGCGACATTGTTGTAGTTGGCGTCATGCCACAGCGCACCGTTGAGGTTGGCGACACCCGGGGTACCACCGACATCGATGGACACGCTGGCACTCGCGGTTTGCGCCGGCGTGTTCCAGCTGACATCCGCCGTATTCACAATCGTGGTGCCGATCGGCAGGCTGGTGTCGATCTGTGCGAGGAAGCGCAACTCGGCCGACAGCCCCGGCTGCAGGTTGCCGTAAACCGATGAGAAATCAGCCGTAATAACCGGCGCAGTGAAGTTCACACCGGCCGGCAGACCATTCAGCAAGCCGGAACCGGAGATGTATCCCAGCTGACCGGCAACCGGCAGGTCAAGGTTGTCAGTGATCACCACATTGGTCGCTGCAACGCTGCCGATATTGGTCACGCGAACGCGGTATTCGAGCTGACCACCGGCCAGCGCGGGGCCGCCGCCGACCACGACCACCTGCTTGGTAATCGCCAGCAGCTGGGCATTACCGACGGCGATCACGGTTGGCTGATCGCCGTTGCTGTCGATGCCGTCCGCATCAGTCAGTTCGGCGGGCAGCTCGTTACTGTCGACGCTGCCCTGGTTACTGATGATCGTGCCTGCAGGCACGCCGCCATTGACATCAACGTCGAAGGTCACAACCGCGCTGGCCCCCGCCGACAGTGTGCCGTTACCTGCAGTAGGCGGCGGCAGATCGGGGGAGCTGACGTCGATGCCGAGGATCAGCGGTGACACACCGCCATCGGGCTGACCGACTGGCAGGCCGTTCAGGGTGACGCTGTTGGCGAAATAGGTGGTATTGGCCGGCACCGCATCGACGAACGTCACACCGGTAGCCGGTGTCGCACCCATGTTGCTGATGCTGATGGTGTAGCGCAGTCGATCACCCGGATCGACGATTCCCGGTGATCCGTTATCAACGACGATCGCGACCGTCTTGTGCGCATCGACCAGCGGCTGGTTGCCGACGACATCGAGCGTCGGATCATCCGGTACCGGGGTTGCGGGATCGTCCGACGGTGTATCCGGCATTGGGCCGCTGCCTGCACCGCTGGCCAGCAGGAAGGCCTGGTTGGAAATGACCGTACCGTTAACGACATTGTTGTTGATGACCACGTCGAAACTGATCGTCGCCCGGTTATTGGCCGTCGCTGCGGTATCCGCGCGCATGAAGCCCGGCGTGGTATTTTCCAGTGCATTGATCAGGATGCCGTTCTGCAGCGGCAGCACACCGCCGGCCAGATCGGCGACGACGGCACCGTTGAGCCGGGTACTGCCGGCGACATAGGTGGTATTCGCAGGCAGCTGGTCACGCAGGGTCGCGTTGACCGCGTTTTCGCTGCCAACGTTTCTGACCGTAATCGTGTAGCGCAGGGTATCGCCCGACAGCAGCATGTTCGGATCGCCGCTCAGATCCTGCGAAGTCTTGAACACCTCGAACTGCGGTGCCGAACTGATCAGTGTCTGGGTCGGATCTTCATCACCCATCACCGCCGGGTTATCCGCGCCGTTGACGTTGGGATCGTCGGTCGGCAGATCCAGGCCAATCGCCTGCATCCGTCCCTGGTTCAGCACCACCGTACCGCTGGTGATCACCGGTGCCAGGGTCACATCGAACACAATCAGCACGGACTCGGTGGGCGATCCGGCAACACCCAGGCTGAGGTTGCGTATATCGACCAGTCCGGTGCCGCTGGCGCCACCGGTGGCGCTGGTTGCGGTAACATCCGCGCCGACCGGAACCGTGACCAGGTTCAGGCTGCCGGCGGCAAATGCCGGCGTCGCATTGAGTGCATCCAGCTCGTCGACGAAACTGAAGTCGGGCACATCGAAGGCGCTGGTATTACGGATCAGGATGCTGTAACGCAGCGTATCGCCTGGCTGGGCATTGCTGCCAGGGTCCTGACCGGTGGTCATGTTCACCACTCGCTTCTGCACGGAAACGATCGGTGCGACCGTGTTCACGGTATGCGCGTCTTCGTGATCGAGCAGCGCGACGGTACCGTCAGTCAGCGTACGGGTATAGGTCCGGGTCGCACCGGTCGCGCCCGCCCCGGCGGTATCCTGGCTGAACCATTGCGTCGCTCCGGCCACGTTGGTCAGCACCGAGGCCGACGGCGTATCGGTGTCGAGTTCTGACTGGTAGGTAATGATCAAACGGTTGTCCGCGGGTATGGCGGCCGCGGGCGTTTGCATCGTAATCGTCAGGCTGCAGGCCGGTTCACCGGTAAACGTGGCGACGAAGTCCGTTCCCTGAACCAGCGGCGCCGACACCGCGGTGGTACCGTCGGCAAGGAAGACCTGCGCCGTCAGGATCGTGGGCGCGGTATCGCACATGCCGCCCGGTGCCAGGTTCGGCAGCAGATCGCTGATGGTCAGATCCCACGCCGTCGCGGTACCGGTGTTGTGAACATTCAGCGTGAACACATCGGGATTGCCGATGCGCATCTGCGCGGGTCCGGTTTTAACCATCGTCAGGTTATCCGGACCGACGATGGTCATATCGCCGGTGGTATCGGGCGCGCCGGGCTGTTGCGTGCCCGCGTTGCCGGGCAACTGGTTGTAGGTATACGATGCCGTGTTGTTGAACAGCAGGCCGCTGACGTTGGTAGCCGTGTCATCGACCCGCACCGTGACATCGACAACCACCTGCTCGTTCGCAGGTATATCGATGCCGTTGGCGACATCCTCGATGACCAGGCTGGTCGCGTTACCACTGTTGACCGGCGTCCACGGCAGCGAGCCCGCCACCTTGGTCACGCTGACAAAACTCAGATCAGCCGCTGACGCCGTGAGATCATCGATGATGCGCACATCATGCAGCGCAATATTCAGCGGCGTTGCCGGGACCGTGATTCGATAGGTAAAGGTTTCGCCGACGGATACCGTCAGGTCGGCCGGGTTCACCTTCTGCAGGGCGCCCGGCGTCGGCGACGTCAGTGTCGTGGTTGCGGTGTTGCTCGGCCCGTAGATTTCGGCGACACCGGTGACACCGCCCAGGGTGGGTACCGCGCCGTTATCGAATGAATAGTACAGACTCGCGACCGCCGCGTTGGTCAGCGTCAGTCCGGCACCGAGATCAGGATCAGCCTGTACCTGGTATACCAGGCGCAGCGTCTCACCCGGCGGAATGGTGTAGGTATTGGCCGGGGCAATGCCCAGGTTCCAGCTGGCGACACCGGTGGCCGCGTTATAGGCCGGTGTCGGGTTGGGCAGAACAGTCCCGGCACCCAGCAGGGTGGCACTCAGCGTAGTAACGGTGGCGGCACCATTACGCATGCCGACCGGGATCGTATCCTCCAGCACCAGATCATAGGCCGGCGCCAGACCATTGTTGGTTACATCCACGGTGTAGGTAACCAGCTCACCGGCTTCAACCACGGTGTCGCCACCGGCAGGCGCTGCCGACTTGGCCACATTCAACACCGGCTGCAACAAGGTGATGCTGGTGGTCGCCGCGCGGGTTGCAGCGCCAGCCGCTGTCGCGTAAATCAACTGGGCATTATTGGTCAGCGTCGTCGTGTTGACCTGAGCAAAGACGTTGTTCAGCACCCTGGCGCGGTAGACAATGACGAAGTCGTCATTGGCTGCGTTGTTGTCACTGGGGTTGGTGACGGTGCCGATATTGAAGCTGACCGTACTCGGGCCCGTGAGCGGATTGCCGCTGACGACCGGCGTTGCAATATCGGCATGAACGAACGGTGCCGCCGCTGCGTACGGCGATGAGGTATCACCATTGATCTGCACCACAGCTTCGAAGATCACACCCTGTGGCAGCGTATCGTTCAGTACCAGGTTGCTGTACTGACCTTCCTGCAGGGTGGCACGCAGCTCGTATTCGACAATGTCACCAATACGTACGACGGCATCGCCGGGACCAAAGGTATCGGTCAGTCGCGACTTGGTCAGTGCGGTATTGTCAGGTGTGGTCAGCGTGGTCGTGACCGGTGCGGTAAAGTAGTCGTTGACCACCGGTGTACCGACGCCGGTGCGTTCGTTCGCGTCGATACCGTCGAGACCGGTCCATTGTGCTGTCGCACTGTTGGTCAGAGCCTGGTTGGCAAGCACGTTATCGAGCACGATAACGTCATAGGTAACGGTTACTGCCCCACCCTCACCGATATCGATATCGCCGGTGGCACTGGCCAGATCCCAGGTCAATGTCTGTGCGGTATTGACACCATCGCCGTTGACCACCGGGTCGGCGATGGTATTGCCAACACCGCTGACGGTGACGGTTCCTGCCTGATAGGCCAGACCCATGCCGAGACTATCGTCGATACGTATATCGAAGGCGTCGGAGAAGTTATCGCCCGGGCCAGCCCCGGCGGCGGTCAAGGTCAGTGTGTAACGCAGCAGGTCGCCCGCCGTTGTCGGGTTGACGCCGCTGGTCAGATTGACCACGCTCTTGTTGATGCTTACCAGGGGCTCGACGATCGTCAGGCTGTTCGCCGTCGTCGCAGTACCGCCAACGATTACCGCACCACCGGCGCTGATCGCATAGGTATAACCGGCGGTATTGGTGAAACTGGTGCCGGCATTCGCGCTGGCGTTGTTGGCCACGCGCGCGCGCAGTTCGATTACTGCTTGCTGACCCGCGGGTATTTGCGCGAACGACAGGCTGACATTGCCCGGCGCCACCGTGTTATCGACCATAACCAGGCCGGTGCCACTGATTTCGGTCGCGCTGAGGTATTCCAGGCTCGGATGCAGCGCATCGGTGATCACGACGTCATACAGCGCGGCGTTGGCAGCCAGACTCGGTACCGCAATCCGGTACACCACTTCTTCACCGACCGTAATCTCGCCGCTGGCCGGGGTCAGCATGGCCTTGCTGGCCGGCTCGATGTTCGCCACGTTGGTCATCGAGAAGATTGCAGGACCCAGCGGCCCATAGCGCTGACCAGACTGGAGCGGCAACGACCAGTATTCGTCAACGGTGACAGCGTTGTCCCAGCTCTGGTTGGGTCCGAAGTCGGTGTAGAAACCGATGTCGTAGTTGACCGTGACGCACTGGCCTGGATTGACGCCGTTGCTCAGGCTGATCACGAAGCTGCCGCCACGCGCTGCCGGCGGTGTATAGGTGTAGTCGACACCGGCGACGGCCGCGACGCCGTTGATAATCACATCCGGCTGCGCGGGGCCGTTGACCGGTCCGGTGAGGCTGGATTCGTCCAGCTGCATGGCCAGCACATCGGTGAGCTGCAGACTGTACGCAGGTGCCAGGCCGGTGGTGTTACACGATTCCAGCGTGAAGTTCATCACGTCGGTCGCGATGTTGACGTTGGTCGGACTGGTGCGGCCGCTGCGATCGGTCTTCGTTGGCGCCGTCATCACCGGCTGCAACACCGTCAGCGTCGCACTGCTTTCCAGTCGCGCCGGATCGATGACCGGCGCGCCGTTGCCGTCAACGTATGACAGGGTCGCGGTATTGACCAGCGCCGTCGACGGCACCTGGGCCAGCACGTTTTCGACGACGCGGGCACGATACTCGATCACCAGCGTGTCGGTGGTCGCATCGCCGGCCGGGTCATTGATCACATCGCCGAAGCTAAAGCTCAGGGCACCGGTCTGGCCGGCTGCGGGCACGGCTGCGGCCGTGATCGGGGCATAACCGAAATTGCTGCCGGCGCCACTGACCGGCGGCGTAAAGTCCGCTGCGGTATCGCCGTTGATACTGACAATGTCGACGAAGGCCAGGCCGGCCGGCAGTACATCGGTGACCGCGACGGTGCGGGTGGTACCTTCCTGCAGGTCCAGCGCGAGACGGTAGGTAACGGTATCGCCGATACGCACGGTCGCATCGTTTGCCGGTGCAAACGTATCCGACACAATCGTCTTGGTCAGGCTGTTGTTGTCTGTGGTATTAATCGTGGCAACGGCAGGACCGGCACAGTAATCGTCCGGTGCCGTAATCACCGGGCAGCCCACGCCGGTACGCTCGTAGGTGCTGGCGCCCTGCAGCGAAGTCCAGTCAACCAGGACACTGTTGTCCAGCGTGATGTTCGACTGCGTGGTCGCATCGACGACCGCGCGGTAGGTCAGCACCAGCGTGCTGCCCGCGGGGACTTCCAGGCTGCTATCCGCATTACCCGCGCCCCATACCAGCGGTCCGTCCGGTGCACCGGCCGGCGTGGCGACAAAACCGGTTACCGGTGTACCATCGATGGTTGCGGTCGGCGTAAACCCGGGGTCGAGCTCCAGCTGCGGCGGAATGGTATCCACCAGGTTGGCGTCCCAGGCAGTCGCATTGCCACTGTTCGGGACCGTAATCACGTATTCAACGATGTCACCGCCGGTTACCGGCAGCGGCGTGATCAGCGTGGCGGTCTTCGACACGGTCAGCACCGGCTCGGTGACGGTCACAACCGGTGTGTTGTCGGTAATCGTGACAACGGCACCGGTTTCACCATTGCTGTAGTTGGTTGTCGCTGTGTTCTGTAGCGTCGTACCCGAGTTGGTGTTCAGGTCGTTATTGGCACGTGCGTAATAATTAATGCGTATCGCCGGTATCAGCGCAGGCGTGCCAGTGGTATCGTCCTCGCTGGCCGTGACCACCTGGCCGATGTTCCAGCTTGCGACACCCGATGTGTTATCTGCCGGGAACGCGGTGAAGACGGCTTCACCCGGCGGACTGCCGTTGATCGAGACGATATTCTCGAAACTGTAGCTGATGTCGAAATTCGCGTTGTTCGACAGCACGTAACTGATGCCGGCAAAGTTCAGCTGGTCGGCAATCGCAAGGTTGGTGGTGGTACCTTCCGGCAGCAGTACGACCACCTCGAAGTTTCTGTGAGCGCCGATTTCCGCTGCCAGCGCCGGATTCAGATCGGTCTTGGTCATACTGACCGCGGGCACGACGGTAAAGGCCGTGGCCGTGGCTTCGTAATCGTTGATCGCATCGCCGAGATTCGGCAGGTTGCCGATGCGCATGCCGTCGACGGCGCCGTTGGCACCGATGGCACCACCGCTGTTCAGCGCTGTGCTCTGGGATGGCAGTGATGTCCAGCTGGCCTGGATCGTGTTGTCGAGAATTTCCAGCGGTTGTGCGCCGATGTCAGCGGATATGTCAAAAGTGAAGCTGACGGTTGCGCCCGGGGCGATGGCAAAGTCCGGATTCGCGGGATTCCATGAAAATACCGGGCGGTTGCCACCGAAAGTCGTGGTATCGGTATTGTCGGGTGGATCGGTACCCCCGACGTTGCCGAGGAAGGTCAGGTTGCTGACCGCGGCAAGATCATCGAACACCCTGAGGTTGTACGCCGTCGCGGTACCGGTGTTCGTCGCTGTGACCGTGACCGTAATCACGTCGCCGGCGTCGTTGACGTTCGACTCGAAGGTTTTTGTCAGCGCGATCTGCGGCTCATTGACGACGAGGTCGGCCTGGTCGAAGTTGATCGTGATCTGGCTGTTGGCTTCATTGATATAGCTGACGAACGCATTGGTCGCGGGCGCACCGTTACTGATGACATCGGTGTCGTTGACCGTGGCGGTGTTATCCACACGGGCGATAAAGCCAATCACAAACTCGAACAGGTTGTTGTTGGTCGCCGTGGTCAGCTCCTGGTCACCAAAATACCAGTACACCAGGTTGTCGTTACAGGTCGGCGTGATCTGCCCACCGGGGAAGAAGCCCGCAGCACTGTAGGGTGGCGCATCAAGATTGACCACAGGCGCTTCCTTACAGCTGATACCGGGCGGCAGTTCATCGCGCACGAAGAAGTCCCGCAAATTGGCCACCGGTATAAAGGTGCGTAACTCGTACTCGATTTCCTCACCGATCGAGACCGGCTGTGGCTGCGCTGCAGCCAGCGGCGTATTCGACAGGCGCACGATATCTTTCGGTTGCGTCTGCAGCGGCAGTATCTGTACCGTCGCGGATGCAGGTACCGTGCCGTATACACGCGCACCACCGATGGTGCTGTTGGCACTTTGCACCACCGTCTGATTGCCCGAGTCGCCTTCGAGACTGTCAAACGAGGCTGTAACCGTATTGATTAATTGCTGCAGTGGCGCAATGGCATCATCCGGATCAACGCGATAGTAAAGCGTGACACTGGCACCGGGATTGATACGCAACAGCCCGCTGCTGTGCGTATGTGAAAATGTAATCGTCGCCGGCGTGCCGTTACTTATGACGTTGTCACTGATGCTGCCCTCGCCGTCCGGGTCCGCCGCGTCGATCAGGCCGTCACCATCGTTGTCGAGTCCATCCGTGTTGAACGGGACGACAAGCACCAGGTCGCTGGCATCGAGCACATCGGTTGAAGTCAGGTTATAGGCCGGCGCCCTTGCCACGCCGACACTCGATGCCTCGTTGGTCAGGGTAACGCGATAGATGTAGTTGTCCTGGGTATCACCATCATCGGCCAGCGGCACGAAATTGGTACAGCCGGTGCCCACACCGTAGAGGTTTTCATTACACACTTCCTTGGTGACCAGGATATTGGGTTCGGTGATCGTGAGGTCTTCGCGGCGTATCGACTCCTGCGGATAACCGATGGTGCCCGGTCCGAGCGTGAAAATCTGTTCGATGCCGAGAATATCGTTGAAGAATACCGCCTGGAATGTCGAGTTCAGCACGTTGCTGCTGGCCACCGCGTGGCGGTTCGGCACGACACCCGGGTTGTTCGGATCCGCAGGATCGATCGCATCGATCGGATCGTTCAACAGGCGTGATGTCACATCGACCCGGAACCACTGGTCTCTTACGGTGATGCGTTGGGTCTGGTTGAAACTCCAGTCGATCCAGCCTTCATCCAGCGGCTGCAGTGGCGGGCTGGTCTGCGGCGTCAGCGAAATGTTCTGGATTGTGATATCGCTGGTCAGCGCCGGGTCGGTTGAGGATATATAACCCTGCCCATCCGGAAACTCGTCGGTGACCGTGATATCCAGCACCGCGATATAGGCAAAGCCGGGTGTCTGGAAACCAAACCAGCCGCCGGTTTCGATGTGGAAGGTACATTCCTCACCGAGCTGAACCTGCAGGTCCGGTATGGCCGGGGGCGGGTTGTTTTCGGTACAGCTGCCGACCTGGTCCTTGACCAGGTTGAAGCCGATCACGCGGGCGCGAACAGCGTCGAGCGAGTAATTGTTGGCGCGGTTGGCGATCGGTACATTCGCCGGTGTCGGAAACCATAACAGCGTGCCGTCTTCCAGTGTGATTTCACCCACCACATCGGCACGGAATGACAGGTCATCCGCAGCCAGCCTGGCTGGATCGCTGGTTTTGATCACCTCAAAATCGAGCGTGCGCGTCTGGTTCGGGGCAATGGTGCCGACACCGGTACTTCGGCTGCATTCGTAGACGGTTGCGTTCGCGGGTATATCCGACGGGTTGTCCCAGACCTCCAGCGGCGGCGGATTCACTGCCACGCTGCAGTTGCCGGGCGCTGACACGACCTCCATGGTGGGGCCGAAACTGACATACGAGGTAAAGTCGTCCGCGAAATGGCCGCCGTTATTGGTCAATGCCACCTGCAGCGGCAGCGGCTGAGCGGGATTGTTGGTCAGGATGAATACCAGCTGGCCGGGGCCGGTGATGTTGATATCCAGGTCTTCAGGATCAGACGGGAAAGTATCGTTAAACGTGCGTGTCCGTGTGTTACCGGGATTACAGAAGTCTTCGAAATCCACGACCAGCTGGTTGTTCAGCGTCGTGCTGTTATCAGGATCGGTGGTATCGGGTACGTCCTCGACGCGCACATCGAGGTTCGCATTGTTGTCGTAATACGCCGGCGGAATCATGACCACGCGGAATTCGATCCAGGCGATATCGCCATGACGCATCATGTTGACCTGGTCGCCATGGATCGGATGCGACGTCGAACTGGTCAGGTCGAACTCGGGCGCGGTGTTGGCCAGCGGTTCGGCCGGATTGGTGCTGGTCAGCGGAAAGGTGTTCGGTGCCGGATTGGTCCAGGTGATGGTATCGATCATGCCGTCATAGTTGCCGTACCTCGGGTTCATCGATATGGTCGGCGTGTAGGTCGGATCCACCACGTATTCGGGCGGCAGCACATCGCGCAATTGAATGTTCTTGATGCTGCCGCCGGTGACGTTCCTCAGTCGGATGCGCATCCGGCCGCGGCCGCCGACCGGTTGGCTGGTGTTCAGACCGGTCAGTTCGCGAATCACCTGCAGGCCGCTGTTGTTGGTGGCCAGCGAACTCAGCACGGACGTGTCGCTGCCTGGGGAAGCCCCGGTGGAAGTAACCGATATACCACCGTCGGTCGGGCCGTCGGCCTCGCAGCCCCACTCGATCCCGGACACCGTGTTGGTGGTGTTGGGGTTACAGGACGTGGTGATTTTTCCGACCAGGTAGATATCCGTGGTACCTCCTGCCGTAACATCGACTTCGTAGCCATCGGGTGACGTCGCGGTATCTCCGAATGGATTGTCAACGTTGAAATTATTTATAGTGTTGCTGGCATTGACGCAGTTGCCGAACGGGCCGACGCCGTCGTTGTTTGCAATCGCATTCGCCTCCCCCGCCGTGGGGCAGGCGTAATTGATCTGGAAATTCCCGTTCGTCATCAGGTCGTCGAACTGCAGGTCCTGCAGGCCCGCAAGGCCGTTGTTGCCTATCCGAATGCGCCAGATCACGTCGTCATTGATGTTGCCGAATACGTTGTTGCTGAAGCCGCCCTGACTCGCGTCGACATTCCGGCCGCGCTTGTCGACGGTGGGAACCGGCTCGCGCAGCGGCAGCAGATCAAAACCGGTGTTTTGTGGTGTGACTGCGCACGCCTGGTTGGTGCTGTAGTTCAGGCTTGCCCTGATATTACGGTTGGCACTGACCAGACCTTCCTGGTTGGACGTACGACGTACCGCAAAGGTAATGGTCAGTTCACCGATGTTATTGTTTCCGGGCAGTGAATTCAGCGTAATGCCTGCCAGGTTGAATGTCAGAATGGAACCGGCACCGGTCGGAGCGGGACCTGCGATCGGTATACCATTCATGGTGTAACTGATTGGATTGGGCGCTAACGGATCATAAACCAGTCCCGAAGATCCAAGATCTTCAACAACGGTCATGTTGATCATGTCCGCCCCTTCGTAGGGATTGCTTACCACGATGGTCACATAACCATACCCGCAGAGCTCGCAATAACTTGCGCTGGTATTAACGTTGTTGGTTATATCGTGTTCGATGAACGGCGGTGGATTATTCTTGATATCGCAGGGTGCTGCGAAGGCATTTACAACAGGCAATAAGAGACCGGCGGTGATAAAAACAATTTTTATCACGGGTAGGATAAAGCCTGACAACACAAACATCGGCTGCATAAGAATTTTGGAATTTCCCTACGATTGCAAACATATTTATTGTTTTTGTGTATCAACCGAATTCAGTGACGGTTGATTTCATTTTGATTTTTTGCGTATTGATTGATGCGACGCGCCAATCAATTTCATTTTTGAATTTGCGTATCGTTCGATGCCTTGCATCGATCGATTTCATTTAAGATTTATTAGTTTCTGATTGTATTTGTACAGCCCGCGAACCTGCTCCTGACCCCGGTATCAGCTTCAGAAGCCGCACCCGAGCAGGCGTTAGACTGAAGCCGTTCCGGAGCACTCCCCTGTACGAGAGCCCGTTTTTCGAATCACCCCGGCAAACTTCGAGCCCATCCCTGATGGTCACTGTTTCGCCCGGCAAAACCACCTTTCTCGAGTATAGGCAAAGGCCTCCTGTTTTCTGTCAATTTCGGACAAACAGCGCAACCGGTCTTTGATACATATTCCCCTGTTTTTATTAGGTATTTATCCTTTACCAACCCCTGTCAGGAGGCTGGCAGGAAATCAATCGGATAGAGGATCGTTACCGGTGGAACGCCCTCTTTAGGTCCGAAATTGAACTTGAGTACGCGCGCAACAATGCGTGATTCCAATGCAGGCGAACCCATGTCGCTGGAATCCATCTTGCATGACGATACCGAGCCATCCGGTTCGATAGTCAGGCGCAGCACCACCTTGCCCTGCAGGGTCGGATTGCTGCGTAATTCGCGATTGTAGATCCGGTAAAGCGCTGCCTTGTAACGGTCGAATACAATCTGTATTTCTTCGTCGGTTCGCGATGGTCCCGGGCCGCCGCTCAACGGGCGTTCCTCACCGAAGAAGTCACTACCGATCGCGCTTTCGACGCGTTCGAAACCAACGCCCTTGATACCCTTACCAGCGCCGCCGACATCACGGCTTAATGAGGCGGTACTGATACCGCTGCTGCCGCTGGTTGCCTGGGCCGTTACCAGTGAACGTGAGGTCCGCTTCGCGGTTTTCCCCTTGGTACTGATACGCGCCCGGGCGCCAAGTTTCTGCACCTCGCTGGTATCGATCAGGTCGGAAAAATTGTTCTTGAACGCCAGCAGGCCCGCGTTCTCCACTTTCTTTCGCGCCACCTCGGTTTTCTTCGCAGGCTCAGGTGCCTTTTTCTTCTTCGCTTTTTCCTTGGACGGCTCCTCCGGCTTCTTCTCGACCTTTGGCGGCGGTGGCGGTGGTGGAGGTTTTTTCTCCACAATCAGTTGCGCCATACGCTCCGGTATCTTGACCGGTTCAACACGATCAGGCAGCGGGATATCCCATAGCGGAATCAGCAGGCCAAGCAGCAGCGCGACCAGCAGGCTTGCTGCGAGCGATTTGCGCAACCGCTTCTTGTCTTCCTCATGGTCAACCCATGGCATGACCATGGGACGAAACGGAAGCGGTTCCATTTCGCGTTCAATAATGAACTCGTTATTGGCCTCTTCAAGGTATTCTTCGAGTTCAATGCTGGTTTCATTGAGGATATTGACCCGGGCGGACAGGCCTTGAATGTTATCCTCGCTTTCTTCGTAGCGTTTCTGCAGATCTGCGACACGGGTGTCAAACTCGATCACCTTGCTACGCACACGCTGTGTGATCTGGTTTGCTGTGGATTCATTAACATCATCACCCCAGAAAAGCTGCGCACCGCCCTCTTCACGCAGTTTCTCCAGGCGGTCACTGACTTCACTGAGCAAAGCGTAATGATGACGCTCCGCCACCAGCGCATTGAGCTCTTTATCAAGCGCCTTGTGCTGGTCCTTGTTTTTGGCCAGTTCCTGATAGGTCTCATCGATCTCTCGATTGACCTGTTCCTGGCGTTGTGTGATGTTCTCTTTCACTGGATTCTATTATCCCGTCTGTGTTGCTTTCTGAACGACCGCCAGCGAAATCTTTCCGTAGCCTGCGCTGGTGCAACTGGACATAACCTTCTTCAGCAGCTTGAATGGCAGGGTACGGTGCGCAAGCACGGTGACTTCCTTGCTTTCAGCAATCTTTCTTGTCTTGAAGCCGATCACTTTCTCCTGCTGCTGTAACAGTCGCTGTCTGATCGGTTCCATGACGGCTTCTTTTGATGCAATAACCTCGTCGGTCGACATCACAACATCACCCATGACCATTACGTTGTCTTCCGTTACCAGCACGATAACCGTTTCCCGCGGTTTTGAATCGACGATCGACTCCGGCAGTTTGACGCTCTTCGGTTGCTCCATAACATCGCTGGCTGACGAATTCACCAGCAGGAAGAACACCAGGATGGTGAATACATCCATCAATGACACCAGGTTCAGGCTCGGTTTCCTTTGCTTTTTCGCACGCTCCATGCGTTTTATCCGACGATTTTGCTTCATGGTGCATCACCTATAGAAATATTTGGGAACAGTTCGATCTCCTGGGGTTCAGGATCATCGCCCTGTACGACTTCAGCAATACGCACCGCATCCATGACCGCAACGAGATTCTCGTATTCGATATCGGGTTCCATTAAGACGGTGGCGTCCTTCTTGCCGAGGTACTTTGCTTTTATCTTCAATAAATATTCTGACATCGTCTGCAAATCGTACTGGTCTTCCTGCTTGGGAAAACGCACCAGTATGGTTTTTCCGTTACCGATTTCCAGGCCTTTTTCACGCACGATAACCTCCACCGACATACTGGGTTTGTTAACCTTGCTTGCATCACCGGCTCCGGTGGGCAGGTTCAGCTCGAGGATAGTAATGCGCGAGAACACTGCCGTTATCAGCAAAAAAGGTACCAGCACAACCATCAGGTTAAGGAAGGTCGTGATGTTTAACTCAGGCGTTTCCTGTGTATAACGCCTGTAATGATGTCGTCTAGCCATTCTTTGAAGCCAGCTCAGCCTGACGCTTGGCGAAGTCTGCGATCAGGTTCAGTGTTTTCACCGACGCCATCTCCAGACTGTCGACAATCTCGGATGTTTTTGAGGTCAGATTGGCGTGGACGATTAGCAACGGAATGGCAACCATCAAGCCAAATGCGGTCGTGTTCATCGCAACCGAGATACTGGCAGACAAAAGATCCGCTTTTTCAGCCGGATCGGCGTTGGCCACTGCTGTAAATGCCTCAATAAGACCCATAATCGTCCCAAGCAGCCCTAGCAGGGTAGCGATATTCGAAAACAGTGCCACATACGGCGTGCGCTTTTCGAGCTGCGGAATGATCTCCATCATGCTTTCTTCCATCGCGATTTCAATATCATCGCGCCGGCGTACTGATCCCTGTCGCGCAAGACCCATGTTCAGCAATCCTCCGATCGCTGACTCGTCTTCTTTCAGGACACCACGCGCCTTCTCGAAGTTGCCCTGTTCCAGGATTGGATGCACATCGCTCCAGACCTTGCTGTTCTGGTTCTTAACCGTCATCAGCTTCACGTAGCGTTCCGCAGCAATCGCAACACCGACTGCAAATACGATCAGAATGGGATACATAAATACGCCCCCGGTCTGAAAAAAGGTGATGATTGATTGAAAAATACCCATCTTACTATCCTCTTACTGTTGAGTTTTATTCCTGATTTTGACTTAGCTCGTAAAACTCGAGCTCGCGCATAAATACTTCTTTATCAATTAATTTGTTACTGTCATCAAGCAAACCCGACTTAAGTGTTGTTTCAACACCGACCTGCGAGTTTTTCCATGGCACAATGTATAGCGACTTTGGCGCTTCCTTGTTGCCGATAATAGAAATACCCGACAATTCCTTAACATCTTCCTCAGCGATAACGCCTGAGGACGCCAGAAGAACACAAACTGTTATTGATAATGCCTTCATTCGAGTAGTCCTTTCTACATTCTGGTTTTCAGATCGGCTATCCATATTTCGATAGTCTTGTCTTCGGGCATCTGCTGTTGATACTTTTCGAACTGCTCCAGGGCACACTGCGGATCACGCATGTAGATATCACACAGAATTCCAAGGTTTTTTATCACCGGAAGATAATCCGGATTTTCTGCCAGTGCGTTTGTGTAGACCTTTTTCGCGTCTTCGAACTTACCCTGCTTGCGATAGAGTATGCCGAGTTCGTTATTCGCCACTGGATCCGCCTGATCGATCGCAAGTGCCTTGAGAAAATTCTCTTCAGCGAGTTTGTCTTCGCCCTTTTGACGGTACGCCATTGCCAGATTGATATAAGGCGCAGTCAGTCTTTTTTCCTGCTCAATTACATTGTTCAATAGCGTAATCGCGGTATCGTATTGCTCCTGCTCGAGCAACTCGATTGCGTGGTCGAACGTTTTCTGAACGTCACTGCTGACGATCACATCCTCTGCCTTTACGCGCGAGGTATTCCCCGCCTGCGGTACACAACCGGTGATTACCACGAGATAAAACAGGGTGAGAATATAGACTGCGCGAATGCGCGTACTGGTACAGGAATTCATTACATCAACCCCCAATCATTGCCGTGACGTCCGTTGCCTTTTCTTCTTCTTTCTTGCCCGCGCTGGCAGCCTGTCCGCTGGATGGTTTCAGGCTTTTGACAAAAGTATTTTCCTGTTCCGCCTTGGCGTAACGTGCCGGCATCAGCACGGCCAGCTTTGCGATACTTTTGTCTATCCATTTGTTATAGACACCTATAGATAATAGCTCAATATTCTTTTCATGCACGATAATCGCCTTTTCCTCAAACGGATAGGCCTGCTCTTCAAGCACCAGGTTATACTGCTCCAGCTCAAGCTCACTGAGGCCGTCGGGTCGTTCCGAATTCATCAAGGCCTTGCTGAAATGGAAATAAATCTCCGCCAGCTGATAGGTAGCTGCAGCCGTCACCTCGCTGACTTCGTAATCCACGAGACCGGTGTATTTATCAATTGCCGTTTTCATGCGTTTCTTCTTCTTGCTCAGGTTCTTCTTGAACGGCTTAACAAGTTTGACCGCGTAAAAGGCATCCAGTGAAGGCTCGGCGAGGACTAACGCGGCATTGGCAGCAAGGAAACGTGTTCTGTCAGTACGCTCCTGCCCGGCACCGGCATCAGCGGCAACGATCCTTTTCAACTCCGCTATGTATTCCTTGTTGTTGTCGTTCTTTTTGTGGATATCCGCGATCTTCTGGCGCGTTTCAATCGCGGGCTCGATCGGCCTGGGAAATGCGTTGACGTACTTGTTGTAAACACGCAAGGCATCCTTGAGTGACGCTGCCTTTACGTACAGCTCTGCTGACTGATCAAGTGCTTCGCGTTTGAGAGACTGATCATCCGTCTCGGTTTCTATACGCTCGAATTCGGCCGCAGATGCCATCAGGTCGCCGTTCTCCTTGTAAACGATGGCAAGCTTCTTGGTCACCTCTTTTTGCAGCTCGTTTTCCGGATAACGGTTGCGGAAATCAACGAGAACGCCGGATGCAGCGGCCCAGTCTTTTAGAACGATAAGTGATGCAGCCGCATCATATTCTGCGGTTGGTCTTATTTTCGCTGTAGGCGCAACGGATGCAATCCGAAGGAAATGGTTGGCTGCTTCTCGGTGTTTCTCCAGTTTCTTTTGCTGCTCGCCCTGCTTGTAGATCGATGCCGCAAGGTTTTCTGTCAGGCTTTCACGGCTTTTATCTTTGGCATCGGTCAGTTTCAGCACATTCTGGTATGCCACTTCGGCGTCTTGATAATTGGCCTGATCGAAAGAACCGTGGGCGACAACCAGCCACGCTGATCTAACCAGTTTTTGCTCGGCATTCGGGTATTGCCTGATAAACTGACGACCTGTTTTTACTGCCAGCGGATAATCCTTGAGCTCATACAGCAAATCAGCCGCGGCCGAGAGGATCACTGGAGCATTTTTGTTTTGCGGGAAATTCTCGACGAATTTAAGTGAGCTGCGTACAATCTCGCGCTTGACCAGAACGCGGTCGGCTGGCGGAGCCTGTTTCAGATATTCCCGATAGGCGAACACTGCCGCGTAGCCGGCCTCAGACGACTTGTCATGCCGCGGGTAATCGTAGGCGGTTCTTTCATATTCCAGCGCAGCATAGCGAAAGTCCTTGTTTTCGAGCATCAATGCGGCCATCTTGTAATTCAGCTCCGGCGCCAGCTCATCCTCGGGAAAAGAACGGAAAAACTCGCGGTACCAGTGAATCGCCTCGGCGTAGTTTTCCTGCTTCTTTTTGTGTAAACGCTTGTCCTGATACAGCGCATGATAATGGTTGGCCAGATCGGACAGGTTTGATTTCAGGAAGGTAAGCACAACCGGAAACTCCTTGATATCAAAGTATTCCCAGTATTCGGCGCCAAACCCGTAGGTATTTGAAAAATTCTTTTTCGAGTCAATGACAAGTTTTGGAAATCCACCTTTCAGGTAGATTTCGATAACACGAATATTGAAATAGGGAGCAACCTTGTCAAGCGGATTGCGTTCTACAAAACTGTTGTACGATTGTGCAGCATCGTTGTAGCGGCGTTTATCCAGGTAATATTCACCCAGATGGCTGTATACACTCGCCTCGTAGGTACGCGGTCCCACCTGGTTGAAGAAATCAACGATGGCATCTGCCCCGCCCAGGTATGAAAAGCTCAGACTGATCACTCGGTAGGTGTCATCTATCCGCTTTTTCTCCATCTTGTTCTCGACCTGCTCGAGCTCATAGCCTTCCTCGATCTTGAAATCCAGCATGGCGATAAAATCCTTTAGCGCCTCTTCATAGAGATCCTGTTTGAAAAACGCCCATCCCTGCTTGTACAGGGCAAACTCGTAGAACGGGGAACCCTTGCCGATATCGAGCACAACCTTGTAGGCTTCTTCGGCATCGAGATAACGCTTGCGACTAAAGAAGTACTCGCCGCGCCTGAAGTGTGCTTCATCCAGGTGTCTCGAATCCGGATATTTCACGACCATCCTGTTCAGCGTTTCGATGGCCTTTTCAACCTGTCCGGTTTCCTCGTAGGCACGCGACAACTGGTACATCACCTGATCATTGCGCTCATACAAGGGATATTTTTTCAGCAGTCCCTTGTACAGTTCGATCGCTTCCATCGCACCTGCAACCTGCAGGTCCTCGGCTTTCCCGGTCGGCGAAACCATCGCGGAATCATCCGCCGCGAAACTCTGTTGTTTTGTTGCGCGTTCACTGAACGCTTTCTCGGACTCTGAAATATCTGCAATAATGCCGGCTTCATTACTGGCAAAATTGTCATCGCTGCTCATGATGGCGGCAACAGCCTCGCTGGTTACCAGAACCTCGATATCCGGCGTTTCGACAGGGTCGGAAAATAGTGAATGATCGGCACCGGTTTCTGCCTCAGCAGCTACCGCGGGTGTTTCGACTGCCTGTTTGGTATTGACAGACTTTGATCCCGTACTGCTGCCTGCTGTCGCGGAATATTCCTTTTCAATTTTCAGGTCTGCAAGTCGCCTGATTGCTTCGGGCGTGAGCTCGGTCTCCGGCGTCTCTTCAAGATATCGCTGATAGCTCTCCAGCGCCTTATCCAGGCTGCCTACTATCACCTCTTCCTTGATTTCGATATCGACGTTATTCAGGCTCCCAAGCGTGCCTTCCGTATTCATGGACGCACAACCCGCGAGCATGAATCCGCCGGCCAAAAGCAGAGAAAGTACGTATGTCCGGAAGCTGTGCATTACGGTGCCGCCTTCTCGTTAGCTACGCTGCTGACAGCGGCCGCAGCTTCTTCAAGCATTTTCTTTTCCTGCTGCTTGGTCGCCCTGTCATAACTTTCCGCCAGCGCGAACCTGGCCTTGATCTGGTACTCCTCCAGTCGACTACGGCGAAGCTCCAGTTCATTGATGGCCATCTGCTCCAGCACCTTGCCCTGTCTGGCCATGATCCGCTCGAGTTTCTGCTGTGTCTGGTTCAGGTGCGTGCGCAGACGCTGGATCGGTATGGTGTACCCTTCATAACTCTGGGTCGCTGCCTGGCGAGTGCGCACGAACGCGCGGTACTGCTTGTTGAGATCATCAATGACGCCGTCAAGATCTTTCAGATTCCTGTAGGCCTCCGTCAGACGTTCATCAAACTCCAGATTGATACGCCAGTCGAGCACGCCCGAGAGACGCTCCATGCGATACAGGATTTCTTCAGTTGCAAGCTGCGGGTTGGCCTCAAGATCGACTTTCATTTTTGCCAGCAGGTCCATCGCTGCTCGCTCATCTGCCGTAGCCAGGTATTCGGGACGCCGCAACACCAGCAGTGACTGAATTCGTTCATTCAACCGGTCCCGCTGCTCGATACGCAGGCGCATACGAGAATCGATTTTCTTGAACTCTTTTTCGATTTTCGGCAGCAGGGGCTCGTAGTAGCGACGGCGTAATTCGATGATGTCCTCGTAAACAGGCAAACTGTCCAGCCAGGTCGTGAGGTGCTGATCGAGTTCGGCGAGGTCCTTGTAGTTTTTCAGCGACTCCTGGAAATCATGTGCCGCCAGCAGTTCCATGATATAGCGGGTTTCGGGGCTGTCCGGGAGCTGGCGAAGATTCACCACCCAGTTCTTGTCCTGCTCCGCCTTTTTGTCCAGCAAGGCAGCAAGAAATTTGCCTTCGCGAATACTTTTTATCGAAGCGTCCAGGCTGTCAATTTCACTGGCAAAGACATCCATTGCCCTGCCATACATGATGGCCGCCTTGCCATGAACATCAAGCTTGCTGTAGGCGAACGGTACAGCCATCATTGCTTCCTGCACAGCCAGGTTGGTCTGCTCGCGGTCGTGCAACAGAGTCCAGTGCACCAGTGCCCGATCAAAGCGATCCTGCGCGACCTCTACCCAGCCAGCGCCGAGCAGCGCGCTGTTTGAAAACGGACCATCCAGCCGGATACGCGAATAGTATTTGGCGGCGCTTGCTGCATCGCCTTTATCGACATAGTAAGTAGCGAGCTTAAGATTACCCTTGTCTTTGAGTGCGAGTACGGCCTCATCATCTGTTGAGACTCGGCCAAGCTCATCCAGCATGGCGACGGCCTGGTCGGTTTGCGCATTCTGCAAATAGGCCATTGCCAGGTTGTATTCAATATAACCCCTGTAGCTCTTTTCGCCTTTAAGATCTTTTAACAGTTTAATGGCATCGCTGAATTTGCCGACAGAGACATAGATCTGCGCACGCAGGAAAGTTTCATCACTGCGAAATTTTTCCGGCACTTCGCCTTTGATGAGCTCGATCGAATGCAGGGCGTTGATGTAATCCTGTTTACGATAGTAAAGGCGTGCAAGTCGAAAGGCTGCTTCGTTGCGTTCTGATTCCGAGACGTTATCGGCCAGTACCGCTTCTATCGCCCGCCCCGCACGTTGGTGCATGCGATAATAAAGTTCAAGATCGCCGACAGCGAATTCAGCCTGTCCGCGGTGCCAGTGAAAGCTGTCAAGCGCGGGTTCATCGAGCGCCTTGTACTGGCCAAGTTCGGTATCCAGATGGGAGATTGCCTCGAAATAATCATCCTGGTAGGCATGATAGAGAATCTCGCCATAAAAAATATCACGCAATTCCTGATGAGGCCTGACAGAGCCATGCACAATAAACGGCAACACCAGTAATGCCACAATGGTAAAACGCGAACTCATTCGCTACCAGTCCCTGAACTTGATGTCCTGTTCGGTTGAATCGGGTCCGGCGATTTTGACTTCTACAAATTTCGGACCAACGTCTTTCGTGACCTGATAGCTGCCGCTTCGAGTATATTCACCACCTGCTGACGCCTTGCCGGTGTAACTCACGACCAGTTCATGTTTTCCGGTACTGATGTTGCCGATATAAAGCCTTTGTACACCACCCAGTTGCAGCGCTTCCAGTTCACGGAATGTGTAAAGGTGTTGTGCAACCACTTTCTCATCAAGTTTGAGCTGCACCGAGTCAAGACGAAAGTCATCGCCTTTGTTCATGGAGATAAACAACGAGACCTGGGTGTTGGAAGGAAACAGCAGTTTTTCTTCGAGCCGCGCCAGTTCCGAACTGAGATCGAGCACATCCTTCTTGATATCCTGAACCTGCTCGTCGAGGCCCTTGATTTGTTCGCGGGAAACGTCTCCTGCACCGGCAGAAAATGACAGAAAAGCCAAGAAGACAATATATAAGGAATACCGGAGTATTTTTTGTGCGTGCGATTGCATGTCTTTAACCTGTAATGAACAAATAAATCAATAACTTAATCTTTATAATGTCGTGCATATGCACTTGTTATTACAGCCATGGATCGATCGCCCTGATCGACTCCTGCCACAGCACGGTTGTCACCTGACCAAACCCGTATTCCGTGGCTGACACACGTGTCGGCACACAATCCGAACGTGTCAGCTGCAAGACTAAGAAAGCCCTTTAATTTCTGTTCTTCACATTTAAAAACTGCAATGATCAGGCTAGCGCTGAAATCTGCCTCATCATTCCCTACTCATAGTCCAATTGATAGAGCGCCGCAAGTCAGAGCTGCAAACTTGTAAAATTTCGTCACCCGCATTGCGAAATCAGGCACAACGGAGAGCCGTCAATAATCCGTTATTTTATTGATTTTCAAGAAATTTTAATGATTACCCCGGCAAAGTTCAGGGGTATTTGGTGGTGATCCATTGAAGCTGGAACCGGGGCCGGCTTGCAGCAGGTCGATGCCGCGGTCGAATCGGTCAGCCGGCCCGACTGATCTGATCGACCTGCCGCAGCAGTGCTGGAAATCGGTGCGCTCCGCTCATGACACGAACATGCTTTTTCGCATCGCTCAGCTGTTCGCCCGCACAGGTCACATACAGCGGTCTGCTGCTTTGCCCCCTGTACACCTCGTATTCATCGGTTATCCCCTTGAACGGATTTTTCGCCACACCGGTAATAATGACCTTGCGCTGCAATGCCTGGTACAGATACCAGCCCAGTCCCGGTGTGGCACTGCCATCAAGATACACATAGGCGTCAATGACGATGGTATCAGGTGCCAATCGATACCGGTTCAGCAGCTGAAGAATACACGGGAGCTCCCGTTGATAGAAACGTCCAGGCACATAGTCATCGACCTGATCGATGTGGGTAACATAAATGGCGCTCACTGCATCAGCTTCCCAGTGATCAAAAACAACACCCGCAGCGACCGCGGTATTGTTTTCATAATGCACATCGACTGCCAGGATCACAATCCGCCCTGCCCTTGATAGACAGAAACCCTGTCTGACTTTTGTTTATGACTGTCTGCAAATTTCATGTCGTATATGCCAATTGCACAAGCGGCTTAAAACCCTCTGCCCCATCGATATTGCCAGGCTATGCCCAGCAAATCATAGTCATTGCCGGTACGTGTACTGACGCCACTGTTACCGAACAGCTTGACAGAGTGATTGCGGTTGACAGGAAACGCCAGCGTAAATCCCGTGCGCCAGTTTTGCTGCAAGTCGTTGTTGGTGACACCTTCAACCGCCGTCCGTCCGCCTGCGAAATACGTCACGCTGACCGCAGCCCATATATTCCTCGGAAAAGTATAAATCGCATGACCTTGTAGCGAGTATATCGGATCCTGCTTGCGGGTATTATCCGTAAAAAATTCATCATTATCCGTATAAAAGACGGCGGCCACAGCGGCTTCGAGCGTCCAGCGCCTGATCGCCTGCGAGAGTCCCAGTTCGGATTTGAATGACCAGCGATTGGTACCGATGTTTAGCAGCTTTTCATTGTCGTATTCACCGAGCGGCGCAGTAAGCTTGAAGGTCAGCCCGATAATGGTGTCCTGCTGGTATTGCCTGAACTCTTCTATTGACAATGCAGGCGCACCGAAAAGGTTAATCGTAAAATAAAACGATGGATCACCCAGGCCGCTAACATCGCGCGTTACGAATTCGCCGTCGACAAAACCATTTGCGTCAAGATTGGCAATCGGTAATAGAATCCCGACTTTGGCCGATTTATCAGCGATACCCAGCGCGCGCACGTAGCCGAGAAATCCCTGGTCGACTTTCGCATTGGCATCTGTCACTGGCAACTCGGGATCGAACAGCAAGGCGCCGTCAGAACGCCCGTATCCTATGAGCAGGAAATTCATCCCTACCGGTGTATTGCTGTAGGCACGGGGTTCGAGGTCCTGGGCGTGGCCATTTGCATATGGAAACAGCAACACCGGTATCAGTACCGCAAGCAGGCTGAATGCTACTCCAGAGATCGGCTGTCTATACAAAGTCAGATGCGGCATTTCGATCCTGTTCAATAACGCGAGCACCTCATCAAAGCGGCCAGACCCACAGTATGGCCGGTACACTCACCACTACCACAATGATCTCCAGCAACAGTCCCATGCGCCAGAAATCACCGAAGCGAAACCCTCCGGGGCCGAGTATGAGCGTATTGTTCTGGTGACCGATCGGTGTCAGAAAAGCACAGGAAGCCCCCACCGCGATGGCCATCAGAAAGGCATCGGCATTCACGCCCAACTGAGCGGCGGTGCTGATCGCGATCGGACACATCACCGCTGCTGTCGCGGCATTGTTCACCAGGTCCGACAAAAACATGGTAACCACCATCAGCGTCACCAGCCCCACGACAGCATGCCCCTGTGTCACATTATCCAGCAGGAAGCGTGCGATCAGATCCGCAGTGCCGGTTGAAGCGACAGCACCGGCAACCGGCAGCATGGCCGCGAGTAACACGATCACCGGCCAGTCGATGGTTGTGTAGAGGGAGCGTAATGGGACAATGCCCGATGCAATATAGACAGCCACCGCTATCGCAAAAAGTATCGGCACCGGAAACAGGCCGACCGCCGCTGCCCCGACGGCTACAACCATGATGCCGGCGGCAAGAATCGCCTGGCCCTTTTTCGGCACGCGGATATCACGCTCAGCCAGCGGCAGGCAACCGAACAGGGATGCGAATCCGGATACCGCCTCGGGTGCACCCTGCATCAACAGGACATCACCGGCCTGGATCGGTATCGAACGCAGACGCCGAATCGAACGGCGTCCCTGGCGGGAAATCGCCAACAGGTTAATACCGTAACGGGTACGCAACTCGATCGCAGTGGCCGAACGCCCGATGATGAGCGCATTCGGCATCACTACGAGCTCCTGGACCACGACCTCTTCCTGCCTGGGCTTTTCCTTGTCGCGCTGGTCGCTGCCCGCATCGACGTCTTCCTGTTTTTTGTGCTCCGCGGGTTCGGCATCTCCGGCTTCCGCTTGATCGTCTGCCCTTGCCGGTACATCTTCGACCAGCCTGAGTCCGAGACTCGACAATGCGGTTGCCAGTGACTCGGGCTCGACTTCGATGACCAGCACATCGTCCTGCTTCAGGATCCGCCAGGCATTCGGCGCCGTGATACGAACACCCTGCCGAACCATACCAACAATCTGGGCGTCGGCCTCGTCCAGTATCTGTTCAGCGTCGCGCAAGCGCATACCGACGGCCTTGCTGCCCTCAACGATACAGGCCTCACTGAGGTAGGTACCACTGTCGAAACCACTGATGTCCGTGCGCTCACGCACCGGTACCAGCCGCCAGCCAACCAGACCGATGAACAAGAGGCCGAGAACGGTAACCGCCAGGCCGACCGGTGTGAAGTCGAACATATGAAACACATCCATGCCGGTGGTTGCGCGGAATTCCGCAACAATCAGGTTGGGCGGTGTGCCGATCAGGGTGGTCATACCACCCAGAATCGATCCGAATGCCAGTGGCATAAGCAGCTTGCCCGGGGGCAGTTCAAGCCTGGCGGCCATCTGTATCGCAACCGGCATCAGTAACGCCAGCGCGCCGACATTGTTCATGAACGCGGATAAAAGCGCAGCCAGCCCGATCAGTGCGAAAATCGTGACGGTGGGTCCGGACGCAGTAGGCAATACCCGTTTGGCCACGATGTCCACAGCGCCGGAGACCAGCAGACCGTAACCAAGGACGAGCACACAGGCCACGGTAATCACCGCCGGGTGGCCGAATCCGGAAAAGGCCTGATCCGCCGGCACCAGCCCAAATACAACGCTAACCAGCAGGGCGCCCATCGCGACCATGTCGTGGCGCCAGCGGTCCCACAGAAACAGGGCCATGATCGCAACGAGCACAGCCAGAATCAAAACCTGTTCAGTCGTCACCCGGGATCTCCCTGTTGTCGTTCGCCCTGATCAACAATGTCACGATCGTGTTTACAAACGTTCGCACATCGGCTTCAGGATCATCTGCAGATTTCACTCGCGGTTACCCGGCCTGCGCGCTTCCTCGATTTGCACAGTGTAACCCTGGCGGAAATTTCTGAGTATGTGCCTCAGTTCTTTCATGTTAAAACCAGAGTGTGCCAATGCCTTGCGCGCCAGTTCCATACTGGCTTCAAGATTTTCTGAAACCACACCGCTTGCACCCAGACGGCGCAACTTGCGGCAATCAGCAAGATTCTTGCCGCGCACAAAAATATGAACGCCTGGATATAACTTGCGCAACGACAACAGCAGGTCCTCAGTCGCTTTCGGATCATTCAGCGTTACAATGATGATTTCAGCATTACGCGCGCATGCCGACCTGAACAACTCAGGCTGGCGTACATCACCGTAAAAGACCGGATGCCCCTTGCCACGCTCCTGCTCAACAATGTTCGCGTCATAGTCCAGCGCGACAAACGATTTACCGGCCTGCAGCAGGATCTCGCCGATACGGTGCCCGACCCTGCCATAGCCAGCCAGTACAATCGGCGCCTCAAGGGGACTCTCTTCACACTCGGTAACCTCCGACTCCTGTCCTTTAACCAGACGCAGCGCAAACCGAGCGAGCGCGGGCGTGGCGATCATACTGAGCAGCACCACCAGCAGAAGTTGCTGAAACAGTTCCTCGGTCAGCAGGTCAGTCCGGTATGCGAGTGAGAACAGCACCAGCGCAAATTCGCCGCTCTGTGCCAGTAAAACGGCGACGGCCAGCGCGATCTTCGTCGTCAGGCCGAACAACAGCGCAACCGGAAACAGGACAGCGGCTTTTAACGCCAGTAACAGGGCAACCATCGCCAGCGAACCCAAGGGACTTTCCAGAAACAGGCCAAGGTTGAGCGACATTCCCATCGACATAAAAAACAGGCCGAGAAACAGTCCGCGAAATGGCTGGATTTCAGCCAGTACCTGGTGCCGGTAGAACGAATCGGAAATGAGCAGGCCGGCGACGAAAGCCCCCATGGCCATGGAAAGACCCGCGTGTTCGGTTGCAAGCGCGGTACCGAGCACGATTAGCACAGCCGATGCGGTAAAAATTTCAGGATTGCCCGAGAGCGCAACACGATAGAGGACAGGATGGAGAAAGTAACGACCAACCACGATGACGAGCCCGAGAATCAAAAGCGACTCGGCCAGTGCCAGCCCGATATCCTCGCCGATACTCATCTCCGGCATCGCCAGCAATGGCACCAGAACCAGCAACGGCACAACAGCCAGATCCTGCAGCAGCAACACCGCTATAGAGGATCTGCCATAAGCTGAGGTGAGCATTTTCTGCTCGTTGAGTATCTGCACGACGAAGGCTGTCGATGAAAGTGCCATCGCGGGTCCGATCAGAATGGCTGTACGCAACGAGATGTCAAAATACATATAGGCCACGGCAGCCAGCAACACACCGGTTAACAGCACCTGCAGTGTCCCGAGGCCGAAAACCAGTCGCCGCATCAACCAGAGGCGCGAGGGTTTCAGCTCGATGCCGATCACAAACAGCAGCAGTACGACGCCGATTTCTGCCAGATTTCCGATTTCGCTGACATTATTGATCAGACCCAGGCCGGATGGCCCGACGATCACACCCGCAATCAGGAATCCCGGTACCGCACCCAGTCTTGCAGCCTCAAAAAAAGGCACAGCAATAACTGCGGCCATAAGCAAAATAATAATGTCAACGAGATACGCTGAAATCATACGGATAAACCGGGCTCGAGCATCAAACTGGACCAATTATCCCTGATTTCAGCATCATTTGCTCGGCCGGCCGGTGTTTGCCGAATTCTTGAATATCATGTATGCGTCGAAAGCCGCGGTTTCATCGCTGCGTTCACGCTCCTGTGATCAGAAACAGGCCGACAGCAATCATTACACCGGCCGCAACCCTGTTGACCGCTTTGAACACCTTCGATTTCTGCAACAGCAGGCCTGCCCTGTCGGCCAGATAGGCATAAGACAGTTTTGCGCCGCCAACCGCCACGACAACGATCGTCAGGATGATAGTCATATCCATCGATGATACGGTCGCCAGATCGATAAACGCGGGAAAAAAACCCAGATAAAAAAGGATCGCCTTCTGGTCACCCAGGGTAAGGAGCAGCCCGGCGAAGAAGCTCGACAACAGGGATGCGTCTGTATCTCTGCGAGCCTGTCCGGCTTCCGGCCTGGAGCGCAACACCACGGTACCCAGCCAGATCAGGTATGCACCGCCGGCATATTTCACCAGCACAAAGTAACTGCCCAGTACATCGGCAAGCAGTGCCAGGCCATAGATGGCGATAAGGATGAACACGATGTCACCCGCAATAATGCCCATGGTTGTGAACACACCGTGCACAAAACCACTGGCGGCAGATCGTGCTGCAACGGTTACCACGCTGGCGCTGGGCATGAACGCGAGAACCAGCATGGCTCCGAACAGGGCAAGCACATTAACGAGGGTCAAAGCCGATTACCGGATTTTGCACGCTCGCTCCTGGCCGCATTCAGAACCCACAAAAACAGTTGCGTTATCACTGGTGATCATCGAGTTGACGATTCCTGACATCGTTCAGAAACTCTACCGTCATCCTGTCCAGCAGGTCCTGCTTGCTGTTTCAGCGATGCGGTGTCTGCAGCCTGTAACGCTTTCTGTCTATGAGATCTCAGGGACCTATCGATCGTCCACATCTACATGACAAGAAAAACCGTCAGGCGAAGCTTGTGTTCATAGCCACTCATTGATTTTTCCCCAGGCCGTTCGTGTTAATTTGTAACGCCCTGGACATGGGCTACCTGTACTCGGCTGCAGTGATGAATTCACCGAAAGATTCACACCAGACAATCACCGTACTGTATGAGGTAATGTCGATCGAATCCGGCACTGGCACAACAAAGTTTTCGAAGGTCTTTACGTCGCCAACCCGTTTCATTCCAGCTCTGGCGCGCGCAAAGTCCTTTTCGGTTTCGACAAACTCAGGTGACAGGTACAGCTTGTAGTCGGGACCCGGTGCAATTCTGCCCTGCAGAGAAATGTAATCCCGGCCGACGGTGACAATTCCGTCACCCCAATGCAGAAAATCGCTACCGGCCAGATCACGCCGAAACCGGCCTTCGTATTCGGCATTTTCAATCGCGGTCGCGATCTGGCTCGCCGACGGCTCCTCTGGCGCAGTGAGGATCGGCAGGGCATAAATACCTGCAGCGAAACCGGCAAGTGCAACCAGTGCATGAGAGACCGTCAACAAGATCAGCTTTCGCATTAGAATCCCCATCGGCCCAAAAAATGGCTGCTGTTCAGTTCAGCTGAAACACAGCGCGCGCAAATGCTGCCCGCCCCCAATCCAGCACCCGTTTAAATCATAATATCACCGGTATTGCGCATAGAATCAAGCCGCAACAATGACCGGGCAAAAAAAAGCCGGGACTGAACTGTCCCGGCTTCGTTAATCAAAACAGACACTGCACGGTCTGTGTTCGACAATCCTCAGTAAACGATAACGTTCACCAGATAAATAATGGCCAGAAATACACCGAATAATCCGGTGAAGAGATAGGTCATTGCACGCTTCATCATTGTATCTGCATGTTCCATAACTTTTCCTGCTACTTGTTGGTTAAAGTAACGACCAGGGTCTGGTCAGTTCAAATATGCAGAGCGAGTATATCGACTTGGCGGCGGATTCGAAAAATGAATTATCTGATGACGAGATAAGAAAAATTTTACGTGACAAAAAGCGTGGTTATTTAACCCTGAAAATATTCCGGGTAAGCATCACCATTGAAGATGTCTGGCTGTTTACACAAGATGAAGCCGCACAAACACCGGGGTTTGCCGATCGACGGTCATCAGTTTTTTAACATCAAAATCACCATGACGACGATGATCAGCCCTGCAATATACATGAACAGCCGGCCGGTACTGGAGTGACCGGCAAGACTGCTTTGATGCCGCAACCTGATTCGCCGCACCTGGTCGTCCGTGAGGCCATCGCAATGCGGACATACCGACGCTTTCTCCGGGTAACGCAAGCCGCAGCGCTTGCATTTTCGGCTGAATGCAATTTTAACAGGCACACGCATGATTGATGATCAGGACACCGAACAGTCTCGACTGAGCGTCAATCCGACTCATCAGTCGGCTCTTCGCTCTGCTGTTCAAGTGCTGAAGCCAACGGACGGTACTGCAGCGCATAAAACATTTCCAGATGGCGGCGCGTCTCGGTACGCTTGAGACCGGAGACATGCTTCCAGAAACCGTACACGCGGGATAGTGTCATCATGCGTTCGGCATAGAGCCGCCAGGTATAACGTTCATTAACCCTGGCAAGGCCGCCTTGCGAGATAATTTCCCAGTAACCCGGATCTTCCCGGCATCGCGCCAGAAAATCTGCGATGTGCTTCGCAGAACTGTCACCGTGATTGGGATCGATATGAAAACCGGACTTACCGTGCACGATGATTTCAGCCGGCCCGCCATAACAGGTTGCAAAAGTCGGCAGTCCGCAGCCCATGGCTTCGATCACCGTCAGACCAAAGGCTTCAAACAATGCTGGCTGAACAAAAACACCCTTTTTATCGGCAATATAACGATAGACTTCGCTGTTACGCTCCTTATCGACCTGCCTTTCGAGCCAGCGCACCTGGCCGTCAAGTTCATGTTCATCCATCAATTCGTGCATCAACTTGATCTGGTTGCGTTCTTCTTCATCATCAGAATCATCCGGATCAATATGCCCTGCTGCAACAAGCAGGTTAGCCTCTTCTCTCAGCTCCGGGTTATTGCCGTACCATTCGACCAGACCTGTGACGTTCTTGATTCGGTCCATGCGCGCCAGGGTAAATATGATCGGCTTGTCTCTGTCAACCAGCACACCCCGGCTCGGCGTCACGTCTTCATCGCCATATATCAACGCCTCGATCTCGTCGTGCAGATGCGTAAACCGGCTCAATGATTCGGTATAGGGGAAATAGACCTCGGCATCCGCGCCCGGCGAGACGATATTGAATTTCGGGTCGTAAACATCAATGCCCTGAAGCACCCGATAAAGTCCCGGCATGGTGAAGCTGGCGTAACTCTCGTACTGACCCAGGCTGTTACGGGTACCCGCGATTTCCTGGTAGGTGCTGGTGATAATAAAATCGGCCATGTTCATCGCGATCAGGTCGGCAGTGAACTGGCAGGAAAAATGGTACTGCGGGTCATTCTCGCGCCAGTAAAGATCCGAGTACAGGTATTTGGTCTTTTCCAGCGCGTGGGCGATATTGCACTGGGTCACACCCAGACGGCGGGACATCAGTGATGCCACCAGGTTGCCGTCGGAGTAGTTACCGACAATCAGATCCGGTCGCCCACCCAGTTCGGCCAGCAACTCGTGCTCGGCGTCGACAGAAAAACGTTCCAGGTATGGCCAGATCTCGAAGCGCGAAATCCACTTGCGCTTGACCTCACCCGAAGCACCTCTAAACGGGACACGCAGTATGTTGGCGTATCGGGTCCCGGCGATGTGTTCCAGGCGACGGTCGCAGGTCGTTCCGTCCGCCTCCGGAATCAGCCGTGTAATGACCATGATCCTGGGTTCGATATCAATGCCCTGTTCGTAGAGCCGGTCGTACATTTCCTGCTCCAGCGCACGCACCTGGTCAAGAATGTAGACCACCTGACCACCGGTATCGGGCCGGCCAAGTACGTTCGACTGCCCGAAATACCCGTGAGGTGAAAGAATCGCCATCGAGAAAATCATCGGCACCCGGCCGAGGAAAGCCTCGAGGTTGTCCGGCGATGGTGCTTCGAGGATCTCGAGCAACAGCCGCATGGTCTCACGTGTGCGCCCGGCATCACGCCCCCACCCCGGTTCGAAACCCAGATGTCTGAGTTCCTGCATCGTTGCATCCCAGGACGCATCCGGCGGCAGGGCATCGATCAGTTCCTCGGCATAGCGCAACGCATCACGCAGCATCGGCAGGCTGGTGATTTTCTCGTTCAGCATCAATTGCTGATTTCGGTAGCGGTGGACGCGCAGAAACTCCAGTACATGCTCGGCTTTCTTGCCCAGCTCTTCGAACAGGTGGCTGGATAGACGGCGGTTCAGAAACTCGACGCCACGGCCAATGGATTCGGATTCCTGCAGCTTGTAGAACTCGCGGTCGAACGGACCGAGATCGATTTCCAGCAGGAATTCATCGTTGCTCTGCTGTGTGACCAGCTGTTCCTTGATTCGCAGAAACTCGTTGACAGACACTTCTTCAACACTCATCGTGTCCATGTGAATGCGCAGGTAGCTCCAGCGCGCGACGCGACGACGAAACGCCAGTATGATCCAGGCATGATTGACCACGGCTTCCTGGCAGGTCTGGAACGAACCAGCAATTGTAGCCTGGGCGAGCTGGCTGATCTCATCGTCATCGCACAGTTGCCTGAACGCATCAACAAGATCACTGCGTAACAACAGCGGACGACCCAGCGCGATGAACTGGTGCATGACCTTGTGGGCATCCGTCGGGTTGTTCTGCAGAAAGTCTTTCAGTCGTTCGACCGGTTCTGCCGGAATTCGCGGGTTCATCTCAGACTCCATTATGGCTGCGGCACGTCTGCAATCAGACTACTGTCTATATTAGTCAACATAATCCGGGGCGCTGGTAAATTGGAATTATTCAAATTATGCCTGAATCCATCAAAAGCGCCTATCCGTCGATAGTCTGATTAGTCATTTAATGCGTTTACTGAACAGCCGATGCGGCTGTAAGCACCACTCGAGACCGTTTTACCGCGAACAGGGTTACGGATCAATAAAAGAAACGGTTAAGTGCAGGACCTGATATTACGACGCGATGCGACGAAAACAGCCGAAGATAAATGGATCCGAAATCCGGATAAGTGGTGTCGGCCTGTAGCGACTACCAGTAGCGAACCCGGCCGACATCAAGATGCACGAAGTCCGAACTCGCGTAGTAACCGACGCCACCGCCTTTGAGCTCGACTGCCGCTTTTTTCAGCTGAGCCGTGTCATAACCCGGCAAACGCACATCGATCGCCTGCCCGAGCATGTGATAGCTGCGCTTTGCGACACCGGAACTACGCTTGACCAGCATCTGGTTGGTGGCCGGTGAGCGGTAACCCGAAATCACGTGGAACTCGCCTGCCTGCCCGACTTTGTGCTGCAGTTGATGCAGTAGATCGAGTAATTTCGGGTCCATCGCGCTGGCTTCTTCTGCCCTGTGATCCCTCAGTAACCAGCTGATTTCCTCTATACCGTCATCGAGATAGTTTCCATCAGACCAGTAGGTGGCTGTCAGCTTTTCCCCGGTATGGGTGTTGTAAAAAGACAGCTCACGATCACGCTGTGGCACAGACGCAACGGACGCGAACACGCCGGGCGCCGCCAGGGTCATGGCTGCGCCGGCAACCGAGGTCAGGAATGCTCTGCGGGAGAGCACAACGGGATTATTTTCTTCAGCTTTCGAGGACATAAAACAGCAGAAACCGGTAATTCGATGTATCACCCCTGTTTATAGGGTAAAAACGGCGATTTTAAAGGTTTTTGCCGCATTTTGCATGCAACTCGATCGCTCCAGGCACCGTCTGACCGACTAGCTGTCGAATATTTGATACAGCTTGCTATCACGGCCATAAACGTCATCCCTGAAATGCATCTTGCCGTCTTCATTAACCCAGGCAGTCCAGTAGATCAGGTATATCGGTATCGCGATCGGCAGATCGATCCCCTGGTTGATACCGAGATGAATGGTGGCCAGCACTTCTTCCTCCTTCTGCTGGGTTCCGTCATTCAACAGAAATGCCGCCAGCCGGACCGGATCTTTGACGCGGATGCAGCCCGAACTGAACGCCCGGACAACACGTTCGAACAGGTGCTTGTCCGGCGTACCATGCAGGTAGACCGCATAGGGGTTGGAGAATATGAACTTGACCCGGCCCAGCGCGTTTTTCGGTCCGGGATCCTGGCGGAACCAGTAGGGAAAGTGCTCTTCATCGATTTCATCCCAGTCAACCGATGCCGGATCTACTTCGCGCGCATTCGCCCAGCCCCGGTAAACCTTGATAGACCGGCTGGATAGATAGGATGGATTGCGCAGCTGACGCGGGATGATATCTTCCAGCACGATTTTCTTCGGTATCGTCCAGTAGGGATTGTATTCCATGTAGCTGATCAGGCCGGAAATCGTCGGCGTCGAGCGATAAGCGTTGCCAATGATGACAGGCATCGACAGAACCTCCGAACCGTTCTCCATGATGTATAGCTCGTAGCCGGTCATATTCACCATCACGTAGCGCCTGCCCAGCTTGCGTGGCATCCAGCGCCAGCGTTCCATGTTGATCCGGATTTGCCGGATTCGTTCGCTGACCGTGACATTAAGCGATCTGCGCGTCCTCGGCCCGACCTTGCCGTCCACCTCCAGGCCATGCCTTTCCTGGTAACGCATCACCGCCTCCTCAAGCCAGCGATCGAAGACATCCATATCCGGAAACGGATCCAGTACAAGATCGCCCGTGAGCTGCAGGCGTTGTCTTAATTTCAGTACCTGCTCATGCTGCATTCCGCGTTCCAGTACCGGGCCCCAGCCAAATCGTTGCCAGCCACCCTGCTGTGCCAGCTCTCGAAAATGACTCAACTGGTGTTTCAAGGCCTGGTAACCATCGTGCTGAGGTGGCAGCTGTTTGAGCCGTTTTGCAATTGATGACTTCCTGGCGACTTCGGCAAACAGACTGCCTGCATCCAGCGGCGGGTTCTTGAGGTGCCAGTCCTGATCCAGCGCGCGTGCATCCGACCTGCCCGAATAGACATCATTACCATATCGATAAAGGGCCGCCGACAGCAGCAGATCCATCTTCACCGATTCACCCAGCCCGGTTGCATCCCAGTCTTGCCTGAATTCCTCGAGGTAATAGTCTGCGGGATCGAGTCCTTCGTCCTTGGCATGAAGAATGACACGCAACAAATCATAGGCCTTGTCCAGCCGGCCCTGTTCATTCGACCACACCAGCCTGTATTTACGTGCCCGGTAGAACTCGGTGACATCAGCTTCATTCAACTCGGGCAGGCGGTCCGGGTTCGCTTTCAGCAGCTGCTCGAGATAGCGAGATGACTGCTTATGCCATGCTGAATCAGCAATAGCGGCGGTAGATGCCAGCAAAAATACCAGCAACAGGGGCTGGCGGAAAATGACCGGATGTGTAAAAAAACGGCGCATCAATATATAGAAAGTAACGGGCTGGATCACTTACCGGGTTAATGACAGTGGAACTGCTGGTTGAACGCCATAATCAAGCCCGTTTCGATGCCCCTAGAACAGTCCCGCCCCGGTTCCGAAATAACTGATCGCATCAGCAATCAGTGCTACACCAACAGCGGCAAGCAGGACCGGCATCAGATAGCTGCTCCACCGATCCAGTGCCGCGTTGATCCGCTGCAGCAGCGGGCGACTTTGTTCACGATAGACCGCGGTCAGCACAGGCACGACCGCAAACGGCAGCGCGTACAGTAAATTGTACGCGACCAGCATCATCAGCGCACCCGCTGTCGTCAGGTCCGCCTTGAGAATCTGATCCAGCGCGGCGAAATAAGGCAGTGCAAAGGGAATGCCGACAAAATTGACAACTGCACCCGCGCCGACAGCTGTCAGTGGTGACAGGTCCTCGCTGTCCTGCCGGTGACTTTGATCAACCTGTTTACGCGAACGCAAGGCCGCCCATAACAACAGGCATCCGACAACCAGACCGATGATGTAGTCGATATGGTGCGGGTTGGCCAGACGATCGGCAATACGCTCAAAACCGAGCGCGATAACGATGCCGGCACTGAAATAGGCAAGCGTATGACCGAACAGGACAGCAATACTGTTAAGCACCGGCTTGCTGGTACCAGCCGCATACACCAGGAAAGCGAACAGCACAGGATTGACAACATCGGCGATCAGGATTGGTATTAAAACAGCCCAGATTTCAAGCATCAGCGTCTACTTTGTCGTCTTGCCAACTGGCTGGTGGCCGGTGAATCTGACTACCCGGTCGCAATCACGCATGCT
>CP070838.1:2578928-2613444 GCA_020341835.1 Thiotrichales bacterium | reverse complement strand
GGCAGCTGCATCGGCCGTTTTTCCTGCGTTACGCTGAGTTACCGCAGGCCGCGGCGTTTGCCCCACTGGCCTTACAACCTTTTCACCATGGTGCACGGACGCGATCGTGACGAGGTCAAACAGAAAGTAGCGGAAATCGTCGAATCCTGCGGCTTGCAGAATATCGAACACACCATCCTGTTCAGCACACGCCGGTTCAAACAGCGCGGCGCCAGCTACACTTCCCCCTCGGACAGTAAAGAACCTGCAGGCGTACTCAGGCTGGATGAATCCCGGGACGGCATAACATGAGTCTCGGCGAACTGGAGCGCGAGCTGATCAACCGCTACCAGGGTGGTTTTCCGTTACAGGCAGCGCCGTTCGGTTCGCTGGCCGAAGATCTCGGCTGCACCGAAGACACCCTGCTGGGCACCATCGAACAGCTACTGGAAGCAGGTGTTCTGAGCCGTTTTGGTCCGCTGTATGATGCCGTCAGGCTGGGCGGTGGCCTGACCCTGGCTGCCCTTTCTGTACCCGAAGACCAGTATGAGCGTATCACCGCAGTGGTCAACGAGTACGCTGAAGTTGCACACAACTACCGACGTGAACACGAACTCAATATGTGGTTCGTACTGGCAACCGCCTCACCCGAAGCAATCGACAGCACCCTCGGCGCAATCGAACAGGCGACGGGCCTGAAGGTATATAACTTTCCGAAACAGCACGAGTTTTACATTGGCCTGTGGTTACAGCTTGATGCTGAAGGCCAGGTCCGGACGATACCGGTTCCCGGGGGCGTAACCGGTGCAACAACCCCAGTAACGAATGGCGCAGCCACCGATACCAGTAGCCTGCCCGATGAGCTCGACAGAACCATCATCGGCGCGACCCAGGCCGGCATACCGTTGACGAATGAGCCTTACCAGGCAATCGCCGATTCCGCGGGATGTACTGCTGATGAGGTCATCCAAAGATTGCAGAACATGCTGGCAACCGGCGTCATCCGCCGCATCGGTGCCGTACCCAACCATTACCGGCTGGGCCTGAAAGCAAACGGCATGACCGTGTGGGATGTGTCCGATGACGACGCGATCGCACTGGGTGAAAAGATCGGTCAACTGGATTTTGTCAGTCACTGCTATTTGCGGCCACGCCACCTGCCGGTGTGGCGTTATAACCTGTTTGCAATGGTTCACGGGCATACGCGCGACGAAGTCGACACCAAAGCTGGTATGATTGCTGACATGCTCGGCAACAACTGCAAGGCCCACGAAGTGCTGTTCAGCTCGGCCATCCTGAAAAAAACCGGCATGCGACTGGCGGCCTGATCATGTTCAGACTCAGCCAGTACCTGCACGCCCTGAATGATGCCGATTCCGCCAACAGGCCTCAACGACCAGCCAGAAAACCCACCGGCCCGGTCGTTATCTGGAACCTGATTCGCCGCTGTAATCTGACCTGCAAACACTGTTACGCCACCGCGGCTGACAAGGACTTCCCGGGTGAGCTCGATACGCAGCAGGTTTTCGATGTCATGGACAACCTGAAAGCGTTCGGCGTTCCGGTACTGATTCTTTCCGGCGGCGAGCCGCTGATGCGGCCGGATATATTTGAAATCTCACACCGCGCCAGGGATATGGGTTTCTATGTAGGACTGTCGAGCAACGGCACCCTGATCGATGAAAACAACATCGATGATATCGTCAAGGTCGGATACGACTATGTCGGTATCAGTATCGATGGGATGCGCGAAACCCATGACTACTTCAGGCGCAAACAGGGCTCATTCGATGAAGCGCTGCGCGGTGTACGCCTGTGTCATGATGCCGGCATCAAGGTCGGCCTGCGCTTTACCCTGACCCAGGACAACAAGCAGGACCTGCCGGGCCTGTTGCAACTGATGGATGAGGAAAAGGTCGACAAGTTCTATCTGTCGCACCTCAACTACGCCGGACGCGGCAACAAGAACCGGCGCGACGACCTGCATCACAAGATGACCCGCGAAGCCATGGACCTGCTGTTCGACACCTGCTGGCAGGATGTGCAGTCGGGACGCAGACGCGAATTCGTCACCGGTAATAACGATGCGGACGGCGTTTATTTGTTGTTGTGGATCAGAAAGCACATGCCGCAGTACGCCGAACGGCTGGAACAGATGCTGCTGCGCTGGGGCGGCAATGCCTCCGGGGTCAACATTGCGAACATCGATAACATCGGCAACGTGCACCCGGACACGATGTGGTGGGATTACACCATCGGCAACATCAAACAAAGACCGTTTTCCGAAATCTGGATGGACACGTCCGACCCGTTGATGGCCGGACTCAAGCTCGACCAGCGTCCGCTTGAAGGCCGCTGTGCCGAATGCCGCTACCTGGGCATCTGCGGCGGCAACTCGCGTACCCGCGCCTGGCAGCTCACCGGCAATTTCTGGGCTGAAGACCCGGGCTGTTACCTGGAAAACGACGAAATCGGCGTCAGTCAGGACCGTGAACGCCTGTTGCTGACGCCCTGGTCAAGGGCCAAGCTTCAGCGCGAACCTCCGGTGATTCAGGGTCCGTCAGACCTGCAGGCCTGACCCGTTTACGGTATCAACGGCCGGGTCCGCACAGCCGGTGTTCATTCGCACGGTGCTGTGTCGGCATCGGGGAACGCCACCGTAACACTCGTCCCCGTTCCGGGTGCGCTGTTGATTGTGATCGGCCAGTTGAACCGGTCCGACAGGCGCTTGACGATGGTCAGGCCAACACCATGCCCCACGGTATCGGTGCTGTCGCCCCGGTAATAGGGCTTGAATATCTCTTTCACCTGCTGTTCAGGTATGCCCCTGCCGCTGTCCTTGATAGTGACATTGCGTCCGCTGATCGTCACCTCGATATCGCCCTGATCGGTATACAGCACCGCATTGCGTAACAGATTGCCGAACAGCGCCGAGAGGACCTTGTCGGAGGCCCGCACGATCAGCCGATGACTCGCCGCATAATGAATATCCGGCCGCCTGCCGCGGCTGATCAACTCGGTCCTTTCGATCTCCTCGCTGATCACATCGTTGATGCAAACCGGTTCATTCGACAGGTCCTGTTCGGACTCGCGCGCGAGTAACAGAAATGCCTCGATCAGTTCTTCCATATCGGCCGCAGCACGCTTGATGCGATCGATCGTGGCGACGGCCGTTTCAGTCAGGTCCTGTTCGGCCAGCAGCATGTCGGCGGCGATCCGGATCACCGTGAGCGGGCTGCGCAACTCATGACTCGCATCGCGGGTAAAGTTCCTCTCGCGCTCAATAAAGGCCTGCAGACGCTCGCCGAGATCGATCATCGCGTCGGACAGTACCTTGATTTCATCATCGGCATCGTAGGGAATTTTTTCAGTCTGCAGCAGTGAGAACTCCTGTGCATTGAAGTCCGCCTCGTTGACCTGGCGGGCCAGCCAGCTGACCGGAGATATCATGCGCCGGCTGAACCGGTAGGTGGCCCACAGTGACAGGTAAAGCACGATCAGAACCAGGGCCAGTGGAAACAGTCCGTAGTAAGCCGCGAGCGTATCGACCTGGCCACGGTTATAGATCAGGTACAGCCGACTGTCCCGATCATGACTGCTATGAAGCACATAACTAAAACCGGCCAGTTCAAATTCATGGAAGCCCGGACCTTCAGGGAGCTCCCGCTGAAGTTCGGCAGGCAGCTGGTCTGCGCTGGAAAATCCGGTCAGATTCAACGTATCCGGCAGCGCGAAGGTTTCGTCGCTGCGATAGTTCTCCCAGTAATACTCGGCCTCCTGCGCAATCGCCTGCTTGATCAGGATCTCGTCGATAACGACTTTGGCAAAATATACACTCAGCGCTGCAGCCACGCTGATCAAGACGCCCTGCAACAGAAAGGCGCGGTTAATCCTGTTGATCAGACCGCTAGTCTTCAGCATCGGTGTCAATAATTTTGTAGCCGCTGCCCTGAATGGTGATCAGCAGCGGCTTGTCGAACGGCTTGTCGATGATCTTGCGAAGGTTATACAGATGGCTGCGCAGTGTGTCACTGTCCGGCAGGATATCGCCCCAGACCCGGCGTTCCAGATCACGGCGACTGACAACCGCGGGCGACGCCCGCATCAAAACCGTCAGTATCTTCAGCCCGATCGGTGTCATGTTCAATTCGCGGCCGCCACGCTCGACTTTCAGGGTAGCCGTGTCCACCGACAGGTCACCGATCGAAAGCACTTCCCTGGCCACCTCACCCTTGTGGCGACGCATCAGTGACCTGACCCGTGCTTCCAGTTCCTTGATCGCAAACGGCTTGATCAGGTAATCATCCGCACCGGTTTCAAGTCCGGTTACTTTATCGTCAAGGGTATCGCGTGCCGTGAGCATGATTACCGGCGTATCTCGCCGGGCGTCGGTGCGCAATTTCTGACACACATCCAGGCCGTCCATGCCAGGCAACATAAGGTCCAGGATGATGACGTCATAGTCATTGGTAACCGCCAGGTGCAGCCCGGTGACCCCGTCCGCCGAATAATCGACATCGAAGCCCCTGCCCTCGAGATAGGCAATGACCATTTCGGCAATATCCTTATGGTCCTCGATCAATAATATGGCTGGTGATGTTTCAGTGGACATGGTGAATAACAGGACTCCGTGTACTGGTCGATGTCTGCAACCGGATTCCGATTTAACCGTTCCGATCAAAACCGGATGTACCAATTAAAACACATAATCAGTATTTCCGAGTGTCCAATCCTCTATCGTACCCATCAGTCAGGACCTGCAGGTGTGCGAGACACCTGCAGGTATGCGACAGGCTCAATTGGTCAACAGGATAAGATCGAAGTCATCCGGCAGCCCCGAATCGATCGGTTCGCGCGCAATCACCGTATAAACACCGCCTTCAACCAGGCTGATGTTCTCGCGGTTGATCGCAACAGCGCCACCGGCGACGACACGAATATCGTAGGCGTCCGGTGTGACCGCGACATAATCCGTAATGGTGGGAAATTCGAAATCATCCAGCAACGGCGCGCCGGCCTGGCCGCCTGCGACCTCATCAGCCGTAAACTGACCGGCAGGTGTCACGTAGACATCGACTGCGCCGGCAGCCGGTGCGGCATGAATGACCTTGACGCTGGCCTGGGTGATCACCGCGCGGTTGTTCTCGGCTGTCGCCAGCAACCTGAATTCGGGTGAAGTCGTCACGTAGCCGGCTGCAACGACGGTATATTCGATACCCTGGGCCAGCGCCAGGGACGGTGACATGTAGACGCTGTCGCCGATCATACCGGTATCGGGTGCGACATCAAATACATAATCGCCCGCGGGCACGGACGCGAATGACGCCGGACCCGGTATCACCTGCTCGTAGACAATCGCATCGATCAGTTCGGTCGGCGATACCGGTAATGCCGTACTGGTCGCCCAGACCTCGACCGGACCGGCTGCTGCCGTACCGGCATCGGGTGATGCATGGACAACGCGAGCGCCGGTACCGGTCCTGGTGTCGAACAGCACCAGGGATGCATCATCGGTGGCGACCAGCAGTTTGACGGGTGAGACTGCTGTCGTCGTCGAGTTCGTGGTATTGATGGCTGCCAGGATCAGTTTCTGGCCGGCGAACGCAGTCAGGTCGACCGGCCCTGAATCAAAAACCACGCTTTTCGATCCCTGTCCGGTTACCTGTATCTGATAGCTGCCGGCAGGTAATGCACCCGCATCGATCTGATCCTTGAAATCGAAGGTGAACGTCGGATCCACCGAATTGACGTCAACACCCGGGGTTGTTACATAGACATCGACGATCGATGCTGTGGTTGATGCATGGATGACAGCAATCGCAACTTCGTCGTCTGCCGGATCGGCTGCAGACTCATCGGCGACGAGTGGCTCGATGTTTCCGGCCGTATTGACCGCAATAACGGTGTATCGGTTGTCCTTGACGAAGTTGAAACCGGGCACCGTGATCACATCGGCGTTACCGCCGGGTATGATCGCCTCGACAGCCACATCCTGTATACCGGCAGAAACCCGTTCAAAGCCGCTGCTTTCGGCATAATCCAGGTCACGGATGCCAGTCACGCTATCCAGCCTGAGATTGACGGCCGGGGCGTCTGGCGAAGCATGAATAGCGCGCAGCTGAGCGCTTTCCGGATCATCGGTGCAACCGCTGAGCAGGGCACCGCCTGCGATAATCGATGCCAGCAACATGCCGGATCGATGGTATTTACTCTTACACATGACAAACCTCCTGAGGTCGTTCTTTTTCGATGGTTAAATCGGCTTGATTCACGCTGCAAAGCCTGAGGCCGGAGGTGTGAAAGCGATGTCAATACGATGTGAAAATTTCGTCAAAATCTGCAACAGCTTGAAAACAAGTGAATTTCGAGCGGGAAAAGTGAATGGCCTGTGGCGCATGATGCCACCGTATGGCAAGCCCGCGTTTGCGGTTCTCTCGCCAGGGCGCAAAGCCAGCGAACCAATATGATGAATGTATCCAGCGCGGAAATAATCCGGCACCAACTGACAGATTACGTCGTAACGACTGCAGTTATGTCTGTTTAACTTTTATCGCTGATGCCGTTATAATCCCGCACTGTTTATCAGCCCGACATACCCGCGATACCGTGACGCTAGACGACATCATCCCCTATCTGCCGCACTTCCAGGCGACACTGAACACCTGTGCCGCGTTGCTGCTGGGGGCAGGCTATCGTTTCATCCGGGGGCACAACCGTGACGCGCATCGTATGTGTATGATCGGTGCACTGGTCATTTCATCGGTTTTCATGATCTCCTACCTGACCTACCATGCCAAGGTGGGTTATATGCCGTTTGCCGGCCAGGGTATCATCAGGCCGTTTTATTTCACCCTGCTTGCATCCCACGTGATTCTGGCCGCGGTGATCGTACCGATGGTACTGCTAACCGTTGTTTATGCATTCAGGGGCAACTTCACCAAACATCCGCGCGTAGCGCGCTGGACATTACCGCTGTGGTTTTACGTGTCGGTCTCGGGTGTACTGATCTATGTGCTCGGTTTCCACATCTACACACCCGATGCATAACCGGCTAATAACGGGTAACCGCTGATGGAGTTCGTTTACTATACCGTTGCAGGCATTACGCTCTACCTGGTTTCCGACTGGATACTCAATCGTATCGAAATATCTCGTGGCGCGCGCTTCGAACACCGTTCGATGGTGTTCTTTGCCATCATCCTGGTGCTGGCGGTTGTCACCTTCCGCATCATCGAGCATCTTACGTCACAATAGTAATTCACCGCCGAGGCGCGGAGTGCGCAGAGAAAAGCACGAGCGGCTTTAGCGGCGAAATTCAGGTTGATCAATGCAGGCAATTCGCGGCTGAAGCCGATCCTACGTTCAAATCAACATTAAAGAATTTTGCGTCCTTCGTGCCTCTGCGGTTAACAAGCAGCGGTTTATTGAATGATGAAGCCTTTCTCTGAATCGAAATCAACCAGCAGGATCTGTGCAGGTTCGACGTTGATCTCCTGCTCGTGGGTATGGTTGAAGCCATCGACGCGAACGCTGTCGTTCATTTTGATTTCAAAGTAATGCTTGCCAGCCGGTATTTTTTTACTGTAGTAAACATCGACACCGCCATCCTGATACAGACCCGGCGGGTTCAGCGATCTACTGTAGATTGTTTCCCCGTCGAGCACCATCTCGATCGCCACGGGCGAACGCTCGCGTGGACATTCTTCGGGTTTGCGCATGTTGGGTGGCAGCTTGGCCAGTTCCTCGTAACTGAGCTTGCGGCAGGGTTCGCGCAAGTCACCGGCGTGCGCGAACGCCATGGTGATCACGGCTTCATCATCGGCCAGTATCCGCACAGACGGCGAGGTAGCAAAATACCAGATCAATGCCATGAACACGGTGTAATTGATCGCCTGCAGCAGATAACGCAGGACCCTGTTCTGGTGCGCGTGCATCTTCTCCATTACTCGGCCCGCTGTTCCGTTACGGAAGTTTCCGCCTGCTTTATTTCCGCCAGCTGAGCGCGAAATGCGTTCAAATCTTTTTCAATTTTTTTCTTGTCGGTCTCTGCGCCGCCATGAACGCGTATGCGGCGTCTGTCAGCCCTGCCCCGCAGTATCGGCTTGCGGCTGCCTTCGAAGCGCAACCGGGTCCAGCGATTGCCGAAACGGTAGTAACAGTCATTGTGGCGACAACCGGTCACCATAACACCGTCGGCGCCTTGTTTTAACGCATATTCAACCAGTGTCGGCGGCATCATGCCGCTACAGATCAGGCGAACGCCTCTGGTATCGTCGCTGTCGAACCGGTGAACGTTAAGTCCATGCTCGCAACCGAACACGACGATATTCACTTCACCATCCATTGCGGCAACCGCTTCTGCCGTTTTCGTGCGCATGTCATTGGCCGTCAACTGCGGCATGTCGATGCCGGTTTTCAATTCTTCCCTGGCGGATCTGAAAGGATTGGAAGAAGGACAGGAACCGGCGCAAATCCCGCAGGCGGCACACAGCGAGGGATGGACAACCACTTCATTGTCGAATTTTGCGCCGTCGGTACGCGCCTGCACCGAAATCGCATCGAACGGGCAATCGTCAAAGCAAAGACCACAGCCGTTGCAATGATCAAGATCAACCACCGCTTTGAGGCCATCCTTTTTAGGCGGCAGCCACGGCAAAATCATCAACAGGAAAGTAACACCGGTGGTTAGAATCCAGACCTGCTTTTCCGGCCAGATTTCGAGCAGCGGATAAACGTTCAGATAGAACCAGTCGATATTCAAAACCTGCGGCATCACGCTCAGATCGGCCGGTGCATGGCTAACAGCCGGTTTAACGAATGACAGGCCCAGCAGTGCAATAAACGTACCCATTGCCAGACCAAACGGTGGGTTGATTTCCACATTGGACATACGCTTCACGTGTATCCACAACATGAAAAACAGCAGTAATGGCTGACCGAGTAAATGCAGAAACTCGATCAGGATGAAAAAACGGTCGGTCATTTCACCAGCAACAAAGTTTCGCGTCATTGCACCGGAGAAGATCGGCAGCGCATCCATCAGCCGTGCCGAACCGACGGCGACATACTGGGCCAGTTCATCCCAGACCAGCCAGTAGCCCGTAATACCCAGGGTGATGATCATCCACAGACTGGGCACCCCGGTGACCCAGGAGAACCATCTGAACCCTCGATAACGGCCCGACGCCAGTTCCTTGAACATGTGCAACAGCACGGTAATAACGACCGCATCCGATGCGTAGCGGTGCAGACTGCGCATCACGCCAGCCATGTACCACTGCTCATGCGTCATGTATTCGACGGATTCATAGGCACCGGCAAGACTGCCGTGAAAAGGAATGAACAGGTAAATCCCGCTGACCAGAATCACCCAGAACAGGAAGAACGACAGAGTCCCCAGGTGATACAACGGGTTCCACTCGGTTCCAAAAGACACATTGAACCATGACTCCAGAGCCAGGTAGGCCCGTTTTACTGGATTTACAAGCACTTGAAATCTTACTCACCGGTTAAGAAGGTCAGGGATTTTAGCATACGCTAATATTCAACCGGCATGACACATGTCAAGCCGGAACAACTAATCAGCTATCGGTATGCTGCCGGCTCCGGCGCCTTTCCCGCAACAGAATGATCAGTGTATAGACAATGATGCTGCCGCCGATAAGGATGCCAATAAACAACGAATAATCGAAATAATAGCCATCACGCACCGGGTCGTAGGTGGTACAGAACAGCTTTATCTTGTCGCTCAGGGTGCTGATGAACGACTGCGCGGGCCTGGGCCGCCCGAGTACGAGCTCGATCAACGGATCGACCAGCAGTGGTGTTTCAAATACCTGCCCGTAGACCTGGCGGTACACCTTGCCATCAGCATCGATAATAGTTGCCTGGATGATATGGTCGAAACCGTTCGAGGAAGGGAAATAGATGAAACCGAGATCTTTGGACAGGGCTTCGATATCCTCTTCCGCGACGCTCAGCAGATGCCATCCTTTGTGACTGACACCCTGCTTGTTGGCAAAGTACTGCATCGCATCCGGGGTATCGACCTTGGTATCAAAACCGATCACAGCGACCGAGAAGCTGTCTTCACCGAGAGCGTCACGTGCTTTTTCGACAACTTTCGACAGATGCCGCGTTGTCATCGGACAAATCTGGTAGCAGCTGGTAAAGATCATGCTCACAACCAGCGGCTTGCCAGCGAAATCATTCAGGTGAACACGCTCACCCTCAGCATTGGTAAAGCTGTAGTTGCCAAGCTGGTTGCCAATCGCACCCTGGCTTATTTTCAGCGCGCTGTCGTAATCGAAAGCCCCTGCCCCGGCACTTGCATCAGGCGCAGCCCTTGAGACCTGTGGCGCGGCATTGAGGCTGTAAGAGGAGATGGCCAGCAGCAACAGGCTGAAAAACAGGAACGGATACCGCATAGTGAATCTATTCTACCCCGCGATCAGGCCAGCAGGTAAACGTCGAGCACCGCGCCGGCCAGCAGAAACACCAGCTGCACCAGGGATGCAAAAAAGCTTTTCATCGCGAGCGTGGTTGAAGGTTCCTGCACCATCAGATAATTGCAGTAGATAAAATAGACGCCGCCCGCCAGAGCACCGGCCAGGTAGATCCAGCCCAGTCCGAAGAAAAACGGTAACACCGAAATACCGACCAGGATCAGGGTGTTGATCAGCACGACAACAGCGGTGCGCTGGTCCCCGATCACGACCGGCAACATCGGCACACCGGCATTGGCGTAATCCTGGTGCTTGGCGATGGCGAGACTCCAGAAATGTGACGGCGTCCAGAAGAACAGAACCAGTGCCAGCAGGATCGGCACCGGGCTCATCGCAGGATCGACTGCAGCGGCACCGGCGAGCACCGCAAAACTGCCGGAGGCTCCGCCGATCACAATGTTCATCCATGTTCGCCGTTTCAGCCAGACGGTGTAGACGACGGCATAGAAAAAAGCACCCAGGAAAATATAAGCCGCTGCGGCGCCGTTGAGCACCACAGCTGCGGATGACACACCGGCAAACAGCAGCAGCAACATCAGCAGCAGCCACACCCAGCTCTTGTGGAACCGACCCGTGACGAAAGGCCTGTGCCGCGTACGCTGCATCAGACTGTCGAGATCGACTTCGAAATACTGGTTGAAAGCACCCGCGCTGGCGGCCGAGACCAGCACCGCAAACGCCAGCACCAGCACCTCGAAACCGCCGGGTTGCTGCCCGGGCGTCGCCACCATCGCGGCCAGCGCTGTGAACATCATGATGATGCCAATACGCAGTTTTAATAGGCTGGATATCTGCTTGAACATGCCGACTGAAATTTCTACATCACTACATCAATGAAAGCCCCTTCACCGTACAACACAGGTCAACGGCAAGGGTCATAAAAAAACGCGGGACAAACCATGGTTTATCCCGCGTTTCAGGTACAGCTTTACATCGTTCTAGCTGAGTGGCCAGACCGATGCCAGGTAGTCCCAGTTGATGAAGTAGTACACAACAAAAGACACCAGCAGGGCCATTGCGAGCACGAAGGTTCCGGGCGCTTCGAACCCGGCTGAACCATGCTGTTCGACGGCCAGTTTCGGTGCCATAGGCAAGCGCTCAGGCTGCTGAATATTGTAGCTGCCTGATGACAGCGGTACGCCGAAGCTCTGGAACAGACCGGCTGAAGGCTCCAGCTTCTTGCCGAATACCAGCGAGCCTACAGTGACCAGCAGGTACATCGCACCACCCAGGATGCCCAGCACGCCGCCGATACCGCCCACCGCCATCATCATGTAGGCAGTACCCGGGTATTCAAAGCTCAGCGCTGCACCGGTGAAGTCCATGTCCCAGTGGCGACGAGATACGCCCAGCGTACCCGCACCCAGCATGAACAGGATCATGATTGTCATGCCTGCCGAGAACACGTAAGGCTGCATTTTTGCCACCCACGGCAGGAACAGGCTGCGTCTGAACAGTACCGGGATCAGCAGATAGGTCAGCGCCATGAAGGCCAGCGTTGTACCCACGGCCACAGTCGCGTGGAAATGCGCCGGTACGTAAATGGTGTTATGGATGATCAGGTTGATCTGCTCGGTACCCATGACAACACCGGTGATACCACCGATGAAACCGAAGATGACCAGCGAGAAGAAGAAACCGGAGAACACCGGATTACCCCAGGGCGCCTTGCGTAACCATTCGAACAGACCCTTGGTCAGGCCTTTCTCACGCTGTGCCACCTCCATAGCACCAGGAACGGTCAGACCATGGATCATACTCGCCAGAACCGCGAGGTACATTGCGTAACTGGTGTTGAACACCTTCCACTCCGAGCTGATACCGGGATCGACCAGAATATGGTGTGCGCAGGCCAGCTGCAGGAACAGGATGTAGAGCAGGAATGCTGTGCGGCTGACTTTTTCCGACATTGGTCGTGCGCCGAACAGGATGCCCGCGAGCAGGTACCAGACAGACACGTGGGCGGCAACGTTGATCTGCTGCGAGGAATGGCCCAGACCCCACCAGATAATACGGTACATTTCAGCATCGATGTGGTTGATGTAGCCGATCGACCAGAGGAAGGTCGGTACCAGGATAACGGCACCCGAGGCAATGGTGAATACGGCAATAATTGCTGCCGTGATCGCACCAAAGGTCACCAGAGGCACAGAGCCTTCGTAGGTTTGGTCATCCTTGGCGATAACCAGCGTACCGAAGAACACAAAGACACCGATCAGCGCACCAACAGCGAACAGTATCAGGCCCAGATAGAAATGGGGTTCTGCCTGCATCGGTGCGTACGAGGTCATCATCACGCTCGAATTACCCTGTGCAACCGCGACATTGTTCATCACGGCCCCAACGACCATCAGGATGAAGCCCAGCCATGCCCATTTCGGCGCTGCCAGTCGGGTTCGCAACAGCGTTGAGGAGGCAAAGTACAGGATCGCAATTTCAAAGAAGATGATCCAGAAAATCAGCGCGTTTATGCCATGCCCAGTCAGCGCCTGGTAAAACAGATCCGCAGGCAGCAAATGCACTTCCTGCCAGCGCGTCAGAATAACGCCTATCGCCAGAATACCCGCAATCAGCAATGATACAGCACCAGCTATAGCATTCACCTTCATCAGGCTCTCGGCAGACTTGTCAAAATAGAAACCCGAGTCCGGGCATACTCTAAATTGTGCCATCTTTAATTCTCCTTCACGTAGATTTTGCCGAGCATAGCATGATGACCGATGCCGCAATATTCGTTGCATACAATAGCGTAATCGCCGGCCTGGTCAGGTGTCATGGTGACGACCATTTCGTAGCCGGGAACGATCTGCAGGTTTATGTTGACTGGCTGAAGAGAGAAACCGTGCTGCCAGTCCATGGACGACAGATGAATCCTGTAGGACTGGTCCTTTTCCAGCTCGAGAATTGGGTACCATTGCCAGAGCCTGCCTAACAGGTAGACATCACTGCCCGCAGGTGGCCTGACAATCGGAATACCGGCCTCTTCACCGACCTGGTACTGCGCTACCATTTCATCCACCCTGGCCTGGAACTTGGCCGGCGTGGTCTGATAGGCCTCGTTTGAAAGGTTTTGCTTACCGAACAGATGCCAGTAAGGCATCATGAAAAACATGATCAGACACCAGATCAGCGCGATACCAATCCAGATCACTTCCTGTTTGCCAACAGGCACCTTCCACCAGATACGCTCCGAAGGGGGTAAATATGAAGTCATCGATAGTCTCCTTATTCAGCGACAGGTATGGTGGCGATTTCCATAATCCCCCACAGGATATAAAACACGGTGGGCATGGCGACGCCGATGAACAGTAACAGGAAGGTATTTTCGAGCAGCCTTTGAAAGAAAGGGATGCGCTCAGGCTTGGGTATATTGTCTTCTTCGGGCATGGACAGACTCCTTATTTTTAATATTGAATTTGAAATCTTTGTGATGGCTACGGACTATCGCCACCCCCTCCCGATCTTACCCGGTGCGGGATGAAACCCATTGATAGCCGGTCATATATCCTCGGCTGTGCCAAATGACACATTCCTTGCATTATATAACACAATTAGTGGGGGAGATTATTTAAACAGGCTCTGAATGACATTGATCTATGTCAAATGATCATGACATATTAATATAAGCTTCAACCTGTCCTACGGCTTGTTCATACCTTGGCAGCCGACCGGCGCAATCTAGTGATGCACGACCGAATGATGATGAATGAATTCCAGTGGGCGGGCATTAACCTAATAGCGAATGCTTTTCATTCACCGTCTCGATTACCTGCAGACGGTCATTTCAACTCCGTATCCATTCAACAGTATTTCCTAATAGATTAAAATGCGGGATAATCGTTCGCCATGAAATTCAGCTATACCCTTATTTGCAGCGCAGAACTCGGTGCCGAGTTGACGCGTCCTACCATTTTCACCAAAGATCGGGAGACTGTCGATGGCATTGATTGAATGGCGAGATGATTTCTGTACCGGCATACAGGGCGTCGACCACGAGCACCGGCAACTGATCGAACAGATCAACGCCATCTATGCGTTAATCGATGACGAAGCTGACAAAGACAGCGTCATCGACGGCCTCGGCGATATCTACGGCAGCATCTCTGCGCATTTCGCCCTGGAAGAAAAGATGATGGAACGGCACGGTTATGACCATTATGAACAGCACCAGGCCGATCATGAGCGCCTGCTGGATGATATCCGTGATATCACCGATGAATTCGAAAATGCGACCGATCTCGACGGCGACAAATTCAAGCAGAAACTGAACGACTGGTTCCAGCTGCACTTCAAAACGCATGATTCGCGCCTGCACAAACTCACCAACCTGATGTCACACGACGAAATCGATGAAAACAAACTGAGAACCATGATACGTAACGCAAAGAATGCTTTTCTGCGAAAAACCGGATAAAAAACCAATTAATAATGAATAATGAAAGATAGCCCGCAGATCAGTAGATTTGAAGGTTCTGGCTGGTTAAGCCGTATCGGTTAGTAACGAGGATTAGTATTGGTTTCGAACCCCGGCCCCAAAGATTATTCATTTTTAATTATTCATTATTCATTTCTTTCCAGGCGTTTGTCAGATCAACCACCACCGATTAAAATCCATGAGCCTTACCGTAGCCTCGGCGAATAATCCTGAACTGACAATGAACCCTTCCGTCAATACAAATAACAAACAGATCGCTGTCTGGCTGCTGATCTGCTGTACCACTATCTTTGCGATGATCATTCTCGGCGGTGTTACCCGGTTGACCGGCTCCGGTTTATCTATGGTGCAGTGGGAACCCATCATGGGCGTGTTGCCACCGCTGAACCAGGCGGAATGGGAGGAAACCTTTCGTCTCTACCAGCAGTTCCCTGAATACAAGGTAAAGAACTTCGCCATGTCAGTGGGGGAATTCAAATCCATATTCTGGTTTGAATATGCCCACCGTGTTCTTGGACGTTCGATCGGTATCATATTCCTTTTACCCTTTCTGTTTTTTCTTGTCAGAGGAAAAATAGAAAAATCACTGACGCCCAAATTGATCACAATGTTCGTTCTCGGCGGCCTGCAGGGTTTGATGGGCTGGTACATGGTAAAAAGCGGCCTGGTCGACGACCCGCATGTCAGCCAGTATCGCCTGACGGCACATCTGGGACTGGCCATCGTCATCTATGCCTATATGTTCTGGGTCGCGCTGGACCTCTTGTATCCCGGCATCGATGAAACTGCCCGAATCAACAACCGCAAACTTGCTCGCCAGTCATTAATCATTACAGCGATAATATTCATCACGGCACTGAGCGGCGGTTTTGTTGCCGGTATCCGCGCGGGCTTTGCGTTCAACACGTTCCCATTGATGGATGGACGCCTGATTCCTGTCGGCCTGTTCGAACTCTCTCCGCTGTGGCGAAATTTTTTCGAGAACGTGGTCACGGTACAGTTCGACCATCGACTCCTGGCGACGCTGCTGTTCCTGCTGATCCCGGCGTTCTGGTGGCTGGCGAGGCAATCACAACAGGAGCGACATATCCAGATCGGCCTGAATCTGCTGCTGGCTGCGCTGGCACTGCAACTCACACTCGGAATTAGTACACTGGTACTCGTGGTCCCTGTGACACTGGCAGCAGCGCATCAGGGCGGTGCTATCCTGCTGCTCACCGCCTCACTGTTCGTCAGTCACCAGCTCCGCGGCCGTACCACCGCCGCATGAACAACCAGACAAAGCCATCATTATGAAAAATCATTGCATCAGAAAACTACTGTTTACGACGCTGAGCTTGATTGTCCTGGCACCAGGCCCGGCACTATGCGAACAGCCGGATAAAACAGATATCACGTCGGGCCATTACTCCAGAGAAGGCAATAACGCGAGCCCTTCGAAAACAATAAATAACAACATCTATATCAAGTTTTTTGACAACCAGTGGATTGGCGTCATGCACGTCCCCTACCCCTATGCCACGACGGTCGATGCAGATACCATAACCAAAGCACTCGAACAGGCAAAAAAGCAGACGACCGGCAGTTCCTATCTGAGAGGGACCTTCGGGCATTTGCAGGAAGCGGCGACCGTACAAATCGAAAAATACGGCTATATCGAGGACCGCATCGTGTTCGAATGCGGCTCGTTATCACCCTGTACCATCAAGCTGGCGGATGGCTACCTGGAACTTATTAAACCCGGCGTAATCAACGAACATATAATCAAGTACAACCATATCGTGGGACAGTAGAACGCTGATGGCTGCTTCAGCGGACAGTTCGAAGGGCTTCACGTTGAAGCACGATTGATTAGCCAGGAACAAGCGATCATGACCAGGAATAAAAAGTTTCCGATTGGCACGCTGATTCTGTTCGGCCTGTTCCTGCTGGTCATGCTCATCACCTATATCCTGGTGCGTCCTCCCCCGCCACCCCCCGAACTGGAAGGTGTTCTCCGTCCCGAGTTCCGACTGTTACGGTCGTTCGAACTGACCGATCACGAGGGTGCGGTATTCGACCAGAAAAGGTTTCAGGGCAAATGGACATTCGTTTTTTTTGGCTATACCTCCTGTCCCGATATCTGCCCGGCCACGCTGTATGTATTGAATGCTGTTCAGGGTCTGATTGAAGACAAAACCGGCGAAGCGCCTGAGGAGATGCAGGTGATATTCATTTCCGTGGACCCCAAACGGGATACGCCCGAACTGCTCGCCGACTACGTTGCGCATTTCAATAAAACGTTTATCGGTGCGACGGCGGGCAAGCAGGAGATCGACCGGGTGGCTGGACAATTTGGTGCCGGTTATGTACTGGAAGAAGAAACTGCACCCGGCTCATACCTGGTATCCCACACCAGCGCCATTTTCCTTGTCGACCCGCTGGGCAGACTGGTAGCTACCTTCTCCCAGCCACATTATGCGAGCACCATCGTCACACTGTACGAAAAAATACTGGCGTATTTTTATCAGTAAGTCCGCAAAAGAACTGGAATCAGCGCGAAAGTGGCAAATTGCGTGGGAGCGGCTTTAGCCGCGTATAGTCCGGCATCAGGTACGATAGAGTGCCAGCCAGCAAAGCACCCCCGCTACTCGTCTCTCGCCTTTTCCTTTCCCCACTGCTTGCAGGCCCAGACAAAATATGCCGTTAACATGACCAGGTTGATCACCACACCGGCAGCGAAGAACACCATGGTGAAATCACCCCAGTCAATGTCAGGGGTTGATGCGGGCTGGGTCTGGTTAGCGGTCAGCGCACCGCTGGCAGGAACGGCTTCGGAGATCGTCAACACGCCCGCATCAGCGGTCCCCAGCGAAACCGTCTGGTCCGAAGCTACTGAATTGTACGAAAGCTGCATCGTCATTGGTTACACAGGTTGATCGCGGAAAACCACTACCCTACGGTTTTCCAACCATCGGGACAAGCATTATACAACACCCGTGCTGTCGGATATTCTTTGCCTACGCCCCGTCAGGGCACGTGCATAACGACCCTGCACGCGGTATTGCCTTTAGCGCCCAATGACACCTTTCCAGGCGCACAATTCAGTCGATGCATTGCGCCCCGAAAGCCATTAAAATAGCGCCGATGAAGATACCCCCACCCATGTCCCGGGTTCAACCCCCTCCAATTAGCGCCTGATTTTTGCCCCTTATGCTGGCCGATCAATTCACATTGCCTGAACCGGATGCTGATGCACGCAAAATGACAACCGCCTGGTTGTTCCTGGGCCTCGCTTCGCTGGTCATCGCCGGGCTGTTTACGATCCTGATCGTACTCTCGCGGACACCTTATTTTCAGGAAATCATTCCCTGGGTCGATTTCTTTCGGACCGCACTGGTCGTTCATGTTGATCTGACCGTACTGGTCTGGTTCCTGGCTTTTGCCGGTGTACTCTGGAGTTACAACAGTTCGAACCGTTACCCGCGCACCGGATGGCTCGCTTTGCTGCTCAGCGCTGCCGGCACACTGATCATCACGATCTCGCCGTTCACCGGTGAAAGTTATCCGTTAATGAACAACTACGTACCAGTATTACAAAGCACCGTGTTCTTCATCGGCCTGGGCACGTTCGGGCTCGGTTTCAGCCTGCTGGTGGTGCGCACATTCCTGGCATCCTGGACGATCGGCACCCGAATCGGCGGCGTCGATGCGCTGCGTTTTGGCCTGCTCGTTGCTGCGATAGCGGCATTGCTGGCGATTGTCGCGCTCGTCCTGTCCTATTTCGATATCGATGAAGGTTTTGTCGGGCAGGCCTATTATGACCGCCTGTTCTGGGGCAGCGGCCATATCATCCAGTTCACCCATACACAGCTGATGCTGGTTGCCTGGTTGTGGCTGGCTTCAGTCAGCGGCGCCTACCTGCGGGTATCACCACGTATCGCGCTGATACTGTTCGCACTGGGCATGGCGCCGCTTGTAATGGTCCCGATTATCTATTTCAGATTCGAGGTCAGTTCCGGCGGCCATCTGTTCTGGTTCATACAACTGATGAAGTATGGCGGGGCGCTTGCTGCGGTACCGATCGGTCTGGCGACCACGCTGTCCGTGATCGAAAAATGGCGCCCCACACCCGGCTTCGAGGTTGAACGCAACACACTGCTGTTCTCGATCCTGTTGTTCGGTGTCGGCGGTATCATCGGCTTCATGATCACGGGTAGCAACGTGACCGTGCCTGCCCATTATCACGGCTCCATTGTCGGCGTGACCCTCGCCTTTATGGGCATCACCTATCACATCCTCCCACGCCTGGGTTTCAGGAAAGTCTCCGGGCGAGCTGCAAGATGGCAGCCGGGCATCTATGGCAGCGGCCAGTTGATGCATATCATCGGCCTCGCCTGGTCCGGCGGTTACGGCGTACAGCGAAAAACGGCCGGCAGCGAACAGGGCCTGGAACAGTTTGAACAGGTCGCGGGAATGAGCCTGATGGGCTTTGGCGGCCTGATTTCGATCATCGGCGGCGTGATGTTTCTGGTCATCGTCTACCTGGCGATAAGACCCGTGAAGGATCAGCTGTAGGAGCGGGTTCAGACCAGGCTGTAGGTTTTCAGGGCTTCGCGATTATGTATCGTAATCTTGCTGCCCTGAATGCTGATAACGCCTTCGCCCCTGAGATTCTTGATAATGCGTGAAAATGTCTCCGGCTTGACCGACAACCTCGCAGCTATCACGCTTTTTGCATTTTCCAGTTCAAAGCTGTCCTGGTCATCCGGCGCGTGCTGCAGCAGATAGGAGGCGACGCGGCAGGTTCCGGAGTGCAACGTCAGCACATCGATTTCGTAAACCAGCTTGCGCAATCGATAGCTCATATCACCGAGCAGAAGCAAGCAGGTGTCGACCGAATCCCACAGCATGGCCTTGAAATCTTTTGCATCGATGCCCACCACGACCGTGTCAGACAGGGCCGCTGAACTCACCGGGTAATGCGGCTGATCCATGAACATCAAAGCTTCCGCGAAGGTTCCGCCACAGCGAACGATTTCTATAATCTTTTCCTGTCCATCGGGGGAGACTCGAAACAGTTTGATCTTGCCGCTGAGAACAAGATAAAAATAATCAACATCTTCACCCTGCGCAAACAGCAGTTGTCCGTCCTCGAGCTTGACGATTCTGGAGTGGCTGTACACGCGCTCCAGCTGCTGTTCGTCCAGGCTGGAAAACAGGTGAGACTGCTTCAGTGCATCGATTATTTCCTGGTTGTGCTGTCCCAAAACAGTATTCCGATCGAGTTAATCATTCGTACAAAATTATAGTGCACCACGGCGAATATCATTTTCAAGCTCGTCAGCCGGCAACACACGCTCCTGGCTTACACGCCAGACACCATCAGCCTCTTTCTGGATGATGAATTCTATTCCGTTTGAATTGACCGTACCATCAGCGCCTTCAACCGTCTCGACAGACTTGAACATAATCCTCTCGGGCGTCTCCGCGAGCACGTTGAGTCCTTTGTAGCTGACCTGCTTCAACAGCCTGTTTTCGAACTCATGCCTGCATTGATTCAGCCAGTCATTATACCCAATCACGTCAAATCCCGGCACGCCAAACACGCTCACATCTTTTGAAATCAGGTCCATGTGCTGATCGAGATCGAGCGCATTGGCAGTTGCGGCCATACGTTCAAGAAACTGTTGTGCATTCATTCAGGCGTAGTCCTGTTACAAAAACTGTTATTGGCATTCGCCGACCGAACCGGAACGGCATCGCTGGTACTGAACCCAGATCGTATCACTGAGCCGTGCTTCGTCAAAAATGGCATCGTCGATATTGGCTTCCCGCAGCGAGGCCTTGCTCAGGTCAGCCGCGGTGAAATCGGCTTCGCGCAAAATGGCATTATCCAGTTTTGCCTTGAACAGGTTCGCATTCCTGAAGCTGGCCGTTTCCGCATCGCAGGACGCCAGATTGGCGGACTCCATCCCGGCCTGATCAAATCTGGCTGCGAACATTTTTGCCCTTTCCAGTCGCGCTGCTTCGAGGTTGGCATTTGAAAAATTCGCATTGGACAGGCTGGATTCATAGAAATTGGCCCTGCGCAACCGTGCCTTGCTAAAGTCAGCCGAATTCAGGCTGGCGCGGCTGAGACTGGCATCATCGAGTATCGCCTTGTTAAAACTCGCGCCCTTTGCCTCCACACCCACCAGTCGCGCACCGATCATCCGGGCCCGGTCAAAGCTGGCCTTGTTCAAGCTTGCTAGATTCAGATCTGCGTTGGACAGCCTGCTGCCACTGAAATTGGCGTTTTCCAGGTTGGCACGGGTGAACACCGCGCCGGACAGGTCCAGGCCGCTGAGGTCAACACCGGGTTTATCACAACCTGCCCAGTTGACGCCCGGCGCCGGGTCATCGGTACACACGGCTGCAGCCGTTACCGGTATCAAACCGCTAATCATTATGGCCCGGATCAATCGGCCGGCTTTAAGACTGTTCATCGTGTAGTGCATGCGTTTTAGCTGGATATTGGCTACAATCCTTGCATAAATGCGACAAAAATGACCTGTAACTCTTCTTTTAGAAACAGTTAGTTATAAGAATGATAACAAACTTGACCAGGTTTAAGCTGCCTGTCGCATTATTTTTCACCCGCTACCCTGTCTCGGCTGAAGCGCAGATTGTGCCAGCACCCGGTGAGCCGATTCAACCCATCCCGGTTGATACCGTTGAAAATGCCGAACCAGGCGGAATCAGGATTGCCAGGAACAGGCTTCTATGAAACAGCATCTTAACCACACCATCGGCATTATCCTCGTTCTGCCGCTGCTGATTTTCTTTTTCTACAAAAGCGTCTTCAGCAGCAACGACTATGACGAGCTCTCGTCTTTATCCAGCGAGATAGCATCCCTTCAGGTCCGACTGCATCGTGACATGCTCAGACACAGAAACAACCAGATCCGTGAGTATGACACGCTGAATCAAACAATCCGCGATATTTCGATCCTGAGCGATCGATTCGCAGCCGCGATCACAGGCATGAATCACGAAGCACTGGCAGGCAATCTGGCACAGCTGCAAGGCGCCATCAATGAACAAACAGCGTTGATCGAGGCATTCAAAACCAGCAACTCGGTTTTACAACGATCGCTTGACTACTACTCCAGAATGCAAACCGGTGACAACGACACTGGCAGCAGTCCGGCTTCGGCGGAAATAACCGGCCAACTGTCGGCTTCGATTCTGGCTTATTCTCGTGAACCCGAAAACGATTCAGCTTCGAAAATACGTTTGCTGCTCGACCGACTGAACATCCGCGAGAATCCTGAAGCAGAATCCCTGGCCAGGCATAGTCTGAACGTTATCGAGAAACTCCCGCTGATTGATAGCATTATCGAAAAATCTCATTCCCTGAGCATAAAAAAACAGACCAGGCAGCTGCTGACAGAGTACCGGGCTGACCTCGACCAGCACATGCGAATTTACAATACGCTGCTGTTTTTTGCCTCACTGTATCTGCTCGGCTACATCAGTTACATGGTTCTGATTCTTAAACAGAACAAAAACACGCTGATGCTTTCGAATCGGAAGCTGAACAAAGAAATCGAGAAAAGATCAAAAACCGAAAAAACGCTGTATCGCCTGGTCAAGGAAACCTCATCGATCGATGACAAGGACTTCGTCCGCCATATTGTGTTCGCGCTGTACAAGGCGCTTGGCTACCGTTACACCTTCGTCTCACTGGTCTCGGAACACAATAAAGAGGAAGCATCCATCCTCGGGGTTATCGATAACGGTAAATTTCAGGCCGATATAAAATATCGGCTTGATGGCACCCCGTGTGAAGAGGTGTTGCGCTTTGGCAGACTGGTACACAACCGCGATTTCAGCAACTATTTCCCGGAGTGGAACAACAGTTATATCCCCTCGGCGGAAAGTTTTATTGGTGTTTGCATAAAGGACCAGGACAACAAGGTGATCGGCCTGATCGCGGTTGCAGATGACCAGCCCATCAACAACAGCAACCTGGCAGAAAACATTCTTTCGCTTGCCGCATCCAGGACCAGTGCTGAATTACTCCGCCATAATGCACTCCAGCACAGCCAACGCTATCATACCGGCCTCGAGTCTATCGACCGCTGGCTGCTCGAACTGATCGCTTGCAGCAGTGATCCAGCCGTTTTCTATGAAACAGTCTGCAAGGCCGCACTGGATATAGCCGGCGCCTCCATGGCGCTGGTCCCGTTGCTGGATGGCGCCGGAAAATACTATCGATACGCCGCCGCATCAGGATGTAATTCAGAGCATCTGAGCGGAACCCGCCACGAACTCGACAATCACGATCTGTTTGGCTGGGTTATAACGAACAGCTGCACGGTCCACATCGATGATATCAACAGCGATACCCGTGCCCGGCGCCAGAAACTTAACAGATACCGGGTCAAATCCGCTTATATAACACCCATCTTGCTTAACGAATCGACCTACGGTGCGATCGCGGTATTCGGGGACGCAGCGGCATTCGACCATATCGACGCGCAGTTGATCGGCCAGTTTGCGCAGCGACTGCAGCTTGCTATAGCCAACCTGCAGCTGGTCAATGAAATCGCGACCGAAAAGGAACGCGCGGAATTCACGCTGCGCTCAATCGGTGATGCCGTAATCACCACGGACGCCGACGGCATGATCGAATACATGAACCACATTGCCGAACGACTAACCGGCTGGGAACTGGATACCGTGCACAAGCAGCCGGTTCAGACCGTGTTCCGCATCCTCGATCATGACACCCGCGAGCCCATGCACAACATTATCGATGCCTGCCTGAATGAAGGCACGACGATCAGTAAAAGCATGACTTATTTGATAAACAATAATGGCAGCGAACGATCCATCGAAAGCTCGATGTCACCTATCATTAATCGCTCCGGAGCAATCGAGGGTGCTGTCCTCGTATTCCACGATGAAACCGAGCGCAGGCGAATGGAGTGCATTATCCACCACCAGGCAACGCATGATTCACTTACCGGCCTGATCAATCGCAGTCAGTTCAATAAAGAACTCAAGGACCTGGTCCACCACGCAAAAACCCATGAAGCCAATCATGTGCTTTGCTATCTCGACCTCGATCACTTCAAGATCGTAAATGACACATGCGGTCACGCTGCCGGCGATGAGTTGCTGAAACAGGTTTCATCGATGCTACACAGCACCATCCGTTCGGGCGACACACTGGGCAGGCTGGGCGGCGATGAATTCGGTCTTATCCTGCAGAACTGTCCTGTTGATGTTGCGCAATCGATTGCCAACAAAATCATTAACTCGATCTCGGAATATGAATTTATCTGGGAAGGCAACAGGTTTACCATAGGCGTCAGTATCGGCATCGTTGCTATTACCGCGCAGACCGAGAACACACACGAAGCAATGAAGCATGCAGATGTTGCGTGCTATACCGCCAAGGACCAGGGCCGTGACCGTTCCTACGTATATGACCAGCAGGACACAGAACTCATCAAACGCCACGAAGAGCTCCACTGGGCATCACGCATATCCAAAGCGCTGGAACAGGATCGATTCAGGATTTTCGCGCAATCGATCTGCCCGCTCGACCCGGCCATCGGCAACATCGCCCACATCGAGATTCTCGTTAGAATGGAAGACGAGAATAGTCGCCTGATACCGCCGGCATCATTCATTCCCGCAGCCGAACGTTACAACCTGATGGGTGCAGTCGACCAGCACATCATCAGGGAAACATTCAGCTTCATCGCTGAACAGGGCTGTGAAAATATCTGCTTCTCGATAAACCTTTCGGGCAGCTCGCTGAATGACAACAAACTGGCTGATTTCGTCAAACAGTGCAGGAAAGAATACGGCATTGCAGCTGAAACGATCTGCTTTGAAATAACAGAAACCTCGTTGATAACCAACCTGATTAGAACCCGCGATCTGGTCAGGGAACTGCAGGCCGAAGGATTCAAGTTTGCACTTGATGACTTTGGCAGCAGACTTTCTTCTTTCAGCTACCTGGAAAATCTGCCGGTTGACTTTGTAAAAATTGACGGCAGCTTCGTACGTGAAATGGTCGACAACAAGATTGACCACGCCATGGTGGCGGCAATCAACCAGATCGGCCACATCATGGAGATCAAGACCATTGCGGAATTCGCCGAAAACGATGACATCATCGAGAAGCTTCACACGCTGGGCGTGGATTTCGCACAGGGTTATGGCATCGCCAGGCCCAGGCCACTGAACGCGGACACGCTGCAGGACATGATCAGCCACAGGCCGCTCAGCAACGGGATCGTTTCAGCTTCCTGATAACAAACCGTGCCGGGTTAACATGGTCGAGGATATCTTTTTCTACCGGCACTGGCTCCGTACATATCAGCGACGCAACAATTTCACCGGATATAAAACAGCTGGCCAGGCCTCTCGAGCCGTGAGCATTCGACGTGTACAGGCCCGGCAAATAAGCACCGGCAGGATACAGCCTTGAAGGCCTGCCGTGCTGCAGATCCCGGTACTGCTGTTCAAACGCCGCCCTGTCCGGCACGCAGCCGACCACCGGCACCCGATCATCGCTGACTGCGCGCCAGGACACCCTCCCGGTTAATTCGCTCTGGACAAAACCGGGTGGAATCAGCCGGTTAATGGCGTTGAGGTTTTCCTGCTGATCACTGGCTGACAGTTCTGCAGACGAGCCTTCCCGCTGATAGCTGGCGCCGATCACATGTTTGCCCTGCCAGGGTGGCGTGATGTAACGCTCTGCACTGATTCCACATTTGATATTCCGGCTGAGGTCTGTCTGTTCCACCAGCGTCAACTGACCCCGTACCGCCCGTATCGGCAGCCACTCGAGTACCGGGATGTGGTTTGCCATGGCGCCATTGGTAACCACGACACAGTCCGCTGCCGCGACCGGGTCGCTTTTATCGCTGACCACCTGCCAGTGTCCTTTTACGCGGACCAGATCGGTCACATTGGCCTGAAGGTATCGCAGGCGCTGGCCGCAGGCTTGTGCAAGTTGACGGCAAAGGCGTTTCACATCAACCCAGCCGGCATCGACAAACATCAGTGCAGCATGATTCAGTTCGACACCGGTCACCGCCTCTGTCAGGCCGGCATCAGTATAACGGACGAAATTGTCCGGGTAACAGTGCGATTGCAGAATGCTCCGTAACCTTCCGGACGAGTCGACCAGCACATTACCGCATTTGAACCAGAACGGCTGTTCAGCATCGGCCTGCAATCCATCGAGACACCGAATGGCATACAGGTAGGCATTGGTATAAAAACGCGCGTCAGCTGTAACATCCTGCGTTAGCCGGGGCATCAGCAGACCTGCCGGGTTACCCGAAGCCTCCTCTGCGACGGACGCGTGCCGATCGATCAGGGTGATATCCCAGCCGCGCCTGCTCAATGCCCACGCCGCGGTCAACCCCGCAAGCCCGGCGCCGACGATGATGGCGTGTTTCGCAGCAACGGTGAACGCCGGCACCGTAAACCAGGGCTTTTCGACAGCATAGCATCGTTGTTCAAAAATGAATCCTTTCAGCATGTCGCGTTTGGTAGCAAAGCCGTCAGTTTTCTGCACCACAAAACCCGCCTGTGTCATACCCCGCCTTACCTGGCCCGATGCGGTGTAGGTCGCAAAACTTCCGCCGGTCACGGTATTCCTGCCGATCAGTTCGAACACCCGCTCGCTCCACATCGACGGATTACGTGATGGCGCGAAGCCGTCGAGGTACCAGGCGTCGACCTTGTAATTGATCTGTTCGAGCGCAACTTCGATATCGTCGAAAATCAAATGCAACCTGATCCGACCTCCGGCCAGCTCAAGCAAATGCATCCCCGGGACGGGTGGCGGATAGACCTGAAGCAGATCGTCGACGCAGGTACGCAACTCCTGCCACTGGCCGGCCAGGCGGGCAATATCGCCGGGCGACACCGGCTGGTTTTCAATCGAAATATAATGCAGGCGGGCGTCGGGCGGCGCGGACTCCAGCCAGGATTGCATCGTCACCAGGAAATTCAATCCGGTACCGAAGCCGGTTTCCGCGATGACGAATCGTTCCGCTTCAGCCCAGCGTTGCGGCAGCTCGTTTTGCTGCAGGAAGACATGGCGTGTTTCCTCAATGCCGTTGTCCGTTGAAAAATACACATCGTCGAACTGGGTGCTGCGTGGCGTACCATTATTCCATTCTATTTCCGCATACTTCATAATAGCCGACCGTTTGACGCCTGATTTCCCGTTCGATGCAATCGATTAAGCCATGATACCTGATACCAGACAGATACGACTTGATGACAGGGTGATTCTGATCACCGGCGCCGGTGATGGTATTGGCAAGGCCGTCGCCCTTGCCTGCGCCGAACGCGGCGCAACGGTAATCCTGCTCGGACGTACCGTGCATAAACTCGAACAGGTATACGATGAAATCATCAACAACGGCTGGCCGAAGCCGGCGATCTATCCGATGAACCTGGAAGGTGCTTCAGCGTCGGATTATGAAGACCTGAACACCAATATTGACAACGAATTCGGCCGCCTCGACGGTCTGCTCAACAATGCCGGCTGGCTGGGTGCATCCACACCGATCGAGATCTTCGATACCGAGCTCTGGTACAAGGTCATGCAGGTCAACCTGAATGCACCGTTTCTGCTGACGAAAGCCTGTATACCGTTGTTGAGAAAATCACCTTCCGCGCGGGTACTGTTCACCGCTGATGATAAAAGCAGTGCCTACTGGGGTGCCTATGGTGTTGCCAAGGCGGGCCAGTTGTCGTTCATGCAAATCCTTGCCGATGAACTCGAGTCAAAAAACATTCCGGTCAATGCCGTCGATCCCGGGCCGGTCCGCACCCGTTTCAGAACCATGGCCTATCCGGCAGAAGACATGCGGAAACTGACGAAGCCCGAAGAAATCACTGATGTGTTTGTGTACCTGTTGAGTGATGCGGTGACCGAAACCGGACGGACATTTTCACCAGAGGATTATTAAACCGCAGAGGCGCGGAGTTCGCAGAGCAGGAAAGTAATTTTCAGGAGCGGCTTCAGCCGCGAAGTGCGCTACGCATACGAAATACGCGGTTAATCCATCAGGTTGACTTCTACACCCTGCGCGCGCAGCCTGTCGGCGCGGGCATCGATGTAACGCTGAAAATTGGGCTGTTCCTTGTAGGCACCCGTGGTGACGTAATCCATGACCGACTGTACGTGAAATGATCTCAGGTAGGCATCGGAACGAAACACTTCCTCACCGCGGTCATTGAAGTACACCAGGCTGGGTGCGTACTTGATATCCAGCTGCTTCGCCCAGTCAAAGATTTTCCGCTCACTGCCGTCTGGGGTAATAATTTTCTGGTCCGACCACAGGTCGATCACGGCGACATTCAATCGTTTCAGCAGTTCCCTGCTTTCATCGCGCTTGAGGATGTCGAGATGCAGCTCATCGCAGGTCGCACACTGCTTCTGACCGAATATCACCAGCAGGTATTTGCCTGGCGCCAGCGCAGCCTTCAGGTCGTCGTTGGAAGCGATATTACTGACCTCGGTGTGCAGCTTGCCTGATGCCGGTTGCGGCGCCACCTGGGCCAGATAGTCCTGGAAGCTGATCTCGTTTTCTTTCTTTTGCCCGACATAATCGAGCACGACGTCAAACTTTTGCGGGGGATAGTATCCATTCGCCCGGTAGACTGCCTTTGTGTCTTCATTGAAAAACAGCAGCGTCGGCGTGTACTGCACTTTCAGCGCAGCGGCAAATTCCTTTTCGGTAACGACCTTGTCGCCAACCGTGACTTCGCGGTCACCCCAGATGTTGATCGTAACGACATCAAAATATTTCTGCGTTTTCTCGGTAATATCACGCTGACCGAAATTGTCTTCGAGCAGTTTCTTGCAGTAGGGACAACCGTCCTGGTAGAAGAAAATCATCACGCGCCTGTTTTCATCCGCCGCCTCTTCGATATCCTCGTACAGATCGAGAAAAGACACCTTGAACCAGTCTGGCGGCTCGTGATAACCCGGGTTGACCATGCCGGGTTTGAGTTCGGTATCAGACGCGGCATAAACGCCTGCGGACAACAGCGTTGCCGCGACCAGCACCGTCAGTATGTATAACTTGATCTGATTCATAACCACCTCCGCCCGTTTGACCATAAATGCATTACCGGGTTCTTTTAAGCATACCGCGTTTCTTTTTGACTGCCGTTTTTTTCGCGGTTTTTCGTACCACTTTCCTGCCGCCCGGCCGGGTACGCTTTTTCACCGGCCTGGGCGCCTCGAGCTCGAGTTCGAGCCCGACCGAATCACCTAACTGTTTGATTTCCAGAGGATCCAGCACCCTGCTGCGGCCCTTTCTCAGGCTCTTCGGCATAATGATATTGCCATAACGAACACGGATCAATCGGCTCACGCGGGCGCCGACAGCCTCCCACAGGCGCCTGACCTCGCGCTTGCGCCCTTCCCTGATAACAACGTAGTACCAGTGGTTGTAGCCTTCGCCGCCGCCGTCCTGAATATCATCGAAATGCGCCGGCCCGTCTTCGAGCTCGACGCCTGCCAGCAGCTGCCGGATATTTTCTCTGGTAACCTCACCGCTAACGCGTACAGCGTATTCGCGCTCGACCTGATTCGATGGATGCATCAAACGGTTGGCCAGTTCGCCATTGGTTGTGAATAACAGCAGACCGCTGGTATTGATATCGAGACGTCCGATACTTATCCAGCGCGCACGGCCGGCTTTAGGGAGATGGTCAAATACGGTTGGACGGCCCTCGGGATCGCTGCGGGTACAGACCTGGCCTACCGGCTTGTGATACATGATGACGCGTGTTGCGGTCGACTTTTCCTCACGCACGATAATGCGTTTACCGTCCACGTGAACCCGGTCACCCGGCTTTACCCGGTCGCCCAGCGCGCAGGCCTTGCCGTTTATTTTGATGCGACCCTGTTCGATCCAGCGCTCGATTTCACGACGCGAGCCAAATCCCATGCGCGACAGGACTTTTTGCACACGCTCTTCGGACATCGCTTGTATTCAGCAGTAGCGGAGCAAGTGGTCAGCTGGCGACTGACTGGACCCGGGGCTCTTCTTCGACGTAATCCTGTTCCTCATCGGACGCTTCCGCTTCGGCCGCCACGGCAATGGGCATGACGTTGTCGTCCTCTTCGGCCTCTTCAGATTCGGCCTCATCTGGCGCAACCACCGCCTGAGCTTCGTCGGCTGATTCGGAACCATTGTCCAGTGAGGCATTCTCATCGCTGTTGTCCGAATCGGACTCTCCCTCATCGGAGGCCTGTTCGTCCGCGCCTTCCGCGGACTCCGGATTGTCGAGATCGAGATCGAGTTCGTGGTGAATCTGATCAAGATCCCTGATTTCGGCCAGGGTAGGCAGCTCGTCCAGCGACTTCAGGTTGAAATAATCAAGAAATTCTCTGGATGTACCATAGAGTGCCGGCTTACCAGGGACATCCTTGTGACCAAGCACCTTGATCCATTGCCGTTCCATCAGGGTCTTGATGATATTCGAGCTGACGCTGACACCGCGTACTTCCTCGATTTCGCCACGGGTGATCGGCTGGCGGTAGGCGATCAGCGCGATTGTTTCGAGCAAGGCTCTTGAATAACGCGCGGGTTTCTCTTCCCACAGGCGGCCGACCCACTCCGAATAACCCTGCGCGACCTGTATACGGTAGCCACTGGCTACCTGTTTCAGTTCAAAGCCACGACTTTGATAGTCCTCAGCCAGCTCCTTTAACACTTTGCGAATATCGTCACGCGAGGGCATGTCGACATCCCCGACGAACAGGGCTTCGATATCATTCACCTTGAGTGGTTTCTCTGCTGACATCAGCACAGCTTCGATTATATTTTTTAATTGTTGTTGTTCCATAATCAATCCTCTTCAGGCGTACTGACCTGGCTGCCGCTGGCAGCCTTAATGTGTATCGGGGAAAACGGTTCCGATTGCACCATATCGACGAGTTGCTCCTTCACAAGTTCAAGAATTGCGAGCAAGGTCACGACGACACCGCGCCGGCCTTCTTCGATCGTAAATAATGTCCGGTAATCAGTGAAGCCTTCGGCCGAAATCCGGTCGAGCACCTTGCTCATGCGTTCGCGTACCGACAGTGCTTCGCGCTGTATCTGGTGATGGGTATACATTTCCGCGCGTGACATGGCGTCCTTGAAAGCCATCAGCAATTCGCGCAAATCGATTTCCGGCTGCGGCCGGTCCTCGTGTATCTCAGGCAGTTCTGCTGATGGCGTAAAGGTATCGCGGTGCATGCGCGGCAGTTCGTCGATTTCCTGAGCGGCCTGTTTGAAGCGTTCATACTCCTGCAGCCGGCGCACCAGTTCCGCACGGGGATCTTCTTCGTCTTCTTCCTCGGTTGGACGCGGCAGCAACATGCGCGATTTGATTTCCGCAAGCATGGCCGCCATGACCAGGTATTCCGCAGCGATCTCTATGCGCATGGTGTGCATCATTTCGATGTACTGCACGTACTGGAAGGTGATTTCCCTGATCGGGATGTCCAGAATATCGAGGTTCTGCCGCTTGATCAGGTAGAGCAACAGGTCCAGCGGGCCCTCGAACGCCTCGAGGATGACCTCAAGCGCGTCGGGTGGAATGTACAGGTCTTTGGGGATGACCGTCAGCGGCTCACCGGCCACCAGCGCAAACGGCATTTCGTCCTGGTGCGGCGCTGTCGGCTCTTGCGGTTGCGGATCAGTCATTACAGATAAGCTATTCCCATGGCTTTGCGAACATCATCTAGTGTATCACGCGCAACCTCGCGCGCGGCTTCATTGCCTTCATCGACGATGGAACGCACGGTTGCCAGATCGTCCTCATACTCGCGCGCGCGTTCCTGAATCGGTTTCAGCTCCTTGAGCACGCAGTCGATGATCGGTTGCTTGCATTCTACACAGCCAATGCCCGCATTTCGACACCCATTCTGTACCCACTCGCGGGTATCGTCATCGGAATAGATCAGATGAAACTGCCACACCGGGCATTTTTCCGGATCACCGGGGTCATTGCGACGTACGCGCGCCGGATCAGTCGGCATGGTCCTGAGCTTCTGCGTGATGTCATCGGGCTTGTCGCGCAGCGCGATGGTGTTGGCATAGGACTTGGACATCTTCTGTCCGTCGAGCCCCGGCATCTTCGATGCAGGCGTCAGCAGCGGCTGCGGTTCCGGCAGGATGATCTTGCCCGAGCCCTCGAGATAACCATACAGGCGCTCCTTGTCACCAATGGAGATATTCTGCTGCGAGTCCAGCAGCGCGTGGGCCACACCCAGCGAGTCCTGGTCGCCCTGCTCCTGGTATTTCTTGCGCAGCTCCTTGAACATGCGCGCGTTTTTCTTGCCCATCTTGGCGCAGGCCTGTTCCGCCTTCTCCTCGAAGCCCGGCTCGCGCCCGAACAGGTGATTGAAGCGCCGCGCAACTTCACGGGTCAGCTCGACGTGCGCGACCTGGTCTTCCCCGACCGGCACCAGACCCGCCTTGTAGATCAGGATATCCGCGCTCTGCAGCAGCGGATATCCGAGAAAACCGTAGGTCGCCAGATCCTTCTCCTTGAGCTGTTCCTGCTGGTCCTTGTAGGTAGGTACGCGCTCCAGCCAGCCCAGCGGTGTGATCATCGACAGCAGCGTGTGCAACTCGGCATGTTCCGGCACGCGCGACTGGATGAAGATCTTCGCCGCGCCCGGACTGATACCGGCTGCGAGCCAGTCGATCACCATGTCCCACACGCTCTGCTCGATGATGCGTGGATCTTCGTAATGCGTGGTCAGGGCATGCCAGTCAGCGACGAAGAAGAAACATTCGTGCTCGTGCTGCAGGTTGACCCAGTTCTGTAGCACGCCGTGATAGTGGCCCAGGTGCAGCATTCCTGTCGGCCGCATGCCGGACAAAACGCGCTGTCGGGTAGCAGTATTCAATTGAACTCCCTAAAAAATGAAGATTGCACTGATGATGGCGTCGAACCTGAGCACCACCGGCCACAGGATTTTACCTAATAGGCCGCTGAAGAGCAGCGCTATTATGATCCACATGCCGAACGGCTCGATCCGCATATAAGCCAGCGCCACGTCCTTCGGCAGCACACCAGCAATGACACGACCACCATCCAGAGGCGGAATTGGAACCAGGTTAAGTACCATCAGGACGATGTTGATCAACATGCCGGCCTTGCCCATCTGTATCAGGTGGATGGCCATCGACGAGTCGGCCAGTGCCGTCTTGCCAAGCGTAATCACCAGCGCCCAGCCACAGGCCATGACGAAGTTGGAGACCGGCCCGGCCAGCGCGACCAGTGCCATGTCCAGTAACGGCTGCTTGAAATGGCGCGGATCGACGGGTACCGGTTTGGCCCAACCAAAGATGAAACCGCTTCTCGACAATGCAAGAACCAAAGGAATAATGACGGTACCAACCAGGTCGATATGCTTGATTGGATTCGCCGTGATGCGGCCGAGCTGGCGCGCCGTCGGATCGCCAAGCTTGTTCGCCACCCAGCCATGGGCCGCTTCATGCAGGGTGATCGCAAACAGTACGGGAACCGCCCAGATGGCTATGGTGTAGAGAGTCTGTTGCACGGGTGGTTTATTGTTTTCGTTCGCGCTAGTTTACGCTGTTTGCCCGTCGGATGCAGGCTAATCAAGCCCGTGATCGCGCCCCATCCCCTGTCTGACCAGCTCCGGAACACCGCCGGTCAGGTCGATCACCGTGGTGGGTTCGATACCGCAATGCCCGCTGTCGATGATCAGGTCGAGCTGATTCCCGAGGGCATCGCGAATCTCGTCGGCCTCGGTCAGCGGCATCGATTCTCCCGGCAGGATCAGGGTACAACTCATCAACGGCTGCCCCAGCTCGTCCAGCAGGGCCTTGACCACCGGATGTTCGACCACGCGGATACCGATGGTCCTGCGCTTGGGGTGCATCAGCCGGCGGGGAACTTCGTGGGTCGCGTTGAGAATGAAGGTGTAGGGGCCCGGTGTCAGCGATTTCAGCATACGGTAATCCGAATTGCTGATCTTGGCGTAGGTCGAGATCTCCGACAGGTCGCTGCAGACCAGCGTCAGATTATGTTTTCCATCGATCTGACGAATCCTGCGCATGCGCTCCAGCGCCTTCTTGTCACCGATATGACAGCCCAGTGCATAACTCGAATCCGTCGGATAGGCCGCAACGCCACCGCGATCGATAATCGCCACCGCCTGGCGGACCAGTCTCAGCTGAGGATGGGTCGGGTGAATTTCGAAATACTGGCTCATCGTCTTTGCTCATCGCGAAGCGGCGCATTCTATCCTAGTGGCTGTCAAACCACTATAATATGGCCTCTGGATTCTTCAGCATGAGCAACCTCAGGCGATATCGGGCATCAGGATTATGAAAATACTATTTGATTTTTTTCCCATTATCCTTTTCTTCGTCAGTTTTTATCAGGCGAAATTCCTGATCAACAACACCTTTATCGGCAGCCTGGTCAACCCGGAAAAACCGGAGCACATCAACGCAACCCTGATCGCTACGGGTATCGCCATCATCGCAACCTTCATCCAGGTCGGTTACAACTGGCTGAGCCACCACAAAATCGAAAAGATGCACAT
>CP070838.1:2524610-2578828 GCA_020341835.1 Thiotrichales bacterium | reverse complement strand
GCAGTTCGGGACGAGCCAGCGGGGGCGCCGATGAGAAAACCGCCTGCACAAACTGTTCGAGTGCATCGGTCTGGCCCTGAACATGCATCTCCACCAGGCCGACCCGGTTTCTGACCCAACCGCTCAGGCGGTGCCGGGTTGCCGTGCGGTAGATAAACGGCCTGAAGCCAACCCCCTGCACATTGCCCGATAACACGATACGCCTGGCACTGGGGGTCGCTTTGTTTTGATTGTGCTCGCCGCTGGACATTGGCGAACTACCCAATGGCAGTCTCCTGCTCGGTCGCATGCCTGGGCTCGCGGATACCACCGGACCACCAGATGCGACAGGCGCCTTCATCGGAAACCATGCAGGGCCCGATCGGCGTTCTGGGCTTGCAGGCCGTACCGAACAGCTTGCACTGATCGGGATAAATCCTGCCGAGCACGACCTGCGCACAGTCACAGCCGGGCGGCATTTCACCGGCGCGTTTGCGCGCCTCCTCCGCGTAAGACGGGAACAGCTGCCTGGCATCGTGCTGGTGGTAGGCCCTGTCGAGCACATAGCCGGATGACGGTATCACACCAACACCGCGCCAGTTGGCATCGACCACGTTCATCGCCTGCTTCAACTGTGCCTGTGCCGATGGGTTGCCGCCAGGGCGCACCAGCTGCGGATAACAGTTATCGAGAAACCGACGATCCTCGTGGATCTGTCTCAGGGTGGAATACATTGCCGCCAGCAGGCTGTCGGGGTCGAAACCGGCGATCGCTGCCGGAATGTTGTGCCTGTCGACAACGAACTCCCACTCCTCCGGCCCCATCACCGTTGATACATGGCCGGGGGCAATCAGCGCATCGAAACCCGGTGTTCCGGACTCGAGCAGCATGGCCACCGCAGGCCAGGTCAGCCTTCCGGACAGCAACACCGACAGGTTATCCGGCACACCCTCAACCAGCATCGCCGCTACCGGCGCTGTCGTCGTCTCGAAGCCTGCCGCAAAGAAGACGACCGGTTTGTCAGGATTCGCCCTGGCGATGGTGACAGCTTCGGTGGGTGAGGCGATCGGTCGGATATCCGCACCCTGCGCCTTCGCCTGCTCCATCGTGCGGGCCCGCGCCTTGCTGACATTGACCGGCACACGCAGCATGTCACCAAAGGCGACCAGTATGATGTCTTCGTTCAGCGCCAGCTGAATGGCTTCGAATATGTCTTCTTCGGGACAGATACAAACCGGGCAACCCGGACCGGGCACCAGTTCGATATAGTCCGGCAGCGCCTTGCGCAGTCCCGCCATGGTAATCGAACGTTCATGACCGCCACAAACGTTCATGATTTTGACGCGCGCTGTTTCGGGCAACGCATGAATACGTTCGAGCCACTCAGCGGCTGACGTCTTCATTTCAGCGGTTTGTCCTCTGCATGCGCGTGGTGATGTTCATGATGATGGTGGTGGTGACCACTTACCGGTGGATGTTCGGCAAGGCGTGATTTCTGCTCGTCGATTTGAGCAAACAGCCAGTCAAACCACTGTTGCATGCCGGCGCTGTTTTTGGAAGACAGTTCATAGACCGGCGCATCCGATGCAATATCATGCAAATAGCTTTTTGCATTTTCCGGCTTGAAATCATCCAGCACCGACAACAGATCACTTTTACTGATCAGAACCAGATCTGCCGCACGAAACATCACCGGGTATTTTGCCGGTTTGTCGTCGCCTTCGGGGACGGACAGTAGCGTCACATTCAGATGCTGCCCCAGGTCGAAACTGGCGGGACAGACCAGGTTACCGACATTTTCGATAAACACGACGTCAAGGCCATCAAGCTTGAGGTTATGCAAGGCCTGGTGGATCATGTGCGCATCGAGGTGGCAGGCACTGCCTGTTGCAATCTGTATGGCTTCGACACCATGCTTGCGTATGCGCTCGGCATCATTCTCGGTTTCGAGATCGCCTTCGATCACTGCGATCGATAGATCACGGTCAGTCTGCGCCTGCAGTGCCTGTATCGTTGCTTCGAGCAGAGCCGTCTTACCCGCCCCGGGCGATGACATCAGGTTGATCGCAAGCACACCGTGGCTGTCAAAATGTTCGCGATTATGTTTCGCCGTGTGGTCGTTTTCATCCAGCAGGCTGTGCAGTACGGTCACCGCTTCCCTGCCACTGTCAGTTTTAGCGAGCTTGCCACCCGGCCTGATCAGAGCTTCATTACCGTGCGTAATGTTACAGCCACAGGTATCACACATAATTTATCTCCACTTGCTTTTGCATTACATCGTCCACGCTAGTGCAGTGTGGTAGCGCTACCATTACCACCGGTTTGATTAGTGGAAGCCTTCTCCAGCTCAACGCTCATCAGCAACAATTCATCGCCACTGATTACGGTCGTGCGCCAGTCACCACAGGTTTTACACACCAGCTTGTTCGGCCGCACTTCCGATTCTTCGCCGCACTGGCTGCACTTGATACGAACAGGCAGGTTTTCGATAACCAGTTCAGCACCTTCCGCCACAGTCCCGGCACTGGCCACCGGGTAGGCATGCTTCAGCAACTGTGCTTCAACGCCTGACAATGGTCCCATACCGACAACAATCGAAATCACACTGCGCGCATTTCGTTCGGCGGCAATGCCTTCTACCTGATTCATCAACGCCTGACAGATCGCGAGCTCATGCATCTCAGACTCCGGCTTCCAGCATCTGGTCATAGATTTCCCAGGCAGTCTGTGCTTCCTCGGCTGTGATTTTCTGTATCGCATAACCGACATGTACGACAATAAAATCGTCAACCGCCAGGCCTTCATCCTGCATCATGAACAGGCTGACATCACGTTCGACACCTTTTGCTTCACAGCGTGCTGTGTAGCCTTCGATCGATTTTATCTGCATGGGAATTCCCAAACACATAGGCACTTCTTCTGTTCAAATATTTAAGACAATATTAATACGAATCATTAAACAGTGAAAAATAAGTTAATGAATTGACCTGTATCAATATACCGAATATGCTTCGCTGGTAAAAAGTTTCAATAACATACAGGGCTCAAATGATAACCCAAAACGAAACTTTAATCCTCGGCATCGGCAATTCCTTGCTGTCAGATGAAGGCGCAGGCATTCACGCGCTAAATCTAATCCGATCAGAATATACTGATATACCAAACCTGACCTTTCTCGATGGTGGTACACTGAGTTTTACCCTGGCGAGCTGGATCGAGGATTGCGATAACCTGGTCGTATTCGATGCTGCTGAATTAAACATGCCGCCCGGCTCTGTAAGGACCTTTGCCGGGGCCGAGATGGACAATTTTCTCGGCGCTAGCAAACGAAGCGCGCACGAAGTCGGCCTGATAGACCTGATGGATATCGCTCGCATCACCGATCACTTGCCGGTCAACCGTGCGATCATCGGTATTCAACCGGAATACATGGACTGGGGCATGCAGCCCACCCGGGCGGTGCATCGTGCATTACCAATCGCTGTCAACGAAGCAGTAAAACTGATACAGACATGGAATAATGAACAGTTGCGCAATGGCAAGACGGATTCGAAACAAAACCGCAATAAAACCAGTGCAGAATTACCTGATACGAGGGCATAAAGACGATGGAACAAACAATACTTATTCCAATCGATGGTACTGAATCCGTTGAAGAGACCCTGCTTTATGTAAGGTCGATAGCGCCCAAAGCCAAAGATGAAACCCGGATTATACTGATGCATGTGACGCCAAGTGTCGATGCAGCCAACGCAGCCGTTCAGATCCATCCCAATGTCAATGCGATCTACGACGCACTGCAATACGAGGATTGGGCGGTTGATCGCGAAACCCGGATGGGCGACCCGGTGCGTGAAATCATCAAAATGGCCATATTGCTGCCTGCAACGATGATACTGATGTCAACGCATGGCCGCACCGGGCTGGAACGCATCCGCGAGGGCAGCGTCACCGAACAGGTACTGAAGCAGTCACCCTGCCCAATGTTCATTCTGCACAGCGCCAAGCCGGAACCTTCAGACCAGCGTACCGAAGACCTGTTCAAACGTATTCTGGTGCCACTCGACGGCTCTGACGCATCCTCGGCCATTCTCAGTTGTGTCGAGCGCTTTGCGAAAATGCACGATTCGGAAATCGTGCTATTTCACGATGAACTCGAACACGCAGAATACGCTGAAGAGAAAGCGGCCATCAAGGCGAAACTGCAGCAACACAGCGTTGCCCTGGCCAATGCTGGCCTGAGGGTGTCGCTCGACATGACCACGTATAAACGACCGATCCGGGAGATCCTGGAAAGAGTCGACAGCCACGGAATCGATCTGGTATCGATGGCAACACACGGCACCGGTGGTGGCAAGATCGCGATGGATGAATCCGTGACTGCAGAAGTGATACGCCATTCCAACTGTCCGCTGCTGGTCTGGTCTGCAGAGCCGCAGTGCCCGACGGTCAAGGAATAAGCCCTCCATGTCAGAAGAAGCTGCCATACCCCAGTTCAACATTCAGATCGGCAACGATTTGACCTGGAACGTTCAACCGATCCTGCATGAAATACGTCATGCGCTCGACAAGCTGCTCGAAACCGGTGAAACCCGGGTGATCGACCTGCGCAGCATCCCGCTGGCTCCCGGCGAAGAAGACAGGATTATCGATACACTGTGTTGTGGCGAGGTCCATGCCAAGCTGAATGCGCTCGGCCCCAGCGAAATCTATGAAACCCGTTTTGCCGGCGTCTGGCTGGTTACACACCACAACGAAGAAAACGACATCATTGGCCGCTTTATCGAAATCACCCGAATTCCCGATATTCTCAAGTCGCAGCATGAAGATATGTCAATCGCAGTGCACCAGCTCGAGAACGAGCTCAGCGAAGCGGCTGAATCAAACAAACCCGAAACAGATGCGGAGACCAACACATGACGAAGGATTTATCCCGAAAAGACAGAACACTGGGAGAAACACTACGCAGCCAGGGTGTATCACGACGCAGTTTCCTGAAGTTCTGTGCCGCAACGGCTTCGATGATGGCGCTACCACCCTCGATGATTCCTACGATCGCCAATGCGCTGGAAAAAGCCAGACGACCTTCGGTGATCTGGCTCTCTTTCCAGGAGTGCACCGGTTGCACCGAATCGCTGACGCGTGCGCATACCGCAAGTGTCGAAAGCCTGATCTTTGATTCGATTTCACTGGACTATCACCATACACTGCAGGCCGCCGCCGGTCATGCCGCCGAAGCGGCGCGTGAAGCCGCGATGGAAGAAAACCATGGCAAGTACCTGGTGGTGGTCGACGGCTCGATACCGAATGGCAATAACGGCTACTCGACCATAGCCGGTATCAGCAATTACGACATGCTGATCGAAACAGCGAAAGGCGCTGCCGCCATCGTGACCGTCGGCACCTGTGCTGCGTTCGGCGGTATTCCGCATGCGAAGCCAAACCCGACCGGTGCTGTTTCCGTTAGTGACATCATCAAGGACAAACCGATTATTAACGTACCCGGCTGCCCGCCGATCCCGGTGGTTATCACCGGTGTGCTGACGCATTTCCTGACCTTCGGCACGATTCCGGATCTGGACAACCTCGGGCGCCCGAAAACCTTCTTTGGTCAGAGCATTCATGATCGTTGCTACCGCCGTCCGTTTTATGACAAAGGCCTGTTTGCAGAAACCTTCGATGATGAAGGCGCGCGCCAGGGCTGGTGCCTGTACAAGCTCGGCTGCAAGGGTCCAACGACATACAACGCCTGCGCTACAACAAAATGGAATGGCGGTGTCAGCTTTCCGATCGAAGCAGGCCATCCCTGCATCGGCTGTTCCGAACCCAACTTCTGGGATGGCGGCGGCTTCTACAAGGCCATTTCCATACCCACCGAAAACATCACCAAGACGACCATGTATGCCGCGGCCGCAGGTGTTGCTGCCGGTGTCGCTATTGGCGCAACAGGCCGGATGAAAAAATCGGCTGCCGGCAAGGCGCACCAGAAAGTCACTATCGATGATCTTGAAAAATGAGGATGAATGATGACTGAAACCGAATTATTGACCTGGGCGCGGGGCCCCGGATTCCAGATAGCCTCCATCATTTTTGCACTCGGTATTATGCTGCGGCTGGGCGAAATTCTGATGCTCGGGCGCAAGGCCAACCTGGCCGAAGCCAAGGGCTCTGCAATGAGCAGCGGCCTGCGCACCGTGTTTTCTCGGACGGTGCCCGATGCCGCTACTTTCAAACGCTCTGCGTTTACCGTCACCGCCGGTTATATCTTTCACATCGGCCTGTTCGTGGTGATTTTCCTGTTCGCACCCCATATCCTGTTTTTCAAGGACCTGCTGCATGTGAGCTGGCCGGCGCTGCCCTCACCCGTGATCGATGCCACCTCGGTGATCACCATCATTACCCTGGTCATCGTACTGGTGCACCGCCTGAGGGATCCGGTAAAACGCTTTCTCAGCAATTATGATGACTACCTCGGCTGGTTCGTCACCATCCTGCCATTGATTACCGGCTATATCGCTTTCCATCGCGTCGGCATGACGGCGCCGAGCCTGATTGCGATTCATCTCCTGAGCGTGCAACTGCTGATGGTCGTGTTTCCGTTCACCAAGCTGATGCATGCATTTACGATCTTCCTGGCACGCTGGTACAACGGCGCCATTTCCGGTTACAGAGGGGTACAGTCATGAGCGCGTCCTTTGAAAAAGGCTACAACGCACTGAAGGAACAGGTCGACGCCTCGGTCGCTTCCTTCTTCAGCAGTTGTGTCCACTGCGGCATGTGTTCCGAAGCCTGCCTGTTCTTCACCGAGACCGGTGCGCCGGAACGTACACCGATCAATAAAACCGAACCGCTGCGCCGCGTCTGGCGACAGGAATACACACTGCTGGGACGACTGGGCAAGATATTCGGCTTCGGTAAAAAAGTGACCGACGACATGCTGGCTGAATGGGAAACGCTGATCTACGACAGCTGCACCCTGTGCGGCCGCTGTTCCATGGTCTGCCCGGTCGGCAACGACATCACCGATATGATCCGCAAAACGCGCGAAGGCATGGCCGCCTCCGGGCACGCGCCACCGGGGCTGATCGGCGCCACCAAGCGCGCGGTTACCATCGGCAGCCCGATGGGTGTGAAGCTGCCGGCGCTGCAGGCCCAGATTGCACATGTTGAAAATGATACCGGCATGACGATCCCGGTCGATGTTGAAGGTGCCGATTACATGCTGCTGCTGTCATCGATGGAAATCATGAATTTCCCGGAGTTCATCGAAGCGGTGGCGAAGATTTTCAAGCATGCCGGCGTCAGCTGGACCATCTCGTCAGATGCGTTCGAGGCTACCAACAGCGGCATCCAGATCGGCTCCTCGGATATCGCAGCCGAACTGGTGCAGCGCATCGTCGATGCCGCGGCGAAACTCAAGGTCAAGAACGTCATCAGTCCTGAATGCGGCCACGCCTACATGGCGATCCGCTGGGAAGGGCCGAACCTGATCGGCAAGTCCTATGACTTCAAGGTCGTACACATACTCGAGTTGCTCGACGACCTGCGAAAAAAGGACCGTCTGCGGGTGAAGGGCCGGTTAAAGGATCGCCTGACCTACCACGATCCCTGCCAGATCTCACGGCGCGGCGGTGTAATCGACGAACCGAGGAACCTGATCGGCATGTTTGCGGACAATTTCGTCGAAATGCCGGACCCCGGCAAGATGAACTGGTGCTGCGGTGCCGGCGGCGGCGTCAGCTCCAATGAACGCGCCGATGAAATACGACTGCGGGTGTTCCAGCGCAAGAAAGATCAGCTAGATGCAATCCATGTCGATGGCATGATTTCGGCCTGTTCGAATTGCCGCATTCATCTCGAAGATGGTCTCGAGGAATATCACATGGAACTGCCGGTACTCAGCCTGACTGAAACACTGGCCGAAAACCTGGATGAAAGCTAGCAAAGCTGCCCGATCCAGCTTGATTATCTGAATTCATAAAGAGAGATCACAAACATGTCCAATGAAAGAGTTGTAGTTGACCCGATAACCCGCATCGAGGGTCACCTTCGTATCGAAGCGCAAATGAACGGCGACAAGATTGAGAGCGCCTATTCGTCAGGCACGATGGTGCGTGGTATCGAAGTCATTCTACAAGGCCGGGATCCCAGAGACGCATGGGCCTTTGCGCAGCGTATCTGCGGTGTCTGCACACTGGTACATGGCCTGGCCTCCATCCGTTCGGTTGAAGATGCACTGAAGTATCCTATTCCGCCCAATGCAGAACTGATCCGCAACCTGATGAACGGGGCACAGTACATTCATGACCATGTCATGCATTTCTATCACCTGCATGCACTGGACTGGGTGGACGTGGTATCGGCCCTGAGTGCCGACCCCAAGGCAACATCGGACCTGGCACAGTCATTGAGCAACTATCCGAAGTCTTCACCGGGCTACTTTTCGGACATGAAGAAGAAGCTGAAAGACTTCGTCGAAGCCGGGCAGCTCGGCATCTTTGCCAAGGCTTACTGGGGACACCCGGCCTACAAGCTGCCGCCCGAAGCCAACCTGATGGCGGTTGCCCATTACCTTGAAGCCCTCAGCTGGCAACGTGATGTCGCCCAACTGCACACCATATTCGGCGGCAAGAACCCGCATCCGAACTTCCTTGTCGGCGGTGTTGCGTCGCCGATCGACCTGAACTCTGATTCGGCAATCAATTCCAAACGCCTGTCGCAGGTCCAGGACATCATCAACCAGATGAGGACCTTCGTTGACCAGGTCTATATCCCTGACCTGCTGGCGATCGCGGGCTTTTACAAGGACTGGGGCTCACGCGGTGAAGGACTCGGTAACTTCCTGACCTATGGCGACTTCCCCCAGGCCGGCAAGGGTATGGCTGATACTTCATCCTACCTGGTTCCGCCAGGCGCTATCCTGAACCGTGATATCACAACGGTACACGAAGTCGATATGAACGATCCCAGCCAGATTCAGGAATACGTGGCCCATTCCTGGTACGACTATAACGGCGGCAAAAACCAGCCGCTGCATCCCTATGACGGTGAAACCAACCTGAACTACACCGGACCAAAACCGCCGTATTCACATCTGAACGTGGAAGAATCCTATTCATGGCTCAAGTCACCGCGCTGGAAAGGTAATGCGATGGAAGTCGGGCCGCTCTCTCGTGTGTTGATGCTGTACGCCACCGGTAATGAACAGGCCAAGGAACTGGTCAACCTGACGCTGAATACTCTGGACGTACCGGTGACCGCACTGTTCTCTACACTGGGTCGGACGGCGGCACGCGGCCTTGAAACCAAGATCTTTGCTGACACCATGCAGACCTGGTATGACGATCTTATCGCCAACATCAAAGCCGGTGATACCCGGACCTTCAACCAGGACCTGTGGGAACCATCAAGCTGGCCGACGAGTGCGCGCGGTGTTGGTTACATGGAGGCACCCCGAGGGGCACTGGCTCACTGGATCGTGATAGAAAATCAGAAGATCAAGAATTACCAGGCCGTGGTACCGAGCACATGGAATGCCGGACCCAGAGATGCAAGCGGACAACCGGGGGCGTATGAAGCTGCACTGCAGGACAATCACACCCTGCATGATCCCGAACAGCCTGTTGAAATCTTGCGCACCATCCACAGTTTCGATCCGTGTATTGCCTGTGCCGTACACTTGACCGACCCTGATGGTGAAGAACTGACAACCGTTAAAGTGCGTTAACAGATACCGGAGCCGATTAATGAAATTCGCGAAACCTTTCAAACAACTGTCTGCGCTGATCTTTGCTTCTGCAGCGGGCTGCCCCGCTGTCTATGCACACCCCGGACATATCGCAGAAGAATCTGTCCACGGCCTGCTGCATGTCGAGCATATCATCGCGTTGCTTGCTGTTGGCGCTGTGGCATACACGGTATACGCGCTACGTAAAAAATAAATGCTGGCGTATCGCCTGCCCTGCGGGACATTTCGCAGGAGCGGCTTCAACCGCGAACGACATTCAGGCGCATAGACTTATATTTGGTCCACAGATGAACACAGATAAACACAGATGTTTTTGATCTTATTTCGAATCAGGCGCATTTCTGTTTCGTAATGCGGTGAATGCAAAATACATCCGCGTTTATCTGCGTTCATCTGTGGACTAAAAGTCTGAGTAAATTTTCCGCTAATCAGGGTTGATTCGCGGCTGAAGCCGCTCCTACAGCCATGAAAAGAAATCTGTGCATCACCCCCCTGCTTGATACTGAAGCTCACCCGTCCCTGCCATCGACCCTCGTCTTTACCAGCATCGGCGCATAGACGACCAGGAACAGCAGAAACGAGGCAATCCACAACAGCTGTGACAGTCCGATCCAGTAGCTGTAGTGGTCCATACTGATTAACGGGAAGAAGATCCTGATCACGGCCCCGCCTATCAGCAGGGCAAAACACCAGAAAAGGACCGGTGGCGGTTCGAACACATTTCTACCGGTATGACCAAGTATCACGCGTGACATCATACCAAGGGTCATCACGCCGATGCCGCCATAGGCGAATGCGTGCACCGCGAGAAAGGGAGAGACCTCCAGCCATGGCTCGACACACTTCAGTGCAAAACCCGCCACCAGCGAGGCGTAGGCGATATAAAGCACCCATAACAGCGGCTTGCGCCAGATCTGGTTCGTGTACCAGCCTGCCATACGTATCAGGTGCAGTCCCGCCAGTACACCGGCCGCAACCGAAACGGCGGTGGTCAGGGTCGTAAACACATCCAGGAGCCACAACAGGATCAGAAAGACCAGGCTGGCCATATCCACCCAGAGCCGGTTCTTGATCTCGGCCTTGTGATCGATACCCTTTTCTATAAAAAAAGGTATGACGCGCCTTGCCATGACGAGTAACAGGGCGATTACCATGTAAAGGCCCGAGTACAGACCCATGCGTTCACCATCCTCGATAACACCGCCGGCACCCAGGTAGAACAGCAGATTACTCAACATCAGCAGAACGATTTTCGAGACTACACCCATCTGCTTGTACTGTTTGACTTTCAGTACCGGCATAGTGGCTGCCCAGACAAGCATCAGCATGAACAGTAAATCAATGATGGCCAGTACAACCAGTGGCACGGCTACACCGCTCAGAGGGATGATACGGGCCAGCAGCCAGAGAACAAACAGTACGGCCAGTCCTGGACCTCGCAGGGTTTGCTGTCCCGTCCAGTTCTTGATGGCTGTCAACAGGAAACCTGCGATCACCGCCATGGCATAACCGAAAATCATTTCATGCGCGTGCCAGGTGACCGCATCCATCCCCGAAAAGCTGGTGTTCATGCCATGGAAATAAACAGCCGTCCAGACAGAAACAGACAGCACGGCAAAGATGCCGGCACCGAGAAAAAACGGCCGGAAGGCCAGCCGGAACAACGGTACGCCGGTCACAACTTCTGGTTCAAGATTGATCATCGAATATCGAAAAGCCACTCAAGCCGGAGTGCACTTTTACATGAATTTCCGCAATACTCTTTGACCTTTATCAAGACAGTAAGCCTGGATGATTGATGGCATCTGGCTGAATCCGGCCAAATAAAAAGCCCGGACAAGCCGGGCTTCAGTTATTATTGTTAAAAATTATTATTATTAATAAACTGACTATAGCCTATTTTCCGGTTTTTACTTGCCGGCGATATCTTCCAGCTTCTTCGCTGGAATAATCTGACCGTCGAGACCGGCCTCCTTGCCGCTCTTGCCATAAGCAACCGACATCAAGGTACTGTAATAGGTCACCGGAATACTGAACTTGGTACCATACTTGGCATTGATCTTGTCCTGGTAAACTTCAACATTCATCTGGCAAACCGGGCACGGTGTCACAATCATGTCTGCACCGCCATCGTAAGCCGCCTCGATGATGTCCTTGATCAATGCCTGTGACTTCTCGGGCTCGGAGAATGCCAGCGCACCGCCACAGCATGAAACCTTCTTGTCATACTTCTCAACAGGCTCTGCGCCCATGGTTTCGATAAACTTGTCCAGGTACTTTGGATTTTCAAACGACTCGCCTTCGATACCGAAAGGACGGTTGGTCTGGCAACCGACGTAACCGGCAATCTTGATGCCTTCGAGCGGTTTGGTTACGTGCTTGCCCAGTTCATCATAACCGAGGTCTTCGATCAGCACTTCAACCATGTGACGAATCTTGTTTTCGTTTTTCAGCGTCAGACCTGCTTCTGACAGGGCCTGGTTGGTCTCAGCCATCAGGTCGCCATCCATTTCAAGACGTTCCTGCGTTTCCTTGGTCGCGAGCCAGCAGGCAGCACAGGTAGCGACAATGTCCTGGCCGGCATTGTGCTGTTCTGACAGGGCGATATTACGTGCCGACAGCGCCAGACGAGGCAGTTCGCCACCACCGCAGTAGCCGATAGAGGCCGAGCAGCAGTTCCAGTCAGGGATGGTATTGAGCTTGATATCAAGCACTTCACACATCGTGTTAACTGACTTCAGGTAGTTCGAAGATGAAGCACCTTCCTGAGATGAACAACCCGGATAAAATGAATATTCTTTAGTAGCCATTATGTTAATACCTGCCTCTAGTTATCGACGCGCGCCGCTTCGAGTTCCTGGGCTTTCTTGATCATTGCCTGGAAGCCTTTCTTGTCCTTGACGGTGTGACCGCCGAGGATTTCCATCGGGTTCATTCGCTTGGTCTTGACCATGCCCATGCCGATGCCGGCCATGCCCAGTGCTGTCTTGATACCTTCGACAATACCGTTCATGAAGTAAAGACTGATACCCAGCTTGAGCTCGTTGACGCGGCCGTTCCTGGCCAGGTTGTCCCAGAACAACTGGGCAAACTTGCGTGTCGGCTGGTTCTTGGGCTCGATGCCAAGACGTGTAGCGTAGTGTGCGAGTCCGTGCATGATATGCGTTATCGGCAGTTCACGCGGGCAGCGCACAATGCAGTTGTAGCAGGAAGTACACATCCACATGGACGTCGACTCCAGCACTTCATCGCGCTTGCCGGCGCGAATCATCATGAACAGTTCCTGCGGCGGGTGATCCCAGTGCGGACCCAGCGGGCATGAACCGGAGCAGACACCGCACTGCATGCACATTTTCACCCATTCGCCTTCTTCGACATTGGCTTCAACTTCCTTGAGGAAGTTATTGCGGTATTTTTCTACCATACTTGTATTCGTATCACTCATGGTAACTATTCCTCAAACTGTCCTCTTAGAACTTGAAGGGGCTCATGCCGATCTGTTCGATCGTTTCGGCCATTTCGTTAATAATCTGCGGTACGCGATGAATATCAGTTATCGATATTTCAAATGTCTGCACACGTTCTTTTTCAAGGTTCAGCGTCTCCAGTGTGTCACCGACCTTGGACATACGCTCCTGCGCCATCAATGAACCTTTGACGAAGTGACACTGATAGTTATCACCACTCGGACAACCCATCAGGACAATGCCGTCAAAACCGCTGTTCAGCGAGTCCGTGATCCAGCTCAGGCTGGTCGAGCCGAGACAGCGTACCGGAATGATGCGGGCAAACGCACTGTATTCGAGCCTGTTCTGGGCCGCCATATCGAGTGCCGGATAGGCATCGTTTTCGCAGGCCAGAACCAGGATGCGTGGCTTTTCATCAAACTCGTCGGGAATATCGACGTTCTTGAGCTGCTGACCGACGGTGTCGACCGAGTAGTTCTCGAACGAAATAACACGTACCGGACAGGCACCCATGCAGGTACCACATCGGCGGCAGCGTGACTCGTTATAAATTGGATAGCCTTCTTCATCCTCGTTGATGGCACCGAACGGGCATTCCACGGTACAGCGTTTGCACTGGGTACAGCCTTCCTTGCGGAAGGTCGGGAAGCTGAGGTCACCGACGCGCGGGTGCGCGGCGCGGCCGAGGCCGGCATTTTCAGCTTCCGAGATAGCACGCATCGCGGCACCAACAGCATCTTCCCTCGCCTGGTAGGAGTCCATCGGGCGGCGTGTCGGTCCGGCGGTGTAGATACCGGTACGCTGGGTTTCGTACGGGAAGCAGATGAAGTGCGAATCGGCAAAACCGTTGGCCATGTGCGGTACGTCTTTGCCCTGGCGATAATCCAGGTTCAGAATAGACTCGACATCGACCCTGATTTCGACTTCTTCGCCCGCCTTCTCTGCCTCTGCATCTTCACTGTCCATATCGGTCAGCTCGGCACGGGTTGGCTGGCCGGAATTCGGCACCATACCGGTCGCCAGCACGACCATATCGACTTCGAGGTCGTTGTCTTCATCCAGGATCAGGTCCTTGAACTTGACGGTTGGGTTGGCGCCATCGACGACTTCGGATGCGATCCCCTTGGTAAAGATCACGCCTTTCTGCTGGCCGCTGCGGTAGAAGTTCTCACCGCCGGCACCCGGGGTGCGCAGGTCAGTGTAAAGCACGGTGGTATCGATTGCAGGATTCTGGTCCTTGAAGTACATCGCCTGCTTGATGCTGGCGCTGCAGCAGTAACCGGAGCAATGCTCGAGATGACCTTCTTTCTTGCTGCGCTGCCCGGCACACTGGATGAACAGGACACTGGATACTTCCTTGCCGTCGGACGGACGCTTGATGGCGCCGCCGTTGGCTTCTTTGGCCAGCGCTTCAAGTTCCATCTGGGTAACAACATCCTTGTTCTTGCCATAGGCAAATTCAGGCAGTTGGTTGGCATCGTACGGTGTGAAACCACTGGCCTGTACGATCGCACCGAAATCCCTGGTTTCAGTACTGCCGCTTTCTGCACTGATGTCAGCAGCAAAACGACCGGGCGCGCCGGAGATGTTGGTTGTCGTTGAATTGAGATGAACCGTGATGTTGCTGTCGGCCTCAACCGCGGCAATCATTTCATCAACGCCGGTATCCTCCGGATCAGCATACGGCGCCTTCGTCGGAATCTTCTTGTACAGCTGAGCTGTCGCACCACCGAGAGCAGCGCTCTTTTCGACGATGGTACACGGATAACCGGCTTTGGAAGCCTCCAGAGCAGCATTCATACCAGCGACACCGCCACCGACGATCAGGATGTTCTTGTTGATGCCCTGCTCGCCGCTCTTTTCCGGAATCTTGCTGAACTTGGCTTCAGCGCAGGCCATACGAATGTAGTCATCCGCCATCTCCTGTGTCGTCTCGGTCATCTCGTCCGTATCAGGACGAACCCAGATCACACCTTCACGCAGGTTCGCGCGATGGATGGAAACATTTTCAAAATTGAATGCATCGGTCTTTGCACGACGTGAACAGGCCGCGATGACAACCCGGTTAACACCTTCGTTATCAATGTCATCCTGGATCATTTTTACACCGGCCTCGCTGCAGAGGAAGTCATGCTGCTGACAAACCTGCGCCTTGCCGTCACGTGTTGCTGTTGTCTCCAGCTGGCCTGAATCCAGGCGCTCGCCCAGACCACAACCGTTGCAGATATATGCGCCAATCTTCATTTCATCAGACATGTATTAACCCTCCGCCTGAGCTACGCGATTAACGACCTGAATGGCACGTAATGCGGATGCTGTTGCACTTTGTACTGCGCGGTTCACGTCCAGCGCATCAGATGAACATCCGGCGGCAAATACACCACCGTTTGCTTCATCCTGTTCGATGAAGCCTTCATCGTTTACCTTGATTTCGATCGGGAATGTGTCCTTATCAACGCTCGGCTCCATACCGATGGCGAGCACAACCAGGTCATGTTCGTTGGCATAGCGGTTGTAACCTTCCGTATCGACACCATTCAGGGTCGGGTTGCCGTTTTCCTTGTTTTCGACAATGTTGGCAACTTTCGACTTGATAAACTTGACGTTCGGATCATCTTTCACACGCTGGTGAAAATCATCGAAACGGTCGATGGCCCGGATGTCGATGTAATAGATCGATACATCAGCTTCATCACCGTACTTCTCGGATACATAGGTACTCTGTTTCAGCGACGCCATGCAGCAGATGCGTGAGCAATGCTTGAGATAGTTGCGATCACGTGAACCGGCACACTGGATGAAGGCAACGTTCTTTGCCTCCTTACCGTCAGATGGACGTACCAGTTTACCGCCGGTGGGACCGAATGGATCCATCATGCGCTCGAACTCGACGCTGGTGATGACATTGTCTATGCGGTCGTAGCCGTAGGGCTGTATCTTGTTGGCATCGTAAGGGCGCCAGCCGGTAGCCCAGACAACGGCACCCGCTTTTAACTCGACCGTTTCTTCCTGCATATCCAGGTCGACAGCATCAAACTTGCAGGCATCCCTGGCCTTTTGAGCATCGTCTGTACCAATCATGCGAGGATCGATAACGTAGCGCTGCGGCTGTGCCATGTTGTACGGCAGGTAAGCGCCTTTATGTTTATCCATGTTGTAGTTGAACTCATTATCGAACTCAGCTTCAACAGCATCGGCGCAGGCACCACAGGCTGTACAGTTCGCATTGACATAGCGGGGACTGATCTTGACTGTCGCGGTATAGTTGCCGGCTTCACCCTGCAGGTTGGTCACTTCCGACATGGTCAACACGGTGATGTTTCTGTTTGCATTCATGCGACGCTGGTTGATTTCCAGTCCACATGTCGGAAAACAAAGTTTGGGGAAATATTTATAGAGCTGGGAAACCCGGCCGCCAATGAATGGCCTTTTTTCAATCAGGATAACCTGCTTGCCGACTTCAGCAGCCTCGAGAGCGGCAGTCATGCCGCTGATGCCACCGCCAACAACCAGAATCGTCTGATTGGTTGCAACTATATCCGACATCTTTTTCCTCCAAAGGGACGTGTCAGTTTTGGAAAAACCTGTCTAATCAACTAGATAGATAAGTTTGTGAATTCTGTTTCGTGCGCCAGAAGTTTAGCCCGTGCGCAGGGAGGCATACTATACCCGTTTCAGGGTATTTTCTCCATATGCCAGGTGCGGGGATATAAAGAGAATTTCTATATATTTATAGAATTTTATTATGCATATCAAACGCGCAAAGCCGGTGAGAACCGGCTTGCGCATAACATCCGGATCCCTGATCCAGGATCCTTCGAACTAGAAATCACCCCAGCTTTTTTTGCGTCTCCAGTTGATGCGGGTGATCAGCAGACCGAACAGCAAACTACCCATTGACACGGCCGCCCCGAGGATAAACCAGTCCTGCGTGCTCTGATCGGCCAGTTGCTCATTTTCCTGCGTGAGCATGGTATTCGACGCGGTTAACTGGCTGACCTGCGACTCCAGCGCCTTGTTCTTGTTGGCCAGTGCAACCGGGTTGGCGGAGATGCGCTTAAGCTTTTCCATACTGCTTTCCTGCGATTTGATTTCCCTTTGTGACGTCTTCAGCTGTGAATTCAATTCCCTGTTTTCAGACTCCAGTTCCGCGATTTTCTGCCTGTAATCCTTCACCTGTGCCCTGGATTTCTCCAGCTGCTTGCTGACCGTCACGATGCGAGCACGAGCGCTGGCCTGATTCATTAGATACTGTGTCTCCACCCAGCCTTCCTTGCCATCACGCGTGCTTACCCGCACATAGTTACCGTCGTCACTGGTTTCCTTGATTTCCAGCGGGGCTCCGCTCTTGGGAAAGCTGACGATACGATGCTTGTTCGACGCGCCTGTGCGCATCGGAATACTGAGCTGATCACTGACATAACGCGTTTCTGCCCACACCTGGGTAGCCGGTAACAGGAAAACCGGAACGAGCAGAAACAGCCTGAGGGAATGTTTGTGTGAATTTGAGTTTTTCATAATGCGTATTTCAGTATTTTGCTTTATTTAATTTGCAGACAAGACTGTTTTTGCACATTTCAGTTGCCGACTCCTGTTATCGAATCGACAGTATCAGTTTTTATAGGCAAATACACCTTCAACATCATCGACGTGATGTTCCTCGACCCATTTGAGCTTGTCATGAAGTGTAACAACTTCGCCTACAATAATCAGCGTTGGCGGTTTGATATCTTCATCTGCAATCACATCCAGCAAGGTATCCAGTGTCGCGGTAATGACCCTTTGCTGCGGTGTCGTACCCTGCTCGACCAGCGCCACCGGTGTCGCGGCCGGCAAACCATGGGCGACCAGTTCCTTGCACAGAGTTGGTGCACCGTGCAGCCCCATGTAGAACACCACCGTCTGGTCAGGCTGGGCCAGCGCTTTCCAGTTAAGATCCACTGAACCGTCCTTGAGATGACCGGTGACAAACACGCAGGACTGTGCGTAATCGCGATGCGTCAACGGGATGCCTGCATAGCTCGAACAGCCGCTGGCTGCGGTGATGCCGGGCACGATCTGAAACGGTACCTTTTCCTGGGCAAGCGTTTCTATCTCTTCCCCACCCCGACCGAATATAAACGGGTCACCGCCTTTCAACCGCAACACACGCCTGCCTTCTTTCGCCAGCCGAACCAGCAGTTGATTGATATTCTCCTGCTTCATCGTATGCCGGTCTCGTTCCTTGCCGACATAGACGATCTCGGCATCACGCCGGACGAGGTCCATAATCGCCGGCGAAACCAGCCGGTCGTATACAACCACGTCTGCCTTCTGCATCAATCGCAAGGCACGAAAGGTCAACAGATCGGGATCACCGGGACCGGCTCCTACGAGGAAGACCTCACCAACCAGTTGCGGTGAAGCCGAACGCTGATCAATCGCTGATTCCAGCATCTTGCGGGCATCGGCATCGTGGCCGGTAAAAACCTGCTCGGCGATGGTACCCTCCAGCACCGTTTCCCAGAAATGACGACGTTGTTCAACATTCGGAAAGGCCGCTTTGACCTGGTCGCGGAAACCGTCAACCAGTGCGCCCAGTTTACCGTAGGCAGCAGGAATCAGGCCTTCCAGACGGGTACGTATCAGCCTTGCCAGTACCGGGGACGCACCCCCGGTCGAAACCGCGATCTGCACCGGTGAACGATCGACGATCGAAGGCATGATAAAGCTGCACAGGGGCGGATTATCGACAACATTGACCGGAAGATTACGCAATTTTGCCTCAGCCGAAATCTGTTCATTGACATCACGCTGATCGGTTGCCGCGATGACCAGGACGCAATCATCCAGATCGCCACTGGTATATTCACGGTCCCGATGCTGAATCTTGCCCGCAGACTTTAACTGCTCGAGCTCGTCACACAGCCGGGGTGAGACGACGACCACCGTTGCGCCGGCCTTGCGAAGCAGGCTGACCTTGCGGGCTGCAACAGCACCTCCGCCAGCAACCAGACAGTTGCGTTGTCTGATCTGGTAAAAAATCGGCAGATAGTCCACTTGGTCTCCACTTATGAAAACGCTGACCCTGAAAGGGTCAGCGTTGATTATTCAAGTTTAACAATTCAGAGCGGATCAGATGCTTGCGAGTAACTCGTCCAGTTCACCGCTCTGGTTGATTGCTGAAAGATCATCAAAACCGCCAACATGATGTTCACCGATAAAAATCTGCGGCACCGTATGCCTTCCGGAGATTTCTTTCATGTGCTCGTACAAGGCCGGATCTTCGTCGACCTTGATGACTTCGTAGCTGACGCCCTTACTGTTCAATAAGCGCTCGGCAGCACGGCAATAACCGCATAAACGCGTTGAGTAAACCTTGATCAAATTAGCCGTCATATACCTGTACCAACTCCTGTTACAAAATCAGTCACCCTAGAATCTGCCGGAACGGAAAGCTGCTATTCTGCTGCGTTGCATCCGCCGCTTCAGCAGTCTTGTTATTGTATGCAAGCCCTTGAACCTGGCCACGTATTATACTCAATCAGGCATGCCTTGAGAATGAGAACTATTGTGCCAGCGGAGGCGGTGCTACCCGCATCACTTCCTCGATGGTCGTTATACCTTTGGCAACCTTGCTGGCACCGCTGATACGTAACGGTTTCAGGCCGTCCTTCAAGGTTTGCTGGCGCAGCTCGGAAATATCACATGACGCATTGACCACCTTTCTGACCTTGCCGCTAAAAGTAAACATTTCATAAATACCCATGCGTCCGAGATACCCGGTATTGCGGCATTCCAGGCAACCAACGGGTGTCATCACCTGATCGGGCTTTTTCGAACGCCAGGGTTTCACCAGCGCATTCCACTCCTCGTCACTGATGTCTCTCGGTTGCTTGCAGTGCGGGCACAGCGTCCGCACCAGGCGCTGGGCCATAACACCCAGAATGGACGTCTGCAGAAGGTACGGTGGTACACCGATGTCCAGCATTCGGGTAATCGCCGATGGCGCGTCGTTGGTGTGCAGCGTGGACAGAACAAGGTGACCGGTGAGCGCGGCCTGGATGGCCATCTCTGCCGTTTCCATGTCACGAATCTCACCGATCATGATAATGTCCGGGTCCTGCCGCATCAGGGTTCTGACACCGGTCGAAAAATCGAGATCAATATTACGCTGCACCTGCATCTGGTTAAAGCTGGGTTCAACCAGCTCGATCGGATCTTCAACGGTGCAAACGTTGACTTCGGGTTTCGCCAGCTGTTTCAGGGTTGAATACAGTGTTGTGGTTTTACCGGAGCCGGTGGGCCCGGTAACCAGGATGATGCCGTTCGGCTGACTGATCATGGATTGCCAGACTTCGTCATCGCGCTCGCTGAATCCCAGCTCGCGATAATTCCTCACCAGCACCTCGGGATCGAAAATACGCATCACCAGCTTTTCACCAAATGCTGTTGGCATCGTGGACAGGCGCAATTCAACTTCCTGGCCTTCGGGTGTCCGGGTCTTAAGACGCCCATCCTGCGGCCTGCGTTTCTCAGCCACGTCCATACGCCCGATAATCTTGATACGGCTGGAAACCGCTGCCATCACGTTGGTTGGAATCTGGTAGACATCGTGCATCACTCCGTCGATACGAAAACGGACATTGCTCATATCACGGCGTGGTTCCAGATGAATGTCGCTGGCACGCTGATCAAACGCATATTGCAGCAACCAGTCAACGATATTGACCACGTGCTGGTCATTGGCATCGAGCTTGCCGGTACGCCCCAGCTCCATGAGCTGTTCCAGGTTCTGGATATTACCGGCCGCCGGATGACCCGAGGTCTGCGCCCCAACGACCGACCTGGATACTGTGTAAAACTCGAGCAGATAACGGCTGATGTCATCCGGATTCGATATGACAATTTCGAAGTCCTTGCGATGGATGCGGCTGAGCTCATCCATCCACTCGCGGTCATAGGGCTGCGAGGTCGCAACGGTTATGCTGGTCGCATCGACCCGGACCGGCAACACATTGAAACGTGCCGCGTAGGCGTAAGACATGACTTCTGTCACGGTCTTGACGTCGATTTTCAATGGATCAATACGTTCGTACGGAAGCCCGACACGTTGTGCAAACCACTCTGTCAGCACTTCCAGGGAAAGCAGGGTCGTATGCTCCGGATGTTTCCAGTTGCGCTCCGCGATAATCTCTAATGGATGCTGTTTATCGTACTCAGCCCCGATCGCGATGGTGCGGAGCATGTGTGCACTGTCAGCGTCAACGAGACCATCCTGCTCCATCCAGGTCAGGATTTCATGTAGATCCAGCTTGCCCTGCCGGCGTTTGTCCATAACTGCATTCATAAGGAGGGTCTCACAGGTAACCGATGTCGTCATGCCGTCGGGAGCACATCAAAGCTGTGCGGAACAGGCGACGGATTTTCTGTTATTACCTCTATATTAGTCACTTTTGCGTATTCCGGGCCGATTTCCAGCCATTTTGAGAAGACATCGAGCTGCCTTTCGTCGCCACAGGCAAGAACCTCGACCCGGCCATCGACAAGGTTGCGCACCCAGCCGGAAATGCCCAGTGTGCTTGCCTGTCGACGGGTACTGTCGCGGTAGAACACGCCCTGGACCCGACCGGAAACCAGAAAACGCCTGCAAATCATCGCAATCGAAGGGTCGCGGCCTGCCCGGCCATGTAATCGGCTTTCGGATCCACTTCAAACTCTGCTTCCACCTGGTAGCCTGCATCAGCGCCCGACTCCGGTTTCATGCCGAGTGATGACAGCCTCGCCGGGTAGGAGCGGTCATCAATCACGACGGTTGCCGGCTGTCCGGTCTCCAGCGTCTGGACAACAGCCAACGGCAATGTGGCCCTCGCGGCCATGTAGCCAACTTTCGCCAGCAGCAGCAACGGCCTCGAGCGCTGCTCTGCCACCAGCATCTGTCCCGGTTCAACCTCGCGCGCTACGACCCGGGCATCAAACGGCGCCACCAGGCTTGCCTGCCGCTTTTGCCAGTAAACATACTTCAATCGGGCACGCGAAGCGGCCAGCTCGGCCGTGGCCTGTTCATAGGTATGCTGCGCTTGCTGTAATTCAACATCCGACAGTACCGTTTGTTCGTAGAGGGATTTCGCATGTTCGAAATCACGTTTGGCATCGGCCAGTACCGGTTTCCGCGCAGCCAGCTCCGCCTCGTACTGATCGATCCTGATCTCAATCGGCTCCGTGTTCAGCTCAACCAGTTTGTCACCGCGGGCAACCCGGTCCCCCGCCCTGACATGGACACTGGTGACGCCGCCGTCCAGCGGAAAACTGACGATATGCAAACCGGACCAGTCGAGCACTGCATCGTGGTCGCCGGCAACAGACCGGCATGCTACCGTTGCCAGTACCAGCAAGGCCGTCAGCTGCAGTAATGTTTTGAACGATAACCTCATTGTTACGCACCATCCCGAGTTAACAGTTGTTCAGGATTCTTACCCGTCATTAAATACAATTGCATCCACGCCAGCGCCAGCTCATAGTGCGTTCTGGCTTTTTCATATCGAACCCTGGATGTATTCACCATGGCATCACCCAGATGGGTGCGGATTTCCAGTTCGTACTCTCCACGTGCCTTGTCAAGCTCCAGCTCGGTTCGCGCTGCAGCGACATCGAGTTCCTGCTGCCTGACCTGTAACTGCAGAATCGACTGCCAGGTCTCGGCCACCCGCCGGCGCAGCTCGGTCTCCAGTTGCATAAGATCGGCACTGGCCTGCAGCCATTCGGCTCTTTTCTCTGCAATCTCGGAACGCTGAAGACCATTTTCATTCAACGGAATCACCAGGTTGAGCCGAGCGCGTGCGTCGTCACGATTCGGCGTCAAACGACTGTATTCGGATAATTGCAGTGTTGCATCCAGAGTTGGACGTACTCGTTTTTGTGCGGCGTTCAGATCCAGACGTGCCGCATTCTCCCTGTGCCTGCTCGACTGCATTTCAAGGTTGTTACGTACCGCGGCCGATACCAGGGCATCCAGTTCTTCCAGCTTCAAGCCTGTTACATTCAGCTCGGGCCGAACAAGATCGATCGACAATTCACCCGGACGATTGATCGCAACTGCGAGTAACGCCCTGCTGGTGCGCTGCCTGTTTTCACTGGCCCGACGTTGCGTCAGCGCTGTCTGGTAGCTGTTTTCGCTTTGCAGCAACTCGACATCGGACACCTGTTGCAGCCCGTGCCGTTCGCGGATGCGATCATAGCGCACATAATGCATCGCCATCGTTTCGTTATCCCAGGCATACTTCAGGTCGGCGAGCAGCACATCAAAATAGTGCCTGGCAATATCGACCACCTGCTGCTGACGCGTATATTCGTATTCGAGTTTACTCGCAAAGATCAGACTTTCGGCAGCACCCACTCTTTTACCGGTAACGCCAAAATCATAGAGTACCTTGCGTACGTTGAGCTGGGCGCTGTGGTCATCATGTGTCTGATCCAGCGCAAGTTCATTCGGTTGTACCCAGCCTGCGGTCAGGCGCACCGACGACTCCAGCGCATAATTGCTCTCAGCATCCTCGAGTTCCGCCTCGGCAACGCGTTCTTCGGCCTGTGCCGCCATCAATGCCGGATGGCTACTGCCGGTGCCTTCTGAAATGGCAAATTCGAGCGTCAGTGGCACCGGCAGCGGCTGCTGTTCCGACCCGGTTTTTGCCTGCGGTGAAAACAGGCACACAAGCAGCAACAGGCAGACAGGCCTGAAGACCACTTTTCGATAGTAATGCTGATTGTACTGAAGCAATCTAGGGCTGTTTGGTTTGTTGTTCTCGTTTATAACGATTAAAGCTCATCGATTGGTATATTTCATCCACCACGTATCTTCCCAGCAACATAAATTCTTCGATATCTGTGGTTGCGCCGGTATAACGCGCAACGCGCGTACCCTCCAGATCGAAGAACGCGAATACGGGCGTGGCACGTACGCGGTTCTGCCAGAATGCAAAATCTTTTTCGACGGTCTCCATGCCGTTGAAATCGGTGATTTCGAGATCGCCTTCGATGTCGACATGAAAGATCAGAAAATGCCTGCGAAAGAATTCCTGCACGCTGGAGTGGTTCAGAACGGTCTTGCGCATGCGCTCACAGTAGGGACAGTCGGCCTGCTGAAACATTATTAGCACACCGTTTTTACCCTCGTCCCTTGCGTTGTCCAGCTCTTCAGCAAAGTCGCCGAAGCTTTCGTTGAAAAAATACGACTGGGGATCACGGAGTTCAGCGAACGCGTGCTGACACAGGGCTGTACCCACGAGCGTGACAGCGGTCAGATAACAGTTACGGATTAACCTGCGCATGATCCAGAACACCTTATTACAGGATAGACAATGCTTCCAGGCCTCGGGTTCAGGCTGAACAACCTATAACAGGCGGACAAAAAAAAGGCCCGAAAACGGGCCTTTTTTCAGCATTTCTGTTGAATTACCTGGCCAGGAAATCCAGGTCAGACTGCTCAACATCACCGACCGACCAGGCGCCACGTGTTCTGGCGTGGTTGATCGCCGCGTCGATTTCAGAAGATGACGCATTACGGTCGATCGCAAAATTCTGTCCCGGATAGATCAGGTCAGGATCCTTGATCTGGCTGCGGTTCGCCTTGAAGATCAGCGGCCACTGGTACGGATCGCCGTAGATCGAACTCTTGCCAGAGATGTTCCACAGGTTGTCACCGCCAACAACGGTGTAGTTGTCCATACCGCCAGCACCTGCTGCCGCCGAGTCATCAATATCACTGGCGGTGCGATCGAGGAATTTCTGGCTTTCAGCTGCAGCCTGCGCCTTCGCATTCTCGGCCTGTGCCAGTGCCTGGTTTGCAAGCGCTAAAGCCTTGTCGCAATCATCCTCTGCCAGTGCTTTCTCGGCGTTCTTGATGATCTTGCCGGTATCACGCCATTCGTTGCCCAGTGCAGCCGCTTCAGCATTGGTTGCCTTGGCATTGGCTATTGCCTGTTCGGCGTTTGTACATGCGTCATCCTCTCCTGTGGTGGCACAACCTGCCAGCAGTCCCAGGCTCAGGGCAACGGCAGCAGAAAAACGCGCAGTAGTTCGCATAGTCATAAAACTCTCTCCAGATTCGGGAATTTCAGTTGATTAGAATTAGTTATTTTTGTTCGGCTGATTATAGCTGCAAACGCTATCAATGTGTGCCAATACTGTCAAGAACAATCCGGTATATTAGATAACCCTTTTACACAATGGATACATCCAGTATGCTTGCCAGATTTCGAGAGGACAAGACATGACATCGGCCGTGACAATCTTTCATAACCCGCGCTGCAGCAAGTCTCGAGAAACGATGCAAGTAATTGAATCCAAGGGTATTTCACCCGAGGTTGTCGAATACCTCAAACAACCGCCCGACTATCAGCAACTCGATGCGACGCTTGAACTTCTCGGTCTTGAGCCACGTCAACTGATGCGTACCAGGGAAAAGGCGTACAAGGACAACAATCTGGACGATCCGAATCTGAGTCGTGAAGACCTGATCAGGGCAATGATAGACAATCCGATACTGATCGAACGCCCGATTGTGATACATAACGGCAAGGCCGTGATCGGCCGACCACCCGAAAAAGTGCTGGAAATACTATAATGGCCGAAATTCTGGTACTTTACTTCAGCCCAGGTGGCACAACAGCCGAAATGGCGAACGTTATCGCCCGCGGTATCGAACAGGTTGACGGCATGCAGGCGCGACTTCGTACCGTTCCGCCGGTATCACCGCTCACCGAACAGGTCGAGGATACGATTCCGAACAGCGGTGCGCTGTATGCAAGCAATGATGACCTCGAACAATGTGACGGCCTGGTACTGGGTGCGCCGACCCACTTTGGCAATATGCCGGCAGCCCTGAAACACTTCATCGATAACACCAGCCCGTTGTGGATGTCCGGCGCACTGGCAGGAAAACCCGCCGGTGTATTTACCGCAAGCACGAGCCTGCACGGCGGACAGGAGACCACCTTGCTGACGATGATGCTGCCTTTGCTGCATCATGGCATGCTGATTGTTGGCCTTCCCTATACCCAGGTCGAGCTCTTTCGCACCCGAACCGGTGGCACACCCTACGGCGCCAGCCGCCTGACGGACGACCTCGAAACCCTGCCTTTGAGCGACGAAGAACGCAGCCTGTGCATCACGCTAGGCCAGCGTGTCGCTGAAGTCGCACGGAAACTTTCCAGCGATTAACCTAATCCCCGGATCGTGCAACTTAACAGCGTCACAATTTCGCACTGGATCGCACTCACCGGTTATTTTGGCCTGGTGATTGGTATCTACGTCTGGCACATGTGGATCAAACAAACGCCGGATCATGCCATTTCGATCATGCTGATCGTACAACTGGGACCTTTGATGTTTCCGTTGCGCGGCCTGCTCGCGGGAAAAATATACACACACGCCTGGTCGATGTACCTGGCCATCTTCTACTTTGTGGTCGGCGTATGGTACGCAGGCGCGGATGAGGACATGGGCTACGGCATGTACATCATCGCCTGCAGTATGCTGTTTTTTGCCGGCACGCTGTTCTATACCCGTTACGCCAGCAGGCAGTCTGCCGGCCAATCCGGGGCGGATTCATAAAACAGCTTTTTTTTAACGCAGAGCGTTTGGTTGTATTGTTGTTTTCTCGATACCTTGTACCTGGTACAGGAACGATCGCAGGAGCAGCTTTAGCCGCGAATTACCGGTGGTCTCACAGATCGTTCGCGGCTAAAGCCGCTGCTACGGAAGCTTCGATTCAGCTATAGACTGATATAGCTTTGCGTCCGATGCGTTGAATCATTCTGCCGGACCAGCGACTGGCTCAAGTACGGATTTGATGAACGGAATGGTCAACCTGCGCTGCATTGCCATGGAAGCCTTGTCGAGGCGGTCGAGGCGTTCGAGCAGATCAAACATATCTCTGGGATAGTGCGTCAACAGGTAGTTAGCGACATGATCGGTCATCTCCAGGCCAGACTGCCGGGCACGTTTCTGCAATGCCTTGATCTTGTCCTCATCGCCGAGTTCATGCAGATGAAAGACCGGCCCCCAGCCAAGTCGCGAACGAAGATCAGCCAGCTTGATGCTGCAGGATTCCGGTGAGCCGCCGGCCGCCATTAGCAACCGTTTTCCGGCCTCCCTGATGCGATTTATCAGATCGAACAATGCTTCTTCCCATTGCGTCGACTGCATCATCGCGTCGATATCATCGATACAGACCATGTCGAGCTGCTCCAGACCTTCGAATATGCGGGTAGAACCGGAGACTATTTCCAGGGCCGGCAGGTAACACACGGTCCTGTGGAACTGCGACGCCTGGTTGCAGGCGGCCTGCAGTAAATGGCTCTTGCCGTTTCCCCTGTCAGCCCAGACCAGTATCTGGTATTCCCCTTCACCACGCGCCATTTGTCTGACGAGATCGATGGCCAGCTGATTGTTGCCGGGTATGAACGCATCAAAGGTAAAACGTTCTCGAGGCTCAAACGTGAGCGGCAGCTGCTGGAACGGTTGCTGCATCATTCTGGCTTATCTAATTGCGGTAGCTGTAGCGTAATACTGTTTGCTGATCCGGGATACCTTGCGGCTGGATCGGTTCATCCACTGATTCCAGTGTGCGGTCTGTGGAAACCAGTCGAACAAAATCGTCGACATCGCCACGCAGATCAACTCTGAACAATACTTTTCCTTCATCGACACGCGCGATTCGCGTTTGTCGTACTGCGGTCAGGCCATCGAGGAACGCCTGGATCTTGCGATAACTCTGCACCGAATTGACGTTATTGATCTCGACCAGAAGACCGGGCTCGTTGATACCCTTACGCTCAAGCACGGCATAATGTTTACCGATCTTGTCAGCCGACAGATCAATGCCCTCGGCGATGACCGAGTTGTAATCGCTGCCACTCGTCGACCAGCCATAAGCTGAATTTTCGATGAACAATGACCAGTCACCCTTCCATTCGCTACCGACCCAGGATAAACGCCCGACAATCGACGGCCCTCTGGTGTAACGTTTCGATGCCGCTTTGACCGGATCACCGAAAGCCGCCCAGACGTCGGTAAAACCCAGCTTCTGCCTGTCCTTGCGATCGTAAACCGGCCAGATCACGGGTACACCGCGCCTGTTCACGGACGACTCCACTGAATCCTTGAGCAGCGAGGAATCGCTGTCCTTGAGTACATACCGGTTGTTACCATCACGCACCGCCAGCCACATCATGGTTTCACTGCGATGCTCACCCCATACCGGCTGACCATTTTCGCGCAACAGGTTGATTATCTTGTCTGCGTTGTACTGAACCTTCAATATATACGAAAGATATACCGAGTCTGCCGCTGTCGCGCCTGAACCGCTGGCGGACTCATCATCGGGCTCATTCTCGACATAACTGAATTGCTGCACATAGGCGGCCGCATTGCCGGGAATGATCTCCTGCAAAATCGACCGGCTGCCAGAGACCCTGATCAGGACTTCCTCGAGCCCCTTTTTGAATACGGCTGCACGGATGTGCTTGCTCTGTTCCGGCACGGGGTATTCAACATTAAACAGGTTCTTGACGACGACAGCGTGCGCTTCAGGCACGCTCACCAACATCAATACCAGCAGGCACGCTGCAACAAGGAAGTGTATCGCACTGGAGGCGCGGTTAACGGTTTTCATTCTGAACGACAATAATCCGGAAAATGCTCTGTTGGACCTTCAGGAGCGTGTACAATACCACACCTGAACACCCTCTGAAAAAGTTATGCCCGAACAGAAACAACAAAAACCGCTCAGTTACCGTGATGCCGGTGTTGATATCGATGCCGGCAACGCACTCGTGGAAAAAATAAAGCGCAGCGTCGCCAGCACGAAGCGTCCTGGCGTCGTCGGCAGCCTGGGCGGGTTCGGCGGTCTGTTCGAACTGCCGCTTGACCGCTACCGGCATCCGCTGCTGGTGTCCGGCACCGACGGTGTCGGCACCAAGTTGAAGCTGGCAATTGAACTTGGCAAGCATGACACCATCGGCATCGACCTGGTCGCAATGTGTGTCAACGACATACTGGTACTGGGTGCTGAACCCCTGTTTTTTCTCGACTACTATGCCACCGGCGCACTCGATATCGATGTTGCAGCTGATGTCGTCGAGGGCATTGCAGAAGGTTGCAGACAGTCAGGCGCGGCGCTGATCGGCGGCGAAACCGCTGAAATGCCGGGCATGTACGAGGCCGGAGATTATGACCTGGCCGGTTTCTGCGTTGGCATTGTGGAAAAAGACAGCGTCATCGACGGCAGCAAGGTCAGACCGGGCGATGTGCTGATCGCGCTCGGCTCCAGCGGCCCGCACTCCAATGGCTATTCGCTGATACGTAAAATCATTGAGATCAGCGGCGGTGATCTGGGCAGGGACTGTGATGGTGTACCGCTCGCCGAAGCCTTGCTTGCCCCGACGAAGATTTATGTATCTGCATTGAACAGCATCATCAGCAACAGCAACCTGCATGCACTCGCGCATATTACCGGTGGCGGTCTGCTGGAAAATCTGCCCCGTGTACTGCCCGACAACACCTGTGCTGTGATCGATTCCGGCAGCTGGCGCATGCCGGCGGTATTCCAGTGGCTGCAACACGAGGGTAACGTGGAGCCGATGGAAATGTACCGCACTTTCAACTGCGGGATTGGAATGGTCGCGGTCGTGGCTGAAAACGAAGCCGGATCAATACTGGAGACGCTGGCAAATAATGGCACCGACGCATGGCAGCTTGGCCATGTCGAGACCTCTGACGGCCGCGCATCCGTCAGGTTTGAATAAAAAGAATTATATTCTGCATAAGTGACAAAAAAATCGATCGTTATCCTGATATCCGGCAGCGGCACGAACCTGCAGGCCATTATTGATGCAGTCGAACGCGGCGACATCAATGCAAGCATTACAGCCGTCATCAGCAACCGTGCCGATGCAAAAGGCCTGCAGCGTGCTCAGCGTGCGCACATCAACACGATCGTTGTCGAACAGGGTGACCATCCCGACCGTGAGTCATACGACCAGGTACTGATCGCGGAAGTCGACAGATTTCAACCGGACCTGATCGTGCTTGCGGGTTTTATGCGCATCCTCAGCGATCAGTTTATCAATCATTATCAGGATGCGATCCTGAACATCCATCCATCATTACTGCCGGCATTGAAAGGCCTGCACACGCACCGCAGGGCACTTGAAGCCGCACTTCAGGTCCACGGCGCCAGTGTGCACTTCGTCAGCAATGAACTTGACAGCGGCCCCGTGGTCATACAGGCAGAAGTTCCTGTACTTCAAGATGACACAGAAGCCTCCCTGGCAGACCGCGTATTGCAGCAGGAACATAACATCTACCCGATGGCAATCGCCTGGTTCGTTGATGGTAGACTGAAAATAAACGGTAACGACGTCCTGCTGGACGGCAAGGTGTTAAACAGGCCTGCATTGTGGAAAGCAGATCAATTAGTTATTTCAGAGCAGCATTAACCGCGTTTATATCTATACTGGCATTCGTTTTTATGCCGGCGGTGTCATCTGCAAAAGAACTGCCCCATGAATTTTCTGCGAACTATGCGCTGGAAATGTTTGGCACGGTTCTGGCAAGGGCCACCTACACCCTGGAACATACCGAAGACGGGCTGACCATGACACAGTCAACACGGCCAGCCGGCCTGATCGCAATGCTCAGGAACGACAAAATCGATGTGCGCAGTGACATGATCGTCGATAATGGCCGGGTATTGCTTGTTAACTACAGTTACACCCATACCGGTGATGAAAAGGACCGCAATATCCGCTTCAATATTGACTGGAAGGCCAATAACAAACAGGAACTGGCCGGCAAGGCAACCGGTATCTACGAAGGCAAGGCGGTCGACATTGACCTTCAGAATCCGGTCTGGGATCCACTCTCGATCCAGGTCCCGATCATGCTGGATGCAAACAAGAAACTGCCACCGCACGAGCACGGCCTGTTTATGAAAGGCGAGTTCAAGCACTACCTGTTCGAAAACCATGGTAATGAAACTTTCAGATACAACGGCACAGCGTTCGCCGCGGTAAAAATCGTCGGCAGGGAAACCAAAAGAGACCGGGCGATGTATGTCTGGTTGTTACCCGAGCTTCACAACATTCCGGTGAAGATCGAACAATGGAAAAACGGCGAACACAAGTCGACGGTTTTTCTCGAAAGCGTCAGCTTCGAAGAGGACGGCAGGACCCGGACCCTGAACCTGACGGACAGCCCTGAAGACTATGAGTGATGACGGGACCGAGGAAGAATGGATCAGCAAATCGCAGAAAAAACGCGATTGCGACGCCCGGCAGAAAATCAGTGACAAGCTGCTGAAACTGAGCCCCGAGCAACTGGCTCTGATCGAGATGCCGGTTGAACTCGAAGATGCTCTTAAAGAAGCACATCGCCTGCGCTCCAACAGTGCGCTCAAACGTCAGCGTCAGTACCTGGGCAAGATTATGCGCACCTGTGACAGCGCAAAAATCGAGCAACAACTCAACCAGGTCCTGCACAGACACGACACCAATACCGCACAGTTCAAAAAACTGGAGAAGTGGCGCGACCGGTTGATTGAAAACGACAAGCAGGTGCTGGGTGAGATTATCAGACAATTTCCGCATCTTGACCGGCACCATGTCCACAACCTGGTGCGACAGGCCGCCAGAGAAGCATCCGCTGACAAACCTCCGGCAGCTTCAAGAAAACTGTTCAAATATCTGCGTGAGCTGCTGGAAGCGAGCACCGGATAAACCAATTTCGCCCCCCGGCAACAAGTTTCCAGATCAGGCCTCTCGCAGAGGCGCAGTGCTCGCAGGGGGGGCACTGCGCCTCTGCGAGAGCAATTTTGATGAAACTACGATATGAAGCGCATTATCTGCGTGCGGATATGAGAACGATCTGCGCAAGCCATTTCAGGTCTTGTACGCTCTCAAGCCTGAATAACCGAGCCCGCACTCAAGCGCTTGTGCTGCAACGCGGGGAAATTCTGTCGGGTTCTACGCAGTTTTTCCAGGTCGATGTTGGAAACGACCACACCGGTACCGTGCGGCAGGCGATTCAGCACTACGCCCCATGGGTCGATGATCATACTGTCACCGTACGTCTCACGACCATTCTTGTGATAGCCACCCTGGTCAGGCGCGACCATGTAACACAGGTTCTCGATCGCACGTGCACGTAGCAGCGACTCCCAATGCGCACGTCCTGTCAGGTTGGTAAACGCAGAGGGCAGCACACAGATCTCCATGCCCAGATCAGCCATCGCCCTGAACAGTTCAGGAAATCGAAGATCGTAGCAAACAGCCATGCCCAGCTTGCCGAAAGGCGTATCGACCACAACAACTTCATCGCCCGGCTCGATCGTTTCGGATTCATTGTAGCTCTCACTGCTGTCTTCGAGGACGACATCGAAAAGGTGTATCTTGTCGTAACGCGCCACCATTTCACCGCTACTGTTGTAAAGCAGCGAAGTACCGAACACCTTGCCCGTGACATTGGACTCGATCGGCACGGTGCCGCCCACAATCCAGACTCCATGCTTTTCTGCCTGTTGTGACAGAAACTGCTGAATGGGTCCGTCGCCTGCTGTTTCTGCAATTGCAACCTTGTCGACTTCGGTCAGACCCATAATCGCAAAATTCTCCGGCAACACAACAAGTTCGGCATCCTGCTGAACAGCGGTTTTTATAAGCTTTTCCGCTTCTTCCAGATTGGCCGTTACATTCGGGCCTGACGCCATTTGTATTGCAGCAACGACACTCACCTCAAATTTTCTCCTGATCTAATCACTCGCAAACGTATAACATCACCCTGACCACTGCCAGGCACAGCCGCGAGATTCGCTGACGGTATGCCCAGCGCCACCAGCCAGTCCATCAGCTGATACACCCAGAGTTCGCCTTCCTCGCCTCCCGGGTACTGCAGTTCGATTAGCTGCCTCTGGTCTTTGGACCACTCGTTGACAACCTCGGCGATTCCACCAATACGCAACAAACGCTCGCCATTCCTGGAAAGCTCCCACTGTTCGGCGTGCAACTCTGTCTCGACGGGAGCAGCTTGCGCAATATCAGTAGCTAACATTGCAATCATAACAAATTGTGTTACAAGCATCGAAACAGATTTTCGATTACAGTTAAAACTCATCAAACAGGTCCTCTGGCTCGTCATCCTGGGTCTGGGAAATATTTGTTATCACCGGATCACTCCACGGACCCTGGATCCTGTGAAAATTCTTGCCCAGAATATCTAATCCGAAAATCTCCTGCAGCACCATCAGACCGACACCGATTGTCGGCCCACCAATCAGAGTGCCACCGGCAAAGGAGGCGACTGAAGAATGCGGCCTCACGATAGCAACCATATCATAGTCTTCATTCTCCACCCCTATCCTGCCCATCATGGTCAGATCTGCAGCTGACGCGCTGATTTCCGTGTCCTGGGTGACGGCTTCCCCGTCAGCAAAAACATAATTTCCGGCGATCGAATCGAACACGAAGCCTTTCTTGTAGACATCCTCAAAGTCCAGCCCGAGTCGCTTGGGCAAGTGCACCAGATTGAACAGGCCCAGAAAACGACCACCCGCCCCGGGGTCAATTTCGGTAACGATGCCTTCCCCGAAATTGACACTGGCATTACCCGACATCGTACGCCAGTTAAACCGGTACGGCGCACCAGGCCATTGCCAATGGAGCGTCGCCACCATCTCGCTCTTGTCTACATAACGGGAATAGCCCAGACGCTGCAAGGTATTGCCGATATTCGGGCTGGCAATCTTGAAGCTGAAGGTTGTCTCCTCGTCGAGGCGCCAGGAACGCCGTAACCAGCTCCCCTTGCCGGTTACCGTCACATGAGGGTCTTTGACGGTAATACTGTTGATGACCATGCCTCGCGGATGATGATCGGCTTCAAAAGCAACATTGTCCAGCCGCCAGTCTCTCCATTCGAATTTTTTCGCATCCAAACGTAAAGACGGGATAGCCGCAGCTTTAAGCCTCCATAATTGCGCCGTGCCCCCATCAGCGCTCATAAACGCCGTCAAATTCAAGTGGTCCAGATCAAACTCACCCGTCGTATCGATATCAAAATCGGCGTTGATTTTCCCCTTACCGGTGACGACCGGAGAGCTCACATCAAATTGCCAGTTATTGTCATCATCAAAAGACGCGACCAGATCCACGCGGTCTCCGGATGTCACTTTTAACTGGCGTGCGTCATCGAGTATCTTTAAATTCGTTTCGACAGGAAAACTTTGCGCGGCCGACTTACTGATAATATCCGACAGCCCGACCTTGACCCCCTGCAGATCTGATGATGCCTCAAACATAACATTGTAATCTCTCGCCTTGTGAGGAACATGCATGACAACATCCCAGTGCGAACTCCCATCGACGATCGAAGGAAAATCCCAGTTGAATTTTTTCAACAAGGACTCAACTTCCCAGTCACCACTGGCATGAAACCGGGTCACAGGATATTCATCGTCAACCGTTGTTACATTGATGCTGATCGGCTGACCATAAAAATAACCCCGGATATTTTCACCATTTAAACTTGTCGTGGTAAAGGATAGTCTTCCGTTAAGGCCTGTCACCAGATAATCCGTTATCGGAAAAAACAATTCGTTGTCGGCGAAGGAAATGTTTCCGTTGACCGCAAGCTCCTGGATCTCTTGTCTACGCTTACTCAGCGGTATATCAAGATTGATATCCAGCTCTGCCTCGCCACTGGTCTGGAAGTGCTCCAGTGCACGCCCGAGCACCGCGTCCAGGCCACTGTTCCAGACATACTGCTGCACCTCATCTGACTGCGCCCTGACGGTTCCCGAAACCAGCAGCAGACCCTCCCTGAAATCAGGAATGCTTGCATTGAACACGGCCTCGCTGCCGGTCTTCTCGCGGCTGCGGGCATTCTCTACAACCAGCGACGCATTCTGAAATCGCACTCGTGCTGACGAGTTAACAACATCAGGCCAGCCATCGAGAAAATGCAGCCGCCCATCTTCGACGTCAAACTCCACCAGCATGATTCCCGTATTATCATCAAAGGGAAAGTCATTGGGCGAACCGTGAAATATGAAACTGCCCGATGGCGCATACCCTTCGACAATGGCATTATCGAGCCAGTTTACGAGCCCGTCCGCCATTATTGACGCAGGTACATACCTGTACGCATACTCGCCAACACCGTTGGCAAGATTGCTGTGCAGGTCGATAAAGACCTTACCATCGGATGACACATCGACATTCGCACGCGACACTGTTTCTATATGCTGATTACTGGCGTAGAGTGCATCCGATTTGATCTTGAAGGTGTCGTCGACGATATGCACTGCGACCTTGCCGTTGACTGTATCAAGTTCCAGTGGCCAGCGCAGCAGGTTCCCGGTATTCGCGATCACGTCCTTCGAGTCGATCAGGAATTCAACCTCATTACTGTCAACGTGTAACTCACCGTCCAGCCCTTTAACCGATATACCTTTCTCGGCTATATCGATGTCCAGGTCGCTGAACCCGGTACTTAACTGAAGATCCGGGACTACATCGTCACTGAATACGGCTTCAAAATTGTAAAACTCACCCGCTGGCAGGTAACCGATGTATTTATCGATCGCGGACACATCAACAACTTCCGGAAGGACGTTTATTAAAGGCATGAAATCGGCCGGTTTGAGATAACTGGCGAGCACCCTCCAGTCATTTTCATGATTGGCCACAACAATATCGGTATTCGGATTCCAGAAAGTGTTGCCGATCTGCAAATTCAGATCACGCACATCAAGCCGCCAGCCTTCGTTCAGGTCGCGCCAGAATATGCTGGTTTCCAGTCTGTTGGCAAACCACGTCCTGTTGCTGTTACTGACATTGACAAGTTTCAGATCCGTAGCCTTGATATTGCTGGCAAAACTTATGATCTTCGCCTTGTTGATATGAACCCAGAAATCGGTATCCAGCCTGCCGCTGCCACGCACGAATTCCTTGATCCGTGTTGTGTCGATCCAGTTGGCAAATATCAGGCCTGTGCCACTGACATGTAATTTCGCTTCAAGACCGAGAAGATCCCGTAGATCACCGTCCATCTCGGCAATGATCCTGAAGCGCTCACCCATATCAGGCGGCAAACCGACGTCTATTTCAACAAACTGCGTGCCCAGGTAATTCTCCAGCAGGATACTGGCGCCATCAAAATCCATATTGCGGCTGCGGCCGGTAAAATCACGCCAGTGAATCTGACTGTCGATCAGCGCAATGTCGGCACTCAGGATGAGCTCGATCAGTTCTTCAGAATCTCTGGTCGATTCTCTTTCATAGACTTCGAAGCCCTGAATCACCCATTTGCCGTTTGGATGCCGCTCGATAAAGACCTCTGCCCCATGCAAGCTGATCTCTCCGACCATCGGCATCATGAACCTGATCGAATCGAGGTAAGCCAGTGAGAAATTGGCCTCAGACAGGGTAAACAGCGTCTCCTCGCCATCTTCCTTGAAGATGACCAGGTCGATCACCTTGAGTCTCGGCGTAAACCAGTGCATATCAGCGTCCAGCGAACCGATACTGACAGGCAGTCCGATCTGAGAGCTGATGCCCTTTTCAATTTCCTCGATATACCCGGTTGCATGAGGCAGGAACGTCCGCAGCACAGTAAAGACGACAGCCAGAACGATCAGCGCGACTGCGACTGATGAAATCAGGCAGATACGGATTTTTCTTATCCAGCCCATTAGCGGAACGTATTCAAAAGTAATGACAGGCGATGTCGCGTCACATGATTACGACATCATACTGTTCTTGTGTAAACATCGCCTCGACCTGAAACTTGATCGGTATGGCGATAAAATCTTCGAGTTCAGCGAGGCTGCCGGATTCTTCATCGACCAGGAGGTCAACAACATCCTGTGATGCCAGCACCAGCAGTTCCTTTGCGTCAAACTGCCTTGCTTCGCGCAGTATCTCGCGGAATATCTCATAGCAAACGGTTTCTGCTGATTTGACCGTACCGCGCCCCTCGCATGTTGGACAGACAGTACACAATACATGTTCCAGGCTTTCACGGGTTCTTTTTCGTGTCATTTCAACGAGTCCTAGCGTTGACACCTCGCACACCTGTGTGCGCGCATGATCCTTCTCCAGGGCTTTTTCGAGCGCGCGCATGACCTGCCGCTTGTGTTCTTCCTCAGCCATATCGATGAAATCGAGAATAACGATACCGCCCAGGTTTCGCAGGCGTAATTGCCGCGCAATCGCCTGGGCCGCTTCCAGGTTGGTCTTGAAAATCGTCTCTTCAAGATTCCTGTTACCGACAAAGGCGCCGGTATTGACATCGATGGTCGTCATTGCCTCGGTCTGGTCGAGAATCAGATGGCCACCGGACTTGAGATGGACCTTGCGCTCGAGGCCCTTGTGGATCTCGTCCTCTACGCCGTGCAGGTCAAATATCGGGCGCTCGCCGGGATAATGCTCGATAACATTTGCCACCTCGGGAACATAGGTCTGCGCAAATTCCTTCATGATCGTATTGGTTTCCCTCGAATCAACCCGGATTTTCTCCAGGTCCTCATCGACCATATCGCGCAGCACCCGTAGATACAGCGGCAGGTCTTTATGCACCACTGAGCCCGGCGATACTTGCTTGGCCTTCTGATTGACCGCCTCCCACACCCGGTTCAGATAGTTCACGTCACTGGTGATCGATTCCGTGGTCGCCACCTCGGCGGCAGTGCGAATGATATAACCGGAGTTTTCGTCTCGTTCATCCTGTGATATCAGCATGTGGCGCAACCGGTCGCGCTCTTCTTCACTGTCGATCCGCGACGAAACACCGACATTTTCCGAGTTGGGCATGAATACCAGATAGCGCGAAGGAATGGTTATATTCGTTGTCAGGCGTGCACCCTTGGTGCCGAGGGGATCCTTGATCACCTGTACCAGCAATTCCTGGCCCTCACGCAACACCTGGTTGATATGCGGTATACCGCCGTTGCCAGTCTGGCGTGCCTGTGCGACATCGGAAACGTGCAAAAAGGCCGCGCGCTCCAGCCCGATTTCGACAAACGCCGCTTCCATGCCCGGCAGGACACGAGCCACCCTGCCCTTGTAAACATTGCCAACCAGCCCCTTGCTGCGACGTCGCTCGATGTAAATCTCGTGCACCATGCCGTTTTCGAGAATCGCGACACGGGTTTCCTGTGGCGTTATGTTGACCAGGATTTCCTTACTGATAGTCATTGCAAATATTCCTTGAATCTAAATCGAAATCATTGAAGAAATATCACAAGCGGACAACAACCTGGCGGTTTCATGCAGCGGCAGCCCCATCACACCCGAGTAACTGCCGTTCAGATTCACCACGAACTGCGCGGCGATACCCTGGATGGCATAGGCGCCCGCCTTGTCCATCGGTTCGCCGGTTTCGACGTAAGCTGCAATCTGTTGTTCCGAGAGTTCCATGAACTCGACTTCACTGCTGCTGACTGCATGCAGCGCCTTCGCGCGTGTGACCACCGCGACCGCAGTGTGGACCTTGTGTTTCTTTCCTGAAAGTCTAGCCAAAAAAGCCGCGGCCTGCTGCGTGCTTGCCGGCTTGCCGAGAACCTGCCCGTCGATTTCGACCACGGTGTCGGCTGCAAGTACGGCAAGGCCGGATTGCTGCGCCGAAAGCCGGCTGTACCCCAGCTGCGCTTTTTCCAGCGCCAGCCTTTCGACATGTGCCAGTACCGCTTCGCCCGGACGCATGGATTCATCCAGATCAACCTGAAAAACCTGAAACTCGATACCGATCTGTTCCAGCAGCTCTTTGCGGCGTGGCGATGCAGAGGCCAGAACCAGTTTCGTACTCATACCGGATAGCCCTGCTCAAGCCCGGTGATAGGGGTGATTAGCGAGGATGCTCCAGGCCCGGTACAGCTGTTCGATGATAATGACCCGCACCAGCGGATGGGGAAATGTCATATCCGACAACGACAGGGTCTGATCGGCCTGCTGCAGCAACTCATCCGAAAGCCCGTCGGGCCCGCCAACAACGATGGCAATATCCTGCCCCTGCTGCATCCAGCCGTCCAATGTTTTCGCTAGGACTTGCGTCGTCATTTTCCTGCCGTTAACGTCCAGCACCACCAGCCGGCATCCAGCCGGCATGGCCTGCAAAATACTCCGGCTTTCATCGCGAACAATCCGCTGCACATCCGCGTTCTTACCGCGCTTCATCAACGGCACTTCAATCGCGCTGAACTGCATCTCACGCGGCAGGCGTTTCTGGAAATCGTCACAGGCCTGTACGACCCATGCAGGCATTTTCTGGCCAACCGCAATCAGATAGATATGCACTGATTACAGGGATTCCTGCTGTCTGGAGAGGTCCACCTGCCACAGGTTTTCAAGGTCATAAAAATCCCGTATCTGTGGCTGCATCACATGCACCACAACATCGGCGAGATCGACCAGCATCCACTCGCCTTCGGCCTCGCCTTCAACACCCAGCGGGGGATGCCCTGACTTTTTCGCTTCCATCACCACGTTATTGGCGATGGCCTTGACGTGACGGTTGGAATTTCCACTGGCGACGATGATGTAGTCGGTTACATCCGTCTTTTCGCGCACATCCAGTTCAACGATATTCTCTGCTTTCAGGTCTTCGAGTGCATTGACCACCAGCGCTCTGATTTCATCAGCACTCATATTTCAGTTTTTCACCATCTTCATTAATCGATTGTTTACCTCATCAGGAAGCAGATACCGTACGCTTTGACCTTTGACCAGTAACGCCCTGATTGTGCTTGCTGATATGTCCAGTTGTGTGACTGATTGTAACAGGAATCGCCCGTTGCCCTCTTGAGTTAGCTCAGATACTGTCGTGGCGGGTGCAAAAGGTTGTTTACCGATAAAGGCATCGTCCAGTTCGAAGCCCGGCCGCCGGGTAACAACGATGTTGCATAAGCCCGGCAGGCGCTGCCATTGATGCCATTGCTGTAGACCGAGGAACGCATCCATACCCAGAATCAGGCAAACAGACTGCTCGGGAAAATCCTCACGCAGTGATTCCAGCGTATCGACCATGTAGGAATGGCCTTCTCGCTGGAGTTCACGCTCGTCGAGTATAAAGCCAGGCTGGTCATCGATGGCGATATTGAGCAATTCGAGCCGGTTGTCGACATCCAGCCACGGTGTTTCACGATGCGGCGGGATGCGGTTGGGCAGAAAACGCACCTGCTCGAGCCCGATCGCCTGCATCACCTCGAGCGCGGGCCGAAGATGCCCGAAATGAACCGGATCGAAGGTGCCGCCCAGAATGCCGATCATCGCATCGGCAGGCGGTGTGCACGACGAGGGAGCAGCGGCGAGAACCTATACAAGGCAACCTTTAGCACAAACACACCGTTCACTATTCAAAACACTCTGCTATATCAACCCGGATTACGCTGCGCTGATCCAGGCTACGTACCATTCACTTTTAACTGTTAACTGAAAACCTTTCACTTTCTAATGTGCCCATCGCCCAGCACGACAAACTTCTGGCTGGTCAGGCCTTCCAGGCCAACCGGTCCCCGCGCATGCAGTTTGTCGGTGCTGATACCGATTTCTGCACCCAGACCATATTCGAAACCGTCAGCAAAACGGGTCGAGGCGTTCACCATCACCGAACTCGAGTCCACCTCACGCAGAAAGCGCCGCGCCGTTGAATAATTCTCGGTAATGATCGACTCGGTGTGCTGCGAACTGTGGCTGTTGATGTGATCGATCGCCGCATCGACATCATCGACCACGCGAATCGACAGGATCGGCGCCAGGTATTCAGTATCCCAGTCCTCATCGGTCGCTGCATTGACACCCTCGATCAGCGCCCGGGTTTTTGCGCAGCCGCGCAACTCGACACCTTCGTTTTCGAAATGCGCACATAAGTCCGGCAGGATATCGGTCGCAACAGATTCGGACACCAGCAGGGTTTCCATGGTATTGCAGGTACCGTAGCGCTGGGTCTTGGCGTTGAATGCGACCTTGACCGCTTTCCTGTAATCGGCATCATCATCGATATACACATGGCAGATGCCATCGAGGTGCTTTATCACCGGCACTTCGGATTCACGGGATATACGCTCGATCAAACCCTTGCCGCCACGCGGTATGATCACATCGATGTTATCTTTCATTTTCAGCATTTCGCCGACCGCTGCCCGGTCCGTGGTCTCGATCACCTGAACCGCATCCTGCGACAGACCCGCCTCGGCCAGGCCGGAGCGAATGCAGGCGGCGATTGCCTGATTGGAATGAATCGCCTCGGACCCGCCGCGCAGCACGGCGGCGTTACCTGCTTTCAGGCACAGGCCGGCGGCATCCGCGGTTACGTTGGGCCGCGATTCATAAATGATGCCGATCACACCCAGCGGCACACGCATGCGTCCCACCTGTATGCCGGAAGGCCGGTAGGCCAGATCGGTGATCTCGCCGATCGGATCCGCCAACGCCGCAATCTGGCGCAAACCCTCGGACATCGCCGCAATGCGCGCATCGGTGAGCTCGAGCCGGTCCAGCAGGGCTGCATCGAGACCATTGGCCCTGCCCGCCTCCAGGTCCTTGCGGTTTTCCTGCTTCAGCGTTTCAGCCCCGGCATCGATCAAATCCGCGATTGCCTTCAGCGCGGTATTCTTGGCACCGGTATCGGCCTTGCCGATGTCGCGCGCGGCCGCACGCGCGCGCTGGCCCACGTCTTTCATGTAAGCCGTGACATTCATCTCTATCAGTTCAGCCTCGGCACTCACAGTCGATACTCATACAATGTCATGATAAACAACTCGTTAGATTGCGCCATTATATCGGATCAGTGACACCTATTTCGAGGTAAAAAAAAACGGCCCTTACAGGGCCGTTCTAGATAGTTGTTTTTCTATAAACTGGTCAGGAACGACGCCTTCTGGCCACAGCAACAAGGCCAAGCAAGCCAGAGCCGAACAGCCAGACGGCAGCCGGCACCGGTACGGCACCAATCCAGCCACTGCCACAGTCACCGGTAAGATCAGGTGTTGAGCCATCACAATACACCGGATCGGTGATTTGCAGGATATGAGCGGCGCTCAGATACGGTTGTTTTTCTGCCTGACCGGGCCCCGGTGTACTAAACAGATCGAAGTCCGCTGCAGTTATCGCTGCTATGTAGCTGATATCGTAGACCATCGTTTCACCCGCTGTGAAACGCGCTGGAGAAGTTCCCGGCGGTGGCGCAAAATCGAAACCGAAATCGAAAAAACCGTCACCTGCAGGTTTCAGATTCGCATCAGAACCGGTATTGTCCGTCAGGATTTCATTCACAGTGGCGTCTGCCGTATCCACACCAGTGAAGGTCAGCTGGGTAGCATCACCCGAGAAGTTAAAGAACCAGTTAGCGATCGACTCGGAACCCACCAGGTTGGTAGCGTTCATGGTCAACCTGACTGTATTGGCATCCCCGAAACTGTCGTCGACGACCGCTGTTATCCAGGGTGTCGGTCCCTGTGGCTGCTGTGCGCCGCCGAATTCAATATCCAGGTTAAAAGTAACACTTGCAGCCGATGCATATCCTGATAAAAACCCGCATGCAGCCATCGTGCATGTCTTATAAATGATACTCCTCACATCCATAGTGTGCTCCCTATTAAATTTGAATCAATTCAAAATAACAACGTCTTACGTAATCCGAATTTCTGTTGCTGATTGCGTAAAACATTAAACCCTTTCGAAAAAATAGCCCTTCAATCAAGGGCTATTTTTATATACTTTCAGCTTTGTAGCTATACGCGGTGTTTTCTGCGTGCTATGCCAACCAGGCCCAACAGGCCGGAGCCAAATAACCAGACTGCAGCAGGAACTGGAACAGCACCAACCCAGTCAGACTGCAAGCCATCACCCGTTGTCTGGAACTTCGCAGCACCAAGGAATGGACCACTGGGATCCAACTCGGATGGGTCAGGTGCAGAAAAGAAGTTAAACGAAGAAGCCAGCAAGCCTGCGGCAGTAATGCTGTAATTCAACGATTCCCCGGCTGTAAACCTGTCATCACCCGGCGGTGGGAGTTCGATCAAAATATCAAACAAACCGTCATTACCAGCCTTGTGTGTATTTGTATTCCGATTGATGGTTTCGCTTGAAACGACGCTGCTGTTAGAAACACTCGGCGTAATCGCCAAGCTCTCCGCACCGATTGCATCATCTACATTGAGATATACACCTGTCACTGCGGCATTACCAACGCCGGGAGAAACAGTCAGGACCAAATCGACAGAACCAGCACTACCGCCATCATCAAAAAACGCCGTCATCCATGGTGTCGGACCATCGGGTGCTGCAGTATCAGGATCGGTCGGATCACCGAAACTCACGTCAAAATCCAGCGTTAATGTTGCAGCAGACGCCTGAAGTGAAAATAGCCCGAACGCAGCAGTAACACATGTTCCGAGAATTAAGCCTTTGGGTGAATACATTCTTATCTCCATATTCAACAATTAAAAAGTCGCACATCAGAACTTGCGACGAACACTATTGCAAACCGAAGCAAACTTCATGCCATTTCCCCGAAGAGGACTAGATTATCAGAGACTTAACTCTGTTCCTGCTGTCGAAAATGGGGTAAATGAACTGACAGGAGCAGTGTTAACAGCTATATTTATCCACCTGTAAAATTTTTCGACCTTTCCGAAGTTGGTAACAAAAACCCTAGAAGTTGGTAACAAAAACCCTATATGGACCTTTCCTTTTATTTCATATAGTTACAGGATCCGATCTCCTACAGTACATTTGCTACTGTCTTCCTCTCGCCTAACATGTGCAGAGGATAACGCCAGGCCGTCCCCCCGATCCTCAAGAAAACATACACTTATCGAATACCCAACTGTAAAAACACCCGACAACCGCAAACCTGCTTTACGTGCGAAACACAGTTGACACCTACATTAGCTTTCAATAATATTCTAACGCTGCTTCCCCACAGGAGTCTTGATCCAAGAGGAGCATCATATCGGGTCGGGGATTTCTGAACGAAACCCCTCTTTATTTCAGGCAGTAATATTGTGGCGGCGTTTTTTTAGCTATGAGGCGCCGCCGCAATATTCTTTGTTCCAGCCAGCAAACTCCAGACTCCAGAACCTTGTTACCGGCTACCCGCCAGCTGATAGCCCAGGGTCTGCAGCTCATCCCAGACGTTCCCGGTTTGCTGGCCCTTGGTGATGCCGTCGATCCGGGCACAGCGCTGCAGGCAATGGTTGAAGCTGGCGGCGGTATGTCGCGCGAGACAGGATTTGAACAAGGCCATCCGGTTCTGCCAGACACCGGCCTGCTTCAAGGCATAGTCGGCTGAGGCACGATTCGCCGAAACCGCAGCAAGCAGCCTAACCTCCTTGGCCAGCGCCCAGGTAACCAGTACGGGCTCAACACCTTCAGCACGCAGACCGTGCAGGATCCGGATCACGCGTGCCTGGTCACCGGCCAGTGCACTGTCGGCGAGTTCGAACACGCTGAAGCGCGAACTGTCGGCGACGGCGTCACGCACGCTGTCGAGGTCGACCGCGCCCGGTCCGACCAGTAGATGCAGTTTGTCGATTTCCTGTGCGGCAGCGAGCAGGTTACCCTCGACGCGTTGACAGACATAATCGACGACTTCCCTGCTGGCCTGCATGCCCTTGCTCTGGAATCGCTGCTTGATCCATGCCGGCAGCCTGTCGGCACCGACTGGCCAGCACTGCATCACCACGCCAACCTGATCCAGCGCCTTGAACCAGGCCGTTTTTTTCTGCGCCGCGTCCAGCTTGCCGGTCGTAATCAGTAATACCGTATCCTCGGGCGGGTTTGCGGCATAGTCTTTCAATGCCTGCCCGCCTTCCCTGCCAGGTTTCGCCGACGGTATGCGCAGTTCCAGAATCCGCCGGCTGCTGAACAGCGACAGGCTGTTGGCTTCATCTCTTAACAGCTGCCAGTCGAAACTGGTATCGACATCAAAAACTTCACGCTCTGAATAATCCTGCTGACGACAGGCTGCGCGCACAGCATCGGACGATTCCATTACCTGCAGGGGTTCATCACCGCTGATCAGGTACAGCGGGTGCAGCTGCCTGTTGAGAATGCCGGCTAACTGGTCAGGACGAACGTTCATGTGTGAAGCTGTTACTGCAGCGCCTGCAGTCTCAGCAAAATCTGGCCGGTACTGTCCCTGATCATATCCCGGTAAATGTTCTGTGTTTCCTCGGCGACCCCGAGTACCGCTTCAGGATTGAACAGCAGGTTACGTGTCAGCTGAATGTTGCTTTGATCGATGACCGCTTCGCCAGACGCAGTCACTGAGAAAACAAGCCGGTAGATCAGACGGTATTCGCGGGCGCGCCCCAGTGTATCGACCGAAATAACATCACGGGTCTGTTGCTCCTGGGTAACCTTCAGTACCGATGCGGCTATGGTCGAATCTTCGGTCAGCTCGGCGCCACTGGCTTTCAGGGTCGAGCGCAGTTCCTTGTAAAGCAAAAGGCTCATCGAGTCTTTGTCGAGATACAGCGGTGACAGGTGTTCGGGCAGATCGTAGGCGCCACGCAATTGAAATCCGCAGGCAACAACGGTACAGGCGATCAGTACCAGGCTGAATAGACGTAACGCGCGCATCAGGCCACGACCAGGTTGACCAGACGTCCGGGCACAACGATCACCTTGCGTACGGTCTTGTCCTGTATGTTGTTCTGGATTTTTTCATCCTTCAGTGCAATGCCCTCGATGATATCGTTGTCGGCATCCGCCGGTACATTGATTCTGGAACGCAGTTTTCCATTGACCTGAACCACCAGCTCGATACTGTCGCGTTCAAGCGCTGAGTCATCGTATTCAGGCCATGACTGATCGACAACCAGCGAATCATATCCGAGCCGCTGCCACAGGTGCTGGCTGATATGCGGCACGATCGGTGACAGCATCAATACGACGGCAACGACAGCTTCATGCATGACCGTCTTACCCTGTTCCGTATCGTCATCAAAGCGGCCCAGTTCATTCAATAACTCCATGATGGCTGCAATCGCGGTATTGAAGGTATAGCGTCGCCCGATATCGTCACTGACCTTGCGCATGGTTTCATGCAACTTGCGACGCACCGCTTTCTGTTGTTCATTCAGGCTGTCCGCATCCAGCGGCGCGACGCTATGGTCTGCTGTGGCAATCGCGATGTTCCACAATCGCTTGAGAAAGCGCGATGCACCTTCAACACCCTTGTCATCCCATTCGAGCGATTGATCGGGCGGCGAGGCGAACATGGTAAACAGGCGCACGGTGTCAGCACCGTATTGATCGATCAGTCCCTGCGGATCAACCGTGTTGCCCTTGGACTTCGACATCTTGCTGCCGTCCTTCAAAACCATGCCCTGCGTCAGCAAACGCGTGAAGGGTTCGTCGGACTGGATCAGGCCTTCATCGCGCATCAGCTTGTGAAAGAAACGTGCGTAGAGCAGGTGCAAAACCGCGTGTTCGATGCCGCCGATGTACTGGTCGACCGGCAGCCAGTAGTCCGCGCGCTGGTCGAGCATGGTATCGGCATCCGGACAGGCGTAACGTGCGTAGTACCAGGATGATTCAAAGAAGGTGTCGAAGGTGTCCGTTTCGCGTTGCGCCTTGCCGCCGCATTGCGGACACGCAGTTTCATAGAACTCGGGCATATGCTTGATCGGTGAGCCGATGCCTTCACTGAAATCGACATCCTCGGGCAGTACAACCGGCAACTGATCTTCCGGCACAGCCACGGCACCACAACTGTCGCAGTTGATTATCGGGATCGGCGTACCCCAGTAGCGCTGGCGCGACACGCCCCAGTCACGCAAACGGAAGTTGACCTGCTTCTCACCCTTGCCGATCGAACTGAGCTTGTCGGCGATGGCGTCAAAGGCCTGCGCCGATGTCAGGCCATCGAATTCCCCGGAGTTTTTCAGCACGCCTTTTTCAACATAGGCTTCGTTCTCGACCGAAAAGTCGGAACCGTCGGCCGGGTAGATCACCTGCCTGACCGGTATGCCGTAGGTGCGGGCAAAGGCATGGTCACGCGTGTCGTGTGCCGGCACCGACATCACCGCGCCGGAACCGTATTCGATCAACACGAAGTTCGCGACCCACACCGGCACCCTGTCACCGGTGATCGGATGAATGGCCTGGAACCCTGTGTCCATACCCTTCTTTTCCATCGTCGCCAGATCGGCTTCTGCGGTGCCCGCCGACCGGCATTCGTCGATAAAAGCCTGCAAATCAGCATTGCGCGCCGCGGCCTTCTTCGCCAGCGCGTGCTCGGTTGCGACCGCGACATAGGTCACACCCATCAAGGTATCCGGGCGCGTGGTATAGATGGTCAAAGGCGCCTCGCCTTCGACGTCGAACTGCATTTGTACGCCTTCCGAACGACCGATCCAGTTGCGCTGCATGGTGCGCACCTGCTCGGGCCAGCCGTCGAGCCTGTCGATATCGGCCAGCAGTTCCTCGGCATAGTCCGTAATCTTCATGAACCACTGTGCAATTTCACGACGCTCGACCGTGGTGTCACAACGCCAGCACCTGCCGTCCACGACCTGTTCATTGGCCAGCACGGTCTGGTCATTTGGACACCAGTTCACCGCGGCCGTTTTCTTGTAGGCAAGCCCCTTGTCGAACAGGCGGGTAAACAACCACTGCTCCCAGCGATAGTATTCCGGTCTGCAGGTCGCCAGTTCGCGGTCCCAGTCGTAGCCAAAGCCCAGTTGCCTGAGCTGGTCGCGCATGTAGTCAATGTTTTCGTAGGTCCACTTCGCCGGCGGCACGTTGTTCTTGATAGCGGCATTTTCAGCCGGCAGGCCAAACGCATCCCAGCCCATCGGCTGCAGTACGTTCTTGCCCTGCATTTTCTGAAAGCGCGTGATCACGTCACCGATGGTGTAGTTGCGCACATGCCCCATATGCAGACGCCCACTCGGATAAGGGAACATCGACAGACAGTAGAACTTCTCCCTGTCGGTATCCTCTTTTACACTGAAGCTGCCGTGTTGCTCCCACAACTTGCGCACTTCAGGTTCAATGGTTTTGGGGTCGTATTCTGTGGTCATTCTGCTTTACTACAGTTCGTCGGATGACTCTGTCGCGAAAAATTATGTGGTCTATAAAATTGATCAATATTAATGAAACTCAGGCGGCTGAAAGGATACACTACAGGTGCTAGCAAAGAAACCGGAAAACACTTTTGTACGGAGTATGGTGATTCAAATGAGCCAGCAACCATCGAACCGCCTGATTGATGCGTATAACCAGATGATGGCCTCCATCCGATCGGCATTTGAACGTTCGGACGATGAGGAAATGTCATTGAGCAAGGCCATGTCCATGGCCCGGGATGAGATCACCCATATCAGTGACGTCACCCAGGACGAAGCCGAGGAAATCAGTAATTTCATCAAGCGCGACATCAATGACGCCGCCGAGTACATGATGGAAACCAGCTCGGAATTCAGCGACTGGCTGATGCTGGACATCGAAGTAATCGAGCGCAAGCTGATCGATCTGTTCCTTTCGGTTGCCGATAAGACGCGCGTCGAACTGGAGCAGTTTGGCGTTCAGAACCGGGAACTTAGCCTGTATTATTCAGGTGAAATCACAGGCCCGGGCACATTGCAATGTAATGAATGCGGCCACCAGGTTCAGTTCAAAACGACCTCGCAAATCGAGGTTTGTCCAGAGTGCGGGCACAACACCTTCAAGCGGGCCGAGTTCAAAAACTAGATAGATTCCGCTCTTTACGGTTCATACGGATTGGAACAACCGTAGGAGCGGTTTCAGCCGCGAACAATCTCTGCATTAACGCGAGCAATTCACGGCTAAAGCCGCTCCTGCGCACACACAAAAAACTCTGTGCTCTCTGTGTCTCTGTGGCTAATATCACCATCTACCGGTGACGGTTTATAGTGTCTTGCGACTGCCCGGCAAGAAGCAGGCTGCACCAATCAACACAATAGCCAGTATCACACTGAAGGCATCCCCCCAGAACACATACGGCGTCTGCCCGCTCAGGGGCGTGACGCTGGCCCTGAGCACCGTGCGCTCAAAGACCGGGGCAACTGCCAGTTCCTGCCCGTGCGCTCCGATCACCGACGAGATGCCGGTGTTGGTCGCGCGCAGCAGGTAACGCCCTGTTTCGAGTGCACGCATACGCGCAATGGCATGATGCAAATAGGTTTCGTGCGAACCATCAAACCAGGCATCGTTGCTCACGTTCACCAGCAAGGTCGCTTCCGGCAAATCCCGGCGCACGTCGCGCGAAAAGGCGTCTTCAAAACAGATACTGATGCCGACAGGCTGGCCGGCAAGCTGCATCAACACCTGGTCATCCGGCCCGGATTCGATATCCGACATCGGTATATTGATCCAGCGATTGAAGAATCCGATCAGCGGTCGAAAAGGTACATATTCGCCCAGCGGCACCAGGTGACGCTTGCGGTATTCTCCGCCGCGCGGATTGATCACGCTGTTGTAATAGCGCCCGGTCTCAAGGTTCTTGATGAACAGCCCCATCAGCAGATCGGTATCACTCTGCTCCATTTTCTGGCGCATATCGATGATGTAGGCAGGTACGCGGTGCTGGTAATCCGGTATCGCGGTCTCGGGCCAGATGATCGCATCAGCGTCCTTGTGTTCCAGCGACAGGTCACGATACATCTCCAGGGTCTTGCGGTGCATGTGGCGCTTCCATTTCAGCTCCTGCGGTATATTGCCCTGTATCAATGCCACCTCGATTTCATCCCCGGCCGGCTGCGTCCAGCTGAGCTGCTTCAATGCAAAACCGGCGCCCCATATCAGCACCACCAGCGTGATCGCTGTCCGCCATGACAGTTTTTTCAGCAACGCAGCAAGCAGTGCTGCCGAAGTCACGAGCGCCAGGGCGCCGACCGCATGGTTACCAACCAGTGGCGCGTAACCTGACAATGGCAGATCGATTTGCGTGTATCCGGGCTGCATCCAGGCATAACCGGTCCACAGGTAACCCCTGAACCATTCAGCCAGCAGCCAGGCTGCGGGAAACACGACCAGCAATCGGATCGAATCTTTTGCACGGCAATAACGGTTAACAAACCAGGCCGCCGTTGCCGGGAAAGAGGCAAGCAGTATTGACAGTAAGACAATGATCAGTATTGCCAGTGCCGCCGGGCTGGCACCATGGAAGTAGAGGCTCCAGAAGATCCAGCTATTGCCCGTCAACCTGGCACCGAACGCAAACAGCCCGACATGGATGAAGGCATGCTTTGCATCCGCGTTCAGCCAGTGAAACAGCATATAGGCCAGCAATGGATAAACCAGCAGACTGGCACCAAAGGGTTCGTAGGCCAGCGTCATCGAAGCGCCCGCCAGCAGGCTGAACAGCATCGCCGGCCAGCGATGCGTGTCGAACATCGGTGCGAACACGGCAGACAGCGGCATCAGGCAGCGCCGGAGGTGACGGATTTGGCTTCGCGTAATAAAGTAACTTGCAGGTTGTTGATACGCCTTGAACTCGAACTGACGATCTTGAACTGGTAATTGTCGATGATGACTTCTTCACCGCGTTCGGGCATATGGCCCAGTTCATTCAGGATCAGACCCGCAACGGTATCGAATTGCTCATTGCTGAACTGTGTACCGAAAAACGAGTTGAACTCGCTAATCGGCGTGACCCCTTTCAGGGTATAACGATTGTAACCATGGCGATGAATATTGATCGCATCGGCGGCATCGTGTTCATCATCGATTTCCCCGACGATCTGCTCGAGCACGTCTTCAATGGTCACCAGGCCGGCCACACCGCTGTACTCGTCAATCACCACCGCCATATGGTTACGACTGGTGCGGAAGTCTTTCAGCAGAACATTCAGGCGTTTGCTCTCCGGTACGAATACAGCGGGGCGCAGGATGTCCTTGAGTTCGAATGAGGCTCGACTGGCTTCATCGCTGTAATGCGACAGATCCTTGGCCAGCAGGATACCGACGATTTCATCCAGGCTTTCATCGATGACCGGAAAACGCGAATGGCCGGATGAGGCAACAATCGACAGCATCTTTTCGATGCTCTGGTCCTTCTGGATCACGACCATGTGCGAACGCGGCACCATGATATCCCTGACCCGCATTTCAGAAACCTGAAACACGCCCTCGATCATGATCAGCGCATCCATGTCGATCAGTCCCTGCTGCTGACTGTCCCTGAGCGACTCCAGCAAACGCGTACGCGCATCCTTCGTCTTGAAGATCGTGGACAACAGTCGTTTCATTAATGAGGGTTTTTGATATTGAACGTTCATAACTGTTATTGTTTTTTTTCAACTGATTTCTGCTATGCAGGTTCCAGGTAAGGATTGTTGTATCCAAGCTGCTCGAGAATCCGGATCTCCAGCGCCTCCATCTCCTCAGCCTGCTGTTCATCAATATGGTCATAACCCTGCAAATGCAACATACCGTGCACAACCATGTGTGCCCAGTGGGCTTCTGCGGGTTTGTGCTGCTGCGCGGCCTCGGCATTGATCACGTTTGCACACAGGGCGAGATCGCCGAGTATTTTCAGATCGACTTCAGCGGGGGATTGCATCGGGAATGACAGCACATTCGTCGGCCTGTCCTTGCCGCGCCATCGGTGATTGAGCTCCTGCATTTCTGCGTTGCCGACAACCTGTACACCGACAACGACCTGTTCCTCACAGGGGCAGGCTCGTTCGGCCCAGTGTTGTACGCTTGCCGTATCCGGTATGTCCTCGTCCTCTGATTCGAGGCTGTCGGAAACTGACATTTCTATGCTGACCGGCATCAGTTGGGATCATCCTTCTCGTAAACATCCACGATTTTCTTCACCAGCGGATGGCGCACCACGTCGGCAGCCACGAAGTGGGTGATGCCAATACCTTCAACATCTTTCAGCAGCAGCATACTGTGGCGTAATCCGGACATCTTGTCGCGCGGCAGGTCTACCTGGGTTACGTCACCGGTAACCACAGCTTTGGAACCGAAGCCGATGCGCGTGAGGAACATTTTCATCTGATCGATCGTGGTGTTCTGCGCTTCATCAAGAATGATGAAAGAGTCGTTCAGCGTGCGGCCACGCATGTAGGCCAGCGGCGCGATTTCTATGACATTGCGTTCAATCAGTTTGGCCACTTTCTGAAAACCCATCATTTCATACAGGGCGTCATACATCGGGCGCAGGTACGGATCGATCTTCTGCGCCAGATCGCCCGGCAGGAAGCCAAGCCGCTCACCGGCTTCAACAGCAGGACGCACCAGCACCAGGCGTTGCACTTCATCATTTTCAAGCGAATTGACCGCGCTGGCGACAGCCAGGTAAGTCTTGCCGGTACCTGCCGGCCCGACCCCCAGGGTGAGATCAAAGGTTTTGATCTGTTTCAGGTATTCAACCTGGTTCTTGCCCCGACCCTTGATCGTCGCCTTGCTGGTTTTCATGCTCCAGCGGTGTTGCTCGTCTTTTTGCAGCATATCCACGGTATTACCACCATTCGATTCGTTCAGGTACAGCTGCACGGTCGACGGTGTCAGCATTTCGCTGTCCGCGACATCGTACAGATTCTTGATCGCAGCCATCGCCGCGCGCTGGTTTTCATCACGGCCTTCGATCTGGAAGTGATTGCTGCGACAGGCGATACCGACATCGAAATGCGATTCCAGCTGATGCAGGTGTTCATTGAACTGGCCGCACAGGTTGGCGAGGCGGCTGTTGTCGGTGGGTTCGAGTTCGAAATCCAGGGTCTTAACGATTTTTACTGGCATGAGTGATTCTGTTTAAGTACGGAGTCAGGCGCTTTTTCGTACGGCATGTTCTTCGGGGCAGGCAACGAGTTCACCCTGCAGGGAGTTGGGGAAGGCTTCAGTGATTCTGACATCGACAAAACTGCCCGCCAGTTCGCCGTCGCCATCGAAGTTAACAACACGATTGTTCTCGGTGCGACCCGACACCTGCCTGTCGCTTTTTCTCGACGGGCCTTCGACCAGTACGCGCTGCACGCTTCCGATCATCGCGCGGCTGAAGTTTTCAGCGCGTGCAGCAATGTCCTGCTGCAGATGCGCCAGGCGCTGCTTCTTCACAGCCAGCGGTGTCTGATCGGGTAGTGCCGCCGCCGGTGTTCCGGGACGCGCACTGTAGATAAAACTGAAAGACTGATCGAAATCGACATCTTCAATCAGTTGCATGGTTGCCTCGAAATCCTCAGCGGTTTCACCCGGGAAACCGACGATGAAATCGGAGGATATCGCGATATCCGGACGGACTTCACGCAGCCTGCGGATGATGTGTTTGTATTCGAGCGCAGTATGTCCACGTTTCATCGCGGCCAGCACTCGATCGGAACCGCACTGCACCGGCAGGTGCAGGAAACTGACCAGTTCAGGTACCTCTGCGTAGGCCTGGATCAGGCGGTCGGAAAACTCCAGCGGATGCGACGTGGTAAAGCGAACACGATCGATGCCGTCGATGGCCGCGACGTAGTTGATCAGCAAGGCCAGATCAGCTTCGACCTGCTCGCCGCTGACATCATCCATCACGCCACGATATGCGTTCACGTTCTGTCCAAGCAGATTGACTTCGCGCACGCCCTGCTCCGCCAGCCCGACCACTTCAGCCAGTATGTCATCGAACGGACGGCTGACTTCTTCACCACGGGTATAGGGCACGACACAAAAGCTGCAGTATTTGCTGCAACCTTCCATGATTGAAACAAATGCGGTCGGCCCTTCCGCCCGGGGTTCGGGCAGATGATCAAATTTCTCGATTTCGGGAAAACTGATGTCGACGATATGTTGATGCTGACCACCAATACTGTCCAGCATCTGTGGCAGGCGGTGAATCGTTTGCGGACCGAACACCATATCAACATACGGCGCGCGTTGTTGAATCGCCGCACCTTCCTGGCTGGCAACGCAGCCACCCACGCCAATCACAAGATCCGGTTTGTCCTGCTTCCAGGTTTTCCAGCGACCGAGCTGAGAGAAGACTTTTTCCTGAGCCTTTTCGCGTATCGAACAGGTATTCAGCAAAAGCACATC
>CP070838.1:2521982-2524510 GCA_020341835.1 Thiotrichales bacterium | reverse complement strand
GTTTCAAACCAATTATCCGGGAATGCCTGGGCCAGCTTAATCGCGAGATTCGGATCGCTCTTACGCCTGTTCCAAAAGGCAAAACCTGGGTTTTTCTGGTCGGGTGCTATAACTCGGGTACCACGCTGCTCGCGGAATTGCTCGGTCAGCATCCATCTGTCTCGGCCCTGCCGACTGAAGGACATTTTATCACCGACGAGTTCGTGAAGGATTATGACATTGGTTTGCCGCGCATGTGGGTGGAGCGTGAGGACCTGTTCCGGCTGACCGAGGAAGACCAGGGCCCCGATCCTCTGCGCATAAAAAAAGAATGGGCCATGCGGCTCGATCTCAGCAAGGCGGTATTGCTGGAGAAGTCGCCACCGAATACAGCGAAAGTCCGCTGGCTGCAGGAGCATTTTGAGAATGCGCATTTTGTAGGCATAGTGCGTAACGGCTACGCAGTGGCGGAGGGAATAACGCGAAAGGCGGATCCCAGGCATTTGCCCGACAGCTGGCCTATCGAAATGAGCGCTTATCAGTGGAAGCGCTCCAACGAAATTCTCGAGCAGGATGCGAAGCACCTGAAGCGCTTTATGTGGGTCAAGTATGAAGATCTGGCCAGTGATACCGTGGCGACGCTGAATCAGATCACGGATTTTATCGGAATTCCGGATTTTGAAAGTTTTGAATCAGATCGGCCCTGGACCATTCACGAGCGTAACGAAAAAGTTCGCAACATGAATGCGGACAGTATCGAGCGATTGAGCAGGGAAGATATAGAGCGAATTAACCAGGTCGCGGGTGATTTGATCGAGTCTTTGGGATATACAAGGCTGTAATCATGGAGGCACTGTTTTACGTTTCCGCGTTCCTGTGCGTGTACAGCTATTTCCTCTATCCGCTGATACTCATGCTTTTGCCAGTGAGAAAAAAGTCGAAAAACGGTGCGGAAGAGGAGGGTCAGTTTCCCCTGATGAGCCTGATCATTTCGGCATACAATGAAGAGGAAAAAATTGCCGGGAAACTGGAGAACACCCTGGAAATCGAATACCCGCGAGACCTGCTGGAGATCATCGTGGCTTCGGACGGTTCAAGCGACGCCACTGACAGTATCGTGGAGTCCTTTGCTGACAGGGGAGTTAGCCTGGTACGCGTTGAAGGGCACAAGGGCAAGGATTATGCGCAACAACGTGGCATTCAGGCATCAAATGGCGCGATTCTGGTATTTTCTGATGTTGCTACCCAGATACCGAAGGATGCTTTTTCGGCACTTAAATCGGCCTTTGAAGACGCGAGCGTCGGTGCTGTATCCAGCGAGGATCGTTTTATCAGTCATGACGGTCGCCTGGTCGGGGAAGGCGCCTATGTCAGGTACGAGATGTGGCTACGGCGGCTGGAGTCCGACAGGGCAGGCGTGGTCGGGCTGAGTGGTTCATTCTTCGCCGCGCGCCGGGAAGTGTGTGAGCCCTGGGATGCGCTGACCGACAGTGACTTCAACGTTGCCCGTAACTGCGCACGCATGGGCCTGGTGGCGATCAGTGATCCGGCCGTCGTGGGCTGCTACAGGGATCTCAAGAATCCGAAACAGGAGTATTACCGAAAGGTTCGTACCGTGATCCGGGGGATCACGGCTATTCCCCGCCATTCGTGGGTGCTGAATCCGTTCCGTGCAGGTTTGTTTGCGTTCCAGGTCTGGAGTCACAAGATCATGCGCTGGGGGGTGCCCTGGTTCATGCTTGTTTTCGCGGTTGCCACGCTCATGCTCCAGGGTCAGGCGATGGTTTACGCCCTGGCCCTGCTTGCCCAGGTCATATTCTACTCGGTGGCGCTGGCCGGCTGGTTATCCGAGCGGATGCAGCAGAATACGATTGTTAGAATCGTGTTCTACTTCGTACAGACCAATCTGGCGCTAGCACATGCGGCAGTGGCATTTCTGTCCGGCAAGCGCATGACCGCGTGGAATCCCACCCGGCGCTGAATCCTCCGTTTATAGATGTTCTATCAACTGCCACCTGCCGGTAATCCGATAAATCTGACCGCTACAGCTGAGCCCGGGTTGTTTCTCGACTCGTTCTTCTCACCCTACCAGCCGCGTTTTTTTGCTTCGGGAACAGCGGCCCTGGCTGCGGTCATCATCGCAGCGATACGCTTGAAGAATGTCACACGGCCGGAGGTTGTTCTGCCTGCCTATGGCTGCCCTGATCTGGTCAGCGCGGTCGTTTATGCCGGGGCAAAGCCGGTGCTGGTCGACCTGGAGCCCGATCGACCGTGGATGGACCTGGCGCAATTGTCCGGCAAAATCACTGCGCATACTGTGGCGATCGTTGCTACCGACCTGTTTGGTATATCGGAGCGCATTGATGCGATACGACCGATTGCCAGGCAGGCTGGAGCGATGCTGATCGAAGACAGTGCGCAGGCATTTCCCGGTGCGAGGGAATCTGATATCTGGGGCGGCGACTGTGTGGTACTCAGTTTTGGCCGCGGCAAACCCGTCAGTCTGCTGGGCGGTGGCGTCGTACTGTTTCGTGATACAGGGATTGGTG
>CP070838.1:2511640-2521882 GCA_020341835.1 Thiotrichales bacterium | reverse complement strand
CTGGTCTACAAGCTGGGTTACCGGTACGAAAAATACACTGCAGACAACTGGGCCGTCGATGGCCTCCAGCCATATGACCCAGGCGTGGTCGCCGGCACCCTGCTGCTGGGTAACCAGACCATGGACTACGACGTACACGTCGTCACGGTGTCAGCCAGCTACAGATTTCAGTGACATCTTCGCACCCTGCAACACCTCCACCTCTGTAGGAGCGGCTTCAGCCGCGAATTAAACGTTGTTGATGGAAAAAACTTTCTGGTTTTATAAGTCCACAAATGAACGCAGATAAACACAGATAAACACAGATAAAAACCTTATAGGGCCGCAAAAAACGCAAAGAACGCAAAAAAACGCAGCTAAACCATTCATGGTTTTTCGCGTTCTTTGTGTTTTTTGCGGCTAATTCTTCTTATGTGTTTTTGCAGAATGCAGGGAACCTGGCAAACGACCTTGATTGAAACAGCAGAAAAAACATCTGTGTTTATCTGCGTTCATCTGTGGACCAAATGGTCTACATCCCTGAACATCCTTCGCGGCTGAAGCCGCTCCTACCGACAGGCGGGGCCCTGAAGATGCCCGTTGCTTACACAACGAATTGATCGTTTTACGGTGTTATTTCTTTTCCTTTATGTGACAAAGCTTGCATTTTTTCTTGATGGGTCCGGCGCGGCTACCCCCGGCAACCGTGTATTCATGACAGCCAATGCAGCGTACGTGAAAGACATCCTTGGTTTTCGGAGGTTCGTCCGGTTTGGCCTGCTTGATCGCTGTGCCCTTGTGCTTATGGCACTCGTGGCAGGGTTTTACCGTGGTATCGGTGGGCTCCATTTTGTGGTGGCAGGTTTTGCATTCGGTAATACTGAGCGCTGCGTGCATCTGATGGGGAAAGGTCACATCCCCGACCTTGCCTGGAAACTTGATGACCATCTTGTCCTCTGGAATCGCCAGGCTTTCCGCCATTGCATTACTGACCGTGAACAACAACACGGCGATGATGACATCTTTTACACGCATAATGCTAAACCTCTCTGAACTCACAATAACCAATATACTGTAGGCAAATCCGTTGCCGCAATGATACCCGTCAAAAATCTGCTACAAAGCCGATCACAAGCCGTGATCGTGTTCACAGTTCTGCAAGAACCCGCTCAATCATACTGATAGCCTGGCCATGATAGCCGCCACCAAACAGATTGAGGTGATTGATGATGTGGTAAATATTGTAAAAAATCTTGCGCACATCATAACCCGCATCCAGCGGCCAGGCCTCATTGTAAGCCGCGTAGAACGCTTGTCCAAAGCCACCGAACAGCTCGGTCATCGCAAGGTCCGCTTCGCGATCACCATAATACAGCGCCGGATCGAAAATGACCGGCGTACCGTCACGCAGGGCGCCGTAGTTTCCGCCCCAGAGGTCGCCGTGCAGCATCGAGGGTACCGGCCTGTGATTACTGAACAAGGCCGGCATATCGGCGAGCAGACGCTCTCCGAGGCGTTGCAGTTCACCACCATAGCCATTGTCCGCCGCTGTCCGCAGTTGAAACCCGAGCCGCTGCGCACGCCAGAATTCGACCCAGTCATCCGATGGCGTATTCGGCTGCGGCGTGGAGCCGATGGTGTTGTCGATGTGCCAGCCAAACTGGTCTGCGGTGACCCGATGCATGGCAGCGAACTGACGGCCGAAGCTGCTCATGTCGGCACGGCCACCAAGATCCAGGTGCTCCATCACGACATAGCACTGATTTCCGTGTTCGCCGTAACACACCGGTTGCGGAACGCGTACCGTGTGAGAGGCCGCCATTTCGCGCAGGGCTTCAGCCTCTGCTTCAAACATGGCGGCATGGCGCGCGTGGTTGGTTTTTATGAAATAGCTGAGATCCCCGTCGCTGACCCTGGACGCAGAATTGATACAGCCACCACCCACATTCTGGCTGTTGTGAATGTGAAAATCCTGCCCGGTGGCCTGCCTGATCTGTTGTTCGAGGTGACGCCAGATATCCATGTGTGAGTCGCCGATTTTGTGGTGGCTGCAAAGCCTAACCGAATTCGGTTTGGCCGCCAAATCGATACAGTCTTTTTCTAAGTGATTGTTCTGGCTTGAATATCGACCAATGCCGTTGTGCACAAACAAATTGACATCCATTAATACACTTGCGGATTTTGGGACGAACCACTATCAGTCACCGGCGCGGAACCGCTATAGCAATCTATGTCATTGAATAATAAACGAATATACCGAATGGTTAATAAGTAGCCAGAAGTGCATTTAAGGCTATTTTTTCCGCTATTTTTTGCGTAAAAAAAAACTTGTCCACAAAGTTATCCACAGAAAATGTGCGAAACATTACTTTTTTGTGGGAAATGAATAAGTTAACAAGTTTACGTGAAAATCTTGTTAAGAAAACAGCATAACTTACGGCAGAGATCGACTGGATTGGCCTAGGTTATACACACACATTTCGCAAAAAAAATCAAATCTGATCCAGATCAAGTTTTAGTCTATTATAATAATATCGAAATGCGCAAGCTGTTGTTAAATATAACTATTTCGACCTGGTTAAAATATGACCAATTTATGATAACAGGCTTGATACACCGCTTTTTTTCGATTTGATAAAGTTTTTTCCACAAAGTTATCCACAGTTCCTGTGGACAAATTCAGCTGTGATCTGACTTTCGATGGGCACGACGATTTTTTGCCGGTTTTATTCAACCTAAATCGGATCAAAATCGGCTATAGTGCCGCATGCACTTCTCCAGGCCCGACGATAAAAACGGAAAAAAGTTTATCCGGGTTGCCGTACCGGCCCCGCTGTATTCCTGTTTCGATTACCTGTCACCGGACGATGCCGATGACAGGGCTTTGCATCCGGGCTGCCGCGTCAGGGTACCTTTCGGCCGACGCTCCCAGATCGGCATCGTCCTCGGACAGGCTGATCACACCAGCGTACCGGCCGGCAAACTCAAAACCGTGCAAGCGACATTCGATGATGTCCCGCTGTTGCCCGCTGATGTACTGGCGTTACTCAAATGGGCTGCGAGCTACTACCAGTACCCGATTGGCGAAGCGATACACACCGCTTTGCCGGCGTTGCTGAGACAGGGCAAGGCCGCCTCGATCAGGGGCGAGATACTGTGGCAGGCAGCGCACAGTGAAATGGACGCCGACACCGTGTTCAAACGTGCGCCGAAACAGGAGCAACTCTACACCGTGCTGAAGCAGCACCCCGGGGGTATGACGGATGGCCAGCTGAACCACCAGCTGGAGAACTGGCGGAACGCGATGAAATCACTGGTCAGCAAGGGCCTGGTCACAAAGCTCGAACAGCCCTGTTTGCCCGATGCCGATGCAGACGCCGAACCCGGTCCCAGACTGCATGCCGAGCAAAAGTCGATCGTTGATGCGATTCAGTCGCAGGCGGCCGGCTACAGAACACACCTGATCCACGGTATCACCGGTAGCGGTAAAACCGAAGTCTACATTTCACTCGCCGGGCAGCCCATTGAAACGGGCAAGCAGGTTCTGGTGCTGGTACCGGAAATCAGCCTGACACCGCAGCTCACGGATCGCTTCAGAAAAAGGCTGGGGGTGCGTACCGCGGTGCTGCATTCCGCTCTGAATGACAGCCAGCGCCTGTGTGCCTGGAGCTCGGCCGCACGCAATGAAGCGCAACTGGTCATCGGCACGCGTTCTGCAATATTTACGCCGATGCCGCAGCTGGGCCTGATCATCATCGATGAAGAACATGATGGCTCCTACAAGCAACAGGACGGCTTTCGTTACAATGCCAGGGACCTGGCACTGGTCCGGGCACAGCAGGCCGGAATTCCGGTCATCCTCGGCTCGGCAACACCGTCGCTGGAAAGCCTGTATAACTGCTTCAGCGGCCGTTATCAGTTGCATACGCTGAAACAGCGTGCCGGTGCGAGCCGGACACCCAGAATTGAACTCGTCGATCTGTGTAAACAGAAATTGCAGGAAGGTCTGTCACCGCAACTGCTCGCCTCGGTTGACGCCCACCTGAACAACCAGGGCCAGGTGCTGCTGTTTATCAACCGGCGCGGCTTTGCGCCATTGCTGATGTGTCATGACTGCGGCTGGACAACGGCCTGCCGACGTTGTGACGCGCACATGACCTTCCATAAAAGCCGGCAAATGCTGCGGTGCCACCACTGTGGCGCCGAAGCCGCCATGCCTGATAGCTGTGGTGACTGTGGCAGCCATGAGTTGATTTCAGTCGGTGCCGGCACCGAACGCATCGAGCAGTTTTTCGCGGCACGATATCCCGACATCGCGATCGAACGAATCGATCGTGATACCACGCGACGCAAGGGCAGTCTGCACAAAAAACTTGAACAGGCGCGTAGCGGCAATGCCCGGATCCTGATCGGCACGCAAATGCTGGCCAAGGGCCATGATTTTCCCAACGTCACCCTGGTTGGCGTGCTCGATACCGACCAGGGCCTGTACAGCAGCGATTTTCGTGCCTCTGAACACCTGGCACAGCTGATCACCCAGGTAGCCGGCCGTGCCGGCCGCGCCGACAAACCCGGGGAAGTACTGATCCAGACGCACCACCCGGACCATCCGTTGCTGCAGACGCTGTTACACCAGGGCTACGATGGGTTTGCACATACCGCGCTGAGCGAACGCGAACAGGCCGGGCTGCCGCCCTGTCACCACATGGCCCTGCTGCGTTGCGAGGCCACCCGGCCTGAAACCGGATCGGAGTTTATGGAATCTGCGCGCGACCTGTTACAGCAATTCGAAATCGCGGAAATCCAGGTATTCGGACCGTTGCCGGCACCGATGGAAAAGCGCGCCGGGCGCTATCGCATGCAATTGATCGTGCAGTCGCCCGGCCGCAAGGCATTGCACCAGGCGCTACAGCCGTGGATACAGGCACTGAGCGGACTGAAAACCGGAAACAGGGTACGCTGGTCGCTCGACGTAGACCCCTACGATACCTATTGAGATCGACTAAGCCGTATTTCTCACCAGGATCACGGGAGCAGGCGCAGAAAGCGCCGCTCTGGAGCGAAAAGCGTAGCCGCTGCTGCGGTGTGAGTGAAGCGCAAGCTTACGGACACGAAGACCAGCCTGAACCGCGACAGGCAGGCTTGAACGACACACGGTATTTCCTGTCATCCGGGCTTTTCCCCATTGGGTCTATGCCTTTTCCGTATTCGACGCCGCCTGGTGAGAAATGCGGGTTAACCCTGGTCGCGATATACGTGTAAAATCGCGCAGCAGAACAACACCAATGAACCCGCGTTAGAACTCAGTCACTAACAGTTAATCACCTTGAAAACCGGCATCGAAGACCTGATTGATCAGGCGATCAACACTCTGAAACAGCAAGGGATACTGGATGCCGCGCTCCAGCCGGCGATCCAGGTTACGCGCACGCGCGATGTTGCGCATGGTGACTTCGCCAGCAATATCGCCATGATGCTGGCCAAACCCGCCGGTATGAATCCGCGACAACTGGCACAGAACCTGATCGACGCCCTCCCGCAGAACGAACATGTCCACAAGGTCGAAATTGCCGGCCCGGGATTTATCAATTTTTTCATTCATCAGCAGACCACGCTGGATATCATCCGCACGATTCTTGACCGTGGCGACCGTTTTGGCACCAGCGAAATCGGCCACGGTGAAAAAGTGCAGATCGAATTCGTTTCGGCCAATCCAACCGGGCCGCTCCACGTCGGCCACGGCCGCGGTGCAGCCTACGGCGCCACGGTTGCTTCATTGATGCGCGCCGTCGGCTACGACGTCGACTGCGAATACTATGTCAATGATGCCGGCAGACAGATGAATATTCTCGCGGTCAGTGTCTGGCTGCGCTATCTGCAACAGCTCGATGTCGATATCGCCTTTCCCTCGAACGGTTACAAGGGTGATTACATCCTGGAAATCGCTGCTGAACTGGTCGAAAAGCGCGGCGGCGTATATGTGTACAACGCCAGCCAGGTCATGGACGGCATTCCGCCCGACGAAGTCGATGGCGGCGACAAGGAAATTCACATCGATGCACTGATCGAGCGTGCCAGGCAACTGCTTGGGGAAAAAGACTATCGTGCTGTTTTTGAGGCCGGACTCGACTCGATTCTTGCCGATATCGCCGATGACCTCGAAGAATTCGGTGTCCATTACGACATCTGGTACTCGGAACAGACCCTGGCGGACAGGAAGCTGATCGAGAAAGCCGTACAGCAATTGCAGGATGCCGGGCATATCTATGAGAACAAGGGGGCGCTCTGGTTTCGCTCGACAGCCTTTGGTGACGAAAAGGACCGCGTGGTCATTCGTGACAACGGTCAGGCCACTTACTTCGCGTCCGACATCGCCTACCACATGGACAAGTTCGCCCGCGGTTTCGATCGCGTGATCAACATCTGGGGCGCTGATCACCATGGCTATGTCCCTCGCGTCAAGGCAGCCATCAACGCGCTCGGTGAGGATGACAGCAAGCTGGATATTTTGCTGGTGCAGTTTGCGATTCTGTACCGTGGTGGCGAGCGCGTGCAAATGTCGACGAGGTCCGGCTCCTTCGTGACCCTGCGTGAACTGCGTGATGAAGTCGGTAACGATGCTGCGCGTTTTTTCTACGTGATGCGCAAATGTGAACAGCACATGGATTTTGACCTGGATCTGGCCAAATCCCAGAGTAACGACAACCCGGTATACTACATCCAGTATGCCCACGCACGTGTGTGCAGTGTATTGCGCCAGCTGGCCGAAAAGAACCTGTCGCATGATATCGAAGCCGGCAACGACAAGCTCGAGTTGCTGACAGAATCCCACGAAACCGAGCTGACCTTACAACTGGCGAAATATCCTGAAGTCGTTGAAAAAGCCGCAATCAATGCCGATCCGCACTTGCTCGTGCACTATCTGCGTGAACTGGCCAACCAGTTTCACACGTATTACAACGCGCATCAGTTTATCGTTGAAGATGATGCAATACGCAACGCGCGCCTGAACCTGATTTCTGCCGCCAGCCAGGTCATTCATAACGGATTGAAGCTGTTGGGCGTGAGTGCGCCGGAGAGTATGTAGTTCCATGCCGACCGATTACAAGTCACACGTTAACCGAAAGGAGAAAAAGCCTTTGCCTGGATTTATCTGGATGATGGGAGGACTGAGCATTGGCCTGTTCGTTGCCTTTCTGGTGTATCTCGACAAACAGCCCCCTACTGACATCAGTTTCACCGACGCCGTTAAAACGGAGCTGGAGAAAATAAAAAAACCACAGCCCGCGGCGGCCACGAAATCGGAACCTGAAAGCAAACAGGAGCCGAAGTTCAACTTCTACACCATTCTGCCCGAGCTCGAGGTCTTGATCCCCGAAGACGAGATCAAACCGCCGGAAAGCAAGAAAACCGCCAGTACCGATGCCAGCAAGCGTTACATCCTGCAGGTGGGCTCCTTCAGAAGCCGGCAGGATGCCGAGCGGCGCAAGGCCACGGTCGCCCTGCTCGGCCTGGAAGCCAGCATCAACCAGGTCTCCATCGACAACGAAAAATGGCACCGGGTGCGCGTCGGGCCGGTCAACAATCGCCGCGAGCTCAATGAAAACATGAAGCTGCTGAACAGGAACAATATCAACGCGATGGCGATGGAGCTCAAGTAGGCCCCTGAGGGCTTTACATATACCCCTTCCGATATAGATTTTTGTGTGCTACTATCCCGCCGGCTATATCCGGTGACTTAATAATTACAAATAACAATCACTTACATCGGATCCTAGTGATGGTCGCAATGAATGACTGACAACAAGGGGCCTTTACGCAAGGCCTGTTAAGAACAATTCCGGAGGTTTTAAATGGCTTTATTTGATGATGCCTGGATGAAAGGGTTCCAGGAACAGTGGAATGCAGAACCTGCATTGAAAGACGCTCTCGCAAAAATCGATTTCAACTCGGTTATCGGTTATGGCTTCCCCGGTGACGACCAGTGCAGCGGTTTTATCGATGTACAAGCTGGTGAATGTGTTGCTGCCGGCGCCTACGACGGCCGCGAACTGAACTGGGACCTGCGCGCTGAGCAGAAGAACTGGGACAAATGGCTGGCTAAAGAAATCGGCATGACCGGCCTTGGACTGGCGTTCTCAACCGGTAAACTGAAGTTCAAGAAAGGTGACTTCAAGGCCATGATCTCGGATCCGCGCATGGCTGGCCCTTTCATCAAGAGCTTCGCCGCAATGGGACGCGTGTAAGTTTCAGCACGAATCTGATTTCAGTAAATAAAAGGCCACCTTAGGGTGGCCTTTTTTGTGAACAAGCCACAACGCATATTTAAAGTACACCGCGGTTTTTGGTTCTGCGTAGGAGCGACACCAGGCGCATACAAATACGTCCTTAATTCCACACAACTCAGCTAATACCTGCAAATACATTACATATTTTGTGTTTTTATACCATCAGCAGCAGATATTCATGCTACTAATGGCCAATACAAATGCTGTTCTGCCACGACACCTTTCGCGTTAAACTGATACGAACCACTTCAAACAAACAACGGGAGCATCACCAATGAACAAAATTACCATTGTCGGTGCCGGTCGTGTCGGCGAATCCACCGCGCAGTTTATCGCTGAGAAGGATATGTGCCGGGAAATTGCCCTGCTCGATATCAACAAGGGTTTCGCTGAAGGTGCCGCGCTGGACATCCAGGAAGTGGCCCCGCTTTTTAACTACGATACCCGCTTATACGGCGGCAACGACGGTTCGCTGATGGCCGGTTCAGACATGATTGTCGTAACTGCCGGCCTGCCGCGTAAACCCGGTATGTCGCGCGAAGACCTGCTGACAAGCAACATCGATATCATCGATGGCATCATGGATGACGCGATCAAGCACGCACCCGACAGCCTGATGCTGTTCGTAACCAATCCCGTCGATGTTGTTACCTATTACGCCTGGAAAAAATCCGGCTGGCCGCGTAACCGGATATTCGGCCAGGCAGGTGTACTGGATTCGAGTCGCATGGCCAGCTTTATTGCCATGGAAACCGGCTACTCGACCCTGGATATCAACACCATGGTGCTGGGTGGCCATGGCGACACCATGGTACCGATGCACCGCTATACCACCATCGCCGGCATCCCGATTTCAAATTTTCTGACCAAAGAAAAGCTCGAAGAGATCGTCGAACGTACCCGTCATGGCGGTGCAGAAATCCTCGCCTTGCGCCAGAACAGCAGCGCCTATGATGCGCCTGCGGCCTCCGTCGCCGAGATGGTCGATGCCATCGTTCATGACCGCAAACGCATCCTGCCGACGGTCAGTGTGCTGGAAAATGAATACGGCCATGATGAAATCGCCATCGGTGTACCCGCGGTACTCGGCAAGAACGGTATGGAAAAAGTCATTTCACTGGACATGAACGATGACGAATCCGCCATGTTCCAAGATTCGGCAACCATCGTTCAACAGCAGATCGATCTACTGAAACAACTGAAGAACCTGTAAACCATCATGTTGAACAAACTCGCTATCTGCCTGTGCGGCATGCTGGCCTTGTGCTTCAATGCCGCACTGGCGAATGATGCGTACAGCATCAAGAATATCGGTCTTGATCTGGCAAAAGACCTGGCCGCCGAAGCCGTGAATGCCTGCCGTAAACAGGGCTACCAGGTCAGCGTCGTCGTCGTTGACCGCAATGGCCTGGTGCGCGTTGCAATGCGCGACGACCTGGCGCCGCGCTTCACGCTGCAGATTTCCGAGGAAAAAGCCAATCTGGCGGTGATGGCCGGCACCAGTTCCGGCGATTTCCGCGACAGAAGAGGCGACATCCGGCCCGAGATGAATCATCTGGACGGCATCATTGTGATGGAAGGCGCACTGGAAATCATTGCCGGTGGTTCGCGTCTCGGCGCCATCGCCGTATCGGGTGCGCCCGGCGGTGACATCGATCAGGCCTGCGCGCAAAAGGCACTGGACAAATACGCAGAGCGTCTCGAATTTATCGAATAACGTATTACATTAAAGGAGAACATCGTGGCAAACGAAGGCTATCATGAACCAATCGATGAGATTTCTGATGACACGCGTGATATGCACCGTGCAATTACTTCGCTAATGGAAGAACTCGAGGCTGTCGACTGGTACAACCAGCGTGTGGATGCGTGCAAGGACAAGGACCTGAAGGCGATACTTGCCCATAATCGTGATGAAGAAAAAGAGCATGCCGCCATGGTGCTGGAATGGATTCGAAGACAGGATCCGACCTTC
>CP070838.1:2477464-2511540 GCA_020341835.1 Thiotrichales bacterium | reverse complement strand
CGGATGACGTCTGCGTGCACTGGGCGCGGGCGGTCGCTGACGATTTCAGTGCACGCTTCAGCGCGACCCTGCGCAGCTACCGTTACGTGATCCAGCAACGGCCGGCCAGGCCGGCGCTGTACAGCAGGCGAGTCACCTGGGTGCATCATGAGCTGGATGTCGCTGCGATGCACGAGGCGGCGCAGGCTCTGCTCGGCGAAAACGATTTCTCATCATTCCGCTCGTCGGCCTGTCAGTCAGAGCACGCGATGCGCTTCGTGCAGTCCATCGAGGTGACATCAGCCGGCGGCTTCGTTTATATCGACATACGGGCTAACGCCTTCCTCCATCATATGGTGCGCAACATCGCCGGCTCGCTGCTCAAGGTGGGTGCTGGGGAGCGGCCTGCGGGCTGGCTGGCCGAGCTGCTGGCGTTGAAAGACCGTACGCGGGCCGGACCGACGGCGCCGGCAGAAGGTCTCTACCTGGTTGCGGTACAATACCCGGATAAATTCGGTCTGCCGTTATCCGGTGTTGTGCCCTGTTTCGAGGGCTGATCCCGGGTATCGCCAGCCAGGCGACGAGAGATAAACCATTGAAACAGCGTACACGTGTTAAAATCTGTGGCATAACCCGAGCTGATGATGCGCTTGCAGCGGCAGCGATGGGCGCTGATGCGATCGGGCTGGTTTTCTATCACAGGAGCCCGCGTCACGTCGGCGTACAACAGGCTGCAGATATTTGCCGGCAGTTGCCTGCTTTCGTCACCACGGTCGCGCTGTTTCTGGATGCCGATCCGTCACTGGTCAACGATGTCCTCGAACGGGTACCGGTTGACCTGCTGCAATTTCATGGTTCTGAAGACCCGGCCTACTGTGAACGCTTCGCACGACCTTATATCAAGGCACTGGCAATGGGATCACTGGACCGGGATGGTCTGATCAGCCAGTCAAAAGCCTTCGATCAGGCACGGGGACTGTTGCTCGACAGCCACACTCAGGGGGCGGCCGGCGGCACCGGTGACGCCTTCGACTGGCGCATCATTCCGCAGCTGGATAAACCGGTTATCCTGGCTGGCGGCCTGTCGATAGATAACGTGGCCGATGCCGTCAGGACGGTGCGGCCCTGGGCAGTGGACGTCAGCAGTGGCGTGGAGCAGGACAAGGGAATCAAGAGTGTCGATCTGATGTCGGCATTTATGAACGAGGTAGAGTATGCCGACAGATAACATGAAGCAGGCGATCGATTATTCCGCGATGCCGGACGAGCGCGGGCATTTCGGCATTTATGGTGGTCGCTTCGTTTCCGAAACCCTGATGCAGGCGCTGGACGAATTGAGCGATGCCTACCATAAGTTCAGCAATGACAGCGACTTCCTTGCACAGTTCGACGCAGATCTCGCCTATTATGTGGGCCGCCCCAGTCCGCTGTACCATGCCGAGCGCCTGTCCCGGGAGACCGGTGGTGCGCAGATTTTTCTGAAGCGCGAAGACCTCAATCATACCGGTGCCCACAAGGTAAACAACACCATTGGCCAGGCATTGCTGGCCCGGGCCATGGGCAAGAACAGGGTGATTGCAGAAACCGGCGCCGGCCAGCATGGCGTGGCGACGGCCACCGTGGCCGCGCGTTTCGGTATGGAATGCATCGTCTATATGGGCGCCGAGGACATCGTGCGCCAGGCGCCGAACGTATACCGCATGAAATTGCTGGGTGCCGAGGTCGTACCGGTGAGTTCGGGCTCGAAAACACTCAAGGATGCGTTGAATGAAGCGATGCGCGACTGGGTGACCAACGTCGATACCACCTTTTATATCATCGGCACGGTCGCGGGGCCACACCCCTATCCACAGATGGTCAGGGATTTCCAGTCAGTAATCGGTCGCGAGGCGCGCGAGCAGATCCAGGAATTGACCGGTCGGTTGCCGGACGCGCTGGTTGCCTGCGTTGGCGGCGGATCCAATGCGATTGGCCTGTTCCATCCGTTTCTGGATGATGAAGCCGTGGCCATGTACGGGGTCGAGGCTGCCGGTGACGGGCTCGATACAGGGCATCATGCTGCGCCGCTGTGTGCCGGTAAACCGGGTGTTTTGCACGGTAACCGGACGTATCTGATGGAAGACAGCGGCGGCCAGATTATAGAAACCCATTCGGTGTCAGCGGGTCTGGATTATCCGGGCGTCGGCCCCGAGCACTCCTGGTTGAAAGACATCGGCAGGGTCAACTACACAGCGGTTACCGACAACGCTGCCCTGCACGCGTTTCATCGGTTAACACGTATCGAGGGTATTATTCCGGCGCTCGAGTCCAGTCATGCAGTTGCCTATGGTGTGCAGCTGGCGGCCGGGATGAGTCCGGAACAGAGCGTGATCATCAATCTTTCCGGGCGCGGCGACAAGGATATCAACACCATAGCTAAAATCGAGGGTATACAGTTGTGAGTCGACTACAGGGTTGCTTTGCGCGGTTGCAGGCTGAAGGCCGTAAGGCACTGATTCCTTATATCATGACGGGCGATCCGCATCCGCAGGTGACCGTGCCGCTGATGCACGCGATGGTCAAGGCAGGTGCCAATGTCATCGAACTGGGTGCGCCGTTCTCCGATCCGATGGCTGATGGCCCGGTGATTCAGGCTGCAGCGGAACGTGCGCTGGAATTTAACATCACGCTCGAGCATGTCTTCGACGCGGTCAGCGCGTTCCGCAGGCTCGATGATGTCACACCGATCATCATGATGGGTTACCTGAATCTGATCGAGGTTGCCGGTTATGAATCCTTCGCCCGTCGTGCCGCGGAAGCCGGTATCGACGGCGTGATCACCGTCGACATGCCGCCCGAGGAAGGTGAAGGCTATATTTCGGCGCTCGAAGGCGCGGGGCTGGACCCGGTGTTCCTGATCGCACCGACCAGTACCGACCAGCGCGTTGCCAAAATCGGTGCCGTGGCCAGTGGATTTGTCTACTACGTATCGCTCAAGGGTGTTACCGGTGCCGCCAACCTCGATGTCGACAGTGTCAGGCAGCAGGTCGAGATGATACGCGGCCACATCGATCTGCCGATCGGTGTTGGTTTCGGTATCAGTGATGCAGACACGGCGGCACGGGTTTCGGCCTGTTCTGATGCGGTCGTCGTCGGGAGTGCTATAGTTAAACGTATGGCCGCACATCAAAAGCACACTCCCGACCAGATCGAACGGATCATCGGGGATGTGTGCGAACTGCTGGGTTCCATGCGTGAAGCCATGGATGCCGTCCCGGTGGACGAAATAACAAGAACGGCCTGAATACGGGGGTAGCGAACATGAGCTGGTTTGAAAAATTGATGCCTTCACGTATCCGCACCGAAGGCGGCACCAAGAAGGCTATACCGGAAGGTCTGTGGTCCAAATGCACGGCCTGCAACGCGGTGCTCTATCGAGCCGAGCTCGAGCGCAATCAGGATGTCTGTCCGAAATGTAATCACCATATGCGCGTCTATGGCCGCAGGCGCCTGGATCTGTTTCTTGATGAAGAGCCGCGCGAGGAAATCGCCAGCGAATATATGCCGGTTGACGCCCTCAAGTTCAAGGACAGCAAGAAGTACAGGGATCGTCTGCTGCAGGCGCAAAAAAATACCGATGAAAAAGATGCATTGATCGTGATCAAGGGCAAGGTCAGGGGTGTCGATGTCGTTGCCGCGTCGTTCGATTTCCGTTTCATGGGTGGGTCCATGGGCTCCGTCGTCGGCGAAAAGTTCGCGCAGGCAGCGAAGGTGTCGCTGGCTGAGAATATTCCACTGGTGTGTTTTTCCGCCTCGGGCGGTGCGCGTATGCAGGAAGCGTTGTTTTCACTGATGCAAATGGCCAAGACCAGTGCAGTACTGACGCATCTGGCCAACAGGAAGATTCCTTTCATATCGGTTCTGACCGACCCGACCATGGGCGGCGTTTCGGCCAGTTTTGCGATGCTGGGCGACGTCAACATTGCCGAACCCAGGGCGCTGATCGGTTTTGCCGGACCGAGGGTCATCGAACAGACCGTGCGGGAAAAACTGCCGGAAGGTTTCCAGCGCAGCGAGTTTCTGCTCGATCATGGTGCGATCGATATGATCCTCGACCGACGCGATTTGCGCGACCGGATTTCCAGCCTGTTGCTGATGTTGATGAACAAGCCGGCGATTCAGTCTCCCTAGATTTCATTGCGCTTTAACACCCTTGCTGAATGGCTTTCCTGGCAGGAAAGCCTGAATCCCAAAGAAATCGATCTCGGCCTTGAACGCGTTTCGCGTGTTCTGAAACGGGCTGGTTTCGATGATCATTTCGATTGTCCGTTGATTACCGTAGCGGGTACCAATGGCAAGGGATCGGTGGTTGCCTATCTTGAGGCGATGGCGCAGGCCGATGGCTACCGGACCTGCAGCTATACGTCGCCGCATTTATTACGGTATAACGAACGAATTCGAATCAATGGCGCTGAAATTGACGACTCTGACCTGTGTGAGGCTTTTGAGCGCATTGATCAGGCCCGGGATGGGGTAGGGCTGACCTATTTCGAGTTCGGCACGCTGGCCGCCATAGATTTGTTCAGGGCGGCACGTCCGGATCTCGTTATCATGGAGATCGGGCTGGGAGGTCGACTCGACGCAGTCAATATCCTGCAACCGAGTGTTGCGGTCATTACCAGCATCGCAATTGATCATACCGACTGGCTGGGCAGTGACCGGGAGACGATCGCCCGCGAAAAAGCCGGGATTATCAAACCGGGATGCGCTGCGGTTTGCGGTGATGCCGATCCGCCGCAGGCACTGCTCGATCGCGCCGCTAACACCGGGGTGGCGCTAAAACGGATCGGCGAGCACTTCGGCGCTGAAACCGGGGGTGATCAATGGTGCTTTTATGCTGACAGCCACCGTATCGATGCATTGCCTGTGCCGGCGCTGGCCGGTGAATTCCAGTTGTCCAATGCGGCGACTGCTATCATGGCTTTGAGGTCGCTGGCCGGCTTTCGGATCAGTCATGATGCGATCAGGCGCGGACTGGTGGAGGTGCGATTGCCGGGCCGCTTTCAGCTGATCAGGCAGAACCCGGACGTGATCCTGGATGTGGCGCATAACAGCCAGGCCGCAGCAGCGCTGCAAGCACAGCTCGCATCCCGACCCTGCCGCGCCAGAACCCATGCCGTCATCGCGATGCTGGCAGACAAACCGGTGGCCGATGTCATTGCGTTGCTGTCGAGCGAGATTGACGTATGGTACACGTCCGGACTTGAATCGGTTCCGCGTGGTCTTTCAGCGGGGGATATGGCAGCAGCGGTTGAACAGCAGGTCACGGATGGTAAACTCATTGCTGTTTCGACGGTTGCCGAAGCCTGTGAAAAGGCCATGGCAGCCGCTGATCAAAACGACAGAATTATTATCTTCGGATCGTTTTATACCGTCGCCGAAGCAATGCAGTTTTATACGCTTCAACTTCACTAATTCAGCAACAATCAGGTTTACAGGTCTTTTGGAAAAAACTTTGCAACAACGTCTGCTCGGTGCGATCCTGCTGGTCGCGCTGGGGGTGATATTCATCCCGGTGTTACTCGATGGCTCGGGTTTCAAGTCACGTAACAGCCGAAGCATCACGATGCCGCCGGAACCGGAATTTCCACCACTTAGCGAGATCGAGCTGGCGCCTGTCGAACCGAAGCATGTCACGCAAAAATCGACGACTGTGGCGAAAACCAGGCCGCAGCCGGTTCAGCCCAAAAAAAGAACAACATTAAAACAGCCGACCAATGCATTCGCGCTGCAGGTCTCAACCGTGACTATCAAGGACAATGCCTACGCCTTGCGCGACAAGCTTCGCAAGGACGGTTATACCGCCTATGTTGAAACACGTACCAGGAACGGCAAAACCAGTTACCGGGTTCGGATCGGCCCGGAACTCGACAAGCGCAAGCTGGAAAAATTGAAAGTGACACTGCAGAAAAAAGAGGGCCTTGACGGCTTTATCGTCAATCACCCCTGAATTGTAGCAGCGGCTTGAGCCGCGAATTGCACGTATTGGTGTGGATAGTGTTCGCGGCTAAAGCCGCTGCTGCAGAATTGCGATACGGATGAGGTGCAGAGACATCACCCTGAATGCGGGCTATTTCGGTCCTTGCTTTTCATGCTTGTTTTTGTCGATGCTGGTGCCTGGGCAACGGTATAAAACAAGTTTATTCCGTGTCTTCAAGCGCGTATAATCCCGTTTTTATCAGCCGTCACACAGATGTGCCATGACCGTCGTCGATGTCGTCATCATTTTTATCATAGTTCTGTCAGCGCTTTTCGGTTTGTTGCGTGGTTTCATGAGAGAATCGATTTCGCTCGCCAAGTGGATCATTGCAACCTGGATCGCGGCGACTTTCGCACCGAAACTGGCTCCGATGTTGCCGGCGGCGATCGAATCGGAAGCAGTACGCCAGGCTATTTCGTTTGCGACGCTGTTCCTTATCGTCTTTGTCCTAGGTACCCTGGTGACTCACCTGGTTACACGTATCCTGATCAAGACGGGTCTGACCAGTATCGACCGCGTGCTCGGTATCGGCTTTGGTGTTCTCAGGGGTGCACTGATCATTGTCATCTTCGTTATCGTAGCCAGCCAGTTCCCGCAACTGCCCGAGGAAGACTGGTGGCAGGAGTCAGCGATGCTGCATCGTTTCGAGAACGTGGTGATCTGGATGCAGGATTACATACCGGATATGAAGGCGTCTGCTGAAAGGAGCGTTGTCTAGTCGATGTGCGGCATTGTTGGTATAGTCAGTCATACACCGGTCAATCTCGATCTGTACGAGTCATTGTCCGTGTTGCAGCACCGCGGACAGGATGCCGCCGGCATCATGACCTGTGAGCAGGACAGGTTTTTCATGCGTAAAGGCAACGGTCTCGTACGCGATGTGTTTTTCAAACAGCACATGGAACGACTGCGCGGCAATATGGGTATCGGCCATGTGCGTTACCCGACCGCAGGCTGCTCATCTTCGCTCGAAGCACAGCCTTTCTATGTGAACTCGCCTTACGGTATTGCGCTTGCCCATAATGGTAATCTGACGAATACCGATGCGCTCAAGGAACAGCTGTTCATGGACGATATGCGTCATCTGAATACCGAGTCCGACACCGAGGCGCTGCTCAATGTGTTTGCGCACGAGCTCCAGTTGCTGGCCAAGCCGGAATTCGATACCGAAGATATTTTTACCGCTGTCAATGCAGTGCATAAACGCTGCAAGGGTGGTTACGCGGTTATTGCCATGATCGTCGGTAAGGGTGTGCTTGCATTCCGCGATCCGAACGGCATACGACCTGCGGTCTACGGCAAGCGCGAAACGTCTGCCGGTACGGATTACATGATTGCGTCGGAAAGTGTTGCATTGCAGGCGCAGGGTTTTGAACTGGTGCGTGATCTGATGCCGGGCGAAGCGGTCTTTATCGAACAGAACGGGACGCTCCACACCCGTCAGTGTGCGGACAAACCCGGTCTTGTTCCGTGCATTTTCGAGTTCGTCTATTTTGCGCGACCAGATTCCATTATGGATGATGTGTCGGTGTACAAGGCGCGGCTGAGAATGGGGCAGAAGCTGGTCAAAAAGATTCTGCGCGAATTTCCCGAGCATGATATTGACGTTGTTATACCCATACCTGATACCAGCCGAACATCAGCGCTTGAAGTAGCCTTTCACCTCAACGTGAAATACCGCGAAGGTTTTATCAAGAACCGATACATTGGCCGCACCTTTATCATGCCGGGACAGACAGAGCGCAAAAAATCAGTGCGCCAGAAACTGAACCCGATTGACCTCGAGTTTCAGGGGAAGAATGTATTGCTGGTCGATGACTCGATTGTGCGTGGTACCACGTCAAAACAGATCATCCAGATGGCAAGAGAGGCGGGGGCTAAAAAAGTCTATATGGCGTCGGCTGCACCACCGGTGCGTTATCCCAATGTCTATGGTATTGATATGCCGGCGCCGGAGGAGTTTGTTGCCCACAACCGTTCGGTCGAAGAAATTGCTGAGGCGATTGGGGCAGACTGGCTGATATACCAGGACCTTGAGGACCTTATTGAGGCGGTACAGAAGGGTAACGACATGCTGCAGAAGTTTGACTGCTCGTGTTTCGATGGTGAATATGTTACCAACGATATCGATGAAGATTATTTCCGCAGGCTGGAATTGCAGCGCAATGATGCGGCCAAGATGAAACGCCGGGGCAGTCAGTCGGCAGAAACTGTCGAGCTCTGATCCCACCGCTCCCGTCGCCTGCCCGGGCTTTGGCTATCAGGCCATACGAAAGGCGGAAAACCATTTTAATTCTGTGCAAATAACTGTTACTGTTAATACAGCATGCCACCATAGTGTTGACAGAATGATGGAAAATCTGATTCCGGGAATACGTAACGCTGTTCGTGCGGTTATTATCAGGAACGGGGCAGTACTGCTGCAGCGCAAGGTCGATGAAAACGGCAGTGAGCGTTATGCACTCCCCGGTGGTGCCCAGGAACAGGGTGAGCAGCTTACCGAGGCGTTACGACGTGAATGCGAAGAGGAAATCGGTACGCAGGTCAAGGTCGTTGATCTGCTGTTCGTTGGTGACTATTTCAAGTTGAGGCAGACCGTGCCACCGTCCACGCGCCAGCTGGTCGAGTTCCTGTTTAGCTGTACAGTGGACGACAGTTATCAAGCGCAGAATGGACCACGCCCGGACAAGCATCAGGTCGATGTGCTCTGGGTTCCTGTCAGGCAACTGGCGGATATCAATCTTGTTCCGGCAGATTACACCAAATTACTGCAGAGTCAGGTTTCGTCGCGGGTCTATGCAGGGCAGCTAATCTAATCGATCATGGATCCGCAGCAGACCATCCGGCATAACCTCGAGTTTCTCCAGACCGAACTGGTGAGTCGACTCGAAAGCATCAAGCTCTACCTTGATGACACCTCGCCGGAAGCCGCAGAAAATATTTTTAAACGCAGCGGCTATATTTCAAACCTGAAACAACGCATTCACGAAGCCTGTTACCGGTATCTGGTGGAAGCTGATAATTCGGATGTCCCCGAGGTGCTGCGTGTGCGCGCTATCGATATTATAGCGACCGAGCTTGAACGCATAGCAGAGCTTGGCGAGGAGTTTGCACAACAGTCTATCTATCTTGAAGATCCCGGAAAGAAAAATTTTCCGAGGCTGTTATCCCAGATCGATCTTGTAATCGAGGCGGTGGCCATGGTGCATACTGCACTGTTCGAGAACGATACCCAGATCGCAATCAAGATCGGCCGCATACAGCGAAGACTGGAACGCAAGTTCAGGAAATTTTTAAAGAAGAACGCGGCATCGCTGCGTGATACATCCGACGCCGAGAATCTGCTCAGTCTGTCCTTCTCCGCTTACGCTATCGAACGCATGGGTGACAGCCTGCTGACGATCAGCGAGTCGATAATCTCCAGTAACCTGGGCATGGTGATGGACAGTACGCGCTTTCAGGCCATGCAGGATTTCAGCAAAATCACCGACAGCGCCAATCCTGAGGAAATGCAGATCAGGAATGTTGCTGAAACACGATCCGGCGCCGCTATATCCAGCGTACAGTTATCCGATGGTGAAAGCGGCAGTTATCCGGCGATTTTCAAACAGGGCTATACCAAGAAACTCAAGCGTGAACGCAAGGGTGTGGAGAACTGGCATGATGTCTTCCCAGGGCTGGCGCCACAGATTCTTTCCTGGAAAAAAAAGGGAAAATCGGCATCGTTGTTGATCGAGCACCTGTCCGGACAAACCTTCGAGCAAATCGTGCTTAATGAGTCGACCGAGATGCTGCAGGCAGCCTTACAGGAACTGAAGAAAACCCTGTATAGCGTCTGGACTGAAACGCTGGCAGACAAACCGGTTTGCGCCGGATTTATGCGCCAGCTGGAGAAACGCCTGAATGATGTTTACGCGGTGCATCCGGAGTTCCAGCACCATAACAAATCAATCTGCGGTTATCCCATCGAGTCATTCGCCAGTCTCACTGCCCAGGCCGCGGTCATTGAGTCCGGCCTGGAGGCGCCGTTTTCGGTCTATATTCACGGTGATTTCAACATCGACAATATCATCTATGATGCCGATAACGGGCAGCTTCGTTATGTCGATCTACACCGGTCACGCTACATGGATTATGTGCAGGATGTATCCGTGTTCATGGTGTCGAATTACCGCCTGCAGGTTCTGGATCCCGAGATTCGAAAGCGGATTACCGCGGTGATCTACCAGTTCTACTGCATCGCGGCAGAGTTTGCGGCAAAAAACAAGGACACGACTTTCGAAATGCGCCTGGCCTTCGGGCTGATGCGATCGCTGGCAACATCGACGCGCTTTATCCTGGATCGTAACCTGGCGCGTGGTATGTTTCTGCGTGCCCGCTATCTGCTCGAACAGATCGTCAAGCTGGGGCCTGACAGCAGTGCTGAATACCGGGTACCGGTGATGGAGGTATTCAGTGGCTAGCCCGGCAATCGGCGTGGTTGGCCTGCCCGGAAAATGGTCCACTGAGACACTGGCTGATGCGGTCGAGGCCGGAACCGGCGCCCGTCATGTTATTGACATGGCCGAGGTTGCGCTTGACCTTGCAGGCAAAAGATTACTCTACCGGGACCAGGATCTGTGCACACTTGACGCGATTATCGTGAAAAAAATCAGTCGCGAATACAGCCCCAACTCGATTGATCGTCTTGAGCTGTTGCGCGTAGCCGAAGCGAACGGTGTGCGTGTGTTCAGCCCGGCGCTCAGCATGCTGCGCCTGATCGATCGCCTGAGCTGTACCGCAACGATGGCCAATGCAGGTATACCGATGCCGCCTACACTGATCACTGAAGATACCGGGCAGGCCGAGTCAGTCGTGCAGCAATACGGCAGCGCGGTATTCAAGCCGCTGTTCTCGACCAAGGCGAGGGGCATGATTGTGGTTAATGCAAATGATCCCACACCGGTTCGTCATCAACAGATAACCGAATTCCACAAGCAACACCCGATGATGTATATCCAGAAAAAAATGCAGCTGCCCGGGCAGGATCTCGGTATGGTTTTTCTTGGTGGGGAGTACCTGGGTGCCTATGCCAGGGTGTCAGAAGGTAATTCATGGAATACGACGATACATCATGGTGGGCGTTATGCCGCAGCTGAACCGGACAGCAGCTGGATCGAGATCGCGCAGCATGCACAAAGCCTGTTCAATATGGATTACACCACGGTGGACATGGCGGAAACCGAAGATGGCCCGATCGTTTTCGAGGTGTCGGCATTCGGCGGTTTTCGCGGTGCGAAAGAAGGGCTGGGTATAAACGTGGCCGATCGTTATGTTGAATACGTACTGGAACAACTCGCCTGATATGAATGCCGTGAACGATGCCATAGCAGGTATGAAGCAGTTGCTTACGGGTGAGTCCGAACTGCAGGCGGACTCACTGTGTTTAAAGTTGCTGGATTATAGCCTGCGTGTTCGCAGTAATTCGGTGCTGTTCATGCAGCGCATGCGGGATTATTTCTCACATGTACTGGTGCCTTCGTGTGATCACGCACGGGCCCAGATTACCGCGATCGATCGTGATATCGTTGATGCCGGTATTGAATTTGTCGACTGGAAACGTGAACCGGGCAAAACCGGGCGCAAGGATGCTATCCATGACTTTTCAGGTGGCAGGCTGGTGCAGAAGGTGCGTACCGGTATGCTGTTCCTGCAGAGCGATCACGACCTGATCGCCGCCGGTCCCTGTCTCGACTATGACAACCAGGTCATCAATTTCATCAATTCACAGTTTCTGAACTGGTTGCAGCACGATGGCTATGTGCTCTGCCACGCCTCGGCATTGTCGCGTAACGGCAAGGGCCTTGCTATCGCGGGTCTTTCCGGGGGCGGTAAATCGACACTGATGCTGAACCTGCTCGAAGACGACGTAACGCGCTTTGTAACCAACGACAGGTTGCTGGTGCGTCGTCAGCCAGACGAAACGCACGCCGTCGGCATTCCCAAGCTGCCGCGCATCAACCCGGGTACGATCGTGAACAATCCGCGCCTGTTTCCACTGATCGATGAGGCGTCGCGTGCACAGCTGTTGCAGCTGGATAAAGATGAACTCTGGAAGCTCGAAGACAAGTATGATGCGCATATTGGCGAGCTCTACGGGCGCAACCGGATTCAGCACGAAACCGGCCTGCGCAGATTTCTGGTATTGAACTGGAAGCATGGTGCGGCTGAAAAGCTCGATGTTAAAAGGGTTGACCTGGACCGGCGTCCTGATCTGCTGGCGGCTATCATGAAACCATCCGGCCCGTTCTATGTTGACGCCCGAGGTTATTTCAACCGTGATGACAACATGCCTGAGGCTGATATCTATCTGCAGGCACTGGCGGATATTGAGGTCTTCGAGGCAAGTGGCTGCGTGGATTTCGAGGCGCTGGGAACGATCTGTCACGAGCAACTGATGGACTGATGGAAAGTTTGATGATTTTCGGGCAATTGAAAAGGTAGGCGGTCCGTGGCACGGGAACTGTTAATTTTCAGGCATGGTAAAGCCGTCAAGTCCGACGGCGATGATTTTACTCGCCCGATTACAGACAGGGGCAAACGCGGTTGTCAGCGCATGGGTGTCTGGTTGTGGCAGAAAAACATCAGGCCGGATTACATTATCAGTTCGCCGGCAGAGCGTGCTTTTGTATCAACGCAGAAATTGTGCAAGGCCATGGGTATGGACGCGTCGTCGATTGTTAGCGACAGGGAGCTGTACAATGCCAGTCTCAAATCACTGCTGAATGTGCTCGCGCGATGTCCGAAGAAAGCGGAAAGGATCATGCTCGTGGGTCATAACCCCGGACTGACCGAACTGATGCTGTACCTGCTGGGTGGCAAGGCGCCCTTGCCGGATGACGGTAAACTGCTGCCGGCCGCAACGCTGGCGCGTCTGGTGATGCCGGGAAACTGGAAGAAGCTTGAATTCGACTGCGCCCAGTTAAAATCATTGACCCGGCCGGACGACCTGCCGAAAAAATTTCCGTTTCCGGCGCCCGATGGCAGGGAAAAACGCGACCGTCCGGCCTATTATTACCGGCAGTCGGCTGTGATACCGTATCGCAAGCAAGGCAAGCGCCTGGAGATCATGCTGATAGGTTCGAGCAAACGCAATCACTGGGTTGTGCCGAAGGGGATCCATGAGCCGGGTTTGTCCGCACAGAAATCGGCAGCACGCGAGGCCTATGAAGAGGCGGGTATCAGGGGCACGGTGAGTAAATCCATGCTCGGCTGCTATCAGTACCCCAAGTGGGGCGCAATCTGCGACGTCGAAGTCTATGCTATGAAGGTCAGGGAGGTTCTGCCTGACAGTGAATGGGAAGAAACCCACCGCGGCAGACAATGGGTGTCGACCGATGAGGCGCTCGGTCTGGTCAAGGAGCAGTCATTGTGTCCGATGATCGAATCGCTGGCCGATTTCATTAAACGGGATGGTTGATTGTATGGCAAGAGTGATTGCAGCACTGATACGTCATGGTGAATACCACCAGCAAGCGGATACACCGAGCGCGCATCAGCCCTATGGCGTGACGGCGCAGGGGCGTGAAACCGTGCTCGAAGCGGCCGATCACTTCGCGCTGTTACTGGAAAAAAACAAGCTGGCAGTTGCGAAACGAATCGACAGTTCGCACATGCTGCGCGCCTGGCAAACCGCACTGGTATTCGTTGAAAGGCTGTATCAACATCAAATGCCTTCAACGCTGATTGACAGCTACGACGCATTGGCAGAGCGCGGTCTCGGTGCTGCGGCCAACCTGACGATCCAGCAGATCGAAAAAATTATCGTTGAAGATCCACGTTACGAAGAACCGCCGAAAGACTGGAAGTCGAACAGCTATTACTGTCTGCCATTTCAGGGTGCAGAGTCGTTGATCCAGGCTGGCGAAAGGGTGGCGGGGCACCTCCGGCAGCAAATGGAAAAGCTGAGAACATCGGCCGACGTCGATACCGTCAAGCTGTTTGTCGGCCACGGCGCCGCGTTTCGTCATGCGGCGTTTCACCTGGGTGTGCTCGAATACGAGCAACTGGCCCAATTGAGCATGCACCATGCACAGCCGGTATTGATCGAGTATCGGGACGATGACAGCTGGCACCACGTGGGTGGCGACTGGAAAATTCGCGATGCAGGTAACGGGCTGGACTGATCATGAATCATCATCGCAAGCTTGTACCGAACTATCGCGGTGTCAAATACACGGGTGTTCAGCTGCCGCTTGAAACCCAGCCATGGTTGCACGGAAAAAAGCGTTCGTTGCAGTCAAGAAGGCAAAGCCATAGGCAGACTGCGCAGCAACTGCAGCAACTGGTTGAAAGGTATGAATGGTCCTGGCCGGGCAGAACGGTTTACTTTTTCAGTGACCTGCACGCGGATGCCGAGGCCCTGACGGCCTCGCTGGTTGCGTCCGGCGGTGTCAGACTAAAAGCCAGGGATCGCAGGCAGCTGAAGCTCACCGGCGAGGGCAAGCGGGCGCAGTTTCTGATCGGCGGTGACTGCTTCGACAAGGGCCCGAGTAATCTCGAATTGTTGAAAACCCTGAATAAACTGCATCGACGCGGCGCCGATATGCGTATTCTGGCCGGTAATCACGATGTCAGAGTGATGCTCGGCATGCGCAGCGTCAACCGTCGTGACGCACCCGGCTGCGAGCACTTCTTTATACGCATGGGCGCAAAGGCTGTGCCGTTTTTGAAGGAATTAAACGACCGCTACCTCGGACGCGCACATCACCTCAAGAATGTGCCGGGTAAAAAGCAATGCCGGCAGCGTCTGTACCCGCCTGATCGATGGTTCGATGAATTCCCGCTGGCAGTCGCTGAACTGCTGCCACAAAAGGTGATCGATAAGGAACTGCAGCGCGTCAGGGAGAAACAGGTGGATTTTGAACAGCGATGTGAAGAGGCCGGACTGTCCATTCGCAGAGCCTACGCTGCAGCCTTGCAGTGGCAGCGCCTGTTTCTGCGTGACAAAGGCGAGTTCAGCTGGTTCTACAAACGCATGCGCCTGGCGATGCGCAAGGGATCATTCCTGTTTGTCCATGCCGGGCTGGATAACAACATTGCGCACCTGATCGATCAGAATGGCGTCAAGCAGCTTAACCGCGAATTCAAGAAACAGCTGAAGGGTGATCCGATGCGGTTTTATTATGGCCCGGTGGCCAACGCGATTCGGACCAAGTACCGGCCCGGGGACAGGCAATTGACCGGTGCAGGCGCACGACAGGTGCATGCCAATGATATGCATGTCATCGTCCATGGTCACAAGAGTATGCGTAACGGACAGCGCATTACCATGCGAAAAAGTATCGTCCACTTCGAATGTGATGTCACGCTGGACAGGCACTCCAGGGCCAGAGATGGCCTGAAAGGGGCTGGTGCAGGGGTGACCATCATTCGGCCGGATAAAAAGATACTCGGTATCAGCACGGATCATCCCTACGTGAAAGTATTTGATCCGAACAATTTACTTGGAAGCGGAGTGTGATATGAAAAACGGCGATCACGATTTTCGTCACGAGTCGATGCAGGACAGGGAGACAATCGTAGAACTGCTATCGTCTCTGCAACAGGGTCTGGAAAAAGGCACCTTGAGGTTCAGTGATGAGGACAACGAAATTGTTCTGGAACCGTCGGGTCTGCTGAACCTCGCCATCAAGGCATCGAGCAACGCAGAACTTAATGTGCTCGATGTGCGCATTTCCTGGCAGGGCAGTAAAGCTGACAAGCTGAAAAAGCAGCTTAAGATATCGGACTGCTGATACGCCTGCCGCCAGTATTCAAGACGTTTTTACTGATAACCGGTGTTTTCGCTGATTCACTGCAGTCCCGTCGACCCGCCTTTGCAACAGCAACCACCCTGGATTGTGCTGTAAACTTCTCTGAACCAAACCGGAAAAAGTCTGATGTATTCCATCCGTATTAACGTAGGCGAGCAGAAGCTGTATGTCCTGAACGACGAGGGCGACATCGAGCGTGAATATCCCGTGTCGACGTCGAAGTACGGTGTTGGCAACGAAAACGGCAGTGAAAAAACACCGCTGGGCCTGCACCGGATCAGGGACAAGATTGGTGGTGCGATGCCGATCAACATGGTAATGATTGGCCGTCAACCAAAAGGTCTGCTGCAGGACTGCATCGAGCAGGGTGTTGAGCTGCCGGAGGACGTCATTACCAGCCGCATCATGTGGCTGGAGGGTATGGAACCCGGCAGAAACCAGGGTGGGTATGTGGACACGTACAACCGTTACATATACATTCATGGTACCAGCGAGGAAGACAAGATCGGTACACCGGCATCAATCGGCTGCATTCGAATGCTTAACCGGGATGTGATTGAGCTGTACCGACTGGTTGACATCGGAACCGAGGTACTAATAGAAGAGTAAGATGACAGATTCAAAAAAAATAATAGCGGAAGACTATGCGTTTGCGACACGCGCGGTGCGTGCCGGACAGGAGCGCAGCGGCGAGGGCGAAAACAGCGAGCCGATTTTCCCGACTTCCAGTTATGTCTTCGCCTCAGCGGCTGAAGCGGCAGCACGCTTCTCCGGGGAACAGCCGGGTAATGTCTACTCGCGTTTTACCAACCCGACAGTGCGGACCTTCGAAGAACGGCTGGCGGCGATGGAGGGCGCCGAGCGTTGCGTGGCCACGGCATCAGGCATGTCCGCGATTACCGCAACCTGTATCGGCCTGCTCAAGACCGGCGATCACATCGTCTCTTCACGCAGTATCTTCGGTACCACGACGGTCCTGTTCGAGCACTTCCTCGGCAAACTCGGTATCGATACCACTTTTGTCGACCTGTCGGATCTGGATGCCTGGCGGCAGGCGATCAGGCCCGAGACAAAACTGCTGTTCCTGGAAACGCCGTCGAATCCGTTGACGGAACTGGTCGATATCGCTGCGCTGGCGAAAATCGCACACAGCAATGACTGTCTGCTGGCGGTCGATAACTGTTTCTGTACGCCGGCCCTGCAGCAGCCGCTGGCACTGGGGGCTGACATCATCATTCATTCCGCCACCAAGTACATCGATGGCCAGGGTCGCTGCGTGGGTGGGGCGGTATGCGGCACAGAGGACATCGTCGGTGAATCCGTCTTTGGTTTTCTGCGCACTGCAGGTCCGACCATGAGCGCGTTCAATGCCTGGGTTTTTCTCAAGGGCCTGGAAACGCTGGAACTGCGCATGCGCGCTCACTGCGACAATGCACTGGCGCTGGCACAGTGGCTGGAGCAGCAGGCCGTGGTGGAGCGGGTCTATTACCCGGGCCTCGAAAGTCATCCGCAGCATGCGCTGGCGAAACAGCAGCAAAGCGGGTTCGGCGGCATCGTTTCGTTCGAACTCAAGGGTGGCCAGGAGGCCGGCTGGAATCTGGTGGATGCGACGCGCATGATCTCGATCACGGCCAATCTGGGTGACACCAAGACAATGATTACGCACCCCGCAACCACCACGCACGGCCGCCTTTCGCCGGAACAACGCGAGGCGGCCGGAATCTCGGACCGCCTGATTCGTATCGCCGTTGGTCTGGAAGATATCGAGGATATCAAGGCAGACCTGAGTAGAGGTTTGGGATAAAGATCGCTGATTGCCCGCAGATGTGTAGCCCGGATTCCACTGCGTTTCATCCTGGCTGCAGCCGCTATTCCTTGGTGCCTGGTGGACAAAGTTCGACGAAGACACGGTACACATCAATTCTACGGGCTATTCGACTGGCGCCGAACGAAATCACTGTAGGAGCGACTTTGGTCGCGAAAAATCTGCTGAATTCGCGACTAAAGTCGCTCCTACGATTGGCTTGGAATGACCGAACTCACCGCAAGAGAACTGCTGGTTCACCTTTACGAAACCGCTATTGATGCCGTCGACGGCCGTCGGCTGGTACAGCAATGGTGTCGCGAAAATCCATCGGCTGCCTTCAGCCATTGTGTCGCCGTTGGCAAGGCAGCAGCAGCGATGCTGCAGGGTGCGCTGGACAGCCGCAAGGCGATCAGCAGCGCCCTGTTGATCACAACGCGGGCCAGTATCCCGCGCGAACTCAGGCGCGACAGCAGGGTACGGATCTTCGAGTCGGCTCACCCTGTGCCCGATCAGTCTTCACTGAATGCCGGTGACGCGCTGTTAAAATTCCTCGACCGTATCGCTGAAGACGCAGCCTTGCTGGTGCTCGTATCCGGCGGCGCGTCGAGCCTGGTTGAAGTGCCGGTCGACGGTGTTTCGCTGGAACAGCTGCAACGGATCAATCAGCACCTGCTCGCATCGGGTAAGGACATACGCACAATGAACGCCTGGCGCAGGCGATTCTCCAGGATCAAGGGCGGCGGTCTGCTTCAATATGTTCAGCATCTGCGTTGCACGCAGTTGCTGATCTCAGACGTCTATGGCGACGATGCTGCGGTGATCGGCTCGGGTCTGCTGGTGCCGTCCGGTGAAGATGAAGCGGATCACGATGACTGGCTGGCATCGATGTTGCCGACTGAGCCGGGGCTGCATGAACAATACGCTCCGGTCGAGACGCGGGTAATCGGCAGCAGTGCAATCGCGATCCGTGCTGCGGCAGAAGAGGCTCATTGCCAGGCGCTGGATCATTTTCTCCATGAAGAATTTATCCAGGGTGATGCCATCGAGCAGGGAAGAGCGCTCGGCGCTTACCTGCGTGATGCACCGCCCGGCGTTCATGTCTGGGGCGGTGAAACCACCGTCGAGCTGCCTGAGCGTCCCGGTGTCGGTGGCAGAAATCAGGCGATGGCCCTGGCGCTGGCAACGGCAATCGATGGTATGGGTGAGCTTTCGGTGCTCGTCGCAGGTACCGACGGTATCGATGGCAATACGTCTTGCGCGGGTGCCGTCGTGTCAGGCAGCAGCATGATGGCGATCAGGCAAATGGGTTTCGATGTTGAGCAGGAACTGAACAAGGCAAACGCAGGCATGGTGTTGATGGCAACCGGTGAGCTGTTCAAGCCGGGTCCGACCAACACCAACGTGATGGACATCATCATCGCGTACAAGCGATAAATACAGGTTGTTCAGTATCATGCTTTAATGGTCAGCCTTAATGTTGTTTCGAAGAAAGTAAAGTAAGAATATTTTCTTTGATTACGAAGAGTTAGCGACTGGTTTTAACAAATCGATTGATAAATATGCTCCGCGCGTTTCGGGTTCCTGTCTCGTCACCAGGCCATCTCCAGGCGCCAGAGCACCGCGCTGCTTTACGACAAGTGACTGGCGCATGAAGTCAATTCTGTTGCTCCGGGTGTGTATATGATGTTGAATCAGGCACACACTGGAGAATGACATGTTTAGGGCAATCGCAGGTTTGTTGTTCATCGTCTTGGTCTTGCCGTTAGCGGCGTTGATCGCGTCGCTGGTTATGAGGTTGCTGGATGTCAGCGGTATTGTGGGTTTCCTGGTCGGGTTCCCGGTCTTCATCGGTTTGCTTGCAGGCTCGGTGATGATACTCGCAGTGATCAATGACCGCATAAACGACCGGGAACGGTATCAGAAAGGCCATCGCAAAACACATACCGGAGGCGTGCATTAAGCTTGGCCGCAGGCATTTCGCGGTGGTGTCTATTTTCTAATCTGCTTTCGAATCTGGCTGATGTGCACCTGAGCGGTCACTGTATGGCTGGCGAGTCGTGATCTATCCTGCAACTGCTGAGGTGGTGATCCGGCGCTGCTCGGTGTTATAGTGTGGGCAGTAGAGGAGCGAATGTCGAAGCAATTCATTCATACAACAGGGGAGGTTATTGCCATGCAGAGTTTTAGACAGGTCAGTATATCCGGTGCATTCAAGGTATTGTTCTCGCTATGTTCACTTGCCCTATCAATTTCCGGATGCAGCAGTGATTCGGGTACCGTTCTTCAGGCGACTACCCCGACTGCAACTGCGTCGCTGGGGGCAGCTGTCAAAAATGTGCAGTTGACACAGAATACACCGACTGAAATTAAATTCACCTATACCATTCCCGGTGATATCCATTCAAAGGGCGACTACTCGGTCAACCTGGAGAAGACGCTTGAGAATATAGTCTTGAGTGCCACACCCGTCGCGAGCCGAGGCAGTCACCTTGAAACCCTGCGTTTGCTCGCTTATGCACTGATCAAGGAGGCGTTCGCCGCTGAAACCGCCGAGATAAGCGCGTACATTTCACATGCGGGAGATCCGAATGTCTGCAACAGTCCCTACGTTTTCGGTCCGTACAGCATAACGGGAGCGATCGGTCAGGCGTTGACGAGCACTACTGGTTCAGTGACGCCTAGCCAGGCGGCCGTTGATATTGTCAACGCAGGTTCATTTGAGATTTGCGTGAAGACGACACCGCCAATTACCGCGTTTCTGACCGTGACTGGTGTTGCTATGGATATTGAGGATTGTGCTCCTCCCACGGTCGATATCGTCGGCACATGGACTGGGACATTCACCTGCGACAATGTTGGATTCCCCGATACCCCGCTAACCGATATCAGCCTGGACATTACCCGGAACCCTGATGGTAGCTACCACTATACCGATGGCGTTGCCGATTATGATGGACAGCTTTGTGGAAACAAGTTCAAATTTAATGGCGGTGCAGCTGGAGACTACAACGAGAGCGGATCACTGATTGTCACAGGAAACAGCGGCACGAAAACCTCGAACTGGCAGGATGTGGTGAGCCCGTTTTCAATCTATGGCCGATGCGTTGATGACCTGACAAAGAGCTGATCCAGTGATCCGAGTTCCAGCTGGCTGGAGTCTTTTGTTTCCTGGTTGGATCGGGTCGAGCGACTGAAGCAGGTATAATCCCGCCATGGACGACCGGGCCTTACAGATACTAAAAACAACCTTTGGGTACAGCGAATTTCGCGGATCCCAGGCTGCCGTCATACAGCAGCTGATCGCCGGCAACGATGCCGTCGTGCTGATGCCCACCGGCGGTGGCAAGTCCCTCTGCTACCAGTTACCCGCAATCGCACGCCACGGTACCGGTATCGTGATCTCACCGTTGATCGCATTGATGCACGATCAGGTCAGCTCGCTGCAGCAGATCGGTGTCAGTGCGGCTTACCTGAATTCCACGCTCGATGCCGCACAGGCTGCGGACGTCGAAAACCGACTGCTCGCCGGGCAGTGTGACCTGCTGTACGTCGCGCCAGAGCGCGTGATGGCGCCCGGGTTCCTCGACCTGCTGGAGCAGATTGACATCGCCCTGTTCGCGATCGATGAGGCGCACTGTGTTTCGCAATGGGGGCACGACTTTCGTCCCGAGTACATCCAGTTGTCGATATTGCACGAGCGCTTTCCGTCGATACCGCGTGTTGCCCTGACGGCCACGGCGGACGGACCCACACGCAATGAAATCATCAGCCGCCTGAACCTGTCCGCGGCGCAGCAGTTCGTTGCCAGCTTCGACCGGCCCAATATCTGCTACCGCATCGCCCAGAACCAGGGCAATGCCCGGGACGCATTGTTGCGCTTCATATTGAATGAACACGAACAGGAGGCCGGAATCGTCTATTGCCTGTCGCGCAACAAGGTCGAACAGACTGCCGAGTGGCTGTGTTCGAAAGGGCTGACCGCGTTGCCGTACCACGCCGGCCTGTCTGCAAGTGTACGGCAACACAACCAGCAGCGCTTCCTGATGGAAGAGGGCGTGATCATCGTCGCAACCATTGCCTTTGGTATGGGCATCGACAAACCGGATGTACGCTTTGTCGCCCACCTGAACATGCCGAAAAGCCTGGAAGCCTATTACCAGGAAACCGGCCGGGCCGGGCGGGACGGCCTGCCCGCCGATGCCTGGATGATGTACGGCCTGCAGGACGTGATCAAGCTCAAGCAAATGATGGATGGTTCCGATGCGGACGAGAAGCACAAGCGCACCGAGCAGCACAAGCTGCAGTCGATGCTCGGCTTCTGCGAACTGACCTCCTGCCGGCGGCAGGCGCTGCTGCGTTATTTTGGCGAGCAGCTGGACCAGGCCTGCGGCAATTGTGATACCTGCCTGTCACCGGTCGAAACCTGGGACGCGACCGTGGCGGCACAGAAAGCCCTGTCCGCGGTGCATCGTACCGGGCAGCGCTTTGGCGTGAACTACCTGGTCGATGTGCTGACAGGCAAGGACAATCAACGCATCAAAAGCTTCGGTCATGACAGGCTGAGCGTGTACGGCATTGGTGATGAACTCGATGGCCATCAGTGGCGCAGCGTATTCAGGCAACTGATCGCTCACGGGCTGCTCAGTGTCGATATCGAAGGCCACGGCAACCTGTGCCTGACCGAAACCTGTCGTCCGGTGCTGCGCGGCGAACAGACCCTGATGCTGCGCAAGGACAGCAAGCAGGCCAGGTCTGCACGCAAGGGGCGCAAGTCGTTCAATACGTCAAAAGCATCCGACAACCAGTTGTGGGATGCCCTGCGTGCCTGCCGCAAGCAGCTCGCCGAAGACAATAACGTACCGCCGTATGTGATCTTCCATGACGCCACCCTGGTCGAGATGGTCGAGCGGCAGCCGCAGACTCAGGAACAGTTTTCGAGGATCACCGGTGTTGGCGCCAGTAAGCTCGAAAAATATGCCGACGATTTTCTCGCTGTCATCAACGCACATAACGAACAACAGCAATCTGCGACGACAGACACAACCGCTGAAAGCCTGAGGTTATTCAAAAGCGGTATGGATATCGAATCGATAGCGTCTGAACGTGATCTGAAGACCTCAACGATCTATTCCCACCTGGCAACCTGTATCGAACAGGGTGAGATCCGGTTAAACGACGTCGTTAGTATCAATGAGCAGGAGATCAGTACGATCCAGGATGCGATTCTCGCAAGCAACGATAGCAGCGCAAAACTCAAACCGGTCTACGAGGCGCTCGACGGTATGTACGATTACGAGGTACTGCGTTGTGTCCGGGCTGCGATGAATGTTTAGTCCGCGAACAACGCAAAATACGCAAATAATGTTATTGGTATAAATTTTACCGGATCCTGCAGGAGCGGCTTCAGCCGCGAATTTCCCGCGAGAACATAGCCAGGATGGTGGGAGCTTTCTGATAATCGTCGTTCCAGCATGTTGTTAGCTGGAACCCAGCGGCTTAAAAAGACACTGGATGCCTGCGTCCGCAGGCATGACAGTCCTTCAACATAGGCATTACCATACAAGCGGCTTCAGCCGCGAATGACCGTTGTTCGCGGCTGAAGCCGCTGCTACCTGCAACCATCCTGTCTGTGCAGGGATGTTGTTGGTCACATAACGAGCCCGGGACGGTCTTTGATCAATCAGAAGCGTTGGTTGATAATAGGGCTGCCAGGTTTATTATCAGGAATTCAATATGCGGACTGATCTGATGCTGCGACCCACAAGTGTGTTCCTCGCGGTGCTTCTTTATCTACCGGCACTCCCGGTCTGGTCAGGGGAATCACTCGATCGCTTCGAACTCGAGGAACTCGTCTACGATAAAACCGCGAACTGCCGCAAGGAGAAGGACCAGAGTCTTTGTATCAACTATTTCTCACCCGAGGGAGAGATTATCCAGGTCAGGGACAGCGGTAAAAGAAAAGACGGCCGCTGGTTTCTGGATGATTCGGACCACCTGTGCATTCTCTGGAACGGGAAAATCAGACCCCTGTGTTTTGTAGTAACAAAAAACGGGGATGGTACCTTCAACATGACCAGACATGGCAAACACAAGTCAACCATACTGAAGATCAGTAACGGAAACACAGAAAATTATCAGTAGATAGCGGTTGAATGCACACAGCGAATAATTTATCCGCATCAAGCATGTGGTGACATACGCGTTAACGGGCGGATTCTTTTGCAATATTTTGACTCGAAGCGTATCCTTTTTTGCAGTTGGTTAGAATCTGCTGTTTGTCAGGAATGCATTATGAAGATTCGTTTTGCACATTTATTACTTGCCTTGTCATTGACCGTTTTACTGGCTGGCTGTGACAAATTCGTCAAGCAGGAGTCCGAGAACCTGGCGCCGTTTGCCGAGCAAACCCTCGATCTCATTGGTTCGATTGAATACAGCCTCGATGATGCGGATTATCTCTACTTGCGAGACATCGAGGGCTATATCGATGCAGAGGATCCATTCGGGCGTTATTTGAAACTGGAAAATCAGGCGGGGAATATGTTAATTGCCGTGGTTGCTTATTCCATGCAGATCGTTTCGATTTCAGAACAAAATGTTACTGACAATGAGAAAGCGAACAGGCTTGCTGATGTTATTCTGGAGCTGGTTGACCTGGTCAGAGAAGACGAGGTGGTGGTCAATCCGAACAGGGATGATGAAAATACCAAGGCAGTCATCGCGCGAGTCCGCCAGAGCCAGGATTATCTTGAGGCCCTGCGCCTGTTGTTACCATTGATTAATGAGTTCAGCGCCCATGCCGGTCGCGTGCTTGATCAACTGCTGATAGAAAAGAATAAAGTCGCATTATTGACCGATGCAGCTATTGATAAAAAATACGGCGCCGTGAAAGAATTGCATCATGAGATGCGCACGGCAAAAGATGATATGTTCAGAACGCTGATCAATCTGTCACAATACAGCGTTACCCGGGATCCGGCTTATCTTGAAAAAATGAAAAGCTATGGCATGTTTTCAGTAATGGCTGCAACTGAAAACAGGAAATCGCTGAGCACTAGTGAACTGGCACAACTGCATAAAGCAATTACCGAGGAATTGCGCCTGGTCAACGAGAATTACGAACAAATGAAGCCTGATGTCGAGGAGTATCTGCAAAGCCACAGAGAATTACGCAAAATAGTCGAGTCCAAGGAAGATGCTATCAGTGAGGCGCGCCTGACCTTTGTGGTATGGTCGCGTGCCTACCAGAAAATGGCGAGCGGAAAGGAAGATCCTGCTGAATGGTTTGATGTTTCCGATTCGGGCAAGTTGTTGTTCGGTGTGGCGAAGAAGGCCGCGGGTATATAGCTGTCCAGTATCCTGTAGTTGCTGCCAAAATGTCTGGTTTTCGAATTGGTGTGGCTGCTTCCTGGTCCTTTTTTTGGCGGTCGTTAGTTTGAACAGGCCGATACCGATCAACTATCAGCACAATAGAATCATCATTTTAACGAGCAAAGTGTAACTCGATCACAGCCACGTGATTGAGAATCTTTGTAAAATTAGCATTTGATGATATAAACTATCCGAAATGAAGCTCTAAATGCAGGAGATATATGTAATGAAGGCAGGCAAGATTTTTTTACTGGCCGGTATGCTGGCACTTTCGAGTGGTGCAGCCTACGCGGCTGAAGTACCCAAGTTCAAGGACATCGATGCCGATGGCAACAAGTCCCTGAACGAAGACGAGTTCGGTAAAGCCACCGAAGCCGGTGTTAAAAAGAAATTTTCAGAGCTTGATCAAAACAAGGATGGTGCGCTGAGTATCAATGAATATTCGGTTCTTCTGGACGAAGACTGCGAATAGATCAGTACCTGAAACTGCCAGTTACCAAAACCCGGCTCAGCCGGGTTTTTTATTATCGCATGAACGAGTAGATGGGTTTACACAGGCGCCATCGTTATTCGTTTTAGCCTTGTTAAGGATCTGGCAATCACATGGACAGTACAGAAGATAACGTGCGGTTGGACGCTCTGTACCTTGGTTCAGTATGGCGTACCGTGGATTATTGCTAGTATTTTGTGAGCCACGTGCAGCCTGTGTTAGCTGCAGGTTTGCCTGTACAGACTTTGTGGTTTCGACGGAATGTTAAAATACAAGAACATACGCTTTGCCGGCTTGATCCTTCTGTGTCTCACCGGCTTTCAGCCACTGGCTGAAAGCCGGTCGGTATTGACCGCCTATAGCCCGGCACACCGGGTGGCGATGCTGGAGCTGTATACGTCGGAAGGCTGCAGTTCGTGTCCACCCGCTGACAGGTTCATGCGTGAACTCAGGCGTGCTGAAGTCAGTGAGTTGCGCATGATCCCGCTGGCCTTTCACGTGACCTACTGGGACAAGCTGGGCTGGAGCGATCGCTTTGCCGACAAGCGATTCGATGACCGTCAGCGCATGCAGGTCAGGCTCGGGGAAAGTCGTACCGTTTATACACCACAGTACATGCTCAATGGCAGGGACTTCCGAGATTACAAATCGCTCTATATCGATATCAATCGCACCAATCAGCAAGCAGCCCCATACCAGCTCAAGCTGTCAGTCGTGCCTGATACGGATTCGATTGCAGTTGGCCTGGATGTTACCAGCGTAAAACAGGATGATGGGACTGCCGTTGCCTACATTGCCATGTACGAGCACGATCTCGGTTCCGATGTCACGGAGGGTGAGAACGAGGGTGAACAGCTGAAGCACGATTACGTGGTCCGGGATTTGAAAGGGCCGTTTCCGATCGATAACGCGCAGGCGACGATTACCGCCGAATTCACCACGACTGACTACAAAATCAACGACACCGGTATCGTCGCGTTTGTACAACGATCACGTGCACCCGATATACTGCAGGTGGTGAGACTGGAACTCGAGCAATAAAAAAAAGCCCGCTAGCGGGCTCTTTTTCATGTCAATGCGGTATCGGGTTAGTTTTTCAAACCACAGGTACTGATACCCAGCAGCGCGTACGGCGGGCACCAGCCTATCAGGCCTGTTGCCAAAGGTACGATGCCAATCCAGCCCCATACGGACTGCGGTCCAACGAACACCATGCTGATCAGGCCCAGGCCGATGATGACACGCAGGATTCTGTCGATGCTGCCTACATTATGTTTCATTGCAATTTCCTCTCAGATAAGTTGTTTACAGAAAATAGTGTACGCAGGCTGCGAATAATTCTCAGTGACATTGTCACCTAGCCGAAAAATTTATTAACTGGTTGACTGTATAACGTGAAAAAGCCCGGCAGGACCGGGCTTTTGTCGAGCGTGCTGGTGTCAGGTTGTTATTGTGTCTTGCAGGTGCTGATACCCAGCAGTGAATACGGTGGGCACCAGCCGATAATGGCAGTACCCAGCGGGATTATTCCAATCCAGCCCCACACCGTCTGCGGGCCGATGAATACCAGGCTGATCAACACGATGCCTACGATGGCGCGCAGTGCTCTATCGATGCCGCCGACATTCTGCTTCATTTCTAAATCCTCTTTAAATGCTTGGTAACACTACTATTTTACGCTGATTGAAATTTAATGTTGGTGACTGGGTCACAGAGCTGCGATGTTCTCCAGCGATGGTTTGTCCAGTATGTTTATACTGCCGCGGGACAGTTTGACCCAGCCCCTGGATTCAAAATCCTTCAGCAGGCGGCTGATGACTTCGCGCGCGCTGCCGAGTTCGGTTGCCAGCTGCTGGTGGGTGGTTTCGAGGGCAGCATTTTCAGTGCATGCCTGCAGCAGCAGTTTTGCCAGGCGTATGTCGAGTTTGCCGAACGCGACTTCCTCGACCAGTGCAATCAGGCTGCCCAGATGGGATGAAAACGAGTTGAACACGAATTCCCGGAAAGGCTGGGACTGCTTGATGGCCTCGTTAAACGGTTTTGCAGGAATCGCCAGTGCGGTCACGTCGGTTTCGGAAATGCCTTCGGCGGGATAGCGCGAATTGCCGAACAGGCAGGAGGTCGTCAATACGCAGGAGTCGCCGTCGCCGAGCCGGTAGAGCACGATCTCGCGACCATTTTCCGCGCGCGTCATTACCTTGATACTGCCTTTGAGTATCAGCAGGTAGTGACTGCAGGCGTCGCCCTGGTGAAATGCGGTGGTGCTGGCGGGGAGGTTGATGGTCGCGGCGTTCTCCATCAATTGGTCGATGACCGCATCATTGAGCTCGCTCAGATGCGGAAATGTCTGCTGCCAGTTTTGCGTCATATTACCTCTGGTGCCAGCGAATTCTCAGGGCATCCAGTACCTTGTTACTGTAGGTATGTTTGATATCACCATAACTGCCATTATATCGAGCCAGGGCGCCACGCAAATTGTTTTTCTCCATGTCCATATAATATTTCAGGATGGTGCAGCCCATGCGCAGGTTGGTATTCATATCGACCAGGTTGTCTTCGGGGTGACCGATCTCATCCAGCCAGAAAGGCATGACCTGCATCAGGCCCTGGGCGCCGGATTTTGATATCGCAAAGGTGTCAAAGCTGCTTTCGATTTCGATGACCGCGATTACCAGTTCGGGTGGCAGGTCGACGCGCGAGGCTTCGCGATGAATGTTCTTCAGCAGTTCGAGTCTGAACCCCTTGTCGGGTACGTAGCGTTGCATGCGGCTGGACATGTCGAACAGCCAGACTTCGGCATCAAAGCGGTCGTTGAAACTTTCGGATGATTCGATGGCTTCGGTCAGCAGTCTGCGCAGCTCGGGATCGGTTGCTGGCTGCACGGCAGGATTTGCTGCAGCGAAGCCGGCCAGCAGCACGAACAGCGGGGCGATGATCAGGAAGCGTAAATCCATGCCCCTGAGTATAGTTTGCTCAGTTCAGAATGGTGTCCTTCAACAGCGAGACGATATCGCCAGCAGGCACGTCCTTGCCTTTCTCGGCAGCACGCGCCTTGTATTCCACATTGCCATCGGCAAGGCCGCGTTCACCAACGACAATTCGATGGGGAATGCCGATCAGGTCGAGGTCGGCCAGCATGGCGCCGAGGCGTGCTTTCTGGTCGTACAGCAGAACTTCGATGCCGGCAGCGCTGAGCTCGTCATGAATCTGCATCGCGGTTTCGCGCACGCTGTCAGTATTCTGAAAATTGATCGGTGCAATGGCGACGCTGAAGGGTGCAATATTGTCCGGCCAGATAATGCCATTGTCATCGTGATTCTGCTCAATCGCTGCTGCAACGATGCGGGTCACGCCAATGCCGTAACAGCCCATGGTCATGACCACGCTCTTGCCGTTTTCGTCGAGCACGCTGGCGTCCATCGCGGCCGAGTACTTGTTGCCGAGCTGGAAGATATGGCCGACTTCGATACCGCGCACGATCGAAAGCGTGCCTTTACCATCCGGGCTGGGGTCGCCATCGACGACGTTGCGCAGGTCGGCGACCTGCGGCAGCGGACAGTCGCGCTCCCAGTTGACGCCGGTCAGGTGCTTGCCGTCGATATTGGCGCCACAGACAAAGTCGGCTGCCTGCAGCGCGGCGTGATCGGCGATCACCGGGATAGCCAGGCCCACCGGACCCAGTGAACCCGCCGAGCAGCCGGCAACCTGCTTGATCTGTTCGTCGCTGGCAAAACTCAGTGGCGCTGCCACGTTATCGAGATGCGATGCCTTGATCTCGTTCAGTACATGGTCACCGCGCAATACCAGCGCAACCACGCTGCCTTCTTCGGCGCCGTCGACCAGCAGCGTCTTGAGGCATTGTGCCGGTTCGGTGTTGAGAAAAGCGGAGACGTCCTCGATGCTGTGTTGATCCGGTGTATCAACGGTCTGCATTTTGGCAGCCGCTGCCGGCCTCGGTTCGTCCGATACCAGCGCTTCCGCTTTTTCGATGTTGGCTGCGTAGTCGCTGTCGCTGGAGAAGGCAATGGCATCTTCCCCTGACTCGGCCAGCACGTGGAACTCGTGCGAGCTGCTGCCGCCGATGGCGCCGCTGTCTGCCATCACCGCCCTGAACTCCAGACCCAGGCGACTGAAGATACTGGAGTAAGTCTGGTACATGACATCATAGGTTTCCTGCAAGGACTCATGTCCAAGATGGAAGGAATAGGCGTCCTTCATGATAAATTCACGGGCACGCATTACGCCAAAGCGCGGACGCACTTCATCGCGGAACTTGGTCTGTATCTGGTAATAGTTCACCGGTAACTGTTTGTAACTGGTCAGTTCCCTGCGTGCCAGGTCGGTGATGATTTCCTCGTGGGTCGGCCCGTAGCAGAAATCGCGCTCATGGCGGTCGTGCAGGCGTAACAGCTCGGGTCCATACTGTTCCCAGCGGCCCGATTCCTGCCAGAGTTCAGCCGGTTGAATCGACGGCATCAGCACTTCGATGGCGCCACTATTGTTCATCTCGCTGCGGATGATGTTTTCAACTTTCTGCAGCACGCGTAGTCCCAGCGGCAGCCAGGTATACAGGCCGGAAGCCAGTCGGCGGATCAGGCCGGCGCGCAGCATCAGACGATGGCTGATGATCTCGGCATCGGCGGGCGTTTCTTTAAGCGTGTTCAGCGGAAATTTTGAAAGGTACATGGGATCCCTGTGGGCATCTGGATAAATTGGGCGCCATTTTACGAGGGTGCTGATGCAGAGTACAGTCCGTCCAGGCAGGATGCACGCCAGGATTAATTATTGAATTAACCGCAGAGGCGCGGAGACGCAGAGATTCTTGAATGAGTTGTAGGGGCGGCTTCAGCCGCGAATAGCTCTCGAGATTACACAAGGTATTCACGGCTAACGCCGCGGTTAAATGCATCCAGGGAAATACAATGAATCTTTAAAAACCTCTGCGTCTCCGCGCCTCTGCGGTGAAAAAAATCTTAGAACGTCCGCTTATCCCAGCCAAACATGTGTCTTTCAGGACTGATGAATTCGATGTAGGTGCGTGAAGGTGGAACGCCGAGCTGCTGCTCGATGAAGCCGCAGAGTTTTTCCGAGTAGGCGCGCGTTTCGGATTCGGGCAGGCCCAGGCTTTTCAGTATCAGGTGTGCACAGGGATCCTTCGTGCCGGCGAAGATCAGGTTTGCATCATCGTTGATACTGACCATGACATAACTTTCAGGCTTGCCGAGCATCTCTGCTGTCAGGCTCGATGCCTGTTCGGCAAGTTGATCTGTATTATCGACAGTTCTGTTGGTTGTTATCTGCAGCACGGGCATGGCGTGATTCCTCCGGATTGTGACAGCAGGAATTTAAACCGAGTGGCCGTGCAATATCCAGTGGGATTTGGATACGCGGAGTGCTTTGGTTTTTTGCTCTCGCAGGAATTCTCAGGACACAGCGCTTTTTAGTCCACAGATGAACGCAGATAAACACGGATAAAATATGTAATTTGTCCGCGAAAAACGCCAAGAACGCCAAAAATTACAAACAATGTAAAAGGTTCAAATGCTTTCGCGTTGTTTGCGTTTTTCGCGGACTATGATTTTTTCTACGTTAGCGATACTGGACGTCATCATCCGCAGGAGCCACAGCATAAAAACATCCGTGTTTATCTGCGTTCATCTGTGGACAAAAAAACCCCGTGATCTCTGTGTCTCTGTGGCAAATCAACTAATACCCCTGTCGGTCGCCGAAGTTGGTTTTAGTTACAGTATTCCCGGACCTGCTTTTGCGCAGCCTTGATGCGCCGCTGTTTTTCTTCTTCGCTGACATAACGCGTGTTACCCTGCTCGTCGCGCTCCCTGAGCTGACCACGGGACTGGATCGTTGCCAGATCCTTTTTCGCAGCCTCGCAGCGGCGTTTGACTTCCTTCATTGGCAGTGACGGCACCGGTGGTTGTGCAGGAATGCCTTCTTCCTTGATCCGCTCGGCCTCGTCATCGACTTCCTGTTTGAGGTCATCGAGCGCTTTCGCACCTCTGTCGACGCCGGTCTTGCCGGTATCAACTTTCATTTTCTCTGCTTCGGCATCGGCCGGTTTTTCGCTGCCGTAATGGACATTGCCTTCAGCATCCGTCCACTTGTAGATTTTACCGGCGAAGCTTGTACTGGTGCTCAGGGCGATAACCATACCAAACATGGCGAAAATCAGCCTTTTGAATACACTGACCGCGGATCGGCCGCGTGCTGAGCCCGTTGAGGATTTATTATTGTAGGCTGACATGCAACATCGCTCCTTTTTTCCTGTATGAGTGTTACCATAGTATTTTCAGGCGAAAAATAAAGCATTTCAGAATTGTTTAGTTATGGCGGACAGGCGACTTAAAATTTTCCATACCGTGGCCCGGTTGCTGAATTTCACCAAGGCGGCTGAGGAGCTGCATATGACGCAGCCGGCCGTGACCTTCCAGATCCGCCAGCTGGAAGAACAGTTCAACACCCGTTTGTTCGACCGTACCCATAACAAGGTGACATTGACGGACGTCGGCAAGCAGGTTTATTCCTATTCTGACCGGATACTGAAACTTTACGAGGACATGACGCGAAGTATCACTGAAATGACAGGTGATGTCAGCGGATCAGTAACACTAGGCGCCAGTACCACTATCGCGGAATACATGCTGCCGCTGCTGATCGGCGAGTTCAAAGCCAAGTATCCCGAAGTCATGATCAATTTACGCGAGTCCAACACCGAAGATATTGTTTCCATGGTCGAAAACAACGATATCGACCTTGGCATCGTCGAGGGTTCGGTCAACAACAAGAACCTGGTGGTCGAGGAATGCAAAGTGGATCACCTGGTCGTGATCATGCCCAATGATCATGTGCTGGCGAGCCAGAATAAACTACGGGTGGACGACTTTATCTCATATCCGTTTATCTGCCGCGAACATGGCTCGGGTACCCAGGAAGTGATCACCAGCTACGTCGAAAAATACGGTAACGGTGATGGCTTGAACATCTGTTTTGAGCTGAGCAGCCCGGAAGCCATCAAGGGTGCTGTTGAGGCGGGCATGGGCATCTCCATTGTGTCACGTTCAACCATCATCAAGGAACTCAAGCTGGGTACGCTCACGGCAGTAGAGTTGAAGCCCTCGCTGGAAAGACCTTTTTCATTTGTACGTCAGCGTTATAAATTCAAATCAAGGGCAGCCGATCAGTTGCTGTCTTTTTCCCAGGAATTTTGCAAAGAAGAGTAGCTGCTCATAATCGAGGTTGTTCAATGAAACGTGACGCTAAAGCCCTGGCTGATCTGTTCAATGCACTGAACAAGGAAGGGCAGCAAAGCCTGTTCGATTATGCGGAATTTCTGCAGTCGAAGTTCGGGGTTGAGCCGCAGCCGTTGGCTGACCCGGTCGATATTCCGAAAGCCGAGAACGAAACTGTCGTTGGCGCAATCAAGCGCCTGAAGCAGGCATATCCTATGATAGACAGTATGGAAGTGTTTGCGGTCGCTTCGAACCTGATGACCGACCATATGGTCAAGGGGCGTGATGCAGAAGAAGTGATCAATGAAATCGAAGCGTTGTTCGAGGAAACGTACAGAAAATTACTCCGGGATATTGACTGAATGATCGAATACCTGAAGGCCTGGTACCAGCGAAATTTTTCGAATCCACAGGCCGTCATCCTTGTTTTGATGATCGTGCTGGGCTCGGTCGTCGTGCTGTACTGGGGCGATATCCTGGCTCCGGTACTGGCCAGTCTGGTGATAGCCTATGCGCTCGAGGGGATTGTCAGGCGGATCACCAATCTCGGCGTACCCCGGATCCTGTCGGTTATTTTCACCGTGTTTGTGTTTATCACCACGTTGTTGATCGTGCTGCTTGGCCTGGTGCCACTGGTGACCCGCCAGATAACCTCGTTTGTACGCGACTTTCCCTATATCCTGGACAAGCTTCAGCAGAAGATAATGGCCTTGCCGGACAAATACCCGCTGATTTCTGATGTGCAGGTCAACGAAGTCATTACCACGATAAATAACGAGCTGGTTGCATTCGGTCAGAAAGCCGTATCCTACTCGCTCGCATCGGCGGGCAACCTGTTTACGATGATGGTGTACCTGATCGTAATACCACTGCTGGTGTTTTTCATGCTCAAGGACAAGGATCAGATCGTGACCTGGTTCACGCGTTTTCTGCCCAAGGAACATGGTCTTGCCTACAAGGTCTGGAAAGACGTTGATATCAAGATGGGTAACTATATTCGCGGCAAGCTGCTGGAGATTCTGATCATCGGTATCGCTGTCTATATACCGCTTGGTCTGATGGGGCTGAATTATGCGGCAACGCTGAGTATATTCATTGGTCTGTCAGTGATCATTCCCTATGTCGGCGCGATCGTGGTCACGATACCGGTGGCATTGATCGCCTGGTTCCAGTGGGGCCCCAGCGATAATTTCCTCTACGTGATGATCGCCTATCTGATTGTACAGGCGCTGGATGCCAATGTACTGGTGCCGTTGCTGTTTTCGGAGGTGGTCAATATGCACCCGGTTGCCATCATCGTTTCGGTGCTGGTATTCGGCGGCCTGTGGGGTGTATGGGGCGTGTTTTTCGCCATACCGCTGGCGACTCTGGT
>CP070838.1:2472835-2477364 GCA_020341835.1 Thiotrichales bacterium | reverse complement strand
TTTCCGCCGCCAGATCGTCTCCCCGCCCTTGTCTTCCAGCTCGATGCCCATCGAATGCAGCTCATCCCTGATCCGGTCGGCTTCCGCCCAGTCTTTATCCGCCCGTGCCTGCAGGCGCTGCTGGATCAGGGCTTCGATCTGCTCATTATCGTCGCCACCGATCCCGCCTTTGAGATAGGATTCCGGATCCGCCTCCAGCAAACCCAGCACGTTGGCCAGATGCTTCAATATTGCTGCCAGTCGTGAAGCTTCGGCGGTGTCGCCCTGGTCTCGCGAGCGGTTGACATGGGTCGCAAGATCAAACAGTACCGCTATCGCCTCGGGCGTATTGAAATCATCATTCATCGCCTTTTCGAAACGCGGTGTGTAGACATCGTCACCGCTGGCGTCAGCGGCCGGCTCGATACCGCGCAGGCTGTTGTACAGCCGGGTCAGCGCCGCACGGGCACTGTCGAGCAGCTGGTCCGAAAAATTCAGCGGGCTGCGGTAGTGGCTCGCGAGTACGAAATAACGTATCTCCTCACCCTGGTAATGTTTCAGAATTTCACGCACAGTGAAGAAGTTGCCGAGCGACTTTGACATCTTCTCGTCATTGATGCGCACAAATCCATTGTGCATCCACAGGTTGACAAAATGTTCACCCGTGGCTGCTTCTGACTGGGCGATTTCGTTCTCATGATGCGGGAATTGCAGATCCTGACCGCCGCCATGAATATCAAAATGGTTGCCCAGGCTGCAGGTCGACATCGCCGAGCACTCGATATGCCAGCCCGGTCGTCCCTCACCCCAGGGCGACTGCCAGGCCGGCTCGCCCGGCTTGGCAGCTTTCCACAACACGAAGTCGAGCGGATCGTCCTTCGATTCATCGACCGCGACCCGCTCACCCGCTCTCAGGTCCTCCAGTTGCTTGCCCGAGAGCTGGCCGTAATCCTCAAATGTGCTGACATCGTAATAGACATCGCCATTATCTGCCTGATAAGCGTGCCCCTTGTCGACCAGCTTCTGTACCATATCGATGATTCCATCCATCGATGCGGTGGCGCGAGGTTCTTCTGACGGCGGCAGAACACCCAGTTCAGCGATATCTTCGTGCATCGCCTGGATATACCGCTCGGTGAGCTCAAAGATATTTTCGCCATTCTCGTTGGCGCGGTTGATGATCTTGTCGTCGACGTCGGTGATATTGCGTATATAGGTGACATCGAGACCGGTATAGCGCATGTAACGGACAACCGTATCGAATACCACGAGCACCCGCGCATGCCCCAGATGACACAGGTCATACACAGTCATGCCACAAACGTACATTCGCACCTTACCCGGTTCGATCGGGGTAAATAATTCTTTGTTGCGGGTCAGACTGTTGTAGATATGCAGCATGTCGTTCTCGGCATGGAAAAAACAGGCGGCATATTAACGGATAAGGCGTGGCAGCGCTAATAAAAAGGCGGTGGCGCCAACAGCGTGCATCTCCCGGGCAGCAGTGAATCAGGCGCTGACGAGATGCATTCTGTTTTCGGAAAAGTCCATGATCATATCGAATCGATTGAGCAGATCGGCACCGATAACCGCATCCGCACCAACAGACGAGAGCAGCTCAAATCCGCCTGGCAGTTCGCCGACATCGGTAAAATAGTTTTTGTCACAGACGCTGAAGTAGTTCACGAACAACCGGACTTTAAAGTTGCCGATGCCTGGATGGGTATCATAAATGGTTCTGGTGTATTTATCCCTTGAGATAAACGCATCCGATACATAGGAGGCTTTTGAACCGGTTTTGATCACGGCACGACAAGGTACTTCGTTTATCCTTATGTCGACACAGGGTATGCCGGAAATAAATTCCAGAGGTGTACCATGCCTGTCCGGTACCTCGGCATTCAGGTGAATAACATTTCTGCCCAGAGAAAGGACCTTTCCTTTGAAACTGTCCATGCCGAGAACACCGTCGAGCGGCCTGCCGATCATTCGCGACAGGTCATGAATACGCACACCCTGATATTCGTCGTAAAAGGTCGACGTCGCCCCGGTATCGACCAGCATCTGTTTACCGTTGAAATCCGCAACGATATGCCCGCTTGAATAGTCATAAACTTGTTTCATATTTGCATTCCCGTCAGAGCAGCAATGTCATTCGTGATAAATAAACAGAAACATGATTTGTGTACAGGCAGGTTCAGTCAGGAGAAAAGCGAATTGGTCATCATGTCGAACCGCAACCAGTGATCGATATCGATCGCCTTCTCTCTCGCGAGGTTTATATTCTTTTCAGCATTTCTAACAATGCGCTCGACCTTGCGGTAGCGTTCAGGCTTTTCCAGCTGCATGTACAGCTTCCATGATTCAAGTTTTCTACTGATCCGATCGAGATTGTTCTTCAAAAATTCGTCAGCCGGTTTGACCGCTGCAGCCAGCTCCATTATCACTACGAAATCATCGCTATGGTTTTCCTGAATCGCGCGACGGGTTTCAATTGCGCTACTCATCAGCGTCCGTGAACAATCCAGAAAATCCATGGCCCTGTCGAAATCTCTCGATTCCTGTGATTTAAAAAGTGACAACATGATCAGCCTGGCCTGCTTGTATTGACAGCAAATGTAGCAATCGAACGGAATTTTGGCTTGACAAACCGCGCCATCCGTTTAACGTATTTCCGGACAGGCATAACCGGCATTGACACATGCAATTAACGCACTTCGCCCCTGCGACCAACATGCTGTGGAAACACATCGAAAGCTGCGGCCATGACCCCGCACCGATTTATAGAAAAGCGGGCATCAACCCGGCGCTGCTGAAAAAGTCCGACGCCCGCATCAGTATTTCCCATGTCGACGAACTCTGGCGACAGTGTGTCGAATTGCTCGACGATCCCTGCTTTGGCATCAAGATGACCGAGCACTGGCATCCTTCGTATGTCGGTGCCCTGGGGTATGCCTGGTGCGCCAGTTCGACCTTGAGAACGGCCTTTGACCGTGTGGTCCGTTACATCCATGTTGTCACTGAAGATCTGAACATCAAACTCGCGGAATCGCCCAAAGGTCTGCAAGTCATCGCAGACCTGGAAAAATCGATTTTCACCCTGCCGCAGCATCACGATGTCGTGCTGTCCGTGCTGATGCATATGTGCCGATTTAATTATGGCGATGAACTGGTACCGGTGGAAGTGCGGCTGGCACATGAAAAACCGCCCTGCGAAAACATCATATCGGATTTCTTCAGAATACCGATCATCTACGACGCCGCCGAAAGCAGCATTACCCTTGCAAAAAAAGACGTCGAGCTGAAACTGTTATCAGGCAACAGGGAACTCGCCCTGATGCATGATGAGTTTCTGATGAAGTACCTGATCGAGATCAAGAAAGGCGATATTGTTCAGCAGATACAGTCCGTGATTATTGATAACCTGCCCTCCGGCAAAGTCACCGACAACCTGATCGCAAAAGAACTGAACCTGAGTGAGCGCAGCCTGCAGAGAAAGCTCAAGGAACAGGGAACGACCTTTCGAACGGTGCTCGACAATGTACGCGAAATGGCCGCAATCCAGTACATAAAAAATCCGGTCAACACTATGAGCGATATCGCTTTTCTGCTCGGCTTCTCCGAACAAAGCGCGTTTTCCCGGGCCTTTAAAAAATGGACCGGTACCTCACCCGTCAAATACAGGAATTCGCTGAAATAGGAAGTTCCCTCTGGTTTTTTTTACTAGATTGAAACGATTACCTGAACTACAGAGGCGCGTCGGGAATAGTATGTATTTTTCAACAAAAACTCCAGGCACAAACGCAGTAATAATGATCACAGGTGTTTGCAGGAGCGGCTTTAGCCACGAACAGCCGCGTCGATTGGCATGCAATTCGCGGCTAAAGCCGCTCCTGCAGTAAAACGGGCACCCGGTTAACCAATCTCTGTGTAACCCTGTGGCCTCTGCTGCTTAAAAACCAGTTAAAATACTGCACCGTATTCCGGAGCTAGCATGGTAAAAATTCTATTCGTCTGCATGGGCAATATATGCCGCTCACCCACGGCAGAAGGTGTGTTCAGGCACAAGGTGATCAATGCCGGTATGGAGGATCAGATCTTCATCGACTCAGCCGGAACCATTGCCTATCATGCCGGGCATCCGCCCGATGCGCGGGCCCAGGACGCGGCGCGGCGACGCGGTATCGATCTGAGCTCGCAGCGTGCACGTAAGGTCAGCAGCGGTGATTTCGAAAAGTTTGATTTCGTGATTGCGATGGACAGTGACAACCATTACGAACTCGAGGCCATCTGCCCTGCGGGCTCCGAGGACAGGCTGCACATGTTTTTGAAATTTGCGCGCAACAGCAGGCAAATCGACGTACCGGATCCGTATTATGGCGGCAGTCGTGGGTTCGAAACCGTGCTGGACCTGATCGAAGACGCCTCGGAAGGCCTGTTGCTGCATTTGAAAGACAACAACCTTATCTGAGCCGCCGTATTCCGTTGTTTCCCGTGCAAAGGCGCAGCGCGTGCGAAGACAGTGATAGCTGTCTTCAGCAACGCGGTGA
>CP070838.1:2437308-2472735 GCA_020341835.1 Thiotrichales bacterium | reverse complement strand
AGAAAGACGCCGTTGAACGAGCGCGCGAGCAGGTGGCTGATCTGGTCGACGCACATCCGGATCAGGTGGTGTTTACCAGCGGTGGTACCGAGGCCAACAACCTGCTGGTGAAGGGTGTCGCCGCATCGCCGGATATCAGCAGGATTGCGATTAGCAAGGTTGAGCACATGTCCATGCTTGAGCCGGCGGCTGCACTGGGTGACACCTGTGCCGTTGATTATATTGCGGTCGATAGCGATGGTCGCGTCAGCGGGCAGGCATTACAGCAGGCTGTCAGGCCGGATACCGGTCTGGTGTCCGTGATGAGCGCGAATAATGAAACCGGTGTGATTCAGGATGTGCAGTCGCTGGCGGAGATCGCCAGATCAAATAACATCTGGTTTCACACGGATGCATCACAGGCGGCTGGCAAGATCAATGTCAGTTTCAGCGACTGGGGTGTACATGCGATGACGGTCTCGTCGCACAAACTCTATGGCCCGCTCGGCGCGGGTGCGCTGGTGGTCGACAAACGTCTGCCGCTGCAGGCGCAGCTGCATGGTGGTGTGCAGGAACACAGACTGAGAGCGGGCACTGAGAATGTGCCGGCTATCGCAGGCTTCGGCGTTGCCGCCGAACTTGCAAAACGCGAATTAACTGAGCGTGCGCTGCATGCCCGCAAGCTGCGCGACGCGCTCGAACAGGGGCTGGTGCATTTTCCGTCAGTAACGGTTTTTGCCCGCGAAGCGGAGCGATTGCCCAACACCGTTCAGTTTGGTGTTCAGGGCTTTGACGGGGAGACCCTGTTGATGCAGCTCGACCGCATGGGCATTGCGGTATCCAGCGGCTCGGCCTGCACCAGCGGTAAAACCGAGCCGAGTCATGTGCTCAGGGCCATGGGCGTGCCCGCTGCGCTTGCGCTGGGGTCAGTAAGGGTCAGTTTCGGCAAGGACAATACCCTTGCTGATGTTGAACAACTGCTAAAGGCCCTGGGCGAAATTATTAATGCAATGAAGAGTTCGGCAGTCATGATGGCTGCCAGTGTATAAGAGGCATACAACGTGAGTGAAAAACATCCCATCTACCTTGATTATTCGGCAACGACACCGGTCGACAAGCGTGTTGCCGATAAAATGTGCAGCTATCTTACGCTGGATGGTGTATTTGGTAATCCGGCTTCCCGCAGTCATGCGTTTGGCTGGGATGCTGAGGCCGCTGTCGAGGAGGCGCGTAAACAGGTTGCCGCACTCGTTGGCGCGAATCCAAAGGAAATCGTATTCACTTCCGGCGCGACAGAGTCAGACAATCTTGCGATCAAGGGCGTTGCGCATTTCTACAGGAAGAGCGGCAAGCATATCGTAACCTGCAAAACCGAACACAAGGCCGTACTCGACACCTGTCGTCAACTCGAGCGTGAGGGATATGAGGTAACTTACCTGGATCCGGAGCAAAACGGCCTGCTGGATCTTGGCAAACTCGAAGATGCGCTGCGCGACGATACGATCCTGGTTTCAATCATGCATGTGAACAACGAGATCGGCGTGATCCAGGATATTGCCGCGATAGGCGAGATATGCCGCAGCCGAAAGATTCTTTTTCATGTTGATGCCGCTCAGAGCCCCGGCAAGGTTTCGATCAATCTTGATGAGCTCAAGGTGGATTTGATGAGCTTCTCTGCGCACAAGGTGTACGGACCGAAAGGTGTTGGCGCCCTTTATGTACAGCGGAAACCGCGTGTTCGCCTCGAGGCACAGATGCACGGCGGTGGTCATGAGCGCGGCATGCGTTCCGGTACACTGGCGACGCACCAGATTGTCGGCATGGGAGAAGCGTTTCGTATTGCCAGCGAAGAAATGGAGGAAGAGAACAAGCGTATTCTTTCGTTGCGAAATCGCCTCTGGGAAGGCTTGAAAGATATGGAAGAGGTGTATGTGAACGGCGACATTGATCAGCGTATACCCGGAAACATCAATATCAGTTTCAATTTCGTTGAAGGCGAGAGCCTTTTGATGGCGCTCAAGGATCTGGCGATATCATCCGGCAGTGCCTGTACCTCGGCATCGCTGGAGCCGAGCTATGTGCTAAGGGCGCTGGGCAGGAACGATGAGCTGGCGCACAGTTCTATTCGTTTCAGTATCGGACGGTTCACCACCGAGCAGGATATTGACTATACGATAGACCACGTTCGCACTGCAGTGAACAAATTACGCGAGCTGTCGCCATTGTGGGATATGTACAAGGATGGGATTGATCTTGATTCCATCGAGTGGGCGGCGCACTGACTCCAGGGACGAGGGCAAACAGATTGTGTAGCACCGATCGGGAATCGAAAGATTTTGATATATCGGTGTCTAAAGATTATATGAATCAGGGGTATTGAAAATGGCTTATAGTGAAAAGGTGCTGGATCATTACGAGAATCCACGTAATGTCGGTTCATTCAGCAAAGACGAAATCAACGTCGGTACCGGCATGGTGGGCGCGCCTGCCTGTGGTGATGTGATGCGATTGCAGATCAAGGTCGGAGATGGCGGTGTCATCGAGGATGCAGTATTCAAAACCTATGGCTGTGGCAGCGCAATTGCTTCGAGTTCACTGCTGACTGAATGGGTGAAAGGCAAGACACTGGATGAAGCCAGGGCGATCAAGAACACTGAAATTGCAGAGGAGCTGGCGTTGCCGCCGGTGAAGATACATTGTTCAGTGCTGGCCGAAGACGCCATTAATGCCGCAGTGGAAGATTACATGCAGAAGAGATCCTGATCAGGAGTACATATATGGCTATTACGGTGACACAAGCTGCTGCTGATCGCGTCAATGACTTTCTGGCTAACCGCGGCAAAGGCATAGGTCTGCGACTCGGCGTAAAAACGACTGGCTGTTCGGGTATGGCTTATGTGCTTGAATTTGTCGACGAGCTGAATCCTGAAGACGAGGTATTCGAAGATCATGGTGTCAAGGTGATCGTTGATAAAAAAAGTCTGGTCTACATTGATGGCACCGAACTCGATTTCACCAGGGAAGGCCTGAACGAGGGCTTCAAGTTCAACAACCCGAACGAGAAGGCTCAGTGCGGCTGTGGTGAAAGTTTTACGGTCTGACTGATTCAATCACATCGGTTATCACTTGAATATCATGGCGACACGTGATGGCTGAAACCCTGCCTGTTAATTATTTCGAGCTGTTCGAAATTCCCGTAACCTATGATATTGATCACGATCAGTTGCAGCACAGGTATCGGGAATTACAGAAGGCTGTGCATCCGGATAAATATGCGAGCGCAAGTTCGCAGGAACGCAGAATATCCATGCAGCAGACTTCGTTGATCAACCAGGCGCTGCATACCCTGAAGCACCCGGTAGAGCGGGCGATGTATCTGCTCCAGCTCGAAGGCGTGGATTTCACCATGGATAACGAGACCACCATGGATGCGGCTTTTCTGATGGAGCAGATGGAGATGCGCGAAGCACTGGAAAGTATCCGCGATCGCGACGACCCGATTGCCGAGCTCGACAGGATATCGGCTGACATCAGATCCGGCATGAACAGGATCGCAACTGAATTCAAGCAGACCTATGCAGCCGGGGAACTGGAACAGGCCAGAGAAGCAGTGAGAAAATTACAGTTTTTATACAAGGCATCGAAAGAAGTTGAGGAGCTTACCGTCAGTATCGAAGATGAGCTGATGTGAGGGTATATGGCCTTATTACAGATATCTGAACCCGGGCAATCAACGGCACCACATCAACACCGGCTGGCTGTCGGCATCGATCTGGGCACGACAAATTCACTGGTTGCAACCGTGCGCAGTGGCAACGTCCAGACCTTGCCTGATGAAAACGGCAATCATCTGCTGCCATCGGTTGTGCGTTACCTTGACAATAGCGTTGAGGTGGGTGCCGATGCCTTGTTGCATGCTGTCGCGGATCCGGCCAACACCATCGTTTCGGTCAAGCGATTTATGGGACGCGGTATCGGTGACCTGCGCGTTCTGGGTAGCAAGCTGCCGTATCAATTCGTCGACGCAGACAAGGCGGTACCCCGCATACAGACCCGGGGTGGTGATGTCAGTGCCACCGAAGTTTCAGCAGAAATCCTCAGGGCCTTGAAAAAAAGAGCGATTAACACGCTGGGTGATGAGCTGCAGGGCGCAGTCATTACCGTGCCTGCCTATTTTGACGAAGCCCAGAGGCAGGCAACCAAGGACGCGGCCAGCCTGGCCGGCCTGAACGTACTGCGTCTTTTGAACGAACCGACTGCGGCCGCTGTTGCCTACGGCCTGGACTCCGGTCGTGAAGGCGTGATCGCGGTATACGATCTTGGCGGCGGTACCTTTGATATATCCATACTGCGTCTGCACCAGGGTGTGTTCGAAGTAATGGCAACCGGCGGCGACAGTGCGCTCGGTGGTGATGATATCGATCACGTGATTGCCGAGTGGATGCTTGATCAGGCCGGATACACACAGGACCCGGAACCGCGGCTGGCGAGGGAGTTGATGCGCGCAGCGCGAGCCGCAAAGGAAGACCTGACCGAACAGTCGCAAACCGGGATTGCAATCGATACGGATGAATTCCAGTGGCACGGCAGCCTGTCGCGTGAACAGATGAATGCCCTGATCGAGCCGCTGGTTCGCAAGACCCTGATGTCATGCCGACGAGCGCTGCGCGATGCAGGTATCGCCAACCAGGACATTATCGAAGTGGTCATGGTTGGCGGCTCGACGCGTGTTCCTTATGTGCGAGACAGGGTTGGCGAGTTCTTCGAATGCGAGCCGCTGGTCAGTATCGACCCGGACAGGGTGGTCGCTATCGGTGCAGCCCTGCAGGCCGATGTGCTCGTTGGCAACAAATCGGGCGAGGATATGCTGCTGCTCGATATCATTCCGCTATCGCTGGGCATCGAAACCATGGGCGGGCTGAGCGAGAAGATCATCCAGCGCAATACGCCGATACCCGTGTCGCGCGCTCAGGATTTCACCACATACAAGGATGGTCAGACTGCAATGGCATTGCACGTTGTCCAGGGTGAGCGTGAGCTGGTGTCTGACTGTCGCTCGCTGGCGCACTTCGAGCTGCGCGGCTTTCCCCCTCAGGTTGCCGGCGCAGCGCGGATACGTGTGACTTTCCAGGTTGACGCTGACGGCCTGCTGAGTGTGCACGCACGCGAAGAGAACAGCGGTACCGAAGCCAGCGTCGACGTGAAGCCCTCATACGGCCTGACGGATGGCGAGATTGAGGCCATGTTACGGGAATCCATTGATCACGCCGAAGAAGACATGCAGACCAGGACGCTGCGTGAAGAGCAGGTTGAAGCCGAGCGCGTCATCGAGGCACTCGATTCGGCGCTCGAAGCCGATGCTGATCTGTTAACGGAAGAAGAGAGTCAAACGATTTCCGCCGCACGCGAATCACTGGTTCTGACCAGCGCAGGCGATGATCCGGAGGCGATAAAAAAAGCCATCGTCGGTCTGGAAAAGGCCTGTGAGGATTTCGTTGCGCGCAGGATGAATACGAGTATTCGCAAGGCCATGAAAGGCCACGCGATTGATGAATATGCAACCGAGGACGAGTAGTCTGCCATTTATGAACGATTGTAAACAGCAGGGGTGCCGCTAAATGCCGCAGCTAGTATTTTTGCCGCATGAAGAACTGTGCCCGGAAGGCATGGTTATCGAGGCGGAGGCAGGTACAACCATCTGCGATGCTGCGCTCGAGAACGGGATCGAGATCGAGCACGCCTGTGAAAAGTCCTGTGCATGCACCACCTGTCATGTCTACATCCGTGAAGGCATGGATTCGCTGAATGAGAACAGTGAAGATGAGGATGACATGCTGGACAAGGCCTGGGGCCTCGAGCCCGATTCGCGCCTGAGTTGCCAGACAGTGGTCGGCGAGGAAGACCTGATTATCGAGATACCGAAGTATACGATCAACATGGTTTCCGAAAACCATTAGGCAACGATATCACTGTTCGGCGGAATAACAGGGGACTGACGCTGGTAATCATTGAATGTTTTTCTCGCCAAGGCGCAAAGGACGCAAAGATGACTATTAGGCCAATTTTTCGTGGTATAAGTTTCACCGGGAAAAATCCTTTGCGATCTTGGCGCCTTGGCGAGAGTCAATATCAGCTTTTTGTCCATTGGGCATAGTTTTTCTAGGGGGCTATTATGGGCTTGAAATGGGTGGATTCACTGGATATCGCGATCGAGTTGAACGATAAATTCCCCGATGTGGATCCATTGCACGTCAATTTCGTGGATTTGCGCAACTGGGTTCTTGAGCTGGAAGAATTTGACGATGATCCCGAGCATTCGGGCGAACGTATTCTCGAGGCGATCCAGATGGCGTGGATCGAGGAAAAGGATTGATTGTCCATCGGCTGAAATATCTTCGTGGGTCCTTTCTAAACACCTGAAACACGCGTAAAATCGGGAGCTTATCGAATATACTTATCACCCGATGAGATCATTGATCGTACAAGACAATCACCTTTCCGCAGAGACGCTGAACCTGCTCGACCTCGACAGACAGGGGCTGGAAACCTATTTCTCCGCAATGGGTGAAAAGTCATTCAGGGCCAGCCAGGTGGTTCAGTGGCTGCACCAGAAAGGGATCCTTGATGTTCAGCAGATGACCAATATCTCCCAGGCGCTGCGCGATCGCCTCCAGAGCGAGACCCGCGTTCATATGCCTGAAATCGTCTACGATGCGACCTCCAGCGATGGCACGCGCAAATGGGTGCTGCAGCTGGATGATGGCAACCGCGTCGAAACCGTCTATATTCCGGAAGATGACCGCGGCACCCTGTGTGTTTCGTCCCAGGTCGGTTGTGCACTCGATTGCAGTTTTTGCTCTACCGGCCGCCAGGGATTCAATCGCAACCTGACGACGGCCGAAATCATTTCGCAGGTCTGGCTGGCGACTCGCCTGATCGACGAGGAGAAAAAGCCGGGGCGCAAGGTCACCAATGTCGTGCTGATGGGTATGGGAGAGCCGTTGCTGAATTTTGACAACGTGGTTCGGGCTGTGCATCTGATGATGGATGACTTTGCCTATGGATTGAGCAAGCGCCGGGTAACCGTCAGCACTGCCGGGGTGGTGCCGGCAATGGACCGGATCGGCGATTTGCTGGATATGCGTCTCGCCGTATCACTGCATGCAGCGGACGATGAATTACGCAACAGCCTGGTACCGCTGAACGGGAAATACCCGTTGCGCGAGCTGATGGCGGCGTGCAGGCGATTTATCGATAAACAGAATGTACGCAGCCGGATTACCTTCGAATATGTTTTGCTCGATGGCGTGAATGACAGTGATCTGGACGCACAACAACTGATAAAACTGGTAAAAGGAATCCCGGCGCTAATAAATTTAATACCCTTCAATCCGTTTACGGGTTCGGGTTATAAAACATCGCCGAGAAAACGGGTCGAGCGGTTTTACAAAATACTGGCTGATGCAGGGCTCACTACCGTCATTCGCCGCACCAGGGGCGATGATATTGACGCTGCCTGCGGGCAACTGGTTGGCCAGGTCAAAGACAGAAGCCGACGCCATCGAAGATTTGAGGAACCGAGAATCGGAATGCAAACATGACAAAAATAATCCGGATCATACTAATAATAACAATCACCGGAATGACCGCCTGCTCAACCAAGGAAGACATTGTAGTCGACAAGAAAGTACAGGAGCCTGACCTGATACAGGCTTCAGCACTCAATGTGCAGCTGGCGCTTGGCTATATTGAACGAGATCAGTTAAACATCGCACAGGAAAAGCTGGACAAAGCGATCGAGCAAAATCCGGACAATGTCGATGCCTATACCACCTACGCTTATCTGAAAAGAATCATAAAGGAATACGACGTCGCTGAGGACTATTACCTTCAGGCTCTCGACATCAAGTCCAATGACCCGAATATCCATAACAATTATGGTGGTCTGTTGTGCCAGATAGGCCGCTATGACGATGCGCTCGACGAGATTCAAAAGGCTTACAAGAATCCGTTCTATGAAACCCTGTACCTTGCCTATGCCAACGCCGGTACCTGTCTGCTACAAAAGGGTGATTACAAAGAGGCCGAGATAATGTTGCGCAAGGCGCTGCGAGAGCAACCCAGCTATTCCAGCGCACTGATCTCGATGGCCGAAATCGGTGTCGCCACAGAAAAATACATGATGGCGAGAGCCTACATTCAGCGATATCATGCCGTTGCCAGACCGAGTGCAGAAAGTTTATGGCTGCAGATCCAGTCAGAAAAAGCGCTGGGTGCGCAAGAGCATTATCTGAAATATGCAAGACAGCTGATAAGAGAATTTCCGGACTCTGATGAAGCAGGCCTGCTAGAGGAAATGGCGAAAAATGAGCGAATCCGAGAATAGCGAGTTCGAATTGCACGAACCAGCTGCATTCGGGCAGCAGCTGTTGCTCGCCCGGGAAAAGGCGGGTATGTCGCTTGATGAGGCCGCGCGCGCGCTGAACCTGAAAGAGGAAATCGTCGAGGCGATTGAACAATCGGCGATGGATAAACTGCCGCCGGTCGCGTTTGTGCAGGGGTATGTCCGTACCTATGCAAGGCTGCTGGGTCTGCCGGAAGATAGAATCCTGCAGGAATTCGAGGAAGAAGTGCCTCACGAGATGGAGTCTGAGCTGGTCCCGAGGCCGCCATCGCCGGACGGAGCCAACAGCCAGACACCCGTGATCAAGCTGGTTACGACACTGATCATCGTGCTGGCAGTACTGGTGCTGGCCTATGCGCTCTACAGCTTTTACATCGAAAGAACCGAAAGCGTCGAACAGGCCCGGCTTGCCGCTGACGACGCCAGTCAGGAACTGCCGACGGAAGCACCGCTGACAGAGCCGGAGCCAGCGATTGACGAGCAGGCACCCCGGCAACCGGAAGCCGCTGACGCGCCGGCCGAGGAAGCCCCCGAGACAGCAGAATTTGCCGTGGAACCGCCGGAACAGCCGTCACAACCGATCGAGCAGCCCGAAGACCGGGTCGAAGTCGCCCCGGAGCCGGTGGAACCAGCGCTCGAGGTCGCAGCTGAGGAAGTGCAACAAGATGACGCTGTAGAGGCTGCCAGGGTGACGACGGTCGATCCGACCATGCCCGTGCCGCAGCCGCAACCGATTACCGGTGGCGATGTTCTGGCACTCAGTGCCGAGCAGGAGTGCTGGGCCGAAATCGTCGATGCCAATGATATACGCATGTTTTACGGTACCATCGTACCAGGCCGCGACCTCAAACTGACCGGCCAGGCGCCGTTCGAAGTCTTCCTGGGCAATGCGCCAGCGGTCACTCTTAGCCTGAATTCACTCAATATCGATATGACAAAGTACATCCGATCCAATAATATTGCGCAGTTCAAGATCTCGGTCGAAGAAGGCCGGGCACGATTTCATTAACGCTAACCTGATTCCAGACATGTCCAAGACGATCAAGTCCATTCGTGGAATGCACGATGTTTTGCCTGATGAATCCCATCAGTGGCAGGCTTTCGAGCGCATCGTCAGGGAACTGATGTCCGCCTATGGCTATCGTGAAATACGCATGCCGGCGGTCGAATCGACCGATCTGTTCTGCCGCTCGATCGGTGAGGTGACCGACATTGTCGAAAAGGAGATGTATACCTTCGAGGACCGTAACGGCGATATGCTGACATTGCGTCCTGAAGGCACGGCGGGCTGCGTGCGTGCCGGTATCCAGCATGGCATCCTGTATAATCAGGTGCAGCGACTGTGGTACCTGGGGCCGATGTTCCGCCATGAGCGCCCGCAGAAAGGGCGCTACCGCCAGTTTCATCAGTTCGGTGTTGAAACATTCGGCATTGCCACCCCGGACATCGATGCCGAGCTCATCATCATGACTGCGCGGCTGTGGAAAGCGCTCCAGCTGGCAGATATCAGGCTGGAGCTGAACACGCTGGGTAGTAATGAAGCACGCGTCGCTTACCGCGATATTCTGGTCGAGTATCTGAGCGATAACCGGGACCAGCTGGATGAAGACAGTTTGCGCCGGCTCGGTACGAATCCGTTGCGCATACTCGACAGCAAGAACCCGGAAATGACGGCGGTGATCGAGCGCGCACCGTCATTGCTGGATCATCTGGACAGCGAATCGGTTGAAGATTTCGACCGGCTGAAGCAGTACCTGGACGCTGCTGCTATTGAATACACTGTCAACCCGCGGCTGGTGAGAGGCCTGGACTATTACTGCAAAACAGTATTCGAGTGGGTGACCGATCAACTGGGTGCGCAGGGCACTGTGTGTGCCGGCGGTCGCTACGACGGCCTGGTGGAACAGCTGGGCGGCAAGGCGACACCGGCCAGCGGTTTTGCGCTCGGTATTGAACGGCTGCTGGCCATGCGTGAAGCGGCGGATATTGATGTGCCGCCTGACTGCCCGGATGTTTATCTGTTACTGCCGGGTGAGGCCAGTACGCGTGACGGCCTGCCGCTGGCTGAGCGACTGCGGGACGAGAACCCCGGCATGAAAATTCTGTCGAACTGCGGCGGTGGCTCTTTTAAAAGCCAGATGAAAAAAGCCGATAAGTCAGGTGCCGCGGTCGCATTGATTCTGGGTGAAGATGAACTGGCTGCGGATGCTGTTACAGTGAAATTTCTGCGAGAGCAGCGACAGCAGCAGACGATCAGCCAGAGTGAGCTAAGTGAATTTCTGAAAAATAATCAGGTATAGACGATGGATGAATTTGAAAGTGAAGATCAACAGATCGAGGCCATTAAAAAATGGTGGAAAGAGAACGGTGCCTCTCTGATTCTGGGTCTGGGTATCGGTGTTGCGGCATTGCTTGGCTGGCGCGAATACCTGTCGTATCAGACCGGGCATTCAGCAGAAGCCAGCGACCTGTATCAGGCAGTGCAGGCCCAGGTGACTAACAACAGGCTTGATGACGCCCATATCAAGAAAGCCGACCTGATCCGTAGTGATTATTCGGATACACCCTATGCGGCACTGGTCTCGATGGCGCAGGCGAAGTTTGAATACGAGCAGGGCGATGTCGAGTCTGCACTGATGCGTCTGAGATGGGCCAGCGAAAACTCGACTGAAGCCGATGTGCAGCATGTGGCGAAACTCAGACTGGCAAGAATTCTGATTTCCCAGAGTAACTATGACGAGGCAGAAGCCATACTGACGTCCACCTATCCCGCGGGATTCGCCAGTGGTTATGAAGAGCTCAAGGGTGATCTTTACGCGGCCAGGGGCGAGACGGCCCTGGCACGTGTGGCCTATGACGAGGCGATCAGTGCCGCTGGAGGCAATGCCAGCCGCTGGTTGATATTGAAACGTCAGGATCTGGGCAGTTCCGATCTCGATATTCGCTGAACGATTGACCGCTTTTCATGAAGTTCGGTAGCTATTGTCTATTACTGATCAGTGCGCTGCTGTTAACAGCCTGCGGCGACGATGACAATACAGAACCGCCCGCTGAACTGACGGATTTCAAGCACACACATTATCTGAATCTACAGTGGTCGGCTTCCACCGACGACGAGATCGAGCAGCAATACCTGTTCATTGAGCCGCTGCTGCTCAAGGACCGGATCGTCACTGCCGGGCGCAGAGGCATCCTGAACGTTTACGAACTCGAAGACGGCGATGAGCTGGCAGAGATCAAGCTGGGCATTCCGTTGAGCGGCGGGATTGGCGGCACCGAGGATATCTGGCTGGTGGGCAGCCGTAATGGCGAGCTGATTGCCGTCAGTGGCAGCAGCGAGGATGTTCTCTGGCGTACCCGGGTGCCGAGCGAAATACTTGCCCGCCCGATCGTTTACAACAGAAATACCGTGCTGGTTCGCACCGCCGACGGCCAGATCCTGGGTCTGGATATCAAAACCGGCAGGATCCACTGGAATTATTCAAAGGCCATCCCTGCATTGACGCTGCGTGGCAGCAGCCCGCCGATATTGTCCCGCAGTCACTTCTATACCGGGCTCGAAAACGGCCGCCTGATTGCGATGTCGCCGATCGATGGTGAAGTTGTCTGGGACATTGCCCTGACCGTACCCGAAGGGCGTTCCGAGATTCAGCGCCTGGTCGATATTGACGGCAGATCCGAACTCTACGGGCGTGTACTCTATGCGGCCAGTTATCACGGGCGTATCGCCGCACTGGATGTCACCCGCGGTCAGATTCTGTGGTCGCGGAAATTTTCGAGTAATACCGGTGTCAGCGTCGGTCCCGATACCGTGTATAGCAGCGATGATCGCGGCCATATCTGGGCACTGGATCGCAACAATGGCGCGACCCTGTGGAAGCAGGACAAGCTGCAGGCCCGCCACCCGACCCGACCGGTCATTTTCCAGGATTTTCTGGTGGTTGGCGATGTTGAGGGTTATGTCCACGTGATGTCACGCTTCGACGGGAGCTTTGTCGCGCGCACCCAGGTGGATTCTGACGGTATCCTGATACCACCGATTGTCGACGGTGACCGGCTGCTGGTATTGTCCCGAGGCGGCTCCCTGACCAGCTATACCCTGAATGAGTCGGCTGTCTATACCGATGAAGAACTGTTTGACTAGCCCACATGGATATCAGGAGCCTGTCCAGTGAAACCGGTTATCGCCCTCGTTGGTCGCCCGAATGTCGGTAAGTCGACCCTGTTCAATGTCCTGACTCAAAGCCGTGACGCACTGGTCGCGGATTTCCCGGGATTGACGCGTGATCGTAAATACGGCCACGGCAGTTTCAACCAGAAAAATTTTATCGTCATCGATACCGGCGGCCTCAGTGGCGAAAGCGAGGCACTGGACGAGCACATGGCGGCACAGACCATCCAGGCCATCGAAGAGTCCAGCGTTGTGCTGTTTCTGGTGGATGCACGCGATGGCCTGACCGCGGCTGATCAGGGAATTGCCGCCGATATTCGTCGAAGCGGAAAAACGGTTCATCTGGTGCTGAACAAGACCGATGGCGTCGATGCCGCCATGGTGGCGAGCGAGTTCTATGCGCTGGGCCTGGGCGATCCAGTCGCAATTTCTGCAAGCCACCATCGTGGCATCCGGGCGCTGCTGGAAACCATGCTGGCACCGTTTGAGCAGGATCAGCCGGTGATCGATGAAGATCAGGGTATCAAGGTCGCGTTTGTCGGCAGACCCAACGTCGGTAAATCCACCATGGTCAACCGGGTGCTGGGTGAGGAGCGCGTACTGGTGTTCGATATGCCGGGTACCACGCGTGACAGCATCTATATCCCGTTCGAACGTGATGAGCGGCGCTACACGCTGATCGATACCGCGGGTGTGCGCCGGCGCAAGGCCGTGCACGAGGCCGTGGAAAAGTTCAGCGTGATCAAAACCATGCAGGCCGTCGAAGAGGCCAATGTCGTGGTGATGATGATGGATGCGCAGAAGGAGATTGCAGACCAGGACCTGCATCTGCTTGGTTTTATTCTGGAAGCCGGGCGAGCGCTGGTGCTGGTGATCAATAAATGGGATGGTCTGGATGACTACCAGAAAGACAAAATCAGGGCGGACGTCGACAAGCAGCTGGTTTTCGTTCGATTCGCCGAAATCCTGTATGTGTCTGCCCTGCACGGCTCCAACGTCGGCAAGCTGTATGCCGCCATCGATCGAGCCTACGAGTCAGCGACGCGCGACCTGTCGACGCCGCAGCTGACGCGGATTCTGCAGCAGGCCATGGAGGCTCACCCCCCGCCACTGGTGCGCGGCCGCCGCCTCAAGCTGCGCTATGCCCATCAGGGCGGTGTCAATCCACCGCGTATAATCATCCACGGCAACCAGACCGAGCAGGTGCCGGCGAGCTACCGGCGCTATCTGACGAACTACTTCATCGATACCCTCAAATCGGTTGGCACGCCGATCAAGATCGAGTTCAAGGGGGGGACGAATCCCTTTGCCGGCCGCAAAAACAAGCTGTCAAAACGCCAGCAATTCAAGCGTGATCGCATGATCCAGCACATCAAGAAGCGCGAGCGCAAACGCAACAAACGCTAACCTTACCTCGCCCTGTTTCATTTGAATAAACAGGCGCTTACGCGGTCGAGCACAACCTGTATCAATTCTTCGCCAAGGCTTGATAAAGCCCGATTATGGGCTACCTTTTAGTTATTACAAAAATAACAGGGGATTTGAGGAGATGATTCCGTTTTTGCGTAAATTTACAACTTTCGGTCTTGCCATGCTGGCGAGTGCCTCGGCTCATGCAATCCAGTTCGACGGTTTTTTTACCGTGGGTGCGGCGATTCATGATGATGATACCAACAAGAACAATCCGCTTGCTAACGGGCGTGAGAACGTCTACATCAGCAGCCTCGGTGATCGCGGCATCACCCAGGACCTGACGTTTGAGACCGACACACGTTTCGGTCTGCAGATCTCGTCCGAGGTCAGTGAAAAGATGAAAGTCGTGGCCCAGTTGCTGGGGCGCGGTACCATCAGCAACTTCGATGCGATTATCGAGTGGGCCTACGCTGATTACGAGTTTGCCGACTGGATCAGCCTGCGTGCCGGTAAGATCAAACAGCCGGTATACCTGGTGAATGACTACGTCGAAGTCGGTTTCGCCTATCCGTGGATTCGTCCGCCGGTCGAAGTCTATTACCTGAACAACCCGTTGAACACCGTTAACGGCGCGGCACTGCTGCTGGCGTTCCCTGTGGGCCCGGGTACGCTGTCGTTCCAGCCCTATATCGGTTCGAACAGGGATGATATTCCTAACACCGGTGGCCAGGCGTTCTTCGAGGCAGAGAATATCCTCGGTATCGACGTCAAATACTCCGGCCGTGGCTATACCGTGCACGCCAGCAATTTCCAGTGTGACGTGAATACCTTCGGTAGTTTGAGTGATGTCCCCACGGCATTCGGATTTCCGGTCGATGTCGACCTGAACGGCAAGGGTGAATGCGATGTGACCTCCGCCGGTCTGACCTTCGATGTGGCCAACGTGGTGGTCTATGCCGAGTGGCAGGAGCGCACGACGACCGAAACGCTGTCGCGTCCTTTCGGCGACCAGGAAGCCTGGTATGCAACACTGGGCTACCGCATCGGTAAATGGCTGCCGCACCTGACCTATGCAACCATCGACGGCACCGCGTCGACAGTGACACCAGGCGCGGTTTCATGTGCTGCGTCAACAGGTACGGTTGCAGGCGGTGGTGGATGCGCAACGCCGATAGGAACTGTTGATGGCGGCACGCCTTTGTTCAATTTCCCGATCGCGGTGCAGAGTTCGATTACTGCGGGCCTGCGCTACGAAGTCAATGACAGCGCGGCACTGAAGTTCGAGTACGCAGTAGTCGATGTCGAAAACGATCCGGCCGAGCTGGCGTCAACGAACAACCCGCTCGGTGTCAACTATGGTCTGTTTAATACCGACTTTACCCTGGCACCACCCAGTGAAAAGGTCGGAATCTACAGTGTTGCACTCGACGTAATATTCTAGGCATTGTTCATCGGGTAAATGATCTAATCAACCCAGACACTTTAAGCCAGCGCCCGGCAACGCCGGGCAGGCACTTTGACAATGAACATTAACCGTAACATTCATCAACAGAACATATTCGACAGCACCGGTTTGCTGCCGAAAAGAAACTGGAAAACCGCGGCGTGGCACATCGCGCTGCTGGTTCTGGTTGTGTTCCTGACCGAGATTTCCACTGCACAGGCCGACATGGTGTTTGACTTCCAGATGAAGCTGGCAAAGAAGGGCAACGCCGAAGCACAGTACAAGGTGGGTGAAATGTACGAGTCCGGCCGCGGCGTTGCAAAGAACCAGGTCGAGGCCATGCGCTGGATCAACAAGGCAGCCGCCCAGGGCCACCAGGCAGCGGGTTACAAGCTGCTGTATTACGATCTGAAAAAGAACGGTGTAACCGCTGCCAATAAACCCGAACTGATCGATTTGCAGAATGCAGCGAAGGCCGGCGACGGTTATGCGCAGTACTACGTGGGCTTGATGCACTCGCGCGGTGTGGGTTTGCGAAGAAACAGCACGGTCGCACTCGACTGGTTGAACAAGGCCTCGCTGGTCGGTGTTACTGCGGCTGAAGCGGAGATCGTGCATGTCAACGAAGCCAGGCAGAATGCCCAGTGGCGTGCCAGACAGCAGGCGGAGCAAAAGGCACGGGAGGACGAAGCCCGACGCAAGCAGGAAGAGCGCAAGCAACAGGAGGCACAGCGCGACGCAGAGAAACGCAAGCAACAGGACGCTGCCGCAAGAAAAAAAGCCGAACAGGACAAGAAGCTGGCAAAACAGCGTGAAGCTGAGCGCAAAGCTGAGCGCAAAGCTGCGGAAGAAGAGGCGAAAAGGCAGCAGCTAATCGCGCAAAGGGAAGCCGAAGCCGAAAAGAAGCGCAAGGCAGTGATGGAGCAACGCAAGAAAAAAGAGAAGGAAAAGCAGGCCCAGTTTGAATCCGATCCCTGTGCCGGCAAATCAGCGCGATTCCTGTCAACCTGCCGATAGTCCCCGATTATTTCAAATCGCGAAGCAGCCCGGTTCATCCGGGCTGTGTCGTTTCAGGGTCCGCAAAACACGCAAAGGACGCGAATATTTCTTATGTTAAATCATGAAACTCCCTGCTTTATTTGAAGGTTACCGTAAGATTTCGCCCCATCTGACTTGGTCGTGATGCGGACCCAGGTTTTATTCTCGCCAGCGCGCAAAGCTCGCAAAGGACTCTTTCTCTCATTCTCTTCAGGCAAACAGTTTCGCTGCGGCCCCTGCGTGCTCTGCGAGAGCAAAAAATCGTGCTTTTTTCTCGCAGGGACGCAGAGTGCGCAGAGGTTATTCCTGCAAACAACCTGAAGAGTACTTGGCGAGAGGACAAAAAGACCGGATAACAGTCACGAACATTTTTGAGTCGGCAGATTCATACGGTAACTGTCCGATCAAATATGAACTACCAAAGTCCATTATTCATTGATTCTATTAACGGCCTGGCAGTACCGGCTTGGCCTGCCAGTAGTGTAAGATCAGCGACAGACCACCATCAATAAACGCTGCATCAAAACCATCGTGGTAAAAAAGAAGTCCACTAAAAAACGATCACGACGCAAGTCTACGGTTACCAGAAAACGTAAGCGAGGTTCTCGTGCACAAGTGAAATACAGGCCGGGCAAGCGCGTTATCGGCTGGTTCGCGCTGGCGTCATTCATCATTGCCATACTCTACGTAATCTGGCTGGATTACCGCGTCATCGATCGCTTTACAGGCCGTTTGTGGTCATTGCCGGCGAGGGTGTACGCCAGACCGCTGGAACTGTATGCCGGCAAAAAGATGACGGTCGAAGAGCTGCTGTTCGAGCTGAACAGTCTGGATTATCAACGTGTCGATCAGCCCCCGACCAGACCGGGGCGCTTTCATCAATGGGATAATCATTTTGAGATCAAGACCCGCGCGTTCAGGTTCTGGGACGGGTCCGAGGAAAGCAGGGAAATACGCATCGATATCCATGGTGATACCGTCTCGGCGCTGCATGGTCTGTACAACAAAAAAGCCATTCCACTGATTCGCCTCGATCCGGTCTATATCACCGGTATTTTTCCTGCGCACGGCGAGGACCGCATCCTGGTCAGGCTGGAGGATGCGCCCGATGTCTTCCTGCAGATGCTGGTGATGGTCGAGGACCGGCGATTCTACGAGCATAACGGCGTTGACCTGAAATCGATTGGCAGGGCGTTGCTGGCAAATATCAAGGCCGGTAAAACCGTGCAGGGCGGTAGTACCATTACGCAGCAGCTGGTGAAAAACATGTTCCTGACACCGGACCGCAACCTGTGGCGAAAAGTCAATGAAGCCGTGATGTCGTTGCTGCTCGAGCTTCATTATGACAAGGAGCAGATCCTCGAGACCTATCTGAACGAAGTCTACCTGGGCCAGGACAACGAGCGCGCCATCCATGGCTTCGGTCTGGCCAGTGATTTCTATTTCGGCAAGCCGTTGTCCGAGCTGGACCTTGATCAGATGGCGGTGTTGATCGGTATGGTCAAGGGTGCGTCCTATTACAATCCGGTCAGGAACCCGGAACGCGCGACCAGGCGGCGCAACACGGTTATCGATGTTGTCGAGAGTAACGGACTGATCAGCGAGAGCCAGGCTCTAATACAGAAAAACAGACCGCTTGTTGTCACCTCGAGGAACAAACGTTCGTTGTATCCTGCCTTTATCAATCTCGTTCAGCGGCAGCTGATCCGGGATTACGATGCGGAAGACCTGAAATCAGAAGGCTTGCGGATATTCACCACGCTTGATCCCTACGTTCAGAAGATAACAGAGAAGTCCATTCGCACCACCGTACCCGAACTCGATCGGCAATCTGATGAATTGCAGGCGGCCGCCGTCGTGGCGTCAGCCGATAGCGGTGAAATCCTGGCGATTGTTGGTGACAGGAATCCATCCTTCGCCGGCTTCAACCGGGCGCTGGATGCACAGCGTCATATCGGTTCACTGATGAAACCGGTGATTTATCTGACCGCGGTCAAGCAAAAGGAAAACTATACGCTCGGTTCCCTGCTGTCCGATACGCGTTTACGCGTACAGGGCGAAGACAAGAAGGTCTGGGAACCGGAGAACTACGACAAGGAATTTCACGGCGATGTCATCATGTACGAAGCCCTGTTGAAGTCGTACAACATACCGGCTGCCAGGCTCGGACTTGAACTCGGGCTGTCCAATATCAGCGATACCCTGAGGCAACTTGGCAGCAACAAAGTGCTGCCGCCTTATCCATCGATTACGCTGGGCGCAGTTGATATGTCGCCGTTCGAGATGGCATCGATTTACCAGACTTTCGCGGCCAGCGGTTTCCACAGTCCGCTGCGAAGTGTTCGCGCGGTACTCGACAAGCACGGAACACCGCTGAAACGCTACCAGCTCGATGTCAAGCGCGAAACCGATCCGGCCGCGATAGCGCTGATCAACTTCGTGCTGAACAGGGTGACGCACGCGGGTACCGCAAAGGGTCTTTCGAAGAGCCTGGGTTTCGAAGTGGCGGGTAAAACCGGTACCTCGGATGAGCTTCACGACAGCTGGTTTGCCGGTTTTTCACGCGACAAGGTCGCGGTCGTCTGGGTTGGCTTTGACGATCACCGCCCCACCGGCCTGACCGGTTCCAGCGGTGCGATGCGCGTATGGAGGAGGATTTTTGCGGATATCTCGGTCAGCTCGGTCAACCTCGATCTGCCCGACGATATCCACCTGGTCTGGATCGATCAGCCAACGGGACTGCGCAGCGCTAAGCATTGTGAAAATGCGGTAGAATTGCCGTACATCAGGGGGACGGAGCCGGAAGAATATGCCGGCTGTGAGGCCAGGTCGCCGCTGGACTGGTTAAAGAAAATATTTAAATAATGATCCGACAGATTTTTCTGACGGCTGTTGCCGTCATCATTCTGGCACAGTTATCCTGTGCACCTGCGAGTTATCAGAAACCTGAAACCGCGGAAGTACCGTCGCTGGCGATGGCCACGGATACCTGGCAGCAGGCTTCGGGTGATGCTTTACCCGCGGTCGATGATCTGATTAACCAGGCTGACAGCCAGATCGCGATGAGCAACTACGATGTCGCATCAGAAAAACTCGAGCGCGCGCTGCGTATTTCACCCGACTATGCACCCGCCTGGAGCCGCCTTTCACAAATCGCGCTGTTCAGGCAGGACCCGCAGCGCGCCATTCAAATGGCCAAACGCAGTAACAGCCATGCCGGCAATTCGGTCGAGCTGAAGCTGCTTAACTGGCAGTTCATTCGCGAGGCCAGTGACATGCTCGATGACATCGAGGGTGTGCAGAATGCCAACAAGGCCATCTCCATCCTGCAGAGCCTTTGAGAAATGTCTAGCCCGCATTTCTCACCAGGCGGCGTCGAATGCTGATAAGGCATTGACTCTTTGGGGACAGTCCGCATGACAAAAAATACAGTATGTAATTCAAGCATGCCTATCACGGTTCAGGCTGGTCTTCGTGTCCGTAAGCTTGCTCTTCACTCAAACCGTAGCAGCGGCTACGCTTTTCGCTCCAGAGCGGCGCTTTCGAACACGAATCCTGCGCCTGCTCCCGTGATCCTGGTGAGAAATGCGGGCTAGCGACAGGCCGTCTGAAATTCTGGGAGTTGACGGGCCCTTCAGGGAAATTATTGAGGGTTACCAGGTTCGCGCCAGCCAGCAGGACCTGAGTGATGCCATCGATGCGGCTATCCATCAGGCGCGCGTACTGACCGCCGAGGCAGGCACCGGTATTGGCAAAACCTTTGCCTACCTGGTACCCGCGATACGCTCGGGCAAGAAGGTGATTATCTCGACCGGGACCCGCCACCTTCAGGACCAGTTGTTCCAGTCTGATCTTCCGCTGGTGCTGAAAGCGCTGGCTTCGCCGGTGAAAACCGCCCTGTTGAAGGGCCGTGCAAACTATCTGTGCGTACACCGGCTCGATATTGCGCCGCATCTGGGATACCTCAACAAAACCACGCAGCATGATCTGCAGCTGGTCAGGGAGTGGTCGGGTATCACATCGACTGGTGATATCTCAGAACTCGACAGTGTTCCTGAAGACTCGATGATCTGGCCCATGGTGACATCGACGACGGAGAACTGTCTGGGCGGTGAGTGCGATCACTGGAATGACTGCCATATCGTCAAGGCGAGAAAGCAGGCGCTGGATGCGGATCTGCTGGTGATCAATCATCACCTGCTGCTGGCGGATATGACCCTGAAGCAGGACGGTTTCGCTGACCTGCTGCCGGGTGCCGAAGTATTTATCGTTGACGAAGCCCATCAGCTACATGAAGTGGCGTCCAGGTTTTTCGGCCGCTCCGTCAGTAGCCGTCAGCTGATCGGTCTGGCGAAGGACGCGATTGCAGAACAGGTCAATGACGCACCGGATATGGCCGAGATGAGAGAATATGCAGAATCACTGGAGAACTCGGCCCGTGACTTCAGGCTGTCACTGGGCGAGGCCGGCCAACGCCAGGCCTGGGCCCAGATACGGCACAAACCGGCTGTCAAACAGTCACTCGAAGCCCTGATGGCATGCTTGCGTGACCTGTCCGAGATGCTCGGTGTCGCCGCGGAAAGGAGCCGGGGGCTTGATCAGTGCCATCAGCGTTGCATGCTGCTGTTACAGAGCCTGGCCCAGTTTGGCGAAGACGCCCCGCAGAGCGATGACGGTGACTGTGAGGGTACGCAGTCGGTGCTCTGGTTTGAGAGCTGGTCGCGCAGCTTCATGCTGCATGCAACCCCGGTCGATGTATCCAGCCTGTTCCGGCAGCATACTGATGATTTTGCGGCATCGTGGATTTTTACCTCTGCGACCCTGCAGGTGAACAAGGACTTCTCGCACTTCGCTAACGGGCTGGGAATTCGTGACTACGATAATGGTACCTGGCAAAGCCCGTTCGATTACCAGAAGCAGAGCCTGCTATACCTTCCCGAAGACATGCCTGAGCCATCGGATTTTTCCTTCAACGAAACCCTGATCGATAAGGTCAGGCCGGTCATCGCCGCCAGCCAGGGTCGCGCCTTTCTGCTGTTCACCAGTTACCGTGCCATGCATGCTGCCGAGAAACTGCTGCAGGGTACGCTGGATTTTCCGATTCTGATGCAGGGTGAGTATCCCAAACACCAGTTGCTGGAACGCTTCAGGGAAGCGGGTAATGCGGTTCTGCTGGGAACCTCCAGTTTCTGGGAGGGCGTCGATGTGCGCGGTGAAGCGCTGTCGTGCGTGATCATCGACAAACTGCCTTTTGCATCACCGGGTGACCCGGTGATGCAGGCCAGGATAGATGCGATACGCGACAGCGGTGGTCAGCCGTTCATGGACTACCAGCTGCCGCGCGCGGTGATCGCGCTGAAGCAGGGTGTTGGCCGCCTGATCCGTGATGTCAGTGATCGCGGGGTTGTCGTGATCGGTGATCCCAGAATTACCCGCAAAAGCTACGGCAGGATATTCCTCAACAGCCTGCCCGCGATGCCGGTGACAGCAGAGTTCAAGGATGTCGAAAAATTCTTTTCCGGACAGGTGCAAGTGGCTGTCGCATGAAAATACTGGCAATCGATACCGCAACGGAAGCCTGTTCTGCCGCTTTGTACCTTGATGGCGAGGTCAGTCAGCACTACCGCGTGGCACCCAGAGAACACAGTCATATCATCCTGCCGATGATCGAGCAGTTGCTGACCGATGCCAGCATCAGGCTGGCCGAGCTGGATGCGCTCGCATTCGGTCGTGGGCCGGGTTCATTCATGGGTGTGCGGATTGCGGCCGGTGTTACCCAGGGTATCGCTTTTGCCTGGAACCTGCCGGTGGTGCCCGTGTCCACCCTGGCGGCGATCGCGCAGACAGCACACCTGCAGTCCGGTGCAGCACAGGTACTGTCTGCTATCGATGCACGCATGAATGAAGTCTACTGGGGTGCGTACCGGCTGTCAGAGAATGGCTGTATGCAGCTCGATGGAAAGGAGCACGTGACCGCGCCGGAGCAGGTCCCGGTCAGCGAAGACAGGGGCTGGACCGGTGCCGGCACCGGCTGGTCAGCCTATGGCGATGTATTGACGGCTGCGGTTGGCGCTGAACGCCTGACAGCGCAACTCGGTGACTGCCTGCCATCAGCCGATTCGATCGCCAGGCTGGCCGTGGTTGACTATCAGGCGGGCCGTACCGTGGCAGCGGCGCAGGCGGTGCCGGTTTATCTGCGTGATAATGTCGCGAAAAAGTCTGCCGCCTGAATTCCTTGCAGAATCAATGAAATATAGTTCGTCTTGCGGTATGATTTGCGCCTTCTCAACAGTTGTAAGCCGGATCTATGGAAGTCAATATAATCACCAGTCAAATCAATGACCTGCGCGAGCGTTCCGAGTCGCTAAGGGGGTATCTTTGACTTCGCTACACGAAAAGAAGAGCTCGAAGAAGTCATTCGCGAACTGGAACAACCGGATGTCTGGAATGATCCCGAGACGGCACAGAAGCTGGGGCAGGACAGGGCGCGGCTGGAAAAAATCGTACTCGTACTGGAGCAGCTGGAAACCGGTCTGAACGACGCCAGCGAACTGCTTGACATGGCGGTCGAGGAGAGCGACGAAGACAGTGTTGAGGCGGTACAGCAGGACCTGACAGAGCTTCAGGAAAAAGTCGAGGCACTCGAATTCAGACGCATGTTTTCCGGTGAAATGGATGCATGCAATGCGTTCCTGGATATACAGGCGGGTTCCGGCGGCACCGAGGCCCAGGACTGGGCAGAGATGCTGCTGAGAATGTATTTGCGCTGGGGCGAAGCACACGGTTTCGATACCGAGCTGATCGAGGCGTCGGCTGGCGATGTCGCCGGTATCAAGAGCGCGACCGTCCGTATTGCCGGTGATTACGTGTTCGGGCGCCTGCGTACCGAAACCGGCGTGCACCGTCTGGTGCGAAAATCGCCGTTCGATTCGGGCAACCGGCGCCATACATCATTCGCGGCCGTGTTCGTCTCACCGGAAGTTGAAGACGATATCGAAATCGATATCAATCCGGCGGATTTACGTATTGATGTCTATCGTGCCAGCGGTGCGGGCGGGCAGCACGTCAACCGCACCGAATCCGCGGTACGCATTACCCACATGCCGACCAGTGTGGTCGTGCAGTGCCAGAATGATCGTTCCCAGCATAAAAACAAGGCAACCGCAATGAAGCAGCTAAAGGCCAAGCTGTATGAGCTGGAAGTGCTGAAGCGAAACGCTGACCAGCAGGCCATTGAAGACACCAAATCCGATATTGGCTGGGGTAGTCAGATCCGTTCCTACGTGCTCGACCAGTCACGTATCAAGGATCTCAGGACCAGTGTCGAAACCGGCAATACCCAGGCGGTACTCGATGGCGGCATAGATATGTTTATCGAAGCCAGCCTGAAAAGCGGCCTCTAGGTGGCCTTTTTGTTCAACCCGGTCCTGGCCAGAAATCCTCGTTGAAAAAATATGAATGCGATGAATTATGAGTGAAGAAAGCAAAACACTAACTCTAGAAGACGAAAACAAACTGATTGCGCAGCGGCGTGAAAAACTCGCGGTTTTGCGCCAGAACGGGACAGCATATCCGAATGATTTCAGGCGCGACTCCCTGGCCGCGGGATTGCATGAGCTGTATGCAGATAAAAGCGCAGAAGAACTCGAGAGCATGCAGGCGCGGGTTTCTGTGGCCGGGCGCATGATGGCGAAACGCGTCATGGGCAAAGCCAGTTTTGCCAAGTTGCAGGATATGTCCGGGCAGATACAGCTGTTTCTGCAGCGCGATAACTTGCCCGAGGGCGTTTATAACGAAGGATTCAAGAAATGGGACATCGGCGATCTGATTGGCGCCGAAGGTGTCATGTTCAGGACCAAGACCGGCGAGCTGTCGATCAAGGTCGACCAGATCCGGCTGTTGACCAAGGCATTACGCCCCTTGCCCGAAAAATTCCACGGCCTGACCGATACCGAGCTTCGCTATCGTCAGCGTTATGTTGACCTGATCATGAACTGGGAGGTCAAGGAGACCTTCCGGCTGCGCGCCAGGATCATGGCTTTTATCCGCGAGTATTTCGACAGGCATGATTTTATGGAAGTCGAAACACCGATGATGCAGGTTATTCCAGGTGGCGCGACGGCGCGGCCCTTCGAGACCTATCATAACGCGCTCGATCTTGCGATGTATTTACGTATCGCACCGGAGCTTTATCTGAAGCGACTGGTTGTCGGCGGTTTTGAGAGGGTGTTTGAAATCAACCGCAGTTTTCGTAACGAGGGGGTGTCTACACGGCATAATCCCGAGTTCACCATGCTCGAGTTTTACCAGGCTTACGCCGACTATCATGATCTGATGGACCTGACGGAAGACCTGCTGCGCAAACTGGCCAGTGAAGTGCTGGGCAATACCACGGTGAAATACCAGGGTGAAGAGCACGACTTCTCCAGACCGTTCAAGCGCATGACCGTGTTTGATTCGATACTTCAATATAACCAAGAACTAGGCGCCGACGCGCTATCCGATATCGATGCTGCTCGACAGTATGCTGAAAAACTCGGGATCCCGATGAAGGATGGCTACGGGCTCGGCAAGATACAGCTGGAGATATTCGAAAAGACCGTCGAGCATGAGCTCAAGGATCCGAGCTTCATCACCGAGTATCCAAAGGAAGTTTCACCCCTGGCGAGATGCAATGACGACAATCCTTTTGTAACGGACCGCTTCGAACTCTTTGTCGGTGGTCGCGAAATTGCCAACGGTTTCTCCGAGTTGAATGACCCCGAGGACCAGGCGGAGCGCTTCAGGAAACAGGTACTGGAGAAAGAGGCGGGTGATGATGAAGCCATGCATTACGACGCCGACTATGTTCGAGCGCTCGAACACGGCATGCCGCCAACCGCCGGAGAGGGCATCGGCATCGATCGCCTGGTCATGCTGTTGACCGACCAGCCTTCAATCCGTGACGTGATCCTGTTCCCGCATATGCGCCAGGAAGCGGAAGGGAATGAATAAATAATAATGAAAAATGAAAAGTGAAAAATGAAAGATAGCTAATAGACTGGCCCCTGTGAGCAAGGCTGTAGCAGCGGCTTTAGCCGCGAAACATGCCGGAAGGCCGTTCACCCGTGTCAGTTAATAGTAAAATTCGGACTGAGCGCATCGCTTTTTCATTATTCATTTTTCATTTTTAATTCTTCATTATCAAACCCGTAGGGCAAATCCAGCACCCTCACATCCGGCCCCTCGGCATCACCCAGCTTCAGTGCGCTGTTCTCGGCATCACTGGTCTGGATTACCGCGAGCGCATCATAGTCGCCGTCAGGATTCTGCTGCGCACTGAGTATGGTGCCGATGTCCTGGCTTTCTGTAGAGCTTTCGGTGACCAGCGCCGTGCCCGCGGCGGGCTTGTCCTTAGCGCTGAAACCGATGTGGTACATGCGTCGTTTGAGCTTGCCCAGGTAATGCATGCGCGCGACGATTTCCTGGCCCGGATAGCATCCCTTGCTGAAGCTGACACCATTGATCAGGTGCATGTTGGCCATTTGCGGGACATAGGCATCGATCGATCCTGCGGTAATGACCGGGATCCCGGCCTGTATGTTCAGCAATTCCCATACGTTCGCGCCGACCGGTGTGGCGTGAACATCCAGTGCCTGCCAGAGCTTTTTCATCGGTTCCAGCAGGCCATAAATTTCGAAGCGCGGGTTTACGCCGGCGACGCGGATGATGGTGTATCCCTGTGACTCGATCGATTCGTCAACCTTCTCGGGCAAATTTCCGGCGATATCACCCAGATGATCGATCATTTTGGTGCCGCTCGCGCCAATTCCCATCAGCGCATCGCTGGCATCCTCGAGCGTAACCCTGGAGCGCAGCACGAACATGCGCAGCCGGCTCAGGGCTGCTTCCAGCAGCTCGTAGGGCAGTACCAGGTAGTAGGTTTGTTCGCGTCTGAATATACGGAAGTTACACAACATCCTGCCCTTGGGGGAACACAGCGCGCTGAGCTGGCTGTGTGATTCATCGACCTGGTTAATGTCATTGGTGAATTGCGCCTGCAGGAACTCGGCGGCGTCCTCGCCGTAGGCGGATATGATGCCGAAATGTGACAGGTCGCAGAACAGGTCGCCGGTATGAGCAATACGGCGTTCTCTCTCGGGATTGCCGAAGGTGCATACGCAGTCTTCTTCGAATTCAGCCCCGCTGTTTTTCAGGAATTCTTTCCACTCGTGTTTCATGGTTATTCACTTTTGCTGGTTTTTGCCTATCTTAGTCAAAGCACGGATTTAATTCATCAGGCATTATGTCGGTATTTGTCTTGCCTGACATGTACCCGCCATATTAGACTGGAGCCACGCAGAACCGTTCGCAGTAATGTATGTCCAACTGTCCAGCCATACCCGACGGTATGCTGGAACAGCAATCAAGGATACAAAGTTGACTGATAAAAGACCGGTCTATTTGAACCTGTTCAAGATTCGCCTGCCAACCACTGGCATCGTATCGTTCGCCCATCGCGTTTCCGGCGCATTGCTGTTCCTGGCGATTCCCCTGTGTGTCTATCTTCTCGATCGTTCTGTGTCCTCGGAGCAGGCATTTGAGCAGAGTGTCCGGTTTATGCAGCATCCTGTGATGCAGATCACTTTACTGATACTGGTGTGGTCCCTGGTGCACCATTTTCTCGCCGGTATTCGATACCTGTTACTGGATTTTGATATTGCTGTCGAAAAAGCCAGCTCCAATATTTCTGCCTGGACCGTACTGATAGCCGAGCTGCTGATCATGCTTGCGTATGTGGGGATTGTCCTGCTATGAGCAGCGTTTATGTACTGCACGGCCTCAGGCCCTGGTTAATACAACGCATCAGTGCGGTCTACATGGCACTGTTCGTTGTCTATATTGTCGTTACGCTCGCGATGGCCGGTGATACAGGCTACCAGCAATGGCATGACTGGTTGTTTCACCCGGTCAATGTCGTCGCAGTCGGCCTGTTTGTCATCGCCCTGCTGTTGCATGCATGGATCGGGATGCGTGACATCATTCTGGATTACGTGCATAACACGCTGCTACGGATGGTGGCCTTTACCCTTGTCATCGTCGTACTTATCAGCAGTGGATTGTGGAGTGCAAAACTACTGCTGTTGTCAGTGGCGATGTAAACGATTCTATCGATATGCCTGATTTACCCAGAAGACAGTTCGATGCATTGATCATAGGCGCCGGTGGCGGTGGTCTGAGAGCGGCATTGCAACTTGCCAATGCCGATGCCAGCGTCGCCGTGGTTTCGAAAGTGTTTCCCACGCGTTCACATACTGTTGCAGCGCAGGGCGGTATGAATGCCGCGCTTGCCAATGTGTTACCGGACAACTGGCACTGGCACATGTTTGATACGGTAAAGGGCAGCGATTACCTCGGTGACCAGGATGCGATCGAATATATGTGCCGGGCGGCTCCGACAGCGGTATACGAACTCGAACATTTCGGCGTACCCTTTTCCCGCCTCGACAATGGCAGTATCTACCAGCGTCCTTTTGGCGGCCAGAGCCAGAATTTTGGCGGCGACCAGGCAGCGCGGACCTGTGCAGCCGCTGATCGCACGGGCCATGCCATTCTGCACAGCCTGTACCAGCAGAACATACGTGCCAAAACCCATTTTTTCGACGAATATTTTGCGGTCGACCTGCTCAAGGATGACCAGGGTTACATTCTGGGTGCGCTGGCTTTCAATATTCATAACGGCGAGCCGGTTATTATCGAGGCGAAAACGACGCTGCTGGCCACTGGTGGTGCCGGGCAGCTGTTCAGAACAACCACCAATGCATTGATCAACACCGGTGACGGCATGGGTATGGCATTACGTGCCGGTGTGCCGCTGCAGGACATGGAATTCTTTCAGTTTCATCCGACGGGTATCGCCGGACGCGGTATGCTGATTACCGAGGGCGCGCGCGGCGAAGGCGGCTACCTGGTGAATGCCGATGGCGAACGCCTGATGGAACGTTATGCACCGAAGGCAAAAGATCTGGCCAGTCGCGATGTCGTGAGTCGCGCCATCGCTACCGAAGTGCGCGAGGGCCGGGGCTGTGGCCCGAACAAGGACCACGTCATGCTCAAACTGGATCACCTCGGTGAGGACGTGATCCAGAAGCGGTTGCCCGGTATACGCCAGACCTGTATCACCTTCGTAGGGATCGACCCGGCGGTAGCGCCAGTGCCAATATTTCCGACCGCACATTACACCATGGGTGGCATTCCAACAAACCGCGACGGCCAGGTCGTGATGCCGGTGAAGGATACACCCGAGGAGCCGGTGCCGGGGCTGTATGCGGCCGGTGAATGCGCCTGTGTTTCCGTTCACGGCGCCAACCGTCTTGGCGGTAATTCTCTGCTCGATATCCTTGTGTTCGGTCGCGCCGCAGCCAATCACATCATCGATTATCTTTCGGAGAACCGCTATCACCGCCCGATAGACAGCGACAGCCTGGAGTCGGCGGTCAACCGCATGCAGCGCTGGGACAGAAAGGGTGATGGTGAGGGTGAGTCGGTGAGTGGATTGCGCGATGAGCTCAAGATGGTCATGGAAAACCATTGCAGTGTGTTCCGCAATGATGAAGTTCTGGCTGAAGGTGTCGCAAAGGTCGAACAGATCGTAGAGCGCTTCAAACATGCGCGTATCGATGACCATAGTGCGGTATTCAATACGGCTCGAGTCGAGGCTTTGGAGCTCGAGAATCTGCTCGGTGTTGCGCTGGCGACGATTCATTCTGCCAGGGCGCGACAGGAAAGCCGTGGGGCGCATTCAAGAACGGATTATACCGAGCGTGACGATATCAACTGGATGCGTCACAGCCTGTATTCGCTCGACACCGGACTGGATTACAAGCCGGTGAGAACGAAACCGATCAGTGTTGACAGTTTTCCGCCAAAGGCAAGAGTCTATTAGGGCAGTCAACGGAATACCGTGAACAAAGTGTAGCCTGGATTAGCACAGCGTAATCCGGGTTCATATGACAAAGACAAAGCGAATAGTGAAGCCGAAGCCAACAGATCACTGCCGTCATTCCCGCGACAGCGGGAATCCAGCGTCTTCCAGGTCGTGCGAGGTGATGAGCCTATGAAATTCAGAATCTACCGTTACAACCCGGATGCCGACAAAAAGCCCTACATGCAGGACTTTGAGTTGGCGGATCCCGAACCCGGCATGATGTTGCTTGCGGCGCTGCTGAAAATCAAGGACACCATCGATGAATCATTGAGTTTCAGGCGTTCCTGCGGCGAAGGTGTTTGCGGTTCCGACGGCATGAATATCAATGGCATCAACGGCCTTGCCTGTGTCACGCCGCTGGCGAGTCTGAAGCAGCCGATCGAAATACGACCGTTGCCAGGTTTGCCGGTGGTTCGCGACCTGATCGTCGACATGGATCAGTTCTGGCAGAATTACCGTGATGTCAAACCCTACCTGATCGTTAACGATCCCATGCCTGAAGTCGAGCTGCCGCAAACACCGCAGCAGCGTGAACAGCTCGATGGTCTTTATGAATGCATCCTGTGTGCCTGCTGTTCAACCCAATGCCCGTCTTTCTGGTGGAACCCGGACAAATACCTTGGTCCCGCTGCACTGTTACAGGCTTCACGCTTTATCGAGGACAGCCGTGACCAGGCAACGGAGGAGCGCCTCGCGGCACTCGAAGGCCCGTTCAAGCTGTTTCGCTGCCACAGCATCATGAACTGTGTGCAGGTCTGTCCCAAGGGGCTGAATCCAACCCGGGCAATCAATAACATCAAGAAAATGATGGTCAAGCGCTCGCTGTGAGTTCTGCTGTGCTGGAATATTCCGAGCTTAAATGGCGCTGCCGCAGGGGCATGCTGGAACTGGATATTCTGCTCAACAGCTACCTGGATGAAAACTACCGTACGATGTCAGCGGATCAGGGTGCCGTATTCAATGAAATCCTGGATTATCCCGACCAGGTTCTGTTCGATCTGTTGCTGGGTAACATGCAGTCCAGTGATGACAATGTGAACCGCTTGATCAGGGATATTCAGCGCATACATCAGTAGTGCCTTCCTGCATAATAAATTACATATTTTATTCGGGGTTATTCAATTTTACTTATCTGATGTTTCCGTTGAATAAACAGCTGTCAGCTACGTCTAAACATGACAGGCTTGTATCGAATCGTGCATTCAATACAATGATTAAACAATAAATGCCACGAATGTGTGGCAAAAAAACTGGAGGCTATTATGTTGAAGACCAGATCAAACTTTTTATCCGCACTACTGATGGCAGCACTGCTGGTTACCGCGACCGTGCTGCATGTCGGTGATGCTGATGCTGGTGACAGCTACGCAAAACAGAAAGTCGTGTACCACATCAATTACGATAATCCGAAGAAACAGGCCGGGGCTCTGCGTAATATCCAGAACCATATCAATGCCGTTGGTGCAGAAAACCTGGAGATCAAGGTAGTATTGCACGGAAACGGTCTGGCTCTGCTGCTGGATCCGGATTCGCTCGAGAAACTCAAGAAATTCAAGCAGGCGAATGCCGATGAAAAAATGACTGCGAAAATTGACGGATTGAAAGCGCAGGGCGTTTCGTTCAACGTCTGTGCCAATACCGTAAAAGGGCGCAAAGTCGATCTGGAAAATGACCTCTACAACGTAGACCAGGATGACATTGTTCCCAGCGGTGTTGCCGAGGTCGCCAAATTGCAGCAGCAGGGTTATGCCTATATCAAGCCGTAGTGCGTTTTTAGAAGGTTAATTCAAATCTGCAGGGGTAGCTGATATGGCCGGTGATAAAACGACGACCTACAAGGGCAGGAATATCGACGTCCAGTGGGACAGTCGGCTCTGTATCCATATCGGTGAGTGCGGCTATTCAGCCGGCGACCTGTTCGTCGGTGGCCGCGACCCCTGGTGCCAGCCGGATCTGGTATCCGATGAAGAAGTCAGGGAAATCGTCAAGCGCTGTCCCTCCGGTGCGCTGACCTATAACGACAAGGCGCAGGCAGACAATGAAACGCCGGCGAGCTGCAATACGGTGCAGGTTGTCTACAACGGACCCCTTTATATTCAGGGTGAACTGCATATCGATCGCGCTGCTGATGATATGCCCGGTGTCCGCTACCGGGCAGCGCTGTGTCGCTGTGGACAGTCGAAAAACAAGCCATTCTGTGACAACAGCCACCTCAAGGCCGGCTTCGAGGATTACGGTGCCGTTGGTGAGAAAGGTGACGGCCTCGAGATTGAAGGTGGCAAGCTGACAATCAAATCCGTCACCAATGGTCCCTTGCTGTTGTCGGGAAGCTTTGCGATTGTCGCCAGCAGCGGTCGTATCGCATGGCAGGGCAAGCAGGCTGCATTGTGCAGGTGTGGCCAGTCAAAAAACAAGCCATTCTGTGATGGCAGTCATAATGATGCCGGTTTCGAAGCCGACTAGTTAGCCGGTGCCACGTACGCGTTGCCGGTGCCTGGTTTTGTTACGTAATCGTAACAATTTTCCGGCCTGGCACCATTGTGCAAAACGACCGTAAGCAAACCGGATATACAGTATCCGATTTTTGTCGAATTATTAATGTATGATACGTACGCGATATCAAGCGTGCTGTTCAGGTCGATTGTGTACCAGGCATACTGAATAAATGATCTAACTCACCGGGTAAACCCGTGGCACATGGTCGGGATATTTTGACCCGCAGGGTGTCGAGAACAGGATCCGATTAAACAATCAGACTAACTAGTTCGCACGCAGATTCTCCAGCAACTGTCGCGCCTGTGATGCGCTTTCAAAGTTTGCTGAATTTTCCAGGGCCCTTTTGACCAGTGTTTTTGCTGCCGAGGTATTGCCCAGCGCATTTTCCAGAGAAGCCAGGTGAAACAGGATATCCGGGTTCTTGCCGTTGCTGATCGTGTTGGCATGCTGCAGATACTTCTTCGCCTGCGCATAATCGTTTTTCTGGAAGTAGATCCAGCCGAGGGTGTCATTCACGCTGGCGTTGTCGGTTTGTAGTTCATTTGCCTTGCTTGCAAGCCCTAGCGCTTCATCGAGACGTACGCCATCGCGCGTAAACATCCAGGCTAACTGGTTGTAGCCGATAAAGTTATCCGGATACGTTGCGATGAACTTCCGGTAGGCCTTTTCAGCTTCTTTCTTGCGTTTGTTCTGTTCGTAGAGCAAGCCGAGTTTAATGAGTACGCCGCCGTCGGGTTTGCTGTCCGCGGCTGCCTGGTAATGCCGGATGGCGGCATCGATATCAGCACGTCGCAAATAGATCTCGGCCAGCATGTAGTTCGCCGGAAAAAATCCGGGTGTTTGTTTAAGCGAACGCTGAAGGTATTTTCCAGCCGTGTCACTATCACCGGCCTGTGCAACGGCCAGCGCCGCCAGATAATTTGCCATAAATGAGTCGGTATTGGTGTCCAGTGCCTTTGTGAACTCCGATTGAGCGGCGGGATAGAGACTCTTGAGGTAGTACAATATGCCGAGCGCGAGGTGTCGTTGTTCACCTCGGTCGACCGACTTACCGACTTGTGCTCGACTGACGCCCTGGAGCGTAAAACCGGGCAGCAGGTTTTCGGTTTTGCTCCATAACCGGTAAGCTTCATCGAGGTTGCCAGCGGAAGCACTGACGTTGCCGGCAACATACAGGGCCAGTTGGCCAACAGCCACGTCCTGGCCGAGTCTGATCAATTTTGTCTGGTCCACTGGCATGCCGGTATAAAAGTGATAGATCTGGCCAACTACCGCCAGGGTGGCAGCGTCAGCTTGCAGCGCTTCAGCCTGCTTGATACGTTTGACGGCATCGTGGTGCCTGCCTTCGATCATATCGCAGAAAGACAGCAGATAGTGAACCTGGACGTCGGGTTTGGTGATGGCCTGTAATTGTTTGCGAGCTTCCTTCGGCAGATTCCTGCGCAGGTAGATGTCCGCCAGTATGATCCGTGCATAATCACTATCGGCTGCCGACAGGGCGTTGGCGATGTTTTCGGCATCATCCAGTCGGCCTGATTGCAGGTATTGCGTCGCCAGTAATCTGCTAGCCAGTGGCTGTTGCGGTTCGGATTTGAGACAGGCCTCGAGGTCGCTGATGGCATTGGTGCTGTCACCCCTGTCGGACGACACCGCCGCGCGGCCGATTCGTGGTGCGCAAAAATGGGGGGAAAGGTCGATCGCGGTTGAAAATGATGTCCAGGCCTGCTTTGATTCGCCCTGCAGGTACTGCACGGAACCCAGGTTAGACCAGGCGGCTGAAAAACGCGGCGCATAGAGCGTTGCGGTCTGGAAGTTTTCACGGGCGCTTTCAAAGTCCCTGCGTTCAATGTCGATTTGTCCGAGCAGGTTATAGGAATAGGGGTGCTCGGAATCAATCGCTGCGGCCCTGCTTGCTGCCGTACCCGCTTCCGTCAGCCTGCCGCCGGCCTTGGCAATGGCTGATTTCGCCAGTGATGCGTACAGATCAGAAGGTTCACTGCCGGCAGGCATCGCTTCGATCACCGCAGCCGCCGCCGACGTTTCTCCTTTCGCGGCCAATGCCAATGCATACATGTTCCGGATGGCCGTGTTGTCCGGTAGTAATTCCATAATGCGCGGGGCCAGCGTAACAATATTTCCCAACTCGCCGTTGTCGCGTAAATCCCGCTGCAGCCTGTTCAGGGCCAGCTTCGCCTGCTGCGGATTTTGCAGCGTCGCCAGTGTCCGTTGAGTCACAGCATCCGGGGTCGATAAACCAGACAGCTCCTGTACGATGGATTCAGTGTCTATTGCCTCGGGGGAGAATAATACGGGTACAGCAGCTGCGGGCCGGGCCAGAGACAACAGCAATGCCGAACAGCTCAGCCTGATGAAGAAAGGTAAGATGCGCCTGATCATAAACATGGCATTCCTTTTTAAATGCATCCAGTGATAAAGATTAGCACAAGTTGACATAAAGCTTGTCGGCACCACAAAAAAAGCAGCACTTTCGTGCTGCTTTTTGGCATATGCCATACATATGGCATGTATGTAGTCTAGATCATTGCTTGCGGCGACGAATACCGAATATGCTGATCAGACCCAGGCCCAGCAGGCCAAGGATGCCTGGCTCCGGAGTCTGGACAGCATCACGACCGATCAGCGTCAGCTGCGCAGAGGCCGAGGAACCGTCAGTGCCAAAGGCTGTTGCAGTAAACGTGTTCGCGCCGAGTTCCATCAACCACGCCGGTGTCTTGAAGTTGCCCAATGCGTCGACCGGAACACTGCCGACAAATGTGCCGTCTGGCATGGTGATGTCGACATGGTCGATATCAACCAGATTGCCGCCTAGGCCTGAGAACAGGTCGATCAGGTCCTGGATGCCGTTGGCTGTGCTTGCATCGAAAAAGGTACCGTTACCCGATGATGCAATGCCTTGCATCGTCGAAATGCTTGCACCCGGCAGGGCTACCGAGTGTACATTATCGACGCCTGCAGCAACTGCGTTTGCGGCATTCACCGATGGATTACCAAATGTTGAGCCGTCCGAGAACACAATCATCTGCTGCGACCGCCCCACTGTATGGTTCGCCCCGGTCAGTTCGGTCGTGGCAACATCAATACCGGTACCGATAGTGGTGCCACCGCTGGCATCGACGCTGTTGATTGCCGCAATGACTTGCGCTTTCTCCGACAGCAACGGGCTGAGTTGCCTTACCAGGTTCGCATTGGAGTCAAACTCGATGACTGCAACCGATACCGCGGTGGTCGGCAGGCTGTTTACCAGCGCGATCGCAGCATCTTTTTGCCAAAGGGCGCGGCTCTGGGTGATCGCGCCAACGGTTTCCAATTGAGTCATACTTCCAGAGGAGTCCAGTACCAGCGCCAGATCCAGCCCGGCGCCCGTTGTGCCGGTTGCACTTGCCTGGCCCTCGGGCATCACCATCGCGCCTACCGGGAATACCGTACCATCGGCCGGTGAGACCCAACTGACTGATGTGGCTGCCTGTGCTGACATGGAGAATGCCGTTATCACC
>CP070838.1:2418688-2437208 GCA_020341835.1 Thiotrichales bacterium | reverse complement strand
CATTCATCCGAAAACAATTCTGCCATATGAATACCCGATTGAGTCTGCTGACCAGAGGTGCATGAAGTTTCTATCAAATGGTTTTTGTTGTCAAAGAAACCCAGAGCTAATACACTGAATCTATTCCGGTTTTTTGAACAGTACCGGCGCGTATTTCTCAGCGGGATCACGCCAGCAGGCGGCCATCAACCAGAGAACACTGAATGCGAATCGGGTGCCTGTGCAAACCAAGGCGGGCGGCAGGAATTTTTGCCGCTTAACCGAAGGGGTGATTCAGGATAATGGTCTCATCGCGCTCCGGTCCGGTGGAGACGATATCGATTGGCACACCGACGATCGCTTCAATTCGATTCAGGTAGGCCCTGGCATTGGCCGGCAACGCCTCGAGTTGCTTGGCACCGACCGTTGATTCTTCCCAGCCGGGCATTTCCTCATAGACGGGTTCGCATTGCTCGATCGCATCGGCGCCCAGTGGGGGCAAATCCAGAGTCTGGCCGTTATATTGATAGCTCGTCGCCAGCTTCAGCGTCTGCAGTCCGTCAAGTACGTCCAGCTTGGTAATGCACAGCCCGCTGAGGCTGTTGATCTGGGCTGCGCGTCTCAGTGCAACACCATCGAACCAGCCACAGCGCCGGCTGCGCCCGGTCGTCGCCCCGAACTCGTGGCCTTTTGTGCCCAGGTGGTTGCCGATATCATCGAACAGCTCGGTTGGAAACGGCCCTGCCCCGACACGGGTGGTATACGCCTTGGTAATGCCGAGGATGTAATCGAGGTCGCGGGGACCAATGCCGCTGCCGGTGCAGGCACCACCCGCCGTAGTATTCGACGAGGTAACGTAGGGATAGGTACCCTGATCGATATCGAGCAGCGTTCCCTGCGCACCTTCGAACATGATGTGCTTGCCCTGGTTGCGCAAGCTGCTCAGCATACCCGGGATATCGGCGATCAGTGAGGCCAGTTTTTCCCTGTAGCCCAGGGCTTCATCGAGCACCTGCTGATAATCGACCTCGTCCGCGTGGAAGTATTGCTTCAAACTGAAATTATGATATTCCATCACCGTTCCGAGCTTGTCGGCAAACGCGGCTTCATCGAGCAGGTCGCCAAGTCGAATACCCCGGCGTGATACCTTGTCTTCATAGCAGGGACCGATGCCCCGGCCGGTAGTGCCGATCGCTGACTTGCCGCGCGCGATTTCCCGCGCCTGATCCAGTGCAATGTGATAAGGCAAAATCAACGGGCAGGCTTCTGATATACGCAGACGTTCCATTGCCGGCACACCGCGCTTTTCCAGCATATCCAGCTCTTCGAACAGCGCTGATGGCGACAGTACAACACCGTTACCGATCAGACACATTACATTGTCGCGCAAGATTCCGGACGGTATCAGGTGCAACACGGTTTTTTCATCACCGATCACCAGTGTATGACCGGCATTGTGACCACCCTGAAAGCGCACCACAGCTGCAGCACGATCCGTCAATAGGTCGACGACTTTACCTTTTCCCTCATCACCCCACTGGCTGCCGAGGACGACAACATTTCTCGCCATGAATTAACCTTTAGTCTTCAAGATTCGTTAGCGACCAATTGCCATTGGCCGTTGATTTTTTCAAGCTTCTGACTGCACCCGGTCGCAGCAGCTTCGTCATTCTGCCCGGGCAGGGACCTGCTGACACAGATACCCTGCTCACGCAGCCTGTCAACCGCGAGCTGAAGATCCGGATCTTCACCTGCTGGTGCCAGCACGTTTTGCGGCATCGGGATATCGTGATTCGATAACGCCAGCAGCTGTTTCAGGTCCGTGCTGAAACCGGTCGCAGGGCGCGCCCGGCCAAAGATTTTTCCTATATCATCGTAACGCCCGCCGCGTGCGATCTCCTGCCCGTGGCGGGGCACGAATGCACCGAATACCACACCGGTGTGGTAATGGTAACCGTGCAGCTCGGCCAGATCGATATTCAGTCTGACATGCTTGTTGTTCCGCTTTACACCCTCTGCGACCTGTTCAAGATAATCGATCGCCGAGATGACACCCGATCCTGCAGATTTGAGTTGTTCACGGGCCTGTCCCAGTATCGACACATCACCGTTCAGCTGTGCCAGGCGCGTAATCATCGTTGCCAGACCAGTGTCGATGCTCAAGCCGGCTACCAGCTGTTTTATTTCGGTTACAGCTTTTTGCTGTAACAGCTCGAACAGACGAATTTCATCCTGTTGATCCAGACCGGCCTGCTTGACCAGGTTCTTGTACACATCGACATTGCCGATATCCAGGTACACCTGATCAACACCGGCAGCCTCGAAAGTTTTCAGCATCAGATCGAGAATTTCCACATCGGACTCGACGCCTGCATGTCCGTACAGTTCAGCGCCGACCTGCAACGGACTGCGACTGCTGCCGAAACTGTCTGAACGTGTGCGCAGCACTGTGCCGATATAACACAGCCGCGTGGGCACATCACGCTTGAGCTGATGGGCATCGATGCGCGCGACCTGTGGCGTCATGTCCGCTCGAATGCCGAGGGTGCGCCCGCTGAGCTGATCGATCAGCTTGAAGGTCTGCAGGTCGAGGTCATGTCCGGTGCCGGTGAGCAGCGACTCGATATGATCGATAAATGGCGGCATCACCATTTCGTAACCCCAGCTCCGGTACAGATCGAGCAGGTTACGGCGCAGGTATTCGAGCCGCGCTGCCTGTTCCGGCAGCGCTTCTTCTATACCTTGCGGCAGAATCCAGTGTCCATTTAGCGTCATTTGTCTATCTTGTCAGATAAAGAATCAATACACCGATCAGCATGCTGGCAAAACCAACAGATCTCAGCGTCCGGTCGGAAAGGCGGCCCGCCTGGATCATTGCCTGACGCCAGCCGTCAGGCGACAGGAACGGCAGTATACCTTCGATAACCAGCACCAGTGCGATGGCTCGAACTAAATCGTCCCACATTGCACTGTCTACTGCTCACCTCTGGAATCACTGAAATAGCGGAAGAATTCGGAATCCGGCTCCAGCAGGATGATGTCTTCGGCAGTCGAAAAGTTGTTTTTGTAGGCATTGACGCTGCGATGAAAGCGGAAGAAGTCCTCATTTTTACTGAAGGCTTCGGCATAGATATCGGTTGCTGAGGCATCGCCCTCACCACGAACGATTTCCGAGTCGCGGTAGGCTTCTGCGAGGATCACGCTGCGCTGGCGATCAGCATCGGCCCGGATACGTTCGGCCGCTTCAGCGCCCTTGGAACGAAAGTCACGCGCAACACGCTCACGCTCGGCGCGCATACGCCGGTACACCGAGTCACTCACCCGCGCCGGCAGATCGATCTTCTTGATACGTACATCGATCACCTCGATCCCCAGTGTCCGGGCCCGCTCGGTCGCGTCCGCTGTCATGATCTTCATGATCTCGGTTCGATCACCGGCGATCACTTCCTGGACCGTACGTTTACCGAACTCGTCGCGCAGACCATTGTTGATGTTCTGGTACAGCAATCTGCCTGCCAGTGACTCGTCACCCTGCGTTGTCTTGAAATACTGTTCAACATTGGCGATACGCCACTTGACGAAGGAATCGACGATCAGGTCCTTCTTTTCAGCCGTCAGAAAACGTTCGGGCTGCTGGTCGATGGTCAGAATCCGGCTATCGAATTTCTTCACATTGTTGATCACCGGCATCTTGAAATGCAGGCCGGGCGCGTAATCAGACCTGAGGATTTCACCGAACTTGAAGAGTATGGCCTTCTGGCGTTCGTCAACTGTAAACACGGATGCCCAGATAATCAGGGCCAGAACCGGTATAGCGAACTTGAGCATATTGGATACCATTATCTGGCCTCCCTGGTACGTAGATTATTGCGGGTACGTTGCGATTGTTGCTGTGCCTGACGGAACAGGTCCTGTTGCTGTGTCAGCCCCTGCAGGCTGTCACTCAGGGCATCAGTTGTACCGGATCGGGACATCAGTTTATCCAGCGGCAAATAAAGCAGGTTGTTGTTACCCTCGAGATCAACCAGTACCTTGGAGCTGTTGCCGAGCACCGATTCCATCATATCCAGATAGAGACGATCGCGCGTCACACCCGGTGCGCGCTCATAGGCACTGAGCTGTTGTGAAAAACGGTTGGCTTCACCTTCTGCCCTGGCGATGACTTCTTTCTTGTAGGCGTCGGCTTCTTCGCGCAAACGGGCGGCAGCACCACGCGCCTTGGGCACGACTTCATTACGGTAAGCTTCTGCCTCGTTGGTTAAACGAACCTCATCCTCACGCGCCTGCGTGACGTCGTCGAAAGCATCCTTGACTGCCTCCGGCGGCTTGGCGTGCAGAATGTTCACCTTGATGACCTTGATGCCGGTGCCGTAGAAATCGACGATTTCCTGGATCAGTTTCTCGACCTCAAACGCAATCTGGCCACGGCCTTCGGTGATGACATAGTCCATCTTGCTTTTACCGATGCTTTCTCGCAAGGCGCTTTCCGCCGCCTGTGACAGTGAAATCTCCGGGGTACGTACATTGAACAGGTAAGCCGTTGCATCGGCCACCTGATACTGGATGGTGCCCTCGATATCGACGATATTCTCGTCCTGGGTCAGCATCGTCGCGCGCAACGGAACCGGATGAACCTTGGTGATATCCACCTTGGTGACCGATTCGATCGGCGTCGGCCAGTGCCAGTGCAGGCCACTCTGGGTGGTACTGACGTGCTCGCCAAAACGCAGGATGATGCCACGCTCGGCTTCTTCAATCTTGTAGAACCCGGTCGCCATCCAGAAAAGCAGGACGATGGCAATTACGATGCCAATGCCCATGCGGCCTGCGCCTGAACCACGCCCGCCGCCACGGCCACCCTTGCCGCCGAACAGACTGCCAAATTTTCTCTGGAAATTCTTGAACACCTCGTCGAGGTCGGGTGGGCCCTGATTTCCGCGATTGCCCCAGGGGTCTTTGTCGCCGTTACCGCCAGGTTCGTTCCAGGCCATGTAATACTCCCAATCGGATGGTTATGCGACTGTTCAGACAACGGTCTGAACAGATAATTTTAAAAGAGACGGCATTTTAGGTGGCTTGGACCTTACCCGCAAGCCAGCGCCGTCATTGTCATGGCCTGAGTGGTCAGGCGGCTGCAACCGGCGTCAGGGTATCGAGTGATACATTTTCACGGCGTGCCAGCTTATTCAGATCCCTGCGCGCGATGCAAACTTCGAGCAGATAGTGCCCGCTGTGATCGACAGATTCGTGGCGAACCGCACCGAGTTCGAACAGCAAAGCGCGCAGCCTGGCCTGTGCCGGCAACAGTGTAATGCGGCCGACCAGCACTTCCTTTTTAAAGAAACGGGCAAGTTCATCTCTCAAAAGATCGAGCCCATCACCCGTCTGCGCCGACAACCAGATGCGTCTTGCCGTGTTATCCGTATCATAATCAACACGCGGCTCAATACCGTTGACATCGGTCTTGTTCATAATCTGTATACGCGGAATCCGATCAGCCTGGATTTGTTCCAGCACCGATTCGACTTCCTCGATCTGCGATTCCCTGTTTTCGTCGGACGCATCGATCACATGTAGCAACAGGTGTGCTTCAGAGGTTTCCTGCAGCGTGGAGCGAAAAGCCTCGACAAGGTCGTGTGGCAGGTGGCGAATAAAACCCACGGTATCGGCAAGAATGAGTTCGACATCATGCTCGATTTCCACCTTGCGCAGCGTTGGGTCCAGGGTCGCGAACAGCTGGTCCTGGACGTAAACAGAAGCATCGGTGATGGTATTGAACAGCGTTGATTTGCCCGCATTGGTGTAGCCCACCAGTGAAACCGTCGGTATCTCTGCCTTGCGACGGGACTGACGCCCCTGCTCACGCTGCTTGCGTACTTTTTCCAGCCGCTTGTTGATTTGCTTGATGCGTTGCCCGAGCAGGCGGCGGTCGGTTTCCAGCTGGGTCTCACCCGGCCCCCTCAATCCGATACCACCCTTCTGACGCTCAAGGTGGGTCCAGCCCCTGACCAGTCGGGTCGACAGGTGCTTCAGCTGAGCCAGCTCGACCTGCAACTTGCCTTCGAAGGAGCGCGCGCGCTGGGCGAAGATGTCGAGAATCAGACCGGTACGATCCAGCACACGGCATTGCAACAGTGCCTCGAGGTTGCGTTCCTGGGACGGTGACAGGGCATGATTGAACAGCACGAGATCGGCCTTGCTGTCGGCAACCAGCTGCCGGATTTCGGCAGCCTTGCCCTTACCGATGAAATACTTGGGTTCGGGTGTATGGCGACTGCTGGTGGCAGTATGCAGAATTTCGGCACCGGCGGATGTCACCAGCTCGACAAATTCGGACAGATCTTCCCGCTTGTCTTCGTCGCTGGTGTCCATGTGGACCAGAATGGCGCGATTGCCCAGTTCGGCACGTTCAAACAAACGCCATCACCTCAGGCATTTTCGAGGTTTCCGCTGCAGGACAGTATTCTTTGAAATCAACAACCTGAAGGTTATTCTTGATGCAGGATTTAATCATACAGAAATAAAAACGGCCGCTTACAGCGACCGTTTGAATTAACTCACACAGGCCTAGTATACCTGATGTGCGCTTCTAGTTTCCATTCGATCCGTTACTGTTTCCACCGCCCTGGTCACTCCATTTCACCTGCCTGGATGGCACAACGGTTGAAATGGCATGCTTGTAAACCATCTGGGTGACTGTGTTTTTCAGCAATATTGCGAACTGGTCGAATGACTCGATCTGGCCTTGCAGCTTGATGCCGTTCACCAGATATATCGCAACAGGTACACGCTCTCTTCGTAACGCATTTAGGTAAGGGTCTTGTAAGTGATGCCCTTTTGACATTGTTCCTGCTCCCCGTCATTTATTTTTTTTATGGGTCAGTGCAACGGTTCTTGATGTTATTACCTTACACTAAAGCCCCGTGTACAAACAGTATCATAGTAAATATCTGAGATTTTTCAGAATATTCAATAATTTGACAGATTTTGGATCAAAAAAGTTACATTCCTTCTCTTTTCTGAGCCATGTCATTTGTCGTTTTGCCAGCTGCGCAGTTGCAATAACCGCTTTTTCCCGCATGGTTTCGAAATCGTATTCGCCGGCCAGCATCGCCCAGACCTGGCGGTATCCCACCGCGCGTATCGCCGGTAATTCAGGCGTCAGATCACCACGACGGTACAGTTTTTCAACTTCTTCTACCAGTCCCGCTGCGAGCATGGCATCGAATCGTTGTGTAATCAATTTGCGCAGATCGCTGCGGTCGGGTGGCATCAGTGCGATTTTCAGGCATCGGTAAGCGAGCGCCCCGGCTTCCTGTTCACGCCAGAAATCGGTTAATGTTTTCCCGCTGATTTCATAGACTTCCAGCGCTCTTTGAATCCTCTGTGGATCATTAGGATGAATGCGTTGTGCTGATTGCGGATCAATTTCGGCGAGTCGTTGATGCAAAAAAGACCAGCCCTTGAGCGCAGCTTCGTCATCCAGCCGGCGGCGAAGATCCGGATCGGCATCGGGCAGTTCTGCGATGCCGTGCTGCAGTGTTCTGAAATACAGCATGGTGCCACCGACCAGTAACGGGATTCTACCGGCAGCAGTAATCTGCGCCATTTCGTTCAGTGCGTCGTTCCTGAAACGACCTGCAGAATACGCCTCGGCCGGGTCACAGATGTCGATCAATCGATGCGGCGCCCGGCTCAGCGTTTGCTGGTCCGGCTTGGCACTGCCAATATCCATACCCCGGTACACCATTGCAGAGTCGACACTGATGATATCCATCGGCAGCTCTTCGACCAGCGCGACCGCGAGGTCCGTTTTGCCGGTCGCAGTCGGGCCCATGATGAAGACCGCCATTGGATCCCTGGGGGAGATACCGCTCTGGATAATAAGGGACATGCTTGAATGATTATTTAATAATCAATAATGAATAACCTGGGCGGGATTCGAGCTGCTCGGTACGCAGATCAAAGCATGCCACCCATTATTCACTATTGGTTATTCATTCAATCACCTGCCGCGCTGAAACAGCCTGTCGAGCTCTTCGACACCCAGCTGCACCCAGGTCGGGCGGCCGTGATTGCACTGGCCGCTGCGTTCGGTCTGTTCCATGTCCCGCAACAGGGCATTCATCTCGGGCAGGGTCAGTTTTCGATTTGCGCGCACGGATCCATGGCAGGCCATCGTCGACAACACCTCGTTCATCGCCTCGCGAATACGCGTACTGCTGCCGTGCTTTACCAGATCAGACAACACATCCCTGACCAGCGCCTCGTTATCGCCCTGTGCCAGCACAACCGGGACCTGCCGAATCCGCACACTCTCCAGTCCCGTACGATCGACCTCCAGGCCCAGCTCGCTGAAGATACCGGCGCAGGACTCAACCAGTTCAGCTTCCTTCGCGCTGACATCAATACCGAGCGGCACCAGCAGTGGTTGCGACTGGATAGCATTTTCCTGCAGCGACCGTTTGAGGCGCTCATAGGTAATACGCTCGTGTGCGGCATGCATATCAACCAGCACCAGCCCGGTGCTGTTTTCGGCCAGAATATAGATGCCATGCAGCTGCGCCAGGGCATAGCCCAGCGGCGGGACATCCTGCTGCGCTTCCACAGACGCGACAGCACCGACTGGCGCCGCCGCATTCGCCCTCAATTCGCCATAGGACGACATCTGCTCGGCCACAGCCAGTGACAGTACCGCCTGGCCTGCCGCACCAGTGCGCGCATCAAAGCGTGCCGGTGCATGATGCGAAACCTGCCCCGATGCCTGCTCGCTGCCAGCCAGTGCGACCGCGTTCAACTGGTTATCACCGCTGTCCGGCCTGACGTCGGCCAGCGATTTATGGATCGCACGAAATATAAAGTCATGCACACTGCGGCTTTGCCTGAAGCGAACTTCATGTTTGCCTGGATGTGCGTTCACATCCACGCTGGACGGATCAAGCTCGAGAAAAAGCACATAGGCGGGTTGCCTGCCATGGTAAAGCACATCCTGATACGCCTGGCGTACCGCATGGCTAACGACCTTGTCACGAACCATGCGGCCGTTTACATAAAAATACTGCATATCACCCTGGCTGCGCGAAAACACCGGTCGCGCCACCCAGCCCCAAAGACGGAAATCATCGATCGCATAGTCGATGTACACTGCATGTTCGATGAAGGCCGGGCCGCAGATACTGGCAATGCGCTTCTCCTGCTGAAGACGATCATCTGCCTTGCGCAGCTGCCTCACGGCACGGGCGTTGTGGCGCAGGGTGATGTCAACATTGAAATGACTCAATGCGATCCTTTTGACCACTTCTTCGAGATGACTGAATTCGGTTTTTTCGGTACGCAGAAATTTCCGACGGGCCGGCACATTGTAGAACAGGTCCCTGACCTCAACCGTGGTACCGTCAGCGTGCGCCGCGGGTTCTATTTCGAAGCCATCCGTGGAAGTAGTACTGATACTCCAGGCTTCGGCCTGGTGCTGCCATCGCGATGTCAGGCGCAGGCGGCTGATCGAGGCAATACTGGGCAAGGCTTCGCCTCTGAAGCCCAGACTACGGACGCGGTCAAGGTCTTCGAGCTTTTTGATCTTGCTCGTCGCGTGTGAGGAGAGCGATAATTCCAGGTCATCCTTGTGAATACCATGACCATCGTCCCTTATACGGATCGACTTGATACCGCCCTGCTCGACATCAACTTCAATGCGACTGGCATTGGCATCAAGGCTGTTTTCCAGCAACTCCTTTACAACCGAGGCGGGGCGTTCGACAACCTCGCCAGCAGCGATCTGGTTGACAAGGTGATCGGACATGACGTGTATACGAGCGGACATGGCGACACATTATATAGAGGTTGCCGTTTTGAAGTACGGCGTTCATGAAATTTTTTCCGCCCGCTGTCGACGGGCTTCAACATCGTCGACTTACGATGCATCAGCCGCCCTGTCGAGCCCGGGTACGTAATCGCGATTGCTCACTCTGCATCGTTCAGGACATCCAGAAGCTCGTTTTCGACGTCGGAATACTGCTGCATCAGCAGGCTTATCATGCCGTCACTCACCGGGCCCTGCTCGCTGGTTTCCTCTATCTCCCTGCAGGTATCGGCAAGCGAAATCGCGCCAACGACCAGGCTGGAGGATTTCAGCGTGTGCGCGATACTGCCCTGTGCGGCGGGATCTGCCTGCCGTATTGCCTGTACGAGTTCCTCTAGCAAGCGAGGCGTCTGCTCCAGATACAGCCCGACCACGCGCTTCACGAGGCCTCTTTTTCGATACTTCTTCCTTGCAGCGAGCATATCCAGTGCTGACCGATCCAGTGCCGGTTCATGTTGCCGGGCGGGTTCATCGTCAACGGACGGCTGCGCAGCCTGTTGGTAAGCAGCCATTTCACTGGCTTGTGCTGCTACATCGACGGCTACAGGGTCTGCAACACCTGCCCTGCCCCCCGCCCACTGTGCTGCCTTCGAGGTGATTTCCTCAAAACTGAACGGTTTGGCGAGAAAGTCATTCATACCGCTGGCCAGGCATTTTTCTCGCACACCCCGGACAGCGTGTGCCGTCAAGGCAACGACCGGTGTTTGCGGCAAATCCAGATCCCTTTCCAGTTGACGCAGTTTTCGCGTCGCGGCAAACCCGTCCAGCACCGGCATTTCACAATCCATAAACACCAGGCTGTACTGGTCCTTGCGCACGGCGTCGAGTACTTCCTCGCCATTACTGGCGACTGCGACCTTGAATCCGGACTGCTCAAGCATATCCACAGCCACCTCCTGATTGACCAGGTTGTCCTCGGCAAGCAGCAGTTTAGTCCCGGCCGGGGCGTCCTTCTCGCTGCGCGTACTGACCGGCCCTGGGAAAGACTGTTGTCTGGCCTCGGCCGCGGGTTGCTCAGCCCCGGGCAGCTCGATCCAGAAGGTACTGCCCTGCCCCTTGCGGCTCGATACGCCGATCCGCCCGTTCATCAGCTCGACCAGTTGCTTGCTGTAGCTCAGGCCGATACCGGTGCCGTCGATGCCCATCGCTTCTGCATTGAGCCTGGAAAAGGGTTTGAACAACTCCCCCTGCAGCTGGACAGGTATCCCGTGTCCGCTGTCGGCTACCGAGATCCGTAAATAGTCCGCGCCGGATTTTTTAAAACCAACGGTAATCGTCCCCTCGCGTCTGTTGTACTTCACCGCATTATCCAGCAGATTAACCAGAATCTGCTTCAGCCGCGTGTAATCGGCCAACACCCAGAGTTCGTGTTTTGACGCTTCGATATAAACTTTAATGTTTCGGCTGTTAGCCTTACCCTCGATCAGTTTGAGCGCATCCCGCAGCACGGCCTGACAGTCAATTACGTCTGCGTTGATTTCGATATCACCGGTTTCGATTCTTGAAAAATCAAGCACGTCATTGACCAGCGACAAAAGGTGGCGGCCTGCATCGTTGATTTTGATCGAACGCTTTCGCTGTTTCGCTGTTAACGGTTCAGCCCTGTCGAGCAGCTGCAGCTCGTTCAATCCCAGCACGGTATTCAGTGGCGTACGCAGCTCGTGGCTCATCAGCGAAAGGAACTCCGACTTGGCCTGGTTCGCCAGTTCGGCTTTTTCTCGCTGGATTAATAATTTTCGCTCGTTGGTGATAGAAGCCGCCTGAAGCTGGAGTGTCTTCTCGTTGTTTCTATAAAACCCTGTGGACGTCCTGAGCAGAAATGCCATATATACCAGCATCGCTATCGATATAGCCAGTGCATTGGGAAAATCTGATATCACAACGCCCGCAACCAGTGGCAAAATCAGCAGCGAAGTAAATATATATATTGGTGCCCGGCGGTACCCCATCGTTGTATTCGCAGCGGCCGCCATACCCATAATCACGATAAACAGAAGGATCTTTCCTTTCAGATCAACCTCGGGAAATAGCCATAGACCGATACCCGACCACAGCAACCCGGTGATCACCACACCGATGATGAATATCGTTTCCGCGTGTCGGTAATTGAGCTTATGCTGTTTTTTCTGCCTGGAATACAGCCAGTTCGATACCGCTCGAAAAATCAGCACGATACTGAACAGCGAGCCCCAGAGGGTAAGCGTTTGCCAGCTGACCGAGCTGCTCAAAAAAACAAAGCCCAGCGTAACCACCACTGCTGTTGAGATGATGGCGAACGGCAAGTCCTGATACAGCAACTCTATCTGTTTTTCATAAACCCAGGAAGATTGATCAGAAGCTTCTTCGCGGCTGTTCGATCCCATTGAAATTCGTCCACTTGACCAGGTAACGGCACGTATACCTGTCTTTTTATAATCCAGCTATTATACGGATGATATTAGCTGCTAAAGTTGATTTTATATGTACCCGGGGCCGTACAGAAATGTTTTCCTGTTCTGACCAGCGCCTGTTTTCAAGCTAATTAGCCGCAGTGCGGTGTTTTTTTGCGGTTACATTCGCTTACAGACACAGTACTTTCAGACGCGGAACCCCCTGTTCCACCCGAATTTTGCTATGTACAATCTATGCATAGCTCAAGCGGAAGTGTAGATCTTGCAAAATAAAACCGAGGACTCGGAACAATCTCGCATACTGGTCGTGGATGATGACTCGACCATGCGGCTACTGATGGCGGAAACACTGGCCGAGGATGGTCACATTATTGAAGAAGTCGATAATGGTCCCGCGGCGATTGAAGCCCTGACGTCATTTCAACCGGACATGATCCTGCTCGACGTGAAAATGCCCGGCATGAGTGGATTCGAAGTTTGCTCTGAAATTCGCAGACTTACCGGTGATACAGATATCTCCATCGTGATGGTCACCGCCCTGGACGACCCCGAATCAATCGAAAAAGCCTTCCAGCTGGGCGCCACCGCGTTCACCACAAAGCCGATCAACTGGGACACTTTCCCATACCGGATTCAATACCTGCTGAAAGCCAGAAATGCGATTGTGGCGCTGAAACAACGTGAACTGCACCTGGAACATACCGAGAGAATCTCTCGCATACTGACCCAGAGCAAGAACAGGGACGAGGTTCTGCAGGAACTGCTGGATGAGGTAAGCGACATTTTTTCGGCCGAACACGCTCTGATCTTTACCACATCAGCCGAAAACAATACCAGGGCAACAGTCGCTTACAAAAGCGAAAACGATGATACCGGCGCCGTCGATGTTAATTACGAAACGCTGATCGATGGTATCAATGAAGACAGCCTGCTGCGCTCGAGTAACAGCGAATACCCGGTTATCCTTTCTTTCGAACTGGAACCATTGTCTGCGGACGACACTGTCAGGCAGCAGTATCATCAGATACTTGTGCCGCTACAATTGCATAACCATCATGCATGGTTTATCACGCTTTACAGGCATGTCAGCAAAAAAACCTGGTCTGATGCAGAACAGGAAATTTTCTATATTATCGGTCTGCGGCTGGCCGGTGTCCTCTCGCGTTACCTGCTCATGGAAAAGCTTCATCAGAGCGAAGCTCTGCTTCGACAGGCCCAGCATGTCGGCCATATCGGTAACTGGCACTGGCGCAGTGACAGTGGAACGCTCACCTGGTCGGACGAGATGTACCATATCTACGGGTACCAGCCCGGCAGTATTGTCCCAACACCGGATTTTTTTGATCAGACGGTGTTTGACGAAGACCTGGAGAAGTACACCCGCTTCAAGGAGAATGTTGTAAGAACCGGAAATGCACACTCACTTGAACATCGCATACGCCTGCCAGACGATGAGATTCGCTGGATTTATCAGCAGGCTGTCAGCAAACTGGATGAGGACGGTAATCCACTTGAGGTTGCCGGCATAGTACAGGATATAACAGACCGTATACGAAGACAGGCGCAGGAAACGCATAACCACAAGATGGAAGCCCTGGGCCAGCTTACCAGTGGCGTCGCACATGATTTCGGCAACCTGATGACCATCGCCAAAGGCAATCTTGAACTTCTCGGCGAGAGCTTTGAGGAACAGGAGCAGATCAGTACCGACGATCGTGAAATTCTCGATGACGCACGCTCGGCCATTCAGGACAGTGTTGAACTGACAAAACAGCTACTGGCATTCTCGCGCAAGAAATCACTGGCACAGGACTATACAAATGTTGAATCCGCAATTACACGATTCATAAAACTGTTCAAGAACACACTCGGTGATACGATCAATCTGACCATCAACATTGAGGACAAGCTGCCTGATATTCTGGTCGACTCCGCACAGTTTGAAAGCTCGCTGTTAAACGTGATCCTTAATGCCAGAAACGCCATGCCCGATGGTGGTGAAATAACAGTTACCGCCAGATTAAACAGCTTTAAACAAAAACCTGACGCCGGGATTGAAGACACCGACATAAGGGATCAGGCTGTAAGCATAGCCATTTCCGATTCCGGGCACGGCATGACAGATGAAGTTCGTCAGCACGCAACAGAACCGTTTTACACGACCAGGCAGGATGGTACGGGCCTCGGCCTGAGCATGGTATACGGATTCATGAGACAGTCTCGCGGACTGCTGACGATTGACAGCGCGCCTGGCAAGGGAACAGTTCTCGCTATGCATTTTCCCGTCTATGCCAATATCCATCCTGCACGCACGGAAACTCACACTACACAGGATACACCGGTTGGCGATGCAACTGTTCTTATTGTTGAGGACCGTGCCGAAGTCAGGCAGTTTGCTATCCGCTGCCTGGGCAAACTGAAACTCAATATCCTTCAGGCGGAAAATGCCGCGTCAGCAAAATCCCTGTTGGAAGAACACGGTGACATAGACGTGCTTTTTACCGATATTCTGATGCCAGGTGATATGAATGGCCGTGAGTTGGCAAACTGGGCTGTCGAAAAATTCCCCCATTTGAAGGTGCTACTAACCACGGCTGCCGAAAAAGAGTCATTACAGCAATTGCCTGATAGCAACAGCTTTCAGATGCTGGTCAAACCCTACAGCAAAAAGGATCTTCTCGAACGCATACACGGTTTTCTTTGAAGGTAGATTACGAGTTTCCAGCGTTCCGGGATACGCGGGACATTGGGATCGCTAAATCCGCAAATCAGGGTTTACCGGCAACATCGAACCCAGGCCTCGCATTGTGGAATTCATTCCCAAATCTTTCAGGTATAACCGCAAGCTTACCCGGCATCTCGTACTGTCACATACCCGAAATCTTATGAACAAAATTTACCGAATTTAACCGAAATTATGAAATAAATGCCTGACATTCTATTTTAAACTGCATAAGATACTGATAATTATCATCTTGTGCAGCCAAAAATACTCACTATGCTTGCCTGTACCCGATATTTTTGGTATATAAAATCCGGTCTTTCTATTACGATAAACGCGTGTTATTTGCTGTATGTGTCCTAAGCTATTACTAGCGACTGAATCCGGGATTGTTCCATCAATTACTACCCCATGAACAAGGAAAAAATTCATATCGTTGACGACGATCGCCGACTTTGTCGGCTACTGGGCAGATACCTGGAGCACGACGGTTACGAGGTTACGTTCGCGACCAATGGCGACGGTATAAGCAAACGGGTCCTTGACAGTTCGATCAGCCTGCTCCTGCTTGATGTGATGCTGCCAGGTAAAGACGGCATGACACTGGCCCGGGAAGTCCGTCAACTATCCAATGTCCCGATTATCTTTCTGACTGCCAAAGCCGATATCTCGGACAAGGTGAAGGGCCTGGAGATTGGTGCGGATGACTACATCACCAAACCTTTCGAAGAGAAGGAACTGCTGGCCAGGGTTCATTCTGCAATCCGTCGCGCAAAACTTGAAACTTTCGATCATGCGGACAAGTCGATCGCCACATTTGCCGGCTGGACACTTAACCTGATAAGCCAGACACTGACCTCGCGAGAAGGTAAGCAGGTCAGCATAACCAGTAGTGAATACCGGCTGCTATCAGCGCTGGTCAGCCGTCCCAATACGGCACTAAGCCGTGATGAGATCCTGAAAATGATATCCGGACGTGAGTGGTCACCACTGGACCGCTCGGCCGATATGGCAATCGCCAAATTACGCAAGAAAATTGAACAGAATCCGAAAAGACCCGAAATTATAAGAACAGTCAGAAACAAGGGTTACCAGCTAACCGCCGCTGTGGAGTACAGCAGCTACACGCACTGAACTGCCCCCTTCTGCTGTCGGTTTCCTTATTCTGCGAGACCAGACCGGGAGTAATACCGGCCTGAAACTGACATATCCGCGCTCACAGGTTTACCAAGGATTACAAGTTAGCCTCCGCCTATCCCCTATAACTTCCATCCTCCTGTAGTATGATCAGTGAATCTGCAAAAAATGCCCACGACGTCTATTCTCGTGAGACTTTTATCTATTCTGTATAGCAATATCAGATTTTTTCGATCAGCGTCAAACACGAAACCACCACAATAAGAGAACGTTAATGAACGAACTGAGCCTGGATACATTGAAAGCCTCAATCAGCGGCCACCGCGCTAGCCGTTTCCGACTATTAGTGCAGCGTCTCTGTGCGATACTACTGATCGCCGGGGGCCTGTACCCGCAATCTAGCCTGGCGCAAAAATGCCTGTATATTTCCTCTTATCATCAAGGCTACGCATGGTCCGATGGTGTCGAAAGAGGATTACGATCATTACTGGAAGGCAAGTGTGAACTCAAACAATTTGACATGGACACCAAACGCAACAAGTCGCCTGAGTACAAGAAAGAAAAGGGGCTGGAAGCCAAACAACTGATTGAAAGCTGGAAACCGGACATAGTAATTACCGCCGACGATAACGCCGCAAAATACATCATACAGCCCTACTTCAAAAACCATGACATACCTTTTGTGTTTTGCGGTATCAACTGGACCGCAGACGAGTATGGCTTCCCATATGACAACGTAACCGGCATGGTTGAAGTTGCACCAATTTATCCACTACTCCGGAAAGTACAGGAATTGATTCCCACTGCTAAATCGGCGATCTATATCGGCGCAAACACCCTCACGGAAGAAAAAAACCTTGCCCGATTCCAGAACGCCACGGGCAAGATGCAGATCAGTCTTGACTCAGCTTTATCAAACACGGCAGCCGACTGGCTCGATGCATACCGCAGGGCACAGCAGTACGACTTCATTATCATAGGCAGCAACTCGGGAATCCCGGACTGGGATGAGGCCTACATTGTGGAAACAATAAAAACAATCAGCAAAAAATTGAGCGTGACCAATCATAACTGGATGATGCCTTACACAATGCTAGGATTTACCAAGGTACCGGAAGAACAGGGCGAGTGGGCTGCACAGGCCGCGCTGAGCATACTTGACGGTGTTGATATATCACAGATCGCAATCGTACCTAACCGCAAGTGGGATATCTGGACAAATCAGTCCCTGCTGAAATCAAGTAATATAGGCCTTCCAGAAGGACTTATCCTAAAATCCAAACAGGTAGAATAGTTTTTTGAGACTGGTTATTTGACGATCCAGGGGTATAACAAGCAACAGACTGCGCAACCCACCTATAGCTCCCAACAGTTATTGCTGGCCTGGGTTGGTGGTATTGTGCTTGCGATGCTGGTCGGATTGCTGACATTGAAAGTCGGCCTGTCCTATACCGAAGAAGAATTCCGCAGTAAAGCCGACCTTATCTACGACGAGATTACTCGCCGATACAGCACGCTCGAAGCCGTACTTACCTCACTGGCAGGCTTCCACCAGGCCAGTGATCATGTCAGTGAAGTCCAGTTTTCGACATTTGCACAGGAATTACTCAATGCATACCCCTATATCCAGTCCGTAGTATCACTGCACAAACTTGACGACCGGGGAAGAGCGTTGTTCGAGCAGGAAATGCGCGAGCTTGGTTATTTTCAGTTCAGTGTCACCCAGTCAAACGGTGACGGAAAAATCGTCAAGGCAGACACACGATCAGAATATTTGATCATTAACATTATTGAACCACTTCTGCCGCACAGGGGTTATCTGCTCGGATACGATGTTCTCTCAAACCGGGAACTGACCGAAGCCGTGGTGAAAGCCTCTCGCACAGGCAAAGGCTCCGCGTCGACCGTAACCACATTGTTGCAAAAAGACGGCAGCATTATGGTCTTCAAGGCAGTCTATCAGGGAAGATATTCACCGATAAACGAGAAAGACCGGCTCGCCATGTTTAATGGTGCTATTGCAATGGAAGTAGGTGCCGGCAGCCTGCTCAACAACATCATACCCGATAACAGCAGTTTTGATGTTTCGCTGATACTGAAAAACGCTGATGCCGCACAACCTTATGATCTCGCCCAGTCCAGCGGCAACGTCAATAGCAACCTCCGCTCAATACTACCGATACTAAAATACAATCGGGACCTTGACCTGTATGGCCAGACAACAACGTTGAGCATCTCTCAGCAGATTCTTCTGGGCGATATTCAGTTTTACTGGATTCTACTGACGGTTATCAGCAGCCTGGTGATCTACATTGCGATGCTATCGACATGGCATAACCTGAAAATATCCAGGGTGCACGAACAGGAACTGGAAGGATACGCTGCGCGCGCCGCGTTCTCCGAAGAAAATACCGACCCCATCATGCGAATCGA
>CP070838.1:2393693-2418588 GCA_020341835.1 Thiotrichales bacterium | reverse complement strand
ACCAAAAGGGTCAGAGTCGATTGGACTTTCAATCGACTCTGACCCTTTTGGTTCGGATGGGGCTGGCACCGGCGAATATCGTCACGGCTTTCCTGGTACCGACAACAGGACGAAACTCACAATATCCCGTGCCGATGTCGCAGATTTCATGCTAAAGCAGTTGACCGATGATACATATTTCCATAAGACACCGGGGCTGTCGTATTGAGTTTGTATGCCTTGTTGGTCAAGCACTGCCTTATTGGTTATTTTCTGGCTCGACATGAATCGAAATATCAGAAGTATCAAAACGCTTTTCAATTATCGATTCTATTTTATCTGCAATATCATGAGACTCATCTGTCGCTAGTGCTGGATCAACTGAAATGAACAGATCAATTGCACAGGTTTTCCCTGTCCATCTGGAGCGGATCCTGAAACCGGGGTCAGAGCAGGAAGGAGACTTAGGCTGAAATCCTGTTCGATATGCAGGATCAGAAGTCTCGTCTGATAACAGAGGACAAGCCGGTCATTGCTTTACGCTGTCGTTACACCTGCGTGCAAGATTGGCGCAGGGTCATTCCGGGAGATCGCGACGGACTGCACGTGGATCCCACCAGCCTGACCAGTTGAGATAGACAAATATGACATCGAGAGTCTGGTCACTCACCCAGTAGCGTTCGCGTGTTGCCTCGATGCCATACTGTAACAACACGTTCGAACCGACGATCTTTTTGAGTTTGACACCGATGCCGACTGCGAACAGATTGTTCCATTCAATATCCTCGGTGTCGGCGATGTAGTCGAGGTTGCCGTAAAAATTGAAGGTGCCCCATCGGCCCCAGTCGGCCCAGTCCACGCCCTGTTCGGTATAGCCTTCGAAAACCATGGTGCTTTCTTCGATCGGGTCCTGCGAGCCGGGATATCGGATTTCACCCCAGGTCAGACCAGGGTAGGCGAGCGGCCGTGCCGGTTCACCCGAGGCTCGACGAGTCTGAGGTAAATGCCAGGATCCGAACCAGTTGGTGAACAGGAGAACGCCATCAGAGCTTCTGTCGATGACGAAACGCTTGTCGATCTCGTATTTCGCGCCAATCGACATGACCACGGAATCGGAAAAATAATGCCTCAGTTTAAAACCGGCGGCGAGCAGGATTTTTCGGTTGAAATCGAATCCTTCAGTGTCCCACCGGTAATCTACGCGGCCGAAAAAATTGAGCACCGTGTCCTCGGTGATGGGGAAAAAGTCCACGCCCTGTTCGGCGGCGCCGTTGATCAGCAGGTTGTCGCTTTCGGCCGGTTGCGCAGAACTCGGGAATCGAATATTGCCCCAGGTCGATCCTGGCATCGGCAGACCATTCCGTGCCAGGGCGGGACCAGTTGCGAGTATTGTGATACACGCCAACACGGCCACGAATAGCGTGCGTGCTCGCTTGATCCGCGTGTGATTGATCGTCTGGTGTAACAACGATATGCGCTCTTGTTAATGTAACCGGTGATTATTACTAGAGTGTAGCTTTGATCTTCGCGATCTGCTTTTTTCCGCTTCGCTCCCGGCGGATTCCTGATTCAAACGGCGATTTTGGCTTTATCAACTATCGTTGAATTGTGTTCTCAGAAACTCGATAAGTGCCCTCACCCTGGCGGGTGTGAAGTGGCGTGATGGACGTACCGCGTAGAGTCCGAACGGTTCGGGACAGTAGTCGGGCAGTATGGTTTTCAGGCGTCCGTCTTTGAGGGCGTCCTCGATAATAAACATGGGCATCATCGTTATGCCCAGTCCCTGAATCGTTGCCTCCTTGAGCACTTCGCCATTGTTCGTCGACAGGGTCCCGGTGATCTCGAATTCGTGCGTCTCATCATCCCTCGAAATATTCCAGTTCTCGCGCGGGCTCAGCAGGCTGTAAAGCAGGCAGTTGTGACCGGCTAGTTCTTCCGGCCTGCGCGGCTCTCCGTGCTGCGCCAGATAGTCGGGTGAGGCGCAGAAGGTTCTCGGTATGCTGGCGAGGCGGGTTGCCACCAGGGACGAATCCTTGAGGGCGCCGATTCGTACTGCGACATCGATGCCTTCTGCGACCAGGTCGGTGAAATGATCTTCCAGTTGCAGGTGCACTTTCAGCTCGGGATGCTGGTTCATGAAGGCCGGCAGGACCGGTGCGATGCGGCCGACACCGAAACTCAGGGGTGCGGCGATGCGCAGGTTGCCTTTGATGGTCTCGCGGCCCGTTTGAATCTTCTCTTCGGCTTCTTCCAGTGATTCCAGGATGTGGATGACATCGGCATAAAACTGTCGGCCGGCCTCCGTCAGGTCAATCTGCCGAGTGGTTCGGTTCAGCAGTTTGGTGCCGAGTGCGCTTTCCAGGCTGGAAACGCGGCGGCTGACTGCGGCCGCACTGGCTTTGAGCTGATCGGCGGCCCGATTGAAGCCGCCCGTTTCTACAACGGTTACAAAGGCCCTGAGTTCGACCAGATCATATTCTTGCATTTTGCGTAATAATATATTGCATATTCTGCTATTTATTAATGTTTAGTTCAGCATTAATTTAGCCCTACATCAAGCAATTTTAACGACCAATGAATCATGCTGCAGACCACCAACAGCACTTTGGGCAGCGGAAGCGAGCCCGGCCAGACCACGTCGACATCAACGCTGATGGAATCACGCGTCGGGATTCGTAATACCTCTAGCCGCTACGGGGTGATTGCAATATTGCTGCACTGGCTGGTTGCGCTTGTGGTTATCGGGCTGTTTGCCCTGGGCATCTGGATGACCGGGCTTACCTATTACGACGATTGGTACAAACGCGGTCCGGACATACATAAAAGTATCGGCATACTGCTGTTCTTTGTCATGCTCGCCAGAGTCGTCTGGCGGGCCGGCAATGTTACGCCCGAAGACGAGCCGGGTACCGGTTCCCTGCAGCGGCGCCTCGCACATGGCGTTCACCTGCTGCTGTATGTGTTGCTGTTTGCAATGATGATCAGCGGCTACCTGATTTCGACCGCAGACGGCAAGCCGATACAGGTTTTTGGTCTGTTCGCAGTCCCCGCGACAATATCCGATATTCCCAACCAGGAAGATGTGGCCGGCAAGGTGCACTGGTATCTGGCATTGACGGTGATCGGCCTGGCGGTATTGCACGCCGCTGCCGCGCTCAAACACCATTTTATCGACCATGACCGGACCTTGAAAAAGATGCTGGGTGTCCGTTCACAACCACAACCCTCTGATAACACTGACCAATAGGAGATCATGCAATGAAACAAAACCAACTCATCGCTTTTGTGCTGGCTGCCGCAATGTTGCTGCCGGTACAGGCATTCGCCGAAAAATATGTTATCGACACCGAAGGCTCGCATGCCTTCATCCAGTTCAGGATTCAGCATCTCGGCTATAGCTGGCTGAGCGGTCGCTTCAATACCTTCAATGGTCAGTTCGAATACGACGAAAAGAATCCCGCTGCTGCCTCCGTACAGGTCGAGATCGATGTCGCCAGCATCGACTCCAACCATGCCGAGCGCGACAAGCATCTGCGCGGCGAAGACTTTCTGCATGTCGACAAGTTCCCCAAGGCAAGTTTCAAAAGTACCTCATTTACTGAAAACGGCGACGGTACCGCGGTACTCAAGGGTGATTTCACGCTCCACGGTGTAACCAAACCGGTTTCTATAGATGTCGAACACATTGGTCACGGTTCTGATCCCTGGGGTGGCTATCGGCGAGGTTTCGAGGGTACAACACGGATCGCGCTCGCTGATTTCGGCATCAATTACAACCTGGGGCCGAAGTCGAAAGAAGTTGAATTGACCTTGTCGGTCGAAGGTGTTCGTCAATAACGACGCAGGAATGGGTGACCGGCGGGGCTGCCCACCGGGTGTCCGCTGGCCATCGGCAACAGAGACGGAGTAAACCATGAAAAACAATACGGCTGGAGAATTTACTCGCTGGGATTCTGATTTCCGCAACTGGGTTACGGTTGACGGTAGTCCGGGCCCGTCCGGTGAGGGTGACTTCCAGGCAGAACCGGGACGCTATCACCTGTACGTTTCCTATGCCTGTCCCTGGGCGCACCGCGCGCTGATTTACAGGAAGTTGAAAAGGCTGGAGAAGGTGATCTCGGTGTCGGTCGTACACCCGGTTATGCCGGCGGAAAGCTGGGTGTTTGGTGATTACCCCGGTGCTACGCCCGACCATGTGCACGGTTTTGACAAACTGTACCAGCTATATCAGTACAGCGACCCCGCCTTTAACGGTGTTGTGACTGTTCCGGTTCTGTACGACAAACATCGACGCATGATCGTCAATAATGAATCATCAGAAATCATCCGTATGCTCAACAGCGCGTTTGATCACTGGGGAAAAGCGGATGTGGATTTTTATCCTGAACATTTGCGAACTGACATCGATGCGATCAACAAGCCGGTGTATGACAATGTTAATAACGGTGTCTATCGTACCGGTTTTGCGACAACGCAGCAGGTCTATGAAAAAGCCTTTAACGAGTTGTTCGATACGCTGGATGATCTGGAAAAGCTTCTGTCGCGACAACGCTACCTGGTCGGTGATCAGATAACCGAGGCTGACTGGCGACTGTTTCCAACGCTGCTGCGCTTCGATCCGGTTTATCATGGCCATTTCAAATGCAACCGTCAGCGTTTGATTGATTACCCGAATCTGTGGGGCTACACCCGGGAACTGTATCAGGTGCCTGGTGTCGCCAAAACCGTTAACATGGATCATATCAAAACGCATTACTACGGCAGTCACAAGACGATCAACCCGGCCGGGATTGTTCCGGCCGGGCCGGAAATCGATTTTTCCGCAGACCACGAGCGTGGTTGATCGCACCGGTACGAGTGCCAGCCGGTTTATGATATCAGTGAGGGCCATGCCATGAATCATCGCAAGATTGTGCAAATCGTTCCCGCGGTAGAGGTCACGGAAGGTGCAGGTGTCAGCGTGTTTCGATCGATCGGCACACCGGCGCGGCGCAACCTCGACCCTTTTCTGATGCTCGACCAGTTCAGTACCTATAATCCGGATGACTATGTTGCGGGCTTCCCCGATCACCCGCACCGCGGTTTCAATACCTTTACCTATATGATCGACGGGCACATGCGTCACGGCGACAGCATGGGAAACCAGGGTGACCTCGGACCCGGCGGAGCACAATGGATGAAGGCGGGCAGCGGTGTCATCCATTCTGAAATGCCGCAGCAGGAAAGCGGTCGCATGCGCGGTTTTCAGCTCTGGATCAACTTGCCGGCCGAACTGAAAATGACGGCGCCGGAATATCAGGAGATAACACCGCAGGCGATCCCGGAACAGACGGTTGATGATGCCACCGTTCGCATCATCGCCGGCGAATTCAATGGCCACAAGGGTCCGGTGTCCGACCCCAATACGCAGTTTCAGTTTATTGACGTGGGACTGGCTGCCGGCAAGAATTTTGTTCATTTCTTGCCGGAAAATCATACCGCTTTCGTCTACCTGTTCGAGGGAGAGGTAATGATTGGTAACGATGCACTGAACGCACAGCAGCTTGCCGTGCTAGATAAAGGCAGGCGGGTGACCATTACCGCTGATAGTGAGGGCGCGCGTTTTCTGATTGTTGCCGGCCGGGCTATCGGTGAACCTATCGTGCAATACGGACCCTTCGTGATGAATACCCGGGAACAGATCGAGCAGGCGCTGGATGATTATCGCGATGGCAAACTGGTGCAAACAAAAGCACACATGATCAGCCGTTGAGGCAGGCGCTTCGCGGGCAAGCCGTGTTGCGATCATTTATACGAAATAGGTTTGATAGAAGAAATAGATCGTAATGCAGGTGCCGGCAAGGACCACGAAATTTTTTATGTATATCTGGGATATCTGGCGGGAAACATGTGCCGCAATATAGCCGCCTGTCAATGTGCCCAGCAACACGATCGTCCCCTCGAACCAGGCAATGGCACCATCGTATATAAACAGTGCGATTGCGATCACTGAGACGGTGGCGGAGGTCAGCAATTTCAGGCCGTTCATGGTGTTGATGTTCGAGTAACCGGCCAGTGCCAGATAGCTGAGGATGATAATACCGAGGCCGGCATTGAAAAATCCCCCGTAAATACAGACCGCAAGCAGGATCAGAGGCATCAGGTACTTGCCGATGGTTGACGCATAGTTGCGGTTGTGGGCCAATCGCCTGAACGCGGCGTTGAGCCGTGTGCCCGAGGCAAACAACAAGGTTGCAAACAATAGCAGCCAGGGTATAGCTTCGCGAAATACCGATTCCGGTGTTTGCAGCAGCAGCCAGGCGCCGGTGATGCCGCCGAGCAGGCTGATCAGGAGAATTCCTGGCAATGCCTTCTTCTGAGTACTCAGCTCCCTGCGAAAAGCATAGGCGCCACTGATATACCCGGAACAGGATGCAAAGGTATTGGTCGCATTCGCACTGACCGGCGGCACTCCGGCGAACAGTAATGCGGGGAAGGTGATGAAAGTGCCGCCGCCCGCAATAGAGTTCAGCATGCCGCCGAAAAATCCTGCGATAAATAAAAGTAATTCAGAACCCATTACGGTATGGAGGCATTACCTGGAGTGACAAATGCTGTTGGTATTGTGTCATGCAGGAATTGTATCGTTATTGACCTGTGATGACAGTTATTGATCAGGCCAGCGAAGTTATGGGGGCCAGGCTGAAGCAGATTAGTGATGCTGTTCCCTGGCCATGGGGCAGTGTTTTATGATTCGGCAGAGCGATGGGGATCCTGAGTTTCATTCGTTGTTACAAAACGAGATTAATCCCAGGCCAAGCCAGAGAAAGCCGATTGCCAGCCATTGCCAGAAGGCAAAACTCAACCACAGTGGAATGCCCGTTTCTCGCCAGCTGGTATCGACCCAGCCGAGGTCACGCTGATCAAGATAGAGCCAGAACTGGGTGATGGCAATGGCGACCAGCGGCGCTACGACCAGCAGTAATGGCAATGCATAGACTTTTTGACGCAACATGGACTGCACCAGTAAGGCCAGCACGCCGAAATACAGTCCCATGAAGGTGAGTAACGCCAGGATTTCATGCGCCTTGTAGACCAGGCTGGACAGGTCGCGGATCAACAGTTTTTCCAGGCCCAGCAGGGCACCGCAAATCAGGCCGGTACGCAGCGCGATGAAACCAGAATTTTCAGTGGCGGAAAGCCGCAGCGATCGGTTGTGTTTCGCGGCTGATACGTAGGGCCACAGCAAAACCATCGCCAGTAGCAGTGATCCTGCGAACCAGGTGCTGCCAGCCGGATTGTGTTTTTCTGACGCCAGTGCAGAAGCCACGGTGTAGAGCCAGTCAAAACCACCGGGATAGTGTCTGGCTGCAACGATTGCGCCGGCAACCATAATCAGCAACGCGGACAGATACCAGCTGAATGCGTGACGTTGGCGCAGAGTCGGTTATCGCCCCTCGTTCCGTCGCTTGATGTTTCCCCACTGGAACGATTCGATCTGGTAGTCAGCGCCATTTTCCGCGGTGTCCGGCTGCTTTGTGGCGTTAGGCAGCCACAGGCGCGTATTGGCAAGCATCATGTGGGGATTGCCACCAGGAAATACGTGTGGGTTCAGCGACAGGATGTCGTGCATCAGTTGCCGCTGTAAATAGGGATTGCGCGGTATCAGCGCGTCGACGATTTCACCGAGTGTGTCTCCTGTTTTGACATCCCAGTATTGCTGGGTCAATGGATAGACTTCGATCCGTCTGGACTCGGCCCAGGCTGCGCTGGTTAGAAATACGATCAGTAAAAGAAGATATCTCATGCATCGGAGTATAGCTTACAATGCACTGCAGTCATGACTACCACTGCCATGCTTAGACTCGAAGATCTGAAAATACCCAGCCTGGAGCCCGTTAACCTGATGGTCGCGTCGGGTGAGTGTATTGGTCTGTCCGGTGAATCCGGCTGCGGCAAGACACGCTTGCTCAGGGCGATCGCCGATATGGATGAACATGATGGCCAGGTGTACGCAGAAGATATCGCGCAGGACCAGGTCAGGGCGCATGAATGGCGTCGACGCGTTGCGCTGCTGCCGGCTGAAAGCCTGTGGTGGTTCGACACGGTGGAGCAGCATTTCAGTGCGCATCAACCGCATATCGGAGCGCTTGGATTCGAGCCGGATGTGATGCAGTGGCAGGTCAGCCGTTGTTCCAGCGGTGAGAAACAGCGCCTGTCGATACTGCGGTTGTTATCCGGCTGTCCGCGCGTCCTGTTGCTGGACGAGCCAACGGCCAATCTCGATGCCGGTAATGCCGGGCGGGTCGAGGAACTGATCAGAAACTATCTTGCAGAGCACAATGCCATTGCGATCTGGGTCGGGCACGATGCGGAGCAGTTAACCCGGGTTTCGCAGCGTCAGTTCCGTATACGTGACGGCCGGATCGACGGGATGGACGAGGCATGAAAGCAGAATTCATTGCACTGACAGCACCGGATCTGATGCTGGCCTCGCTGCTGGTGCTGGCATTGATCGGACTCGGGGCCAGACTGCGTCTTGGTGTCAGCCAGACACTGGCGGTCGCAGCCGTGCGCACCACGGTGCAGCTGTTGCTGGTCGGCCTGATTCTCGAGGCGGTTTTTACCCAGGCCAGGCTGTCGTGGATCATGTTGATCATACTGGTGATGATGACGGTCGCGAGCTGGGAAATTCTGGCTCGCCAGAAACGAAAACTGAAAGGCTGGTGGGGGTTTGGCGTCAGTGCCTTCTCCTTATTCATATCTTCGTTTTTGATTACCTTGCTGGCGCTGTTTATCGTCATCGGTGCGGATCCCTGGTACACGCCGCAGTACCTGATCCCGCTGCTGGGCATGCTGCTGGGCAATACCATGAACGGGATCGCGCTGGGTATGGACCGGCTGGTGCAGACGGCCTGGCAACAGCGGGGCGTTATCGAGCAGCGCTTGATGCTGGGTCAGAAAGACTCCGACGCCATTCGCGAAATTGCGCGTGACAGCATGCGTGCAGGGATGATCCCGATCATCAATGCCATGGCAGCTGCTGGCGTGGTTAGTCTACCCGGTATGATGACCGGCCAGATACTGGCAGGCAGCCCACCGGTCGAGGCGGTCAAGTACCAGATACTGATCATGTTCCTGGTTACTTCGGGGACAGGATTTGCGGTGATCACCGTATTGCAGTTGATCACTCGGCGGATGTTCGATACGCGCGAGCGGCTGCGCTTCGATCGCCTGCTAAAAGAGGCAGGGTAGGCGGATCCCGGTGCGGTTTTACTGGGTGCCTGACTTCATCGAATTTCTGATCGCGGCGTATTCCATGAAGGATTCGAGCTGTTCGACAACCAGTCCCAGGTCTTCATCACTGACCTTGTTGTAATTGCCATCCATAATATGCAGCAAGGCGTCACTGAGGATGTCTTCTTTCGGCAGGTCCTTGACGGCTTTCAGGATGCGGTCATCGTAGTAGTCGAACACCTGCGCATCGTCCTTGTGAATGGCTGACTTCAGAGCATTGTCAGCACGTACGCAGAGCATGTCGAAACTCAGTCCCTTGTTGTTGAAACCGGTGCCGGTAAGGCCGGCAACGATATTCAGGTGAATTTTGTTGCCGCCGGTGTTGAACACCATTGCGTTGACCTGGTTCTGAACCCGGCTGACGGCAACCTGGGCCTTGACCCGGTTCGTCATCGGCATCAGTACCGCGAATTTGGCTTCTCCGATACGGGCAATGACCTCTTCATCGCGCATCACATGTCGTAGTTTATCGGCGACCGACCTTATGATCTTGTCGGTCAGTTTTTTGCCGATGTCCTTTTTCATTTCATCAAAGGACCTGAGTTCGAGGAATGTGATGGACAGGTCAAGTTTGTGCCTGATCGAGATCGACAGGGTTTTCCGCCCATGCTCTTCGAAATTGGTGAAATTGGCCAGGCCGGTCAGCCGGTCGACGCCCTTGAGCTTTTCCAGCTGCTCCATTTTTCGGGTCAGGTCGAGGTACGAGTGTGCCCTGCTGATCAGGTCAATATCACTGAAAGGTTTGGAGATAAAACCGGTGGCACCCATCTCGAACACGGCTCGCATTGCAGCGTGTGAGTCACTGTGCCCGGTAATCATGATAACCGGAAGCTTGGCAGTCCGGTAATCGTCAATCGTACGTACTTTCTGCAGAAACTGCAGGCCGTTCATTTCCGGCATCTGTAAATCCGCGAATATGACATCAAATGTCGGATCGTTCTGGATCAGCTCCCAGGCTTCTTTGCCGTTACTCGCTTCCGATACCGAGTAGTCTTCAGACAATATTTTGACAGCGCTCTTTCGGACTGTTTTCGAATCATCGACGAACAGTATTCTTGGTTTTTTCTTTATGCCTTTCAGCATATCAGCTACCTTTTTGACCGGTACAGAATATTGCGCCGCGAGTTCACGACGCGCGCATTCGGTGATTTTCTTAGTCTGAATATAGAAGAAATACTGGCATGTTCAAGCAAGTGCTTGAATTACGGATAAATAACAGGGAAGGCCCAGACCCTGATCATCAGGGTCTGTCGGTGTCAGCGTTTGCCTTTTTGAAACTGGTTAAGGTTGTTTTGCGGACTGCCGTGCTGACCGCCCGGAGCGCTGCGGATACGCTCGCGAATTTGCTGCTTGCTCTCCGGTGACAGGTTCTGCCAGCGATTGCGCAGCTGTTGCTGTTCGGCTTCGGGCAGATCATTAAACCACTGGTATTTCTTCCTCAGCGCCTGCTTCAGCTCGGTCGGCAGATCACGAAACTCTTTCATGCGTTGGCGCATTTTCTCTTTATCTTCAGGTGTAGCCTGTTTCCAGAGTTCAAGTCTTTCCCTGGCCCGCTGGCGCTGTTCGGGCGTCATCTCGATCCAGCGCGAGGCGCCTTTGATCAATCGCTGTTTGCGCTCATCGGCCAGATCTTCCCATTCCTGTTCGAGGTTTTTGAGAACGGCCTGTTGCTGAGGGCTCAGCTCACCCCACGCGGTGGCAGCGGATTCTGCGAAGGCCGTTGTCGCGACTGCCAGGGATAAGAGAACCGTCAGAGCTACTTGAGTTGTCAGATTAATCATTTTCTTTACCATTGCGGCTGTCCGCAAAAATCATGTTCAGTTGTATCGGGTCGATCCATTGGCCATCGAGTGGTTCGAATTCGGCAATGAATTCAAGCAATTCCGCATCCGGCGGTTCTTCAGCTGCCCGCGGCTTTTCGGACTGGCCGTTGCTGGCAAGCGCGATCTGCGGCAAACACAGCAGCAGGACGAGCGTTAATGACCTAACTCGCATGCTCTTCCTCGATCATCCATGTAACGAAATCGAGGTCCTGCATCAGTTCAAAGTCTTCGTTGGCGATAAGCAGCTCGAGGTCATCGCTATGCACATGCTGTACATCCGGGGTCGCAAAGAACATCCAGCCATTGATCACGGTTATGACCACCAGCGCAAATGTGGCGGCTTTCAGCCATTGTGTACCGAGCAAGCGCGGCCTGTTTGTCTGCGACAGCGCGTGCTGCCTGGCCTGATTCAGGCGTGACAGGGTCGGCGCATCGAGGTGCTCGACGCTTTGATTCAACGCGTCGAGCACCGTTTTCCGCGTGGTTTTTTCGTTATCGTGATTCATGATTTGTATGCCTCGAGGGAACGCCTGAGTGCCTTGCTCGCGCGTGAATAATGCGTCTTTACACTGCCCTGGCTGCAGTTCATGGCCCGGGCTGTTTCCCTGACATCGAGACCTTCCCAGGCGCGCAGCAGGAAGGCCTGTTGCTGTCTCAGTGGCAGCTGGCGTATGGCGTCCAGTGCGATAGCCATCAGCTGTTCATTACCTGCGCTGTCGTCCGGCGCCAGTGTCACGGTATCGGCAGCCTGCTGAATAGGGTCGGGGCTGTCATTTTCGTTGTCATCACTGAAGGTGCGCAGCCAGCTGAATACACTGTTGCGTGTGCGGGAGCGGCGATACCAGTCCCTGATCTTGCTTTGCAGGATTCTGTGAAACAGCGGACCCCACTCGGCTTCGCTTTTCTGGCTGTAGTTCTTTACCAGTGACAACATTGCATCCTGGACGATGTCCAGTGCATGGTCCTGGCTGCTGGTAGCGAGTTCGGCCATGCGAAAAGCACGTTTCTCAACACTGGCCAGAAATCGGTTCAATGCCTCACGGTTTTCCACAGTCTTGGCCGCATGATGTTCGTTGTCGTTGAATAGCTTGAAGTCAAGCGCCGGATTGCCAGATAGACTCAGTGAACCGACTTCATCGCAAAACATCCATTTTAACATTGGCAACGTGTTCAACATCTCGATATGCAACCTTTCTTCGTTCCTCGCAAGCAGCGCTCAAATAGATAAAAACCTCTCTCATGGAGCCGGTATGAGAGAGGGAACAAGCTTTGGTTTTCGCTTGTATGTACTGGTTAACGCGCTGGTCGGCGATTGGTTGACAAGAAATTCAAGCTATTGATTTTCAGGGGGTTATGGATTTGTTCTGCAGGCTTGGGTGTAGGGCTCCGCTCTTGTAGGAGCGGCTTCAGCCGCGAAGCATTCTGTTTCCCTCTTTTAACTGTATTATTTCGCCCTTGCCGGGCGAGTCACTTTTCTTTGCATGCCCAAAGAAAAGTAACCAAAAGAAAAGGCACCCCCGGCCGGCTTGCCCTTCGGGTTCCCTCGGCATTCGGCTCTGCCAACGGGCCGCCTTGAGTCGCCATCCGGGCTCCACAAGGCTAAATCGGGCGTCCCTGCCCGATTTGCCCTACCAAAGCCGAATACCTCGGCAAGCCTAAAGGGGCCCCCAAAAACACCAGACCCCATAACCATCCTGATCAATCGAGTGTCGACGACCCCGGATGGCCGTAGGGTGCAATAGCGAAGCGTATTGCACCGGGCGTACGCGGTGGATTACGGCTTACGCCTAATCCACCCTACGGGAGTGCGATGCACGAGTGCCGGGGTGCGTTTCTTTGGTTACTTTCTTTGCACAAGCAGTGAAAAATTCATCGGGAATGAATTTGTGCTGCGAAGCAGACCCGAAGGGCAAATCACAGGGACGTGATTTGTAACGTAACTCGCCCTAAAGGGCGAAACAAAATCTACGAGAAAAAAGCAAGTACGTTGATTCGCGGCAGATATCCATCTGCAGCCAGCCACAACCCGGGTTACCGTGAGCTTATGCCGCCGAAACCTCGTCGAGCAGTTTCGCGTAGCTCTCCACCGGCAGCCTCGGACCAAACTGCTGTACCACGTGTGAGGAGGCCAGGCTCGCCAGCTTGCCAGCGGCAGGTATGGAATAACCATGGGTTATCGCGTACAGGTAGGCACCGGCGAACATGTCGCCGGCACCGTTGGTGTCCACGGCCGTGATCGGAAACGGGGCGATCTGATGGCTTTGCGATCCGTCGTAGATCAGGGCGCCTTTTGAGCCGCGGGTGATGGCGAAATTACTGGCAAATGTCTTGATGACCTCGATCGCGCCTTCGATTGTATCCTTGCCGGTGTAGGTCAGTGCTTCGGATTCGTTGCAGAACAGCAGGTCGATGCCATCGCCAATGGTTTCGGTCAGTTCGTTGTGAAAATGTTGCACAATGGCCGGGTCCGAAAAGGTAAATGCGGTTTTGACGCCGTTGGCTTCAGCGATTTTACGTGCGTGAATATTGGCTTCCCTGGCGCTTGGCGATGTGACCAGATAGCCTTCCATGTAAAGGTACTCTGAATCCTTGACGTGCTGATCACTGATTTCGTTCACCGACAGTTCGGATGAAATACCGAGATAGGTATGCATGGTGCGTTCTGCATCAGGTGTAACCATGACCAGGCATTTTCCGGTGATGCCTTGCGCATGTGTGCCATTGACATTGGTATCGACGCCGGCTTCTTTCAGGTCGTGCAGATAGAAATGCCCCAGATCGTCATCGGCGACCTTGCAGGCATAGTACGATGAACCACCCATGGCGCTGACCGCAATCAGCGTATTCGCTGCAGAACCGCCACTGGCCTTGTTGCCCTCAAACGCATCGAGGTGTGTCATCAGGCGATGCTGTTCCTCTTCATCGACCAGGGTCATCACGCCCTTGTCGATTTCCATCAAATTCAAAAATCCGTCCTCGACTTCGAACTCCATGTCTACCAGGGCGTTGCCGAGCCCGTATACGTCGTATTTCTTCATCAAGCAGGCCTTGCGTTGATTATTAATTGGGGCGTATTGTCACATACATGGGCCGCAAGGTCATGTCTTCTGCTATGTATAGGGCATGCCAGCACGCTGGTGCTGCGGAAAAAACTACGCTGAAGGACGATGGAAAGCACAATCACAGTACCCTACTGGCTGTTCATTCTGATCACCGCATTCGCCGCAGTCATGGTACTGGACCGGTTCCTGATGCCGGGTGTGCGCTGGTATTTCCGGCGGCGTGTCAATCGCGTGATCGATGAAATCAACACCCGTCTCGATGTTGAAATTCGACCGCTGCAAATTACACAAAGAAAAGCGCTCATCGACCGACTGGTGTTCGATGAAAAAGTCATTCAGGCGGTCAAGCAGACCGCACAGGAAAAAGGCATGCCGGCCTCAGTCGCGCAGGACAAGGCCCGACAGTATGCCAATGAAATCTCACCGGCGTTCAATGCCTACATGTATTTCCGAATCGGGTACTGGCTGTCAAAAAAGCTGGCCAGGCTGATATACCGGATACGCGTCGGCTTCTTCGACAATCATCAACTGAGCAAGGTCGATCCCGAGTCGGCGGTCGTATTCGTGATGAATCATCGCAGCAATATGGACTATGTGCTGGTTTCCTTTCTGGTGGCGGAGAAAACTGCGTTGTCGTACGCGGTGGGTGAATGGGCGCGCATCTGGCCGCTGCAGACACTGATCAAATCAATGGGTGCGTTTTTCGTGCGCAGGAATTCAGGTAACCCGTTGTATCGCCGTGTGCTGGAGCGTTATATCAATATGTCTACGCGTGCCGGAGTTTGTCAGGCTGTATTCGTCGAAGGTGGTTTGAGCAAGGACGGCGCCTTGCGTGAACCCAGGCTTGGTTTTATCGATTACATGCTGCGTGATTATCACGCTGATACTGACAGGGATATCACGTTTATACCGGTCGGCATCAACTATGACCGCGTGATCGAGGACAGGAGCCTGGTGCGCGGCCTGGACCCGGAAGCCGAAAAACGCAGCAAATGGTTCGTGTTTAAAACCACGCTGCGGTTTACCACCAAGCTGTTGATGCTGTCGAGGAATGTGCGTCTGCGACGGTTTGGTTACGCGAATGTGAATTTTGGGCATCCGGTCTCGGCCAAAGCGTATTGCGAGCAGAATGACATCGCGTTCATCAATATGGAACAGGACCAGCGATTCGAGCAGGTAGAAAAGCTGGTCGACAAATTGATGGCAGAGATCAGGCGGACGATACCGGTGATGCCGGTGGCGTTGATGTCGGAAATCATTCTCGCGAACAGGCGGCGATGGACAAGCGCGCTGGAGCTCAAGGCGCTGGCGCTGAAAAGGATGGAGGCGCTGAAGGCGCAGGGTGCGCCGATCAGGGTTTCGTCCAGTACGACGGAAAACGTACTCGGCGGCGCGCTCGATATTATTGACGGCCGGGGCTGGCTTGATGAGCAGGATAACCTGTACAAACCGCGCGAGGATTCGATCATCATGCTGGAATACTACGCGAATTCGATTGTTCACTGGCAGGCGAGTGAACAGCTGACAGCTAATAGCAAATAGTTGTTGTAGCAGCGGCTTCAGCCGCGAATAACGCCAGCGACGCGAATAGATAATCAACGCCAAATTGACCAGAAAACGCTTTGCGGATTTTGCGTCATTCGCGGCAATGAAACATTGCAGTTGAAAGCTCCGGTTTACGCTGGTTCGAATGGACTACTCACGGTTGTCGAACAGCGTGATGTCAATATCGGTTTCCGGCCGCTGCATGAACAGCGTCCACAGGGCGCCCCGGTCAATGCCGCCGTCATCATCGAGTTTTGCGCCCGCGACAATATCGATGATGCCGTCCTGGTCAAGGTCACCGGGATTGGCGAGTGCACTTCCGAATAACACACCGTCGCTGAGCGGGCCGGTGAAATTGCCGGATGTGCTGGAAATTTTCTGTTTTGAAAGGATTTCACCGTCGCTTTCCATGAACAGTATCCAGACCGCGCCGCGATCGCTACCGCCGTCGTCATCCTGTTCGGCACCGGCAGCTATATCGACGATACCATCGCCGTTGTAATCGCCAATACCGGTGAGGGCGCTGCCAAAGTGGTCGTTATCATTCAGACCGCCGTTAAAATTGCCGCTGGTTTCCGACAGTTTCTGTTCAAAGCGCACGGTGCCATCGGCATTCATAAACAGGATCCAGACCGCTCCACGGTCGGCGCCGCCGTCATCATCGCCGATCGCACCCACTGCGATATCTTCTATGCCATCGGCATCGAGGTCGCCGATGCCGGCGATTGAGCTGCCGAAAAAGTCGCCGTCATCAAGCGTGCCGGAAAAACCACCGTCGGTATCGGATACTTTCTGACCGCTTATGACCGTGCCGTCTCTGGCCAGAAACAGTATCCAGATCGCACCGCGGTCACCGCCGCCATCGTCGGACAGGCTGGCACCCACTGCAATTTCGTCAATGCGGTCATTGTTCAGGTCGCCGATGTTTGCGATGGCGCCGCCGAACTGGTCATTATCTTCGAGGATGTCGATCAGACTGATACGGGAGTCCGCGATTTTTTGCGTTGACTGAACCGTGCCATCGTCATTCAGGAACAGGATCCAGACCGCACCGCGATCGGTACCGCCATCGTCATCCAGTGGTGCACCCACCGCAATATCAAGAAAGCCATCACCATTCAGGTCGCCCAGCTCGGCGACAGCGCTGCCGAACCGGTCGTTGTCATCGAGGATCGTCGTCAGCGGCAGATTGCCTTCGGTATCGGAAATTTTTTGTTCGATATCGACGGTGCCGTCATCGTTCATGAACAGTATCCAGACCGCGCCGCGGTCGGTGCCGCCGTCATCATCGAGCGGCGTGCCAACGGCCAGGTCGATGACGCCGTCTCTCTCCAGGTCGCCAGCGTTCGCGACAGCGCTGCCGAACCGGTCGTTGTCTTCGAGAATGCCTTCAAAGTTGCCCGCGGTATCGGATATTTTCTGTGCGGTTTCGACACCGGTTGTGATGGTCGTTTCCGTGCAGCTGCGCCCCGACAGTAGCAGCCAGGCCAACAGGATGAATACGAGTTGTACGGGTTTGCTAACGCGCATCGGACGGTGGGATGATTTTCAATACCGATACCAGTTTATCAATATGCGACCTGCTGTGTACGGCAGACAGTGTAATGCGAAGACGGGCCGTGCCCTCTGCAACGGTCGGTGGCCGGATCGCGGTGATCAGTATGCCCTGTGCGAGTAGCTGTTCACTGGCTTCCACGGTCGTCTGCGTTTCTCCAATAATGACAGGCTGTATTGCGGTCTGGCTGTCAGTGAGTTCGACCCCGGTCTGGTTGCAGCAGTTCCTGAAATAACGGATGTTGTCATCGAGCTGCTGACGCAGCTGCGGTGATGATTGAATGACCGCGAGGCTGGCGCGCGTGGCTTCGGCCACGGCAGGCGGTGACGCCGTCGTGTAAATGTAGGTGCGTGCCTGTTGAATCAGGGTTTCGATCAGTTCCTCACTGCCGGCAACAAATGCGCCAGCCGTACCCAGGGCCTTGCCCAGCGTGGCCATGTAAAGCGGCACGTCCGCGGGTGATACACCGGCGTGTTCGAGCGATCCTCTGCCGTTGCGGCCGAGTACACCGAATCCGTGCGCATCGTCGATCATCAGCATTGCATCATGATTGTTGCACGCACTGACCAGGCCGGCGATGTCGGCGATGTCGCCGTCCATGCTGAAAACGCCGTCGGACAACACCAGTTTGTCGCCCTGATTTCTTGATACCAGCTTCTCTGTGAGATCGTTGCTGTCATTATGCCGGTAGCGCATCAGGCGTGCGCCCGATAGCAGGCCGCCATCGAGCAACGAGGCATGATTGAGGCGGTCTTCGAGTACGCTGTCCCCTCTGCCAGCCAGCGCCTGTGCCACACCGAGGTTGGCCATGTAGCCGGTGGAGAACAGCAAGGTTCGCGGATAACCGGTATAGCCGGCGAGTTCTTCTTCGAGCGCATGATGGGCACGCGAATGGCCGTTGATCAGATGCGCAGCGCCGCTGCCGACACCGTATTTTTCAGCGCCCCTGATAAAAGCGGCTTTGACCTCGGGGTGATTGGCCAGGCCGAGGTAATCGTTACTGCAAAAGCTGATGACAGGCCTGCCGTCGATCACCATCTCGGGCTGCTGCGGCCCCTCGCTGATGCGGCGTGAACGGTAAAGGTGCTGCGCCTTGCGCTGTTGCAGATCGTTACCAAGGTTTTTCATCGGGTTTAATCGCAGAGGTACAAAGTGCAAAGGTATTTCTTGTAGGAGCGGCTCTAGCCGCGAATTCCATGTGCATCAACGCGAGCAGTTCGCGGCTAAAACCGCTCCTGCATCGGACAAAAGAAAATTTGCGGTATTTGCGTTCTTGGCGGCCATTACAAAAACCTCTGTGTACCTCCGTGCCCTCTGTGATTCAAAACGACGCTGGTCTATGCGGCAGAAACCTGTGCCTGCTCGACCGTGTCCTGATTGATTCCGAGCCGGGCGAATAACTTCCTGTCCTGATTTTCATCAGGATTTGTGGTCGTCAGCAGCTTGTCGCCGTAGAAGATGGAATTGGCACCGGCGAAGAAGCACAGCGCCTGCATCTCATCGCTCATCTCGCTGCGGCCGGCAGACAGCCTGACCGTGGATGCAGGCATCAGCATGCGGGCAACGGCGATGGTTCTGACGAAATCGAGCGCATCGATTTTTTCGACACCGTGCAACGGCGTGCCCTCGATCTGGACCAGCATGTTGATCGGCACGCTCTCGGGGTGTTGCGGCAGATTGGCGAGCTGTTGCAGCAAAGAGATGCGGTCGTCCTGTTGCTCGCCCATGCCGACGATGCCGCCGCAGCAGACATTGATGCCGGCATCGCGCACGTGTGTCAGCGTGTCGAGCCGATCCTGATAGGTTCGGGTGGTGATGATATCGCCGTAGTATTCCGGCGAGGTATCCAGGTTGTGGTTGTAGTAATCCAGTCCTGCCTGTTTCAGTCGTTGTGTTTGCTGTTGCGTCAGCATACCCAGGGTGACGCAGGTCTCCAGGCCAAGGGCGTGCACGGCTTCGACCATTTCGATGACCTTGTCCAGGTTTTTGTCGGTCGGATTGCGCCAGGCGGCGCCCATGCAGAAGCGGCTGGCACCGTTGTGTTTTGCGGCCCTGGCTTTTTCCACGACTTCGGCCAGCGGCAGCAGGCGTTCCCGCTCGAGTTCGGCTGCGTTGCGTGCGCTCTGTGAACAGTAGGCGCAGTCCTCCGGACAGGCACCGGTCTTGATGCTGAGCAAGGTGCTGACCTGCACCCGGTTTGGATCAAAGTAACGGCGATGCAGCTGGTGGGCCTGGAACAACAGGTCGTTGAACGGTTGTTCGAACAGAGCGGCGATTTCATCTCGGGTCCAGTCGTGGCGCAGTGAATTCATACGTGGCAGCTAATTGAGTAGAATGGCGATCTATTCTACATGACATGGAGTGGTGGTGAATATGGACGTTACCTGCCTGGCCGCGGGCCTGTTACAGCGATTGATCAGTACGGTTTATCCGCCGCGATGCGTTTTATGCGCTTCCCCGGGTATGGCTGATCGCGATCTTTGTGCAGGCTGTTATCACGAACTGTGCTGGATCGGTGCTGCCTGTACGCAATGTGCGATTCCGCTTGCCGATAGCGGCGGTGCTCATATACGTTGCGGGCAGTGCCTGCAAAAACCGCCGTCATTCGATCGAAGTCTGAGCCTGTTCAGTTATCGTGGGAATGCAGTGCGGCTGATTCAGCAACTGAAGTTCAATCAGAAGCTTGCGTATGCCAGGCTGCTGGGTAGTCTGCTGGCCGACCAGGTCCGCAGCCGCGGCATCGAACTGCCGGATTGCCTGTTGCCGGTGCCGTTGTACAGCAAGCGGCTGCGGCAGCGAGGTTTCAACCAGTCGATCGAGCTGGCGCGTCCGGTGGCGAAATCATTCGGAATACCGGTGGACCTGCATTCCGTCATACGTGTTCGCGACACGCGCGCGCAGTCCGGACTGGATCAGAAGCAGCGCAGAAAGAACATGCGTGGCGCATTCCAACGGGTACGTCCTGTAAAACACAAGCACGTGACAATCATCGATGATGTGGTGACGACGACATCAACCGTCAACGAGCTGGCGCGGGTTCTGAAGCGAGCCGGCGTCGAGCGGGTCGATATCTGGAGCATCGCCCGGGCCGGGTAACGCTTTAGCCGGTGCCAGCTTGCCCCGTCTGACCGCGCCGGGGCCAATGCCCATATGTTTTTTAAAAGCCTTGCTGAAAGAAGCTTCTGTCTGGTACCCGGATTGTTCAGCGATGTCGGCCACCGAACTGTTGCCGGTCCGCAGTTTCTCGAAAGCGGTCTGCATGCGCCAGCCGGTCACGTACTGCATCGGTGTGATCCCGGTGACCGCCTGAAAGTGGCTGGCAAAAGCGGAGCGTGACATGCCTGCCTGGTCAGCCAGGCTCGAAACGCTCCAGCCGTGGGCCGGCTGCTCATGTACCTTTCTGATCGCGCGTCCGAGCCTGTGATCAGCCAGTGCCGCGAGCAGGCCGGTTTTGATACCGGTTTGCTGCATGTAGGCGCGCACCACATGAATGAAGAGGACTTCGGACAGTCGATCGACAATCACGTCCGCACCCGGCTGCGCATTCTCGGTCTCCTGCGTGATGAAACGGAGCACTGAATCGAGCATCGATGTTCGGGCGGAATCTTCGTTCCTGATATGAATCAGGTCCGGCATCGCGTCCAGTATCGGGTTGGCCTGCGGACTGTCGAAATCAAAATAGCCGCAGATCAGGCTGGCGTTCGGTTCCTCGGTCGCGGTGTCAGCGTTCGATGAAGCAGGTGGTGTTTGCTGCGCCGTTAAGGCGCTGCTGCTGATCGAATGACGGATATCGCGCGGAAACACAATCAGGTCGCCGCCACGCAGTGCAACGGTTCTGGCGGAATCCGGCAGGTGCAACCAGCAGTTGCCGCGCGCGATCAGGTGGAAGGTGGCGCGATAGTCATTGTCACCATCGATCGACCAGCTGCCACAGAAACTCGAGTGGAAATAAACACTTGCCCGCAGATTGAGCAGGCTCAATATGTCGCTCAGCGCGTCCATAATGCAAATATTACTAATAAATTAGACGAATTGACATAAAACATGGACTTTTAATGATAGTTAATTTTTTCATCAGGCATATAGTTGTACTCAACCGCCGATTCTGGCGGCTCTATTGACTACAACCGAGGTGATAAACATGTTTTTACGTAACCTGATCATGACATTTTTTCTTGCTGCGGGATTGCTCGCATCCGGTATCGGCAACGCTGCGCCGCCTGAAACGGTCGACGGCGTGACCACGATTCATCTTGACGAGTACAACGGCTATTTCACGGCGCAGGAGACTCTGGCCGGCCTGAAGCCGGGCAAGTACCGTTTCGTCGTCAGCAACAAGGCCGACAAACTGGTCGGTTTTCTGCTGCAGGATGGCGTCACGCACCAGCAGATCGACATGTTCCCGCTGGAGCCGGGCGAATCGCGAACCGTGATTGCCGATATCTCCGGTAACGGTTTTCGCTACCGCTGCCCGATCAACCCTACGCCCTGGTACGAAGTTGGTGTCAGCCAGTAACGCCTGAGGAGAGAATCACGATGCAACAGATTGAAATCTATTCGACGCAACGATGCCCCTACTGTGTCCGTGCAAAGGCGCTGCTCGATACGAAAGGGCTGGCCTATAGCGAAATCGATGTTTCTGCTAATGATCGCCTGATGCAGCATATGATCACGCGATCGGGGCAGCGCACGGTACCGCAGATCTTTATCGATGGCGACCCGGTAGGCGGTTTTGAGCAGCTGTCACAGCTGGCCGCTTCCGGCGGGCTCGACTGAAACCTGGTTATCAAGAGGAACTAACCATGTCTGATTATCCTGTATTAACGCTGGAAACCGCTTCTGACGAAGCGCGGCCGGTTCTCGAAACGACCCGGGCGGCATTCGGCTTCATACCCAACCTGCTGGGTGTAATGGCGCATTCACCGGCGCTGGCCGAAGCTTACCTGACGGTATCGGGGCTGTTCGACAAGTCGGATCTGACACCGACCGAGCGCCAGGTCGTGTTGTTGACGGTGAGCCAGTACCATGGCTGTCACTACTGTGTTGCGGCGCATTCAACCCTGTCCGAGATGCAGGGGATTGCGGCCGACGTGGTCGCAGCCATTCGCAATGATCAGCTGATAGCCGATGCAAAACTGCAGGCCCTGCGGGTTTTCGTCAGGGCTGTCGTGGAAAAACGCGGCTGGCTTGAGCCCCGGGATCAGGAAGCGTTCTATGCCGCCGGCTATGAACCGCACCACGTGATGGATGTGCTGGTCGGTGTGGCTCAAAAGACAATGAGCAATTTCACCAACCATATTGCGCAGACACCACTGGATGATGCCTTCAGCGCACATGCATGGAACCCGGAACAGCGATCCGCTGGTCACGGATAATCTGCCAATGGCGTGAAACGGGCAATGTCTGGTTGTGGTAACAGTCACTGTGAACGGGCCGGTTCGCAGTGACTGTGTACTTTTATTTGCTGGTTGTTTCTTCCAGCCAGCTGGCGACTGCGATAACCAGTTGCTCTTCCTTGCCGTCAAAGAAATGGTTTGAGCCGGCCAGCCTGACCTGGGTGTAGTTTTCATTACCGGCAGTCTTGGCGGCTGCGGCACGGGCTTCGGTGCTTTTAAGGATCAATTGCAGATCTTCAGCGCCATACAGATCCAGTACCGGGATCTTGATCTTTTCAAGTGCCCTGGTGCTGTCCATGCGCGGATCATCGGCAAATGCCGCCATACCGATCGCGACAAAGCCGCCGACCTTCGCTTTCGAGGTGGACAGATAATAGGCGGTCATTGAAGCTCCCTGGCTGTGGCCGATGAGTACGATTTCTTTCGAACCGTTGTCCTGCAGATATTTTATCGCCGCATTGATGCGCGGCGCGACTTCGTCGTACAGCGGTGCGTACTCCGGATACTCGGCTTCGTTGGGCAATATCGGCATCTGGATTGCCAGCGTATTCCAGTTACGCCCGGTCAGGCCGACGCGCAGCGGCTGGATCACCTGCTGCCAGTTGGGATGTATGCCGGTGCCGTGCATGACGATGACGGCGCGGTTCTTGTCTTCCTCTGCTTCGGTATAAATGCCGAGAAATTCACTGGTACCGTCGTTGAGCCAGATGGCTTCACCATCGATGATGCCATCGACGACCTGGTCTGCCCAGCGTTTTTCCTTGGCGAGGTCGGACGCTTGCAGCGTGGTTGAAAACAGTAGTGCGGTGATGAGCAAGGTCTTGCTTAATCTTTTCATGTCATAGATCCGAATTGATAGTCGAGGACGACACCGATAAATATCGCCATGCCGAACCAGTTGTTGTTAAGGAAAGCCTGAAAACAGGCCTGCGGATTCCGCTCCCTGATCAGGTATTGCTGCCAGATTGCGAATACGCCGGCGGCGGCAACACCGGTGTAGTAGAAGCCGCTGAGTTCAGCACGCTGGCCGATCAGCAACAGTGTTGCGATCAGCATGAGCTGGAGGACGCCGATCATCTTTTTGTCGAGCGGCCCGAACAGGATCGCGGTGGATTTTACACCAATCTTCAGGTCGTCCTCACGGTCGGCCATCGCGTACATCGTGTCGTAGGCCGTAGTCCACAGCAAGGTGGCGATAAACAGTAACCAGGTGATCGGTGTCAGCTCGTTGGCCTGCGCGGTAAAGGCCATCGGAACCGTCCAGCCGAAGGCTGCGCCGAGATGAACCTGGGGCAGAAAATGATAGCGTTTCATGAACGGGTAGCTGGCCGCCAGCACGACGCCGACCAGCGACAGCAGGATGGTGAGTTTGTTCAGCAGCAGCACCAGGCCGAAGGCGCAAAGGCTGAGCACCGCGAAAACCGCCAGAGCCTCTTTCGCGCTGACTTTGCCGCTGACCAGTGGCCGGTTTTTGGTGCGCGCGACGCTGCCGTCGATGTGGCGGTCGGCATAGTCGTTGATCGCGCAGCCGGCCGAACGCATCAGCACGACCCCGAGTATAAAGATCACCAGTACCCTTGTGTCGGGCCAGCCCTGTGCCGCGATCCATAGCGATATCAGGGTCGGCCACAGCAACAGCAGGATGCCGATCGGCCTGTCGAGGCGGACCAGTCGCGCATACTGTTCGAGGCGTTCCATCGCGGCTGAATTTGCAGCGCGGGTGATCTGCCGGTCGGTGAATACCGTGATCGCGTGGATAACAGGATTGCTGCGTACCCTGCCGGCCAGTCTTGAATAGCCTGATTTGATCCGCACGGGGTTGAGCATCTGCAAACCCTGATCGATTCGATCCATCACCGGGTGGTGCGCCGCCCGGTCGAGCAGAATATTGAGTCGGTGAAAGGCCTGTTTAGCTGAGGCAGGAAAATTCATGCTGCCGATTTTACCTTAACTTTTACCGCCGCAGGTGTACCGTCGCTGCGTTGCCAGTGTGTCAGAACGGATAAATCCGCGCGCTTTGTTGCCAGCCGGAATACAGTCGTTTAATGTAGTTCGATGGCTATCAGAAACTTCGAACAGTATACCCCGCAGATCGCTGAATCGGCCTTCGTTGACGACAGTGCTGTGGTAACCGGAAACGTCGTTATCGGCGCGGACAGCTCCGTCTGGCCAATGTGCTCGGTACGCGGCGATATTCATTCAATCCGCATCGGTGAACGTACCAATATCCAGGACGGCAGCATCCTGCACGTGTCCCAC
>CP070838.1:2381672-2393593 GCA_020341835.1 Thiotrichales bacterium | reverse complement strand
TTTATCTTTTATCTTTTATCTGTTATCCGCCATCACTGGCTTTTCGCTGGCCGCTGATGACTTCAAACTTTTCAGCTTGATCAGTTGACCGTTGTTCATTGCCGGGTGTTTCAACTTTCCACCCGGGCATAGCGAACTCATCGACCTTGATCGCATTGCGTACCGCTGCTTTTGCCGCCAACAGCAGCTCATACTCTTCGGCTGAAATGATGTTCTTCTGTTTCGCATCCTCGTACAGGGTCAGTGAAGCAGACGACAGCTCGCCTGATTTCATATGCTCACGCAGGCGCTTTTCGAGGTCTTCTGTTTTCAGAACATATTCGAGTGCATGATCGATGCGGCCGGTGGCATCATTGGCATCGCCGCTGACATAAATGCCGCGCGTCAGCCGATCTCTTGCTTCACCGGGTGACAGCAGCAGGCGGGCGACTTCATGGCCCTGCCTGTCGTTCGGTCCTTTGTAAGGCTTGGTCAGGGGGAAGACCAGGAAATTGAGCAGGCTGCCGACAAAGGGAACCGGCAGATTCGTCATCACGCCTTTCATCGCAGTCTGAATATTGAACAGCGCATCGTCACAGGCCCAGCGCAGCAGGGCGTTGTCTGCTTTTGGTTCGCCTTCATCTTCATAGTGCTTCAGGACCGCCGAGATCACGTACAGGTTCGATAAAACATCGGCGAGGCGACCCGAAATTTTTTCGCGTCGCTTCAGGGATCCACCGAGAATTGCCAGGCAGAAATCGCTGATCAGCGCGAATGCCGAACTCATACGAACCAGCTGACGATAGTAATAGCCCGTCACGCTGTTGCCGGGTGTGCGCAGCAGCCTCGCTGAGGTGATGCCCATCCAGAACGTGCGCACGATATTGCTGGCGATAAAGCCCATGTGCGCGAACAGCGCCCGGTCAAAGTCCTTGAGGCCGCGCTTCCTGTCCGGATTATGGAAGGCTTCGACTTCCTTGAGCAGGTAGGGGTGACTGCGCAGTGCGCCCTGACCGAAAATGATCATCGTACGCGTCAGGATATTTGCACCCTCGACGGTAATGCCGACCGGGATCAGCTGGTAGCCGCGACCGAGGAAGTTGTTCGGCCCCATGCAGATGCCATGTCCACCGTGGATGTCCATCGCGTGATTCACCACCTCGCGCATGCGTTCCATGGTCTGTTGTTTAACCACGCCGGATATCACTGAGGGAACTTCACCCTGATCCAGCGCAGACAGCACCATCAGGCGCGCGGACTCGATCGCATAGGCCTGACCGCCGATCTTCGCCAGCACTTCCTCAACGCCCTCGAAATAACCGATCGGGGTGCGGAACTGCTTGCGAATACGTGAATAACTGCCGGTGTATCGCGAGGCGGCCTTCGATGCGGCAGTACCCAGCGCCGGCAAGGAAATAGCGCGACCGTCAGCCAGGCATTCCATCAACATACTCCAGCCCTTGCCGATGTACTCCTCGCCGCCGATAATCCAGTCCAGCGGGATAAATACATCCTTGCCGCGGATCGGTCCGTTCATGAATGCCTGGTTTGAAGGGAAATGGCGCTTGCCGACTTCGACACCGTCGGTATCGCGTTTAACCAGTGCCAGCGTAATCCCCCTGTCTTCAACATCGCTGAGCAGATGATCAGGATCGTAGAGTTTGAAGGCAATGCCCAGCAGGGTCGCTACCGGCGCCAGCGTGATGTAACGTTTCTCCCAGTTGAGCCGGATACCCAGCACTTTATCCTTGCCTTCGAAGCTGCCATAACAGACAACGCCGGTATCCGGCATCGCGCCGGCGTCACTGCCGGCATCAGGTCCGGTCAGGCCGAAGCAGGGAACTTCCTCGCCCCTGGCCAGGCGGGGCAGATAGTAATCTTTCTGTTCCTCGGTGCCATAGTGCATCAGCAGTTTGCCAGGCCCCAGAGAGTTGGGCACCATCACGGTAACACCGGTCGAACCGCTGCGACTGCCGAGTTTCATCACCACTTCTGAATGTGCCAGCGCCGAAAAGCCCAGGCCGCCATACTCTTTCGGAATAATCATTGCGAAAAAGCCCTTGTCCTTGATGAACTGCCAGGCTTCGGGTGACAGGTCGAAATTCTCGTGGGTGATTTCCCAGTCGTTGGACATGCGGCACAGCTCATCCACCGGGCCATCGATAAATGCCTGTTCCTCTTCCGTCAACTGCGGTTTGGGTATCGAGCGTATCTTGCTGAAGTCAGGTTTGCCACTGAACAGCTCACCCTCCCACCAGACATCACCGGCATCGAGTGCTTCCTGTTCCGTCTGTGAAATGGTCGGCATGGCTTTTGCCATACCTTTAAACAACGGATTGCTGATCAGGTTCTTGCGCAGCATTGGTACATTCAACGGAATGACTACTGCGGCGTAAACAAGCCATAACAGCGACAGTGTGGCGGTGCTGACACCGGGTACGTAATGCATGGCCACCAGACCGGCAGCGACCATGACGGACCAGAGTAACAGCGATATACGAAAATAAACGGCGACAGCCGTAATCAAGATAAATAACCCAATCCACATTAACATGACAGGTTCCTTTTAGTGATTCTGTTGTTGTTTCAGATTCTGTTTGACACCCAACGGTTCCCCGGCATTACCCGAAGATTCGTCAGGTTTTTGAGCGGCGGTTTTGTCATTTTCACTGGTGCTGGCATTCGGTTCCGTGTAACCGGTGTCGAGCATTTCGATATTGTCTTTATCGGCGATAACACCCTCACCGACGTTTTGACTGCAATGGACACCGCTGCGATCCCACGGAAGCTTCCGATAGACGGCCAGATCATCAAGATCGAGTAGCGGGTATTTGATGATCTCGAAGTAGGGTGAGTGGTCGAAATCCGAAGGTGTAATCATACGGGTATTGCGGCGATACAAAGTCAGATTACCGTGCTCGTCCTGATGTAAAACCGGCCTGATCGGAAAGTGCACCGACGCAAAAGCTTCCGCCATCATCACCGAACAGACGGTTTTGGTCGGCCGTCCGGCGTTATGCTCAAACAGGGTAGATACCCAGCGCTTCGGAATCCACCAGTAAGGAAACATGAAACGCGCAAGGTCCATGACGTAGCGGACGTTATAATCGGTGCCCAGTTGATAGACCGCATAATTCAGGACCTGTTGCGCATCCTTACGGGTCAGTCCCTTGGGGCGGCAAATCCGCAGATGCTCGCCGTGGTACTTGTCGAGCGGATTGATAATCGTGCCATGGCCGAGCAGGGACTCGATGATCAACTGTTCATCCGGTCCGCAATCGCAAAACTTCCCGATGCGCTTGCGAACATCCAGGTCATCGATATCGTGCAGCCGACCGATATACAGAAAAGAGTGCGTCCAGATACTTTGTGTTACAGCTTTGATAATGTCGGCGACATTGGAACGGCCTTCAACAAGCAAAACATCACCCGGGCGCAGTTCATAGCGCAACTTGTCGAAATCAGATAACGGGACCCTGGGATTATCGCCTTCGTAGGTCAGCCAATCGACGGCCCCATCCCAGACAAAATCCTGGATTTTGTTAAACGGCCACAGCATTGAAGCCCGCCTTGCTCAAATGATATTAGTTTCAAGTGTAGTTATAAGGTAAGACATTTGCCCCATTTTCCGGTTCATTTTCTTTCGATAAGCGACTGTTTTTTTGCAATTTTTATCGTTTCTTTTTGGCAAATTCAGCAAAACCGGTCGAGCAGCGAAACCGCCCTGTCGATGCGGTCCCGGGCCGTATAAAAATGCGGTGAAAACCGGATTCCCCCCGCGCGCAGTGCGCAGACCACACCGTGTTGTTGCAGATAGCGGTAAAGTGCTTCGGTATCGGCACCATTTTTTCGGAAAAGCACGATACCCGAACGCCGCTTATCGTCGTTTGAACTCAGGATTTCGATGTCCGCCTGCGCGCCCAGCTGATCAATCAGGTAGGCTGATTTCTCCAGCACCTGGGCTTCGATCGACTCCATACCGATTTCGAGCAATAAACCGCTGGAGGCATGTAATGCGACAATGCCGGTCATGTTGGGACTGCCGCATTCGAACCGTTGTGCCGTTTCGTTCGGCCGCCAGTCCTTTCTGTCAAAGTCAGCGTAATCCTGCACCATGTGCCAGCCGTACTGTTTCAGTTTCAGGCGCGGGATCAACGCTTCGCTGCAGAAGAACAGTGCCGTGCCTTCCGGACCCAGCATCCATTTGTGGCCATCGGCGACGACGAAGTCCGCCTGACAGGCCCGCACATCGAATTGCAGCGCGCCGATGGACTGGATCGCATCGACACAGAAGAGGGCGCCGGCCTGTTTGCACGCCTGTCCCAGACGCTGAAGGTCAAGCCTTAATCCTCTCGCATACTGCACCGAACTGCAACTGAGCAGCGCGGTACGGCTGTCCATCGCGTCGATCAGCGACTGCTCCGGATCATCGGACTGACCGAGCGGTACCAGCCGCGTCTCAACCCCCTGATCCTGCAGTGACTGCCACACAATCCGATTGGACGGAAATTCTTCAGCCGGAATAATGATGTTGTCGCCCGATTGCCAGGGCAACCCGTAGGCAATCACCGAGAGTCCCTCTGATGTGCTTTTCAACAGCGCGATCTGATCAAGGGAAGGTGCATTAATCAGCGAAGCCAGGCGTTGTCGCAACTCTTTCTCCCGGCGCAGCCACACATCGTAGTCTCTGGAACCCTGCCTGACATTTTCATCGGCAAAAGCCTTCACCGCTTCAGCGGTCCGCACAGGCCAGGGAGCAACCGCGGCATGATTCAGATAAACAATATCGTCATCGAGTTGGAAATAGGGCTGCACGTCACCTCCGCTGCCAGCAGTTGCAGTCGATCGATTCGCTGTTAATATGGGAGCCACACAGGGCTGTATGATTCAAGTGTACACATGTCAGGAAAAGCATCAAATATTCGCGTAATGGTTGTTGATGACCATGATCTGGTGAGGCTCGGTTTTGCCAGTTTACTCTCCGCGCAGGCGGGCATCGAAGTCATCGCTGAGGCCAGTAGCGGTGAGGAAGCAATCGAACAATGTCGCCAGCACAACGGGGCGATCGATGTCATCCTGATGGACATCAACATGCCGGGTATCGGTGGTATGGAAGCCACCAGACGCATCAGCAAGCAATGGCCGGATATCGGCATCATCATTATAACCGTGCATGCAGATGGCCCTTTACCGAAACGGCTGTTAAAGGGCGGTGCCATGGGTTATCTCACCAAGGGCAATGACGTGGCTGAAATGGTCGAAGCCATAAGAGACGTCAATGACGGCGGGCGATACATTGCCAAAGACATCGCCCAGCAACTGGCACTGTCGATGCTGCCGGGTCAGGACAGCATCATCGACAGCCTTTCCAAGCGTGAATTGCAGATCCTGATGATGATCGCGCAGGCCCATAAAAACAACGAAATTGCCTCGACGCTCAACATCAGCCCGAAAACAGTGAGCACCTACCGCAAACGGCTGCATGAAAAGCTCGGTGTTTCAACCGATATCGAAATGCTCCATCTCGCGATGAAGCACGGAATCCTGGACAATAATATCAATAATTTTAGTTAGTTATTAACTATTTTTAAAGTAATATAATAAATAATGGCATGACCACTTTCAATACCGACTGCGTTCAATGCGAACGCCTGGCCAGCTTTCTGGGCGAAGTTCGCAGCGAATACCCTGACTATTTTGCCAAGCCGGTACCGGCATTCGGTGACCGGACCGCCCGCTGCTGCATCGTCGGCCTTGCGCCCGGCATGCACGGCGCCAATGCCAGTGGTCGTCCTTTTACCGGCGATCATGCCGGGATCCTGCTGTACCGGACCTTGCACAAATACGGCTTTGCCACCAGGCCCGAATCGCTGTCAGCCGATGATGATCTGCAACTGCTCAACTGCCGTATCACCAATGCAGTCAAGTGCCTGCCGCCGCAAAACAAACCCGTTGCTTCGGAAATCAACACCTGTAACAACTGGCTCAGCGCCGAACTCGATGCGCTGCCCGAGGATCATGTAATCATTGCGCTAGGCAGCATTGCCCACAAAGCCGTGATCATGGGTCTCGGCCTGAAACAGTCTGACTACAAGTTCGCCCACGGAGCCGAACACCGGCTCGATCGCGGCACCCTGATCGATTCCTATCACTGCAGCCGCTACAACACCCAGACCCGCCGCCTGACAACAGACATGTTCGAAGCGGTATTCCAACGGGCAAGGGAATTGCTGGGTTAGCCACAGAGACACAGAGGGCGCAGAGGCTTTTATTGGTTGTTTATACCTTCCTGTTCTGATTGTTTCAGATCTAATGATGATTCGTGGAAAACCACTGTAACGAATAATTGCAGGTATCTCTGTGCGCTCTGTGTCCCTGTGGCTAACACACCATCCGTTATAATCGCGCCATGAGCTTCGATCCCAAAGCCTTCCTCAAGAGCGTCACCGGCAAACCCGGCATCTATCGTATGTATAACGCCGAGGGCAAGGTGCTGTATGTCGGCAAGGCGCGCAATCTGAAGAAGCGATTACAGAGCTATTTTCGAAACTCCGGGCTGTCGCCGAAAACAGCGCTGCTGGTATCGCAGGTTGCCGATGTTGATGTGACCGTCACGCATACAGAAAGCGAGGCGCTGCTGCTCGAAAACAATCTGATCAAGGAATACCGTCCGCGATACAACGTGCTGCTGCGCGATGACAAAAGCTACCCGTACATCTTTATTTCGGACAAGGAAAAATACCCGCGCATCGACCTGCATCGCGGCGCCCGCAAGAAACCCGGGCGTTACCTGGGGCCCTATCCGAACGCCGGTGCAGTACGCGAAACCATCAGCCTGCTGCAGAAAACCTTCAGAATCCGCCAGTGCGAAGACAGCTATTTCAGAAACCGTTCACGCCCCTGTTTGCAGTACCAGATCAAACGCTGCACGGCACCCTGTGTCAGCCTGATCTCTGAACAGGCCTATCGGCAGGATATCAAACACGCATTGCTGTTTCTGGAAGGCAAAAGCAGCCAGATCATCGAGGAACTGGTGGTATTGATGGAAACAGCGGCCGAGAAAAAGAATTATGAAAAAGCGGCCATGTATCGGGACCAGATCAGTATCCTCAAGGGCATCAGCGAGCGCCAGTATGTCAGCGCGGAAAAAGGCAATGTCGACATCATTGCCTGCGCCGCAGAAGGCGGGCAGGCCTGTATACAGGTGTTCTATATCCGCAACGGTCTCAACCTGGGCAACCGCAGTTATTATCCGTCATTACCCGAAGCAATGGAGATTGCGGACATCCTCGCTGCCTTCATTCCACAGTTCTACCTGGACCGGGAGATTCCGGCCAATATCATTCTTTCTTCGAAACCGGCCGAAGCGAGCCTGCTGCAGAAAACACTGACTGAGAAGGCGGGTAGAAAGATCACCTTCAGCACCGCGGTACGCGGTGAACGCGCCAGGTTTCTCGACATGGCGCTGAACAACGCCAGGCACGCATTGGCATCCCGCCTGGTATCACGCAGCAGTCTGATGCAGCGTTTTGAAGCCCTGCAGGATGCCCTGCAGCTGGAATCCGTTCCACACCGGCTGGAATGTTTCGATATCAGTCACACGCAGGGTGAAGCGACCAACGCGTCCTGCGTCGTGTTTACCCGGGAAGGCCCCTACAAGAACGACTATCGGCGTTACAATATCCGCAATATCACACCCGGTGATGATTATGCGGCCATGCGTCAGGCGCTCCAGCGCCGCTACAAGCCGACCAAGGAGAACACTGAGGACCAGCGCAAATTACCTGATGTGCTGTTTATCGACGGTGGCAAGGGCCAGTTGCGCCAGGCCATCGAAGTGTTCGACGAATTCGGCATTGAAGATGTACTGCTCGTCGGTGTCGCCAAGGGAGAAGGGCGCAAGGCCGGCCTGGAAAAACTGGTTTTTGGTGACGGCCGTCCCGAACTTCATCTCGAGCCGGAATCATCTGCACTGCATCTGATCCTGCAGATTCGCGACGAGGCACACCGTTTCGCCATCAGCGGTCATCGTGCCCAGCGCGCGAAAAAACGCACACAGTCACCCCTCGAAGATATCGCCGGTCTCGGGCCGAAACGCAGGCAGACACTGCTGAAGCATTTCGGCGGCTTGCAGGGTATTACTCGTGCAGGGGTTGAGGATCTTGCTAAAATACCCGGTATTAGCAACAAACTGGCACAGGCAATATATGGCCGCTTTCATGTCAGCGACTAGCGTCGCAGGCACGAAGTAGGGCTTACAGGAGTCCGGGGGAATAATCTGGATACGTTGATCCAGATGGTTACCTTGCAGGGACAAAATATCAACTGGATCAGTACGTTAGAGATAGATCAGAAATCTCCTTGAAAAGAAAACGAATCCCGGATGATCAGCAGGACGCTGCAGATTGACGCGAGCAGCCGACCTGTGGCGACGGATGAGTGATCGAATACCACCAGGTTTGAAGCCCATAAATAAATGATAGAAGCCGCAACAAAGCGGATCAAGAACAGATACAAGCAATAATGATCAACGTCCCGAACACGCTTTCACTGGTCCGAATACTATTCATTCCTGTATTCATCCTTGTGTACTACCTGCCGTACAGCTGGTCTCATATTGCCGCAACCGCGGTTTTTGCCATCGCCGGTATCACCGACTGGTTTGACGGTTACCTGGCGAGAAAACTGGGCCAGTCATCGAACCTGGGAGCGATTCTGGATCCACTCGCGGACAAGCTGATGGTCGTGGTTGCCCTGGTCCTGCTGGTCGCGGACAATCCCTCGAATAACTGGCTGCTGTTTTCGACACTTATCATCATTTCCCGGGAAATCCTGATTTCGACCCTGAGAGAGTGGATGGCGGTGCAGGGTGAAAGCAAGAAAGTTGCGGTCTCCTACACCGGCAAGGTCAAAACCGTATTACAGATCATCGCGATTTCCCTGCTGATCTACAAACACGATTTCCTGTATATGCCGACCTATCTGTTTGGCCTTATCCTGCTGGTCATCGCAGCGTTCATTACACTCATGTCGATGCTCAATTATATTTACGCGGCCAGGGACACGATCAGGGACGCCGACTGACAGGCGCTACATTGCGGGAGAGTCCTGTGCAAACGCGGAATCCGGGCATGCCCGACACCGGTAAGTCCATATAAACCTTGACAGAACGGCCCCCGCCGCTAGAATACCGTTCTGCTTCAAGCACGCGGGAATAGCTCAGCTGGTAGAGCACAACCTTGCCAAGGTTGGGGTCGCGAGTTCGAATCTCGTTTCCCGCTCCAATTTCATGTTGAAACCCTGCCAGACAGGGTTTTTTCGTTTTTACAGTGGGGTAAAAACCCTGTATAAACGAAAGGGCCCTCAGGCACAGGGCATCATTAGCAGTTTGAACAGGCGGAATGGCAGAATGGCTATGCAGCGGATTGCAAATCCGTGTATCTCGGTTCGACTCCGGGTTCCGCCTCCAAATTCCCATTTCACAACCTCGCCATTAATCATTAGAATACGCAGCTTCTTCACCTTGCCCAGGTGGCGAAATTGGTAGACGCAAGGGACTTAAATTATTGAGCACCCAGGCTGGAAACACCTGGTGTGAATGGAGTCAAATTCGGGGGAACCTCAGCTTGTGATGAAGGTGGCAATCCCGAGCTAAACCTTAGAGCGATTCTTACTTCGATAAGTAGGAGTCAAAGCGTGGCAGTTAGGGCATAACAGGCGTAGATTTGACAATCTGTTGTCTTTGTTGTTCCCGTTTATATGGTCAAGCTCAAGTGGGATAGGTTTGTCGAGCCACTCAGTCCGATTACAATTTGAGCAAATATGCTCAAAAATATTTTCTTTTAGAAGCCTGTTTTTGAGCTCAAAAGATTGAATTGTAATTTTGTTACTGAGATACGCATCGATAGACTGCTTATTAGGATTAAGCTTTTTACCCTTGTTCCATGCCTGACCGGTAAAGTGAGATGTATCGATTTGAAAATGCTTTCGGGCATTTCTCAGTACATCATAGTTGCCAACATATGTAGCAACATTTGATCGTTGAAGTACTTGTCGCATCGAAGTTGAGTTTTTGACTGCTTCTCGCAACTGTGTTTCTGTGTATTTATGTAGCTTCATGCTTTCAGGGAAGTGTAGAGACTTGACGGCTCCTGCCTAAGTCATGAGATTACATCATGATATGGCGAAGAGAAAGTCCAGACCACAAAGCGTTTTTCGAACGCGCAACGAAAGTTGTAGTTGGTAAGAAAATCCCTCGGTGGAAACACCGTGCCGGTTCGATTCCGGCCCTGGGCACCAATCTACTTATTGAGCTTTGCAGAGCGCAATAACTGGAACCATCAGGATATAAAATCAGCCTGTCGGTCGTGCTTCGAAAAAGCCATAAGACCTTACTCGAACAGCTTGCGTCCCGACGCAGCCTGCTCGACTGCCGAAATCAGCTTGTCCTTTTCGACCGGCTTGGTCAGGAATTCGACCACGTCTTTCTTCTTCATGAAATCCACCGCAAGATCGACGTCAGGAAAACCGGTCAGTACGATGACAGGCGTGGTTGGATACTCGCGCTGAAAGGTTGCAACGGCTTCAACGCCACTCACACCGGGCATACGCACGTCGCAGATAATAACGTCGATACTGATCGGGTTGTCGCCAAGCAGTTCTATGGCCTGCTGGACGTTTTCTGCTTCAAGAACTTCGAATTGCGTATCCTTGAGCTGTAATCGAATCGCGGTACGGACGTCTGCTTCATCGTCCAGGACCAGAACATGATGTTTCATAGGTGCACCTCTTCGGTATTCTTCCGACCTGCAACAGGAAACCTGATGATAAATCGGGTTCCGCCGCTTGCGGCGTTTTCGGCATCAATCGTGCCCTGGTAACGGGTGACTATCTGGCGGACAATATAAAGTCCCAGGCCTTCACCCTGATCCGGGCCCTTGGTGGTAAAAAACGGGTCGAATATCCTTGTCAGGTGTTCATCCGATATTCCAGGCCCGTTATCCTGAATGTTGACACTAACCCAGGCATCATCTTCAACTGTGCTGATCTCAATGCGCCCCTTGCCGTCGATTGCCTGAATCGCATTGCGTACGATGTTGAATAACACCTGTTGGATTTCCTCCGACTTGGCCAGTATCTCCAGGTCAGGAATCGAATCAATCCTGAATTCGATCTCATTACCGTGCAATGTGCGCTGTGCAAGATGCACGGCATCGGCAATTGAGGTTGCAATATCCAGACGTTGAAGATCGTGCAGCGCACCCGGCCGCGTGTACAGCGACAGGTTCTTGACAGTCTCTCGAATGCTTCTTGCCTGCTTGAGGATTTCATCGCCATAGGCACGACACTCGTCGATGTTCGTTTCGTTGGCAAGCGCTTCAGCCGTAGCGAAAAGCACGTACAGCGGATTGTTGATTTCATGACCGATACCGCTGACCAGCGTACCCACTGCAGTCATTTTTTCCGCCTGGATGAGATGCTCCATGACGCGTTCCTTTTCCCGCTGAGCGTCCAGTAACGCCTGCGTTCGTTCCGCCACCAGTTTTTCTAGCTGTTCTTCGTGCCGGTGCAATCGCTCTTCGATAGCCTTGCGTTTGGTAATATCGATAATCGTTGCGACCACCAGTCCGCCGAAGCTGGTTTGCGCAGGCCGCAGGCCGATTTCCACCGGAAACCGGCGGCCATCTTTGGTCACTCCCTCGAGGTCTCGACCCGCGCCCATCGTGCGCGGCTCGGGACTGTTTGAAAAGTTCTTCACATGTCGGCGATGTGCGGCGACGAATTGATCGGGAACCAGAATTTCGATGGGCTGCCCCAACAGTTCCTCACTCTGATAACCGAACATGTCAGTGAGCGCCTGATTAACGTAACGGATTTCACCTCGAACGTTGGCCACCATAATGCCCGATGGCGCGGCCTGTAACGCCAGGAGACATACCTCG
>CP070838.1:2377645-2381572 GCA_020341835.1 Thiotrichales bacterium | reverse complement strand
AACGCTCCAGATCTTCCGGCCTGTCGACATCCCAGCATTCACCGAGCAAGCTGTATTCAAGGCCAAGCCGTTGAACGTTGCGCAGTGTGCACGCCAGCACCTCCTCGCTGCCCCAGGGCACGGCCGCGAGCAGACCTTCCTGAAAACCTGAGACACCAAGCAATACATAGCCGCCATCTTCTGCAGGAATCAGCACAATGTTGTTGGTTTCCAGTTCATTCACTACGGCTTCGATTGCGTCAATACCGAGCGCAGGTGCATCACTGCCGATAATAATGACCCTTTTGTAACGCTTCAGCATGGTCTGGATCGCATCTGACATACGCTCACCAAGATCATGACCCTGCTGCTTGTGCAATTCGATAGCGTAACGGTGCTGACAATCGGCAAAAAAAGGATGTTGTGTATCCGGACTGCACCAAAGCTGGACATCACACAGGCCGGCAGCAGTGCACACCTGCAGGCGGTCATGCGTCAGTTCTTCATGCAGTCTTGCCGCCTGTTCGGGCCTGATATAAGGCACCAGACGCGTTTTGACCTCGCCCACCACGGGGGCCTTGGAAAATATCAGGATGACACTGTCCGGGTATTTCATGTAACCGTCACCGGTATTGCTTCGCCAGTTTCTCTGCAGGCACGCCCAGGAAAAACAACAGCCGCAGTCGCCACATCAATAAGATGGTGCGCAGTATGCCCCGCTGTTCCCAGCGTCTGCTTGAGGTCAACACCGGCAGTTTCAGGCACGCAGGCCAGCCCAGGTTGCGCAGTCGCTTGCTGAAAACAATATCTTCCATCAATGGAAGCTGGGGATAGCGGCCGATAATATCGATACTCTCTCTGCTGACAAAAATCGCCTGATCGCCGGTCGCGACGCCAGTGATGCAGGAACGCATATTCATCATCTGCTCGATCACCCGGAACAGCAGGTGCCTCCCGCTCAGCCGTACATTGAACCGCCCCCAGAAATGCCCGTCTTCAACAGCCGCAATCATATTCGACAACGCATCAGCGGGAAGCACGGTATCGGCATGCAGGAACAACAGTAGGTCGCCCTGTGCATTTTCTATGCCGCAATTCATCTGAAGCGCCCTGCCCCTGTCGCTGCGCAATACTTTGTCCGCCAGCGGATGCGACAAAATGACTGTATCATCTTCACTGCCGCCATCGACGACAATCACTTCATGGCCCTGATCGCGGAAGCGTGCAAGCGAAGCCAGCACATCACCGATATGATCCGCCTCGTTTAGTACTGGAATGATGATGGAAACTTTCATCGGACTATCGTTCAATATGCCGGCGATCGATCAGACAGCACAGTCAATGTATCACCATCACCGTTCTAGCTCAGGGCGCCGCCACAGGATGAGCCCTGCCCCGCGGTGCATCCGTAACAATGCTCCATCACGACGATCGGGCTGTTGCTTATATCGTTGTTCATCAAGTCGCGCAGATGGGTCCTGCCCTTGCCAGCACCCAGACCAACGCCGAGCATCTGGTTAAAGTCGCAATCATAGACATAGCCCTGCCAGTCTACGCTCACCAGGCTTTTACACATGACAGACTCGAGGTTCTGATCCCTGTGAGAAGACTTCAGTGTATGCATGTAGGTTTCGAATTCACCTCTCGACAACAGCGCACTCCCGAAACGTTTGATCGGCATGTTAACCAGAGTAAACAGGCGATTGAATGAAATCCCGTAACGGTCGAGTAGCGTTTTTTTGTAAGCAGGTTCGAGTTCGGCCTGAGATGGCGGCAGGCTTGGTCCCTGGGGATTGTAGACAAGATTGAGTTTTAACTTTTCACTGTGACCATAGCCAAGGCTGTTCAACTCGCGCAGCGCACTGATGCTTTTTTCGAATACGCCCGCACCACGCTGGGCATTCACGTTCTCTTTCAGATAACACGGCATCGACGCAATAATCTCGACCTGATGCTCTGCCAGAAATCCGGCATAGGCCTCGTATCCGGGTTCGAGCAAAATCGTAAGATTGCAGCGATCCATCACATGTACGCCCATCGCTGTCGCAGCACTGACCAGATCCATAAAATTCGGGTTCATTTCCGGCGCGCCACCAGTCAGGTCCAGTGTTGATATTTGCTGCCTGCGTAAAAATTCAATCACCTCATCCATGGTGTTGCGCTGCATGATTTCTGTGCGCCGCGGCCCGGCATCAACGTGACAGTGCAGGCATTGCTGGTTACACATGTAGCCCAGATTGACCTGCAGGGTATCGAGCCGATTCCTGCGAATCGACGGAAAATCGGTCGGTTTCAGATGGTCAAGTGTATCTAGCATGTTTCACCTCATGGCAGCCAGCGGCTCAGTACTTTTACCAGATTTGCGGTAACAGGACTGAACAGGCTGTCGCGATAATACTGACTGGCGGCACGCCGGTTGAGCTGGGAATAACTGGGGTAGGCATGAACCAGAGTGGTAATTTTTGACAGTTTCATGTTTTCACGAATGGCGAGCGCAAGCTCGTGTATCAGTTCGCCGGCATGGTGCCCGATTGCATGCGCACCGGCAAGCCTGCCTTTTCTTACGATCAGTTTCATCACACCATGGTCGGTATTGTCCGTGATTGCCCTGTCGAGCTGTTTCATATCGAACTGTACGACTTTTACCGAGGCATCCTGTACCGCCTCATCCGCCTGCATTCCGACCTGCGCACATTCGGGCTCGGTATAGACGACGGCGGGTATCACGCGATAATCCATCCGCTTCGGTAATCTGAACAGCGCGTTGGCTATTATCACACCTGCCTGTTGCTCGGCCACGTGCGTCAGCGGCATCTGCCCGGTAACATCGCCGCAGGCGTATATATGCCGCCTCGAAGTCTGCATTCTTGCATTAACCCTGATGCCCTTTTCAGTGTAGTCGACACCCGCCTGCTCGAGCCCGAGTCCGGTGACGACCGGTCGACGTCCGATTGCCACCAGCAACTGATCGCCGCTCAGGCTGCGCCCATCGTCGAGCACTACGGTTCTTGTTTCACCCTGCTGGCTCACCAGGCGCGTCTCACCATGGACAATATTGATATCCTCCGACAGCAACTGCTGCTTGAGCATACGCGAGATGTCCCGGTCAAACTGGGGAAGAACCCTGTCGGCCAGTTCAATCAGCGAAACGCGACTCCCCAGCCTGGCATATGCCTGCGCCATCTCGACACCGACCGGGCCCGCGCCCAGTACAAGCAGATGCTCGGGCAATGCAGCGAGACTGAACATGTCTTCATTGGTCAGGTAATCGACGGATTGAAGTCCTTCGATCGCCGGTATCCATGCACTCGAACCGGTAGCGATAACGTATCGCCTTGCACGTATTTCGATATCGCCGACCCGGATCCGGTTCGCATCAACAAAGCGGGCCGTACCCGTGAATATCTCACAACCCAGCTCCCGAAATCGTTCATGGCTGTCGTGTTGCTGAATTCTGTCGATCGCCCTGCGGATGCAGGCATTCACCCGCTGCATGTCGGTTGCCGATCGCGTGACCTCAATACCGTAGTCGCGCGCCTCGTCGGCCAGATGTGCCACGTGCGCTGAGCGCAACAGGGACTTGCTCGGCACGCAACCAAAATGCAGGCAATCACCGCCCAGTTGTTTTTCTTTTTCGACGAGTGCAACACGCAGGCCCAGTTGCGCTGCGACGCTGGCCACCACCAGGCCGCCTGCACCACCACCGATTACGGCTAGATCATAGGTGTGCATTGATTTGTTCGGGGCTTCGGTCATCGGTGATAGTTAGTGAGCATCATAGGGGAAACAGTTCACTATCAGGGTTGATTTGAATCGACGGTTTGAGAGGCGGGTGAAAGCCGCCCAGGTTACGGAAGCTTTGCCGTTAAGCCACCTTGCCCATGAACGCAAAGCATTTGACGAAAGCACCCGCCAGGCTGGGGTCTTTTACCATGGTCGCGTAATCAC
>CP070838.1:2365363-2377545 GCA_020341835.1 Thiotrichales bacterium | reverse complement strand
AAGGGTTCTGACCCCTTTATTATGACCCCTTTATTAGTATGACCCCTTTATTATTACGGGCGTGCTCGACAACACGAAGGCGTCAATAATTTATCACCCTTCGTAATTCATGGTTGAATCCCGTGTGGCAATCTTTAGTATGTTGATTTTTAGAGGGTTGCAGCAACTTTTCGGAATAACTCCACGCCTGCACCCAACAAACCTTAATCCTGGACCAGCAAGGTTACGCGTATGAAAAACATCATCAGTTTATTTATCGGGCTTTCCCTGACAACAGCTGTAAACCTGCACGCGCAGGCAGAAGAATACGAACCGGAAGACCTCATCGAGTACCGCCAGGAAGTCATGGGAGCCATCAAGGGGCACAACAAGGCTGTCAAGGCTATCCTGGAGGGGAAGGTGCCATACGATGGCCATCTCGATATGCACATGGCTTCGCTCGAAGCACTGCTTGGCCGGGCTGGCGAACTGTTCCCTGAAGGCAGTGATTTCGGTGAAACCAATGCCAAGGACGCTGTCTGGGATAACCCGGACAAATTCAAGCAAAGCGTAGAAAAGGCGCAAAATGCATTTGCAAGTTTCCAGTCAGTGTTGGCAAAAGGTGACAATAGTGCCAGCCTGGATGCGTACAAAAAATTCGGCAAGGCCAGCTGTGGTGATTGCCATAAATCGTTCAAGAAGAAAGACGACTAGGTAAAATCCGTGTTTTTTCGCATCGTGCTGATGCTGTATGCCTTGATATCAATGGCTGCATCAGCCGATGAAAGCGAAGTCGACCGTGCTGCTATTGAACAGGGACGTTACCTGTTTGACGCGGCGAACTGTTATGCCTGTCACACCGATGTGGACAACGACGGCGCACCCCTTGCAGGCGGTCGTGCACTGGAAAGCGATTTCGGCATCTTCTTCTCACCCAACATCACGCCAGACAAAGACACGGGTATCGGAAACTGGAGTGATGAAGATTTCATCCGGGCCCTGATCCTGGGTATCGCGCCTGATGGCCATCATTATTATCCAAGCTTTCCCTACCTCTCCTACCAGAACATGAACAGGGAAGACATCCTGGCGATCAAGGCCTACCTGTTCAGCCAGCCCGCTGTTAGCCAGAAGAACAAGCCGCACCAGCTCGCATGGTACCTGTCCGGGTTCACGCTGCGGATATGGAAGCTGCTGAACGATCTTGCCGCGATGCCGGTCACCTATGACGGCTCGCGCGGCAGTTATCTGGTTGATGTACTCGGACACTGCAACGAATGCCACACGCCGCGCAACATGCTTGGTATGCTGAAAATGCAGAACAGGCTAGAGGGTAACAAGGCTCTTTCTGCACCCGATATCAGCACTTCGAAAAACGGCATCGGTGGCTGGGACAAGCAGGAACTCGCCGATCTGTTCAGATACGGTGAACTACCCGATGGTGATTATGTTGCCGACCATATGGGCGAAGTGGTGGACAACTCGACCTCAAAATGGGCGGATTATGATCTGCAAGCCGTGATCGAGTACCTGCAGAGATAAAAGCGCGATAAAACCGGTCGGATTAAAAGGGAACAGACCTGTTTTTTCACGGATTTGATTTGTTGTTTAATTGGCAGTGTCTTGCCTTTCCGGGTAATCTCCCATTAAAGGGGTCAGCCCCCTTTGCCAGAAGAACAATGCCGTTGACTCAGTACAAACAGTAGCCGGACGTTTTGACGACTGATGATTCTTGTTGGTGACTTAGTTACCTTATTTTTCTGCTGCCATCATTATTATTGAAGTTACTGGCCAGAACTGGAGGGTACTCGCTGGTATTTTCAGCAGGGAACCAGCCGATTTAAGACCAGGGCTTGTGTAACTGCGACAGCTGCGACGCACAATAGGGGAATTAAGACCGTTAATTAGAATAAGAACGATTCCCAATAGATGAAAATCAACCGTGGATTTTCATCTACCAGAGCATCGCGGAGGGTAGAGATATGGAAACACCCATATTCAAGGATGACTTTGGCGATTGGGACGGATACTCGATCAACTATTCCAAGTCCGACATGCCGTCGGGGTTATGTCCAGGATTGTGCCGCCAACTCGCCGCTGTAATGCTTCTGGCTACAGCAGCTTTCCTCATGAGCGGCTGCGATGACTCTGGTATCAACCCGGTTCCGAGCGTCACACAGAGTTCATCACCATCCCTGCAAGAATTCACCATCGGTCCAGAAGGCGGTACGATCGAGTATCGGTCGACCGTAGAAAACGTAACGGTCACCCTTGATATCCCGCCGGCAGCAGTCAGCACTGACACCGTCATCAGCATCGATCACGCACAAAATTTTCCTGACGCATCGGGCCTTGTTAACGGTGCTGTTTTCGAGTTTGGTCCGGATGGAATGGTTTTCGATATACCCGTTAATCTGACCATCACCTACGGCGCGGGCATGCTCGGCTCGCTGCCGGAAGAGGAACTGCGCATCCACAGAATGCTTGATTCCAGCTGGATACCGCTGCTCGGGGTGGTGGACGCTGGCAACAAGGTGGTCGACGCGACGCTCACCGGATTCAACGTGTATGGGCTGAAGACGATTCCGCGGCTGTTCGCGGAGGGCGATGGCGGTGATGATAACGGCGGCGCGGACACCTGGGGAACGATCCAGGCGGATATCCTGCGACCATGGTGCGTCCCCTGCCACAACAACACGCCAGGGGCGGCAGTAGGCTTGTCCTTTGAAGCGGATCAGTACGACACGCTGGTCACCGACGGGCGGATGGTTGGGGCCAGCATGGCGGCCATCTTTCCGATCCTGCTCGTCGATCCGGGTAACAGCACCGGGAGTTTCATGATCTGGAAACTCAACGGCCTGAGTCCCAACAACGAACCCGTGGGCATTCGCATGCCGGCCTCGGGACCGCCGTTCCTTGAGCAGCCAGAGATCGAGCGCATTGCGGCGTGGATCGACGCGGGCGCGCCGGATGGCGGTGGCGGTAGTCCACCGCCGGGTTCCTCGATTGTGCCCACCTGGTATGGGGTACAGGCCAACGTCATGGGGCAGTTCTGCACCCTGTGCCATACCGGCGACGACCCGCCGGAAGGTCTGTCCTGGGAACAGGATCAATACGACATCGTGGTCACTAATCAGCGCACGAGTGCGAAAGTTCCCTCGATGGCGCTCGTGCAACCGGGTGATCCCGACGCCAGTTACATGTACTGGAAGATCACCGGTAACCCTGGCATCGAGGGCGTGCGTATGCCCGCTTTCGGCGGGCCGCTGGATCAGGAGTTGATCGACGTCGTACGCCAGTGGATTCTCGATGGCGCGCCACTCGGCGATCCGGCCGATGCCGATTCCGGCGGCGGTGGTGGTGGCGGTCCGACTGTGTCCTCCTTCCCCGAAGGTTCGTGGATGCACGTGTGGAGTGAGTCGCTGCGGGTGTGCACACAATGCCACAGACTGACGCCTGCGAATCCGCGCTGCGGCGTCGATTTCGATTGTCCGGCCGAAGGCGTCGTGCTCACGGCGGACAACTACCTCGGCGTGGTGGACGATCGCATCGTGCAGCCGTCAAGCCTGCAAGACAGCGAGCTGTGGGAGCGCGTCAATGAGGGCGATCCCGCCAGGCGGATGCCGCTCGGGCTGGAGCCGTTGACACAACAGCAACTGGATATCATTCGGGACTGGATCCTGGATGGTGCACCGTTCTGTCCGAGTGGCGAGGTTTGCCCGTAAGGCCAGTTACCGGCATGGGCCACATTAAAGGGATCTGACCCACTGCTGTCGTAACAGGATCCTGGCGGAAGCTGACGGATTTGATTTATTGTTTAATTGTCAGTGTCTTGCCTTTCTGGGTAATCTCCAGATGTTTGAGGAAATTCATGCCTAGCAATATTTCTTTGCCGGGCATGTTTGTCAGTATCGTGGCATTTAAATCGTAGAGTTTGATATCACCAATGCCGACACTGGCAATACGTGTACGGTACGCGCTGGCGTTGCCGTTTGCTGTTTTTACAACAATGCGCTGGTTTTTATTCAAACCGATGTCGTTGGCCAATGATTCAGGGACAGCGATCTCGGTTGCGCCGGTATCCAGTAAAAACACCACTTCATAATCATTGATTGTTCCACTGGTTACGTAATGACCATAAGAATTGCGCTGGAGTACGATCTCTTTTTGCAACCCGTTTGCCAGGTAATATTCGTTAGTGACAATGTTTTGGTTCGGGTTGTTGCGCTTCGTAATCAAATAATCAAACCCGCCGACAAGAATGAACATAAAGAGTATCCAGGCAACAACCGTCATGGTCGTGCCCGCACGTGAAATAAAATCGCGGTGGTTTTCTTTGTCTTGCATTATTTGATAATAGGGCAAATATTGGGCATTTAGTTCAATTTTTAAGACGCGGTTTTGTTCGAAGGGAAGACGCTGGATTACAGAATACATCCATGTATTCTGCCCTTGCGGGCCAGCCTTTGGCTGTTCAAATCTGCTCCAAGCAGATTTAGTCCAGCTAACAACATGCTGGGTTGACGGGTAGGTGGGCATGTTGGGATGACGCCTGGATGGGACAGCAGTGGGGCGCTACCCTTTTTGACTTTGATCAATATCCCAGGGTGGTCTAGAAATATTTCCTACGTACCCTTTGCTTGAATAATAGCCGTCATGCCTGCGTAGGCAGGCATCCAGCGGCTTTGATCGAAGGAAAGACACTGGATCCCAGCTAGAAACATGCTGGGATGACGGGTACGTGGGTATGATGGGATGACGGGTACGTGGGTATGCTGGGATGACGGGTACGTGGGTATGCTGGGATGACGGGTACGTGGGCATGATGGGATGACGGGTGCGTGGGTATGATGGGATGACCGGTACGTGGGGCAGCAGTGAATCTTTCCCCTTTGGTACCGTATCACTCGATCACGCGTCCCCACAATCTTGGTTATACTGCTGCCCATGATTATCCACATCGATATGGATTCGTTTTATGCCTCGGTCGAGGTGCGTGATCATCCCGAGCTGGCCGGGCAGCCGGTGGCGGTTGGCGGTTCTGCCAGCGGGCGTGGCGTGGTGGCGGCAGCCAATTACGCGGCGCGCAAGTTCGGGGTGCGCAGCGCCATGCCCATGGCCGCGGCGGTACGCCGCTGCCCGCAGCTGGTCTGCCTGCCGGTGAATATGCCGCTGTACGTCAAAGTGTCGAAACAGATTCATCAGATATTCAACCGCTATACCAGTGAAATCGAGCCACTGTCGCTGGACGAGGCGTTCCTGGATGTGCGCGCCAGCGAAAAGCTGTTTGGTTCGGCGGCCAGCATCGCCCGCCAGATCAAGCAGGCTGTTCAGGACGAGTGTGGATTGATTGCCTCGGCCGGGGTGGCGCCGAACAAGTTTGTTGCCAAGATCGCCTCGGATATCGACAAGCCCGACGGTTACGTGGTGGTAGAGGCCGAACACATGCAGGATTTTCTCGATCCTTTGCCGATCAGCCGCATCTGGGGCGTGGGCAAGGTCACCGAGGCGAAATTGCATCAGCTCGGTTTCAGAACGATTCATGATTTACGCGTACAGCCGGTCGAAACCCTGGTGCAGCGTTTCGGCAAATGGGGCGAGCATATCCATCGTCTGGCCAACGGCCAGGATAAACGCGAGGTGGTGCCGGATGCGCGGGCGAAGTCGATTTCGGCGGAAAACACCTTTGCCGAGGACATCAGCGACGAGCACGCACTGCTCGCCAACCTGATGCAGCTCACCGAGCAGGTTGCCGCGCGCTGTCGGCAGCACGGCTTCGAGGGTAAAACGATCAATCTCAAGATTCGTTACCACGATTTCAGAACCATCACGCGTTCGAAGACCCTGGCGATGCCGACCAACCAGACCGAGCAGATCTGGCAGACGGCGAAACAGTTATTGCTGAAACAGTCGCGCACGCAACCGGATCCGGTACGGCTGCTGGGTGTGGGGGTTTCGGGTTTTCGTGGCGAGACGGTGCAGCAGGGTGATCTGTTCGCTGAAAATGACGCGCATAGTCCCGGCGCCGGTACGGCAGGCGACACCCGCTATGCTGAACTGGACAGGATCAGCGATGAAATCAACCAGCGCTTCGGCAAGGCGAAGATACATCGGGGGCGGGCTAATAACTAATGAATAATGAATAATGAAAAGTGACAAATGCTCAAGCGCGTTAGAAGGGGCTGCGCCCTATAACCAACTATCGAGCCTGTGGATCGGGGAATACCAACAGGTATGGTTTCGTTTGCAATGAAAGTTTTAAACCTTGTTTGGGTAGTTCTGTTGTTGTTTCCGCCTGTTACCGCAGCTGCCGAGGCAGGGCTGCCATCGGAGCTGGCGGCGGCGATCAAGGACACGGATTTCACGACTGATGGCATTGGCCTGTTCATCCAGGGTGTGGACGATGACAAACCACTGGTTGCCTTTCACGCAGACCGGTTTCTCAATCCGGCCTCGGTCATTAAACTGGTTACCACGGCCGCCGCGCTGGATTTGCTCGGGCAGGGGTACCGTTGGTCCACGGAAGTGATGTACACCGGCACTATCGAAGGCCATACCCTGAATGGTGATCTGTATTTTCGCGGCAACGGTGACCCTTATCTGACGCCAGAACGTTTCTGGCGCCTGCTGAACCGGGTTTTCATTTCCGGGATACACCGCATCACTGGCGATGTAGTGATCGATAACTCTTACTTCGAACCCGGCAAGGTGGACTATGCTGCGTTTGACGAACAACCTTACCGAACTTACAACGTTGGACCTAACGCTGTGCTGGTGGGTTTTCAGGCAACCGAGTTTCATTTTTACATCGACACCACTGAGACGGGTCAGGCGGTAAGGATAACGCCGTTTCCGCAGTCGCCCCGATTGCGAATCATTAATCAGGTGAAGCTGGTGAATGGCCGCTGCAGCGCCTGGCAGAAAAGACTGTCGCTGGAGACAAGAAACAATGCAGGTATGCTCGAAGTGGTCTTCACCGGGAATTATGCGCGATCCTGTAACCAACGGACGCTCTACCGACGTGTCAGTGAAGCACAGGACCATTACCAGCATTTTTTCCTTCCCCTCTGGAGCCAGTTGGGTGGCAGCCTGGATGGCAAAATAACCCAGGGCATCGTCCCGGCGGACGCCAGGCGCGTGGTGGAGGAGCCATCCATATCCCTTGCCGAAGCCGTGCGGCTGGTCAACAAATTCAGCAACAATGTGATGACACGCCAGATATTGCTATCGCTTGGAGCGAAACAGTCTGGCCCGCCTGGTACCGCGGAAAAAGGCCTCGCCGCGGTCAATGCGTGGCTCGTCGAACAGGATCTGGACCATCCCGACCTGCAGTTGGATAACGGTGCAGGCTTATCGCGAGATGCACGGATCAGCGCCGGACTGTTGGGCGAACTCCTGTTACATGTCTATGCGCAGGCCTACATGGCGGAGTTTATCGCTGCCTTACCGGTTTCAGGCTATGACGGTACCATGGCGCATCGTTTCGACGACAGTCCCCTGGTGGGTCATGCCCACATCAAAACCGGTCTGCTGGATTTTGTTCAGTCGATGGCCGGATACGTTACCTCCGCGAACGGTAAACGTTATGTTGTTGTCCTGTTACATAATGATCCACGGGCGCATACCAGGTCTGCCGAGGAACTGCAGAACCAGGTGATCAACTGGATATATCAATTGAAATAAACCGGCCAGGTATAAGGCCGGACCTGCCTGATTCTCAGAAACCAATGAAGAAATTGAGCGGATCAAAGGGGTCTGACCCCTTTTTTCGCAGCTCATGTCAGGGCTGACAGGGTTTGTTAATATGTCACTCCTGAATTCATCACTGCAAGCAGAGTGGGTGGCACGCGTGAAACATATAAGCTGGGAAGAATCCTTAGATGTCGATATCGAAGAAATCAATGACGATCACAAAAAGCTGGTCGATCTGTTCAACCTTCTCAGCCAGGCTGTCGAAAACGGGGATTCGGTCGATTATGTCGATGCGGTCCTGGAGGAACTGATCACTTGTACCATCTGGCACTTCCGGCACGAAGAACGCCTTATGCTGCGCTATCGATACGATGGTATGGAGTTGCACAAGGCCGAACACACTGATCTGATCGAAGGCGTCAGGGCGATGCAGCAGATGTTGCGTGAAGAAAACAGGTTGCCCACGAGTGAAGATTTTGAATACCTGGCGGTCTGGTTAACCAGGCATATCGTTGGCCAGGATATGAGGCTTGGCTTTTATCTTGCTGAAGTAATGGAATAGCGCAAAACAAAAAGGGGTCGGTGACAATTGCGAATGGTTTCGTTTTGTCACCGACCCCTTTTTTCTGCCTTAATTGAAATATAGGATAGGGATATGCTGTTTCGAGAATCACCTGAAAAATTCTGGAATTTAATCGCGTCAAAATATGCGGCATCACCGATTGCTGACATTGCGGCTTACGAGAAGAAAATTGCGAAATTAAAATCCTACCTGTCACCAACAGATCATCTGCTGGATATTGGTTGTGGCACCGGTACACAATGTGATGATCTTGCCAGCAATGTAAAGCAGGTAACCGGTATTGATATCTCCGGCAAATTACTGGCTATTGCAGAACAGAGGAGGGGTGAACGAAAAATTGACAACGTTGAGTTTATCCAAACCACGGTTTTTGATGCGCGTTTTGAGCCTGGCAGCTTTGACGTGGTAACGGCCTTTTATGTACTGCATTTTTTCGAAGATATCGATGCGGCTTTTGGACGCATACATGGCTTACTGAGGCCGGATGGTTTGTTTATCCTGGAGACCGCTTGCCTGGGCGAGAAAGGCAAAATAACGGGCAAGTTTGTGCGACTGGGCGGAAAACTCGGGTTCTTGCCATTGATTAATCTGCTAACAACCCGGCAGATAGAACAGGCACTTGAACAGGCTGGCTTTGGTATTGTTGATAAAACCAAATTCAGTGAATCAAACGATGAATATACGCTGATTGCCAGGAAACTTAAATAAAGAAGCGTAAGTGGAGTCAGATAAAACCTGTATTTCTCTGTCCTCTTTATTACCGGAAGGTAACTGCTTTTAACTTTATGTCCTTGTAACCAACGATGTCGAGTTTGCCGCTGACCTGTACCAATACCCGGGTTTCAGGGTCCATATACAGATCAATATCACCTTTTAGCCCCAACAGCTCAAAATTCCCCTGCGAGGCAGGATCGATCGCCACGCCATTCAATCTGATATGCAGGGCTCTGAATTCGTCGTCATAGATGCTTTTTTCCCCGGCGCTTTGATTACTTTCGAAATCAACCTCGATATACTCATAATCCATGGCCTGCAGTTCAAGCCTGTAAATGCCGTGTTTTGTAAAAATGTGCTGCACAAACTTGTCACCGGGCTTGTTCAGCGGGGATGCTGAAACCAGGTAATACAGCGCAGTGGGTTCGGTAGTTATTGTGCCTGCAGGGGCAAGCCTGTTGAATTCATTGCTTCCTTCACCGAAGTCGGTCCACTTCTCAGGTGGCAGTTCCTTTTCGTTTTCCCTGGGCCTGGCCTGGCGCGAATAGAAACCATTCTTCAGAATCCGGTAAGTCTTTATCCGATGTTTTTTACCGGTATCGGTTTGCGTTCGTTGAAATGCCGTGCCATCGGGATCGAACCAGAGACTGATAAATGAATTGCGCCCCAGTATTTTGGTATCCAGGTCAATGCGATAGGTAGGGTCGGATTGCGGCATCGTCCCCCGACCGTGTTTAGGTGTGAGCAGGGCGGCTTTGGATGTGGCCAGAGATATCTGATTCATCTGGACCTCGATATTCATCGGGAAAAACAGGATGCGGGTTTTGTAATTCAGACCCGTCCATTTGACACGAGAAGGGTCAAGCCCGGAACCCTGCGCCAGTGACAATAAGGGATAGCTGCTTATGGCGATGGATAGTACGAAAATTATGAGTTTTGGCTTCATCTTGTCCTGTTCTGCACGATGCAATTGGTCTGCAGCCTTTATCTGACCGCTTTCTGGTAAAAAAGGTGGCGGAGGAAACAGATATTAACCAACTAAAGCGTTGGTCACAAAAATCACCAGAAAAGGGGCCAGACCATCTGGCTAATTCGGGACAGGCTGCGGTTGCAGTTATCAGATCCAGCTGTACTCAAATCCGGCATAAACGCGCCGTGCCGAGCCTGGTTCGTAATAGCGTGCATTGGCTGCGTTGGTGCGCAGGTTATCAAGGTATTCGCTGTCGAACAGGTTTTCGATGCCGATAACCAGGCGGATGTCATACTGGCTGCTCGTGAGCAGACGGCCCAGGCGCAGGTCGGTGACGGTTTGCGACGGCACCTCGACGGTGTTGGCGTCGTCAGCATAGCGTGTGCCTATGTATTGCGCGGAGAGGCCGGCGAAATAGCCCTGCTGAAACTGGTATTCAGCGTCGGCAAAAGCGGTCCAGTCGGGCAGGCCCGGCAGGACATTGTTGCTGGCGTCGTCAAAACGCGCATCCATGTAGGTGACAGCGCCGGACACCTGCAGGCGTCGCCGCGCGTCCGGCCACCAGCGGCCGCCCAGTTCCAGGCCGTCGCGACGGGTGCGATCGGCGTTCCGGTAGAAGCTGCGCTCGTCACCGGGCGCGGCGCCAGGATCATCGTCAACGATAATCTCGTCTTCCGTGCGTACCGTGAACACGCTGGCCTCGAGCTGAAAACGCTGGTGAGAGCCGCGCAAGCCGATTTCGAAAGTGCGGCTGGATTGGGGCTCCAGGCCCGGGCGAAAGCCGCTGCCTTCCGGATTGGCAAACTCGGTGAACGTGGGTGCCTCGAAGCTGGTGGCGTACTGGCCGAAGGCGCTCCAGCGTCCATCCAGCCTGTGGCTGTAGCCCAGGCTGTAGTTGGTCTCGTCATAGTCGCGCTCGCCGGAGTTGTCGATGCCGCCCGCCTGCAGCTTATCGTCGATCGCCATATCCAAATTGTCGTAGCGCAGACCGATGATCCAGCGCCCCTGTTGCTGCGCGACGTGCCCGGCCAGCTGCAAGCCCAGGCCGAGGTTGCTTGCGGTTTCGATTTGATCCAGCGCCAGGTCATCGCTGATGCCGCTGCGGCAGATGAAGGCTTCGAGGTTGATATTACGGCAATAGCGTTGGCGGTCATCCTGCTGGTCTTCCAGGCTGAGCTGTGCGTGCAGCAGGAGTTTGTCCAGCGGGCGCTGGTAGTTCAACGCGCCGCCGATGATCTGGCGCTCGAACTGGACCAGGCTGTCACCCGGAAACGGCAGTTGCTGACGAAAGTCGCGTTCGGTGAGCCAGGCTTGCGCCCGCAGCTGATGGTTGCCACCGGCGTAGCGCTGCACCATGCCCAGCGAGGCAATGTTCTGATTGACCGTTTTCCCGGCATTCATCGCGCTGGCGAGCGGGGCAGCCTGTGATGGATCGCTTTGCCATTCCTCGTAAGTCAGTCCGCCGGGATCTTCGGCCAGCGGATTGTCGAAGTGGTTGAGGATCGCAAACCAGTCGCGATCACCCTGTTGATAATCGAGCCAGAGGCCGGCATTGCGCCTTTCCACCGCGCTTTGCTCGCGATAACCGTCCTGTTCGAGATGCGTGAGTGCGCCGCGAAAACCGAATTGATCGTATTGTTTGCTGAGTGCGCCGTGTACACGCACCAGGCCAAAACCACCCAGCTGCGACTCGAGCCTGGCGGTCGGGGCTTGGCCCGGTAAATAACTCTGGTAGTCGAGCAGGCCGCCACTGCCGTTGCCGTGCAGCACGGCATTGGCACTGCGCAGCACCTCGACGACCTTGATCGAGCCGGGATCGATGGCATCGATCTGTGCCTGGCCATCCACCGTTGTCAGCGGGTAACCATCCTGGCGGACGCGTACGCCGCGGATGCCGAACGGCGCACGGGCGCCAAAGCCGCGGATCGAGACGCGCGGGTTCTGCGCAAAGTTGTTGCGGTTCTGGACCAGCACGCCGGGCGACAGCTTCAACGCATCGGTGGGTTGTATGGGTGCACGACCGTTACGGATATCGTCATCGTCGATCAGTGTCACCCCGCTCGGTGCATCCTGCCAGCGGGTTTCGATCAGCGGCGCATTGATGGTTACCTTCAGGGGTATCTGTCCGTCGGGTTCCTGCGCTGTGCTCGAACCGGACCACTGCGCTGCGGCGACCAACACCATTATCAACAGCAGCCGGGGCATGGTGCCGTGATTACAGACTGTTAGCGGAATACTTCGATT
>CP070838.1:2353249-2365263 GCA_020341835.1 Thiotrichales bacterium | reverse complement strand
TGGCGACCAAGTTCACCGAAAGCACGCTGGCGCTGAAGTTCAGGGAAGTGGATGCCGATGGCACCATCGCGGGCGGGCCGATGTATACCCTGTTGCACGGTTTGAAAATGAAACGCACGGCCGCGCTGTTTGCCGCGTTCGCATTGATCGCATCGTTCGGTATCGGCAACCTGGTGCAGGCGAATTCGGTCGTGGACGGGCTGACCTATATCTGGCCCGAGTTTGAAGCCTACGGCTGGATCGTCGGTGTGATACTTTCTGTGCTGGTCGGGTCGGTTATTCTCGGCGGTGTACACCGCATCGCAGTCGTTGCCAGTGCCATCGTTCCGTTTATGGTGATCGTCTATGTTGTGTCGGCGCTGGCAGTACTGGTCGCGAATGCTGCAGAAATACCCGCGGCGCTGGCGACGATATTCAACCTGGCGTTGAATCCCTGGGCTGCTGGCGGCGCTGCTGTTGGCGAGGCGATTCGCTGGGGTGTGGCACGCGGCCTGTTTTCCAACGAGGCCGGCCTGGGCTCGTCGCCGATGGCGCACGCGGCAGCCCGAACCAGCGAACCGGTGCGCGAAGGCCTGGTCGCGATGATGGAGCCGTTCATCGATACCATTATCATCTGTACCATGACCGGGCTGGTGATCGTGTTGAGCGGTGCCTATATAACCGCTGAAGAGGATGTTGTGGGTGCGGCGTTGACGGCTTATGCCTTCAGTCTCAGCTTCGGTGACTTCGGTGCCATGATCGTTGGCTTTGGTCTTTCCCTGTTTGCGTTTTCCACCATGATCGCCTGGTCCTATTACGGCGATCGCAGCGCCCGCTTCCTGTTTGGCAAGCAGGCGGTTGTCTATTATCGTTTCGCGTTCACGATAGTGATCATCGTAGGTGCCGCGGTGCCGCTGAAACTGGTATGGAACATCGCCGACATCACTACCATCCTGATGGCCTTGCCCAACCTGCTTGCCCTGTTCCTGCTGGCTGCCATGGTGCAGCGTATGAAGCAGGACTACTTCGACAAGATCTGATTCCCCAGCAGTTACCCTGCTTTGTGGATAATTCGCAGGAGCGGCTTTAGCCGCGAATTGCTCGCCATAATATGAAGAATTTGCGGCTAAAGCCGCTCCTGCATTAGAGCCGTAGCCCGGATGCAACGAAGTGGAATCCGGGGTCATTGAAACACGCACAGAATTCCCGGATTACATTGCACTTCATCCTCACTGCGGTCTATAACAAGGTTAAGAATATCAAATTTCGCTCTGTGCGCTCTGTGCCTCTGTGGCGAAAGGTATTAAGGAGACAGCAATGAAGTTGATGTGGCAGCTTGTTTTACTTGTTTCTGGTTTTGCTATCGTCGCAACAGCTCAGGCCAGTTCAATCCAGGAACTTCAAAAACAATGTGAAGATGCGCGCGAAGCCCTTATCGCACCATTACGCCAGCAAGCGATCGACGAGTGCATCGCCGACAGGGAAAGCGGCCGTAGCGGCGGTCGCAGCAGCCGTGATGCGCGTGAACACTGCGAAAACTTTTATGCCGACTTCGGCAACGGTGGTACCACCCAGTCAGGCGGTTTCAGACAGCGAATGTTCCATGACATCCCCGAGTGCCAGGCACTCTACGAAGCCGAGCAAGCAGGAAGCCGACGTTGATTTGGTGCTCATAAAGAAAAGTCCACAGATGAACGCAGATAAACACAGATGCTTTTTCTGCTGTTTTACCAAGTTGGTTCTCTAGACTTTTTGCATTCGGAAAAACACAAAAGAACAAATGGCCGTAAAAAACGCGAAAAGCGACTAATTGGCACTCTGTTTTTTTTGCGCCCTTTGCGTTTTTTGCGGCTCTAAAACGTTTTTATCCGTGTTTATCTGCGTTCATCTGTGGACTATTTGTAAAGTTTTTGAACATGTTCTGTACGCTTGCTTGCGAACTCGTTACGGCAAATCCCAGCGCACGCCGATGGTGTAGACATTGCCGATTTCCACGCCATCCTGGGTTGTGCTGTTTTCCAGGCGCGCATTGGCGAAGATCATCTGCCTGAAACCCTGGAAGCTGTAGCGTAGGCCGATGACGTTGTAGTCGATGTTGAAGTCACCGGCCTGTATCTGATCTGAATCCGGTTCGAGCATGTTCCAGCCGCCGACCACCCACCATTGTTTGAACACGCGGTATTGCGCGTAGATCTCCCAGCCGGTGCCGTCAAAATAGATATTCCTGGCGGTGGTTTCGTGGTTGTTCAGGCGCGAAACGATCGTGCCGAAATACCAGGCATCGCCATACCAGCGTAAGCCGACAATGGCTGCCGTCGCATCGCCGTCGATGCCGATGGCACCGAGCGCAGGAAGGTCGGCGTCATCGATGTTGGCATGGTTGTACGCGAGACCGACGGCGATGCCTTCATCGGTTTCGAGCACCGAGCTGATGCCAATGGTGGTCTCGTAATTGAAACCGTCCGTTCTTGGAATCGGCCGACCGTGTTGTACCTGAAAGTTGATATTGAGCGGCTTCAACATCGACGTCGGTCTGAAGCTCCCGGCCAGACCGCGTGTCTGCAGGACATTGTCGGCGCGGCCGGTGCCGGTATAGCCGCCATCGGTGCCGGCATTATAGGTACCGCTGGCGCTGGCGCCGGTACCCTGGAATCGGTCGGTAAAGCTGGAAACGCGGTAATAGGTTGACCAGTTTTTGCCGGCGGTCACATTGATATTGGTTGTCTCGACACCGAGATACAGCAATCTCAGGAACACTTCATCACCAAGCTTGCTGCCCGGTGGCCTGTCGCCACGGTTGAACAGCAGGTCAGCGGTGTCGAGCAGGTTGAAGCCGGCTTCGCCACGGCCGATCAGCCAGGTTTCAGGCTTGAACTGCCATCGCCCGAATACGCCGAACCGTGAACCACCGTCGCCCCAGAAACTGCCCGAATCAGTGTCACGATAACGGATGCGCAGGCTACCGTAGAGTCGCAGTGCATCGGGTTCTGCAATGACTTCTTCCGGTGCCTCCATCAGCTCGGATTGTTCCTGGGCCAATGGGTCTTCGCCGGCGCTCAGTTCGCGTTCACGCACCTCATCGGTGACCACGAAGGTCTCTGCTTTCTCGATGGGTTCCGTTACCGGTTCGGTGGTTGCCGCGGGCTCTACGCCTTGGGCTATTGGTGGAACGAATAGCCAGTTACAACACAAAAAAATCAGAAAGCGCTTTTGAGTAATGCGCATGGTCGTTGAAAATCGGTCGGTCAATATGCCTTATTGCTGCAGTGCCTGCGTGTTCGCTTTTTCCACCCAGTCCAGCATGCGGTGTTCGAGGTAGTCGTAGAACGGATTGTAACGCAGGCGGAACAACCAGTCCGCTGGTATCGTCAGCAGGCCGCGTTCACCCTGTATCGCCAGTTGTCCCAGAAAAACAAAATCCTCTCGGTTCGGCATGCGTTGGCCATACAGGGGGTCATCGGGTGCGATCGGCAGTGCGACATGTGAAAGCGAAATGACACCGGGTGGCCAGGACAGCGCCAGTTGCCGGCTATTCGAGACATCGGTGGAATAGGGTGATTTGTATTTGCTGATGACGCGTGTCGTATCCGGACCTTGATTGGTTACCAGTGTTACTGTAAACGGCAGTTTGTCATCATCCATGACCCGGTCGGTCAGCGGTGCCGGGTCATCGACGAGCAATCGGTAGGATGCAGCATAACGGTTGATATCAAACAGGATCAGTTCATGACGATCGGGTTTCAGGTGTTCGAGCAGGTTGTCGACAACGGCCTCGGTGGTAACGGTGGCATCAACCGTGGATTTGAAAACCAGTACCGGCGGCAGCACGATGCCAGGGTTCGATCCGGCCCTCTGTTCAACGCGGCCGGCGACGGAACGGGTCAGGCCGTGCACAACGTCGGCGGCGTTGGTGGCAAAGGAGTTGTATTTGTAAGGATCGAATTCGGGTTGAATCTGGGTGTAGGCAAGTCCATCAAGCCCGGGAATATTCGACAGCCAGTCCTTGAAGCTGGCAAAGCCGGCTGTGCGGTGTATCCCGATCGCGGGCGAGATCAGGATCAGGCTGCCGGGTACCGGTGCTGTTGACCCGTCCAGTGCATCCAGAGCGAATTCGAGTGCCAGTGGCGCACCGGTTGAATAGCCGATCATGTGCACGGGTTTTCCGTTTGCTTTTTGATCAAGGTGCGCCATGCCGATACGCACCGCTGCAGCCATGTCGTGGCGGCTGATGTGCCTCAGGCCCGACGGAGCTGTGCCATGGCCGGGCATGCGCATACCCACGACCCAGAAGCCGTTGTCATTCAGTGCCCTGCCCAGGGTGCGCAATGAGTAGGGCGAGTCGGACATGCCGTGAATCAGCAGCACGGCGCCGCGCAGATTATCTGCTTTCAATTCGAAACTGCGGTTCCAGTCAGGCGCGTGCTTGCGCGGATCAGCAGAGCTGCCTGAGCTGTAACGGTCGAGCTGATGTTTGGGCCCGGTTTCAGTCTGTGCGTAGACTTTTTCATCCAGCTGCATGTACAAACGGTCTTCGAGCTGCAAATAGTCATCGAAGCTCCGGACTTCATCGGTCTTGTCTTCGGTGAATTCCTCGGTCAGCTTTTCTGTATGCCAGGGTTTAAGCGGTGTGCCGCCGCAGCCCTGTAGAACAACGATTAATGTGGCAATGATAAAACCCGGTAAAAACGGTGTCTTATCGAGGTGGTGATTTCGATTCAATCCGGCCATGATTTTATGATCCACTGGATTAACGACCCGGGGTCAGCACCCAGTAGCTGGCGCCGTCCGGTGTTTCCAGCCGGTAGAGGGAGCGCGCGAAAGGTGTCTGTTCGTTGGTCAGGCGCAGGAACAGGTCATCGAAGAATTCCGGTGTCTCCAGGCTGAAGTTATGGAAGTTGCGCGTGCGGTTGACCGGTGTCACGTCCACCAGTGTAACCAGGTCGCTGTCCGGGTCGACGAGTTCCGCCACCCTGGCGGCCTCTTCCAGCATGTCGGGGCTCAGCGTGCTTTCACCACGGCGGGTGTCGCCGCGATTAACGATTCGGCTCATCACCAGGGCGCGGTCGTTCGATGAAACATATACCGTGAGGTTCTTTGTCAGGCTGGTTATTTCGCGCTTGAACTGGTTGTCGAACTCCGCATGGCTGACATCGGGCGCGGTCAGCACCACGTCTTCAAATTCGATACCGGCATCGGCAAACTCGGGATTCTGGTACAGCAGGCTGAACGCATGCGCAACCACCTCGCCACCCATGCTGTTTGCGATCAACCAGAGTTTGTCCGGATTGATGTCGCGCACGATCAGTTCCAGCGTTTTTGCCAGTTCGGCACCGGACTCTGCGGCGACATTGCGTGCGCCGCGATAGCCGCGCAGCGACGAGCCCTGGTCGCCGGGCCAGTCGAACACCATCACCGGTGAATTGATGTCGAGTATGTGTCCTACAAAAGAGGTCTTGCGAAGTGCAGACGGAAATCTTTCCCTGAAGCCGTGAATCACGATCAACAGGGAGCGTCGTGGTGAGGCGTTGACCAGCTCACGCAATTGTTTGACAAACGCTTCCTGCTGTAACACTTCCATGTTCTTGATCACGATTTCCTCGGTCTGGAACCATTCGCTCGGGTTGATGAACATGCCGAGGCCAACACTGGGCTCGACCCTGGTATCGAAAAGGCCGAAGTTCAGTTCGGTCCCACGTTCATTGCCAAAGCGCTTTTCCAGTACTTCATTGTCATTAATCTTTTGTCGATTGGTGACGAAAAAATAACGCGTGGCACCCTGTTCGCCGAGCTTTGATACCGTTGTCCGGGTAAATATAAAAGATTCAGCGCGTCGAAGAGCTTCGGCTGTAGAACCGTATAACGCCTGATAGAACCACATCCCGGCGATCACTAGCAGCAACAGCACAATAATGATGATGTATTTGGTACGAGGCTTGAACTTGCTCATTGTTGAAAACTTGTTGAGAAACGCGAGGCGTTCATATTACCCGATTTCACCGCATCTATCCCGGTGGTATCAAGCTACCGTGTGATTCGGTCTGCGCTCGATCAGGCTGGGCACACTCAAAGGTCACGAGCGGATTATTCCGACGTACAGGCAACGCTCCCGCAGCAGTGCAGGGCTGTGCCTGCGTCACCGATTAAGTATAGGTCTTGGTATTTCCCCGCTAGGGCAGGAGTAGCGTCCCGCTATCTATAGACTGATTTCGAGTGTTCGCTGTACTGGAGCAGAGTCGAACCCGGAATAGGCAATCAAACCGAGCTCAGTGGCTTGTTTGATACTCAGGCTTCCGGCCAGCATCGCGCGCAACGCGCTCGCGTGCGTGAGTACAACAGCATTGCCGGCAAGCGGCCCGTCGGTGTGGTAGTTGGCCAGCACACCGCCAGTTGTCATATGAAAATGTGACCACAGGCCGGGTCCGACGAGCACCAGGGAAAAGGGTGCGGTGCTGTCGCCTGGTATTTGATCTCGCGCCTTGTTCAAGCGGGCCTGCAAACGCCGGAGGTCCGCCAGCATGTGTTGCAGGCGGACTTCGTTGGTGATGGCTTCGCTGCTGGCTGCCGGTAACAGGCCACTGTCGCGCGCGCTGGCGACGGCGACGGCAACCTCAAGCGAGCCCGGGTGGCTGATCGTGAAGCCGCCATTGATACTGGGTTCGAGCCCGCAGGTATGAGCCGGGTGTGAGTAGCCCAATACGACCGCGGCGACCGCAGCCACCACGATCGATGCTGTTGCTGTTAATAATCTAGCTGTCTTCACACCTTTACCCGGGGTGCTGTTAACGCAACGCTCGGCATTATTGTGAGCGGCCTCATTCGCCGCTTACATTAACCGGACCTACCTCGTAGTCGGTCAGGTCTTCCCCGGTCGGTTTGGCCGCGGTACCCGGCAGGATCTCGAAGCGTGGATCGAATACCACGAGTGTCGAGGCCAGCTTGCCAATGACGCTGGTATCACCCTTGACCTTCGCGGTGCCGTCCGCGATCTGCGACTCCAGCGTCTTTACGCCCATCATCACCGGCTCCAGGTCGGTGCGGTTAATGGTGACGGTCAGGTCGGCATCCTCTGCCTGGAAACCTTCGATGTTGGTCAGGGTTGCGTTGGAAAGCTCGATGATGAACTTCTCGCCGTTGTCCGGTGTGACCAGGTTGATGGTGAACGCCATATCGGCAGCCTTGTCAGGATCCATCCGGATGCCAAGGAAATCCAGGAACAGCTCGGTGCTCATCGCACGGACCACATCGGGTCCGCTCGAGTCGACGATCTCACCTTCCGGAATACCCGAGCGCAGTTCGAAGGCGCCCGCCAGATAACTGTTGCGCAGCCCCGGGTTTTCCTGCTGGTAGCCGATCTGCTCGTAGACATCGGCCAGCAGGTCCCTGGCGGCCTGGTTCTGCGGCTCGGCCAGCACCAGCTTGTTGAGGATTTCCTGTGCCTGCATATATTCACCCTTGTCGTGCAGTTGCTTTGCCTTCGCCATGATCTTTTTCGAACCGCCCATCATCTCGACGTACAGTGGTGCGGAGTCGGTCGGTGACAGCGGGATCAGCGTGGCCGGGTTGGCGTCCCAGAAACCGAGGAAACGGTTGACCACGCCGCGGCTGTTATGTTGTGGTGAGCCGTGGTAGCCGCGGTTGAACCAGTTGTCGGAGATGCCCTTTGGTGTCTTGTAGACATTGTGGATCTGGTTGATGGTCACGCCCTGGTTGGCCAAATGCAGCGACTGGTTGTTGATGTTGGCATAGAGGTCGCGTTGCCCGCGCAACACTTCCTGGATACGTTCATTGCCCCAGCGCGGCCAGTGGTGCGAGGCAAACATCACTTCAGCCTCTTTGCCGAAAAGGTGGAGGGCTTCGTTGATGTACTTCGACCAGCGCAGTGCGTCGCGCACCGGGGCGCCGCGCAAGGTGTAGATATTGTGGAAGGTGCTGGTGACATTCTCGGCCATCCATAGCAGTTTCTTGTCCGGGAAATACGTGTTCATCTCTGACGGTGCCTCGGTGCCCGGTGTGTTCTGGAAGATCATCTTGATGCCGTCCACGGTCAGTTCCTCGATATCCTTCTCTACCACGTGGGTGGGCGCAATCAGCGTTACGTTGCCGCTGGCGACGTTCTGCGCCAGACCCTGGCCGGCATGGCCGAACGGGCTTGCGGGGAGCAGGATGCCGTACTGGTAGAACAGGCGCCGGTTCATCGCGTTACCGGCGTAGACGTTCTCGGAAATGGTGTGCAGCATGAAGTCGCGCGGCGCGATCACCTGGACCTTGCCGGCGCGTACGTCGGCCTCGTCGATGACGCCGCGCACACCACCCCAGTGGTCACCGTGGGAATGCGAGTAGACCACGGCCTTGACCGGAAACTTGCCCAGCTTTTCATTGACGAGTTCGAGCGCGGCCCGGGCGGTCTCTTCGGCGGTGAGTGGATCGAAGATGATCCAGCCGCTGTCGCCCTTGATGAAAGAGATGTTGGCCAGGTCGAAACCGCGCACCTGGTAGACGCCTTCCATCACCTTGTAGAGCCCGTAGTTCATATTCAGGGTTGACTGGCGTTGCAGCGACGGGTGAATACTGGGGAAGTCCTTGCCCTCGAGAAAGAACTTGTAACGTTCCATGTCCCAGACAACGACGCCGTCCTTGTTCTTGATCTGCCAGAAATCCGGCGCAGCGATGAAGCCCTTTTTCTCTTCCTCGAAGTCGCGCGTGTCGGAAAACGGCAGTTCCTTGCGTGCGGCTTCGAGCACCTTGAGGGTATGCTCCGAAGGCATCTTGCCCTTGGGGTGAAAATGCTTGTCTGAGGAAACAGCGGGTGCTGCCGGCGCCGCAGGGCCGCCTGCAGCCAGGGCTGGCAGTGGTGTCAGTAATCCGGTTATCAGTGTGAGCTTGATCAGCTTTTTCATAGTCATGTCCTGGGTTTATTCCTCGTCAAGGATGAATTAGATTTGCGATCTGTTAATGGCATTTGCTGATCGCTTCGTAGAAAGAGTTTTCTGTCAGTCCGATAAATCTCAGTTGTACTGCTTCAGCAGGTAGATCCATGCAGCGATCAGTAACAGCGACACGGCCAACTGCGGCCACATCACCGGCAGAAAGCCGCGTTCCTTGATCTCCCGTTGTTTCTCGACATAGGCGTCCCGCTGGGCTTCCTGCAATTTGATCAGCCAGATGTCACCGGCGGTGACGACCTCGTTGTTCTCAATGTGAAGAAATACCGTTGCCCGCGACGTTGCAAGCCAGAAAATCAGGTACAGAATTCCGCCAAACAGCGGAAACAGGAAGATCAGGATCAAAAACAGCCACCATGCAAACGGGCGGCGGCCGGTTAGGGACGCCGTGGTTTCCGTTGTGGTTTGAGGTTCCCATCCATTCTCGACGAGTTCATGAACGCGTTGGCTCAATGCTGCTTCCATCGAATGCCCTCCCCGGGTAAGCTCGAATAAAGTAACAACCCGCAGATCACTATGTCATTATCCCCTGTTGCAGGTTGCGACATGCGCAATGATGAGCGCAAGTACAAAGCAGTGAATACGAAAACGCAATAAAATTTGTTCGGCTTTCCTGCGCTTTGTTGTGATACTGTGATTATCTGACGATGTGCAACTGAATCATCAGGGTTTGTATTAATTAATCATTAAAGCGTTATGCGTACAACCAGAAATCTTATAGGGTTTATTTCCATCTCTCTATCGGTTGCCACCATAATGGCGTGTACACCAAACGCCAATAGTGAGACGACACAGGCAGCAAGCCAATCGGCAAGCGCGGGAACGGGATCAAGGAACGGACTGTTGCGTACCGTTCCGTTCCTGACACTGAGGAACAAAACCGGCAGCGACAAAGCCTCGGAATATTTCGGTGGCGAACGCGATACCCTGCGGGCAGGCTACTGCGAGCATTCACGCACGCAAATCGATACATTGAAAAACATCGCGGATATAGCACCGTTCTATATACCGGATGAAATCGTCAAGCTGGATGCAGTCAGGGAGTTATCTGTTGAGGATCTCTGGCAACGTATGGAGAGCGCATCCAACGGACAGACAGCGGTACTTTACCTGCATGGCTTCTATATCAGCTTTGAGCGAGGTTGCCGCAGGGCATTGATACTGAAGGAATCGCTTGGCCTGGAAGGCCGCTTCGCACTGTTTAGCTGGCCCTCGGCTGGCTCTATGCTGGATTACACCCAGGACGAGGCTGACCTGTACTGGAGTGTCGCCCCGTTGCGTGGTGTGCTGACCGAGATGGTCGGCCGCTTTGGTGCGGGCAACTCCAACATCGTTGCTCACAGTCTGGGTACGCGCGGCGTCATGCTCGCGCTGGTGCTGATGGCTCAATCGCACCAGCAGCAAGGGGCGCTGTTCAACCAGGTGGTGCTGATTGCGCCGGACATCGATGTCGGTATATTCGAGCAGTACCTGCCGATGATACGGCCGCTGGCCCGCAATATTACGGTGTACGTGTCGGGCAATGACAGCCCTTTGGCGCTGTCGCGGCAGGTGCATGGTCACCCGCGATTGGGCGAAGCCGGAAAGCATCTCGAAAGCCTGAAAGATATTGAAATCATCGATCTTTCCGATATACCGATTCGCGTACCATCCGGGCATGTCTACCATTTATACCAGAGCATCGTGACGGAAGATCTTGACCAGCTGATCAACCAGAACAAACCGGCTGCAAAGCGCACGAACCTGAAGCAGATCGGCGATAACCTCTGGCGTCTGCAGCAGGTTGAGACTGAGTAAGCCGTACACAAATAATCGTTGGAGCCATGCTTACGTGATCACTCAACCTTTGCGTCAGGCTGCCGATGGGCGCTAGACTAAACAAACGTTGTTTGACGAGGCAGGCGTGACGATGGTGAGGGAAAAAGGAGAACACAGATGAAGCTGCATCGATATCTCTTGACGCTACTGTTGAGTGGATTGCTGCTCTCCTGTACCACAACGACCGGTCCTGACCTTTCCGGCATGTCGTTTTCCGACGAGCCGCTGATCGGCAAGGCCATCTGGCACGATCTGGTCACCGAGGATCCCGCGGCTGCCGAACGCTTTTACGAGGGCTTGTTCGGCTGGTCTTTTGAGAAAGCGGACCGTGGCGGTGGGCATGCCTATTCGGTTGCCCGCTCCGGTAATGTCTGGGTTGCCGGAATCGTCGCGGTCGACCCGCCCGCTGACGGCTCGACACTGTCGCGCTGGTTGCCGTACCTGTCGGTTGACGATGTGGACCGGGCTGTGGAGACCACTGAGTCCGCTGGCGGCAAGGTCGCAGCGACGGCCAGAAACGTGCCGCTCGGACGCGTTGCGGCGATCGTGGATCGCGAGGGTGCCGTCATTGGCCTCGCGCGCAGTGATATCGGCGACCCGGACGACAGCACGACGGCAGCCGCTCCCGGCCGGGCCATCTGGACCGAACTCCTGACCAACGATGTTTCGGCCGCCACGGAATTCTATCGTCGCGTCGTTGGCTTCGAAGCCCGAACGATCGAGCGGCGCGGTGGCGAATATACTCTGCTCAGCCACAACGGCATCGACAGGGTCGGGCTGCTAGGCAACCCGATACCGGACTGGACGCCGATCTGGCTGACGTACTTTGGCGTCAAGGACGCGGCCGCCTCGGCAGCCCGTGCCGAAGCGCTCGGCGGGCAGATCCTGGTCCCCGTATCGCCAGAGGTTCGCGAAGGGACGATGGCAGTGGTTACCGATCCGACCGGCGCGCTGCTGGTACTGCGAAACTGGAAACCTTGAGGGCTGAAATCATGCAACTCAAATCGATGGGTAAGGTCTGGATCGCGTTGCTTTTATTGACCGGTTTGATGCTCGGTGGCTGTAACACCAGCGTAGGTGTCGGCGTTAGCGTCGGTGTTCCGGTTGGCAACCACGGCCACGTCAGTGTCGGAGCTAGCCGCTGGCGCTGATGCTGACCTGGCGATACAGATAAAAACAGCCCCCGCCGTGCCTGGTAAAAAGGAATCGCTACCCTTTGTCCAATAAAAAAGTAGCGCCCCTTGTTCCGCCACGCATTCCACTATGCGGGGTGAA
>CP070838.1:2340816-2353149 GCA_020341835.1 Thiotrichales bacterium | reverse complement strand
GATTCCGTCGGTACACCTGACCAGGGCTTCACGCATCATCTGCAGACCCGGGAGTATGCGTCCACCCCGGTGAATACCCTCAGCATCCAGCAGGTCAACCGTGATTGCCGTGCCCGTATCGATGATGCAGACGGGTACGTCATAGAGCGCGTGCGCACCCAGCAGCGCCGCCCATCGATCGACGCCATACTGCGCAGGATCAGGATAGGCATTGCGAACGCCGTTCAGTTGCGCAGTACTTCGTAAAAATTCAGTTTGAACCGACCAGTGCGACCGCGTCCATTCATCCAGCGCACGCTCGACCCGCTCTCCTGCAACGCAGGCAGCAATTACGTGATCCTGACGCGGCAACGTATTCCACGTTTCGAATGCAGTCGCAGGCTCCTGCTTTGACAAATGGGTAGAACCCGACCGGGTAATACGACCGCGCTCCCACAGCGCCCATTTGACGCGGGTATTACCGATATCGATCGTCAGCATGCATCACCTTTCCGTATTCGACTCTCCTGCTTTCTCAAGCTGACGTCCGCACTGTTGAAAACCATTTCATTGCCGTTTACCTCTACCCTTAGCTCGCCCCGGGAATTGATACCCAGTACAGTACCTTCAAACTGACGCCCGTCTTCAAGATGCAAATCTACCGTCCTGCCCCTGAGCGAACCGAGCCGCTGTTCAATATCCCGTATTACAGTGTGCTCCCTCATCTGGTAATGCCGGCACATCTGAACCAGCTCATTGAGCAGTATTGCAGTCAGCTCGCTTCTTCCGGGAAGCGCATAATCCAGCGAATGCGCAACATCAGTCCAGTACCTGTCCGCCTCGTGCAAGATAGTTTCAGGCATGCGGTAATTCAGCCCTACCCCTGCAACAACATTACAGCCGGCTGCAGTTATACCGCTTGTCTCGACAAGCACACCGGCAATTTTTTTATCTTCAATCAGTACATCGTTTGGCCATTTCAGCCAGGCGTTGTTGATGCCGATTTTTTCGAGCGCCCGGATTACCGCAACACCCTGGGCAAGGGAAAACATACCCAGTTCCTCAGCCTGAAGTTCGAAATGCCACGCAAGACTCATATAGATGTTCGCGCCGGCTGGCGACACCCAGTGCCTGCCCCTGCGTCCACGGCCCTGACTCTGATGCTCGGCGACACAGGCAAAAGGCAATGCCCTGCCCTCGCTGATCTGCTTCAGCGCCCAGTTACTGGTCGAATCAATCGAGTCCAACAGATGAAACCCGCCCGCCAGAACATTGTTCCCGATTAGCTGTAGATCGATTTTTTTACCGTTTATTTCATCCATATCTGATCAGGACGGTTATACCACAGCCATCGGTGTAAGATACGCGGACCTGCCTTCGTGCAATATGCAGGCTATCATGAAAAACCACGATGAGTTTGTCGAGCATATACTCGAACTGATGCAACCACTGGGACCGGTTTCTGCGAAAGCCATGTTTGGCGGTTACGGAATCTATATTAATGACCTGATGTTCGCACTGGTTGCCAACGATATCCTTTATCTGAAAACCGGCGCAGTGAATCTGTCCGACTTTGAAAAACGCGGGCTGCGGCCATTTTCATACCAGCGCAAAGGTAAAACGCTGCATATGTCTTACAGCGAAGCCCCGGCAGAAGCACTCGACGATGAGAATACCATGCAGCTGTGGGCAAACAGCGCAATTGAAGCCGCACTAACAGGCAAAAACGGAAACAGCTGAATCATGACCCGGTACCTGCACGCACCGCTGGCCAGCACGGCAATGCCGCGCGGAATCCCGTATATCATTGGCAACGAAGCGGCTGAACGTTTCAGTTTTTACGGTATGCGTACGATACTGGTGGTATTCATGACCCAGTATCTGGTGAATGCTGCCGGCGATGCTGATTTGATGACCGCAGACGAAGCCAAGGGCTGGTATCACCTGTTTGTCTCGGCAGTCTATATCACACCGATACTGGGCGCGCTGGTCTCCGATGGCATACTGGGCAAGTACCGCACCATCATTCTGTTGTCGATCGTATATACCCTGGGTCATTTTGCACTGGCACTGGATGATACCCGTCTCGGGCTGGCTGTAGGACTCGGATTGATCGCTATCGGCGCCGGCGGCATCAAGCCCTGCGTATCCGCCCATGTCGGCGACCAGTTCGGGGCATCCAACAGCCACCTGTTGCCTCGTGTATTCGGCTGGTTTTATTTCTCGATCAACCTGGGTGCGTTTGTATCTTCACTGCTCACTCCGTGGCTGCTGAAAACTTACGGCGCAGCGCTCGCCTTTGGCGTACCCGGCGTTCTCATGCTGCTCGCGACACTGACTTTCTGGGCCGGCCGTTACAAATTTGTGCACATCCGTCCCGGGGGCATGCATTTCATTCGTCAAACCTTCAGCATGGAAGGTTTCAGCGCGATCGCCAAACTCGGTATCCTCTACACCTTCGTCGCAATGTTCTGGGCTCTGTTCGACCAGACCGGTTCAGCCTGGGTATTACAGGCACAGCAGATGGACAGGAACATCCTGGGGGTGGAACTGCTGCCGGCACAGATCCAGGCCGCCAATCCACTGCTGGTCATGCTACTGATCCCGTTTTTTTCCTACGTGGTCTACCCCCGCCTGAACAGGCTGTTTACCCTTACCCCACTGCGCAAGATCGCCATCGGCATGTTCGTTACCGTCATCGCCTTTGTGATTGCAGCAATGGCACAACAGATAATCGATCATGGCGGCACCCCCCATATCAGCTGGCAACTGTTCGCGTATGTGATACTGACATCGGCCGAAGTCATGGTTTCGATCACCTGCCTCGAATTCTCCTATACCCAGGCGCCCGCCAGGATGAAATCCTTCATCATGGCGTTTTTCATGATGTCGATCGCCGCCGGTAACCTGTTTACCAGCGCAGTCAATTTTTTCATCCAGAATCCCGACGGCAGCAGCAAACTTGAAGGCGCGGATTATTACTGGTTTTTCACCATGGTGATGCTCGCCACGTCGATACTGTTCCTGCTGGTGGTGAGGTTCTACCGTGAAAAAACCTATATTCATGCCGAGCAAGCGGCCTGATGTTGTAAAATACCGCACCCTATGAAATCTGCAGACAACACAGCAATGGACGAAACTGATAACGTTCAGACCAACTTCATCCGCAACATCATCGATGCGGACCTGGCTTCGGCAAAACATACTTCGGTCTATACGCGATTCCCTCCCGAACCCAACGGCTACCTTCACGTCGGGCATGCCAAATCCATCTGCCTGAATTTCGGTATCGCAAGGGATTATCAGGGAAAATGCAACCTGCGATTTGACGATACCAATCCGGACAAGGAAGAAGAAGAGTACATGCACGCCATCATGGAAGATGTCAGATGGCTTGGTTTTGAATGGAATGAAGAGCGTCACGCCTCGGATTATTTCGACCACCTGTACATGTATGCTGTCAAGCTGATACTGGCAGGCAAGGCCTATGTCGATTCGCAAAGCGCCGAGGACATTCGCAGCACCCGCGGCACCCTGACAGAGCCGGGCAAAGAGAGCCCTTTCCGCAACCGGGACATCGAGGAAAACCTGGGCATGTTCCAGCGCATGAAAGAGGGCGAGTTCCCCGACGGCGCCCATGTGCTGCGCGCCCGGATCGACATGGCTTCACCCAACATCAATATGCGTGATCCGGTGCTCTATCGTATCAAGCGCACCCACCACCATCGCACCGGCGATGACTGGGTGATCTACCCGATGTACGATTTCACCCACTGCCTGTCAGACGCCATTGAAGGCATCACACATTCAATCTGCACCCTTGAATTCGAAGATCACCGACCGCTGTACGACTGGGTGATCGAAGAAGCCGGCGCACCCTGCCATCCACAGCAGATCGAGTTCGCGCGCCTGCAACTGAAATACACCGTAACCAGCAAGCGCAAACTCCACCAGCTGGTGCATGAACACCATGTTGATGGCTGGGACGATCCACGCATGCCAACCATATCGGGCATGCGCCGCCGCGGCTTTACCCCGGCTTCGATCCGCGATTTCTGCGATCGCATCGGCGTCACCAAGAAAGACAGCTTCATCGAAATGGCCGTTCTGGAAAATTCTGCGCGCGAAGATCTGAACGAGCACGCATTGCGCGTAATGGCTGTACTCAGACCACTGAAAGTCACCATTGAGAACTACCCGGATGATCAGGTTGAAGAAATGCTTGCACAGAACCACCCGCAACAGCCTGACATGGGTACCCGAACGGTTCCATTCTCGAAGGTAATCTATATCGAGCGTGATGATTTCATGGAAGATGCACCGAAGAAATTCTTTCGGCTATCCGTCGGTCGTGAAGTACGCTTGCGTTATGCCTATTACATTACCTGCAAACAGGTCATCAAAAACGAAAACGGCGAAGTTGTTGAGCTTATCTGCACTTATGACCCTGCAACAAAGGGCGGCGACTCACCGGACGGACGCAAGGTTAAAGGCACAATCCACTGGGTGTCCGCGGATCATGCTATCGATGCAACAGTCAATCTGTATGATCGTTTGTTCACCCACCCGAACCCGGCTGGCGCAGAGAATTTTATCGAACACCTGAATCCCGAATCACTGCAGACGCTGACGCAGTGCAAACTGGAACCATCGCTGCAGGAGTCGACCACGGAAAAACATTACCAGTTCGAACGTACCGGGTATTTTGTCCTGGATAAGTATTCCAAACCGGGCGAACACGTCTTCAACCGCACCGTTACCTTGCGTGACACCTGGGCAAAAATTGACAAGCAGAATGCCTGAATTGCTGCTGCCGGCATCAGCAATAACGGAAGCTAATCATCCAGCCCCCAGTCAATCGATGAATGCGAAGGCTCCCAGACGGTTTCAGGCCGCAGGTAAACGCTGAAACGCCTGGTTCGCTGGGATCCGGCCAGATACTGGATGAGATGGCCTTCTACACGGTGACTTTCATTGGCCAGATTCAGACTGTTGTAAAGAATATCCGTGGTCCAGTAACCGTCTCCGTCGACATCGTTCATCATCTTCACCGAGCGGTCGGGAAGCCTGAAGTACCTGTAGGTGTCCATATTGGTGACCGTCAACCCTTGTATCGCTATACGCAGCACTTTCCTTGATTTCGACCGGTACTGGATCAGCATGGAATCGCGAGCCTCGTCGACAGGCATGACAAATCGCAACTCGCCCTTGTATACCAGAATGTCGGTAATGTCCGCGTAAACCTGCGGTGAAATCAGCAGGCTGAGCATTAAAAATGTACGGATAGCCGTGGTAGGGATCATATTCCAAACAACCTGCAGGGCCTGAATACAGGCCGATCGAAGCACGTGATACTACTATCATCCGTTCGTTGCCAGGCATTGTCAATCGCCGGCAGCGGGCCGTTCTTCCGGCCAGGGGGCCACCCTCAAGTCATTGAATAAGCTAAGTTAATCGCTCTCCCGCAGGGTATAAACCCTGTTTATCATGGATTGCCGCAGCAAATTATCTGTAATTAACGCGATAAATTGCGTCAGCCTGATCATCGGATACCAGGATGGAGCCATCCGGCCCGAACGCGATGTACTTCCAGCCATGGTGTTGTCGTCAGGCAATGCGTCGGTAATCAACACAGTCTGCGACGCTATGGACGGACGCTCGCCGACATCCTCGAAACGGTTTATGTAGGTGACCGCGTGATTAACACGGTGTTTGATGTAACTGGATAAAGCCCAGCAGGGCAGCCCGAGTTTGCAACGCAAATAATTGCAGCTACGATTAAGCTCGAGTATCACATCGCATGCACGGCTTCCGACGCAAGACAGAAGCTTGTTGCATCGCACCGCGCTGTCAAACTCGTCAGCAGGCATAACCACATACTGCTTGCCGTTGACCAGGGTATGAACATCAATTGCAACATTGACAGCAACAGCCAGCACATCCTGCACGGATGCCTGACATCAGATATCAGTCTGCCGGATAAATACAAAGGTATTCAGGCGAGGCAGATTGACTCATCAACAGCGGACATGAAGGTCTTGCAGGAAAAGCCGCTGAATTAACAAATACGGGTTTTAATAGATGATCCGATCATCTCACCGCTAGACCACAGAGTATTCCCGAATTACCCTTTCAGGGTCACCCTGGCGAATTTTCTTTTACCAACCTGGTAAACCGCTTCGGTTCCGGCGCCAAGCCTGAGCGACTTGTCGGTCACCTTTTCACCGTCGATCTTTACCGCACCTTGCTGAATCATGCGCATGGCTTCCGAGGTACTGCTGCAGAGACCTGCATCTTTCAGCAGGTTGGCGATAGCATAGCCATCACTCCCGGTCTCAAACTGGTGCATCGGTATATCATCGGGAATCGCCCCTTTGGCAAACTGCGCGATAAACCCTTCCCGAGCCTCGGTCGCCGCTTCCGCCGTATGAAAGCGTGCAATGATTTCCTCCGCCAGCAGGAACTTGATATCGCGCGGGTTTTTCCCGTTTTCAACATCCTGTATAAATGCTTCGATCTCGCTCATCGGCCGGAAGCTTAGCAGCTCGAAATAACGCCACATCAACTCATCGGAGACCGACATTATTTTGCCAAACATGTCTTTTGGCTCGTCTGCAATACCGATGTAGTTATTCAGTGACTTCGACATTTTCTGCACACCGTCCAGCCCTTCGAGTATCGGCATGGTCAGTACCACCTGGGGCTTCTGTCCGTGCTGTTCCTGCAACTGGCGCCCCATTAACAGATTAAATTTCTGATCGGTACCACCCAGTTCGACATCGGCCTCAAGCTCGACCGAGTCATACCCCTGTATCAACGGATAAAGAAATTCATGGATCGCAATGGCCTGGCCGCTGCTGTAGCGCTTGCTGAAATCATCCCGTTCGAGCATGCGTGCAACCGTTGAACTGGCCGCCAGCTTGATCATGTCAGCACTGTTTTTACTGCCCATCCATTCCGAGTTGAAAACGACCTTGGTTTTTTTGCGATCCAGTATTTTGAAGATCTGCTGCTGATAGGTCTTGGCGTTTTCGTGCACTTCGGCCTGCGTCAGCGGAGGCCGGGTAGCACTTTTACCGGTCGGGTCACCGATCATACCGGTAAAGTCACCGATCAAGAACAACACCTCATGCCCCAGGTCCTGGAACTGTTTGAGCTTGTTGATCAATACCGTGTGACCGATATGCAGGTCGGGCGCGGTCGGGTCAAATCCCGCCTTGATTCTCAGTGGCCGGCCCAGCTTCAGCTTCTCGACGAGCTCTTCTTCAACGAGTATTTCGTCGGCGCCGCGGCGGATAATATTTAGTTGCTCATTTATAGCCGTCATCACTGGTTCCCGCTGCAAAAGCCGTATAAGATACATTCCGATCGGGATAATCACAAGGCGCTGAATTCGGGCGGGAACGAGGGCTCGCTGAAATAATCTGAATATCGCCGGAATTGATTGACCCGGAACCGATTTCTGACTACATTCTAATCATAAAAAACAGATAAACATCTCGCTATGGCATTGATTAATCAAGATTTTCGCTTCCAGGAAAAGCGTGAACGTCACCCCTATTTACGCTGGGCCGTATTTGCCGTGGCGAGCGTCGTGCTTGGTGTGGTTCTCGCAAAAACATCATCAAACAGTCAAACCGCCGATAGCCTGCCTTCCTTCAAGGAAGTCAAACCCTCAAAGGATGAAATCGTCCGCCTCAGTTTCGAACTGACGCTGCCCGAACTTCAGGCAAAACAGAAGATTATTGACGAGTTAAATCAGGAGTCCGTGAAGCAGTGGCAGGAGCTGAAAGTCAAATCAGGTGACAGCCTTGCACGGCTGTTCAAACGCGCCGGCTTCAGTTCGCAACAACTCGATGAAGTCATGAAATCCGGCGATGCCGCAAAAAAACTGACGAAGATTTTTCCAGACGACATTTTCCGCGTGCTCACCGATGACAACGGCCAGCTGCAGGCGCTGCGTTACGAAATCGATCCGGAAACCTACCTGATGGTCGAGCGTGAATACGGTGAACTGGTTGCCAAAGAGTACAAGCACACTATAGAAACACGCGTCGCTCACGCAGAAGGCGAAATCGATTCATCACTTTTCCTTGCAGCCAACGAGGCCGGCATCTCGGAAAGCATCATTATGGAACTGGCCGGCATCTTCGGCTGGGACATCGATTTCGCACTGGATATCCGCAAGGGCGACGGCTTCAAGCTGCTCTACGAAGAAGTTTTCCGCAACGGTGAGAAAATCAAGGACGGGGAAATCCTTGCCGCCGAGTTTGTCAATGATGGTGAAGTCTATCGCGCCGTCCGATACACCAACCCTGAAACCAACCGCACAGAATATTATTCGCCCGAGGGCAAGAGCTTACGTAAGGAATTCCTGCGCACACCGGTTAACTTCACGCGTATCAGCTCGCGCTTTACCAACAAACGTTATCACCCGGTACTGAAAAAATGGCGTTCCCACAAGGGCGTGGACTACGCGGCCAAGCGCGGTACACCGATCCGTGCCGCGGGTGACGGCAAGGTTACCTTCAAAGGCAAGAAAGGCGGTTATGGCCGTGTTGTGATGATCCAGCATGGTAGCCGCTACACCACGGTTTATGCTCACCTGAACAGCTACAACAAGAAGATCCGCGTCGGCAAGAGAGTCAAGCAGGGGCAAACCATCGCCTATGTCGGCAGCTCAGGACTGGCCACCGGACCGCACCTGCATTACGAATTCCGCGTCAATGGCGTACACCGTAATCCACAGACCGTTCGCCTGCCGAGCTCGCAGCCTGTACCTAAACGCTACATGGCCGATTTCGAGCTGACTACGGCCCCTGTATTCGCCCAGCTTGATCTGCTTACTCGTGATACCCAGGTTGCTTTAGCCGAGTCTGAATGACAGCACTCTATGTGGGCCTGATGTCGGGCACCAGCATGGATGGCATCGATGCGGCACTGATTGACTGCTTCACACATAAACCCCATCTCGTCGCCACCCATAGCAAGCCCTGGCCCGACACCCTCAAACAGCAATTACACGATGCCAGGCAACTGGATGACGAGGCTGTATTCGCACTGAAGGATCTCGACAACACGATTGCGCAGCAGTTTGCCGAGGCAGCGCTCGAGTTGCTCACAATAGCCGGGACTGCCGTCGACGAAGTCATCGCCATCGGCAGCCATGGCCAGACGATCCGTCATCGGCCGCACGCCGACACGCCCTTTTCACTGCAACTGGGCAACGGGCAGCGTATCGCCGACCTGACCCGCATTCGAACAGTGAGCGATTTTCGCAGCGCTGATATCGCAGCAGGTGGTGAAGGCGCACCCCTGGCCCCGGCGTTTCACAACGTGGTACTGCGCAGCAGTGAGAACCGCTGCGTGGTCAATATCGGAGGCGTTACCAATATCACCCTGCTACCCGCCGATGCCTCCATTGCAGTCAGCGGGTACGACTCGGGTCCCGGCAACAACCTGATGGATTTCTGGATTCAGCATCAGAGGTCGACAGCCTACGACAGCAACGGTGAATGGGCGCGTTCCGGCCGGATCAATAATGAACTGCTGGCCCGGCTTAAAGCCGATGCATACTTCCATGAACCACCACCAAAAAGTACCGGCTTCGAACACTTCAACCTGGACTGGCTGAAACAGCATGATGTTGATGCCCTGCCGGTCGAGGATGTACAGGCCACATTATGTGAGCTTACTGCGACTACGATTACCGACGCCATCCTTGCATCTGAATTGAAAATTGACCGGGTACTGATCTGCGGTGGCGGCGTACACAATGCCTGGTGTCTGCAAAGGTTACAGTCACTGCTCGGCGAAATACCGGTCGAGTCCACCCAACATCACGGTGTCCATCCCGACTGGGTTGAAGCCATGGCTTTCGCCTGGCTGGCGATGCGCCATCTTGAAGGCAAACCGGGCAACCTGCCCTCAGTCACGGGTGCCAGCGAATCGGTAGTACTGGGCAGGCTCAGCAGGCCCGATCTCTGATCAACGCCAGTTACGCTTCAGTCAACGCTGCTCAATATCTGAACATGATGCATGCATCATTAATTCTTCAGGCTGGCCAGCGATACCATGCAACATTGATGACGAAACCGACAGGGCATGGCATGAACATTTCAAGCGCATGTTCACCCGCATTATAACCATCCAAAGCAAAGCACCACGTTCAGCCAGGCTCGCTTCACTCGATTATTGAGCTTTGTTACCATTAGCCTCATCATTTTTCGCCTGCTATCTTCAAATATCAGGTATAGGGATGCACTCATTACCCTGAGATCACAGACATGATTGTGGCAGGCACCATCAACAGAATTCTCGCAAGCGCCGTTCTGGCTATCGTATTAGCCGGTTGTGCTTCGAAAGCACCGCCGAGCGAAAAAGAAAAGCTGGGCTATAAAAGCAGGGCTGAATCACGTAGCGACGGTGCCGTCGCTGTTTCGGCCAGCGCTTTGTCGGCCGATGAAAGCCTCGAAGTCTACGGCGTTGCGCTGGCAAAGCGGGGTATCCAGCCCGTCTGGATAGAAGTCGAAAACGGTGATGATCTTGCGTACTGGCTGCTTTTTCCAGGCGTAGACCCGAACTTCTTTCCAGCTTCCGAAGCGGTAGAAGCGTTCGCTTCCGAATACAAGGGCGAGGAGATGCAAACCCTGGAACGACACTTTGAAACGCTGGCATTTCGCAATCCGGTCCCACCAGGCAAAACCGTCTCCGGATTTGTACTGGTTAATCTGGATGAGGGCGCAAAAATGGTTCACGTGGACCTGGTCGCCAGTGGCCGGCACAAGTCATTGTCGGTATTCGCAATAATACCGGGCTTTCGTGCCGACTATCATGCACGCCAGGTTTTCATACGCGAGCTGTTCGCACAGGAAGAGATTGTCAACTACACCGACGAACAGGCATTTCGTGAAGCCCTGGAAGCACTTCCATGCTGCGTCACCAATAAAGACGGTACGCGTAACGGCGACCCGCTCAACCTGGTCATCGTCGGCGGACAGGATGATGCTTTTCCGGCACTGGTCAGGCGCGGCTGGCGCCCAACAGAGCAAACCTGGACCGGCTCGGTGCTGAAAATGGTCAAATCAGCGATGTCCGGTGAACGCTATCCCTATGCCCCCATCAGTCCGCTCTATCTGTACGACAGGCCCCAGGACTTCGCCCTGCAAAAAGCACGCGACAATATCCATCAACGCAATCACCTGCGTCTGTGGCTGAGCCCGATGCAATACCATGGAAAACAGGTATGGATTGGACAGATCAGCCGTGATATCGGAAGCCGCTTTACCATCCATTCACCTTATCTTACGACCCACAAGATCGACCCTGACGTCGATGAGGCGCGTACTGCCTTAATGGAAGACATGGCCTACTCACAGGCGTTGATCAAACTGGGCCTGGTCCAGGGCGTCGGCGCCGCAACCAAGGACTCACCCGGCCGCAACCTGACCAGGGACCCTTATTTCACCGATGGCTATCGAGGTGTACTGATGTTCGACAGCCATCCCACAGCGCTCACGGATATTGAATTTCTCTCCTGGGAAAGTCGCGAACGCGGCTTCATCGAACAATCAAACAGGCACAAGCAGCAATGAGCGACTCCGCTTCGAAATCAGGCGATATTCCAGTACTCTGCCGTTACCTGGCTGTGGTGATCGTCCTCTTCCTGAGCGGATGTGCAAGCTGGCAAACACCACCGCCATTTGATGATTCGGTTTTACGCGCCCGCGCTGAAACCGCAGAAATGAGAGGTGTCAAACTGAGTGCCGCCGTGCTCAGCTCTGATGACAGTCGACGCATGTTCGGGGTAGAAGTCAATGAAACCGGTGTGCAGCCGGTATGGATCGAGGTCGAGAACAATACCAGTCATGCGCTTTGGCTGATGCGCAGCGGCACCGACCCCGACCTGTTCTCTCCTCTGGAGGTCGCCTGGTCCTTTCATAAATCTTTTGCCCGCGAAACCAATGCACAAATAGACGAACATTTTCATGCACTGGCTTTCGAAAACCCGATCTCAGCCGACACATCACGATCCGGGATCATCTTCACCAACCCGCACCGGCAAACACGCTTGCTCAGTATCGATATCCTCGGCCAGGGCGAACTCTTTCCTTTTACCCTGTTTCCTGCCGTACCCGACGACCATACCGCACAACCCAGAACGCTCCCTACAGTCAACAAACTGATCAAGGACGCATCCGTCGATTACCCGGACATTGGCGGACTACGCGCCCGGCTGGAAAAACTGCCCTGCTGCGCGACCAGCGCTGACGGCAAGGAAAACGCTGACCCGATCAACGTGATCGTGGTCGGCCACCTGGCGGATATTGCGACGGCGTTTGTACGGCGCGGTTT
>CP070838.1:2327061-2340716 GCA_020341835.1 Thiotrichales bacterium | reverse complement strand
CAGGCCGAAATATTCTCCGAAATCATGCAGTCGACCTTCGATATGGCGGCGCTCAGTGTCGAGGTTGCGATCGGACTAATCGGGGTGCTGTGCCTGTGGCTTGGATTTTTTCGCATCGCTGAGAAATCCGGCCTGATCAATGTTCTGGCACGCGCACTCGAGCCGCTGTTCGTACGCCTGATGCCCGAAGTACCCCGGGGCCATGCATCCCATGGCAGCATTACCATGAACGTGGCTGCCAACATGCTCGGGCTGGACAATGCGGCGACGCCGATGGGACTGAAAGCGATGCAGGATCTGCAGCAGCTGAATCCGGACCGTGATACTGCCAGCAATGCCCAGATACTGTTCCTGGTATTGAATACCTCGTCGGTGACCCTGCTGCCAGTGACGATATTCATGTACCGCGCCCAACAGGGCGCCGCGGATCCGACCGCGGTGTTCATTCCTATACTGATGGCGACCTCGGCATCCACGCTGGCAGGCCTGATTGCGGTCGCCTGGGTTCAGCGCATCCAGCTTTTTGACCGGGTCATCCTCGCCTATCTGTTCGGCTTTGCGGTTTTGATGGCCTTGCTCGCGACCCTGTTGCTGGCCCAACCGGCTGAACAGATGGCATCAACCTCAAGCCTGCTGGGCAACCTGATCCTGTTCAGTATCATCATGCTGTTTCTGCTGGCCGGCTGGCGCCGCAAAATCAATGTCTACGATGCATTCATCGATGGCGCCAGAGAAGGCTTCGACGTCGCGGTCAGGCTGATTCCGTTCCTGGTCGGCATGCTGGTAGCTATCGGTGTGCTGCGCACCAGCGGTGTACTCGACGGCCTGATCGTCGCCATCGAATACCTGCTTTCCTCGATTGGCGCAAATACCGATTTCATCCAGTCACTGCCGACCGCATTGATGAAACCGCTGAGCGGCAGCGGTGCGCGCGCAATGATGCTGGAAACGATGAACAATTTCGGCGTTGATTCGTTCCCGGCGACCGTGTCGGCAATCATGCAGGGCAGTACCGAAACGACTTTTTATGTCCTCGCCGTCTATTTTGGCAGTGTCGGGATCAGGCACTTGCGTCATGCCGTCGCCTGCGCGCTGATCGCCGATACCGCGGGTATCTTGACCTCGATCATTGTTGGCTACTGGTTTTTCCACTAGATTATTCAGATAAATAGCTTCAGAATACCAGCTGATTTTAAATGCATAGAAAAAACAAGTACCTGGCCATGCGATACACCCTGATCCTGATCACCAGCCTGCTGCTTTCCGCATGTTCGATGGACCAGATGCTGGTGCGCTCCTCGGTTCCGCTGATAGAAAGCGGCGTTGATGCACTCAACCACGAAACCGACCTGGAGCTGGCCGAGGACTCGATACCGGCCAACCTCAACATGCTCCAGGGCATGATCAAGATCGATCCGGAGAATGCGGTACTGCACACCTATGCGGCCCAGGCATTTTATGGCCTGGCCTACGGTTTCAACGAAGACAGCGACCCGCAACGGGCTTCCGATTTTTACCTGCGTGGTATGCGTCACGGCATCACTGCGCTCGAGCTGAACGGCGCCAGCAAGCTGGCCGACGGCACAATTGCGGACTTCAACGATGCCGTCAGTAAAATGCGCAAAAACGATGTCGCCGCGATGTTCTGGGCAGCGAGCTGCTGGGCTAAATGGATCGACATGCATCGTGATGATCCAGAGGCCATAGCACAGCTTTCGCGCGCAACCGCATTGATGCAGCGCGTGCTCGAGCTGGATGAGACCTTTTATTTCGGCGGCGCACACATGTTCTTTGGCGTGTATTACGGCAGCCGCGCACCGGCCATCGGGGGCGACTTTGACAAATCAAGAAAGCATTTTGATCGAGCCCGGGAGATCACCGACGGCAGGCTGCTGATTCCCGACCTGCTACAGGCACAATACCTTGCCCGCCAGCAATTCGACCAGGAAGCTTTTCACGCGCTGCTCACCGGTATTGTCAATGCGCCCGATGACCTGATGCCGGAACTGGCGCTGCAGAACCAGATCGCAAAACGCAAGGCCGCTGCCCTGCTGGAGAAGGAACAGGAATGGTTCTGAGATACCTGGGATTGTTCCTGCTGCTGCTTTCGCTCGGTACGACGGCGCACGCCAGGACCTATGTGCTCAAGTTCGCCACGCTGATGCCGACCGGCACCTCATGGACAAATCTGCTCGATGACTGGGTCCGGGAAGTCGAGGAAAAAAGCGAAGGCAGGCTCAAGTTCAAGATGTACCCCGGCGGCGTCATGGGCGATGAACCCGATGTACTGCGCAAAATTCGTAAAGGCCAGTTGCACGGCGGCATGTTCACCGGTTACGGCATCGGTCGAATTTACTCGCCCGCCCGTGTACTGGAAGTCCCCTTCCTGTTCAAAGACACTGACGAATCCGACTACGTGCGCGAACGCATTATGCCGGAGCTGGAGGCAGGCTTCAGGGAAAGCGGCTTTGAACTGCTGGGATGGCCGGAAGTCGGTTTCATCCACTTCTTCTCCAAGCAGCCCATCACATCGATGGATGACATCAGAAAATTCAAAATCTGGTTATGGCAGGGCGACCCACTGGGTGAAGCCTTTTTCAAGGCCGCATCGATCGACCCGATTCCGCTTTCGATCATGGATGTGTACACGCAGTTATCAGCCAAACATGGCAGCATAGACACCGTCTATACATCAAGCTTTGGCGCTATCGCGCTGCAGTGGTACACCAAGCTCAGTTATGCCAGCCACATACCGTTCACCAATGCCATCGGCGGGCTCATCGTCAGTAACCGTTTTTACGACAAATTACCGCCAGACCTGCAACAACTCCTGAAAACGACGGGTAAAAAACTGGGTGATGATATCCGCATGCGCGCACGCGAAGAAAATCAGAAAAGCCTGGCGATACTCGAGAAAAACGGTATCGAGTTCATGTTCGACTGGTCCGACGTGGATATGAACGAAATGCGGGAAATTCGCAATCTTGCTGCAAAACACCTGGAAGCAACCGACTATATTCCGGCCGCCACCTTCGCCAAAACGCAGAAACTCGTCACTGACTTCCGTGAGCAACAGAAACAGAACAGCAAGGCTCCCAGTCCCACAGCTCCGTGATTGAAAAATTTGAACACGGCCTGGTGAAAGTTGAAAGCCTCATCGCAGCTTTCAGCCTGTTTTTACTCCTTGCCCTCTCGCTGCTCCAGATCCTGACACGCAACCTGTTCGATTTCGGATTCCCGGAAATCGAGATCATCAACAGAAACCTGCTGGTCATCTGTGGTGCCATGGGCGCCGTTATCGCTACTTCCAAGTCAAGACACATCAAGATCGATGCACTGATACCCTTGATGAACAAGCGCGTGGTTTCATCGCTGCGCTGCCCGGTGTCACTGTTCGCGATGGCGGTCTGCTGGATGATGAGTTATCACGCGATAATCTTCGTGCTGGATGAATGGCAGTACATTCCCGCCAACGAACGCTGGACGCTGCCTTTCACCCTGATCTACCCGGCCGGCTTTGGCTTGCTCGGCCTGCATTTCCTGCTCAGCTGTTTTCACCGGAGAGGCTAGATGCTTGCGGCGTCCCTGACACTGGTGGTACTGGCCCTGATCGGCGTGCCGCTGTTTGTCGTCCTCGCTGCCGGCGGCCTGCTCGCCAGCCATTCTGCCGGCATCAGCCCGGACATCCTGATCATCGAGATGAATCGGCTGGCATCGTCGCCCAATATGATCGCCATTCCGCTGTTCACCTTTGCCGGTGTACTGATGTCGAGCGGCGGCGCGCCGCAACGGCTGGTCAATTTCTACCGTGCCGCACTGGGCTGGATGCCCGGCGGACTGGCCATCGTAACCATCGGCGCCTGCGCCTTTTTCACGGCTTACTCGGGCGCATCCGGCGTCACCATCCTTGCCCTTGGCGGCTTGCTGTATCCGATCCTGGTTGGCGAAGGCTACCGTGACCGGTTTTCTCTCGGTCTGCTGACAACCTCGGGCTCACTCGGCCTGCTGTTCCCTCCCAGTCTAGCGATCCTGATTTACGGCATCGTCGCCGGAGTCGGCATCGACAAAATGTTCCTCGCCGGTATCGTGCCAGGCACCTTGTTGATGATCATCCTGGCCATTCACAGCATGATTCACGGACGCCAGCTGCATGTCGTAAAACATGATTTCGACTTCAAAACACTTGTAACCACCACTCACGGCGCCATGTGGGATATCTTTTTGCCGATCGGAATCGTTGTCGGCATCTTCGGCGGCTTTGTCTCCATCATGGAAGCCGCCGCAGTCACCGCTGCCTATGTGATCTTTATCGAGGTCATCGTCTACCGGGAAATCAATCTGCGAACCGAGTTCTTCGGCCTGCTGGTCGAAAGCTGCATCCTGTTCGGCAGCCTGATTGCCATCCTGCTGGTGGCACTCGGCCTGACCAACCTGATGATCGATGCACAGTTACCGATGCAGATGCTCGACATCCTCGAACAGCATATCAGCAGCCCGCTCGAATTTCTGCTGCTGTTGAATCTATTCCTGCTGGTCGTTGGCGCGATGATGGATATTTTTTCTGCGATCATCGTTGTGGTGCCGCTGATCCTTCCACTGGCCGCGCGGTACGGTGTAGATCCGATACATCTTGGTGTTATCTTTCTGGCCAATCTTGAAATCGGTTACTCAACACCGCCGGTCGGCATCAATCTCTTCATTGCCAGCCAGCGCTTTGGCCGTCCGATCGTCACCCTGTTCAAGTCCACGCTTCCATTCCTTGCGCTGATGATCATATGGTTAATGTTCGTTACCTATATACCCGAGCTTTCGCTGTGGTGGAAAAAAGAATAAGTTGTCTTTACAAAACCCGTGCATTGGTGCCTCTATAGCGCTATTCTTAATGGATCGATTGATTTCAACAGGAGAAAGAACAGTGGAAAAACCGTGGTTGAAAAATTACTCGGAAGGCGTACCCGCAGAAATTTCAATCGATGAGTATGCCTCTGTTGCCGACATCTTTGACCAGAGCGTGTGCAAGTTTGAAAACCTGCCGGCTTATTCGAACTTCGGTAAAACGATCACTTACAGGGAAGTAAGGGAATACACGTCACGGCTTGGCGCTTACCTGAAAAACGAGCTGGGACTCGAAAAAGGCGCAAAAGTTGCCGTGATGATGCCCAACCTGCTGCAAAACCCTGTTGCGATATTCGGCATTCTGCGTGCCGGCATGGTAGTGGTAAACACCAACCCGCTGTATACAGCGCGCGAACTGAAACACCAGATGAATGACTCCGGTGCCGAAGCCATCATTATTGTGGAAAACTTCTGCCACGTACTCGAAGAAGTCATCGAAGAAACACCAGTAAAGCATGTCATTGTAACGCGCATGGGCGACATGCTGCCTTTTCCGAAATCAGCGATCATCAACTTCGTTGTTAAAAGCATCAAGAAAATGGTACCGGCCTACAGCCTGCCCGATTCAGTACCGTTCAAACAGGCATTGAAACTGGGTTCACAGCATCGTTTCGAAACCGTGCCCACCAATCACGAAGACATCGCCTTCCTGCAGTACACCGGCGGCACTACCGGTGTGTCCAAGGGCGCGGTATTGACCAACAGAAACATGGTGGCCAACATGCAGCAGGCAGCAGCCTGGATCGATATCATCATGGAGGAAGGCAAGGAAACCATTATCACGGCGCTGCCCCTGTATCATATATTTTCGCTAACAGCGAACTGCCTGACATTCATGAAATACGGCTCGCTGAATCACCTTATTACCAACCCGCGCGACATGCAAAATTTCGTCAAGGAACTCAAGGGTGTGAAATTCACAGCGATTACCGGGGTAAACACGCTGTTCAACGGCCTGCTGAACACACCAGGCTTCAAGGATATCGATTTCTCCCACCTGAAACTCACCCTCGGTGGCGGCATGGCTGTACAGCGCGCTGTTGCAGAACACTGGAGAAACGTGACCGGGGCGCCGCTACTGGAAGCTTATGGCCTGACCGAGACATCACCGGCCGCGTGCATTAACCCGATGCACCTGAAAGAATTCAACGGCAAAATAGGCCTGCCGATATCCTCAACCGATTGTTCTATTCAGGATGACGACTGGAACGAACTGCCAGTCGGTGAGACCGGCGAAATCTGCATACGCGGCCCCCAGGTCATGCGTGGCTACTGGAAACGACCCAAGGAAACATCGGAAGTCTTGAGCACGGACGGCTGGCTGCATACCGGCGATATCGGATTCATGGACGACCAGGGATATGTACAGATCGTTGATCGCAAAAAGGACATGATCCTGGTGTCCGCCTTTAACGTCTATCCCAATGAAGTAGAAAATGTCATCATCAACCACCCCGGCGTACTCGAAGTCGGCGTTATCGGCATACCCGACGAGAAAACCGGTGAAGCCGTTGCAGCAGTAGTCGTCAAGAGTGACCCGTCGCTGACCGAAGATGAACTGATCGAATACTGCAAGGAAGACCTGACCAACTACAAACGGCCAAAATTTGTGTTCTTCACCGAAGAACTGCCCAAGACCAACGTCGGCAAGATTCTGCGACGCGAACTAAGAGATAAATATATCCACTAAGCCTCCACGTCATTCCCGAAACCTTCACGTCATTCCCGCGGAAGCGGGAATCTTTTTAACTAGAACACATACGCCAGGGACGGCATGATAAAACAACCCACTGTCTACATATTGACGAACAGGCGTGAAGGAACACTTTATATTGGTGTAACCAGCAACCTGTCGCAACGCATTTGGCAACACAAGAATAACCTTGTCTCCGGCTTTTCGTCTAAATACAACTTGCACAAACTGGTATATTTCGAAGTGTCTCGGAACATGGAGTCAGCCATTCAATATGAGAAACAATTAAAGAAATGGAACCGCCAATGGAAGATCGAGTTAATAGAAGAGATGAATCCGGAATGGAAAGATTTGTATCCGGATATCGTTTGAATTTAATGTGCCCGCTTGATTGAGAAGATTCCCGCTTTCGCGGGAATGACGTGATTTTCTCTTTATTGGATTACAGGTGAAAATAACACGCAGGTTATTCGCCATTCATAAAAACGAATACTCACCCTCTTCGATAAACGCAATTTCCTCCGCGGTTGATTCGCGTCCGAGTATTTCGTTGAGTTCCGGGAAGCGGCCGAATCGTTCGATCACGTAATGGTGTTTTTTTGCCCATTCGAGTGTATCTTCAAACGGCCCGCGGTAGGGTTCGGGAACATCCTGTACCAGCTGCTGATAAGCCTGGATACTGAGATCCTGCCGCTCCAGGTCTTCGGCATGCTGAAGCGGCAGATAGAAAAAGCTGCGTTCGGTCGGATGCAGACCCAGATCATCACCTGCGCTGATTCCCTCGATACAAAGTTGTTGCGACCTACCGTCCTGCGCGAAAGACGCCGGTGTTCCCCGGTGTATATGGCGTGAAAACTGATCCAGCAGAATGATCAATGCCAGACGCCCGCGCGGTGAGTCTGACCAGCGATCCAGATCACCGTCGACCGCACGAAAATAATCTGCACCAAACGTGCTGAAAATTTCTGCATCATAGGCAGCCCCATTAGCAAACCACATATCCTTTTTCGACGCATCACCGGTCCACGCGTTGGGAAATGTACCAAACCAGAATTCAAGAATTTTTTCTATGCGGTCAATCATATGGCGTTAAAAATGAATAATTGATTCTAGTCCGCAAATGAACGCTAATTTTATTTACGCTGTAGGAGCGGCTTTAGCCGCGAATAAAGTCTTTGTTATAAAAAAGGATGTCGTGGCTAAAGCCGCTCTTACAAAAAACACAAACAACATTTGCGTTTATTAGCGTTCATTTGCGGACTTTTGAAAATTAAAAAGGGCGGATGAACCGCCCTTTAGCGCAGTGGTGCTGATCGCAATGTTTAGAAGCCGTACAGCAGGTTGAACTGGAAGCTGTTGACTGCTTCGCGAATGACGTATTCTGATCTCAACGCCCAGTGACGATTGAAATTGTAGCCCATACCTGCGCCAATCATCAGACCGTCGTCATCGCCGAAATCGATACCGAAACGCGCGAGGCCTTCAACCCTGTTCCCGATCGGGAAAGTTTCAACGACATTCAACCACATACCCGATGCTTTCTGATTGGTCGATGAGGTTGCCCCGTTGTTCAGATTTTTGACTTCGAAAGTGCGGGTGTCCATGTACCCCAGCTCGAGCGCGGTCGCGATATCGCCATTGATCTTGAAATCGAACTTGTAACCGCCGAGTATCTGGTAGCCGCTGCTGCGAGCACCCGCATGACTGTTAAAGCCCAGACCACCGCCCAGGTAAAAACTGCTGGCCTGCAGTGTGATGCTGCCGCCCTCGGCTGCTGCTGCCACCGTTGATATAGACATGAGTAACGAGAATAAGACGCCACGAATCATAGTAATTGAATCCCCAGAATATGATGAGTTGATTATTTTTTACATTTGGGCGCGCATTACACCACAGAAGCCCTTCAAATCCAAATACTTCGGCAGGGGCAAAAGACCCTGATTTGCGTCCGGCTTCATAGTCTGTTATTTGTACGCACCTCAAAAATAATCTCAACCACAGGTTTTAGGATAAATGGCTAAAATGAACCGACTTCACCGCAGCGAACTGGCGGTCCCCGGTAGTAACCCACGCATGATCGAAAAGGCCCCGAAGGCCGGCGCCGACTGTGTTTTTATCGATCTTGAGGACGCCGTCGCACCTGACGACAAGGCCACGGCAAGAAAAAATGCGATCGAGGCGCTCAATGAACTGGACTGGTCAAATACCACAGTTTCCATAAGAATCAATGGCCTGGACACGCATTACTGCTACCGCGATATTGTCGACGTGGTCGAACAGGCCGGCGACAAGCTCGACAGCATCCTGGTGCCCAAGGTCGGAAAACCCTCGGAACTCGAATTTGTCGCCCTGCTGCTGAGCCAGATCGAGGCCGCCAGGGGTCTGCAGCCGATATCGCTGACCGCCCTGATCGAGACCGCGATGGGCATGGCGAATGTCGAGGCGATAGCCCAGTCCTGCCCGGACCGACTCGAAGCCCTGCACTTCGGTGTCGCTGATTATGCGGCCTCGACCCACGCCAGGACCACCAATATGGGCGGCGCCAACCCGGCCTACACCCTGCTGGCGCACCCGAATGAGGAAGGCCATCGTGAAGTCCATTGGGGCGATCAGTGGCATTTTGCGATGTCTCGCCTGGTCGTCGCCTGCCGTGCCTACGGCCTGCGCCCGATCGACGGCCCGTTCGGGGACATTCAGGACACGGAAGGCTTTCTGTCGGTCGCCCATTCTGACGCCGCGCTGGGTTTTGAGGGCAAATGGGCAATCCACCCCAGCCAGATCGAACTGGCAAACGAAGTCTTTACGCCACCGGCGGACGATGTCCAGATTGCCCGCCAGATTCTGAACGCGATGAAGCAGGCCGCGGCCGAAGGCAAGGGTGCGGTATCGCTGAATGGTAAAATGATCGATGCAGCTTCGATCCGCCAGGCGCAGGTACTGGTCGACAAGGCCGACCAGATAGCTGCGAACGCCGCCTGACCGGTGTATTCCTGCAGGCGTTAGAACATTGAAAAAATCCTGAACACGGAACAGATAGATGAATATCCACGAATACCAAACCAAGGAATTACTCAAGAGTTTCGGCGTACCGGTCCCGCAGGGCCGTGTCGCCGATTCCGAAGCCAGTGCCGGTATCATCGCTGAACAGATCGGCGGAGAGCGCTGGGTGGTCAAAGCACAAATTCACGCCGGCGGACGCGGCAAGGGCGGCGGCGTCCAGCTGGCGGACTCGATCGATGAAGTCCGCAAGCACGCCGATCATATCATCGGCAATCGTCTGATCACGCCACAAACCAGCGCGGCGGGCAAGCTCGTGCAGCGCGTACTGATCGAATCCGCCCAGAATATCACCAGAGAATTCTATCTAGGCCTGATCATCGACCGGGTCGCCCAGCGCATCACCATTATCGCGTCGGCCAGTGGTGGAATGGATATCGAAGAAGTCGCAAAAACAAACCCGGAAAAAGTTATTCGGGAAGCGGTCGACCCCTCGATTGGCCTGCCCGAATTTCAGTGCCGCAAGATTGCCGCACGCATCGGCCTCACCGGCTCACTGATGCCGCAAGCGGTCAAGCTGATGCAGGCCCTTTACCGCTGTTTTCGCGATAAGGATGCCCTGATGGCGGAAATCAACCCGCTGGCCGTCGTCGATGGCGACAAGCTGCTCGCGGTCGATGCAAAAATGTCGTTCGACGGCAATGCAGTACACCGTTACCCGGAAATCACCAACTACCGCGATTTTGACGAGGAAGACCCAAAAGAAGTCGAAGCCACCGGGCATGGCCTCAACTACATCGCGCTGGAAGGCAGCGTCGGTTGTATCGTCAACGGTGCCGGGCTGGCGATGGCAACCATGGATGCGATCACGTTGCACGGCGGCAATCCGGCCAATTTCCTCGATGTCGGCGGCGGCGCCTCACCGAAAAAAATCGCCAATGCCTTTCGCATCGTCAGAAAAGACCCGAATGTGAAGGCCATCCTGCTCAACATTTTTGCCGGCATCAACCGCTGCGACTGGGTCGCCGAAGGTGTCGTGCAGGCGATGCAGAAGCAGGCCATCAGCGAACCGGTTATTGTTCGTTTATCCGGTACGAACTATGAACTCGGCCAGGAGATCCTGAACCGATCGGGGCTGCCGTTCATCACAGCAACCGACCTCGACGATGCGGCGCGCAAGGCCGTCGACGCAGTACACAACCTGTAATCCACCAGAAGAATTTCCAGTCATGAGCGTATTTATCAATAAAAATTCACGTGTTGTCTATCAGGGCTTTACAGGCCAGCACGCCACTTTCCATGCCGAAGAGGCCATCAAGCACGGTACTAACATTGTCGGTGGTGTAACCCCGGGAAAAGGCGGCAGCGTTCACCTCGATCGCCCGGTGTTCGACACCGTGTCCGATGCTGTCGGTCAGGCCGGCGCCGATGTCTCCGGCATCTTTGTACCGCCGCAGTTCGCTGCCGATGCGATTCTTGAAGCGGTCGAAGCCGGTATCAAGACCATTGTGGTGATCGCCGACGGCATACCGGTACAGGACATGGTCCGGGTCAAGCGTTATGTGCTGGATCACGATGCGATCATATTCGGACCCAACACCGCCGGTGTGATCACCCCGGAAGAATGTAAAGTCGGTATTATGCCGGCCAGCATCTACCAGCCCGGCCGCGTTGGCGTAGTATCGCGCTCGGGCACGCTGAACTACGAAGCCGTGGCGCAGATGACCGCGCTCGGGCACGGCCAGTCCACCAGCGTCGGCATCGGGGGCGACCCAATCAACGGGGCCAACTTTGTTGACGTGCTCAAGGCATTCAACGAGGACCCTGATACCGACGCCGTTGTGCTGATCGGCGAGATCGGCGGTGGCCAGGAAGTCGATGCGGCTGAATGGGCGAAAAAGCATATGGACAAACCGATCATCGGCTTCATCGCCGGCGTTTCAGCCCCAGCCGGACGCCGCATGGGCCATGCCGGTGCAATCATCTCGGGCGAAGCGGATACCGCGGAAGCCAAAATGAACCTGATGGAAAACCTGGGTGTCCATGTAGTACGCAACCCGGCCGAAATCGGGGAAACCGTCGACAGGGTTTTGAAGCAAAAAGCCACCACTGTCGAAAGCGGTCGTGAACCCGTTCATGGCGAAGCTGTCGAGTCATGAACCTTTTGACCAGGGGCCCCTATGGCACGCATCATTATTCTCCTCGCAGTTATTGCCCTGGGCCTGGTGCTCTGGTACAAAATCTCCAATGCGCCCGCTGACAAACGCAAGAACCTGATCTTCTGGAGCACCGCCGGTGTCATCATCGGCACGCTGGTCGTGCTCGCCGCCACCGGCCGCATGCACTGGCTGTACGCCCTCGGTGGCAGTATCGCGGCATTCACACCACGCCTGATCAGCGCGCTGCGCTATCTGCCGCTGATCAACCGATTCCGCCAGCAATACACGCAGCAGAAGACGCAATCCTCTGGCCAGCAGGCGGCCGGCAGGGCCAATCCCGGGCAAATGACGGCCGACCAGGCGCGCGAAATACTCGGTGTCAAAGCCAATGCCAGCCGCGAGGAAATCATCAAGGCGCACAAGCGCATGATGCAGAAAGTACACCCCGATCGCGGCGGCTCTGATTACCTCGCCGCGCAAATCAACCAGGCCAAGGATACCCTGCTGGGTTAAACCACGGAAAAACCGTAGGCGCGGCTTCATACCACCAGTGTCGCTCGGTTTATTCACCACCCGCTTGATGGCATAATCGCTGCCCTTTTAAACCCAGCAAAATCAATGTCTGATCAATTCACCCGGGTTGCCAGCCTGCAGGATCTCAGAACCCGTAAACTGATGTGCGTGAAGCCACAGGGTTTGCGCATTGCACTGGCCTACATCGACGGCAAGGTGTTCGCCATCGATGATCTGTGCAGCCACGAAGATGCATCCCTGTCTAAAGGCTCACTGCACGGCGAATGCATCAAATGCCCGCTGCACGGCAGCCGGTTCGACCTCAATACCGGCGCGGCGCTGGACGAGCCGGCCGATGAAGCGGTAAAAACCTACCCGGTCAGGGTCGAGGGTGAACATATACTGGTCCGGATATAACCGATGCCTTATGAGTGAAACCGAACAACTCCTGAATAAAGACTCCACAACCATCATGCGCTCGATCATCCAGCGGATCGCCACCGGGCCCGAGATGAGCAAGGATATATCGCAGGCAGAGGCCCGCGCCGGCATGCGAGCCGTTCTCGACAACGAAATCGACCCGGTGCAGGCCGCGATTTTCCTGATCGCATTGCGTATGAAACGTGAAACCGATGAAGAAAACCGCGGCATTCTCGATGCGATCCGCGACATCAGTACCTGCGTTACCGCCCCGGTCGACGAAGTACTGGATCTGTCCGACCCGTACAACGGCTATAACCGTTCCTTGCCGGCCGCACCGTTTCTGCCCGCGGTGCTGGCCGCCTGCGGCATTCCGACCGTGTCGCACGGCGTCGAAACTATGAGCCCCAAATTCGGCATTACCCACCGCCGCGTGTTGCGCGCTGCAGGTGCACCGGTTGATCTGACGGTCGAACAGGCTGCCGCCAGACTCGGTGATAACCGCATCGGCTGGAGTTATGTAGACCAGGACGCCTATTGCCCGCAACTGCATAATCTCGCCACACTGCGAACCAGTATCATCAAACGACAGGCCATCACCACCGTCGAGGTGTTGACCGGCCCGGTTCGCGGCCAACGCAAAACCCATTTCATGTCCGGTTATGTGCACCGACCCTATACCCGTGTGTACACCATGCTGGCCAGACACTCGGGCTTCGACAGTGCCCTGCTGGTGCGAGGCATCGAAGGTGGAGTCATCCCGTCACTGAGGCAGAAAGGAAAAATAGTCTACTACCACGATATGGGCGAAGAACAGGAACAGGCGTTTGACCCCGCCGATATCGGCATCCAACAGCCTGTCCGGGCCACGCCATTGCCGGATGACCTGCCTGCGAGACCTGCCGGTGATGATATCGGTGCAGACTTCGACGTCGAGGTTGCCGCAAAACTCGCTGCCGATGTCGGCCTGTCAGCAC
>CP070838.1:2323810-2326961 GCA_020341835.1 Thiotrichales bacterium | reverse complement strand
GGCTTCACTTCATCATCGGTGATGTATCCGACAAAGGCGTACCCGCCGCTTTATTCATGGCTAAAACCGTAACCTTGTATACCGGCGCACTCAACGATGGCCTCACACCAGGTGAAACGCTGACCCACATGAATCAGGCCTTATCACTCAATAACGATGCCTGCATGTTCGTCACCGCGTTATGCGGCACCCTCGAACTCGATAGCGGAACACTGGTAATGGCAAATGCGGGGCATATGCATCCGATCCGGAAATCGCAGAACAGCAGCGGTGAATTGATCGTTGATGGCGGCATCGCACTCGGGCTTATGGAGGATGCCGAATATGCCAATATCACTCATCAGCTGGCGCCGCAGACCAGCCTGTTGATGTATACCGACGGTATCTCAGAAGCATTCAATACCCGCAAGGAACAGTATGAAGAAGAACGATTGCTGGCACTGGTCGAACAGGCAATGGACCGATCAGCCGAAGCCCTGGGCACAGCCACACTCACCGATGTCGAGAAATTTGTAGATGACGCCGAGCAATCCGATGACATCACGCTGATGGTGATTCACTATGGGCACTGAGGAAGGCATCTTGCTGGCACGGCGTATTGAGCTGAGCAACAACAGCAGCGAATGCAATCGCCTGTTTGAGTTCCTGAATCAGGGTCTCGACCAGTTACCGGTCAACCCGGAGTTCAGGCACGACCTCAAACTTGTCTGCGAGGAGTTGCTGGCAAACATCATCAATCATGGCTACGACAGGAATACCGATAACAGGATCGATATCGAGCTCATAGCCGACGACAGCAGCGTGCATATTACCTTTACCGATAGCGGAGTTGCGTTCAATCCGCTGGAAACAACCATGCCTGTTGCGTCCGATGATTTATCAGAGGGTGGAATGGGTATTTTACTGGTGAAATCGCTGACCGATCGGCAGCATTACGAACGCCGCGAAGGCTTTAATGTACTAACGGTGACAAAGAACTATAATAAGTAAAAAATCAGAATAACCGGAGACCAGGCATGCCCCTCGAAATAGAAATTCACGCTGAACCGCACGAAGGAAAACGCATTTCCCTCGCCGGCAGTCTTGATACCGACACAGCGCCCCAGCTGCAGGATAAAATAGACCAGGAAATCGACTCCACGGTCCACATGATCATCATGGACCTGCATCGGCTGCAGTTTCTGAGCAGTGCGGGTCTGCGTGTCATCTTCAAAACCAAGAAATTCATGGACGAGCACCATGGCAAATTCATGCTGCTGAACCTTCAACCCCAGGTACGCAAGGTTTTCGATATCATCAAGGCGCTGGAAGGCATGAACGTATTCAGAAGCCAGGAAGAAATGGATGATTATCTTGCCGCGATGCAAAACAAGGTACTCGACGGCGACGCCTGATAATCCTGCATCGCGTTACACATAAAAAAGCAGTCGGTCATACCGGCTGCTTTTATTCCCTAAGGCATTTCTCAAAGAAGCCTGAAAAGATACGACATGCAGGAGCGGCTTCAGCCGCGACAAGGCCTTTCGGCTTGCAAGCAATTCGCGGCTGAAGCCGCTCCTACGAAGAGAGTGTGTTTTTCACGATTCCGGAGCAGGGCTAATTAATAGACCTCTTCAGCTGCCTGGCTGAAATCGTAAAATACAGAATAGATATCGTCTTCCCACCGGTCGAATATCTGCTTGTCCTTTTCATCATCTACCATTTCCTTGTAAATTTCCGGGTTGACAGTGACGACAACAGTGTCATTGTCCTCGGCAAAGATCGACACCTTGGGCGGCATGTACGGCGTCAGGTGTGGGTATTTCCTGGTGAGATACTGAATTTCGTCTTTCTTGCCGACGAAGACAACGCGATACTTGTCCGTCTTGTAGCCCATACCGGTCAGCCCGATATCGATACGCTGCACGCGTGCAACCTTGTAACCGTGTTCCTTGATTGACGTCTGTAGCGTCAGCATGGCTTCGGGAAATTTCTCGTGTGACCGTGCCATGATCAGATCGGAAGCAAGTACTGCCCCGGACAACGACATCGATGCCGCAATCGCGGCCAGAACAAACGCCGCTAACGAGAGAACTCGTGTAATCATAATACTGCGTCCTCGAGGATGGTTTCGTAAATCCCGGTCATCTCCTCACAGGCAGCATGCAGCTCATCATTATTGAACAGCTTGCTCAAGCGCATCGGATTGATTGTTGTCACCTGGACCTTGCCTTCATGCTCGGTCACTGTCACACGGCAGGGCAGGAAAATGCCGACCCTGGGATCAATCGCCAGCGCCTGAAACAGAAAATTGAAATTGCAGAAGTGCAATACGACCTGCTTTTTATTTTCCTTGCCCTCTTCAACAAACCCGTGTTCCACATAATCCGTTCTGATCAGGGTGAAATTCTGGTCCGCGATCGCGAGCTTCAGGTTTTCGATCGTTTCTTCAATTGTGTATGGTGATTCGGCTGTGATGGTGGCCTCAATGACCGCCTTTTCCTCATCTGCCTGATGCAGCTTTTCGAACGAGCGGATATAACTGACCAGATCATCGATATCCTGTTCCGACAAGCCGGTCACCAGAGATGAAGTCATTGGCGTACCTTCACGCCCGAATATCAACGTATCCTTGATCATGTGATCGGTTGCCGATGCGAGAAAGCCGGGATTGTTCAGCGCCGGCGCGATGATCGGCAGCTCACGTTTTCTTGAGAAGGTGACGCCCGTGCCGGTGCCGCCCTTGCCATTTTCGCCATGACACTGTGCGCAATAACCGGCGAACAGTTCGGCACCGCGTTTGGCGTCGCCTTTGACGGGTTCTGTATTGTGTGTGACCGCCGGCTTGTCAGACCAAGCGCGCATATGAGCGACGATGGCATTGACCTGCGAATCGCTGAGCATCGGAAACGCCGGCATGATCCTGCCCGGGCGGCCCAGCCGGATGGTGCTCTTCAGGTATTCATCGGAGACCGTATCGATGAACGACGGCAGGGATAGAGGCACGCCCACGCCACCTCGACCGTCGTCGCCGTGGCAAACAGCGCAATGCTTGTGAAATAGCGCACCGCCGTCAGGTGCCGCTTCGACAACGGAAACCGCCATCAGTAAAATAAGCGTAAGTGCCTGTTTTTTCATGAGTTGCCCTGCTTTTTCCGCTACTATGCCAGAA
>CP070838.1:2316416-2323710 GCA_020341835.1 Thiotrichales bacterium | reverse complement strand
CGGCATCGAACACGATATGGCCCGAGGCGGCGCCGGGTGAGGCCGGCAGACCCTGCGCCAGCGGCATGGTTTTGTAATCGGGATCGAGCATCGGGTGCAGCAGCTGATCGAGTTCTTCCGGGTCGACGCGCAGGATCGCTTCCTGACGGGAGATCAGTTCTTCCTTGACCATCTCGACCGAAGTGCGCACGCGCGCGGTGGCATTCATCTTGCCGTTGCGTGTCTGCAGGCAGTAAAGAATGCCTTTTTCAATCGTGTATTCGTAATCCTGTACCTCGCGGTAGTGATTCTCGAGACGGTCTCGCAGCGCCACCAGTTGCTTGTACATTTCGGGCATGATCTGCTCGAGCTCGTGCACCGGTTTGGGTGTGCGAATACCGGCGACCACGTCCTCGCCCTGGGCGTTGACCAGGAATTCACCGTACATCACGTTTTCGCCAGTGGCCGGATTACGGGTAAAACCGACGCCGGTGGCGCAGTCTTCGCCCATGTTGCCAAACACCATGGTCTGAACATTGACCGCGGTGCCGTTGGCCATGTCGGTGGTGATCTTGAACTCGCGGCGGTAGTCGACCGCACGTTTGCCCATCCAGGAATTGAACACCGCCTTGATCGACAGGGTTAGTTGTTCATAGACGTCTTCCGGGAACGCACGGCCTGTTTCGCCCTGTACGACATCGAGGAAAACATCGGCGATCTCACGCAGGTTGGCTGCGCTCAGGTCGATATCTGCAGTCACGCCTTCGCGTTTTTTCAATTCTTCAAAGGGTCTGTCGAACTTTTCATCGGCGATACCCAGCGCGACCTTGCCGAACAGCTGTACAAACCGCCGGTAGGCGTCCCAGGCGAAGCGTTCGTTGCCGGTCTGCTTGATCAGTCCGGGGAGCGTTTCTGCATTGAGTCCGAGGTTGAGGATGGTATCCATCATCCCCGGCATCGACAGCGCAGATCCGGAACGCACCGATAGCAGCAGCATGTTGTCAGGATCGCCAAAACCCCTGCCGGTCTGTTGTTCCAGCGTCCTGATCTGATCGTGGACTTCATCCATCAGGCCGGCAGGCAGATCGCGGTGCTCGGTATCCAGGTAGCTGAGGCAGGCTTGCGTGCTGATGACAAAACCGGGTGGTACATTGATGCCGATCTGCGTCATCTCGCACAGGTTGGCACCTTTGCCACCGAGCAGCTTTTTGTTCTGGCCGTCGCCTTGTGCAAATGAAAAGACGTACCTGGAGCGGGACTTGGTGCTTGCTTGCGTATCTGCGGCGCTACTGCTCATCGATGTTTCTCCCCCTGGAAAAAAAGAATTCTTGGTTTAAGATTCAGTGGCTTGCCACTGCGTTATTATCAATGCGAAATGTTGCGATTTTGTGAACAAGGCCCGGCGTTGGGTACAGACAAACAGATGTCTACAGGCTGAACGCTCAAATGTTAATGATATCCGCTTCACGAAAGTTGATGCACATCAATAAACGGGGATCTTGTTGCCAGCAACCGGATACCGGGCAGCGGGCGCGGTAGTCCGAAAACGAGCGACGTGCTGGCGCTTACCGATCCAGTTTCTGTTGCACAGTTTGCTGCGCGGGATTGAATATTCGTTTCCGAATCCATTTCAGCCGGTTTGGTTTACATAACAATTGCGGAGTCAGTATAGACGTGATGAAAGCGTGCGCAAGCTGATGTTACAAAATGATCCGGATTTGGATTAATTAGCGCAATTTGTGCAGTCGTATCGCCGATTGACGGATCGATCCGGACGTTTGATATGCAATCAGGACTGACTCTGAATTGTGAACGATTCCCGCCTATACTCAGATTTACACTTAATTACAATTACATACCGGTTTGGGGAATGATTACACCGTCACTGGTCAAGGTGTGGTTCGGTTATGCATGTCAGCAAATGCAGGGCGTCGTTCAGGCCTGTGTTTACCTGGGCGAGCCGGACAAGGGCCCCTACAAGTTAATCGACAGCTACTCGGATACGTTTGTTCTCAGCAGGTTGATGCACGAGAACATCGACGCCGTACTGAAGCGCCGTAAATCCGTAGTGACACGCGTTGATGCCAGCGAAAGCGGGATCGAAGACCAGGCCCTGCTCGCCGTTAATGCGACGCAGCCGGTTACGGGTATCGGCACAAAAAATTATCTGGTGACGTGCCCCTTACTGATCGATCGTTATCTGTATGGTGCAGTCAGCGTCGAATTCAGACACGATCCTGCGGTAAAAACACAGGCCTTCCTCAAGCAAATAGAAGCTGCGATCAAATGGCTGCAATTTCTGGCCAGTACTGAAAGCGGCAGTGCCGGACCGGCCGATAACGCGGCGCTGGCGTTGCAGATTACCGCGCGTGCACTGTCACAGGATTCTGCTACCGCAGCTGCAACGGCCGTGGTCACCGAACTGGCCACACGACTGTCGTGTGAACGCGTCAGTATCGGTTTCCGCGAAGGACGTGACATCAAGCTATACGCGCTCTCGCACAGTGCGCGCTTCGAATCGAGGCAGAACCTGATCAAACGCATCGAAGACGCGATTGAAGAGGCCGTCGATCAAAAAGAAACACTGGTGTATCCACCGGCGGAAAACAGTACCAGCATGTTGCAGCTGCATGAAGAGCTGACAAAAAATCAGGGTGGCAGCTTCATCTGTACCGTGCCGTTGATTCATGATGATGAAGTCACCGGCGGGGTGATATTCGAGCGCAGTAGCGGTACCGGTGGATTCGTACCCGAAACCGTCGAACTGTGTGAACAGCTGGCGGCGTTGTTCGCACCGATTCTCGAATTCAGGCGTTTGAATGAACGGCCGTTGCAGGCGAAACTCAGGGAACATTTCAAACGCGCACTGTCCGGCGCGCTGGGTCGCGGCCACCTCGGCCTGAAGTTTGCACTGGCCCTGGCGGTCATACTCGCGGTGACCCTGTCGGTTGTGCAATGGGAATACAGGGTCTCAGCCAATTCGATACTCGAGGGCTCGGTCGAACGCGTCATCACGGCACCGGAAGAGGGCTATATAAAGGATGCACCGGCCAGGCCCGGTGACCTGGTGTCGGCCGAGCAGGTACTGGCAACACTGGATGACAGGGATCTGCAACTGGAAAAACTGAAATGGTCGGGTAAGCAGAAGCAGGTATCGAAAGAGTACCGGGAAGCACTGGCAAGCCTTGACCGTTCCCAGATCGGAATTCTACGTGCCCAGCTGGATCAGGCCAGGGCGCAGATTGAAATACTTGACAAGAAGCTCGAGCGCACGGTGATCAGTGCACCGATCGAAGGCGTCATTGTCAGCGGCGATTTCACCCGGGCGCTGGGTTCACCGGTGGAAAGAGGCCAGATCCTGTACAAGGTTTCACCGCTCGATGACTACCGTGTCCTGCTGGACGTCGATGAGAGCGATATCGCCGAACTCTCGGTCGGCATGACAGGCGAGCTGACCCTTTCCGCCGCCGCGGAGGAGACCTTCGAAATTGTCGTCGACAAGATTACGCCGGTCTCAACCGCGGGTGAAGGCGCCAACTATTTCCAGGTCGAAGCCTCGCTGGTCGAGACCCCGGAGTTTCTGCGTCCAGGCATGCAGGGCGTGAGCAAGATTGCCATCGGGGAGCGCCAGCTGCTCTGGATATGGACACATAAACTGGTCGACTGGCTGCGGCTGAAACTGTGGGCCTGGTGGTAAGGCGTGTCTGATCAGCTTTTCAGTTCACACTGGTACCGTGTTGCCCGGCTGAAAATCGCCTTGCGCAGCCATGTGCGAGTACACAAGCACGTCTACAGAGATAACACCTGGTATATCCTGCGGGACGAGTCATCCGGCCGCCATCACCGTTTCAATGAAACGGCCTACTGTTTCATCAGGTTGATCAACGGCAACCGCACGGTCAATGAAATATGGGAGCTCATGCAGGACAAACTGGGCGATGATGCGCCGACCCAGCAGGAGGTCATCAACCTGCTCGGACAGCTGCATCATGCCGATCACCTGCTTGCGGACCTGGCCCCCGATGTTGAGGAACTGATCGACCGCAGAACAAACGAAAGACGGAAACTGTTTATATCAAGGATCGGGAATCCACTTGCGATACGTATCCCGTTGCTTGATCCTGACCGGTGGTTGAAACGCTGGATCCCCCTGGCAAGACCGCTGTTTACAAAAACGGCAGCAGCCCTCGGCCTGTTCATCATGCTGCTGGCGTTGCTGGAAATGACGCGTCACTGGTCAATGCTTAGCAAACATGCGGTCGAACACGCGCTCTCACCTTATAACCTGATGATTATCTGGTTCGTCTATCCGATCGTAAAGGGTATTCATGAACTCGGACATGCGTTCGCCGTGAAAAAGTGGGGCGGTGAAGTCCACGAAATGGGCATCATGCTGCTGGTGCTGATGCCAGTACCCTATGTCGATGCGTCGGCATCAACCTCGTTCAGATCCAAACGTCAGCGAATCACCGTCAGTGCGGCGGGTATCGTCGTCGAATTATTGCTTGCGTCGATCGCCCTGCTGTTATGGCTGAACGTACAGGAAGGACTGGTCAGTGATGTGCTGTTCAACGTCATGCTGATCTGCGGAGTGTCGACGCTGTTGTTCAACGGCAACCCGCTGCTTCGTTTCGACGGGTATTACGTCTTTGCGGATGCGATCGAGATTCCCGGTCTTGGCAAAAGAGCCAACAGCTATTACACCTATCTGGTACAGCGCTACCTGTTCGATGTAAAGACAATTAAATCGCCCGTGACCGCCGACGGCGAGGTATTCTGGTTTATCACCTACGGTGCAGCCGCCTTTGTCTACCGGATATTTATCCTGGTGATGATTACGCTCTATATCGCGGGCCAGTATTTCTTTGTTGGCGTCGCGCTGGCGTTGTGGGCGATATTCATGCAGCTGGTGCTGCCGGTACTGAAAGCCATTGCTTACCTGCTGAAAAACCCGGTGTTGTCACACCGGCGTGAGCGCGCTTTATCAGTCAGTGTAGGCGCAATCGCTTTTTTGGTTGCTATGCTGTTCCTGGTCCCGATGCCATTGAATACGATGGCGCAGGGTGTGGTATGGATGCCCGAGGCCTCCTATGTACGTGCCGGCAGTACCGGGTTTATCCAGCGTATCCTGGTTGAAGATGGCACCTTTGTGAAAAAAGGTGATGCATTGATCGAAACCTATGATCCACTGATGGAAGCACAGCTCGAGCTGCATCGAGCGAAGAAAAAGGAACTGTTGCTCAGGTACGATGCGCTGGTTCAACAGGATATCGTCGAATCGGAAATCACCCAGGAAGAGATCCGGGTGCTGGATGGCAAGATACAGCGCTTGCAGGAACAGATCACGGAAATGACGATTACCAGTCCTGTTGACGGTGAATTCATTATCGCCGAATCGAAAGATCTCGACGGGCATTTTCTGAAACAGGGTGACCCTATCGCCTACGTGATCGATTTCGATGATGTTTCGGTGCGTGTCGTGGTGCCGCAGAATGCCATCGGCCTGGTCAGGAAACGGACCCGGGACGTTGAAATCCGGCTCGAAGGTATGGTCAGGCAAAGAATCCATTCAACCGTTGAAAGGGAAATTCCGGCGGCGACCTACCGCCTGCCGAGCAAGGCGCTGGCGCAGGAGGGTGGCGGCCCTATCCAGACTGATCCTTTTGATAAGGACGGCGTCAAAACCAAAGATCAGTACTTCCAGTTCGAAGTGTCACTGCCGGAGTCGATAGGCAGCGCGCATATTGGCCAGCGAGTGTACGTTCGTTTTTCGCACGGCTATGAACCCATGGCGTGGCAGTGGTATCGCTCATTCGAGGAACTGTTCCTCGATGAGCTGGGGCGGGTTTAGATGGCAGTCAGCAGTACGGTAAAACCCGGCTTATGGTTTCAGCCTGAAGGCAGTGCGCCGCTGCCTCATCCGGGCGTGTATTACGGTGCCTATCCGAGCAGGCAGGTGCCTGACAGGGGCAGGATCGAGGAATTGCTTCGTGGCTTTACAGGCCTGTCATCGAAGCCTGAAGCGGCCAGTAAAAAGCACTGGAACAAATTCACCGCACGAATCGAGGCGATGGACGGACCACTGTCAAAACTGAGTGACCGCGGGCTTGACAGCTGGATACAGGACATCAGGAAAAAACTGCGTCGCAAGGGACTGACTGAAGAGATCACTGCCAGGGCGTTCGCGACCATACGCGAGGTGGCCGGCAGACAGCTGGCCATGAAGCATTTTGACAGTCAGCTGATCGGCGGCTGGGTGATGCTGCAGGGTATGGTCGCTGAAATGCAAACCGGGGAGGGCAAGACCCTGACCGCGACCTTACCCGCCGGTTGTGCAGCACTGGCGGGTATTCCGGTTCATGTCGTCACGGTGAATGACTACCTGGTCGAACGTGACGCCAGACTGATGCAGCCGGTCTATCAACGCCTGGGGCTGAGCGTCGGCTACGTGATCGAAGGCATGGACCCGGATGAACGCAAGCAGGCTTACAACTGTGATATCACCTATTGCACCAGCAAGCAGCTGGCCTTTGATTACCTGCGCGATCGGCTGATTCTTAAAACCTTCAATTCGAGTCTGGAGTTCAAGCTGGAGTCGCTTTACAACGAGCGACCCGCCCGTGATCAATTGTTGATGCGGGGTTTGAATTTTGCGATTGTCGACGAAGCAGACAGCGTGTTTATCGATGAAGCCAGAACGCCGCTGATTCTCTCCTGCAAAACTGACAACACGCAGCAGGAAGCCGTGCACAGAGAAGCGATCTGGCTGGCCCGACAGCTCAAGGGCAATACGGATTATGTCATCGATGAGAACGCGCGGCAGATCGAGCTGACCCGCTACGGCAAGGATTACCTGGAAGAGCTGGCCTCGATGATGCCGGGTGTATGGCGCGGTTCAAGGCGTCGCAATGCGCTGGTACAGCAGGCGCTGAGTGCGCTGCACCTGTATGAACGCGATGTCCATTACATGGTCGAGGATGGTGAGGTCAGCATCATCGATGAAAATACAGGTCGTGCGATGCCTGACCGGTCGTGGGAGGCCGGGTTGCACCAGATGATCGAGGAAAAAGAAGGCTGCGAGCAGACCGGCCAGACAGAAACCCTGGCGCGGATCAGTTACCAGTCCTTTTTCAAGCGATATTTGAAACTTGCGGGCATGACGGGTACCGCAAACGAAGTTCGCAGGGAGTTAAGAGACGTATACGAACTCGAGGTCGTAAACATCCCGACCAATAAACCGGTGCAACGCATCATTCGCCCGGAATGCATCTACACTCATAGAGATGCCAAGTGGCAGGCGATCATTGACAATATC
>CP070838.1:2301897-2316316 GCA_020341835.1 Thiotrichales bacterium | reverse complement strand
GGTCAATCTGAAGCTGTCGTCGACTTCGATCGTGTAGCCGTATTCCTCATTGGTAAAAACCTCCGCGAACGATATCGCAGGAATTACCAGGAGGACGATTAATTTCACAAGTCTATTTTTCATCACCGAGGCGCTCTCCAACAATTGCAGCGTATTTGAGTGTTTCGCGCAGTTCATTGATTTCTTCATCCAGGGTCGGGACACCGTTTTCATCACTGTCCGGCACCGGCTCTGATTCCTGCATCGGCCGACCATGTTGCTTCTTATAAAGTTTTTCCAGGCGCTTCACCAGTTCACGCATTTCCTCTTCGGGATATTCGTGTAGTTCCAGATAACTGAACAGGGCCTTTATCGCATCGAAGGGAAAGATTTGAAAGCGGTCGACGTAGGTCTCGACCATGGTCCAGAAAAACGGCCTGACTTTGCTGACTTCGAGGTTTTCATCCAGCAACATGCTGCGCGAGATTTCGGCCAGCTCGTCCAGGCTGATATCTCCGGTATCAATCCGGGATTCGGCCCGATCCGGGGACCGGTTTGCAATCGAGGCAAGCTTTTTTGAAAGGGACTTGGGCATCAGTTCATCGCTCTTGTTAACCTTGTCCTTGATTTCATCCTTAGTCGATGAAAAACGCAGCAAGCTATCTGCAACCATCGCCACCCGGTAGACCCGGGCCCGGCCCAGATACGACCGTTCATCCATTCTCTGCCGATAGGCATTTTAATTCAATGCTTGAACGGATAATATTCGGCTTCTGACGGCTACACGCTCCAGCCAAACCCCGAATTTGTGTCGGCACGCTTTACAGAAAATGCTCCAAAAAAACTCGCAGAAACTATAACTTATTGAAAATTAAATAATGGCTGCAAATAAGCATGATTCTTGCATGTTCATATTACATACAGCAAGGACATGTCGACATTTCTTACACTAATGATGGCATCGCCCTGTACAACGCCGGCAATGTACATTACCGGGCATAACTGGACAAATTGAAGACGAATTGCATGCAAAACGATACCGTACAAGTTCTCCAGAAGACGGATGCCGACAAGCTCCCGACGCTGCCGCATGTATTACTGCATTTGCTCGATGCCTGTCAGAATGAAAATGTATCCTATGAGCAGCTGGCCAATGTCATCAGCAAGGATCCCGCACTGTGCGTAAAAATCATCTCTGCCTGCGGGGCCGACTGCACCAGTAAAGACAACCTGGAACAGTCACTGGCGCGCCTGGGTATCAATACCATAAAGAGCATTGCCATTACCTCTGCGGTACAGCAGTTTTTCTCCCGCAGCAATCAGGAACGTACCGCATTTTTCAAGCAACACTGGCGCCACTCGGTGTTTTCCGCATGCGTTGCCCAGCAACTTGCCGAGTACATCAATTACAACCATCCGGACGAAGCCTGGTACGCGGGTCTACTGCACGATGCAGGGCAGCTGGTCATGGAAGCCGCCTACCCTGACAGGTACACTGCAGCGTTTGCGCGCCTGAGCGAAGATGACTATTTCCACGATATGGAAGCTGAGGAGTTTGACTCGACACATTACGATGTCGGCGCAGGACTGTTCAGAAAACACAGCGTCAATCCTTTTCTCGCGGATGCCATCATGTATCACCATGAACCCATCTCGAAACTGCTTGATGCCCACCCGCTGGTAAAAATAGCGAACCTGTCCAACCTGCTCGGTCGCGAACAGTTCAATGAAAATCCGACGGAAGCACTGGCTGCCGCCGAACAGTTGTTCGGTCTTTCCGCCACGCTGGTGGAAGGTTTGTTGAAAAACTGCAATGACACGGTTGCGCAGGTCGCCGCAGAGTTCGAGATTGATTTCATCAATGATGAAAGCGACAGTGATACCAACAAAAAAATAGAGGCTAATGACCAGTTAAAGCAGGTTCAGCTTGCCGAGCAGATCAGAAACATCGCCATGCTCGATGGCGTGCATCAGCATCTTTCGCGCATCGAAGGAAAAAAAGCCTTATTGCAGGCGTTAAAACAGAATATCACCATCCTGTTCGGTATCAGCAACTGCACACTGTTTCTGTATGATGCAGCAACCGACAAACTGCAGGCTGTTTCCACTGCCGAAAGTGATCCGCACCTTACTGACTTGCAGATACCACTCGAGACCGGCCGCAGTATCATCACAGACGCGCTGCTCGATATGAGCGAAGTGAGTTCGTTCGATATAGCACGCGAAGAGCTGTCAGTGGTAGACCGGCAGCTGATCGGACTCAACAATATGGAAGGCCTGCTATGCATGCCGTTGATTGTGCATAATGCTGCGATAGGCACACTGGCGCTCGGTGTCGACGAGGCACAGATGCCCTCGCTTCAAAAACAGCGCAGTCTGCTGAAACGTTTCGCCAACGAAATAGCCAATACGATCAGTTCTTCACTCAGCGAATTCCGCGACGGCGAAGAAGCGGGTGATGACAGCATCGATCCTGACCAGGAGCTTAAATCCCGCGCAAGGGAAGTCATTCATGAAGTGCGCAATCCACTGAGCATTATCAACAACTACCTGGAAATACTCGGGGTCAAACTCGAGGGCGACGACCCGGCCCAGCAGGACCTGGAAACCATCAGAAGTGAAATCTACCGAATCAACACGATACTGGAGAGGCTCTCCGAACCCAATCATGTCGAGACCAGCCTGACTGTACCGGTCGATGTTAACGCGCTGATCGCCGACCTTTCGCATATGTTCCAGACATCACTGTTTGCAGCCCATGATATCGAAATCAGCCTCAACCTGGATGACACCATGCCCCCCATGCTGACCTCCGAGGACGCGGTCAAACAGATATATACCAACCTGGTAAAAAATGCAGTCGAGGCTCTGCCTGCAGAAGGTCTGGTTATGGTCTACACTCAGGATCAGGTAAACGTCGATGGCAAAGCACACTTTGAGATTTGCGTCGCCGACGACGGGCCGGGCATTCCAGCCGAGATTTTGCCCGACTTGTTCACACCCGTGCAGACAACCAAGGGTGAAGGGCATGCGGGATTGGGGCTTACAATCGTAAAAAATCTTGTCAACGAATTGCACGGCTCAATTAGCTGCAGGAGCAGTGATAAAGGCACGAGTTTTCATATTCTCCTGCCGCGAAATACACAAGAATGAGTACACTTACTCTTTAATTTGTGCATAACTATTAAATAACAAAGGCCGGGCAGCCTTTGCACCATAGAGTAAAAAAATGAGCCGTAATGAGCAAAATATTCTTATCGTTGATGACGACCCCGTTGTACTAAAAAGTCTCAAGGACTTGCTGGCCACCCGTGGCCTGACCGCTGATACTGCGATTGGTGGCCGTGAAGCGATCGCCTGCCTGGACCAGAAGGACTACGACCTGGTACTGCTTGACCTGCAGATGCCTTACGTCAACGGTCATGATGTGATGCGTCACATCCACCAGCAGGACATGAACCTGTCTGTGATCATTGTCAGCGGAGAGACCTCATTCGAAGCTGCCAGAGATGCCTGTTCACAGGGTGCTTACGATTTTCTGCGCAAACCCTATGCTACAGACGAGTTGATGATTACCGTCAACAACGCACTCAATGAAAAGCGCCTCGAAAAACACAACAAACTGATTCAGAGCCAGTTACGCGAGTCCGAGCGCCTGCATCGCTACCTGGTGAATACATCACCCGACATCATATACATACTCGACAAGGACGGTCACTTCACCTTTATCAATGACCGTATCGAAACCCTGCTCGGCTACGACAGCAAGGAACTGGTCGGCAAGCACTATTCAATACTTGTGCATCAGAACGACATGGAGATTGCGCGTTATGTTTTCAATGAACGCCGCGTCGGTGACCGCGCATCCCGTAATGTCGAATTGCGCCTGAAATGCAAGGATGACAGTTCGCAGCGCTTTTTCGACACTCGAACCCTGCCGATCGAGCTCAGCTCGATGGGGATTTACCAGAACGAGGACAATCCCAAGAAAAAAACCTACCTGGGAACATACGGCGTTGCTCGTGACATCACCGAACGCAAGATCGCCGAAGACACGATCAACTTTCAGGCATACCATGACCTGCTGACAAACCTGCCGAATCGCGCGTTGTTACAGGACCGCCTGAGCCTGGCCATTACCCAGGCCAAGCGTGAAGACGAAATGCTGGCGGTGATGTTCCTCGATCTTGACCGCTTCAAAAACATCAATGATTCGCTGGGTCATGTTGTTGGCGACGAACTGCTGCAGCAGGTCAGCACGCGACTGAAAAGCTGTATCCGTGAAGGCGATACCCTGGCCCGATTTGGCGGTGATGAATTCACCTTGCTGCTGCCGAAAATTGCCAAGGGCAAGGAAGATGTCAGCAAGATCGCAGAGAAAATCAACGAGGTACTCAAGGATCCGTTTGACGTCGACAATAACGAACTGTATGTCAGCGCCAGTATCGGCATCGCGATCTATCCACGCGACGGCACCAATATGGACAGCCTGATCAAACATGCCGATATCGCGATGTATAACGTCAAGGACACCGGCAAGAACAATTACCGGTTCTACAGTACCGACATGACCACGCCCTATTTCCAGAATCTGTCGCTGGAGACCGGTATTCACAAGGCGCTCGAAAATGACGAGTTCCACCTGATGTACCAGCCGCAGATCAACATCAAGACCGGTGACATTGTCGGTGTTGAAGCACTGTTACGCTGGGACCATCCCGAACACGGATCCATCACCCCGGCGGAATTCATACCGTTTGCCGAAGAGACCGGGATGATCGTCAAGATCGGGCACTGGGTTTTACGCAATGCCTGCGCACAGCTGAAACACTGGCGCGATATCGGCCTGCCTGAAATCCGCATGTCGATCAACATGTCGGCACGCCAGCTTGCCGAAAAAGGCATCGTTAAACACATATCCGGCCTGCTCAAGGACTACAACCTCCCCGGGCACTGCCTCGAAATCGAGATCACCGAAAACACCATCATGAGCGACATGGACAGCGTGATCCACAAGCTGAAGGCGCTCAGCAAGAAAGGTGTCGACATCGCAATCGATGACTTCGGCACCGGCTACTCCTCGCTGAGTTATCTGCACAAGCTGCCGATTCAGACGCTGAAAATCGATCGCGCCTTCATCAAGGAAGTCAACATGAAGCATACCGGCAACTCGATCATCAATACCATCGTCGCCATGGCCAAGGGCCTTAATCTGAACGTGATTGCGGAAGGTGTCGAAACCCAGCAGCAGCTGGATTATCTGGTGGAAATTGACTGCAGCGAGGCGCAGGGTTATCTGTTCGGCAAGCCACTAACCGCGGATATCATCACGCAACTTCTGATGCAGGAGCCCTATGCGGCTCCCAGCTCGGGTTCGGGCCTGCACAGCCGGCATCGCACGCATTAGTCGCCGGGCCAGTGTTCGTAAGCACCGCTCCGGCGCGAGAAGCGTAGCCGCCGCTACGGTACTTTGTGAACTTGATGAACGAGAAAAACAATACCTCTGCGGGCTCAGCGTCTTAGCGAGATACACCTGTTTTGACTCTCGCAGAGGCGCAGGGCACGCAGGGTAGACCACAGGCCTTTGTCCAGAAAATTCCAGAACCCTTTGCGGACTTTGCGCCTTGGCGTGAGGTCATCGAAGGTTTTTACTCTCGCAAAGGCGCAAAGCGCGCCAAGATTTAATCAGGGTTTTTGTATCAATAGCACCTCTGCGAGCTCAGCGTCTCTGCGAGAGACAATGTGTTTACTCTCGCAAAGGCGCAGGGCACGCAGAGGGAATTGTCAGTTTGTTTCTGGCAATAAAAATTACATAAAACCTTTGCGGGCTTGGCGCCTTGGCGAGAAATCATAATGGTTTTTCTCTCGCAAAGGCGCAAGCGCGCCAGGCATTTCAGAATTTTGTTATCGAGCGCAGAGCAAGCTTACGGACACTGAGACCAGCCTGAGCCGTGATAGGCATGCTTGAATTACACACTGCTTTTTTTGCCATCCGGGTTTGTCCATAAGGCCGATGCCTTATTAGCATTCGGCACCGCCTGGTGAGAAATGCGGGTTAGTATTCCTTCATCAGCAGGCTTTTGCCGCTCATCTCGGAAGGCTGCTGCAGCCCCATCAGCTGCAGCAGGGTGGGCGCGACCGAACTCAGATCACCGCCCGGCAGCAAGTGCCAGTTGGCTTCATCGATCACCATACAGGGCACCGGGTACAGCGTGTGCTGGGTATGCGGTTCCTGCGTGACCGGATCCACCATTTCGTCGCAATTACCGTGGTCCGCGGTGAGCACCACCGAGTAGCCGGCTTCAACGGCGGCATCGAGTACACGACCGACCTGAGTATCCAGCGCCTCGACAGCGGCGATGACCGCATCCCGAACCGCCGTATGGCCCACCATATCGCCATTGGCGAAATTCACCAGAATGAAACCGTAGTCCCCCGACTTCAGGGCTTCGATGACCTTGTCAGCCACTTCGAGTGCACTCATCTCCGGCTTTAGGTCATAGGTATCGACATCCGGCGAATTCACCATCACGTGTTCTTCACCGGCAAAAGGCTTCTTCTTGCCGCCGTTGAAGAAGTAAGTCACATGGGCATACTTTTCGGTTTCCGCACAATGAAACTGCTTGTAGCCGGCGCGGCTGACCACCGAAGCAACGGTGTACTGGGGTCGCTCGGGTGCATAGCCGATGGGTAGCAGAAATTCGGGATCGTATTCCGTCAGGCAGGTGACCGTCGCGCCACTGTAATCCCCGGTGTCGAATTCGTTAAATTCAGCCTGACTCAGCGCCGCGGCCAGCTGACGGGGGCGATCGTTGCGGAAATTAAAGAAGATCACGCTGTCCTCTGAATCGATCAGCTCGCAGCTGTCGAGCACGGTCGGCTTGATGAACTCATCGGTTTCTTCGCGGGCATAGGCCTCCTCGATGGCGTAACGGGCGTTCTCGGCATTTCTGCCTTCACCCCTGACCATGGCCTGCCAGGCGCGTTCGGTTCTGTGCCAGCGGTTATCCCTGTCCATGGCGTAATAACGACCGCAAACGGTAGCGATACAGCCATCGGCGTCCTCGAGCCGGTTTTCGAGCTCGTGCAAATACACCAGTGCTGACATCTGGGCCGTGTCGCGACCGTCGGTAATCATATGCACGACCGGCTTCACCTGGAATCGGGTACAGAGTTCGATCAGCGCGAACAGGTGGTCGATGTGGCTGTGTACACCACCGTCTGACACCAGCCCGACCAGGTGCAACGCACGCTGCGCTTCGGCAGCGTCCTCGACCGCCGACACCAGCGCAGCGTTGTTGAAAAAGTTGCCGTTTTCGATTTCATCATTGATACGAACCAGGTCCTGGCGCATCACCGCACCGCAACCCAGGGTCATGTGACCGACTTCGGAATTACCCATCTGGCCATCCGGCAGCCCGACCGAACTGCCGCAGGCATCCAGCGTGGTGTGGGTATGCCGGCAGAAATATTCGTCAAGGCGAGGTGTGCTTGCCTCCTGAACGGCGTTGTTGATACGACTCGGGTTGACGCCGAATCCGTCCAGTATGATTAAAAGTGTTGACCTGCGGGGGACTTTTCTGGCTTCGCCCATCTAAATTCTCGATTTTCCTGTCTAAACGTGTAGTTGGCTTCGTATTTGAGGGCGGGCATTTTACACCAATTCGCAAATTCCCGCGTCGGCGGGCGACGGGCGTCACGAAAAATTCATTTTCTGACATGAAGTTAGCGCAGGATCAGTCCGGTCGCTGAAGGTTCTCACGCTCTTCACGTTCCATTTCATCCAGCATCGCATCCATCTCGTCCTCATCAGGATCATCCGGGTTGTCATCGTGGAACTGGAAGTCGGGGTGGCTCTCATTGACTGCTTCGGGCTTGATAAAGATACGCGACATGATCAGCCCGATTTCGAACAGGGCCCACATCGGGACCGCCAGCAATGACTGGGAGATCACGTCCGGCGGCGTCAGCATCATGCCGATCACAAATGCCCCGACGATGATATAGGGCCGCTTTTTGGCCATGTTATCCGCTGTCGTGGCGCCAGCCAGAATCAGCAGAAAGGTCGCCACCGGCACTTCAAACGCAATTCCGAAGGCAAAAAATATCGCGATGATAAAGTCCAGATACTGGCCGATGTCGGTCATCACCGCCACACCTTCGGGCGCGACTGCGATGAAGAAAGCGAACAGCAATGGAAACACCACAAAATAAGCGAAAGCGATGCCACAGTAGAACAGCATAACGCTGGAAATCAGCAACGGTGCAGCCAGCCGCTTTTCATGACTATACAGGCCGGGCGCGACAAAGGCCCACAACTGGTGCAACAAATAAGGCACCGCCAGCAACACCGCAACCAGCAATACCAGCTTGAAAGGCACCAGGAACGGCGAGGTCACGCTGGTGGCGATCATCGAGGTACCTTCGGGCATCAATGCGAGCAACGGCTGTGCCACGACAGTGAAAATCTGTTCTGAAAAAGGGAACAGCACCAGAAACAGCACCAGCACCGCGACGACCATGCGCAACAGCCGGTCGCGCAGCTCAATCAGATGATCAAGCAGGCTCTGCTCCTTGTTGTCGATCGCCTGAGCGGTGTCTTCTTCAGCCGACATGGTTTAATCCCCGGATTTCCCTTTTTCCCTGTCTGACTCGGCTTCTTCTTCAAGGATTTCGTAGTCCGGTTCGGCCGGTTCCGGTTCGGCCGGTTCCTGCCCGCCCTTGTCATCATCGAACGACACGGTTTCGTTCAACTGGCTTTGTAGCTCGTTGATCTGCACTTCCTGGTTGTGAACCATGCGTTTGAGTTCGTTTACATCGAATTCGCTGGCCACTTCCTCTTTCACGCCTTCAATATAACGTCGCGCCTTGCCGAACCAGTAACCGGCGGTGCGCGCGGCTTTGGGCAGGCGCTCCGGCCCGACGACCAGCAAAGCCAGTATCAGGATCAGAAACATCTCCCAGAAACCGATATCAAACACGATATTTCAGCGAACAGTGATTAGTTAATAATTGACAGAAGTGATCATGCGGCCTGGATGCAGACGCCGGCTAACAGGGGTAGCCGCATCCAGGAGGCTGGATTCCAGCCACGGTCTAGACGTTGTCCTCTTTTTTCGAGGTGACTTCGGCATCAATGGTTTCGCCTTCATCGTTTTCGATTTCTTTTTTCATCGTGGTGTCTTCAGCGCCGTCTTTCATTGCGCCCTTGAAACCTTTCACCGCCGAACCCAGGTCACCGCCCAGATTGCGTAACTTCTTGGTACCGAACAAAAGAATTACTATGCCAAGTACGATTAATAACTGCCAGATACTAATACCCATTTTTCTCTCTCCAGATTCACTTCGGCCCTGAAGGCCTAACGTGAAGCTTTTTCATCATGGCCGGATACACCGAAGCGCCGGCCCAGTTCCTGTAAAACATCATCCGGCCCAAGTCCCTTGTGTGCCAGTAATACCAGACTGTGGAACCAGAGGTCCGCTGTCTCGTAAATCAATTTACCGTCATCGCCGTCCTTTGCAGCCATGACGGTTTCGGTCGCTTCCTCGCCTATCTTCTTAAGGATAGCATCCAATCCCTTGCCGTACAGGCTGGCGACATAAGAAGAATCAGGCTCAGCCTGTTTACGCTGCTCCAGCACCTGAGCCAGTTGTTCGAGTATATCTGTCATGGAACCCGTATCGGCGACCCCGCAGGGCGGCTATTGGTAAATATCTTTCGGGTCCTTGATGACGCCATCAATTTCGACCCAGCGATCGCCTTCAAGTCGACGATAAAAACAGCTTTCCCGTCCTGTGTGACAGGCAATTCCGCCCTTCTGTTCCACTTTTAACAGAATCACGTCCTCATCACAATCGAAGCGGATTTCGAGCACCTGCTGCGTATGACCCGATTCCTCGCCCTTGTGCCACAGCTTCTGCCGGGAACGCGACCAGTAAACCGCCTGTTGTTTCTCCGCCGTCAGCTTCAGCGCTTCCCTGTTCATCCACGCCAGCATCAGTACCCGACCACTGCTCGCATCCTGTGCAATCGCGGGTATCAGGCCGTCCGCGTCGAAACGGATTTCATCCAACCAGGTATCTGACATGATCTTGAAACGTAATGAAATGAAACAATGGTTACGGCTGTCGATGCCGCTTACAGGCGGACTTCAATGCCGCTCTCGGCCATATATTCCTTGGCTTCGTGCACGCTGTATTCGGCAAAGTGAAAAATACTGGCAGCGAGGACCGCGTCTGCGAGACCCTCCAGGATGCCTTCTGCCAGGTGTTCGAGATTGCCTACACCACCCGAGGCAATTACGGGGACAGAAACCGCTTCCGCAATGGCGCGCGTCAACGCAATATCGAATCCGATCTTGGTACCGTCGCGATCCATACTGGTAAGCAGTATTTCACCTGCGCCATTTTCAACCATTTTGCGCGCCCACTCAACGGCATCGAGCCCGGTCGGCTTGCGGCCGCCATGGGTGAAGATCTCCCAGCGCAATGGCTCGCCCTGCGCACTGACCTGTTTGGCATCGATCGCAACCACGATGCACTGCGAACCGACACGGTCAGTCGCCTCCTTGACGAAATCCGGGTTGAACACCGCTGCGGTATTGACAGCGACCTTGTCAGCACCTGCATTCAGCATCGTGCGGACATCCTCAACCTTGCGAATGCCACCACCGACCGTCAACGGGATAAACACTTCTTCGGCCACGTTTTCGACCACGTGAACGATGGTATCGCGATTATCCGAGCTGGCAGTAATATCAAGAAAAGTGATTTCATCCGCGCCCTCCTTGTCATATCGACGCGCAACCTCGACCGGGTCACCGGCATCACGGATATCGACGAACTTCACCCCTTTGACAACGCGCCCGTTATCAACATCGAGACAGGGAATAATACGCTTGGCCAGAGACACGATCAGTAAGCACCATCGTATTTGCTGCCGTGCTCCGCAAGCCAGCTCTGGGCCTCGGCAAGATCAATCTTGCCTTCATAAATGGCGCGCCCGGTAATGGCACCGATTATGCCTTCATCGGCGACTTCATTCAGCGCCTTGATATCATCCATTGTGGTGATTCCGCCTGAAGCAATCACCGGAATTCGAATCGATTGCGCCAGCTTGACGGTTGAATCGATATTCACGCCCTGCATCATGCCGTCACGGGAAATATCGGTGTAAATGATCGCTTCCACGCCGTCGTCTTCAAAGCGCTGTGCCATGTCGATGACGTCGTGCCTGGAAACCTTGGACCAGCCGTCAACGGCGACCTTGCCATCTTTTGCATCCAGCCCGACGATGACGCGGTTTGGGAATTCGACGCAGACTTCATTGATAAAGTGCGGATCTGTCACTGCCTTGGTACCAATAATGACGTAGTGCACGCCGGCATCGAGGTAGGCAACAATCGTTTCCTCATCACGAATGCCGCCACCGATCTGGATTTCTATATCAGGATAGCTTTGTGCAATTTCGTGAATCACGTCTGCATTTTGCGGCTTGCCGGCAAAGGCACCGTTGAGATCCACGATATGCAATCGCCTGGTACCTGCCTCCGCCCAGCGCCCGGCCGTCGCCACCGGATCGTCGGAGAATACCGTGTCATCATTCATATCGCCCTGACGCAGGCGAACACATTGACCATCTTTAAGGTCAATCGCAGGAATCAGTAACATGAAATACAAGGCTCCATATTAATTTACTTTCCATCCCACTGGGTAAAGTTCTTGAGTAACTGCAGCCCGTCGGCCGCACTTTTTTCAGGATGAAACTGTACTGCGAATACATTATCGCAAGCTATCGCCGATGTGAACACGATCTCATACGTGGTTTCTCCGGCGACAACGGCCTCATCCTCAGGATCAACAAAGTAGCTATGCACAAAATAAAACCGGCTTCCCTGTTTTATGCCATGCCATAACGGATGCGAAATGGTCTGAGTAACATTATTCCAGCCCATGTGCGGTATTTTCAATAACTCCTCGGAATTATCCCTGTCCAGTTCACTGCCGAAATAACGCACTCCGCCTTTAAACAGATCCATGCAGTCAACACCATCGTTCTCCTCACTGCGCGACATCAACACCTGCAGTCCCATGCATATGCCGAGAAACGGTTTTTCCCTGGCGGCCTGCATCACAGGTTCGATCAGGTTCCTGTCTTTCAATTCACGCATACAGTCGCGCGCGGCCCCCTGACCGGGAAAAACGACACGCTCCGCCGATGCGATTTCACCGGCATCGGAGGTAACGCATACACGCTGCCCTGATGTCGCGACATGCTCCAGGGCCTTGTCGACAGAGCGCAGATTGCCCATGCCGTAATCAACTACCGCGATCAATGACATTGGATCTACAGCGCTCCCTTGGTGCTGGGCATGACACCTTCCATGCGCTCATCGAAGGACAGCGCCATGCGTAGCGCACGGCCAAAAGCCTTGAAAATGGTCTCTGCGATATGGTGCGCATTATCACCACGGATATTATCGATATGCAGGGTGACACCGGCATGATTGACGAAGCCCTGAAAAAACTCGTGCAGCAGGTCCACGTCAAACTCACCGATCATCGCCCGCGGGTACTCGGCATGGTACTCGAGCCCCGGGCGGCCGGAAAAATCGATCACAACCCTGGACAGCGCTTCATCGAGCGGTACAAAGGCATGGCCGTACCGGACGAGACCGGTCTTATCGCCGACTGCCTGTGCAATCGCCTGCCCGAAGGTAATACCGATATCCTCAACGGTGTGGTGAGCGTCGATGTGCAAATCGCCCCTGGCAATGATTTCAATATCGATAAGACCGTGACGACCAACCTGGTCGAGCATGTGCTCAAGAAACGGCACGCCCGTTTCGAGTTTGCAGTTTCCGTCGCCATCCAGGTTAACACTGACCTGGATCTGGGTCTCATTGGTATTGCGCTCAACCTCGGCCTTGCGCTGGCTCATTGTTATTCTCCGCCTAATATGAGTAATTACAGATGCAATTGATTATGATGATAGCAGTGCAGGATGAATATACGACATCGATCGAGTAAGGATTGCAGCAATTATAATCACACCTAGGCCTGCAACCAAAAAGTTACCGGGCCTTCATTCACCAGTTGTACAGACATGTCCGCACCGAACCTGCCTTGCTGTACACGACCGGTCTTGCGCGCCATTATATCAACAACGGTGTCAAACAACGCACTCCCGGTTTCCGGATCCGCTGCACTGGAAAAACTCGGCCGCATGCCCTTGCGCGTGTCCGCAGCCAGTGTGAACTGCGGCACCAGCAATACTTCGCCGTCGATATCACAGACGTTCAGGTTCATTTTACCTTCATCATCAGAAAAGATACGATAACCCAGAATACGCTCGACCAGTCGGGCGGCCTTAGCGGCATCATCGTGCTTCTCCACCCCGACCAGGGCCAGCACACCGTGTTCAATTTGAGCAATCCGCTGATGATCGACACTGACGGATGCGGAGGATACGCGCTGCAACAAGGCAATCATATGTAACTCACTGAAAATTAACACTATATATAATTTTTGTAGGATTTTTCCTACAAAAAATGTCCAGCACCACTGATAGATTGATCACCGGGCCGGGTGCATACTACAAACAGGACACATGGAACGAGCCGCACAGGGACATAAGGATATATCAGGCAGTCTTTCACGGAAACGGGAAAAGGAGTTCATGGATGATTCGCTCCCGAACGGAACAACAGGCTGTGATGGAATTGCTTTAGCGCGAGGCTCAATCACCTAGCAAGGATGATAATATAAACCCCCGGGCAACCGGGGGTTTTTTATTGCCTGCATTAATGCTGTATTTCAACTTTAAGTCTCGCCAAGGCGCCAAGCGCGCAATGGTTTCGTAGAATTGTCCCGCGAACGGTAGCCTGGATATAACGAAGTGAAATCCGGGGTCGCCATGGCCTGCTCCAACCCGGATTCCGTTGCACTGTTTAGACCGGCCACATGGGTTACAGGTGTTCGGGGACATGGGTAACAGTTTAACCCCCGCAGTTTAGGTTTCCACACACAACCTCGCAATACGCTGGTGGCGGTAATAGATCTCAAAGACCGCAGGCTGGATCGTGGGTTTGATAGCCACCCAGCGGCCAGCGAAGGCTTCGCCTAAAAAACATTTGTTTGACCGGAAACTGGTTTTGCCCGATCGGTCGACCTTCCGGACGATGGCCTCCTGGTTGTATTCATAAGCCGTGTTCCAGTTCTGATAGCACCGTTCACTGACGCGATAGCGCGAAGCGGGCACCTCGAGACTCAAGGCATCATGAGGGCGCACGAAGTTGTAAGTGTCACGCCAGGCATCAAACGAACGCTGGCAGTCCCGCAGATGATGGAAGTGACGCCGGCTCAGCACATCGGCCTTCAGCGTGCGATGAAAGCGTTCGTCTTTGCCTTGCGTTTGTGGGTTACGTGGACTCGAAAAGGA
>CP070838.1:2296854-2301797 GCA_020341835.1 Thiotrichales bacterium | reverse complement strand
ACAACATGCCGGGATGACGACTAAACAGGACAGTAGCGTAGCCCGGATGCAGCGAAGCGGAATTCCGGAACACGTTCGCCATTACCGATACACGCCGGATTCTGGTTCACTCCATCCAGGCTATACGCAGGAGCGGCTTCAGCCGCGAATGTTTTTTTCAAGCCACTGGATCCCGGCTAACTACATGCCGGGATGACGCGTCCATACGGCAGTGCTGCAACGGCGAAGCCTCCTTCGTCCTGTGCTATTGCCTGTATCCGTGAATCTTTTGTGAACTTTGAGGTCTAGAATTCCAGGTCTGGATGACGACCTGGAGTGCACAGTGAAACAATTACATCAGGGCGAATACGCGCCGGACCCGGCCAGGCCCCGGTTACAAGCCGCCTGCAAGCGCATCCTCGTGGTCGAGGATGACCCCGACATCAGCCAGCTGCTGGAAATCAACCTGAAGGACATCGCCTTCCAGGTCGATATCGTCAACAACGGCGTCGATGGCCTCAACCGCGCCAGCAATCACGATTACCAGCTGATCGTACTCGACATCATGCTGCCGGGCATGGACGGTCTCGAGTTGTGCCGGCGCCTGCGCAGCCAGTCGATCAACATACCGGTGCTGATGCTGACGGCGCGCTCGACCGAACTGGACCGCGTGCTCGGGCTCGAACTCGGCGCCGACGACTACCTGACCAAGCCGTTCTCGATCATGGAACTGCAGGCACGCGTCAAGGCGATCCTGCGGCGCGTCGAGCTGTCGGCCAGACAACAGGCCGCGCATCCCGACGAACGCATCGAAGCCGGGGCGCTGGCGATCGATGTCGCGCGCCGCCACGTCACCATCGACGACCAGCCGCTGGATCTGACTGCGCGCGAGTTCGACCTGCTGCTGCACTTCGCGCGCCACCCCGGACGCGTCTACAGCCGTGGCCAGTTGCTCGACCACGTCTGGGGTTACAGCCACAGCGGCTACGAACATACCGTCAATTCCCACATCAACCGTCTGCGCAAGAAACTCGAACTCAACCCGCAGCAGGCGCAATACATCGAAACCGTCTGGGGTGTCGGCTACCGCTTCAAAGAGCAGTAACCGCGATCGCCATGTTCAACAGTCTGTACACAAAGCTCGTGCTGGTGCTGTTCCTGCTGTTCATCGCGATCGGCGGCGTCTTCCTCGCGGCCGTGATGTACACCGCACCCATGTACCAGCAGGAAGTCAGCCAGCAGCTGAATCGCGACCTGGCCATGTACATCGTCAACGAGCACGTACTGATCGAAGACGGCGAGATCAAGCGTGACAACCTGGGCGTGCTGTTCCACAAGGCCATGATCATCAACCCGAGCCTCGCACTGTATCTGCTCGATGCCGACGGGCGGGTGCTCGCGCATTCGATGCCGCCCGAACGCGTTAAACGCAAGCAGGTGTCCCTGCAGCCGATCGACACCTTTCTGGCCGGCAGCGAACAGGGCCTGATCATGGGTGACGACCCCGGCAACGAAAACCGCCTCAACGGTTTCACTGTCGCGCCCATCGACCATGACGGCGAGCGCCAGGGTTATATCTATGCCATCCTCGGCAGCGACAAGATCGGTCACATCACCGAAGTGCTGCAACGCAGCCTGATCATGAAGGGCAGTGCCAGCGCGATACTGACGGCACTGGCCTTCGCCTTTATCGCCGGCCTGATCCTGTTCTTCTTCTTGATGCGCAAGCTGCGTGCGTTGAGCCTGTCCATGCAACAGTTCAATGACTCCGACCTGCAGGCCAACACGGCAGCGGTGATGAAACAACGCAAGCCCGTCGATGAAATCGATGCCATGGCCGTGACCTTCAAACAGATGGCGCAAAAAATTCATTCGCAAATGTGCCGACTGCAGGACACCGATGCCCTGCGTCGTGAACTGGTGGCCAATGTGTCGCATGACCTGCGCACACCCTTGTCCTCGTTGAGCGGCTACCTGGAAACCTTGCTGCTCAAGGCCGATGATCTGAGCGACGCCGAGAAGCAGGCCTATTTGAAAACCGCGCATGAAAACGCACAGCGCCTCGCGACCATGGTCGAAGAACTGTTCGAACTGGCGAAGCTGGACGCCAATGAAGTGCAGCCACATCAGGAACAGTTTTCACCGAGCGAACTGGCCTTTGACGTATCACAGAAGTTCTATCTGAGGGCGAGGGAGAAAGACATCGAGCTCGAAGTCGATGTCGACGAAACCGTACCCTATGTCACGGCCGATGTCGGCATGATCGAGCGCGTGCTCGATAACCTGATCGACAACTCGCTCAAGCACACCCCCGAAGGCGGTTGTGTGCGTCTGCGCCTGTCCAAACAGGAGGGCGAAGTCCAGGTCACCGTGTCGGACACCGGCTATGGCATCGCCGAAGAAGAGATGCCTCACATCTTCAAACGCTTCTACCGTACAAGCGACAGCAGCGAAGACAGCAACGCGGACCTTGGGCTGGGCCTCGGCCTCGCGATTGCCTCGCGCATCGTTGAACTGCACGGTAGTCGCCTGTCGGTGGACAGCGTGCTGCACCAGGGCACCACGTTCCAGTTTTCCTTGCCCGCGCCCGGATGAGGCATCAGTGACTCTCGCAGAGGCGCAGAGCACGCAAAGGTTTTTTATATTGTTACGACGCCGGCCTGCTTACACGTCGTCCCTGCGCAGGGATGACGCTACTTTATGCAGGAATGTGATCTACTGCTTTTATTGACTCTTGCCGGGACGCAAAGCGCGCACAGAAGGAATTAAAACCAGAAACACATTCGCCCAAAAGATCCTCTGCGCTCCCTGCGCCTCTGCGAGCGTAAAGCTAAGAAATACCCGTGATACTTTCGTTACAAACAAGTGAACACTGCGTGATCTCGCACCCGCATGATCATTCCTCACTGATAGGCGCTTGCCGTTTATCAAGACATGAAAAAAGCCGGTACCGGCACCCTTATTTCAATCAGGAGGAATACCTATGTTCAGATCCATGCGTTACACGCTCGCCACCGCCGCCATCAGCGGCCTGTTATTGAGCTCAACCACAGCCAGTGCCGATGACAACACGGCATACCAGGTCACCATCACCAACATCACCAGCTCGATCAACTTCACCCCGATACTGGTCACCAGCCACAGGAAGGGCGTCAGCCTGTACGAACTGGGCTCACCCGCCAGCGATGAACTCACCGCTATTGCTGAAGGCGGCGATACCGCACCGCTGGCTGCGGTGCTGGACGAGGATCCACGCGTGGTCGACGTGCAGAATTCCGGCGGCCTGCTGGAACCGGGCCAGTCCGTCACGGTCACCGTCACCGCCCGAAGGGGCGCCCGTTTCATCAGCCTGGCCTCGATGATGCTGCCCACCAACGACGGCTTCATTGCGCTCAACAGTGTCAGGGCGCCACGTCATGGCTCCGTGACCTATTACTCACAGGGCTTCGATGCCGGCAGCGAACCAAACGACGAACTGTGCATCAGCATACCGGGCCCGACCTGCGGCGGCGAAGGCCCGTCACCCGGTGTCGACGGTGAAGGCTACGTGCACATCCACCGCGGCATCCACGGCATCGGCGATCTCGCGCCCGAAGTCTACGACTGGCGCAACCCGGTCGCGGCCGTCACCATTACGCGTGCACACGATGACTGATGACGATCGGCGCACCCATGCAGGCTGGTCTGCGCCAGTCCTGCATGCACCGAGCGGGTAGCGAAAAGGGGCGGAGGTCAATGCATCCGCCCCTTCCTACGTTTGATATTTCCCCTCAACACGCCAGGATGACAAACAGGCGGGACAAGCACCGTAGCGTGGGCGCCGCCCACCGGGATAAACGGGGGAAGTCCAGTCTGACCCCGATTTTCGCTGCCTTTTTCACCGAAATCTTGTCGGTAATTTCACAAGTTCTTCACACGCGATGGCTTATTGTTGGCCTGTGAAAAACCATTGAAACGGAATAAAACGATGCGCCTTTCAATTTCGAGCTTGATCACGCTGCCCCTGATATCAGGTTGCAGTGTTTTTGGTGTCAATACCGTCGAAGAAGCAGCTTATGATGTGCTCATAACCGAAGACAATTATGAACTTCGACTGTACGAGCCTATGGTGGTTGCCGAGACCTATATCGAAGACGATTTTGATAAAGCGGGTAACCAGGCTTTTCGCAAGCTGTTTGGATACATTTCCGGAGACAATACCGCCTCCAGCGAAATCGCGATGACTGCACCGGTCATTGCCAATCCGGGCGGATCCGGCAAGGGTGAAAAAATCGACATGACGGTGCCGGTACTGGAACAAAAAAATGACCAGGGCTGGCGCTATATGTTTGTGCTACCGGCAGGCTATTCGATACAAACCGCACCTGACCCCTCGAATGATGACGTAATACTTGCCAGTCAGCCCCAAAAGCGGGTGGCGGTAATTCGGTACTCGGGATCGTGGAACGAAGAAGCGATTGATGAACAAACGATTCAGCTGAAGCATTGGATTGCAGCCAATGGCCTGACACCCGTTTCTGAACCCCGCTGGGCCGGCTACAACCCACCGTGGACACTGCCGTTCCTGCGTCGCAATGAAGTCATGATAGACGTCGACTGATCGTCGTGTTACTTGTTCTGTCCCCGTATTGTCCGGATAGAATAATTCTAATTCGATAAACGGTATGCAATTCTGAATGAGTTCGCGCGGCAGGCGTGTATACTCAGTGAGTTTTTGCAACACGTACAAAGTGAATCAAGGAGAGTAATGTATGAATGATGCGGCAAATGTAATGGATCTTAATGCGTTGGCGATGTTACCTGACGCTGAATATGAGCGCCTGGCCAGGCGACGTGAGCGTCAAAGAAGAGAGAGAAAAGAAGCCCTGTATTCACCTCGCGCGAGAAAGCACAAAGGTAGTCAATAACCGTTACACAGGTTTACAGTATGTCAAAGGCAGTCTTTATGACTGCCTTTTTTGTTT
>CP070838.1:2282793-2296754 GCA_020341835.1 Thiotrichales bacterium | reverse complement strand
ATCAGATCCATGGTCGCCATTGCCAGACCGGCACCGTTGACCATGCAGCCGATATCGCCATCAAGCGAAATATAATTCAGGTCCCACTCCTTGGCGCGGTTTTCGCGCTCGTCTTCCTGCGAGGTATCGCGCATCTCGAGCAGGTCCTGCTGCCGGTACAGTGCGTTGTCATCGATATTGATTTTTGCATCGAGGCATAACAGGTCGCCCTCGGTCGTTACCACCAGCGGATTGATTTCAACCAGGCTGAAGTCTTTTTCGACAAACATTCTGGCCAGCCCCGCCAGCATTTTTCCGAACTGCTTGACCTGGTCGCCTTCGAGCCCAAGACCGAATGCCAGCTCCCTGCCCTGATAGGGTTGCAGACCGGTGAGTGGATTGATACTGGTCTTGAGGATTTTCTCGGGTGTCTCAGCAGCAACTTTTTCGATCTCGACACCACCTTCGGTCGAAGCCATTAACACAACCCGTCTCGACGAACGATCGACGACGGCGCCGACATAGAGTTCACGCGCAATATTGCAGGTTTCTTCGATCAGAACCTGGTTGACCGGCTGACCCTCGGCGCCGGTCTGCACGGTAACCAGCCGTGAGCCCAGCATTGCACCTACCGTATGTGTCAATGAGCCTGCATCATCAACCAGTTTGACGCCGCCGGCCTTGCCACGACCACCGGCATGCACCTGCGCCTTGACGACCCAGCGATCACCTTCGAGCATACCGGCGGCTGTTGCCGCATCGGCTGAAGACTGCACCACCCGGTTGTTCGGTACAGGTAAGCCGTAGTTTTTGAAGATCTGCTTGGACTGGTATTCGTGTAGATTCATTGGTTACCTGATCCTGTCGTTTTCACCGAGGAAAGCAATCATCCTCAGCTGGATGATCGTGGGGGGATATCGCACCGGAGTGCGCAATGACGACAACAGCAATGTCATCAGTTTTTGACGTGGATCGCACGGTTATGAACCGCCAGAGCTGCTTCGTGAACAGACTCGGACAGTGTCGGGTGCGCAAACATGGTCAACGCCAGATCTTCTGCGCTGGCACCCATTTCCATCGCGATGACCGCCTGGGCGATCAGCTCTGAAGCCTGCGCCGAACAGACGTGCACACCAAGAATGCGATCGGTTTCCTGATGGGCCACAATCTTTACCAGACCGTCGGTTGCGCCCATTGCACGCGCTCGTCCGCTGGCTGCTATCGGGAAGGTGCCGATGTTTGCCGGTATCCCTGCACTGTTACAGGCGTATTCCGACTTGCCGACCCAGGCCACTTCCGGATGCGTGTAGATCACATTTGGAATCAGGTCATAGTTGACCGCGGAGGGCTGCCCCGCGATGCGTTCGGCAACCATGATACCTTCTTCAGATGCCTTGTGTGCCAGCATCGGTCCACGCACGATATCCCCGATCGCATACAAGCCGGGCACACTGGTCTCACAGTAATTGTTGACATGGATATATTCACGCTCATCGATTTCCAGTCCCAGTTCATCGCCAAACAGACCATCACTGTTCGGTTTGCGTCCGACCGCAACCACGAGCTTGTCAAACTTTACCTGTTGAGCACCGCGGGTATCTTCATAGGTCACATGCACTTTTTTCTGTTTGACTGTCGCGGAAAGCAGGCGTGCATTCAGCCGTATATCCAGCCCCTGCTGCTTGTAGGAACGCGACACCGCTCTGGATACCTGCTTGTCCGCTGACGGCAGCAGTGTATCCAGCGCCTCCAGCAACACGACTTCCGACCCCAGCCTGGACCAGACGCTGCCAAGCTCGAGCCCGATCGCACCTGCACCGATAATACCGAGCGTCTTCGGCACTGAATCAAAATCCAGCGCACCGGTCGAGTCAAAGATATAACCATCCGTTATCGGCGCCCGGTCCAGCCGCACCGTCGATGAGCCGGCTGCGATGATGATGTTCCCCGCTTCCAGAGACTCTCTTGTATGCGGGCTGCCGCGATCCGATACATTGACGACCTTTCCCGGCGATACGTACGCATGACCGTGCACCAGTTTTACCTTGTTGGTTTTGAACAGCCCGTTGATTCCCTGTGTGAGCTCTTTAACAATCCTGTCCTTGCGTGCGATCATTGCCTTTACATCAACGCTGACACCCTTAACATTGATGCCGTGATCAGGAAAATCATTGCTTGATGTTGCATATAAATGTGACGACTCGAGCAATGCCTTCGAAGGGATGCAGCCCACGTTCAGACAGGTACCACCCAAAGACGGCTCACCCCGGTTGAGCCACTCGTCAACGCAGGCGACGCTCATACCCAGCTGCGCACAACGAATAGCTGCCACATAGCCGCCCGGTCCCGCCCCCACTACTACAACATCAAATTTTTTATTGCTCAATTTACACCTGTATAAGAGATGATTTGCCGGAACCGGTTATACGCCTATCAGCATACGCGATGGCTCTTCCAGCATGTTTTTTATCGTTACCAGAAACTGCACCGCTTCGCGTCCGTCGATGATCCTGTGGTCATAGGATAGAGCAAGATACATCATCGGCAGCACCGTGATCTCGCCGTTCACAACCATCGGCCTTTCCTTAATTGTATGCATACCGAGAATACCGCTTTGAGGCGGATTCAGTATCGGCGTCGACAGCATCGAACCGAATACACCACCATTGGAGATCGTAAAGGTACCGCCGGTAATGTCTTCGATGGAAAGCGTATTATCGCCAGCAGCAGTCGCGTACGCGAGAATCCCCTTTTCAATCTGCGCCAGCGTCATATCCTCGACGTTGCGTAATATCGGAACCACCAGGCCGGACGGGCCAGACACCGCAATGCCAATATCATAATAACCGTGATAGACAATATCATTGCCGTCGATCGACGCATTAACGGCAGGAAATTTTTTCAAGGCTTCGACCGAAGCCTTGACAAAAAACGACATGAACCCGAGCTTGACGCCATATTCCTTCTCAAAACTGTCCTTGTAGGTAGCGCGCAGATCCATGACCGGTTTCATATTCACTTCATTAAAAGTGGTCAGAATCGCCGCGTTTTGCTGTGCCTCGAGCAAGCGTTCGGCTATGCGGGCACGCAGGCGTGTCATCGGTACCCGTTTTTCAATACGGCCTTCAAGGTTACCGGTGTCAAACTGTGGTTTGTGGCTGGAGCCCGCCTGGCTGGCAGCCGGTGCGGCCGCGCGTTTTTCACTGGCTTCCGGCTGTTGCTTGAGTTTGAGGTAGGCGAGCACATCTTCCTTGAGTATACGACCGCCTTTACCGCTGACAGTCACGTCGGTCGCCCTGATGTTGTTTTCCAGCATGAGTTTTCTGGCGGCCGGGCTGATCGCAACATCCGAGCTAACTGCCTCATCGCCCTGATCCTGCGCTGGCGTGGCAGGCGGTGACGGAGTTTCCTCTGCCTGCACCGGCTCAGGCACCCGGTCATCACTCGGCCCGGCGGAAGGCGCTTCGGCCGTATCATCGATGACGGCGAGCACCTGGTCAGCCGTAACGGTGTCACCAACGTTGAAAAGAATTTCCTTTATCACGCCGCTGCTGATCGCGGGAACCTCGAGAATGACCTTGTCTGTTTCGAGCTCGACCAGCGTTTCATCCTGTGTGACAGCATCGCCCGCCTGCTTGTGCCAGCCCGCGATCACTGCATCAGCAACAGATTCCGGTAATGCAGGGACCTTGATTTCTACCGACATGATTTAGACCCCCTGATCATGATCTGTTCTTGTCTCTATTGAAGTTAATAGCCCTGTCGACCAGGTCACGCTGCTGTATGCCATGCAGTTTCGCCGAACCCACTGCCGGAGCCGAGGACGACACACGACCAACGTAACTCAGATTCCACTCTTTATCCAGCATCGCTGGTATGCGCGGTTTTACAAAATCCCAGGCGCCCTGGTTCTTCGGTTCTTCCTGTACCCATATCAGTTCGGTTGCCTGCCTGTAGGGCTCCAGTGCAACATTGAGTTCCGGTCCCGGGAACGGGTACAGCTGCTCGGTACGAATGATCGCGATATCATTGCGTTTCTTGGCCCTGCGCTCGTTCAGTAATTCATAATATATCTTGCCACTGCACAGAAGAACATACTTAACTTTTGCGGGATCTATTGCATCCACCTCCGGCAACACACGCTGGTAATAGCCGGTCGTCAGGTCATCAAGGGAACTGGTACATTCCTTATGACGAAGCAGACTCTTCGGCGTGATGACCACCATCGGCTTTCTGCAGTCGCGCAGCGTTTGCCTTCTCAGTAAATGGAACATCTGTGCAGGCGTACTCGGTACGCATACCTGGATGTTATGCGATGAACACAGTTGCAGATACCGTTCGATACGCCCTGAAGAATGCTCTGCGCCCTGACCTTCGAATCCGTGCGGCAGCAGCATCACCAGACCGGTAAGCTTTCCCCATTTGTGCTCACCGGAAGAGATAAACTGATCTATAACCACCTGGGCACCGTTGGCAAAGTCGCCGAATTGCGCTTCCCAGATCGGCAACACCTCCGGATCCGCTGTTGAAAAACCGTACTCAAACCCCAGCACGGCCATTTCTGATAATAACGAGTCAATAACCAGAAAATTCCTGCTGCCTTTACCCAGGCTTCGCAATGGCACGAACGCCGTGCCGTCTTTCTGGTTATGCAATACGGCATGTCTGTGGAAGAAGGTGCCACGGCCGCTGTCCTGGCCGGACAGCCGCACCGCATAGCCATCGTTGAGCAGGGATGCATAGGCCATGGTTTCCGCATAGCCCCAGTCAAGCGGCAGTGCACCGGCGGTCATGCGATGCCGGTCATCCATTATTTTCTGCACCCTTCCCTGCAGCACAAAGCCTTCAGGCAGCTGTTCGATCCCTGCGGCCAGCTCGCGTATGGTCTCAATCGGCACGCCCGTTTCGATATCATCCAGTAATGAGGCACGGGTGTACTGCTTCCAGTTGATGGGGATGACCGCACCTTTGCTGCCACTCGGTAACTTGTGCGGTAAAACGCAATGACCGGACTCGAGCGCCTTGCGGACATTCGCAACCACCTCGTCAGCCTGACCGTTCGAGAGCACTCCTTCATTCACCAGCCTGTTGGCATAGATAGCACGCGTTGTCGGCATACTCGCGATCTTCTTGTACATCATCGGCTGGGTGGCCTTGGGCTCATCAGCCTCATTGTGACCATGACGCCGGTAACAGACCAGGTCAATGACAACATCCTTCTTGAATGCCATGCGGTAATCCATCGCCAGTCGCGTCACCATGATGACCGCTTCGGGGTCGTCGCCATTGACATGAAATATCGGTGCATCGACCATTTTTGCAACATCGGTGCAGTAATGGGTCGAACGTGCATCCTTCTGGTAACTGGTAGTGAAGCCGATCTGGTTATTGACGATGATATGGATCGTGCCTTTGGTTGAAAAACCGCGAGACTGGGACATTTGCAGGGACTCCATTACCACACCCTGCCCCGAAAATGCAGCATCACCGTGTATCTGCACGGGGATGACTTCAACACCTTCGGCATCACCTCTTCGCCATTGACGCGCACGCACCGAGCCTAAAACCACCGGCCCGACGATTTCAAGGTGTGACGGATTGAACGCGAGCGCAAGATGTACTGGTCCGCCACGCGATTGCATATCGGATGAAAATCCCAGATGGTACTTAACATCGCCGGTTAGTTCCTGCACATCCTTGGTGCCTTCGAACTCCGCAAACAGCTCGGCCGGTGTTTTACCCAGGATATTTACCAGCACATTCAGTCGTCCACGGTGCGCCATCCCGATCACGACTTCCTTGACACCCAGTGCACCGCCATGCATCACGAGCTCGTCAAGCAGGGGTATCAGTGACTCGCCACCTTCAAGCGAAAACCGTTTCTGACCGACATATTTCGTATGCAGATATTTTTCCAGACCTTCGGCATTGCTCAACTGCTGGAGAATATTGATCTTTTCATCGAAGGTTAGCTTGATCTTTCCCCGGGTCAGCTCCAGGCGCTGTTGTAACCAGCGCTTTTCTGCGGTTTCCATGATATGCATGTATTCCGCACCAGTGGAGCCACAATAAGTATTCCTGACCTTCTGATAGATTTCGCCCAGAGTAAGCGTTTCAGGCCCGGCCAGCGAACCGGTTTCAAACACTGTGTCGAAATCTGCTTCACCGAGCTGATGATAGGCAAGATCCAGTTCCGGGACTTCTATCTGGTGATGACTGTTGATCAGCGGGTTGGTGTTGGCGTGCTGATGACCACGGAAACGGTAAGCATTGATCAACTGGAGAACATGAACCTGTTTACGTTCCAGTTCGATGTCATGGCTGGGCGTTGCAGTCGGGACCGGGTGATAATCCTTGGCGATCGCCCTGAAAAAATCCCTGATTTCATTGTGGGGAACTTCCCTGCCGCCATCGATTCCACCATTGCCCGATTTGACCTTGGGCAAGCTGTCGAAAAAGCCGCGCCACTCCGGCTCGACAGTCTCCGGGTCGGTCAGATAAGCCTCATACAGTGATTCCAGCCAGGCTGCACTGGCGCCGTTCAGTTGCGAACTCTCCCACAGTTCCTGCATATCAGGTTTTATTGTATGGGCCATTTCGAATCTTTTGTTAGATGCAATGTCTCAATTGTAGAACTTCATCACAAATCATGCCCGCTTATCGGGTTATATTCACCGTAAATACGGTAAAACGTAACCTATTTAATCAATTTGCGCTAGGTTCTAGATTATGCTCAGAGAAACATCCAGATTCCGCAACTACGGCGGCAAGGCAAATCGCAGATGCTTTACAGACTCGGACATGGATCTTTACGTGTGGTTCAGGGATGAGGTACCTGTACGCTTCCATTTAACCTACAACAAGCAGGGTTATACGCGGTCAATCAGCTGGAATACCGATAACGGCTTCGATCGCTGGCGCTTTGCACAGGCGGAAGCACTGGCAACCATGCTGGGCTTCCCCCATCTGTTTGATGCTCTTTACCTGCACGAAAGCGGTACTGTCCGGGCTTCGAAACTGGCTAACCAGTTCCTGCACTCAAGCGAGCATATTGCTCCGTGGCTGGCGGATTTTATTTATGCACGCCTGCTCGAATATCCCGAGCGTAGCGCAATTCGTATAAATCCGGGTGCTGCTTTAAGAAGTTTCTGATCGGCATAAACAGCGGCTCGGGTAACCGATCCCACTGGAACCAGCGCCATTGCTCGCATTTTTCCGGCTCCATGACCGTCAACTCGCCGGAGTCGTAGTCTGATGTCACGAACAGGGTGACATAATGCTTTTCCGCGTCGATAAACACATCATTGGTAAAGCTGCTCGGTACAATATTACGAATTTTAATACCGGCTTCCTCGGCAACTTCCCGCCTGGCACAGTCCTCGACGCTTTCACCAAACTCAAGGTGACCGCCTGGAAACTGCCAGCTGTTTTCACTATGGGAACTGATTCGTTTGCCCAACAGCAAGCGGTCACCATTCCAGACCATCACGCCAACACCGATATGCGGTCGCCTGTTCATTTATACACAATGGTCAGATGCCGCAGGCGCAAGGGCGTTACGCTTATGCAGCTGATACAACGCAGACACAGTTTCTCCCTGCTTTTTTCGCATCAAACATGGCGTTATCGGCCGAAGCAATCAGGGTCTCGAGTGAACCGCCCGGTCTGAATCCGGCAACACCGATCGACACTGTGACCCCCGGCAATTTCAGATTCTCGAATGTTCCGGGCCTGGCTTTACTGACCCGCTCGCGAAGGCGTTCCGCGATAGTCACCGCGTTTTCAACCGAGGTCTCGGGCAGCAGGACCGAAAACTCTTCGCCGCCGTAGCGCGCCACCAGGTCATTGGGCCGTAAAGGCTTCTTGATGTTTTCGCCAACCGTTACCAGCACCCTGTCGCCGGCAAGATGGCCGAATTCATCATTGATGCGCTTGAAGTGATCAACATCGATCATTAACAGTGCCGCTGAAAGCCGGTCTCGTTCACTACGCCTGATCTCCCGTTCAAACATATCATCGAGCCAGCCCCTGTTGTGCAGCCCTGTCAGTGCATCAATTGTCGCAAACTGCTGGTACATGCGCTGCATTTCGAAGCTGTCGGCGATTACCAGGTTACTGTAACGTACTCGCTCGGACATGATATACAGAAGATTACGGGCAATTTCATGTGAGCTGCTGACCATACGCCAGAGAATATCCTGATCGATCTGCAGTACAGTCGATGGCTCGGAGGCAAACACCTGGGTCGAAGGTAAACGGCTGTCAAAAAACGACATTTCACCAACGCATTCACCCGGTTCTACCGCAGTCAGCGGTATTTCCTCGTCATCCGGCCCGAAACGAATACCAAACCGGCCGGTTATAATAACGTAGAGATAAGGGTTTTCGACGTCTGGTGAAAGCAGAGTTTCGCCTTCGGGCATCGTTCGGTAATTGCATTGAGAAAGCAGTTGATCCATTGTTGCTGAATTCAGATCCACGTTTCTGAACAGCTGCAATCGTGAGAGCATTAACTTGTTGTGTTTGACCGCGGTTACATTCATCGTTCTATTATTCATTTAAAGACGTTTGTAAACGAGTTGTCAGCAGACTCGGGCCAGATCAGCCGGCATGCAATTTTCCGCCAGATTATAAACATGTTTCAACACTGTGCCTACGTAGCGCATAATACAGTCAGGCCGTCCGATAATGAGGCCTGCGCACTGGTATCATCAGCGGGAGATCCAAATGGTTACAGAAAACACGCATACCATCCACGCCCTGGAACTGGGGCCAATGGAAAATTTCGTTTACCTGCTCCACGACAACAACACCGATACTGCTGCCATTGTCGACCCGGCGTGGGATGTCGAAGAAATGCTGGCACTGGCCGATGACAAGGGCATTCGTATCACCGATATCCTGTTGACCCACAGCCACCATGATCATGTGAACGGTATCGAAAGGGTGCTCGAACACTGCGATGCTCAGATTCATTTACACAAGGATGAAGCCCGTTTCTGGGGTAAATCCCTGGTCAATCCCAAACTGCACCATGGTGGCGACCGCATCGCGATCGGCGATACCGAAATCACAATCCTGCACACACCCGGCCATACGCCCGGCTCGGCCTGTTTTCATCTGGGCGACGACCTGATCGCGGGCGATACACTGTTCGTTTTCGGCTGTGGCCGCTGCGACCTGAAAGGCGGTGACCCTGAACAGATGTTTACCACCTTGAAGCGCATCAAATCCGATCTTCCGGGCAGTACGATCCTTCATCCCGGCCACAATTACGCCCCGGCACAACCGACATCGACCATGGCATCACAGTGCGACGGTAATCCGTTCCTGCATTTCGACAACCCGGAGGACTTCGTTGAGTACCGAATGCACGTACATGACCGGATCCGGCATACGCCGTACGGGACTGTCAGCAGGGAAGATGCACTGAAATCGATCGGTCGCTAGCCTGCATTTCTCAACAGGATCACGCGTCTTGTGCTGCAGTTATACACAGAGCACAAGATATAGAATGGCAGACCTATAAACAACAGTTTAAGCGATAAACCTTGAAACGGCTTTGAAAAAACTATATATAAGTCTTTGTATTTTATTATATTTCTAGAGTGGAAATTTTGGCCCGAGTTTTCCGGCTTCGATCCCCGGGCCCACGACTGGACCATGGGTCAGGAAATTATCCCCAAAGTTATCCACAGGTCGTACACCGTGCCAGCCCGCATTTCCCGCCAGAATCACGCGAGCAGGCGCAGGACCAGGCCCGCTCTGGAGCAAAAGCTTTAACCGTCGCTATGGCTTGAGTGACGCACAAACCAAGGGACGCGACGACCAGCCTGGACCTGGACAGACATGCCTGGATCAGGCACCGCATTGCCGGTCACCCCGGCTTTTCTGCAGCAGGCAATACCTTTTTCAGGTTTTTTTGCCGCCCGGCGAAAAATGCGGGCTAGACATCCAGCCCCTTCATATGGGTTTCATTGATGCGTTTGAGCAGATACTTGAAGGGCAACTGGGCATCGTGATACTTCTCCACAATTTCCATGAACGGCAACTCACCGTTGGCAAACTCATATTCACCGTCTTTCATCGCCTGGTACAGGCCCTTCAGTTGATTCTCCAGCGGACCGATGAATTCGCGCGCATACGACATCGATTCTTCGTCGAATTCAATGGCCTGATGCAGGTCCCAGACGTCATCGAGTGCCTGCTGGATCATCTGCACATACTCATCGGTAGAACGTGCGCGTACAATTTTCGTATTCACCATTTCAAAGCCCCTTAATTTCGTTTTCTGCTCTTTCTGCCCTGGTAACTGCTGATCGACGGCACTATGCGGTCGTACGGCAGCTGTTCCAGGTTGCCATATTCCGCTTCAGCCAGCTCGACCAGGTCGTTAATGTTCTCGATCATATCCGGCTGCTCACCCGGAAACAGCATCTGAATGCCTTTGAGGCCGCCAGCCTGCACCCGAATTTCCATATTATGCGGCATAGACTCACCCGTTTGCACCGCCTTGAAGATAAATCGTGAATTTTCCCGTAAATTTTTCAGGAGTTCGCGACATTTAGCCGAAGATTGATCCGACTTGCAGGCATAACCTTCGCGGTCTGCCAGCCAGAAGTGCCTCGAACAGGCACATCGCGCCTTGTTATTGGTCAGTGCCTTCTCGAATTCACATCGAATGCTGGCAATTTCACTGTAGGTCGACTTGTACTCGGATTCTTCCACGAATTTCAACGTTATTTTTCGTGTTCCATCAATATGGGTTTTTCGCGATGTTCGAGCAGTTGCTCTTCGGCGGATAACTGGTTGTCGGCAAACATCACCTTGATGATTTCACTGGAATTTTCCGACAGTTCAGCGCGCTGCTCGCGGGCGAACTTCTTGGCCTCCTTGAAAGATTCGAATTCATCAATCAGCTCAAGATTTTTCACCAGGCTCATACCTTCCTGGGATGTCATTCTGTAAACAAAATACGGCATAGCTTAATAACCTAGTAATTTGGTAAACTATTATATCAAATCCGCTAAATACAACCAGTCACACTCCAGGCCCAAGCCATGACATCAGAATATTTATCCAAGGAGCACCAGATCATTGCGACTATGCGAAAAGTGCTCTCCAGCATCATCCGTGATACCACGCCGCCTCCCGGCAGACCCCACCCACTCAGAGAAAGCACCATCGAGGATGTCAAACACTGTTTCTCGTTGATCACCGCCAGGGAAAAGGAAATTCACGAAGAGGCCGGCAAGGCCATGGATATGCGCCCGCGCTATGCCGACGAGCCGAAAAAATCGCAGGTCGTTGACTTTGTAAAACCGGACAAGGAGCAGTAAATACCCCTGCGAGGCCGCACTGCTGCAGGTTCGTCTACACTTAGGGGTATCGAGTCAACACAGATACCGGTATGAGCGAACCAAGTTTTGATATAGCGTTTTACGGCATTCTTCAGCCCGGCAAGGACAAGGATGCCGTCATCCAGAATATGGCCCGGTTGTTTAAAACAACACCGGACAAGGTGCGGCCGTTTTTTGCCGGCGGACGCAAGGTCATTAAATCCGCTGTCGATGAGCTGACCGCTGAAAAATACCGCGCCGCACTGGAGAATATCGGGCTCGTCATCAAGCTCGAATCCGGCGAAACCGAACAGGCCGGCGCCGCGGAAAACACCGATACAATCAGTGTCGCTCCGGTCGGTGCCGATGTGCTGGAAAACCCGCCGGTCGTTGAACCGCAGCCAATCGGCGATATCAGCGACATCACCATGGCCGAGGCCGGCGCCGATGTGCTGGAAAACCCACCGGTCGTGGAACCGCAGCCGATCGGCGACATCAGCGACATCACCATGGCCGAAGTCGGTGCCGATGTGCTGGAAAACCCGCCGGTCGTTGAAGCACAGCCAATCGGCGACATCAGCAATATCACCATGGCCGAGGCCGGCGCTGATATCATCGACAACCCGAAACCTGCGGCTCAGTCACCCGCGCCGGATAGTGGTGACCGGTCGATAAAAGACAACAACAGCTGACAGCCATTTGGCGCTAAACCTGGACCGCCACCCCTGTATTTGTCCTTCCCGGCATATTCACACTGCCGGCATGATCAATGCCGCGGTAATGCCCGGCCATCGATGCATCATTCAAACTCCGAGCTCATTGCAACGCTGAATACTGACCAGCAGCTGCGGCGACAATCAGGCTCCGACATAGTAACTCAAAATATTAGGTGCTACACTCTTTGCATGGGTACATTCTGGAAACCGGGAATCATAGGACGCTCAATAAACCTGTTGTTGATCGGCGTGATCTTGTTTACCACGCTGATGCCCGCGCATTACCATCTGCATCATATTCACGATACCGATGGCGAAACCCACGACCACGCGATTGACCTCCATTTCGTTACCACCAATACCGACCAGTCGCATCACGATGAAGAAACCAGTATCTTCGCCGCAACACCCGATGTTATCGTAAAGAAAATCAATAGCGATATAACACCCTTCGTACTGCTGACTGTTCTACTGGTATTACTCGCGGTCCTGTATCGCGTCTCGATGCTCCATGAACACGGCAATGCCAGCCATCGCCCGCACCATCCCTATTTCACTCCACCACTACGCGCTCCTCCAGTCATTTAACAAGCGAAATCATAGTCTGGACGCAGGCCGTGTCTATCGGAATGCGCCTGCGTATAACTAACCTGCAAGTTTGAATTCGACCGCCGATGATATCGGTGCGGGAGAACCGGTGATATGCGTCACCTGCTGATTTATCTGTTGATACCCGCTTCAGTGGCTTTTGCCGCCAGTGAAACAGACCCCGATAGCCTGACACTGGAACAGGCTATCGTTAACGTGCTCGAACATAATCCTTCGCTCAAGGCAGCCGGCTTTGACTCAAAGGCAGCCGCGGCACGTATCCGGACTGCGCAACTGAAGCCCGCCCTGCACACATCCATTGAATTTGAAAACTTCGGCGGTAGCGGCATCTTCGACGGTACTGATCTGCTGGAATCGACCCTGAGCCTGTCGAAAGTACTGGAGCTGGGTGATAAAGCCAGGTTACGCGGTGATGTCGCCCGCGACAAGGCCATGGTGTTACGCAATGAGCAGGATGCTGAACGACTGGACCTGTTAGCAGAAACCGCCAATCGGTTTATCGAGGTCATCACCAGGCAGGAACGCCATGTAATCGCAAAAGAGTTCCTGACACTCGCCCAGGACACACATGATGTCGTTGCAATGCGCGTAAAGGCCGGCAAATCGGCAAACGCCGAACTGCGCAGGGCAAAAATCTCACTCGAACGAATCAAGCTGAAACACAAACAGAGCGGATACAGCCTGGAGACCGCCCGCTTCAAGCTCGCCTCCTTATGGGGTGAAACCGAGGCACACTTCTCCATCGCACGGGGAGACATCCTGCAAACAAATGAACCCACAGCGTTTGAAACCCTGGTCCAGTTGCTGGACAACAACCCGGACCTGATACGCCTGGCAACCGAAAAACGCCTGGCTGAAACACGTATTCAACTCGAACGTTCGGGAAGAAGAGCAGATATTAAACTTGCAGGTGGACTTCGTCATTTTAATGCGACCGATGATGTCGGTCTGGTGGTATCTCTGGATATTCCGTTCGGTTCCCGTTCCCGAGCCGCACCAAAAATTGAAGAGGCCGAATTCTACAACCAGCGCAGCCCGCTCGACCTGGAGCAGCGCCGCCTTGAATTACATACAACGCTGTTCGAAGTACACCAGGAAATGAGTCAAGCAGTCGATGCGGTAACAAGCTTGCGTGACACCATCATACCCCTGGCGGAACGCGCCTTGAATGACTATGAAAAAGGCTATGCCGCCGGGCGCTATTCCCTGCTTGAACTGAATGTTGCACAAAAGACCCTGCTTGATTCCCGGCTCGAACTGGTCGAGGCGGCGACCGACTATCACCGCTACCGGATTGAAATCGATCGCCTGACCGGTG
>CP070838.1:2278989-2282693 GCA_020341835.1 Thiotrichales bacterium | reverse complement strand
TGCATCATTGCCGAGCAGTCTCTTTCGGCGCGCCTGGCGACGTCCGCACCATTACCCTGCGGCAGGTTCTTGAGCACCTGCTCGATCAGCTCACCGCTGATTTCGCGGTTTTGGCTGTGAGTCGCGGCGATGAACAACACATTGCGCAACTCGCGCACATTGCCCGGGTAGTCGTAGGTCATCAACGGCTCGTAGACATCGTCGGTCAGATGATAGCTGCAGCGCATGGTGCGGTTGATGCTCTCGATCAGGTTGCGTGAAAGCGTGGGGATATCGTCAAGCCGTTCGCGCAGACTCGGCAGGCGGATATTCAGGCAGGCGATCCGATAGTACAGGTCTTCGCGGAAAGTGCCCGCCTGCACGGCTTCCCACAGATGGCGGTTGGTCGCGCAGAGGATGCGCACGTCGCACTTGATGGTCTTGACGCCACCAACACGACGAAACTCGCCGTTTTCGAGCACGCGCAGCAGCTTGGACTGCTGCGATGGCGGCAAATCACCGATTTCGTCGAGGAAGATAGTGCCGCCTTCGGCCAGCTGGAACAGGCCGTCCTTTTCGCCGACGCTACCGGTGTAGGCACCGCGTTCATGGCCGAAGACTTCGGCTTCGAACAGGTTGTCGGTCAGCACCGTGCTGTCAACGATCTGGAAGGGCTTGTCGGCGCGCTCGGAATGACGGTGAATGTATTCGGCCGCGAGTTCCTTGCCGGTGCCGGTTTCACCCTGCAACAGAACCGGCGCATCGGAACTCGCCGCCAGATTGAGCTGTTTCACACAGGCAAGAAAAGCGGGCGTATTACCAACCATGCGTTCGCTGCCGGTGCGACGATCGTCAGGCGATGTCAGCTGCTCGATACACTCGCCGACATACAGCTGGCCGTTGGAACCCCACAGCGGGTAGGCGGAAACCCGGACCTGGTGCACGCGGTGGCCGGCATCGACGTGCACGTGCGCGCACACACAGGATTTGCCGGAATCGTAAATATTACTGTGCGGACACTCTTCCCCTTCCAGCGAGCAGGGCTGATCCTTGCCATGACTGACCTGGTAGCAATACTGGCCGATGGCATCGCCATCGGGGTAGGAGAAGGTTTTTTTATAGGCGTCGTTGACCGCAACAATACGATAATCGCGATCGATGATCACAAAAGGCATCTCATGGCTGTCGACCATGGATTGCAGTTCGATGGAAGTAACGGGCTCGTAAACGCGCCCTTTGATCGGTGTAACTCGTTCTTCTTCCTTTTGCATTATTGCTACCCTTTGGTTCGCATGCCACCCCGTATGACATTTTGTCATTAGATTTATTCTATGTGTCATTCTATTCTGTCATAGATGACATGCTATTGATATACGTCAATAAACGTAAAATTGGCCTCGTATAATTATCAGCAACTTACAATTTTGTTTTTTCTGGCACGCCTTTTGCTTTTCAAATAGCTCCTCGTGTTCATTCTTATAACAGCATGCGGAACGAACACCAGTCAAATGCAATCGATGCGAGGTATGTTTAATGAACAAATGGATTCCGATTTCTCTGTTCGTATTCCTGGGAATATACCTGCTGACGACGGCCCAGGCCTACATTGGTGAGTTCCCCGTCTCACATACCACAATAACCATGGCTGACAAGCCAGCGAACCCGGTCAATTTTGCACAGCAATAGTCTCTTTGGTGAGTAAGTAGGGGCGCCAGCCCCTTGTTTAGGGGGGCGACCCTGTCGCCCCTTATTTTTTCCCCGGTTGACATACCGTGACAAGCGCTCAAGATAGGCACGGTAACGAAGATTCCATGCAGTTATAGTGAAGACCTTTAGATCGACCAGCCTGACCCTGTACCTCCTGACCGGCCTGCTGTTGCCATTATCCGCATCCAGTGCCGAGCTCGAGCCCTACACCGCGACCGGCGAGTACGGCTTCTCGCTGCCGGACCTTAGAGATCAAACGCACGCTCTGCCGAATTACAAGGGCAAGGTGGTATTGATCAACTTCTGGGCCAGCTGGTGCCCACCCTGCATTTATGAAATGCCGGAGCTGACACAACTTAAAAAGCAGATGGCCGGCAAACCCTTCGAGATACTCGCGATCAATGTCGGCGAGAAAAAATACAAGGTCAGAAAATTTACCAAATTGATCAATTTCGAACTGCCGGTGCTGCTGGATACACGCAGCCAAACCTTCGATAGCTGGGGCGTAAAAACACTGCCCACCAGTTTCCTGGTCGATGCCAACGGGCAAGTGCGTTACTGGGTGCGCGGCAACCCCGGGTGGAAATACGACTATACGCTTTCGGTCATTAACGAACTCATCACCGAAGCAACAACTTCTGCAAATCTGAACACATCAACTCTTAATGAGGACAAACCATGAAACAAGTCAAACCACTGCTGGCAGTGATATCACTTATCTTCTTTTCTATTGCTGCTACCAGCAGTGTTGCAGACAACAGCTCCCATGTACAGCAGGTGCAAACGCTGTTCAAACTGACGCAGATGGAAAAGAAAGTCAATGAGAGTATCGATTCGATCATGCAGCTGCAGCTGAACCAGAGCCCGGGACTGGCTCAGCACGAAGCCGCAATGCGCGCATTCTTTGAACGCCAGATCGGATGGGCTGCGTTGAAGGACGACATCACCCAGATGTACTTGCGCACTTTCACCGAAGAAGAACTGAAAGCCATCAATGACTTTTACATCACCCCCGCCGGGCAGAAAGTTATCACTGCACTGCCGGGCCTGGTACAGGAAAGAAACCAGCTCGCAATGATGCGTTTGCAACAGAACATAGGTGAGCTGCAACAGATTGTCGGGCAGCCGGCGGCGCAGTAACAGTTTTTGCCACAGCGGCACAGAGAGCACAGAGGTTTTTTGTTATCTTGTTACCGCTGTTGTTTCGGTGAACGTGAGAAATCTCTCGGAGCCCGAGTGATACTTCAGTCGCAGGCGCGGCTTTAGCCGCGAAAAGATCGAAGACGCCGGATGCCAGCTTCCGCTGGCATGACGCCCCATAGATATATTCTTTGTAAAGTCATCCCCGCGAACGCGGGGATCCAGTGGCTTTCGTTTATTCGCGGTTAAAACCGCTTCTACAACAAATACAAAAACCTCTGTGCTCTCTGTGCCGCTGTGGCAAATATCTTTACTGCCCCGGCAAGGTCGATATCTTTTCCTGCAATTCCTCGATACGCTCTTCGACTGTCGCAGCTTCCTGCTGCTGTTCATCCAGCGCGCCAATGAATTCGGCCTCGCGCCGGAACTGGTGCTGCAACTCGTCCTGGTAGACGGTAACCTTGAAATCGTTCTTGCGCAGGTCAACGACATAGTTATCGAACCTGTCCCGCATATAGGCCCTGAATGCACGCTGGCGGGTCTGCGGGTTTTCGAGTTTTTCCAGCTTTGCCTCCGTAACCTGCACCACCTTGATCAGGTGCCAGTTTGCATTGGCCTCAACCGGTTCACTGATTACATCCGGGCTCAGTGTAAAAATTAACGGCTCTAATGGTTCAGACAGTGTGCCACGTGTAATCCAGCCGATGTTCCCCTGCGTATGTCTACCCTGCGGATCGATCGAATACTGCATCGCCGCCTGTGCCAGTGTTATCTCTTCGTTGTTGATCTGCGCCAGAATGGATTCTGCTTCTTCCCGACTACCGACACTAAGCATCTGCACACGTCGCGCTTCGGGTATCGTGAACATGTCCTTGTGG
>CP070838.1:2272013-2278889 GCA_020341835.1 Thiotrichales bacterium | reverse complement strand
AGGCGAAGAAGTGTCGGTCTACCGTCAGGGCGACTGGTTCGATGTCTGCCGCGGCCCGCATCTGCCGAGCACCAGCAAGCTGGGCAAGGGCTTCAGGCTGATGAAGGTGGCCGGCGCCTACTGGCGCGGCAATTCGGACAACGAGATGCTGCAGCGTATCTACGGTACCGCCTGGCCCGACAAGAAACAGCTCAATGCCTACCTGCACCGTCTCGAGGAGGCCGAGAAACGCGACCACCGCAAGATCGGCAAGCAGCTCGACCTGTTTCATACCCAGGAAGAGGCGCCGGGCATGGTGTTCTGGCACGACAAGGGCTGGACCATCTACCTGACCGTGGAAAACTACATCCGCGACAAGATTCGCGCCAGGGGCTACCAGGAAATCAATACGCCGCAGATGGTGGACCGTTCGCTCTGGGAAAAATCCGGCCATTGGGACAAGTTCGGCGACATGATGTTTACCACGCACTCGGAGAACCGCGATTACGCGGTCAAGCCGATGAACTGTCCCTGCCACATCCAGGTGTTCAACCAGGGGCTGAAGAGCTACCGTGATCTGCCGCTGCGCCTGGCCGAGTTTGGCTCCTGCCACCGCAACGAGCCCTCGGGTACGCTGCACGGGCTGATGCGGGTGCGCAATTTCGTCCAGGACGATGCGCATATTTTCTGCACCGAGGACCAGTTGCAGGACGAGGTGTCGGCTTTCATCGACCTGGTCTACGAGGTCTACGCCGATTTCGGTTTCACCGAGATCATGGTGGCGCTGTCGACCCGGCCCGAGAAACGCGTCGGTGATGATTCGGCCTGGGACAAGGCGGAAAAGGCACTGGAGGTCGCGCTCGACAACAAGGGGCTGGACTGGAAACTGCAGCCGGGCGAGGGCGCTTTCTACGGGCCCAAGATCGAATTCGTGCTGAAGGACTGCATCGGCCGCCAGTGGCAGTGCGGCACCATGCAGGTCGATTTTTCGATGCCGGGGCGCCTCGATGCGCACTACATCGCCGAGGACGGCAGCAAGCAGGTCCCGGTGATGCTTCACAGGGCGATTCTGGGCTCGCTGGAACGATTTATCGGCATTCTGATCGAGGAACACGAGGGGAAATTCCCGCTGTGGCTGGCGCCGGTACAGGCGGTCATCATGAATATCACCGATAATCAGGCCGAATTTGCCCGATCTGTGCAACAAAGCCTTGCTGAACAAGGATTTAAGGTCGAATTGGACTTGAGAAATGAAAAGATCGGCTTTAAAATCCGCGAGCACACATTGCAGCGGGTCCCCTATATGCTGGTCATCGGCGACCGGGAACTCGAAACGAATACAGTGGCCGTGCGCACGCGAAGCGGTGAAGACCTGGGCTCGATGCCCGTTCAGGACCTGATTACCAGGTTGACCGACGAGATCGCGAGCCGCGGTCATACTGTTTTGGAGGAATAGAAATCGCAGCAACGAAAAAGACACTTCTAAACGCGGACATCAATTATCCGGAAATACGGGTAATCGACCAGGAAGGTGAACAGCTCGGCATTATGTCGAGTGCTGAAGCACTGGGCAAAGCTCAGGAAGCCGGTCTTGACCTGGTAGAAGTGTCACCGAATGCCAAGCCTCCGGTTTGCCGAATCATGGATTTCGGCAAATACAGATTCGAAAGCAACAAGAAGCAGCAGGCTTCGAAGAAGAAACAGAAAAGGACACAGATCAAGGAAATCAAGTTTCGCCCGAGAACGGAAGAGGGCGATTACCAGGTGAAACTGAAGAAGTTGCGCAATTTCCTTGAGAAAGGCGACAAGACAAAAGTAACCATGCGCTACCGTGGTCGTGAATTTGCACACCAGGAACTGGGCATGCAGCTTTTGAAACGTGTCGAGGCGGATCTGGAAGATATCGCCAATGTGGAACAGATGCCTAATATGGAAGGGCGACAGATGGTGATGCTGCTGGGCCCGAAGAGAGCCAAGTAGTTTTAAGCCATGCTACCGGGAACTGACTCCGGTGGCACAACGAGTGGGCCGGTCTCAAGATTCCTGGACGAACACCGCGCTTATTTTTGAAGAATACAACGATTGGAGAAGGCATCATGCCTAAGATGAAAACTAACCGTGGCGCAGCCAAGCGCTTCCGCCGTACCGGTTCAGGTAAATTCAAGCGCGCGCAGTCATTCCGCCGCCATATCCTGACCAAGAAGAGTACCAAACGTAAACGTCACCTGCGTGATGATGCCGTGGTGCATGACAATGACACCCGTATGCTGACTCGCATGCTGCCTTACGTCTGAGCGGAGAACGAACATGCCAAGAGTAAAAAGAGGCGTACAGGCCCGCGCCAAGCATAAAAAAGTTTTAGCGAAAGCCAAGGGTTACTATGGTGCCCGCAGCCGCGTTTATCGCGTCGCACACCAGGCCGTCATCAAGGCCGGCCAGTATGCGTACCGCGACCGCCGCGTCAAAAAACGCACTTTCCGTTCGTTGTGGATTGCGCGTATCAACGCCGCAGCGCGTGAATGCGGACTGTCCTACAGCCGTATGATCAACGGCCTTAACAAGGCGGAAGTGGAAATCGATCGCAAGGTGCTGGCCGACCTGGCTGTGCACGACAAGGCCGCGTTTAGTGCCCTGGCGGACAAGGCTAAGGAAGCACTGGCAGCTTAACGAACACTTGGCCAAGTATGATTCGAAAGGGGAAGCCAGCTTCCCCTTTTTTGATTAACCGGGACTATCGGGAGAAAGTAATTGGATCTTCAGGCGTTGACCGCCAGAGCTCAGACTGAGATCGAGGCGGCTGACAATCTGGATGCGCTGGATCAGATACGCGTCGCTTACCTGGGCAAGAAAGGCGAACTTACCGCGTTATTGAAGACGCTGGGCAAGCTGCCTGCGGAAGAACGCAAGAGCGCCGGTCAGGATATCAACAGGGCCAAGCAGGAAGTGCAGCAGGCGATCGACGTCCGCAAGGGCTCGCTGCAGCAAGCGGCGCTGGAAGCGAAGCTGGCGGCTGAACGCATCGATGTCACATTGCCCGGACGCGGCCAGTCCTGCGCCGGCCTGCACCCGGTCACACGCACCATGCAGCGTATCGAAGACCTGTTTTCCCAGCTGGGTTTCGCCATCGAACAGGGTCCCGAGATCGAGGACGACTATCATAATTTCGAGGCGCTGAATATTCCCGCGCATCATCCTGCTCGCGCGATGCACGATACCTTCTACTTCGATGCAACAACCCTGTTGCGCACCCATACCTCGCCGGTGCAGGTGCGTCACATGGAGACCGATAAACCGCCGTTGAGAATTATCGCGCCGGGTCGTGTCTATCGTTGTGACTCCGATCTCACGCACACGCCGATGTTCCACCAGGTCGAAGGTCTGCTGGTCGATCGTAATGTCAGCTTCTCGGATCTGATGGGAACGCTGGCCGATTTTCTGCGGCATTTTTTCGAAGACGAGAATTTACAGACACGCTTCAGACCGTCGTATTTCCCGTTCACCGAACCGTCTTCCGAAGTCGATATCCAGTGCGTGATGTGCGGCGGTGGAGGTTGCCGGGTGTGCGGTCATACCGGCTGGCTGGAAATCCTCGGCTGCGGCATGGTGCACCCGAACGTGTTCAAGTCGGTGGGTATCGATAACGAAGAATACACCGGCTATGCGTTCGGCATGGGTGTCGAACGCCTGGCGATGTTGCGTTATGGCGTGAATGATTTACGCCTGTTTTTCGAAAACGACCTGAAGTTTTTGCAGCAGTTTGCATAAGGATTGTTAACCGCAGAGGCGCTGAGGCGCTGAGTGGTTTTTTGATAGTTGATAAGATTTCGAGAAAAGTTGTTTAGCGTAATCGCTAGTTATTACAAAGATTTATTCAATGTTCATAAAAACTGTTTCAAATAAAAACCTCGGCGTCTCTGCGTCTCTGCGGTAAAACATATAATGAAAATCAGCGAACAATGGTTGCGGACCTGGGTCGATCCCGACATCTCCACTGATGAGATGGTCGAGCAGTTGACCATGGCCGGTCTTGAGGTTGACGCCACTGAAGCGGCTGCCGGCGAGTTCACCGATGTCGTCGTCGCCAGGGTCGAGTCCGTCGAAAAACATCCTGACGCTGACAAGCTGAGCGTGTGTCAGGTCTCCGATGGCAGCGAGACATTACAGATCGTTTGCGGTGCGGCCAATGTCCGCGCCGGCCTGTCAGTGGCGCTCGCCAGGGTAGGTGCGGTACTGCCGGGTGATTTCAAAATCAAGCCCGCGAAGCTTCGCGGCGTGGCTTCGGCCGGCATGCTCTGTTCGGAAAAAGAACTCGGCCTTGCCGAGCAGTCCGACGGCATCATGGAACTGCCCGCCGATGCACCGGTGGGTACAAACCTGCGCGACTATCTCGAGCTCGATGACACCATCATCGAGATCGATCTGACACCCAACCGCGGTGATTGCCTGAGTGTCGCCGGTATCGCACGCGAACTCGGCACCTTGAACCAGTGTGATGTCAACGAAGAGGTTCACGAGCCGTACAAGCAAGCCATCAAGGATACCTTCGAAGTCACGATCGAGGCGCCCGAGGCCTGTTCGCATTACGCCGGGCGCGTGATTCAGAACGTCGATGTGAGTGCACCAACACCGGTGTGGATGATCGAGCGCCTGCGCCGTTCGGGTATTCGCAGCCTGGGCGCGGTCGTTGATATTACCAACTACGTGATGATCGAGCTTGGGCAGCCGATGCACGCCTTTGACCTGGAGCAGCTCGACGCTTGTATCAATGTACGTTATGCCAGTGATGCGGAACAGATCACACTGCTCGACGGCAAGGTGCTTGAGCTGGATACCGGTACGCTGGTGATCGCTGACAACAGGCGCCCGCTGGCACTGGCCGGCATCATGGGTGGCGAGAATTCGGGTGTCAGCGAGCAGACCCGTTCGATTTTTCTCGAAAGTGCGTATTTCGCACAGGAAACGATCGCGGGCAAGGCGCGTGGTTACGGATTACATACCGATTCCTCCCATCGTTTTGAGCGCGGTGTCGACCCCCAGCTACAGGTGCTCGCGATCGACCGCGCAACCGAATTGATGCTGGAAATCTGCGGCGGCGAGGTCGGGCCGGTAACCGAGGTGACCACTGCCTCGCATCCGGGTGACCGGCAACCCATCGACCTGCGCCACGAGCGCATCAGGCGGGTACTGGGCATCGAGCTTGAAGAGGAGGAAGTCGTCGACATCCTCAAACGTCTGGGTATGGAAGTGAAGTCATTCAAGGATCACTGGATGGTGAAGCCGCCGAGTTTTCGTTTTGACATCGAGATCGAGGCTGATCTGCTCGAAGAGCTGGTTCGCATCCATGGCTACAACAACATCCCGCGCACGCAGCCACATTATCAGGCCGGTATGCGTGAACTGTCCGAGAGCCGCCAGCCGCTGGCCCGTCTGCGGCAATCACTGGTCGAACGCGGCTATTTCGAGGCCATTACCTACAGCTTTGTTGATCCGAAGTGGCAGGCCGTACTCGATCCGGAACGCGAAGCCGTGAAGCTGGCAAACCCGTTATCCTCCGAGATGTCGGTGATGCGTACGACCATCTGGCCGGGTCTGTTGCAGGCGGTACGGCATAACCTGAACCGTCAGCAAAGCCGCGTGCGCCTGTTCGAAACCGGGCAGGTGTTTTTGCAGGCTGACACCGGTCTGCAACAGGTCGACAGGATTTCCGGCGCCATCAGTGGTGCGATCAACGATGAGCAGTGGGCTGAAAACAGCCGTGCCGTGGATTTCTACGACATCAAGGCCGACGTTGAATCGCTGTTCGGTGCTGAAGCCGTGATCGAGTATCGCGCCGAAACGCATCCTGCGCTGCATCCGGGCCAGAGTGCTGCGGTGTACAAGCACGGCGACGCCATCGGCTGGCTTGGCGCACTGCATCCACGGGTATTGTCCGCGCTCGACCTGAGCCAGACCGTCTATATCTTCGAGCTCGATCTCGACACTGTTCGCCAGTCTCACCTGCCGTCGTTCAGGCCGTTGTCCAGGTTCCCCGAGGTCCGGCGCGACCTTGCCATCCTGATCGACGAGAATATCAGCGCGCAGTCGATCCAGGACTGTATACGGGATTCCAGTTCGGAAATCTTGCAGGAAGTCCGGTTATTTGACATTTATACCGGTAAAGGCGTGGATAAAGGGCTAAAAAGTGTCGCTTTTGGCTTGATTTTACAGGATTTTTCCCGCACTCTTACTGATCAGGATATTGATTCTGAGGTAGAATCAGTAGTTAACGCACTAAATCAAAGTTTTGCTGCTACACTTCGGGAGTAGGACATGGCACTAACAAAAGCCGACATGGCGGAAAGCCTGTACGAAGAGCTTGGGCTTAACAAGCGTGAAGCCAAAGAACTGGTGGAACTGTTTTTCGAAGAAGTAAGATCGGCACTTGGGGACGCGAATCACGTCAAACTATCAGGTTTTGGCAATTTCGTGCTTCGGGACAAAACCGAACGCCCCGGTCGCAACCCTAAAACAGGGGAGGAGATTCCGATTTCCGCGCGTCGTGTCGTAACATTCAGACCTGGACAAAAACTGAAGCAACGAGTAGAAGCATATGCTGGAAGCCAGCAATAATAACGAATTACCAGCAATACCGGGCAAGCGCTATTTCACCATTGGTGAGGTCAGCGACCTGTGCGGTGTCAAATCACACGTACTGCGCTATTGGGAGCAGGAGTTTAACCAGCTGAAGCCGGTCAAACGCCGTGGCAACCGCCGCTACTATCAGCGTCATGATGTCATCCTGATTCGCCAGATTCGCAACCTGCTGTACGAGCAGGGGTATACCATCACCGGTGCACGCCAGAAGCTTACCGGTGAGGATGCGGCTGAAGACAATAACCAGAGCCAGCAAATCATCCG
>CP070838.1:2230769-2271913 GCA_020341835.1 Thiotrichales bacterium | reverse complement strand
CTCGTCCAGGTCGACTGTCAGGGTGATCATCAGTTCAGGCTGTGTTTCCGGTTGTCCTTGAGGCAGCCAATAATAGCTTTTATTACGCCGCGTATCGAGCTGCTGCCGGTATCGATAATATGATCTGCGGTCTCACGGTAGAGCGGATCACGTTCTTCCATCAATCGTTTCAGCACCGTTTCGGGACTTTCCTCGCCGTGCAGCAGCGGCCGGTTTTTGTCCTTGCGGGTGCGTTCAAGCAATGAGTCCAGGTCGGTGTAAAGATAGAAGGCGGTGCCGCGCTCGCTCAGGTGCCTGCGGTTCGGTTCTCGCAACACCGCACCACCGCCGGTGGCGAGTACGATGCTGTCCATGCCGGTGAGGTCGTCGATCACGGCCTGCTCACGTTTGCGAAATCCCTCTTCGCCTTCGAGGTCAAAGATCAGCGGAATATTGGCGCCGGTGCGCTCCTCGATGACGCGGTCACTGTCGTAGAACGGCATCTTCAGCTCGCGCGCCAGCTGACGGCCAATGGTGGTCTTGCCTGCACCCATCGGTCCGATCAGAAAAATATTATTGTGCTTGGGCATAGGGTATGGCTATTCTGAACGCAGCGAACGCACATTATATAGCGTGCAGAAGTGAAATGCCCCGCCGTGACAGTGTCAGGGCGGGGCATTTGCGCTGAGTCGGTTCAATTAAGGTGTTGTCGGAGGACCGTCGATCTTCAGGGTGACGTCATCCCAGACCGCTATTGATGCCCTGGCGCCGCACAGGCTGCTGTGTGTACAGCCACCGCCGTTGAAAAAGCCATCGCCAATATCGTGAGCGCCATTGACACCTGTGGGATCGTTGGTACTGGCGACATCGATGATGAAGTCGCCGGCATCAAACACGTCACTCTCGTTAGCGTCGATATAAGGCTCTTCCAGATCTTCAAAGCCGGCGTCACCGTCATCGAAAACCGCATTGCCGTTGGTGTCGGTAAATGCTTCTTCACCCACGGCGTATGCAGTGATCGTTACCAGGTAACCGGGGCCGAGTCCCGCGTCAAAAGGGCTTGCGTCAGCAATCCAGGTTACCGAACAGGTGCCATTCTCATCGGTTTCACAGCTTCCGGGATTTATCAAGCCATACTCAGTCCTGAATTGTACAGTCTGCGGATTAGTAATCGACAGGTTATTACGGTCCCCGATTCGAGCGGTGATGGTAACTTCGGTCTCGGTATAGGTGTTGTTTGAGGTATCGACTACTGTTGGAAACAGGTCGCTCGCCTTAACCGAGAAATGTTTTTGTGAAATCACCCCGGGATTTGTTGTGACATTGATCTGGGTCGGATCCGTAACGGCCTCAAAGCCGTCCTCACTGCAGCCGGTTAGAAATACTGCTGACATGCTGACGAACGCACACAGCAACCTGTTGTTGATTTTCATGGTCTTCACCCGTTCCAGAGTTATAGAGATAGTGTGTCTTTCAGGATTTTAGGTGTGACAAAAATCAGCAGCTCTGCTTTCTCATCACTTTCCAGCGTGTGCTTGAACAAATAGCCCAGTACTGGAATGTCGCCGAGCACGGGTACCTTGTCGACTTCGTCGCGGGTAATCTGCTCGTAAATACCACCGAGTACAATGGTGTCGCCGTTGTTGACCAGGACCTGTGTATTGACCTCACGGGTATCGATGCTGGGGATGCCTGCAAAGACTTCACCCACGGCGTCCTTGTTGACCTGCAGATCCATGATGATGCGGTCGTCGGGAGTAATCTGTGGCGTGACCTGGATGCTGAGTACGGCCTTCTTGAATTCAACCTGGGTCGCACCACTGGATGTAGCAGACAGGTAGGGGATTTCCACACCCTGCTCGATAAAGGCTTCATGCCTGTCCGCAGTAACTACACGCGGACTCGAGATGATCTCACCCTGGTTTTCTGCCTGCAGCGCCGACAGTTCGAGGTCAAGCAGGCTGCTGCCCTTGAGGATCGCGAATGCAATGCTGCCTGCAGCCAGACCCGAGGTCGGCAGGTTCACGTTGAAGCGGTCGGCGGTACCGAACGGGATATCAACCGGGAACGGCTGGCCCGTGGCGTTGATGTTATCAACCGCGCTCGAGGTGATCGTATCGGTTGCTGCCACGGTACCACTGGTATCGTAGAAACCGTCCGAGCCGAACGTGTCGGCGCGGGTAAAGCCGAAACGGGTGCCGAGTTCGCGGGTGAAATCGTCCGTTGCGATTACGATGCGCGATGAAATCATCACCTGGCGAACCGGGATGTCCAGTTCAGCGAGAATCTTTCTGATTTCAGAAATCACATCGTCGGTGTCTTTAATGATCAATGTATTGGTGCGCTCGTCGATGATGACGCTGCCACGAGGCGACAACAGGCCTTCGCCGCCACCCTCTTCGCCACTCTCGCCAACGAACAGCGGCTCCAGTTCGGTGACCTTGGCAAAGTTGATGGTAAAGAAAGCAGTGCGAATCGGCGCTAGCTCGGTGATTGCCTGTGCCGCTTCGAGGTCAATTTTTTCCTGTGCCGCAATCTCTTCACTGGGCGCAATCAGCATCACGTTGCCTGATTCGCGCTTGGACAGGCCCTTGGATTTGAGAATGATATCCAGTGCCTGATCCCAGGGAACGTTTTGCAGACGCAGTGTCAGGTTGCCGTCGACAGAGTCGCTGACGACAACATTGAGGCCGGTAAAGTCGGCAATCAGCTGAAGCACAGCGCGTACCGGAATATCCTGGAAGTTGAGTGACAGACGGTCACCGGTGTAGCCGAATTTGTCCCTGATCTTCTCTTCCAGATCCTTCTTGCTGATCGGCTTGAACTCGATCGTGAAGATGTTGTTGGCCTGATAGGAGACGTGCTCGAAATCGCGGTTGACCGGCTCGATTTCAACGCGCACGTTGCCATCCTGCTCAAAACTGCTGACCGATTTCACCGGTGTGGCGAAGTCGAGTACATCCAGGGTCTGGCGCAGGTTGTCAGGCAGTTTTGAACCGAGGAATTTGACCACAACCTTGCCGAACTCCTCGTTGATGTCCATCGGAATGTTACTTTCGGTCAGTGTTACGACAACACGTCCTTCGCCGTTTTCGCCACGGCGGAAATCGATATTGCTGACGCCCTTCTGAATATCGAGAAAGCGCTGCGAGCTACCTGCGGTAGCGCCCGCCGCGGCCGCGTCAGCGGCAAACAGATTACTGGTCGACTCACTGTCCAGGGTGATCAGCACGTTTTTGCCTTCGGTGCTGACAGAATAGGGTACAACTTCGGTGAGATTCAGGATCACACGTGTTTTATCCTTGGCTGTTATTGCAGTGATGGACTGCGCAATACCAACCCCGATCGGCTGCGAGCGCTTGGGCAGGCTGCTGCTCGTACCCGGAAAATCAAAAGCGATGCGTGCCGGATTGTCGATGGTGAAACTCAGCGGCTTGGCGGTTTCCTGGGTCATGCTGAGCACAATCTGCAGCCGGTTGCCTGGTAGTGTTGAATAGGTGACTGACTCCAGCGTATTTTGAGCCGCAGTTGCAAGACTCGTACTGAACATCACCGTAACAAGCAGAAGCAATCTGCTGAAGCCCGGGTTTATTTTTATTATTCTTCGGGTTGTTCCCATTTTTAGAATGCTCATTATCATGCTCCGCTGTCTATTCACTGCCGATAGCGATTGAAGCGTCACGTTCTATGTAACCGCCTACGCCATCGGGAATAATCTCAACCAAAAATATTTCGCCCTCGGTGATGCCGGTGATGGCACCTTCGTTCTGCCCCATATAGTTGCCGACCTGGACGCGGTGAACGACCTGTTTCGGGTCTTCAATCAGCCCCCACAGATTTTCACCCTGTTCGAGTACGCCCACCATCCGCAGAGAATCCAGCGAGAAAGCTTCGAGCGGCTGTCTGGGGCGGGTTTTGTCAGGGGTTAACAGGTCTTCCTTATCATCGTCCTCTTCAAGATCGACCACGGCTACAAACGGGTCTCTCAATTCAGCGGCACTGTAGGTGAAGCTTTCGTAGGGTTTGAACTGAGGAATCGGCTGCACGCTGCCTACGTGTTTTGACTTCGCCTGGTCGATATAGGCGTACAGGTCATCCACGCTTTGCGTGCATCCGGTGAACATTGAGCCGGATAACAGCGGCAGCAGAATCACATTAAGCTTTGAGAACCTGATCATGCTATTCTGCCTCCAGATCTTCAGTTTCATCCAGATACTGATAGGTAACAGCGGTGAGTTCCATCGCAAGCTTTACGCCGCCGTCTTTGTCGGCAGGTTCAATTTCGATATTCTGCAGGGTTACAATTCTGGGTAATGCGGCCACGCCGCTAACGAACTGTGCAAACTGATGGTATCTTCCTGTGACCCTCAGTTTAATCGGATACTCGGCATAGAAATCCTTGGGAATCAGGCCTTCCGGCTTGAACAGTTCGATTTCAAGACCGCTCGAAATACCTGTCTGTGAGATATCGGTGAGCAGGGTTTCGATTTCTGTTTTATTCGGCAACTGTCTGAGCAGTGCGCCAAACGACTGGCGCATTTCATCGAGTTGCTGTTTGTAGGCGTCCAGGTTCGCGGCCTTGGCGGCTTTTTCATCGAACACGGTTCTCAGGTTCGCCTCTTCCTTTTCAATTTTGGCAAGCTCTTCCATTTTCGGTGTTATTACCAGAAAGTAGCCTGCGACCGCCACGATGATGCATAACACAATGATAATAAAGCCTTTTACGATGCCGGGTGCGGTACCGATATTCTTGAAGTCGTTGACATCAAGGTTGTTCAGTTCGTCGAGGGAGAATGCCATCAGCCTTCCTCCTCTTCACCGGTTTTTGGCGTCGACTGAGAAGTGGTCAGCACGAAGTCACTGCTTCTGAGTGTACCTTTCTTGCTTTCGATGACACTCAGCTTGGGCGTTGCCATCCACTCAGAGCTGTCGATATTGCGCATATAGGCGGATACGCGGCCATTAGATTCGGCGACACCGTTGATATTGATGGTGTTGCCGGCCTGTTTGATACCGGTCAGGTAAATTCCTTCGGGTACCGTGCGGACAATCTCGTCGAATAAATGTACGATCTGCGGCCGCTTTTGCTGCAGTGACTGGATTATGTCCATCCTGGACAGCAGCTTTTCCTTGGTTTCCTCCAGGCCCTCGATTTCTTTCAGAGCGATTTCGAGCTTGTCGATTTCTTCCTGCAGGATCCTGTTGCGTTTTTGCTGGTAACTGATCTGGCTGCTGAAGGCGACAAAAACCAGCACCAGTACAGCAACGGTCAGGAACACCGAAAATCCGGTCATGGACGCAAATTGCCGGGATTTTTCCTTACGTAGCTCTTCGCGCCAGGGTAATAAGTTTATGTTTGCCATTTAATCAAAACTCCTCAACGCAAGTCCGCAGGCAATCATTAACGAAGGTGCATCCTTGCTCAGCGACTGCGGATTCACCTTCGAAGATAGCGACATATTGGCAAAGGGGTTTGCAACAACTGTTCTGATTCCCAGTTGAGATTCGACCAGCTCGTCGATCCCTGGAATCGAGGCGCAGCCGCCTGCCAGTGCAATCAGGTCGACCGAGTTGTGTTGACCCGATGTATAGAAAAACTGCAGGAATCGACTGACCTGTTGTGCGATGGTTTCCTTGAAGGGCTCGAGCACCTCAGGGATGTAGTTATCGGGCAGTCCGCCGCTCTTTTTAAGGCGACCGGCCTCCTCATAGGCGAGGCCATAGCGCCGCATGATCTCCTCGGTCAGCTGCTTGCCGCCGAAGTTCTGTTCACGCGTATATATAAGGTTGTCGTTTTCGATAACATTGAGACAGGTCATGGTCGCGCCGATATCGATGACAGCGATAATCTTGTCCTTGCCGCCATCTTCCATCTGCGCGGTCAGCAATGGCGCGACGTTTTCGACCGTGTAGGCTTCAACGTCGACTATTTTCGCGGTCAGTCCGCCGATATCCAGTGCGTCAGTGCGATTTTCGATATTTTCGCTGCGCGATGCCGCCAGCAGCACATCGACGGAATCGGGGTTGTTTGCGGTGGGCCCGACGACCTCAAAATCGAGGTTAATTTCTTCCAGCGGGTAGGGGATGTACTGGTCCGCCTCCAGCTGAATCTGCTCTTCGAGCTCGTTCTCGCTGAGATTGGCCGGCATGTTGATGATTTTGGTGATGACGGCCGAACCCGCCACGGCAACGGCAGCCTGCCTGGATTTGGTGCCAGAACGTTTCACCGCTTTCTGGATGGTTTCGCCAATGGCTTCGACATCCTGAAAGTTCTTTTCAACAACGGCATTATCCGGCAGTGGCTCGACTGCCAGACTCTGTACTCGGTAGTTATCCCCGTCCTTTTCCAGCTCAAGTAGCTTGACTGATGTTGAACTGATATCCAGCCCCAGGATAACGGGTTTCTTGCGACTCAGCAGAGACACGTCATCTTCCCCTAAAACATTTATTATTAAGGTAGTTATAGATTATTTATATTTGTTTTCATTAAATATTAGACGCAAGCATTGAAAATTACTAGTTGCTTGTAAATCTAATTTATATCGCCATTGAAGATTTAAGTGTCTATAATCTTCTTCTTTCGATGGCATATACAAGCCGGACAGACAGCTAAAGTGAAAATTTTTGTCAGATTAATCAAAACCGGAATTGTTTTTGCACTTATCCTGTTCACTATCTCAGCTATTGCATTAGCAGGCCTGTATGTGTACCTGAGTCCCCAGTTACCTTCTATCGAAGGGCTTAGCGATGTCAGGTTGCAAGTCCCACTCAGGATATATAGCAGTGATGGTTCGTTATTGGGTGAATTCGGTGAAAAAAGACGCAGTCCAAAGACGCTGGAAGAAATTCCTGAACGGTTGCGGCAGGCTTTTCTGTCGGCCGAGGACGATCGCTTTTTCGAACATCCCGGTGTGGATTACCAGGGTATCCTGCGTGCGGCATTCAAACTGATCTATACCGGCGAACGCGGTCAGGGCGGCAGCACGATTACCATGCAGCTGGCCAGAAACTTTTACCTGAGCCGCGAAAAAACCTATATACGCAAGTTGAGCGAAATCTTTCTCGCGCTGAAAATCGAACGGGAGCTGAGCAAGGAGAAGATTCTCGAGCTCTATCTGAACAAGATTTACCTTGGCAATCGCTCCTACGGTGTCGCAGCTGCAGCCCAGGTTTATTACGGTGCAACGCTGGATGAGTTGACCCTGCCACAGATTGCGATGATCGCCGGGCTGCCCAAGGCGCCGTCGCGGTATAATCCGATTGTCAATCCTGAACGTGCACTTACGCGCAGGGACTATGTATTGTCTCGAATGAATAAGCTCGGTTACATTACCGACGATGAGTTCGAGCTGGCTCGCGAGGAACCGGTTTCAGCGATTCTGCACCGGGGCAGCGTTCAGGTCAGTGCTCCCTACATCAATGAAATGGTACGTGTCGAAATCGTCAACCAGTTCGGCGATGAGGCCTATACACGCGGACTGCGTGTCTACACAACCGTGCAGGACCGATTGCAGGAAGCGGCCAATGAAAGTCTGTGGAACGGCCTGGTTGCCTACGACCGGCGTCATGGCTACCGTGGCGTGATTCGCCATGTCGAGGTCTTTGATGATGAGCCGGTGGAAGAACTCTATCTGAATATCGCCGATGAGCGCCGCTATGGCAAGTTCGAGCCAGCCATCGTTACCTCGATCGAGTCGGTTACCGTGCTGACACCGCCGCCTGGCGATGGCAAACAGCAACCGGAGGCTGACGCGAAGTCGCTCACCCGGGAGGAACAGCAGGTCAACATCGCGTTCAAGAACGGCGATACCGCTGTGATCGGTTTGCCGGGGCTGTCATGGGCAAGATCCTACGTCAGCGTCAATCGCCTGGGCGAAGAAATCAAGCGCGCCGACCAGGTCCTGAAACGCGGCGATGTGATCTGGGTGGTACAGAACAAGGATGGTCTGTGGGAACTGGGGCAGGTGCCCGAAGTGCAGGGTGCACTGGTGTCGCTGTCTTCGAATGATGGTGCGATCAGGGCATTAACGGGCGGTTTCGAATTCCAGTACAGCAAATTCAACCGGGCGGTGCAGGCCAAACGCCAGGCGGGCTCGGGTTTCAAGCCGTTTATCTATTCGTCGGCGCTGGCAAAATCCTTTACCCCGGCAACGCTGGTCAATGATGCACCGGTGGTGTTCGAGGATGATGCGCTCGAAGCGAGCTGGCGGCCGGAAAACTACAGCGGCAGGTTCTTCGGGCCGACGCGTTTACGCCAGGCCCTGTACAAGTCACGCAACCTGGTTTCAATCAGGGTGCTGAATTCCGTTGGTATCCCCCATGCGACACGTTATTTGAGCAAGTTCGGCTTCAGTGCGGATGAAGTGCCGCACGATCTTTCACTTGCGCTGGGCAGTGCCGAAGTCAGCCCGCTGCAGCAGGCGCGCGGTTACGCTGTATTCGCCAACGGCGGTTATCTGATCGAGCCTTATGTGATCGAACGCATCGAGGATGCAGATGGAACGGTTTTGTATGAAACCGATCCGGTTGTTGCCTGTGTTCCCTGCGTGCTTTCGGAGCACCGCCGCAAGCAGGGTCCCGGCGCAGAAGAGGATGACGACCCTCTGGCGGGTCTGCCAAAGCAGGCGGAGCAGACCCTTGAGCCACGCCTTGTTTACCAGATGAACTCGATCCTTCAGGACGTCGTCAAGCAGGGAACCGGTGTCAGGGCGCGTTCACTGGGCAGGAATGACCTGGCCGGCAAAACCGGCACTACCAATGACCAGCGGGACGCCTGGTTCAACGGTTACCATCCGGACCTGGTTGCGGTGACCTGGGTCGGATTCGATCAGCTGAAACCACTTGGCGCGAAAGAGGCCGGTTCGAGTGCGGCACTGCCGTTATGGATTGATTTCATGCGCGTGGCGCTGGCCGGCAAGCCGGAAAAGCAGTTGAAAAGACCCAGGGGGCTGGTGACGGTAAAAATCAGCGCCGACACCGGTGAGCTGGCGACTGACCAGGATCAGAATACCCTGTTCGAGATTTTCAGAACCGAGAATGCGCCTGGCGTCGAATCGATTGTGACTGAAATGCCGGTTACACCCGGTACCCCGGATACACCAATACCGGAGCAGTTGTTCTAAAGCAGGTCGCATTAACTAGTGGGGATTCCACTGCCTGCCGATGTAAAGATACAATGTCGAGGCATTGCTGTCATTAATTCCGTAGGCCAGGTACACCGGCCCGAGTATCGTATCCGCACCAAGAAACACACTGCCGGCCAGTACGGTGTTGTCCAGCTTGATTTCATCCCGGTTATTCCAGGCATTCCCGGCTTCGACCGAGAAGCCGGCATAGATCGGCAACAGCGTGATATTGCCGATGCGGTGATAATAGATTGCCTCCAGCAGGCCGAAGTGCTGGCCCGCCAGTTGCCTATTCAGGAACCCGGACAGTTCGAATAAGCCGCCGCGTCTGAACAGCGCATTGACGGGTGCATTTTCATCCACGGTGGTTTCAGCGATGCCGCGCCCGTAAACGGTATGCCTGCCCCACTTGCCCGCGCCACTGAGCGAAAGTTGAATCTGGTCATAATCGAGATCGGCACCGAGACTCTCACGATTTGCGCGCCATTGCAGTGTGCTGCGGTAGCCTGACCGCGGGAAATCGACATGATCCAGCGAGTCGTGCAACAGCCTGAGGTTGATAAAGCCTTCGTCAAAGCTGCTGTCACCCGGTGGGGTCAGGCCGACCAGGGTTTCTGTGTCACCGGTCGCCCTGCGCAGGGAAACGCGCAACTCGGTGTTCTGCCTGAAGATCCTTCCTGCAGCGATTTCGGCGAATGTTCTCTGGAACCTGAACAGTTGTTCAACCTCGTTATTACTGTTCGTTCCCGGGAACAGGTAGCTGGTATAACCGCCGTCGCCGGCGACAAAATATTTCAGGGCTTTGTCCAGCGGCTGATAAAGGGAAAACACAAGATGGGGTTCGCTGCCGAAAGCTGCACCGACACGGAACTCTCCGCCCATTCGATTGATGCTCGGGTTGGTATAGATCATATCGACGTTGGTAACGGAACCGACATCGAACTCGGAACGCAGTGTCAGGCCCAGTTTCAGATAACTCGGCGCCCATGGCCGGTCTCGAACATAGACGATCAGCCCGGTTTTGTCGTCAACCGTTTCCAGCGAGTACACCACCGAACTGGGCAGGTCCAGTCCGTAGATGATCTGCAGATCGCGTTCGAGCTGTTCCACATCCAGCGGTTGGCCGATTTTCTGGCTTATGATCATTTGGATGATGCCGTCATCCAGTCGTGTCTGGTTCTGTACTTCGATGAAATCGATCACCGGCTGATGCCTGGCAACAACGGGCAGGGCAGCTCGATAGGCTTGATATTGGGCTGCGGGGAGTGACAGCTTGTTGAGTTGCTGCGTGTGTTCTTCGGCAGCGTCCAGACCTGCCTGTATCAGCGCTGTGTACTCGAGAAAGCTGGAAGAACCCAGATCATCCCGCCCTGGTACGATCAAAACATCATCGGCTGTTAAGGATTCCAGCAGCTGGTCGGCGACACGCCGGGTCAGTATGGTCGTCAGTTGCGCGGTAACACCGATGCTTGACTGTAAATCCTCCTGGCCTGCCAGCGGTGCGCTGACATCGACGACGATGAAAATCTCGGCGCCCATGTCCCGCGCGACATCGATCGGTATATTGTTGCCGATGCCGCCATCGACCAGCAGTTTGCCATCGTGCTTGACGGGCGGCAGGGCTGCAGGGATCGACATGCTGGCGCGCATCGCCTTGGCGAGGTTGCCGCTGTCGAGGATGACCGCATCACCGGTTTCGATGTCGGTTGCAATTGCCCGGTAGGGGATATGCAGCTTGTCGAAGTCGGTGATATGGAAACCGGGATAGGCCAGACGATCGAGTGCAAGCTCAATCTGCTGGCCTTCGATCAGTCCGGGCGGGAGGTTGACACCTTCGCTGCTGATACCGAGACGATTCTGGCTGGTGAACAGGTAATCATCCTGTTTGCGCCGGAAGGAACGGTATTCACGCCTGGCAAAGTCGTTGAACACCAATTCCCAGTCGATGCTTTTAACACCCTGTTCGATTTCATCGGGTGTCAGGCCGATTGCATACAGGCCACCGATGATAGACCCCATGCTGGTACCGACCACGATATCGATCGGTATCTGAAGCTCCTCGATTTTTTTCAATACGCCGATATGGGCAAAACCCCTGGCGCCGCCGCCGCTGAGGACCAGCCCTATCTTCGGCCTCTCATTGTTGTTTTCAGAAACGGTACCGGTATCGGGATCAGCATGGATGGATGTGGATAACAGGCAGGCCAACAGCACAAAAACAAATGCTGTTCGTATCGGTTCTGAAAAGGTGATCCTGCCTGGATGCATGCGCACAGTGAGTAATCAGTTCTGCATGATTATATCGGAATTTATCCGCATGACTGATGGCCATGAAACCGTGGGTACCCTGTTGGTGGGCAGGTAGGAGCGACTTTAGTCGCGAATTCAGCGTGATTCGCGACTAAAGTCGCTCCTACGAATATCAATCGATATATAGCCAGATCTCTGCGGCAATCTTTACTGATGATACTGAATGCTGGTTTCGTGTACTGCATCGACCAGCACGGCAACGTTTTCCGGATCGATGTGCGGCGTGATGCCGTGGCCAAGGTTAAACACGTGACCGCTGCCGTGACCAAAACCGGCGAGTATATCGGCAACCTCCTGCTGTATCGTCTGCGGATCGGTCGCCATGATGGCCGGATCCATATTGCCTTGCAGCGCGACGCGCTCGCCCACCTGCGCCCTGGCGCTGGCGAGGTTCACAGACCAGTCGAGACCGAGGGCGTCGCAGCCGGTCGCCGCCAGCTCCTGCAGCCAGAGGCCGCCGCCCTTGGTGAACAGGATCACCGGTATTTTCTGGCCGTCTTTGTCTCGGGTGAGCTGATCGACGATGCGTTGCATGTAAGCCAGTGAAAATTCCAGGTAGTGGCGGGTTGTGAGTGCGCCGCCCCAGCTGTCGAATACCATCACGGCCTGCGCGCCCGCCTCGATCTGAGCATTCAGATAGCCGGCAATCGAGTCGGCGAGTTTGGCGAGCAGCTGATGCGCAGTGTCTGGATCAGCAAACAGCATGGATTTAACCTTGTAAAAATCTCGTGAGCTGCCGCCTTCGACCATGTAGGTAGCGAGTGTCCACGGGCTGCCCGCAAAACCGATCAGCGGCACCTTGCCGCCCAGTTCCTTGCGGATCAGGCGAACCGCATCCATCACGTAGCGCAGTTCCTGTTCGGGGTCGGGGATGCCGATGTTGGCCACGTCGCCGGGGCCGGAGATCGTTTTCCTGAATTTCGGCCCTTCACCCGTTTCGAAGTACAGCTCCAGCCCCATTGCATCAGGGATGGTCAGTATATCCGAGAACAGAATGGCGGCGTCCAGGTCGAATCGGCGCAGCGGCTGCAGCGTGACTTCACAGGCAAGCTCAGGCGTGGTGCAGAGTGTCATGAAATCACCCGCTTTGGCGCGGACTTCGCGGTATTCAGGCAGGTAGCGGCCAGCCTGGCGCATAATCCAGATGGGTGTTTTATCTACCGGTTGGCGTAGCAGGGCGCGAATAAATCGGTCGTTTTTCAGGTCAGCCATGATGCGTCGGAGACAATTGTTTCACAGGAACGCCGAAGTCTACATGGATTTGCCACAGAGACACAGCTTTCTCTCGCCAAGGCGCCAAGAACGCCAAGGATTTTTTTGGGTAACAATAATCCGTTAGAAAAACAAGGCAGTGAGGCCCGCCTGACACCTACAATAATCTTTGCGGGCTTTGCGCCTTGGCGAGAGTAATAAACGTTGTCCGGGATTTTAAGAAAGAAGCGACTTGATTTTGCCACTGACAGCGCCGACATCGGCGCGGCCGGTGATCTGGGGTTTGACAATGCCCATGACCTTGCCCATGTCTTTCATGGATTCAGCGCCGGTCTGGCTGATGGCGCCGTTGATGATACTTTCGATTTCTTTTTCAGTGAGTGCCTGTGGCAGGAATTCGGTAATAATATCGATCTCTGCCTGTTCCTTGTCAGCGAGGTCATCCCTGTTGCCTGATTTGAACTGGCTGATGGATTCACGACGCTGTTTGACCATTTTGTCAAGGATCGCAAGTGTACGACTGTCGTCAAGTTCGATGCGTTCATCGACCTCGACCTGTTTGATCGCAGACATGATCAGGCGGATCACGGCCAGACGCTCCTTTTCACCGCCTTTCATTGCGGCTTTCATGGCGTCCTGGATCTGGTCTTTCAGGGCGCTGCTCATCGGAAAGTGGGAGGCTAGCGTCTGCGCTGGTGGGGGGAGCGGGCCATGCGACCGCGTTCTTTGGACAACTTTTTCAAGTGTCTTTTCACGGCAGCGGCAGCTTTGCGCTTGCGTTCAGCGGTCGGTTTTTCGTAGGCTTCTCTACGACGTACTTCGGTCAGTACCCCGGCTTTTTCGCATGAACGCTTGAAGCGGCGAAGCGCGACATCAAACGGCTCGTTTTCTTTGACTCGAATGGCTGGCATATCAACTATGTTCCTGAATAGACCCGCTCGCGGGCACTGATCTGTCTAAATCTGCGCAAATCGCGCACCAAGCAGGGTATTATATATCACTTTGTCCCGCTGTGACAAAACCCGATAACACCTGGCCTGCATACTTGATGATTGTCCTCGGAATCGAAAGCTCCTGTGATGAAACAGGACTGGCTGTCTACGACAGCGGGTCCGGGCTGCGTGCACACGTGCTGCACAGCCAGGTCGAGGTCCACGCTGAATACGGCGGTGTCGTGCCCGAACTGGCCTCGCGTGACCACATTCGTTATCTACTGCCGCTTGCCGAAAAAGTGATGCAGCAGGCCGAGGTCCGTCTGGATCAGCTGGACGGTATCGCCTATACCGCCGGGCCCGGCCTGATCGGTGCGTTGATGTCGGGCGCTGCGGTTGCACGGAGTCTGGCCTGGGCGCTCGGGATCCCGGCTGTCGAAGTCCATCACATGGAAGGCCACCTGCTCGCGCCGCTGCTGGAGAGCGATGCGCCGGAATTCCCTTTTGTTGCGCTTCTGGTTTCCGGCGGCCACACCCTGCTGGCCTACGTGGAAAGCATCGGCAGTTATGAAATCATTGGTCAGAGCCTCGATGATGCTGCAGGTGAGGCCTTTGATAAAACCGCCAAGATGATGGGTCTGGGCTACCCCGGCGGGCCGATACTGGCAAAGCTGGCTGAACGCGGTCGCCAGGGCGTGTACCGGTTTCCGCGACCGATGACAGACCGCCCCGGTCTGGATTTCAGTTTCAGCGGTCTGAAGACCTACGCGCTGAATACCTGGATGCAGGATCACCTGATTACAGAAGATCAGGATCAGTTGCGCGCCGACATCGCGCGTGCTTTCGAAGAGGCCGTGGTTGAAACCCTGCTGATCAAATGCAGGCGCGCACTCGAGCAGAGCGCCTGCAATCGGCTGATCGTTGCCGGCGGTGTGGGTGCCAACCAGCGATTACGTGATCAGCTGCAGCAGATGGCGAAAAAAAAGCAATTCACTGTGAGTTTTCCCCGGCTCGAATTCTGTACTGATAATGGTGCGATGATCGCGTTCGCCGGGTGCCTGCGTTTGCAGGCAGGACAGTGCCAGCCGCTGGATATCGATGCCAGGGCGCGCTGGCCGATGGATGATTTGTTGCCCGTTGGGGAACAGTAAGGCGGTTATTCGGTTTTCTTTTTAACGCCGATCTTGTGTTCCTTGCCGTCGATGATATTGCGGACGTTGCTGCGATGGCGCCAGAACAGGATCAGGGTCATGATGGTGAGTGCCGCGGTCAATTCTACGGAACCGCTGATATACCATAGAATAAATGGCGCGCACAGCGCGGAGACCAGAGCCGACAGTGAGGACAATTTTGTTACCAGTGCTGTAAGGTTCCAGACCAGCATCGCCGCAAGCCCCGTGAGCCAGCTGAATCCGAGGAGTGCGCCATAGTAGGTGGCGACGCCCTTGCCGCCCTTGAAGCCATAGTAAACCGGAAAAATGTGCCCCAGAAAAGCTCCCAGCCCGGTTACAGCAATCGCCATTGGAGCAGGTTCGATCGCTGCGACCACGACGACCGGAAAAACACCCTTCAACATGTCACCAATTAAGGTAATAATGGCGGCCTTTTTACCACCATGCCTGAGCACATTGGTCGCGCCAGGATTGTTCGATCCAACCTGGCGTGGATCATCCAGTCTCATAAGCCTGCAGGTGATGATTGCAGTTGATACCGAGCCGACCAGATAGCCTGCCAGGGCATAGACAAGGTAAAGGAACTCAAAATTCATGTTAAATGATACGAACAGGCCTGCAATGAAACCAACAGGCGGCAAGCATACAACAGCTACTGGAAATTGTCCGTGAAAATCGATCTGATACTGATACACGGCTGGGCAATGAACAGTGCGGTATGGCAGCCGTGCGTACAACGGTTGCCGGACGGGGTCACATCGCAATGCATTGATCTGCCCGGCTATGGCAAAAGCCTTGAGGTCAATGCCGGCGGCCTTGATGATTATGTCGAACAGGTTGCGCAACAGATCAGCGGTCCGGCTGTGCTGGTCGGCTGGTCGCTCGGCGGACTGGTATCACTCAGACTCGCACAACGTTTTCCCGAAAAGGTATCAGCGCTGGTTCAGGTCGCTTCCAGTCCGAAGTTTGTACAGGCAATCGACTGGCCAACGGCGATCGAGCCCGGGGTGTTCGAGCAGTTCGCCGCATCACTGCAAAAGGATGTGATGAAAACCATACGGCGCTTTCTGGCATTGCAGGTGCGTTCGACGGACACCTCGGCAACGACCGTCAGGGCATTGCAGCACACGATCGATCAACGCGGTCTGCCGACGAACGAAGCGCTGTTGACCGGTTTGAAGATCCTGTCCGAAACTGATTTGAGGCAGACGCTCCGGTCATTACACTGCCCCGTGACCTGGATACTGGGTGAAAAGGACATGCTGGTCCCGGTCACGCTGGCTGGTGCGCTGGATGACATGCTGTCGGCGCCGGATGTCCATATCGTCCAGGGTGCCGGTCATGCGCCGTTTATCTCCCATCCCGAGGCCTTTGTCGCTGAACTCCTGCGTGCTGCGGGGCGATCCTAGCTCATGTCACCCGTGCATCAACATATCCGCAAGCAGAAGATACGCAGGGCGTTTGATCGCGCCGCCGAGAGTTACGATGCGGCAGCGGTGCTGCAAAAAGAGGTGTGCAACCGACTGCTGGAGCGGCTTGAATACATCAGGCTTTCACCTCGGCGGATCCTGGATGCCGGCGTGGGCACCGGTGAGGCCGTTGCACCCTTGATGAAGCGGTATAAAAAGTCACGACTGGTGGCGCTTGACCTGTCCGAGCACATGCTGGCGAAAGCTTCGCGGCATGGCGGCTTGCTGAGCAAACCTGATCTGGTCTGTGCCGATCTCGAACAGCTGCCGTTCCAGGATAACTGTTTTGACCTGGTGTTCTCCAACCTCGCAATGCAGTGGTGTAACGATCTGCAAGCGACCTTGCAGGGTCTGCTGCGTGTGTTAAAGCCCGGTGGCCTGTTGATGTTCACCACTTTCGGTCCGGACACGCTCAAGGAACTGCGTGCATGCTGGCAGCAGGTGGACGATGCAGTGCACGTCAATCAGTTTGCGGATATGCATGATATCGGTGACGGCCTGCTGCTGGGGGGATTTGCAGATCCGGTGATGGAGGCCGAATTGATTACGGTTCATTATCGCAGCGTCGACCGGTTGATGGCGGATTTGCGCGCGATCGGGGCAAATGCGACGGCTGACGGGGGCAGGGCGGGGCTGACCACACCTTCATTACTTAACCGGCTGAGAGACGCCTATGATGCCTACCGCATTGACGGGCAGTTACCGGCCAGTTACGAAGTGGTTTACGGGCATGCCTGGAAGCCGGAGGCCGCGGTGCCCAAGGACGGCCAGCAGCGAGTGACGCTGACCGGTCTGAAATGAACAGCCCCGCTGTGTTCGAGCGGGGCTGTGTATAGAGGTGACCGAATCTTGCGTCAGGCCGCAAATGCGACCCTGAGTTTCTTCAGGGCATTGTTCTCAAGCTGGCGGATGCGCTCAGCCGATACCTGGTACTGCTCTGCGAGTTCGTGCAGCGTTGCCTTGTTTTCGTCCAGCCAGCGTCGCTGGATAATGGTGCGGCTACGGTCATCAAGGGTGTTGAGTGATGAGATCATTATGGTCTCATTCTGCGAACTCCAGTCCTCTGCTTCGAGCTGCTGGGCCGGGTCTGCGCGCCCATCACTCAGGTAGGCAGCCGGTGCATAATGATTGTCTTCATCGTCATCCAGTGGATTGTCGTAGGCCAGGTCGTACGCATTCAGGCGAGATTCCATCTCCATGACCGTTTCCGGTTTGACACCCAGCTTGGCGGCAACCTCATTGACTTCTTCCTGGTTGAACCAGCCCAGGCGCTTCTTTGAGCTGCGCAGCTTGAAGAACAGCTTGCGCTGTGCCTTGGTCGTCGCGACCTTGACGATACGCCAGTTGCGTAGAACGAATTCGTGTATTTCCGCCTTGATCCAGTGGACCGCATAGGAAATCAGGCGGACTTCGTGATCGGGTGAGAAACGCTTGACCGCCTTCATCAGACCGATATTGCCTTCCTGGACAAGGTCGTTGAATGGCAGGCCATAACCCATGTAGCCACGAGCGATGCTGACAACAAAGCGCAGGTTTGACATGATCAGCCGCTGCGCGGCTTCGAGGTCATCATTACCGTGAAACTGCACAGCGAGCTCACGCTCCTGATCGGCGTTCAGCATCGGGAAACTGTTGACCTGGCGAATATAAGCATCAAGGTTATCAACGCTGACCGGAAGATAATCACTGGCCGGAACCAGGGCTTTATTCATTGCCAATGTATCGGACATTCATCGCTCCTGTATCTTTTATGGGCGTATATTAGCACTCCTTTTCTGAGAGTGCTAAATGATGATTTAGTTCCCTTGAAAGGCACCGGGATGGCCCCTTGCAGGAAGGGTCAGGCAATCTTTAATCTTTTGATTTATAAGACTTTAATAGAATGCGGTCGCTACCTTCCGCTGGATGCGGGTGATCCGGCGTAGTCAGCTGGGCTCGATATCGCTCAGATGTCGACCGACCGCGAGCCACGAGCCGCCGAGGCCGAGGGCGCAGCTGATCAGGATCAGGCTGGCCAGATCGCTGCTGCTGAGGCCGGTGAGTTCGTAGCTACTGTGGTACAGAACCGCCAGTTCCTGCACCGGGTTTTCCAGAATACCCAGTGAGACAGCGATCAGCAGCCAGGCCAGCAAGCCGCCGCTGATGCCATACCACAGGCCGGTATAGAGGAATGGACGTCGGATGAAACCGTCGGAGGCGCCGATCAGTTTGGATACTTCGATCGCTTCACGGCGGTTCTGGATATCGAGCCGGATGGTGTTGCCGATAATAAGCAGGACCGCGAGTGCCAGCAGGCTGCCAACGATCCAGACACCTCGCTGGGCCAGGTCCAGCAGGGTGTACAGCCGCTTGACCCACTGCATATCGAGTTGCGCGAGCTCGACCAGATTTTCGCTCTGGAGTTTCTTGACCAGGTGGACGACCTTGTCGGGGCGCTGCTGATCAACCACCGGCTGGACCGTGATCACGTGGGGCAGAGGATTATCATCCAGGAACTCGATGGCGTCCCCGAAGCCGGATATTTTCTGGAACTGTTTCAGCCCCTGGTCCCGATCGATGATACTGACCGCTTCGATTTCCGCGCTTTTTCTGAGCCGGGAGGCCAGCTTCTCTGCCTGCTGGATGCTGACTTCAGGCTTCAGAAACAGCGATATCAGGGTCGAACCGTCCCAGTCAGCGCTGATGCGAGAGGCGTTATCCAGCGCAATATAAAGGCCTGCCGGCAGTGCCAGTGCGATCGCTATGACCGCGCTGGTCATCAGCGTCGAGACCGGCTGGCGCGTCAGGTAGCCCAGGCTGGCGATCAGCATCTGCAGATGATGCGTCAGGTAGGAGACCAGTCGGCTCTTTTTCTGTGGCCCCTTTCGGGGGGCGGTCCGGTTTTTTTTTCGCATCAGACAGCCCGTGCCAGCGGGTCCAGGGTGAGCAGGTCATTGTGCTCGATCGTTCCCTTGTTGAGACTGATGCTCGGGAAGCCGGTCTGCCTGATCAGGTCAAGATCATGGCTGGCGATCAGCACGGTGGTGCCAAACATGTTGAAGCGGGCGAACAGCGCCATGATTTCGCGAGACAGGTCCGGGTCAAGATTACCGGTGGGCTCGTCAGCCAGTAACAGCGTGGGTTTGTGGACGATAGCGCGGGCAATGCCGACGCGTTGCTGTTCACCACCGGACAGGGTAATCGGGTTGGCTTTTTCCTTGTTCAGCAGGCCAACCTGGTCCAGTGCGGCGCGTACACGTTTATTGATTTCGCGATGCCTGTATCCCTGTATCACCAGCGGCATCGCAACGTTGTCGAAGACACGGCGGTCGTAGAGCAGGTGGTGGTTCTGGAAAATGATGCCGATGTGACGGCGTATCTGCGGGATGCGCCTGTTGCGGATGTTGGTCAGATTGACGCCGTCGAGAAATATCTGGCCGCGGGTGGGGCGTTCGATTAATGCAATCAGCTTGAGCAGGGTGCTCTTGCCTGCGCCTGAATGACCGGTCAGGTAAGCCAGTTGGCCGCGCGGCAGATGAAAACTGACCCTGCTCAGTGCGTCGAAACCGCCCGGGTAGCGTTTACTGATGTTGTCGAATCGGATCATGGCTATGCTGCTAAGGGCCTAATCTTCCAGCAGGGCGGCGACAAATTCGCCAGCGTTGAACGGGCGCAGGTCGTCAATACCCTCGCCGACGCCGATGAAGCGTATCGGCAGGTTGAGCTTGCGCGCAATTGCGAACAGTATTCCGCCTTTCGCAGTACCATCCAGCTTGGTCACGGCAAGACCGGTGAGGCCGATTGAGTCATTGAACTGCTGCGCCTGCTGCAGCGCATTCTGTCCGAAACCGGCATCCATGATCAACAGGGTTTCATGGGGTGCGTCAGCATCCAGTTTGGCCATGACACGTTTTATTTTTGCCAGTTCGTCCATCAGGTTGCTCTGGGTGTGGAGCCGGCCCGCGGTATCGGCGATTAACACATCAATATTCCTGGATTGGGCCGACTGCAGGCCATCAAATATTACCGAAGCAGGGTCAGCGCCGGCGGCCTGGGCAATGACCGGGACATTGTTACGCGAGCCCCACGCCTGCAGCTGCTCGACAGCCGCAGCACGGAAAGTATCGCCCGCAGCCAGCATCACCGACCTGCCCTGTTGCTGATAGTAATGTGCGAGTTTTCCGATGCTGGTTGTCTTGCCTGCCCCGTTGATGCCGACAACGAGAATGACATAGGGTCTTGTGGCGCTGTCAATCTGCAGGGCCTGTTCGCATGGTTTGAGAATCTGCAGCATGTGTTCTGACAGTGCCAGTTGCAGGGCATCGACACTGGACAGCGCCTTGCGGGACAGTTTTGCCTGCAGGTCGTCGATGATCTCGCTGGTGGCCTCGACGCCGACATCGGCACTGAGCAGGCTGGTTTCGAGTTCGTCCAGGGTGTCGCGGTCGATCGACATTTTACCGAGAAAAAAGTCGGCCATGCTGTCGCCCAGTCCGCGCCGGGTTTTGGCCAGGCGGCTGGCGAGGCTGTCGTCCGTTGAATCTGTGGCGATTTCTGTTGTCGAAACGTCTTCAACAGGACTTTTGCGTTTACCGAAACCAAACATGTGTGATAAATGCGATGAGTAGAGTAAATGTGGCGGATATCCTATCATCGCACTGAATCAAGTAAAGGAGCCTCTGGCTGAATTATGCGTATTTATATGATATTGGTTGCACTGGCGACGCTGGTGATTGGCCTGATTCTGTTTGTATTTGTGGCTGACAAGCCATCCTATGACGAAAATGCCGAAGCGGGCGTTCGTTCGATGCAGCTCAAAAACGGCATGAAAGTGATCGTGCAGGAAAACCGGCGTGCACCGGTGGTTGTGACGCAGGTGTGGTACAAGGTTGGCGGCAGTTACGAGCGGGACGGCATAACCGGCGTTTCACACGTACTCGAGCATATGATGTTCAAGGGAACAGAAGAAGTGCCGGCGGGCAAGTTTTCGGAGATTATTGCGGCTCACGGTGGCAAGGAGAACGCGTTTACCAGCAAGGACTACACAGCCTATTTCCAGCGTATCTCCAATGATCATCTCGAGCTGTGCCTGGAGCTGGAAGCTGATCGCATGAAAAACCTGCTGCTTGAAGAAGACGAGTTTCTCAAGGAAATCGAGGTGGTCAAGGAAGAACGCCGTCTGCGTACCGACGACAAGCCAACGGCGTTGACCTATGAGCGTTTCAACGCAACCGCCTTTGTCAACAATCCCTACCGCAAACCGATCATCGGCTGGATGGAAGACCTTGATACCATGGAAATCGATGATCTGCGTGAATGGTACCAGGCGTGGTATGCGCCGAATAATGCAACACTTGTGGTGGTCGGTGATGTCAGGGCGGCAGAGGTCTTTTCTCTGGCAAAAAAACATTTCGGCCCGTTAAGGCCGGCCGATGTGCCGACACTCAAACCCAGAAGGGAGGTTGAGCAGCACGGAATCAAGCGGGTTGCGGTCAAGGCGCCTGCGCGAGTACCGTATCTGGTGATGGGTTACAAGGTGCCGGTGCTGAAAACCGCGGAGCAAAAAGACGACGTCTATGCACTGGAACTGCTTTCCGGCTTGCTGGACGGTGGTAACAGCTCGCGTTTCTCGAAAAACCTGATACGCGGCAGCCAGATCGCCACAAGCGTTGGTTCCAGTTACAGTCTTTATTCACTGCACGACAGTCTTTTCACGATATCAGCGATACCTTCCAATGGCGCCAGCATCGACCAGCTGGAAACGGCGATTATCGGGCAGATAAAGGCGTTGCAGCAGGAACCGCCATCGCAGCAAGAGCTCGACCGGGTAAAAGCACAGGTAGTTGCCGCATCGGTTTTTGAGCAGGATTCAAGCTTTTACCAGGCAATGAAGATCGGCATTATGGAAACGGTTGGCCTCGGATGGGAGACCAAGGACGAATACGTAGAGCGTATTAATGCAGTGACCGCGGAAGAGGTTCAGCAGGTAGCGCGCAAGTACTTCGTCGAGGATCAGCTGACGGTTGCGGAACTTGTTCCGCAGTCAAACGAACTGCAGGCGTCGATCGAAAACGATGTCACATCAGGAGCGGGTGATGCAAATGAATAACTTTTTTGCCGGACTTTGTTTCGTCTTTGGTGCGATTGCGGTATCCAGTACCCAGGCAAGCCCGGACATTCAAAGCTGGGAAACCCGGCAGGGCACCAGGGTGTTTTTCATCGAAAACCAGTTGCTGCCGATGGTTGATGTACGCATCGTTTTTGATGCCGCGGGCTCACGCGATGGTGGCCTGCCCGGCCTGGCAATGCTGACCAATGGTTTGCTGGCTGAAGGCGCGGCAGGTAAGAGTGCACAGCAGGTGGCCGAGAGTTTTGAGTCGGTCGGTGCGGGGTTTGACAATGACTCGTTGCGTGACATGGCTTATGTGGGGGTGCGTACACTGACGCGCGAGCAATACATGAGTACGGCGATCAGCTCACTTGCCGATGTGCTGGTGCAGCCGGATTTCCCCGATGATGCATTTGAGCGTGAACTCGCGCGAATGAAAGTGGCACTGGAAGCACGCAAGCAGTCGCCTTCAAGCATTGCCGAGGAGGCGTTCTTCAAGGCGGTTTATGGCGATCATCCCTACGCGCAGCCGGCGGGTGGAACTGAACAAAGCCTGGGTCAGATGACACTTCAGGATGTTAAGGATTTTTATCAGCAGTATTATGTGGCCAGCAATGCGATTGTTGCGATCGTGGGCGCGGTTGACAGGGCCCAGGCAGAAACCATCGTCAACACGATTTTCAAGGATCTGCCAGCGGGTGAAAAGCCGGCAGCGTTACCGGCCGTTGCAGAACTGGGTGAGGCTGAAACCATCAAGATTGATTTTCCGTCGAAGCAAAGTCATATCTATGTCGGCCAGCCGGGTATGAGGCGCAATGACGAGGACTTCTTCAAGTTATACGTAGCCAATCACCCGTTCGGAGGCAGCGGTTTTTCTTCGCGCCTGGTTGAAACCATCAGGGAAGAACGTGGGCTTGCCTACAGCGTCAGCAGTTATTTTTCGCCGATGCGCGAGAAAGGTCCGTTCCTGATGAGTCTGCAAACGCGCGCTGACCAGACCGATGAGGCTCTGAGCCTGCTGCAGTCGGAGCTGTCCACGTATGTCGAAAAAGGACCCGAACGGGATGAACTGGATAAAAGTATCAGCAATATTACCGGCAGCTTTCCGCTGGGCCTGGACAGTAACAGCAAGTTGCTGGGCTCACTGGCGATGATGGCTTTCTACGATTTGCCGCAGGATTACCTGGATACCTACATCGAAAATATACGCAAGGTTGACAGGAATGATGTCAGGGATGCGCTGAATCGCCGCATCGGGGTCGACAACATGGTCACCGTGATCGTCGGTAATGGCGGTTAATGAGTGTGAATCAACCTGGCCGGTTGCGAATCATTGCCGGCAAATGGAGAAGCCGCAAACTTTCCTTCCCGGACCAGCGGTACTTGAGGCCAACTCCTGACAGGGTCAGGGAGACACTGTTTAACTGGTTGCAGGCGGATGTGCCGGGTAGCCAATGTCTTGATCTGTTCGCGGGCAGCGGTGCCCTCGGTTTTGAAGCGGCCTCTCGCGGTGCCGCTCAGGTAGTCATGATCGAAAACAACAGGGACGCGGCTGCTGCCTTGAGCAGTAATATCGGTCTTCTCGACGCCGATAATATCGAGTTGTTTATTGCAGATGCCCAGGAATGGCTCAATCAGAACCGCCGTGCATTTGATATCGTTTTTCTGGATCCGCCCTACCAGTCGGGGCTGCTGAGCCGGTGTTGCGAGATTCTGGAGCACGGGCAAAGTCTGGCAGAAAATGCGAAAATATACATCGAGCACGCAGCGGTTAATGATGAAGTTGTGATACCGGATGGCTGGGAATGTCTAAAGGCCAGGTCTGCGGGTCAGGTTGTGTACAAACTATTTAGCAGAGCATGATAAACCTATGGCAGTGATCGCAGTCTATCCAGGTACCTTTGATCCGGTCACTAATGGCCATCGTGATCTGGTGCAAAGAGCATCGAAGCTGTTCGACAGCGTGATTGTCGCTATAGCGGCCAATCCGGCAAAAACACCATTATTTGATCTGCGGCACAGGGTCGATATGGCGACCACGGTATTCACTGGCATCGGAAATGTTGAAGTACGTGGTTTTTCGGATTTGCTGGTTGATTTCGCACGCCAGTGTGATGCCAATGTTATCCTGCGTGGGTTGCGTGCTGTTTCGGATTTCGAGTTCGAAATGCAACTGGCCAGTATGAATCGCAGACTGGATAACACGATTGAAACGGTGTTTCTGACGCCTTCAGAGGAAACCAGTTTTATTTCGGCATCGCTGGTACGGGAGATCGCGCTGCACGGTGGTGATGTCTCGCAGTTTGTCCACAAAACCGTTGTGGAAGAACTGGCAAAAATCAGCGCTAAACTTTGAGCCGGTTTTGATGTGTTACAGCTTTTCCAGGGATGAGTGGGGTGTTTTGTTGTTTGATCCGGTTAAGGAATTCTTGAAGTAGAGTCATGGCATTATATATTACTGACGAATGTATCAATTGTGATGTGTGTGAGCCTGAATGCCCGAATGAGGCAATAAGTCCAGGTGATGAAATCTATGAAATCGATCCCGATTTATGCACTGAATGTGTCGGTCACTACGAGACATCGCAATGTGTTGAAGTCTGCCCGGTGGACTGTATCCCGCATGACCCGAATCATGTGGAATCGCAAGAGGAATTGATGGAAAAATACAAGCGCCTCACAGGAGGAGGCTAGCCTACACCCGTCGTGTCCGTCATGAAGGCGCTCTGGCGAAAACAGGTTTTCGATCTTGTTCGGCCTGTCCTTTTAGCGTTAGCATTATCTGTTTCCTTCCAGGCCAGCTCGGATTCATCCGCTGTTGCCAGTGCGCATCCGCTGGCAACCGACGCGGGTATCGACATACTGAAAAAAGGCGGTAATGCTTTTGATGCGGCGGTTGCTGTAACGGCAACGCTTGCGGTAGTCGAACCTTACAGCTCGGGTATAGGCGGCGGTGGCTTCTGGCTGTTGCACATCGAGCAGGATCATCGCGATGTCATGATTGACGGGCGTGAGCGTGCGCCATTGGCAGCATCACGCGATATGTATCTTGACGATAATAACGAGGTTATTCCGGGTGCTTCAATCGATGGCGCGCTATCGGCCGGGATACCCGGTGTCCCTGCGGCGATCGAACACATTGCGCTGAACTATGGGAAGCTGCCGCTGACAGTGACGCTGGAGCCTGCGATCAGGCATGCCAGAACGGGCTTTAAAACGGACAAGCATTATCAGCGCATGGCGGTGTTCAGGGAGAAAGCCCTGAACGCTTCACCCGAGGCGGCGAAAATTTTCCTGAAAAATAACAAGGCGCCTGAGCCCGGGACGCTGATTATTCAGTCTGACCTTGCGGACACCCTGAGCATACTGGCTGCCCAGGGAGCTCGAGGTTTCTACCAGGGCGAGCTGGCGTCAAAACTCGTTACATCTGTCGTCAAAAACGGCGGCATCTGGAGCAAAGAGGATCTGGCCAGTTACAGAATCATTGAACGCACGCCGGTATCCGGTAATTACCGCGGCATGAAAGTCATTTCGGCCGCGCCACCGTCGTCGGGCGGTGTTGCGCTGATCCAGATGCTGAATATGCTCGCGCAGTTTGATTTTGACAGCCTGTCTCAATCGGGACGAACACATCTGCTGACAGAAGTCATGCGAAGGGCTTATCGCGACCGCGCCGAGTATCTCGGTGATACTGATTTTGTGGACGTGCCTGTCGACAGGTTGATCTCCGAAAAACACGCAAAAACGCTGGCTGATTCGGTTCGACTTGATCGTGCGACACCTTCAGATCAACTGCGCAAGGTCGCAGTTGATGCTAACAAGGCGACGGATACCACGCACTTCTCGGTTGTCGACAAGGAAGGCAATCGTGTTGCGGCTACCCTGTCCATTAACTATCCATTCGGTTCGGGTTTCGTTGCGGAAGCAACCGGCGTGTTGCTCAATGATGAAATGGATGATTTTTCTTCAAAGCCGGGTGTGCCGAATGTGTATGGTCTGGTAGGGAATGAAGCCAATGCGATTGAGCCGGGCAAACGCATGTTGTCGAGTATGACCCCGACTTTTCTCGAGACCGAAGAACGAATCGCTGTTCTGGGCACACCCGGCGGCAGCAGGATTATAACGATGGTATTGCTGGCCGCACTGGAATTCCACAGAGGCGGTAGTGCTGACAGCATGGTTAACCTTGGCCGCTTTCATCATCAGTATTTGCCCGACAGGATTTTTATAGAGCCGGATGTGTTTTCGGAAAGTCTGGTGACCGCGCTGTTTGAGCTCGGTCATGAAACCAGTGTGCTTGATTCAACCTTTGGTAACATGCACGCGATAGTGTTTGACAGGAAGCGTATGAAACTGGATGCGGCTGCTGATTCGAGGGGTGGGGGCACAGCCGCAGTGCTGCATTAGTTATGCCGAGTCGATCGAAGTCGGCTTTATTCCAGACCAAACCTCTCCTGCTCTGTCTGGGATGTGTACGACTCGAGGTTTTTCACCTTTTCAATCGCCCTGATCAGATTGGTGCGCTCGCGCTCTGACATTCCCATGTTGAAATAACGGTCGGCGATGCTGAGTACCTCTTCCAGATTCTTGATGCGAAAGTTATGGCTCAGCAGGCATTTCGCCAGCTTGTGAGGGTCGTCATTGTTCTCACGCATCTCTGCGGCTGTTCGAAGTGCTAGCTCGAGTTCGTCGTCTGTTGGCTTGGGCATGAATCAAACCGTCCTGAGCAATCTGATTAAAAGTGGTTACTAGAGGAGTGTAGCCTGCTTCCGTCTATTAGTTACGTGATTCCGGGTTTTTCAGTATGCCCGGTAGATAAATTGCGACAGTCAGCAGCGTAATCGCTTTTGAGAATGTGCTGAAGACAATCCCGGGAAACAGTCCGGTCTTGCACAGCCTTCAGTAAAGCCGGGGGGTTCTATTCAATGCGTGTTCCGGTGTAATGCTTGAAGTTCGCCAGATAGATACTATAACGTATTGAATAAAATCTAGGAATCATCGATGGTTTTCGCAGATATAACACGAAAACAGGCCTTCAGTACGCACTTGTTGATCAGTATGGCCATTTTTTTCGTGCTGGCATACCTGATTATCTTTCACTGGTACCCCTCTTATTATTTTCACATCGATGGCGGTTATCGCGGTCTGGCGACAATATTTTTTGTCGATGTCGTGCTCGGACCGGGGTTGACGCTGCTGGTGTTCAAGCCCGGGAAGCCGAATCTCAGATTCGATATGACGATGATAGTCATAATCCAGGTTGTGGCCCTGACGTGGGGTGTCAAAAGTGTTGTTTCTGAACGGCCGATGTTGACCGTATTTTATGACGGCAAGTTTTCTTGCATGACTTACTCCGATGTTGTCGACTTTAATCTCGAAAGACTGCTTGTCGAAGACAAGCCACCACCATTGCTCGCGGTATTGCCCAGGCCGAGTACGCACAAAGAGTATCAGGATATGATGCTCGAAGCCTTCAGGCAGGGTAGTGCCGAGATATACGTATTCAGCGATAAATTATTGCCGATGGATGTTGTCGGTACGGTTCATGTAATGAATTACAGGCTGGACGTTGCTAACAGTTTTTATGGTAGTGAAGAAGAAAAGGAGCAGTTCAGAGCAACATGGTCTGATTACGTAGTAAAGAACCCGGATGAAATCGAACAGTATCTCTATTATCCAATGTCGTGCAGATATCAGAAAGTCCTTGCGGTGTTTGATCCGCAAAGCAGCGAGATCGTCGATTACGTCCCGGTCTATACCGATCGCGCTACATCAAATATCAAACTTGGATTTACCCGGGAAGAGCTTGACGAATACGAGAAGTTGAAGCAAGAGGCCACAAATCCTCTCTAAAGGTCGATCAACGGGTTTGAGTGACGCTGAACCTGAATGAGTCTGGTTGTATCACAACCACGTTTCGAGCATTGAGTCGAGCTGCTGCAGGCTGACCGGTTTGATGATTCTGCCGTTCATGCCTGCGGTCAGACATTCGCGTTCACGTTCGGGAAACGCATCCGCGGTCAGGGCAATAATCGGTACCAGGCTGTTGTTTTTGCGGAGCTCCGCCGTTAATTCATAACCATCCATGACTGGCATATTACAGTCGGTCAGCACCAGTGCATAATTACCTATAGCAGCCAGTTGCAGCGCTTCCTTGCCGTTGCTGGCCAGATCGGCCTTGTACCCCAGGGTGCTGATCTGGCTGGAAATCAATTTCAAATTGGTAGGATTGTCTTCAACGACAAGTATTTTCTGTGTCTTTGTTAAATCACTGCCCTGGTATAGCGGCTCGCTTAAGGTTTGCCGATGGTCGAATGATGCTTGTTTGTACCCACGCTGCTGACAGCCTTCGAGCTCAATCCAGAAAGTGCTTCCCTGGCCGATGTTGCTGCGTACATTGAGCGTGCCATTCATCATTTCGGCCAGCTTTTTCGATATGCTCAGCCCTATACCAGTGCCTTCGATCTTCTTGGTATTAATGTCCAGTCTGTTGAATGGCTCAAACAAACCGCCCATCTTGTTGTGAGGGATGCCGTAGCCGGTGTCGTTGACTTCAATACGTATATGATTGTCACTCGCAGGCCTGCATCTGACGCTGACCTTTCCGTTGGGGTAGTTGTACTTGATCGCATTGGATAACAGGTTCAGCAGAATCTGTTTGAGGCGGGTGTGGTCAGCCATGACATAACCATCAATGTCTGTGTCACAGTCGAGCTGTATCCGGTCTTTGTCTGCTAAAGGCTGGACCAGGGCCTTGCATTCTTTAAAAACCTTGTCCAGCGAAACAGCTTCCATTGAAATCTTCAGATTACCCTCTTCAATACTGGCAAGGTCCAGTATCTGGTTGACGAGCTCGAGCAGCAATTCGCCGGCGTCTTTAATCTCCCTGATGTTGTCCTGTTGCTTGTGTTTCAGCGATACATCATGTCCAAGCAACTGGGCATAGCCGATGATTGCATTAAGCGGTGTTCTCAGCTCGTGTGACATGTTGGATAGAAACGTCGATTTCGCCTTGTTCGCGTGCTCGGCTTCGTTTTTTGCGGTTGTTAAAGCTGTTTTTCTGAAATCTGCTTCAATGCGCAGGCGGATATTCTGGTTTGAGTTTTTATAGGCGCGTCGCGAGGTTGAGAGGGTGAACAGGATGAATACTGCCAGAAGATAGGAGGCCACCTCGAAAAACTCGTTGCTTTCAAATACCAGGCGGAGCTCGAGCAATAGCAGGGCAGGCATCAGGAAGAAGACGATGGTCTGCCAGCGGTATGACAGCGTTGCCAGTGAACCGCCGGCGACACCGACTATGCACACGACAATTAATGCCTGGTACTCGTTTTCTACCGAGTAACCAAGCCATGCTAGCATGCCCCACCAGAATCCTGCGAAGGTAGAGCCGGTCAAAAAACGTGTACCCCATGAGTTCCTGCGCTGCTCTTCGGGCATTGCGCGTGTAAAGCGGTAACTGTCCCAGCTGCGCAGCATGATCGAGGCGACCATAACGGCAAACCAGAACGAGAGATATTCGATCGAGTTGGCGTGACCCAGCAGCACGAGGTACATGATCAGGCTGACGACGAAAGTCGCCAGCATGGAAAACATCATGCTGCCGTAGAGCATGCGGATTTCTTCAAGCTGTATTCGTGATTCCATGGCCTGGCCGGGCCCGGGCACCGTCTGTTTGTCCATATTTTTGTCGGCTTCCTGCATGCTGTGAGAGTGGGCTTAGAGAATATGTCAGTCGCGATTCAGAGTCAAAACCAGCTCATGGGTTACAATTATTCTATGTATTGATAAATTGGTCTGTAAATTAAGGTAACGAACCGATGCCAGAGAAAATTTATTGCGGATTAGACAAGGATCAGTTTGGTGGAATGACCCCGCCTGGTAATATTATCAAGGATGCCTGGTTGTTTGGCATACTGCCTGAAACTGAAAACTGGACGCATGGCCAGCTGCAGGTCGTTAATGAAAAGGTCAAGATTGAATCGGGCAAGTACGGCTGTCTGGTATCGAATCTTCCGGATGATCTGAAGCAACGACACGCGGAAATCAACACTAAGGCGGTGAAAAAAGCCAAGGTTCTGGGATGGGGTCCAACACCGCCGGACGACGAGGTGTAGAAAAATCTTCAAAGGAGTGCTACTAGTATAGGTAATGTAGTTCCAGGGTGCGTACATTGACTGTATCAGCCACAGAGACATTTTTTCTTCCTGACGAGGTTGGTCGCGAGCCTTCGAGTATTTCTGCGGAAATGTACAATCTCGGACGAACCCTGCTTGCCCGCAGCGAGTACAGCTGTGTCTTCGTGCCAATACGCAGTCTTCAGTTTCTTGGTGTGATTACCGAAAACGAGATTGTATTCGTTGACAGCCAGGCTTATGCCTATAACCAGGATGAAGGCGGCCGTCTTATCGTGATCGCATGGAAGTTCAAAAATGCGTGCGAGCGCGCATCATTGACCGAGTCAATAGCCTGCGATGTGGTTTACTACGATTCTGAAAGCAGGGAGATACAGACGCGCCTGATAGGCGATTTCAGGGACGCACTCCTGTTGGTTGATCACCGGTACAGGGAAACGGCGCTGCCGGCTGACGGAGCGAAAATACTCAAACTCTAGCCAGCATGAATGGTTCTTCTGTAATTACGGAGTGACCGGCCCCGCAGGCTGGATACCGAAAGCAGGGGATTGCAGGCTTCGCGGCCTGATTCGCGTATACAAGCGTTAACTGGTAATCGCTGCAAATACATTCGGCAAACGTTTCAATACGCTGATCGAAATGACCGGAAATGAAGCCATTCGGCAGGCGGTTGAGACCGGACCGGGTCTGGGTGTGGTCTCGATCCATACACTGGAACTGGAACTGGAAACCGGTCGTCTGGCGATTCTTGACGTCGAGGATTTCCCGATTATGCGTCACTGGTTCGTGGTCCAGCGCAAGGGCAAACGACTCTCGCCGGCGGCCCTTGCGTTCAAGGATTTCGTGCTGAACCAGGCCGAACAGTTCATACGATTGCCGGGGCCGATTATTCCTGAGAAAATGTGACTATTCACTTTTCGTGCGGTTATAGATGATGAGGCTGTACATTCACAATACTGATATCTGTACCGCGGACTATATGGGGCGAGACAGGCGTCGCTGTAACGAGCGTCGTGCTGCCCTGGATCCCAGGCGTATTCCTCGTTTCGATCTCAGAGGTGGTGACCGGCGCTCGAGCACGACACGGCGCATTCCCGACGAGGCGCGTTTGCACTCCGTTTGAAGGCCGGAATACGGGGCCTGCCGGGTTATTGAATGACTGGCCGGCACTGTTCACACCCATATATTAACCATGAGCCTTGAAATCATTTATCAGGACCGGTACCTGATTGCGGTCAACAAGCCGTGTGGCCTGCTGTCGGTACCGGGAAGAGGACCGGACAGGCAGGATTGCGTGGTAACACGTCTGCAGCAGGCAGTCGATGACATCCGGGTCGTACATCGGCTGGATTGCCATACTTCGGGGGTGATGTTGCTGGCACTGGGGCTGGATATGCAACGTAAGCTGAGCCGCCTGTTCCATGACCGTGCAATCGGTAAAACCTATGTTGCGCTGGTCGAAGGCGAGGTCAACCAGAGCGCGGGCGTCATTGATATTCCAATGCGCGGCGATCCCGATGACAGGCCCAGACAGGTGATTGATTATCAGCATGGCAAGTCAGCACAGACCCGCTGGCGCCTGCTGAGATACGAAAATATCGGTCAGACACCACAGGCGAGCCGGCTGCAACTGCAACCGCTCACCGGTCGAACCCATCAGTTGAGGGTGCATTGCAGGGCACTGGGTCACCCGATCGTCGGTGACCGCCTGTATAATGAATCGGCTGGTGACGCCGATCGAATGCTGCTGCACGCGGAGCGTCTCGAATTTACGCACCCGGTCAGTCTTCGACGCCTGTGCCTGGTCAGCCCATGCGAATTCTAGTACCGAACGATTCCACTCCATCTGAAATGATCCTGACGGTGATCCAGTATGTTTCTCTCGCCAAGGCGCCAAGCACGCCAAGGGCTCAAGGGGATGTGTCTAGATCAATAGCGTTCTGGTTTTCCCCGCGAGCCCTGCGCCTCTGCGAGAGTCAAATTAGTGGTATCTTGCTGAGGCGCTGAGCACGCTGAGGTTTTTGGTGTTTTTGTAGCAACTCAACGGATTTAAGATTTCTTTGCGAGCTTTGCGCCTTTGCGAGAACAATCAAACTTCGATGGCCTCTCGCCAAGGCGCCAAGCATGCCAAGGGCTCAAGGGGATGTGTCTAGATCAATAGCGTTCTGGTTTTCCCCGCGAGCCCCGCGCCTCTGCGAGCGTCAAAACAGGCGATCTGCCTCCTGCGCCTGCTCCTGTGATTCTGGTGAGAAATACCGGCTGGGAGTTAATTCCAGGTGGAGACAACACGTTGATGGAACAATTGTCCCTGGAAATCGAAGATAGCGCCGTCGGGTGTGATTTCGCTCAAAAACAGGTCCGAAGCCACCCGGTCGCCTTCCTCCATGAAGCGGCCGTTAATTACGATGCTGCGCTGGACGGGATTGCTCGAATAGATGTGTGCGGAAAACTCCAGCGCTGGAATATGTTGCAGCACATCGAACGGAAGTTCATCCATCTCCAGAATGCTCTGATCTGTCGTCGCCGGTTTGGCTGCGACTGCCAGTGACGCGTGCGGCGCTGATTCGACTCGGCTGTTCCCGGTGCCCGGCATTGACACCGGTTTGTAGACGATCGCTTCGCTTCGTGTGTCATCAGACGCTGATGTACCGGTCTTCTGGATTGTGGGCGTTTGCATCGGTGTTGCGGTCTCGGGTGCGGTTTCAATGGCCACGGTCTTTTGATGGGCTGCCGAGCTGGCATCCGATCGATTCATGATGAAATAAAGCAAGGCGGCCAGATTGATGAAAACAGCGGCAAGCAGAATATAGGGCCACAACTGGGTCTTTTTTGAATGGTAGTTCAGTCCTGAAGAATGCAGTGTCTGCACACCGGGTGCCGAGCCGCGGCCGCGTTCCTGTTCTGATTTTTTCAGCGCATCGAGGATGTAGGACATTAACCTTTCCTTGTATTGAGCAATGGTGTGTTCGTATCGAGCTCGGAATTCAGCAGGATAAACGTATGCGGGCCAACCACGCCGTCAGGCGTAAGGCCCTTGCTTAGCTGAAACTTGATGACCTGAGACTTTAATTCATCATTATAGGTGTCGTGTATGGTCGGGGCTGCGTCGTGTCCGTAGAGACGCACAAGCTGCTGGTCCAGCCACTGAACGATCGGGCCCTGACTGCCTGGCTGGACCGCCGACTGATAGTAGGGTGGTTTCTGCCAGAGTAAAGTGTACTCACCCAGCCAGTACCGGTTGAGAGTGTCGATACTGACGGTAAGGGACTGATCGTGTTTACGTAGTGTCGCTTCGCTGTCATTGAGATAGGTCAGAATCGCGTAGGCAGCATTGTTCTGCGCATCATAAAATTTCAGCACCGCAGGCCGGTTCAGGATTGCGAGGCTTCTCAGGTTGCCCTGCCTGTGCAGACAGCTCAGTCCATTGTTTCTGGCATAGGTGCAGGCACTGCCATTTTTTCGGGCATCATAGTTCTTTCTCCAGACATCGAACAGATCCGAATACGCCCGGGCCTTGCTCTGTTCGGGATCTGCAAATACCAGCTGCTCGAATTCCGCATTAGTGTCGTTACTGGTCTTCACCGCTACCGCAGCAGGTTCAGTACCCGCCTGCGGTAAGGTTTCTGAGTCAGTGACAGTAGCAGTGACCGCATCAGTGTCCACGCTTGTAGCCGAAGTCATCGCAGTTTTGGTATCGCCTGTTTCGTCTACCGGGGTCGACGTCACGTTTTCGCTGGCGTCTTCGACCGTAACCGTGGTCTGTTCAGCGGCCGGATTTTCAGCGGTATTCAGTGCCTGTGGTGCAATGGCTTCCGGCTGCGGTTGCAGCAGGAAATAAGCCGATAGCGCAATTGCAGCGGCGCTGGCGGCCAGTGCTGCAGCGGCTGTAAAACGCCGCCTGGGCTTGCGTGCGGGCTGGATCTTGCCAAACACTTCCTTTGCGGCATGGTTCAGTGTATCCAGGTCAATCCGGTACTTGTTCTCAACATAGGCGCCGAGCAGAGCGCGGTCACAAATGATATTGATGATGCGAGGAACGCCGTTACTGAGCTGGAAAAGCCTTTTTATCGCTTTTTCATCGAACAGCTGAACATTCGACCCGGCCACCGCGAGTCGGTGGCTGATATAGGACTTGAGTTCATTGCGCGACAGCGGATTCAGGTGAAAACGCGCGGTGATACGCTGGGCCAGTTGTCTCATGTTTTCATGCGACAGTATTTCGAGCAGTTCAGGCTGGCCGAGGATAATAATCTGTAACAGTTTGCGCTGATTGGTCTCCAGGTTGGTCAGCAGACGCAGTTGTTCCAGCACCGTGCTGTCCATATTCTGCGCTTCATCGATGATCAGTACGGTTTTCTGTCCCGCCGCATTCGCCTGCAACAGGAAAGCATTGATGCGGTCGATGTAGGTTTTTACCGTGTTGCCGCTGTCCGGGTAGTCAATGTGCAGTTCGTCACAGATGGTTTCAAGCAGCTCGGTGGCAGTGACTTTCGGGTTGAATACCAGGGCGATATTCGACTGCTCCGGGATCTGCTCCAGCAGACATCGGCACACCGTGGTCTTGCCGGTGCCGACTTCACCGGTGAGCAGGATGCAGCCGCCTTCGCTGTTAAGGCCGTAAACGAGATGTGCCAGTGCTTCCCGGTGCTGGTCTGTCATGAACAGATAGCGAGGATCCGGTGCTATCGAAAAAGGCGATTCTTTAAAGCCGAAATACGCGTTGTACATAGTATTGCCGTACCAGGGTGGTATTGGTGCCAACTATAGCGTTTTGGCGCTGTAAATGCAGTACTTTCCGGCTTGCTGCCTGGCCTGGAACATCGCTTTATCGGCGTTTCTGATCAATTCCTGCTCCTGTTGTCCGTGGTCGGGGTAGATACTGATACCGACACAGCATTTCAGTGTAACTTGCTGATTCGCTATAGTATATTGTGAATCCAGGCTGTCAATGATGCGTTTGGCAACGGAAACTGCCTGTTGTTCGTTTGCCACGGTTGGCAGCAGCATGCCGAATTCATCACCACCGAGTCTCGCCAGCGTCGCCCGGTATTCGGTTTTTGTGCCTGCGGGCAGCAGTTTGTGCCCCGGTGTGTCGGTGCCCGTCCAGGAAATGATATCGGTTTCTCTCAGGATGCGGGACAGGCGTTCACCGATATTTTTCAGCAGTTCGGTTCCGGCGTCGTGGCCGAATTGTTCGTTAACAGCGGCAAAATTATCCAGATCCAGAATCATTACCGCGAAGCGTTGCTTCCGGTTTTTCTGCAGCGTAATGATATTCTCGAGCAGCTGGGCAAACAGTACACGGTTATCGGTTTCGGAGCGGCCTCCGCCCTGATTGATCAGGCTGAGGATTTTGTGGATTCTCGACAGCGGTGTAATGGTTGAACTCTGCAGGATATAAAGTATCAGGATCACCGTCGCGGCAACGGCAAGGGTTGCCAGTGCCATTACCCAGTTCCGGTGTGACAGTACACGCTGGTTGAATTCGGTCATGTCAGCCAGAAGAACAACCCTGACCGAATGTTCATCATTATGCGTCCTGAGGTTGTACACCACCGGCAGATGGTTGTTGCTGTCGATGGCAGCCGACCATTCATCCGACTGATAGCTGACTTCACCGTTTCTCAGCTCGATCTGTACCGGCATACCCAGTGCATACTCCAGCTGGCGCAGGCTGCTCGCCAGGTGGGCGGCGATTTGTATATAACCTTCGGGTTTGAGACCACCAAAAGGCGAAATCAGTACGAACATCGGGTGTTCGTTATAGTTGCAGGTCCCGCTGATCAGTTGCAACCGCTCCGCGCCCTTGCGAGAGCGGGCCTGCGCGCCCAGTTCCGCACAGACCAGCCCGGATGGTGGATCGGTGGCAATACCTTCATTGGAGACACTCAGAGGATTGAAATCGAGGTCGACGACGTGCAGCTTGGCCAGGTCAATAATTCTGGCAGTTACAAAGTACTGGAAAAACTGTTCATCAAGCTGTCTCGCCATTTCCAGGTTTAGACCGTCTGCGATATGGCGATGGAAGTCCGGTTGCTGCTCGATGGCACGAGCAAGATCTGCCGCATCGGATTTCAGGTCATTCAGGATTTCTTCGATTTTGATGGTTGCCAGTATGTGCAGGCTGCGCTGGTAGTGTTCATAGGCAATATTGCGGTAATAGATACTGGTATAAAAAACCAGAACAAGACCGAGCACGCCAACCGCAATGACCGTTAGCGAAATTTTGTCGGACAAGCCCAGTCTTATACGGCGCTGCGCGTTCATTTAACTATCGGGTAATTTTTTGCTTTCCATGCCTCGATCCCTCCCCGATACCAGTATATGTTTGAATATCCGCAATTTTTCGCAATGACCACGGCATTATCGCTGCGACGACATTTCGGTCCGTTGCAGTAGAAAACGACAGGGTCGGATTTGTCTGGAATAATCCGTGCCAGTGATTCACAGTCTGTATCGGTATCCGGCAGGCTGATGGATCCGGGAATGTAGCCGAGTTTTCGGTCCGAGCTGATGCGAGAGTCGATAATGATCTGGCCGTCATTGCGATTCACCAGATCGATCAGTTTTTCAGCGTCAATCTTTCGGGTACCGTCAATGGCGTCAGGGCTGGTGTAGCTTTCGCTGTTGCCGGCGACAGGCAGCAGGCAGGCGAAAAGCATCAATCCTATTGCATGTATCGGTATCGGTCGCAACGCCGCGCCATTCATAAGTCAATGCCGGTTTTCGAGTGAGAACATTTATCATTATATCGCCACTGGCATTGATGCCGGTAGGCGCATGACACAAAATGGCATGATGCTTCTGAGAAAAATCGCTGAATAATGAGATCGGGGAATGTCTGAGCGTTATCCAAACCTGTTGAAACCGCTGGATCTGGGGTTTACCCGGCTGGAAAACCGTGTGCTCATGGGTTCGATGCATACCGGTCTGGAAGATGTTCGCGGCGGCTTCAGGAAGCTGTCAGAGTTTTATCGGGAACGTGCCAGCGGGGGTGTTGGCCTGATCGTAACCGGTGGTATCTCCCCCGACATGTCCGGACAGCTGGTGCCGTTTTCATCCCAGCTGAGCTTTCCGTGGCAGGTCTACAGGCATCGAAAACTCACCAGCGCGGTGCATGAGGCGGGCAGCAAGATATGCCTGCAGTTACTGCATGCCGGGCGTTATGCGATCCACCCACTGGCAGTAGCACCCTCGGCGATCAGGGCGCCGATATCACCGTTCAGGCCGCGAACCATGTCGACCGGCAAGATAAGACGTACCATCGATGCCTACGTCAGGGCCGCCACGCTGGCCCGAAAAGCCGGCTATGACGGTGTTGAGATCATGGGATCGGAAGGCTATCTGATCAACCAGTTTATCTGTACCCACACCAACAAACGTGATGATGAGTGGGGCGGGTCCTTCGACAACCGGATCCGCTTTGCGATCGAGATTGTTGAACGCACACGCCAGGCCGTTGGCGATGACTGGATCATCATGTATCGGCTGTCCATGCTCGATCTTCTGAAAGACGGCAGCAGCTGGCAGGAAGTGGTGCAGCTGGCCCGCGCGATCGAACAGGCGGGTGCTACCCTGATCAATACCGGTATCGGCTGGCACGAGGTCAGAATACCGACCATAGCAGCGATGGTGCCACGGGCGGCGTTTACCTGGGTCACCGCGAAACTCAAACAGTCCGTCGCAGTGCCGCTGATCACGTCCAACCGGATCAATACCCCTGAGCAGGCAGAGCAGGTGCTCGCGGACGGTGACGCGGACATGGTATCGATGGCGCGTCCGTTCCTGGCCGACCCGCAATTCATCGAAAAGGCAAAGAATAACCAGGCAACACATATTAATACCTGTATCGCCTGCAACCAGGGCTGCCTTGACCGGGTTTTCCGCAAACAGCGGGCCACCTGCCTGGTCAATCCGCGCGCCTGTTACGAGACCGAGCTGACCATCAGCCGCACAAAAATCCCGAAAAAAATCATCGTCATCGGGCTGGGGCCGGCCGGCATGGCCTTTGCCAGCGTTGCAGCGCAGCGCGGCCATAGCGTAACGGCTTACGATATGGCCGGCATTGGCGGCCAGCTCAATCTTGCGCTGAAGATACCCGGCAAACAGGAATTCAATGAAACTCTGCGGTATTACCGCCATACCCTGAAGAAGAATGGTGTGGTGCTCAGGCTCGGGCAGACGCTCAGCGCAAGAGAGATCAGGGCGAACGAGTGCGATGCCGTCATCGTCGCAACCGGCGTGAAGCCGAGAACCCCCGATATCGACGGTATCCATCATCCCAAGGTCCTGTCCTACATCGACGTAATCAGTGGAAAGGCTGAGCCAGGAAATCGGGTTGCAATTATCGGGGCTGGCGGGATTGGTTTCGATGTTGCAACCTTGCTGGTTGAAGACGAACAGGGACTGGACCGGGAACAATGGTTGCATCGCTGGGGTGTGGATACTTCCTATGTGAATCGGGGCGGCCTGTTGTTGCAGCCCGAACAGACCGCTGCGAGGCGCAAGGTCTATTTGCTGCAGCGTAAACCCACCAAGATCGGCGCCAGTCTCGGCAAAACCACTGGCTGGATTCACAGGACGGCATTGAAAAGTGCCGGTGTCGAAATGCTGAATGGCGTCAGGTACCAGAAAATCGACGATCGGGGCCTGCACATTATGAAAAATGGCGATACCCGGGTGCTGGATGTCGATCATGTTGTGTTGTGCGCCGGTCAGAACCCGAACCGGAAGCTGGCCGATGAACTCGCTGGTTCCGGTATGCTGGTGCACGTGATCGGCGGGGCCGACAAGGCGGTCGAACTCGATGCCGAAAGGGCCATTCGCCAGGGCGTCGAACTGGCGGCCAAACTGTAACGGTCACCCCGCCTGTGCACCGGATACGTCAGCCAGCTCGATCGTTATTGCAGATCACGGCGCTACTGCTACTCGTTTTCGCGCAACTGCTCCAGGTACACGCGCAAATTGAACAGAACACGGTCGAACGCTATCTGCAGGAAAACCGTGCAGCAGGCAACAAGCCGAACAGCCTGATACAGCAAAGCAGTCCCTATCTGCTGCAACATGCCTATAACCCGGTGCACTGGTACGCCTGGGGTGAACAGGCGTTCGAACTGGCGAGAAAACAGAACAAACCCATCCTGCTGTCGATCGGCTATTCAACCTGCTACTGGTGTCACGTGATGGCGCATGAATCATTCGAAAATGAAAAGATCGCATCGTTTCTGAATAAACATTTCATCAGCATCAAGCTCGACCGTGAAGAGCGGCCGGATATCGACGATGTGTACATGGCCGCGACCGAACTGGTCAATGGTTACGGTGGCTGGCCGATGACCGTGTTTCTGAATCATGATCTCGAACCTTTCCACGCGGGTGTGTATTACCCGCCGTTTTCGACCGATAGCAGTACCGGCTTTTACGAACTGCTGCTCAAGGTCAGTGAGTTGTGGAACAAGGACAGGGCCCGCATCGACCTGGTGGCCGAACAGATTACATCGCATATAAAAGCGCAGGCTGATGAGGTGGTGGCAGGTGCCAGTATTGACAGGGATGTACTCAGCGAAGGTTTCGATCAGATCGCTGATTCCTATGACGAGGACTATGCCGGTTTTGGTGATGCGCCGAAGTTTCCACAACCCGGCGCCTATGCCTTTCTGCTGAGCATCGCCGAGAGTAAAACAGAAAACGCAACATCGGCGCTGCAGATGCTGCGGCAGACACTGCTGGCGATGTCGCAGGGCGGTCTGTACGACCAGGTTGGCGGCGGGTTCCATCGTTACTCGGTCGATGCGCGCTGGCAGGTGCCGCATTTTGAAAAGATGCTGTATACGCAGGCACTGATGGCACTTGCGTATACACGCCTGTACGAGATCGAGCCCGATGCGCGTTACCGTGAGGTCGTGACTGGCACGCTGCAGTTTGTTCTGGACGAGATGAGGCACCCGCAAGGGGCGTTTTACTCTGCGCTGGATGCCAGCAGTGAGCGGCCCGATCAGCCGGGTGAACATGCCGAGGGTGCGTATTACCTGTGGCGAGCAGCCGATCTGCGTTCTGCGTTGAACAAGGACGAATGGGAATTCATCCGGCGGTATTTCGACATACAGGATAACGGCAATATCGTATCGGACCCTCGCGGTGACTTCGAAAAGCTGAATATCCTCTATATCAGTGAAGACTACCGGCAGAAAAAAACCGTTAAGAAGGATAGCGCCTTACTGGACAGCGCCAAACGACGGCTCGGTCAGCAACGATTGCAAAGGCCGCGCCCGCACCTGGACGACAAGATCCTGGTGGCATGGAACGGTATGATGATCAGGGCGCTGGTTGAAGCAGCGCGCGTGTTCAAGGATCAAAAATACCTTGATGCGGCGGTAGCGGCAGCTGAATTCGTACAGCGTCATTTCATAGAGGCGCAAAACGATGTGCTGTACCGGCGCATGCGTAACGATGAGGTCGGAATTCAGGCCAACCTGGTTGATTATGTCTGGTATGTGAATGGCCTGCTGGCGCTATACAGCCAGACCGGTGAAAAGCACTGGTTGCAGCGGGCTGAAAAACTGACGAACAAACAGGTGCAGCTGTTTCATGATGCCCAAAGTGGCGGCTTTTACGAGTCAGCGACTGAAAAACATGTACTGTTTCGCTCGCGTTCAGCCTACGATGGTGCATTGCCCGCGCCCAATGCAATTGCGATAGAAAACCTGTATTTGCTTGCCAGGCTCA
>CP070838.1:2200686-2230669 GCA_020341835.1 Thiotrichales bacterium | reverse complement strand
GCGCGCAGCGACCACCACCGGTTGCCCCGAGCCCGGTTGATGAGGCCGGGTTCAGCAAGGCTCATGCCAGCCCCGCTGTGCGCAAGTTTGCCCGCGAGCTTGGCGCCGACCTGGGACAGATAAGCGGCAGCGGCAACAAGGGCCGCATACTCAAGGAAGATGTCCAGGCCTTTGTGAAGCGTGTGATGACTTCGGGCGGCCCCGGTCTCGGGATCGCGCCGATGCCGGAAATCGATTTCAGTGAATTTGGCGAGATCGAAACCCAACCGCTGACCAAGATCAACAAGCTGACCGGCCAGTTCCTGCATCGAAACTGGGTCACGGTTCCGCATGTCACCCAGTTTGATGAAGCGGACATCACCGAACTGGAGAAATTCCGCAAACAGCTCAACGAGGAACACAGGCATGAAGGCGTACGCGTTACCGTACTCGCCTTCCTGATGAAAGCACTGGTGTCAGCACTGAAAGAATACCCCCGGTTCAACTCATCACTGGACGCCACCGGTGAAAACCTGGTTCTGAAGAAATATATTCATATCGGCGTCGCCGTTGATACCGCTGACGGCCTCGTTGTTCCAGTGATACGCGACTGCGATCGCAAGTCGCTGATTGATCTGGCCAACGAGTTGATCGAGATCAGCGGCAAGGCGCGCGACAAGAAGCTGTCTCCCGCGGACATGTCCGGCGGCTGTATCAGTATTTCGAGCCTGGGCGGCATCGGCGGTACCGCATTCACACCCATCGTCAACGCACCCGAAGTGGCCATTCTCGGTGTCTCGCGCGCACAGATGAAGCCTGTCTATAGAGACGGTGAGTTTGTACCTCGATTGATACTGCCATTGTCGCTTTCCTACGATCACCGCGTAATCGATGGCGCCGACGGTGCGCGCTTTACATCGTTTCTGAACAGAGTGCTGTCAGATACTCGCCGCCTGCTGTTGTGATTCATGCAGGGCCGGTTAAAACCGGTCCCGCAATTTTGGAAACTGTTATATGAGTAAAATCGTAAAAGTCGAAGTGCCGGACATCGGTGATTTCACCGATGTCGACGTCATCGAAGTCATGGTCGCTGCCGGCGATCCGGTCGCAGCCGAAGACGCCCTGATCACACTCGAGTCGGACAAGGCTACGATCGAGATCCCGTCACCACAGGCCGGCACCGTCAGGGAAGTCATGATCAAGGTCAACGACAAGGTTTCCCAGGGCGATGTGATATTGACCATGGAGCTTGCAGGTGCTGAAACCGCTGCCGCTGAAACGCAACCTGCCCCCGAAACAGGTACACCAGAACCTGCCGCCCCCGCACCTGAAGCGATAGCGGCACCGGCAGGCGACAGCGACCTGCACGCGGAAGTCGTCGTCCTGGGCTCCGGACCCGGTGGTTATACCGCGGCCTTTCGCGCAGCCGATCTCGGCAGGCAGGTCATCCTGATCGAGCGATACGACAGCATCGGCGGCGTCTGCCTGAATGTTGGCTGCATACCTTCAAAAGCCTTGCTGCATACGGCACAGATCATTACTGAAGCCGAAGACATGTCGGCACACGGCATCAGCTTTGGCAAACCGAAAATCGACATTAAAAAACTTGCCGCTTTCAAGAACAAGGTCATCGGCCAGCTCACCGGTGGACTTGCCGGACTCGCCGCCAAGCGCAAGGTCAACATCGTCAACGGCGTTGGCCGCTTTACATCCGCTTCGACGATCGAAGTGACCGGCAAAAACGGAACGACAACCATCTCGTTCGACAATGCCATCATCGCCGCCGGCTCGAAAGTCCTGCGTTTACCGGGTTTCCCTTACGAGGACGAACGCCTGATGGACTCGACCGGTGCACTCGAACTGGCAGACATACCCAGGCGACTGCTGGTTATCGGTGGCGGCATTATCGGCCTGGAGATGGCCACGGTGTATGATGCACTGGGCTCCAGTGTCTCGATCGTGGAACTGTCACCGGATCTTATCCCGGGCTGTGATCGCGACCTGGTACGGCCGCTGCAAAAACGGGTGAAAAAACGCTACGAGAACATCTGGCTGAATGCCCGAGTCACCGAGATCAAGGCCTTGAAAGGCGGACTCAAGGTCAGTTTCGAAGGCAAGGGTGTTCCGGAAACCGATACCTTCGACCGCGTACTGCTGGCCGCCGGGCGCAGCCCCAATGGCCATGATATCGGCGCCGAAAACGCCGGCGTGATTGTCGATGAACGCGGTTTCATCCCGGTCGACAAACAACAGAAAACCAACGTCGCCAATATCTACGCGATCGGCGATATCGTCGGCCAGCCGATGCTGGCCCACAAGGCGACGCACGAAGGAAAAACCGCCGCCGAAGTCATCAGCGGCATGAAGTCCTATTTCGATGCCAAGACGATTCCGTCGGTCGCCTATACCGACCCCGAAGTCGCCTGGATGGGTATCACCGAGGAACAGGCCAAAGCCGATGGCATCGAATACGAAAAGGGTGTTTTTCCGTGGGCCGCCAGCGGGCGTTCACTCAGTATCGGCCGCAACGAAGGCATGACCAAGGTGCTGTTCGAAAAGGACAGCCACAGAATCATCGGCGCCGGCATGGTCGGCACCAATGCCGGCGAATTGATCGCCGAAGCCGTACTGGCACTGGAGATGGGCGCCGATGTCGAAGACATCGCTTTGACGGTGCACCCGCACCCGACCCTGTCCGAGACGTTTAACTTCGCGGCCGAAGTCGCCGAAGGCACCTGCACCGACATCTATATCCCGAAACGCTAGGTCGGCCACAGCCGCAACACAAAACTCACCATAAGCGACTGAAATATAAGCGTGTTTAGGCCATTTCCTGGCGCAAAAACCAGGTTGCACCATGTTAAAGATTCCGTCGATATCCGGCCTGATTTGCTCAAACAACCAGCAGTTTCAGGCATTCGTATGACTTGACTTCCTTGATAATGATTCCTATTATGGTCCTCAGCTCTGCCAGGAGGCTAAGCTAGGACAAGGTCTAACATGCCTTACTCAACCAGCCTGGTTCCGTGCTGGTGTCCGACAACGGGATAGTCTCGCGGCTCCTTCGGGAGCCGTTTTTCATTTCGGGAACCGTATCAGCTTGCCCATGCAAGTACACCAACATGCTTTTGCCGGTTCTAACTAGACGCGCAATAGATAGCGCACAAAGTTCAGAGGCTTTGCATAGGCAATCATCAGCACAAAGGCGCCGCTATTGATGACCCGACCGTCTTTTTGTTCAAAAGCACTGCTTAGCATCAGCTTTTCGTATTGATTGTTACGGCGCCGAAGATACCGGTTCCAGATCTCGGTGTAGTCCATACCGCTGAAGGCATCCAGGGTCCCTGCCAGCCTGAACTTCTGATCCAGTGACTCAGCGCCGACAAGGGGCAATAAACCCTCAGCGAATTCGCGCACATCTTCAGGTACAGGCTGGTCATAATGCGGGTAAGACACGCTATACATATCCATCAGTCTCGCCACCACCGGATTCTGTGTGCGGCAAAAGGCAGCAAACCGTTTGAATGGCCACAACCACCCGAAAAGATCCTTCAGGGTCAGCGAAAGCAGCAGCAATCCGATACCGCGGTAGAGAAATCCCGGCTTCAGGTACAGCATCCGCTGATACAGAACATTGACAGGACGAGGATAAAACGGCGTCATCAACCGGTATTTCGACGCTATGGAGAAGCCGACGATTCTGTCCTGCTCCATCGCCAGACGGATGGTATCCGCCTGCCCGGCATGGTGACGTACCACTGCTTCTAGAAACTGCTCGTCAGGAAAATAATTGACCGCAATCATCGCCATCTGCCGGATCTGATCGTCAGTGAGCTCAGTCCGCGGATTGGATATTTTTATTTTTTCAGGAACAAACATAAATTGTATTTTTAATAAGCGACACGGGCTGGCATTCTGGCTCGCAGCTGGTTAAGCCGTTACAGCTTGAGCGGGGAGTTCAACCTTGTCGGTGCTGGCTTAAAACAAGACCGGAATCACGAAGTCATCCGATCTTGGCAGTGGCTCTGAGTTCGTTCGCCAGAAGGTTTCTGAACAGCTTCTCCTCCAGCCCGCGGGCTTGCCAGAGCCCCATCCTTTCCAGATAAGGCTTCTGTTCCTTCGGTATCGTAAACGTGAATAATGCCCTGATCAGAATTCTGAACATCAGCCATCTGGACCGCGATTTCCGCTTCAGGGATTTCAATGCCTTGCCGACCACCTGCTCCTGTTCGGTAAAATCGGTACCAAACGGGAATGGTGTAAAAAATCCCTGTTGGCGGAATCTTGCCATCTTCTGCGATATCACTTCCGGGTAGTTATTACGGAACTCTGCGGGGATTTCAAAATCCGCTCGCAACTTGCCGGCTTTCCTGGCCTGCTGCATAAGCTGTGCCTGAAAACGACTGTCAGCGACCTTGAGCAGCTCTTCGATGATTTCTGAATCGGTCTTACCCCGCAGATCGGCGATGCCGTATTCAGTCACGACGATATCCCGCAGATGCCGCGGAATCGTGGTATGGCCGTAATTCCAGATAATATTCGATACCGTCTTCGTCCCCTCTTCCCGGGTAGCACGCAGGTTCATCAACGAGCGGCCATCAGGCAGCTCCTGCGCCATGGCGACGAAATTGTACTGACCACCAACACCGCTGACCACGCGACCGTCCTCGAAACCATCTGAAACAACGTTTCCTGACAGGGTGATTTTCATGCAGGTATTGATAAAACGTGCATTTTTACGTTGCAGGCGATCGATTTCTTCATGCCCGTAGAGGTGATTGATGCGTCGCACACTGCGCATGTTGAAAAGCCTGCGTTCATTCTCCGGCAACGCTCTTAACCCGGTGTAGAAATCCTGTGGCCCCATGAAGAAACCGCCGTGGACCACAGCGCCGCCCCGCAATTGATCGCCGAGACAGTTTTCCAGTATCTGTTGCCGGTTTTCTTCCCGGGTAAAATCGGCCCGGATGCGCTGCCCTTCTGGCGTCACTATGTCTCCGTTGTCATACTCGAGCCCCTCGCGAAATATTCCGAACCTGACCAGGTAGTCGAAATCCTCACTGGACAGGTACATATGCACGGCCTTGCGCTGCAGAAGTAATTCAAGCGTAGCCGGAGTGACTTCATTCCCGATCAGACCTTCATTGAGCAGTCGCTGGATCGGCAGGTCATCGTAGACCAGCCGCTTCATGATACCGGCCTCGTACAGGTGTAGAAATCCGTCGGTCACCATTTCACTGGCACCGAACAGCCCTTTCTCCAGCACGCCGGTACCCCCTGTTTTTCGAACGATGTCGCCGAATTTTTCTTCCAGCTCGAACGCCTGCAGCACCTGTTGATAATTGTCGTTGTCTTTCTGCCGGAATATCAATGCATTGATAAAGGCATCGCCCATGGCCCCGATACCGATCTGCAGTTCGCCTTCATCCCGGATCAACGCGGAAAGGTACAGGCCGACCATATGCTCACGTTCCGGTATCGACATCTTTGGCGTTCCAAACAAGCGGTAGTAATACGACGGCTCATCCAGAATATAGTGAAAGTTGTCGGCATCAATCTCGGCATCACCGTACATATAGGGCAGATTAGGATTGATCTGGCCCACGATCACAAAAGGCACACCGTCCTGCTGTTCCCGCTGCTGCATCATGCTGATCAGATCCAGCGCGACATCGGGATTACCGCCGAGACTGATGGTTGAGGAATCAGCTGTCTCCGCCGGGCTGATTAACTGCGCAATCACGTTGGCGCCCCGGTCCATCAGGTCGCGAACAACGTGGGTGTAATTACTGCTGATGTAATTCTGCTGTTCCTGCGGGTTGTCAAGAAACTTGCCCGGAGGGAAATAAAACTCGACCACCCGAACGTTGGCCGGCAACTGCTGGTTGACGCGGTCCAGCTCATAGTCCAGATCGGGGTAGTCGCCGAAAACCCGCTCGGTGAACGGCTCAAGAAAGCGTTTTTCCAGAAGGCTTTTACCCTTGGGACGCTCCAGCGTAAGCGCGGTCATGATATTCAGATGAATGGATGCATCCTGTCTGGCGCGGCGATAGATCGCATTGATAACATGATTGGCCTTGCCGATTGCCAACGGGGTTGCCAGATTGATCGTCGTGCCAACGCGCGCGATGACTTCATCGACAATTTTATTTTCATCCTGTGTTATCACACAGCTCTTACATTTCATACGCTCTCAATATCCTTTGTTCTGTTACAGGAATCGACAACTGCGTGGAACGTCAACGATTAATCCTCGACGTTGCTCCAGTAATCATCGACGCGTTTCTGGATTTCACTGATCAGCCTGACGTTCTTCTCCGGCTCAAACAGATGCCGGTATCGACCCTGCAACTCAAGGTAGTCTTCGACCGGCCTACGCTCCCTGGGAACCTTGGTGTGCTGCACCTGCCCGTCAACATATTCTTTCAGCGGCCAGACACCTGTTTTCACCGCAAGCTTTCCGATCGCCACGGTTTCCTTCGGGTCAAAATCCCAGCCTGTCGGGCAGGGTGACAATGCGATCAACATGCGTGGCCCTTTCATACTCATTGCTTTTTCAATCTTGCGCGCAAGATCCACCGGTTCAGCGCCGACAATCGTTGCCACATACGCCGGTTTATGCGCCGCCCAGATCGCAAACAGGTCTTTTTTATAACCGGGATACCCCGCCGAGCCGGTGCTGGTTGCCGTTTTCGCGCCATGTGGCGTGGCCGCAGAAAACTGCTGGCCGGTATTGCCATAGCCTTCGTTGTCATAACAGATGTAAAGAAAATTGAGCTCGCGCTCCATTGCAGCAGAAGTGGCGGACAGGCCCATACCGTAGGCCGAACCATCACCGGTCAGAACAACAACCTGCATATCGTCGTCTGGATTCATGCGTTTTTTCTGTATCAGAATATCCAGCGCATCACGCACGCCCTGGGCACCGGCTGGCGCTGATGCCATCGCAGTATACAGCCAGGAACCGCGAAACGGCGTAAACGGGTAGACCGATAACAGGGTCATGCATCCGGCAGCATTAACAAATACCGACTTCTCACCGATGATATCGTAAAGCTGGTTCAGCGCTTCGAGCCCGCCACATCCGGCACACATCGGGGTACCGGTACCCAGCAAATGCGTTGACGGCAGATCTTTCATGCTGCGATAGATGCTTACCGACTGTTCAGCCATTTGTTTCAGCCCCGCTGTTGTTCAATTCATTCCGCTCGACACTGGCGGCCGCCTGCAGTTTCCTCATTTCTCGCATCTCCTGTTCGGTATACAGCAATCTAGGCGGCGGCGTCTTTTGCTGAGCCACGGCATTTTGTGTCACCGAAACGATTTCGAAAAATTCTTCGAGGGTGATGTCACGCCCGCCGAGACCGCCGATAAAACTGAGCAACTGACGGGGCGCATCGGCCTGCCCGTAAAGCGCACCCGCCAGCTCCGTGTGCAGCACACCGCCCAGGCCCATCGATATATTCTGGTCAACAACCGCGACCCCGGATTTGCCCGAGAGCAGCTCGCGAAACAATGCCGCCGGAAACGGGCGCAATAAGCGGGGACGCAACAGGCCGACCTTTACACCTGTCTTGCGCAGCTGGTCAACGGCAACCTGCGCCTTGGTCGCGAAAGACCCGAGCATGACGATGACGATATCCGCATCTTCGCAGCAGTAGGACTCGATCGCCGGATAGTCGCGGCCAAAAGTTTCAGCAAACTCGACGCGCAGCTGATCGTAGACCGCAATACCATTCTGCGCCGCAATGTGGGATTCATAACGGAAATATGAATAAGGCGCCCCGCCCAGTACGGCAACGGCCTGGCTCACCGGTGAACTGGCACGAAAGCGGATGTTCTGCGGATCATATTCGCCGACAAAATCAGCTGCCTTTTCCGCCTGCGGAATCTCGACCGGTTCACGGGTGAACGACAGATAAAAACCGTCCATATTCACAATGACCGGCAAGCGTATCGACTGGTCCTCGGCCAGTCGATACGCCATCAAAGTGCTGTCCAGCACTTCCTGGCAGGTGGCGCAATGAATCTGCAGGAAGCCGCAGTCTCTCGCCGCCATAATATCGTTGTGGTCCGGCTCCAGTGTGATCGGCGACGCCAGGCCACGAGAAACATTTACCAGCACGAACGGTGCACGCCAACCACTGACCGTGTACAGCATTTCCATACCGTACAGCAGGCCCTGACTCGAGGTGGCACTGAAAACACGAATACCGCTGGCCGCTGCAGATGCGGCTGCAGTAATCATCGAATGTTCCGATTCCATCGTAACCATGCGAGCATCCATTTCACCGCGCTCGGTCCAGCGTGAAATTTTCTCGATAATTTCGGTTTGAGGCGTAATTGGAAATGCGGGCACATAATCACTCAGCGCCAGGCGCGCTCCCCAGGCTGCCGCACCATTTCCGGTCAATAAGCTTCGCGTCATGATGATGCTCCCTGTTCGGCGTCCTGTAATTGCGCTGTTTGCTCCGGCACGGCTTCGATTGCGTGGGGCGGGCACTGAACCACACATACCATGCACCCCTTGCAGTGGTCGTAGTCGATTTCCGGTGTGCGCTCGATCACCTTGATTGCCCCATCGGGACAGAATGTGCTGCAAACCCACCAGCACTGGTTACATCGCTCGTAATCGATGACGGGGCGCAAGGTACGCCACAAACCGGTTCTCACCTCGGTGCTGTTTGCCGATGCATGAATGTCCGGCGCAGATATGCGCGCGTCCTCAAACGGCAGGTCTATCCATGCCGGTTTTCGGTAGTCACCGGCGCCCGTCTGCGTTTTGGTGGTTACACTGCCGGCATACTGCTGCATGCGGTCATAGGCATCGAGCGCCATGGCAAGGTTCTTTTCGACAATGGCATCCGCCATCTCTGCCAGCTCATCCCTGATGGCGCGGGCCAGATTGTCTCGCGAGACCGCGCCAAGCAGTCGGGCTGCCGCGCCGGTACAGGTGGCACCCATGAAACGCAGCTCGGCACGTTCTTCGGCTTGTGCAGGCAGGGTAAAAACCTTGCAGCAAAGATTCAAACGCTGCTTCCAGGTTTCGATGCTCTCATCACTGTTGATCAACAAAACCGTATGATCATCCACACCCGCGAGTACGCCTGCCGCCGGCACCGGGATCAGGCTGTCGTCGGCCACGACGACAAGATCAGGCTGCGCAATCACACCGCGTTCATAAATCGGCTGATCATCGGCACGCACATAGGCGAATATCGGTGCACCACGACGTTCTGCACCATAGCGTGGCGCATCCTGGACCTCATAGCCTTCCAGAAAAAACGCCGAACCCAGAATTCGGCTGGCGGTAATCATTCCCTGACCACCGCGTCCGTGAAAACGTATGCGATACATTACATCTTTATCCCACCAGCAGCTGATTCTGTAAACCTGGGCAAGAACCGGTCATTCATTGCTAGATAAATTCCGGCGCGCAGGAAAACAAGGAATAACGCCGGTAGCTCATTGCCTTCTTGACTCGCCCGAACGCCATATCCATGGCAGCCTTACGCGGCAATACCTGCTTGTGCTTTACGTCCTCCAGTACCTGCGCGGTATTCATTCGTAATTTTTCCTCGATGGTTGCAAATACCGCTGCCTGATTAGCGCCTTCAAACTCCATCGCGGCACAGATCACGCCGCCGGCATTGGCGATAAAATCCGGTACACAGAGCACACCCTTGTCGTGGAGCATCTTCTCCGCAGCGTGCGTGATCGGTATGTTCGCGCCTTCGACGACAAGTTTTGTATTCAAGCGGCTGACATTGTCTTCATTTATCACATCAGGGCGCGCAGCCGGAATCCAGATATCACAGTCAACATCGATCACATCATCGCGCGCCAGTTTTTTTGCATCGAGATAGTCAGTCACGCACTTGCCTTCAGTTTTTAGCGCTATCAAGCGGTCGACATCCAGGCCTTCCGGATTGTGAATAGCGCCGTGAGAATCTGCTACAGCGACGAGCTTCGCGCCTTGCCGGGTCAGAAATCCGGCCGCATTTCGACCGACCGCACCGAAGCCCTGCACCACCAGATGCGCCCCTTCCAGGGCGAAATCGCAATAGTCGAGCGCCACGTCGACAACGTGACTCAGACCAAATCCGGTTGCGCCGATTTCATCCAGCGGTATGCCGCCGATTTCTCGCGGCAGGCCAACAGCACGCCCGATTTCATCCCTGACCCAGGCCATGCATTCTTCATCCGTACCCATATCAGGCGCAAAAATATAGGTATTTTCATTGCGCAAGGCGTTGGCCAACGCGCGTATCAGCTGCTCTTTCTCGGTTTTCGGCATTTTTGGATCGCCATAAAGCACCGCCTTGCCGCCACCGTAAGCCAGTCCCGCCGCAGCATTTTTAAAAGTCATCGCGCGAGCCAGCCGGATGCACTCTTCGGTACTGACATCTGCAGCCATGCGCACACCACCGATGGAAGGCCCTTTGGCAATGTTATCGACGACCAGGACGGCCTTCAGATTTACCGAGGGCTCATGGACATGAATTACTTTTAACGGCCCCAGGTCATCCGCAAATTTAAAAATGTTTTCCATCCTTGATTACCGGACAATGATTTATTGTTATCGAAAAGTTTTTTTAAGTCGGTCAATTGTTAACTGAATCATGCCCGATAGCAACTACGCTGCGGAGCACACGGAAATTCTCAGCGGTTAGAAGTCCACAGATGAACACGGATGTTTTATTGAGCCGCGAAAATCGCAAAAGACGCGAAGAACACTCAATCCTTTAATTGCATTTCTGTTTGCGTTCTTTGCGTTTTTCGCGGACCCGTGTTCTGTCATGGTTTTTCTAAAGACGCTGGACGCCTGCGTCCGCAGGAGTGACACCGCCAAATGTCGGTGTTCATCTGTGGACCAGACTTCCCTTGTCACCAGGACACAGAACAACTATACCGCCGGCACGCCCTGCTGCTCCACGATTCGAGAATTATTATAGAAAGATAACGTATTGCGTTATATAACGTTTATCGTTATATTTCGGATATGGCATGGCAACATCCCGGCAAGACCCTGTTTGTGCAGTTCCTGCAGCCCCGTAAACTGAGCCAGAACCGGCTCGCGAGAGCCATCGGGGTGCCTCCGAGGCGAATCAACGAGATCATCCTGGGGAAACGCGCAATCACGGCCGATACCGCGGTACGCCTGGGCAGGTATTTCGGCAACGAACCCGGCTACTGGATGAAGCTGCAGACGGATTACGATATCGCGCTGGCGACGAACAATATCGGCATCCGCCTGTATGCTATCAACCAGGACGATAGCGGCGTGGTAACCGGGGACACGCGCGAACCTGAGGCACCGCGATCGACAGCCAGGAAAACAACCCATAACAACAACATCAGACGCAGATTATTGAGGTAGCGTGATGAAGCCGGCGAAACCGAAACTCAAAACACAGCCCAACCCGTGGAAGCCGCGGAGCAACAAGCGGGTGTTCGAGAATGCCTGGTTCTGCCTGGACGAGGACGAGGTTGTCAATCCGGGCGGCGGCCTGTCGCACTATGGGAAAATCCTGTTCAAGAACATCGCGATCGGTGTGATACCGCTGGACGAACAAGACAACACCTGGCTGGTCGGTCAGTACCGATATGTCCCGGACTGTTACTCCTGGGAAATCCCGATGGGCGGCGGAGCCTTGCACATCGATCCGCTCGAATCAGCCAAACGCGAACTCAGGGAAGAAACCGGGCTGAGCGCCGGGCGCTGGCAGACACTGATGCACCTGCATACCTCGAATTCAGTCACTGATGAACGCGGGATAGTCTACGTCGCGACAGAGTTGACCGAAGGTGAAACCGCGTTCGAGGAAACCGAAGACCTGCAACTGTTGAAACTGCCGCTCAAAGACGCTGTCCAGCTGGCGATCGACGGCGAAATCACCGACGCGGTCAGTGTCGCCGGCCTGTTGCGCCTGGCGATGGATCGCTAGCAGCGCTTTGCTCAAAAGCGCGCGCTTTGCGTGCCAATAACCCTTTTCAGCAACGAATCGAGTTCGACCGGAAGACAGCTCCTGCACTGGAGCAGCTCAGGCCGTATCGCCGTACTGCTGCTCCAGGTAATGCATAATATCCCTGGATTCGTACAGCCACTGGACCTTACCGTCTTCATTTTTGATACGCAGACAGGGCACCTGGCGTTTGCCGCCCTGCTCGACCAGCTCCTGCTCCCACTGGGGATCATTCTGGGCGTCACGTAATTCGATATTCAAACCCAGCCGTCGCATCGCGCGCCGCGTGATAATACAGAACGGACACGCGTGAAACTGGTACAGGGCAAGGCTGGATGTTTGTTCATCGATCCGTTTTTGCACGTCTTCGCTCCGTTTTGGCCACGAAGGACGTGTGATCCAGTCGATGAACAGTATGACGGGTTGCAGTATTGCACGCACAGCTCGAAAAAAATATTTCATAACAATAACGGACTCTATCTTCGTATTTATCAGAATTCGCCGTGCGCCTGCAGGTCAGCGTGATACGAGGATCTGACCATCGGCCCACTGGCAACATGCTTGAACCCCATATCCATCGCCGTCTGATACAGGGCTTCAAATTCATCCGGTGTTACATAACGTTCTACCGCGAGGTGATGCTTGCTGGGCTGGAGGTACTGGCCCAGCGTCAGCATTTCGACATCATGCTGACGCATATCACGCATCACTTCGACCACCTCATCGAGCTGTTCACCAAGGCCGAGCATCAATCCCGACTTTGTCGGCACATCCGGCTGCGCCTGCTTGAACTGCTTCAACAGCTGCAGCGACCATTGATAATCCGAACCGGGACGGCATTGTTTGTATAAACGCGGAACCGTTTCAAGATTATGATTGAACACATCGGGCGGGTGACGATGCATGATTTCGAGCGCTATATCCATACGACCGCGAAAATCGGGGACCAGTATTTCGATCTCGATACCCGGATTCCTGGCACGCGCCTGCTCGATACATTCGACAAAGTGCAACGCGCCGCCATCCCGCAGATCATCGCGATCGACCGACGTGATCACCACGTAAGACAGATCCATCGCCCTGATGGTATTGGCGAGCTTGACCGGCTCCTGCGCGTCAAGCGGATGCGGCCGGCCGTGACCAACATCGCAGAACGGACAGCGCCGGGTACAGATGTCACCCATAATCATGAAGGTCGCGGTACCTTTGCCAAAACATTCACCGAGATTGGGACACGCCGCCTCTTCACACACCGTATGCAGCTGCTGTTCACGCAAAACAGATTTCAGCCGTTTCACATTGGGGTGAAAAGGCGATTTTGCGCGGATCCATGCCGGCTTGCGCAACTGCTCGGTACGCGGCTGCACCTTGACCGGTATGCGCGCCAGCTTTTCCGCGCCTTTGTGCTTGACGCCCTGCCTCGCGCTGTAAGACCCTGATTTATGGTCTGGTTTTTGTGACATGGCGCTATTTTACAGCAACTGCCGCTGCAGATGAGATTGCAACTGTTTCTCAACCTTGCCCAGTTCGGGCACCTCAACCAGATCAGACAGTTGCGTCACCTCGAGATCCTCGTAACCACAGGGATTGATGTGTGAAAACGGCTCCAGGTCCATATCCACATTCAGCGCCAGCCCGTGAAAACTGCAGCCCCGACGTACGCGCAGGCCCAACGCCGCGATTTTTTTACCCTCAACGTAGACTCCGGGTGCATCTTTTCGCGCATTCGCGCTGATACCGTAGTCATCGAGCAGCGCGATCACGCTGTTTTCGAGGCGGCTTACCAGCTCGCGCACACCGATTTTCATACGATTGAGATCGAGCAGCGTATACGCAACCAGCTGGCCCGGACCATGGTAGGTGACCTGGCCGCCACGATCGGATTGAACCACCGGTATATCGCCGGCATCGATGACGTGCTCCGCCCTGCCGTTTTTGCCCAAGGTGTACACGCGCGGGTGTTGCAGCAGCCACAGCTCATCCGGGGTTGCATCGTCGCGCCGGTCGGTAAAATCCTGCATCTGCTGCCAAACCTGCGGGTAAGGCTGCAGGCCGAGCTCACGAATAACGAGTGACATGGTTTATCTAGATTGCGAAAACAATATGCTCGCAGGAAGTGAGTTCCATGTAAATCGCGTCGAGTTGATCACGGCTTCTGGCCTGTATCGTTACCGTGATCGAAAGGTAATTTCCATTCCGGCTGGCCCGGGTTTTCACCGCGCCTTCACCAAGATCCGGCACATGGCGATTCATGATTTCAAGTACGGCGATTTCGAGTTCGGGCGTCGCCCTGCCCATCGCCTTGATCGGAAACTCGCAGGGAAACTTGAGCGGGCTTTCCTCATCTTCAGATGGCGTATCAGCCATGCCTCAACTCCTGCTTGTAATCCTGATAAATCCCGATCAGCTTTCGCCAGTACTCACCGGCAACGCCGTCTCCGACAGGCCGGTTATCCAGTTTCACAACCGGTGCGATCTCACGCGTCGAACTCGTTAGCCAGATTTCATCGGCAGTTTGCAGTTCACTTTGCCTGATATCGCGCTCCTCAACCACAAAATTGTTGGCCCGTGCCAGATCGATCACCAGGTCACGCGTTATCCCGGGCAGCAGGCAGTCGCTTTTTGGCGGTGTCGATATAACACCATTCTGAACCACAAAAATGTTGCTCGCCGTACCCTCGGTCACCAGGCCATCACGCACCATCACAGCGTCCATGACGCTTTTCGCATTGGCCTGAAGCCTGATCATAACATTGGCGATCAGCGACACGGATTTTATATCGCAGGCCTTCCAGCGAAAGTCATCGACGGTGATCGCCTCGATGCCGTTTTCCAGTCTGGCGTAATCGACCGGCTTTATATCATTCACCATGACAAAAACCGTCGGATCAATATCGGCCTCGACAGACAGATCACGAACAGGCGCCGCACCGCGTGTTACCTGGAGATAGATCGAGCGGTCAGCGCCGGGATTTTTCTCCAGCAGCAGGCTGAAAACTTCTTTCCATTGATCACGGCTCAATGGATTCGAAAGTGAAACCCTGTCCATGCTCCGCTGCAAACGGTCGAGGTGTTCATTCAGCCGCAGCGGCTTGCCACCGAAAACGGGAATAACCTCGTATACACCGTCACCAAACAGGAAGCCGCGGTCAAGAACCGACACACAGGCCTGCGACTGTGGCAGGTATTCGCTATTGATATATACGATGGGTTCGGAGCTCGCCACGCGCGGTGCCTGTGCTATGACAAACTGATGCTGTGCTCAGTTGAACAGTTGCAGGATATGATCTTTTGCAATCTGGAAGATGCTGCCCTCATTGATTGATTCGAGTGCAACCAGCGGGGCCTTCAACATCTCCTCCTCGGCCAGGGTGACACGTACAGCACCGTGCTGGGAGCCCTTGTCCAGCGGCGCAACGATATTGGCATCCACATCCATCACCGCCTCAAGCTGGCCATATGAGCCACGAGGTATGGTGATGTACAGGTCCTCGATCAATCCAAGCGATACTTTCTCGGTGTCGCCTTTCCAGACACGGGAGCGATTCAGGATTTCTCCGGCTGCGTACAGCTTGTGGGTTTCGAAGAAACGAAAACCGTAATTCAGCAGCGACTGACTTACACTGGCCCGCGCCTTCTCACTCTCTGTTCCGAGAACGACGGCAATCAGGCGCATATCCGAACGTACTGCCGACGATACCAGGCAATAACCGGCTGATTCGGTGTGGCCGGTCTTGATGCCATCGACGCTGGCATCGCTCCATAACAGCTTGTTACGGTTGTACTGCTTGATATTGTTGTAGGTGAATACCTTCTCCTTGTACCAGGCATAGTGCTCGGGAAACTCCTGAATAACCGCCAGCGCCAGCGTAGCGATATCCCTTGCCGATGTCAGATGGCCTTCAGCCGGCCAGCCGGTACTGTTGGCGAAATAGGTGTTGGACATCCCCAGTTTTGACGCGTACTGGTTCATTAAATCGACGAAAGCCTGCTCACTCCCTGCAACATGTTCCGCCAGCGCGACGGTGGCATCATTGCCCGACTGAATGATCAGCCCTTTCATCAAATCATGCACACTGACCTGCTTGTCCACTTCGACATACATACGCGAACCGCCCATGCGCCATGCTTTTTCACTGATCGTCACCATGTCCTCCATGCTCAGGCGGCCCTGGGCAAACTCATGATAGATAACATACGACGTCATCAGCTTGGTGATACTGGCCGGCTCGACCTGAACGTCAGCCTCTTTCTCGGCGAGCACGTGCCCGCTATGGGCATCCACCAGTATAAAGTTCTTTGCAGAGACCTGGGGCGGCGCCGGTATCGGAACAGCGGCAGACGCGGTTGAAACAAATAAAACGAGAAAGGTAAATACAGTAAATAATGAAACCGGAGTAGCTTTTAATATCTTCATCTGTTTAGTTATATCTGATTATCTTTGCGTTGTTCAAATTGATTTGTTTAAGCTGGGCCAGGACCTTTTCAGCAACATTATCCGTTGGCATTGGCCCTATGCGGACCCTGTACAGTAATTTTCCTTGGTTGTTATCGACATGAATTCGAACGCTGTGGAATTTCTTCTCACGCAGGTCATCGATCAATCTCAATGCATTCGCTTCGGTATTGAAGGCGGCAATCTGGACATAGAGCTTGCCATTCTCATCAATATACTGGTCATCGACGCCGGCAACCACCTCTTCCTTGTTACCGACTACGCGAATTTCCACGGGTGCCGTTCCTGTTGCAACCACGCCCAGCTTGGTGGCAGCAGCATAAGAAAGATCGATGATACGACCCTCATGGAACGGACCCCTGTCATTCACCTTGACGATCGCCTTGCGGCCGTTTTTCAGATTCTTGACCTCAACATAGGTTGGCAACGGCAGGGTTTTATGCGCCGCCGTCATCGCATACATATTGTAGGTTTCGCCACTGGACGCGCGCTGACCATGGAACTTGGTACCATACCACGACGCCAGGCCTTTCTGCTTGAACCCCTTGCTTGAATCAAGCACGTAGTAGCGCTTTCCGAACACCTCGTAGGAATCGGGATTGCCGTATTTGCTTTTGGTTTCGTCCCTGGGAACGGCATCAGGGATCTCATCCCACTTCTTGGTGTATTTTTCCGGCGCGCCGTCCTGCGAACCTTCTTTAATACTGCAGGAAACACTCGCCGTCGACAACAGAAACAGCACGAGCAGGTTTTTTGGAGATTTGTTCATGTGTATCATTTCTGCGTATCAAACTCCAGGCTTAGTTGATAGACAGCCATTGCATACATTGCACTACGATTGTAGCGCGTAATGACATAGAAATTATCCAGTCCGAGCCAGTATTCCTTGCCCTCTTTACCCTTGAAGGTGATTACCGTCGCTTTCGGGTCATCATCCAGGCGCGCCTGAGGGAAGACGCCTATTCTGCTGAGATCCGAAATCGTTGTATGCGGTTTCAGCTTGTTCCTGGTCTCCTCAATCTGGCCGTTGACGCGCGCCGGTACGACGACTTCCTCGCCCGGCTTCCAGCCATGCTCCCGGAAATAATTGGCAACACTACCGATCGCATCGACGGTATTGTTGAGCAAATCACGCTTGCCGTCACCATCAAAATCAACCGCATAGTGACGGTAACTGCTGGAGATAAACTGGGGCATACCCATTGCGCCGGCATAGGAGCCGCGTATCGCCCTCACGTCAAAGCCGACTTCGCGCGCAAGCAACAGATACTGTTCCAGCTCGCTCAGGAAAAACTGCGAACGCGGCGGATAGTCGAAACCCAGGGTCACCAGAGAATCAAACACTTGTGTTCTACCCGTCGACTTGCCGTAGTAGGTTTCGACACCGATGATCGCGGTAATGATTTCAGCGGGCACACCGAACTCCTTTTCAGCCCGTTGCAGTGCCTCGTGGTTTTTCTGCAGAAACTTGTTGCCCTTGCGGATGCGCTTGGAAGTGACAAAAATCGGACGGTATTCCTTCCAGGTCAATACTTTCTCAGCCGGTTTGGAAATCGACTCGAGCACGCCGTCCAGTCTTTTTGCGGTCGAAAACTTTGCTGTCAGCTGGTCACGATCGAAGCCGTGTTTTTCGACCATATCATCAATAAACTGCTGGACGTCGCTGCGCTGACTGTAATCGGCCTGCACATTCAACGACATAGAGACCAATAAAACCACTAACAGGGATGTAACTCGATTCATGAATTCCGGTTTTTTATTATTATTTTTTCTTATTATTTTTCACTTTGACAACAATCTTCGGTCAGAGTTTATCGACATCAGCATACCGAAACCCGCCATCAGTGTTACCAGGGACGTGCCGCCATAACTGACCAGGGGCAATGGCACGCCGACGACGGGCAATATCCCGGACACCATACCGACATTGACAAACAGGTAAACAAAGAATGTCATACTCAAACTGCCTGCCAGCAACCGACTGAAGTTATCCTGTGCGTGGTCTGCAATATAAAGTCCGCGCCAGATGATAAACGCATACAGCGATAACAATACGGCAGCACCCATCATACCAAATTCTTCCGCGTACACCGCGAAAATAAAGTCGGTTGAACGCTCGGGCAGGAAATCCAGCTGTGACTGGGTACCGTTCAGCCAGCCCTTGCCGTAGAGCCCGCCCGAACCAATCGCGATTTTTGACTGAATGATGTGATAGCCGGCGCCGAGCGGATCGCTTTCCGGATCGAGCAAGGTCAGTACCCGCTGGCGCTGGTACTCACGCATCATTTGCCACAGGATAGGAATAAACCCGAGCAGCGCCAGACCTGAGCCAATCAATATTCCCCAGCTGATACCGGCGAAGAACACAACAAAAAAGCCGGCGGCGGCGACCAGCAACGCCGTACCAAGATCGGGCTGCATCGCGATCATGATCGTTGGCAGCAACACCAGCGCCGAGGAAATGACCAGCGAGCGGAATCCGGGCGGCAGCGGCCGCTCGGACAGGTACCAGGCCAGCATCAACGGCGTGGCCAGTTTCATGATTTCCGATGGCTGGAAGCGGACACCGATCTTGAGCCAGCGTTGCGCCCCTTTGCCGACGTCACCGGCATAGAACACCATCAGCAGCAGAATCACACCGGCGAGGAAAACCCACGGCGTCCATAAATACAGCTGCTGCGGCGGGATCTGGGCAACGACCAGCATCACCAGAAACGCGATCGACAGTCTTACCACCTGCTTCTGCATGAGTTCGGCAGACTGGTCACCCGCGCTGTAGAGAATTCCCAACCCCGCGAGGGTCAGCATCAACAGCCCGAACAACAGCACCGGATCAATGCGAATGATCTGCAGCACACGGGCAAAACGGCTCTGGTAGGCCGCATCAAACTGATAGTTATTCTTCGGCATCTTCAGTCAACAGGTACCTGTCCATTATGGCCTTGGCGATCGGCGCAACCGCACTGCCATGCTCACCATTCTCTTCAATGATCGCAACGACAATTTCGGGATCTTCCAGTGGCGCGAAAGCAATAAATAACGCGTGGTCTCTCAACTTCCTGGCGACGGTTTCCGCGTCGTACTCCTCATCCTGGGCGATTCCAAAGACCTGGGCGGTGCCGGTTTTGCCCGCCATTTCATAGCCCTTGAGCTTCCACCCGGTCGCGCGCGCGGTGCCCCACTTGCCGCGCAGCACGCGGTGCATCGCCTTGTGCATGTGATCCCAGCGGTCTTCCCGCCCCAGCTTGATCCAGGAAACAGAGGGGACCGCCATCGCGGTCACCTCGCCGTCGGTATCGCGCATTTCCTTCAACAGCCGGGGCTGGACTTTCTTACCCTTGTTGGCCAGTGCCGAGGTTGCGACCGCCAGTTGTAACGGCGTTGCCAGCATATAGCCCTGACCGATTCCCGCGATCAGTGTTTCACCCGGGTACCAGATCTTGTTGTGCACCCGGCGCTTCCACTCCCTCGATGGCAGCAAACCGGAACGCTCACCCAGCAGGTCGATTCCGGTCTTGTCGCCGAATCCGAATTCGCGCAGATAATCGTGCATGCGGTTGATGCCCATGCGGTTGGCGATCTCGTAGAAATATACATCACAGGATTGCTCGATGGCATTGGCCAGATCTACTGTACCATGACCCTGCTTCTTCCAGTCACGGTAGCGATGATCTTCATCGTTTGGCAGGGTATAGAACCCCCTGCAGCGAATCGCCTGCTTGTATCCGATCGCCTTTGAATCGATCGCCGCCAGCCCCAGGAACGGTTTGAACGTCGATCCCGGCGGATACTGTCCGAACAGGGCGCGGTTGAACAGCGGCTTGTAGTCACCCTCACGCAAGGCCTTGTAGGCCTTGACGCTGATACCATGCACAAACAGGTTGGGGTCGTAAGCCGGCTCGCTGACAAAGGCAAGAACCGCGCCGGTTTTCGGCTTCATCACAATCACCGCACCGGCGAAGTCACCCAGCGCCTTCTCGGCGGTCAACTGCAGCTCCAGGTCAAGGTTCAGCACCAGGTTGTTGCCCGGTAACGGCGGGATTTTATCGATCACCCTGAGGATGCGGCCTTCGGCATTGACTTCGACATTCTGCTGTCCGACGATCCCGTGGAGTTCTTCCTCGTAATATTTTTCCAGGCCGGTCTTGCCAATGTGCGTGGTGCCGCGATAGTTGCTCACATCAATGACATTGAGCTCTTTTTCACTGATACGCCCGACATAACCCACGGCGTGCACGGTGGACTTGCCCTGCGGGTAATGGCGGCTCAAACGCGCCTCGATATCCACACCCGGAAAACGGTGCCGGTTGACCGAAAGGCGCGCAACCTCCTCTTCGCTCAGCCGCGTTCTCAGCGAAATGCTTTCAAACGGACGGTGGGTGCGCATGGCGGTATGAAATCGCTCGATATTGTCTTCAGTGATGGTCACGATTTCACCCAGGGCCTGCAGCGTGGCATCCATATCTTCAATCTGCTCGGGAATCAGTTCCAGGTGGTAGGTGGGCCGGTTTTCGGCAAGAATCACACCATTTCGATCGTAAATCAGCCCCCGATTTGGCGGAATAGCCATCAGACGGACCCGGTTTTCCTTGGAGAGGCCGGCAAAATGCGCGTATTCGACAATCTGCAGCCAGCCGAGCCGGGTCAACAGGGCACCGATCAACAGGAAACTGAACAGCCCGGCAACGATCGCGCGCGCCTTGAAAATCCTGGAAATCTCAGAATGGTCGGTGACGAATGACCTACGCACGACCGGATCCTGTCAACATCAACTGTGAAGTCACTGCGGTGTACAAACGATGACTGATTGAAGAATACCCCTTATCCAAATCTGTTCTATTGCAGATTCTGGTCGGATTATATCGACTTTATAACGATTTAGGCGCGAATATTCATGTTTAGCTCGACAATCGCTGAACAATCGATACAATCCCCCATTTGTTCGTCCAAATGGCAAAGCGGAGTTAAAAATGAGACTGGTTTTGATCGGGGCTCCCGGTTCCGGCAAAGGCACACAAGCGAAATTTCTGATCGAAAAATACAACATACCGCAGATATCGACCGGTGACCTGCTGCGTGCAGCCGTGGCGGCGCAGACGCCGCTGGGAAGGCAGGCCAAGGCGGTGATGGATGCCGGTCAGCTGGTGCCCAATGATATCGTCATCGGCATGATCCGTGAGCGCATCATGCGCCCGGATGCGGAAAACGGCTTTATCATGGACGGCTTTCCACGCAACCTGGAACAGGCTGAAGCGCTCGACAACATGCTCGCCAACCTCGGCCGCCCGATCGACGCCGTGCTCCAGATCAACGTCGACTTTGATTTGCTGATGCAGCGCATGGTCGGACGCCTGACCTGCCTGTCCTGCGGCACGCTGTTCAATTCGTTTACCAATCCGCCCGCCATCGACTCGCAGTGTGACAACTGCGGCGGCTCCCTGCACCACCGCTCTGACGACAACGAGGAAACCATCGATCGGCGCCTTCGCGTCTACGAAACCCACACGCAGCCACTGGCGACCTATTACAGCCAGAAGGGCAACCTGCATGTGATCGATGGTCAGGGCACCGTCGAGGAAATCAAGAAACGCATCAAATCGGCATTACGCGGGATGCGATCTTCGCGCATCAAGCTGCAGCCCATGGCCCAGGCGCCAGCAGCGAAGGCCACGAGCGGCAAGCCCGAAATCATCCGCACCCAGGTCAGCGACAAGCAAAAGGCAGCGCCCAAACCGAAGAAGCGGGAAGCCGCTGCGGTCAACCCGGTGGTGAAAAAGCGTCGGAAAAAGACCCTCACAGCAGCCGAAACCGCCTACAGGCAGAAACTGAAAGCGCTGCAGGATGAGCTCAAGAGTGTCAAAACCGAGCTCCGCGAAGTCACCCGTGCGGAAAGGCAGCTGGTCCGGGAAGTACAGAAGAACGAGGCGGAACTGGCGAAGCTGGCCAAAAAACAGGCCAGCCTTAAATAGGTCCCGTTAACCGGGGGGGTGGAATCCAGGCGAGCCGCACGGCCCCGGATTCCCGATTCGCAATCAGGCGTTTTGCGCCTGCTGGGCCTCGATGTCTGCCCTGACCTGGTCCATGTCCAGTTCCCGGGTCTTGCCGATAATTTCTTCCAGCGCGGTTTCGGGCAGCATGCCGGCCTGGGAAAATATCACGATCTGCTCACGGAATATCATCAGGGTCGGGATTGACCGAATCTGGAAACTGGCAGCGAGCTCCTGCTCATCTTCCGTGTTGATCTTGCCGAACACGATATCATCATGATTTTCCGATACTTTTTCGTAGATTGGTGCAAACGATTTACACGGTCCGCACCAGGATGCCCAGAAATCAACAATAATGATGTCGTTGCCGGTGATCGTGTCTTTGAAATTGTCTTTGGTCAGTTCAACTGTGGCCATGGCTGTTCTCTAAAATTTAATGGGTTGGTGCCATGTTAGCACCAACCCGTGGGTTAATTTGACTTCAACTAGTCGGCAATAATGCTGGCGCCGGCTGTTGCGGGCAAGCGCGGCATGCTGATTTCAGGATATTCGCCGGTCAATGCAGTGAGGAAGGCGACGATATCGGCGACATCCCCATCGGGTAATTCCTTGTTCAGCTGTGTTTTTGCCATTACACGCACGGCTTCAGCCAGATCATTCACCGATCCATTATGAAAATACGGTGCAGTATCGGTAATGTTGCGCAGTGTCGGCGTACGGAACAGATTGGCATCGGCGCTGTTGCCAGTGACTTCCTGGCGACCCTTGTCGTCAGCCAGCGTGTACTTCGCGACATAGTCGCTGTCGGCGAAGGTCGGGAATTTGGTGAAGAAACCCTCGCCGAGCTTCTGCTGTGGACCGTTGAATGCCGCACCCGAATGACAGCTGGTACAGCCGCTGGATGCAAACTTGTTCATGCCGCGCACCTGCTGCTCGGTCATCGCCTGCTTGTCACCCTTGACATACCTGTCGTAGGGGCTGTTCGGCGTAATCAGCGTGCGCTCGAAGGCCGCAACCGCCTTGGCCGCGTTTTCGACCGTCATCGAGTTTTCGCCAAATGCCCTGTCAAAATAAGCCTTGTAGCCCGGAATCTTCCTGACACGGTCCATCGCGGTCTCAACATCTTCCATACCCATTTCCACCGGGTTGGCTACCGGCCCCTTGGCCTGGTCTTCCAGCAGTGCTGCGCGACCGTCCCAGAACTGTGCGGAGTGAAATGCCGAGTTCCACACGGTCGGGGCATTACGGCCGCCGGTCTTGCCGTGCACGCCCATGGACACGCTGCGGCTGTCATCACCGCCTTCCATCACGTTATGGCAGGAATTACAGGAAACCGTGCCGGTCGATGAAAAGCGCGGATCCATGAACAGCATTTTGCCAAGTTCAACCTTGGCTTCAGTGGTTGGATTATCGGCCGGGGCCGGCGCAGTGCCCGGCAGGGCCTGCCATTGCATCGCATTCGCCTGGACCGCAAATACGGATGCAGCGATCAGCATTGATATCTGTTTCATAGTCATTCTCATTCGATGAATCAGGATGTGCGTAATTTATCACCGAATCAGAATATTACAATTAACTTATATCAATAAAAGCCATAGTTTCTGGCTATCGCCGCCAACAAGATACTGATTTATATAGAAAACGAGAACACGATCTCGGGATAGGTATCCGAACAGCTGCTGAACACGGTTTCACTGCACGAGCGGTATTCCTCGTAGACGAACCCCAGACCGAAAAAGAAGTTTCCCTGCCCCATGAAATTCAGCCCGGCGCGATAACCGATGGAGTCGAAATCATCGAACTCGTCGACGAAGGTGCGGCGGTAAAACGCGCCCAGGTAGGGCTTGATCCGCTCCGGTTGGGTGAACACGTAAGTGATCTTCGGGCTCAGCTTGGTAATCGAAGGATCACCACTCATCCAGAACTGCGCATCGATACCCAGTTCAAGTCCATTGATTACGTAATAGCCGTAGCCCAGGCCAAGAATCAGATAGTCGTCATTGAACGCACTGCCCGAGCCGAGTATCACCGCCACCGACTGGCTGCCTTGCGAAAAAGGGCTGGCCATCACTTGCGGCGAGCTCATGCCCACAAGCAAGACAATTAACAGGCAGGCTTTTCTTACTTTCTTCATAGTCGGTCCTTTTTTCAATTAGCGGTAACGGAGGAATATTACCAGCCCGGAAACCCATTCCCTAGCGCGCGAATCCTGCCCCCCCCCCCCGGTAGGAGCGGCTTCAGCCGCGAATTAACCTTGATTAGCGGAAAACCTGTTCGGAATTTTAGTCCACAGATGAACGCAGATAAACACAGATGGTTTGAATTGCATTTCAAATCAGGCGGATTTCGGTCTGTAACGCAGTGAAAGCAAAATATATCTGCGTTAATCTGCGTTCATCTGTGGACCAAATAAGTCTATACGCCTGAATGTCGTTCGCGGCTAAAGCCGCTCCTACGGGGTACACATGCGCCGGGTTTTCAATGCGCATACAGATCGCGGTACAGGCCGTCCCTGCTGATCAACTCGTCGTGATGACCCTCATCGATAATCTGTCCGGCATCGAACACCAGCACGCGGTCGGCCTGCCGGACCGCGCTCAGGCGGTGCGCGATGATCAGGGTAGTCCGGTTCCGCAGAAAAGCGTGCATGGCATTGTGCAGCCGCGCTTCGGTCTCGGTATCCAGCGACGAGGTCGCCTCGTCGAGAATCACCACTTTCGGATCAGACAACACCATGCGCGCGATCGCCAGGCGCTGGCGCTGGCCGCCCGAAAGCCGGATGCCGCTGCGCCCGATGATGGTATCCAGTGCTTGCGGCATGTCCTCGACGACATCCCGCAACTGGGCAATTTCGAGCGCCTGCCACAGCGCGTCGTCCTCGAGCTCGCGTCCGAGGCACAGGTTCTCACGCACGCTGTCGTTGAGCATGGCCGGGTGCTGCAGCACGGTGGCAACGTTCTCGCGCACCACATCGAGGCCGATGTCCCTGATATTGACGTCATCAAAATACAGCTCGCCTGACTTCGCCGGATACAGCCCGAGAATGATCTGCACCAGCGTTGACTTGCCGCCACCGCTGGCGCCGACCAGCGCCACCTTCTCGCCGGCGCCGATCTCCAGACTGACGCCGTCGAGGACGTTGAATTCCTCGCCGTAGGAAAAACAGATGTTCTCCACGCGCAGGCCAACGGTATGCCTGCCTTCGAACGGGTTGATATTGTGTTCGTAGACAGGCTCCTGCCTCAGCCTGAGCAGCCGGTTGATACGCTCGAGTGCGGCATTGGCACTGTAGTAGCTGTACTGGATGCTGAGGATTTCCTGCACCGGATTCATCATGAACCAGAGGTAGGCGTAAACGGCGAACATCTGGCCGATCGTCAGGTCGGTGAGCAATACCAGTACCATGCTGGTGGCGCGAAACAGCTCGAAACCCATCAAGAATATGAAAAACGACAGGCGGTTGGCCGCATCGCTCTTCCAGCCGAAAGCCGCCATATGCTCGCGTAAATCACGGGCCCGCGCGGTCACGCGTTCGAGATAATGCCCTTCGCGATTGCTGGCACGAATCTGCTGGATCCCGTCGAGGGTTTCGCTCAAGGCCTGCTGAAAGATTTCAAACGCACTGTTTTCACTGCGCTTAAGGGTTTTGACCTTCTTGCCCATCACCATGGTGAAATAGATCACCACCGGGTTCATCAGCAGGATGAACAGGGCCAGCTGCCAGTGCATCCACAACAGCACCGCGGCAATGCCGATCACGGTCAGCACCGCGACGATGAACTTGCTCAGTGAACTGCCGATAAACTCATCGACCGCATTCACATCGGTGACGAAATGCGAAGTCACCGCGCCGGTACCCAGGGTCTCGTACTCGGCCATCGAAATCGTCTGCAAATGCGCGAGCAGGCGGCTGCGGATGCGGTAGCTGATGTCCTTGGCGATCAGGGTGAATTCCCTGGTCTGCAGCACCGCCAGCATCAGCGACGCCAGGCGCAGCGCCATCGTCACCAGCATCACCGCGACGATAAACGCCACCGGACCATGCCAGGTCTCGGGCAGCACGCCTTCGAGGAATTCGACGATCGCACCCGGCTTGTCCAGCAGCACCTCATCGACCAGCATCGGCATCAGCATCGGTACCGGGACGCTGAGCAGGGCCGAGAATATCGCAATGATATTAGCGGCAACTAATGTTGATCGGTGCTGTCTTACAATATCAAGGATATAGGACCAGTTCATTCAGTAGACCAGTTTGGCAACAGATTTATCTGATGCATTTTGACATACAACCCTAGGAGCCCATTTTTCATCTTTATTATCAGTATCTTAGTTGCATTTTTGGATAATATCGTCCATTATCGCTATTACCTAAAATGATAAAAATGAAAAAATTTTCCCAAATAGTGCTTGACTTTGGCCGTCTTTGGGAAAATAATCCCAACTATGGAAAATACAAGTAATAAAATACTGACGACCTCTATTGCCCAGATCTTGCGACCGCTGGTCCGCATTCTATTGAGAAATGGCATCTCATGCGGCAGTTTTGAAGAAATGGTCCGCAAAGCCTACGTCGAGGAAGCTTTTGCTACGGCTCAAAGGAATAATAGCAAAGCCACGATTTCGAGTGTCTCTGCCGAAACAGGCCTTTCCAGGAAAGAGGTGAAACGCCTGACTGAAACGGATCTCAGCGACAGTAAGAATACCGAACAGAAATACAACCGCGCCATCCGCGTGATCAGCGGCTGGCTGAACGATCCGCGATTTGCCTATGAAGAGGGCAACCCGAAAGCGCTGGCACTGGACAGCAGTCCCGACAGCGAAAACGGCACATTCGCGAATCTGGTCAAACACTACAGCGGCGACATTCCGACCAAGGCCATGCTCAACCTGCTCGAATCATCGAACTGCGTCGAGATCAAGGACGGGCTGGTTCACCTGGTCAGGAATGCCTATGTACCGGGCAACGACCCGGAAGAAATTATTCGTATTCTCGGCAAGGATACGAACCAGTTGATCAATACGATCGACCACAACCTGACCGCCGACGAAAAGTCGAAGTGGTTTCAGAGAAAAGTTTCCAACCCGCGTGTACGGGCCGATGCACTGGACGAGTTCAGGGATTTCTCGCGCAGACGCTCGCAAACATTACTCGAAGAACTGGACGCATGGCTTAGCCAGAACGAAACAGACGAAGAATCTGACGCACGCTACGCCAGTATGAGCATCTATTACTATGAACAAGATTTGAACGAGGAATAACTCATGAAACATTCAATCCTTATCAGCGCTACGACAGCTGCAATAGCAATCAGCATTGCAGGCTGCGGCAGCAGCGGTGGTGATGTTGCGGGCATTGGCGGCAGCGGTATTACCCCGGTTGGTTTCACATCATCTGGCACCATCACCGGCTTTGGCAGCATTTTCGTCAATGGCGTTGAATACGAAACCGACAGTGCGACTTTCAGTATTGACGATGATCCAACACTGACGACTGAAGACAGGCTTGCCACCGGCATGCGTGTTGTTGTGGAAGGTGAGGTCAACTCCGATGGCGTAACCGGCACTGCCACCCGCGTCACGTTTGATGACCAGTTGCAGGGTCCGGTCAATGCGGCATCAGTGGTAGACGCTGATGGTACAGGCAGGACAATAACGGTGCTTGGAACTACTGTCCAGCTGAACAGTACATCCACCATCTTCGATATCAGCGGCACGGCAACCGGTCCTTTCGACTTTGATACGATAGCTATTGACGACAACGTTGAAATCAGTGGATTCCCTGATTCTGCCGGTGTACTTCAGGCGACACGTATTGAACTGAAGCAGAACACCTTTGTACCCGACAGCAGCATTGTCGAACTCAAGGGCCCAATCGTCGGTCTTAGCGGTACTGACTTCAGCGTTAATGGCGTTAACGTCAATGCCGTGAGTGCTGCCATCGATGATTTGCCAGGCGGCCTCGTAGAGAATGCGCTGGTTGATGTCAAGGGTACCTGTTCTGATGCCTGCTGTAACCCAATCAACGCTACACGTGTCGAAGGGCAGACACCCGGCTTCGATGACAACTTCGAGGTCGAACTTGAAGGCGTTATCACCCGCTACGTTGACGACAGTGATTTCGATGTCGACGGCTTCCCCGTGGATGCGTCCGGTGCCGGCGTTGAAAGAATTCCGTCATCACTGACACTTGCCATTGATAAGGAAGTCGAGGTCGAAGGTACTGTGGTCAGCGGCAAGCTGATCGCAACCAAGGTCAAGGATGAAGGCGGCAGCCTGAAGGTCTCGGCGACTGTCACCAACGTCGATATTGCTGGAAGCAGCTTTGAAGTCACCCCGATAACGGGTCAAACGATCACTGTCAAGCTTGACACTTCGTCACAGGTCGAAGATGAGACCGGCACGGCGTCCAACCCGTCCGAACTGCTGAACAGCCTGCAAGCCAATACCGACTTTGTATCGGTTGAAGGCTACGATGACGGTACCGGCACGAATACGATCATTGCGAATAAAGTGGAACGTGAACCCGCGGATGATGTGATCATCCAGGGCGTCATCACTGCAGGCACTGCAACGAGTAATAACGTCACCGTTCTGGGTGTCACTATACCCTACGATATCAGTGGCGGCGGCAACGACACCGATTTCGAGAATGAAAACGATGTTTCGTATCCATCAGCGACCGAATTCTTTGATGATGTCACCCTGGGCACCACCCTCGTGAAGGTGAAAGACAAAGAACCCGGCGGCGGTGCCAATGCGATTGGCGTAGCCGACGAAATAGAAATCGAACTGCCGTAACAACGCCTTAACCAGGCAACCCTCCCGGGCCCGTGTGCGAACTCCTCTCGCCTGCGGGCCCGGTTTTTTCTGGTCACAGGAAACCTGGGTTGAAACCCGCTTCCGTCGCTTTTTGCACCTGAGACAAAAGACGCTGGGTTCCAGCTAACAACGTGCTGGAACGACGCTGGAAAAAATTACATACCCGTTGATAACGTCATCCCGGCGATAGCCGGGATCCAGTGTCTTTGTTTTCGGGGATCCGCTACGCCGGGATTCAGCTAACAACGTGCGGGAACGACGCAGAAAAGAATCACCTGTGCGTTGATAACGTCATCCCGGCGAACGCCGGGATCCAGTGTCTTTGGCTTCGGGGATCCTAAGACGCTGGGTTCCAGCTAGCAACATGCTGGAACGACGTTGGTAAGGTAGCCCGGATGCAGCGCAGCGGAATCCGGGGACCCTCAGGCAGACAGCTGCTCGATCGCGTGAATCAGCGCCTGGGTGCCGCTCTGGCCATGGCCGAGGGTCTGCAACTGTTTGTACAGGCGGTCTGCCAGTTCCAGTCCGTGCAGCTTGATTCCCATCTGCTCACATTCGTCCAGCGCGATTCCCAGGTCCTTGACGAAGTGATCGACCATGAAGCCGGGTTCGTCATCACCTTTGATGATACGCGGCGCCAGGTTGTCCAGGGTCCAGCAGCCGGCCGCACCCTTGGATATCACCGCCACCAGTTTTTCCGGATCGACACCGGCGCGGCCTGCGTAGACCAGTGCCTCGCAGACGCCGATCATCGTGCCGGCCACCGCGAGCTGGTT
>CP070838.1:2188471-2200586 GCA_020341835.1 Thiotrichales bacterium | reverse complement strand
TTTGCGCCTTGGCGAGAGCACAATAAGACCGGATAACAGCTCTCGCTGCTTGTTACTGGTCTGTGATCAAACTTTCTTGCGTCAACGCATCCGTCGCGTTCTCGATGATGAGCTGACGGCATTCCCGGTAAACCGATTGCGCTCGGCTCAGCTCACCTTCGGGAATACTCACGTGCGAGTAGTCGGATCGGGTTTTATTGATTCTGCCGCTGCGAATGTGATTTGAAGAATCACCCGCACCGGCTTTGCCGGTCTGGCTGAAGATTTGATAGCGCTCGCTTAAAGGTGAATCCAGATCGAGCCAGCGTGACAGCCCGGGAAGCAGTCTGTCGGGCGCGGCCTGAAACAATTCCGCATCGTAATAGTAATAGTGCTGATCGTAGCATCGGCAAAATTCGCTCAGCGTTTTAACGCGTTCGATATAGTAGTTTACAGCCTCTGGCGGTGACGCATACAGTTCAGCGGTTTCCTTTTGTGCAAACAGGTCGACGATGCTTTTGATCGCCTGTTCCGGTTCCAGCAGGGTCACCAGTATTTTTATATCGCTGAGCCCGAGCCGCTCAAGGTTTAACTGATAATCGTTGTGCAATAACTTGTCGAAAACGTAACGGCTGTTCTGCTTGATCCCTTCATTATCCTGGAGAATATCGAGCTGTCGGTCCAGGGCGGCCGCATCATCGTAGCTGATATGCATTTCAAAATAGCCATTGATTGCTGGATGGGAGCCGAGAATATGGCCTGCCAGGCTGGTAAATGCCCGCATGTGGCTTAGTAAGAAGATTCTTGAGTAGTTCTCTGCCATCAGCTTAAGAATTTATCAATCAGAAGATCCTGGCGCCGGTGGCCGGACGCCTGGCTATCCAGGTTTTTTCCGCCCTTTACGACCCGGACGGATTGTCTCTTATGGCATTGTCTGAGGCAAGGGCGTGAAGGCGGTTTGCAAAATAAGAAAGGCCGCACAGGGCGGCCTTTCTTGATGCAGTGGTTATAACTTTACGGGTTCGGGATGATGATGACACCGGGAGTTATCATAAGTGGCTGGAAGGGATTCAGCGCGGTACCGATCACTTCGGCATTAACACCATTGCCCAGGGTGCTGGCATCGAGCGCGTTGCCCGCAGCGTCATAAATACCCGGCAAACTTCCCAGTGCAACAGAATAAGTAGTGACCGTAGTATCACCTGCAGGAACATCGAAACTGATCGCATCATTGACCACATCGCTGGAGAACGTGCCGGTATAGGTGTTCAGCCGTGAACTGTCCTGCAGCACATGCAGCGCATTGATCGTGTCCGTGGTGACATCGAGGTGACCGAGCACCCGCACGGTGAAATTTTCCGCTATCTTTTCGATACCGCCAGCCTGAAGTTGGCTGTCCATAAACACGGTATCCGGGCTGACATTGACCTGCACACATTCCTGCAACTGCGCTGGATCGCACAACTGGAATGAGTCAGCCAGCAGATTTCGGGCAACGCCCTGCTCGTTCATCAGCACCGGCGTTACTGCCTGCGGCGGCTCCGTTGTATCCGTCGGCACGCTCTCGACCTCGACCGTGGCTTCAGGGTCGAAAACTGTGCCATCCGGGTTGGTATCAGGATCGACAGCTGTCGGATCGGTACCCAGCGAAGCATCTGCATCCAGGTCCAGCTTGACGATCAGCTGGCGCAGTCGGTCCACCGCGAACTGCGTGCGGGCATTCAGATTGATTTCGTTGGACATCAGTCTGGGGTATGCCTTTTCGACAAGACCATTCGCCTTGTATTTGACCAGCTCAACGTCCCTGATCCTGAAGCGTACTTTGCTGTAGGTGCCGACCGGTGCTTTGGTCTTGGACAGCCTGCGGAAGGTATTGCGCAAATCCAGCAGGTTGAACTTTGCCGGTCTTTTCATTAGATGGGCATCGGGTCCCTCACCAACCAGCATGACTGATTCGGCGACCACGTTGACTTCATCATAAGCTGATGTCGGTGCATCAGTGAGTAGCAGGGTGACATCACCCGTTTCGACACCGGTGGCTAGACTGGTGCCGGACCCGATTCCGGAGTCGGCAGTCTCACTCGAGCTGCAGGCTGTCAGAAAGATCGGGGTAAGGATAAATAAAAAGGAGGAAAGAAGTAATCTGGAGGTTTTGAGGGCCATAGGAAATTCCTTGTTACAGATGATTACAACCCAAGAGCGTAGTCGTAATGCACGCAAAATGGGGACCGTTCGTCGGTCCGACACAGCGGTTAATTAGAGCCTCAAGCGGCCCGGCTGAGATGCCGCCCTGCCGCCCTTTCAAAGGGCGTTAATCAAAGGTGTCGGAAAATTTTATTTTTTTGCAGGTGAATTATTGGTTAGTTGTTAACCAAAATCACGGTGTGATTCGCTGTCGCCCAACTGACGCGTCGGTGCGACAGCGCACGGTCTATCCCCTCTTTCGTTTATCCTTTTTGCCTTTGTGCGTATGATCATCATCCACATCCTTGTGTTTATGATGCTTTGGTTCCCGGTCGCCCGACTCATCGTCGTGCTCATCCCTGTCATGTTTATAGCCACAACGTGCTTTAGGCTTGCGCTTGTACATCAGCATATTGCCCTTTTCGTTTTTACTTTCCAGGACTACGTTTTCACTTTCGTGGTAACCGCCAATGGACATCGCGATGTCAACGCCGTCGGAGTTATCCACGAAGCCAGCATCGATATGGATCAGTTTTAGATCCCACCGGGATTTTTTCAGGTCAATGCGCGCCTGTATCTGGGGTTTGACGCTCGGCCCGGTTTTATAGGCGTAGTGCTGGTCATCACCCTTCCATTCAAAACTGCCGGCCGGGAAGTCATAAACCTTGCCATCAACGGTAATGGTTACATCCTCCTGTGCCAGGTCGACCACGGTGTCTACAGGCAGACCGAAAGCGGCTTGCTTGATAAACAGCGAGTCTTTGTTCGCCAGATGGTGTCGATGGAGTTTGACTTTATTGATGGCGTAGCAGGCCATTGCGTCATCATCACCGCCGGGCCCGGATCCAGGTTCAGTACCCGGATCCGGTTCGGGATCAGGTGCTGGATTCGGCTCTGGGTCAGGCTCTGGCTCTGGCTGTGGCTGTGGTTCTGGGCCGGGCGTTGGCTCAGGGCCCGGACCCGGTGTCGGTTCGGGTGTGGGCTCGGGCGTGGGTTCCGGATTCGGTTCCGGAACGGGTTCCGGTGCAGGATCCGGCACGCTCGCGTCCAGCGTCAGTGGGAAAGACACCGCGTACAGACGGCCGTCTGAACCGGTGCCGCTGGCGACCATATTATAGGTGCCCGGGATGCCATGAAGTGTTATCAAAAAACCGGTTTCGTTGGTACCGGAACTGAATGCATTGATGCTTCCGTTACCCATGACAGATTGAGTAGCCGTATCGATCAGTTCAGTGCTGCCGTTGACACTCAACTGATTAATGGTCACCGTCTGGTCACTGACCTGGGCTACGTCCAGTTGCACCTGTGCAGAACCTGTTTGCAGTTCTACCGGTGCGACGTCAAGGACCTGGCCCTCGGTGATCGGATACCGGGGAAGGATACTGTCTGGCAGATAATCGAGGCTCAGGTTCTGACTGTAGAAGCGTCCATTGAGCGTAGAGTCAAATCTGAATTCGTACCGGTTGATATCCCAGTCGCCCACCGCAAATACAAAATCGAAATTTCCCGTCGCCGGGTCTATGTTATCGCTAGCCGACATACTCGCTGATGTTGCGTCCGGGAGCGCGCCTGAAGCAGCAATACTGGCGCCGGCGATGTCGTTGAGCGACCAGCTGCCAGCCAGTTGCAGAACACCGTGGGAAGTGCCCACAGAATGAATCGCGTTGTAGATCGTGCCTGCGTTAACCGTAACGTCACTTTCATTTGGAAATTGCAGACTGGTATACGGTGCCGAAAAGCTGCTTGACTGGGTGATGGTATACACGCCTTCCAGGATGGGTTCGACCAGGTAATTGCCAAAATCGGTCAACTGCTGATTCAGGAACTGCGGGCCGGCGAAACCAAGAAAGTGGCCTGTCAGGATGACTGCGGATACATCAAGGCCGTCAAGCCGAAACTCCCCTGCAACCGCTCCGGTACAGGGCGCGTCAGACACATCAATGTTCCATTCAACCAGGTCGAACCCGGCAGGTCCGAGCAGCGAGCGGTCCCTGAGCGTTACCGAAGTGGTATCGAGGCTGAGGAGGCGCGAACAGCCATTCGGATATTCGACCTGAACCTGGCCACTCACACTTACCGGCAAGGCCGACGGTAAGGCGCCGGTTATTTCGGGTTCAAGACCGTTAACGCGTCCGGCGAATGTACTGAATGAATATTTCTCGTTGATACCGTTGATGTCGGTGGTATCGGTTGACGCACTGACGAACAGGTTCTGTGCTGTGCCGCCAGTCACATTCACCCTGGCAAGCAGACGACCCGATCGGCGCATCAGATTAAGCGTGAGACTGTCGCCAGCGACCAGCGCCGGGAAGGTCTGGGCGTTATAAGTAACGTCCGGCATACCGTCAAATGTCAGTGTGGCATTCAGCTGGTAGCTTGAGTCTGCCGCGACAGGCAGACTGAAGTTACCGCCGACATCCAGGTTCACGGACTGTTGGTAAAAGTCCGCAGTTACCGTGATAACGCTGCCGGTCAGGGATTCTGACACCAGGCCGACAACACCATCCACTGTGGCAAAGCTTGTTGGCGCTTCGGGTGTAACCGGGGACAGTGTGAACTGGTTTGCGGTTGCCTGGGCCGCGTATAGAAAAGTCGTTGCTAGCAGATACGCCTTGAAGATTTTTGACATCGGGAACCACCTCTTCGACGGAATGAAAAACATGTAAACACAGAGGTAACAGCAGCTTATAGACGCCGCCTAAATATGGCTGTTCAAGGATATAGCTCAGTGGTTCCGGAATGCGTCACAATTCGGATGAACGGTCTGAAAACGCTTCAGATAGAAGAATATGTTTCTAGAAAACCTGACTAAGTCTATGTAATGAAAGCGTTAAAACTATCTCGTTAAAATGGCCTTAATTAAGGCTGTTATTTGCGTGCAGCGCTATTACTGTTTTCCGATCTGGCAGATTTGTTCGACTGCTTTGAGCCAGGAAATTCACAAGGTGTAACGACGGTACTCACAGTTGTCGATATGGATATCACGCAAGCGCTCATCCGGCACATTGCCTTCGAACCGGGCAATAAACACGCGCATGGTTTCTTCATGTGCAACGACAAGAATGTTTGCTTGCAGCTGACCTTCTAACCAGTCAATAAAACCCAGCACACGTCGCTTGTGATCCAGTAGAGATTCGCCACCGTTTATGCGCGCGTTAAGGGGATCGTGAGCGATCGCTGCAAAATACTCGTCGACAGTCCTGCCATCGAAGCCGGAGCGAATGTCGGATATATCGGGATGGACCTCGATCGGGGCATCGTGATAACGGTTGACGATCCCCGCGGTCTCGTGAGCGCGCAACAGTGGCGAGACGATGATGCGATCGAGCTCGACAGTACGCAGTTGCTCTGCTGCTGCCTGCGCCTGCTGTTTTCCAATCTCGTCCAGGTACACATCAGTGCCTGGGTCATCGTTGCACAGCCCCAGTTCGTTGTAGTTAGTATGGCCATGGCGCATAACATAAAGGTTCACGGCTATCAGCCCCGTCACAATGCATTGCATACCTGTTCTAGGATATAGGCAAGTAACAGGGAATGCCAGAACCTCCAAACGGTTAGGTTTCGCCTGATACATCGAGTCTCGAACGATCAAATTGATAATTGTCAATTTGAAATCAAGATGTATTTACAGATGCGAGTCTGTGTTGCTGTAAAACAGGTTTTATTTGATCTCGATTAATAAAACAGTGAAAAACGCATCTCTTCACTTTCGTTTTAATTTGGCTTTACGCTAATCTGATAACGAGGGATCAGGGAGGGTTCGGGAAAGCTGGCGAGTTCTGAAGGTCAAGCAAGAGGTTTGTGGAACTTGTAGCTTCCGTGGTTGAAAAGGTCGGAGTGTAAAGACCTGTCGTAAATGTGGCAAAAATGTTTAACACAGGGGAATTATCATGAAATTACATAAATCCAAATTAATCGCAGCCCTGGTGGGCGCTGGAATGTGCATCGCCGCAACGGGTGCAGCACAGGCCTGGTATGATGGTCCTCACGGACGCTATTACGGGCCTTCTTACTATGGCGAACATGGCCCGCAGGCGATGAAACGCGATCGCCAGAAATTGATGCGTAATCATGGTCATGCCATGGATGAACTCGAATCGGTTATCGAAGGCAGAAAAAGATTTGACCGCCTGGAGGCAACCAAACTGGCTAGAGAAATAGAAGCTGGCGCAGGTGAGAACATGTGGCGCCTCTATGAACCCGCTTCGGTCGCCACCACCGGCTCAAGAACAGCAGCGCCGATCTGGGGTAATTTTGATACCTTCAAGGCCAATGCAAATGCGCTCAAGCAAACAGCCGGGTCTCTGGCAGACGAGCTTGAAAAACGACCGACAGCTACAGATTACCAGGAAGGTGTGTGGGTTCCCCCGCGCAGTTCGGGTTGGGGCAATCTCTGGGGACAGCGTGACGGTGATATGACCCACGAGGCTATCGCAGAGTACATCCGACTGGGAAGGATCTGCACCGTCTGCCATCTCAACTTCCGTACCTCCAGATATGGACGCTGGTAACCGGAATCCGGATTAAGGCAACACAGCCCCCGCCAGCCTGGCGGGGGGTTTTTATCCTGCCAAACACACCAGGCAGCGGGGATCGTTATGGTGGTTACTCCTTTCGTTTGACTTGCAAAGTCATTGAAGTGTCTCAAAGGCCCGCTGGGCTTCGACGCTGGATCCCGGCGTTACTGCAGGCTTCCTGCCTTTCGCCCTTGTGGCCGGCCTTAGGCTGTTCAAAATCGTTCCCGGTGATTTTTTCGCCGCGATGACATGGTCGGAGCCGGGACATAAACAACTGGCAAAACATAGCAAAAGAACAGAATCGTGCGTCTTCCCCTTTGATGCAAGCCCTCCTCGTTTGAGCCCGTGGCTCATCGAGATCAGGCAGGGTGAGCACATCAACCGGTCAGCAGGGAGTGTCAAAAATTCAATAATACTGACGAAAAAACTTACAGAAAAATCTCAATTATTTTCTAGAAAAAATATGTAACTATATGAAAAATAAAATATAGTAAAAGTTAGTACAAAACTTGCATAATATATAGTGAGAGTCGTGGTTATGTTTTGACCACAATAGTCTGAGCATGTCATCATGCCCCTGCAGCGAGGGGCGACATTTGAATTGAACAAAATTGAACTGCTATGCAAGACCAAATTGAACTGAAAAAGATGAAGCTCGCGCGCCTGTATCTGCGACTCGCAGAAGTGGAAGCCGAACATGACAGTATTCGACAGGAGATGAAGGCCCTCAAGTCATCACTGACCAGGGACACGACGTCGGATCTGTGGAGCTTCGCAACTGTCACTGCTGTTTGCCTCGTGGCGTTCGTATCGTATCTCTCCACCGGCGTATTCCACGACGCGCAGAGCAACGTGGCCAGGATCGACCAGCCCGGAGTTTTCGCAATGAGCACACTGGAGACTGGCGAGATCGTACGCGATGAGACCCGGCCGGTGAGCAGCAACAAACCGCAATCACTTTCGCGCAAACAGAAGCCCCGTTTCAAAAGGTCGAAAGCAGCGACTCAGCAGCAATGGGGACCCTTGCTGGTGATGCCAGAGGATGAGACCGGCAAGCGTTATTATGGCTTTGATCCGCTGGTGAAAACGCAACAGGAAAATCTGCTGACACTCGGCTTTGACGTGGGCGAGGCGGACGGCTTCAAGGGGCCCAGTACCCGCCAGGCCATCGAAGAATTTCGTGCCCTGTACCTGCCGGATTCCGGCAAAGAGCTGCGCGATGCTGACCTTGCCGTGATCATGGCGAGCTATGCAAAGCTTGCCCGCAGTGATGCCGCCAGGTTTGGCATCGATCACGGGGTCGTTGCTGCCATCCGTTTGAGCAGTGTGCGTACCGGCGTGGACTTCCCGTATCTTATGAAGCTTGCCGCCACTGAAAGTAACTTCGAACCTGCGAGTCAGGCGGCGACCTCGTCAGCGACCGGGCTGTATCAGTTTACCCACGACACCTGGCTGAACGCGCTGAAGAAGCACGGCGCGAAGTATGGCCTTGTTGGCGAGTATGCCGAGAAGATCGAGTACTACGTGACCTGGAGCGGGTACAAGCGGCCGTTGTTGCGTGACAAATCGATGTACGAGCACCTGCTCGAACTGCGCAAGAATCCCCGCGTATCATCAATTATGGCCGCGGAAATGGTGCTCGACAATCAGCAAAAACTGGTGGACTCGTTCGGTCGTGAACCCACCGAGACCGATCTCTACCTGACGCATTTCCTCGGTCACGTCGACGCCATCACGTTCCTGCAATCGCGGGAACAGAATCCGGGTACGCACGCGGTGGAACTGTTTCCCGAGGCGGCAAGCAGCAATCGTGACATCTTCCACCCGGCAACCTGTGAACCGCGTACCGTTGACGATGTATATGCGCTGTTCGAGGAAAAGTTGAGCAAACGCCGCTACGATTAGCCGGTACCAAGCGGGGGCTTATCATCGACTTATCAAAGCCTAGCGGATTCCGTGCTGTGACCCCTTATGATTCAACAACGCTCGCTCGACATATTCTTTCAGCGCAGCAGCATTGTTCAAATTCATTTCCTTTGAACTGAACAGGAAGGTCACGACAGCGTGATCAGCACAGTGTTGAAACAGCTCGCGCGTTTCAGGCTTTGACCTGATTTCATCGAAGTAACGCCGCTTGAATTCATGCCATCGATCGGCGTCATGCTGGTACCATTTCCTCAGTTCATTCGACGGCGACACCTCCTTGGCCCAGTAAACCAGCTTTGCCCTGTCTTTACTGATGCCCCTGGGCCAGAGACGATCGACCAGGATACGGCAACCGTCTGAAGGCTCGGCGGCTTCATAGATACGTTTGATTCGGATATGCATAATGTCTGCTCCTGTTGCTCGGCCGAGCAGCCGAACAGAGGGTATGCTCAAGCGCAGCGCCCCCTGTCGGGCTCGGTTCCGATAAGGATTATCGTCTTACCGCTGACACGTCCAGGTATTCGCCTCTCAGCTCGGTGGTTCCGTCGGTTGCGATGTTGTATTCGGAAAATATCCGTTCCAGCTCGGCGCGCAGGGATTTCTGTCCGTATTCATCGAGTCCATCAAATGCTTTCTTCACCGGACCGAAATGCTGGCGAAAAAACTCGACCAGTTGCGCAGTCCCGAACGGATAACGCCAGCGCGGATAGTATGTGCGTTCGAGCCTGAAATCCCTGAATCCATCCTGCAAACGCTCCTCGACGATCTGTTCGACGCCCCAGAGTGGCGGTGGCGCAATGCCTTGCGGCGGCGGCACATACTGGCCGACGCATTTGAACATCGTTGCCGAAAACCCCTCGGGTGTCCAGTTAGCCATGTGAAGCCGGCCACCGGGTCTGCACACCCGTGCCAGTTCAGCAGCGACGCTTTCCGGACGCGGCGCAAACATCGCGCCTATCAGACTGATGACAACGTCAAATTCTGCATTCCAGTAAGGCAGGTCTTCGGCATCGCCCACGACGAACTCTGCATCCAGCCCTTCGATTTGAGCGCGTTCGCGCGCATGTTCGATCAGGTTGGATGCGATGTCGACACCGGTGACCTTCAGCCCTGCGCGCGCAGCCGGTATCGCCGTCTGGCCCGAACCGCAGCCGATATCAAGCAGGTGTGAACCTGGTGGAATCTGCCAGTTGTTTAAAATGACTTCGGCACCCGGCTGCATAAATCTGGCGAAGGTGGCGTAATCACCATCCTCCCAGGTCGCCTTCATTTTTACCTTGATGTTGCCGAAATCAGGGCGGTACGGGTGATCGCCTTGTGGAGCGACCGGCTGTGTAATGTAGTTCATGGTATTTCCCTCGCTATTGATGGTTACGCTCACAGCCTATACAGGCAGGCACCCGGATTTATGGCGAAAACTTGATGATTAATCGATGGTTTTTCTATGCACATAAAAATCAGTAAGTTATAGTTATTGTCAGGCTGACAAGGATGATTTCGACAAAAATGACGACGCAAAACGATATCAAGACTGATGCGCCTTTCTGGGTTGGTGATTGCTACGTTGATCCCGAGACCGGCCGTATCCAGCGCGATGGCCACGAGCAAAAGATCGAACCCAAGGCCATGGCTGTGCTGGCATGCCTGGCGCAGAATTCCGGCCATGTCGTCACCCGCGACCAAATCGAAGAAACGGCCTGGGCTGGCGTGGTCGTAGGTTATGATTCCCTGGCCAGTGCGATTATCAAGCTGCGCAAGGCATTCAATGACGATTCCCGCAAGCCCAGGGTTATCGAGACTGTTCCCAAAAAGGGCTACCGCCTGATTGCCCCGGTTTGTTCCGCCGAGGGCGGGATTACGCCGGAAAACGTATCGCTTGAAGACGAACCGGTAGCTGTGCCGGCAATGCAAAACAGGCGCAAGCTGTTCGCTCTGGTCCTGATCGTTCTGCTGGCGATACCCGGCCTGTTGTTATTTATCGACAAATCGCCGGAAAACCGCGATATCGCCGTTGTATCAAAGCCCAAACCTGCGATCGCAGTACTGCCGTTCAAGAACCTGAGCAATGACACCGAGCAGGAATATTTCAGTGACGGCATCACCGCGGACCTGATAACCGATCTGTCCAAACTTTCCGGCTTGTCGGTTATCGCCCGCAACTCGGTATTTACCTACAAGAATACTGATGTCGACGTGCGCGAAGTCGGCAAGGAACTGGGCGTCAATTACATTCTCGAAGGCAGTATCAGAAAGGCCGGTAACCAGGTGCGCATTTCGGCAAGGCTGATCGATACCAGCAACAGTTACAACGTATGGGCCGAGCGGTTTGATGGCACGCTGGATAATGTTTTCGGATTCCAGGATGAAGTTACCTCGAAAATTATCAGTTCGCTCGAAATCAGACTGACAGACAAGGATCGCACCCGGCTCGCACATAAATACAGCAACAGCATCGAAGCTTACGATATGTTTCTGCACGGCTGGCAAAACCTGTGGTTGTCGTCACGTGAAGGTGTGTTGCGGGCAAGGGATGATTTCAGAAAAGCCATCGACCTCGATAACAGTTTCGCGCGAGCCTATGCCAACCTGGCGTTAACCTATATCTATGACCATATGCACGGCTGGTCAGACGAATCTGATCAGGCATTGCAGCAGGCGCATGTCTACGCTGACCGCGCCATAGCCATCGATCCCGAGCTACCCCAGGTACACTGGGTCAAGGGCTTTGCAGACATATTCAGCAGGGATTACCAGAAAGCGCTGCGCCAGGCGGAACGATCAATCGAGCTCGATCCGAATTTTGCCGATGGGTATGGTCTGCTTGGCAATATCCTAAACTATGCCGGTAAACCGAGACAGGCCGCGCTCGAAATGCAAAAAGCCATGCGCCTGAACCCCAGGCATCCGTTTATCTATAAAGTCATCTATGGCGAAATTCTGTTCAATCAGCGCGATTACGACAACGCGATCGAAAATTTTACGCTCGCGCTGGACAGCAACCCGGAAATCGAGGAATCCAGGTTGTGGCTTGCGGCGGCCCTCGCCCATGTCGGTCGCGTCGACGATGCCAGCTGGCAACTTGAGCAGATTCGCATGGCAGGAAGCGACCTTTCGCTGGAGCGTATCGAACGGGTCGTGCCCTTCAAGGACCCTGAGCAGCGAAAACACCTGATCGACGGCCTTTACAAGGCCGGTCTCGTCCATTAACTGCTGCTGAGAATCCCATCCATCTGATTGATTTTACTACCCGTAGAAAAACAATCAGATAATCATCGTGTTTCCGCCGCAAATGTTGCCGCTGCTTTGCATACGCTGGTAGCCGTAGCAGCACGCGGGTGCTGTATCGACAGGCAACGGAGGAGAGATCACATGAACCCATTGACCGAACATCCCCATCAGCAGGGCATTTCCTATATCGAGCACTGGTATTTCGCGATGGCCATCGCCTGGCGGCTGGCGCTCGTAGCCGTCAAGTTTGCGCTGCACGCCGTGCTTCCGGCGATCACCAT
>CP070838.1:2160084-2188371 GCA_020341835.1 Thiotrichales bacterium | reverse complement strand
TATTCACATCGATAACCTGGCTGTCAGTGGCAATCACGCCAAGATTCTTACAATACTCAATGACTCATTCATCGAAGATCTTGACAGCACCAATGGCACTTTCATTAACGGTGAAAAAATTCAGAAGCACGCTTTGCAGGACGGCGAAATTATTGCCATTGGCAAGCACGAACTGAGATATATCAACGATGCCGCAGAATCCGGCCAGGACGATTTTGAGAAAACCCTGATTATCCGGCCGGATGCAGCCGGAATGCCCGAACAGGATCAGACCGGTACCAATCTGGAAAAATCCATCGGCAAAATCGCCTCGGATCTCGCCGCAGAAGACACATCAAGCTCCCCCGCTGCCGGAGCCGCCTGCCTGAAATTCCTCACCGGCGCCAACATCGGCAAGGAATTGAAGTTAACAAAAATCCTCACCACACTGGGTAAACCCGGTGTCCAGGTCGCGGCGATAACACGCCGCCCGACCGGTTATTTTATTATCGTCGTAGACGCCGCCTCATCACCATCGAACCCGACGGTTAACGGCGTTGAAATCGGCAAACAGGCCCATGCGCTCAACGACAGCGATGTCATCGAAGTAGCCGGCGTCAAGATGGCTTTTCAGACCGGTTGACACTCCGCTGAAACCTGGATTTAGAAATGCCCGCAGATGCGGGCATTTTTTTGATTGATTATGTGCCTCTGTGGCAAATAAAATCTACAATTCGAAAACAGCAATCGATTCAACATGCGCTGTATGGGGAAACATGTCCATCACACCAGCCTGTGTCAATCGGTAGCCCAGCTCATTGACAAGCACACCGGCATCACGTGCCAGTGTTGCCGGATGGCATGAAACGTAAACCACACGTTCAGCATTCATTCTTTTTATATACGCAATCACCTCTGCGGCACCTGAACGCGGAGGGTCCAGCAGGATCTTGTCGTATTGTTGCTTGATCCAGGGCATATCCCTGATCTCGTCACTATAAAGATCGGCGTAATGAAATTCCGCATTGCCTATCCCGTTGTGCTCGGCATTGGTTCTTGCCTTTCTGACCATATCCAGTGAACCTTCGACACCGGTAATGTCGGCACAGCGTTTCGAAAGCGGCAAAGTGAAATTTCCCAGACCACAAAACAGGTCCAGTACCGAATCATCCCCATCAAGCTGCAGAAGCTCGACGGTCCTGCTTATCATCTTGCGATTTATCCGATTGTTCACCTGGGTAAAATCACCCGGCTGGAACTCGATTGCTACACTGGAGTCATCGACGGTATAGAACAGCGGCTCGGTTGTCGCCGGCCAGAGCAGTTCAAGTTCTTCGGGCGATCCGGCCTGCAGCATGAAGGTGAGCCCGTGCTTTTCCGCAAAAGCGGCCAGATCGTTACGGTCATCCTCCGGCATCGGCACAAGATGGCGTATCACCAGCACAGACTGGTTTTCACCAATTGCCACCTCGATCTGTGGGATCTGCCGTTTCAGTTCGAGCCCGGAAATGCAGTCTGCAAGTGACGAAATAATTCGACCTATATCCGGATGCAGTATTTCACAACGTTCCGTTTCGGTGATAAAGGATGAACCCCTTTCCCGGAAGCCGACCAGCACCCTGTCCTTTTTTGCCACGTAACGAACACCGAGTCGCGCCTTGCTTCTGTAGCCCCACTGCTCTCCGGTTATCGGCTCGAGCACCTGTTCCGGCTCCACATTTCCGATGTGCCTGAGGTGTTTGAGCAGGGTACCCTGTTTCAACGCAATCTGAGCACGGCTGTCCATATGCTGTAAACTGCATCCGCCGCAGCGGCCGAAGGCAGGACAGCCCGGTTCAACCCTGTCGACTGAAGCATCAATGATCTCGACCGCCCGACCTTCTGCGATCTTGCTGGTCAGCCGGGTGTACTTGAATCGAACACGCTCTCCGGCCAGTGCCTGATCGATAAAAACCGTCCGCCCGTCAACGTGCGCAATGCCTCGTCCTTCATCAGACAGGGACTCGATCGTGACTTCGACCGGTTCTTCCGGCAAACGTTTTTTGCGTTTCCTTCGAGGTGTCGATTGCCTCATGTCAATCTATTACCATGGAGAATGTGAAATTTGATGTTATTTAAAATCTCGCAGAGGCGCACAGCGCGCAGAGGAAATAAGCAACCGTTATGCAGGCTACTGCTTCCTCCTGAAGCAGAAAAATTTTCGATGCAACTGGAGTGAAACACATCAACCACCCTGCGTGCCCCGCGCCTCTGCGAGAGCAAACTTACGACGGAAACACGCCGGTCGATAGATAGCGATCGCCGCGGTCGCAGATGATGCTGACGATGACCGCATTTTCCACCTGGCTGCTTAGCTTCAATGCGGCGGCAACAGCCCCGCCCGAAGAAATACCACAGAAGATACCCTCGCGGGTCGCAAGTTCCCGCGTGGTACTCTCGGCCAGCTGCTGGTCGACATCCAGCGTTCGATCCACACGCGCGGCGTCGAAGATTCCGGGCAGATATTCTTCCGGCCAGCGCCTGATACCGGGTATGCTGGAACCCTCTTCCGGCTGGACACCAACAATCTCGATCCCGGGATTTTGTTCCTTGAGATATCGGGATACCCCCATGATCGTCCCAGTGGTCCCCATCGCGCTGACAAAATGCGTAATGGCGCCCTGCGTCTCGCGCCAGATCTCGGGTCCGGTTCCGGTGTAGTGGGCATCGGGATTATCCTCGTTATTGAACTGATCGAGCACCTTACCCTTGCCCTCGGCCTGCATCTCCAGTGCGAGATCACGTGCGCCTTCCATACTCTGTTCACGGCTGACCAGTACCAGTTCGGCTCCGTAGGCCTTCATCGCCGCACGCCGCTCTTCGGTCATATTATCCGGCATCACCAGGATCATGCGATATCCCAGCATGGCCGATACCATCGCCAGAGCAATGCCGGTATTACCGCTGGTCGCTTCGATCAGGGTATCGCCCGGCTGAATATCACCGCGCAACTGCGCCTGATAAATCATGTTATAGGCCGGGCGGTCCTTGACGGAGCCGGCCGGATTATTGCCCTCAAGTTTTACCAGTACAGTATTGCTGGTATCACCGGGTAAACGCTGCAACTTCACTAACGGGGTATTTCCGATGTACTGGGCGAGTGTTTGATAGGTTGCTTCATTCATAATCAAAGGGTTACCATAGTTATCAGGTACTGAACTGGCTCTTGGCAGCGAAACTTGGCAGTATATCCCACAATATTTTCAGACGACAGATTTTATAGACACAAGGACGATTTATGCGTTACCGCTATTCCACAGTTTCGGTCTTCCTGTACTTTCTTTACCTGACTATTAGTAACGCGTATGCTGTAGATGGTTCCTACTCGGATATGCCTGTCGTTCTGTCCGATGACACACTTGAACAAGCCCCGTCAAGGTCTCCAGTGGCAATTTCCAGTGTCGATCACGACATGATCGAGGCAGCCGGCGCGAGAACAATTCCAGACGCGCTGCGCCTGATTCCAGGCATCGTTGTTGGCCACTCGGTCAACGACTTCGGTGACAAACCACTACTGGTCGTCGCTTACCACGGCCACAGTGACCAGTTCTCACGTCAGATGAATGTGCTGATCGACGGTCGATCGATTTATGATCCATTACTCGGTGGCGTTAACTGGTACAACATACCTGTCAGCATTGACGACATCGAACGCATCGAAGTCACTCGCGGCCCTAATGCCTCTACCTATGGTTCCAATTCATTTCAGGCGGTGATCAACATTATCACCCGGCACGCTTCGGAGGACCAGGGTCATTATGCAAAGGTCAATGTCGGTAACCACGATATATTTGACGCCACTTATCGCTACGGCGGCAATAGTGGTGACCTTGATTATCGTATTACCCTTGCAACTGTCAATGACGACGGTCAGGATCGGGCAGACGGCAACGATGCCATCGATGATGTCAGTTCCGGTCTGATCGATTACCGTCTCGACTACCAGATCAACCCGAAAAACCAGCTCACCTACTCCGGAAGCTTTGGCCGCACCAATCAGCACGCGGAACAGAGCCCGCGGGACAATTTCAAACCCGAGCGTGTCGTTAAGGACACCAACGCGCACCAGTACCTTCGTTGGGACAGCACTGTCGATAACATCCAGTCGTTTGTCGTCAAATACTATTTCAATTTCCTCGAGGAAACCGATGACTTTTTGACGAGAGTGATCGACATACCACCGATCGATCCGTTCCAGGTCCCGATCATGGCCAGCTTTGCCAATCAGCGCCACAACCTGGAATTCACTCATTATATCGATCCGACTACCAGCCTTGATCTCGTCTGGGGCGTGAACACCCAGTACGAACACGTTGACTCGGATTATTTTCTGTTCACAAACGGCACGGCTAACAGGACGACACTCCGACTGTACGGCAATGCGGTATGGGATATCAACAGGCACAACACGATCGATCTGGGCCTGCTACTGGAAAAAAGCGAGGGCAGAGACACCGATGCTTCTCCGCGCATTGCCTACCTTTACCACTTCAACGACCGTCACACCGTCCGTGTTGGCGCATCACAGGCGATAAGAACCCCGTTTATTTTCGAACAGTACGGCGACACGACACACACCCATGACGCAACGATTGGCGGAACACCGTTTATTACACTGGTTGACAAGGTGCTGGTCCCGGTCAACGACCTGGAATCAGAGAAGATCACGACCTACGAACTCGGTTACCACGGAAAATTTCTTAACAAACGCATGTTGATCAATACCAGAATCTTCCAGGACCGCCTGGAAGACCTGATTGACGGCCCCGAAGTTCCGGATCCGACAGGCGAGGACAATGTCGATTTTGCTGCCTTCGTATTTGACAACCTGTACAACACCAGGGTGCGCGGGATTGAAGCCGAGCTGGACTACAGCACACCCAGTCGCGCCTTCCGCCTGGTCGCCAGTGGCGCCATCCTGGACATCACCAGTGAAGATGAAGTTCGAAGCGGAAAATCCAGGGAATACGAGGAATCCGCACCGGATCACAGCTTTTCCCTGCTGGCAATGAACGATTTCAATGAGAAATACTCCGCCAGCGTGAGTTTCTATTACGTCGGTGACATGGCCTGGATGGACGCCAACCATAACAACACCTGTGAAGGCGGCGTGAACGCCCTTAGTGGATGCGGATTCAGAAATACCCAGGGTTACCGGAAGCTCGATTTACGCATCGTGCGTAACTTCAATGTCGGCAACGAGTCGGCCAGCATTGCATTAAACCTGCAGAACTTACTGGAAGATTACAGTGACTACGACAAGTTCCCGAGCAGCGGTTTTCCGGCCGTGGAACAGAACCTTGTTGCGTTTATCGAACTCAAACTAAGAGTGCATTAGTTATGACTACCAGGCCGAAATCAGCTTTTTCACAGCTATAGGGATCATGCTGGTGAAATGGCTACAATCAGGAAGAGCTGCGACGCCTTCAATGGCGGGCACATTCTTTTTGCTTGTTAATTTGTGTCTGACGCCTTCCAGCTTTGCCGATATTGCCCATAATGTTGTCATTGTCACTTCATCGGACAGTAGCTATCAGCGGCGAACTGCCGGCAGAATCCGGGAAAATCTCGAAGAGAAAGGCGCCCGGACAATGGTTGTATCCGCCGACAGCATCGCTTCGATTACTCCAAATGGCCGAACCCTGTATGTCGCGATCGGCGATGAAGCCATTAACAATCTGAACAGATTCGACGCGGACGCCATGGCCCTGAGAATGACCAGCCGGGAAATGCCGAACCGCAGATACACGTCAACAAAAGCTGACCTGATTACGGCACAGCCGGATTGCAGGCATATCCGCCTGATCAGATCTATCGACCCCGGGTGGTCAACAATCGGCGTGTTGTCAAGTATCGAGTCGCTGGATATAGCTGCAGCCCTGACAAAATGCTCGATCAGGCACAATATAAACCTGCAGGTTTATGCGATAACCGACACAACTGACCTGTTAAAAACCCTGGAAACGGCTGTAGTGAAAAACAAGGTTTTGCTCGCCATCAACGATCCGCTGATTTATAACAGCAATACCGTGAAAAACATCCTGCTGACAGCCTATCGCCACAGAAAGCCTGTAATCGGTTATTCAGACAGCTTCGTCCAGGCGGGCGCTGTTGCCGCTGTCTATACATCGCCGGAATCCGCGGCTGACAAAGCGGTCAGTATTGTCTCGAAATTTTTCGAAAACAGCTGGCAGTTCGGTAAAAAACGATACTATACTGATGACTTCTCGATCAGTACAAACATTCAGGTATCAAAGTCACTGGATATCAATATTCCTGATGAAGATTCTATCCGACGAAGCATCGAGCGGATGGAGAAAAAGCCATGAGACAGTGGGGAATCAAGAAACAGGTACTAGTCCTGACGCTGTTGCCTGCGCTGTTTATCGCTCTGACGCTGACACTCTATTTTACGGTATCACAGCTCGGCTACATCAATAACTCACTGAATCGCCATGGCAAGACGATCTCGGGCCAGATCTCGCCTGCCGCCGAGTATTCAGTCTTTTCCGGAAACATCGAGTCTCTGCGAAGCACACTGAAACGCACACTCATGAGTGACAAGGATGTCATAAAAATCACAATAACCAACACAAATGAGGAAATTCTGCTCTCGCTCGCCGAAGATCCTTCTCCGAGAAAGTTCCCCGACCTTTTTTATAGCCTGCTTACCGGCCAACAGTCACTTCACTTCAGGCAGCCCATCGTTACAGAACAGCTGGAAGTCGATGATTTTGAGGAACAGCTGTCGTCAATCGCCGACAACAGCGTGCCCTCTAAAGTTATCGGATATGTTGACTTGCTCCTGACAACGCAGCACAGTACCGAGCAAAAGATCAGGAGCCTGTTTCAGGGCGGACTGATCACTTTTGCTATTCTGTTGTTAAGCGCTCTGCTCGCCTCTCGTATCAGCCGCCAAATATCATCGCCTGTCCAGTTATTGACGGAAACGGTGAAGAAAATCTCTGCAGGAGATTACCATACGCATGTCGATCAGGATGCGCCAGGGGAACTGGCAATACTGGAATCCTGCGTCAACAGTATGGCAGACGAATTACGTACGGCCCAGACAGAAATGGAATCGAGAATCGACGAGTTCACACAGGAACTCCAGCAGACACTGGAAGAACTTGAGATCAGAAATGCCGAACTCGATATAACACGCCTGAATGCGATGCAGGCCAGCAAGGCAAAATCCGAGTTTCTGGCCAACATGAGTCACGAAATCCGCACACCGCTCAGCGGTATTATGGGTTTTACCGAACTGTTACTCAGTACCGACCTTGATAGCCAGCAAAAAGACTATGCCAGTACGATCCATAAATCGGCTATGAGCTTGCTGACAATCATTGGCGATATTCTCGATCTGTCCAAAATAGAGTCCGGAAAGCTGGAAATCGCGATTACCAGGTGCAATATTATTGACATTATCGAAGATGTTATTGACCTGCTGGCCCCAATCGCCTATGAAAAAAATATCGAACTGCTCTATCACCTCGATGATCGTGTACCACACATTATCGAATCAGATCCTGTCCGTATTCGTCAGGTTCTGTTGAACCTTGTTGGTAATGCTGTCAAATTCACGCTTAACGGCTATGTTTTCCTCAACATTGAATCTACTCCGTCTGATGACAGCTGCCGGATAAAATTCACCGTCGCTGATACCGGAATCGGCATGGACCAGGAAAGCAAGCAGAAGTTGTTTACCGCCTTTACCCAGGCCGACACCTCGATCACCCGGAACTTCGGCGGCACCGGCCTCGGCCTGGTGATCTCCAGGAAACTCGTATTATTAATGCACGGAGAAATCGGTTTTGACAGTACCCAGGGGAAAGGGTCCACCTTCTGGTTCACTGTGCCGGTCAAAGTTATTGACACATCCTCCGAACCACTCAAAGACGAACTGGTTGGTAGACACATTGCATTGATCGATGATCACATACTTTGCCGGCGAGCGTTGAGCTCGATGATGCAGCAGTGGGGCTGCGTGGTGTCTGAATACAATCTCGAGCAATGCATCGACGAAAATGTATTTTCCGGCGATACAGCAATCGATGCCGTCATCGTTGGAATCAGCAGAAAGAATCTGAAAAAACCTGACCTGTTCAGCAAGTGTCTCGCCCAGAAGGACGAAGAACTGCCAGTTTTGACGATTGCAAGCACACGTTCGTACACCGAGCTTGGGCAATTTAATCGTGATCACTTCCACAACCTGACATTCAGAACAGCACATCGCTCACACATACAGCTATCCCTGATCAACTGCTTGCACCGGACTTCAACTGTTATTGAAGCCGGGCCAAACTTCAGCCAGGCGAAACAGGTACTTTTCAATCCTTCACTGAAAGTACTGGTTGTCGACGATAATGATATTAACTTGCGCCTGGCAGAGATCATTCTGAAGAAGAACAACTATGATGTTACTACTGTTTGCTCAGGCGAAGACAGTATTGAACTGGCCAAACACAACAAATATGATCTGATCTTCATGGATCTTCATATGCCCGGCCTTGATGGATATGAAGCTTCGAGACGGATTCGAGAAATTGATAACGGCCATCGCCCCGTAATTATTGCGCTGACGGCCAATGCCATGCCTCAGGATCTGGAAAATATCAATTCCTGCGGCATGGACGATGTTCTTATCAAGCCGATCAGCGAACAGTTGATTTGCGACATAATATCGAAATGGATTACCGGCCAGACCGATCAAACGAATGCTGATTCAGCCGAAAAAAGCACCCATGACAGCGCCGAAATATTTTCCCTGGAAGACGCGCGAAAACTGACCAATGGCAACGACGTACTGGCGATCGAACTTTTCACCATGCTGATCAATGAGCTTCCCGGCCATCGCAGCGGTATTCGCCAGGCACTGGCTGCTAACGATATGGACGTACTCAAGGATATAACGCATAAAGTTAACGGTGCCAGCCGTTGTTGCGGAACCCCTGCTCTGCGCAACGCAGCGAATGCGCTGGAGGCGGCCATTAACAATCGCGAGAATGAGCTGATAAAAACAAAAACCGATGTACTGTTAAAGGAAATTGACAGACTGCTCGATTATAAACTGCCAGCGGGGCTGAAAACCTCCGGCTGATCAATCACTCACGGATTCGAGCACGACCATCGCTATCGAGTAGTTCTTCTCATCACTGATACTCAGCCAGCGCCTGGCAACACCAAGCTTCCCTGCATAAGCCGCAGCATCGGAGCTCAATTCAAGTAAAGGCCTTCCATTACTGTCGTGCCGGACGCCTATCATATTCAGCGTGATACCGTTGGAAAATCCGGTACCGAGGGCTTTTGACGCGGCTTCTTTTGCCGCAAATCGCTTCGCCAGCAACCTCTCCTTGGAAGTCGCCTTTCTGTACTCCGCCAACTCGTGGTCATCAAGTATGCGCCTGGCGAACTTTTCACCATAACGATTGTGAATCTGCCTGATTCGTTCGAGCTCAACAATATCAACGCCAATGCCTGCTATCATGCTACCTACCGGCCTGTAAGCAAATCAATACACAGGATTGTACTGAATTTGAGCCGTTAATGAGTAATTTCATGGCGTTAACACCACATCTCTGCTATTTTTTGTCAATTCTGACCGACACAATGCGCACCGGGTCAACAAAACCGGCAATACTACCGAAGTGGACATCCAACGCTTTCTTCGTTATGGCCTGAGTCTGGGGCTTACAGCTGCCTTCCTTCTGCACCCGGCGAATATCCAGAGAATTCCGCTTCTGGACACTCTCGAAAACCGTTCCTATGATGCGCGCATCAGGCTGATATCCGAAACCGGTGGCGCAAGACACGTGGCTATTGTAGCTATCGATGAAAAAAGTCTGGATGTGCTTGGACACTGGCCATGGAACCGGAGTGTGCTGGCAGATCTGGTCGATGAACTTTTTGATCATTATCGAGTAAAGAGTATTGGTTTCGATATCGTCTTCGCCGAGGCAGATGAACACCCGGCAGTGGACCTGCTGACAGATATGGCAGAAGGCCCGTTAAAAAACGACAGTGCCTTTCAACGTGAATACAGCAAAGCGATCGAAGCCCTGCAGTCAGACAGGCAATTTGCCAACAGCCTGAAAAACCGGAAAACTGTTAGCGGATTTATTTTCGGTACTGGCATTCAAAAAGGTGCACTGCCTGATCCGGTTGCTTCGATAAACAGCCAGTCCGCTTCCAGCATCCCTTTTATCAGGCCTGATGGCTTTACCGCCAACCTGGTAACGATACAGTCAAACGCGGACAGTGGCGGGTTCTTTGACAATCCGCTAGTCGATGCTGACGGGGTCTATCGTCGTGCACCGATGCTCCAGTTACGCAACGGTCTTCTATACGAATCGCTTGCACTGGCGCTGGTTCGTTCCACGCTGGACTACCCGGATCTGGAACTCATCGTTGAATCCGCCCCGGATAACAATGGACTACTAATGCTGGAATGGCTGAAGACTGGCGACCTGATTATTCCGGTCGATGACCACGCCGGCATCCTAGTACCCTATATCGGACCGCAGCAAAGCTTTGATTACATATCGGCCGTAGACATCCTCGACAAAAAACTACCGGTTAACGCATTACAGGGAAAAATCATCCTGTTTGGTGCTTCTGCACCGGGCCTGTCCGACCTTCGCACGACTCCGCTCGATGCCGCCTCTCCAGGAATCGAAATCCATGCCAATATCATTCAGGGCATCATTGACCAGACTGTCCTGCACCGGCCCGGATACATTGACGCAGTTGAATTTCTGCTATTACTGGTACTCGGTCTGGTAATCACCTTCCTGCTGCCGCTCATGAGGCCTTTCTGGGCCTTAGCAGCCACAACTCTTTTACTGCTGTTACTGATTGCTGCAAACCTCGTCTTATGGAGCGAACTTCACCTGGTAATTCCTGTTGCATCACCGGTACTGCTCGTGATCACCCTTTTTACCTTGCATATGACCTATGGTTTTTTCGTGGAGGATCGCATCAAGCGTCGACTCACTCACCTTTTCGGCCGCTACGTCCCGCCCGAACTTGTTAATGAAATGAGCCGGAACATGGACGAAATAACACTGGATGGCGAAATCCGCGAAATGAGCGTGCTGTTCGCCGACATACGACATTTCACAACATTTTCCGAAAACATGGATCCGAAGGAGCTAACCCGGCTGACCAACACGGTGCTTACTGCGCTGACAGAAGTCATCCATCTCAATCGTGGCACCATCGATAAATACATGGGTGACGCAGTCATGGCGTTCTGGGGAGCCCCGCTCAAGGATCCGCGTCATGCGCTTCATGCGCTAACCGCTGCCGTCAATATGGTTCAACAGCTCAATGAACTCAATGCTGCGTTCAAGGCGCGCAAATGGCCGGCAGTAAGCCTGGGCATAGGCATTAATAGCGGAGAAATGAATGTTGGCAACAAGGGTTCCGAGTTTCGTCTCGACTATACGATTGTTGGTGACGCCGTCAATCTGGGGTCGCGTCTTGAACCGCTGACCAGAGTCTATGGCGTTGACATTATCGCAGGTGAAAACACACGCCTTGCGGTACCTGAATTCAAATTTCGCGAACTCGATCGCGTCAGGGTTAAAGGCAAGGACCTGCCCGTAGTCATCTACGAGCCTCTCGGCCCGGAAAACACCATCGATCACTCTACACTGCAGGCACTTGAGCGTTTTCATCACACACTTGAAAATTATCGATCCTGCAAGTGGGATGAAGCTGAAAAAGAACTCACCGAGTTAAGCCAGGCTGATCCGGACCGCATGATCTACCGGATCTACCTGGACCGCATCATGCACTTTCGCCAGCAGCCACCTCCCGAAAACTGGGATGGCACATTCACTCACACAAGCAAATAATCGAACCAGGGCAGGAGCGACTTTAGTCGTGAACCCCGGAAATTCGCCACAAAAGTCGCTCCTGCACACTACCGGCTGATACTTCCGGCCTGACTCATCCGGATTGCAGTAATGCTCTCAGCCCGGCTTCGTCAATAACTTCGACACCGAGCTTCTTTGCCCTGGTCAGTTTGGATCCGGCTTTCTCGCCTGCAAGAAGATAATCTGTTTTCGCAGAAACACTGCCGCTCACCTTTGCACCAGCCGCCTGTAACAGCTCCCTTGCTTCGTCGCGCGTCATATCGGCAAGCGTACCGGTAATCACGAAAGTCTTACCCGACAAAATCTGCCTGTCCCGACTGACAACCGGCTGTTGAATATCGACTTCTTTCAGCAGCTGCGCGATCACCTTGTGATTATGTGGTTGCGCAAAAAAGTGAATGATATGTTTTGCGACAATCGGGCCAATGTCCTGTATTTGCTGCAGCGCTTCTTCATCAGCACCCATGATACTGTCCAGGTCCCCATACGCCAAAGCCAGTGAGCGCGCAGTCGCCTCCCCGACTTCACGTATACCCAGGGCATAGATCAGTTTGGCCAGCGTGGGTTTCCTGCTGGCATTGATGGCAGCAATCAAATTCTCCGCAGACTTTTGCCCCATGCGTTCCAGCGCAGCGATTTCCTCCAGATCGAGTCGGTACAGGTCGACCACAGTTTCTATCATACCGGCCTCGACCATCTGCTCGACCAGCTTGTCGCCCAGGCCGTCAATGTCCATCGCCTTACGCGATGCGAAATGCTTGATGGCCTCGGTGCGTTGCGCCTTGCAGATCAGGCCGCCGGTACAACGAGCCACAGCCTCTCCTTCGATACGCTCGATATCCGAGCCGCAGACCGGGCAGCGCTCGGGCAGCTTTATTCTCCTGACCTTCTCTTTTCTTGAGCCGGGTACGACACGCACAACTTCGGGAATTACATCGCCCGCCCGCCGAATAAATACCCTGTCGCCTATCCGGACATCCTTACGCTCGATCTCATCCATATTATGCAAAGTTGCATTACTAACGGTGACACCACCGACGAATACCGGCTCGAGTCTTGCCACCGGCGTAATCGCACCGGTACGCCCGACCTGGAAATCAACACTGGATATGCGGGTGATCTCCTCCTGTGCAGGGAACTTGTGTGCAATTGCCCAGCGTGGAGCGCGAGCGACGAATCCAAGTTTCTGCTGCCACTTCAGCTCATTGACCTTATAAACAACGCCATCGATATCATACGGCAGGTCATCGCGCTGTCGCTGTATACTGTCGTAGTAACTGAGGCAGCCTTTAATGCCTTTGATCCGCTTCACTTCAGGGCACACCGGCAGTCCCCATTGCTGCAACTGCAACAAAATACTGTTTTGTGTAGATGCCAGACCTTCACCTTCTACTGCACCGGTGGAATAACAGTAAAAGGACAGCGGCCGTGCTGCCGTAATCCTGGGATCTAGCTGGCGCAGGCTTCCTGCTGCAGCATTTCGTGGATTGACAAAGGTCTTTTCACCTTTTTCGAGCGCAGTTTTGTTGAGTCGATTGAATCCCGCTTTCGGCATAAACACTTCGCCTCTCACCTCGAGCAGTCGGGGAAAACCCTCTCCCCTCAATCGCAGCGGTACGGCGTGTATGGTTTTAACATTCTGTGTAACGTCTTCACCGGTCGCCCCGTCGCCTCGCGTCGCAGCCTGGACAAACAGGCCGTTCTCGTAAACCAGGCTGACAGCGAGACCATCCAGTTTGGGCTCGGCATTGAATTCGAGCTCGTCATTAAACTCAAGCCGGTCATGTATACGTTTGAAAAACGCTTCCAGTTCGTCCTCACTGAATACATTATCCAGGGATAACATCGGGATACGGTGTGTAATCTGCGTAAATGCATCGAGCGGTTGTTCACCGACGCGTTGCGTTGGTGAATCGGCGGTGATCAGTTCAGGGTATTTTTGCTCGAGCTGTTGCAACTCTCGGTAAAGGCGATCGTATTCGCTGTCCGGAATTTCCGGACTGTCCAGAACGTAGTACAGATATGAATGGCGATTGAGCTGTTCACGCAGTTTGGTGATGCGCAAACCGTCTATCTTCTGTTGCTTCCCGCTTTCAATGCCGGCCATCGAAGCTAGCCGCTATATGACGGTATTCCTCTACAACAGATTGCGTTAATGGTTGCCTGCGCTGGTCACACAAACGCGCTTCCAGAATTTCGGACATGCGATAGGCGGTCTGCAGCATGTCCGTAAAGGCATCGCTTGCATTTTCAGGCCCCGGCAGCTGCATGAACAGCGATATCCCTGGCGTATTCAGGTCATGCATCGATGATGGATCAAAGCTGCCTGGCTTGACCATATTGATCATGCTGTATTCCGGATTATTATTGTGGCCCATGTGATGATAGATATTCATGTCTCCGAAAACCATATCATTGGCATGTGCAACACTGTTTATGCTGTCACCGTGCAGACTTGAACCATCGCGAGCCAGAATATTCAACACGATCACGGCTTCAGACGGGGCCTGATCCATCTTGCTGTCATCTGCAGATCCGGATTCTGATTCAAGTTTCGGTTCCGGTTCCGGTTCCGGTTCCGGTTCCGGCTGGTGCTGGTGCTGGGGCTGGGGCTGGGGCTCGGGTACCGGCTCCGGTGCAAACTCATGACCTGGCCTGTATACAGCCATCAACGCGTCATCCTCATCATAAGAATCAGCGTCATAAAACTCCCTGTCCACGGGTTGTTTCTTTTGGCCGTTGTCGTTGTTCAGCGGATCATTTGAACGCGCGATAATGCGCACCTCACCGACACCTTCGTCGAGATCATCCCAGTTAGTCGTACTGACCTCAGGCAGGTCTTCAGACTTGAAATCGTCATCCTGGTAAAAGTCGCGCCTGTTCTTTCTGCTAATCAGATAGATTGCGACGATGATAAAAATACCTACGCCCAGCAATATCCAGCGAAAATTATCCATCTCAAACAAGTTAACGTTAGACTGCCGCCATGGTCGCTGCTTCAGCAACATCAACAGAAACCAGGCGTGAAACACCCGCTTCGCGCATGGTGACTCCGCTGAGTTGTTCTGATAGTTCCATGGTGGTCTTGTTGTGGGTTATATAAATGAACTGTACAGCTTCAGACATTTCTTTTACAAGCTGACAGAACCGTCCGACATTCGCTTCGTCAAGCGGCGCGTCGACCTCATCGAGAATGCAGAAGGGTGCCGGATTCAACTCAAAGATAGCGAATACCAGCGCAACAGCGGTAAGCGCCTTTTCACCACCCGAGAGTAAATGAATATTGGTAATACGCTTGCCCGGCGGCCTGGCCATGACCGTTATACCGGTACTCAGCAGGTCATCACCGGTCATTTCCAGATAGGCAGCGCCACCGCCGAACAATCTGGGAAACTTCTGCTTGAGCGTAGCATTGACGTGGTCATAAGTTTCCTTGAAACGGCTGCGAGTCTCCTTGTCAATTTTCGCAATGGCGTTTTCAAGTGTTTCCAGTGCAGCTGTAACGTCCGCATGCTGCTCATCCAGGTATTTCTTGCGCTCCTGCTCTTCCTGGTATTCATCGATAGCCGCCAGGTTAATTGGCCCCAGGCGCGATATGCGCTGGGCGATGGTTGCAACCTTCTCGCTCCAGTCCTCGCTGCTGGCGTCGTCTTCTAGCGTCTCGAGCAGCGCTTCCGGCTGATGCCCTGTTTCCTGCAACTGTTCGACTGCGGTCTGGCTGCGCACACGCAGCTCCTGACTGTCCAGCTTCATCTGCTCCAGTTTGCCGCGCACCTCCTGGCTGTGTTGCTCATGCTCGCTGCGATCGGATTCCAGCTCGCGCAGCTGCTGTGTAATGTTTTCAACAGCCCGTCTCGCGTCAGCCAGTGACGCTTCGGAAGCAAGCCGCCGGTCGAGCAGTTCTTTTAACTGCAGTTCCAGCCGCTCAATCGGCTCACCCGACTTCGCGAGTGTCGATTCGAGTTCATCCCTGCGTTGCTGCTGTGTCTGCTGATTCTGCGCCAGGCGCTGGATGTTGAATTCGAGACTTTGCTTGCGCGTATTCATACCCTCGATGCGCACCGCCAGCTCCTGCAACTGCTCGCGTTCCCGCTGCAGATCCTGCCTGTGCTGCTGCACCTGCTCCCGTAGAGCATCACGCCGCGCGGAAAGCTCATCGCGTTTTTCAGTCAACTGCTCGAGCGATTCGACCGATTCGTTACGACGCAAAGTCGCCTGTTCTATCGCAGTGTTCTCTTCGCCGATCTGTTTTTCGATTTCAGCATACTCGTCAGCGAGATTCTGCCCGTGCTTGCTGACATGTTCCTGCCTGGATTTGTGCGCATTGATCCGCGACTGCACATCATTGAGTTCACTATGCTTGTGGTTAACTTCGGTCTGCACCAGCTCGCGTTTGTGTTCATGGCTATGCAGCTGATCACGCTGGGATTGCAGCGTATCATTCAGGCCGGTAACAGTCTGTTCAAGCTGTTCGAGCTGCTGCTTGATATCGCGTATATCATGCTCACGCGCAAGCACACCCTGCCTGGCTTCCTGGTCACGGGTAATCCGCAACCAGTTCTTCCCGATCCAGATACCGTCACGTGTAATGACACTTTCACCCTGTGCCAGCGAGCTACGCATGGACAGGGCGGCATCGAGATCATCGGCAACACGAATATTGTTCATGAACGGGTCGAGCGCGATTTCGGACTGTATTTTTTCCAGTAATAATCCGGATGCTGCGGGCCGGTCGGCGTCAGAAGAAGGTGCCGTTTCGACCAGGGACAGATTACTTTTGTCGAGTTCTTCGAGCGATCTGCTGAGATGATCGATATCCTCGACACAGACGGCTTCGAGTGTGTCACCGAGCACTGTTTCAACCGCGCGTTCCCAGCCGGATTCAACTTCGAGCTGTTCAGCAAAGCGCTTTTTATCACCCAGCCCCTGTCGCTCCAGCCACTGGTTGACCGGACGGTCCTCTTTTCCGAGCGCTGCCTGCTGCAGCGCTTCCAGCGATGACAGTCGACCCTGACATTCATGGATTTTGCGGCGCTGCTCGGCCGACTGCTGCTCCGTTGTCACGATCTGGTCGCGTGTTTCACGAATCTGCGCCAGCACCTGCTCGAGTTTCTGCTCGTGCGCCACCTTCTCCTGCGTGATTGCCGTCAACTGCTGCTCGAGTTCGGCGATTTTCTGATCCAGGTTCTCACCGCTCAAGGCTTCCTGCTCGTGCTCGATGCGCTTCAGCCGCTGCTGCAACTGCTCGATGTGGCGTTCGAGTTGCTCGATACGCGAATTCTCCACCTGTGCTTTTTGCGTGGTATCGGAATACTGCTTGTTGAAATCATCCCAGACCTGCTGCCAGTCGTGCATCGCCTCTTCGGCCTGATGATACTGCTCACCGATTTCCGCTTCCCGGTTACGTGCCTGTTCCAGTCTGGGCGTATCAGCGGCCAGGTGCTGTTCAAGTTCTTCGATACTGGAACGATCAGCAAGCAAAGACTGCGTGGTTTCGCGCAGTTCTTCCTCGATCTGTTCCATATCGGTTTTCTGGCGCTGCTGCAGATCCTGTTGATGCTTGATATTCTGCTCAACACCCGAGATCTCGGCACCCAGGCTGTAATACTTGCCCTGCACACTATTGAGCGCGTCGTTGGCTTCATCGTGCTGCTGTCGCTGCGATTCGATCCTGGACTCGATGGTGCGCTGTTCCGTTACCAGTTTCTCCAGCTGCGCCTGCATTTGCCGGATTTCCTGATCACGCCCATCGAGTTCGTGCTTCAACTCGCGCCAGCGCAATGCGAGTTGCTCGGCCTTGTACTGGCGTTCTTCGGCTTTCAGTTCCTTGTAACGCTCGGCCGCCCTGCTCTGCCTTTTCAGGCGCGCCAGCTGCTTGTCGATTTCCTCGCGCAGATCATCGAGCCGGGCCAGGTTGTCGCGCGTGTGGCGAATGCGGTTTTCGGTTTCGCGCCGTCTTTCCTTGTATTTGGAGATACCCGCCGCCTCTTCGATATAGACGCGCATTTCTTCCGGTTTGGCTTCGATCAGGCGGGAAATCATGCCCTGCTCGATGATGGCATAACTGCGGGGACCCAGCCCGGTGCCAAGAAACAGGTCAGCGATATCGCGGCGTCGGCAGTGGGAATTGTTCAGATAATACTTGGACTGGCCGTCGCGTGTGACCGAACGCTTGACCGAGATTTCATTGTACTGCGCATAGGGACCGGGTGCGCTGCCGTCGCTGTTGTCGAACAGCAGCTCAACCGAGGCCATGCCCACCGGCTTGCGCCCCGACGAGCCGTTGAAAATAACATCGTCCATTGAGTTGCCGCGCAGGTGCTTGGCTGAAGATTCACCCATGACCCAGCGTACGGCATCGATAACATTGGACTTGCCGCAACCGTTGGGTCCTACGATTCCGGTGAGATTACCCGGCAGTTTGAGTGATGTTGGATCTACGAATGATTTGAAGCCGGCGAGTTTAATCTTGCTCAGGCGCATGAACTATCCTGGATGCCTTATCGTTATAATTTGGCGATTAGTATACATGAGCGCGGCTGAAAATCGACACGGATTTAAGCGTATAATCACGTTTTTTTGCAACACGACTACCACAGGATTCAGCATGCCCAGTCAGCCGTCGAAAGAACTGGAAGTCTTTGATAATCCACAACCTGACAAGGACTATACCATCCGCATCCGGATGCCGGAATTTACCTGCCTGTGTCCCAAAACAGGCCAGCCTGATTTCGCCACCCTGCACCTCGAATACGTACCAGATAAATCGTGTATTGAATTGAAATCGCTGAAGATGTACGTCTGGTCATTTCGCAATGAGGGCGCCTTTCACGAAGCCGTGACCAACCGGATTCTTGCCGACATGGTGGCTGCCTGTGAGCCCAGGTTCATGCGCCTGACAGCCGAGTTCGGCGTGCGTGGGGGTATCTACACCACCGTCGTTGCCGAACACAAACAGCCGGGCTGGCAGTCAACACCACCGGTCCAGTTGCCCTGATTCGGAGCGTACCCGGGTGAATCCCGCGATATTCATCGGTATCGACATCGGCACCTCCGGTGTACGCGGCAGCGCGATCGACCGCGCCGGCCACGAACTTGCCAGCGCTAGAATTCCACTGCCCGATATCCAGTTGCCATCGGACTGGCACAACGCCAGCTTCGATGTGATTCGCCAGCTTACCGACCAGATTGATTCCGTGTTAATCCAGAGTATCGCCATCGACGGTACTTCCGGTACCGTAATGCTGTGTGATCATGATGGCGAACCACTCACGCCTGCGCTGATGTACAACGACCAGAGCTGCACCGACGAAGCGGCGGAAATTGCACAATATGCGCCCGAAGACAGCGCCGCACGCGGCGCCGGTTCGTCGCTGGCGAAGGTACTGCACCTGTTCAGGGACTGCCCGGATGCCGATCATATCTGTCACCAGGCGGACTGGGTCGCCGGTTTGCTATGCCGGCGCTTCGACATCAGTGACGAAAACAATTGCCTCAAAACCGGTTATGATCCGATCGCGCGCGAATGGCCCGACTGGTTATCACGCCTGCCTTTCAATACCGCGTTGTTGCCACGTGTGTACATACCCGGCAATCCAGTCAACGCAGTCGACGAGGCGGCGGCAGAACGCCTGGGCCTGCCCGCTGACTGCCAGGTCATCGCCGGCACCACCGACAGTATCGCCGCATTTATTGCCACCGGCGCGAGCGCAACCGGTGATGCGGTGACGTCGCTTGGCAGCACACTGGTGCTCAAACTGATCTCTGACAAACCGGTTTACTCGAGCACCCTGGGCGTCTACAGCCACCGCCTTGGTGATACCTGGCTTGCCGGCGGCGCTTCCAACAGCGGCGGCCGGGTACTGCTGAAATATTTTGACCAGGCCCGACTCGATGAAATGACGCCCTTGCTGAAAACCGACAAACCCACCGGGCTGGATTATTACCCGCTGGTAACGCCCGGCGAGCGCTTTCCACGCAGTGATCCCGGGCTGGCGCCGAAGCTCGAACCGCGTCCTGATGACGATGTGAGCTTTTTCCAGGGCATGCTGGAAGGCATCGCCGGTATCGAAGCTGACGGGTACCGAATTCTGCATGAACTCGGCGCGCCGGCCTTGAACAGGGTCATAACCGCGGGCGGTGGCAGCACCAACCCCGCCTGGCTTGAAATACGCGAACAGAAACTGGGGGTGCCGGTAAGCATTGCAGAACACAGCGAAGCCAGTTATGGTGCCGCGCTACTGGCGAGAAGCGCTTTTGTCTAAATACGACCTTTTGATCAGGAGAATGCATGGTCAACTACATCAAAGGCATCAATGACTGTCTGAGCGGATTCGGACTGATTTTCAAATCGGGCATCCGCCGTTACGTCGTTATCCCGTTGCTGATCAATACTGTCCTGTTCGGCGGCGCGATCTATTTACTCTATCAACAGATGGATCGATGGATGGAGAAACTGTTGCCGGACTGGCTGGCCTGGCTCGAATGGTTGATCGTACCGCTGTTCTTCCTGACCATAATCGTGGTCGTGTTTTTCACCTTTACCCTGGTCGCAAACCTGATTGCCGCGCCGTTCAACAGCTATCTGTCAGCCAGTGTCGAGCACAAGCTCACCGGATCCAGGCCGGAAAACCTGGTCAGCGAGCCCGTATGGAAAACCGTGGTTCGAACGGTCGGCGCGGAAATCCGCAAGACCATCTATTTCCTGTTATGGCTGATCCCGCTGGCACTGCTGACGATCATACCGGTGATCAACATCGTCGCGCCCTTTGCCTGGTTCCTGTTTGCGGCCTGGTCGTTCTCGATCGAATACACCGACGCACCGCTGGGCAATCGCGGCATGCTGTTCAAGGAAATCCGGAACTACAACCGCAGCAACCGAATGCGTTCACTGGGCCTGGGCACCGGCGTCTTCCTGATGACCAGCGTGCCCGTACTCAATTTCCTGGCGATGCCCGTTGCCGTGTGTGCGGCAACCAAAATGACTACCCGGATATCGGATCAATAACACGACATGGAAGACAGAATTACCGAACTGGAAATCCGCCTGACACACATTGAGGACACGCTGGACGTGCTGAACGAGACTGTTATCGACCAGCAAAAACTGATCGATCAGTTACAGCTGCAGGTCTCGCTGCTCGAGAAAAAGCTCAAGGCCGTCGCCAGTTCGAACATCGCCCCCGAAAGCGAAGAAACACCACCGCCGCATTACTGACGCAGGGACCGGGTATTTCGCTACCGCCCGGCGCCATCAGTCCGATTGCAGACCGAACCCGCAAGGTTCAGCAGACATCATTGGCAGCATTAGCGTTTTGATCGCCGTACCACAGCGACCAGTCCGAGCAAACCGGAAACAAACAGCCAGGCAGTCGCCGGCAAGGGTACAACAGCACCGGACACATAGAACCGGGGCGTCGCCTGCAGCGAATCAAACACAACGCCACTCGATGCGGCATGATTCACAGCCACGGGTAACTGGGGTGACAGATCCGTCGTCAGATTTTGCATCATCAATTGCAGTCCCCCACCGCTAACCGATGATGCAGAAAACGCGCCAGTGCCGAACTCCAGCGCATACCAGCCCGGCGACAGCACAATATCCATGGGTGACGTATACAGCCCCCTGCTCGTCCCAACCGTAACCAGCGTTGTTGCAAGCACATCCGATGTTGTCAGGTTGATGGATTTCGGCGTATCGATTTCACTCAACAACTGAACAATTGCGCCAAACACATCGATATCCGCATTGGTAAAATTGGTAAAATCACCGCCCAGGCTGGTAACCTGGGTAGGTGCGGTGACTTCGAATCGGTGAAATATCCAGAAATCATCTCTTATTCTGAAGCCGCTGGAATCACCGGGTGGCGCAGCCGTATCAAACAGAAATGATGACGCATCGCACTCAATGGAACTGAACACACAGGGAAATACGCATACAGCTACCAACATCGATTTCAAGGACATTACCCCGACCCCGCTTATTTTTATTGTTATGCCGTCGTGACAATAGAGTGCAAGCGCTCTTTTATATATAACAGCTCACGAACAAAAAAACAAAAGAATCAAAAAATTGCACGAGTGGAAATCAAAGACTGGAAAGCCTCAATCAGCAGCATCAGCCTCGATTAAAGCCATCGCAAATGGACGCGGCCCTGTTACAGATTATCGATGAAAATCCGCTTACGACATCAGACGCCGGATTACAGAACACATCAACGCATCTGCCCTGCGAGCCTGGCGGCACCAAACAGCAAGGCTGCCGCTTTCAGTAGTATCAAACCAACGCGCAAGAGGCACCGCTGTTCGATGGTTGCTTATACGCATGGCAACGCCTGTCGTTTATGATGATCAAGCTGATTCGAAAACGGGTGTCAGATCACGATCACCCCACCCGCTCGCACAAGGTCACGACTGCTCGCAGCCTTTCTATCCGCCGACCAGCCGTTGAGCCAGCCCGGGGTATTCATCCACTGGCCGGTGAATAGACTGCCCTGGCCCGATGAAAGAACAATGCGCGCAGCTTGTCCCAGAAATCACCGCCAAGGACGAACAGACTGGACAGCAGTATCACATCACCAATGATGGCAAAAGCTGTCTGGTTATCGTCATAAGCGGGAATCATGCCGGATGCATAGGGTGCAACCCAACCGAACACAATCGGACACGAGAACATCACCAGGCCGAGCAGATAACGCGGACGGCTGACTTCCGACGGTGGACCGTATTGCCTTAGCAGGCCGAAAACGCGTTGCTTGATGAAAGCATAACCGCTCTTGCCCATCACAGCGACTGCGACGACGCCCAGTACTTCCGCACTGACCAGCATGATGCCGGTGATCGTAGCGGTAATCGCGGTGTCCAGTCCCAGCATGGTTATGACCGGCACACCGATTACCGGCGCGGCTATACTGAGACCAAACAGGGTGATACCGAGCTTGAGTCGCCAACCCTGAGCTGGAGGCATTGTGTTTTCAGATATATCAGCCATGTTTTCTCCTTGGTTAATACTCATCAGGGGTATGGTCATGTGCCGATGCCCTATCGTATCGCCGCCTGCCTGGTGAACAGGCCGTGGGCTATGCCCAGAAGCTGAAGACTCTGTCGATAGTCCAGTAGGCCGCAATTCCACCGATCACATAGCTGGTCATTATCTCTGCCGGCCTTAACGGGAACGCCTTGATCCGGTGAATTAACCAGCCCGATACCAGTACGGCAGCTATGAATGCGAGCTGACCCAGCTCGACACCGATATTGAAGAACACCAGCGCAAACGGTATCGCGTGTTCCGGCAGCCCGACTTCAGCCAGTGCGCCGGCGAAACCGAAGCCGTGCAGCAGCCCGAAAATAAACGCAACCACCCAGGGCCAGCGTTCTACATAGCCGGGCCGTCCTCGCCGACTGTGCACGATCTCCGTTGCAAGAAACAGAATACTCAGCGCGATGATCGCCTCCACCGGTTGTTGCGGCACATGCACATAGCCCAGTGTCGCGGCTGCCAGCGTAAAGCTGTGTGCTAGCGTGAACGCGGTCACCGTCCACACCAGTCGGCGCACACCATCAACAATGACAAGCAGTGCAAACACAAACAACAGATGGTCGACGCCGAGCAGGATATGCTCGACACCCAGCCAAAGATAGGTCGCTGCCAGTTCAAGTCCGCCAGGTGACGCGGACACAACAAATGCCGGCTCCCCCGGTGTGACCCGCGTGGTCTGGACCGTGCCATCGAGATGCTGAACACGCGCGAGCACATCGGTCAGCGTATTTTCCAGTCCCTTGATGGTAATGCGCTGGTCTGTCAGTCCCTGTTCACAGTTCACCGCCCAGCTGGTGATCAGGGCGCCACCGGCACTGCGCGCAGAGGGAGGTAACGCGACACTGCAGCTCTCGGGAAACTGCGGGTCGAGCTGCAAACGCATGTCGCCGCGCATCGGCACCTTCCACAGCACGCTGTAGTTGGTCGGCGTCACTTCGGTGATTTCCAGATAACCGGGCCGCATTTCGTGTGCCCAGGCCTGCCCTGCCTGCAATACATACAAGACGATGAAAAAGCACGTTCGTATCATTGTCTCGAATCGATGCCCGCCATATTTTGCTGCAGCCCTGCCTGCTCAACGATCACTTCGTAGCGCTCGCGCAGGGTTTCATAGAATGCCTGGTTGGCCTGCTGCCTGCGCTCTGCCAGAAACTCGTACATCACAGAATCGCGTATTTCTGCCAGCGGCGGCAGCCATGACTCGCTGCGCTGTTTTATATAGACCAGATGAAGTCCATAGCCGGAAACAACCGGCCCCTGCCAGCGGCCCGGAATCAACTGGTTCAGGGAATCTACGAATTCGGAACCGAACATGCGAGACACCTGGTGATCACTCTGGTCTTCAAATTCATAACCGAACATGAACGGATCACCCGTATCGGCGGAAACGGCCGGCCCCTGTTCAGAGCCCAAACCCTGCAGCAGTTGCTGCGCGTCGGCTTCCACATCCTGACCGCGCCTGTCCGCATTCAGGTAAACATGAACGAACGAAGTGCGCGCCGCTTCAGTGAACCTGTCCGGGTTCTCAGTAAGAAAGCGCTGCAATTCTTCCTCGGTGGGCTCCGAGATATCGACCAGATCATTGAACATGAACTCCACCTTCTGCGCCATACGCCGGCGAACAATGGTATCGTCCTGGTCCAGCCCCATCGCCAGTGCTTCGCGATAGAGGATTTCCTCGCGTATCTGCGCGTCGACAAGACCGTTCAGCTCCTGTTGTGTTGGCAGGCGCTGCATCTTGCGCTCGAACAGCGTGATCATGCGATCGATATCCGTTTCGGAAATGATGATACGATTATCCAGAACTTCTTCGGGGTCGGCGACCTGGTAGAACAGCGCAAACAGGGCTGCACCGATAAGTAGAAAATGGAGCAATGGCTCCTTTAACCAGTTTTTCAAACAAGCCCTCTTCAATCTATTAGTGCACGGGGCAGAACGACGCGCTTTCAACAGCCGCCAATAATATAACCACAACGGCCACACTGCCAATGCGCGATCCCATGGGTTGCCCGATGTTAGCAGGCTTTGTAGACAGAAAACCGGTTGGTCGAAGTGGATTTCAGATTTCTTTCAAATAGGGCTGACGGGGCCTTATACTCGATCGGCCACGGCCTGCTGCTTCATCAACCAGGCCAGCGCCTCTTCCCGGTCGGGAAATATTTCCAGATTCCATTCTACATCCCGAGGAAATGAAGCCAGCGTCTCTGTGGTGATCTTGGAGACGCGGTTATAGACGACGACAGCCATTGCGTTGATTTCATCCAGCGTGGCGAGATGTTCCTGGGCATCGAAATCGTAGCTGTAGGAATTAACTTTGTTGATCAGCAGTGAAAACGGTGCCTGCAAATGCGACAACAGAAAATCGTGATATTGTTCGACCATCGCCATATTCATCTGGACACCATCGTTGATCATCACCTCTGCGAGATCATCACGCAGTATGATGATCTTTGCAAAAGGCAGTTCGAACAGATCCATGGCAAGGCCCTGATTTATTCTATGTGGCCGCGAATCCGGAATTTATTCCCACAAGCGCGGCAATCTATTTCGTAAACGGTGAAAGCTTCAGCTACACATAACACCACCATAAACTCACCGAGAAGAACAAGCAAGCCTGTCGCTCGCGCTAGTAGATAAAGCCATTCGAGCGAACCATGAACCGATTGCCTTATAATGCCGCAACCGCTAGTTATTTATTTCACGTAATGATCATGAAATTCATCCGCACCCTGTTTATATTGCCTTTCGCTCTGGTACTGCCTCACACGTCTGCTGGTTCGGATTCGCCGGTCAGTCTGGACACGCCACCGGCCTCGCTGGAAAAGTGGTACAAACCGGCAAACAAACGCCAGGTCTGGCTGCATACGATGTTCCGCCTTCGACGCGAGATGCAGGCAATCGGTGAATACGCCGAACAGAATGATCCGGCCAGCATGGCCAAATGGATCGAGCGTCTGGACAAGGACTACAACAAGATCGCCGAAATGGTCCCCGAATGGGAAAAAGCGATCAAACCCCGGCTGCTGCCAGAACTCGAGATGTTTGCCAGGAAAGGTGATAGCCATCGCGTCGGCAAAACACTCGAAATGATCCAGCGCACCTGTGATGACTGCCACATCGATTACCAGCCACTGGTAACCGCCATCTACCGTTCACCACACTACGACGATATCAGTGTTAAAACCCTCGATGGTGGTGAACAGGATTTCGAAGACAATATGGACGACCTGTCGAAATCGGTCAACCAGATCCTGATTGCACTGGACGACGGTCGCAAAGCCAAGGCGCTGCAAGCCGGCCAGAGACTCGCCGGCCAGTTGAAGAATCTTGGCGACAGTTGCAACCATTGCCATGAAGATGATGACTACCCGCGTGAACGCATTCTCGGGACAGACACCCGGCAACACCTCGAGGACCTGCAGACCAACATCAGCGCCGGGCGGGTCAAAGACAGCCAGAAGCTCATGGGCGAAATCGCCGTCAGCGTGTGTGCCCGCTGCCACAATACACACCGTATTGTTTACGATCTGCGCGATGCGTTGATGCCCTGACAGAAGACGCTTACACCACCATCCAGGCGCGCTCGTTCAACCGACGGTCTCCATCGAAGCACGCCACCACCCCTGCACTGGCAAAATCACGGCGCCTTGAACCTGATCGCCGACCAATGCCACTGTATTTATTCTGGATACTTGCGGACTGACCAGGAGTAGTATTTAAAGGGTGTCAAGGTTCGATCGAGCTAAATCCGGTCTTGACACCTGGTCCAGGCACCCTGCCGAAGCGGAGGTGGCGCCATGCAGGAACAAATACGCTCAAACACACCCGGTTATACGGTCATTCTTGTTGGCACGATACTGTCACTGGCCGCTGCCCTGGTTCCTCACTTTGATGCTGGGTACCGGCTACTGCCCCTGGTCTTCATCACCGGCATGCTACCGTATATGGTTTACTCGATAGCCGTGCCGCTGTTGCGTACCCCGGTCGTGACCATCACCGGACTGGTCATCGTCTTTGCACATACCTGGTTGCTTATTGATCAAAGATTTGTCGATTATGTCGACTATAGCGACGGATTGATCTACGTGATTCCGTTGGCGTTGATACTGGTGGCGGCGCCCGCCGCGATTATTGCGATAAATAGAACCACTCAGTAACAGTGCCCCCGCACTGAATGAGCGCGTTGCACGACGGACATTCGAACCGGCCAAAGGGCTATGCCCAGCGACGGCGCATGCATTCCAGGCTTCCCCGCTGCTGATTGATGGCGCGCAGCGTGAACGGGCTCGATCCAGAGCAACGGAGATCTCGCGAAAGAAACCCTGATTTCATGTCCTAGATCAAGTTTTGGCATTATTCATGAAATCGCATTTTGCGTCTCGCGGCTCAGCGGCATCAGTTTATGCTGATATACCAGCCTTAGCGCCCTCTTCTATTGTTGATGCGAGTCATTCCTATATGCGCTTAATTTGATGTAAATCAAAGACCCAGACGGCAATTGATAATATCGTCGCGTCTGTGAATTTATAAATCAACCCATAACGAAATCTTTCTCAAACAACTATCATCAGCAAACCAAGTAGGAGTTTAAATTAATGAGCGTAAAACATACGACAAAATACGGGGCGGCGTTACTCGCGGTCTGCGTAGGCATGGCAGCGTCCTCGGGCGTCGCGTTTGCCAAAAAGAAAGAGGCGTTCGAGCCGTTGAACGAAGCCGAGTTTGAGCAAGCAAAAAGCATGTACTTCCAGCGTTGCGCCGGTTGTCATGGTGTTTTGCGCAAGGGCGCCACTGGCAAGAGCCTCGAACCCAAAGGTAACCCAGCGAAGAAGCAAAAGGGTACACTCAAACTGGGTACCAAGCGTCTGGAGAAGATTATCAGAATCGGGACCGAAGGTGGCATGAACAACTTTGATGACATCTTCACCGATAAGGAAATAAACCTGCTGGCCCGCTACATCCAGATGGAACCCCCAATTCCACCGGAAATGCCGCTTTCATTGATGAAAGAACGCACCAAGCAGCACGTGGCGCTGAAAGACTATCCGGCCAAACCGCTGCACGGTCGCAACTGGAAGAACTTCTTCGTCGTCATCGAACGTGACGTCGGCAAGGTCGCCATCATCGACGGTGACAAGAAAGAAGTTATCGCTCACATCGACACCGGTTATGCGGTACACGTGATCAAGGGGCTCGAACATTCCAAGGTCAGCAAGGCCAAGGACGAGGGCCGCTTCTGGTACACCATGGGCCGTGACGGCAAAATGACCAAGATTGACCTGTGGCAGAAACCGGAAAACATGCTGGTTGCTGAAACCCAGATCGCCTATGACGCACGCGACGTCGCTG
>CP070838.1:2111529-2159984 GCA_020341835.1 Thiotrichales bacterium | reverse complement strand
CGGCGGGCAGGTAATCATCGAAGACTGCGAAAACGTGAATACCTCGTTTCCGGATTTTGTCGCACTGGCCTCGGCGGCCGGTCTGGCGATCCGGTCAGACGCCTGACGAAAAGCCATGAGCGCATCGGTTCCCGTGATAACGCTGGATGGGCCAGGAGGGGCAGGCAAGGGTACGGTGTGCCTTCTGCTGGCAAACAAGCTCGGCTGGCACATGCTCGACAGCGGTTCGCTGTATCGCCTGACGGCGCTGGAAGCACTTCGAAAGGATGTGCGCAAGGAGCCGCAACTCATTGAAATAGCAAAGAAAATGGATATTGAATACGTGCCGGTCAAGGGCCAGCTGCAGGTGCTGCTGGATGGCAGGGAGGTCACCGATGCGATCAGGGCCGAGGCGGTCGGATCGCGTGCTTCAGAGATTGCTGCGATCGCCGGGGTGCGGCAGGCGCTGCTGGAGCGGCAGCGTGCTTTTGCGGTTGCGCCCGGTCTGCTGGCGGACGGCAGGGACATGGGAACGGTCGTTTTTCCGCAGGCGCAGTTGAAAATCTTTCTCACCGCGAGTCCTGAAGAACGCGCTAAAAGGCGTTATAAGCAGTTGAAAGAAAAGGGAATAGATGCTAATCTCCCTGAGCTTGTCGCCGAGCTGAAAGCTCGCGATAAACGAGACTGCGAACGCTCGGCTGCACCCCTGAAAGCTGCTGCTGATGCAATTCTGCTGGATACGACAGAGATGAGCATCGAACAGGTTGTCGAACAGGTAATGCAATTGGCGAGCCAGCGCTTCGGCAGTAGCGTGGCCTGAACACGTTCAGGCTGTTTGTTTAACATTTAACCCGTGTATGACGGCCATCGCCATTGCTGTAATACGCACATTTATCAACTACTTAAATCATGTCAGAAAGTTTTGCCCAATTATTTGAAGAAAGTTTAAATCAAACCGAAATGACCGCCGGTCAGGTTGTCATTGGTACCGTCACCGATGTGCGTGATGGTTACGTTATCGTTTCAGCCGGTTTGAAATCTGAAGGTGTCATACCGGAAGAACAGTTTAAAAATCTCAGTGGTGACCTCGAGGTTGCCATTGGTGATGATGTCGAGGTTGTGCTCGAGGCCGTCGAAGACGGTTTTGGGGAAACCCGGCTGTCACGCGAAAAAGCCAAGCGTGCGAAAGCCTGGAAATCGCTGGAGTCATCCTACGAAACAGAAGAAATCATTACCGGTGTTATCACCGGCAAGGTCAAAGGTGGCTTCACCGTCGAGCTGGGTGATATCCGCGCATTCCTGCCGGGTTCTCTGGTTGACGTGCGTCCTGTCAGGGATACTTCCTATCTCGAAGGCAAGGAACTGGAATTCAAGGTCATCAAACTCGACCAGAAGCGCAACAATGTTGTGGTGTCACGTCGTGCTGTTGTCGAGTCGGAATACAGCGCCGAGCGCGAAGCACTGCTCGATACGATCGAAGAAGGCAAGCCAATCAAGGGGGTTGTCAAGAACCTGACCGACTACGGTGCATTCCTCGATCTTGGTGGTGTCGACGGTTTGTTGCATATCACCGATATGGCGTGGAAACGTGTACGTCATCCTTCCGAGGTGGTAAATGTCGGTGACGAGATATCAGTGATGGTTCTCAAGTTCGACAAGGAACGCAACCGTGTATCGCTGGGCCTGAAACAGCTTGGTGATGATCCATGGGCAGAAATTGCACGCCGCTATCCTGAAGGATCAAGGCTGCACGGCAAGATCAGCAACATTACAGATTATGGTTGCTTTGTCGAAATCGAAGATGGTGTTGAAGGTCTTGTCCATGTATCGGAAATGGACTGGACCAACAAGAATATCAATCCTGCCAGCATCGTCGCGCTTGGCGACGAAGTCGAAGTCATGATACTTGACATCGACGAAGAACGCCGTCGCATTTCGCTGGGTATGAAGCAGTGTCAGCCCAATCCATGGGATGAGTTTTCCGCTACCCACAACAAGGGCGACAAGGTTTCCGGCAATATCAAATCGATTACCGACTTCGGTATCTTTGTCGGTCTCGACGGTGATATCGACGGGCTGGTACACATGTCCGACATTTCCTGGGATGTTTCCGGGGAAGACGCGATTCGCAACTACAAGAAAGGCGATACCATAGAGGCTGTCGTGCTTTCTATTGACCCGGAACGCGAGCGTATTTCACTGGGTATCAAGCAAATGGAGCAGGATCCTGTCACTTCATTTATGGGTGCCAACAAGAAAGGATCTCTGGTCAAGGGTACGGTGATATCAGTCGACGCGAAAGCCGCGGTTGTTGATCTGGGTGAAGGCGTTGAGGGCACATTGCGCGCATCGGAGCTTTCACGTGATCGTGTTGAAGATGCATCCACTGTATTGAAAGTTGGTGATGAGGTTGAGGCTAAACTGATTGGTATTGATCGTAAGAGCCGTGCAATCAATCTTTCCATCAAGGCGAAGGACTATGATGAAGAAGCTGAAGCAATGAAGGATTACGCCAGCTCACAACAGTCTGCTTCGACCAAATTAGGCGATTTGTTGAAGGAACAGATGGATTCCAACGACTAACGCCGCAGCGGGTATAGTTATTAACCAACTACAGGGGACGGTTTCAGATGTCAGAAGAGACGAACGCAAGATCAATGATGAAATCGGAATTGATCGAGAGAATCGCGCGTAAGCAGAGTCATCTCGCCTATAAGGATGTCGAGCTCGCTGTTAAAAGTTTACTCGAACAGATGAGTAATTCATTATCCAATGGCGAGCGCATCGAGATACGCGGCTTTGGCAGTTTCTCCCTGCATTACCGCCCACCTAGGGCCGGTCGTAATCCGAAAACCGGGGACTCTGTTTCCCTCCCGGGCAAGCACGTTCCACACTTCAAGCCCGGCAAGGAGCTCAGGGAACGGGTTAATGACTCGATGAAGAAGGAAACGCAGGCTTAATCCTTTCTCATCGTCGCAATTCGCAGCAACCGGAACCAGGATGATCCGGTTGCTGTCTTACACTTCAATGATTAACAGGGAAATATCGAATTTCCATGGTTGATTTTTCTGAACTTCCCGGCTGGCTCCTGTTGGCGTTGCCTGTTATAGCCATACTGTCCTATATGGTATTCAGGCGAAGCGACAGTGGATCCGGCCAGAAAAGTCATTTCTCCAGCGAGTATTTCAAGGGTCTGAACTATCTGCTCAATGATGAGCAGGGAAAGGCGCTGGATATCTTCGTCAAGCTGGTCGAGACAGACTGGGAAACCATCGATACACACTTCGCACTGGGCAAGATATTCCGCAAGAACGGCGAAATCGACAAGGCCATCAAGATACACCAGGGGCTGATTGCACGACCCTCGCTGCCGGAGCGACACCGCAACCGGGTATTGCTCGAGCTCGGCTACGATTATCTGGGTGCCGGCTGGTTCGACCGTGCTGAAGGTCTGTTCAAGGAAGTATTGATACATGACCCCAGGTCGGAAAAGGCTCTGCAGAACCTGATATTGATCTACCAGCAGGAGAAGGACTGGCACAAGGCGATCGATGCGGCCGAAAATCTGTTCAGCGAAAATCCGCGCAGGGTCGGGCCGATGATTTCACAGTACTACTGTGAACTGGCCGATATCGCCAGGGCCAAGGGTGATATCAGCCAGGGCGAGCACTATGCACAACAGGCATTACGCTACGATACCGCATCGGTCAGGGCGACGATCATTCTGGCTGACATGGCCATGGCTTCGGGCGATTACCAGAAAGCGAAAACGCTGTTGCAGCAAATCGAAAAACAGGATGCCGAGTTCCTGCCGATGGTGATGGACAAGCTTGTTGAATGTCATCACCAAGAGGATGAATCGGAAGCGTTGATGGACTATCTTGCCCAGCTCGAGCAGAGGCATGTTAGTCTGCCTCTGCTCGAGTCGCACGCGAAAGTGCTGGAACGCTATAAGGGTCAACAGGCAGCGCTTGACTATGTCACCGAAAAACTGAAAAAGAATCCCACCCTTGACGGAATGAACCAGTTGCTCAGTTTTAACGCGACGAATGGCGACGAGGACCTGCGCATGATGATCAGCGGACTCAAGTCTGCGGTCGATGTGATGAAAGACGAGCAGTCCGCCTTCCAGTGCAAGCAGTGTGGCTTCAAAACCAACACGCTGTACTGGTTGTGTCCGAGCTGTCATAACTGGGGCTCGGTCAAACCCTTTGCCTGCGAGCCCGCCTGCTGATGTCGGCATCGAGGATCATCGTTGCGCTCGATTTTGCCGATGAGTCCAGTGCCATGGAACTGGTTGACCGCGTCAACCCCGAATTATGTCGTCTCAAGATCGGCAAGGAGCTGTTTACGCGCAGCGGCCCTGAGCTGGTCAGAAAACTCGTCGTACAGGGCTACGATGTTTTTCTCGACCTTAAATACCATGATATACCCAACACTGTGGCGAAAGCCTGTAAGGCGGCCGCCGACCTGGGTGTGTGGATGCTGAACGTCCATGCGCTGGGCGGGCCCGCGATGATGGCGGCTGCACGTGCGGCCTTGTCGGATAACGATTCGCCGATGCTGATTGCGGTTACTGTTCTGACCAGCAGCAGCGAAGAAGACCTGCAAGCGGTCGGGATTGATCACAGCGCTCAACAGATGGTCGAACGGCTGGCCTTGCTCGCCAGGGACCAGGGGCTGGATGGCGTGGTCTGCTCCGCGCAGGAAGCGGGTGTGCTCAAGTCATCGCTGGGCAGCGATTTTGTTCTGGTCACGCCGGGTATCAGGTTGCCGACCGATCACGCTGATGACCAGAAGCGAATTGTTTCGCCGGTGGATGCGGTCAAACAGGGCTCGGACTACCTGGTGATTGGTCGGCCGATCACACAGGCGGATGACCCTGTTCAGAAATTACTGACAATAAATTCAGAATTATCCCGATTGTGATCGATCCGGCGTTTTCATATGCTACGCGTTCCATTCAACACAACACAAGGACGCGATATGAAAACACTAAAATCAGTCATCTTTATTGTTTTATTCTCAGTTTCGGCATTGATCCATGCGGCACAGGTCAATATCAATACCGCGGATGCCGAGACCCTGGCCAGTGAACTGTCCGGTATCGGGCAGAGCAAGGCCGAGGCGATAATTGCCTACCGCGAGAAATACGGACCCTACAGGCAAATAGAAGATCTTGCCAATGTTAAGGGCATCGGTATGGCGACGATTGACAAAAACAAACCAAAGCTTACGCTGGAATAACTTTCCCTTCAGCAAGCTGCAAGCAATCGGAAGCCCGCTAAGCGGGCTTCTTTTTCTCTGATAGAATTCGGGTTTATGCCAAAGTCAGATAACAATCTGTTCGACCAGGCGCTGAGATGTATTGAAATCGATCAGCCGTTCGAAAAAGCTGCATCAGCCAGCGCGTTGTATCAGCGCTGGCTGGCGAAAGCACTGGACAGGAATTCGTCCGCCGCACCTGTATCAATACCAAATCCAGGCCGGCCCGAGCGTCCGCGCCTGGTAAGCCCGAGAAAAGTACCCAAGAGGGGATTTAATTCAAGGCAGGGGCTGCTGAAACTGGCGCACGCGATCACGCATATCGAATTCAACGCGATCAATCTCGCACTGGACGCTGTCTACCGATTTCGCGGCATGCCTGAACAGTTTTATAGCGACTGGTTGCGTGTCGCTGCAGAGGAGTCAAGCCATTTTCTGATGCTGGCGACATACCTTGATGACAACGGCGCCTCGTATGGCGACTACGATGCGCACAACGGCCTGTGGGAAATGGCCGTCAAGACGGATCACGATGTCATGGTTCGAATGGCGCTGGTTCCTCGTGTACTCGAGGCCAGAGGCCTGGATGTAACGCCGGGGATGATTGCCAGGCTGGAAACGGTCGGGGAGCAGGCACTCGTCGACATCCTGAAAGTCATCCACCGGGAGGAGATCGGGCATGTACTGATCGGGACCCGCTGGTTTAATTACGTCTGCCAGCAGCGGGCATTGTCACCGCGAGATGTTTTCACGCGACTGCTGAACGAGCATATGAAGGGCGTGATTCAGGGGCCGTTCGACGAGGATTCGAGGCTGCAGGCAGGGTTTACCGAAGATGAGATCCAGCAGCTCCTGGAGATGAGCGTACAAAAGGAGGCGATGGCTTGATGGACAGACGATTACAAGCGGGTTTTGTACCATGTGCTTTGCTGGTGTTGTTCGCAACACAGGCCGGCGCTGCAAATCAGGTTGAAGCGGTCAAACTCAGATACCAGGAGATAGAGCAGGATGTCGAGCCGTACGAGGTTGTCTATACGGTTTCCGATGATTTTATACGGGTTGACGATGACTCTGACAGCAGTGGCTATATAGTTTTTGATCGTGATAAAAGCAAGGTATATAGCGTCAGCCATTATAACAAGTCGATCCTTGTTGTCCCGAAATATCCCGATAAGTCCTTCGATCCGGATTTTGAGCTTGTTGTCGAATTCCAGGCGCTCGACGATGTGCCGCCTATATCGGGCAAGAAGGTGCATAACTATCGCGTCAGGGCCGTGACCGATGGTAGCAGCGAAACCTGTATGGACATTCAACTGGTGCCGGGTCTGTTGCCGGAGGCGGCGAAATCACTCCAGGCTTTCCAGACGATAATGTCGGGTCTGCACTCCAGCACGCTGGAGAATACGCCCGAGGAATTTCGTACACCCTGTTATCTCGTCGATCAGATCTACAATAAAGGCGATTATTACCAGAAAGGGCTGCCGATACAGGAGTGGCACAGCAATCAGCGCGTGCGCCAGCTGGTTAATTTCGAGAACACCAGCGTGGACGTGTCGATTTTCGATATACCGCCTGACTACCGGCAGTATTCGCTTAAAGGCGATGGCGATTAAAAATGAATCCCTAACTGAACCTCACCAGTTCGAACTCGTTATTATCATTAATGCGAAGGTAATTACCGTCTTCATACCAGTCACCGAGTACAATCCTTTTCACCGTCTTGCCGTCAAGCTCGAATTCGTGGATACCGGGCCTGTGAGTGTGGCCATGTATCAACACATCGGCGTTTTGGGTCTTCATCGTATCCTCGACGGTTTGCTGATTGACGTCCATGATGTCTTCTGACTTGTAGGCCGTGGCTTTTTCACTGGTATTGCGCAGTGACCTGGCAATGCGCTCGCGCACGAACAGCGGCAGGGTCAGGAAAATGCCCTGCACGGTCCTGCTGCGCACCTTGCGTCGGAAGTTCTGGTAGGGAATATCATCGGTGCATAAAAGGTCACCGTGCATCAGCAAGACCTGCTGCCGGTTAATGTCGATCAGCGAAGGGTCATCAATGATGTCAAAGTGGTAACGTCGGGCGGATTTTCTGCCAACAAGGAAATCCCGGTTGCCATGCATCAGTTTTATTTCTGTGCCGGCCTGATGGAGTCTTGAAAGTGCGGCGAAAACAGGGTCCAGTCCGGCCGCCTTGTCATCATCACCTATCCAGTATTCGAGAAAATCGCCGAGGATATATAGCGTTCCGGCGTGGATAGCGACCTCGTCAACAAATTTCTCAAAAAGTCTGATGATGCCGGGACGCTCCGGTGCAAGATGCAAGTCTGATATAAACAGACTTTTGCCCGACATTAATCAGATTTCAGTTGCTGAAGTAATCAGGATAACGTCCTCGGGAACATCGCTGTGGCCGCCGCGATTGGTTGTTTTGACCTTGGCGATTTCATCGACGATGTCCATGCCGTCGGTCACTTTGCCGAACACGCAGTAACCCCAGCCCTGGGCGCTAGGAGCGGTGTAGTTCAGGAAAGCGTTGTCCTTGTGATTGATAAAAAACTGGGCCGTAGCCGAATCCGGATCCGGCGTGCGGGCCATGGCGATTGTGCCGCGGTCGTTAGCGAGGCCGTTATCCGCCTCATTTTTGATCGGATCCCTGGTCATTTTCTGCATCATCTGGTCGTTGAATCCGCCGCCCTGAATCATGAAGTTAGGTATCACACGGTGAAAAATGGTTCCGTCGTAGAAGCCATCACGCACATAGTTAAGGAAGTTCTCGACGGTGAGCGGTGCTTTTTCCTGATTCAGTTCGATGACAATGTCACCTTTCGATGTTGCCAGCTTGACAGTAGACATAATGACGGCCTTTGGTTTGTTGTTATTGGACCCCCTTGGCTGTCGGGGGCGAATCTGACCGTATTCTACGGTTTCGCGCATAAAAGGTCATCATCTGCTGTTGGACAGGTGCAGAGCAGGAATATGGCGCCCCGGAGACGATTTGAACGTCCGACCTGCCGCTTAGGAGGCGGCTGCTCTATCCAGCTGAGCTACCGGGGCGTATGGATCAGCGCATATTATATCAGCCAAACCGAGGCTTGCGCAGTTTGAGGGCCGGATGATGGGCTAACGCGGTACCTTGCGGCGTTCGGTCTTGTGCAGGTAGCGGTGCAGGATCCGCCACGCGAACGACTCGGGTTCATTCTTGAATGTCATTACGTAATTCAGGCTGCTCATGACTTTCAGGGTCCAGTCCATGCTGTTTTTGACTTCGCGGGTTCCGCAGAACAGAATTTTGTCACCCGGTTGTATCTCGGTGTCATCCTCGGGCATCATGGTTTTCTCTTCGCCGCGAACATGCATTAACGGCACGCAGCGGAGTTTGAGATACCTGGAGGCCGGGTCCTGGGTGATATGACCGAGAAAAACTTTTCGACCAAGTTTGAGGGCGTTGCTGACCGCGGGCGACTGGCTCTTGTTGATTTCTACCGTCCATATGTGGGGATTATGACTGCCAATGACACCGCTCATCCTGCTGATAGCGATATTCGCCCATTCCTCATCGTAGTGCTTGGCGATTTCAAGATAATCAACCAGTAAGGGGTTGAGGAAAACGGCGCGGATCTTGCGTGCGGTGATTTCTCTCGGACGCATGATCAGGTTGGCTTTCGTAGCAGAATAGAGATCATGGTTGTTATAAATGTTCTGCCGTGCCACCACGAATACATCGGGATTTATTGCGCGAGCGGTCATGATGATTGAGAGGTTGTTTGAGTCATTATCAGAACCTGCGATGATGCCTGCGGAGCTTTCGATCCCGGCTTTTTTGAGCGTCTTTTCGTCGATCCCGGTACCGACGATGAAGTTATTCTTGTGCTCAACATGGTGGTGCTCGAATTCATCACGGACTTCCATCGATGGATCAATAACTGTGACATGGATATCCTGATCGATCAGCAACTGGTAGAGCTGCTTGCCAAACCGCCCGTAACCGCAAAGTATCCAGTGACCATATCTGAAGTAAATCGGGTCGCTGAGTTTTGTATAGGGAGCTCCCGTCAGCCAGTCGTTTATCAGGTAGAGCGATGGCGAGTGCATGACCATCTGGAATATGGTCGCAAAGGTCTCAAACGGGTTAACCACGTTATCGGTGCCGAATGACAGCATGTTTTCTTCATATTCTTTCAATTCAGAACGGCAAACCACCTTGACGCCGGGATGGAGCAGTTTGCTGGTAATGGCGATCTTCAGGTTGGTATCATCCGATGCGGTAACAGCGATGACGCCATTGCATTTCGGGTGTCGGATGCCGGCGTCTTCAAGCTGATGTGCGTCCGAGGCATCGCCAATGATGTTGGGGACATATTCCCGCATGTCATTTAATCTGATTTCGTTCAGGTTGTTTGGATTTTTCTCAATAACCACTGCACGGTAGTGCTCCTCGGTCAATGCAGTCACAACCTCGTGGCCGGTCTCGCCGAGACCGCACACCAGGTAGAAAGGTTCGTGAAGCGTTTTTACGTTCTTTTTGAAACGGGATCTGGTGACAGCTGCCTTGAAGTGCGGGTCCTGAACCAGTGCAAGAATTTTGCCGATCGCATACAGCCAGGCAATCACCAGTATATAGATTGAAAATACCGCCCATAATCGTTGCGCGTCGGACAGCGGAAAGGGAATTTCACCGAAGCCGATCGTCGTTGCCGTAAAGCTGACGAAGTAAAACGCATGGAAAATGCTCATGTGCCAGGGGTTTCCCTGATCATCGACGCCGGGTATTAGTATCATCCCCAGGATGGCGAAATTGTAGACAGCGATAAGCAGTATGAACGGCGTTCGCATCCGCCGCAGTATCATCGAGGTAACCAGGTTCATTGGTCAGACCTCTTCATTCCTGGAGCTGAAAATGCCTCGTTTAATGCCGCAGCATCGCCGCTTCGATCATCAACAGGATGACCGATATGATATTCGCAAGCATTGCTCCGCCGCTCAGGGATACGATGGTGGACATGACGGCAGGCGTCAGTCCTGTATCCTGTACATGAACGGCAACGGTCCAGACGATCGTAGCCGAAATCAACTGTACGACAGCAACAAGGCTGGTCGCCAGCAGCATTGCGCCAAGCTGTGACCGGTCGCCGAATTTCATCACGGTGGCGATCAGGTTGACGACCAGTACTGCATAAAGTTCGTAGACATTATGATGTGCCGGGTCATCCACTTCACCGACAAAAAAGCCAAAGTTCAGGGTCAGAGCGAGAATCATGAAGAAACTGAAAACAACTTTTTCCAGATTCATGGAGCACCTTTTTTATTATTGTTATTTATCCCGATTGTAGCTCAAGAGACCGCTACAGGTCCTGTTTGATGAACAATTGTACGAGTATCTCCTGGTAGATCCTGCTGAGGTTTTCCAGTTCTTCGGTATCGACGTTTTCATCGATTTTGTGGATGCTTGCGTTGACCGGACCCAGTTCGATCACCTGCGCGCCGGTGGGGGCAATGAAACGCCCGTCAGACGTGCCACCGCTGGTAGACAGTTCGGTTTCGAAATCACAGACATTCCTGATCGCTGTCCTGGTCGCATCGATCAACGCGCCGCCGCGTGTCAGGAAGGGGTTGCCGGATAATGCCCAGATCAATTCATACTCGAGTTGATTTTCGTTGAGAATCCGTTCGATGCGTTGTCGAATCTGGTCTTCGGCAATTTCGGTTGAAAACCGCAGATTGAACAGTAACTCGACCGAACCGGGAATGACATTATTTGCACCTGTACCGGCATTGATGTTGGAGATCTGGAAACTGGTCGGTGGAAAGAATTCGTTGCCGCTATCCCATTGCTCGTTAACCAGGGCGTTCAACGCGGGGGCAAACCGGTGGATCGGGTTGTCGGCCAGGTGAGGGTAGGCAATGTGTCCCTGTGTACCGATAATCTTCAATGTGCCGGAGAGTGATCCGCGGCGCCCGTTTTTGACCACATCACCAACAGTATTCGTGCTGGTCGGCTCGCCAACGAGGCACCAGTCGATGCTTATATCGCGCTGCTGCAACAGTTCGATGATTTTCACGGTTCCGTCAACCGCAGGCCCTTCTTCATCACTGGTAATCAGAAATGCGATGGATCCGTCGTGATCGGGATATTCGCCAATGAATCTTTCGCAGGCGCTGATCATTGCTGCAATGCTGCCTTTCATGTCCGCGGCGCCACGGCCATACAGTGTCGTGCCGGATATCGTCGGGGTAAAAGGGTCGTGCTGCCATTGCTCAACCGGCCCCGGTGGTACAACGTCAGTGTGACCGGCGAATACAAACAGGGGTGGCGCGGTACCCCGCCGCGCCCATAAATTGTCGACATCACCGAAACGGTGATGTTCGATCTCAAAGCCAAGTTCCCTGAGATGTTGAGCAATCAGCTGCTGGCATTCCTGGTCGTCAGGGGTGACTGAAGGGCGACTGATCAGCTGTTTGGTCAGTTCAAGCGTTGATGTCATCTAAAGTTGTTCCAGTAACGCCTGTTTAAGCTGTTGCTGCATGTCGTCACTCAACTGTGTACGGGTGTCGAAGTGGGTGATGTCGAACGAATCGATAGCGGTTTCACCTGCTGTGGAGATTTTGGCGCTGTGGATGCCAATGTTACATTGAATGAAGGTTCTTGCAATAATAAAAAGCAGCCCTGGTCTGTCGGCCGTCTCGATATGCATTCGCGTGATACCGCTGTCTTCAACCCGGGTGAAACTGATTTTTGTTTCTACCGGGAAGTGTTTCTGTACACGTGGAATCGCCATGGAGGCAAGATCCTTCAGCTCCTTGTCCGCCAGCTTGTCCAGGATCTGGGGTACCACTTCCCGGGCATAGTGTTCGATATGTTCAACCATGTCGTCTGAGAATATGACCTTGTAGGTCTCCAGCAGGCAACCATGCATACCGCGCATGATAAATGCATCTGCGACGCTCAGATTTAACTGGCCCAGCACGCTGACTATCCTCGCGAAGAGATATTTCAATGATTTGCTGAAGACGAAAATCTCCATGCTGCCGGTGCGCCGATCGGTTCTGACCTTGACCACCGGGGATTCCTTGTTGGCATGCTGAATGATAAGCCGGGTGTGCCAGACGATTTCTGCAGGTTTGTGCCTGAGAAAATATTCGTCTGTGAAATTGTCCCAGATGGCATTGATCTCGAGTGTTCCAAAACCTTCCTTGGACAGGCTTCTGAAAGCGTAGGTGCGGTTGTGATCGATTTCGTCCTGCTTGTTCGCCTGGTTTTCGAACCCCTGTTGTAGAACTTCCGCTGTTTTGTTGTACAGCTCGATCAGCAACTTGTCTTTCCAGCTGTTCCACTGCTTGGGATTGGTAGCGCGAATATCGCACATCGTCAGCAGGTAGAGATAATCAAGTTTTTCGAGCGAGTTCACCTGCTCGGTAAATTCCGCAATTATTTCCGGATCACTGATATCCTTGCGTTGAGCGGTAATTGACATGATCAGGTGGTTGCGAACCAGCCAGCTGACAAGATCGGCATCTTCCTGGTTCAGTCCATGATCGAGACAGAATTCCAGTGCGTCCACAGCGCCGAGCTCGGAGTGATCGCCATCACGTCCTTTCGCGATATCGTGGAACAGGCCCGCCAGATAGAGCAATTCGGGTTTCTTCAGGTGATGCGATATACCGCTGGCCAGCGGAAACTCGTGACAGAATTCGGGTACCGTCAGGCGGCGCATATTTCGCAACACGAAAAGTGTGTGCTGGTCCACGGTATAGGCATGAAACAGGTCATATTGCATACGCCCTACGATCTGGGCAAATGCGGGTATGTAGGCAGCAAGGATGCCATATCGATTCATGCGCCTGAATTCATGGGTGACGCCACGGCTTTGTCGAATGATATGTACGAACAGCCGTTTGGCTTCGCCGGATTGACGGAACTCATCATTAATCAGGTGGCGGTTTTCACGAATCAGTCTTATCGTTTCAGCACGAACGCCCTGGATTTCAGGATGCTGCTCGTTAACCAGAAACAGTTCCAGCAGGGTAGTCGGCCTGTTTTTGAAAACATCCGCATGCGTGACTTCAATGTATCCATGCTTGATCTGGAATGATTCGCTGATTACTTCAATTTCGCCCGGTTGGTCCTTGTACAGAATGGCTTCGCGGAACAGTTGCAAAAGCATTTCATTCAGGCGCTCGAGCTCCATGACAGTGCGGTAGTACTGCTGCATGAATTGCTCGATGGCAACGTTGCTTTTCGGCGCTTCCTTGTTGTCCTTGTAGCCAAACTCGATAGCGAGCTGATACTGGTAGTCAAACAGCAAACGATCCTCCCTGCGGCCGGTCAGGTAATGCAGGCTGCAACGGATGCGCCATAGCAAGCGTTGCCCTTCAAGCAAGGTCTTGAGTTCTTCTTCACGCAGGAAGTCATGATCGACCAGGTCGCGCAGGCTGGATGCGCCAAAATGGCGTTTTGCGACCCAGCCAATCATCTGTATGTCCCTGAGTCCTCCGTGACCCTCCTTGATATTGGGTTCAAGGTTGTAGGCGGTATCGTTGTATTTTCCGTTGCGCTGAATCTGTTCCGTCAGTTTGGCCTGAAAGAACGACTGATCGTCCCACATTTGTTCGGGACCGGTCATCAGGTGCATTTGTTCGAACAGTGCCGTGTTGCCTGCCAGCAGGCGTGATTCCATAATATTGGTCGCAACTGTTATGTCATTAGTCGCTTCCTCAACGCATTCATCCAGTGTGCGAACGCTGTGGCCGATTTCAAGACGGCCGTCCCACAGCAGCATGATAAATTGCTCGATCGCAGCTTGCGTCGGCTCGTCTTCTTCGTCCTGCAGCAACAACATCAGATCGATGTCTGATGACGGGTGTAATTCGCCGCGACCATAACCTCCAACTGCGATAAGTGCTATATCCTGTTTGCAGGCTGAAAAAAAATGTTTGAACAGAATAATCAGCAGCCGGTCGATCAGTGCTGCACGGCCTGTGACAATCTCCTCGACCGGTGCTCCGCTCTGATAATGTGTTTTCAATCCTTCATTGATGCCGGTAACGGATGCTTTCAGTGTTTCCAGCACATCTTCAGGACTGGACTGCAGTACCGCCTTCAGTTTTGCTTCATCAAAGAGGCTGTTGATATCGCATCTCGTGGCATCGTTTATGGCATGCATGTCAGATCTCGTCACCCGGGCACTGGGTCAGGACTTCATAGCCGTCATCAGTGACCAGTAGGGTATGTTCCCACTGGGCTGATGGGCTGTGGTCTTTTGTCACAACCGTCCAGTTATCGTTCAGTAATTTCACATGCCGTTTGCCGGCATTGATCATGGGTTCTATGGTGAAAGTCATTCCGGCTTCAAGCTGGATGCCGGTACCCGGCTTGCCATAGTGCAGAACCTGCGGTTCCTCATGGAAGCCGCGGCCAATCCCGTGTCCGCAATATTCACGTACCACGGAGCAGTGACTGGATTCAGCATGTTGCTGGATGGCGTAGCCGATATCGCCAAGTCGGGTACCGGGTTTTACCTGCTCGATACCTATCACCAGGCACTCGTGGGCAATCTTGCTGACGCGGGAGGAGCGGATATTGGGTTCACCAATCATGAACATCTTGCTGGTATCACCGTGGAATTCATCCTTGATTACGGTGATATCGATGTTAACGATATCGCCATTCTTCAGAATTTTGTCGCCGGGTATGCCGTGGCATACCTGGTGATTGACCGAGGTGCAGATTGATTTCGGAAAGCCGTGGTAGTTCAGTGGTGCCGGTATGGCTTTCTGTGTGTTAACGATGTAGTCGTGACAGATGCGATCCAGTTCGCCGGTGGTGACGCCGGCTTTTACGTGGGAACGTATCATTTGCAGGACCTCACCTGCGAGACGACCTGCCACGCGCATTTTTTCAATTTCTTTCGCAGTTTTAATTATCACTGACACGACGAATAATATCCTTACAAATCAATATTATAAAACAGATATCTCGAAATAGCTTTATGCAATTTCCCGTTGTTTCCTGACGCCCGATATGGTATAAAGCCGCCGCGTTTAACGCAATTCACACGATATGCGTCTGTTCAGGCATCTGACGCGGTGCCAGGAAGACGACTATATCGGATTTTAATTCGCACATACACCGACACATGCAATCGGGTGCCGACAAAAAATCGGTTATTGCATGGGGTGTGTGGAGGCTTAACCCCTAAAGGAGATATTTATGTCTAACGTATCTATGCGCCTGATGCTTGAGGCAGGCGTACACTTTGGTCACCAGACCCGTTTCTGGAATCCAAAAATGGCTGAATTCATTTTTGGTGCCCGCAACAAGATCCACATCGTCAACCTTGAAAAAACCCTGCCGCTCTATAACGATGCAGTAAATGCCATCGGCAAGATCGCATCCAGTCGTGGTACGGTCCTGTTCGTGGGTACCAAGCGTGCGGCCCGGAATACCATACTCGAAGAAGCTGTGCGTTGCGGGATGCCCTACGTAAACCATCGCTGGCTCGGCGGCATGCTGACCAATTACAAAACCATTCGCCAGTCCATTCAACGACTGATGGATCTCGAAGAAATGTCCACCGGTGGTGGTTTTGCGAGACTGACCAAGAAAGAAGCACTCGGGCTGAAGCGTGAAATGGAAAAGCTCGAAAAGGTACTGGGTGGAATCAAAAACATGAAGGGCCTGCCGGACGCGCTGTTTGTGATTGATGTTGGCCATGAGGAAATTGCGGTCAATGAAGCCAACAAACTGGGTATCCCGGTGTTCGGTATTGTCGACACCAACAACTCTCCCGATGGCATCGATTATGTTGTTCCCGGAAACGATGATGCTATCAAGGCGATACGGCTTTACGCCCAGGGCATTGCCGATGCCATTATCGAGGGACGTGCATCTGCAGTTATTCAGCCTGAAGAGATCGAAGAGCCTGCGCCCAAGAAGAAGGTGTCGGTCAAGAAAGCGCCTGTAAAGAAAGCAGCAAAAGCTGAAAAAGCTGAAAAAGCTGAAAAAGCAGCGCCGGCTGAAGAAAGCGAAGCCGACGTAAAATCCGAACCACAGGCCGAAGCTGCAATCAAACAAGCAACTGAAGAGCCAGTGGAGGAAAAGGCCGAGGCCGTAGTCGAAGCGGCCGCGGAAGCAGCGGTCGTTGAAGAGGCGCCTGAGCCTGTGGAAGAGGCCACGAAGGAAGCTGCTGCACCAAAGAAAAAAGCCGCTAAAAAGAAAGTTGCCAAGAAAAAAGCAGCCAAAAAGAAAGTTGCCAAGAAGAAAGTGGTCAAGAAAAAAGCTTGATCCATCGATACTGGTAGAGTGACAGTCCAATACGCTTGGGCACAAACGAACAGACACAGAGGTAAGAACATGCAGATTACAGCTGCAATGGTAAAAGAGCTGCGCGAGCGGACCGGCTCGGGCATGATGGAATGTAAAAAGGCACTGCAGGAAGCTGATGGCGATATTGATGTCGCGATTGAAAACATGCGCAAATCAGGCCTGGCTAAAGCCGATAAAAAGGCTGGCCGTGTTGCCGCTGAGGGCCGCATCGCAATCAATATCAGTGATGACGGTAAAACCGCGGTTATCGTTGAAGTCAATTGTGAAACCGATTTCGTATCTGGCGGCGATGATTTCATGGCCTTTGTCAATGAAGTTGCGGCAACCGCGCTTGAAAACAGGCCTGAATCAATCGAAGCACTGCTCGAGCTTTCAATCGACGGCTCACAGAGTGTTGAAGAAAGGCGCAAGGCGATGGTTTCCAAAATTGGTGAAAATATCCAGGTGCGCCGGTTTGAGATCATGAATGCAGGCGCGGGTTCCTTTGGCAGCTATCTGCACGGCACACGCATCGGCGTTTTGCTTGAAATGGAAAATGGCAAAGAAGAGCTGATCAAGGATGTGGCCATGCATATAGCAGCGAGCAAGCCAACTTGTGTTACCGAGGACCAGGTGCCGGCCGAACTGCTCGATAAGGAACGCGAAATCCTTATCGCACAGGCGCAGGACAGCGGCAAACCGCAGGACATCATTGAAAAAATGGTTGAAGGGCGTATACGGAAATACCTTGCCGAGATCACGCTTGTTGGTCAGCCCTTTGTAAAGGATCCGGACAAAACAGTCGGCGCACTACTGAAGGATATGGGCGCCAGGGTTACCGGGTTCGTGCGCTATGAGGTCGGAGAAGGAATCGAGAAGAAACAGGAAAACTTCGCTGACGAAGTAATGGCGCAGGTTAATGCCAGTTAAAAGACCTGAGATGAATAGCTACTAAACAATCAACCGGGATTTTTTTTCCCGGTTTTTTGTGGATGGAATAATAAAAATAATGACTACACTCAAACCATCGTACAAGCGAGTATTGCTGAAGCTCAGCGGTGAAGCACTCATGGGCAACATGGAATTCGGCATAGAGTCGAACATGATGTCACGTGTGGCACGTGAAATAGCGCAGGTCGCCGACATGGGTGTTGAGGTCGCTCTCGTTATCGGAGGCGGCAATATTTTCAGAGGTCAGGGACTGGCGGAATCCGGTATCGATCGTGTTACCGGTGACCATATGGGCATGCTCGCAACTGTTATCAATTCGCTGGCTATGCAGGACGCGCTGGAAAAGATCGGCAAACAGAGTCGCGTGATGTCGGCAATTCGTATTAACCGCGTTTGTGAGGAGTATGTGCGCCGACGTGCCATACGTCATCTGGAGAAAGGCAGAATAGTTATATTTGCGGCTGGTACCGGTAATCCCTTCTTTACCACTGACACCGCAGGATGTTTGCGTGCCATCGAGATCGAAGCGGACGTCATCATGAAAGCGACCAAGGTCGGTGGTGTTTTTGATTCGGATCCGGCGAAGAATCCTGACGCCAATCGCTACACAACGTTGACTTACTCCGAAGCGATAGAAAAAAATCTTGGTGTTATGGATATGACGGCCATCGTCATGTGCCGTGATAATAACCTGCCGCTGCGCGTATTCAACCTTAATGACGAAGGCGCATTGCCGGCAACAATCACCGACCTGAGTATTGGTACGACTGTTGTACTGGAGAAAACAGCATGATTGATGAGATTATAAAGGATGCTGAAGTCCGTATGGGCAAAAGTATCGATTCACTGCATACAGAATTCGCAAAAATCAGAACAGGGCGGGCGCACCCCAGTCTGCTCGATCAGATACATGTTGATTATTACGGAGCGAACACGCCGATTAACCAGGTTGCCAATGTGACTGTCGAGGATTCCCGGACACTTGTGGTTACGCCCTGGGAAAAAGACATGGTTGCGAAAGTCGAAAAAGCAATTATGGCTTCAGATCTCGGGCTGAATCCGGCGACCGCAGGCACGGTTATCAGGATACCCATGCCTCCGTTGACTGAGGAACGACGCCGGGATCTGGTCAAGGTAGTAAAACACGAGGCTGAACAGGGCAGGGTTGCCATCAGAAATATTCGTCGTGATGCAAACAGTGATTTCAAGGACCTGTTGAAAGAAAAGGAAATATCGGAAGACGAAGAGCGTAAGGCTGAAGAGAGAATACAGAAGCTGACTGATACCTATGTTGGCAAAATTGACAAGGTGCTCGCGGAAAAGGAAGCTGAATTAATGGAAGTGTAATAAATGGATTTGTGCAATCGTGGTATCAGATTCCGGATCAGGTTTTGTTACACACCAGCTTCTTTAATCGATGAGTACCGAGCAAACAGATAACGATACAATTCTGCCGCGACATGTCGCAGTAGTAATGGATGGAAACGGCCGCTGGGCAAAAAAGCGCTTTTTGCCCCGCACCGCGGGCCATAAAGCAGGCGTCAAGGCAACAAGGCGCATTGTCGAGTTATGTGCGCAAAAACGCATAGGCGCAATAACACTTTTTGCGTTTAGCAGTGAAAACTGGAGCAGGCCCGATCAGGAAGTCAGCAGCTTGATGTCCCTGTTTCTTTCTACGCTTAATTCAGAGATCGACAAATTACACGAACGAGGGGTATGCATTCGCTTTATCGGAGATCGCACCCGGTTTTCCGATAGTCTCCAGGCAAGTATCTCTGATGCAGAAAACAAAACAGAAAAGAATTCGCGCCTGAAACTGAACATTGCCGCGAACTATGGCGGCCGATGGGATATCGTTAATGCGGTCCAGTGTCTGGCGCAGAAACTCGTTACCGGCGAATTGGCCGAGGATCAGATAACCGAACAGACCTTTGCACGTGAATTAAGCCTGTTTGGTTTGCCGGAGCCGGATCTGTTTATTCGAACCGGCGGTGAGCAAAGGATAAGCAACTTCCTGCTGTGGCAAGTCGCCTATACAGAGCTGTTTTTCACCGATACGCTGTGGCCTGACTTTGACGCTGCCGCGTTTGACCAGGCGCTGGAATGGTACAGCACTCGACAACGCCGTTTTGGCAAAACCGGGGAACAGGTGGAAAACAAAAAGGAAAAACAGACAGGATAACAACACTATGTTACTGCAACGGATCTTGACTGCCATTCCGCTCGCGATCGGAATTATCTGGATTATTCTGTTCCAGTCCGGTGAGGTGTTTTTCTGGTTGTCGATGGGAATAGCAGCGTTGGCTGCCTATGAGTGGGGGAAGCTGTCCGGCCTGACAACGGTTGGCCAGTTGATCTTCATCGTGCCCGTTTGCGCATCCTCATGGCTGATGGTTAACCAGGCAAGCCAGTACATCGAGTGGTATATCTACGCAGCCGTGGTCTGGTGGCTGGGTGTCTGCGTTTATCTGTTTAACAAGCAGCCCCGGGCAGCCGGCAATGAGCTGTCATTACCCAAATTGCTGGCGGGCATGCTGGTGATACCCGCTGCGATGCTGTCCATGAATATCATACATGCGAAGCCTGATGGTCCGGAGTGGCTGCTCTACGGGCTGGTGCTGGTCTGGGTGGCGGATAGCGGTGCCTACTTCAGTGGCAGACGGTTCGGGCGTCACAAGCTGGCGCCGGCGATCAGTCCTGGAAAGACGCTGGAAGGCCTGTACGGTGCGATAGCGGCAGTTTGCCTGTACACCGTTGTGGCAGCGTATTACTTTGCGCTGGATACAGGGGCCAGCGTTTCCCTGCTGGTACTCGCTGTGGTTCTGACGCTGGTATCCGTAGCCGGTGACCTTTTCGAAAGCGTGCTCAAGCGTGAGCGCGGCGTCAAGGACAGCGGCGCCATACTGCCCGGGCACGGTGGCATCCTTGACAGAATAGACAGCGTGCTGGCTGCGATGCCTGTATTCATGGTTGGGCATGAGCTGCTGTTTCCTGCGGTGTTCCCTCTATGAAGGCTGCCAGGGCGATCACAATTCTGGGCTCGACCGGGAGTATCGGGCAAAACACGCTGGATGTCGTGTCGCGTCATCCAGACAGGTACAGCGTCGTCGCCTTAACCGCAAATACTGATGTCGATACGCTCGAGCAGCAGTGCCTGCGCTGGCAGCCGCAATTTGCGGTAATGGCTGATCAGGACTGCGCACAACAGCTTTCAGAGCGCCTGAAAACCGGCGCTGAGGAAACCCGGGTACTGTTCGGCGTCGAGGGCCTGAAACAGGTGTCAAGCCTGGAACAGGTCGATACGGTGGTGGCCGGTATCGTTGGTGCGGCGGGTCTGCAGCCGGTATTGTCAGCGGCAGAATCAGGCAAGCGTATACTGCTCGCCAACAAGGAAGCGCTGGTGATGTCAGGGCGTCTGTTCATGGATGCGGTCCACCGCAACGGCGCGGTATTGCTGCCGGTGGATAGTGAGCACAACGCGATTTTCCAGTGTATGCCGCCGCAATTGCCGGCATCGCCCCAGCAGTCAGGAATCAACCGGATATTGCTGACCGCCAGCGGCGGGCCATTCAGGACAACACCGCTTGAACAGTTCAGGGACATCACCCCGCAGCAGGCTGTGAGTCATCCCAACTGGGTTATGGGGCACAAAATCTCTGTGGACTCAGCTACCATGATGAACAAGGGGCTGGAAGTCATCGAAGCACACTGGCTCTTCAACCTGCCACAGGACATGATCGAAGTCGTGATTCATCCCCAGAGTATTATCCATTCGATGGTTTCATACACCGATGGCTCGATACTGGCGCAACTGGGTAATCCCGATATGCGCACGCCGATCGCGCACTGCCTGGCATGGCCTGAACGTATCGATTCCGGCGTTGAACCTCTTGATATTTTTGATGTCGCAAATCTAGAGTTCGAAAAACCCGATTTACAAAGGTTTCCCTGCCTGAAACTGTGTTACCAGGCGATGCAGGCGGGGGGCTCGGCGAGTATTGCATTGAATGCGGCAAATGAAATAGCAGTAGAAGCATTCCTGCAGAATAAAATCGCATTTACATCCATTGCGGGAATAATACAAGCCGTTTTAGGCGAAATAACAATAACAGATACCGGCACACTCGAGGAAATTCTGGCCGCTGATCAGTCGGCGAGAGAAATCGCGCGATCACGTATTCATCACCTACAGACCGTCTGAGCCATGAGCATTTTGCATAATATTTTCTTCTTTATCGTTGCGATCGGCGTACTCGTGACCTTTCATGAGTACGGGCATTACTGGGTGGCGCGCAAGCTCGGTGTGAAGGTTCTGCGATTCTCCGTGGGTTTCGGCAAGCCGTTGTTTTCCTGGCGGCGCAAGAGCGATGCGGACCGGGTGGAATATGTCGTTGCGGCAATACCGCTGGGCGGTTACGTGAAAATGCTCGATGAGCGTGAAGGCAATGTCGCCGATGAGGAATTACATCGTGCCTTCAACAGACAGTCGGTGGCAAAGCGTTCCCTGATTGTATTTGCCGGTCCTGCGTTTAATTTTATTCTGGCGGTCTTTCTTTACTGGCTGGTATTTGTGATCGGTACGACCGCTCAGCGCCCGCTGCTGGGTGAACCAATGGCCGGCTCGGTCGCTGAACAGGCCGGATTTTCAAACAGGGATGAGATTATCCAGGTGGGTGAATCGGATGTGGCATCGTGGAATACATTCAGAATAGCGCTGATCGATCAGGGGCTGGACGGTGGACAGCTCGATATAAAAGTACGGGATATTGATGGCTTTGAATCCACGCGCTCTCTGCAACTGGGCGAGACCAGGCTTCTGGAAGATGAGACTGATATCGTTACCAAGCTCGGTTTCGAAATGTGGCAACCGGACCTGCCGCCGCAGATAGGCGGCGTTGTCGAGGATGGTGCGGCCAGCCGGGCAGGCCTGAAACAGGGTGACACCATACTTTCGATCAATGATTTGTCGATATCCGAGTGGAGTGAGATTGTCGAAGCGGTTCGCCAGAATCCAGCCAGATCGCTGAAGTTTATTGTCGGGCGGGATGGCGTGCAAATTGACCTCATTGTGGTTCCGGACAGCAGAGAGCGCGATGATGAGGTGATCGGCTATATCGGTGCGTACCAGAGCATACCCGACGAAGTCAGGGATGAAATGATTGTCGAACTCAAATATGGCTATATCGAGTCAATACCGAAAGCGATTGTCAAGACCTGGGATATGTCGCTGCTGACATTGCGCGTGCTGTGGAAAATGGTTACCGGTGAAGCTTCGCTGAACAATATCTCGGGTCCTATTACGATCGCGCAATATGCCGGAATTACAGCAACCATTGGATTCACGACATTTATCGGGTTTCTTGCAATAATTTCAGTCAGTCTCGGGGTTATCAATCTTCTGCCGATACCGATGCTCGATGGCGGACACCTGTTTTATTACCTGATCGAGACGATCAAGGGCGGTCCTGTATCGGAAACCTTTGAAGCCAGAGGGCAACAGATCGGGGTCATGATACTGGCCTTGCTGATGATGATCGCCCTGTTCAATGATTTTCAGCGGTTGTTGCAATGAGGTGAAGATGCACAATTGCTGTAACTCGTTACGCCTGATTACCCTGATATTTTTACTAAGCGTTACTTCAGTCATCGAAGCAGCGCAGAGTTTTATTGTCAGCGATATACGTCTGGAGGGCCTCGAGAAGATACCCGAGGGTACCTTGCTGAACTACTTACCCGTGATTCAGGGCGACCCTCTGGACGACAAGCAGGTCAGTTTCGCTATCAGGGAGCTGTACAAAACCGGTTTCTTTGCTGATGTGCAGTTATTTCGCGATGGGGACGTGCTGGTAGTCCGGGTCAAGGAGCGCCCGTCGATTACAGACATAACCTTCGATGGCAATTCGGATATTGACGACGAAACCCTGGAAGAGGCCTTGAAAGGGGTCGGGCTTGCCAAGGGGCGCATCTTCAACCGTTCTCTGCTTGAAAAGCTCACCCAGGAACTCGAAAGCGTTTACTTCAGCCAGGGAAAGTACAATGTGAAGATTGACACAACGGTTGAAGATCTGGGTCAGAACCGGGTAAGTGTTGATATCAATATATCCGAGGGTATCAAGTCACTGATCAAGCAGATCAATATCATTGGCAATGAGGTATTCGAGGATGAGAAACTGCTTGATGAAATTCAACTCGGTATCCCTTCCGCATGGGCCTTTTTGTCCGATGCTGATGAATACTCGAAACCGAAACTGCAGGCGGATCTCGAAACAATACGATCGTATTATCTTGACCGTGGATATATCAAATTCAATGTCGATTCTACCCAGGTGTCGATTACACCTGACAAAAAAGATATCTATGTGACCATTAATGTCAGCGAAGGTGAGCAGTTCAAGGTTGGCCAGGTTCAGCTCACTGGCGACATGGTCATAAACAAAAACGTACTGGAGCTGCTGATTTCGACTAAAACCGGGGACACGTTTTCAAGAAGGCTGATGACTGAATCGCAGAAGGCAATCGAGGATCGTGTTGGCAGAACAGGCTACGCTTTCGCAAAGGTTTCCGTTCTTCCCGAAATTAACGAGCAGGATCGTTCAATCAGTCTGACCTATAACCTGGACCCGGGCAGGAAGGTATATGTCAGGCGTATTACTTTCTTCGGTAATTTTAAAACAAGAGATGAGGTTCTGAGACGCGAAATGAGGCTGATGGAAGGGTCGGTCCTGGCAAGCGACAAACTCGAACGTTCCAAGATCCGCATCCAGCGTTTGTCCTTTATCGAGCAAGTCGAGTTTGAAACCCGGCCTGTACCCGGAACCGACAACCAGGTTGATATCGACGTAACTGTTTCAGAACGTTTATCCGGAAGCTTCAACATCGGTGCAGGTTTTTCCCAGGCCCAGGGTCTGCTGTTCAATGTGGGGCTGACCCAGGAGAACCTGCTGGGCACCGGACAGGCCCTGTCGCTCAATGTCAATACCGACCGCGCAAATACGGTTTACAGCATCTCTCACACTGATCCGTTCGCTACCGTTGATGGCATCAGCAGAACGATCAGCGCCTCGTTCAGAAAGCGAGATGCGGCACAGGAAGAGATTGCCAACTACCTGTCCAATTCATACGGTATCAACCTTTCGTATGGTATACCGATGACGGAAGTGAATACCCTGCGGCTGGGGATCGGCTATAACGCGATCGATCTGAGAGTAGGTACTTCACCATCGCTCGATGTGGTGACGTTTATCGCAAAGAATGGCAATGAGTTTGACAATTTCTCCCTCACCGCGAGTTTCTCCCATGATACGAGGAATCGTACGGTGTTCGCCACCCGCGGTAGTGCGCAGACTATTGCGTCAAACATCACTGTACCGGGTAGTGACCTTGAGTACTACAAACTCAGTTACGACACCAAATTCTACTTTGCGATGACGCAAAGTCTGACCTTGCTGCTGCATTCAGATCTGGCCTACGGTGACGGCTACGGTGATACCGATGAATTGCCGTTTTTCGAACGGTATTTTGCAGGTGGCTTGAGAACTGTCAGGGCATTCAATACCAACTCACTCGGTCCACGGGATATCATTTCCAACGATCCGATTGGTGGTAATTTGCGCGTCGTAGGTGGTGCCGATGTGATATTTCCGATACCATTCATGGAAAAGCCGCCCAATTCAGTACGCCTGAGCGCATTTTTTGATATTGGTAACGTGTTTCTTGACAAGGCGCCCACATTCGATTCAACCGAGAACGGTTTTGATGCGAGTCAGCTGAGAATGTCTACCGGACTGTCTTTTGTCTGGCTGGCTCCGATCGGCCCGCTTCGGTTCAGCTACGGTGTGCCGCTGAACGATGTGCCGGGAGACGACTTGCGTGCCTTCCAGTTTAGTATTGGTTCATTCTTTTAAGAGGAAAATATATGAAAACTTTAGTTTCAACTTTATTCATCCTGATGTTTGCATCAGCGAATGTAATGGCGGCCGGTGCTGTCAAAATCGGCTTTGTCAGTGTCGAGAAGATTCTGACAGATGCACCTCAGGTGAAAGCGGTCAACGATTCCATGCTTGAGCGATTTGGTGGTCGTAAAACCGAGTTGCAGGAGATGGAAAAGGAAATAAATGAAATGCAGGAAAACTACAAGCGTAACGAGCTTGTAATGACCGAAGACAAGCTGAACGAAGCGAAAAACAACATTATCGCCAAGATTCAGGAATTCAAGCAGAAGGAAGCCGTGTTACAGCAGGAAGTAGCAACAATGAGAAATCAGGAGCTTGCCACCCTGCAGGAGTCGGTACGGAGTATCATCAACGAAATCGCCGAAGCGGAAAAATATGATCTGATACTGACCAGCGAGGGCGTTGCCTATGCCAGTGATGCGCTGGATATCTCTGGCAAAGTCCTTGACAGGATGAAGAAGGCCTTCAATAAGAAATAAAACCGGTTGATGCAATATACGCTAGCAGAGTTGGCTGAGAAGACCGGGGCCGGCCTATCCGGCTCCGGTGACATCATTATCGACAGGGTTGCAGATATCAATGATGGCCAACAGGGCAGTATCGTCTTTGTTTCAAATTCGAAGTACACCCGGTTCCTGAAGGATACTAATGCAAGCGCGGTAATCATCACGGAAAAAATGGCGCACAACTGTGGCACGCCTGCGCTGCTCACCGATAACCCGCGTGCGGTGTTTTCCCGGGTTGCATTATTGCTGAATCCATTACCTGTTGTAGAGCCATGGATTTCACCGCACGCAGTGATCGCGGATGATGCCGAGGTTGATTCCTCCGCGAGAATCGAGGCCTGCACGGTTATCCAGAGCGGGGTTTCCGTCGGAGCGGGTTGCTGGATATCGCCGGGATGCGTACTGGAGAAAAACGTCAAAATTGGTGCCGGTACCCGGCTGTTTGCCAATGTGACCATTGGTGAAGGCTGTGTCGTTGGCAATAATACTATCCTGCATTCCGGTGCGGTGATCGGCGCCGATGGCTTTGGATTCGTCTGGGATAAGGATGCCTACCTGAAAGTCCCCCAGCTGGGCAGCGTACGCATCGGGAATGATGTGGAAATTGGCGCCAACACCTCCATTGACCGGGGTGCCATCGGTGATACGATCGTCGATGACGGTGTAAAAATAGATAACCAGATCCAGCTTGGCCACAATGACCATATTGGCGAACACACGACGATATCGGGGCACACCGGTTTATCCGGTTCGGTCAAAATCGGTAAAAACTGTGTTCTTGGCGGCGGTGTGGGTATAGGCGACAACGTGGAAATCACCGATAATGTCGTCCTCGCAGGCAGGTCGAATGTGGCCAAATCGATCACCGAACCGGGTATGTACGCCGGCGTTATACCGGTTGTTGAAGTCAGAAAATGGCGCCGGATCCTCGGCTGGATCAAGCAACTCGATGAACTGGCAAAGCGTATCAAGGCCCTGGAATTAAAGAACAAATAATAATTGACTGGAGATTTGCCGTGAGTGAGATGCTGTCCGAAGAGATCAAGAAGTTTCTACCGCACAGGTATCCCTTTCTGCTGGTGGACAGAGTGCTCGAATGCGTGCCGGGTGAACGACTGACCGCAATCAAGAACGTTACCGTTACCGAACCTTTTTTTCAGGGGCATTTTCCTCAGATAGCTATCATGCCCGGCGTACTGATAATCGAAGCACTGGCCCAGGCAACAGGCTTGCTTGGATTCAGGACCATGAGTGAGACGCCGCGGGATGATTTGCTTTATATGCTCGTCGGCGTCGATAAAGTGCGTTTCAAGCGGCAGGTCATTCCGGGCGATCAGCTCATGCTCAAGGTCAATCTTGAAAAGAAAAGTCGAAGCATCTGGAAATTCACCTGCGAAGCGACAGTGGACGGCGAGCTGGTTACGACCGCAGATATGCTGTGTGCAGCAACTGAGAAGGAATAGACTGCGTGATTCATGAGACTGCAATCATTGATGAGTCGGCCAGGATTGCACAAGACGTAGAAATCGGGCCCTACAGTATCGTGGGTGCCGATGTTGAGATCGGTGCGCGAACTGTCATTGGCCCGCATGTTGTTATCAAGGGTCCGACAACCATCGGCGAAGACAACAGGATATTCCAGTTCGCCTCGATTGGCGAAGATCCTCAGGATCTTAAGTATCATGGCGAGCATTCAAGACTTGTCATCGGTGACAGGAACACGATACGTGAGTGCGTTACCATGCACCGAGGCACCGAGGAGGACAACAGTCTGACTCAAATAGGCAATGACAACCTGTTTATGGCCTATGTTCACATTGCGCATGACTGTATCATCGGCAATAACATCATTTTTGCCAACAATGCCACCCTGGCAGGGCATGTCGTCGTGGAGGATTTTGCAATTCTTGGCGGCTTCACTGCAGTTCATCAATTCACGCGACTGGGTTCATACTGCTTCACCGGATTCGCGACGGCGCTGGACAGGGATGTGCTACCGTATTTTACCGTGGCAGGTAACCGTGCCAGGGCACGCGGCATCAACAAGGAAGGCCTTGTGCGCAAGGGATTCAAACCCGAGACAATACGCGCCCTGCAGGATACCTATAAAATTCTGGTGAAAGCCAGGGGCACCTTGAAGGAAAAGCTCGAACGCGTGTCTGAGCTGGCGCAATCGCATGCCGAGGTCCAGCAGGTGATCGATTTTCTCGGCAGTAGTGAACGCGGCTGGACTCGCTGACCTCAGGTTCTTCGAGTGGATACCGGGAGCAATCGATAAACCCTTTGCATTCGCTTTGCCCTGGCGTCCTTGGGTCAGGAATCTTTCAGAAATCTTCCAGTTTCCACACGTCATAGGCCGGTTCCTCGTAGGGGTGGCTGGTTTTCAATGCGGCAATGGTCGCGTTGATACAGGTGTCGGCGCAAACCATTTCGACCCTGGTCTCGGCAACCTTTTCAACCCTGTCCTGTTCGCCGATGTACGGTGAGCTGCCGGCCAGCGGCCTGAACTGGCCCTGACCCTGCGTCTGCCAGCAGCAGCTGTCATAGTCGCCGATTCTACCGGCGCCGGCATCAAACATGGCCTGTTTGACCCGATCGACGGCGTCCTCGGGGATGAATACACATATTTTATACATGGTTTGGTTTTTGGAAATTCGAATAGATAGCGTACAATCTACACCTTTTGAACAGACAGGAAAATCCCGACATGAGTGCAGGTATTCAACTTTCCGGAGAACTGATTGCAGACGTCAAAGACGTACTGGTAAAGCACGACAGTTCCGCTGACAATGACCTGATGACACTGCAGTACCTGTCGGCAATCATCGGCTATGTGCTTGCGAATCAGACGAATCCCGGCCTGGATAAAAACGCCTTTCTGAAGGATCTGAGCACCTTCATGGGCCAGGTGCTGGACCAGGTCGAGGCCGATATGAAACCTCAGCAACCCGCACAGGAAGCCTTCGGTATCTGGAAACCCGATCAGGCTTAGTCCCGTCGATGGATATCGATTTCTGGCTTGAACGCTGGGACAGGGGTGAAACGGGCTTTCACCAGCAGCACATCAATCCTTATCTCGGCTATTATTACGGCGAGCTGGGGCCGCCGCCGGAAAAGCGCGCGGGTTTCCGGGTGTTCGTGCCGTTGTGCGGGAAATCCAGGGACCTGTGGTGGCTGCAGCAGAGTGGTTATGATGTCGTTGGCGTCGAGTTTAGTGAACTGGCAGTGGAGCAGTTTGTTGCCGGAGAGCCACTGGACTTCAAAAAAACAGATCGCAACGGCCATGACAGCTATAAAACCGATCGGCTGGAAATCCTGGTTGCCGATTTTTTTGATTTGCAGGAACAGGATATCGGCAATATCACGGATATCTACGATCGTGCATCATTGATCGCACTGCCAGTCGATATGCGCAGACGCTATGTTGAAAAAATAACGGCACTGCAACCGCCCGGTACGCGTACACTGCTGATTACCCTGACGTACCCGGACAGGGAAATGGAAGGGCCTCCGTTTTCGGTCACCGAAGAAGAGGTGAAGGATCTTTACAGTGGCGACTACAGGATTGAGAAACTTGCCGCTAAAAACGTTTTAGAGGATGAACCAAGATTTAAACAGCGTGGTCTTACTTCATTAACTGAAACAGCCTACAAACTCACAAGAATCAGATAATATGACAATACAAGTCGCACAATCCTCACCAGCGCAAAAAGGCAATGCACATCCTGCATTTACCTGGATACGTTCCCAGCATATCGATTCACTCAATGTAACAGTTGAAGAATACCGGCACAAAGAAACCGGTGCCATGCATTATCACATTGATGCGGATAACAACGAGAATGTGTTTCTGGTTGCCTTCAGGACGGTGCCAATGGATTCAACCGGAGTTGCGCATATACTGGAACATACTGCGCTTTGCGGCAGTGAAAAATTTCCGGTCAGAGACCCGTTCTTCATGATGATAAGGCGCTCGCTGAACACATTCATGAACGCATTCACAAGCAGTGACTGGACAGCGTACCCGTTTTCCAGTCAGAACAGAAAAGACTTCAACAACCTGCTCGACGTCTACCTGGACGCTGCGTTTTTCTCCCGCCTGGATGAGCTCGATTTTCTGCAGGAAGGCCATCGTGTCGAGTTTACGGATCCTGAAAACCCTCAGAGTGATCTCGAATTCAAGGGTGTTGTATTCAATGAAATGAAGGGGGCGATGAGTTCCCCTGTCAGCGTGCTGTGGCAGACCCTGAGTGAAAAACTCTATCCGACGACAACCTACCACTACAACAGTGGTGGCGACCCGGTGAACATCCCGGACCTGAGTTACCGGCAGCTCAGGGAGTTCTATCAGACACATTACCATCCGAGTAATGCGATCTTCATGACCTTCGGTGACATCCCGGCCCATGAACATCAACAGCAGTTCGAAGATAAGGCACTAAGGCACTTTGACAGACTTGATATCAATATCCATGTCGACGACGAGCAGCGTTTCGACGAACCGGTCGTTGTTGATGATATCTATGCATTCGACGTGGTAGAAGGCGAGACCGACCAGCACAAGACACACCATGTGCTTGGCTGGCTGTTGGGACCAAGCACCGAACTGGATGAAGTGATGAAGTCCAATCTGCTGTCGCACGTACTGCTGGAGAACAGTTCATCGCCGCTGCGCAAGGCCCTGGAAACAACCACGCTCGGATCTGCACCGTCGCCCCTGTGTGGACTGGAAGACTCGAATTATGAAATGTGCTTTATGTGTGGTATCGAAGGCAGTGATCCCGACAGCGCCGAGGCGTTCGAGAAACTGGTGCTGGATGTGTTGCAGGATGTAGCCGACAACGGTGTTCCTCAACATCAGCTCGAAGCTGTGCTGCACCAGCTGGAACTGAGCCAGCGTGAAATTGGTGGTGACGGTTATCCCTACGGCCTGCAGCTGATCCTGAGTGGCCTGTCAGCTGCGATTCACCGGGCCGATCCGTCCCAGTTGCTCAACCTGGATCCGGTAATCGATTCACTCCGCGAGAAAATCAAGGATCCGACCTATATTCAGCGACTGGTGCGCGAATTGCTGCTCGACAATCCCCACCGTGTCCGTCTTACCATGCGGCCCGATACCGGGTTGAGTGCACGCAAGGACGAAGCGGAGCGCGAGCGTCTTGCTCGCATGAAAGCTGCAATGAGCGATAACGAAAAGTCACAGGTGATCCAACGTGCCGCCGAGCTGGCTTTACGCCAGCAGCAGGAAGACGATGCCGAGGTTTTGCCGAAAGTCGGTCTCGAGGATGTACCGAATGAGATAAAAATACCGGCAGCGATCGAGCGCAGAATTTCTGCGACTGATTCGAAGCTTTATGCCCAGGGTACCAACGGGCTGGTTTACCATGAAATGGTGGCTGAGCTGCCTGCACTTGAGCCTGAACAGCTCGATGTATTGCCGCTGTACTCCAGTTGCCTGACCGAGCTGGGGGTCGGTGACCGGGATTACCTGCAGGTGCAGGACTGGCAGTCGGGTGTCAGCGGCGGTATCAGCGCACTGTCGAGTATTCGCGGTCGCAGTGACGATGTGCAGAACACGCGCGGTTATTATGTATTTTCCGGCAAGGCGCTCGAGCGCAACAGCGAAAAGCTGTCTGAATTGATGCACGCGACGATACACAGTGTTCGCTTCGATGAAGCCGACCGCATTCGTGAACTGATTTCGCAGCGGCGAGCGCGTCGCGAGCAAAGCGTGACCGGTAACGGCCATACACTGGCAATGACAGCAGCTTCCAGCGGTATGTGCCCGGTGGCCTCACTCGGCCACCGTTTCAATGGTCTTGAAGGCATACGTATCCTCAAGGCTGTCGATGATGCCAACAAGCAGGGGGCTGTCAGTGAGCTTGCCGGCAGATTCAGCGAGGTTCACAACAAACTGGTTGCAGCACCCAGGCAGTACATGATTATTGCCGAAGAAGAAAAGCTGGATGCGGTTGTCAATGGTTTCGAGAAGATCTGGACTGAAGAAAAACCGGACCCGGTTTTTCAACCATTCACGACCGACCCGCTGGATAATGCTGTAAAGCAGATGTGGATCACCAACACCCAGGTCAATTTCTGCGCACGTGCGTATAAAACGGTACCGATGGATCACCCGGACGCGGCGCCGCTGTCGGTGCTAGGCGGCTTCCTCAGGAACGGATTTCTACACACCGCGATACGCGAGAAAGGTGGTGCCTATGGCGGCGGGGCCAGCCATGATACCAATATCGCCGCATTCCGGTTTTTCTCCTACCGTGACCCAAGATTGAGTGAGACACTGGATGACTTCGATCGGGCGATTGAGTGGATGCTGACCGGCAAGCATGAATGGCGAATGGTTGAAGAGGCCATACTCGGCGTTATCGGCAGCATCGATAAACCCGGATCCCCAGCGGGCGAGGCCAGGCAGGCCTTCCACAATCTGATCCATGGCCGAAGTGCAGACAAGCTGCAGGCATTCAGACAAAACGTGTTGAAAGTCAGGCTCGACGATTTGGCACGGGTTACCGAAACCTACCTGCATCCTGACCAGGCCAGTACCGCGGTCATTACCAGTGCTGCCACGCTGGAGCAGGCGGGTAATCTGGGGCTGGATGTTATCAACCTGTAGTGTCGATTGCCGGGGCCGGCTCGATGGAAGAATCCATTCATGTGCTACTGCTCGTGGTGGAATGCCATATACCCCACGCACGTTCACTCAAGCAGAAGCGCGCCGCCGTGAAAAGCCTGATCGATCGACTGCGTGCCAGGTTCAATGCATCAGTATCCGAAACCGGGTTTCTCGACGAATGGCAACGCTCGGCGATCGCTATCAGTCTGGTTGGAAACAACCGGCGTTATCTGCAGCAGCAGATCGACAGTATCGAACAGCTGCTGACGTCCTCCGGCGGCGATCTGGCAGTGTCCAGTATCGAACAGCACTGGCTTTAAGCGAGCGAGGCGGTTCAGGGTATGAACCGCGCGGTTTTCGCAACACCCGTGAAAAGGATCCGGTGATGATTTTGAAAAAAGCTGTTGGATTGAGTTCCACAGCGTTATCTAACCGAGCAGACCACCAGGGGAAATGAGATGAAAGTTGCTTATATATTTTCGACACAGGGCCATTCGGTTTCCTACAAACTGGGACAGATGATTCTCCCACAACTCGAAGACAGGGCACATGGCGTAGAAGTCGTGGGCATGTTCTTTTTCGAAGATAATACCTATGTACTGCAACAGGGTAATCCGTTAGGCGAACGACTGGCCAGGGTCGCCAGGGAACAGGGCATGCTGTTGATGGCCTGTGACAAATGCGCCTACGAACGCGAGATTGATGATATGCTTGTGGATGGCGCTACCATCGGGTGTTTCCCGAATCTTTACGGCGCTTTGTCCGGTAACATGCCGGACCAGGTGATAACCTTATAGCGAACCATGGCTGAGCAATTACAGGATTACCGGCTGGTCGAAACCCGGCTGCAGGAGAAGATGGACAACGGCACCACGCGTTGTCACCTGTGCCTGTGGCGCTGCAAGATCGGTCACGGCCAGCGCGGATTCTGCCAGGCTCACGTCAATCGCAACGGCACCCTGTACAACCTGTCGTACGGCATCCTGTCATCGATCGATATCGATCCGATCGAAGACAAACCGGTCAGGCATTACCGCCCTGGGACCCGGGTCATGTCGGTGGGCAGCTACGGCTGCAGTTTCCGCTGCGGCGGCTGCCACAACCTGGAGATTTCCTGGGGTGTCAAGGCGCTGGATGATCTTGCCCGGGGAGAGTCGACCGAGGCCTGGATCACGCCTGAGAACCTGATTGACAGCGCTGTGCGCGCCGGTGTCGAGGGTATTGCCTTTACCTATTCCGAGCCGGCGGTATGGCTGGAATACGTCCTCGACGTCTGCAAGCTGGCCCATCAGGCCGGGCTTTACACGGTCTATGTATCCAACAGTTTTGTTACCGACGAGGCACTGGAACTGATGGCGCCGCATCTCGATGTGCTGTGTTCGGATATCAAAAGCATGCGCGATGATTTTTACCGTGAAATCTGCCGCCCGGCTACGGTCGAACAGGTGCTGCACGCGATCAGGACCGCACATGACCTGGGAATACATGTCGAAACGCGAACAAATGTCATCCCCGGTAAGAACGACGATCCCGATGAGCATTACGCGATTGCGAACTGGGTGCGGGAGAATCTTGGTGCCGACAGTCCCTGGCATATCACCAAGTTCTTCCCGGCATATCAGCTCATGGATGTTCCGCCGACGCCGGACGAGGCCCTGTTTGCGGCACAGCGTGAGGGCAGGCGTGCAGGCCTGAAGCATGTTTACGTGTATAATGACAAAGGCTGTGATTGCGCCAAAGAAAACCGCCCGCTGGAGTTCTATCTCAAAGCGGATGCGGAGGAAATACACCAGGTAAAGAAATGTTCTGCGAGTTGCTGCGGTGAAGAGGGCATCTTGCTGAAGAAATACGAAGCGAAATCAAATTTGTGATATTGAGGTTGTCATGACGAGAATGGTTCAGTGTGTCGTACTGAAAACAGAAGCCGAGGGGCTGGACAAACCGCCCCACCCGGGATCGCTGGGTGTCCGCATCTACGAGAATGTATCCAAAGAGGGCTGGCAACAGTGGCTTGAACGCCTGACAACCATCATAAACGAAAACGGACTGAACACCGCTGATCCGAAGAACATCGAACTGATCGAAAAGCACATGGCCGGCTTCTTTTTCGATGAAGGCGACTACGGTCAGGCCCCGGCGGGCTTCCAGGCGGGCGGCAAGAAATAGCGTTCCGTTGGATACGGGTTTTCAACACAAAGGCGCAAAGGACGCAGAGAATTTTTTGTTGTTAAGGGTAATCGAAAGGTTCTCGTAGGAGCGGCTTTAGCCGCGAATTGCACTTACTTGATGGTCTCTATCCTCTGCTGTAATCAAGTCCACAGATGAACGCAGATAAACACCGATAAACACCGATGTTATAAGTTGTTTGGAACTTTGTGCACATCTTTGTTTCATCAGACCAGGACAGCGTTAGCCCGCATCCGTGTTAATCTGCGTTCATCTGTGGACTAATTAGCCTGAAACTGCGCCATCAGGCCCGATTCATGGCTAAAGCCACTCTCAAGCAATCACCCTGCGTGTCAACAGTACTGATAATTACTTTGCGTCCTTTGCGCCTTTGTGGTCAGAAAACACCTTACGCCCTTTCCAGCTTGAAAACCGGTGCGGTGACGATATTCAACTGTTCATGTGCCGCCCTGAGTGCGTCCGTGACGCGCTCGGGTGAGTCAGCCTGGGCGAATATAAAGCCCAGGTACTGATTGCCCTCCGGCAGGGGAATCAGTTCATGGCCTTCGCTGATGACGATATCTATTTTTTCGATATGCGCGATCTTTTGAGCGCTGAGGATGCCTTCAACGCGTCTCAGCAGCCCGGCCTGCCGGATCGGAATCATCATCACTCCGCGACTCTGACTGATAGCGGCGGGTGCGATCGGATCGCCGATTGCGAGCGACACGGTCAACTGCTCGAGGCTTTTTTCGGTGCCGCTGTCGAGGGTGCGAGCACAGTCCCCGCCGATGGTGCGCGAGGCGACTTCCAGGATCCAGGCATCGGTCGGGTTAACCCGTAATTCAGCATGGATGGGGCCGGTTCTCAGGCCGAATGCGGTACAGGCCTGCTGTACGCGTTGTTCGATAATCGTCAGGGTATCGGCATCGAGCCGTGAGGGCGTGACGTAGATGGTTTCCTCGAAATACGGTCCGACCATCGGATCGGGTTTGTCGAAAACCGCCAGCGAATGCAGCTCGCCATTGTGGAGATAGCCTTCATAGGCGATTTCGATACCTTCAATATAGTCTTCAACGAGGACGTGGCTGCGTTCAAATTCGTCGAGTGACTCGCTGATAATGTGGCTCAAGCGCTCGCAGGCATCGATGAACTCCTGCTCATTGTTAACCCGTATGACACCGCGGCTAGCCGACATATTCACCGGCTTGATCACGCACGGCCACGGCAGTCCGGACATCTGGGCATGTAGCGGTTTGCTGATATCAATCAGGCAGTGGATCGGCACCGGGCATCCAGCGAGCATCAGATGAGCCCGTGCCAGGTCCTTCCTGCGTGTCAGGCGTGCAGCTTCGGGTGGATTGTGCGGCAGGCCGAGCTTTCGGGCGGCGCGTGCTGCCAGTTCTACGGTACTGTCATCGCTGCCGATAATGCCGGCAAACGGTCTGACAGCGGCTTCTTCGAGAATGGTGTCAAGCGCGGCATCATGGTCGTCCAGATCAATGTGCAGGCCCTGGTTGACCTCGGTTGCGAGTGAATGTTCGCCCCTCGATCCGATCAGGATCTCCAGCCCCATCTGCCGGGCAGCAGTCAGGTAGGGTGCTATTCGGTAGCTGTTGGGCTGGGAGATTAGGAGAAGTCGTTTGCTGATGGTTCGGTTTCTTTCACGATGGCGCCAGCGTCCGGCTGGCTGGACGCTGCAGTCAGGCAGCAATCGTCACCCTGTTGAGCGCGATCGCTGCTTTGAGATACAGCCTCAGCCGGCTGGGGCCGGGTTTATCCGCAACCACCGCCTGCAGCACCGCACGCACCACAGGTGCCGGAACCGCCGGTTTTGGCAAACACATTCTTGAACACGAAGCTCGCATTGGCGCCCTGAGTCTGATAGTCGACCTCCACGCCCTCGAGGTAGCTGAGCGCAACCGCGTCAACATAGACCTTGAGACCATCCCGCTCGAGCACGCAGTCATATTCGTTGGGCTGGTCGACAAATGTCATGCCGTAGCTCATGCCGCCACAGCCGCCGCCCGAGACAAAAATGCGCACGCCGTTTACACCTTCCTCGTTCTCGGTCAGCGCCAGCAACTGCCGGGCTGCTTCCTCGGAGACATTGATCTGGTCGGTTAACTGATTGTTGAACTGGATATCTGACATAACAACCTCGTGTGAGTCTGAAACTAGTAGGGATTCTACCAAAAATATGACAAGATGAGCGCCCGATAATTCCCGTAATTAACCAGGTATTAAACGCGTGCGTGCTGGAGAATACCGCGATTTTTCGCGGGTTTTACCCGTCTCGTGCCGGCACGCTGAGTGTTATGACAAAAGCCGATATTCATCCCACAGCTGTTGTTTCCCCGAATGCAGTGATTGCCGACGGCTGCGTGATAGGGCCCTATGCAATCATTCATGATCACGTCGAAATCGGCAGCAATACCCACGTTGGGCCGCACGTGGTAATACATGATTATGTGCGCATGGGTAGCGATAACCGGGTGCACGCCCACGCTGTGCTCGGTGACCTGCCGCAGGATATCAGTTTTGACCCGGCCACAGAAACCTGGGTCGAGATCGGGGATAACAATACCCTTCGTGAAGCAGTGAGTATTCATCGGGCCACTGCCCCGAATGCATCGACCCGGCTTGGGTCGAACTGCTACCTGATGGTTAACACCCACATTGGACACGACTGTTCGCTCGGTGATGGCGTCATTCTTACCATTAACACGGCAATTGGCGGTCATGTCGAGATCGGAAACAACGCGGTCATTGGCGGTAGTGTTGTTGCTCACCAGTTTTGCCGCATTGGCCGCAACACCATGGTTGCCGGGTTTATCGCCATCAGAAAGGATGTGCTGCCGTTTACGATGATTGCCGGCGCACCGCCCCGACATTACCGTCTGAATACTGTCGGTTTACGCCGAGCCGGTATCACGGGTAGTCGCTATCGCGTACTGGAGCAGGCGTACCGCGCAGTCCGTGAGGGTGACCGGCTGCTGAACGAATTCGAAAATACCGAGGAAATCCAGCACCTGCGCGATTGGTTGGCGCAGGACTCCAAACGCGGATTGAGCGGATTTCTGAGGGAATGAATCCCGGCATGAACCACCGAGAGCACCGGGGCTCTGGCTCATCTTCAGTCAGACTCTGCCGCCTCAAAAATGTGCGTGACGGTTGTCCGGTCTTTTTTTCTCTCGCCAAGGCGCAAAGCTCGCCAGGTACTTTGTAGACTGTTTGCAAGTATAACCTCGGCGAACTCTGCGCTCTCTGTGAGAGACAAGGAAGATTTTTTGCTCTCGCAGAGAGCGCAGGGGCCGCAAGGAAACTTTTTGTCTGAAGCGAATAAAGAAAACCTGCCTTTGCGAGCTTTGCGCCTTGGCGAGAGAACCGGTTTCACAGTCCCGCCCGCCAGTTTCGCTGTCAAATGATTGGCGTATCCGGTCAAGCTATAAATTCTGTCTGCGACTAAATTAACAATCGTTCAATGTTGAAACAGGAGGATTGCGATGTACGTAATTCAGGTCTGGCCAGGTATTGGTGATCCGGAGTTGCACAGGTCCTTCTACGTGACATCAACATTGGCCATGGAGGCCTGTTACCGGTCGTTGTGTGGCCAGGTGACAGTAACACCAGTGAAACCGGAGGATATCAAATGGGATTACGACGGTTTCACGGATGCCTATGTGGGCAAAACCGAGTATGGCTTTGATTACGAGATATACAGGTTAAAACCTTCAGGTTAGTTTCAAACCTGTTTCACGCTGGGTGTGTGACGGGGCTGGTGGTAATGCTGTTTATTGCTGCCGGCCCCATTTTTTTCCCCAGGAATAACACCGGAGAAAAATCGTGGAGAAACTGAAAAGTCTTGCTGATTATATGACCGCCGTTCTAGTCGCAGGTAATCTCTGGGCAGTTTCCCGCCTGTGGATGCAAGGCCATATGTTCTATCTCTCGCTCGGAGTGACGAATATTCTCATCATCGGGTGACAGCCGCCTGGCGCATTGCAGCGATTGTACCGCCTGCTCCGCACAACCGTATCTATGCAGTGCGTAGGCCAGATTGTTCCAGATGACAGCGCTATCCGGATCCAGGCTTGCCGCTCGAGTGAACATGCTGACCGCTTCCGCTGTCTGTCCGGTCTGATAAGCCAGGTTACCGCGCGACAGCCAGACGGTCGCATCATCGGGCCATTGTTGCGTAGCTGCACGGTAGGCTTTGGCCGCGGCCCCGGTCATACCTGTTTCTTCAAAGGCGTAGACGGTTTCTAGATAGCTTGAAACACTGGCGGTCGCCGGTATTTCGCCAGCCGGTACGATGACCAGGGCCCAGCGATCGGCACGCTTCCAGGTGGTTTCGAAATTATCAAAGCTGGTCAGCCAGCGTTCGGTCGTACCGGATCGAAGAACCAGTTCCTGTTGTTCCATGTCGTAGCCGACGACAACGGCATAGTGCCATTGCGGCCACCCTTCAAACCGTAGATTTTGCAGTACGAGCACAGGATTTCCCGCTGCAATTTCAGTGAGCAGGTCTGCCAGTCCGTGCTCGAGCGGATAGGGCAGCATGCCGAAACGGCGGGCTGCAACAGCCATTTCGATCTGCAGGCTGCCTTTGCGTTCGGGGATGTACAGGTACGGCGTCAGTGTCTCTACCGAGATATCAACGCCGTGTGATTGCATCACTGTCGATAGCGCAGCCGGACCACAATGATAACTGGTCTGGGGATTGAAAGGCGTTTGCGAAAGTTCGACCACGGGAGGCAGGCTTTCAGCGATATTCGACATCGCCTGCCTGCTGTAATGCGAATTTGTGCAGGCGGAGAGGAACAGCAGGCAGGCAATTATCAGGGTGGTCTTACGATTTATCCCCGTCGTGGTAACTGACATTCATTTTCGATGATCAGTTAACCGGCTTGATGAAGGGGAAGATGTCGGTCGCGCCAATGACGTCGGTGATCACAAAGACGATGAAGAGAACAAGAATGACGCCCAGTATGTCACCACCGGCCGGTAACTCATCGATCTGTTGATTCAGCTGCGCGATTTCCTCCTGCGTCATCAAGCTGATGCGTTCTTCTACTGCATTCTGACTCACGCCCATGTCCAACAGCTGTTCCCTGATGTCAGCACGCTGTAGTTTCTGCAGCAATACGGATCTGGCATCCTGCAACTGTGCCTGTGAAATAACCACATCATTGGCAATCATTGCGGCCTGCGCGCTTTGAGAGGACGTTGCAATCAGTGTGATGGTTAACACTACAGAAAGATATTTACTGATTAATTTCATGTGGCTCGCTCCAGGTCAAGTTCTTGTTAATACAGTGGAAACCAAACGATTGATTTTATCACAATCGACAGACCACGCCCCGCGTTATCGGATGGATTATAAAGCGCTCTATGCTCCGGAAATGTGATCGAATTCAAACTCTGCCACCAGGGGGACATGGTCGGACAGTTTTCTCCACGGATCGCCATGCATGCATTCGCTGGTAACCAGCTTCAGGCCGCGGCTGTAAATCCGGTCCATCGAAAAGGTGGGCCGCCATGCGGGAAATGAACGGGCATACTTGCCGGTTGAACGTTTGAATACCTCGTGAACCTCGAGATCGTGGGTGAAGTATTTTTCAGCTCTGCCAAGCCAGTCATTGAAATCGCCGGCGATGATCAGCGGTGCATCGTGTGGCACATGAGAATCGATTCTGCTCGCCAGTGTCGCCAGCTGCCTTTGTCGTTCCAGACCAAAGAGTCCGAGATGGACGCAGATGATATGAATATGTTGTCGCGTTTCTGCTATCTCGATGGTGCCGTGGAGCAGGCTGCGACTGTGTGACTTCATCAACGAAACATCGATATTCTCCCAGTCGACGATCGGGTATTTGCTGAGAATCGCATTACCATGGTGTCCGGATTTGTAGATCGCGTTCTTGCCGTAGGCATGGTGATGCCAGACCTCGTCGGCAAGGAACTCGAACTGATTGTTACTCGGCCAGTCATCGAACCGGTTTCCGGAGATGTCACGATCGCCGTGGATCTCCTGCAACAGCACCACGTCGGCATCGACCTGGCGTATGGATTCCTTGATGCCATGAAGAATGAATTGACGGTTGGTCGAGTTGAAACCCTTGTGAATATTGTAGGTTAGTACTTTCAGGGTATTGCTTTCCATAACTCGGAACTGATCAATATCTGTTTAAATAGTATAGAAAACTTTTTATCGTTATGACTGGGCATAGATGCCGTGACGCTTGATTCTGTAACTCTGCTGTTGCTCATTATAATTGCAAACGGCGCACCGGTAATATTGCGCGCCGTCATGGGCAGCAGGCTGAACCTGCCGGTCGATCTGGGCTTCCGGCTGCCAGACGGAAATCCCCTGTTCGGCAGGGCCAAAACCTGGCGCGGTGTCGTCGGTGCTGTTGCGGCAACGGCCGTGGCCGCCGCGTTGTTCGGTTATTCACTGGAAGCGGGTGCGCTGGTCGCATTTTACGCGGTTTGCGGTGATATATGCTCCAGTTTTATCAAACGCCGCCTGGGGATGCCGCCGCACAGCATGGCGCCGTTGCTGGACCAGGTGCCCGAATCTTTGTTTCCGGCCGTCATGCTGAAAGACCTGTTCGGGCTGGATGTGGAATCAATTATCATTCTCGTGGGTGCTTTCATCATTGCAGAGCTGGTGCTGTCTTTCATCTTCTATAAACTGGGTATACGCAAAAAGCCGTATTAGTTAATATCTGTTGAGTTGTAAGGTTATTGTCCGTCCCTATGAATATTGCCAACCGCGATATCTATAATCTGCCAAATCTCGTCAGTTCTATACGTATTCTGATGGCACCGGTTTTGTTCTATTTTGCGTTCGCGCAGCAACCGCTGTGGTTTCTCGGTGCATTGATGTTTTCCGGTTTCACGGATGTGCTCGATGGTTTCCTGGCGCGTACCCTGAACCAGATCACGCCGATGGGGTCGCGTCTCGACAGCTGGGGAGATTTCACCATCTACAGCACGATGGCGATATGCGCATGGATCCTCTGGCCCGACATCGTAGCCGAGGAACTGGTCGCCTACGTTGTGATCGTGATCAGTATCACATCACCCGTCATCGTCGGACTGATCAAGTTCAAAACGATTACCAGCTATCACACCTGGACCGTCAAGGTCGCCGTGGTGGTGACCTTTATCGGTTATATCCTGCTATTCGGCGGCTGGATGGAGTGGCCGTTCCGGGTGGCTGCGGTGTTCAGCGCGGTCGCGGCGATGGAAGAAATCGCGATTACGCTGCTGATTCATCATGAGCACGTCGATGTCAGGACCGTCTGGGCGGCGTTGAAATACAACAAGGAAGATGACCGCAGGGTTTGATGCGGTCCCGGCCATCAGACCCCGGCCGGGACCGTCCAACAAATACTAGAACTTGAGATAGGCGCCGACGAATGGTCCCTTGAACTCCAGATCTGCGTTGGTGTCGTCGATGTCATCCAGTTCGAGCGTCTGCGCCCTGTAACCGGCTTCAAAGCCAACAAAGAAGCTGGTGGTATAGGCGATCCTGGCGATGAAATCGGACAGCGTGCTGCCGGAAAAGGATACATAATTCAACTCGGCACTCAGCAGCAGATCAGGCCAGGGTGTGGCACCGATCAGACCATATAGCATGGGTACACCACCGCTGACGGAACCGCTGGTATTGTTCCCGCCATCGTCAGCAATCTGGTAGGTAATATCCAGCAGGCGGACATTAAGACCCAGGTCCAGGCTGACCACGTTGTCCAGCACCTCGTAGTAGAACAGCAGGTCGGTCTGCTCGATCGAGAATTCGTTGGCGACGTTGTTCTGAAAATTGATGCCTTCGAACTGGAAGTTTGCCTGGCCGCTGCCTGAGTGATCCAGCTGGGTGTACATCAGTCGCACATTCGGCAGGATCGGCACCGGGTGTTCCAGGGTCGCGAACAGATAGCCCTGGGATTCCTCATCCCAGAACAGGTCCGATTTAACGTCGACGCTGGTCGGATCGATGATTTTGTTGATTCCGCCTTTCGGCGTTTCATTCCAGAGACCGCCGCCAATTGTAAATGACAGGACGTCGGCGCTGGCCATACAGGGTAGCGCTGCAAGCACGCAGCTTGTTATTAACTTATTGAAATACATGGGAATAAACCGTAAGAGCTTGTTTTTGTGGGACTTGCTCTTTCAAGTATAGGACAGCTTTGAGGTAGTCGCAGGATCTCGCGCTTTTCCGATATCCAGGGATTTTGCCCGCCCCGGGCCAGATTCAGGCAGTCAGCCTGACGTGGAACAGGCGATAGACCACAGGAACCAGGATCAGGCTGACCAGCATCGCAAAACTCAAGCCCCAGACGATCACAAAGGCCAGCGGTTGCAGCATTTCTGAACCTTCACCCAGGCCGATCGCCAGCGGTGTCATACCCAGTACCGTGGTCAGCGTCGTCATCAGGATCGGGCGAAGGCGCAGGCTGGCGGCGTTACTGATGGCATCAAGGGTTGACGGGTTATGCTCCCGTTCGATTTCGATTTGTTCGACCAGTACGATCGAATTGTTGACTACGATGCCGGCCAGCATGATCAGGCCCAGCCAGACCGGCATGGATAACGGGGTATCGAACAGCCAGACACCCAGGCCGACACCGATGATCGCGAACGGAATGCTGAACAGGATGACCAGTGGATTTCTCAGCGACTCGTATTGGACAGCCATGACCACAAAGACCAGGAAGATCGCCAGCGCGAGCAGTACACCACCGGTTTTCTGGCCCTGTTCGAGTGTCTTGCTGGCACCGCCGTCGTACAGGCTGTAGCCGTCAGGCAATTGCAGTCCTTCCAGTCGTGCATAGATCGCATCCATGATGTCAGCCAGCACAACATCGCCATCGATCGAAGCAGTAATCTCGACGATACGTTGCTGCTGGTCGCGCTTGATCGACGCTGGTGCAGGCCCTCGGGAAATTGAAGCCACTTCGAACAGCCGGACAGGGCGACCCTGGTGCTGGCCAACCAGCAGGTTGGCGAGGACTTCGGGTGATTCACTGTCAGCGCGTGGCAGGCGCAGGCGAATATCGAACTGGCGGTCTCCGTCGAGGTAGTCCGAGATGACACTGCCTTCCAGCGCGATGCGCAGGGCTTCGCCGATGCTGTCAATATGTACACCCAGGTCTGCAGCACGTTGACGGTCGATTTCAACATTCAGTTCTTCGTTATGGATTTCATAGGTATGTTCGAGGTTACTCAGGCCGGGAACATCGCGCAGGCGCTCGACAACCGTGGTACCCAGCTCACGCAGCGTTTCCAGATCCTGTCCCTGTATGCGCAGGCTGACATCGTCATCTCCGCTGCTCATCTGGATGCCGCGCACACCGCGCACGAACATTCTGACCTTGTAGCCAGTGAGATGTAGTGCATCGATTTTTTCGCGCATGGTCTTGATCCATTCAGTGCTGCTCATCGGGCGCTGGTCCACTGGAATCAGTTGCACGCTGACGGTGCTGCGGTTGCTTTTCTGGAATTCCGAACGACCGAAAACAAAGCCGCCGACCGTGGTGTATAAAGTTTGAACTTCGTCCTGTTGCAGCAGCAGTGTTTCAATTTTTTCCAGGGTGGCATCCATCTCATCGAGGCTGATCCCCGAGTCACCGGTAATGGATATGGTGACATTGCCTTCGTCCATGCTCGGCAGAAAGATCGGGCGGCTGTCGACGATGACAAACAGCGAGCTGATAAAGGCGACCAGAAAACAGCTGATTACCACCAGTGGATGCCTCAGAATACGCTGTACCATAGCGTGATAAAACACTTTAATATAGTCGATTAAGTTATTGAAAAAACGGTTTATATTTTGTTTGGATCGTACCCGGGAGCCGAGCGCCGGTACCAGCGTCAGGGCAACCACCAGCGCCGCGAGCATGGCGGATGAAATCGTGATGATCAGTTCCTGGAACAGCAGGCCTGTGAGGCCGCCGATAAACAGGAACGGTAACACGGCAGCCAGGTTGGTGCCGGTGGATGCAACGATCGGACTGTTGACCTCTGCGGCTGCCCTGACGGCATTGTCCGCGACGGACTCGGTATCATCCTGATGACGGGTGATGTTTTCCAGCATGACGATGGTACTGTCGATCAACAGTCCCATACCCAGGGCAAGTCCACCGAGCGTCATGATGTTGAGCGTGAGTCCGTTGAGATCCATGATGACGAATGTCACCAGTACACCGATCGGTATCGCTGTACCGATGATCAGTGTTCGAATAATGTTGCCCAGAAAAAGGTAAATCACCAGCATTGCCAGGGTCGCACCGCTGAATGCAGCGAGGCTGGCGTTGTTCAATGCATGGCGCACATAGGTCGATTGATCACCCACCGTGGTTATAAAAATATCCTCCGGTATCAGCTGCTGCTGTTTCAGTACATCGAGCCGGTTGAGCACTTCATCGACGACCGATACCGTATTTGCCTGGGGCTGTTTCTGCACGGAGAGTTTCACCCCGGGCTGCTGGTTCAGGCGTATACGGATCCTTTCTTCCGCGTGTGAATCGATCACATCGGCCGCATCCTCGAGGTGAAGCACACGGTCGATGCTGTGCGATTCACCGGTCCACAGTGGCAGGGATCTGATCGCGTCGATATCGTCAAAGCGGCCGCGCGTGCGCGTGGTGATCTCCTGTGTATTGCTCATCAGGCGTCCACCGGGCGCGTCAGTATTGTTGCGTTCGATCAGTTCGGCAAGGTCTGACAGGGAAAGGCCAATGCTGGCGAGTTTTTCCTGGTCCGGGACGATCTGCACCTCGCGCTCCAGGCCGCCGCCGACTTCAATGGCAGCGACACCGGGGAGGTTCAGAAACCAGCGGGAAAAGGTGAAGTCGGCCCAGCTGCGCAGTTCGACGGGATCGCGTTCGCTCGAGCTGAGCACCATCTCCATGATCGGAATTTGCGAGGGGTCGCGTTTGTAGATAATCGGCGGCTCAACCGTGGTCGGCAGGAACCGGCGCGCCCGGTCGAGTCGGGTGCTGGCATCGCGCAAGGCGATGTCGATATCGATGCCGTAGGGAAAACTCAGGTCCACATTGCTGCGGCCCTCGGTCGATTTTGACTGCACCTGTATCGCGCCCTCGGTGATCGCGAGCTGTTCCTCGAGCTGTCGGGTAATCCGGTCCTCCATGATCTGTGCCGGGACACCGGGTTCGAGCACGCGCACCCGGATATCCGGGTAAATGATGTGTGGCAGTAAATCGATACTGAGTCGTTGCAGTGCGAAGAATCCCAGTACGACCACTGACAGCGCCAGCATGGAAATGCCTACGGGGTGAGAGATTGACCAGGCAGCCAGGCCACCGGAGCGAAAGCGCTGCTTCATAATGAGCTGGCTATGTCCTCGTTGTTCTTTTCAAGAACTTTGACCTGTTTCCCGTGCCTGAGGCCATTGAAACCTTTGACGACAATCGCATCATCGCTGTCAAGACCGCTGCTGACCTCGAGGGCCTCGCCGTATTGCACACCTTTGCGGATATAGGTCTTGTTGGCGACACTGGCTTCGTTGATGACGTACACGTAAGCGCCTTTACCATCATGGTGAACCGCATGTGCGGGGATAACCAGTTTATCGGCCGGGCGCGTTTTCAGCTGCACGCGTGCGAGCTGTCCGGCCTGGGCACCGAGGGGCGGGGGCATGAACGCAACTTCGATCGTGCCCTTACGGGTCGCAGGATCGATGGTCGGGTGTATACGTTTGATCTGGCCGGCGTGGACAGACGATGTCAGCGCATCGATCTGTATTTCAACCGGGTCACCGGTCTGGATCTGTGGAATCCAGTGTTCAGCGAGATGGATTTTTACCCGCAGCGAATCGGGATCGATCATGCTCAGGATATGGCTGTGCATCGGAACGACGTCACCTGGCTCAAAATGACGTTCCGTAATGATCCCGTCGAACGGTGCCTTGATCACGGTTTTATCGAGGCGTGTCTGTTGAAGCTTTTCATCGGCGACTGCAATATCGTAGGCTGTGTGTGCGCGCGCGATTTCATCGTCGGAAGCGAGCTGTTTTCTCAGCTTCTGCAGACGGTCGTAGTCAATTTTCGCCTGCTCACGAGTCGCGGTGGCCTTGTCCAGTTCAGCCTGTATGACGTCATCACCTAGTCCTATGACGATGGTATCCATCGTGATGGCATCACCTTCATGAAAAGGCAGAAAGCGGATTTTTCCATCGACTTCGTTGTACAGGCGCACCCGGGTGCCCGCTTCGATGGTGCCGGATGCTGTCAACTTGCTCTGTACCGTTTCTATGCTGGCGCGGTTGATTTCCACGACATGCTGGGACGTCCGTTTGGCGACGGTAGAGCTTTTCTGTGCCGGACCGTTGGTGCTGTCGCAGGCACTGAGAAGCATACCGCTGGCTGCAAGCAGCGGTACCAGCAAAACGCTTGATAGCAAATTCGATATAATCATGTCTTCTCAATCGCCCGGTTACAAAACTTTAGACACTGTAACCATAGTGTACAAGTACTTGTCTTTATTGCATATATGATTATGGTACATCGCCAGACCAGCAAGCCGCATAGCGACCGCAAAGACTGGAATAATCTAAAGCGGCTGTTTCCGTTTGTCTGGGAATTCAGAGGTCGGGTCGTGATCGCGCTTGCGTGCCTGGTTCTGTCGAAACTGGCCGTAGTTGGAATGCCGCTGGTGATGAGAGATATCATTGACGGATTGGACAGTGAAAGCAGCGCACTTGTTCTGCCGGTCGCTTTGTTATTTGCTTACGGTGCCCTGCGTCTGGCCAGCAGTCTGTTCAACGAGCTGCGCGACGCGGTGTTCGCCAGGGTGCGTTACCATGCGATGCGCGGCATTTCGCATCGGGTGCTGAATCACCTGTATTCGCTGTCACTGCGCTACCACCTCGATCGAAAAACCGGGGGTATCACGCGAGACCTGGAGCGCGGCACCAACAGCCTCAGCTCGATCCTGAATTACCTCGTCTTCAACATCATTCCAACAGCAGCTGAGTTCGCGCTGGTCGCCGTGATCCTGCTCGGCCAGTATGAAGCAAAATTCGCCATCGTTACCTTCATCACCGTTGTGGTCTACATCGTGTTTACACTGTCGGTCACGAACTGGCGCATGCATTACAGGTTGAAGATGAATTCGCTGGAGTCGGAAGCCAATACCTTCGCCGTGGATGGCATGCTCAACTACGAGACGGTGAAGTACTTCAATAACGAGGATTACGAACTATCACGCTATGACCAGACTTTGAAAAACTGGGAGAATTCTGCGGTCAAGAGCCAGAATTCGATGTCGCTGCTGAATTTTGGCCAGGGCGCGGTGATCGCTGTTGGTGTGACATTCATGATGTTCTACGCGGCGCAGGGTGTAGTTAACGGTAGCATGACGCTGGGTGACCTGGTACTGGTCAATACCATGATGCTGCAGTTGTTCTTACCGCTGAATTTCCTTGGTGTGATTTACCGGGCGCTCAAATATTCCCTGGCCGATATGGACATGATGATGCGGTTGCTGGATACAAAGCAGGAAATCTCCGACAGGCGCTGGGCGAAACCACTGAACATCACCAGGGCGCAGGTTCGTGTCGAACGTGTGTCGTTCGGCTACAACCCGGACAGGGAAGTGCTCAGCGATATCAGTTTTGAAATTCCACCCGGCGAGAAGGTGGCCGTGGTCGGGCCGTCCGGTGCCGGCAAATCCAC
>CP070838.1:2085733-2111429 GCA_020341835.1 Thiotrichales bacterium | reverse complement strand
TGTTCTGGCTGCTCAATATTTTCTATGGCTGGTTCGGTAACTGGGGCTGGGCCATCATATTCCTGACGATTACCGTCAAGGCGATCTTCTACAAGCTGTCGGAAATGAGCTACCGGTCGATGGCCAAAATGCGCAAGGTTGCACCCCGTATCCAGCAAATGAAGGAGCGCTTCGGTGATGATCGCCAGGCCATGAGCAAGGCGATGATGGACTTGTACAAGCGCGAAAAGATCAATCCGATGGGCGGGTGTTTTCCGATCCTTGTGCAGATGCCGGTTTTTATCGCCTTGTACTGGGTGCTGCTCGAGAGTGTCGAAATGCGTCACGCACCGTTTATATTGTGGATCGATAACCTTTCCGCGAGAGACCCCTACTTCATCCTGCCGATCATCATGGGTGTCTCGATGTGGGTTCAACAGCGTTTGAATCCGGCACCGGTAGACCCGGTTCAGCAAAAGATATTCCAGTATATGCCATTCGTATTTACCATAATGTTCGCGTTCTTCCCTGCCGGTCTTGTTCTTTACTGGGTGGTTAACAACATACTTTCAATCGCGCAGCAGTATGTGATTACCCGGCGTATTGAAAAGCAAGCCTGACGGCAGAAACTCTTTCTGTCAGTTGATCGAAACTACATCCAGGTATTTCTATGGATACGATTGCGGCAATAGCCACACCACCAGGCCAGGGCGGTGTCGGTATAGTTCGTGTCTCCGGTCCGGCTGTCAAATCCATTGCAGCAGCCATGCTGGGTCATTGTCCGCAACCACGTACCGCCAGCTACCAGTCCTTCCTGGACGATCGAGGCGGAGCCATTGATAAAGGTATTGCGCTTTACTTTCCGCTACCGCACTCCTTTACTGGAGAAGATGTGCTCGAATTGCACGGCCACGGTGGTCAGATCGTACTTGATCTTTTATTGCAGCAGGTCATCAAACACGGCGCCCGCGTTGCCCGCGCGGGCGAGTTTACAGAACGCGCTTTTCTTAACGAAAAAATCGACCTGGCGCAGGCAGAGGCGATAGCGGACCTGATCGCTGCGGAAAGCGAAGATGCGGCGCGAGCTGCCATCAGATCACTTCAGGGCGAATTCTCCGACAATATACACAGGCTGGTCGAGCAGCTGACCGAGCTGCGAATGTATGTTGAAGCAGCGCTGGATTTTCCGGAAGAGGAAATCGATTTTCTTGCCGATAAGGGAATTTCCGATAAGTTAAATGCTTTGACCGCACAGGTTCAGACAATATACGAATCGGCCAGGCAAGGCTGTTTGCTTAAAGAAGGCATGTCAGTGGTTATAGCGGGAAAGCCCAACGCCGGCAAATCCAGTTTGCTGAATCTGCTTGCAGGTAGTGACACCGCGATCGTTACCGATATACCCGGTACGACACGTGATGTATTAAGAGAGCATATACAGATTGATGGTCTACCGCTGCACATTGTCGATACAGCTGGATTAAGAGAGTCGGAAGACGTGATTGAACAGGAAGGTGTGAGGCGTGCCTGGCAGGAAATCCGTCAATGTGACCGCCTGCTGTATGTTATCGATTCACAAACAGCGGACCATGTGCCCGAAGACCTTTATCACCAGTTACATGGCGATACGGGCCTTACTGTGGTGTTCAATAAAACGGATTTAAGCGGCGCGACGAACCGGATTGAACACGGGAATCAGTATACCGAAATATACCTGTCAGCCCATACGGGTGAAGGTGTTGCGCTTTTGAAAAAACACCTGAAGCAGTGCATGGGTTATGAGCGCCATACCGAAGGTCAGTTCATCGCAAGAAGAAGACATATAACAGCACTTAACAAGGCGTCAGAGCATTTAGAAAATGCGCAAGGCTTGCTGCAGAACCATACAGGTGAGCTTATAGCTGAAGAGTTGAAGCTTGCCCAGCAGGCGTTATCGAGCATTACCGGAGAATTCACCAGTGACGATTTGCTGGGAAGGATTTTTGCCGATTTCTGTATTGGAAAATAGTATCCAAAGGGTATGCGCCGGAGCATAATTTTACAGTTGATAGTGAATAGATAAAGGTGAAAAGTTATATCTCATCTTTATCACCACTGCAGGCTATTAACTTTTAACTCTAGACTATTGACTTTAACTTTCCGTTCCCGACGCATCAAAAAGCCGTAATACAATCGTCGTTCTTTATTCATATCTTTTTACTGTCTTATCTTTTGAGTAACTGGATAGAGAAGAGATATGTTCAGCGTCGATGGCCTGACTGACAGCTATTAGCCCGCCTTAAAAGTCAACAATGGTTTTACACGCAGACATATCGTTTCGTTCCTGCCAACACTGTTTCATCAATCAGAGATACCGCAGTTCGAACTAAAGTGTTGCCACCTTTAGGGGGTTGTTACTGTAGATGCCGAAATGGCAAGAATGACAACGCGCAAAATGTAATCGGGTTCTGACGCAGATATCAGTTATTACGAAGATCGTTGATCTAGCACTGATTCAATAAATGCTAACAGGTAGAACAGTTGAGCTACTGCCCTGTTCGCTCACACCAGGAAGTTCACGGGCCCTTTAATATCGCAAATACTTGCTCATCAATCCTTATCATCCGCCCGCAGTAATACTGCTTGATATTCGATAGAAATTTTCGTCAGGCTTTCATCAACAAGGCGGTGCCACTGCCCAGCAGCAGAACACTTATAAGTCGGACAAACGCATCCCTGCCGAGAGCAGTGTGTATCTTCCCGCCGAAAAAAAGGCCCAGTCCGGCGATCGGAACCGCAGACGCCATGTAGCCCAGCATCTCTAAAGTATAAAAGCCTTTGATGGCATAACCTCCCAGTCGCATGGCGCCATCAATCAAGAATATGGCAGCAAAGGTCGCTCTGAAAGAACTCTTGTCCAGATGGCGCAGGTTGAGATAAATGACATAAAACGGCCCCCCGGTGCCGAACAGGGTACCGACAAAACCCCCGAAAAACCCGGTCGGAACAGAAATTTTCCTGCTAGCCTTGCCCAGGTTCACTGGTAGCAACTGATACACGGCAAATATCATCACAAAGCCGCCAAGCGCCAGCGACAGCATTTCGGGTTTAACTGAATCCATAACATAAAGCGAGATCGCGACACCGATCAATGAGAACGGTAACAACGGCAGGATTTCATTCCACTGGATACATTCATGATTGCTTAGCCCCTGGCTTGCAGATCCAAGATAGTCGAGGAATACGACCAGGGGTACAACAATGGTCAAGGGCAAGGTCAGGGCCAGGAGTGGTACCGCTATCAAGGCAGAGCCGAAACCGGCGACTCCTCGTACAAGATAAGCGAAAAACAGTACTGATGCCGGGAACAGTAGCGATGGAATTGCCGCTACCAGTCCCTCAAGACTAGTTGCTTCTAACATGAGTGTGGCCCGGAATTTTGTTATCATTTTCGGGCGCTTCATTCAAAAGCAGTTTGTTATTATTGCCTTATCAATGATTCATGCCCTTCATTGATAAGATACTTACATATAATACCGATTCAATGCCTTATGACACTTTGGTTACAATTTATTTATAAAGAGCAAACGCATATCGGCGTACTCAACGATGACATCATCAATATCTATAACGGTGATCTGTTTAATAACCCGCTAGCTTCGGGCGAAACCTGTCGGCTGGAAGATGTAGAAATACTCATGCCCTGCAGGCCTGGAAAGATGCTTGCACTATGGAATAATTTTTATTCGCGCGCCGAGCATGAAGGTTGGAATATCCCACCTGAACCCCTCTATTTCATCAAGACATCCAATTCGTTTAATGCACACCTGCGTCCTATCGTTCGTCCGTCGTCTTACAGCGGCCCTGTCGTGTTTGAAGGTGAACTGGGTATTGTCATTGGTAAACCCTGTTCACATGTTTGCGAGGCAGACGCGGAAGAGCATATTTTCGGTTATACCTGTGTCAACGATGTGACTGCCAAAGAAATACTGAAGCGCGACTCTTCGTTTACACAATGGACTCGAGCCAAAAACTTCGACACCTTTGGCGTTATAGGGCCGTACATAGCGACCGGTCTCGATGTCGACAGACTGGTTGTCCAGTCGATACTGGATGGTGAGTTGTTGCAGGACTACCCGGTGACGGACATGGTGTTCAGGCCGCATAAACTGGTCAGCATGATTTCACAGGATATGACGTTATACCCGGGTGATATTATTGCCTGCGGGACATCGCTTAATGCCGCAGCAATGGCAGATGGCCAGACCATCGATGTGTCTATCGAAGGTATCGGTGTGTTATCCAACACAATGACGCCTGCTGGCTAGTGATGATCCCCGGCCCGCGATAACTGTATCGGTGGGCATGGAACATTGCCGTAGGAACAGAACACGCAGCAATCCCCCGCTTTCGGTTGAATCAGTTTTTTGCACTGGCTGCACGTATGGTAGTACAGGCAGGCGTCTGTGGGCATGGTTATCGTTTCAGTGTGACCACACCAGGGACAGGTTAAATCTGATTCCAAAATAGGTTTCATGTCACGAGCATATCACTAAGACTGTTTTTCCTGTTTATTTCTGCCTGTTGCCAGCGCGTAAATATTGAGCAGGTCTTCTTCCGACACGGTAACCAGGGTGTCGATCTGGCTGAGCGCATAAACCAGGTCTGCGTGAGCGATGGGTGGGTAGTGGTCTTCGCGGGCTGTTTTTTCTTTGTTTGATCTGGCATGCATTGCAGGATATCGATAATAGTCGAACATTGCATTGAAGACGATTGCTACAACCAATATCACGACGGCATTGATCATCACCGGTTGCAGCATATAGGTGTAACCCATCGCGTGGACCGCGGGACCGCCAATCACGGCACTCAATGCTGTTGCCCCGCCAGGCGGGTGAATACATCTGAGGTAATGCATGGCAACAATAGCGCCCCCGACGCTGAGCGCGGCTGCGAGCAGTGTATCAGGAATGATATAGGCACAACTGACGCCAACAAAGGCCGACACCAGGTGTCCGCCCAGTACATTCCATGGTTGCGCCAGTGCCGAGTGAGGTACCGCAAACAGCAATACGGCAGAAGCTCCCATCGATGCGACGAGCATGGCTGTATCGTGCGCACCAAGGAGTGAATCACTGACAAAATAAACGCCGAGAATACCGCAAAAACCGCCAAAACTCGTAATGATACGTTCCCGGTGACTGATGTTCTGCCGGCTAATACCGATCAGGTCAAGGGCATTGTGAATTTTTTCATTCATATCAGCTCCAGTAAAAAATACCCGGGCAACAATGGCGGGTAGACAGGACCGTAATTATAAGCTGTTGCCATGATCGTGGATAAGTGAAACCGATACTCCTGAATAACCGCTATAATCATCAGCAAGCCGTTCCTTTATATTAACCAGATTATGAACAGTTCCGGGACCCGATCAGCAATTCTATTGATCCATTGCAAGGATCAGCCGGGCATTGTTGTTTCAATTACCGATTTTATCTTCAATAACGGCGGCAATATTCTCAGTCTGGACCAGCATGTGGACTCCGAGCATCGCAGGTTTTTTATGCGGGTTGAGTGGGATCTTGAAAAGTTCTTGCTCGGGCCGGACAGTATTGACAAGGCGTTTGAGGATGCTGTAGCAACCCGCTTCGGTATGGAGTGGCAATTGCATTTTTCCAGTGACAGGCCGCGCATGGCACTGTTCGTATCAAAGCTGCCGCATTGTTTTTACGACATACTGTCGCGCCATGAGGCGGGCGAGTGGCAGGTGGAGATACCGCTTATCGTCAGCAATCACAATGACATGGCTGCGGTTGCTGCGCGTTTCGACATTGATTATGTCTATTTACCCGTGAATCCGGACAGCAAGCCGGAGCAGGAATCAAAACAGCTCGAACTGCTGCAGGACTACGGCATCGATTTTATTGTGCTGGCGCGTTATATGCAGATATTGAGTGAAAGTTTTATAGATCATTACCCGCAACGCATTATCAATATCCATCATTCGTTTCTTCCGGCTTTTCCCGGCGGCAGGCCGTATCATTCGGCTTATGAACGCGGGGTCAAGATTATAGGCGCAACCAGTCATTACGTGACGGCCGAGCTTGATGCCGGTCCGATCATTGAGCAGGACGTGGTTCATGTCAGCCATAAAGACACGGTAGAAGACATGGTGCGAAAAGGCCGTGATCTTGAAAAGGTGGTATTGGCGCGTGCGATCTGGCACCAGCTCAATCACAACCTGCTGGTCTGCGGCAACCGCACAGTTGTGTTTGACTGATAAGACAAGCACAGGTCAGTATAACTAGTCAGACCGATTCAGCGTGTGTCTGTTTTTAGCCGCAAAGTACGCAACAACTGATTGTTTTTAACGGCAGCTAACCTGTTGGCGGACCTTGCGTTTTTTGCGGCTAATCATATCGAATCACCCGGCTTGTGCATCAGCTCAGGCGTTGACCGATATACGCGCGTAGACCTGCCGGTAATACTCTTCATAGTGTTTAGCCAGCTTGTTGAGCCAGGCCTTTCGTTTCGGATTACTCTCCTTTTGTTCCAGTTGTTTCGCAAGATGACTGATCACGCGAAGGATCTGTGACTGGCTGAGCAGGAGATTTTTTTCGAAGTCATCGCCATCCAGGAGGAATTCCTTCGCTGTGGCATAACGCATTGAATCAAGCGTGGCCTTTCCAATCGAATTCTCGTCAAAGTCTTCGAATACTATCGCCGGTTTTGCACTGGCCAGCGCTTCAAGCTCTTGCAGTGCCTGCTCTGAAAAATCGGCGATACTGTCGATCAGTTTGCCTGTAGGGCCGCTCACGCCTTCAAACGTGATAACGGTTTTAACACGGCGTATTGCCGTCAGATACTGTTCATCTTCAAGAAAGATTTTCAATGCGCTGTAGCCGGCATCGATGTTATCAGCCGACGTCTGATGGGGCGAAGCAACCACCGAGCCGGCTGATGCGACAACACCAAACAGGGTGGTTAGCAGCAGTGATTTCAAAAAAGAAGATAAGTAAGAAGGGAAAATTATCATCACGATCGACAGACTCGAATCTACCAGGAAAGTTCCAGCCCTGAGCCTGCGCCAGCTTATAACAGGCCGTTGCACAGCGACATTCTACCAAGGGGATATGGCTTCCATACCCCGCTTTGATAAATGGCAATTTGTAAAGAAAAAGAAATATTTAGATGAATATTTTATAATTCGCGGTCAGGTTTGATTAATCCATCAGTGAACCATGTTCTACAGCGACAGTTTTGACGTAATCGTGATCGGCGGCGGTCATGCGGGTACCGAAGCCGCACTCGCCGCTGCGCGCATGGGTGTGAAAACCCTGCTGCTGTCGCACAACATCGAGACACTGGGCCAGATGAGCTGCAATCCGGCCATCGGCGGCATTGGCAAGGGCCACCTGGTCAAGGAAATCGATGCTATGGGCGGTATCATGGCCAGGGCGGCTGACCGTGGCGGCATCCAGTTCCGCGTGCTCAACAGCCGCAAAGGCCCCGCCGTGCGTGCCACCCGCGCCCAGGCTGACCGGGTGCTTTACAAGGCGGCGATCCGGCAGGCGCTGGAAAACCAGCCGAATCTATCGATTTTTCAACAGGCGGTGGACGATCTGATTATCACCGGTGATGGCAGCAGCGAGCATGTATCCGGCGTCGTCACCCAGATGGGGCTCAGATTTCATGCCCGTGCCGTGGTGCTGACGGTCGGTACCTTCCTGGGCGGCAAGATCCACATTGGAGAAAGCAATCATTCCGGCGGTCGGGCGGGTGATCCCCCATCGATATCACTGGCACAGCGCCTGCGCGAGCTGCCTTTCCGTGTCGGTCGCCTGAAAACCGGCACACCGCCGCGGATCGATGGCCGTACGATCGATTATTCGGGTTTGCAGGAGCAGCCGGGTGATACCCCTACCCCGGTATTTTCATTCACCGGCTCAGCCGAAGAGCATCCAGCGCAGATCAGCTGCCATATCACCCATACCAACGGCCGTACCCACGACATCATTCGTGCCGGACTGGATCGTTCACCGATGTACAGCGGCGTCATCGAAGGTGTCGGTCCGCGCTATTGCCCGTCGATCGAGGACAAGATCGTGCGTTTTGCCGACAAGGAATCACACCAGATTTTCATCGAGCCGGAAGGCCTGAATACCCATGAGGTCTATCCGAACGGCATTTCGACCAGCCTGCCGTTTGATGTGCAGTATGAATTTGTACGCTCGATGAAGGGTTTCGAACACGCGCATATTACGCGCCCGGGGTATGCTATCGAATATGATTATTTCGATCCCCGCGATCTGAAGGCGTCACTGGAAACCAAATTTATCAACGGGCTGTTTTTCGCCGGTCAAATCAACGGCACCACCGGATATGAAGAGGCGGCGGCGCAGGGCCTGCTGGCCGCGATCAATGCCGCCCGCCAGGTACAGCAACGCGAGCCGTGGACGCCCGGACGGGATCAGGCCTACCTCGGGGTTCTGATCGACGACCTGATTACGCGCGGTACGAACGAGCCCTACCGTATGTTTACCAGCCGCGCCGAGTACCGCTTGATACTCAGGGAAGATAATGCCGATCTAAGGCTGACGCCGACCGCGCGTGAACTGGGCCTGATCAATGATCAACACTGGCAGATCTTCTCTGAAAAAAGCGAGGCGATCGCGCACGAACAGCGTCGTCTGAGCGGGCTCACGGTATTGCCGGATTCCGAACCCGGCAACGAAATTGCGGCATATCTCGACAAGCCACTGTCACGCGACTACAAGGCCAGCGATTTGCTGCGCCGACCCGAAATCGACTATGCCAGACTCACTGCAGCGATCGGTGGAGCGGTCAGCGATGCCGCTGTCGCCGAACAGGTCGAAATCCAGGCCAAATATGCCGGTTACCTGGAACGGCAGCATGCTGAGATTGAGAAAGCGCGCCGGCATGAACAAACGCCGATTCCCAACGTCATCGACTACGGTTCCGTCCGGGGCCTGTCCGCAGAGGTGCGTCAGAAGCTCAGCACGAACCGGCCGGAGACCATCGGTCAGGCCAGCCGCATTCCGGGAATTACTCCGGCGGCGATCTCCTTATTGATGGTGCACCTGAAAAAAACAGCGAGTAAATGAGCTTTACAGGCCTGTGGAAAACCTGTTAGCAAAATTAAACACAGGCTTGAAAATCATGGGCATAGAGCTGCCCGAATCCGCCCCGGCCAGACTCGTCGACTATCTTGGTCTGCTCAGCCACTGGAACCGGGCATTCAACCTGACCGCGATACGCGACATCGATGAAATGGTGAGCAAACACCTGCTCGACAGCCTGTCTGTGTTGCCCTACATTGGCGAGGGCCTGATCCTCGATGTCGGCAGTGGTGCAGGTCTGCCCGGCATCCCTCTCGCCATTGCGAAGCCGGAAAACCATTTTGTGCTGATCGACAGCAACGGCAAAAAAACGCGCTTTCTGACCCAGGCAAAAATTGCGCTGGGACTCGAAAATATCGAAGTTGTGAATCAACGCGTAGAAGGGTATACACCCGTCAAGGATGATCGTAGGATATACTTCGATGCAGTGATTGCACGCGCCTATGCGAGCAGCAGGGAAATAATTATAAATACGGCGCATTTGCATAAACCGGAGACCCGGATATTGATCATGCAGGGCAAGCTGGATGAATCAATAGATGTTCCAGGTTATGTCTTGAAACAATCACACACATTGAATATTTATGGGCTGGACGCTGAAAGGCATTTACTCGAAATTCAGAAGACATAAGCATATGACTCAAGTACTGGCGCTGGCCAATCAAAAGGGCGGCGTGGGCAAGACCACGACCAGCGTAAACCTGGCTGCATCGCTCGCGGCAACCAAACGCAGGGTTTTACTGGTAGACCTGGATCCCCAGGGTAATGCGACCATGGGTGTCGGCGTCGAGAAAAACGCGCTCGAGAACACCCTGTGCGATGTGCTGTTGCAGGGCATGGATCCTCGGGACTGTATGAAACGTATCGAAAAAGCAGCGGTCGACCTGTTGCCTTCGAACAGCGACCTGACAGCGGCCGAAGTCGAGCTGATGCGTACGCCCGGCGCCGAAACGCGACTGAAGGACAGCCTCTCCTCGATCAAGTTCGATTACGAGTTCGTGATCCTGGACTGTCCGCCGGCCCTGAACATGCTGACGCTGAACGCAATGGTCGCAGCCGACGGTGTGATCATTCCGATGCAGTGCGAGTACTATGCGCTGGAAGGCCTGACCTCGCTGCTCGATACCATCGAGCAGGTACGCTCTTCAGTGAATCCGAACCTGCAGATCGAAGGTTTGCTGCGCACCATGTACGATCCGAGAAATACCTTATCCAACGATGTGTCCTCACAGCTGGTCGAACATTTCGGTGACAAGGTCTACCGCACCATCGTGCCTCGAAATGTACGCCTGGCTGAAGCGCCGAGTTATGGCCTGCCTGCCTTGCTGTATGAAAAAACATCGCGTGGTGCGCTGGCCTATCTGGCGCTGGCCGGCGAGATGCTGCGCCGTAACACCCACCGGGCTGCCGCACAGGAACGGGTAGCCGATGAAACAGCTGTGGTTTGAGCCGGCGCTGACAAGACAAGCAGATTTCTCTATGGAAAATATCATGGCAACAAAGAAAAAAGGCCTGGGTCGCGGTTTGAACGCCTTGCTGGGCGGGAACGAAAGCGTCGAAGTGATGACCACCGTTCAGAACGAAGAAGATGAGTTGCGTGAACTCGCGATCGACCTGATCAGGCGCGGCCCGTGGCAGCCACGAACCCATTTTGATGAAGCCTCGCTGCAGGAGCTGGCCGATTCGATTCGCACACAGGGCGTGGTGCAGCCGATCGTTGTGCGTGCCGCCGCCGATAACAGTTTCGAGATCGTCGCCGGTGAGCGGCGCTGGCGGGCGTCCCAGATTGCCGGCCTCGATCAGATTCCTGCGGTGATCAAGCATTTCGATGACCAGACTGCAGCCGCGGTTTCGTTAATCGAGAACATACAGCGTGAAAACCTGAATCCGCTGGAAGAATCGGTTGCATTGCAGCGACTGATTGATGAGTTCAGCATGACACATCAGCAGGTTGCGGATACGGTCGCACGATCACGCGCGGCGGTGTCTAATTTGCTAAGACTGCAGGATCTGAACGCTGATGTAAAAGAATTGCTGGAAAACCGTGCGATCGAAATGGGGCATGCGCGTGCCCTGCTCGGCGTCACCGGTGCTGTGCAGAGCCAGCTGGCGAAAGAAACCGCGAAAAAAGGTTTGTCGGTTCGTGAAACCGAGCAGCTGGTTCGCAAGACGCTGAATCCGCCGAAAAAGCCCAAGCCGTTGGCCAAGGACCCGGATATCAAGAAGCTGGAAAATGATCTGTCGGAAAAGCTGGGTGCAATGGTGAATATTCACCAGAAAACCAAAAGCAAGGGCCGCCTGGAAATCAGTTACAGTTCGCTCGATGAGCTCGACGGCATTTTGTCGCACTTTCAATAAAAACCACACAAAGTGCGCCCATAAAAGCTTTTTATAACAACATATTAACTTGACCATAACGGGCACGCTACTTATAATCTGCGCGCGTTTCAGTGCCGCGTAACTCAGTCTCCCGCACTGAAGGTTAATCCATTGTCGACAGAATCGATTAATCGGGCAACAGCCAGACAGGCCAGAAGTTTCATCATTGCCCAACTGGCAGCAACATTTATATTGTCAGCTATCTTGCTCGGCTGGTACTGGCCAGACAGCTGGACCGCCGCCTATTCGGCGCTGGCCGGCGGGATGATCGCAACCCTGGCAAATGCCTGGTTTGCTTACAAGGTTCTCGGCGGTACACCGTCCGAAGAGCCGGCAACTGTCCTCAGGGGTTTCTATTGGGGCGAGTTGAACAAGATATTGTTCACGTGCGCGATGTTTGTCGCAGCCTTTGTGCTGATCAGACCCGTGAATGCAGCAGCCCTGTTGGCTGTTTATTTTTTTGTACACATGACACCTGCGGTCGTTAATATTTTCAGCAGGCGCAAATAAAGAGAGCACATAATGGCGGGTGAAGGCCAGACCTCGAGCGAATATATCAAGCACCATTTGCAGAACCTTACCTTTGGTAAGTTTCCCGAGGGACACGAACGCGCCGGCGAATGGGGTCTTGCCCACAATTCGATGGAAGCCAAGGACATGGGTTTCTGGGCGATTCACCTCGATACCATGTTCTGGTCGATCATCCTCGGCGTGCTGTTTCTCTACCTGTTCAGAAAGGTCGCCAAAAACGCGACTTCCGATGTGCCCGGCGGTGGACAGAATTTTGTCGAATGGATCGTCGAATTCGTCGATGGTACCGTGAAAGGCGCGTTTAGCGGCAGAAATGCGATGGTCGCGCCAATGGCGCTGACAATTTTCATCTGGGTGTTCCTGATCAACTTCATGGACCTGATCCCGGTCGACTGGCTGCCGCAGTTGGCCACACTGATCGGCGTGCATGTGTTCGGCATGGACCCGCACCATGTCTATTTCAGGGTCGTGCCGTCGACCGACCCCAATGCAACCTTCGGCATGGCGCTGCCGGTTTTCGCATTAATGATTTTCTACAGTTTCAAGATCAAGGGCCCGATCGGCTTTGCCAGTGAGCTCACGCTGCACCCGTTTAGCTCGGAAAACAAACTGGTCCAGCTGCTGTTTATTCCGATCAACTTTCTGCTCGAGTTCGTTGCACTGCTGGCCAAGCCATTATCATTGTCGCTGCGTCTCTACGGCAACATGTTCGCCGGTGAAATGATCTTTATCCTGATCGCGCTGATGTACAGTGGCGGTCTGGTCCTCGGCATCTTCGGGGGCGTACTGCAAATGGGATGGGCGATCTTCCATATCCTGATCATCACCCTGCAGGCATACATTTTTATGACGCTGACCATCGTCTACATGGATCTGGCTCACCAGACCGGCGATGAACACTAACCACAGAATTTAACAAGCTTTTATTACAGGAGAAAATCAATGACTGAAGTAACTGCAATGCTGTACATCGCAGGCGCTCTGATGATGGGCCTGGGTGCACTGGGTGCCGCCATCGGTATCGGCGTACTCGGTGGCCGCTTCCTCGAAGGCGCTGCTCGTCAACCGGAGCTTATCCCGCTGCTGCGTGGTCAGTTCTTCCTGATGATGGGTCTGACAGACGCGGTACCGATGATCGCTGTGGGTGTGGCTTTCTACGTCATCTTCGCCGTCGCCGGATAAACAGCAACCTATCAGACACGGTACTCGCGTATGAATATTAATTTAACGCTGATTGGCCAATCGATCACGTTCGCCCTGTTCGTCTGGTTCTGTTATGCGTTTATCTGGCCGCCGCTGGTCAATGCACTTGAAAAGCGCAAGAAGCAGATTGCCGATGGTCTTGCCGCGGCAGAGCGCGGACAGCACGAACAGGAACTGGCCGAGAAAAGAGCAGCCGAGCAGCTGAAAGACGCCAAAGGCCAGGCAGCAGACATCATTGCTCAGGCGCAGAAACGTGCCACCGAAATCGTCGATGAAGCCAAGGATGATGCCCGCACTGAGGCCGAGCGCATCAAGGCTGGCGCCAATGCCGAAATCGAACAGGAAGTGAACCGGGCACGCGAGCATTTGCGCAAGGAAGTCGTCACGCTGGCAATCGCTGGAGCCGAAAAAGTGCTCAAGCGTGAAGTCGATGCCAATGCGCATGCCGGTGCGCTCAACGACATGGCGGCCCAGCTCTAGGCTGGTTAACAACAATGGCAGATTACACGACAGCCGCGCGCCCCTATGCAAGAGCGGTCTATTCCCGCGCAACCGAAACTTCGACGGTTGCCGAGTGGGGTGACGCGCTCGCATTGATGGCCGCCGTTGCAGCCGATCCCGGCATGCAGGAATTGCTCGAGCAGCCGCAACTCAGCAAGGAACAGAAAGGCGAGTTGATGCTCAGGGTTCTCACCGACAAGTTGAATCAGCAGCAGCAGAATCTGGTGAAACTGCTGGCCGAAAACGGTCGTCTGCGCGCGCTGCCGGAAGTCGCTCATCAGTTTGAGATCCGACGCGCTGAAGCGGCAGGCAAGGTCGAAGCCGAAGTGATATCCGCTTTCGATCTGACCGACGAGCAGGAACAGGCTATTACCGCAACGCTGAAAAGCAAACTGGGCCGTGATGTTTCAATAACCACCAGAACCGATGAATCGCTGATCGGTGGTGTTGTAATCAAGGCCGGAGACACAATTATCGATGGTTCGATGAAATCCCAGCTCGAGTCGCTGGCGTTATCACTGGGCCGTTAAGAGGAAAAAACAATGCAGCTGAATCCATCCGAAATCAGTGAACTGATTAAATCCAGAATCGAGAGTTTCGATTCCACCGTTGAGGCGCGCACCGAAGGCACCGTGGTCAGTCTGACCGACGGTATCCTGAGAATCCACGGTCTGGCCGACGCCATGCAGGGGGAAATGATCGAACTCCCCGGTGATACCTATGCGATGGCGCTCAATCTGGAACGCGACTCGGTCGGTGCTGTGGTACTGGGTGAATACGGCCACCTGTCAGAGGGCGACACCGCCAAGTGTACCGGTCGTATTCTCGAAGTCCCGATTGGCGAGGCCATGCTTGGCCGCGTCGTCGATGCGCTGGGTAACCCGATCGACGGCAAGGGACCGATCGATAGTCAGGAAACGGCACCGATCGAAAAGATCGCGCCGGGCGTTATCGAGCGTCAATCGGTGGACCAGCCGGTACAGACGGGATTGAAATCGATTGACGCCATGGTTCCGATCGGCCGTGGCCAGCGCGAACTGATCATCGGCGACCGCCAGACCGGTAAGACCGCAGTCGCGATCGACGCGGTCATCAACCAGGCCAAGTCCGGTATTAAATGTATCTACGTTGCGGTAGGCCAGAAAGCCTCGACCGTGGCGAACATCGTGCGCAAGCTCGAAGAGCACGATGCGATGCAGCACACCATCATTGTTGCTGCCACCGCGTCTGAATCAGCCGCGATGCAGTATATCGCGCCCTATTCCGGCTGCACCATGGGCGAGTATTTCCGTGACAACGGCCAGGATGCGCTGATCATCTATGATGACCTGACCAAGCAGGCCTGGGCCTACCGTCAGGTATCGCTGCTGCTGCGTCGCCCGCCCGGTCGTGAAGCCTATCCGGGTGACGTGTTCTACCTGCATTCACGCCTGCTCGAACGCGCCGCGCGCGTCAATGCCGATTACGTCGAAAAGTTCACCGACGGCAAGGTCAAGGGCCAGACAGGTTCGTTGACCGCGCTGCCGATCATCGAAACCCAGGATGGTGACGTATCCGCGTTCGTTCCGACCAACGTCATCTCGATTACCGACGGCCAGATTTTCCTCGAATCGGACCTGTTCAATGCCGGTATCCGACCCGCGATTAACGCCGGTCTTTCGGTATCGCGCGTCGGCGGTGCGGCACAGACCAAGATTATCAAGAAGCTCGGCGGCGGTGTGCGCCTGGCACTGGCCCAGTTCCGCGAGCTGGCAGCGTTTGCCCAGTTTGCTTCAGATCTGGATGATGCAACGCGCGCCCAGCTGGAGCGTGGTGAACGTGTAACCGAGCTGATGAAACAGGCGCAGTACTCGCCGATGACGGTGGCCGAAATGGCATTTTCATTGTTCGCTGCCAACGAAGGCTATCTCGATGATGTCGATACCCGCAAGGTCGTCGACTTCGAAGCCGCGATGCAGGCGCATCTGAAGAGCAACAATGGCGATCTGCTCGACAAGATCAACGAGACCGGCGACTACGATGATGATATCGAGGCCGCGATGCGTGCGGCACTGGATAACTTCAAGGCCAACGGCGTTTACTAATCGGATAACGGGAAAGACCAATGGCAGGCGCTAAAGAAATACGCTCCAAGATCAAGAGTATTCAGAATACTGCGAAGATCACCAAGGCCATGGAAATGGTGGCGGCAAGCAAGATGCGCAAGGCGCAGGATCGTATGCACGCTTCGCGCCCCTATGCGGAGAAAATCCGCAATGTGCTGGCACACCTGGCGCAGGCGAATCCCGAGTACAGGCACCCTTATCTGCAGGACCGCGAACAGGTCAAACGTGTCGGCTATATTATTGTGTCGACCGACCGTGGGCTGTGCGGCGGTTTGAACACCAACATGTTCAAGGCAACGGTCAAGGAAATGATCGACTGGGACAGCCAGGATGTTGAAGTCGACGTGTGTGCCATCGGCAAAAAGGCCGTCGGATTCTTCGGCCGATTTAAATGCAACCTGGTTGCACAGGCCGACCATCTGGGCGACAGCCCGTCGATGGAGGATCTGATCGGTACCGTCAAGGTGATGCTCGACGCCTATGACGAAGGTGAAATCGACCGCCTCTACCTGGTACACAACGAATTCATCAATACGATGACACAGCAGCCGCGCATTCATCAGATGATTCCTGTCAGCGGGGAGATCGACCAGGAGCTGGAACACCACTGGGACTATATCTATGAGCCCGAGTCCAAACACATCATCGATGGTCTGATGTTCCGCTTCATCGAGTCCCAGGTTTACCAGGGGCTGGTTGAGAATATTGCCAGTGAAATGTCAGCGCGTATGATCGCGATGAAAAGCGCAACCGACAATGCCGGTGAGATCATCAAAGAATTGCAGACCGTTTACAACAAGGCCAGACAGGCGGCGATTACCCAGGAAATCTCGGAAATCGTCAGCGGTGCTGCGGCCGTTTAGACCGTTTGTTGAACAGAATTTAATTTAGTAATGAGGAAACAATCATGAGTACCGGACACGTAGTCGAAATTATCGGTGCGGTTATCGATGTGGAATTCCCACGGGACGCCATTCCAAAAGTCTACGATGCGCTCAAGCTGGACGAAACCAATCTGACCATGGAAGTACAGCAACAGCTGGGTGACGGTGTGGTGCGTGCAATTGCGCTGGGCCCCTCAGACGGCCTGCGCCGCGGTATGGAAGTCAGGAACACCGGCGATGCGATCCGGGTGCCTGTCGGCCAGAAAACGCTGGGCCGCATCATGAACGTGCTGGGTGACCCGATCGATAACATGGGCGATATCGGTGCTGAAAGTGATGCTGCAATTCATCGTGCACCACCGACCTTCGAAGAACAGAGTTCAGCAACCGAGATTCTGGAAACCGGCATCAAGGTGATCGACCTGGTCATGCCGATTGTAAAAGGCGGCAAAATCGGCCTGTTCGGCGGTGCCGGTGTGGGCAAGACCGTTACCCTGATGGAGCTGATCCGTAACATTGCGGTCGAGCACTCCGGTTTCTCGGTGTTCGCCGGCGTAGGTGAGCGTACCCGTGAAGGTAATGACTTTTATTATGAAATGCAGGAAGGCGGCGTACTCGACAAGGTAGCGCTGGTTTACGGCCAGATGAACGAGCCACCGGGCAACAGGCTGCGTGTCGCCCTGACCGGCCTGACCATGGCCGAGTTCTTCCGCGATGAAGGCCGTGACGTGCTGATGTTCGTCGACAATATTTACCGTTACACCCTGGCCGGCACCGAGGTATCCGCACTGCTGGGCCGTATGCCGTCTGCGGTGGGCTACCAGCCGACACTGGCGGAAGAAATGGGCGTATTGCAGGAGCGTATTACCTCGACCAAGACCGGTTCGATTACCTCGTTCCAGGCGGTATACGTACCCGCGGACGACCTCACCGACCCGTCCCCGGCGACCACCTTTGCCCACCTCGATGCAACCCTGGTATTGTCGCGACAGATTGCCGAGCTGGGCATCTACCCTGCGGTGGACCCGCTGGATTCGACCTCACGTATTCTCGATCCGCATGTCGTTGGAACCGAGCACTATGAGACGGCGCGTGCTGTTCAGGGTACCCTGCAACGCTACAAGGAGCTCAAGGACATCATCGCGATTCTTGGTATGGACGAGTTGTCCGACGAGGACAAGCTGGTCGTCGCGCGAGCGCGCAAGATTCAGCGCTTCCTGTCGCAGCCGTTCTTCGTTGCTGAAGTGTTTACCGGTTCTCCCGGCAAGTACGTTACCCTGAAAGACAACCTGGCTGCATTCAAGGCCATTCTTGAGGGCGAACACGATGATCTGCCGGAACAGGCCTTCTACATGGTTGGCGGCATCGACGAAGCCGTCGAGAAAGCAAAGAGCATGCAGTAGCCGGGCAAGAGTGATATAACATGTCAATGACCATGCACGTGGATATCGTCAGTGCTGAGACCGAAATTTATTCGGGTACAGTGATCGAGTGCTATGCACCGGCTGAAATGGGTGAAGTCGGTATTCATCCGCGTCATGCCCCGCTGCTGACCAAACTGAAACCGGGCGAAGTGCGCGTTGTTTTGCAAGGCGGTGAAGAAGAGTCTTTCTTCGTAAACGGCGGCATACTCGAAATACAACCGCACGTTGTAACCATTCTGTCAGATACCGCTATCAGGGCATCAGACATCGATGAAGCTGCTGCAAAAGAAGCCAAGGCGAAAGCCGAAGCCGCGATGGCAGACAAGAAATCGGATCTGGATTATGCGCGTGCCAAAGCCGAATTGGTCGAAGCAGTGGCGAAGATTGAAACCATCAAGAAACTGCGCAAGCGAAAATAAGCAAAATACCTCGCAGTAAAAATATTTAAGCTAATATTATAAGGCCGGAATTATCCGGCCTTTTTGTTTTTTTCAGGGTGTACGATGAAGCTCAGTGTCATAATTCTTGCTGCTGGTCAGGGGACACGCATGAAGAGTGCATTACCCAAGGTCATGCACAAGCTTGCCGGTATGCCAATGCTCGAGCATGTGTACAAGCGCAGCCTGGAGCTTGGTGCCGAAGATATTCATATCGTATTCGGCCATGGCGGCGAACACCTTCATGATTATTGCAGCGATTTTAATGTTGAGTGGGTGTTGCAGGATGAGCAGCTCGGTACAGCACATGCAGTAATGCAGGCCAGTCCGCATATCGATAATGATCATACCGTGTTGATTTTGTACGGTGATGTCCCGCTTATCAAATCAACTACACTCGAGACGCTGGTGGACAAGGTCACAAGCGATACCATCACCCTTTTAACCGTTGAATTACCCGACCCGGCAGGGTATGGCAGAATCATCCGCGAGGGTGGCGAAGTCACTGCCATTGTTGAACACAAGGATGCGACTGATGCCCAGAGGGACATAACGGAGGTCAATACCGGCATCCTGGCGCTGCAGGCCGGTTATCTCAACAGTTGTCTGAGCAGGATTGATAATAACAACGTTCAGGGTGAATATTACCTGACCGATGTTATCGAGCTGGCGGTTAAAGACGGTAAAAAAGTAATAACGACCAATCCCGACAACAGCTATGAGGTAGAAGGCGTGAACGACAGAAGCCAGTTGGCGAGACTGGAACGAATCAAACAACAGGAACTCGCCGAAGCTATTATGGCTGATGGCGTGACGGTCGTTGATCCTTCAAGGATTGATATCCGTGGTGAACTCGAAATCGGTAACGATTCAACGATCGATATCAACTGTATCTTCGAAGGAAAAACAAAGATCGGCAACAATGTTTCGATTGGCGCCGGTTGTATCATTACCGACAGCAAAATTGCAGATGGCTGTGTTATCAAGCCGTACTCGGTAATAGAGCAGGCGGTGATCGACGGTGGTGTTGAAGTCGGACCGTTTGCCAGGCTTCGCCCCGGCACTCATTTGAAGGAAAACAGCAAGGTTGGCAACTTTGTTGAGGCCAAAAACACTTTGTTGGGTGAAGGCAGCAAGGCCAGTCATCTCACCTACCTGGGTGATACCGAGATTGGCAGCAAGGTAAATATCGGTGCCGGTACGATCACCTGTAACTACGATGGCGCCAACAAGCATAAAACAGTCATCAAGGACGGTGCTTTTATCGGCTCGGATACCCAGCTGGTTGCGCCGGTAACGGTGGGCGCCAATGCGACGATCGGTGCCGGCAGTACCATTACCAGAGACACTGAAGATGGTGAACTCACATTGAGCCGATCTGCTCAGAAAACCATTCGTGGCTGGGAGCGGCCAAAGAAAAAAACCCGGTAATCTGATCGGGCGTCTGCGGGTATCTGCCAGCCTGAGTTAAGGGCTGTGCTAGCCATCGAGATCCGAAAACCGCTGTGTGATCAGCGTCTCAGTGAGATATACCTGTTTTGACTCTCGCAGAGGCGCAGGGCTCGCAGGTTAACTGCAGGCTTATGTTCAGGGATTTCCGGAAATCTTTGCGGTCCTGGCGCCCTGGCGAGATTAATTGATATTTGTCTCTCGCAAAGGCGCAAAGCGCGCAAAGAAATCTTGAATCCGTTGAATGGATACAAATATATAAAAACCTCTGCGTGCTCAGCGTCTCAGCGAGAGACACCAGTTTTGACTCGCGCAGAAGTGCAGGGCTCGCGGGGAACGCCGGAACGCTATTGATCTAAACCCACCCCCTAAAAGCCTTGGCGTGCTTTGCGCCTTGGCGAGAGGTCAAAGCGGGTTTTTACGCTCGTAAAAGCGCAATGCCTTATCCGTATTCGACGCCGCCCGGTGAGAAATACGGGTTAATATCTGATAGTTTTGAAGGACTTACAGGCCTCGCCGTGAATGCCCCTTTCTGCGGTTGGTAATTTAAGTCAGGGATTATTACAATACCCATCCGGTTGATTACACGGGATGCAAGAACTTGGCTACTGTATTAAAACCCCACACCTACTACTCGCGCCCGGAAAGACGAGCGGTTGACCAGCGCCAGATCACGCTGGAGCATATATGCCTTCAACTGGCTGCCATGGGTCATCGCTGCGAGCTCAATACCGACCGCAGTTATCTTTCGATTGCCGACAGCTTGCTGAAAAATTACACAGAGCACCGGCGTCTGCTCGCCGAGTACCGCTGCCCCGCGGATCAACGGATACAGGATTTCCTCAATAACTACCTTGCACGTAACGGAGTCGATGCCAACATCAGCCTTCCAGGCGAAACATTTACGCTGAATGCACCGGGCATTGCTCGAGAACTGTCACTGCCACTCAATAGCAACAAGTACCAGTCATCATTGCTTGAATCCTATCGTGTTCAACAGGGTGTGCTGCACAATCCGATCAAGGACAGACGTACAACGGCGGGTGTATTCCACATAGTCGAAGGCGGTCTGCCGGTACCGGCAGATAAAAAAGCGGTGCCGGTCAGTGTTTACGCAAACCTGTTACAGGCTGCGCTTGATCCTCCCGCCGAGGCCCTGGGGCTGCCGATCGCGAGTCAGCTGGCCAAGCCGATCAATATGTGGGTTTCACTTTTACTGAGGCCGAACGTACGACCGGAGGTCAAAGGGGTGATGGCGGCGAAAAGTCTTGAGACCCGCATGTTCGCGCCTGGCAGCCTGGTGGCGAATCTTGATTTTGTCGAAACGATATTCGGCAATGCCGGCGACCCGTTTCTATCCGAAAACGATGCGGCACTGGACATCGATCACTGGACCGGGCACAGCGGCTGCATAATTCTGGCGCCACATTTGACCAGACTAAACAAGAAGACGCTGGGTCTGCCACACATTGATGATGCAACCGAGCGTCAGCGCCGGGATGGCATGTGCTGGGAAAACGATGATGAACTTTACAATGATGGTACGGCTTTCAAAGTAGTCTGCCGTGACATGTCGGGAGTAATCGTTACCCTGATCGCCGATAATTATTTCGGTTACAGTAAAAAAGAAATCAAATCACAGATAAGTTATTCCGCCAACCTGTTCGGCGGTGCTGAGGAGGAGCATGCCGGCGGCGCCCTCGCCTTTCCGCGTTTCAACCTCGGTGAGCTTTACCTTCCTAAAGTCGAAGAGTATATGAGGGATCACACCTTCGATCGCTTGTGCAAGCAACTCGATGGTGCAATCAGCGTAAAACCTGAAGGGTATGCGATTGATCTCAATTATCCCGACCTTTTCTATATCCCTGAAAACGCGCAGATCGACCTGAGGCAACAACGTGTCAGCTGGTTGAAAAACGGTGAGCTGCAGAAGATCAAGCTGTTGGCCCACCAGGTCTATATCTATCCCAGTGGCTTCAAGGTCAATATGGAGAAGCATCCCAAGGCACCAAGCTGGCGTTTGGTCGGCACACTGGGCGAAGGTACTTTCTGCCATAAACCGAGCACGGTCTCCGGCGGAGGCAAGTCGGAGATCTCCAAATCGATCCAGGATTCAATGCTGTGCGGTCCGATATTTGTCGGCGACCATGAAGAAGACTTCAGCCTGGTCGAAGCTATCTTCAAGCGTGATTATTCCACGCGGTTCCGGGATGCTTCGGTCAGCGATGACCGTTCAGCGCTGAGCAGCGAACGCAGCCTCGGATCATTGATCAAGCTTCTGACACCGTCACCGGATTTCACCGACGAGCATAACCAGTGGCTTGAAACCATACCGCAGCATGTACTGGCGCTGGCGTTCCTGATCAAGCGCTTTTACAACCCGGCGTGGGGCGATAACTGGCACGAGCACTTTTCTGTCGATGAGGTCAACGGTCATCCTGGCCACGAGCTTAAATATGACGGCAGAAAATTGATCAGCAGTTATCTGCGGGTTGGGATGCACCGAGATCGCACCTGGCGTGTCTACAAGCTGCGCCAGGATTTTGTCGCCGCAACCAAGGTGCAGACTGAAGATGACATTTCGGTATCGGTGGTTGTGCCGACGAAATACGTAGAGGGGTTGAGCAGGGGATTTAACAAAGACTGCATCAAGCTGGTTACCAATTGTGAAAACTACCTGTTCCAGCGCCCGGATGATGCCATTAACCGCGGACTCGACACCCAGACAGAATCCGATCTTGCGGGTACAAACAACTTTATATCCAATTTCCAGCCGCTTACCGGCAAGGACGCGCGCGAACTCGTTGAAGACACGATCAGCTTCCAGGACTATTCTGACCCGATGCAACAAAGAATTCGGGATGCGGCTAACATACCGGAAGGTGACTATTTTGTATCATCTGCGCATCCGCGTATCGTCAACGGTAAACCCAGCCCCAACATGCGATATCTTCAGCAACGCCCGGATCTGGCCGATCCAAGGAACAGGTATATGGCGATAATGGGTACGCGTCTGGCGCGCGGTCTCTCGCTGGATAAGCCTGTTTATTTCCCGGTGGATTCGGTGTTGCAGGGGCGGCGCAACAACCCGCAGGATCTGGTAAAGGGAATACGACCGCTTGCGGTTTACAACCCGATACATTACCAGGAACTCCCGGAACTGTTCATGGACCTGGTTTGCAGCCTCACCGGTAAATCGCCATCAACTACCGGGGCCGGTTCTGAAGGCGCGTTAACAAAAGGGCCGTTTAATGCCTTATCGACAACGGCCGACCTCAACAATGCGCTGGTTTCTTTTATCCTCTGTGGCCACAGCGGTTTCTCGACTGCGGCAGGCTATATCGGCGCAAGCCGCCGTGTCGACCACGATATCAGCATGCTGATACCCGAGATCTGGTGCCGTCTTCCGGTTAAACATCGTGAACCGAAATTTCTGATTGAACATGGCTATCTGGAAAAACTCGATGACTTTGAATACCAGGGGCAGAAAGTTCAGGCAAGCAGGCTTGGCTACCGCATTACCGAACAGTTTGTACATGCTTATTTCGGCAAGGTGTTTGACAGTCCGGCGATCGTGTTTGATGAATCCATGTTGAAGCCGGAAACCCAGGGCATGGACGCTTATGTCGACGGTATACACAACATTACCGAAGCCCACCAGCGCGTCGCAAAGGCCTATTTCGATGACGGTTCGGTAAACGATGCCTGCCCGCCTTTACAGGCGCTGTTACACATCATGGCTTATGGTCACTTTGATGGAAAACTGATCGATGACCCGGCGATTCGTGGCATGTTCAACAGGGACTATCTCCTGCAAAGCGACTGGTACCAGGAGCGACTGCGTATCAAGCAGGCGCGTGATGCAGCCCTATGGCGTATGAACAGGGACTACGTCGAGCAGAAAATGGACGAGCTGAAGGAAGAAGAAACCGGCCAATGGGCGGAAATGCAGGAGCGCATGGAAAAGGCAGAGCAGATGATTGAGTGGGTCAACGGTCAGAATTACCTGGACCGGCTACAGGGAACACTGGGTGCCGACTGGGTCCATAAGGAGCAGCAGCCCTGATAAATCAACCATTTATTTTAGAGTAAATACATTGACGCACATAAGCCGCTGTGTATAATCTTGTTAGCCTGAAAAATAAGGCAATATTTATGTACACCTTTACGATGTTACTTCATCCTGAAATTCATAAGTAATACCTGTATTTCTCAGCAAAACCGAATCAATAGTAATTAATATACAGGTAATATTTATGTCAGATACTGTAACAGGAACCGTTAAATTCTTTAATGACACCAAAGGCTTTGGCTTTATTGAACAGGAAGCCGGTCCGGATGTTTTTGTCCACTTCAGTGCGATCGCCGGCGATGGCTTCAAGACACTGTCTGAAGGGCAAAAAGTGGAATTCACCGTTACCCAGGGTCAGAAAGGTCTGCAGGCAGAGAATGTAAAAGCAATCTAGCTGTTTGCCAGGGCGCAGAGCTACAAACCCCCGGAAGGCAGGCGCCTCCCGGGGGTTTTTATTTGTCCGTCAAGGTCCGCGCCAGCGTCATCCGGCCCCGCATGCCCGCAAAGGTCGGTTGAGGATAAGTGCTTATTTATCAATGTGTTGTCGAGTGCTTTTTATGCCGGCACTGTGGCGTTGGGTTGACAAATAGCGGCAAGTATATTAGAATTCGCTAATATTTGTCTATAGCTTTATAGCTGACCGTGTTGTTATGAAGATGTTGAAGCGTATATTTTTTGGACTGTTGATATCGATGACACCGCTCTCTGTGGTGGCTGAAGTCGATGTATGCGCGCCGTTCAAGGACGGTGTCGTCGATACCACGGTCGTCTCGAAAATGCTGTCCGCAGCAGAGGACGGACACCTGTACCGAATCAACCCGGCCTCATCCAGGGTTGGGTTTTGCGTCGAAACGCCGATAGGCCTGATCGAAGGCGAGTTCAGGGATTTCACCGGTGGCCTGACCTTCCTCGAGGGGCATGCCGCTGACGATGAGCAGGCCCTGGTGATGGTGAAGACGAAAAGTCTGGACACCAAAGGAATCTTTATCGAAAACATGCTCAAAGGTGAGAAGTTCTTTGATGTCGATAACTATCCGGAAATCCTGTTCGTCAGTACGGGTTTCAAGTGGGTCAGTGAGACCGAGGCCGTTCTACTGGGCGAACTGACCATGCATGGGGTCACCAAGGAAGTCGGATTCCATGTCGAACTGGTTGAACAGCCTGACGATGATGCGCAGCAGCATATTGTGGTGAAGGCGACGACCTTGATACGTCGCTCGGAATTCGGTCTGACGAGCCTTTCCCCGATGGTGAGCGATTCCGTCAGTCTGTGTATGAGCGTTGACGCAGTCAGATTCGGCTCATAATTCACGCATTGCCGGCCAGATTTGATGCGGGCTGACCCCGTCCCTGGCGGTAATGGTGTTCTCCGGGCGTTCGATGATCCTTGATATATCTCATTTTTACCGGTAGACCGGTTGCATATAATCGGGAGATGGATGTTGATCCGGGCCTTGGAATGCTGAAAATTATCCTGACTGTTTTGCTCGTAATGTCTGGCCACGCTGTGGCAGACGAGCGGATCTGTGCGCCTTTCAGAGACGGCGTGGTGGACAAGGCGTTAATAGCCGAGATGCTCGATGCCGCCAAGGACGGTCACCTCTACCGCATACATT
>CP070838.1:2044624-2085633 GCA_020341835.1 Thiotrichales bacterium | reverse complement strand
GATTGCAGTGTTCTGCCAGCGTCGGAGCCAGTTCGGTCAACGGGCCTGACAAGATATTCGCCAGTATCAGCTGGTAGCGCGCGGTGTTCTCCAGCTCCGCCGGCAGGCAGGTGCTGATATGTTGTGAAACCTGGTTGACTTCGGCGTTTTCGCGCGTTGCCTGCAGTGCCTGCTGATCGATGTCAACACAGTCAGCGTGTGCGGCACCGAGCAGCACTGCAGCGATGGCCAGAATACCCGAGCCGCAGCCATAATCGAGGATGTTCTGGTATTTTTTTTGCGGATGCACATGGGCATCAAGCCATTGCAGACACAGCGATGTTGTCGGGTGTGTGCCGGTGCCGAACGCGAGCCCGGGATCAAGGCGCAGATTGACTGCACCGGTGTCGGGAGGATCCATGTGTTTCGGACATACCCACAAACGATGACCAAACTGCATGGGTTTGTACGAATCCATCCAGACGCGCGTCCAGTCCTGGTCCGGCAGCGATGAGATATCGATGACCAGCTTGTCGTCGTTGAGCTGGCGGCAAATTTGCTGGCGCAGCATCTGCGGGTCATGGCCCTGGTCAAACAGGCCGGTGACAATGATCTGTTGCCACAACGGTGTTTCGCCGGGCCGGGGCTCGAGTATCGGGTTGTCCGCCGCGTCGCTGAAGGTGACTGACTGCGCACCCAGTGACAGCAGGGCATCCTCTACGAGCTGATAATTATTCTTGCTGGCGTCTACAGATACCTGGATCCAGGGCATGTTGGTCCTGTTCAAGTTTACGAGCTGCCGATTAAATCGGTAATGCGCAGGCGATGTCAATCAGAAGCTGGAAACAGCAGCATGGATAGCTTGCCTATTGCTGAGGGCGCAAGTAAATTTAGCGCATGGATCAGGAATCATACGACAAGGGCCGAGATGCATTAAAAGCCGAGGACTACAAAGCGGCGGAGAAAAATTTCAGGGAAGCATTCAATTCAATCGAAGAGCATCATGAACTCTATAACAAGCTCGCTTCCTATCTCGGGCTCTCACAGGTTTTGCTGTCTGACCGAAACGGGCTGCTGTTATGCAGGGATGCCGCGAGTTCTGAAACAAACGATGGCGATGTTTTTTTATACCTCGCCTGTGCCGAATGGCATACCGAAAACAGGGAGCGTGCGATTGATGCTGTGAGTCGCGGCTGCAAAATAGACGGTGATCACGAGCTGCTTCAACGAGCCGGACTGTTGCTCGACTCACGTCGTGGAAGTGTCGTTCCATTCCTGCCGCGCAGGCATATGCTGAACCGCGTTCTGGGTTTTCTGGTTCGCAGGACGCCGACCAGGTTGTCCGTTCATCATCTGCTGTACTGATTTAACAGATTCAGCCCCTGATACCTCGCTGCCTTGTTTTTCGGGCATGCGCCCGTATATCTGATATATTAATCGCGGGAGTCGGCCAGGCAGTCGCTCCGGTCGGGTCTTCACCTGATCGGGGAGGAAAGTCCGGGCTCCACAGGACAGGGTGCCAGGTAACACCTGGGGGGCGAAAGCCTACGGAAAGTGCCACAGAAAATATACCGCTCTGCGTTTCGCAGGGTAAGGGTGAAATGGTGCGGTAAGAGCGCACCGCATGGCTGGTAACAGGCATGGCAGGGTAAACCCCACCCGGAGCAAGACCAAATAGGGGAACACTGGCGTGGTCCGCGCTGTTCCCGGGTAGGTTGCACGAGGTGCCTGGTGACAGGCATCCCAGATGAATGACTGCTCAACGACAGAACCCGGCTTATCGGCCGGCTCCCTTCATCCCGTCCAGCCGGGGCAGACTGTCCCGGATCGGGCCGGCTGCCCGTCAAGGCGCGACTCGGGCGACTGCCTGAAGGCTGAAAAATCCATCCACAGCGGCCGATCGGGCTCTCATAAAAGCCATAAAAGTTAAAGTAGATTGTTAGCTTTTATGAGCAAGCTGATGATTTAAAAAAGTCAAAAAATTCCCTTGTTATCCCGTCTCCGGATTCATTGCTAAGTTGCTGTGAGATAAGGCATTTTTCTTTCGAATTTAAACGTGAAAATACTTGACAGTGTGGGGAATTGATACCTATAGTGTGGGTATGTGGAGGAAAGTGGTTTTTTGTGGAAATAAACCAGAATATGAGCTTTCGGGGGATCAACAATCTTGCGCTTGACGATAAAGGCCGGATGGCAATGCCGGCCCGCTATCGCGATCGCCTGCTCGAGATTTGCGGCGGTCGTATTGTCGTTACCGTCGACCGTGATCACTGCCTGCTCGTCTACCCGATGCCTGAGTGGGAGGTTATCGAAGCCAAGCTGGTTAATCTGCCCAGCCTCAACAAGCAGGCCCGTTTGTTACAGCGCCTGCTGATCGGGTATGCCACTGAATGCGAAATCGACAGCCAGGGCAGGATTCTGCTGCCAGCGATGTTACGCGAGTTTGCCGGGCTGAATAAAAAAGCTGTCCTCATCGGGCAGGGAAAAAAATTCGAAATCTGGGACGAGGATGCCTGGAGCGAAGGCCAGGGAGAATGGGTTGAGAGCGTGAAGAATGGTGATGATGATCTTCCGGCGGCGCTGGAAGAATTATCGCTTTGATCCGAATGGAATCGGGTCTGGAACACCAGCCGGTACTAATAGAAGAAGCAATCAACGCTCTCAACATTAAGGCAGATGGTTTTTATGTGGATGCAACATTTGGTCGGGGAGGACATTCTAGGTCGATTCTTGATTGTTTGAATGAAAACGGGCGATTACTGGCATTAGATCAGGACCCGCAGGCAGTTTCATACGGTCGCCAGCAATATAACAACGAAAAACGCATTGAAATAATTCATTGCAATTTCAGGAAGGTGGCGCAGATGGTCGCAGAGCGTGGCTTGGTGGAGAAAGTGGACGGTGTGCTTATGGATCTGGGTGTGTCATCCCCGCAACTGGATGATGCTGACCGTGGATTCAGTTTCACACGCTCCGGCCCGCTGGATATGCGCATGAACACCGAGGAAGGTGAAAACGCAATGCAGTGGCTCGCAGGGGTCAGCCTGGATGAGCTGACATCTGTATTGCGGAAGTATGGCGAGGAAAAATCAGCTCGCCGCATTGCCAGTGCAATCATCGATTACAGAGCGGATACGGAAATCTCGGATACCAGGCAATTGGCCGAAATCATTGTCAATGCGGTTCCCGGCTACGAGCGGCACAAACACCCGGCAACGCGCAGCTTTCAGGCAATAAGAATACATATAAATGAAGAACTGCAGGCTCTTGAACAGGGTCTGCAGGCGGCTGTGTCAGTGCTGGCCGTTGCCGGCAGGCTTGCCGTAATCAGTTTTCATTCGCTTGAAGACAGGATCGTAAAGCGATTCATGCGCAAGATGGCCAGTCCCCCGGCGTTACCGGCGGGATTGCCGGTCATCAGTGCTGCAAACGATGTTCCCTACAGGCTTGTAGGCAAACCAATTGTACCCAAAGAAGAAGAAATAAAAAGAAATCCGCGTGCACGCAGTGCGCGCTTGAGGATTCTGGAGCGGGTGTTATGAACAAGCAACAGCGTATTCTGGTACTGGCGACGATTCTGTTTGTTGTCGTCATGATGTCAGCGATCGGGATGGTCTACAGCAAGCACAAGACGCGGATGCTGTTTGTCGAGCTGCAGCAGCTGAACAAGGAGGTGGTCAGTCTCAATACCGAATGGGGTCGACTGCAGCTGGAGCAGAGCGCATGGTCCGACCATAGTCGTATCGAACGGATCGCCAGGGAAAGGCTCGGTATGGTGACGCCCGAAGCCGGTCAGATTGCCTTCATCAGGCCGTAACATCCATGACCCGGACCAGCAGACAGATCAAAAACAGCAAGGCGCTGATGCCGTGGCGGCGCCTGTCAGTGCTGCTCGCATTTGTCTGCCTGGTTGCCGTGCTCGCCGGGCGTGCGCTGGATATGCAGGTGTTGCACAGTGCATTCTTCGAGCGGCAAGGTGATGCCAGGCAGTTACGCAACGTCACCATTCCTGCCAATCGTGGTGATATCGTCGACCGCAACGGCGAGCCGCTGGCAATCAGCACACCGGTCAACAGCATATGGCTCAATCCCCAGGCGTTTGCCGCCGAAGAGAAAAGCCTGAAGCAGCTTGGCCGCCTGCTCTCAATCGACCCGGCCCGCCTGAAGAAAAAGATCCATTCCTACCAGGACCGCGAGTTCATGTACCTGAAGCGCCATGTTTCTCCGGAGGTTGCCAGCAAGGTTCTGGCGCTGAACATCAAGGGCATCGCATTACAGGACGAATATCGCCGTTACTATCCTGCCGGGGAAGTGGCTGCTCATGTTATCGGGTTTGCCGATATCGATGACAATGGTCAGGAAGGTCTGGAACTGGCATTTGATGACTGGCTCAAGGGCGAGCCAGGACGCAAGCAGGTGATAAGGGATCGGTTCGGTCGCGCAGTGGATGATGTCAAGCGCATCAGTTCGTCGGAACCCGGCAAGCCAATACGCCTGAGCGTGGACAAGCGGCTGCAATATCTGACCTACAGAACCTTGAAGGCGGCGGTGCTCAAGCACAACGCCGTCGCGGGATCGGCTGTTGTGCTCGATGTTTCCAGTGGTGAAGTGCTTGCGATTGCGAATCAGCCCTCGTTCAATGTTAACGACAGAAGCCAGCTGCGCCCCGGCAGTACGCGTAATCGCGCAGTCACCGATGTGTTCGAGCCGGGTTCGACAATGAAGCCGCTGACCGTGGCGGCGGCGCTGGAGAGCGGTGTCTGGCGTGACTATTACAAGGTGGAAACAGGTCCCGGTTACATGCAGGTGATGGGTAACACGATTCGTGATACGCATAATTATGGCGATCTCGACGTGGCCGGTGTGATCAAGAAATCGAGCAATGTCGGTATCAGCAAGATCGCGCTTGCCCTCGACGCCGAGCAACAATGGGATATGTACCAGAAACTTGGGCTGGGTACCGACACGGGTAGCGGATTTCCGGGTGAAGCCATGGGTCGTCTGTCAGTGGACGCGCTGAATAATGATTTCGAGCGTGCAACCCTGGCTTTCGGTTACGGCGTGTCAGTGACTTCCCTGCAGCTGGCACGGGCCTATGCGGCGATCGCGGCGGACGGCTACCTGAAACCGGTCAGTTTCCTGAATCAGGATAAGCCGCCGAAAGGCGAGCCCATCATGGCCCCGGAGACGGCTGCAGCCGTGCGCAAAATGATGCAGCAGGTTGTCAGTGAAGACGGCACCGGCAGCGCAGCGCAGGTGGCGAATTACAGTGTTGCCGGCAAGACCGGTACGGTGCACAAGTTTACCGCGGGCGGTTATGCGGAAAACCGCTATCTGTCGATCTTTACCGGCATGGTGCCGGCGAATGATCCAAAGCTGGTCATGGTGGTGATGATTGATGAGCCACGAAATGGCGAGCATTTTGGCGGCAAGGTCGCGGCGCCGGTTTTCAGCAAGGTGATGGCGGGCGCGATGCGCCTGCTGGATGTGCCGCCCGACAGGGTCGAGCCGGGTCGCCTGGTGCTCGAAACGCCCGAATCCGGGCACAAGTCACGGGATTCAGCAGCGTCACAGCAAGCTACGCAGGCATCAAAGGGAGAAAGTGTATGATGCCGGCCATGAAACAGCAGAACCAGTTGACCTTGCGGACCTTGCTTGATGGCCTGGTCGACACGTCAGTGCTGGCCGGTATTGACGATATTCCGCTCGGCGGAATCACGCAGGACAGTCGACAGGCCGGCGCCAATGACGTGTTCATTGCCCTTCAGGGTGCAACATCACATGGCCTCGCGTTCGCGCAGCGGGCCGTCGATGCCGGTGCGAGTGCGGTCTTGTGGGATGATGCTGACACCGATCAGCGGGCGATGCTCGACTTGCTTGCGGAACAGGCGATCTGCCTGCATGTCGCGGGCTTGCAGCACAAGACCGGCGAGATCGCCTCGCGTTTTTTCGATCATCCGTCAAGGGATCTGTATCTGATAGGGGTAACCGGCACTGACGGCAAAACATCCGTCAGTCACTATCTGGCGCAGTGCCTGAATACCGAGTCATCGCCCTGCGGCGTGCTCGGAACACTGGGCAACGGGCTGGTTGATTCTCTGGCGCCAACAGGTCTGACGACCGCCGACGCGGTGCAGGTCCAGCAAAGCCTGGCCGACCTGCTCGACAGGGGAGCCGTCGCGGCGGCCATGGAAGTATCATCGCATGGCCTGGATCAGGGGCGTGTTGATGCTGTTGCATTTGACACTGCGGTATTTACCAATCTGTCCCGGGATCATCTCGATTACCACAAGACCATGGATTCATATTTCGAAGCCAAGTCGAAGCTGTTCGAAACGGCGGGTCTGAAGTCCGCGGTGATCAATCTTGATGACGAGTTCGGGCGCCAGCTGGCGCGGAAATACAGGCGCCGACTGACCGTATATGGCTTCAGCACAGCAGAGGATATTGCATCGATCGAGCAGGATGCGGACTTTATCGTGCATGCAAAGCGTATAACACCAGGTCCGCGTGGATTCGAAGTTAACGTGGCAACGCCCAAGGGCAGCGGCTATTTCGAGCTTGGCTTGCTGGGTGAATTCAATGTGTCGAACAGCCTGGCAGTGCTGGCCACATTGCTGCTGAACAACATCGCTTTCGAGGAGTCGCTGAAACGCCTGCAGGCGCTGCAGCCGGTCGCCGGGCGTATGGAACTGGTTGTTGCTGACGACATGCCGACCGTCATTGTCGATTACGCGCATACGCCACAAGGTATTACTGCGGCCTGTAATGCAGCCAGGCTTCATTTTGACGGTGAATTCTGGTGCGTGTTCGGTTGCGGAGGTGATCGTGATCGCGAAAAACGGCCATTGATGGCACAGGCGGCGGAGCGTGTTGCAGACCATATCGTCGTTACCAGTGACAACCCGAGGCACGAGGATCCGCAGTCGATTATCGACCAGATCAATGAGGGTTTCAGCAAACCTGATTCAGTCAGCGCTTTTGTCGATCGACGCGAAGCCATTGCCTTTGCGCTGGCACAGGCAGCATCCGAAGATGTCGTTCTGATCGCCGGCAAGGGGCATGAGTCCTGCCAGATCATCGGCGACAGGTATATCGGCTTCGATGACCGTGATGTGACGCGGGCGTTGTTCAAACAACAGGCTGCCGGGGTTGGCGAATGATGCGGATGTCTCAGGCAGCCAGTGCACTTGACGGAGAATTGATCGGAGGTGACCAACTGTTCACCTCGGTGTCGAAGGATACGCGTGATATTGCCAGCGGTGCGCTTTATGTCGCGATCAAGGGTGAGCGCTTCGATGGCCATGCCTTTATTGAACAGGCCGGAGCAGCCGGTGCGACAGGTGCGCTGGTCAGTGAACAGCAGGCTGTCGAGTTGCCGCAAATCCGTGTCGATGATACCCGGCTGGCACTGGGCAGGCTGGCGGCGCACTGGCGACAGCAGTTCAAGGGCAAGCTGGTCGGTATCACCGGCAGTAACGGCAAGACAACAGTCAAGGAAATGACGCGCAGCATACTGGAGCATGCAGCCGGTGCAGCGCACGTATTATCGACGCAGGGCAATCTTAATAATGATATTGGTATGCCGATGACCCTGCTGGACCTGCGCGAACAGCATCAGTATGCGGTGATCGAAATGGGTGCCAATCACCCTGGTGAAATCGATTATCTGACGCATATCGCAACACCGCATGTCGCGGTCATAACCAATGCCGGTCCGGCGCATCTCGAAGGCTTCGGTTCCCTGGACGGGGTGGCGAGCTCCAAAGCGGAAATCTATTCCGGCATTGTCGACAGTGGTACGGCTGTGGTCAATGCCGACGACGCCTATGCCGATTACTGGCGGGACCTCTGCAGTCAGCTGGGCAGGAACCGGCGGGTAATGACATTCTCGATGCTCGATGACACTGCGGATGTTTACGCTGCCGTTTCGAAGCTCAACGGTGAAACCGCAGTGAAGATCCGAACACCGGCGGGTGCGGGGGATGTTCAGCTTGCGGTACCCGGCCAGCACAACGTCATGAATGCGCTCGCTGCTGCATCGGTCAGTGCGGCAATCGGTATCGGCATCGACGATATCGTCGGTGGACTGAATGCGTTTACCGGTGTTTCCGGAAGGCTTGCCAGCTGTTTCACACCGGGCGGCGCCAGGGTCATCAATGATACCTACAATGCAAATCCACTCTCGATGCATGCCGCGATCGAGGTGCTGGTGTCTGCCGCCGAAGATACCTGGCTGGTGCTTGGTGATATGGCCGAACTGGGCGATGAGAAAGAGGCCTTGCATCGCCAGGTGGGCGAGCAGGCGCGTGCGCTGGGCGTAAAACATTTGCTGGCAACCGGCGAGCTTGCGCGGTACGCAGTGGAGGCATTCGGGTCGAACGGAAAATTTTTCGAGGACCGTCAGCAGCTGGTCGGGGAGCTCGAGCAGGGCCTTGCCGGCGATTCAGTCGTGCTGGTAAAGGGCTCGCGCAGTATGGGGATGGAACAGATCGTCAACGCGCTGGTTGACCGGAATGAAGGGCAGGGGGGTCGCTGATGCTGCTGTATATAACCGAGTTTCTCGAGCAGTATCATAGTGGTTTCAACGTTTTCCAGTACCTGACGCTCAGGGCCATTCTGGGGACGATCACTGCGCTGGTTCTGTCACTGATCATCGGGCCCTCGATGATTCGCAAGCTGACCAGTTACAAGATCGGGCAGCAGGTGCGGGACGACGGTCCGCAGACCCATCTAACCAAGGCGGGCACACCGACAATGGGCGGCTCGCTGATACTGATTTCGATCGCCATCAGTACATTGCTGTGGAGTGATCTCGGTAATCATCAAATGTGGGTGACCCTGATCGTTACCCTGCTATTCGGTCTCATCGGTGGTTTCGATGATTACAAGAAACTGGTTTATGGCAATTCGAAAGGGTTGTCCGCCAGGGCGAAATACTTCTGGCAAACCGTGTTCGGGCTTGGCGCCGCGGTCCTGCTTTACAAGCTCGCGCAAACGCCGATTGAGACCGCGCTGATCGTGCCGTTCGTGAAAGATGTTGCGCTGGATATGGGCTGGTTTTTTATCGTGTTTACCTATTTCGTGATCGTCGGATCGAGCAATGCGGTCAACCTGACCGACGGCCTTGATGGCCTGGCGATCATGCCGACGGTGATGGTTGCGGGTGCGCTGGGTGTGTTTGCCTATGCCACCGGGCACGCCAATTTCGCCGACTATCTCGGGATTCCCTATGTGGCTGGAGTCGGCGAGCTGGCCATCTTTTGCGGCACCCTGGTCGGAGCCGGACTCGGCTTCCTCTGGTTCAATACCTATCCTGCGCAGGTGTTCATGGGTGATGTCGGTGCGCTAGCGCTTGGTGCCGCGCTGGGTGTCATCGCCGTCCTGGTCAGGCAGGAAATCGTGCTGCTGATCATGGGCGGTGTATTCGTGATGGAAACCGTGTCGGTGATACTGCAGGTCGGCTCGTTCAAGCTGACCGGTAAAAGAATCTTTCGCATGGCGCCATTGCACCATCATTTTGAATTAAAAGGCTGGCCGGAACCGCGCGTAATCGTGCGTTTCTGGATCATCACCGTCGTTCTGGTGCTGGTCGGGCTGGCTTCGTTGAAGGTTCGTTAGTGAGACTATGTTACAGGCGGTTATCAGGAAACAGACTATGACAACGCCACGAAGTGATGCGAATGCCTATACCCTGGTCGTTGGCCTGGGGGTGACCGGATTGTCGGTTGTACGTCATTTGCACCGCCTGGGCGAGTCGATGGTTGTCATCGACAGTCGTGATATTCCACCGGCGCTGAATGAGTTCAAGGCAAGCTTCGGCGATATACCGTTATATACCGGGTCGTTCGACAGCAAGCTATTCGTCAACGCGCAGCGCATCGTTGTCAGCCCCGGCGTTCCGCTCAGTGATCCGGTGTTGCGGCAGGCTCGAGAGAAAGGCGTCGAAATTACCGGTGATATCGATCTGTTTGCGCACGAAGTTGAAGCGCCGGTGGTTGCTATCACCGGCTCCAATGGCAAAAGCACCGTTACGACCTTACTGGTACAGATGGCAAACAAGGCGGGGCTTGACGCTGTTGCCGGCGGCAATATCGGGCTGCCGGTGCTGGACCTGCTGGATGGCCCGAAAGAGCTGTATGTACTCGAACTCTCCAGTTTTCAGCTGGAAACGCTGCAGCGACTGCCAATGCAAGCCGCAGTTGTACTTAACGTCAGTCCCGATCATATGGACCGCTATGCCGATGTCAACGCTTATGCGATGAGCAAGCAGGCAATCTATGCCAATGCCTCTCATGCCGTTGTCAATCGTGACGATGCGTACGTCAGCAAGATGCTGAACCATCAGCGTAATGTGGTCGGCTTTACCATGGGCAAGCCGGATGCGGGCGACTTCGGGCTGTGTGAAACAAACGGCCGGCAGTCTCTGTGTCTTGGCGATGAAGTGCTGATAGCCACTGAAGCACTGAAGATTCGCGGGCAGCATAATTATGCGAACGCACTGGCTGCGCTGGCACTGGGTGCCAGTATCGATCTGCCGATGCAGGCGATGCTCGATGCGTTGAAGGAATTTCCGGGTCTTGCGCATCGCACGCAATGGGTTGCGGAGCATGATGGCATCAACTGGTTTAACGATTCCAAAGGCACAAACGTGGGTGCAACGCTGGCCGCTATCGAAGGCCTGCCGGGTCGCCATGTGCTGATAGCCGGAGGTCAGGGCAAGGGTGCGGATTTTTCACCGTTAGGCGAAATTGCAGAAAAGCGCTTGCGTGCCGCTGTGGTTATTGGCGAGGATGCGCAGGCGATTGCGCAGGTACTCGATCCCGTCATCCCTGTCCGCTTTGCCGGCGCTATGAAAGAAGCGGTTGTTATGGCCGCCGAGCTGGCGCAGCCGGGTGACAACGTGCTGCTGTCGCCGGCCTGTGCAAGCTTCGACATGTTCAAGGGCTTTGCAGATCGTGGCGAGTGTTTCATCAAGGCAGTCGAGGCGTTAGCTTGATGAGTATCACGATTCCGGTATCGCGGGCCGCACCAGCACTGAAGCGCGCCACCGAGGGCCAGTGGGAGCGGCTTGATAATGTATTGATCGTGGCCAGCATTGCCCTGCTGGCGATCGGGCTGGTGATGGTAACGTCGGCTTCAATCAGTGTCGCCGAACGCAACCTGTCTTCGCCTTTCTATTACGCGCAACGCCAGGCGGTATTTATTGTGATCGGCCTGGTCTGCGCCTGGCTTGTGTATCAGATCCGGCTGGTGCACTGGGAAAAGTCAGGCATGGCGTTGCTCGGCTTCTCGCTGTTTCTGCTGATACTGGTGCTGCTGCCCGGTGTCGGTAAAGAGGTCAATGGCAGTACTCGCTGGATCCCGCTTGGTGTATTCAATCTGCAGGTCTCGGAAGCAGTCAAGCTGTTTCTGATTATTTACGTGGCCGGCTATCTGGTGCGTCACGGCGAAACCGTTCGTACCTCGATGTGGGGCTTTATCAAGCCAATGTTGATGGTAGGTCTTGCCGCGCTGCTGCTGTTGCTGGAACCTGACTTTGGTGCCACGGTGGTCATCATCGGCACGGTGCTGGGGATGATGTATCTTGGTGGTGTACGCTTCATCCAGTTCATCCTGTTCCTGGGCCTGTTCGGCGTCGCCGCGTACCTGCTGGTGGTGTCATCGCCCTATCGCCTGGAACGATTGACATCCTTTATGAATCCCTGGGCTGATCCATTCGATACGGGTTTCCAGCTGACCCAGTCGCTGATCGCAATCGGTACCGGTGGCTGGTTTGGCACCGGTCTGGGCGGCAGTGTGCAGAAACTGTTTTATCTGCCCGAGTCACATACCGATTTTCTTTTCGCGGTATTGTCTGAAGAGCTCGGCTTTATTGGCGTGTGCACGGTTATCGCGCTGTATACAGTCCTGTTCTATCGTTCGACCCGCATCGCCCTGCATGCGGAAAAATGCGGCAACCGTTTCGCCGCCTATATTGCCTATGGCATAGGCATATGGCTGGCCATGCAGGCCGTCATCAACATGGGGGTCAACATGGGCATGCTGCCGACCAAGGGCCTGACACTGCCATTGATGAGTTACGGCGGCAGCAGCCTGATTATCAGCTGTATGGCGATAGGACTGCTGCTGCGCATCCATTATGAATGCGCCGTGTTCGACAAGCAGGCTGTGACCGGTAAAGGCGGTAAACGCTCCGGGCAGACCCGCAAACGCAAACGGAGGGCGCGCGCATGATGTCCGTCAGACCGGTCCTGATTATGGCGGGCGGCACCGGCGGCCATGTATTTCCGGCGCTTGCCGTTGCCGATGAATTGCGCTCACGCGGCGTGCCGATCGTCTGGCTGGGGACACATAAAGGCATAGAAGCCCGCGTGGTCAGGCAGGCAGGCTATCAAATCGAGTGGCTGAGTATTACAGGTCTGCGCGGCAAGAACGCGACAACCCTGTTGCTCGCGCCGTTCCGCTTGATCATTGCCTGTGCGCAGGCGGCCCGTGTGCTGTGGCAACGAAAGCCCGGCGTCGTACTCGGCATGGGTGGCTTTACCGCGGGGCCGGGCGGTTTGATGGCGTGGCTGATGCGTCGGCCCTTGCTGATCCACGAGCAAAACGCGGTTGCCGGACTGACGAATCGCATACTGGCGAAGCTTGCCAGGGAAGTACTCGAAGCTTTTCCAGGGACCTTCGACAAAAAATCCAGGACGGTCGGCAACCCGGTGCGCAAACAGATACAGGAGCTGCCCGACCCGCAGCAACGAATTGGCAGTCATTCCGATGCATTACGCGTGCTGGTCATCGGCGGCAGCCTTGGCGCAGCCAGACTCAATGAAGTCGTGCCCGAGGCTGTGGGCAGGATCGAGGCTGGTGCCAGACCGGAAATATTTCACCAGACCGGCGCCGAAAAACTCGAGATGACGCGGGACGCTTATCAACATCACGGTGTTGAAGCACGCATCGAAGCTTTCATCGATGATATGGCTGAGGCCTACGGCTGGGCCGACCTGGTTATCTGTCGCGCAGGTGCGATGACGGTGTTTGAACTCGCCGCAGCCGGGGTTGGCTCGATCCTGGTTCCCTATCCGTACGCGGTCGACGATCACCAGACGGCAAATGCCGACTACCTTGTCAGCGCAGGTGCGGCCATTGTCAGGCAGCAAAATGAACTCAGCAGCGAGTGGTTGAGCGACACCATCATGCAGATGACACGGCAACGCGATACCCTGGTTAAAATGGCGGCGGCAGCACGAAAGGCCGCGATGCCGGACGCAGCATCCGAGGTCGCTGATCGTTGTATCCAGGCGGGGGGGCTGGCGTGATTACCGATCATTCAAGTCTGACACCGTTCATGCAGCGCGTGCGTAAAGTCCATTTCGTCGGTATTGGTGGCGTAGGCATGAGCGGCATCGCTGAAGTGATGAATACCATCGGCTATCAGGTCAGCGGCTCGGATTTGAGTGAAGGTGCCGTCACCGAGAAACTGACAGCTGCCGGAATAAAGGTATTTAAAGGCCACGCGGCTGAAAACGTGCGGGATGTCGATGTCGTGGTTACATCGAGTGCGATCCCGGCCGATAATCCGGAGATCCGGGTCGCGCGTGCACGCATGATACCGGTGGTGCCAAGGGCCGAGATGCTGGCGGAGCTGATGCGTTTCAGTAACGGTATAGCGGTTGCTGGTACTCACGGTAAAACCACGACGACATCCCTGATCGCCAGTATTCTGGCGGAAGGCGGCCTTGACCCGACCTATGTTATCGGCGGCAAGCTCAACAGTTCGGCGAGTAATGCAAAACTGGGCAGCGGACAGTACCTGGTTGCCGAAGCCGATGAAAGCGATGCCTCATTCCTTTATCTGCAGCCGATGCTGGCCGTCGTGACCAATGTGGATGCCGATCATCTATCGACCTACGGTGGCGATTTCAACCGCCTGCGTAATGCCTTTGTCGAGTTTTTGCATCACCTGCCTTTCTACGGTATGGCGATTGTCTGTGTTGATGATGTTAACGCGAGAAAGCTGCTGCCGAAAATCACGCGGCCGGTGATTCGTTACGGCATCGAGCAGGATGCGGATATCTGCGCCTCGAACATCAGTACCTCGGGTTTGCAGAGTTCATTCGACGTCATGCTGCACGACAGTAACATCACAATGAATATCACACTCAACCTGCCGGGCAGGCATAACATCCTGAATGCACTGGCGGCAATCGCCGTGGCCTATGAACTGGGCGTTGACATCGAGGCGATCAAAAACGCGCTCAGGAATTTCGCCGGTATCGGCAGGCGCATGCAGCGCTATGGGGATATCAATATTGTCGGGGGCAGCATTACCCTGGTGGATGATTACGGGCACCATCCGACGGAAGTGGCTGCAACCCTGCAGGCGGTTCGAAGCGGCTGGCCGGAGAGGCGGCTGGTCGTTGTGTTTCAGCCGCACCGATACAGCCGTACGCATGATCTGTTCGACGATTTCACCGCGGTGCTGGCAGATGTTGATGTGCTTCTGGTGACCGAGGTTTACGCGGCCGGTGAAGAGCCGGTAACCGGTGCCGATGCGCGCTCGTTGTGCGCGGCGATTCGCCAGCGCGGCAAGGTCAACCCGATTTTTGTTGAAGATATCGATGAAGTCGACAGGGAGCTGGTCTCGGTGATGCGTGATGGCGATGTGCTGCTCACACTCGGTGCCGGCAGCATCGGCCGGGTGGCATCTGAATTGCCGCAGAAGTTGCGGGAGGCGGCATGACATGGAGGCAGTACGGCGTATGACAGTTCCACAGCTTCGCGGCGAGATGCGTCATGACGAACCGATGTCACGTCATGTCAGCTGGCGCGCCGGTGGTAACGCAAAGAACTACTACATACCGGCCGATCTTGATGACCTGTCCCGGTTACTGGCATCACTCCCTGATAATGAAGATATTCTGTGGGTTGGTCTGGGCAGTAATACCCTGGTTCGCGAGGCCGGATACGACGGTACTGTGATCGCCCTGCAGGGCGTCTTGAACGAACTGCAAAGGCTCGACGACAACTGCGTCTACGCCGGGGCGGGTGTGACCGGCGCCAAGCTGGCCCGCTTCTGTGCAAAAGAGCATCTGCTTGGTGCGGAATTCTTTGCCGGTATACCCGGCCTGGTCGGTGGTGCCCTGGCGATGAACGCGGGTGCATTTGGTGGCGAGACCTGGCGACATGTCATCAGCGTCGAAACCATCGATCGCAACGGTGACAGGCATAAGCGTAACGCGGATGAATACCAGGTCGGTTATCGCAGCGTCATCGGTCCGGCCGACGAATGGTTTACGGCTGCGACTTTCCGCTTTGAAACCGGTGATGGCAGCGCGGCCAGCGCGGATATCAAGCAACTGCTCGCTAGACGTGCCGAGTCACAGCCGATGGGTGCTGCAAGCTGTGGTTCCGTGTTCACCAATCCGGAGCATGATCATGCTGCGCGTTTGATCGAAGCTTCGGGTTTGAAAGGTTATCGCATAGGCGGTGCGGTTGTCTCCGAAAAGCACGCAAATTTCATTATCAATGACAACAATGCCAGTGCGGATGATATCGAGTCATTGATCACGCATATACAGCGAACGGTGCTCGAACAGCAGGGTGTTGAATTGCACACAGAAGTGCGAATTGTCGGGGAGAAGGCATGAGTCCGGCAAGCGCTTCAGATTTCGGCAAGGTTGCTGTATTGATGGGCGGCTGGTCTGCCGAGCGGGAGATTTCGCTACTGAGCGGTCAGGCGGTACTGGATGCGTTGAAGGAAAGCGGTGTTGATGCACACGGTATCGATGTCGGTCGTGACATCGCTGCACAACTGGCTGCGGCGAACTACAGCCGTGCATTGATCATGCTGCATGGTCGCGGTGGCGAGGATGGTGCCATGCAGGGCTTGCTGGAAGTCATGGGCATGCCCTATACCGGCTCCGGTATTCTGGGCTCGGCGCTGGCGATGGACAAGCTGCGATGCAAGCAGGTCTGGGCGGCCGAGGGCTTCCCGACACCTGAATTCATCGTACTCGAGAACGAACAGGATTGTCAGTCAGCGCTTGAACGACTTGGGCTTCCACTGATTATCAAGCCCGCCCTGGAAGGTTCGAGCATCGGCATGAGCAAGGTCGAGGTCGAAGCCGAGATGCTGCCCGCCTTCGAAGCGGCGCGCGACTGCCAGGGCAGCGTGATTGCCGAGAAATGGATAACAGGAGCCGAGTACACGGCGGCGATTCTTAATCACCGGGTGCTGCCGATGATACGGCTTGAAACGGACAGGAAATTTTATGACTACGTCGCCAAGTATCAATCGGATGATACACGTTACATCTGCCCCTGTGGTCTTGACGCGCAGAAGGAGCAGGAACTTGGCACTGTCATGCTTAATGCATTCGATGCCATCGGTGCCAGCGGCTGGGGGCGTGTCGACTTCATGCTTGATGAGAGTCAGCAGCCCTGGTTGATCGAGGCAAATACGGTGCCGGGTATGACCAGTCACAGCCTGGTACCGATGGCGGCCGGGCAGGCTGGGATCGGATTCAATGAACTCGTTGTTGAAATACTGAGAAGCAGCTATGGGCGCCAGGCGTAAACAGCGTAAGCAGAACATCGGAATAAACTTGCGTCGCTGGTCCCGGCCTTTGCTGCTGCTGGTGGTCGTCGCCGGTACCGGGTTGTTGCTGGATCGTCTGCCTGATGAATGGATGCCGATCAAAAATGTTCAGATCGAAGGCACGTTTGCACACCTGTCCAGAAGCGACATCCAGCAACAGCTGACACAGGAACTGATGGGTGATTATTTTACCGCGGACATCGAAAAAGTGAGGGCTTCGTTGCTGACCCTGCCATGGGTAGAGGATGCTTCGATACGGCGGCAGTGGCCGTCGACTTTGCGTATCCGCATTATCGAGCGTCAGGCAGTGGCCTACTGGTCTGACGACGCCCTGTTGAGTGACAAGGGCGATGTGTTCAAGCCGGAACAGATAGACAGGGCGATGCAGATACCGACGATCAGCGGCCCTGAAGGATTGCATCACAAGGTGTGGGCGTTCCTGGTTGAGTTACACACAGATTTGTCCGGTCTCGGGCTTGGCGTTGACAAGCTGGTGCTGGATGAACGCAGGTCGTGGTCGATGCTGTTGTCAAACGGTGTTGAACTGCGACTCGGCAGAAATGAGACGGAAAGACGCATTCAGAGATTCGTCAGGGTCTTCTCAATGCAAAATGCACCAAAAATTGATGACATTAAATATATAGATCTGCGCTATCCCAATGGATTTGCGATGAAAAACAAGGCGCTACCCGAAAAAGCAAATAAAGCAGGTCTTACTAACGTCTCGGGGTGGACAAGACATGTATAATTCATCAGTTTGGCAGGAGTACTTTTACATATTCAAGCTATTGTGGCGCAGTACACAAAACGCAATCCATTTAATAACCAGGCACAAGATCAGTGATGCATATACGCGTGAAGGGGCGCATAAATAAATGACTAAAAAGTCAGATAAAAACATGATCATCGGCCTGGATATCGGTACATCAAAAGTTGTAGCCATCGTGGGTGAGGTCAACCCGGAAGGGGAGATTGAAATTATCGGACTCGGCTCGCATCCCTCGCGAGGTCTGAAAAAAGGCGTTGTCGTCAATATCGAATCGACTGTGCAGTCAATCCAGCGTGCTGTCGAAGAAGCGGAGCTGATGGCGGGCTGCCAGATCCAGTCGGTTTATGCAGGCATTGCCGGCAGTCATATCCGCAGCCTGAACTCACACGGCATTGTCGCTATTCGCGAACGCGAAGTCTCCAGTGGCGATCTCGATCGGGTGATTGATGCCGCGCGAGCCGTCGCGATTCCTGCTGATCAGAGAATTCTCCATATCCTGCCCCAGGAATTCATCATCGATGACCAGGAAGGTATTCGCGAACCCATCGGTATGTCGGGCGTACGACTGGAGGCCAAGGTTCACCTCGTCACCGGCGCCGTCGGCGCCGCCCAGAATATCATCAAATGTGTGCGACGCTGCGGTCTCGAGGTTGACGATATCATCCTCGAACAGCTGGCCTCGAGTTACTCGGTGTTGACCGACGACGAAAAAGAGCTGGGTGTCTGCCTCGTCGACATTGGCGGCGGCACGACGGATATCGCGGTGTTCACCGATGGCGCTATTCGCCATACCGCCGTGATCCCGATCGCCGGCGATCAGGTCACCAATGATATCGCGGTGGCTCTGCGTACACCGACGCAGTATGCCAATGAGATCAAGATCAAGTATGCCTGCGCCCTGCGTCAGCTGGCCAATCCGGATGAATCGATCGAAGTGCCGAGTGTCGGCGATCGCCCGCCGCGCAAGCTGTCACGCCAGACTCTGGCGGAGGTCGTGGAGCCGCGCTACGAGGAACTGTTGTCGCTGGTTCAGGCTGAATTGCGCAAAAGCGGATTCGAAGAAATGATTGCTGCCGGTGTGGTACTGACCGGTGGCAGTTCAAAAATGGAAGGTGTCGTCGATCTGGCGGAAGAAATTTTTCATGTCCCGGTTCGACTGGGACTTCCACAGTATGTTTCTGGATTGTCGGATGTGGTCAGCAATCCAATTCATGCGACTGGGGTTGGACTCCTGTTGTTCGGTTACCAGCACCGTGACTCAGGAACAAGTCATCTGATGATGGAAGGTGGCTTGAAAGGACTGTTTGACAGGATGAAGAGTTGGTTTCAGGGAAACTTTTAACACAGACCGGGATAAATACAGATGTATACAACAACAATAATTTATACAGAGGAGAATAATCATGTTTGAACTTATGGACTCTGTAGCACAAGATGCCGTCATTAAAGTCATTGGCGTTGGTGGCGGTGGGGGTAATGCTGTCCAGCACATGGTGACCAGTGGAATCAGCGGTGTGGATTTTATTTGCGCGAATACCGATGCCCAGGCGTTGAACAAGGTAACGGATGCAAAGTCTCTGCAGATTGGCTGCAATATCACCAAGGGTCTGGGTGCGGGTGCGACACCAGACGTGGGTCAGCAGGCTGCGCTCGAAGACAGGGAGCTTATTCAGGAAGCCATTGAAAACACGGATATGCTGTTTATCACTGCGGGCATGGGTGGCGGTACCGGTACCGGTGCGGCTCCGGTGGTGGCACAGCTTGCGCGGGACATGGGTATCCTCGTGGTTGGCGTTGTCACCAAGCCATTCGCATTCGAAGGCAGTACGCGCATGAAAATAGCGATGCAGGGTATCAAGGAAATGACCCAGCACGTTGACTCATTGATCACGATCCCGAACGACAAGTTGCTTGACGTCTATGGTCGTGATTTCGATCTGATGAATGCCTTCAAGGGTGCCAATGATGTGCTTTATGGTGCTGTGCAGGGTATTACCGAGCTGATTACCAACCCGGGCGTGATCAACGTTGACTTTGCGGATGTCCGCACGGTGATGTCACAGATGGGAATGGGCATGATGGGTTCGGGTAAATCTTCGGGCACCAATCGTGCGACGGAAGCGGCCCAGGCAGCTGTTGCCAGTCCGCTGCTCGAGGATGTCAATCTTTCAGGCGCCAAAGGCATTCTGGTGAACGTAACCGGTGCCAACATGACCCTGGGTGAATTCCAGGATATCGGCGATGTGATCAGCTCGTTTGCTTCGGATGATGCAACCGTCGTCATGGGTACAGCCATTGATGAAATGCTCGACGATCAGATCAGGGTTACGGTCGTGGCTACCGGACTCGGTCATCCGCACGTGCAGCAGGTACCGCCGAGCAAGCCGAAACTGGTTAAACCTGACGGTGAGCTGGACTTCGAGAAGCTCGACAAGCCCACCGTGATTCGGCGCAACGAGATTCCTGACGAGTTCGACGAGGAATTGCTCGACATTCCTGCGTTCCTGCGCAGACAGGCGGATTGAGCGCAGGGCGCGCGTTTCGGGCAATATTGGCTGGTAAATCGGGGAAAATTGTGCCGTAAGGTGTTATAAGTAAAGGGGAAGATTTAAATTTTTCTTTCAATTTGTGCGCAAATTGTGTGAAAATTAATGGATTTTCCGCAAATGTGCCTTGTGGCGCACCTAATAAATCATAGGAAAACAGGGCTTTGATCAAGCAAAGAACGCTGAAAAACGTGATTCGGGCTACCGGGGTAGGCCTGCATTCAGGTGAAAAAGTTTATATGACATTACGGCCGGCACCGCCTGACACCGGTGTTGTGTTCCGTCGTGTCGATCTGGCAGAGCCGGTTGAAATCAGGGCGACAGCCGAGAATGTCGGTCCGACGACACTATCGACCACGCTGGAAGTCGACGGTGTACAGGTTTCGACGGTCGAACATTTGCTGTCGGCAATGGCGGGCCTGGGTATCGATAATGCCTACGTGGATCTGAGTGCTGCTGAAGTGCCGATCATGGATGGCAGCTCCGGCCCCTTCGTGTTCCTGATCCAGTCTGCGGGTATTGCCGAACAGGATGCTCCCAAACGGTTTGTCCGGATCAAGAAATCGATCGTGGTCGAAGAAAAGGACAAGTGGGCGCGTTTTGATCCGTTCGATGGTTTTAAAGTCAGTTTCACCATCGATTTCAATCACCCTGTATTCAAGGGCAGGCCGCGAAAAGCCGAAATCGACTTCTCGACGACTTCATTTGTAAAAGAAGTCAGTCGTGCCCGAACCTTCGGTTTTATGAGTGATATCGAGCAGTTACGCTCGCAGAACCTTGCACTCGGTGGCAGCATCGACAACGCAGTAGTCGTTGACGAATACCGCGTATTGAACGAAGACGGTCTGCGTTACGATGACGAATTTGTAAAACACAAGATCCTTGACGCGATCGGTGATCTCTACCTCCTCGGCCACAGTTCGATCGGTGCTTTCTCCGGTTATCGTTCAGGCCATGCACTGAACAACAAGTTGCTCAAGGCCCTGTGCGCTGACAAGTCGGCCTGGGAAGAGGTGACTTTCGAGGACGAAGAGGCCGATTCACCGATATCGTATACGCAGCCGCTTCAGGCGACCTGATCACGCCAGGCTTGCTGAACTAGCGTTCTTCAGCGCTATGCTTTGCCAGCTTCAGCAATGCCTCGCGCAAGCCGTCATCTTCGATAAATGCCGCTGTCTGTGAGATCAGCTGGCTCGATTGACGGCTGATCTGTCTAGGCTCAGTCCTGTTTTTTTGCGGTGGTCTGGCGGGCGCCGACTGGGTGGGCCGGCTGAACACACGAATATGAAGCAGATGCTGTTTACCGCTGTTTTGCAGTATCGTCAGTATGCTTGGCCCCAGTTGCCTGAGTCTGGTCGTCCAGACCGGTGAATCAGTCATAATCACGACCGTCCGGTCGTGGATATTGGCGACATGATAGTGGCCGTCACTCTCCGGTGGGAGTTCGCTACGTAGCAGGGAGGTCAGGTACCCCAGTTCCTGTGCGCGTTTGCTCAGCGAGCCATCGAGTCTGGATTTAAATGAGTCCAAATCTGAAGAAAATTCCATCGAATAGTCTACTATTATAAGTGATGCACTTTAAAAAGAATCCATAATGAATATTATTTTTCTCGGTAAATTCAGGGGTAAACCGGTACGTTATCAGATCGGGCATGGCTGGCAGAAAGCGGTCTGTTTCAGCTCGGTACTGGCGGTTCTGGGGGCTGTCGCAAGCACCGGTTTCTGGTGGGGCTATACCACCAAGGAAATCATTCAACTTACTGAATTGGAAGGAAAAATAGAGGTTGAGAAGGCCCTGATCGAGAAGACCCGGATGGATGCCCAGTCTGACCTCGACGCGCTGGCCGCCCATATCGGCCAGATGCAGGCCAACGTGACCCGGCTGAACGCGCTCGGTCAGCGCCTGGTTGTCGTCGCCAAGCTGGATTCGGACGAATTCGACTTCGAGAACAACCCGGCCTACGGCGGTCCAAAGGAACCTGAAGCCGGCAGCCCGATGGATCTGAACACGGTGCTGACCAAGCTGGATGATCAGTTGCAGAGCCGGGAGCATCAGTTGTCACTGCTGGAGGATGTCATCATGCGCAGTGAGCTGATGAAGGAAGCCCGCCCCACTGGTCGTCCGATCAGCAAGGGCTGGATATCATCCTTCTATGGCATGCGTAATGATCCGTTCTCGGGAAAACTCGAGATGCATAAGGGCATGGATTTCGCCGGCAAGAAAGGCAGTGACGTCATCGCCGTCGCCAGCGGTGTTGTTACCTGGTCGGGTGAGCGTTACGGTTACGGTAACCTGGTCGAAATCAATCACGGTAACGGCTACGTAACCCGTTATGGCCATAATGACCAGATTCTCGTCAACATCGGCGACAGTGTCGAAAGAGGTCAGACGATCTCGAAGATGGGCTCGACCGGTCGATCGACCGGACCCCATGTGCACTTCGAAGTACTGCTGAACGATCGCCAGGTCGATCCGATCCGATTCGTTCAGTCCAAACCTTCATAATCCCTGCAGTTTCCGATATTTCCCCCATTCGTTGAATCCATTGTGACCGGGAGAGCTTTCTCGGGCATAATATACGCTTTTTTATAACCGCTAACTCCAGACACCAATCTGCTGATAATCCCAAGCTGAACCATGATCTCGAATCTCGCAAGCAAGATATTTGGTAGCCGTAATGAAAGAATCATCAAGCGGCATCGTAAAACAGTTGATCTCATCAATCGGCTGGAGCCCGAGTTCGAAGCGCTGAGTGATGAGCAACTGGCTGCAAAGACCGTCGAGTTCCGTCAGCGCTTTAACGATGGTGAAACGCTCGACCAGTTGCTGCCGGAGGCCTTTGCGGCTGTGCGTGAAGCCGGCAAGCGCGTGCTCAATATGCGCCATTTCGACGTACAGTTGATCGGCGGAATGGTGCTGCACAGCGGCAAGATCGCAGAGATGCGCACCGGCGAGGGTAAAACCCTGGTGGCGACGCTGGCAGCCTATTTGAACGCGATACCCGCTACCGGTGTTCACGTAATCACGGTGAATGATTACCTGGCGAGCCGCGATGCCGAGTGGATGGGGCGGCTGTACACTTTCCTTGGCATGACCACGGGCGTCAGTCTGAATGCGATGGATCATGCCAGCAAAAAGCAGGCCTACGCGGCCGACATTACCTACGGCACCAATAACGAGTTTGGTTTTGACTACCTGCGTGACAATATGGCGTTCACCGCAGAGGAAAAGGTGCAGCCTCAGCTCAATTTCGCCATCGTCGACGAGGTGGACTCGATTCTGATCGACGAAGCGCGCACGCCGCTGATCATTTCCGGTGCGGTTGATGAAAGCAGCGATCTGCATTTACGTTTCAAGGAAATCGTCAAAAAGCTGGAGCGTGGCGAAATGAAAGCCAAGGATGAACCGGAAGAGGGCGATTTTTCGGTTGATGAAAAGAACCGGTCCGTGCATATCACCGAACAGGGGCACCAGCGCGTCGAGCAGATCCTGACTGATGAAAACATCCTGCCTGCCAATGAAAGTCTTTACAGTGCCAAGAACATCAACCTGTTGCACTATCTGAATGCCGCCTTGCGCGCCGATGCACTCTATGAACGCGATGTGCACTACATCGTGCAAAACAACCAGGTTGTCATCGTCGATGAATTCACCGGTCGCACCATGCCGGGAAGACGCTGGTCGGAAGGTATGCACCAGGCGGTCGAAGCCAAGGAAGGGGTGCCGATACAGAAAGAAAACCAGACGCTGGCATCGATCACCTTCCAGAATTATTTCCGGCTGTACGACAAGCTGTCGGGGATGACCGGTACCGCCGATACGGAAGCGCCCGAGTTGATGCAGATCTATAGCCTGGAAGTGGTCATTATTCCGACAAACAAGGACATGATTCGTGCCGACAATACCGACCAGGTGTTTTTGACCAAGGATGAAAAGTACGAGGCCATCATCGAGGATATCCGGGACTGTATTGAACGCAAGCAACCGGTGCTGGTGGGTACCGCATCGATCGACGTCTCGGAAGTGATTTCCGGCATGCTCAAGAAAGAAGGCATCAAGCACAGTACGCTGAACGCGAAGCAGCATGAGAACGAAGCGCATATCATCGAGGATGCGGGACGTCCGGGTAGCGTGACCATCGCGACCAACATGGCCGGTCGCGGCACCGATATCGTGCTTGGCGGTAACCTTGAAGCCGAGCTGAACAGCAAGCCTGAGATGAGTGATGAGGCAAAACACAAAATCACACAGGCATGGCATGAGCGCCACCAGCAGGTACTGGAGGCCGGCGGCCTGCATGTGGTCGGCAGTGAGCGTCATGAGTCACGGCGGATCGACAACCAGTTGCGCGGGCGTTCCGGCCGTCAGGGCGATCCCGGTTCGAGCCGTTTTTACCTGTCGCTGCAGGACGACCTGATGCGGATCTTCGCTTCCGACAAGGTCGGTGGCTTGATGAAAAAGCTTGGTATGGAGCGTGGTGAAGCGATCGAGCATCCCTGGGTCACGCGAGCGATCGAAAACGCACAGCGCAAGGTGGAAGGCCACAACTTCGATATACGCAAGCAGCTACTCGAATATGATGATGTCGCCAACGACCAGCGCAAGGTGATTTACTCGCAGCGCAACGAAATGATGGCTGCCGATGATTTGTCCGATGTTGTCAAAAATATTCGTGAGGACGTGGTCGATGATGTTGTCACGGAATACATACCGCCGGGCAGTCTTGACGAGCAGTGGGACCTGGAAGGCCTGCAGGAAGCGCTCAACAATGAGTTCGGTCTCGATATGCCCGTGAAACAGTGGATGGACGAGGATCATGACCTGAATGAAGCGGGACTGCGTCGGAAGATGCTCGATACCTTGCTGGAAGATTATGCAGCCAAGGAAAGCCTGGTCGGCTCTGATGGCATGCGCCAGTATGAAAAATATATTATGTTGCAGGTGCTCGACAAGCTGTGGAAGGAACACCTCGCCGCGATGGATTACCTGCGTCAGAGCATCGGATTGCGCGGTTATGCACAGAAGAATCCGAAACAGGAATACAAGCGTGAATCCTTCAACATGTTCACCGAACTGCTCGATCGTATCAAGCACGAAGCGGTGACGATACTGTCCAAGGTGCAGATTCGTGCGCGTGAGGAAGTGGATGATCTCGAGCAGCAGGGGCACAAGCAGCCCGAGAACGTCAGTTACCAGCACCAGGAGGCTGGTGGTATGCAGGACGCGGCGCAGGCCGAAGGCGGCGAGGCGGAAGCAGCGCGCAGCGAGCCTCAGCAGCCGTACGTGCGTACAGAACGCAAACTGGGACGCAACGAACCCTGCTGGTGCGGTTCCGGCAAAAAATTCAAGCATTGCCACGGTAAACTCAGTTAATGGCAGTCGGTTTATCGCGACCGGACAACATCCATCCCGTCAACGGCGTTCAGCTGGCCAGCGTCAGTGCAGGCATCAAAAACGACCATAAACCCGATCTCGTACTGATCGAATTCGAAGCCGGTACCGTCTGTGCGGGTGTTTTCACTCGTAATGCGTTTTCTGCGGCGCCGGTTACCGTTGCGAAAAAGCATCTGATGCAGGCAAGGCCGCGCGCGCTGCTGATCAATTCGGGCAATGCAAATGCGGGTACCGGCGATCAGGGATTGCAGGATGCGGAGGCATGCTGTGCGATGCTCGCCAGCGCCCTCAGCTGCTCACAGGATGAAGTGCTGCCGTTTTCGACCGGTGTCATTGGTGAATACCTGCCGATGGATAAAATCGAGGCAGCGGTCCCGGGGTTAGCGGACAGACTGGCAGCGGATGCCTGGCTGGATGCTGCTGACGCGATCATGACGACAGATACCGTCGCCAAGGCCTGCTCCAGCAGCGTACAGATTGATGGCGTTGAGGTCACGATCAGCGGTATTGCAAAAGGTGCAGGCATGATTCGTCCGGACATGGCGACCATGCTCGCATTCATCGCGACGGATGCTGCCGTGTCGGCTGACTGGTTGCAGCGGAGCCTCGAGTCTGGCGTCGATGTTTCATTCAACCGCATCAGCGTCGATGGCGATACGTCCACCAATGATGCCTGTATGCTCGCAGCAACCGGTGCATCGGGCTGCCGCACACTGGCGGGCGAGTGTGATGGCAGTGTCCGCTTCCAGCAGGCGCTCAATGAGGTGTTGGTCCAGCTGGCACAAGCGATCGTGCGCGATGGCGAGGGTGCAACCAAGTTTGTTACAGTTCGTGTCGAGTCCGCTGCCAGCCTGGATGAAGCCAGCCGCGTGGCCTATACGGTTGCACATTCGCCGCTGGTCAAAACGGCGCTGTTCGCCAGTGATCCTAACTGGGGCAGGATACTGGCGGCTGTCGGGCGTGCCGGTGTTGATGATCTTGATATCAGCGCTGTCGGTATTTACCTGGGTGATGTCTGTATCGTCAGCAAGGGCGGACGCGACCCGCGCTACGAAGAATCCATGGGGCAGGCCGTGATGCAGCAGCAGGAACTCACCATACGCATTGTGCTCAACCGCGGTAGTGAGCAGATTTCGGTGTGGACCACAGATCTCAGCTACGATTATGTCAAGATCAATGCCGAGTATCGTACCTGAGCAGAAAGCCTTTCAGTGACCAGCGCATTCATACACGTTGCTGTCGCGGCGATTGTGAACAACAAGGGTGAAGTGCTCGTCAGCCAGCGAAAGCAGGGTACCCACCTTGGCGGTTACTGGGAGTTTCCAGGCGGCAAGCTCGAGCCGGGCGAAGTATTCACCAATGCGCTGACGAGGGAGCTGAAAGAGGAGCTTGATATTGTCCCGCTTGCAAGCCGGCCGTTGATCAGAGCCCGTTACCGCTATCCTGAAAAGTCCGTTTTGCTGGATGTGTGGAAAGTCGAGTCCTACTCGGGCACCCCCTCGGGTGTCGAAGGTCAGCGCATCGACTGGCGCCGCATTGACCAGCTCGATGAAAAGCTGTTTCCACCGGCCGATCGCCCGGTTATCAATGCACTGGTTTTACCCGAGCGCTACCTGATAACCGGTGAGTTTCGCGATGCGGCCGATTTTGAACGGAGACTGTCAGCAGCACTGGATCAGGGCATTGAGATGGTACAGCTGCGCCTGACGCATGAATGGCTGGCGGTCAACGGCGAATCGTGCGCGCTTGAAATCATCCAGCGTTGTCACAGCCTGTGTCAGCAGCGTGCCGCCAGCTTGTTGTGCAATATGCCGGCTCAACTCGATGTGCCGGCGGAAGCGGGGATTCACCTGAACAGCAGACGCCTGATCGGCTGTGCCAGCCGGCCCGATGCCAAGCTGGTTGCGGCCTCCTGCCATAACCGCGAAGAACTCGAGCATGCACAGTCTATCGATGTCGATTTCGCGGTGCTGTCTCCGGTGCAGGATACGCGTAGCCATGCCAATGCTCGACCGCTGGGGTGGGCGCGCTTTCATGCACTGGTTGATGATATCAACATCCCGGTCTATGCACTCGGTGGCGTCGTCGCTGAGGATCTGGAAACCGCCTGGCAGTCCGGTGGCCAGGGCATAGCGGCGATCAGTGCATTCTGGCGGTAGTTAAACGGAACAGATCCTGAGCCGAAAATCGACATCTTCGAGAAACTGTTCCGGGCGTGTATACGGGTTCGGATTGACCATGAAGCGCACTGAAAAACGGTGCTTGCCGGCACTGATTTCAGGGTAGCATTCATGAGTTGCAGGTACAGCGATATGCACCAGTTGCACTGCCTGATTGGTGTCGATGACTTTCTGGAAGAAACCCTTGGCCGCGGTTTCTTCGGTATCGTCAGAAGAGTTTCTTAACACATCCAGAATCGTGGTGATGGCTTCTTCGAGCACCGTGAACGGCGAATACCATTGTTGCAGATGTTCACGTCGCGTCGTTTCCGCTCGTGTCAGCCAGAAATGGAAGGCCGGTAAGTCAAAATCGCAAATCGGACCCGGTACCGAGTTTTTCTGTCGAACCGCGTTGAGTAATTCTGCGCTCTGGGTTTCCTGCCCCAGCTGCCCCGTGCTCGATTGCAGCTTGCCAATCAGTTCGGTCTGTTTTCCCAGTAAGCTTGACAGCTGGCTCTGGTCTATTTGCGGGCGTTTGGCCAGTCGTTCCAGTCGTGAATGTTGCCGTTCCAGTTCCTTGAGCACTTCCAGCTTGATGTCACTGCGCGTGGTAAAAGACAGGATGTCGGTGATCGCATCGATCGCGATCGGATTGTCCCAGGTGGAGCCGTGCTTGACATGAAATTTGAACTGCTTGAACAGGCTTTCGAGTCGCAGGAAGGTACGAATGCGTTCGTTGAGTGGTTGTTCGTATGTGAGATAATCGGTCACGGCGGGCTCGTCCTGTCAATCACGGGATTTTTGCACAAATCCGCAGTCACATAAAGTTATCCTGCGCAGCCAGCGCAAGGTAACGATGATGCAGTTTGTTTACATTGTCCTGCAGCTGTTCGAGTGAGCCATTGTTATCAAGACGATCATCTGCGGCGGCGTTACGCGCATTATCATCCGCCTGGTTTTGTATTATCGCGCGGATCTGTTCAGCGTTTCGGTTGTCTCTGGCCTGAACCCGTTGTATACGAACGGATTCTTCGGTGTTGACCACCAGTATTCGATCGACCAGGTCCTGTTGTCCTGACTCGAGTAGCAATGGAATAACGACGATAATATAGGGTTTGTCGATGTTTCTATTTTTGAACGCGCTGATTTGTTCGCGCACCCGTGGATGGAGGATGGCTTCGAGCTGTTGTCTCAGTTCGGGAGTATTGAAAACGATGTCTGCGAGTTGTTTTCTGTCGAGCGCGCCTTCAGCAGTCAATATTTCGTCACCAAAACGGTTGACGATCTCGGTTAAGGCTTCTGTACCGGGCTGTACAAGGCTGTGTGCGATCACATCGGCATCGATCAGCGGAACCCCGTGCAACTCAAACATTCTCGCGACTTCGGACTTGCCGCTGCCGATACCACCTGTAAGACCAATGGTCAGCATTATTGCAGGGTTAGTAGATAGGCTTGATTGATGTCGTTGCCCCACAGCAGTGCAATCCAGCCTGCCAGTGCAAGATAGGGCCCGAAGGGGATCGGTTGCTGTGTTCGGGTTTTACCCGTCACCAGCATGATGGAACCGGCAACGGCGCCGACTACGGATGACACAAGAACGATCTGTGGCAACATGGTCCAGCCCATCCAGGCGCCCATGGCCGCGAGCAACTTGAAGTCACCAAAGCCCATACCTTCTTTCCCGGTGACCAGCCTGAATATTTGAAACACGGTCCACAGAAGCAGATAGCCGGCAATTGCACCAATCACACTTGCCTGCAGTGAGGTATAGGTATCGAACAGCGCGAAGATCAGGCCCAGCCATAGTAACGGCAGGGTCAGATTATCGGGCAGCAATTGCTTGTGCACATCGATCATGGTCAGTGCAATCAGGATCCATGTAAACAGCAGGGCTCCCGCTGTTTGAATGCTGACACCGAATTTCCACGCCACTGCGAGGGACATGATGGCAGTCACCGCCTCAATCACCGGATACTGAATCGATATTGGCGACCGGCAAGAGGCACACCTGCCCCGGAGCAGGATATAACTTATGACCGGAATGTTTTCCCAGGCACGAATCGCGTGACCGCAATGAGGGCAGGTAGATGCGGGCGTGGCCAGCCCGATTTTTGCGTCCTGTTCCTCTTCAGAAGCCTGGAGATCAAGGAATTCACGACATTGTGCACGCCAGTCGCGCTCCAGCATCACCGGAAGGCGGTAGATCACTACATTCAGAAAGCTGCCAACACAGAGGCTGAACAGAACAATGGCTGTATAAAACAGCCATTGTTCTGCCTTGAATACGGTGATTAACTCCACCGCGGGTTAATGCTGCGAAACAACTTCACCCATCTTGAAGACAGGCAGATACATCGCGATAACCAGACCACCGATGACGACCGCCAGGAACGACATGATCAGCGGTTCCATCAGTGCAGTCAGGTTGTCGACCGCGTCATCGACGGCGGCTTCGTAATAGTCGGCAACCTTGGCGAGCATTTCATCGAGCGCACCCGACTCCTCACCGATGCCAACCATCTGGATCAGCATGTTGGGAAACAGGGCCTTGTTCTGTGACAGGCTGGCCTGCAGCGTAGTACCGGACGCAATATCGTCACGAACACGCAGAATTTCCTTGGTGTAGACGCTGTTACCCGACGCGCTGGCCACTGAAACCATGGCTTCTACCAGCGGAACACCGGCGGCGAACATTGTCGCCAGGGTCCGTGAAAATCGTGCGATCGCCGAATTGAACTGTAACGCACCGAAAGCGGGCACCTTCAGCGCGATGACATCCAGCTTCTCCCTGAACTTCCGCGATCGTTTTTTGGCCTGAATGAATCCGGCAATGGACGCAATGACCGCAATCAGGATCAGCCAGCCCCATTCGATCACAAAATCGGACAGGTTTACCACCAGCTGGGTGAAGGCCGGCAGGTCGGCACCAAAACCGGCAAACATGCCTGCGAAGGTCGGTACGACGAATATCAGCAGGATCGCCGTTACCACGATAGCGACAACGAGTACCGCGATCGGGTAAGTCAATGCTTTCTTGATCTTCGATTTCAGCGCTTCGGTTTTTTCCTTGTAGGTGGCGACCTTGTCGAGCAGGTCTTCGAGCGCACCGGAGGCCTCACCGGCGTCGACCAGACTGACGAACAGATCATCAAAATACAGCGGATGTTTCGCCAGTGCGCTGGCGAAGGTGCCACCGGCTTCGACATCGGCCTTGATTTGCATGATCAGCGTGGTCATGTTCTTGTTGGAATGGCCCTGGCCGACAATATCGAATGCCTGTACCAGTGGTACACCGGCTTTCAGCATGGTTGCCATCTGCCGGCTGAATACCGCGATATCGGCTGGAACAATTCTCTTGCCCTTGCGACCGAGAAGCGACTTGCCTTTTCGTTTGACCTTGCCGGGTTTCGGGGTAACACCCTGTTTGCGTAACTCCGCCTTGACCGCCTCGATACTCGAGGCCGTGATTTCCCCTCTGATGGGTTTTCCCTGCCTGTTGGTGCCTTCCCAGGTAAAGGTTGCTGCTGCTTGTGCCATTGTTATGTCCTAATCAGTCTTTGGTTACGCGGTTAACTTCTTCCAGGCTGGTGATGCCGTGGATCACTTTGAGCAGGCCTGATTGACGCAGGTCTTTCACGCCTTCTTTTTGCGCCTGATCGGCAAGATCAAGCGCAGTGCCGTTATCCATGATGATACGGCCCATTTCTTCAGAAATTTTCATCACCTGATAAATACCGACACGGCCCTTGTAGCCGTCGGAACACTGATCACAACCGACGGCCTTGTACATGGTGAACTCTTCATTGATCTGTTCATCGGTAAAGCCTTCCTCTTCAAGCGCAGCCCGCGGTATTTCCTCGGGCGCCTTGCAGTGTTCGCACAGGCGCCGGGCAAGTCGCTGGGCAATAATCAGTGAAACCGCCGAGGCGATGTTGAAAGGCGGCACACCCATGTTGACCATACGGGCCAGTGTTTGCGGCGCATCGTTGGTATGCAGGGTGGATAGCACCATATGGCCGGTCTGGGCAGCCTTGATCGCAATTTCCGCGGTCTCCAGGTCACGGATCTCACCCACCATGATGATGTCCGGGTCCTGACGCAGGAAGGCCCTGAGCGCCGAGGCGAAATCGAGTCCGACCTTGTTATTGACGTTGACCTGGTTGATGCCTTCGAGGTTGATTTCCGCCGGGTCCTCGGCCGTCGAAATGTTTCTGTCTTCGGTGTTGAGGATATTAAGGCCGGTGTAGAGTGAAACGGTCTTACCACTACCGGTCGGACCGGTGACCAGGATCATGCCGTATGGATTGGCCAGTGCATTCAGGTAGAGCTGTTTCTGTTCAGGCTCATAACCAAGCGCATCGATGCCGAGCTGTGCGCTGGAGGGATCCAGAATACGCAGCACGACTTTTTCCCCAAAAAGGGTCGGGCAGGTGTTGACACGGAAATCGATCGCCTTGTTTTTCGATATTTTCAGCTTGATGCGGCCGTCCTGGGGCACGCGCCTTTCAGCCGTGTCCATCTTCGACATGACCTTGAGTCGGGCAGCCAGTTTCAGTCCCATGGCTACAGGTGGTTTTGAAATTTCACGCAGCACGCCGTCGATGCGCAGACGTACCCGGTATCGTTTCTCGTAAGGTTCAAAGTGAATATCGGATGCACCTTTCTTGATGGCATCGAGTAGCACCTTGTTGACGAACTTGACCACCGGCGTATCGTCAGCGGCGCTGGCAGCTTCAGCCGTCTCAGCCGGCGACTGCTCGGTGTCTGCGAACTCGACATCCTCGAGGTCGTCATCGAGGCCTTCATCAAGATCATCCTGTTCTTCCAGCAGCTTGTCGATGAACTGAGTGAGCTTGTTCTCTTCGACCAGTACCGCCTCGGTGTTGGTACCGGTCTGGAACTTGATGTCATCGATGGCTGCGAGGTTGGTTGGATCCGAGATGCCGACATAAAGCCGGTTGCCGCGCTGGAACAGAGGAACTGCATGGTGCTTGGTGATCAGCTTGTCGTCAACGACATCGCGCGGTACCGATTCAGTATCGAGAGCACTGAGATCGAACACGGGCAGGCCGAATTCGTTAGAAGCTTCCATCGCAATCTTGCTGGCTGAAAGCACGTTATTGTTGACCAGGTACTGAGTGAAGCTGATCTTTTCGTCATGCGCACTTTTCAGCGCGGTGATCGCTTTTTCTTCATCGAGCAAGCCGTCGTTGACAAGCTTGCGAGATAGCCCGCTCAGTTTAGGTTCGGCGCTCATTGCATTCCCCGTACTTTGATGGTTAAGCCCTGATACCACGGGATTCTTCCGGTGGTTTTTTATGTTTTCTCAGATATTTAGGAGTATAGGAAGAATCCAGCCTAAAACCAGTAATTTGGCCGCATTGAGGCAGCCAGTTAGGGCCTGGTGTGAACAGGCCCAGGTGCGGAAAAACAGAAAAAAACCCGGTGAAATAACACCGGGTTTTGTCGTCGTTATATCGCTGCTCTGCCCCGGGTTAAGGCGCCGGCAGTTTGGTAATGCTTTCGGTGATCGATGCATCCTGCAGATAGGTCACGGTAATCGTATAACAGTCGTTGATGGTGCCGCCTCCGCAGGCAGCAATGTTATAGCGGTACTGGTCCTTGTCACCATCGGGGCGCCAGCCATAGGCATTCGGCAGAGTGACCGTATCGCCAGCCGGATCATAGGTGCCGGCCAGATAGCTGCCGTTTTCGTAATAGTAGTTGTCGACAAAGGTTGCCAGCAGTTCTGCATTGGTCATTGCTGCAGCATGCTTGGATGTGTCGATATAGCCATTGTATGAAGGTATCGCAATCGCTGCGAGCATCGCGATAACCGCGGCGGTAATCATCAATTCAACCAGCGTGTAACCCGATGTTGATTTGATGGCCTTGAAATTTTGCATAGCTGAATCCTCGGACATGAATCAGTCGTTTACAGTAATGTAGCAGTGTTTGTATACAAATCTATTTATTGCGGCGTATATGACACCGAGCGGTGCTGATAAGCCGATAAAGAGTGGCAACAGCCATAACCGGTACTGGTTCAGACCAGCGCTGGTTAGTTCGTCGCGCAAAAAAAAAGCCTCCCGAACGGGAGGCTTTTTTGAACACTAAAACCCAGGTTTTAGTTATAGGTCAGTACTACATTACCACCAAGCAGATCGAGGTATGCAGGTGTAGTAACGGTTACCGTATCACCTGTTGCCCAGGCAATACCACCGTTTGAAGATGCAATACCGACAACACCGGTGGCAGCATCAGCTGCAGCTGCGTACGGGGCCAAAGCCTGCTCAGGTGCAGTAGCACCGGCACTGTTAAGTTCAGTGATCAGGTTGGCAGCACCACGCGGGAAGTCCTTGGCAGCATCAAAAGCAAGACCCATGGCACGACGGCTTGAGTCTTTAGCCATGCCGTCTTTGATGAAGCGGCGGGCAACGTCAGCGTGCTCGGTAACTTTTGACATCTTCGAAGTCGAGATGTAGCTGTTATAAGATGGGATCGCTACAGCAGCCAGAATACCAATAATGGCCACGACGATCATCAGTTCGATAAGGGTAAAACCTTGAGTCTTCTTCATCATACTCTCCTGAGTTTAACTAGCAGTAATGTTGATTACTTAGCTTTCTGTTTAAAGCTGCTAGTTATACTGCAGATGCCGTGCCAGTTTTTTGAAATCAAGAAAAAATGTAATTAATACAATAAGATGCGAAGTTTTTTCGGTATGTTTTCGGTGTGACTGCAGTGACGTAATTGTCACATTCTGACATTTTTGTTCGACAACGCGTTGATCATGAAAGGCATTATTCGATACCGAACTTTTCAAGACGATAGCGCAGCTGCCGCAGGCTCAGGCCCAGCAGCTTGGCTGCAGCAGTCTTGTTCCAGCGGGTTTTTTCCAGCGCCTGCATGATCGAGCTTTTTTCCTGGCCTTCGAGATCGAGCGAATCGGCGGGCGCATCGACGGCTGCCGATGTCGATGTGGTTTGCCGTGCGTTTTTTGGCGCGACGTCTTTATTGAGTGCAAGATCCTTTTTCGCAATGACATTGTTGTCGGCGAGGGCCAGGGCGCGTTCAAGAATGTTTTCCAGTTCGCGGACATTACCCGGGAAGGTGTAGTCCATCAGCGCGTCAATGGCACCCCTGCTGATACCCGGAGCTTTCTCTAACGCTGCTTTTTCAGCCAGGGTTTTGAGTAATTGCTGGGTCAGCAGTGGAATGTCCTCGATTCTGTCACGCAAACTGGGTACCGAGATATCGATCACGTTGATGCGGTAGTAAAGGTCCTGACGAAACTGACCTTCACGTACCAGCTGGTCCAGGTTTCTGTGACTGGCGCTGATGATACGCACATCGACCGGAACCTCGTGTTCAGCACCAACCGGGCGTACGGCTTTTTCCTGTATCGCACGCAACAATTTGACCTGCATGTTCAGCGGCAGCTCGGCCACTTCATCCAGAAACAGGCTGCCGCCATTGGCGGCCTGAAACAGGCCCTCCTTGTCGTTCGTTGCACCGGTAAAACTTCCCTTGACGTGTCCGAAAAACTCGCTTTCCATCAGGTCTGCCGGAATCGCTCCGCAGTTTACCGGGACGAAAGCGGCTTCGGCGCGCGACCCCTGTTCGTGGATCATACGTGCAACCCGCTCCTTGCCCGAGCCTGATTCGCCGTGAATGAACACCGGTGCCTGGCTGCGCGCCAGCTTGGCAATCTTGCTGATGAGATCGCCGACAACCAGTGACTGGCCTGTTATCGTCGTTTTCGCTGTTTCGCCTGCACCGGTGTCTGCCGCGGGCAGAGTGGTTGCAGATGACACCAGGTTTCTGAGGATCTGTATATCGACCGGCTTTGAGACAAAGTCGAACGCGCCTGCTTTTAACGCCTTGACGGCGAGTTCCATATTTCCGTGCGCAGTAATGACGGCAATCGGGACGTCGGGATGATTCTGTTGTACGTATCCGACCATCTCGATACCGTCACCATCCGGAAGACGCATATCGGTCAGGCATAAATCAAAGTGTTCGCTGTCGATCAGTTTCCTTGCGTCAGTCAGGTTCTTCGCAGAGCGCGAGTTGAGGCCCATGCGAGCAAGCGTAATTTCGATGAGTTCACAGATGTCCGGCTCATCATCAATGATGAGCACATGCTTTGCGGCCATTACTCAGGTGTACCCAGGCTTGTTATTATTGTTATCAAGAGTCCGCTTATCAAATATTGGAAACTTTGCTGATCTGCTGCGCGGGTGCCTGCAGAAAATAGATTCTGAAGCAGGTACCACCCGCAGGTAATGCGATATGTCTGATTTTAGCACGGTTGCTTTCAGTTACTTCCTTGGTGATGTACAGGCCAAGCCCGGTACCGTCATTACTGGTGGTAAAAAACGGGTCAAAAATCTGTTCTGCGGTGTCCGGATCAATGCCCGGTCCGTTATCGATGACATCAATAAACGGCTGGTCTGATTCCGAATCGATACCGCCCTGTATATTGATCCTGATGTTGGCGAGTGGCATTCCGGCGTGACTCACGGCGTTACCGAAAAGATTCCACATGACCTGGTGCAAATGGCTGGCATCAAACAGTACGGTTGTATCTTCGGGTTTGATATAGATCTGAATCTGGGATTTTTCCAGTCCCTGTGAAGCAGTATATTCATCCGTGAATTTATTCAGCCAGGGGAGCAGCTCTACCGGCTCCAGCGAACCGCGTTGCTGACGAGACAATTGCAGCACGTTTTCAACAACACCATTCAAACGTAGTACCTGGGTGTTAATAATATCGGTCAGCTTCTTGTCGGGTCCGTTCTCGAACACTTCATCGAGCAACTGTGATGCATGATGGATGGCGGCCAGCGGATTGCGAATTTCATGGGCGATACTCGCGGTGAGTCGACCCAGTGATGCCAGCCTGACCTGCTGGAAGCGCTGGTTGAGCTGACTCGCATCTTCAAGAAAAACCAGTGTCGGACTGTCATTGCCCGCTGCCGGCTCAATGCGACTGAAACCGGGCTGTAAATCGGGAAGACCGTGGCTTTGCTGTACCGGCTTGTGCTGTATGTATTCGACGCTGTTTTGCCAGTCGATGAAGCGACTGTACAGCTCGGGTGACAACTGCTTGAGTGTTGTGCTTTTGTCCAGCCTTGCCTGGCCAAGCAGGTTGATGGCGGCATTATTCGCCATTTCAATCACACCATGCGAGTTGACAACGAGAATGCCGGTTCGCATGCTACGAATGATATGCTCGTTCATCTGTATCATGCTCTTGAGCTCCCGACTGCGCTCGGTAGCCAGTTGCTCACTCTCGCGCAGGCGCCGGGCGATAATCGAAGTCAAAAAGGCAAAGGCGAAAATAACAATGCCGAGAATGCCGGTCTGCAGATAAGCCTCGCGATAGTCCGGCAGTACCAGCTGTGAATAGATGTGTTCACCCAGCAACGCCAGCGAGGTCGCAGCTGCCAGGAATAATGTCACTCGACGGGTCAAAAATATACTGGCCAGCGACAGGCTGATAATCAACAGCATACCCAGGCCGGAGCGAATGCCGCCACTGGCATGCATCAGGGTTATGATGACAACAGCATCTATGCTGGTCTGTATTATGACCTGAGCATCGAGTCCGGGTTTATGCAGATTAAGTCCGGGCATGAATATGATGCTGGCAGTCATATAGCCGATCGCAGTCCACAAAAACAACGGCTGGTTATAATCCTCGGGACGAATGAAGTGCTCGGTCCAGCCGTTGAGATACAGGGTCAGAAATAGCAGCGCCAGCGCGCTTCTGTAATAATTGAACAGGCGCAGGTACTGCCAGCTGCGGTTTTGCTGGTCGGAATGCGGTGCCGGTATCTCGGTATCAGTGTTGATGGCTTTTTTCCCAGTCCCGTTGATGCTGTTTGCAACAAAATATTTCGGTACCTGAGATAATAGCTTCTTTTCTGGGGATGTATGTCTCGCACTGCAGGCATTTCACCATTTTTTCGGTTGACGCCGGACCGGGTTTTTTCCGCTGCAGGCGCCTGCCGTCAAGACGGTTCTTTATAATGAGGAACACCAGCAAGGCAGCTGCAACGATGACAAGTGTGCGTAACATATCAGCGAGTTGAATTTAAATAAAGGTTCGGTCAATGCCTAGATCTGTCAGAGTCGCCATGGTACAGGATAATTTTCTTGTCGGCGACATCAATGCCAACAAACGCAAGATTATCGAGCTTGCACGGAACGCTGCAGGGCAGGGCGCCGAGCTCGTGGTTTTCCCTGAACTTTCGCTGACCGGCTATCCGCCCGAGGATTTATTATTTCGTCCCGGATTTATCTCGCAGGTCGAATCGGCAGTGGCAGAAATCAGCCAGGCGGTGACCGGCGCCGATATCGTGTTCGGTCTCCCGGCCAGAAACCAGGGCAGGCTGTATAACGCTGCGGTATGGTTGCGAAACGGTGAGTGTCTGGCCGAGTACCACAAAAAGTCGCTGCCTAATTACTCCGTATTCGACGAAGTGCGCTATTTTTCGCAGGGCAGCGATACACGTGTTGTCGAGATCAACAGCATCCGTATCGGTATTGTGATATGTGAAGACGCCTGGGAAGCTGAACCCGTTGCGGATGCAAAAGCGGCGGGTGCAGAAGCTGTCATTGTGATCAATGCGTCGCCCTTCCATAGCCGCAAATATCAGGACAGGATCGAAATGCTGCAACAGCGCAGCCGTGAAAACGGCATACCCATGTTCTATGTCAACATGGTCGGCGGTCAGGACGAACTGGTGTTTGATGGTGAGTCGCTGGTCGTTGATGCGAAGGGCGAGGTGATCCGTCGGTCCGCTGCATTTGAACCTGCGATCGAACTGATCGACCTGTCTGAAACCGGGCCGGTCGCGGTTACACAGGGAACCAGTCTGGCATTGCCGCAGGAAGAGGTCATTTACAAGGCGCTGGTGGTCGGTGTTAAGGATTTTGTCACCAAAAACGGATTTGATGGCGTGATCGTCGGCCTGTCCGGCGGCGTCGATTCGGCGTTGACGCTGGCGATCGCGGCGGATGCATTGGGCGCTGATCAGGTTCAGGCGGTGATGATGCCGTCGCGCTATACCGCTGGGATCAGCCGGGAGGATGCTGAAGCCGAAGCGCGTGCGCTGGGTGTGCGTTACGATGTGATTTCAATAGAGGATGCCTTTGAGGCTTTTCTCGATTCGCTCAGGCCCGTATTCAGGGGTACCGAGCCGGATACCACTGAAGAGAATATACAGGCGCGTTGCCGGGGTCTGATTTTGATGGCGATATCGAACAAGACCGGGCGCATGCTGCTGACAACCGGTAACAAGAGCGAGATGGCTGTCGGCTACGCCACCCTGTACGGTGACATGTGCGGCGGTTTTGCGCCGATCAAGGATGTGTACAAAACCCTGGTGTATCGCTTGTGCCGTTACCGGAACTCGCTGGGCCAGGTTATACCCGAGCGTGTGATCACCCGCGCACCGAGTGCGGAGCTGAGAGAGGACCAGGTCGATCAGGACTCGCTGCCGCCTTATGAAGTACTCGACCGCATACTTGAATTATCGGTGGAGCAGGACATGCCGATGGACGATGTGATCGCGGCGGGTTTTGACAGGGAGACGGTGGAGCGCGTGCTGGGACTGGTACAACGCAATGAATACAAGCGCCGGCAGTCGGCTCCCGGTGTGCGCATCACGCGGCGCGCGTTCGGCCGTGACCGCCGCTACCCGATCACGTCCGGTTACCGGCGAAAATAGCCAGGACTCTGTGCACGCGCGGACAAAACCCATAGTGGCAGCTGCTTGATCCGAGCATCACTATGATCAGTAATGGCTGCTTCTCTCGCCTGTATGCGCAGCACGCCAAGGTTGCTTGTATTTTTTTGGTCACTAATTTTCTCTGCGAGCCCTGCGCCTCTGCGAGATCTAGAACGGTTTCTCTCGCAGAGACGCTGAGTACGCGGAGATTTCTTGTTCGTTTGTTACAACAATCAACTATTGAACTTCTTTGCGCGCTTGGCGCCTTGGCGAGAGAACAGAGCCCGGCTTAGCTGTCACGATCTATTTGGGTGAGGTGCAATCTGGCGGTGGCTGCCAGACAGGTTTTGAGCTGCCAGGTGTAACCTACCAGAACTTGTACCAGCTCGATTTCGGCGGTTTTTCCAGTTCGCTGTCAAAATTGACCAGGTTGCTGGCGACGTCCTGATTCAGGTCAAGTATACGCTGGGTATCGGCTGCCAGGTCTTCCAGGCCGAGTTCTCTGTAGGCGATTACCTGGATCTCCAGCGCCCGCTTTCGCCAGATGGACTGTTCATAGCGTTCGATCACGATTCTGGCCCGATTTGCAGCCCCCATCCACGCCTTTCTGGACAAATAGTATTCAGCCACGCTGATTTCATGCTGGGCGAGTTCATTGCGCAGGTAAATCATGCGCTGATAGGCGTCGCCAGCGTACTTGCTGTCGGGATAACGGCGCACCAGCGTCGAGAAATCGTTGAATGAATTCAGCAGTGTCTCGGTTTCGTGCTCGGCCTGGTCACGCGGGAACCAGCCGTCCAGAATGCCGGTACCGCGTTTGAAATTCACCAGTCCCTTGAGGTAATACACGTAGTCAATATTCGGGTCCCTGGGGTGTAGCCGCATGAATCGGTCAGCAGCACTGATGGCGGCATCCGGTTCATCGAATTTGTAATAGGAGTAGGCGATATCGAGCTGCGCCTGCTTGGCGTAGGGGTCGAACGGGAAACGTGCTTCCAGCGTTTCCAGGTTCTTGATCGCCGATTCAAACTCGCCCGAATACAGGGCGCGGCTGGCTTCTTCATAAAAGTCTTTAGCGGTCCAGTTCTCGGTTGGATCGCCTTTGAACATGCTGCAGGCCTGCAGCTGTAACAGGCCGGCCAGTAATAGAAAGATCGTGGGATAAAAACGCATTAACAAAAAAGCATCGTTGCAGAAACAGTGTTCCGTTAGAATGGCGCATTATACCCGAGTTCAAATATTCTTCCTTAATGCCAGAATCCGTATTTGAAGCACCCGTGATCAGGCAGATCACCGAGCAGTATGCCGGGCAGCGACTCGACGCCGCAATGGCCAGCATGTTTCCGCAATATTCGCGCAGCCGGCTGCAACAGTGGATTCGCGACGGCTATGTACTGCTCGACGGCGTTGCGGTCAAACCGCGGACAAAGCTGGCGGGTGACGAGGTCCTGCAGCTGAATATCCAGCCCGATGAGCAGCCGGATGAGATTGAGCCGCAGCCGATACCGCTGGATATCGTTTATCAGGATGAAGAGATCATCGTACTGAACAAACCGGCGGGGCTGGTTGTGCACCCGGCTGCGGGGCATGCAGACGGCACGCTGGTTAACGCTTTGCTGCACTTCGATCCCGAGCTTGCGTACCTGCCCAGGGCCGGTATTGTGCACAGGCTCGACAAGGACACCACCGGATTGATGGTTATTGCGCGCTCGTTGACGGCGCACAAGCATCTGGTCGAGGAGCTGCAACAACGTGCGATCCAGCGCGAATACCAGGCGGTGGTGCAGGGTGTGATCACGGCGGGCGGTACGGTTGACGCGCCG
>CP070838.1:2025978-2044524 GCA_020341835.1 Thiotrichales bacterium | reverse complement strand
GCGCATCGGTATCTACCGTGACCTGCTGTACAACAATGTCGAAGGCTTTATTGCCAGCGGTTTCCCGGTACTGCGTTCGATATACAGTGATGAAAACTGGCACCGCATGGTGCGCGATTTCTTTTCCCGCCACCAGAGCACAACGCCCTATTTCCTGGAGATTTCACAGGAATTCCTCGATTATCTGCAAAGCGAACGGCAGCCACAACCCGAAGACCCGCAGGGGCTTCTGGAACTGGCCCATTACGAATGGGTCGAACTGGCGCTGATGGTCGCGGAGGAAAGCTTCGATCTCGACAGGATAGATCCCAATGGTGACCTGTTGCAGGGCCATCCGGTGCTGTCACCGGTGGCGTGGCCGCTGGCCTATCAGTTCCCTGTACACAAAATGGGACCCGACTACCTGCCGGATGCGCCACCCGAACAGCCAACCTATCTCGTTGTATACCGCAACCGCATGGACGAAGTCCGGTTTCTTGAAATCAATCCGGTCACGGCCCGGCTGATCAACCTGCTGCAGGAAAAACCGGAGATCAGTGGCGAACTGGCACTGGACCAGATCGTGCAGGAAATGAATCACCCGAATCATGACCTCGTAATACAGGCTGGACTGACAGCGCTGCAGGAGCTGCAGAGCTACGGCATCGTACTCGGTGTCTCGAAATAAGCGCCAGCATTCCAGGTTGTCGAAATCGATCGCTGTTATAGGCATTACAGGCTTACCCTGATACAGTATGCGACCATGACCAGACCAATCAACCGAGCCCTGACACTATTGCCTGTTACCGGCCTGCTTACTGTCACCGGTCATATCGGTGCTGCCGAGATTACTGCGCAGAAAAACGAGGAAAGCGGCCTGTACTCATGGGTTGCACAAAGCGAAGGCTTCAGTATCGAGCTGATCCAGCTGTTGCCCGATTTCATCCGTGCAATTTATATGGCGCATGAGTTTCCAGACAGCGAGGTTGAAGATATAGCCAGCTACTGTGTGTTTGGCACGATCATCAAAAACACTTCGAATCAGCAACTGGACTATGATGTTGCCGACTGGTACTACACCGACAAAAATGGCAAGCAGCGCAAGGTAAAAACCAAAACTGAATGGCTCGAGCAATGGCGCAAGGCAGGTGTTGTGTTCTCCTGGACATTGCTGCCGGACAAGGGCACCTTCTACGAAGGCGACTGGCAACAGGGCTTTACCACGGTCAAGCTACCGCGCGAAAGCGAATTCACCCTGACCTACAAGTGGTCATTAAACGGTAAGGAATATACTGATCAATTTGAGGGCCTGCGCTGTGCACCTGAACAACTCGCTGAACAATAAACTGCTGACACTCGCCCTGCTCGCAGCGCTGTCCACCCTGGTTGCGCTGAGTGCCTACGCCGCCTGGGATGTGCAACCAAAACTTGGTCACCAGCTGACACCCCTGCCCAAGCCGGTACCGGCCCCGGATTTCACCCTCGAAGACATGGATGAAGAGAAGCACAGCCTCAGCGACCTGCGCGGCAAGGTTGTACTGCTGAATTTCTGGGCCACCTGGTGCCCGCCCTGTCGACGTGAAATGCCATCGATGGAAAGGCTCCACCAGAAACTCGATGCAGACAACTTCAAGGTCATCGCTATAAACCAGATGGAAGATGGCGACCACGTGTTTGCCTATATCGGTCAACTGGAAGTCGACCCGACCTTCACCATCCTGTTCGACTCGGACAGCAAGGTCTCAACCAGCTACAGCGTCAATGGCCTGCCAACGACCTATCTGATCGACAAGCAGGGTAACATCCGCTTCCGTGCCATCGGTGGGCGCGAATTCGATCACCCCGAAGTCGAAAAGCAGATCATGCAGCTGATGCAGGAGTAAACAGTAAACATTGGTTTTCTCGCAGAGGCGCAGAGCACGCAGAGGAAAACGAATCAAATGTTTTGTTGCATTCAGTAAACCGGTCTGATTCCTCTGTGCTCCCTGCGTCTCTGCGAGAGCACAGTTCACATTGAGCAACTATTACACCACGACAAAGTGAACCGGCAGATATCCTGATGACACACTTGCTCGAAGCCGTTGATCTGGTCAAGACGTTTCCCGGTGTACGTGCAGTCGACGGCATCAGTTTCAACGTGCAGCGCGGGCAATGTTTTGGTCTGCTCGGCCCGAATGGTGCCGGCAAAACCACGACGATGGAAATGCTCGAAGGTATCTCTCGGCCGTTGTCCGGGCAGGTTCTCTACCAGGGACGCCAGCTCGGCAGGGACTACCGCGAAACCATCGGCATCCAGTTTCAGACGACCGCACTGCAGGATTTCCAGACCGTTCGTGAATCTCTGAACATGTTCCGCAGCCTGTATCGCCACTCGGCCGATATCGATGAGCTGATCGAGCTGTGCAACCTGGAAGAAATTCTCGATCGCGACACGCGCAAGCTGTCGGGCGGCCAACGCCAGCGCCTGTTGCTGGCCATCGCCCTGGTCAATGACCCGCAGCTGGTGTTCCTCGATGAACCCACAACGGGCCTGGACCCCCAGGCGCGTCGCAACTTCTGGGGCTTGATCGAGATGGTCCTGCAACGCGGCAAGACCGCGGTACTGACGACGCATTACATGGAAGAAGCACAGCGTTTGTGTGATGACATTGTGATCGTAGACAGGGGCCGCATCATTGCTCGTGGCGAACCTGCAGCACTGGTAAAAAAGCACCTGCCCGCTGTCATTGCGCGTCTACCCTCGAGTGCCTGGCCGGATGATATCGCGATGCCCGACAACAGTGAATTGCGCAACGGCTTTATCGAAATGTTCGCCGACGAGGAACGTGCGCTGCTGGAACAACTTGAATCATCCGGCGCCAACCTCACTGAGCTCAGAATCGAAACACCGAACCTGGAGGACCTGTTTCTGCAGCTCACCGGGCACGCTTTGCGGAGCTAGAATAAACTTCTGCTGTCTCGCCAAAGAACCGGCCTGGCTGTAGGAGCGGCTTTAGCCGCGAATAGCATCATTCGCGGCTAAAGCCGCTCCTACGGATAAAATACAATTTATCGTTATTCGCTTACTGGACAGCATTAGAACCTCGGATGCAAATGAACCACCCGACCCAATGAACAAGAGACACTAGCACCACATGTGGCATCGCATCTTCGCAATACTCGTTGCCCGTAACCGTGAGTTTTATCGCGACCGCGCAGGTTTGGGCTGGAACATTGTCATGCCGGTCGTGTTCGTGTTTGGTTTCGCCTTCATCTTCAGTGGCGACCCGCAGGACATGTTCAAGGTCGGTATTCTCTCGCAACAACCTGAGCTGCAAGCGATCGATTCGCCCTTCATAGCAATAAAACACATCGACTTCGTCATCATGGAAGATGAAGCCGATGCCATCGCCAAGGTCGATCGCCATCAGCTTGATTTGTTGCTGGATACCGGCCAGGCGCCACGCTACTGGATCAACGAACACTCGCAAAAAGGTTATTTATCCGAGCGCCTGATGCTGGCGGCTTATGCGGAGTCCGATGCCGTGGCACCGCAACGACAAACGCTAAGCGGCAGGGCACTGCGCTATGTCGACTGGGTACTGCCCGGCATTCTCGCCATGAACATGATGTTCAGCTGTTTCTGGGGTGTCGGCTGGGTCATCGTACGCTACCGCAAGAATGGCGTGCTGCGGCGATTGCAGGCGACGCCGCTGAGCGCATTCGAGTTCCTCAGCGCCCAGGTTCTGTCGCGGCTCGCAGTGGTGCTGGTTGCAACACTGCTGGTCTATGCTGGCGCTGATTATTTTCTCGATTTCATCATGCACGGTTCCTACCTTGCGTTGTTCATTGTTTATCTGACCGGCGCAATGTGTCTGATCAGCATGGGTCTGATCATTGCCGCCCGCCTGCGCACGGAAGAACTCGCCGACGGCCTGCTGAACATTTTCTCCTGGCCAATGCTGCTGTTATCCGGCGTCTGGTTTTCGATGGAAGGCACCAGCGCGGCTGCGCAGGTCCTTTCTGAATTGATGCCGTTGACGCATCTCGTCAGGGCAGCACGTGCCGTCATGATTGACGGTGCCGGAATAGCCCAGGTATTACCTGAAATCCTGCTGCTGGGCGGCATGGGTTTAGTGTTACTCCTGATTGCCGCGATGCTGTTCAGGTGGGATTGATCATAAAGCGGCAGCGAACATTCAAAAAAACCAACTGGATACGGCTTATGACTTACATCATCATTGCATTCGGCCTGCTGACCCTGATCGCCGGGCTGGTCATTATGATCAATTCCGAAATCATTTTCGGCATATTGAGAAATAACCTGGAAAAGCCATCCCTGCAAGTCATCGCGGTGGCGGTAAGACTGGTCATCGGCGTGCTACTTGTACAACATGCCGGGGCATCCAGGTTCCCGCTGATTATCGAGATCATCGGCTGGTTGTCCATTGCAGCTGCAATAACTTTCGGCGTTATGGGTCGACAACGGTTTCTGAAGCTGATGCACTGGGCCCTGTCGCTGCTCAAACCGTATGCCCGTGTCGGCGGAATCTTCGCGACGCTGTTCGGTGGCTTTATTGTTTACGCGTTTGTTTAGCCGCGCACCGAAAAATTATTTAACAGCACGTCTTATAATAGTGATCCGGCTGGTTGGCAGCTATGCTCCCTGGTATACAGATATTTACGAGGTGTAAATAATGGAAGTGTTCGCAATTACCCCCGCATCAACGAAACCCCTGTGGTTTATCGCCGTGATCTGTGTACTGATAGCAACAGTACTGTTCGCGCTGGCGTTTACCGCCTATGCCTCGCAACATTCGCGGGTAGAAATCGATGCCAACCGGATCAGACTGGTTGGTGACTTCTGGGGCCGCGAAATTCCGTTCGATTTGCTGAAGGTGACCGAGGCCCGTGTTATGGACCTGGGTAAAAAGGATGAACATGCGCCCCGGTGGCGTACCTTCGGCACCGGCCTGCCCGGTTATGCTTCAGGATGGTTCAAACTGCGCAATGGCGAAAAGGCGCTGGTCTACCTCAGCCGACGCAAGGACGTTGCCTATATACCGACAACCGAAGGCTACTCGCTGTTGCTCAGTGTCGATAATCCGCATGCTTTTATCGAGACGCTGCAACGTCATAAACCCACCCGTTAACCACTCCGCCCTGTTCCCGTCGCCGGCTTTGAGGTAATCTTTCCGGGTCAACACGATGACCCTGAGATACCAATGCATCTTTTCAAGCAAACAGGCGCGGTCCTGTGAAAGCTGCCACTGCAACGGCAGGCTGGCCAGTACTTTTTACGACAATACTGTTGTGGTCGCTAACAACGGCTGCGCGAGCGAATGAAACCACGTACCGTGATATCGCCCCGTTACTTGCCAGTCAATGTATCGTCTGCCATTCGGGTGAAGCAGCAGCGGCCGGCCTGCGGCTCGACAGCTACGACGCAATACTTAAAGGAAGCTCACGCGGCCCGGTGGTAGACACGACCCGTGCCGAGGATAGCGAACTCATCCGTCGCATCAAGGGTATCAGTCAGCCGCGCATGCCGATGACCGGCCCTCCCTATCTGACCGAGAACGAGATTGCCAGCCTCGAACGCTGGGTAGCCGGTGGTTTGAAGAAGGGCAAAACCTTACCACAGACACCCGCGCCGCAAGGACTTCCGGCGCCGGCAGACGGTGAGCCCCTCACTTACCGACACGTCGCGCCAGTTTTTGCGAAACGATGCGCCAAATGTCATAGTGACCAGGGCATCATGGGAGGTCCTCCCGAAGGTTACAGATTGAATTCCTACGCCTCTACCGTATCGGCCAGCGACCGTGCGCGCGTGGTTCCCGGCCACCCCAAAGCCAGTGAACTGGTTCGCCGCATCCGTGGCCAGTCGCGGCCACGCATGCCTTTCGATGGGCCGCCGTACCTCGACGATGATGAAATCCGTTTGATCGAAGACTGGATAGCCCAGGGCGCACGCGACTCGAACGGCGAGCCGTCGCCGATCCCGGCGGGCGCCAGGGTTCGACTCCACGGTACCCTCGGTCCTGGCAGGCAACTGGACGGACTTTCGCTAATCATTGGTTCGCGTACGCGTATCGACAAAAACCCTCGCCCGGGTGACTACGTACAGGTTCGCGGCCGCCTCGACAAAGCGGGCAATGTACAGGTAGAACGCTTACGGCGCCGCTGAGACGCGGCCTGGTTCAGGCTTATTCGAATATCCGCCGCCACCAGCGCCTGCGGCTGGCGACCGGGTACAGGGCTTCTTCGAGTTCTATCGGCGGAATCTTCGATAATATCCAGCCAGGCAACGGCGGCTTCTCACTGTAACCACAGGAAACCCCGAGGTTGTGTGGATCAAAAATCTTGACATAACTCGGCGCATCCTTGCTGTCGGTGTACACGATTCCGCAGTAGTCTTCATCATGCTCATCGCGCAGCAGGGTATCGATCTCATTGATGAACTGAATCAGTTTTTGCCTGCTGACCGGTGATTCGGGCGGAACATCGCCAACATGGTAGATGTACCAGCCGTCATCAACCTGTTCTTTGAAGTTATCCCAGAACTCATCCAGGTGATGCCACCGCATCAGCGAGGTGAAACGTCCCTTGAAAGCGTCTAGATAGTTCTGCTGTAACGATGTATCCATAATGTGTCCCGGAATCTACCACGTATGTATGTACGGCCTAGCTCAAGGTCAGACTATTGACCCAGCTCTTGAGATCACCGATGCTTCGGTTCAGGTAATCATTATCCTTGAACGTACAGGCGATAACGGCAGTCCCCTGCATGCGCGCCAGCAGATCCATGGCTTTATCGTTTGCATCGGCAAAACCGATTTCGCCAAACTGCTTGCCCATCCAGTCCCGTAACAGCTCAAACACCTCGCGTGACTTCGATTGCAGTGCATCCGTGTCTTTTGCAAGCTCTGCACACAGGGAGCCAATCGGGCAGCCCGACTCGACCACGGTATCTTCACTGCTGCCCATGATATCGATAAAAGCCAGCAGACGTTCCCGCGGCCTTTCACTTGAATTCTCACATTCCAGCAGCGCTTCAGCATAGTGCTTTACGCGCGCTTCGACGACGGCGGCAAGGATGTCGTCTTTCGTCTTGAAATAGTAATAGAAGTTGCCACGAGGAATACCGGTGATATCCGCAATATCACTGAATGATGTCTGGTTATAGCCACGCTTGTAGAACAGCTGGTCGGCTGCCTCAACAATGCGTGTCCGGTTATTGTCGCCTTTGGTTCCCATGTAGCCTCATATTTCCTGTAAATTACTGTGCGTGATATGTTAACGTTGAAATATTAGACGGTCGTATGACTAATGTAAACCCTGAAAACGTCCGCCACCAGCCAATAAAGCTTACATTACCTGATTATCCTAATAATTACATAATGTTACGATCGTATAGCCATTCGGGGATAGCCCCGGGGAAATCTGTTGAAGGCGCTTGAAATCAACAACTTGCACAAGACGTACCGTAATGGCAACCGGGCGCTGTCCGGTGTCAATCTTGAGGTCAATCCGGGCGACTTCTATGCCCTGCTCGGCCCGAATGGCGCTGGCAAATCCACCACCATCGGCATCATTTGCTCGCTGATCAACAAGACTTCAGGCAAGGTCAGGGTCTATGGCGTCGATCTCGACAGTGATCCTGCTGCAGCAAGAATGCACATTGGCCTGGTTCCGCAGGAATTCAACTTCAATATTTTCGAACCGGTCGGCGAAATCCTGATAAACCAGGCGGGTTACTACGGCATTCCGAGAAAGCTGGCACGTGAACGTGCGGAGATCTATTTAAACAAACTCGAGTTGTGGGATCGCCGCTACGATATGGCCAGGGAACTGTCGGGCGGGATGAAACGCCGGCTGATGATCGCGCGCGCCCTGGTGCACGAACCCCGACTGCTTATTCTCGATGAGCCCACTGCCGGCGTCGACATCGAGATAAGACATGCGATGTGGAATTTCATGCGCGAACTGAACGCCAACGGTACAACCATCATATTAACCACGCACTACCTGGAAGAGGCCGAAAGCCTTTGCAATAACATCGCGATCATCGATCAGGGTGTCACCATCGAACAGACGAACATGCGTTCATTACTCGATCGTCTGCACATGGAAACCTTTGTACTCTATCTTGATAACGAGGTCGATGTACTGCCGGACTGTGGCGACTATCACGCGCGACTGCTCGACAAAAGCACAATGGAAGTGGACAAGCTTAAAGGTCAGGACCTTAACGATCTGTACGCCAGGCTCTCTGCCTGTGGCCTGCAGGTCGTCAGCATGCGCAACAAGAGCAACCGTCTCGAGCAGCTTTTCATTTCGATGTTGAATAACAACGGGAATCGCTGATGTTCACTGCATCGCTATGCTGTCCTCGACGCCTGCCTGGAAACAGCGAAAATACCAGAGCACAACAATGAAATTAACCGCCCAGTACCACGCACTAAAGACTATAACGATCAAGGAATTCCTGCGGTTTATTCGTATCTGGCTGCAGACCGTTGTGCCACCCGCCATTACCGTCGCCCTGTATTTTGTTATCTTCGGTCAACTGATCGGCTCACAGATCGGTGACATCGATGGTTTTTCCTACATTGATTACATCGTACCCGGTCTGATCCTGATGTCGGTGATCAGCAACGCCTATGCCAATTGCGTTTCCTCTTTCTTCAGCTCCAAGTTCCACAGAAGCGTTGAGGAGATGATGATATCGCCATTACCCAACTACATCATCGTAGCCGGCTTCGCTGCCGGCGGCATGTTGCGCGGTATAATTGTCGGTATCGTCGTCACCATCGTGTCCATGTTCTTTACCCGTATCGAGGTTCACAGTTACGGCGTGACCATTGCGGTGTTCGTACTCACCTCGTTACTGTTTGCATTGGCGGGACTGATCAATGCTGTCTACGCCAAAACCTTCGATGACATCAGCATCATACCCACGTTCATCCTGACGCCACTTACCTATCTCGGCGGTATTTTTTATTCCATCAATATGCTGCCCGAATTCTGGCAGAACGTGTCACTGGCAAATCCGATACTGTACATGATCAATGCTTTTCGCTACGGGCTGCTGGGTGTTACTGATATCGACCTGACAACGGCGTTTGTGATCATTTTGCTGTTTATAGCCGGACTCTTTTTGTTTGCACTGCAACTGTTACGCAAGGGCGTTGGTATAAAACCCTGAACCAGGTCACATAGTTGCGTGAGCCGAACCCCCGGTTCAACCGGAGGAAAGACGAAATGTACAAGACAGTGAAAATCTGGCACGCTCGATGCCATTTCTGTAGACAGCGAGCAAACTGAACGCGAACGTCAGCGATTGCAGTAAAACTTCCCCAACGATGATTTCGAAACGCCGTATGAATGACGGACTCAGGTATTCTCCGCCAGCGCCGGCACGTTGCGTTGCAGCAGGGTAAAACCACCGAACAACAGGGTCACAAAAACGGCGTTACCCAGCAGACTGTTCTGCAGGAACGGTATACCTGCAACATAGGCCTGGAGCAGACCCTCTGCCGTCATCGGATAAAGCCCCGAGGTAACCCAGGCACCGAAATTGGTAATCATAAAGAACAATAGCGAAGACGCGATAACGGCAATAGCGATGCGGCCAAATTTCATGTTTTTACCGATCCAGAATCCGATCACAACGGTGAGCGCGAAACCGGCATAGACATAGACCATTGTGTTGTGCAGGCCGAGCAGAAAATCACTCAGCAATAGCGCGAGGAACGGCACCAGGAAAGCAACCCGCTTGTCTGAAAACCAGGCACCACCGAACAATGCCATCGCGGCAACCGGTGATACATTCGGCGGATGTGGCAACAGCCTGAACATCGCTATGGTGAAAATTATCAGAGACAGTGTAATCAGACGCGCATTCATCGCAATCTCCATGCCGCATTGCCAGAATGGAGAATATTACCATACCCGCAGTTTTCCGGGTGCTTTTTAGCTGTTGGCTTGGCCACATTACAGGTCTATCATGTACTCAAGCTTCGTCCAGTCGTACAGACAAGAACAACCAGTAAAGGAACATGCATGAAAGCATCCGACCTGTTTGTAAGATGCCTGGAGACGGAAGGCATCGACTATGTCTTCGGTGTTCCCGGGGAAGAAAATGCCGATTTCATGCTGTCTCTGGAGAAATCCGACAGGATCAAGTTCATTTTGTGCCGGCATGAGCAGGGCGCTGCGTTCATGGCGGAAATCTACGGGCGACTGACCGGGCATACCGCCGGCTGTCTGGGGACACTGGGCCCCGGGGCTACCAATCTGATCACCGGTGTCGCCGATTCCAACATGGATCGCGCGCCGATGCTTGTGCTTACCGGGCAGGGCTCGACCGAACGCCTGCACAAGGAGTCACACCAGATTATGGACGTTGTGCATATGTTTGGGCCGGTGACCAAATGGGCCACAACGGTGTTACACGAAAACAACATTCCCGAGATCGTACGCAAGGCGGTACGCCTGGCGCGCACCGAGAAGCCGGGCGCAGTACACATCGAATTGCCCGAAGATATCGCCAGCAAGGAAGCTTCAGCCACGCCGCTCAATCCCCAGCGTTTCAGGCGTCCGGTGCCTGACGACAAGATCGTCGATGCCGCTTTTGAGATCCTGAAAAATGCAAAGCGCCCGGTCATCCTTGCCGGCAACGGCTGTATCCGAAAACGCGCCAGCAAGCAGCTGCGCGAATTCTGCGAGAAAACCGGCATCGGCGTCATCAGTACCTTCATGGCAAAAGGCTGCGTCGACATGGATGCCGATTACTGCCTGTATACCATCGGGCTGCAGGCCAAGGACCTTGTTGCCTGCGCCATGGATGCCGCCGATGTTGTGCTGGCACTGGGTTACGACATGGTCGAGTACCATCCGCACCTGTGGAATGCGCAGGGCGACAAGCACATTATCCACGCCGATTTTCTGCCCGCTGAAATTGATGAAGACTATCACCCTGAAACCGAGATCGTCGGCGACCTCGCACATACCTTGTGGATGCTGAACCAGCGTGCTGATTCGCATGAGGGTTTTGAGTTCGACCTCTCACAGCAGGCGGCAACGCGCCGGGACATGCGCGCGGAGCTCGAAAGGTACAGGGATGACGACACCACGGGCGTGATCAAACCGCAAAAAGTTCTGTGGGATGTGCGCCAGGTCATGGGGCGTGAAGACATCCTGCTTTCAGATGTTGGCGCCCACAAGATGTGGATCGCAAGACACTACCAGTGCCACGAGCCCAACACCTGCCTGATTCCGAACGGTTTCTGCTCGATGGGCTCCGCCCTGCCCGGCGCCATTGCCGCCAACCTGGTGTTACCGCAAAGGCGCGTCCTCGCAATCTGCGGTGATGGCGGTTTCCTGATGAACGTACAGGAGATGGAAACCGCACACCGACTCGGATCGAATATCGTGGTTATGGTCTGGGAAGACAGGGAGTATGGCCTGATTGCATGGAAGCAGCAGACCCATTTCGGCACCCACACCGATCTCGCTTTCAACAACCCGGACTGGCTCAGGCTGGCCGACTCGTTCAGCTGGCATGGTCACGTGGTTGAAAACAGCAAAGACCTGGCCGCAACACTGGAAAGGGCCTTTAACGAAACGGGCCCCAGCCTGGTCGTTGTACCCATCGATTATCGAGAAAACATGAAACTGACCGAGCGACTGGGGGATATTGTATGCCCCATTTAAAAACTGCCTGCAGGTTACCGTATACCGGTAAAAAGTCAGGCTTGTTTGATTGCGTTAGCAAATATCCGGAAAAAATTCACAAAGGTAAAGAGCGATGACAGATCATTTTTCGATGCTTGTGCCCGGGGCCAAACCGAACGGAAAGCTTGAGGTGACGGCGCCTTATGACTGTTCTGTTATTGCCACGGTTGATACCGGCGGCAGTGACGCGGTGGAGATCGCACTGGACACGGCCGATGCGCTGTACCGGGACAAAACCAGCTGGTTACCGGCAGAACAGCGTATACAGGTACTGGCGAAGACGGCGGACATCATGCAATCGCGTTTTGATGAACTGGCTGTTGAAGCAGCCCGTGAAGGTGGCAAGCCGCTGGTCGACTCCAGGATCGAGGTCGCACGTGCAATCGACGGCATCAAAAACTGCATTGAAGTCTTGCGCACCGCACACGGCGAAGAAATTCCGATGCAGAAAAACGCCGCATCGATGAATCGGCTTGCATTTACCACGCACGAACCCATTGGTGTCGTTGTCGCTGTCAGCGCCTTCAATCACCCGCTCAACCTCGCCGTTCACCAACTGGGGCCCGCCATCGCGGCGGGCTGTCCCGTTATCATCAAACCTGCAGGTGATACGCCGCTGTCCTGTTTCAGACTGATCGGTATCCTGCGTGAAGCCGGCCTGCCCGAAGCCTGGTGCCAGGGCATCGTGACATCGGATCTGGATGTTGCAGCACAACTGGTTAGCGACCGGCGTGTAGGTTTTTTCAGCTTCATCGGCAGCGCCGGCGTCGGCTGGATGCTGCGATCCAAACTCGCACCCGGAGCACGCTGCGCGCTCGAACACGGGGGTGTTGCGCCGGTAATTGTTGCTGACGACGCCGACCTGGAGGATACCATCCCGCTACTGGCAAAAGCCGGCTTCTATCACGCCGGCCAGGTCTGCGTATCGGTACAGCGTGTCTACGCGCAGTCAGCCATCGCTCGCGAACTCGCCGAACGCATCGCCGAAGCCGGAAGTAACATGAAGATCGGCGATCCCACCCTGCCCGATACCGATATCGGTCCACTGATCAGACAGGCAGAAACCGATCGTGTGCATGACTGGGTACAGGATGCCGTCAACAAGGGCGCCAAACTGATCAGTGGCGGCAACAAGCTCAGCGACAGCACCTACGAGGCTACGGTGCTGCTGGATGCGCCTGACGACACCATTATTTCCCGCAACGAGGTCTTCGGCCCGGTGATCCAGGTTTACTCCTACAACAACATCGACGATGCCATCGCGCGGGCAAATGCTCTCGATGTTTCATTCCAGGCCGCCGTGTTCTCACGCAATATCAACACCTGCATGCATGCCTTCAAACATCTGAACGGCTCGGCGATCATGATCAACGATCACACAGCCTTTCGCGTCGACTGGATGCCGTTTGCCGGCCTGAAACATTCAGGCTATGGTATCGGCGGCATTCCCTACACGTTCAGGGATATGCAGGTCGAAAAGATGATGGTAATACGATCGCTGTCTTTGTAGCACTACGCGACATCAGTATCGTCGCTTCATGCGGTTGCACGGTAAACGAATGCGGACTGCCGAGCAGGTTGAAGGAAACGACAAAGCCATTTGAAGAATGGCCTGCGACACGAACGTGATCCGTAATTACGCACCGGAATAGACACTGGTAGAGGTCACGCCCGCTCGCAGATGCTTGCCCAAAATGAAAAGCTCCGCTTGTGCGGGGCTTGTTTCTCCGGAACAGTTAAAGGAATCTGATTCCTGTTAGTGCTACTCATACGGTCGATTTCTTATCGGCCATACTTCTTTTGATCTTCGCCAGAAACTGGGGATTAAACGAACCACAGCTCATCGCCAGATATTCATTTTCGACATTGATACGTAACTTTTCCTGCTGAGAAAGCTCTCCATTTAACAGATATTTTCTCTTTTTAATAAATTCAAGCATGGCTACAAACCGTTCATTTCGTGGCTGTTAATACATAAACAGCAAAACATATGCCAGATTGAACCAGGCAAACGCTAAAACCACCCGAAATCGCCCTCAAATGCCCTGCCCACGGGCATTTCCGCATTCTGTACAACAGTTATTTTCAACAGTCACGGTTACGAAGTAATTAGCGACGACGCGAAACTGTACATTTTTTCGACAGCCTTTTACGTTCGATACCTCTTTTGTCAATCAGAATGAATGAACGTGAGTGAGTTTAGCGGCGAATCCGCCGGATAGATTTTGCCGCCCACGTCGTGAAGAGCATGGTCATAATCCCTAGCACGATAGCCAGGACAACGATAGCGGGTACAGCAATACGCGCATCTTCGAGCCTGTCGCCGAGATTGGCATATGTTATCCACATTCCCAATGCCCACATGCCGATATACTTATGGGCACCTAGAATAAACTCGACTATAGCGTCGCCCCGCCTTCTCCCTGTATCGCTTTTCATGCCTGCACCTGTACCCGAGTTAACACGTTACGGTTTTTGGCTTAAGGTACAAATTGCCGTGTTTCCTTGCCCAGGTCTTGACCGGATGCGCCGATCGTTTGCAGTTAATCGATCATTTGTAGACTCTCAGCCCCTGCCCCCCACCTGTTGGTAGACTCAACAATATTCGCGAAATCGAAAGTGCTTCGCCTGGCGCTGCTGGCCGTCGCCATCGATCACTTGAACTCGCAGCCAATAGCTGTCCTTCAAAGCTTTGCTACCGGTGCTGTAGCGCAGTGGTAGTCTGATACGGAAAAGCAATGCTATCCCTGACTGGGTGTAGAAAGATGGTGAACGGACGCATCACTTCAGATGGTAAGCTTGTGGCTAATAATGCCAATGGCCAAACTGTCTGGCTTTTCTCATCCCAATCTCGAAAAATACTTTCACACGTCCTTTTTAAGATGCAAAGAAAACATACCTTGAGTCAGCTTGCAATACTGTTAAGCAGATTTAGATTCTTGCTCGTGCTGTTATTGATTCCCGCGACATATTGTTCGGCGCAAGAATCTAAACCGGAAACTGCGTCTATATCCAACAGCGCCATCGAAGCAGCATTCGCCCGAGGACTCGACTGGATCGAAGACAATCGCGCTACAGTCCAGGACGGAGGCTTCGACGACATGATAGATGAAGGTGTGGCTTTCCGCTTTTTCCGAGATCATTCTCGCACAGTGTCACAACGTGAACGCTTTGCGCAGCTGTTCCGCGATCAGATGGCATCGCTGTATGATCTCGCCGAATTCCAGGAGTGGGTCAGGCGTCCACACAAGTCGCTGATGGACCACTACCATCTGGTTCTCGCTGCACACCTAACGGAACTGAGCGGACTTACAAATCCTCTGACTGCGGTAATCAAGGAGCAGGCACGACGCGCGCTGGCAACGTCGAGGCTCGACAACCCCTCCGTGCGATTGACCACCGCACTGTTTTTGTCTCGGCTTGACGACCAAACGCGCACGGACACGGAATCCCTGCTGGCGGCCTCACTAATCGAACGTATCAGTCAGAATCGCCACTATATTGCGTTGCCCGGCGCAGACGCCAAGCCGAACCAGCGACGCACGACAACCTGGTTGCTGTATGCGCTGGTTCACGAATTTGTCGCGCTGACCGATTTTGGCCACCTACCGCCCTCCGCCTGGCTTGTGACCCGACGCAGCGCAGTGGTGGACGTCTTGCTGGACGCGGTGAACTGGGCAAGCGCGCAAAACAACCGGGATCTGGTAGCCGAACTTGTCCTAACCTTGTATCTTTTGGGGGAACCGCTGCATAACCGGTTGCAAACAGCGTTGGATGATCTGGTGAGGCAGCAGAAACCCGACGGTTCCTGGGGCCCCTCTGGAGCTACCATGCGGCCTAACAAGGTTCGCCACAGTGTGCTCACCAGCAGCGCGGCTCTGCTGGTCTATCCTGACTGGCGACAAAAGCGATAGCTAATCCCTTTAAGGCTGGTCGACAGCGCCAGGCTTTCGGGCTGCTAGCAGGGTCCAATTGAATTTACGACCGTCCGGAATGGGTTGCGGAATGTCGGCCATGATTTCTGCAGATTTCATCTCGGACGCCCGAGAACGGCCATTAACGGACGTTCAGGCAAAGGTATTAGAGAGTAAGACGAACCCTGATTCCTGCAATCCAGATTGAACTGTCGTTTGGATTCAATGCAGGATCCTTGATGTATTGTAGATCCGGCGTTATGGCAAGATGCTTCGATAGCATGTAACGATAGAACACTTCAGCCGTGGTCTGGTCATTCAGGCCCGGCGCGATGGTCAAGGATGAAGGGGTTGATCTGCTTAAGCCCACGCCAAATGCATTACCGGTTTCACCCCAATAAATACCCAGTCCAGCACTCAGTACTTTCTCGTTGAGTGCACCGCCGCCACCATCGGAATCACCATAGCGAATGAACGGCAGGTACTTGTCGTTGAAGAAGTGTGCAGCAGAAACCGTCCAGCCGCTGCCTTTTGCCTCGGTGACCGCACCCTGGTCATTGGTCTGCTCATCCGAGTCCCAGTAGACAAAATGTATATTGTCGAAATAGCGCCGATCAAAAGATGGCGTGTAGCCGATTTCGATGTGCTTGAAATACTCGTTCTTGTCGAAGAAGTCTTTGAAACTCTCGAACGGTTCATCCGGCCTTGCTCGTGCATCCATCAGGCCCGCTACGATATAGATATTATCCGTGACCATTGCACCGCCGTAGGCACCGAAACCCTGGTCAGGGATACCGATGGACGGGTTGGTGGAGAAGTTCAGGTTCATGAACGAGGATTGCGGGTTGATCGCGGCGTAGATATCGAGGAAGTCTGTATTATCGATCTGACCGACGACATAATTCAGCTTGCCGCCTTTCATCTTGTGCTGCCAGTACAGGTTTGTCAGGATCCAGTCCTTGTCGCTGAACTGGGTGCCGACAATCGATACCGCACCCAGGCCGGCTACACCGTCAGGGCCGAACGTACCCAGACCCAGGTCCTGCGGTGCAAGGTCGGTTGAAATCTTGTGACGGTTTTCCAGCTTGAAAACAATAGTTCCGTTACTGCCCTTGTCCTTGTTGTTCATCACGGTCCATGAAGCCGGCAACTGCAGCATGCCGCCCCAGGCATTGTCTTCACCGACGGCATCGCTGGCTTTCATGTACAACGTCGAGTAGTTGATACCATAGGCAAGACCATGTTCCTGCATCATCTGTTCTTTCTTTGCAAACCAGCCCGGCATCAGGTCCTTGATGATGTCGCCTGTTTTAGCCGGCGCGTTCTCTGCTTTCAGTTCGGCACCGGTACTGCTGGGACCGCCGAATACCGGGATATCGTTAAAGCTTGATTCAGATTCTGACAGCGCTGGTCTGCAAACACCGAGTGCCAGCACGGCCGTGGTTACGATCAGGGTTTTATAGATTCTAAACATGATGACTCAAGGTACCCATCTAAAGAAGCCGCCTTTGCAGGCGGCCTGTTCGACTAACATCAAGGATGATTAACGCGTACCGTACTTCTCCATAAATTCCTTACGCAGTCTGACACGTTCCTGGTATTCCTTGTCCCACTGGCCTTTCGGTGCGCCCTCCCATACCTGCTGGTAGACGCGCATCTTGTTGCCGCCGTAGATCTTGGCCAGGTCTTCATTGCTGTAACCACGCTTCCAGAGTTCGTCGGTAACCGCAGCCAGAATTCTCGCCAGTGGCGCGCTGTCATCGGCACCCTTGTTGAAGGCATCGATCATGTAACCGCCATCGGCATACATGGTTGCATTTTTCTTGGCGAAATCCACAACCAGTGAAACGTCGAACATGTCATCGGTGGCAATCGCCACATGGTCAACACCGACCAGCTTGGCGTAGTAGTCGATCATGTCAGCTGCCTGTTTCGGCGTGAGATTGTCAGGCCAGATACCATCGACCATCCACTCGGTAAAAGTCGGTGCGACATAACCACCACTTTTTGCAGCACGCTTTGCTTCTTCATCGGTGATGTTGCGATAGCAGCCTCGCGGTGATTTGTTTTTCTCATTCTTGTACAAACCGGCGGGCAGCGAATGGGTATAGATGTACGGAACGCCGGGATGATTCTTGTCCATGTGGTCCATGGCATCCATCGCCGTCTTGTAGCCGGTATGGCTAAGATCGAGGATGATGCCGTACTTCACCATCTCATCGATGACCGCGCGGCCCCAGTCTGTCAGGCCATCGTCCTGGCCATTGTAGGCAGCCAGTGAACCCGAACCGGTTCTGAAGCGATCGTTGTATGCAAGAATCATGCTTGCAATACCCATCTCTTTCAAAGCCGCCATGCGCGTCAGGTCTTCTTCAAGGATGGTCGCAGTCTGTGAGTTCCAGATCACCGCGGTCTTGCCCTTGATATGCGCTGCCTCGATATCACGGGTCGTCCGTACAAAGATGTAGCTTTCCGGCTCCTCGGCCATTGCAGACTTGAATGCATGATGCTGCTGCATGAGATTGTCCCAGTTCATGGATGCAGCTGTCAGTGTCATCTCATGACCAGTGATACCTGCATCTCGCGCCTCCTTGAAATATGTAAGCAGCTGTTCGTTCCTGGTCCAGCCAGTGCCATACGGGCTCGCGAGCATACCGATAACGATAGTATCCTTGACGAACTGTTTGGCCTTGTCTGACGCCGGCCACTTCTTGGCCGCCAGGCTTGCATGGCCTGTGGATGTGACAGCCATCGCGATGGCGAATGCAAGTACAATCTTTTTCATGTACCCCTCCCTAATAGATGTAACGGAACTCACAGGATACATATTAAACTGTCCGAAATGTCCATAAATTGTTTGTTGTTAAAAACCAAAGGGTCAGATCACACCTATGCGTTTTCCAATCAAAAGAAAAACAGGGCGCCAGGCGCCCTG
>CP070838.1:1999234-2025878 GCA_020341835.1 Thiotrichales bacterium | reverse complement strand
GGCAGCCCGGATTTCACTACCCTGTTCAATATTTGGCGGAATCGTCATCACCCCGGGATGCATCAACGCCCTGATGTAGTCGGGGTTCTCATCGCGCAGATAGATATAGACCAGCTCGTGATCAATCAGGCTGTTGGCGCCGCCGTCTGCCGCAGGTCGCGCACAATGCAGGATAAAGCCGCGCACCTGCTCCCCCGGTGCATTGTAATAGCCGTCGGTGTGCCAGCTCAGCGGCCGGTTGGTATAGGGGATATACTGGTTACCCGCCTGCTCCTTCACCTGCAGGCTGGTAATGTCATCCTCGTCTGCACGCAGGTTGTCATCCAGGTGCGACAGGCCGAACTGCAGGCCCAGCCGGTGAACCAGTTGCTTATCCGTCGCCTGGAATTTATCCGAGACCTTATATACAGCCGCATTACAGCGCCGGCACAGATCCTGGATACGGCTCTGTTCGTCTCGACTGATGCTGAAGGGGTCTTCCAGCGGCACGAACAATTCCTCCAGCGCGGGTCTCTGTGCCAGCTTCTGCTCACGCCAGGCGCGGTAGGCTGCATCATCTTCGAGACTGAAGGGGCTGTCGTGACTGGCCGCCAGTATTACTCGATTTCTCGTCATCTGTGTCATCGCGGAGTGAGATTGCCCTTATCGGTGTTGAAATTCAATATCACATTCGGGCGCGAACACGGGCGGAAAAACATTAAAACCAGTAATGATAATCATCTCTACCACCGATTAATTTGAAACAGGACATGTTTCGATAACTTATTGTAACTAAATCACTATTTGAAAATCCCCACAAAAACGTCGAAGGAATGGCGGTAAATCACTATCCCTTTCGGGATAACACCAAATGCCCCTGCTCTCCCAAGGGTAGGGTTATGACATTGCCACGCTCTCCCTAAAATTGCGCCACCGAAATTCAGTACCCTTATAGAGGCATAAGGGATATTGAGAACAAGAACTATTGGGATTAGAATTTGTCGCCCAATTCTAATCTTGCTTGCAAGCAGATAAGCCAACAGGAGACAACCCATGGCCAAAAAGATCTACGAAACCCCCATGCTGGATGAGCTGGAAAACGGCCCCTGGCCCAGCTTTATCTCAGGTATCAAGAAGCTCCGTGACGAGCATCCAGATGAACGTATTCAGGAAGTAACCAGCAGCCTGCTTGGTCAGCTGGAGCACTCATACGAAACTCGCAAGGGTTACTGGAAAGGCGGAACAGTCTCCGTATTCGGCTATGGCGGCGGTATTATCCCGCGCTTCTCGGAAGTGGGTTCGGCCTTCCCTGAATCAAAAGAATTCCACACCCTGCGCGTACAGCCGCCTGCTGGCAACCACTATACAACCGCAATGCTGCGTCAGCTGGGCGACAGCTGGGAAAAATGGGGTTCTGGTCTGCAGACCTTCCATGGTCAGACCGGCAACATTATGTTCATCGGTACAACGACCGAAAATACGCAGCATTTCTTCGACGAAATCAACGAGTACGGCTGGGACCTCGGTGGCGCAGGCCCCTGTGTCCGTACCGCAATGTCCTGCGTTGGCGCTTCCCGTTGTGAGATGTCCTGTGCCAACGAACACGGGATTCACCGTCATCTGGTCAACAACTTTACAGACGACGTGCATCGCCCGGCACTGCCCTACAAGTTCAAGTTCAAGGTATCGGGTTGTCCGAACGACTGCCAGAACGCCATCGAGCGTGCAGACATGGCTGTGATCGGCACCTGGCGCGACGACATGAAGGTCGACCAGGAAGAAGTCAAGGCTTACGTCGCCGCCAAGGGTCGTCAGTACATCATCGATAACGTGATTACACGCTGCCCGACCAACGCACTGTCTCTGAATGACGACGACACGCTGGCCGTAGACAACCGCAACTGCGTTCGCTGCATGCACTGCCTGAACGTCATGCCGAAAGCGCTGCATCCGGGCGACGACAAGGGTGTCAGCATCCTGATCGGCGGTAAGCGCACACTGAAGATCGGCGACCTGATGGGCACCGTGGTGATCCCGTTCAAGAAACTGGAAACCGAAGATGATTATGAAGAGCTGATCGAGCTGGCTGAAGAAATCATCGACTTCTGGGCTGAAAACGGTCTCGAGCACGAACGCTGCGGTGAAATGATTGAGCGTATCGGCCTGGTCAACTTCCTCGAAGGTGTTGATTTCGATCTGGACGTAGATCCAAACATGGTTTCTCACCCGCGCCAGAGCTCATACATCCGTATGGACGGCTGGGACGAAGAAGCCGAGAAGTGGTTCGAGCGCAAGATGGAAGAAGCGGCCGCTTAATCACTGGACACGTTAAACATATACACATGGAAGGGGCTGCGGCCCCTTTCTAACAAAACATAAATATTTTTTTGAGGAATAACCATGCCTGACAAACCTCGTTCGCCAATCGAATCCGGATGCCCTGACGCATTCCAGTACATGCATCCAGTAATGCGCAAAAACTATGGCGCCTGGAAATATCACGAACATCCGAGACCGGGTGTACTGCGCCACGTTGGCTACAGCGGCGATGAAATCTGGACCGTACGCGTCGGCACCCAGCGTATTCTCGACATCTTCACGCTGCGCACGCTGTGTGACATCGGCGATGAATTTGCTGACGGCTACATCCACTTCACCATTCGCAGCAACGTTGAATACATGGTTGCTGACGAAGCCAAGGTCGAGCCGCTGATCAAGGCTGTCGAAGACGCCGGCTTCATCGTAGGCGGCACCAAGAACTCGGTGACAATGATTTCCCATACCCAGGGCTGGCTGCACTGCGACATTCCGGGTACCGACGCTTCAGGTGTTGTTAAGTCGATGATGGACGAGCTGATCGACGAGTTCCGCGAAAACAACATGCCGAACCGCGTTCATATCACCACCTCCTGCTGCCAGATCAACTGCGGTGGTCAGGGTGATATCGCGATCAACGTTCAGCACACCAAGCCACCCAAGATCAACCATGACCTGGTTTCCAACGTTTGCGAACGTCCTTCTGTTGTTGCACGCTGCCCGGTAGCCGCGATTCGCCCGGCCATGGTAAACGGCAAGCCTTCGCTGGAAGTTGACGAGAAGAAATGCATTTGCTGCGGCGCCTGCTTCCCGCCCTGCCCGCCGATGCAGATCAACGATGCTGAGCACACCAAGCTGGCCATCTGGGTAGGTGGTAACCACTCCAATGCCCGCGGCAAGCCGACTTTCCAGAAACTGGTTGCTGCCGGCATCCCGAACAACCCGCCGCGCTGGCCTGAAGCGAACGCAATCGTCAAGCGTATCCTGCAAGCCTACAAGGAAGGCGCCAAGGACTGGGAGCGCATCAACGACTGGATCGAGCGTATCGGCTGGCCCCGCTTTTTTGAAGTAACCAACCTGCCGTTCACGAAGTACCATGTCGACACCTGGCGTGGCGCTCGTAACAGCCTGAACGCTTCGACTCACATTCGTTTCTAAGGCAAGGATTGAATCGTGAAATTCAGTATTCAGATAAATGAAGGTCCCTACCAGCACCAGGCAGCTGACTCAGCTTATCAGTTTGCAAAGGCTTCGCTGGCCAAGGGTCATGAAATCTTCCGCGTGTTCTTCTACCACGACGGTGTCAACAACGCGACCCGTCTGGCCGTCCCGCCGCAGGATGACCGCAACATCACCCAGCAATGGACGGAACTGCAGAAAGAACACAATCTTGACCTGGTCGTTTGCATTGCTGCGGCACAGCGTCGCGGCCTGATGGACGAAGACGAAGCCAAGCGTCAGGGTAAAGATGCCAACAATATCGCTGAAGGTTTCCGTATTTCCGGCCTCGGCCAGTTGATCGAAGCCGGTATCGAAAGCGACCGTCTTGTCACATTCGGTGCGTAAGGAGAATAACTATGGCTAAAAAATTCATGTACATGAACACCAAGGCCCCTTACGGCAGCATCTATGCACTGGAGTCGCTCGAAGTGGTCCTGATTGGCGCAGCATTCGAGCAGGATGTCAGCCTGGCTTTCATTGATGATGGTGTCTACCAGCTGACCAAGGGTCAGAGCACCGATGGCATCGGTATGAAAAACTTCTCACCGACCTATTCCGCACTGGGTGATTACGACGTTAACAAGATCTATGTTGAAAAAGAATCACTGGAAGAGCGCGGTCTGAGCCTGGACGACCTTCAGCATCTTACATGGGAAGACGAAGATGAAGACTGGGCAGAAAAAGATTCCATCCGCCTGGTAAGCCGCGCTGAGCTTGCCGATGTTATTGACGACCAAGATGTTGTTTTGAGTTTCTAGGAGATTGAATATGACAACTTTACATACTGTTAACAAATCTCCTTTCAACAGCAGTGCATTTGATGACTGCCTGGGCCTGGCCAAGAGCGGCTCGACTGTATTGCTGTACGAAGACGGTGTTTATGCAGCGACATCAGGCACAAAGCCTGCTGATGCTATTGCAAACACTGATGGTGTTACCTTCGCTGTTCTAGGCCCGGATCTAAAGGCTCGAGGCGTTGAAGGCAAAATCGCCGACGGGATCAAAGTCGTTGATTACGACGGTTTTGTGGATTTAGTGGCCGAGCACGACAAAGTTCACGCCTGGCTTTAATTATTAATTTTTAATTCGTTCTCAACGAGGAGCGCACATCATGCCTATCGAAGTAAACGGTAAGAGTCTTGAAGTAGATGAAGAAGGTTACCTGGCTAACCTTAATGACTGGGAACCAGCTGTCGCTGAAGTCATGGCCAAAGAAGAAGGTCTCGACCTGTCTGACGACCACTGGGAAATCATTAATTTCCTTCGTGAATACTACGAAGAATACCAGATCGCACCCGCTGTACGCGTGCTGACCAAAGCAGTTGGCAAGAAGCTGGGTAAAGAAAAAGGCAACAGCAAGTACCTGTACGAACTGTTCCCTTATGGCCCGGGCAAGCAGGCTTGTAAATACGCCGGTCTTCCCAAGCCGACAGGTTGCGTATAACACCTGACCGAATTCAGGGGGTCTTGTAAAGACCCCCTGTCTAAAAACTTTTTCTAACTAACAAGGCGAGATACACCAGCAATGACTGCCCTCAGTATTTTATATGTTGTACTGTTCTATGCTGCGATCGCAGTACTGATCGGCGGTATCACCAACAAGGTCCTGCAATATAAACGTGTACCTGCGCCGTTAAAGATTCCTGTAACGCCGGCCCCGATGACCAAAGGTGGTGTCGCCTGGCGTCTGACAATGGAAATTGTCCTGTTCAACAGCCTGTTCCGCTCCAGTAAATGGACCTGGATCTTTGGCTGGATTTTCCACGTAGCCCTGCTACTCGCATTCTTCCGCCACCTGCGTTATGTGGTCAGCCCCGACAGCTTCCTCTGGCCCATCGTCAGCCTGCAAGTGGTGCAAAGCTTTGGCAAATACGCCGGTTTTGCCATGGTGGTTGGCCTGATTGGCCTGCTTGGCCGCCGTATTTTCGTAGACCGTGTACGTTACATCTCGTCACCTTCGGACTACCTGATGCTGTTGTTGATTATTGGTATCGCTGTCAGCGGTCTGATGATGAACTATGTCGTACGTACCGACATTGTTCAGTTGAAAGCATTCATTATGGGCCTGTTTCTATTTGACTGGCAGAACCTGCCCAGCGATTTTATTTTGCTCGTGCATTTAACACTGGTACTGATCCTTAGTTTCGTTTTTCCGATCAGCAAACTGTTGCATGCACCGGGACTGTTCTTTGCGCCAACCCGCAACCAGGTCGACAATCCGCGCGAAGTGCGCCATCTGTCACCCTGGGGTGCGGAGCTGGAAGCTAAAGACGGTCGAAACGCTTAATTAAGCGTCACTAAATACACAATACTATTGTCAGGAACATCGAGTAATGGCTGATTTCGAAATACCGGAAACGCACGAATTCCCTGTGATTCCTACCGTGATGGAAGGGGTCATGTCGCACAGCGCTCCATTCCTGGCCAAAGAACAATTCCAGGCGCCGCTGGGTTTCCCTGGTAACGGTGAACTGATCGAGGGCTGGAAAGAAACTTTCCTCGAAAAGCTTGGCGAAATGCTGGGCAAGTACCGCTCTCTGCAGGTATTCATGGACATCTGCGTCAAATGCGGCGCCTGTACCGACAAATGCCATTATTTCCTCGGCACCGGCGACGCCAAGAACATGCCCGTCGCACGCCAGGACCTGCTGCGCAAGGTTTACCGCCGCTACTTCACCTTCGCCGGCAAGCACTTCCCCAAACTGGTCGGCGCGGTCGATCTGACGGAAGAAATCATCGATGAAATGTACAGCTACTACCACCAGTGCTCCGAGTGCCGCCGCTGTTCGGTATTCTGCCCCTACGGTATCGATACCGCTGAAGTTACCATGGCTGCACGTGACATTCTCGCCCACGTTGGTAAAGGCCAGAAATACTCCAACGAGATCATCGGCAAGGTACACAAGATAGGCAACAACCTCGGTCTGCCAGAACCCGCGCTGGCTGACACGCTGGAAGGTCTGGAAGAAGAAGTCGAAGAAGATACCGGCGTCAAGGTGCGTTATCCGCTCGATGAGAAAGGCGCTGATATATTACTGGTGACGCCTTCCGCCGACTTCTTTGCCGAACCTCATGTTGACGGCCTGATCGGCTACGGCAAGGTCTTCCACGCCGCCGGTGTCAGCTGGACTGTCAGCTCAAAGGCTTCGGAAGCAGCCAACTTCGGCCTGTTCATTGGCAACTACGAGAACATGCGCGAAATTTCGCTGCGTATTCGCGAAGCGGCCAAGGAACTCGGTGTCAAGCGTATTATTTTCGGAGAATGCGGCCACGCCTGGCGTGTCGCCTACAGCTTCCTGAATACGCTGGCCGGTCCGTGGGATTTTCTCGATCCGAATTACCCGGTACCGCAGCACATCCTCGATTTCACCTCGGACTGCCTGGACCGCGGCATTCTCAACATCGACAAGTCTGAAAACGACTGGATGACGCTGACATTCCACGATTCGTGCAACGTCGCACGGGCATCGCGCATTGGATCGTATCCCGGCAGCCAGTTCGAAATTCCACGCAAGGTCATCAAGGCGGTATGCAACAACTTTCACGATATGGCGCCGGAAACCATTCATGACAGCACCTTCTGTTGTGGTGGCGGTGGCGGCCTGCTGACCGACGATCTGATCGAACTGCGCATCAAGGGTGCGCTGCCACGCATGGAGGCGCTGAAGAACGTCATTGAAGACAAAGGTGTTACCCACATGGCTGCAATATGCGCCATCTGTAAATCCCAGTTTACGAAAGTCCTGCCTTACTACGGCATGACCATGGATCAAATCGTCAGTGTTCACCAGCTGGTGAGCAGCGCCATCATCCTCGAAGGCCAGGGTGATGAAGACGAAGCAGAAGCTGATACGGAAGAAGCAGCGTAACCACGAATTTTAACGATACAAGCCGCTAACGGTATTACAACAGGAGAACTGGCATGGCAACCTCCACTGAAGACATGCAAAACGACAAGTTAACCTTCAGAAAATTCAAAGATGGCGACGAAGACTGGCACGGCTGGTCCAACAAGATCTTTAAAGAAGATACTTCACACAAGTGCCCGACCTATGTACACCGTACACCACCTTGTCAGGGCAGCTGCCCTTCAGGTGAAGACATTCGCGGCTGGCTGGATATCGTACGCGGCATCGAAAGACCACCCGAAGGGGTCAGCATGCAGGAATACGCCTTCCGTCGCTCGACGGATGCCAACCCGTTTCCATCCATGATGGGACGCGTCTGCCCTGCCCCCTGCCAGGATGGCTGCAACCGCAACAACGTCGAAGATTTCGTCGGCATCAACTCGGTTGAGCAATACATCGGTGATACCGCGTTCAAGGAAGGCTTCAAGTTCGACAACAGCGCTGAAATGACCGGCAAGAAAGTCGCCATCATCGGCGGTGGTCCCGCCGGTATGGCAGCCGCTTATCAGCTGCGTCGCAAGGGCATCGCGTCGACCATATTCGATTCTCACGAAGAACTCGGCGGCATGATGCGCTACGGCATCCCGGGCTACCGTACACCCCGCGACTTCCTGAACAACGAGTGCCAGCGTATTCTTGATATGGGCCACATCGAAACCCGCATGAATACCCATGTCGGCAAAGATGTCAGCGTCGAAGAGCTTGAGAAAGAATACGACGTCATCCTCTGGGCCATCGGCTGCTGGACAGGCCGCGACCTGCCGCTGGAAGGCTGGGCAGAAACACCCAATTGCGTCTCCGCAGTTAAGTTCCTCGAGCAGTTCAACAAGGGTGAAATGAAGTACACCGCACCACGTGTCCTGTGTATCGGTGGTGGTGATACTTCTATCGACGTTGTTTCCGTCTCGCGCCGCATCGGTACCATCGAAGGTTACAGCGACCTGCCGGAAGCCGTTGTCAACGGTGAAGCCAGCCACGCAGATCACGACGCGTCCAACAACATCCCGTGTTCAAACGTCACACTGACGGCCCTTTTCAAGAAAGAAGAGATGACTGCAGCACAGCACGAAGTCGAAGACGCACTGATTGAAGGCGTTAACATCATGAATGAGGTTATGCCTGTCGAAATTCTCAAAGACAGCAACGGCCGTGCGACCGGTATGAAATTCGTTGACTGCAAGTGGGAAAACAATGCACCTGTCGCCATCGAAGGCGGCAAGGAATACACCGTAGAAGCTGACGTGATCGTTGCCGCAATTGGTCAGGCCGGCGACCTTGCCGGTGTTGAAGACTTCGACAATGGACGTAACCTGATCGATTCAGACAATCTTTTCCGCGTACCGGGCAAGGAAAACCACTTCGTCTGTGGTGACATCGTTCGCCCTCACCTGCTGACAACCGCGATCGGCCAGGCTTACATTGTCTCTGAAACCATCGACAATCATTTCAAGAATATCGAAGTCAAGAAACGCCCCAAGGTCGACGTACACCACTTCGACCTGGTAGAAAAGCTGACCGAAGCCGGCCTTGGCGTAGACAGCTACAGCGCCAATGACTTCCACGAAGATCAGCAGCGCGGTACCGATAAGCAGACCTATGCGATCCATAACTATGAGGACCGCTCCAAACAGGAAATCATCACAACAGAAGATATGTTCCTGGGTCATTTTGAATACACCGCGCGTAATCACCGTGATACCGACGTACCTTCATCGGATGAAGTACTCGGACACTTTACAGAACGCCAGATAAGCCTGCCCGAAGAACAGGCCGTTGCCGAGGCCAACCGCTGCATGAGCTGCGGCATGTGCTTCGAGTGTGACAACTGCGTGATTTTCTGCCCGCAGGATGCCGTGTTCCGCGTCAAGAAAGACCAGCAGACACTGGGTCGCTATGTAGATACTGACTACAACAAATGCATTGGCTGCCACATTTGCGCGGATGTATGCCCGACCGGTTACATCGACATGGCACTGGGTGACGCCTAAACGCTGTATTCAAAGACCAACAAGGTTGTAATCATGATAAACCGCATTCTGCGAATCACACTGATACTGACAGGTTTTGTTCTGCTGCTCCCGGCAACGGGATCAGCAGAAACACCGCTGCCCGTCATCCATGAACCTGAAGGCGAAGGCGTCAAGTGCGTCGAGCCCGAAGACGTGATGCGCAGAGACCATATGAATTTCATCCTGCATCAGCGCGATGAAACCATGCATGAAGGCATTCGCACCTCCAAATACAGCTTTGCCGAGTGCATCAACTGCCACGTCCAGCCTGATGACAAAGGCAATATTGCCGATGTTGATTCCGAGGATCATTTCTGCAATGGCTGTCATGAGTATGCCGCTGTCACCATCGACTGCTTTGAATGTCACGCCGACCGTCCTCAGAAATTCATAAAGCGTGAAGGCAAATCGGCCTCACTGCAGCATGAATTACAGCAGATGCCGACTTCCAGCGAAGACATGGGAGGCGCGTCGAAATGAGCGATCCTGTAAACCACTCAAGACGCCGTTTCCTGGAGAAATCTGCTGCTGTTGGCGCTGTAACGATTGCGCCCGGCATCCTTTTACACCAGGTTGCCAGCGCAAAGCCTGATGAGCAGGCCGTTTCCAGTACCGTACGCTGGGGCATGCTGATCAACACGACCAAATGCGAACAGGGCTGTACCGACTGTATCGATGCCTGTAACACTGAACACGGTCTGGTCGGCAACAACCGACCTGAGTCGGACACACAGTATATTCGCAAGGTCACACTGCGCGACAAGCAAACCGGTCATGAGCTTTCCCTGCCGCTGATGTGTCAGCATTGTGAAACTGCACCCTGTGTCGATGTCTGCCCCACCGGCGCATCGTTCAAACGCAAGGACGGCATTGCGCTGGTCGACAAGCACATTTGCATTGGTTGCCGCTACTGCATGATGGCATGCCCTTTCAAGGCACGCTCCTTCGTACACGAGGAAGTCAGGAACCAGACACTCAGCGCACCGCGCGGCAAAGGCACCGTTGAATCGTGCACGATGTGTGTACATCGCGTCGACAAGGACCAGATTCCCGCCTGTGTTGAAGCCTGCGGCAAAGGCAAGCATGAGGCCATGGTTTTCGGTGATCTGAATGATCCGAACAGCGAAATTTCGAAGGAACTTGAAAAACACGGTGGCAAACAGATCCGCGCAGATCTGCAACTGAATACCGGCGTCCGTTACCAGGGCATATAAGATTCACAGAGATGATTCAAAATGAAGAAGATTGAATATACTGAAATCGAAGGCAAGAGCCTGGCCTACTGGGGTTTACTTGGCGGTCTGGGCCTGATCATGCTGGTCGGCCTGCTTGCTGTCTGGCACATGGAACATGAAGGTCACTACGTCACCGGCATGACCAATCAGATCGTGTGGGGCATGCCGCACGTATTTGCCGTGTTCCTGATCGTTGCCGCGTCTGGCGCCCTGAATGTCGCCTCGATCGCATCAGTATTCAAAAAAGAGGAATATGAGCCTCTGGCCCGACTGTCCGGACTGCTGGCCATCGCGTTGCTGGCGGGCGGACTCGTTGTACTTCTGCTCGATCTGGGCCGACCCGATCGACTCATCGTTGCGATGACCTACTACAACTTCAAGTCGATTTTCGCCTGGAACATTATTCTCTATACCGGTTTCTTTGCCATCGTCGGCATCTACATCTGGTTCATGATGGACCACAGTATGTACCGCTTCAAAAAACAGGCCGGTTTTGCAGCCTTTGTCTGGCGCCTGATACTCACCACCGGTACCGGTTCAATCTTTGGCTTCCTGGTGGCGCGCTCCGCCTATGATGCCGCCATGATGGCACCGATGTTTATCACCATGTCATTCTCGTTCGGTCTGGCTATCTTCATCCTTGTCCTGCTGGCTTCTTATCACTGGACCGGCCGCGAACTGGGTGACGAGATCGTAGCGCGCCTGCGCAACCTGCTCGGTGTATTTGTTGCCGCAGTACTGTACTTCGTCGCGGTTTATCACCTGACCAATCTGTACATCACGGAACACCATGGTGTTGAAAAATTCATTCTGATGGAAGGCGGGCAATACACCAAGGTATTCTGGATCGGACAGATCATTCTCGGCGGACTGCTGCCGCTGGCGCTGATCTACGCACCTGCTGTCCGAAACAGCCGCAAGACACTGACCCTGATCTGCGCCCTGGTCATTCTCGGTGGTCTCGCCACCATGTATACCATCATCATCGGTGGACAGGCGTACCCGTTGGAAATCTTCCCCGGCTACGAAGTCAGCAGCAACTTCTTCGACGGTGTTGTCAATAACTACACGCCGAGCCCCTACGAAATCGCCCTTGGCATCGGCGGCGTCGCTGTTTCCCTGGTCATCGTCGCGTTTGTTATCAAGGTACTGCCGTTTTTGCCGACCAGCCTGGCGGACAAACAAAGCAATTAATAATGATATGAATAATGAAAAATTGGTGATGAATGTACCAATTTCCGCATTAACCGCGTGACTTCCATCATTATTCATTTTTCATTATTCATTTTTCATTTTTCTTATTAATTGCGAAGCATTCCCGTGTCTCGCATCTTCATCTCGGCGGCCCGCAAATCATCCGGCAAGACCTCGATCACGATCGGACTGTGCGCTGCCCTGCGCGAGCGCGGATTGAATGTGCAGCCCTACAAAAAGGGTCCCGACTATATCGATCCACATTGGCTGGCCAAAGCAGCCGGCAAAAACTGCTATAACCTCGATTTCTATACCATGGAACACGATGAAATCGTGGACCTGTTTAACCGGCACTCTGCCAGTGCTGACATTTCGATTATCGAGGGCAACAAGGGCCTCTATGATGGCCTCGACCTCGAAGGCAGCAACAGCAATGCGGCCCTGGCAACATTGCTGAATACCCCGGTCGTACTGGTACTGGATGCGCGCGGTATGACACGTGGCATTGCACCACTGATTCTCGGCTACCAGGCCTTTGACAGAGACATCAATATCAAGGGTGTGATCCTGAATAAGCTCGGCGGCTACCGGCACGAAAACAAGCTTCGCCAGGTGATTGAGCACTACACCGATGTCGAAGTCATCGGCGCTGTACATCACAATCCCGAACTCGATATTGAAGAACGGCACCTGGGCCTGGTACCCAGCAATGAAGACAGCGCCTGCATCAATAAAATCAAGGCGTTAAGCAAGGCTATCCAGGAACAGGTCGACCTGGATGCATTACTGAATATTGCCCAGAGTCCTGAATCCGCGGCGGCCAACGCCGCAACTGAATTCAGGGCGACGGCGGCCCCCGATGTCAATATCGCCATTGTCAAAAACGCAGCTTTCGGCTTCTACTACCCTGATGATCTGGAAGCTTTCAGCCAGGCCGGCGCCAATTTGATCGAGGTCGACAATCTGTCAGATTCGGGTCTGCCGGAACTCGATGGCCTGTTCATCGGTGGCGGGTTTCCGGAAACACATATGCAGGCACTCGCACAGAACGGTAGCTTCCGACAGTCACTGGCAGATTCGATAAACAGGGGGCTACCCGTGTACGCAGAGTGCGGTGGTCTGATGTACCTTGCGCGCTCAATCGCGTGGAAAGGCGAAAAATACGACATGGTTGGCGCCATACCCGCTGATGTCATCATGGAGCCAAAACCCCAGGGGCGGGGCTATGTGCAGCTTCGCGAGACCGCAGACAGTATATGGCCGGATGCAAGCAGCCGAACAATTGCTGCACATGAATTTCACTATTCAAGATTTATAAATTTACCCAAAAATGCTAGATTTGCCTTTCAGGTATTACGCGGCACCGGTATCGACGGCGAACATGACGGCTTCATCAGCAATAATATGCTCGCCTGTTACACACACCAGCGCAATACCAGGAGCAACAACTGGGTTGAACGTTTTGTGAGATTCGTGCGCAATTACAAGTTAATCGAAAAGCAGTCATAGACCATGATCACAGTAACTGAAGAAGCTGCCAGGCAAATAAAGATTTCCGCGCAACAGGGCAAAGCCGAAGGCCTGCCATTGCGCATTGCGGCCACAAGAAATGAAGACGCCAGCATCCACTATGGCATGGGATTCGATGAGAGCAAGGAAGACGACATCACAATCACCTCACAGGAAGTTGAAATTATCATCGCCCCGATCAGTGCAGAGCTCCTCAAGGACACCGTGCTCGACTTCGTAGAAATAGAGCCCGGAAAACACCAGTTCATTTTCATGAACCCGAATGACCCGACTTACACCCCTCCACAGGACAACTGACCGTTCGTTTCCAGGTCCAGGGCTGAACATGCTTCAGTAAGCTCCGAAATCGTCAAGCCTACGTGGAAAATATCAACACAAACTGGAACACCGAGTCACTACAGACACTGTACAAAATCAGCAGCTGCATCAACGCCGCGCGTACACGTCAGGAACTGTTATCCGACTTCATCGATGCGTTTACCCGGAATATCGGCGTCAAGGCGAGTCTGGTTCGCCTGCTGACCGATGATGGCTGGATGGAAATTGCGTCCAGCTTTGGCTTCAGTAAAAAACAACTGAATAAATATCACAGAACACCAATAGATGGCGCGATGTTCAGCCGCTCATATGAAGTCGTCGGCAAGAGCAGCGAACCTTTCCTGCAGGAGTTCATCAGTGACCCTTCCCAGGTCATTTACAGTGTACCGGTACGCTACTATATCCGTACGCTCGGGGTAATAAACCTGTTCGCAGACCGAAAGCTCAAGTTATCTGCAGAAACACACCGGTTATGGATCACAGCCGGGGAACATCTTGGCCAGGCGCTGGACAAGTTCATCGAAGATACGGAGCAAAAACAGCAACTCATACAGAACGAAAGAAACATTATCGCCAACGAATTACACGATTCGCTGGCACAGACCCTGGCTTCATTGCGTTTCCAGGTGCGTGTTCTCGATCAGGCCCTGCAGCCAACCGGCGAATTCTCAACCATCAACAGTATCGAGCAGGTCGAACATGGCCTGGATGAAGCCTACACCGACCTGCGTGAGCTGATCGCCCACTGCCGAATTCCTGTTGAAAAACAGGGACTTGTTCCCTCGATAAAACGCGTCGTAGAAAAATTCAGGGAAGAGACAAACATCCATATCCTGCTACAATGCGAATGCCAGAATCCTGACATACCGGCAAACATGGAAATGAATGTTTATCGAATCGTACAGGAATCACTGACGAATATTCGCAAACACGCAGATGCGCATATTGTGCGTGTTCTGTTGCAATGCGACGAAGTTGGAAACTACCTGGTACTGATTGAAAACGATGGCAAGGGTTTCGACAAGGCGGCCATACAAAGTGAAGCCGGCAAACACCTCGGCCTGACGATCATGAAAGAAAGAGCCAAATACCTGGGTGGAAACTTGAAGATAGACAGTGAACCGGATGAAGGCACACGTGTCGAACTGCGGTTTAACTATATAGCCGGACAAAATAACAACGACACTATTTCTTTTGACTGATATCGGCTGATCATTATGCGCGTATTAATTATTGACGATCATGCACTGTTCCGCGTCGGCCTGCAGGGACTGCTGGAACAGCGCGGTATCGAGGTTGCCGACGCTGTGGCGTCCGGAATCGAAGGCATTCAACGCGCTGAAGAACTGAAACCGGATATCGTGCTGCTCGACCTGCGTATGCCTGATATGGGCGGACTGGAAGTGCTGCAAAAACTTCGTGAAAACGCATCCAGCATTCCGGTCGTAATGCTGACAACCAGCAATGAAGAAGCAGACCTGATCAAGTCGCTGCGCTCCGGCGCCCAGGGCTACCTGCTGAAGGACATGGAGCCCGATGAACTGGTCAGCGCCCTGCGTGATATCGAGAATGGCAAGAATGTCGTAGCCCAGGATCTGACGGATGCGCTCGCCAGGATGGTCCAGGGCGAAAGCAACATTGCGGATGAAGAAGGGCCGTTTTCGGAGCTGACGCCGCGTGAAATGGAAATCCTGTGCCTGCTTGCTGAAGGCCAGAGCAATAAACTGATTGCACGCAATCTCGGCATTTCCGACGGCACCGTGAAACTGCATGTAAAGGCGATATTGCGCAAACTCGGCATTCACTCGAGAGTTGAAGCCGCGGTCATCGCCGTCGAACAGGGGTTACGTAAAAACAAGCAAAGCTGATTACGATGAAAACATTTAAAGACATTGTCGATGAAGCGCGCGAGGAAGTGAAGGAGGTGTTTCCTTGGGATGTAGAAGAACGCAAGGCAGAAAATGAAAACCTGCTGTTACTTGATATTCGTGAAGAATGTGAGTATGCGGCGTATCACGTTCAACATTCAATGCTGATTCCCCGCGGTATTCTGGAGACCGCCTGCGAAGAAGAATATGAAGATTCGGTACCCGAGTTAATCGACTCCAGAGACAGGGAAATTATTGTGATCTGCCGATCGGGAAACCGCAGTATTCTGGCCGCTCAGACCATGCAGTGGATGGGCTATCAGAATGTGGCCTCGATGAAGACCGGCTTGCGTGGCTGGAATGACTACGAGTTACCTTTGATTAACCGGTTTCAGGAAGTTGTTGATCCTGACACAGTTGACGAACTGCTGAACGCGGGCTTTTGCTCCACACTGATGCACCCGGACAGGCGTACGTTTCAATCGTGATCGTAACGCTTGTGATCCTTGCGCCGGCGACCGGACTTCTGCGACACCACGCCCTTGATCTGATCCGGACCGGATATTTCGACGGTATCGTATAATTCGTTCAGTGGCTGCAGGTAGTAGCGCTGATCGTAGATTCTCAATTGCCTGAAGATATATTCGTCCCCGTGCGTCGCGATAACATAGCACCCGTCCCGGATCGCACCCGCCGGATCGATCACGATGATCGCGCCTTCCTCGAATTCAGGCAGCATGCTGTCGCCCAGCACGCGCAAGGCATAAGGCTCGCTCTCAGCACAGCCGGAACTGCAAAAACTCATCTTAACCTCCTGATTTACAAGGGGTGATTATACACTGTCAGGACCGCTTTCTGTATCCGCGAGTGTACGCCTTATTTATTGTATGCCAGAATACAGGGTTATTAACATTAACATTCACCCGTAAATCCATGACAGAGACCATCAAACGCGACAAATTTGTCTCCCTCACCTACACCATCACGGATGAAAAAAACGAGGTGCTGGAACGCATTGATATGCCCGTCAATTACATTCACGGACGAGAAAGCCAGGTCATCGAAAAGATCGAGCAGGCGCTGGAAGGTTGCGAACAGGGAGACGAGATCAGCGTAGAACTCAAACCTGAAGAGGGTTTCGGCGAGCATCAGCCGGAACTGACATTTACCGATGATCTTGACAACGTCCCGCAGGAATTCAGGCACGTCGGCGCCGAAGTCGAATTCCAGAACGACAAGGGTGAATCCAGGGTGTTCAGGGTTTCAAAAATCGAAGGTGGCAAACTTACCGTTGACGGCAATCACCCCTTTGCCGGCAAGGTCATCACCTACAATATCAAGGTCAATACCGTACGCGACGCCACACCTGATGAAATTGTCAATGGTGCTGCGCAGACGCCCTCACTGCATTAGGGGACAGTGTACTTATTTCGCTGACGCGGACTGCAGGCGACCCGGGTAGACACAGGAATCAAGCATACTGTCCCCCTGTTCCCGCGAATTTTGCGTTACTGAGAATCTTTATTATCTGCCACCAAACACCGTACCGCGCGGTACACAGGGCAACCCCTAAATTCAGGCGTTTACTGACTTGGATCAATCAAACACGCGGTTTTTTATAGCGCCATAAGCCCCTTTTTACTGAAAAAAACCGGTATTTAGGGTATCCTTCGCCATCCATGAATTGTCTCGGACCCAGGTATTCATGTCGCCGGTACCCGATTTTACAGAAGCTGAACAATGGGCTGTCGAAACCACGCTGAAGGAACGCTGGCCCGATCAGGATACTGAAATTCAGCTGGCTGATGTTGAAATCAAGATGTACCCGCAGGACCGTGAACTCACCGTGTGTCCCGCCATGTTCTGGGAGGTCGGCTCAACCAGTTTTGTAATAATCAAAGTTGCCGAAAAAACCTACCGTAGTCAGTTTTACTATCGCGGCTACCAGCAGTATGGCACTGGTAAAACAGATTACGACGACATCACCGACTGCATCGTGACCATGCTTCAGGTACATGCCGACAAGGAAGCGAAAGACCGCGAAGAGTCAGTGTAGGCAGCATACAGAATTCGAATAGATACAAGTAATAATCCAGAGGAAATCCAATGAGCAAGAAAATGAACGCATTTTATGCACAGTCTGGTGGCGTTACCGCTGTCATTAATGCATCGGCATGCGGTGTGATTGAAACAGCGCGCAAGCACAAGAACAAAATCGGCAAAGTCTATGCCGGCCGCAATGGCATCATCGGCGCGCTGACCGAAGACCTGATCGACACCAGCAAGGAATCGAAACCCGCCATCGCTGCACTGCGCCACACCCCGTCGGGCGCCTTCGGTTCCTGCCGCTTCAAGCTCAAGAGCCTGGAAGACAACAAGCGCGAATACGAGCGCCTGATCGAAGTTTTCAAGGCCCACGACATCGGCTACTTCTTCTATAACGGCGGCGGCGATTCCGCAGATACCTGCCTGAAAGTATCACAGATCGGTGACAAAATGGGATACCCGATTACCGCAGTGCATGTACCCAAGACCGTCGACAATGATCTGCCGATTACCGACAACTGCCCGGGTTTTGGCTCGGTTGCCAAGTACATCGCCATCTCCACCATGGAGGCCAGCTTCGACGTAGCCTCGATGTGCGCAACATCGACCAAGGTTTTCGTTGTTGAAGTCATGGGTCGTCATGCCGGCTGGATTGCTGCCGCCGGTGCGATGGCTTCCACGGACGACAACGAAATTCCGATTGTCGTGCTGTTCCCGGAGGTCGAATTCGACAAGGAAAAATTCCTCGCCGCTGTCGACGAAAAGGTCAAGAAGTTCGGCTACTGTTCGGTGGTTGTATCGGAAGGCGTACACTGGCCTGACGGCAAGTTCCTCGCTGAAACCGGCCTCAAGGATGCCTTCGGTCACAGCCAGCTGGGTGGTGCTGCACCGGTGGTCGCCAACATGATCCAGGATAGCCTTGGCTACAAATACCACTGGGCTGTTGCGGACTACCTGCAACGCGCCGCGCGTCACATCGCTTCCAAGTCTGACGTTGATCAGGCCTATGCCACCGGCAAGGCTGCGGTTGAATTTGCGCTCAAGGGTCACAATTCTGTCATGCCCGCGATCAAGCGAACCAGCAACAAACCCTATCGCTGGAAAATCGAAATGGCACCGTTAAGCAAGGTGGCCAACGTTGAAAAGATGATGCCGGCAAGCTTCATTTCCAAAGACGGGTTTGGCATCACCAAGAAATGCCGCGAGTACCTGGCACCATTGATGAAGGGTGAAGATTATCCGCCTTATAAAAATGGCATGCCAAAGTATGTCGTGCTGAAGAAAGTCGCGGTACCCAAGAAGCTGGAGCCGTTCGAGCTGTAACTATTGCCGCTGCGATGACACTGGAAAAAGCAAACGAGTTGATCGCGATGCACGTCGAACTCGGCAGTGGTTACAACCGTAATGCTGCGCGCATGGTGCTTGGTGAAGTCATGCGAGATCACGGCCAGGCGGCCGTCGATCAGTTGATTCGAGAGTACGGCCTGGATCAGAAATGGGGTATTCAGCCAGGCACACACTTTGAAAGCGCGTTTAAATAGTTACTGTATCTTATTGATATATAAATGATTTAACCTGGAGAAAAAACATGAAAGCGATTCTATTAGGGGGACCGGGCGCTGGTAAGGGAACCCAGGCGGGCTACATCACCGAGAAATACAGTATTCCGCAAATCTCGACCGGTGACATGTTGCGAGCCCATGTTAAAGCCGGCTCGGAACTGGGCAAGGCGGCCAAGAAAATTATGGATGACGGTGGTCTGGTCTCGGACGACATCATCATGGGCATGATCAAGGAACGCATCAAGGAGGATGACTGCAAGAACGGTTATCTGTTCGACGGTTTTCCTCGCACCATTCCCCAGGCGGATGCGCTGAAGGACGGCGGTATCGCTGTCGATGCAGTCGTCGAAATCGATGTCGATGATGACGAAATCATCAAGCGCATGTCCGGTCGCCGCGTCCATCTCGCATCGGGCCGCACCTATCATATCGTGTTCAATCCACCGAAAGTTGAAGGCAAGGATGACGAAACCGGTGAAGATCTGATCCAGCGGGATGATGACCAGGAAGAAACCGTACGCAAGCGTCTCGAGGTTTATCACGATCAGACCGAACCCCTGATCGACTATTACTCGAAATGGGCCGATAGCGGCGAGTCCGGCGCACCGGCCTATCACAAGATTGCCGGTATCGGCGGCGTTGACGAGATTCGCGACAAGATTTTCGCGGCACTGGGTTAATCAGTTACAAGCCTGTCATCATCGATGACGGGCTTTTTTATACCAAATTAGAAAACAACGAGAGGATACTTGATTATGTCTACCGCATTGATATTCGCACTCCTGTGCGCCCTTGCAGGGATCGCTTATGGCGTGGTCTCCATTTTCAGCGTGCTGTCGAAACCTCGCGGCGACGATGAAATGATCCGCATCCAGAACGCGATCCAGGAAGGTGCGAGCGCGTATCTGAGACGCCAGTACACCGCGATCGCCGTCGTGGGTGTGATCGTCTACTTCGTGATCATGTTCGCACTGAACACGACAACGGCAATGGGTTTTGCCATTGGTGCGGTCTTTTCCGGCCTCGCCGGCTTCATCGGCATGCACATTTCGGTGCGCTCCAACGCACGCACCGCCGAAGCAGCCAAGCAGGGCATCAACCCTGCCCTGCAAATCGCGTTCCGCGGCGGCGCCATTACCGGACTGCTCGTGGTTGGCCTGGGCCTGCTCGGTGTTGCCGGCTACTACGTCATCCTTAGCAGCATGGACATGTCGACCCGGGATATCCTCCACGCGCTCGTCGGTCTCGCGTTTGGTGGCTCGCTGATTTCCATTTTTGCCCGACTCGGCGGCGGCATCTTCACCAAGGGCGCAGATGTCGGCGCAGACATCGTCGGTAAAGTCGAAGCCGGTATTCCGGAAGATGATCCACGCAATCCGGCTGTGATCGCAGACAACGTTGGCGACAACGTCGGTGACTGTGCAGGCATGGCGGCCGACCTGTTCGAGACCTATGCGGTAACCATCATCGCCACCATGCTGCTGGGCGGCCTGCTGTTGGGTGATGTCGGCGAGCTGGCGATTACCTATCCTCTGGTACTGGGCGGCATCTCGATTCTTTCATCCATCGTTGGTACCTTCTTCGTGAAAACCAACGAGGGCGGCAAGATCATGACCGCCCTGTATAAAGGTTCTATCGTTTCAGCGGTACTTTCCGCTATCGCCTTCTATTTCGTCACTGACCGCATGATGTTTGGTGTCGGCAATTACTCGACCATGGCGCTGTATGGCGCCTCCCTGATTGGACTGGCACTGACGGTAGCGATGGTCGCAATCACCGAGTACTACACCGCAACTGAATTTAACCCGGTAAAGCATATTGCCGAAGCCTCTACCACCGGAGACGGCACTAACGTAATCGCCGGACTGGGCGTATCCATGAAGTCAACCGCGTTGCCGGTACTGGCTGTATGCGCATCCATCTGGGGGGCTCACTACCTTGCCGGCCTCTATGGTATCGCGATCGCGGCTACAGCCATGTTGTCAATGACTGGCATCATCGTTGCACTCGATGCCTATGGCCCGATCACCGATAATGCCGGTGGCATTGCCGAAATGGCCGAACTGCCTGAAGATGTCCGTAAAACTACCGATATGCTGGATGCCGTGGGCAACACCACCAAGGCTGTAACCAAGGGCTATGCTATTGGTTCAGCCGGCCTGGCGACACTCGTTCTGTTCGCGGACTACACGAATTCGCTCGGTGAAGTCGGTATTGCTGTCAACTTCAACCTGTCCGACCACATGGTGATCATCGGCCTGTTCATCGGCGGTCTGGTGCCTTATTTGTTCGGTTCTATGGCAATGGAAGCCGTTGGCCGCGCTGCTGGCGGTATCGTCAACGAAGTCCGCCGCCAGTTCAAGGAAATGCCCGGGATAATGGACAAGACCCAGAAGCCGGACTACTCACGCGCGGTCGACATGCTGACACGCGCGGCCATCAAGGAAATGATTATTCCATCACTGTTACCGATCGCTGTGCCCGTCATCGTCGGTCTGGTGCTCGGACCCCAGGCGCTGGGCGGCATGCTGATCGGAACCATCGTCACCGGCCTGTTCGTTGCGATTTCGATGACAACCGGCGGCGGGGCCTGGGACAACGCCAAGAAATATATCGAGGACGGTAATTTCGGCGGCAAGGGCTCGGATGCGCACAAGGCTGCAGTGACCGGTGATACCGTCGGCGATCCCTACAAGGACACCGCTGGACCCGCGATCAACCCGTTGATCAAAATCATCAATATCGTTGCACTCCTCATGGTTCCATTGCTCTAGCGAGCAATGGAACCAGTGGCAAGGGCCGAGGGAAAAGTGGCAAGGATATAACTGCACCAGCTTTTCCTCGCCACTCGCCACTGATAAAAAAACCCCATTGTATGGGGTTTTTTTAGTGCCCGCCGAAAATACTTGACTACTGTACTTGGTTATTTGTCATGGCAGTTATCAACCCAGCGGAGGGCCTGATCATGCATATACGTTCGACGACAGACCCGATCACGCTACACGACGTCCCCGATCCGGACAATCACCCCTGCCTGTATCAAGGCGACGGTGTCAATGGCCTCGAAATCTATTTTGAAAACGAGGAAAACAAGCGAATCTACATGGAAATGGAACTGGAAGACAAAAAAGTACTCGAGGGGAACGACAGCGACGATTATGTCGCTGAAGGCTGAAAAGCCCGGCGATTTCATGGCTGCAAAAAAGCCGGATTGTCCGGCTTTTTTGTATCTGTTATAAAGTAGGAAATACCACGCCTGCCCGGACACAGACAACCAGAACGGGAGCACTGGTGCATGTGACAATACCGCAACAGTAGCGATGTTGTTGAATTTCAGATGGCTGAGTATCTCGTGTACCGCAGGTACCAGAAATCATCCGTCAGAGCCGGATCGTTTCGGCCTGACACACAAACCGAATTAACTTTAACTGAAATCGCTTTATTTTTTGATCTGTATCAATGTATATATCCTTCTGAAACCTCACTGTACAAAAATAACAACAACACTGATCTGGACAATCACCGATATGGGGCATTGATTATGGCTAACGATTCTAACGATAAAATTTCCACCAATTCACCGTTCGGAGCCGAGCTGGAGGCTGATGAAATCAAGGCGCTGGCCGGCGTCATCAGTATCAGGCACCTGAATGAACATGACATCCTGATCAAGGAAGGCACGACCGATGATGCCCTGCATGTCGTGATCAACGGTCGCCTGGCTGCGACCAGGAATACCGGTGGCGACGAATATGTCACCCTGCACACCCTTCACGAAGGCGACATGGCAGGCGCCATGGGTTTTATCGATGGCACCGATCACAGTGCTACCCTGAGGGCATTGTGCGATACAGAAGTTTATACACTCGAACGCCCCGCATTCGAATCATTGCTTGAGACTCACCCGGCGCTCGTCTACAAGGTCATGCGTTCAATTATCCGTTCTGTCCATTCCACCCTGTTACGCATGAACAGGCAGTTCGTTGAAATGAACAACTACATCATGAAAGAACACGGCAGATATTGATTGTTCGGTTAACGCAATCCATTTACAGAAGCATCTTATGGAATCACAAGACAAGTTCAAACAGCAGTTACTCGATCTCAGAGACGAGTACAACCGGAAGATCGGTGCGATCGACGCGGATGTGCATCACAAAAATGAACCGGTCGAAAAAGACTTCGCCGAGCAGGCGACACAGCGCGAGAATGACGACGTTCTGAATGCCCTCAATCAGGAATCAAAACACATCGTAAGCCAGATCAACAGCGCCCTGCACCGCATCGAAACAGGCGACTACGGCATTTGCACCGAATGCGGCGCGGAAATTTCTGAAGAGCGCCTCAAAATCGTTCCTTATGCGGCACTGTGTATCAAGTGTGCCGAAAAATCCGGTTGATTTCGTTACTACAAAAAGAATAATTACCTTAACAACGCGACTGATTTTCGAGCTATGAAACCACTGATCCAGACTTCAGGTGCAACACTATTGCTCAGCCTGGCGATTATATCCACCAGCCTTCTCGCCGCACCGGGAAATCGCACCGGACAATGGCAGATATCACTGATCCCCAGCTATACCAGCTCACAGACCATCACTTTCGAAGGCGGTGCACAGGCTGATATCAACAGCCATTCCGGCTTTGCCATCGGCATCGGCTACAACTTCAGCGATTTCGTCGAACTTGAACTGGATATCGGCAGCGCGGATGGCAACTATACCGGGACGCGGATACTCGATGACGGCAGCAACACGCAGGAAAGATACAATGGCTCCATGTACACCAGTCACATGAACCTGGGCCTGACCTATAATTTCCTCGCTTCACACATCACACCTTTCGTGAAAGGCAATCTTGGTTTCACCTATGTCGATTCCGGCATACCAACCGGCAACATCGGCACGGTATGCTGGTGGGATCCCTGGTGGGGTTATTTCTGCGGACCTTATGCGCAAACCTATACAGCCAGCGAGCTCAGTTACGGTGCCGATCTGGGTCTGCGCCTCGACATTACCAGCAAAGTCTTCGTCAAGGGCTCCGTCGGGAAGTCCTACATTAATTTCGACAAGAGCAGCTCGACAGGTTTCACCCAGTACAAATTTATCGTTGGTTTCAGCTTCAGGTAGTCGAACGATCACGGTCAAACGTGGTCATAGTTATTCGTCTCATTACGGATAACCGCCATGACACTGAAACACCTGCTGGCCATCCTGCTGCTGGCCACTTCACTTGACAGCTTTTCCGCCGATAGCAAAACTGAAATCGCGACTTTCGCCGGCGGCTGTTTCTGGTGCATGGAACCGCCCTTCGACAAACTGGATGGCGTTATCTCAACCACCTCCGGATACATCGGCGGTCACCAGGAAAACCCAAGCTACAAACAGGTGTCTGCCGGCAGCACCGGCCATACCGAAGCCGTGCAGATCGAATTCGATCCGGCAAAGGTCAGTTACGAACAGCTGCTCGACGTGTTCTGGAAAAACATTGATCCAACCACGGCTGATCGCCAGTTTTGTGACAGCGGCAGCCAGTATCGCCCCGGCATTTTCTACCATGACGAGAATCAGAAAAGCGCGGCCGAACAATCTCTGAAACAAATAGAGGCGACGAAAACCTTCAGTGACCCGGTGGTAACCGAAATAACAGCAGCGAGTACGTTCTACCCGGCCGAGGATTACCACCAGGACTACTACCAGAAAAATCCCTTACGCTACAAGTATTACCGATTTGCCTGCGGGCGTGACAAGCGACTCGAAATGCTCTGGGGCGAACCCGCTTCAAAATAGCCGGCGACACAAACCTTGAACGCAAAGGCCGCAAAGAATTAACTGGTCCGCAAATAAACGCTAATGAACGCAAATAGTTTTTTCTATTAAGGCCGCTTATTCAATAAGTTCTGTAAGTTGTTTATCTGCAAGGCTATTGCAGAGAGACAGCAATAGATAATCTCTGCGTACATTGCGCCTCTGCGCCTTTGCGTTAAAAAGCGATCTCAGAATTCATTCGAGAATTGAATAATACAGACACCCTGCTTCACGGGCCGACTTCGGGCTACGCAATTTCCGTACTTTCATGTAGAATACCGCACACTTTTTCACGCTTAGATGGCTTAAATGATTGATCGCAATCATTAATCTACACAACCGCACATCTACGACAAAACAGATTTATTAATACTGCGCTGGTTAATAACCAGCTTGAGTTACCTGGGAGATAACACATGATTAAACCTCATGGTTCTGACGAACTGAATCCATTGTTTGTATACGATTCAGCGGAAAACGATGCGTTGCAGCAGGAAGCCGAAGGTCTCGCTTCTGTTGTTGTTAGTTCAGCCACCGCAGCCAATGCCGTTATGCTGGGCGCCGGTTACTTCAATCCATTGACGGGGTATATGACCAAGGCCGATGCACTGTCTGTTGCCACCGACATGAAAACATCTTCAGGCCTGTTCTGGCCGACACCGGTGCTGAACCTGGTTGACGATGCGCATAACATCAAAGCAGGCGATCGCATCGCACTGAAAGATCCGAACGTTGAAGGCCATCCGGTTCTGGCCGTGATGGATGTCGAAGCCGTCGAAGAATTCACTGATGACGAAATGGCTTTGATTACCGAAAAAGTCTACCGTCCCAACAATGAAGAAGCCCATCCAGGTGTGGATGAATTTAACTCACAGGGCAAGATCTGCCTCTCCGGCCCGATCAGGGTACTGAATTTTTCCTACTTCCAGACCGAATTCCCTGACACATTCCGCACCGCGGTTGAGATTCGCAATGAAATCGCCGAGCGCGGCTGGAAAAAGATCGTTGCCTTCCAGACCCGCAACCCGATGCACCTGGCACATGAAGAACTGTGTCACATGGCCATGGACCGACTCGGCTGTGATGGCCTGGTCATCCATATGCTGCTGGGCAAACTGAAACCGGGCGATATTCCGGCACCGGTTCGTGATGCAGCGATCCGCAAGATGGTTGAACTGTACTTCCCGCCGAACAGCGCGATGGTCACGGGTTACGGTTTCGACATGCTGTACGCGGGCCCGCGCGAAGCCGTTTTGCACGCGGTATTCCGCCAGAACATGGGCGCTACCCATTTCATCATTGGACGCGACCATGCAGGTGTAGGCGATCACTACGGCGCCTTCGACGCACAGACCATATTCGATGATGAAGTACCGGCCGGTGCACTCGATATCGAAATCTTCAGGGCTGACCACACCGCCTGGTCGAAGAAGCTCAACAAGGTTGTGATGATGTGCGAAGCAGAAGATCACGTCAAAGAAGACTTTGTCCTGCTGTCGGGCACCAAGGTACGTGAAATGCTCGGTCAGGGCATTGCTCCACCGAAGGAATTCTCACGTCCCGAAGTCGCACAGATCCTGATTGACTACTACCAGAGCCAGCAACAGGCTGAACCCGCCTAGTAAACGGCAGTCATCGCAGACAGAAACGG
>CP070838.1:1987365-1999134 GCA_020341835.1 Thiotrichales bacterium | reverse complement strand
CTCGCAGAGGCGCTGAGAACGCAGGGGTACTATCCAGACAAAAACCCTGATTCACACTTTGCGAGCTTTGCGCCTTGGCGAGAGTAAAACCGTTTTGATTTCTCGCCAGGGCGCAAAGCACGCAAAGGATGTTTGCGTTAAATCACGAAGAACTCAGCTGCTCGTTGTGCAGTGACATCTTGCTGAGCATGATCACCGCCTGGGTGCGGTTGGTCGTGCCGAGTTTGCGGAATATGGCGGTGATGTGCGCCTTGATGGTCGCTTCGGTGACACCCAGTTCATAGCCGATCTGTTTGTTGAGCCAGCCTTCGCGCAGGTAACACAGCACGCGGTACTGCTGCGGTGTCAGCGTTGCGATCTTGGCCGCCAGGTCTTTCTCTTCCGAGGTGACCGGTTTCAGGCTGACACGATAGTCATCCGGTACCCAGCGGTTGCCTTCGAGCAGCGAGCGAATTGCCTGGTGAATGACCTGGGGCGAGCACGACTTGGGGATATAGCCGCTGGCACCGTGCCCCATCGCGCGGCTGATGGTACTGACGTCTTCATCGGCCGAGATGATCGCAACCGGGATATCCGCGAATTTTTCCCGAACCGTAATCAGGCCAAACAGATCCTGGCTGCCGGGCATGTGCAGGTCCAGCAGCAACAGGTCGGTTTCGTTGTTGTGTTCCAGATCGCGAATGGTACCATCCAGATCCATCGACTGGCTGACGACGGAATCCGGATAATTCTGTTTGATGACTTCCAGCAGCGCGTTGCGAAACAACGGGTGATCATCCGCGACATGGAATCGGTACATTGAGCATATCTCCCCGGTTCTGCTCATATCTTACCCCATCAGAATGTCACGATCGAACTTTACATGCCCGCAGTCAGGCTTTTTAGCGCTAACGGTTTAATCGGCCCTCGATCAATGCATCGACGACACCGGGCTCGGCCAGCGTCGATGTATCGCCAAGATTGGAAAAATCATTGTGCGCGATCTTTCGCAGAATGCGCCGCATGATCTTGCCGGAACGCGTTTTCGGCAGGCCCGGCGCCCACTGGATCAGATCGGGCGTTGCCACCGGACCGAGTACCTTGCGCACATGTTTACGCAGTTCAGCGGTCAGCTCATCGCTCGGCTCGACACCGGCCACGGTCGCAACATAGACGTAGATAGCCTCACCCTTGATGTCGTGGGGATAGCCTACGACCGCAGCCTCGGCCACGGAGGGATGCGACACCAGTGCGCTTTCAATTTCCGCGGTACCCAGGCGGTGGCCGGACACGTTGAGCACGTCATCGACGCGACCGGTGATCCAGTAATAACCGTCTTCGTCACGGCGCGCGCCATCACCCGAGAAATACATGCCGTCGTGGGTACTGAAATAGGTCTGGATAAAGCGGTCGTGGTCGCCCCAGATCGTGCGCGCCTGACCCGGCCAGCTGTCGAGTATTACCAGGTGGCCGCTGTTATCACCATCGAGAATATCGCTGTTCTGATCGACCAGCGCCGGCTGAATACCGAAGAACGGCAGCGTCGCCGAACCCGGCTTCTGCCCGACCGCACCCGGCAGCGGTGTGATCATGTGACCGCCGGTTTCGGTCTGCCACCAGGTATCGACGACGGGACACTGGCCGAGGCCGAAATCGTCGTGGTACCAGCGCCAGACTTCGGGGTTGATGGGTTCACCCACGGTGCCCAGGATCGTCAACGATTCGCGCGTGCTGCCTGCCAGCGTGGTATCGCTGTCTGCCAGCAACAGGCGTACCGCGGTCGGCGCAGTGTAGAACTGGTTGACCTTGTGCTTGTCGATGACCTGGCCGAAGCGACCCAGATCGGGGTAATTGGGTACACCCTCGTACATCAGCGTAGTGGCACCTGCCGCCAGCGGGCCGTAAACGATATAACTGTGTCCGGTGATCCAGCCGACATCCGCCGTGCACCAGTAGACGTCGCCGTCCTGGTAGTCGAACACGTAGCGGAAGGTCGATGCCGCGTACAAAAGGTAACCGGCACTGCTGTGCTGCAGGCCTTTCGGTTTACCGGTCGAACCCGAGGTATACAGGATGAACAGCGGATGCTCCGCGTTGAACGCAACCGCCTCATGGGTGTCAGCGGCATCCGCAGTGATATCCTCGTACCAGTGATCGCGGCCGTCGACCCAGTTGATGTCACCGCCGGTGCACTTCACGACGATAACGTTTGTAACGCAATCGGTGCCGTCAAAGTCAAGCGCATCGTCGACACTGGCTTTCAACGGAATAGCTTTTTTGCCACGATTGCCCTGGTCAGCAGTGATAACCGTCGTCGCGTTGCAGTCGACGATGCGGTCGGCCAGCGCGTTGGCCGAGAAGCCACCGAAAACGACGGAGTGAATCGCACCGATACGTGCGCATGCCAGCATGGCATAGGCCGCTTCCGGGACCATCGGCATGTACAGCATGACGCGGTCACCCGCCTTGACACCCCTGGCTTCAAGTGCATTGGCCAGCTTGCAGACCTCGGCGTGCAATTCGCGGTAGCTGATGTGCCGGCTGACATCCGGATCATCGCCTTCGAAAATGATTGCGGTCTGGTCTCCCCTGTCAGCCAGGTGCCGATCGACGCAGTTGACGCAAACATTGAGTTCGCCGTCTTCGAACCAGCGAATATGCAGATCGTCCTTCGCAAAAGAGACGTCTTTCACTTTTGTAAACGGTTTGCTCCAGTCGAGCGCAGCCGCCTGATCGGCCCAGAAATCTTCGTTGCTGTCGACCGAACGCTTGTATAATTCCTCGTACTGACCCTTATCGACCAGGTACTTGCGGTCTTGCTTTTGATAAGGTTTTACGGGATAAATATCGGTGCTGGTGGTGTCTGAAGTGCTCATGTTGAATCCTTCCGTTAAATATACAAATCATTATTGCAGGCATGGACAGAAACAATTAGACCATCGTCGGAACTACGACTTTAGTGGAACTTAGACTATGATCTAATAGCACTTTGCAGCTTGCGGGGCGAATCTTGGTGCAATCTCAACAAGGGGGGGCTTATTTTATGAAATCCACAAAAACAGGCAGGCTGGCGCGAACAGCTTTTTTCTCGAGCGTAACTGCCGCATTGATCGCAGCGCCTTTGGCGGCTTCTGCGTATTCCTTTACAGACAAGAGCGGCAAGGTCCAGATGAGCATCGGCGGCTATGCCAAGTTAAGCGTGCTCTATTCGGACACGGACAAAGGGAGTATGAGTGGACTTGCCCGCGATATATACCTCCCGTCCGCGACACCGGTCGCAGCGTCCGGAGCAACGGTACAGGACTCCCAAGTGCTTGACTTCACAGCGCGCGAGTCCCGCATCAACTTCAAGGGCAAGACAGACATCGACGGCCACAAGGTCGGCATGACCCTGGAAATCGATTTCCTCGGCACATCGGGTGGTACCGAAACGGTCAGCAACAGCTACTCACCCCGCCTGCGCCACTTCTTCTTCACCTTTGACAACTGGCTGTTCGGTCAGACCTGGTCGACTGCGATGGATACCGCCGCGCTGGCCGAATCCGTTGACTTCCTCGCCGCACCTGAAGGTATTGTCTTCATCCGCCAGGCGATGGCCCGCTATTCGAGAGGCAACTTCCAGGTCGCTCTGGAAAACCCCCAGAGTTTCGTTGACGGAGCAACCGATGGTGACGTTGGCGTGGTGCCCGACCTGACCGGTAACTACAAATTCAAAGGCAAGTGGGGCCACGTCAGACTGAACGGCATACTACGTCAGATTACGGTCGACGAAGGCACCATCGATGAAAGCGAAATGGGTTACGGTTTCGGCGCTTCCGGCAAAATAAAAGTTTTTGCGAATGACGACATCCGTTTCTCGGCCATGTACGGTGACGGCATGGGTCGTTACACCAGCCTGGGCCTGGTCAGGGACGGCGTACTGATCAACAACAAGATCGAAACCGTCAAGTCGACCATCCTGTCGGCTGCATACCGTCATGTCTGGAATGCCAAATCAAGCTCTAACATCATCCTGAGTTCGGCAGACATTGACAATCCGACGGGCTCTGGCGGCGGTTTGAACAAGGGCAGTACCAGTATTCAGATCAACTACCTGTACCGGCCTGTGAAGCAGGTGACCTACGGTATTATGGTGCTGGGTGCCGAACGTGAAACCGAAAACGGTGATAAAGGCGAACTGACCCGTATCCAGGGCAGCGCGAAGTACTCGTTCTAAGCCGGGTTACTGAAACAAGGCGAAACACAAGTTCCAGGAAAGCAACCCACTTTCCGGAATCCGCCAGAACAGCGGGCAGCAAAACTGCCCGCTGTTTTTTTGTGCCCCAAAAAACCAAAAGGGTCAGAGTCGATTGAAATTTCAAAAGGGTCAGAGTCGTTTGAAAATCATCAAAAAGCTGGCAACGTCGATCGAAAATAATATTTGATGTATATTACTTGCCAATAACAGGCAGGACAGCCTGACGTGTAATTCTCACAAGCTACAAGGAGGTAGGTATATGCCACGGTTACCCCGCTTTATCGTTCCCGGACAACCACATCACATCGTCCAGAGAGGCAATAATCATTGCGATATCTTTAATAATGATGGCGACTTCGAGTGTTTCCGCGATAATCTGCAAAAGGCCCGCATTCACCACGGTTGCCATATCCACGCTTATATTTTCATGACAAACCACTTCCATTTGCTGGTCACGCCTGATTCGGAAGACAGTATTGCAAAGACGATACAGTCAGTCGGAAGGCGTTATGTCCAGTATTTTAATAAAGCATATCAGCGCACTGGTACTTTATGGGAAGGGCGGTATAGAGCCACACTGATTGATACCGAGAACTATCTGTTCACGTGCTATCGATATATTGAATTAAACCCTGTTCGCGCGAATATGGTGAACCACCCGATTGAATACCGATGGTCGAGTTATCATGCAAACGCGATGGGTGATGTTGACAATCTGATAACACCACACCAGCGCTATCTGGCTCTTGATAACGACCCCACATCGAGGCAGACAGCATATCGTGGTTTGTTCAAGGCGCATATCGACGAAAAGACGCTCGCAGAAATTCGGCTCACCACGCAAAAAGGATGGGTTCTTGGAAACAATCAGTTCAAAGATAAAATCGAGCGCACGCTGCAACGTCGTACTCGTCCCCTGCCCCGAGGTGGTGATTATCGAAGGGGTAAGTTTCAGAGCTAGCGGATCCAGGCATTACGAAATTTCAAACGACTCTGACCCTTTTGAAGTTCAGCCCCTTCCTCGAGGCGGCGATTATCGAAGCGGTAAGTTTCAGGGGTAGCGAATCGAGGCGTGGCGCATTTTCAATCGACTCTGACCCTTTTGATTTTGAATTTTTTCAATCGACTCTGACCCTTTTGATTAATGCTCCACCCGTCCCTGTATTCCGTCATTCCGTCGCTTCGACGCAATGCTCAGACGTTCAACATAATCCACGTTCTGATGAGCGGCAATGACCACGCTATGTATTTGTTTTAATTGCTTTTTCTGTCCGGGCTATGGCGCAAAAACAGACGAATTTGTAGTTGGTAAAAAAAGCCCATTAATGCCTTGGTCTGCTAGAAACGGTCAAATATTGATCTATACTTTACATAAATTGACACTCAGCGGATCAGTAATTTCTTATCCAGCATCGAACACCCTGTACTCTTGAATTATCAAGGCTCACGGACGGCCCTGAACCTCGATCGGCAACAACGCATAAGGGCGACATACCACGTGGATAACGGCAAGATACGCATGCAACAATTCAACAAGGCCATGATCATCGAGGGTTATACCTCGGATGAGGTTACGCTGGCCGATATTGACTGGATACTCGAGTCATTGCGGATCTGCTATGCACCGCCCTTTCTGGTGATACTGGTCAAATCCGGCGATTACAGTCTGACTGCTGACGCTAAAATGCGGCTGATGGATGAAGGCAACGGCATTGCAAAAGTCGCCTACGTCTCAAGGAAACAGCACAACACGCGCTCTGCGATCAAGGCGAGCAAGACCTACCTCAAGAACAAGGAAGTGTTTGTCTGCGACAGCATCGAGTCAGCCTACAGGGCATTGACCGATAACATCTATAGAGAGCCTGGTATGCCGCAGCCAGGTGTCCTTTAATGGCGTGATCTGCAGCGGTTCAGACTTGACCGGACCGTTACCGTAAGAATCTGCTCCCTCCTAAGAAAAATTTCCTGACGGTAATTTGATCTTTTTATTTTCTCGCCAAGGCGCAAAGCACGCCAAGGGTTTTATTCTTTTACCAGAACACAATAATTCATTATTTTCCCTGCGAACCCCGCGTCTCTGCGAGATTTAAAACCATTGTCTCTCGCAGAGACGCAGAGTACGCAGAGGTTATTATTCGCGAATAACAACATTGGTTTTTTTGAGGTCCTCGGCGTGCTTTACGCCTTGGCGAGAGGATCGGTATTCGCCGATTATAATGGTGGACGGACCTCTGATCAGTCCAATAAATCAACGGTCAGGACAGGCTGATCTCACCCTCTACGACGAAGGGCTCATCCGCGCAATCGATACTGAGCTGCATGGATACCTTGCACACCCCGTCCTGATCGATTTTCCCGTTGGCCAGCGCCTGCCTGATCGCGCTCTCGATCTGCCGTTGCGAGGAGACGCCGACTCGTTTCAGAAACTTGCGGACATTCATGTTGAAGGTTTCTTCGTCCATCTATCCTTACCTTTTGTTAACAACGCTGCGCACGCAGCGTACTAGCCACCGGTCACCGGTGGGAAGAACGCGACTATATCGCCCTCTTTCAATTGATAATCGGCATGCACGTATTGATGATTGACCGCAAACAGAACCTGCTCCGGCAACGCATCCTTGCCGGCTCTGAGTGACTTCCACAACGACTCAACCGATGGCAATGTCGCTAACTCGAGTTGCATCTCGGACTTGCCCAGATGTTCTTTCAGACTCGCAAAAAACAGAACCTGTACGTTCATCTAGAACACTGCTCGATTAATACTTTTGTCGATTTCACGGATGGCGCTTACTCCAGATGATCGGCCAGCAACTCGGTGAGGCCAATCACTTCGATGTCCTCCATTTCATTATGCTCCAGGCCCTCTTCCAGCATCGTTCGGCAGTTGGAACAGGAGGTCACCAGGGTCGAAACATTCAGCGCGTCCAGCTGACGTTTCTTGATATCGAATACCTTCAGACGCAAGGGTTCTGCGCGCTCGTTGGAACTGACGCCACCGCCACCACCGCAACACCAGTTCATTTCCCCGCATTCGTCCATTTCGACGAAATTGGGTGCAAACTGGTTTAACAGGTGTCTTGGCTGCGCCAGTACGCCGCCGCGCCGGCAGATATTGCAGGGATCATGATAGGTCAGGCGCTCGTCAAAACTGCCCGAGATTTTCAGCTTGCCGTCGGCGCGTAACTGGTCCAGCAGTTCCAGTATATGCACGACCTTGAACGGAAATTCCCTGCCGAGGATATTGGGCCCGTCCCAGCGAAAGGTGGTATAGGCGTGCCCGCATTCAGGGCTGATCAGCGTCTTGATCTTGAGTTCGGTTGCAACATCGACCAGACGCTCGAGCAGCTGCCGGGCCAGGCCGGAATCGCCCTTCTGCACACCGGTATTGGTGGCTTCGAAGTACTTGCTGCTCAAGGTCCAGCTGATCCCGGCCGCAGAGAATATCTTGCTCAGCGCAGTAATGTATTCGCTGTACATGACAACCTCGGCAGATGACAACATGCACAGGTATTCAGCGCCTTCGACATCGATCGGAATGCTGACACCCTCTTCCTTCTCCAGTGCCGCAATCGCATTACGCAGGCTCTTTTCTGTCAATCCCATCGGGCTGCCAAACTGGAGCGCGCGTTCACCGGCAATCTGCAGTCCCTCGGGTACGAACCCGGCAGCCGCGAGACCTTCCTTGACCTTTCGAATCAGGTAGGCGATGTCGATGCCGACCGGACACACCATGCTGCAACGGCTGCACATCGAGCAGCCGTCGTATACCAGCTCTTCCCAGTCGGACAGGTCGTTCTCGGTTATTGGCTTGCTCAGCCCCATACCGGCTGCGAGTTTGCCCCAGACCGTATGTTCATTCTTCCAGACCTTGCGCAGCGGCTCGGTTTTATAGATCGGTGTATAACGCGGGTCACCGGATTCCAGGTAAAACAGACAGGCTTCTGCGCAAACACCACAACCCGTGCAGCTGGAAAAATACGATTCCACGCGTGCATCGACCTGCGCTTTCAGTGTTTCGACGCCGCGTTCCAGTGGTGTGCTCATAACATGTCTCCGGTGTCCATCGTCGCTCGATTACAGGTCCACGCCACGCCGCCCGAACATGGCGCCGGAATAGGCACGGCTGGGTACGAACATGATGGCGTGCATCAGGGCGCTGAACGGGAAATAGATCATTAACAGTTCCACGGTGAAGCGGTGGAACACCCTGAGTTCGGACGATATTTCTGCCAGCGCCATGCACCCGGTCAACATGACCAGAAACACCAGTATCGCCCCGATATGATCATCGCGCCGGGATATCAACTGGGTAACCGGATGCAGCAGGCGGTGTATCCATAACAGGATCAGGCCGGCAAAGGCCACCTGCGCGCTAACCAGGAATGCCCAGTAGGGCATCGCGGTCCAGCCGAACCCGGTGATATGCTCTTCAATAAACTTGATGTGCGGCGCGGCGAAAAACAGCAGGATCAGCAAACCAACGTGAAACATGTACCCCGCGATCACTTTCATGCGAACACGCGGTGCAATCTCCCTGCGCGGAAAGAAACCGCGTATGTTTGCCATAATAGCGCCCGGGACACCCGAATTTCGCGGTACCGACAGATCCTGGCGTTTCCCTCGACGTAACACATCGATGATACGCCAGATGATGCCGACGAAAAAAACGACCAGGGCGATATCCCATAAAATACCATCAACCAGCTGTTCAAACATGTCGAAAACCCCTGTTCATTCGTTGCTGAACACTAACGCTAGGTGCCTGCCTCCGGTTTGGCAACACCACCTTCAACCAGACCGCTGTCCTGTTCCTGATCGGCCGCCTCGACTGCATCGGAATCATTCGTCATTTCTGCATACCACTGATCATGGTGCGCTTTTGCCCAGGCCGCGTCGACCGAGCCGGTGGTCATACTGTCCAGTGTTCCTTCTACGCCAATGGTGCCCAGGTAGATGTGGCCAAAAGAAACCGCGATCAGAAGCACTGCAGAGATACCGTGGACCATATGCGAAAGGCTCAGGGTCTCCCTGCCGAATCCCAATGCCGCCACAACCAGAATCAGGCCGCTGACACACAGTGCGGTGCCAAAGATCATCACCAGCCAGAACCAGGTTTTTTCCCCGGCATTGAACTTGCCGGCACTGACGTGGCCGCCGAACATGCCGCCGCCTTTGGCGAACCATTTGAGGTCGCCAAAGTTAAACATGTTTCCCTTGATAAACAGCACGAACATCGCGACCACAGCGAGCACGAACAACGGCCCGAACAGGTTATGCATTTCCTTACAGGCAGAAGCGGTCGCGGCGAAGCCTTCAGGACCAAGTATCGGTATCAGCACGAAGCGGCCGTACAGCAGGATCAGCCCTGTTACCGCGAGCAGCCAGAAAACGCCGGCGGTAAACCAGTGCGCGGTACGCTGGTTCAGCGAGGTGCGTGGAATACGCACACCGGTGCTTCCGCCCGGCATCATCTGCGTTCCCTTGAGCAGGTAATACACAACAATGGCGCCGAAAATACCGCCCATGAACCAGGCACCATAAGGCACCAGCTGCTCTATCCTGAAGCGGCGCCAGTCCTCGCCTGCCTTGTTGATCAGCACGCCGCTATCGACGCCCTGCACCTGTGTCAAACCCTGCGTCCTCCCATTGCGCTGACGCACGTCGTTCCACAGGTTGATCGCAGGATGTTCCAGCGCTGCGACTTTTTCCACACTGGCCTTATTACCGGCCACTGCGTAAGCATCGATCGCGTAAGGGATCAGCGGCACCGTCACGACAAACAACAGGGAGAACACGCAGAACAGTACGATTTTACGAATCCGACCTGACTTATTCCTGTTTTCAGTCGCCATCACTGATCCTCGTCTCGATAATCCGGAGCGCCGTCAGATGATGTTCCGTCATAGAATGACCATCACCGGGGCGGCGGCGATCCTGCATTAAGCGTTAACCGTCTATACCCGCCTTTTTGTATTGCACCCCCCAGTTCATCACGCTCGCACCACGATTGACTACGCGCTTGCGATAGATGTCCGCCAGCACATCGGCATCCCCGGCGAGTAATGCCTTGGTAGCACACATTTCCGCACACAGCGGCAGCTTGCCTTCCGCAACACGGTTCGCGCCATACTTGGTGTATTCCTCACTGCTGTGCGTCACTTGCGGGCCGCCTGCGCAGAAGGTGCACTTGTCCATTTTGCCGCGTGAAGCAAAGGCAGCGTCGCTCGGGAACTGCGGCGCACCAAAGGGGCAGGCATAGAAGCAGTAACCGCAGCCTATGCAGATATCCTTGTCGTGAAGGACGATGCCGTCATTCGTGGTATAGAAGCAGTCAACCGGACATACCGCTGCACAGGGCGCATCCGAACAATGCATACAGGCTACCGATAACGATCGTTCACCCGGCTCACCGTCCTTGATCGTGACCACCCGCCGGCGGTTAACACCCCAGGGAACTTCGTTTTCGTTCTTGCAAGCCGTTACACAGCCATTGCATTCGATGCAACGTTCAGCATCACAATAAAATTTCATACGTGCCATTGTAATCTCCTGCCTTTAAGCCTTGGTGATCCGGCACAGGCTGCATTTCGATTCCTGCATCTGTGTCACTGAGTCATAACCGTAGGACATCGCCGTGTTGGCAGCCTCGCCGAGCACGTACGGGTCTGCCCCTTCCGGGTATTTGTGTCTGAGGTCCTTGCCTTCGAGATGACCGCCGAAGTGGAAAGGCATGAACGCAACGCCGGGATCGACGCGCCGGGTTACCAGCACCCTGACTTTGACCCGCGCTCCCTCGGCACCTTCTACCCAGACATCATCTCCGTCTCTAACTCCGGTGTTATTTGCATCGCGCGGATTCATTTCCACGAACATGTGCTGCTGCAATTCCGCCAGCCATGGATTCGAGCGGCTCTCATCACCACCACCTTCATACTCGACCAGGCGTCCGGATGTCAGAATAATCGGATAATCCTGCGAGTAATCTTTCGCCTGGATGGAACCGTAGCGTGTCGGCAGACGCCAGAAGGACTTGCGGTCCTCGTACGTAGGATATTTTTCGACCAGATCACGGCGGCTGGTGTACAGTGGCTCGCGATGTATCGGTACCGGATCCGGGAAGGTCCAGACAACCGCCCGCGCTTTCGCATTACCGAAGGGTGCACAGCCGTGCTTGATGGCGACACGCTGGATCCCGCCCGACAGGTCCGTTTTCCAGTTCTTGCCCTCGGCCGCCTGTTTTTCCTCTGCGGTCAGGTCGTCCCACCAGCCCAGTTTCTTCAGCACCTTGTCGCTGAACTCGGGGTAGCCGTCCTTGATCTCGGAGCCCCTGGAGTAGGAATTTTCGGCCAGCAGGTTGACGCCATTGCGTTCGACACCGAACCTGGCCCGGAAAGTGAGGCCGCCGTCGGCCACCTTTTTGCTGGTATCGTACAGGTTTGGCGTTCCCGGGTGATTCATCTCCGGGTTACCCCAGCAGGGCCACGGCATGCCGTAGTACTCGCCGTCACAGGGACCGCCTTCGGCCTTCAGCGTGGTGAAGTCAAACGTGCCCC
>CP070838.1:1958049-1987265 GCA_020341835.1 Thiotrichales bacterium | reverse complement strand
TATCAGGTGGCGAACGATGGACACGACTGAGAAAACGGTTTCGCTGATTCTGGGCAGCGGCGGTGCACGCGGGCTGGCGCATGTCGGTATCATCCAGTGGCTGGAACGCAACGGCTACGATATCCAGTCGATTTCCGGCTGTTCGATGGGTGCGCTCGTCGGCGGTGTCTATGCCGCCGGCAAGCTGGATATCTTCACCGAATGGGTCAGGGCGATCACCCGGACCGACATGCTCAAGTTGCTGGATATCAGCTTTGGTGCATCAGGCATGGTCAAGGGCGAGAAGATTATCAACACGCTGAAGGAACTGGTTGGCGATCAGTTAATCGAGGAATTGCCGATGACCTATACCGCCGTGGCATCGGATATCGTCAACGAGAAAGAAGTCTGGTTGAATGACGGCCCCCTGTTTGACGCCATCCGTGCATCGATCTCGCTGCCGTTCTTTTTTACGCCGGCCAGCTATAACGGTGTTGAGCTACTGGACGGGGGGATTCTGAACCCGGTGCCGATCGCACCGACTTTCAGTGATAACACCGCGATCAAGCTGGCCGTCAACCTGGGTGGTCCTGTCGATAAGCAGCTGGCAACGACCGGTCATGCGGAAACGCATGTCGAGGCAGAGCCGGATTTGATGGACCGGATCAGTCGTTTTGTCGATACGATTCAGGGCGCGGGTGATGACCTGGCTGACGGCAAGCTCGGTATGCTGGAAATTGCGGACCAGTCTTTCGATGCCATGCAGGGCGCGATTGCGCGCTCGAAACTGGCGGCCTATCCACCCGATGTCATCATCGAGTTTCCGAGGAATCTTTGCGGCACACTGGAGTTTGACAGGGCCGAAGAAATGATCGAGATTGGCTATAACCAGGCTGCAGTCATACTGGGCTGATCCGGCTTTCAGCCCCGTACGTAGCGGTTTTCCCTGATTTTGCTGTTCTTTTCTTTGCCCGGAGCATTCGCTACAATATCTGGCCTTGTCCGCGCAATGTGCTGACATCAGAGCGGCGGCTACAAGGTGTCAGTATTCTGAGAAAGCCTTATAATATCAGCCACTTACGTGAGCTGTGCAGATAACTTTGGGAAAAATATGAGTTCCACGCTAGAACAACAGATACGCTATGGTTTGCCGGAAAAGCAGGGCCTTTACGACCCCGCGCTGGAGAAGGACAGCTGTGGTGTCGGATTCGTGGCTCATATCAAGGGCGAAGCCAGTCACCAGATCGTACTCGATGCGGATCATATCCTGCAGCGCATGGTGCACCGTGGTGGCTGCGGCTGTGAAGCCAATACTGGCGACGGCGCCGGTATCCTGACCAGCCTGCCGTATGAGTTTCTGAACCGGGTCGCGAACCAGGATCTGGGTGTCGAACTGCCTGCCAGGGGGCGTTATGCTGCCGGCAACGTTTTTCTTCCGGTGAATGAGGAATCGCGGGCGCACTGCAGGAAAATCGTCGAGCAGATCATTGCCGAGCAGGGCCAGCAGCTGCTGGGCTGGCGTGTACTGCCCATCGATACCGATGCGGCTGATGTGGGTCCGACGGCAAGGCAGTCGCAGCCCTATATGGAGCAGCTGTTTATCGAGGCTGGTGATGGCATCGAAGGCGATGCTTTCGAGCGCCAGCTGTACCTGATACGCAAGCGCTCGACGCACGCGCTGCGTGGTGACGAGAATCTCGAACAGAGCAAGATGTTTTATATCTGCTCGCTATCCACCAAGGTCATCATTTACAAGGGCATGTTGACGGCGCACCAGGTCATGGCCTTCTATCCCGATTTGCATGCGGAAGATTTCACCGCGCACCTGGCCATGGTGCACTCGCGTTTCAGTACCAACACCTTCCCGTCGTGGGACCGGGCCCAGCCCAACCGTTTCATGAGCCACAACGGTGAAATCAACACCTTGCTCGGCAACAAGAACTGGATGACGGCGCGCCAGGGCGTGGTCGAATCCGACCTGTTTGGCGACGAAATCAGCAAGCTGTTTCCGATCGTCGAAAAAGACTGTTCGGATTCGGGCACCTTCGATAACGTGCTCGAATTCCTGCTGATGTCCGGGCGTACCCTGCAGGAAGCAGTGATGATGATGGTACCCGAAGCCTGGCAATCCGATATCAATATGGATGAAGCCAAAAAGGCGTTCTACCGTTTTAATTCGGCCCTGATGGAGCCCTGGGACGGTCCGGCCTCGATTGCCTTCACCGATGGCAAATACATTGGTGCCGTGCTCGATCGCAACGGCCTGCGTCCGAGCCGATACTATCTGACCCATGACGACCGCGTGATCATGGCATCCGAGGTTGGCGTGCTCGAAGTGGATCCTGCCAACGTCAAGTTCAAGGGGCGCCTGCAACCGGGCAAGATGTTCCTGATCGATTTCGAAAAGGGTGCGCTGATACCCGACGAAGAGCTGAAATCCGAATTCGCATCGCGGCGTCCGTACGGCGAATGGCTGAAGAATCAGGAAATCAAGCTGGCGGACCTGTCGCCAAACAAGGAGCCGCACGGTTTTTATCCCGAGACCCTGTTGCAGCGCATGCAGGCCTTCGGTTATACCACCGAAACCATGCAGTTCATGCTGATTCCGCTGGTGCAGGAGCTGCGTGATCCGGTCGGTTCCATGGGTAACGATACCGCGCTGGCCTGCCTGTCCGACAAGCCGCGCATGATATACGATTATTTCAAGCAGCTGTTTGCGCAGGTGACCAATCCGGCGATCGATTCAATTCGCGAAGAAGTCGTGATGTCGCTGGAGTGTTATATCGGACCGGAAGCCAACTTGCTCGATACCACCGAGCAACACGCTCACCGTTTGCGCGTGCCGCACCCGATCCTGGATAACGAAGAGCTGGCCGCCCTGAAGCATATGAATCATCGCGGCTGGCGCAGCCTGACGATCGACATCACCTATGACAGGGCAGAAGGTCCGGCAGGACTGGACAAATGCCTTGAAAATATCTGCTTCCAGGCAACCGAAGCGATCAATGACGGCTACAGCCTGGTCGTACTGTCTGACCGCAATATCAGCGAAGACCTCGTGCCGGTCAGTAGCTTGCTGGCAGTTGGCGCGGTTCATCATCACCTGGTTTACAACCGTCTGCGTACACGCATCGGTATCGTGGTCGAAACCGGCGAAGCGCGCGAAGTACATCACCACTGCCTGCTGATTGGTTATGGTGCCGACGCGATCAATCCCTACCTGGCCTTCGAGGCGTTGTTCCAGGCCAAGCGCGATGGCCTGTTGCCGGCCGAGGAATACCCCAACGACGATTCCATCGTCGCCGATTACCGCAAGGGTGTCGTCAAGGGGATGTTCAAGGTCATGGCCAAGATCGGTATTTCGACGCTGCAGTCCTACAAGGGTGCGCAGATATTTGAAGCCGTTGGCCTGGGTGAAAAGGTCATCGAGCGCTGCTTTAAAGGTACCGCCAGCCGTATCAAGGGCGTTGAACTGGATGTGCTTGCCGAAGAATCCCTGCGTCGTCACGAACTGGGTTATCCGAGCCGTGATGTCGTTCGTCTGCCGGTGTTGCCGAATCCGGGGGATTTCCACTGGCGTTCCGGTGGTGAATTGCACATGTGGAATCCGGAAACCATCGCCAACCTTCAGGTGGCCGCGCGCACCAACAGTCAGGCAGCCTACAGGCGTTTCGCCGAGTACTCCAACAATGAGGCGACGCGCAAGGCGACTCTGCGCGGATTACTGAAATTCCGGGAAGGGGTCAACGGCGGCCCGATTCCGATCGATGAAGTCGAGCCGGCAAAAGAAATCGTCAAGCGCTTTGCCACCGGTGCAATGAGCTTCGGTTCGATCTCGGCTGAAAGCCACGAGTCGCTGGCGATTGCAATGAATCGTCTCGGCGGCAAGTCCAATACCGGCGAAGGCGGTGAAGACCCGGAGCGATTTACACCGTTGCCGAACGGTGACTCAAAGCGCTCGGCGATCAAGCAGGTGGCATCGGGACGTTTTGGCGTCACCAACTGGTACCTGACCAATGCCGACGAGCTGCAGATCAAGGTCGCGCAGGGCGCGAAGCCGGGCGAAGGCGGTGAGCTTCCCGGCGGCAAGGTCGACGTCAATATTGCCCGTATCCGTCATTCAACGCCGGGTGTGGGTCTGATCAGTCCGCCGCCGCATCATGATATTTATTCGATCGAGGACCTGGCGCAGCTGATCCACGATCTGAAAAACTCCAACCCTTCGGCGCGGATCAGCGTCAAGCTGGTGTCCGAAATCGGCGTTGGCACGATTGCCTCGGGTGTTGCCAAGGCTTTCTCCGATCATATCGTGATTGCCGGACACGATGGCGGTACCGGTGCTTCGCCACTGACGTCGGTCAAACATGCCGGTCTGCCGTGGGAGCTGGGTGTCGCCGAAACCCACCAGACGCTGTTGATGAACGACCTGCGTTCGCGCGTGGTGGTGCAGACCGACGGTCAGCTCAAGACCGGCCGCGACATTACCATTGCCGCGCTGCTCGGTGCCGAGGAATTCGGCTTTTCGACCGCACCGCTGATTACGCTGGGCTGCATCATGATGCGCAAGTGCCATCTGAATACCTGCCCGGTCGGCATCGCGACACAGGATCCCGAGTTGCGCAAGAAGTTCAACGGCAAGCCCGAGCACGTCGTCAATTACCTGTTCATGGTCGCCGAGGAGATGCGCGAGTACATGGCGCAAATGGGTTTCCGCACGGTGAATGACATGATCGGTCGGGTCGATGTGCTCGAGGCGGATACTGCGATCGATCACTGGAAGATGAAGGGTATCGACCTGAGCGCGATACTGACGCCGGCGCCGAAGCCGCACGAAGAGGCGGGCATGTACTGCATGATCGATCAGGATCACGGTCTCGACGCGGCGCTGGACCACAAGCTGATCAAACTGGCGCAGCCGGCGATACAGAAAGGCGACAAGGTGTCGATCGATCTGCCGGTGGTCAATATCAATCGCGTCGTCGGTACCATGCTGTCGCATGAGCTGGCCAAGGCGCACCAGGGCAAACCGCTGCCGCAGGACACGGTGCACATCAAGCTGAACGGGTCTGCCGGCCAGAGTCTGGGCGCCTTCCTGTATGAAGGCGTGACCATCGAGCTCGAAGGCGATGCCAATGATTACGTCGGCAAGGGGCTCTCCGGTGGCCGAATCGTGATCTATCCACCGGGCAACAGCACCTTTGTTGCCGAAGAGAATATTCTGATCGGCAACACCGTGCTGTACGGTGCAACCAGCGGCGAGGCTTTCTTCCGCGGTGTTGCGGCCGAACGCTTCTGCGTACGTAACAGCGGCGCACGCGCGGTTGTCGAAGGCGTTGGCGATCACGGTTGTGAATACATGACCGGCGGCCGGGTGGTGGTGCTTGGTAATACCGGGCGCAACTTCGCAGCCGGTATGAGCGGCGGCATCGCCTATGTCTGGGATCGCAACGGTGAATTTGCCGCGAAGTGCAACCCCGGCATGGTCGAACTCGAAGCCGTGGAGGCCGAGGAGGACATTGCTGAACTGAAGGAACTGGTCGACAAGCACTTCAAGCTGACCGGTTCCGCCGTTGCCAGGAGCCTGGTGGAGGACTGGGACAAGGCGCTGAGCCAGTTCGTCAAGGTCATGCCGACCGATTACAAGCGTGTGCTGATGGAAATGAAGAAGCAGCAGGAACAGGCCGTCGCGTAACGCCGGTATCTAATTGATAGAAAAGAACAGAAACAGAGTGAAGAAGTAGAGCATGGGTAAGCCAACGGGTTTCAAAGAGTTTGAGCGCAAGACAGCGCCTTATCGCGAGGTTACGGTGCGCCTTTCAGATTACGGTGAAATTTTCACCGGTACGCACGATGCCGATCATCTCCAGACCCAGGGCGCGCGCTGCATGGATTGTGGCGTACCGTTTTGCATGTCGGCCAACGGTTGTCCGGTTAACAACCTGATCCCGGAGTGGAATCACCTGGTCTATACCGGCCAGTGGGAGCGGGCGCTGAACCGTTTGCACAAAACCAATAACTTTCCCGAGTTCACCGGCCGTGTCTGCCCCGCGCCCTGCGAAGGGGCCTGTGTGCTGGGTATTACCAATCCGGCGGTAACGATCAAGAATATCGAACATGCCATTATCGATCATGGTTTCGAGCAGGGCTGGGTGCAGCCCGCTGTTCCTGAACACAGAACCGGCAAAACCGTTGCAGTAATCGGCTCGGGTCCCGCGGGGCTTGCTGCTGCGGCCCAGTTGAACAAGGCGGGGCACAACGTGACCGTTTACGAGCGTGCCGACCGCGTCGGTGGCCTGCTGATGTACGGCATACCAAACATGAAGCTGGGCAAGGATATCGTCCAGCGGCGGGTTGACCTGATGCATGCCGAAGGTATCGAGTTTGTCACCAATGCAGATGTCGGTGGCAGCGGGGACAATGCCGTTGACGTCAATGATCTGGTCAAGGAGAACGATGCGGTGTTGTTCGCGACCGGTGCTACCCAACCACGCAATCTGGACGTACCGGGACGTGAGTTCAACGGCATCCATTTCGCAATGGAGTTTCTGACGGCCAATACCCGCAGTCTGCTCGACTCCAACCTGGCGGACGGCAACTACATTTCGGCCCGGGACAAGCAGGTTATCGTCATCGGTGGTGGCGATACCGGTACCGACTGCATCGGTACTTCGATACGGCATGGCTGTAAATCCCTGGTCAATTTCGAGTTGCTGCCGCAGTCACCGGAAGAGCGAGCCGAAGACAATCCCTGGCCGTTATGGCCGGTCATTCACCGGGTGGACTATGGTCACGAGGAAGGTATCGAGCGTTTTGGAAGCGATCCGCGCCAGTACTGTATTCTGACGAAGGAATTTATCGGTGATGACCAGGGCAATGTCAAAGCGGTCAAGACGGTCGAAGCCAACTGGACACGGGTTGATGGCAAATGGAACATGGAAGAAGTCGCCGGTTCCGAGAAAACCTGGGAGGCCGACCTGGTGCTGTTGTCGATGGGCTTCCTCGGCCCCGAGCACTACGTCAGTAATCCTGTCGGCATCGAATATGATGACCGTTCAAATTACCGTGCCGAGTACGGCAAGTATGCTACCAGCGTCAAGGGTGTGTATGCGGCAGGAGACTGTCGTCGTGGCCAGTCACTCGTGGTCTGGGGTATCAATGAAGGCCGCGAAGCGGCACGCGAGATCGACCGCGATCTGATGGGTTCCACCAATCTGCCATAAGGCTATAACCCGCATTTCTCACCAGGTTGCGTCGAATACCGATAAGGCATTGCGCCCTGGCGAACGTAAAACCTTTTGATAACCTCTCGCCAGGGCGCAAAGCACGCCAAGGTTTTTAGGGGATGTGTTCAGATCAATAGCGCTCTGGCTTTCCCCGCGAGCCCTGCGCCTCTGCGAGAGTCAAAATAGTGGTATCTCGCTGAGACGCTGAGCCCGCAGAGGTTTTTGGTGTTTTTGTTTTAATTCAACGGATTTAAGATTTCTTTGCGAGAGTAAATACACTTTGATGACTTCTCGCCCAGGCGCCAGGTCCACAAAGGTTTCTGCAATTTTCTGGGCAAAAGCCTGTCGTTTATCCTGCGCCTGCTCGCGTGATCCTGGCAAGAATTGCGGGTTACGGATACGGACTACTCAGCCGGAGGGTGTGGCCTTGTGCCGGTATTTCTGTTCGCACTCGCGGATGAATTTTTCCAGCAAACGGTCACTGCCATTTTCGAAATCAATGAACTCGATACCTAGCACGTATTCATCCTGAGACAGGCGCCTTGCGACGATAATCCGGCAGCGCGCGTACAATCGTGAATTGTATTTATCCATACCTGGAAAATCCGTCACAGCCTTGAGGCGGATCTGGTCGAGCGGGTGATTCTGGATGCCGCGGGGCTCGATTTCGTCTGCGACCCAGCTGTCACAGCTGAATTGAAGGCCCTTGCTTGAAATGTCAGTCGCTTCAACAGGTAATACGGTACCGTCTTCCAGTATCAGTTCAACCGGAAGCTTGACCTTATAACGGTGAGCGCTGCGGCGCTCGTAAGGTGCGGATTTTATTGAAATCATGACAATATCATTGTAGTACAAGTATTCTGCGCTTGCAGAAGATGCACTATGATGTAATTTATTGTTTTTATTGTGTTTTTGTTGCCATGAAACGGCGCGGTGCTAGACTTTGGTCAGCGCCGCATCGTAATCCGGTTCCTGCGCAATTTCAGGGACCTGTTCGGTGTAAACGACCTTGCCATTCTCGTCGATGATGATCACTGAGCGCGCGTTGAGTCCCCGGATCGGCCCGTCCGCGACCGTGAGTCCATAGTCCTGTCCGAACTCGGGGCTCCTGAACGTCGATAGCGTTACCACATTGTCCAGATTTTCGGCGCCGCAGAATCTTGCGAGTGTTGGCGGCAGGTCGGCCGAGATACACAGGACCACGGTATTATCCAGTGAGCCGGCTGCGGCATTGAATCGCCGTGTTGATTCGGCGCAGATGCCGGTGTCGATCGCGACAAAGATGTTCAGAATGACACGCTTGCCTGCATAGTCCGCCAGCGATGTATCGCCCATCTCGGCATTGGTCAGGGTGAATGCCGGTGCATCTGAACCAACGGCGGGTAATTCGCCAACGGTATGGATTTCGTTACCTTCGATTGTGATTGTAGCCATGCTGCCTCCCGGTTGTTATGGTTTTATCCTTGCACAGTCCCGCGTTTGTTATTCCATGCGCCTGTTGCGGATAAGCCGATTTATCGACGGGCGCTGTACGCCGCTTTATATGCGGAATATACCGCATCACCAAAGCAGACAAAATACACATCGTCGATATTCGGGTATTTTTCTGCCTCTGACATAACCGTATTGACCGCAATTTCTGCTGCCTGATCCACAGGATATCCATACACCCCGCAACTGATCGCGGGAAATGCAATGCTGTGGACATCGTTCTCGTGCGCCACCTGCATGCTGCGCTGGTAGCAGCTGGCGAGCAGGGCCGGCTCGTTGCTGTCGCCACCTTGCCAGACAGGCCCGACGGTATGGATCACGTGCCGGGCAGGCAGGTTGTAGCCCGCGGTAATTTTGGCGTCGCCGGTTGCGCAGCCATTCAGTGTTCTGCATTCAGCCAGCAATTCGGCTCCGGCGGCGCGGTGGATGGCGCCGTCAACCCCGCCGCCACCCAGCAGCGAAGTGTTGGCGGCATTGACGATGGCATCCACAGCCAGCGTGGTGATGTCGTCGGTAACTATGTGAACCCTGGTCAAATTATTGGCCGCCATCGGTGTTTATCGGCGGGAATATGATAACATCATCGGCGACTTTCGCCTGACACAACGCGTGAAGCGTTCACGCGACCAACTTGAATTTGGGGGACTGGTTATGGATGAGTTAGAACTCGACAAGCTCGATGTGTCCAGCATCGATATACCCGCATTGATTGATACCTACGTGATTCCCTGGGGTCTCAATATCATTTTTGCGATACTGATCTTTATCATCGGTAAATATCTGGTCAGCTTAATCACCAATCTGGCCAAGACGCTGATGGGCAAAGCGCACATGGATGGGATTCTGGTCAATTTTGTTGGCTCGATCATCAAGTCCATACTGTTGCTGTTTGTTGTGATTGCTGCACTGGACCAGCTCGGGGTAAATACCACGTCCCTGATCGCCCTGATCGGTGCTGCCGGTCTGGCTGTCGGCCTGGCATTGCAGGGTTCGTTGCAGAACCTGGCTTCGGGCGTGATGTTAATCATATTCCGGCCGTTTACTGACGGTGATTTCGTCGAAGCCGGTGGCACCATGGGTGTGGTCGAAGAAATCAATATCTTCACCACCAAGATGCGCACCGGCGATAACAAGGAAGTCATTGTGCCGAACGGCCAGATCTTCGGTGGCATTATTACCAATTACTCAAAGCGTGATACACGTCGGGTCGATATGGTGTTTGGCATCGGCTATGGCGATGACATACGCAAGGCCAAAGACATCATCGCCGGAATCATTGCCGCGGATGAGCGCATCCTGAAAGATCCGGAACCGCTGATCGCAGTCGGCGAACTGGCTGACAGCAGCGTCAATTTCAATGTGCGCCCGTGGGTCAAGAGCTCGGATTACTGGTCGGTGTATTTCGATCTGAATGAAAAGATCAAGCTCTCGTTCGATGAAAACGGCATCTCCATCCCGTTCCCGCAGATGGACATACATATCGAGAAATCAGAATAACAGAAAGGACTGCAGTAATGTACAAGCATGTTTTTTTGACCGGCACTATGCTGGCGCTGGCAGTGTCAAACACGATGGCAGCCGAAGAGCAGGAAAAAAAGGAAAAGGAGTCGCCATGGACCGCGACACTCGGTCTTGGCTACGTTAATACCTCGGGTAATACCAATACCGAAACCCTGGTATTCAAGGCTGATGTGATTTACGAGATCGAGAAGTGGAAGCACGAAGGCCATTTCGACACCCTCAATGCCAGTACCGACGATGTCACGACCGCCGACAGGCTGCGGTTCGGCGCACAGTCGAACTACAAGTTCAGGGAACGCGATTACCTGTACGGTAACTTCAGTTACGAGGACGACAGGTTCAGCGGTTTCGAATACCAGGCCAAACTCAGCATCGGTTATGGTCGAAAAATTATCAAGACCGAAAAGCATGAGCTCGACGGTGAAATCGGTCCCGGTTACAGGAATTTCAAACCTGACGGCCAACCGCGTGAAGACGAGGCGCTGCTGCGCCTTGCGGGCAAGTATAAATGGACGATCTCGAGTTATTCTGAATTCACCCAGGACCTGATCGGCGACTTCGGTGAGCTGCAGGACGAATGGCGTTCGATCACGGCACTCAGAACCAGCATTTACGAAGACCTGTCATTGCGACTGCAATATGAAGTCAGGTATCTTGATGTTGTTCCGGTGGGGAACGACAACTACGATCGCACCACGACCGTTTCGCTGGATTACACTTTCTAGGAAGGTATCAAAAAGTCCCTGTTTGGGCAGTAAACCCATACAAGCATAATTTCTCGCAAAGACGCCAAGCTCGCTAGGGTTGTAAGGACTAGATCGGCTTTGCGAGCTTGGCGCCTTTGCGAGAGTAAATACCCTAACTCTTTTCGCCGGCGATGAAGCTGGCAAGCAGTTCGTCACCGGCATACAGATCAAGCCTGTCACCCGTGATGCGGAACTGCGTTACCGTGATCAGCATTTTGTTGAATATGATTTCAAAGCCCTGAATATCCGGGCAGGCCATGCGTGTCGATGCGAGCAGGCCAAAGCTGAGCCTGTCACCTTCCAGCTTGTAAGGTCCGAAGAAATTATTACAGCCATCGTTGCCGGTTACGCGTTCTGCTTCAAACTGCAGATGCGGTATTTTCGTGCCCGTGTACTTCATTTGCTGGTGGAACATCTCGCTCAGGTTCCAGCGTGTGTCGAGTAGTGGCTTGTCGTCTGATTGCCCTGTATACGCACAGCCTGCGACAAAAAAAATGAATGAAAGGATCGAAATAGTTTTTTTCAACGCGGTGTTCCCCTCGATGATTTATAGCCGGATCTGCACAGCGCCGGAGCCGGTGATAGCCCTGTTTCGGGCTTCTTCAACGTTATCACCGCGCGCCAACACTACGCCCATGCGACGCTGGCCGCTGACTTCGGGTTTGCCGAACAGGCGCAGCTGGGTATTTTCCTGGGCCAGTGCCCGGTCGAGATTGTCGAAACGTGCCTGTTTGGTGTTGCCCTGCACCAGGATCACGCTGCTGGCGCTTGGGCCGTGAAAATGGATGTTGGGTATCGGCAAGCCCAGTATGGCTCTGGCATGCAAGGCGAACTGTGACAGGTCCTGTGAAATCATTGTGACCATGCCGGTGTCGTGAGGCCGGGGAGACACTTCGCTGAAGATGACGTCGTCATCCTTGATGAACAGTTCGACGCCGAAAATGCCGCGGCCTCCCAGTGCGGTCGTAATCTTTTCAGCGATCTCACGCGCTTTTTGCAGTGCGGTGTCTGACATCGGCTGTGGCTGCCACGACTGGCGGTAATCGCCATCAACCTGTATATGGCCGACCGGTTCGCAGAAGCTGGTGCCGTTGGCGTGACGTACCGTCAGCTGCGTGATCTCATAATCGAATTCGACAAAGCCCTCGATGATGACCTTGCCTGCGCCGGTTCTGCCGCCTTCCTGGGCGTAGTGCCAGGCCTTGTCGATGTCGCTTGTGCGTTTGATCGTGCTCTGGCCCTTGCCGGACGAACTCATGATCGGTTTGACGACGCAGGGTATGCCGATGGCGTCCAGTGCCTGGTCGAATTCATCGCGGCTGGATGCAAAGCGGTAAGCTGAGGTTTTGATGCCGAGTTCTTCTGCAGCCAGCCGGCGGATGCCTTCCCGGTTCATGGTCAGTTGTGCGGCCCTGGCTGTGGGTATTACGTTATAGCCCTCTGCTTCGAGTGCGACCAGGGTGTCGGTTGCGATGGCCTCGATCTCGGGTACGATGTAATGCGGTTTTTCCGCTTCAACAACCTCGCGCAGCGCATCACCGTCCAGCATGGAAATAACATGGCTGCGGTGCGCCACCTGCATCGCCGGTGCATGTTCGTAGCGGTCTACGACAATAACCTCAACGCCCAGGCGCTGCAGCTCGATCACGACTTCCTTGCCAAGTTCACCGCCGCCGCAAAACAAAACGCGGGTTGCGGCAGGGGAAAGCGGGGTACCGATGGAAGTCATGAACCTTACCTTTAATAGTGTTGCGGCATTATATCAATCGCTTGAATGAATTGGCCACAGAGACACAGAGCACACAGAGGTTTTTGCATTTTAAATTCTCCGCGTTCTCTGTGTCTCCGAGGCAAAAATCATCTCTGGCATTGTGTGCAGTAAAACGTCGAGCGCTGTTGCTGGGTGATCTGTTTGATCGGATTGCCGCAATGCGCACAGGGTTCGCCGGCTTTGCCATAGACGAACAGCTTTTGCGCGAAGTAGCCGGGCTGGCCGTTCTCGCGAATGAAGTCGCGCAAGGTTGTGCCACCCTGGGTGATCGAGTCAGCCAGTACCTGTTTGATCGCGGCAACCAGTCGCTCGCAGCGTGCCAGTGACAGTGATCCGGCTTTGCGTTTCGGATTGATGCCGGCCAGAAACAGGGATTCGCAGGCGTAGATATTGCCGACACCGACAACGATCCGGCTGTTCATGATGACCGATTTGATGGCTGCGGTGCGCTTGCGGGTGTGTCGATGCAGGTATTCACCGGTGAAATCGTCCTGCAGCGGTTCGGGGCCGAGCGAGGCGAGCAGTTTGTGTTTTTCCGGCTGATCGGCAGTCCACAGTACCGCACCGAATTTGCGCGGGTCACGCAGGCGCAGAATTTTTTGCGCGTCAAACACAAAATCGACGTGGTCATGCTTGTCAGCGGGTGCGTCTGAAGAACAGATGCGCAAGCTGCCGGACATTCCAAGGTGAATAATGATGGTGCCGTTGTCGAGCCGGAGCAGCAGGTATTTGCCGCGGCGCTCGACCGCGAGGATTTTGCGGTTACGGGCGTTCCGTCGGAGCTGCAACGGCACCGGCCAGCGCAAGGCACGTTGCCTGACGTTTATGTCCCTGATCGTGTGCTGCGTGATGTGCGGTTCGATACCACGCCGGGTCGTTTCGACCTCTGGTAGTTCAGGCATACTGTGTGAAAGCGTCTGGCTGTTACAGCTCGCGGTCGATTTCGTCGGTGTCGACCTGGCCGCTGATGCGCCTGCGGATGTGCGACCAGGATACGCCGATACTCAGCACGCAGATGATCATAATCTGGATAATGTAAGTGACCACGCGGGCGCTGTCAGTCGGTATGTTGAAGACATCGAAAATGAGCCAGATCAGCAGGCCGAAAAACGCGACCGCGAGAATGATGCCGATGGCGCCGAGCGAGCCAAGGGTTGCGCGGATCAGAATGATCCAGCCGATGATCAGGAGGACGCCGACAAAGCCCTGGTAAACGGTAAAGGTGGGGAATTCGTCCTTTATCCAGTCATAGTAGGAAACGCCTTCTGGATTATAGGTTGCGAAAACAACAACGGTCGCGAAAATAAACCGGATGATAAAGGAGTCCCAGCCAAATCTGCTTACTGTCGCCATATGCGGTGCCCGATACGTTCAAGGTGCGGGTATTATAAATAGTCCACCGGGAAATTACTCGTCCATTTCCCCGGCGGGTTCAACATTGCTCCCGGGCTTTAATAATCGCTTGTAGAATTCAAGGTTGAAGTGGTATTCGATATCCCGCTCGGGGCGGGCGATGATCAGCCAGGGGTCGGTGTCGGTGACGCTGAAGTGTAGTGGCTCTGATTTTTCGGCCAGGTAGACCTTGATGTCACCCAGCGAGTCGCGCGGCATGTAGTTATGCACGCCAAATGCCTGGCTCTTGCGCCAGTGGTACAGCGTATCGTTTATCGCATCCGGGCCGACATTCCCGTCACTTTGCCATTTGTTATCGGCATCCCGGTAAAGGGTATGGTCCGGCAGTTCCAGTTTTACAATCTCCGCATCGCCGCTTATCAGTTCGCGTGCTACCAGTGTTCCGGTTTGTGAGCTGAGTAGCGGGTAGAAATGATCATCTATCAAGTGGACAGAGTCGCCGGCACGAACATAGCGATAGTTGTTGATCGGATTGACAATGCCGAACCCGATGGTTTCGTCGTTGAAACTTATCGATGTGTGGACCTCGGACAAACCGTATTTATCCAGTTCGAGTTCACTGACCGGGTAGGACGCGTGGCTGCGTGTTTCAAGCATATTCAGCAAGGTATCTATGCGAAATGCGTTAGCGGTTATGCTGATGGGCTGTAGCATCTGCCACTGGCCTCCGATCTTGCGCAGTTCGATCCGGCGCTGATTGTGCCAAATTCCGATATGCGTTACCTGATCAGGCGAAAGCCGGATCAAGGGTGGTGTCTGTGATAGTTCCTGCTCCTGCTGAGCGGAAATGTAGATATAGCCGGCAAGCAATGCGACAAACAGGAACAGCGCAATGTTCAGCAACGTGCGTGACCGCATGACAGGACTCAGCGATTGCGTCGACGCAGCCAGATAACAACGCCGGCTACAACCAGTCCGGCTGGCAGCACAATAAAAAAGCCGGAACCGATCAGGAGTATCTCGGTATCAGTGAGTTCCAGCTGGGTATCCGGCGCGTTTTTGCTTTCGATTGCAATGAGGTCATCGTCACCGACGAGCCAGTTAAACATGTTCAATCCCAGCGAAAGGTTGGCGCCGGCACCGATATAACTGTTGGCGAGGAAATCACTGTCTCCGGCGACGATGATGCGCTGAGTGGCCTTGTCTGTCTCAGCGCTGGCTGTAATGCTCCTCTCCAGTGCCATCAGGATTCCAACAGGGCCTTCGACGTCGCCATTGTCAGGTTCATAGGCGATTTCATTACTGAGTGCGCTGACTTCAGACCAGCTTTGGGCCAGTGACTGGGCGATCACGGTACCCTTGAACTGCTGCTCAATCTGTTCGACACCACGACTGATCGGAAACAATGTGTTGTACTGGATGTCTTCTGTCACAGGGTGGGAAACGTAGTCCAGTACGGGCACCATGGCAGGATGTTCTATACGCAAGGTGTTACGCAGGTTGGTATTGTTATCAACGATGATGCCGGGAAGAAACTGGATGCCCAGTAATTTTGCCAGCTCGTCAGTGCCCTTCATATCACCCGGGTCCATCATCCATAACAGGTTGCCGCCGTCATTAACGTAAGTGATTATATGGTCCAGTTCACCGGCAAGCAGTTCCCTGTCCGGGGCAGCCAGGACCAGCACGGCGGTATCGGTCGGCAACGCCGACAGCAGCAGATTGCTTGACTCGATCGTGAAGCCCTTCGTTTTGAGCTCGCCGGCAAGTTTGCTGAAGCTGGTATTGTCATCAGCGGACACGTCGCGCTCGCCATGTCCCTTGAGAAAAACGACTTTGCGATTGCCTGACCGACTCAGTCTAAGCAGCGCATTGGTGATGGTGTGCTCGCTCAAAGACGAGATGATCTCCCTGTTGTCGTTGTATTTGATGATGATCTGTCCATAGCGCTCTACGCCATCACGTTGTGCTGATTCAAAATCAACATCAGGGTTAACCAGTTTGAACTGAAAATCGCCCTTTTCCCGTTGGTAGCGCTGCAGGATTTCAGTTATTGCGGCGTGTACGGTTTCGTCATCCTGTACATACACGGAAACCGTCACCGGGTGTTCGAGCGTATTGAGCAAGTCAATACTGTTTTGAGCCAGGGTATTCCGGTTGTTACTGGTCCAGTCAAACTGAAACGAGTGTTCATTGCTGAGCCAGCCCAGCATACCGACTGCGATCAACAGCAGAATGATAAAGATCATCTTTTGCAGGTGCAGCTGTAATCTTGAAGATCTGTTCACTATCATCGTCTTATCCCTGTAGCCGTTGCGAGTCCATCTGGCGAATTGTCAGTATCAGGAATGTTGCGATGAAGAGCGTGAAATAGGCAATGTCGGCGGTATCAATCAAGCCACGCAGCATGGGTGAAAAGTGCCCCAGTAAGGATAGCTGGGTCAGCGCGCCCGAGCTTTCGCCGGCGTTGTTACTGATGATCCATAGCAATAACAAAAGCCCGAATGTACTTATTGCGGCGACAACAGGGTTCTCGGTCAGCGATGACATGTATAAACCGGCTGATGCAAATGCGGACAGCAGCAGGGCAAGGGCGAATATTCCAGCGGCAAACTTGCCCATGTCGAGCTCCGTGCCAACCATTAGTGACAAGGGCATCAGGCTGATCATGGCGATGAAAATCAGCATGAACATTACAATTCCAATGAACTTGCCGAGTACGATCTCAGTCATGCTGATCGGTGAGGACAATAACAGGGCTATGGTGCCGTTGCGCTTTTCTTCGCTCAGCAAGCGCATGGTCAGCAGGGGTGTCACCATCAGCAGTATTATGCTGGCGATTTCGAACGTGGGCATGACGACCAGATCGGTTACTCCCGGTGCACTCGGCATGGTTGCCAGTTGCGGTTGTAAGGTGAAGAAGAAATCAATTTGTGAAAAGAATGACCATGCAATGATCAGCTGAGTGACTGCAAGTACACTCCAGGCCAGTGGTGACAGGAACATGCTGCGTAACTCACGGAAGGCGATACCGGCTATCATACAATCTCCTCATCACCGAGCGTAAGATTGACGAAAATATGTTCCAGTGAATGCTCATGTGCGACCAGCTTGCGCAATTCCCAGTTGTTGTTGACGGCAACAGCGGCGAGCCTGTCAGCAGTACTGGTTATATGAACAATAAAACTGTTTGCATCCAGCTGCTCGACGCTGTCGATGAGGTCTGTCGCGCGAAGTTCGTCGACGCCTGGCGGGTTGCCCAGCGATATTTCAAACCGGCCGGTTGCATGCTGCTCGAGCAGGTCTTTCATGTCTGAAGCGTAAACCAGTTTACCCGCATTGATGATCTGCACACGATTACACACCGATTCAACTTCCGGCAGGATATGGGTCGACAGGATAATGCCGTGGCTTTCGCCCAGTTCGGTGATCAGTTCACGGATCTCCCGAATCTGGATCGGATCGAGGCCGACGGTGGGCTCATCCAGGATGATGATCTGTGGTGAATGCAGGATGGCCTGGGCAATACCAACGCGCTGCTGAAAACCTTTGGAAAGATTGCCGATCAGTCGCTTGCCGACTGCTGTCAGGCCGCAGCGCAGTTTTGCCAGCTCCATCGCATCTCCGATACCTGCCTTGCTGATGCGCCTGAGTTTCGCGCAGTAGCGCAGGTACTCGTCGACATTCATTTCCCTGTACAAAGGCGGGACTTCGGGCAGGTAACCGAGTGCGGACTTGGCGGCGCCGGGTCTGTCCAGCAGGTCGATGCCGTTGATCAATATCTCTCCCCGGGAAGGGGCCAGATTGCCGCTGAGCATTTGCATCGTGGTTGACTTGCCGGCGCCGTTGGGTCCGAGAAAGCCCAGAATATCACCGGCAGCCAGTTCGAAACTGATGTCGTTGACGGCGCAGTTATCGCCGTAATATCGCGTGAGATTGTTAACCGAGATCAGCGCTTGTGAAGACATGCGCGGTATTATTCTATATTTCAGGCGCTATGCAAGTTAAATAAATTTAATTAACCAGGCGACCTTTAGCTGCAGGGGCGGCTTCAGCCGCGAACAGCCGCATTACATAGTGATGAATTCGCGGCTGAAGCCGCTCCTGCGAATGCTTTTTGTTCATGCTTGCGCCCGTAGCGCCCGGGCGTCTCGTTGTTAAATCTGCTGTAAAATCCTCCGATGGCATTTCTGGGCGTAGATACCGGCGGAACCTTTACCGATTTCCTGTTATTTGATGAAGACGGCGGCAAGCTGTCGATTCACAAGGTGTTGTCGACGCCCGAAGCGCCTGAGCATGCGATTTTGCAGGGTGTCGCCGCTCTCGGAATTGATACGCACGATCTGTTACTGGTCCACGGTTCCACCGTTGCGACCAATGCGGTGCTGGAGGGCAAGGGTGTGCGCACGGCCTATATTACCAATCGCGGGCTCGCGGATGTGCTCACGATTGGTCGCCAGGCGCGCACGGAGCTCTATAACCTGCAGCCGCAAAAAACACCGCCTCTGATTCCGCCTGAGCTCTGCCTGGAGGTGGATTCGCGCTTGAGCGCGGCAGGTGACGCTATTGCCGCAATGGACGGTGCCGGCCTGCGGGCTCTTTGTTCCGAAATTGAAGCGCTCGCGCCCCGATCTGTCGCAATCAACCTGCTGTTCTCGTTTATCGATGACAGCGAAGAGCGGCGTATCGAACAGGCGCTGCGCGATCGAGGCTTGGAGCACGTTTTCGTCAGTCGCTCATCGGACGTCCTGCCCGAGTACGGGGAATACGAACGTGGGATGACGACGACCCTGAATGCCTATGTCGGGCCATTGATGCAGGGGTATTTACGCCGCCTCGAGCAAAACGCGCCAGGCTGCAGGCTGGCCGTGATGCAGAGCTCGGGCGGTACCGCCAGCGCTCACCAGGCGGGGCGGTATCCGGTACAGCTGTTGCTGTCAGGGCCCGCAGGGGGCTTGAAGGGCGCGCGGTTCACCGCGGCCCGATCCGGCTTTGACCGCTTGCTGTCGTTTGATATGGGTGGCACGTCGACAGATGTGTCGATCATCGATCAGGAAATCGGTTTTACCACCGAGGGCCATATTGGAGATTACCCGCTGGCGGTGCCGATGGTCGACATGCATACCATCGGTGCCGGTGGTGGTTCCATCGCCAGCGTGGATGCCGGAGGCATGCTGCTGGTCGGACCGGAGTCCGCAGGTGCAGATCCCGGGCCTGCCTGTTATTGCAAGGGCGGCAGCCGTGCAACCGTGACTGATGCCAATGTTGTGCTGGGCAGGCTTTTGCCAGACGCGTTTCTCGGCGGACGCATGACACTCGACCGGGAGAAGTCGGAACAGGTGGTCGCGGCGGTCGCGGCGGACCTCGACATGGACGCATTCGAGGCAGCAGCCGGTATCATCGATGTGGTCAATGACCACATGGTGCGCGCGTTGCGGGTGATGTCAGTGCAGCGCGGTGAGGATCCGAAGGACTATACGCTGGTGTCATTCGGCGGCGCCGGTGGGCTGCACGTTTGTGCGCTGGCCGATGCCATGCAGATGCAACATGCACTGGTGCCGGTGAATGCCGGCGTGCTGTCTGCACTCGGAATGCTCGCAGCAGAGCCCAGCCGTGAACGATCGATGACCATCAAGCTTCTGCTTAAAGACTGCAATGCGGTTGATATCGAAGAGCAGTTCAGGCAGCTGCACGAAGTCGCCGAGCGGGAGCTGCGCGAGATCGCCGGTGACTGTGATATGCAGTCGCAGTACAGCGTGGACCTTCGATACAGCGGCCAGAGTTACACGCTCAATCTGCTCTGGGATTTGCCCGAAGAGCTTGAATATGCTTTTCATGAACTGCATGAGTCGCAGTACGGCCACCGTATGGATATCGACGTCGAGCTGGTTAACCTGCGTTTGCGCCTGATCGGCGAAAGGCCCGCATTCGAATTACCCCTCTGGCAACCGGTGGCCGAATCCGGGGAGCAGTACACTGCAGTTTATGGTTACGCTGAACCGGTTCCGGTGCTGGTGCGAGACGCGCTACAGGTTGACCAGTGCATCAACGGTCCGGCCCTGATCACCGAAACCACATCGACGACATGGATTGACAAAGGCTGGCAGGCGAAAGTGGATCGATACGGAAACCTGTTGCTGACGCTAGATCGGTAGGCAGTAACGGAGCAGACAGCATCTGGTCATCATCATGGTTGCTGCGCTCACCCGGGCCCGGCTGCGCTGTAACGGCGGGGTGACAGCTGGTGTAATATAGACCTACCCTCGGGATGCAGCCCAAAAACAGCTTATAACCGGAGCAGACCATGAAAGAAACACTCAAGCCAGGCATCAAATACGAACACAAGTTTGTTGTGCCGCCGTCCAAGATGGTGCCTTCGTTGTACCCCGAGTCAGAAGAGTTCCTGGCCATGCCGGAGGTGTTTGCCACGGGTTTTATGGTCGGTTTTCTCGAGTGGGCCTGTATCATGGCTGTGAAGCCACATATTGACTGGCCAAACGAGCAGACGGTTGGTACTCACATCGATGTCAGTCATGAAGCAGCGACACCAGCGGGTCTGGAAGTCACGGCAAATGTCGAACTGATAGCGGTCGATGGAAAGAAACTGAGCTTCAAGGTGGAAGCACACGATGGTGTGGATCTTATTTCCAGGGGGCGGCACGAGCGATTCATTATCAATAAAGACAAGTTCGACGCTCGGGTTAAACAAAAAACCATTTGAATTTAAAAGGAAATCAACTCCGCTGCTATTACATATATGCGTCATTCCGGCATGTTTTTAGCCGGCGCCCGGAGACTTGTAATACTCGATACCTGCCTGTACAGGCATGATTCACCTGCTCAGGGCGGTGATGAATTAGGGCATTGTCCAGTATGCGCATTCTGATTTTCCTGCTCGCGGCAACCCATCTGCTTGTTCCTCAGACTGCAATAGCGGCAGAAATCGACAGCATTACCCCGAGAAGCCTGGAACTCGACAACAGCATCAGCGTGATTAACGATATTTTCAATCAGCGTATCAGTGAGGGTATCCGTAATGCCAACCAGCATATGGAATATATTGACGATCATGATGAGTTTATGGATATCGATGAAGATGAATACTGCGATGAAGAAACTCTCTACACCGAACTCAGGAGGGCGATGTTTCAATCGCTGACCGCATCCTGGGGGTTAAAGGGTTACGACCTGGACAGGCAATTACGCGTCTTGCTCGAAAAACAAAGCTACTCTTTGTCGCTGAACGACTCTGTTTATCGTGATATCGATTATCTGGAGGGGTTTTCGCTAAACCTGAAAGAACTTAGTGATGTAGTCAACGTCAATGGCCATCTGGTCGGGCTGGACAAGATCGGTCATTTTTTTGCGGAAGGCTGGGATTATTTCGAGATCACGCATTTTGACGGGCAGGAAGTCGAACGGGCGCTCGAGTGGGGGCGGCTGCAGGAATCGGGTAAATTCGGGTACAGCACCACTGGCATATATTCATTTGCGGATCTGGCCGCCAATTTCAATGGCTGGCGTTTCTGGAACAGGGTCTTGAAAAAGCAGGACGATCCATTAAAAAGCGTGGTCGCGAACTATTTCCTCAGGCCATATGTTTCCTGCAAAATCCAGATAATTGCTTCGATTAAAAACCGGAAGATCGTCAGGGCCTGGGAAGCCAATGCCCGTTTTGATTTCTCAGGCTACATTGATGGGGCCTGGGATGAAGGTAATAACTGTAATAGCTACGCAGACCCGTTTATCGAACAGAAAGTCACTGCAAGAATAAAAAACATTGATCCGGAATTTAACTGCCCCCACGACGCAGGGCATTGCGTGAGGGCCAGGAAGAAGTATTCTGACTACGCGAAATATGTCTTGCATCCCTACTGCCTGACGGCCGCCGCGCGATGAAGACCGGGTTGGTGGCGCCGCTGCGGGATCATTTGCGATTATGAGTTGGAATAACCAGCACCGGCAAACTGGACTTACGCAGGACGCCTTTGCTAACACTACCCAGCAGTAGCTGATACATCGCGCCTTTTCCATGCGAGCCCACAACAATCATGTCTGCATCAACATCCGAGGCTTCCTGCAGAATGGTTTCGACAGTCGAACCATGTACAAGCAGGGCTGTTGTGTCTACCCCTGTATTGCGCAAACGGTCCGACAGCGCCTGGATCTGGCGATGTTCGTTATGAAATTTCTGTGCCAGTGATTCCCGTGCTGCCAGTGGATCCACTTTGAACTCAACATGGCCCGGTTCGGGAATAGCATTGTGAAGAAGCCAGACCTGTGCAGATGCTGATTTGGCAAGCTCCTCGATCTTGCGCACGATTATTTCTGTAGAGTCAGAAAGATCAACGCATACCAGAATCTTCATATCTTCTCTCCATTAGTGTTGCGTCAGTTTACAGATTGCCTCAAACCAGTACCTATTTTGCAGGCATCGCAAATATCACGATATATGTCAGAATGCCTCCGAGCATGGCAAAACGACCAAGATAGTTTAAACGTTCTGATCGTGTGTAATGATGGCGGCTGGCAATAATGGCAACGACACACTGCAACAGGTAATAGACTGCAAAGGCTCGCGAAGCGAAAGAGATGATTTCCAGCAGGTCGGCGGTCCAGACCAGCACAATTGCCAGGAAAGAGACTAACAGGTATCCCTTATTGGTTGACAATTTTCCACTGCTGCTTTCGCTCGCCAGGCATCCGGCGCCAACCGTATCGGCTACGGCAGCGCTGAACTGGCTCATGATCGCCGCTACTATAAGCATCAGGGGCAGGACGGCAGCTGCCAGGCCAGTAGCGGCAACGATTTCAGCGATCTGAATATTTTCAAGATCGAGGGTCTGTACAATGGGCAGCAAGGCGATAACGGAAACGATGTAAATCGCGCCCGAAATCAGCTGGGCTCTACGCATGGTTTGCACGCGTATCCTGGCGCTGTATTTTTCACCCAGAAAACGTGATGTCTCAAAGCCCTGAACGACCAGCAGGATGCCGGATAAAATACACACCTTGGTAAACCAGTCTCTGTGCTTGATGCTGAAGTATAGATCTTGATCATGCTGTATATAGTTATAGTCGTATACCAGGATCCCGATTAACAATGCCGCAACAATTGATAGCTGCAATGACATCGAATAGGCTTCAAGCTTCTCGAGTCCGCCGAGTCCGCGAAAAAAGCCTGTGGTTGCGATAAAAACAATGATGGTGGTAGTGAGAATTCTTTCGAGATTGGGCGATTCACCCAATCCCATGTACGTAAGAAGAAATGACGATAACAGGGAAAGATAGAATGCCACGGCTGTTACATAGGCGAATGACAACGCGGCATTGGAGATCAGGTCGATTCTATATATTGCGGGATGCGTTTCTCTGTCATGAATCAGCGGCTCGGCATGAATAATGTTGAACCTGATTACACTGCCGATGGCATAGGCAAGTACAACGATGCCGGTGACCGCCAGCGGAGAATAGATGCCGACAACACTTGCAAGCAACGGCGCAATGATCAGAAAGCCGCTGCCGATTATGGATGAGAGTGGCGTAAGCGTAGCCTGCCAGGCCCTGCTTTGGCTTAAACGCGGTTGAAACATGAACAGCAATACACCGGCGGAAATAAGCACGAGTATTACGTTCAGCATTACTCACCCTCACTATTGCATTTTTTCTGGTTGTTGATTTCGGCGATCATTCTGCCAGAAGGCATGCTACCACTGATAAGTACTGGTGACCAAGAAAACTGAAAAAATGAAGTCTGGGGCAAATCTTTTTGTTTTATCTAAATGGATGCGTGTACCCGGCAACGGTTAGACCTGGTTCAACAACAGGAAACAGTCGCCAGATTGTAGAACAATGCCAGTAAGCAGCCACTTATGGGGGTGGCAGAAAAACGAGTTGGAGAAACGAGAATTAGTATCAGTTGGCAAGCGATCTTGAATAATCGGTCAGAGGTGGACATTCAGAAAAATTAAAACAGGCCCCTGCCAGAGCTGCTTTTTATTGGCGATTAAGTTAGCGCCCCAATATCGCGTCAACCTGATCATGGGTTAGCGGCGTAAGGGGTCGGACCTGCACAACACCCTGATTATCCAGAAGAATGTAGAAAATTTATACCCTGAATACGGCTTAAACCGGGCATTTGATGTAGAAAATGTCTGGTCTAAGAAGATCGAATAGAATCTGTCGCAGCGGCGATAAGGATGTGGTTTTTCCCGCTCGCGAACCGTTGTGGCTCTAGGCTTGGCTTTTCGGTTATCAAAACGTGCTTCTAAGCCTTATACGCTAGCTTTTCATTCAGCAATAACTATAGTAATCAATCGCTTGTGTGGGTCCGACCCCGAGGGGCACAAAAAAGAATTCTTGATAAGCTGTTTGGGAATAGTCAGGATATTGAAGATTTGGTGACAGGCTTCTATAGAAATCTACAAGACAGCGATGACTCTTGATATTAATAATATAGAAATATTCTACCGTTTTGGCGCGGCCTTGCTGATAGGCCTGTTAGTAGGACTGCAGCGTGAATACGCCCAATTGCAACTTGAAAAAGAAGAAAAATCATTTGGCGGTGCCCGAACATTTGCCTTGCTTGCGCTGTTAGGGTGTGTTGCTGCACTAATTTCTGAGTCTTTGGATTCACCGTTGGTGTTCTCGGTCATCGCTGTAATTATTGGTGGGCTAATCATGATTGCCTACTCTGCAACAGCACGTGAGGGTAACATCGGAATGACCTCTGAGGTTGCAGCGGTAATTACGGTCCTTGCGGGTGCCCTTTGTTTCTGGGGTGAACTGGCCCTTGCGGCCGCTCTTGGAGTGGCCACGACTGTTTTGCTGGAACTTAAATTACAGACCAGGACGCTTGCAAGAAACATCACCCATTCGGATGTCTATGCCACTCTGAGCTTCGCAGTCATCACGCTGGTAATTCTTCCGGTTTTGCCATCACATAGTTTTGGGCCTCCGCCTTTCGATGTACTTGTGCCCTACAACATCTGGTTGATGGTTGTCTTTATTTCGGGCATCAGTTTTCTGGGTTACCTGCTAATCAAGATTATTGGCGCACGACGCGGCGTGGGAATAACGGGTTTGCTAGGCGGGCTTGCATCAAGTACAGCTGTAACACTCAGCTTTGCACAGCGTAGTCGTACTATAAAAGGACTGGAGCGGCCGTTTGCTATGGCAATCCTCCTCGCCTGGGGCGTTATGTTCGTGCGCGTTATGATTGAGGTGGCTGTAATAAATCCGGTGTTGTTCCGCGTTGTGTGGGTCCCGTTAACCGCAGCCCTGGCCGTTAGTGCGACGTATTGCATTTATCTGTACAGGAGTCAGGCCACGGAAAAGCAGGAAGAAGAAGACAAATTCAAAAACCCGTTTGAACTGGGGCCAGCGCTTACTTTCGGTCTGGTCTATGCGCTGATTCTTTTGGCCGCCAATACTGCAAAAATGTATTTTGGCAACACTGGGCTCTACGTCTCCAGTATTGTATCCGGCCTGGCAGACGTTGATGCAATAACCTTGTCCCTGGCTGAGCTAAGCCGGGATACAGGCGAACTGGACCTGAACACTGCATCGCGGGGAATCGTAATGGCTGCAGTTTCTAACACGCTTGTCAAAAGCGGCATCGTACTTGCCATGGGTTCGAGGGAGCTGCGAAAGGTGATAACGCCGGGCTTGCTCGCAATAGTTGGCACGGCAATAGCTGTCGTGTTTATGTTGTAGCTTTATACGAATGTTAGTTTTCGCGGGTAGTTGCCGGCTAAACCAGAAGGCAAAGGATCTCACTGACTTGTCAGGTCTTATGAATCTCAAAAAAGAAACGATACGTTCCGGAAATCTGGTGCTTTAGATCAATACCGGCCCGTAGGTCGAGGTATTAGGGGGCTTTGCTGTTTGTTGCCATCTGGTGAAAAATCAAAAATCACCAAAATATCTTGTAAATTAAAAAATTCCTAGGTGCCTGCGACGCCTGGTCTGTATTTCTCAATAAATGGTGAATAATGTCCCGGGCTTTAACTCCGGCACCATTCTTAATAAAGACGGAATTGTCTAATTTTAATCTACTCGCCAGCAGAGATTAAATCTGTGTCTTTTCTGGCAGCGATAATAGAAAGCCTTGACGTGAGAATCAATAGCATTCGAGTAGCCGACCGTTTCCCTTCGGCCAAAAGCATAGGTAATCGGGCTGACGGTTACCGTCAAGCTCTCAGTAAACTCGTAACTTACGACCACTGGGAGGGTAGATCATGGCTTATCACACCGCATTAGATGTTTCACTGCGCTCTGTCTCTATCTGCATTATCGATGATGAGGGCACCATCCAATTTGAAGGCAAGGCCGACTCGGATGTTGAGGCGATTATCGCTTGCCTGAAGCAGTTCAATCCTGAGATCAAGTCCGTTGGATTTGAGGCCGGGACACTGACACAGTACCTGACCTACGGCCTGCAAGCTGCCGGCTTCGACGTGATATGCATGGAAGCCAGGCAAGTGAATTCAGCGCTGTCAGCGATGCGTAACAAGACCGACAGGAACGATGCGCGAGGCATCGCACAGATCCTGCGCACCGGCTGGTACAGCCGTGTGCACGTGAAGAGTTTTGACAGCCACTTGATCCGCGCCTTGCTCACCAGTCGTAAAGCGGTACTGAAAAAGTGCGTTGATCTGGAGAATGAACTACGTGGCCTGATTCGTATCATAGGCATCAAGCTACCCGGTACCCTCAAACATGGCATTTTCGATATCACCGTGAGGGAGATCATCGAGCGCAATGAGGTACTGGCTAGCGCTTTGTTACCGTTACTGGATGTTCGTCTTGCACTGTATAAGACCTATCTCAAGCTGGACAAGCAGGCCAGGGACATGGCACGTGAAGATTCGGTGTGTCAGCGCCTGATGACCGCACCCGGTGTCGGGCCTATCACGGCATTGACGTTCAAGGCAGGCGTCGATGATCCGGCTCGCTTCAAGCGCTCAAGAACGGTAGCAGCACACTTTGGCTTAACGCCAAGGCGCTTCCAGTCAGACGAAGTCGATAATACCGGCCACATTTCCAAAGCCGGTGACCCCGATGTGCGTTCAGCACTCTATGTGGCGGCCCACTCCCTGGTGGTGCGCTGGGCTGAATGGTCATCACTTAAAGCCTGGGGGATGCGACTGGCAAAAACCAAAGGTCATCGTTGCGCCATGATTGCGGTGGCGCGCAAACTGGCCGTCATTCTGCACAAAATGTGGCTGGATGGCACCGATTTCCGGCACGGCTCTACCGAAGCTGCGATATGACATGACGTAGCTTATCTGTAGAACCAACGGGAACGTCCCTCGTGTGGACGAATGTCTGGATGAAGCCGTAACTGTCTGCTGCGCTCTCGAGCGCGCCCAAAAGCGAGGCTCTCCATTCTGTCTGACGTATGCATGCAGCGTGGTAGCTAGCTAACCGACTGCGGAAAGGAGCGTGACCCACACAGTGACGAACCTAAGATAACACCCCATTAACCATGGGAGCTTGCCAATGATGCCCGATTAAAGGAGCGGACATTCAGCACATATAAAAACGGCTCCCGAGGAGACTGTGTGAAAACGGCCTAAGAGCTGACAAAATACCCGCATCTTTCGATGCGGGTATTTTTTATGCGACATATCACGGGTGAGTCACGAGACCAGGCAACTTTGTTGCCACCGACACTGGATGACTACGTAACTGCCGATCATCCGGTCCGTGTGATGGATGCTTTTGTGGATTCACTGGACGTGAAGGCACTGGGTTTCAACAAGGCAGAAACCCGTGACACCGGGCGTAAACCGTACCACCCCGGCGACCTGCTGAAGCTTTACATTTACGGCTACCTGAACCAGATACGCTCCAGCCGCCGCCTGGAGAAGGAATGTCACCGCAATCTAGAGTTGCTGTGGCTCTTGCGGCGTCTGACACCAGACTTCAAGACGATTGCCGATTTTCGGAAGGATAATAGCCAGGCCATTCGCAATACCTGCCGCGCCTTTATCCGGTTCTGCCAACAGGCCGAGTTATTAACGGGGCAACTGGTTGGGATTGACGGCAGCAAGTTCAAGTCAGCTGCGAGCAAAGACAGCGTGACCCGGCGCTCACAACTAACTGAGCAGCAACAGCACCTTGATCAGCAAATTGAACACTATCTGCAACAACTGGATTGCGTCGACGCCGAGGTATCAGCCGCAGAGTTAGACGAAACCGCTGTCAAAAACGCCCTGAAGCGGCTGCAGCACCAGAAAGAAACGCTGGATAAGTTAGCGGCACAGATGGCGGCATACGGGCGTAATCAAGCCTGTGCAACTGAACCAGAAGCCAAGCTCCTGCGCTCCGGCCGTGAGGGCATGATTGTTGGTTATAACGTCCAAAGTGCCGTGGATGCCGAGACCGGTTTGATCGTGTATCACGATGTGACGGATGACAGCGATGACCGTTGCCAACTCTACCCCATGGCACAGCAAGCCAAAGTTGCACTCAGGATGGAATCACTCCAGGTGCTGGCAGATGCCGGTTATTCCAACGGTGAACAACTGGCAGCGTGTGAGGCAGACGCTATCACGGTGACATTACCCACCCGCCGAAGCATCAACGATCTCACCGGACTGTACCCCAAGGAAGCCTTCCGATATGACGCTGATCGAGATGAATACGTCTGCCCAGCGGGTGAACGCCTGACGTACAAGACCATCAACCGGAAAGAGAAACGGCGTATGTATACCCGCGAAGGCTGCCATACTTGCAAACTTAAAACGCAATGTACGAATGCCAGGCAACGGTGGGTGAGTCGTCATCTCCATGAAGCGTCCTTTGAGCGCTGTGATGCCCGATTACAACAAAATCCTGGCCTCATGCGGAAACGCATGGCGATCGTCGAACGACCCTTTGCCATTATCAAACAGCTTATGGGCCTCCGGCGGTTCCTCTGTTGGGGCATGGATGGTGCGCAGTCGGAAATGAGCTTGGGTATATTGAGTTACAACTTAAACCGGATGATTAACCAAGCAGGCGTTCCGAAACTCCTCGCTGCATTACGATAGCCGAGTTACCCTCGCTCAAAGAGACCAAAAAAGGAAAGCCCCGCTCTAGCGAACGGGGCTCTTTTGGGGCTCTCAGATTCTGGTTTTCACACAG
>CP070838.1:1949818-1957949 GCA_020341835.1 Thiotrichales bacterium | reverse complement strand
GCGAATGTGGGTGGCGCCATTTCGCTACCGGGGCGAGGCTGTGATGCTGGCTCAGGCGGGTCGTCCCATCGGCTGGCGATTGCATCAAACCGAGGAAGAAGTGGAAGCAAAGGAAAAAAAGCTGGTTCTGAATCCCAATGTCGATGAAGTCAGAAATATACTGATCCAGGACATGCTGTATTCAAGCGGGCTGGAAAAACTCGCCTTTATCGACGGCGTCGGCGAAACGCGAGCTGACGAGTTTCGTGACAGTCTGGGCGGTACCCGTTATCAAACCGATGGTCTGCGTGTGGTGCTGTTTCTAACGACACGGCCGCTGTCATTGTCTGACACAGAGGTGCTGGACTGGCACCCAGCACTCGAGCTGCGCGAAGCTGATGTCGTCAGGGAAATTGAGAATGACGGCAAGTAGGCGCCCGGTTACCGCGTTCAGAACCCATCACCGTCTGCTACCGGCTGTGTTAGTCGCAGCAAGCATCATCTTCAACGGCTGCGCCACAACACCACTCGAACCGTACACCGAAGACACACCGCCTTTCGTGCTGGTACCCGTCTCCCAGGCTGGCGTTATCGACAAACGTGGGCGTTTCCGCGAGATCTATTGTTCCATACTGGAAACCCGCGGCCAGACACTACCGGACTATCGCCCCTGCGACGAAGCCCTGACACGCGTCGGAATCGAACCGAAAGCAAAGGGAGAGGATGTAAAACTTGGCCAGTCAAAGCGAGGCCTTGTGGCAGTAATCGTACCCGGCATTGGCTGGGACTGTTTCGCCAACTGGCTCGACCTTCAACAGTCAACACTAGACCATGTAAAACAGTTCGGTTATGACGAAATCATTATGAAGGTGGGCGGCCTGTCGAGCTCGTCCAGCAACGCTGCCCAGATACGTGACGCTATCATGGCGATGGAATTTGCCGATGCCGAACCCAACATTGTACTGATTGGCTATTCGAAGGGCGCGCCGGATATTCTTGAGGCCGTCGTCAGCTATCCGGAGATTCGACAGCATATCGCTGCCGTCGTCAGTGCGGCCGGCACCATTGGCGGCTCCCCACTGGCTAACGATGCAACCCAGTCACAGCTTGGCCTGCTGAAAAACTGGCCAGATGCAGAGTGTGTCGATGGTGACGGTGGCGCAGTAGAAAGCCTGCGCCCTGCAATACGCAAAGCCTGGCTGGCGGCTAACCCGCTGCCACCTGAGATCCCCTATTACTCTCTGGTCACCTATCCCCAGCCCGAACGTATCTCCTCGGTGCTCGAATCGAGCTATAACAAACTCAGCCGGATCGATGCCCGCAACGACAGTCAGGTCCTGTTCTATGATCAGATCATTCCGGGAAGCACACTGCTCGGTTTCGTCAACGCCGATCACTGGGCGCTGGCCGTGCCAATTGCCCGCACCCATTCAACCATCGGTTCGCTGTTCGTCGACCAGAACAGTTACCCGCGCGAAGCCCTGCTCGAAGCCGTTTTGCGTTTCATAGAGGAAGATCTCGCGAAACCGGCTGACTGATCGGTCCTGTTTCGATTTCAACAGAGAAAATATTCAACGCAGAGACGCGAAGACGCAGAGGGCGCAAAGGTTGTTTGTGTGGTCGCCATCTCAATGGCGCAAGTCCGAATTTCAACTTACCGTTATGTTTCTGGATCGTTCAACGACAGGTCAGCTTTACATTCTTGCTGTCAAAATCCAACAAGGAAGCGCCAGTTACAAAATCTTTGCGTCCTTCGCGTCTTCGCGCCTTTGCGTTCAGGAAATCTCTCAGTTAACCACGCTGTTCGACCGGCACATAATCGCGCGCTGGATGCCCGATGTAGATCTGCGTTGGCCTGAAGATCCGGTTGTCAGATAACTGTTCACGCCAGTGTGCCATCCAGCCGGCGATGCGTGACACTGCGAATATCGAGGTGAACTGGTCCGGCGGTATGCCCATCTCCGAGTACAGGATGCCCGAGTAATAATCGACGTTCGGATAGACGCCTTTGGGCCCGAGCACTGCTTCGCAGGCTTCTTCCAGCGCCAGCGCGGTCTCGAACATCGGACTGAGGTTACCTTTTTTGTCGGCCCATTCGGTGACCATTTTTTGCAGAATGATCGCGCGTGGATCCTTGGTTTGATACTCGCGATGACCCATACCCCAGATCACTTCCTTCTCTTCCTGCTTCATCTCGAGCCAGTCCTTGACGTTTTCCGGACGGCCGATTTCATCCAGCATTTCGACGACGCGCTGGTTGGCACCACCGTGCAACGGCCCCGCCAGCGTGCCGATTGCCGCGGAAATGACCCGGAAAGGGCCAGCCAGAGTCGATGCACAGACCATGGCGGCGAAGGTGGATGCATTGATAGTGTGTTCCGCATGCATGATCAAACAGGCATCCATGATACGCGCGGTCAACGGATCGGGTTCCACGCCGGTGAGCATGTACATGAAATTCTCGGCGTGCGTCAGGTCGTGGCGGGGCTCGATCGGATCATAGCCGTTGCGCACGTGTTCCCAGGCAGCCACGATCGTGGCCATGCGCGCAATGATCTTTACCGACATGTTGTGGACGTAATACAGGTCTTCGCTGCCGTAGCTTTCGGTAAGAACATCGCTTTCCCCGTAAAACATACCGAGGCTGGAAACCGCGGTTTGCAGCATTTCCATCGGGTGGCCGGTCGCTGGCAGGTTGCGCATGATTTCGCGAATATGGTACTTGATCTTGCGCTCACCCCGCAGCTGCTGATCAAAGTCCTCCAGTTCTGCGCTGCTCGGCAATTCACCGTCCAGCAACAGCAACGCTGTTTCTTCAAAGGTACTTTTTTCTGCAAGCTCCTGAATATCGTAACCGCGATAGGCAAGAACGCCTTTGTCGCCGTCGATTGACGAGATATTCGACTTGGTAGCCGGAACGCCGGCCAGACCGGGTAAGTACTCACTCATTACGAACGCCCTTCAGCTGAAAAGCTGCATAGCTTACCAGACTCCAGGCTTTCGGGTTTTGGCCCGGGCATAAAAAAGGGCGGTGAAAACCGCCCCGGATTATCCATCATCATTCGCCTGTTAAATCGAAAACGAAGCCCCGCAGCCACAGGTTGAGCTTGCATTGGGATTGTTGACTACAAACCTCGCGCCTTCCAGACCTTCCTCGTAATCGACCGTGGCGCCGCTCAGGTACTGGGCACTCATCGCATCGATGACCATGGTTACGCCGGCCTTCTCGACACTGATATCATCGTCCTTGACGTTCTCATCGAACTCGAAGCCATACTGGAAACCGGAACAGCCGCCGCCACTGACGAACACGCGAAGTTTCAGCTTCGGATTTTTTTCTTCCGCGATCAATGACTTGAGTTTTTCTGCAGCGGCATCCGAAAACCCGATCGTCGGGTTTTCCGCCACCTTGGGCTGCATGGGTGTAAAAGAAACGTTAATACTCATCGTGATATCTGCCGAATAAACGGATTAAACATTAGATAACGCTAAATTAGCATTTCCCGAGTAATTTAGTCAACTATTAAGTTAGGGATACCTGGCTCAGCCTTTGGCCATGACTTCTTCGCTGATACTGACCTCGGGCTGCTCATGCGATTCGACCGGCCTGGCATGATGTTCGAGCAAATGCCGCTCCTTGTTCTCATGAAGCATGTTGCCGTTCACGGATGCCCCGCTGGCCATTTCGAGTACGTTGTAATGCACGTTACCGGTGATGCAGGCCTTGTTTGACAGTTCCAGTTTTTCACTGGCATAGACATTGCCCTTGATGGTGCCGTTGATCACGGCATAAGGCACACTGACGTCACCACTGATCACGCCCTGCTCGCTGACCACCAGCACCGATTGGGAACCGTTTTCAGAGGATACATTGCCATTGATCTTGCCATCCAGGTGTAAGCCGCCGCTGAAATTAAGATCGCCATCGAGCTCAATACTTTGACCAATCAATGTGTCGATTTTGGATGAACGAATTTTTTTGTTGCCCCACATACTAATCTCCTGCGGTTAAATCTTCCCAGGGAAATATTTCGTCTACCGATTCGAGTGTCTTTGAACTGGGTTTCAACTTGACTCTCATGGACTCTGCGGTAAAACCTTGCGGTAATTTGAGCTTACCGGTGAAGTTCTGAAAATATTTCATACCAAATTTCATTGGTTTTTTGACATCATCAGAAACATCATTCAATGCCAGTACCTGTTTTGCTCCCTGATTGCTTCCCTCGATACTGACTTCAACGGTACCGCGCGCAAAGCGGTCATTTTTCCCTTGCTGGCTGATCATGATCTTGTAGTCAAAATCACCGGCCTGGTCCTTCTTCAGCTGGATCGTCTGGACGACAATCGTGGGCTTGCCCTGTTCCGGTGCCACGATGCTTTTATAAAACGCCAGCTCCTTCTTGAGCTCGAGCAGCTCATTCTGGGCCTGTGTCAGCGTTTTTTTCAGCTGCCCGCTGGTGTCATCCTCGATCTTGCTGTTTGTTTCAAGCATAGCAGCTTGTCGCTGAGATTCAGCCAAATCGGCGCGTAAAGTTTCGATTTCCGCCTGCAGCATATCGACGACGCGATCGGCATCCGAGGAGTCAAAACCGGCCATCCGCCTGCCCTGTTCATACGACAGCATGACCATCGCAGCCACCAGTGCGACGAGGGCGACAAAACCCAGGACCCATCGGAACGGACGCTGTATTGTTATCAGGTATCGTGTTTGCAGTGGTTTCATGTTCATTATGGTAATTGTGCTACGTTGTTCAGTCCGGTTGTTTCAGGCAACCCGAACATGATATTCAAATTCTGCACGGCCTGACCGGCAGCTCCCTTGACCAGGTTGTCGATCACCGATGCGATAACAACCGTATCACCGCCCTGCGGTTGAAATACTGATATGCGGCACATGTTGGCACCCCGCACCGTGCGCGTTTCAGGCATCGAACCCACAGGCAGCACATCAACGAACGGTTCCGCCTGATACCGCGCGCTATACAGCGCGTGCAAATCGGTACTTCCGGTTTTGAGCACGGCATACAGGCTTGCCTCGATACCGCGTATCATCGGCAGCAGATGGGGCACAAAAGTGAGGCCGACACCGTGACCGGCGACACCGCTCAACGTCTGGCGTATTTCCGGTAAATGACGGTGACCATCGACGGCGTAGGGCTTGAAACTCTCACTCGCTTCACACAGCAGGGTTGCAACGTTGGCACCGCGGCCCGCGCCGCTGACGCCGGATTTTGCATCGGCAACCAGATGCTGATCATCGATCAGGTCATTTTCAATCAATGGCAGGAAACCGAGCGAAACTGCAGTCGGGTAACAACCTGGATTGGCCACGATCCTGGCCTGGTTGATTGCGTCCCGGTTGAGCTCGGGCAAGCCATATACGGCTTCATCCAGCACCTCAGCACAGGCGTGCTTGATGCCGTACCATTGCTCCCATTCGGCCTCGTCTCTTAACCTGAAATCGGCTGCCAGGTCGATGACACGCACACCCTGCTCCAGTAATGCCGGCACCATGGTCATTGCAGTGCCATTGGGTGTGGCAAAGAAAACGACGTCACAGCCTGCCAGCGACTTTTCGTCGGGCGCGGTGAATTCCAGATCCGTGTGTTCACGCAAATTCGGAAACAGCTCTGAAATTTTCCTGCCTGCTTCGGAGCGCGAGGTCACGCATTTCAACTCGATCTGGGGATGCTGAATCAGCAGACGCAGCAGTTCCACACCGGTGTAGCCGGTGCCTCCGACCACACCTGCGCTTAACATGGCTTGATTCCCCAATAGAAACTCATCGTATTCATTTTGTTCGTGTATCAAGTTCTTGCTGTATTCTCTGACAGCTGTATTATTCAAACTTCTGGTTAATTGTAGTGGTAAAAATCGATGTTATGGGTTAAATCCTTTCATATTATTTTTATGGTCACCTGGTTCGCAGGCCTGTTCTATTTACCACGACTGTTCGTCTACCATGCCGGTGCCGAAGACAGTATCAGCAACGATCGCTTCAAGATCATGGAACGCAAACTGTTCTGGGGAATCGCCACACCGGGTGGTGTTATTACAGTAGCACTTGGCTTCTGGTTGATCGAAATGATCGGCTTTTCCTATTCAGCGCTATGGCTGCAAGCGAAGCTGGCCCTGGTGGGCCTGCTGGTGATTTATCACATTTGGTGCGGCAAACTGGTGCTTGATTTCAAACACGACAGAAACCGGCGTTCGCACGTCTGGTTTCGCTGGTTCAACGAATTCCCGGTGCTGATTCTGATCGCTGTTATTTTACTGGTCGAGTTCCAACCCGTCTGAGCATATAACCTCAGGTAAAAATCAACGGTTCAAGCTCTTTCAACGCTCTTTTATAAACCTTGCGTTTGAAGAATACGATATCCTCGACCGGTTTCCAGTAATCAACCCAGCGCCATCGGTCAAATTCGGGGTTCTCGGAATGCTCCAGATTAAAATCGCTCTCCGAGCCGATCAGGCGCAAGCAGAACCAGATCTGCTTCTGGCCGATGCACAACGGTTTCGATCGGTGGCGGATCAGGTGCTTGGGTATGCGATAACGCAGCCAGCCGCGCGTCTTGCCCATCACGTCGACGTGATCCGCAAGTAAACCGGTTTCTTCGTAGAGCTCTCTGAACATCGCATCCACCGGCGACTCGTTTGGCCGGATCCCACCCTGCGGAAACTGCCAGGCATTCTGGCCGCTCCTGCGTGCCCAGAAAACCTTGCCCTCCGGGTTGCTCAGGATAATGCCGACATTGGCCCTAAACCCATGAGAATCAATCACTTGTATAAATCCTGTTGCACTGTACCACGACTCAGCAGGCACAGAAAAAATCTAGATACTAATGATATTAACAGACAATCACAGGATTAAAAGTTCCGCTTGAAATCCAGCCATGCGCGATACATTCGGACAAAAAAAGGCCCACATCGTGGGCCTTCGAGGATAAGAATTGCGAGTAATTAACTGCGTCTGCGCGCAACAGCGACAAGGCCGAGCAGACCTGTGCCAAACAGCCATGCCGCAGCGGGGACAGGAACAACAGTCATTGTGTTTATGTAAAAACGATACGGATCAGCGTCGGCATTTGGGAGATCGTTGACAAATGAGAATTTTTTCCCGCTCCAGCTCGTGTTGTAGGGGTTAGTCAATGGCTGCGGACCGTGATTGGTTCCATCAATAATGAGTCCAAATACAGCGTCTTGCGCGAAGACTGGGTTATGCTCGCCATTTATGAAGGTGATATCGGTAATCGTTACCTTCTGGGTAAATTCCAGCACCAACACTTCACCCAGCGTGACATTATCATCCGATGAAGGCGAGCACTGTAGCGACGCGGTCAGGGTAGCACACACACCCAGTCCGCCCTGTCCCCCTCCTCCAGCGTGAGTCCAGGTCGAGTCCAGATAAGCATTGTAAGCGGCGCCCGCTGTACTGGCGCCTGTGGCTGTAAGCGCGAAGCCACCACTGGAGAAATTCATCGCTTGTGCGCCGAGCTCACCTGTAAAAGGCCCGGGACCAACACTTCCCGTATAGCTATCGAGCGTAGCCGATGACGCGAAACCGTCAGCTATGTTGGCGAAATCAAACGTTGCGGACTGAACACCGAGTGATGCAACGGCCATTGCCAAAACTGCCGCTGTTATCGATAGTTTTTTTAACATTTCCTTGATTCCCTGACTAATGTCACTTGATCGTAGTTACCTGGTTTACAGCAATAAACGTACCAGACCCTAAAACCTCTTTATAATCAGTAGGTTAAAAACCATCCCCTGGTCTGATCAATTATCAAATGCAAAATTGTGTAAATGTGCTCGACGGTGATCAGCGGATTCCTGTACCAAATACCGGTTTGATCTCAAAATTTCACCGGATAATCCAGGCGTGCTGCCAATAACCACACGTATCGAGCGTTTTTGTTAGCCTATTTATTCAACTAATTCATATAGTTATGAATCTTACGCAGCAAATCAGGCAATGTAAAAATAACCGACAGGCACTGGTCGGCTTAAACCGCAATACGCGACTGGCAAGATCGACATGGAAACGGTAGTATCAGCGCGCTTTAACTACCCAGGCACGCCATCTGATGTCACTCGCCCTGTTCGATCTCGACAATACACTGCTCGCCGGCGACAGCGACTACCTGTGGGG
>CP070838.1:1943603-1949718 GCA_020341835.1 Thiotrichales bacterium | reverse complement strand
GTCGAACACTGAACTGACAGTCGTACCCGCGAATGACACCGCTTTCATGTCGACATTCACCTTCGGTTTTCTGGGTCTGAATGCTGCCGAATACATACAGGAAGCCCTGCACGCGGTCACCGATTCGGATGTGGCTAACGGCTGGGACAACCAGATTTCTTCAGGGGGTGAACCCACCTTGATGTACACGCTCGCTGTGCAGCACAACCATCTCGATTCCACGAACGCGTCGACCGGTCATGAACTGAAAACCGCGTACGAAGGCAACCTTGGCTTCAGCACCGATATCAATGCCAGCCTGAGCTGGCGCTGGGGCCGGATCAATACACCCTGGTACGGTTTCAATCCCCAGCATTCCGAGTATATTCAACTGGGTGCGCCGGTGGTTGCCGGTAACCGGCAGAACGGAAAAGGTGAACTGTATCTGTGGGCAGGGGCCAACCTGAAATACCGCTTCTACAGTTCATTGCTGCAGGGGCAATTTCGCGAAAGCGTCGTCAAATTCAGCAGCGATGAGGTGGAGAAGCTGCTCGCGCAGGTCTGGCTGGGCGCCACCTGGGAGTTCGCCGACAATTTCAGGGGCAGTTTTTTCTACCGCGCCTCCAGCAAGGAATTCGAGGGCCCAAATGCGCACTACCCGGTCTGGGCCGGATTGATAATCAGCCGCGCCTACTAGCCGCTGATTTCACGCAAGTTCATGATCAGGCTCAATATATCCCCTGCAATACTGACATATTATTATTCGCTTATTTTGTTACACTAGCCTGAAATTTCTACGCGCAGACTTGCCAGTATGACTGAATATGCACTGATACTCCTCAGCACCATCCTGGTGAATAATTTCGTGCTGGTAAAATTTCTCGGCCTGTGTCCGTTCATGGGCGTTTCGCGCAAGCTCGAAACCGCGATGGGCATGGCGCTGGCAACGACCTTCGTGTTGACGCTTTCATCGGTATTCAGCTATCTCGTCAACCACTATATCCTGGCACCACTGGGTATCGAATACATGCGTACCATCATGTTCATCCTGGTGATCGCAGTCGTGGTTCAGTTTACCGAGATGGTCGTGCACAAAACCAGTCCGCTGCTCTACAACGTGCTAGGTATCTTCCTGCCCCTGATAACAACCAACTGCGCGGTCCTGGGTGTGGCCCTGCTAAACGTAATGGAACAGAACAACTTCATCCAGTCGCTGTTCTACGGATTTGGCGCTTCCGTCGGATTCTCACTGGTACTGGTGCTGTTTTCCGCCATGCGCGAGCGCATCGCCGCGGCTGATGTACCCGAGGTATTCCAGGGTACATCGATCGCGCTGATCACCGCCGGCATCATGTCACTGGCGTTTATGGGCTTTGCGGGCCTGATCAAGGTATAGGTTTGCGGTACCGATCATGATAGTGGTAGTCATCACACTGGCGGTAATTGCAGCGCTGTTTGGCCTGTTACTCGGCTATTCGGCAATCCGTTTTCACGTCGAGGGCGACCCCGTGGTCGACAAGATCGACGAACTGCTGCCGCAAACGCAATGTGGACAGTGCACCTTTGCCGGGTGTCGACCCTATGCAGAAGCCATTGCGCGTGGGGAAGCCGACATCAACCAGTGTCCACCCGGAGGCGAAACCGTCATTCTGGCGCTGGCCGACCTGCTCGATGTCGAAGCCAAACCGCTCAATGCCGAACACGGCGAAGAAAAGGACACGAAGACGGTCGTCTATATTGATGAAGAAACCTGCATCGGCTGCACGCTGTGCATCCAGGCCTGCCCGGTAGACGCGATCCTGGGCGCAGCGAAACATATGCACACGGTGATTGAAAGCGAATGCACTGGCTGTGATTTGTGTATTCCCCCCTGCCCGGTCGACTGTATTCATATCAAGCCGGTCAAACCGACGTTGACGACCTGGAAATGGGATCAACCGCAAGGCGGTAATGCCGCACCAAAGGCCATCTGATATGAACGCGAAACCCCGGTCAGATGTTCTAAAAACGGCAGAAACCACCTGGAAGTTTCACGGCGGCATTAAACTGCCCGGGCATAAGGACCTTTCGACCCGCCAGCCGATCGAGCGAATGCCGGCCAACCAGCGTTATGTGGTGCCCATCAACCAGCATATCGGCGCCGAACCCGAGGTGCTCGTCGCCGCAGGCGACAGGGTGCTCAAAGGCCAGATGCTGGCCAGCCCCCACGGCATGATCAGTGCCGCCATCCATTCACCGGTGTCGGGCAAGGTCATCGAAGTCGCGCCACACCGGTTTCCACACCCCTCGGGCATTGCCGGCACATCGATCGTCATTGAAAACGACCACCAGGATGAATGGGTAACACGAGAACCCGTCGGTGACAGATACAGCAGCATGACATCCCATGACTTGCGCATGATCATTCGCAACGCCGGCATTGTCGGACTCGGCGGCGCAACCTTTCCGACTGCAGTCAAGCAGACTGAAGTTGGGCTGAAGACCCTGATACTGAATGGTGTCGAGTGTGAGCCGTATATCACCTGCGATGACATGTTGATGCGTGAACGCGCGCACGAGATCGTCGCCGGTGCGAAGATCATTGCCCATATCATCAAGGCGGAATCAAGCATCATCGCCATCGAAGACAACAAACCTGAAGCAATCGAAGCCATCACGCACGCGGTAGAGCGGGATGATAGCGACAGCCTCCGCGTTCAGGTGGTACCAACAATCTACCCCAGCGGGGGGGAGCGCCAGCTGATCAAAGTGATCACCGGCATGGAGGTACCGATCAACGGATTGCCGGCGGATATACAGGTGCTCTGCCAGAATGTTGCAACCTGTTATGCAACTTACAAGGCCATCTATGAAGCCGAGCCGCTGATCTCCCGCATCATTACCATCACCGGCCGTGGCGTGCATTCACCGCGCAACCTTGAAGTCGACATCGGCACCTCGATCGAAGCATGCATCAAACATTGCGGTGGCTACAAAGAGAATGCCAGGGCACTGATCATGGGTGGACCGATGATGGGCCTGACACTGGACACCGATGCTATGCCGGTGGTCAAGGCAACCAACTGCCTGCTGGTGACCGCCGGTATTGACATCACGCTGCCAACCAGTGAACAGCACATGCCCTGTATCCGCTGCGGCGACTGTGTCGAAGTCTGCCCGGCCAATCTGCTGCCCCAGCAACTGTACTGGTTCTCCGGCAACAGGGATTATGACCGCGCTGTTGAGTACAACCTGTTCGACTGCATCGAGTGCGGTTGCTGCGCCTATGTCTGCCCGAGCCGGATACCACTGGTCCAGTACTACCGTCATGCAAAGTCGGACATCTGGGAACAGGAGCGTGAACGCAAGAAGTCGGATATTGCACGTGAACGCCACGAACACCGGCAGGAGCGTCTGGAAAAACACAAGCAGGAACGCGAAGCACGCCTGAAGAAAAAACGCGAGGCACTGGCGAAGAACAAGAGCTCGCGGGACAAGGAGGTCGATAAAAAGAAAGCGCTGATCGCGGAAGCACTGGAGCGCGTAAAGGAGAAGAAATCAAAGCAGGATGCTGCAGCAAGAAACATCGACAACCTGACACCTGAACAGCAGCAAAAGATCAGGGAAGCCGATGCCAGACGCGAACAGATGAAACAGGACGAGACCTGACCGGCATGTTGTTCAGTAAAGCCAACGCACCCTACCTCAGCGAAACCGGCAACGTTCAGTCCCTGATGCTGAAAGTAGTCTATGCACTGATTCCCGGCAGCATTGCGATGTTCTGGTTTTTTGGCTGGGGTGTGCTGTTCAACCTGGTGATTGCCATCAGCGTGTGCCTGATCAGTGAAGCCGTGATGCTGAAAATCAGATCACGACCGCTTGAACCTGCGCTGAAAGATGGCAGCGCACTGGTAACCGCCTGCCTGCTGGCACTGGCATTGCCGCCGCTCGCGCCATGGTGGTTGACGACGGTGGCCAGCCTGTTTGCGATCGTCGTCGCCAAGCACCTGTATGGCGGGCTCGGCTTCAACCCCTTCAATCCCGCGATGGTGGGTTATGTCGTCGTGATGATTTCCTTTCCGCGGGAAATGACTTTCTGGACACCACCCATGGGTGTTGCACAGGGCTGGCCCGAGTTTGCCGACGCGTTTTCATTCGTCTTTCTCGGCAGCCTGCCCGAGGGCATAAGCATCGACAGCATCACCATGGCAACACCCATCGATACGCTGAAGACACAGATCAACCTCGAGCACGATATTGCCTTTACCCGGGCACATCGTGTCTATGGCGAACTGTTTGGCACGGTCACCGGTGTCGGCTGGGAATGGATCAACGGCCTGTATCTGGCCGGTGGGCTCTGGCTGATCAAACAGGGCGTGATCGACAAACGCCTCCCGCTGTCTTTCCTGATCAGCCTGATACTGATTTCCAACCTGTTTGCTGTCATCGACTATGCCAGCTTCAGCTCTGCGCTGTTTCACACACTCAGCGGCGGCACCATGCTGGCGGCCTTTTTCATCATTACCGATCCGGTGACTGCCAGCACCACACCCAGGGGCCGCATCATCTACGGCGCCGGCATCGCCGCGATTGCCTATATCATCCGCACCTGGGGCGGCTACCCCGACGGCATTGCGTTCGCGGTATTGCTGATGAATATGACTGTCCCTCTGCTCGACCATTACACCCGGCCGCGCACCTACGGTGCCCAGGATACCAACCCGTGAACATCCACAAGCAGGTGCTGACCACTGCCTCGCTGCTGATGATTTTCGCGGTCATTGGCGCAGCTGTGGTTGGCTTCACCTACGAGTCAACCTATGAACGGATCAAACGCAACGAACAACTGGTATTGCTGCGCAAGCTCAACACCATTCTTTCGCCTTCCGAATATGACAACAGCCTGCTGGACGATCAGATCGTACTGCCCGAGGATACGCTGCTCGGCACCATCGAACCGTCGAACGCCTACCTGGCCTATAAAAACGGCAGCCCGGTTGCAATCGTTCTGTCACCGGTCGCACCCAACGGCTACAGCGGGCCGATACACATGCTCGTGGGCATCTACCACGACGGTTCCGTTGCCGGTGTGCGCGTAGTCAAACACCGTGAAACACCCGGACTGGGTGATGCGGTCGAGTCCCAGCGCTCTGACTGGATCCTGGCTTTCGACGATAAATCACTCGACAATCCGACATCGAAGAGCTGGAAAGTAAAACGCGACGGTGGTGTCTTCGACCAGTTTACCGGCGCAACGATAACCCCGCGGGCTGTGGTTAAAGCCGTGCACTCGGCTTTGATATACTTTCAAACACACCAGAAAGAACTGTTTAATGTGAATCAAAATGGCGGCGGAACAACTCAAGATAGTTAAAAGCGGCCTCTGGGGCAATAATGTTGCCCTGGTGCAGCTGCTGGGCCTGTGCCCGTTGCTCGCTGTCACCGGTACCTTTGTCAACGGCCTGGGGCTGGGCCTTGCGACACTCGTCACCCTGGTAACATCGAATATCTGCGTATCAATGATCCGCCACTGGGTCAGACCCGAAGTCAGGATACCGATCTTTGTACTGATCATCGCCTCGATCGTCACCACCATCGAACTGATCATGAACGCCTGGTTTCATGAACTGTTCCTGATCCTGGGGATATTTATTCCCCTGATCGTTACCAACTGTTCGATCATTGCGCGCGCCGAGACGTTTGCTTCGAAGAACAATGTGTTGAATTCAGCGCTTGACGGTTTCATGATGGGTAGCGGATTTCTGCTGGTACTGGTTACGCTCGGCAGCATGCGCGAGATAATCGGTGCCGGTACGCTGTTTGCGAATGCGCACCTGATGTTCGGTGAAGGCGCACAATCGATGATGCTGACACTGGGCGATGATTACCCGGGCTTTCTGCTTGCGGTACTGCCGCCCGGCGCATTCATTGGCCTGGGCGTATTAATTGCGATCAAGAACCAGATCGACAGGCACATTGAATCAACCCGGCCTGCAATTGTCACTGAAACGCCCAACGAATCACCAGCCAGCTGAAATCCAGTAAGCGAATACGAAGCGAAACCATGGCTCTCGCAAAGGCACAAAGGACGCAAAGTTATTTTGTAATTGCTAATTAGCCCGATAGAAAACGATGACTCAAAATTCCATCCTTTGCG
>CP070838.1:1884142-1943503 GCA_020341835.1 Thiotrichales bacterium | reverse complement strand
TCTGCAATTCATACCTGAGGAACCAGTCCTGGATGGAGCGTAGCTCGCTAAGATCGTGTCGGCCACTACGGTCCACCAGGGCATACTGGTAGACCCAACCAACGCCGGTCGCATCCGGCCCCAGCGTTGGCTGCACACCTTCGGGCAGCTGTGCGGAAATCTGGGATAGATATTCAAGTACCCGCGAGCGCGCCCAGTACAGGTCGGTGCCATCTTCGAACAATACATATATATAGGAGTCGCCGAAATAGGAATAACCTCGAACCGCGGTAGCACCGGGTACGGCGAGCATTGCGGTGGTGATCGGATACGTGACCTGGGACTCGACTACGCGTGGCGCCTGGCCCGGGTAGCTGGTCTTGATGATCACCTGAACATCAGACAGGTCGGGTATCGCATCGACTGGCGTGTTGCGCAGGGCGTGTATACCCCAACCAGCGAGCAACAGGCTGAGTAGCAGAATCAGCAGTCGATTTTGTAACGACCATCGTATCAGGTTGGCAATCATTCAGAAGCCGCCGTAGCTATTCTTGTGCGCGATGTTCGTCGTGGTCGTCAGGCCCTTCGAAGTGAGACAGACTTGCCTGCAGGCTGGACTCCGAATCGATAAGGAACTGGCCGGAGATGACCACCCGCTCGTTTTCCTCGAGCCCATCACTGATCTCCACCCAGTTGCCACGCTCATCACCAACGGTTACCTTGCGTGGCTGGAAACGACCATCCCCCAGGTCGATCACCAGCCGCTGCTGCTTGCCGGTCTCGATCAGCGCCTCACGCGGTACTGCCAGCACGTCGTGCCTGGGCCCGCCATAGATGGTGACTTCGGCGAGCATATTCGGCTTGAGCATTTCATCCTTGTTTTCGAAGCTCATGCGCACCTTTAGCGTACGGGTTTCGGGATCCAGGTTGGGGTAAATGTATTCGACTGTACCCTCCCACATGCGGTCCGGTACCGATGGCAGACGTACCTCGGCGCTCTGTCCCTGCTTGACCCAACCGGCCTCACTCTCGAACACATCGGCCAGCACCCAGACGGATGACAGGTCACCGATGGTCATGACGATATCAGTCGGCAGCATCCAGGTACCTTCGATTGCTTTAAGGTCGGAAACGATACCACCCTGCTCGGCGTAAACATCGCCAAAACGTTTCGACATGCGCGGGGACTGCAATTCGAACAGGAACTGGCCTTTTTCCACACGTTCGCCTTCCGAACGGATGGTCAAGCCGACGACATTACCTTCAGCTGAAGAGTAAACATGCCTCAACTTGTGGCGATTATATTCGACATAGCCGACAGTATCGATGCGACGCCACAGTGTGCGCCGCTGCGCATCTGCAGTACGAACTCCAAGGTTATGGACCATTTCTGGCGAAATACTGACTGCCGGCAGCTCACCATCGCCGGCATCGTGTTCGACCAGTACCAGGTCCATACCACAAATCGGGCAGCTACCGGGGATTTCCCGCACCACCTGCGGGTGCATCGGGCAGACATAATCAGGATCCAGGTGTTTGACTGCGTGTTCGAGACTGCTTTCTTCAGCTTCAACAGGTACAGGAACGCCCGTGCCCAGCTGATCGAAAAGATTGTACCGATGTTCGATAAACACACCTGCTGCCACAGCGATAACCAGGACCAGCGCGAGTGTCAGCAACCTCATCATATGACTTAATGATTATGGTGATCGTGACCGGGGAACATGAACTCACCGGTATAGTTGAACAGCATGGACTGCGTTTTACCCTTGTGGCTGCCGGTGACGAATTCGACGCTGACCTGGTATTCACCCTTTCCCTCGAGTCGTACCTGTGCCTGGTGATGCTTTCCCGTCAGCCGGAAAGACTTGCGTTGTGTTTCGGCCCCTGTTCTATCGATAATAACCGCCCCGAGTGCATCTGTAATCAGCTTGCTGCCGCCTTCATCCATAAAAGTCACGTTGAAGATATGGGTGGGACCCTCTGCTCCCGGTTTCAGGCGCTCGGGATTGGATGCCTGCAATACAAACAGACCCACTTCGATCCCATCGACGACTTCCTTACCCAGCGGACCGCCTAGCGTCTTCATTACCTTGCGGGAGCCATCAGCAGCCTCTATCGTGATGGCGCCCTCGTAGAGCTCCTCTTTCTTATGATCGCCCCACTCGTGCAGCGGCACGTCTTCGGCAGCCGGCAACACACCGGCCATCCCTGTCAGTAATGCAAACAACAGGCCCATGGATAACTCGCGTAACCGCATTGCTTATTCTCCTGTTACTGGTACATTTTCCGCACGCACGCCTGATACGACCACGTGCACCTTCTGCCCCGGTTTGATTCGTTCGCCGGCATTATCGATCACCATGTAGGTGCCGGTTTTGCCTTCAATATCCTTCGGCGCCAGTGCACCGATGCGCGGCACCTTGGCGATCGGGTGGCGTTCACCGGTCTCCGGATTTTCGACGTAGGTCTGCTCCGGGGAAGCATCCAGTTGCTTGATGCCCTTACTGCTGTAGTTCACCCTGATCAGATGCCCATCTGCAATTACCCTGACCTCACTCACCATGAGCGCCGCATCGGGCGCCACCAGTTTCGGGTTAGGCCTGGTAATGCTCAGGGTTGCTACGGCTTCCGGATCATAGTCGGGGCCGGCCACCGGAATCAGGTGCTTCTGTCCATAGCCAGCCACGACCACGGTCACCGGCTGCCCAGGCTTGATGACGCCTTCCTTGTCCCAGATGGTCAGGCTTGCCGGCGATAGCTTTTCGGCTTCCTCTGCCGGCAACGGGGTGAATAACTTGTGCAACCTGGTCATCGGCACCAGTCTGCTACTGGCCTCGTCGGCGATAAATGTTGTTTTTGGATGCGCTGCATAACCCTCGACGTCGACGATGCGGTAACTGATCTCGATCTCGACGCCTTTCTCACCGGTGCCTTTCAGCAGCACCTGCTCGACCCTGAGCTTGCCTTCGAGCTTGGCGCGCTGGCGTTCATACCGCGCTTTTTGCTGTTCGATTTGCTGTTGCGACGGCTGCTTTGCCGTCCCGGCTGATTCAGGTGAGGCCGCGGGTGATGCCTGTTCAGCGGGCTGCCCGGCGAATACCGGCAGCGCGACGGAAAATATCATGCAGGACAGTAACAACCTCGAAAACATGGATGGATACCTCTATGTAACTATTTGCGATTATTTTACGACTTAACATGGCAGGCCATGCAATTCTACAGCGTAAATAAGCCTCTATGCTAACAGGGGCGTGTAGTAATGCCAGGATGTCTTCCCGGTAATTCAAGTTCAATAAGGTGTGCTGACAGCGTTTAAAAAAAGAGAGCAGCTTGCGCTGCTCTCTTTGTTACAGCCATGAACTGCTGTTGTTACGGTGTCACCAGCATCAAGCCAGCCTGACCACCGGGATAGCCACCGTTGTTGGTGACCTGGTAATCATAATGGCTGTGTGCCGGGTACCACTGATAGGCCATGTTGCCATCACCCGAACCAAACGGGCTCAAGCAGCCTGCAGCAGTATCAGCGTAAACACCCCAGATGCAGGCAAACTCGTTCAGACCATTGCCCTGGCCGGTGATATTGGAGAAGCCTGCGCCGTTCGGGCCGCTACCACCGTTCTGATGGTTGGCCGTTTCGACCATGTTGATGATCACGTCGTGAGCCTCACCGGAACCGATGTGCAGCGTGTACTGCTCGACCTGTGATTTGACCGGAACCGGATTCGCATCCTTACCCACGACATTGAAGTGCCAGCCGTGGAAGTGGAAGCTCTGATCCTCATAACCCATGTTGATGGTGCGCACCAGCACACGATCATTCCATTGCGCTGCAATCAGTGGCGCATAGGTTGCAATATTGTTGGAGCCGGTCAGGAAGCCGCTTGGCGGTCCGGAAGCAGGCGGGTTGCAACCCACGACGGGGTCGACACCCATGTCCGCGACACGCAATGGATCTGTTGCGCAGGCAGCATCAGCTGCTGGCGTGCTCGCAGCCAGGATGGTATCCGGGAACGCACGGCCGTTGATCAGCCACCAGTCGGACTCGTAATCGGCGAAGTTGTAGTTGGTGATAGCCGCCGGATCGACACCTGTCACTGCCGGGTCCATTGCAGTACCGGCGAGTGTTGCAGGCGTGAAGTCACTCTGGATCGCATCACGGCTCACCTGGTCCAGATCGGACAGCAGCCAGACGTATTCCTTGTCATAGGCGTCGTTGAACTTGCCACCGTATACAGTACCGGGACCACCTTGCCCACCCGGATTTGTCTCAGGCCTTACGATCAGTGCGCCGTACATACCCATGCCGATGTGCTCGGAGGCCTCGACGTGGCAGTGCCACATGAAGGTGCCGGGCTTGTCGGCGTACCAGTAGTACACGGCCTTGTTGTTACAGGGAACTGGAGCGCCCGTAGCATCGACGCAGCCATCGTTGATCGCCGGTACCTCGAACGAGGTTTCATTGAAGCCGTCGTTCTGCGTGGTCACCTGCTGACCGTGCAGATGGATGGTGTGCGGGTCCTTCGGTGAAGTTGCAACCACGTTATCGATGTTGCGCAGCTGGATAAACACGTCATCGCCCACATTTACATCGATGATCGGTGCCGGCAGCATCGCGCAGCCCGGTGTAGCCTGGCCAACAGCATCAATATCATCACAGAAACCACGCATGTAGACCTTGCGGTAGGATGCTGGATCGATAAATGCCGGAGCACCTGGTGTCGAACCATCACCTGTTACGTCCGGTGGAGTGCCGATGTGATTCGGCACATGGTGGAAGCCGTCGGTGGCGGCGATAAAAAGGTTCCGCACCGCGCCACTGGCTGGCAGGGCTGTTACCAGGGCGCCGGCGCAGACCACGCTGGCGATGGCAACTTTCTTCATTTGTTTCATTTGACCTCTCCTCATTTTTACTCAATTAACTAACTTTTACTCATTTTCAGATTCGTTAACTCAATCAATACATCTGGGTCTTCTTCCCTCCCGTTCTCAGCCGTTACGCTACCCCCCTTCCAAGTGAATGTTGTGAAACTCCAATGACAATTCACTTAAAATATTGAAATTAGTGACTAAGTTACAACTCTTCAGATAGCAATTAGTGTGCCACTATCACCTTTGATCTGCACATCAAACACTTACAGTAATATAAGTGAATTATTAAAATCTAAATGTGTAAAAAATCCCGTACATGGGCACAGGTAATGTGCTGGTCAAACAGGCAGGTATGTGAACAAGATGCTACGAATCAACTGTCATTATTGACAGTCACCCGTCTTCAAAGGCTTGGCAAAATGACAAGATGACATGTGCCTGCGGATATTCTGGTCACAATGTCATCAATTGTGGCAAATAACACGATTTTCGCGCGATTCGGGAGACTGGGTGAACGAAACTGTAAATTATTCTTACATTTTCTGGGGTTTAATGACACTTAACCGGCTTGGCGCCGTGAAGACGGGCTTGGCAAACAACCTGTTTATTGATCCAAGTCAGATTTACGGCAGAAACGCTGCGACTATGACAGCCTGAAATACCCGGTTATTCGGACGAAAGCCCGGATTCCGTTTCACTGCATCCGGGCTACGCACTGATCAACCGTAGAGTCGCGGACACTTATGGTTCATTATTATCTCTACTGCGGCGACAGATCATCGATCTTCAGGAAGAATCTCAGTCACGCGGCAGCTTCGACATGACAGTAAATATAGAGACTCGGCGCCTCTGCGGTAAAAAAAATCACTTTGCGTCCTTTGCGTCCTGGCGTCTCTGCGTTAAGTAATCTTTACAGGATATAGCGACTCAGGTCTTCGTCTTCGACCAGCTCACCCAGGCTGTCGTCTACATATTCGCGGTCGATGATCAGCTGCTGACCCGCCTTGTCGGGGGCATCGAAGGATATTTCTTCCAGCAATCGCTCCATCACCGTATGCAGACGGCGGGCACCGATGTTTTCCGAGCGCTCGTTGACATCGAAAGCGACTTCGGCGACACGTTCGACCCCGTCGGCGGAAAACTCGAGGCCAACACCTTCGGTTTTCATCAATGCAGCGTACTGGGTCGTCAGTGAAGCATCGGGTTCGATCAGGATACGTTTGAAGTCATCGGCATTGAGCGCGGTGAATTCAACCCGGATCGGCAGGCGGCCCTGCAGTTCCGGGATCAGATCCGAGGGCTTGGACAGGTGGAACGCACCCGAGGCTATGAACAGAATATGATCGGTCTTGACCATGCCGTACTTGGTCGTGACCGTGCAGCCCTCGACCAGCGGCAGCAGGTCGCGCTGCACACCCTCGCGGGAGACGTCGGCCCCGCCGGTATCGGCGCGTTTTGCGACCTTGTCGATCTCGTCGATGAACACGATGCCGTTCTGTTCGGCGTTCTCCAGCGCTTTCGCCTTGAGTTCATCTTCCTTGACCAGCTTCGAGGCCTCTTCATCGAGCAGCAGCTTCTTCGCCTGCGCAATGGTCATCTTGCGGGTCTTTTTCTTTTCGCTGCCCATGTTCTGGAACAGGCCCTGCAACTGGCTGGTCATTTCTTCCATGCCCGGCGGCGCCATGATTTCCACGCCGACCGGCTTGACGGTGACATCGATCTCGATTTCCTTGTCGTCGAGCCGGCCTTCGCGCAGCTTGACCCTGAATTTTTGCCGCGTCGATGAATCGCGGTCCGCTTCCGGCTCGCCGAAGCTGTCGCGTGGCGGCGGCAACAGCACGTCCAGGATGCGCTCCTCGACCGCGTCCTCGGCCAGGTGGCGGACTTTTTCCATCTCCTGCTCGCGCGTGGTCTTGATCGAGATATCGACAAGATCACGGATGATCGAGTCAACTTCACGGCCAACATAGCCCACTTCGGTGAATTTTGTCGCCTCGACCTTGACGAACGGCGCCCTCGCCAGATGCGCCAGACGACGCGCGATCTCGGTCTTGCCGACGCCGGTCGGGCCGATCATCAGAATGTTCTTTGGCGTGATTTCGTTGCGCAGTTCTTCGTGGATCTGCATCCGGCGCCAGCGGTTGCGCAGCGCTATCGCGACCGCGCGCTTGGCGGCGTCCTGGCCGATGATGTGCTTGTCCAGTTCCTGTACGATTTCTCGCGGGGTCATTTCCGACATGGCTTGAACTCTCGGGTGATTCCGTTATTTGCTAATTTCTTCGATCGTGAGGGCATCATTGGTATATATACAGATATCCCCCGCGATCTTGAGGCTTTTTTCGACGATCTCCCTGGCTGACAGTTCCGTGTTATCGAACAGACCGCGGGCTGCCGACTGGGCATAGGGGCCGCCCGAACCGATCGCGATCAGGTCGTCCATGGTATCGATCACATCGCCGGTGCCCGATATCAGCAGCGACGCATCTTTGTCGGCCACGATCATCATTGCTTCGAGGCGGCGCAGCATGCGGTCCGTGCGCCAGTCCTTCGCCAGCTCGACCGCGGCCCGCTTGAGCTGGCCATTGTGCTTGTCCAGCATGCTTTCAAAACGCTCCATCAGCGTAAAGGCATCGGCGGTTGCGCCGGCAAAGCCCGCGATCACCCTGTCCTTGTAAACCTTACGCACCTTGGTCGCATTGCCCTTCATGATGGTGTCGCCCAGCGTGACCTGGCCGTCGCCACCGACAACGACGCTGCCGCCGCGGCGTACCGTCAGAATCGTGGTGCCATGAAAATTTTGCACGTTTTACTCCTGCTGGGTCATTCGGCTAAAGGGGCCGTAATTCTACACATACTCAGGTTTTTTCTCTCGCCAAGGCGCTAAGGACGCAAAGTTATATTCTTGTCTATCGCGGCAACGGTGTAGCCCGGATGCAACGAAGTGGAATCCGGGGTTTTCAATTTCTCAAAGAATTCCCGGATTGCGTTGCACTTCATCCGGGCTACAACCGTTACCACAATCTCCGTGCCTCTGCGGTTAATTCAATAATACGCTTTGCGGGCTTTGCGCCTTGGCGAGAGCATCTTTACTTCTAAGGCGACGGCGGCTGCGGGCGCTCGAATGTCCACTGCTTGTCGTCCGACAAAGCCTTGTTGAAACGGTAGCCGCCTTCGCTGAACTGCTTGATGTCTTCGGCATTCTCGATGCGGTTGCGCAGGATATAGTCGGCCATCATGCCGCGTGCGCGTTTGGCGAAAATCGCGACCACGCGGGTTTTGCCGTCCTTGGTTTCCTTGAAGTTGATGTTCAGCAGACGCCCGTTCAGCTTTTTCGGCTTCACCGACTTGAAATACTCGTTCGATGCCAGGTTGACCAGCACCGGCTCCTTCTGTTTGTCCAGCTCGGTGTTCAGACAGTCAGTGATCCGGTCACCCCAGAACTGGTAGAGGTTGTCACCACGCGCGTTCTTCAGCTTTGTTTTCATTTCGAGGCGATAGGGCTGGATCAGGTCCAGCGGGCGCAGGCAACCGTACAGTCCGGAGAGTATGCGCAAGTGGTTCTGCGCGTATTTCAGATCGGCTTCCCGGTAGTTTTCGATGTCGATGCCGCTGTAGACATCGCCCTTGAACGCGAAAATCGCCTGCTTGGCATTTTTCGGCGTGAACGGTGTCTTGAAGGCCTTGTAGCGGTCCGCGGTCAGTCTGGCGATGTTCTCGCTGACGCTCATCAGCTCCTGGATGTCCTGCTGTTTGATCTTGCGCAATTCCTTGATCAGCAGCTCGGAGTCTTTTAGTGATCCGGGTTTGCTGTGGGTTTTGCTCAGGCTCGGTGTTTCAAAATCCTGTCCCTTGGACGGTGAGAGGGTGATCAGCATGGTTGGTACGGGTTAATTATTGCAATGGGTTAATAATGGTGGCGATTATAGCGGTTTCAATGGCTGGGCTTGCTTACTTTGCACCAGGTGTTGCTTCCCGCACAAGCGCAAAGCTAAGTCGTTATTTTCTACACGTACTGCAACTCAGTCCACAGATGAACGCAGATAAACACGGATGTTTTATATTGCCTGCGCCACCCCTTCAGAGACGGACATCCAGTATCATCGATCATCGAGAACTGAATAGAGGTCCGCGAAAAACGCAAAGAACGCAAACACAACTAAAGTGGGCAGTACTTTTCGCGTCATTCGCGTTTTTCGCGGACGAGTAACCTTCAAATCCGTGTTTATCTGCGTTCATCTGTGGACTTGAATATCGTTTGTACGATACCCAGGGAAAGCACATTTATTCGCGGCTAAAGCCGCTCCTACAAATACCTTGATTTATTTTTTCGATCTCGGATGCGCCTTGTCGTAGACGCCGGCGAGGTGCTGGAAGTCGAGGTGGGTGTAGATCTGTGTTGTGCTCAGGTTGGCGTGGCCCAGCAGTTCCTGGACGGCGCGCAGGTCGTTGGAAGATTCGAGGATGTGCGAGGCGAACGAGTGGCGCAGCATATGCGGGTGCAGTGAGATGCCGACGCCCTGCTGTTTAGCGCGTTTTTTCAGACGCTGCTGGATGCTGCTGTTGCTGATGCGTTGACCGTTGCGGCCGGTGAACAAGGCTTTTTGTGTATGTTCCGTTTCGATCGCGCGGTGCTTCAGCCATTGTTTCAAAGCCTGTTCCGCCTTTTTGCCGAACGGGACACGGCGCTGCTTGCGTCCCTTGCCGGTCACGCTCAGCGTGCGTTGCTGCCAGTCGATGTCACCCAGCTCCAGCCCGGTCAGCTCTGACAGGCGCAACCCGCAGCCGTATAACAGCTCCATCACCGCGCGGTCACGGCAGGCCAGTGCATCATCGCCCGGGAAAGCCAGCAGGCATTCCAGCTGATCGATGGTCAGGGTTTCCGGCAGGCGCTTCGGTGACTTCGGCGCCGGTACACCCTGTGCCGGATTTTTGTCCGCGTGATGATGTCTGCACAGATAATTGAACAGCGTGCGTATCGAGGACAGCTGCCGTTGCAGGCTGCTGCCGGAAAGGCCCTTGCGGTGCTGGCTCGCAACAAAAGCTCGCACATGCAGGTCATCGACCTGTTTCCAGTCATCGATGTTCTGTTGCTGGCTGAAGGCGATAAACGCGCTCAGGTCACGCTGGTAGGCCGCCAGTGTGTGCGGCGAATACCTGCGCTCGGATTCCAGATAACTGTAGAAAGCCTTGAGGTATGGCTCGAAACTCATCAGGCCTCGAGATGCACGGCGAGTGCCGCACTGACCAGTTCACCGATCTGGCCGAGGAATTCGGTGCCCATCGCGATACTGAACCGGTTTTCGTCCTTACCGCCGAGCGCGAGCAGGCCGAGCTTTGCCCCGGCGACCAGCGGAATTACTGCAGCTGAGCCGATTTGTTCGGCATCATCACCAAAAAGAAACACGTTCTGTTCCGCCGTGCAGCGGCCGCACAGGGGTTTCCTGTTGTCCAGCATCGTGGAGAAAGATTTGAGTTCTTCGGTGGTGGGTTCGATGAACAGATCCGGCCTGTCGTTGAGCCTGCTCTCGTCGTCGCTAAGCAGGCGCACGACGGCATAGTCCGCTTCCAGTTCGTTGCCGAGTTCATCGAGGACGATGCTGATCACGTCTTCCAGGTCGCGCGCGCCGAGCAGGTTGATCGCCAGGCGATGGCGGCTCTCGGCGAGGCGCTCGTTGCCGCGGGCAATATCCATCAGGTCACGCAGGCGTTTATCCAGCGCCTGCACCTTGTCGCGTAATACGCCAACCTGGCGCTCGATCAACGAGACAGCGCTGCCGGATTCGTGCGGGATTTCGAGTTCGGCCAGTAACGCAGGATTGCGGGCCAGGATGTCGGGGTAGTCTTTTAACAGCTCCAGCAGCTGTTGTTCGGAATCAAGCATTGGTTGTTTTTCTTGTGCTTGTGTGCTCACAGTGTCATTTGCCCTTTGTATACAGTTTGTGCCGGCCCGGTCATCAACAATGTGTTGTCACCGCCCTGCCAGCGAATGGTTAGATTGCCGCCTCTTAGTTCAACCTGAACGGTATGATCGAGCAGGCTGTTGTGGATGCCTACGGCCACCGCCGCGCAGGCCCCGGTACCGCAGGCCAGTGTTTCGCCGGCACCGCGTTCGAATACGCGAAGACGGATGCGCGAACGATCCATGATTTCCATGAAGCCGACATTGACGCGCTCCGGAAAGCGTTCATGGCTTTCGATAGCCGCACCGAGCTTCTCGACCGGCGCCTCGTCAACCGAGTCTACCAGCAATACCGCATGCGGATTGCCCATCGATACTGCACCTATAGCATATTTTTCACCATTCACCACGAGCTGGTGGTATTCGGTGTCGTCTTTGTCGAGATCATCGGCATTGAACGGCAGCGACGCAGGTACGAACGAGGGAACCCCCATGTCGACGCTGACCTGGCCGTCATCTTCGAGCTTCAGGTAGATCATGCCGGCAGCGGTTTCCACCGGGATCGTAGTATTGTCGGTCATGCCGTTTTCATGCACGAAGCGAGCAAAGCAGCGCGCGCCGTTACCGCACTGCTGAACTTCACCACCGTCAGCATTGTAGATACGGTACCTGAACTCGGCTTCAGCATGAACCGGCCGCTCGACCAGCAGCAACTGATCACAGCCGACACCGAAATGCCGGTCCGCAACCAGGCGCACCTGCTCCGCCGACAGCGAGATGTCCTGGTTGATGGCATCGATCACAACGAAATCGTTGCCAATGCCGTGCATTTTGGTGAATTCGAATTGCATGGGAGGATTTCACCGCAAAGGGGGCAAGAACGCAAAGGTAATTGCTTGTCTTGCTACACGTGCGGTGGATTTTAGTCCACAGATGAACGCAGATAAACGCAGATGTTTTTTGTTGCCTGCGCTATGCTTCGCGCCGACGGGTGTCCGACGCCATTTACTTACAAGAAATAAGGGGCCGCAAAAAACGCAAAGAACGCGAATAATGCATAAATCAAAAGCACCTTTTGCGTAGTTAGCGTTTGTTGCGGCCAAAAAATACATACATCCGTTTTTATCTGCGTTCATCTGTGGACCAACAAAAAAGGCCGCCCTATGGCGGCCTCTTGCATTGTCGGTTTTAATGCGATCAGTCGGACACGGTCGAGAGACCGAGGATTTCCCAGTCCTGCATGCCGCCGCGGTACCATTTCAGTTTGTGCGCCGGGTAGCCGAATTTCATCAGGTTCTTGATGTTGTTCGGTGACTGGCCGCACCACATGCCGTTGCAGAACAGAACCAGTGTCTTGGCTTCGCTGAAATTCAACAGGCCTTCGCTTTCGGTGACACCGAATTCGTTTTCCATGATTTCCATGATGGACACGGGGTCAGCGCCCTTGGCCGGATTCAGTTTGGTCCAGGGGAGATTTTTCGAACCGGGAATCGTGCCTTTTTTGACCCAGTCAGGCGTACGTGAATCGATGACCAGGATGCTGTCGTCGCCATCGGCCATCTTTTTCAGGTAGTCGAGTACCTCGAGTTCACCGATGGTTTCGACACCCGGCGCCAGCGTGCCGGGCTGGATACAGAATGGCGGGCACGGGCGCGATGTTTTTGAAAACGAAGGATTGACGATGTTCTTGTTGTTCTGGTTGCGCTTGATTTTGACCTTCTTGCCCTTGTGCACAACCTCGACATCCATCATTGCCCGTGTGATACCGACCGGTTTATCCGCCATGCCCGTATTCGCCAACATCATCAGGCCGGCACCGAGCAAGGCAGTGACCATCAGTTTTGCTTTCATCATCAGAGTAGTTTCCTCCAGTTTATAATTGCGACAGCGCGCGCTGTCATGATCATTCGGTTGTGTTCTTCGAATCCTGCTGTTCTTTTGAAAAACAATCACTTCAGTTCGCAGAGCTTAGCGAAAGTTTAGAACAAACGACAGCGCAATATGGCATGCAGAATCCGGGTTTATTCCGCCAGTATATGCTCGCCCTGCATCAACTGCGACAGCGTTTCGCGCTCGCGCACTACCGTTACCGATTCCCCGTCGACCATGATTTCTGCTGCGCGCGGGCGCGTGTTGTAGTTCGAACTCATCGAAAAGCCGTAGGCGCCGGATGAGCGCACCGCGAGGACGTCGCCCTGCGTTAATGACAGCTCCCGGTCCTTGCCAAGAAAATCGCCGGTTTCGCACACCGGGCCGACCACATCGTAGGCTTTCACGTCGTCGGTGGCATGCGCCGCTGCATCGGCGCGCTGGTGCAGCGGGATAATTTCCTGCCAGGCGCTGTACAGCGACGGACGCATCAGGTCGTTCATCGCGGCATCGACGACGGCGAAATTCTTGTGTTCGTGATGTTTCAGGAACAGCACCTCGGTCAGCAGGATACCCGCGTTGCCGGCGATTGCACGCCCCGGCTCGATCAGTATCTCCAGTTCGCGCCCCTGCAGGTGCTTTGCCAGCGCCGCGGCATGTTCGGCCGGCTGCGGCGGTTCTTCATCGCGGTAGCGAATGCCGAGCCCGCCGCCCATATCCAGGTGGCTGAGCACGATGCCTTTGTCAGCGAGGCGGTCGATCAGCGCCAGCACACGCTCGAGTGCATCGACAAAGGGCGCGATTTCGGTGAGCTGGGACCCGATATGGCAATCGATACCGTGCAGCTCGAGGTGCTCGGCCTCGGCGGCCTGCTGATAGGCGACGATGGCATCATCGATCGAGATACCGAACTTGTTTTCTTTCAGTCCGGTGGATATGTAGGGGTGCGTTTTAGCATCGACATCCGGATTGACCCGCAGTGAAACCGGTGCGCGCGTACCCTGCGCGCCGGCCACCTCGTTGATCAGTTCGAGTTCAGCGAATGACTCGACATTGAAACAGCGGATACCGGCCTCGAGCGCGCGCTCGATCTCATCGCGGCGTTTGCCGACACCGGAAAACACGACTTTTGCCGCATCGCCGCCTGCCGCCAGCACGCGTTCGAGTTCACCCACCGAGACGATATCGAAGCCGGAACCCAGCCTAGCCAGCACGTTCAGTACCGCCAGATTGGAATTGGCCTTGACCGCATAGCACACCAGGTGGGGCAGCGATGACAGTGCATCATCAAAGGCATGCCAGTGGCGCTCGAGCGTTGCGCGCGAGTAGACATAACAGGGCGTACCCCAGTCTTTGATGTGGGCTGCGATATCGACATCTTCGGCCCAGAGGCGCCCATCGCGGTAATTGAAATGATCCATTACTCGGCCTTTTCGTTGCGCTCGGTGTCCTGCGGCTGCGCGGGTTGAGGTGGTGGCGCCGGCTCCGGGTTTTTTTCGGGCAGGTACAGAGCACCGGTTTTGCCACAGGCAAACAGCAGGAAACACGCCAGCATCACAATCGAATATCGCATTAACATCGGACCGAATGGTAAAACGCCGATTATTGCAATAATCTGTACGCACTGAAACCTGCATGGCGATTAAATGTCTGACGAAAAACCCATAATCCTGCAAACCGGCAGCAACGATTCGGGTACCGCCGATGCTGCGGTCATCTGGCTGCACGGCCTCGGCGCCGACGGCAACGACTTCGTACCCATCGTTGCTGAACTGAAATTACCCGAAGCGTTGAACGTGCGTTTTATTTTTCCGCACGCACCGGTTCGCCCGATCACGATCAACCAGGGCTACCGCATGCGCGGCTGGTACGACATCACCAGTCTCGATATCGCCAACCGCGACGACGAGACCGGTATCATCGACTCGGCTGAACAACTGAGCCGGTTGTGCGACGAGCAGGTCGCTCAGGGCATACCGGCCGAACGCATCATCGTCGCCGGTTTTTCCCAGGGCGGCGCGATCGCGCTGTACGCGGGTCTGCGATATCCGCAGCGCCTCGGCGGGATCATGGCACTGTCCACCTATCTGCCGATGCAGCAACGCCTGGCCCAGGAAGCCACGGCCGCCAACCGCAACACGCCGGTGTTCATGGCCCATGGGGTCATCGACGACGTCGTCGCACCGCAGTTCGGTCAACAGACACGGGCGCTGTTGCAGCAACTCGGCTACCCGCTGCAATGGCATGAATACCCGATGGGGCACAGTGTCAACATGGAAGAGATCGGCGATATCAGTGACTGGCTGAACACCGTACTGCTGCGAGACTAATTCCACTTTCAACGCCATTTTGGGCTATGATTATCCAATAGCACCGTCTAACGGGGTAAATGATGGACAAAAACATCAGATTCAGCATTGATATGTCACCTGCGGAGCCGTTGTGGAAAATCGCACCGACACGTGATGAAAACGGTGATCCGGTCAGTGATTTTCTGATGATCATACCCAAGTTGCGGCACAAGCCGGAAATGCATATCAAAAGCACCCTGGATGAGATAGACCGTGCACTGAAACAATTCAAAACGGATATCGTATTTGCCAATATGGACATGAAACTGAATACACTGTGGGTCTCGTTCAAGTCTGAACCCGGGCTGTTCATGAAAATTGCAGCCGCGATCAAACTGCGGGTACCCGAAGCAGTGCTAGTCGGCGATATGAGTTCACGCCTTGCCAAATAATTCACGGCTGCACCAATTGATCCCAAACAGCACCCGACAAAAAACTCGAATAGGTACTGATATGGAAGAAGCGATCAAGATTGATGCGCTGACTGAACTGCGCAGCCTGATGGGCGATTCTCTCGATGAGGTTTTACAGACTTTCATCGACTACGTGCCGGGACAGATCGATGAACTGACCATGGCGATCCGCAATGGCAATCCCGAAAGCGTATTCAACCTGGCTCACAAGCTGAAAAGCTCGAGCAGCAGCATCGGCGCACTGGGCCTGGCACACGTCGCCGAGGAAATCGAATTGATCGGTCGTGCGGGCTCAACCGATGGTACTGCCGAACTGCTGGAACAGCTCAAGGGCCTGTATGCCGGCGCCGAAACGCTGCTGCGGGATGAGTTGAATAAATAAATTCCCCGGCCAATAACGACTGATTTAAACCGCAGAGACGCGGAGGCACAGAGTTTTCTATGATGTCATACCTGCGGATGCAGGTATCCAGTGTCTTTAAAGTCACTGGGTTCCAGCTAACAACATGCTGGAACGACGGATAGCCTGGCTTTCTTCTCGAACCAGTTGATTGTCGTTGCTGTTTTAAGAAGACAACTCTGCGTCTCCGCGTCTCTGCGGTTTTCAAAAACAGTAATATATACTTCGCACCTTTGCGGTGACATTACTCACCCTTCAACCGCTGTCGCGCCCCTGCAACAGCCTTGCGCACCTGCTCGGGGGCGGTGCCGCCGATGTGGTTGCGTGCGGCGACCGAGCCTTCCAGTGACAGCACTTCAAACACGTCCTCGTCGATCCTGTCGGAAAAGCCCTTGAGCTCATCCAGCGTCATATCGCTGAGATCCCGGCTATTGGCGACGCCATGCGCGACAGCCTTGCCCACGACTTCATGCGCATCGCGGAAGGGCAGGCCCTTGCGCACCAGGTAGTCGGCCAGATCCGTCGCGGTGGAGAAACCCTGTTTTGCCGCCTTGTACATGTTATCCCGCTTGCACTGCAGTGCCGGCACCATATCGGCAAACGCGCGCAGTGAGCCGACCACGGTATCGATGGTATCGAACAGCGGCTCCTTGTCTTCCTGGTTGTCCTTGTTGTAGGCCAGCGGTTGCGACTTCATCAGCGTCAGCAGGCTGACAAGATTGCCATTGACACGGCCGGTTTTACCGCGCACCAGCTCGGGCACATCCGGGTTTTTCTTCTGTGGCATGATAGAGGATCCGGTGCAATAGCGGTCCGGCAGCTCGATGAAATCGAACTGCGCTGAAGACCACATCACCAGTTCCTCGGCCATGCGTGACAGATGCGTCATCAGGATCGCCGAGGCGGCACAGAACTCGATCGCGAAATCGCGGTCGCTGACCGCATCCAGTGAATTGGCTGCCGGCGCACTGAAACCCAGTTCGGCCGCCGTCATCTGGCGGTCGATCGGGTAGCTGGTTCCCGCCAGCGCGGCGGCACCCAACGGCGATACGTTCATGCGCTTGCGACAACCGTGCATACGGCCGGCATCGCGCTGCAGCATTTCAAACCAGGCCAGCATGTGGTGGCCGAAGCTGACCGGCTGGGCAACCTGCAGGTGGGTAAAACCGGGCATGATCGTGTCTGCTTCGCGTTCGGCGAGATCGAGCAGGCCCGACTGAAATTCGGCCAGCTGTGAAACGATGATATCGATCTGGTCGCGCAAATAAAGCCGTATATCCGTCGCCACCTGGTCGTTGCGCGAACGGCCGGTGTGCAGACGTTTGCCGGCATCACCGATCAGTTCCGTCAGACGCGCTTCGATATTCATATGCACGTCTTCAGCCGATACCCGCCATTCGAAACGGCCGCTCTCGATCTCCTCGATGATGGTATCCAGGCCGGAAACGATCGCTTCGCAATCGGAGTCGTCGAGCACACCGGTTTTCTGCAGCATGTGCGCATGCGCCTTTGATCCTGCAATGTCCTGCAGGTACAGACGCCGGTCGAAATCGACCGATGCGGTGAAGGCTTCGACAAACGCATCGGTCTGTTCGCTGAAACGTCCACCCCACGAAGGATTGGTTTGCTTGTCGTCTTTTTTACTCATGATGGCCGCCGAGTATATCAGAACAACGCTTGCATTCCGGTTATGCTCGACTATTTGTAAAGCATGGGGAATGAACGATTTTCAGGTGAAGCCGACAAGATCGATACCGGCTTGCTGCCGGATTTTTGTGATGTACGCGTGATCTTTATGCTGGTGCTGATCGTGCAGATGCTGGCGATCGTACTGGCGATGGCGATACCGTCAACAAAGGCCAATTTCTGGGACTACCTGGCCTTCATCTCGATGATGCTGCAGTGGATTGCTCTGCTGAATGCGGCTGTTCTGTGCATGAGCCGCCGCTTTCTGAACCGCCTCTCGGTCACGCTGACCATGCTCAGCAGCTATCTGATCATGATGGTGGTTACCCTGGTATTCGCGCTCGCCCTGATCAGGCTCAACAGCTGGATGCGGCTCGATGTACAAACCTCGCCGCTGGGTGAATACTTTCTGCTGCGTATCCTGATTATGGCGGCGGCGATCTATGCTGTGGTACTGCGTTATTTTTATATTCAGCAGCAATGGAAACTCAATCTGCAGGCCCAGTCACGCGCTGAAATCCAGGCACTGAAAGCACGCATTCGCCCGCACTTTCTGTTCAACAGCATGAACACGATTGCCAGCCTGATCTCGTTCATGCCGGACAAGGCTGAAAAAGCCGTCGAAGATCTTGCAGACCTGTTCCGCGCCAGCCTCAAAGAAAAGAACATCCACACCCTGAAGCACGAACTCGATCTAACCCGCAGTTACCTTGATATCGAGAAACTACGCCTTGGAGATCGCCTTCAGATCGACTGGGACGTCGATAATTCATTAATTAATGAAGAAATTCCTGCATTATCCCTGCAACCTCTCGCAGAAAATGCTATTTATCATGGTATAGAACCGTTACCTGACGGCGGGCATATAAGGATATCCGCGCAACGCGATGGTGAGCACCTCAGGCTTGAGGTAAGCAATCCGTCATCTGATGCAGCCGGCTTAACACACACCGGCGGCAACCAGATGGCACAGGATAACATCAAACAGCGTCTGCGCCTGGCATACGGGAAAGATGCACGGTTCTTCATAAATGCGACCAAACAGGACTACACCGTCACTCTGGAAATACCGGTCACATAATATGAATGTTTTAATCGTTGATGATGAGCAGCTGGCTCGCCAGCGTCTGCGTCACATGCTGAGCGGCATGGGCGAACAAGTAGTAGGAGAAGCAGCGACCGGCGAACAGGCGCTGCAGCAAACCATGAACGCCAGTCCGGACCTTGTGCTGATGGACATACGCATGCCGGGTATGGACGGCCTCACCGCCGCGGGTTACATCAACCAGATGGACAATCCGCCAGCCATTATTTTCACCACGGCTTACAGTGATCACGCTCTCAAGGCCTTCGAAGCCCATGCGGTTGACTACCTGTTGAAGCCGATCAGGCAGGACAGCCTTGCCAGCGCGATCAATGCGGCAAAACGCCTGACCCGCGCGCAGATCCAGCGTCTGCGAACCGATGACGAGAACGATTCGCGCGACAAGATTTGCGTGAAATCACGCGGCTCGCTGGAGCTGGTGCCCATCGATGAGGTCATCTATTTCAAGGCCGACCAGAAATACGTGACGCTGAAAACCGATGATCACGAATACCTGATCGAGGAATCGTTGAAAGCACTGGAACAGGAATTCGCCCACCGGTTTGTGCGCATACACCGTAATGCGCTGGTCTCGCAGCACCGTATCACGGGGATTTCAAAAAACGGCGACGGCCACCAGTGTATCGTACTCAATGACACCGATGACATTCTCGAAATCAGCCGCCGGCACCTGCCGACGATCCGCAAGCGGCTGAAAAACATGAGCAACTAGCGAGCAGGACCGGGCGCAAAATATTACTCTCGCAGAGATGGCTCTATGTAGTTCAGGACCATCGATTAAGACACCCTGGCGGGCCCTGCGCCTCTGCGAGATAAAACCAGTGTCACCACTACTCAAATGGCGGCGGTATCCTGCACCGCCACATCGATGGCTTTTTCCAGCTCTCCAGCGACGTATTCAAGCACGGTAATTCCGACGATACGCTGACTGATTTCCTCGCCATTGGCATTGAAAAACACCAGCGTCGGGTAGAGGCTGACACGGTACATTCTGCTGATCTGGTCGCTGCTGTAGCGTTTGCCATCGAAGCCGGCAATGCTCGAATAGGCATTCACTTCCAGTTTTTTCACGATAATCTGATCCCGGTACTTGCCGTTCAGAATTAATGGCTTCAGCACGTGTTCTTCCAGTGCCTCGCAGTACTGGCACCAGGGTGTGGTGAATTCGACCAGGATCGGCACGCCTTTCTCTCTGGCTATACTGGCAACCTGCTGAAGACTGCTCAGGCGGGGAATCAGCGAGGATTCGGGTTCTTCCTCTTCATACTCGTATACGATGCCGGAAGCCGCATACGCGCTGACAGCAGAAACTGATGGTAGAAGCACAAGGGCTAGGGCGTATAACAATCTCATCGAAAACCTGACTATGGCTGGACAGTGCTTTCCCATAGAATAGCGCAAAGCAACACACCCGTAACAGGCAAAATGCCCAGCCAACAAATACACAGACCGCTGCAGGATCTCAAAGTTCTGGTTACCCGGCCGGTACAAAGAGCCGCGGGTCTGTGCCGGCTGATCGAACAGGCCGGCGGGATCGCGCTACCGTTCGCCGCTATCGAGATTACCGCCCCGGCTGACACGCAGCGTCGTGAATACGCCCGGGACCACCTGGCCGAGTTTTCACTGGCAATTTTTATCAGCCCGACCGCGGTCGAGAAAACCTTCGAGTTTTTCGAAGAACTGCCCGTAAATATCAGGATTACTGCGATCGGAAGCCGTACCGCCAGTGCGCTGGAATCCCGGGGTTTGAACATCGATATCAAACCCGATGGCCATGACAGCGAGTCCTTGCTCGAACACCCGGAATTACAGGCCGAATGCATTGCCGGCAAAAGCATACTGATTTTCAAGGGCGAAGGGGGCCGTGAATTGCTTGGTGAAACCCTTCAATCGAGAGGCGCCGAGGTTGTTTACGCAGATATGTACCGGCGCGCGCTGCCTTCGTCGACCGAAAAGCTGGATCAGTACCTGACCGAAGCCGACGTAATCACCGTCAGCAGCAATGAGGGTTTGCAGAACCTGTTTGAGCTGGCATCGGAAAAGACCCAGCTGGTCCGTCACTGCCTTATTGTGCCGGGCAAACGCGCATATACACTGGCAAAAAAGCTCGGGTTCAGTAAGATACTCACAGCAGAAAATGCTACAGACGAAGCATTTCTGAATGCCTTAACAGTCACAATAACAAAAATGAGAAAAAACCCATGAATCGTCTTCTCTTTGTCCTTATTTCTTCGGCCGTAATCATCGCCGGTTACGCCATGTACACCTATAACGACCTGGGCCTGATGCAGGTCAGTTTTGCCGAATACCGTTATGAAGCCAGCCTGTTCGAAGTCGGCGTGGGCTTACTGGCCGTCATCATTGCTTTCGCTGTACTGGCCTATACGATCAAACTGTTGAAACATTTTGCCGGGCTGTTCGGGGAAAAGAGGGTGGAGCAACTAACCGAAAAAGCTCGCCATTCACTGGAACAGGGCCTGATCGAGTTGTCCGAAGGTCGCTTCGCCAAGGCCGAGAAAATCCTGCTGCAAAAAATCGAGCACAACGAGAGTCCGTTGCTGACCTACCTGGCAGCTGCTCGTGCAGCCCAGTACCAGGGTGCTCATGACCGACGCGACGAATACATTCGCCTCGCCCATCACAGCGCACCCGATGCAGACATCGCCATCGGCCTGACGCAGGCAGAACTGCAGATGGACCACAACCAGTTTGAACAGGCGCTGGCGACGCTGAACCACCTCAATGCGCTATCACCGCAGCATCCCTACGTACTGAAACTGCTGGCCAAAACACACGACAAGCTTACAGACTGGGAAAGCCTGCGCGAATTGTTGCCGGATTTGAAGAAAACCGGCGCCATCTCGGATGAAAAGCTGTTATCACTAGAGATCGATACCTGGTGCGGCCTGATCAGCGACCGCGGCAGAACCGGCGATATCGACCTGCTGACACAGCTGTGGGATTTGATGCCGCGCAACATCAAGGCCATTCCCGAAGTTATCGAGTACTATGCGGCCGAGCTGGTCAAGCTGCACGCTTCCGGTGAAGCCGAACAGGTACTGCGTGACTACCTGGGCAATAACTGGGTCGAATCGACCGTGGTGCTGTACTCCGAACTGGATGTGATGGCCAGTGAACAGCAGATCAGTATCGTTGAAGGCTGGCTGCAGGACCACCAGCACAACGAACACCTGTTGTACGCACTGGGCAAGATGTACATGAGCAGGGACATGTGGGGCCCGGCCAGAACCTACCTGGAAGCCAGCCTGGCCGCGAAGCCGATGCCGGTGACCTATCTAAAACTGGCACAGCTTCTGGAAGACCAGCTGGAAGACCGCCTCGAGGCCCAGGAAAATTACCGCCAGGGCCTGCACATGCTGTCAGGTGATTACGGCGAAGAAGCGCTGGCAGCGGCAGAGAACGATTTCCAGCGCGTTATCATGAAGCCGGAATTGCGGGTTATCTAGCCTGGTCATCGCGACAACTGGAGCAATACCCCGGCAGGACCTGAGTAGAGCCTGTTTGGTCCACAGATGAACGCAGATAAACACGGATTTTTTATGTTGCCTGCGTCACTCCTGCGCAAGCAGGAGTCCAGTATCTTTGGTCAGGTGCAAAAAGATAGCAACAAATGTCCGCAAAAAACGCGAAATGCGCTCTTTACTGATCATTTTTTCGCGTTTTTTGCGTTGTTCGCGGACAAATAACCTACACATCCGTGTTTATCTGCGTTCATCTGTGGACTTGTTTTTTTGCCAGGATTCGCGGCTAAAGCCGCTCCTACATTGCTTTTATCAGGCTGAACAACTGACATTCAACTATTCACTCCGGGTGACTCAACATGCTTGATATGCAGGGCCTCTCTCTTATTGGGTACATCCTGGTTGTCGCCGAAATTCTCGGGGTGCTGCTGGCGCTCAATGTGGTGATGCAGCCACGTTCATCGCAGGGCACGATTGCCTGGTTCATCGCGCTTATCGCCTTACCGGTCGTCACGGTCCCGCTCTATGCGGTATTCGGCCGCACGCGTTTTCAGGGTTATAGCGAAGCACTGCGCGAGGCGGTAGCCAGTGTCGAGGCAAGAGCCCGTGAATGGCTGGTCAATATGAATGCGATGGCGGCGCAACCGCGTCCGCAGCTGGAGCCGATCGAATCGCTGACTAGAAAGCTGACTCAACTGCCGTTTCTGGGTTCAAACAAGGTCGAATTGCTGATCGATGGTGAGGAAACCTACGAGAACATGATTCGCGCAATCGAGGCGGCCGAATCCTATGTACTGGTGCAGTTCTATATCGTGCGCGACGATGCCATCGGCAGGCGCATGCGCGATGCGCTGGTGGCCAGGGCGCGCAGTGGCGTAAGCGTTTTTTTCCTTTACGACGAAATCGGCAGTATCAAACTGCCGGACGCCTACCTCCAGGTGATGCGCGATGCCGGTATCGCGGTATCGGGCTTCAAGACCACCAAAGGTCGCAGCAACCGTTTCCAGATCAATTTCCGTAATCATCGCAAGTTGCTGGTGGCTGATGGACGCACCGGTTTCATCGGCGGCAATAATCTCGGCGAAGAATACCTGGTCTACCGTGACACACACCTGAGGATGGATGGCCCTGCCGCCCAGCATATCCAGCTGAGCTTTGCTGAGGACTGGTACTGGGCCACCGAAACCCTGATACCCGCCAGCCCGGAAATCGTCACCGCAGAGAACTCGGACCAGGCCGTCGCCATTGTGAATACCGGGCCGGCCGATACACTGGCGAACTGCAGCATCCTGTTTTCTACCCTGATCAGTCAGGCACGCTCGCGGCTGTGGATCACCAGTCCGTATTTTGTACCCAATGATGCAATCGTCGTTGCACTGCAGGCCGCGGCGTTGCGCGGCGTAGACGTGCGCATCATTCTGCCCGATGTGGCCGACCAGGTCTTTGTCGAGCTGGCATCGTACACCTATTACGATGACATGCTGAACAACGGTGTACGCCTGTACCGGTACCGCGAGCATTTCATGCATCAGAAAGTGATACTGGTTGATGACACGGTCGCCGGCATCGGCACCGTCAACCTGGATAACCGGTCGATTTACCTGAATTTCGAGGCAACCGCACTGGTTGCAGACGCTGGCTTCATCAGCGAGGTTGAAGCCATGCTGCTGGATGATCTTGAAAACAGCACGCCGGTTCAATGTGAACACTACGACCGCAAACCGTTGCCCTACCGAATCGCCTGCCAGATTGCGCGGCTGGCTTCGCCGTTGTTGTGATACGGTAGATTGAACGCGCTCTCTGGGGTGCAGCGCATTTTTTGGTCCACAGATGAACGCAGATAAACACAGATTTAAAGCATGTTTTTTTCCGCAAAAAACGCAAAGGACGCGAAAAGCGCTTTTTACTTGTTTTACGTTCGCGTTTTTCGCGGACTTCTATTTTTCTAATCAACAACGCTACTCCCGCATGCGCGGGAATTACGCAGGCGACATTAAATATCTGTGTTTATCTGCGTTCATCTGTGGATTAAGTTTTTTCATCGAGCATTCGCGGCTAAAGCCGCTCCTACAAGATACGTTTTAAACCTTTGCGTAGATCAGGCGTATCGGGATGTGATTCAGCCCACGTTCGGCTTCGTAATGCCCATCGCGCGGAGCGCGTCGTCGGAATATTCGAACGAATCCGAATAGATCTGGCTCTCGGGCAGACCGTGGGCATAGAACGCATCCATACCCGCCTTGATCATCGGTGGCGGCCCGCTCATGTAGACGTCGTAGCCGGAAAGGTCGGGGTAGGCTTCGATAATGGCTTCGTGTACAAATCCGGTTGTGCCCTGCCAGTCGTCATCTGCCTGCGGTTCAGACAGTACCGGCGTGTATTTCAGGTTGTCGTATTGCGCCAGCCAGCCATTCACCATGTCATCCATGTAAAGGTCCCTGCGGGCGCGCACACCGCAGAAAAGATGAATCGGCCTGTCCAGGCCAATATGGAACGCATGTTCCAGCATGCCTTTCAGCGGCGCGAAGCCGGTGCCGCCGCCCATCAGGATGATCGGTCGATCGGATTCTTCGCGCAGGTAATAGTTGCCCAGCGGCCCCTCCAGGCGCAGCAGCTCCTTGACCTTCATTCCATCGAAAACGTAATCACCAAACTGGCCGTCGGGCACGTGGCGTATGTGCAATTCAATGAATTCATCATCATGCGGCGCATTGGCAATGGAAAAGGCGCGGCGCTTGCCGTCCTTCAGCAGGAACTCGATATACTGCCCGGCGAGAAATTGCAGTCGCTCGGTCTCCGGCAGTTTCAGCTCGAGTTTCATGATGTCATGGGTCAGCAGCTCCATTTTTTCAACGCGGCAGGGCAGGGTCTTGATCTCGACATCGCGGCTGGTACTGATCTCTCGCACCTTGATTTCGAGATTGCTCTGTGGACAGGCCTGACAAAACAGCGTCTTGCCCTGTTGCTGCTGCTCCAGCGCCAGGCCGCTGAGCTCGCCCGAATAGGCGATCTCACCGGCGGCAAGCTCGCCGGCACATTTACCGCAGGCACCGTTACGGCAGCCGTAGGGCAGTCCGATACCCTGGCGCAGCGCGGCATCGAGTACGGTTTCACCCTGTTCGACATCAAATTCGTGGCCGCTGGCCGGTACGGTTACCTTGAAACTCATGTAAAATCTGTCCCGTTGGAAATGCGCCTCATTTTCACACAATATATTCGTAATAGAAACAACTTGTTAGAAGTGGGTTTAATCTGTGACCATGGCAAGAGTGACCGTATACAGCACCGGGATCTGCCCGATATGCGAAAAAACCAAGCATTTACTCAGCAAATGGGGTATCCCTTATGATGAAGCGCGTGTCGATACAGACATGGCGGCCCGCCGAGAGTTCACCAGTATCACCAACGGTGCTCGCACGGTGCCACAGATCGCGATCGACGGAAAATGGATCGGTGGATTTACCGAGCTGACCGAACTTCACATGGAAGACAAACTGGACGATCTTGTAGAATAATACATCGCTGCTCCTGACCAATTAATACCCAACAAGAATAAGACTCGTGCATCCAGTAAAAAGCCTTCGCCTGATTCTTGTCGCTTGCTGCACAATTTTTAGTTTTTCCGGCAACACCTACGCGCAGCAAACACCTATCGACGTACCCGTCAAGGAAGAGGACAAGGAATATTTGAAAGAGACTTTCAAATGGGAAACCTCCAAACCCTCGGCCACCGACTTCGACTGGGTGCAACTGGTCTCGGGCGAGTGGCTCAAGGGGGAAATCAAGGGCCTGTATAAAGACACGCTGGAATTTGACAGTGACAAGCTGGATCTGCTCAACCTGGACTGGGAAGACGTCAGATATGTAGAAACCCATATACCGGGCAGCGCGAACATCGAGGGTGTTGGAACGGTCTATGGTTTTTTCGAAATAAACCAGAACAAAATCATTGTCACCAACGGCGATGCAGCCAGGGAATACGACCGCAGCAGGCTGGTTTCCTTTATCACCGGCGGCGAGGAGGAAATGGATTTCTGGTCTGCCAAGCTGACTCTCGGCCTGATCGTCAGAAGCGGCAACACCGACCAGGTAGACTACAATGCCAAACTCAACGTCAAACGGCAAACCCCGCGCACAAGGTTTAACCTGGACTACGTCGGTAACATCTCGAATACCCAGGATATTGAAACCATCAATAACCATCGCATCACCGCAAATGCTGACCGGTTCAAGACCCGCCGCTTCTTTTACCGCCCGATATTTGGCGAATACTACAGGGATCCGTTTCTTAACATCGACTCCAGGGTCACCATCGGTACCGGCCTTGGTTACACCATAATCGACACCAGCCGGACCGAATGGAACGTCACCGGCGGTCCCGCTTATCAGGCGACGCAATTCGTCTCGGTAGAGGCGGGCGAAAACGAGGAAGAGACAACACCGGCGCTGGTTTTGGCCACCGATTACGATCTCGAAGTGACCAAGAAGATCGATTTTATCTACAGCTACGCCATAACCTGGGTCGACAATGCCTCGGGCGGCTATACCCACCATATGGTGACCACTTTCGAAAGTGAAATCACCGGATCTTTTGATTTCGATATATCTTTCATCTGGGATCATATCGCCAAGCCGACGGCGGCCGCAGACGGCGTGGTTCCACTGAGCGACGACTTCCGCACAACGGTCGGCATCACGTACGAATACTGATAACCATGTGGCCACCTGAACAGGACAGGAATCGACCTGTGCTCGCGTGCTTGCTTTGTTTGGCCTTATCCGCTCAAAACGCACCGGGAGACACACGGGACTATCGAATCACACCTGTCTGATTTGATATGCAAACACTCGCGGACATCGCTGTTTTTTGCGTGGCACTGTTGCACCTCTGTTTCCTGATGCTCGAAATGATCCTGTGGAACAGAAAGTCAGGCCGCCGCCTGCTTGGCCTGGACGCTGAATTCGCCCGATCAACCCGTAGACTTGCCGCCAACCAGGGGCTGTACAATGGATTTCTCGCAGCCGGGCTGCTCTGGAGCCTGCTCGATGAACAATTTGCCTGGCCATTACAGCTGTTTTTTCTCAGTTGTGTCATTATCGCGGGCATTTTTGGTGCATTATCTGTGAATCGGCAAATCATCTGGATACAGGCGCTGCCAGGCGCGATTGCACTCGTTCTTGTTTTTTTGGCACAATCCACCTACTGAACGCACCGGACAGACAGCAGGAAGACCATGAATTTTCTAGAAGAATTTATCAAGAAGGAATCTTCCGCGGGAATCACTCTGATTTTCGTAACCATACTTGCTTTACTGCTGCAGAACTCCTTCCTGTCTCCGTTGTACGATGCTTTTTTGCATACCCCGGTTGAAATACGTTTTGGCCACCTGCACATCGACAAACCGCTCTATTTGTGGATCAACGATGGTTTGATGGCGATATTCTTTTTTCTGATCGGCCTCGAGGTCAAACGAGAGATCATTGAGGGTCATCTGTCAACAATTTCACAAGTCGTACTGCCCGGTGTCGCGGCTGTTGGTGGCATGCTCGTTCCTGCGCTTTTTTACGTGTACTTCAATCATGGCGATTCCGTGGCCTTGCGCGGATGGGCCATTCCCACTGCAACAGATATCGCATTTGCGCTCGGCATTCTGTCGATGCTTGGCAAAAGGGTACCCGCGTCGTTAAAGGTATTCCTTCTCGCACTGGCGATCCTCGATGACCTGGGAGCCATCGTCGTTATTGCGCTGTTCTATACCGTCGAACTTTCAACGGTGTCGATTATCATTGCATCCGTTGCGCTGGCGGCACTGGTCGCGATGAACCGCCTTGGCGTCGTTAAAAAAGCTGCATATATTATTGTCGGAGTCATATTATGGGTCAGCGTATTGAAATCGGGCGTACATGCAACGCTCGCCGGCGTAGCGCTTGCTTTTACGATCCCGTTGAAACCCGTCGATGCCGAAGGCATAAAGATATCCCTGGCAAAATCCCTGGAACACGACCTGCATTACTGGGTGGCTTTTTTCGTATTACCACTTTTCGCGTTTGTGAACGCCGGCGTGGACCTGAGAGACGTTTCGTTTGAACAGATTACTGGTCCGGTACCACTTGGAATCATTGCCGGTCTTTTTCTCGGCAAGCAAATCGGCGTATTTGTCTTCAGTTTTATCGCGATAAAATTCAAACTCGCTTCGCTTCCCGCCAACAGCACATGGCTACAGCTATACGGAGTATCCGTATTGACAGGCATTGGCTTCACGATGAGCCTGTTCGTCGATTCTCTGGCGTTTCCCGATGACAGCATTTATCAACACACAGACAAACTTGCGATCCTAATCGCATCATTTTTGTCAGGTATCGTTGGCTACCTCGTTTTGAGGTGCGGAAAAGGTTGCAGCGTGGAAACCAAATACGAATGAAACATATAACCCAGCTCTTCACCTTCCTGGCGTTGTTGGTAACAACAACAGCCTGGTCAGCTGAAGCAGAAAAAACGGACGAACTCGAAGCACTTTCGAAAAAAATAAAGACTATCACCTATAAGCTGGATCGCGGCATCTTTGACCAGAACGACCTGGCCGCCTGGACCAAGGTCACTATCAAGCTCAGCGGTGAAGCTTCGGTCTGTATTGCCGATAACGAAGCGAAGATAAAGAAAGCACAGGAATCCATCGACGCGCTGGGTGAAAAAGTCAAGGATGAAGCGGCAGAAGTCACCAAGCAAAGGGACAAACTGCAAAAGGAAAAGGAACAGCTCGACAAGGCGCTGGCCAAGTGCAATCTATACAAACAGAACAGCGACAAGGCCAGTGAACACATCTCGCTGGCGGAAAAATCCTATTTCAAGGAAAAATACCTGATCCGCGGCCCGCATATCTATAGACTGGCCGTTGAATATCTAGAAAGCCCGTTTGAGGTAATCACCGAGTCAGGCACTTTCTTCTGGAAGCATGCCGGCATACAGGAACTGGATGCAACATATACCGGCATCCTTGTCGCCACTGTAGCCCTGATGATGATTATTGGTTTATGGATTCGCGGTGTTCTACGCAGACTCGAGCAAAGAATCGAATGGATCGACGATTTTTCAGAACACCTCGCACAGGCCGCTTTAACCACGATTGCACAATTCCTGCCCTGGTTACTCGCGGCGGCCATAGCTGCATTTACCTTGTCGATCGCGACAAAAGATATTAAGCCAACGCCGTTTATAACGACCTTATCGGTCAGTCTTTTATTCTATCTGGTTTTTATTGCTACGGTCCGCTTTATTTTTTCTCCGGTACAACCCGCTAAAACTTTTATCGATTTTACCCCGGGCATCGCGGTCAAGCTCTCGCGGCGCCTGCACATACTGGCCATGCTGACCTTCGTTGGTTATATGGCTTTCTATACAGTGTTTTCCGAAAGCATCCCTGAATCCAACCGCCTGCTGCTCAGGGATATATTCTCACTGTTGTTCGTGCTCAACCTGATATGGCTTTTCATGGTACTGGTGCGGTCGCCGAAACTGGCCAACATGCGCTGGCTGCTAATCGTGATGATCATGGTATTTGCCATTTCGCTGGCGGCTGAATGGATCGGCTACCGAAATCTCGGGCTTCATGGCCGCAGATCACTGTTACTTACATTTATCATTCTTGCCGTATTCATGACTTTATCCAAGTTGTTCAGAGACCTGTTCAACGCAATGGATGACGGCACCTATGAATGGTGCAAGCGATTGCGTACGAAACTCGCTGTAGAAGACAACAAAAACCTGCCCGGGCTGGTCTGGATTCGCCTGTTAACCACCATTGTTATCTGGGGCGGTTTCGCATATATCCTGCTGAGTTCATGGGACCAGACAGGCTCAGTAATTCAGCACCTGCGAAATTATATTGTCCACGGTTTCCAGATCGTGGAATTCCGAATTGTTCCCAGCAAGATTCTTCTTTCGATATTTGTTCTCGCGATCATTATATCCTCGACAGGCTGGATAAAACGTCAGCTTGAGAGCAACTGGCTGCCGAAAACAACCATGGAGCGTGGCGCACGTGAAGCCATGGTCACCATTACCGGCTATGTAATGTTTGTGATTGCTGCCCTCGCCGCCCTGTCCGTTGCCGGTTTTGATTTCAGTAATATCGCAATTATTGCCGGCGCGCTTTCTGTTGGTATCGGTTTCGGTTTGCAAAACATTGTCAATAATTTCGTTTCCGGTCTGATCCTGTTGTTTGAAAGACCTATTCGAAAGGGCGACTGGATACAGGTAGGCACAACCGAAGGTTACGTACAGGATATACGTATTCGTTCAACGCGCATCGTTACATTCGATCGATCGGATGTTATCGTGCCCAATTCAGAGCTGATCTCCAACCAGGTGACCAACTTCATGCTCGGGGACGTACGCGGCCGCGCTATCGTTCGGGTCGGTGTTGCCTACGGCAGCGACACCGAAAAAGTCCGTTATATACTGTCACAGGTTGCAGAAGAAAATGATCTGGTTGTCAAAGACGGCTCTTCCCCAAGACCGATGGTACTGTTCCGCGGCTTTGGCGACAGTTCTCTGGACTTTGAACTGCGCGTACACCTTTATGATGTAGACAGACGCTTAAGCACCATCAGCAATCTGAATTTTGCAATAGACAAGGCGTTCCGCGAGGAAGGTATCGAAATCCCGTTCCCACAACGCGACGTCCACGTCAAGACATTGCCGGATAAGAAATCTGAAGATTAGGCGCAGCGAGCGGTTGCTAATGGCATCAATTGTCCAGAACTAAATAGATCGTCGAGAACATTTTTATCAAAATATCGGCCGACAGGAATCAGTCATGAATAATGATACAGACAAAACCGCTTACAACAGGAAAAACCCGATTTTCGCTTCTTCCTTCGGTGCGCTCGCGTTTCTCGCCATGCTCGCACTGCTCAGTTACTTTGGTTACAAACTCGGTGATATAGAGGGTCAACTTGAAAGCAGACTCGAGTATCAGTCACCTGTTGCAACCCTCGCGAATCCAGATAAAGCTCAGCCCCTGTTTTCCGCCAGGCACGCGCATACCATATACGTGCCCGTGTATTCTCATATTTATGCGATGGGCGGCACGCCCGTGCTTCTGGAAACGACTTTGAGCGTTCGCAATACTGACCCCGAAAAAGCTGTAGTAATTACCTCGATTGCCTATTTCGATACCAAAGGCAAAAGGATTGACGAATATCTGGACGGCGCGCTTATGCTGGCCCCTTTAGAAAGCGCCGAGGTGCTGGTCAAAAAGCGAGACAAACGCGGCGGCACCGGCGCCAACTTCCTGGTCAAATGGAATGCTGAGTCACCGGTTCATCTCCCAATGGTACAAGCCGTCATGGTTGGCAGCGAAGGCGACCTGGATATCTCGTTCCGCAGCAACGGCCGGCCACTCACCACCCGGATTGATCCAATTTCAAACAACAAGTGATCGGTCTGAATAGCGTCGATGGTTTCTAACACGCCTGTATAGATCATGAAACCTGTACGTTATTTTCGTGTATACCATCCTGATCTTCGACCAAGCGGCATCAAACCAAAGCCCTATAGCGCCGTGGCGACCCGGCTCAAGGTCTGTTTTCACGTATACATTGTTCAGGTTGTATCGGATCCAGCCTTGCCGCCCACAGACTGTTTCTTCGAACCCATCGGTACATGGTTAAAGGATTCTGGTTCTCCTGACTCGTAACCTCGTACACCGTCCGGGCCTCAGCGGTCCAGTTGAATGTACAGATAAAGTTGTGCTGGTAAGTGTGGTAAATAACAACCGCGCTGGCTTTTCCCGATTCGATATCCGTCCTGAATATCGGCTCGATATCTACACCGTTTAGCTTTTCAATCGGGTAGTTCGATCTAAGAAACGCGTAGTCGTCGCCCTTGAAAACCGGTTTCTGTACGCACGCACCAAGGAGTACGGCTGTACAAACTGATGCCATGGTTCGAATATTCATCGTGCGGTCAAACCTACATTGAAGCCTTCAACATTACTACTTGTAATCACACCCGCCCGTAACCCAACCATCTGCCAGCCAAACCAGTCGAGCGGCTTGATGTTCATTTGCCATTCCATGCCGGCACCGAATTCGAACAGGCTGGTATAACCTAGAGAAATGCTCTCCTGGCTGAGGAAATTCGTGTGGTTGGCGTACACCAGCCAGCGCCAGGGTCTGCCCATGCTGGTCAACCGCGTCGGGGCACTGAAGCGGCTTTTCAATTGCAGTACATCATTCCAGGCCTCGGTCTCCAGCACCGGGTTGTCTTCACTGAACGCGTTGGTGTAGATCAGATGATAGTGTGCTGACAGTTCCAGCCGCTTAGGGCCGTACCAGCGTGAATACAGTGCGTCGACGGAACCCGTGGTCGACAGCATCTGTGCACTGGTATTAAGCCTGATGGTGGTGGAAGGCGCGCTGACCGGTGCCGTCGATATCAGTCCATCGACCAGCGACTCCGTCTGCAGGTCAGAGACAGCCAGCGAAAGGTACGGCCGTATTTTGACATACCGGTTAACTGGATAGCTGAGCCCGAACGACCCTCGCAATGCGATCACGTCTCGCGTCAGATCGAGTTGCACGGGCTGGCCATTATCACTGGTGAGCTGAACCTTGTCACTCAAAGAACCACCGACCAGCGCCAGCCCCCAGTAACCGTTGTAGATGCGATGCCTGATGGTAAATTCAGCGGCGAAGCCCAGACTTGAACGCCATTGTTCTGACTGCCTGTTGCCATCATCGACATTCAGCGTGGCACCTTCGAGGCCGGGTGATGTGGTCGTGTTAACAAAGGCGATGGCGGATTCGCGCACGATTGTTTCGGACAACGCGCTCAGGCCTGGCAACACCTCGGCCTGCAACGGCAAACCCAACGAGGCAGATAGTGGCAGGAACCACAGAATTCTATTAGCTGACAAGAACTTCACGCGATCAGACCTTAACCAGCCGCTGGCTAAAACCCGGCCCCCCGAATGACTGCAATAACCGAACTAGGGTGTATACCAGATCGGTGAAGTATAGGCGCGCTCCTGTGTCGAGGTCGGCACATCTTGCGGCAGTTCCACACCAAAGCGGAAGGCATCATAGGTCGTCCAGCGCGGCGTCGGTATTTCAATCACGCGGGCATAGTAAAACGCCTTTTGGCTCGGGTCGAAGTCTGGGTCGGTCCAGACCGCTGCCAGTTCCGAGGCGCCGATCGTATTCGTCCAGTTCGCATTCTTCACGTCAACGGTATTACCTACCGGCGGCAGCTTACCGTTGGCATCCGGTTTTCGATCACCTGACCAGGCTACGTCGTAGACCTTCTCGTGGGTATTGCCTTTGTTATCGAGCCAGCCCTTGATGATCTGAATGCGATCGAGGTTGGCGCCAATCGGGTCACGCAAGGCAAGCGCCATGAAAGTCGGCGCCTTTGCCTGGTCCGGCTTTGCGGAAAGGTCGCCGCCCATCGGCACGCCCTTGCTATATCCGGTAAAAGCCGGTTGACGGTTGTTGATATCCTGCTCGGTGAATTCCCAGCCACCGAAGAAGCGCACCGCCATGCGGCTGCCCGTGCTGCCATACACTTCCTTGCGAGCGATGGCATCGAAAATGGCCTCGCGGGTATTTTCGGTCGCCCATACCGCTGCCAGCCCCGAAGAAACCATGTGCCAGCCATAGAGTTTACCGACCTCGGTTTCCATGAAGGGATGGGTCATGCGCTCTGAATCCGGTTCGGCGCCGGAGTGCTTGCCGAAAAAGTTGTCTTCCTGTGCTGTCGCCAGTGAAGTATGGCTGTCGGTAGAACCGATCATGCCGAATTTGTACGGGTTGGTGCCGAGTTTTTTCTCGATCACCAGTCCGCGCTTCAGTGCCTCGCGGGCATACTCGCCGGCCAGCATGTCATCGGTTTTTGCCGCGGACGCGTCCAGGTTGCCCAGGTCCCAGTTCTCATAATCGGCGAATTCATCTTCGGGTGACAGGTAGGGGTGGGCTTCACCATCACCCTTGATCTGGGTAACTTCATAGGCCGGTTCCCATTTGGCACGCTCTGTCACATAGGTTTTGTCCAGATTTTTGCCATCGTACTGTTCCTTCAACGGAAACATGATGCCGTTGGACAGGTTGCCGTTGTGGGCAATCGCGAGTACATCGCCGCCGGTCTTTTCTTCATAGGTCGACATCCACTTCCACAGGTCGCGCGGATTCGGGCTTCCAAGCGGGGGTACCGTGGTATAGGCCACCATTTGCGAGGCTTTGTCGGCGCCGTCGCGGTACATGACCACACGGTGCAGGTTGTTGCCCTGAACCAGTGAGGTCCATTCGAAGCCGATAAAGGCCGTGAAATTGCCAGGATCGTTGTATTCTTCGGCTTTTTTGATGGTCTCCTGCCAGGCGGTTTTGTAGGGCATGGTGTCCGGTGCGTACATCAATGATTCAGGGAACTTGCCCTGGGAAAACAGGCTGATGATGTCCAGTGCCACGTCGACACCTTCACCGGCCTGTATCCGGTCGTACCACTCTCTGCCCATCGGGTCGGCGAGCAGATGCTGCTCACCAGCGAGCAGGTCGGGGAAAAAGCCCATGTTGTCGGAGTGATCAGCTACCATCAGCCAGTCGAGCGGTCGCGACAGTTTTGCCGGGATACCGGTTGATGAAACAATCTCCTCGCCACGCGCAAACCGGTAGGCCTTGTCAATGCCGAGACGGTTGCCAAAAGCTCCGGCGTCGAATGACATCGACGTGTGTAAATGGGTGTCGCCCCAGTAAATCCGTGTCGGGAACCCGCGACCCGCGTAAGGCGAGTAGGATTTTCCGGTGTAGACATCCGCCAACGTTTGTTTATCCGGCGGCGGCGGTAATTGTGACCAGGCTGGCAAGCCCAGGCCTATCGCGAAAGTAATGGAAGCTATCTGTAAGATTGACCTGGTTCGCATATGCCGACCCCCGTAAGTGATTGATTATGTTGATAAGTACCAGATTGGCGACGTACAGGCCCTTCCCTGCTGACTCGTCAGCACATCCTCGTGTAAATCTACACCAAATAACACTGCATCGTAAGTGGTCCAGCGGTGAGTGCGCGTTTCCAGCGAACATATATAAACAGAATACGCACCGTCTGCACTAAACAGACAGAGACCGCATCCTCGCGAGCAGAGGCTCGAGTGTATCTGTATCGACACGAATGCCTCCCAGAAAAGGATCGCTCAGCGCCAAAACAAGATACAGAACCAGGCCGACGAGAATCGTGTAAAACGAGACCACTATGATAAGCGCTCGCTGTGGCCGCTAGACTCCGAAACACGCAATAGCAGAGCTTTAAAATATCGATTCAAACAAATCAATTACTTGACTTGAATCAAGCACCGTTTCGATTCCGCGCCCTAGATTAGTCATTTATGCACTGGTCATCAAAGCTTCACTGGCGTGAATGAAACACACCTGCACGACAAGCGCTGATTATCAGCTATGTATTCAAATACCCTTAAGCAAGTGTTCGGCAGTGAGGAAGAGTCAATGGAGCATATAACAAGGCACTCAGCTGGAATTCGCGCGATATTGCCAGTTATTGCGATGCTGTTGCTGGTCGGCTGTGATCAAAGCGAGACGCCTACTTCAGTGGTAGCGCGAGAAGTCCCTGTGTTCACCTATGATCAGGCTGAGATTCCAGGCGCCAGCCCCTGGACTTCCGGTAAATTCAGTAACAACCCCGACAACTTCCGGTTTGCCATCCTCGGCGACCGGGGCGGCGGTGCAAGTCCACTCGGAACCTATGAACGGGCTATCGAGCAGCTGAACTGGCTGCGCCCGGAGTTCGTGATGAGCGTTGGCGACTACGTCGAGGGCTACACCACGGTAGAAACGGAGATGGATGCGCAGTGGGATGAGTTCGAGGCTATCGTTGCAAAACTCGAGATGCCGTTCTTCTATGTTCGAGGCAATCACGATATCAATATGCCGTTGACCCGCGAGGCCTGGAGCGAACGGCGGGGCCCCCAGTACTACTACTTCCGATACAAGGACGTGTTATTTATTGCTCTGGATACCGAAGACGCTGAGCGCCCCATGCCCCCCAACATGGAGGAGGACATCAACACCTACAACCGCCTCAAGAACGAGGATCCAAAGAAAGCGACGGCCTTCATCGTCGAGTGGATGAAGACACCGGAAGCCCAGGAGGCATTCGGCCATGCCGCCAAAGTCGAATTCCCGGATAAGCAGAGAACCTGGTTCAGGAAGATACTGGAACAGAACGCTGACGTTCGCTGGACCTTCGTGTTCATGCACGAGCCGGTCTGGGACAACCCGTCAGACAGCTTCAAGGAAATCGATCAGGCGATCCAGGGAAGGAACTACACCTTTTTCGCGGGGCACACACATTATTATGACTACGATCTGATCAACGGCCAGGAATACATCACCGTGGCATCGGCAGGTGCAGCCTTCACCCATGATGGCCCCGGCAATGTCGATCACCTGACGTGGGTAACGATGACCGAAAACGGTCCCGAAATCGCCGGTATTGCTCTCAAGGGCATCTTTGATCGCAAGGGGCTGGACCCGGCGATGTTTGGCGCCTACGACCGCGCACCTGTGCTGGGCACCGGTCACAGCCATACCGAACCGAAACCCGGTGAAAACCTCGGTATCGCTTCTGTACCAAACCTGCGCGATCTAGGTGGTTACCAGACCCGTGGTGACAGGCAGGTTGCTACCGGTCTTGTCTATCGCTCCAACCAGCTCAGCAAGATCAGTCCGGAAGACATGGAGAAGCTGGCTACACTGAAGCTCAGGACCGCTTTTGACCTGCGCACCGCAGTAGAACGGGACAAACGCCCGGAAGAGCTGCCGCCCGGGGTCAACTACGTTATCCTCGACGTGCTTGCCGATTCACCGCAGGCCGGCCCGGCGCAGCTGGAAATACTCATGCAGGATCCGAAAAAGGCAAACGCCGAACTTGGAGGTGGAAAGGTCGAAGCCGGTTTCAAGGACTCCTACCGTGAGTTCGTCTCCTTGCCGAGCGCGCAACGGGAGTTCAGCAAGCTGTTCCATGCCCTGGGCGACAGCGCGCAGTTACCCGCGCTGTTTCATTGCACAACCGGAAAGGATCGAACCGGCTGGGCTGCCGCGGCACTACTGACGCTGCTGGGTGTACCAGAGGATGTTGTGAAGCAGGATTACTTGCGCAGCAACGACTACATCCTCCCCGCTTATCAGGGTGCAATCGACGCCTTTGTTGCCGGTGGCGGCAACCCGGAAATTCCACGTGCCATCCTGGGCGTGAAAGAAGAATACCTCAATGCGGCTTTCGACGAGATGCGGACAAAGTACGGCAGCATCGAGAAATACTTTGCTGAAGGGCTGGGTATTGACAACACCCGACAGAAAGCCATAAAAGATCTTTACCTGCAGTAGATCCAGCCTGCACAAGCTGGCGAGGCACAGATGAACGGCATGCGGTTATTACGGAGATAGATGACTTGCCCTTATCACTTCATATCGTTCTTGTTTTAGCGCTTGCCATCAACCTGTGTAACTGTGCAACCACGACGGTCAAACCCTATGTTCGCCCTGCACCCGAATATGCGAAAGCGGCACAAAAAGATGATGCCTTCTTTAGCATTGAATCGGCCATTCGTGCTGCACACGGCCCCGAAGTATCCGGCTTTGCGCTGCTCGACAGCAACGAAGACGGCCTGCGCTGGCGGCTGGCACTGATCGACTCGGCCCAACATTCGATCGATGCGCAGTATTACCTCTGGTATGGCGATGATGCCGGGCGTATCCTCGCCAGGCGGCTTCTCGATGCGGCTGACCGCGGCGTCAGGGTGCGCATGTTGGTCGACGACCTTAACACTCTGTTCAGTGATGCCAGTTCGATCAAGATGCGTGACAGGACCGCAACGTTGATGAATTCGCATCCGAACCTCGAGCTCAGGCTTTTCAACCCCTGGTCAAGCCGGGACATTCCCGGTCGTGTCGGAGAGGGTTTGGATGAATTCAAACGCGTCAACCAGCGCATGCACAACAAGGTGATGATCGTCGATAACCGCGCAACCATTATCGGCGGACGCAATATCGGTGATGAATACATGGGGTTACACGAAGAATTCAATTTTCACGATCTCGATGTTCTGGGTATCGGACCGGTCGCAAGACAGGCTTCCGCTGTTTTCGATGCTTACTGGAACAGTGGCTGGGTAATGCCGGCTTCGGCACTGAATATAGAGGTATCACCAGACGAGCAGGCAGAAGCACATGCCATGCTGAACCAGCAAATCGACGAGGCGGCCTCGCTGACACAGATCCCGCTCGAACCGGGATCATGGGCTTCCGAGCTTCAAGCCCTGCATGCAAACATGCATACCGGTACCAGCCAGGTGATTTCAGACCTGCCGAAAGCAGGCGTGATCGAACACGTGATGCTGGAACAGATACATTCCATGATCGATGCGGCACAATCCGAACTGCTGATCGTCAACGCCTATATCATCCCTACCGAGCGCGGTATAGCCAAGCTACAGGCGCTCGCTGAGCGCGGTGTTGATATCCGGATTCTGACCAATTCACTGGCCTCGCATGATGTTCCCGCGGTGAACAGCCACTACAAGCAATGGCGCAAACCCATTCTCGAGACCGGCGCCGAACTGTATGAAATGCGTCACGACCCGGCAATACAATCCCTGGTTGCTGACACGCCGCCTATTCAGGCCAAATTCACCGGACTGCACTCGAAAGCCATGGTGATTGACCGTCAGCAGGTCTTCATCGGTTCGATGAACTATGATCCCCGTTCAGCCATGATCAACACCGAGATGGGCGTCGTCATCGATAGCGAACAGCTGGGTGAATCCCTGGCCCGCCTGATTGAACGCGACATGCTACCCGGCAACAGCTGGCGCGTGGAACTCGATGAGGAAGTCGGCTTGCGCTGGGTGAATGATACAGAAACCGCGACTACCCAGCCGGCGCGCAACTGGTGGCAACGGGTCGAGGATGTTATCTTCAAGGCCGTACCAAAGGAATATTACTGAGCCATACAGGCCTGTTGATGATGATCGAATAATGCCGGAATCTGCTTTCACAACCTTTGTTTCCACCTGGATTCACCGCGGTTTGCTTGTAATCACTGTTATTGCAATCGCCGCTTGCGCCACCAATTCACCGGATACAACAGGACCGAGCCGCGCTGAGCTCGATGCGATGAGCGACACGGCCATCGCGACCCTTGTCGAGACCACGCCGGAACTGGAGGAACTGCTAAACCAGTCGCCCGGCTACGCCGTGGTCAAAATGACCATAACCAAGATACCGGTCGTCGGTACCGGTGCCGGCTATGGTGTCGTTGTCAACCAGCGCACCAATACGCGATCCTATATCCGGGTTTCGCAATTTGAAATTGGCGGTGGTATGGGTGCCGAAAAATTCAAGGTGCTGATTGTTTTCACTGATGAAAAACTCGTCGATCGCGCCGCCAGGGGCACCTGGCACTATGAGGCCGGCGCCGAAGCGGTCGCCGGCAGCGACGCTGCACAGGCCAGTACAGCCACGCTGGATAAAGGCAAGGGTTACAAGGCGTTCAAGATCACCGAAGGCGGTGTTTGCGTCAGGGTGACGGTGCGCGTCGCACAGGCGAAACCCTACCTGGCCGATTAGGCGCCGGTGCGATCAGCGTTCCAGCAGGTAAATCAAATCCAGTGCCTGGCGCGCTCCGGTGCTGGCTTCCAGGCTGAAGCCGCGACCAAGCCGGTAGCGAATCCTGAACGAACCGGGCGAGCCCAGCGAACCAAACACATAGCGCACATGCAGGTTGTCATTGATGCGCTTGCCGGCGACCATGGCCGCTTCATTGGCATCATTGGTTTCGAAACTGACTTCGTCCAGACCGAATCGACCGCTCTGATCCGGAAGCAGCTGCTGCAGACCCAGTGCGACTGCTGCGCCCGTCGCATCGCTGTCGGAACTTGCCGGCCTGTCGAGTAACAGGAACGACAGTACATCACGCTCGCTCATCGCCGGGCGCGAGAACGGTTCGGTTTTGATATTCTGCGCCGACCCGGTCAGTCGCAAACCGATGGTGTATTGCCGACCATCGTAGACCGACTCCCGGCTGACCTGGATGTTGACCAACGGATCATCGAGCGGACCGGTGAAGGTGAGCTCGCCGCGATCGACGCGCAATTCCCTGCCGTAGCCGGTCAGAAAACCGTCACGCACCCGCACGGTGCCGCTGGTGCGCAAATTATCGCCTTTTCCCTGCCGCAGGCGCAGCCCGCCATCCAGCCGACTATCCAGGCCAAAGCCTCTGAAACGTACGTCGTCACCGAGTACAAGCTCGACATCGAGGGTAACAATGGTCTCGTTCGCTCGTTCAAGCTCTCGCTCCGGCGCGTGCACGATGACGTCCGCGGATTTTGGCACGGCACCCTGCGGCAGGTCGCGAATCTCCGCAACGGCACGCGGTATCTGTAACCTGCCGCTGACATCGAACACACCATCGCCAATACGCAGCCTGAGATCGGGAGACGTATCAACACTCAGGTCGGGCACACGCACAGTGGCAAGGTTTTCACCCTGGATTCGAATGTCGGCTACCAGATCGTTCGCTTCGTTCGAGCGTATCTCACCGAGGATGTCAGCATGGCCACTACCCGATCGCAGCCCGCCCGTCACCAGCAGCTTATCGGTGCCTTTACTCTCGGCCGCAAGGTTGATATCGCTAAGGGTGATGCCGGCGCCCGCAAGCCCCAGCTTGCCGTCGGCAAGATAAGCACCGCCGGTGAAAACCGGATCGCCCAGGCTACCGGTCACACCCAGGTCGACCGTCAACACACCCTGCAATTCACCCGGGTTAACGACCCGCTGTACCAGCGGTCTCAACAAGCCGATACTGGGCAGTCTGCCTTTGGCAGCCGCTTCCAGCCGACTTTCCGACACCAGCGGACCGCTGACTTTGGCGGTCGCGGAGATATTCATCCCATCTTCGCCGTTTAGAACAGCATCCAGGCTCGTCCTGTTCCTGTCTGACAGAATGTCGATCTGCACTTCGTCCAGCACGGTTGAAAAAGTATCGATCTCGTCAGAGTATCCCAGCACTGTGCGTGACTGGCGCCAGTGCAGTTCTCCTTGCAGTCCTGCCGCATTTCGAACCAGCCTGAGGTCGGCATCGACGATTCCATCAATACTGTAACCCTCCTGCAACAAAGGCTGCAGGCTGGCGAGTGCAAAATCGTTGACAGCGACCGTGCTGTTCAGGCTGCCGCTCTCCCAGCTGGTGGTCGCAACGCAGATACCCGATCCCCCCTGATTCCAGCAGTGTTCACTCAGCTCTCCCTTGTCTGCGGCCAGGCGCAATACCGGATTCTGCCCCAGATGCCAGGGATCAAAACCGTCCGGCTGGATTCGTCCAGCGGTAAAACGCTGACTCAAATACTCACCATCCCAGCCACCGCTGGCCTGCAATTCCACCGCAACCACGCCGCCACTCAAGGACAACACGGATTGATGCTCAGAGCGTGTACCGGACAGCGACGCTTCGAGATCACCCAGCTGCTGTTCAGCGACCACCAGGCCGGTAGCAGCCAGCTTGCCGCTTAACCGGTTGTCAGGCAGGAATTCGCCGCTGAAATGGAGTGTCTCTAGCGATTGTTGTTCGTAGGCAACGGATGTCGCCTGCGCCGTCAGTCGTCCCCGCGGTTGTTCAGGGCTGCCGGACAGAGTGACGGTGCCATCCGCACTGCCCACCAGGCCCGGCCAGAGCATCGTCAGCTCGGGAGCCTGCAGGTCGATCGTGCCCGCCAGTTGCTTGCCCAGCTCAACGGTTGCATGCAACCGGTTGCTGCCAGCATTGATACTGGCATCGATCGCGGCAAGCTCGCCATTGCTCAGTTTTACCCGCGCTACACCACTGAAATTTCGATCAACCATCAAGGCATCGGCCCTGGTTACATCGAGCAACAATTCTTCGACCGATTCAATCAACAACACAGCGTCAAAACCGACCCGGCCCGGCAGATCACTGTTGACCAGACCGGTGTCGATCCCGGTGCCATCGATCTGCAGGCGCCCCTGCAGTTGATCGCCAAAATCAATCCTCCCCAGTCCGGAAACCTGGCCATCAAGTGTTTCTATTTGATAGCTGTCAATGGTTATCCCGTCCAGATCGATCAATGCTTCCAGCTGGGCAGGTGCCGCCGGCCAGCCTTCGAGCAACAGGGTGCTGTTGCCCTCAATGCGCGCAGAGACAAAGTCGCTGTTTATCGTAAAACGGCCCGCATTGGCGTGAAGCGCTGTTTCGCCCGGCAGACGCAGGCGCTGCCACTCAGCAATGCCGGACAGCGAGGGTGATTTGAACAGATCGTGGATGGTACCATTGAAGTTCACGACTTCAGGCATATAGATCAGCTGGCTGAATTCCAGCGTTTCGATGTCACCCTCGAAGCTGCCGCTTCCCTTCAGGTTTTGTGATGGCATATCCCAGCTAGCGTCAGCGACCAGTCGGCCGGGGCCCGGTCCAGCCAGTTCACCGTTGGCTTTCAGCCTTACATCGGCAATCTGCGCGGCCAGTGTCTCTATGTGCAGACGCCCGTGCCCGATCTTTCCGGCAATTTCCAGATTCTCGAATTCCGCCTGTTCGACGCGCAATTTGCCGAGTTGCCCGGACTCTATATGTATATCAATCGGTATCTGCAGCCAGAACAACAGATCGTCGATGGGTTCGCCGCTGCTTTCGCTCTGCATAATATCGACGCTGAGCGCATTGATTTGAGCGCTGTGGATATTAACGACGCCGGCGAGCAGGCTGGCCGGACTCCAGCTGAAGCTGATGACTTCGGCGCGAATTTCGGCCGCGGGTAATGCGATGTACAGGCTTTCAACATCGAGTCCGTCTGCCAGGGTACCGGATATCCCATCAGCCTGAATCGTTACCGGTACAAAACCCAGCCCCTGCTCCAGCAACCAGCGGCTACCCTGTTCCGATCGAACGGCCCAGGTCAGCACCGCAGTCAGGGCAACCACAGCCATCACTGTCGTCAGCAGCACAACGAGCGCCGTAATTTTGATGGTGCGCGTCACAGGTCAGGCCCCAGTGTTATATGCAGGCGGTAATCGTCCGGCGCATCGTCCTGCAGCGGCACCGCCACGTCGATACGGATCGGGCCGAGTGGTGAAAACCAGCGGATACCGACACCGACACCGGTTGCTGTATCGAAACTGCTGAATTTATCATAGGCGTTGCCGCTGTCGATAAACGCTGCCACTGCCCAGCTGTCCGCAAATTGCTGGTCGACCTCGATGCTGCCGACCAGCAGGTTTTCACCACCGACAACATTACCGAACGGATCTACCGGCCCGAGTGATTTATAGGCATAGCCGCGCACGCTGGTGTCGCCACCGGCGAAGAAGCGTACCGAGGCAGGCAAGGTATCGAGTTCATCGATCAGCGTGAAGCCGGCTTCGGCCCGGGTTAACAGGCGTCCGCTCGACCAGAGTTTAAACACCCACTTTGTATTGCCGTAAACCTGTCCAAAACTGGTGTCTGAGATCAGGCCTTCGATAGCACCACGTAGCTGCCCGGTCGTGCGATGACCTTCCAGCGGGCGTGGTGGATAATCTTCTTCAACAAACGCGTAACTGATACCCGGCGTAAGCAGTCTTGAGCGGTCCTGGTCTATTTCGCTGGTCTCATATTCCTCGAGTCTGAGATTCAGGAACAGGGTGCGTATCCAGGCATCATCACGTTCCTGAACACGTTGCACACCCGCGGTGAACAGCTTGCTCTCGAAGCTGTCATTGTCTTCGTACTTGAAGCCGGTATCCATGGTAAACCAGTCCTTGGGTTTGTCGAGCGGGATGCGATAGGTCACACCCACGTCCGAGATGACCCTGGACAGGTTCAGCTCGAACTCGGTCTGGTGCCCACCGGGATTAACCCGCCGGTTAAGTACGCCAAAACGCAGCTTCGGTCCGACATCGGTGGCGAAACCGATACCGGCGTTGTACTGGAATTTTTTGCCCGGTGTCAGCTCGATATGAATCGGCACATCGAAGTCGGGCGCGCCACGTGGATTGCGCGTCAGCACCACCTGGTCAAAATAGGCACTCGTTACCAGGTAGCGCTGTAAACGTCTGACGCGCTCAGCATCGTAGGGTTCGCCCGGCGTGATTATGACGAAGCGGTGTATCAGGTCAGCATCGAGAACGGATTGATCGAAGGTGATTTCACCGAACACATAGCGAGGTCCGGTTTTGAAGTGCAGGTGGATATCGGCTGCGTACGCCTGCGGGAACACATCGATACGCCGGGCAGTGAACTCGGCAGCGAAATATCCGCGGCTTTCCGCCACTCTGGCGATCCTGCGCCTGCAGGCTTCATAGCTGGCATGCTGCAAGACATCCCCGACATGCAGGGCGCATTGATTGACCACTTTATCCAGCTCGGCATCGTGGCTGTCACCCATATCAATTTCGATAGACACATGACGCAGCCGAACCGGCTGCCCGGGTGAGATCTCGATATTCGCCTCCCAGCAGGTGTCCCCGATGGTCAGCTGTTTTTCGATCTCGGCATTGTAGAAACCGACAACTTCGAGCGCATTACGAATCTCACGATTCGCATCGATGAACAGGCGACGTACCCGCCACTCGGGTGCATCGCATTTTTCATCATCAAGCCGCAGGTAGGCTAGAATATTGTCGCGCACAGCCGGCTCGACCCCGGTAATCAGGACCTGCGCTTGAGCGGGATTGAAACACCCTAACCACAGCAGGCACACGTAGGTGAACGTGTATAGCGCTCTGGTAACCGCTTTTTGATCGCATACCTCCATGTGCAGGATTATGCGGCAACGATCGATCTTATGCGAGATGGGCTTTTATTGAATGCGTAGAATTTTATGCAGAGGGCGCAACGGAAAGTCTACAATCTTGAATATCCAGGTTCAGATGATTAATGGCATTAAAGGGTGCGGGTCAGATATCTTCCATAGGAGCGGCCGTAGCCGCGAATTCGGTGAAACACAGCCCGGTGTTTTGACCGTTGCCAACCACACCAGCGCTCTATCAATCTTGATCAGGTATTCGCGAGCCTGGCGTTTTTCGCGGCTAAAGCCGCTCCTACAGTTTGATTTTGAAAAAACCCTTGATACCCTGGGCTAGTCACCCAACTGTTTATGCAGTTTGACGGGTACGGCCGCTTTTCTACGCATGCGAATGTTCAGCATCTCGACCGAGACCGAGAAGGCCATCGCGAAATAGATATAGCCTTTTGGTACATGCACATCGAAACCCTCGACGATCAGGGTCACTCCGACCAGTATCAGGAAGGACAGTGCAAGGATCTTGATGGTGGGATGTCTGTCGACGAAATCCCCGATAGGTTTTGCTGCCATCAGCATAACAGCAACCGCAATGATGATCGCGATTGCCATGATAGAGACATGGTCAACCAGGCCAACGGCTGTGATTACCGAATCCAGTGAAAAGACGATATCTAGAATCGCAATCTGTACCAGCACACTGGCAAGACCGGCGACCGCCGGTACTTCGGTTGATTCTTCGACACCCTCGAGGCTGTTGTGGATTTCGTGCGTGGACTTGAACAGCAAAAACAGGCCGCCGCCAATCAAAATGAGATCACGCCCGGATATTTCCTGTGCCAGTACGGTAAACCACGGGTCCTTGAGCCCCATGACCCAGGCAATCGAAAACAACAGTCCCAGTCGGGTCAGCATTGCCAGGCTGATACCGACACGGCGGCCAAACTCGCGTTGATGTTCAGGCAGGCGGCCAACCAGTATCGATATAAAGATGATATTGTCGATACCAAGTACGATTTCAAGGGCGGTCAGGGTAGCCAGTGCTATCCACGCCTCGGGGCTTGCAAACCATTCAAACATTTTTCAACTCCAGTTACTAAATGATGCGCAGCGAGTCAACGCGCTGCAATAGCAGAACTACTAATCGGACTCGAGCCACTCTTCGATCTCTTTTGCCTCTTCCGCTTCCACTCTTTGTTTCAGCTCCTTAATATAGTCTCGATCGAAAAACTGTTCGCATTTCTCACTGGCATCTTCAGGCACCTTGTCCTCGAAAACCCAGCGCGCCGGGACATGAAGCGGGCTGGTAATAAATGAAATATAAGCGGCGGTCAAATCTATCGGATTGGTTGACAGTTTTATATTCTCGAATTGGCCTTCCGCCCTTATGGGTGCCTGTACCGAAAACATTCTCGCTGTTTTTGACCTGGGGTAGAGAGCCAGTTTTACCTGCTCCTGTTTGAAATCGACAGTGATGTTGCCCACCATCCAGACCTTGGTGCTATCCAGACCAAAGAAATCCTCTTTCATCACGCCGTCTTCTAGATCCATCAAGGCAACGATACAGTTCAACCTTGATTCCTGTTTTTTGATCTCTGGCAGTATCAGAAAGAAGAGATTATTCGCCCAGATGTCAAACATCGGCGTAGAAACATTTCTTGGCCAAAGAGCGACATCGAGTTTCCCACTGGCGTGATCAAATATTCTTTCAAAGCTTGGCCCACCCAGCTCGAGGTCCACCCTGGCACTCACCGCTCCGCCCTGTTTTGAATCGCTGGTCAGGTAGCGGGCAATAATACCGGTTTCAAATTTATCAATATCCAGCTTCAGTTCCCCGGTAACCTCATCATCCTGGATGTTGAATGATGCACTGGATTTGATTTTGCCGCCCGGAATCTGCAACTCTGCATCCTGCAACACAAGGGTATCGTCGCGTAGTTTGATCTGAAAACCTGCGCTACCCAAAACACTTTCACCGGCCAACACCTTCTCTGCCTTAACATTTAGATCGAAATGCATTCTGGGATCATCAACAATCTGTTTAAGCTTGCGGCCCGGCTCCTGTTGCTTGTCTTTATCAATCTTCAGTGCCTCTCTCAGATATTCTGCGTCCAGTTTTTCGATCCTTTCTTCGGCAAATTCAAAATCCCTGATCTGCAACTGGCTACTGACAAGATTAAAAGACCATAACGGTTTATAAGAACTTGTATCAATAATGATTGCCGCCTTGAAATGCGTGTCGCCTATGGTTGCATCATCGGCCCTGATAACATAGCCTTTCTCATTCGCAGAAATTTTTCCGCTAAGGCTGTAGTCGTTAAACGGTGGTAACTCGCTGTTCAGGATCCTGTTCAGCCTTTCTAGATCTTTTCCTTTGAGCTTCAGGTCCAGCCTGAATTGCTCCCCCTTAAAAGGAAGATCCAGCTCACCTACAAGATGTAAATCGCTGGCAGCTACATGGGCTTTCAGGTCTATATCAAGCTTGTCAGTTCCTTCAACAAAATCCGACAGTGTGTTCGTGATCAGATCAAGCTGGACAACTTCATTAAACAACCGCCCGTCCACGTGTAGTTGAACAGCGCTGTTCCAGGAAGCTTTTAAAGAGGTTTTACTAAAAGTCAGTGTTCTGATTTCATCCTTCAACAGGGCTTGCCATTTCCAGTATCCATCTTTCAGATGGATTTCTATATCTGTGTTTTTGACCACTTCTTGCACTTGCTCACCTTTAAGCGCTATCTTTATATTTAATACGCTACTGGCGGCTTTCAGATCATCTGATATTCCTGTGGCACCCAGCAGGACGCCCAGGTCCACGTCGTCAACGCTGGCTTCAATTTGACCGTTGATACCCTGCCCGTCAATCTGAATAAGCACTTCAGTCGTTGTAGTTTTATCTGCTATTGTGCCCGAGCCATCGATATTCCAGGATTGACCACTGAAAAGTTTTTCGAGCGGGTCGGCTTCAAGTTCAAATTCGTAAACATAGCCATCAACGCTACCGATGACTTCCGCTCTCGGTTCGGTCTTGTCTGATACATCAACTGATAGCTTGTCCAGAATATTGGTAAAGGAAATATTTTGTGGGATATCTATATAATTGATCGCAACATCGCTTAGCTTGAGTACATCGATTTGCATGCGCTCTCTAACAGCTGGACCTTGTGAATCCTTCTTTTTCTTTGCCTGCGTTGAAGCCGTCTGTTCATACAGGTCCTCAAAGCTCCAGTTGTACGATCCATCCCTGGTTCGAATCAGGTTGATACGGGCATGGCTTGCAGTGAGTTCTTCCAGATAGAGGTTGCCGCTTAACAGCGGCGGTAATGCGATACGGACCCTGGCTTCCGATAATGTAACAAAATCATCTTCAGCGAAGCCTTCGTGGTTTTTGATACGTATTTGTTCTACCAGCAGCTCGGGAAACAATGACACCGTTATGCGTACATCACCTTCGATCAACGTATCGCGCTGAAACACGTTGCTGATCTGGTCACGAATAATTCGTCGGGCTTTTTCAGAGGTGAAACTCAAATCTGAAAAAACCAGCAAACCCTGAACCAGGGCGAGAACAATCCCGCTAAGCAGCAGGATCTTGACTATCTTTGCAGTGCGCCTGTGTGAAAACATTGGTACAGATATCTAATGATCTATACCGAGCTCGTCCCAGATAGTATCAATCCGCTGTTTGACAGTAGCGTCCATGGTAATCGGCCTGCCCCACTCTCGCTCGGTCTCACCTTTCCATTTATTGGTCGCATCGATACCGACTTTCGAACCCAGACCGGACACCGGCGAGGCAAAATCGAGATAATCGATCGGTGTGTTTTCGATCATGGTGAAATCGCGTACCGGGTCAACACGGGTACTGATGGCCCAGATGACGTCTTTCCAGTCCCGTGTATTCACATCGTCGTCCACGATGATCACAAACTTGGTGTACATGAACTGGCGCAGGAAAGACCAGACACCCATCATGATACGTTTGGCGTGACCGGCATACTGTTTCCTGATACTGACGACTGCAAAGCGGTAGGAGCATCCTTCGGGCGGAAGGTAGAAATCAACAATTTCCGGAAACTGTTTCTGCAGTATCGGCACGAAGACTTCGTTCAGGGCAACGCCCAGCACTGCCGGCTCATCCGGCGGTCGACCGGTATAGGTGCTGTGATAGATCGGATTTTTTCTATGCGTGATTCGCTCCAGGGTATATACCGGAAAAGTCTCGGTTTCATTGTAATACCCGGTATGGTCGCCAAATGGCCCTTCCACGGCTTCTTCATCTGGATAGATACAGCCTTCCATAATGATTTCGGCACTCGCCGGTACAGTCAAATTGCCGACTCCGCTGGCGACCACCTCGGTCTTCTCGCCCCTGAGTAAACCGGCAAAGCCGTATTCGGACAGCGTATCGGGCACTGGTGTCACCGCGCCCAGTATGGTCGCCGGATCCGCACCCAGTGCCACAGCGACCGGAAACGGCTCGCCAGGATGTTTGATCTGCCAGTCCCGAAAATCCTGGGCTCCGCCTCGGTGTGACAACCAGCGCATGATGACCTTGTTCTTGCCGATCACCTGCAAGCGGTAAATTCCCAGGTTCTGGCGCTCCTTCTGCGGTCCCCTGGTAATCACCAGTCCCCAAGTGATCAGCGGTGCCACATCGCCGGGCCAGCAGGTCTGAACCGGGAAATCGGCCAGGTCGATTTTGTCCTTTTCGATGATCACTTGCTGGCAGGATGCGGACCTGAGAACTTTGGGCGCCATGTTCAGGGCCTGCTTGAACACCGTCATCTTGTCCCAGGCGTCTTTCATTCCTTTCGGCGGTTCCGGCTCTTTCAGAAAGGCCAGCAACTTGCCGACCTCGCGCAGCGCCTCGACGTCGTTTTCACCCATGCCCAACGCAACTCGTTTCGGGGTACCGAACAGGTTGGCCAGTACCGGGATACTCGAGCCTTTGACGTTTTCGAACAACAGCGCCGGTCCTTCAGCTTTCAGGGTACGATCACAGATTTCGGTAATTTCAAGCCGGGGATCGACCTCATGCTGAATTCGTCTGAGCTCCCCCATTTTCTCGAGTTGATCGATAAAATCTCTTAAGTCCCTGTGTTTCATGTACTTTACTGGCAGTTAGCAGAATCGTGGCAAGAGTATGCTATAAATCCCCGGTAGATGTAACAAAAAGGCTGCCAGCATCGCCATCACTTTATTCACTATCAGGGATGTACCAGGACCGACAAGAAAGGGCGTTCTTTCTCGCTGATTGCGCTTGCCCTGGCATTCACCCCTTACGCCGAAGCCAGCGAACTTAGCTGGGTGCGCTGTGAACTCAGCAAGTCATCCTATATCACTGACCTGGCACGGGCTTACCAGCAAAAGACAGGCACACATATCAGTTTGCATACTTGAGATGCGGACAGCGGTATTCGGGACGTTTGTTCAGGCCAGGCTGATATCGGCAGCTCGACCCGCTTTCTGCTGGCCGACGATCCCCGTGAGTCGGGTGTCGAGCTGGTTCCGGTCGCCTGGGATGCGATCACGATCATCGTCCATAAGGACAATCCGGTAAATGACATCAGTCTCGAACAGCTGCGAAATGTATTTGCGCGCAGCGCTATTCTCGGATACGAAGGCCCGGTTCAGGGCCAACCGCAGATTCGGTCCCGATGCTTCACTCGAACAGTTCCTGATGGACAACCCCAACGCGATCGCAATTACCGGGATAAACAGGGCACGGTCACTCGACGTCAAGATTGTCGCCGTAGATGGTGTTGCACCCTCGATCGAGAATCTGAAAAGCGGCTCGTACGGACTGTATCGCCCGCTCTACCTGACCTAAAACCCGAATTCAGACAGCCTTGAATCGATCAAAAACTTCATAAATTACATTAACAGTAAAAACGGTCGCGACCTGATACGCCGCAATGGCGTCGCGCCTTACCGGGAAGTGATCAGCCTGGTGATGAAAAAAGTACGCGATAATCAGGCAAGTTATCCACAATCTGTGGAAAAGATCTAGCTACGCACGCCGGATTGAATAACTTGTGGATAAGTGTTGTTGAAAAACTGTTGATAAACAGCGATCAAATCAGGTGTCAATGTTTTCCGCTGACAGTGCATTTTGCTCGATAAAATCGCGGCGCGGCTCTACCTGATCACCCATCAGGGTGGTAAACACCTGATCTGCAGCGATCGCATCTTCGATTCTGACCTGCAACATGCGACGTGTCTCCGGATTCATCGTCGTTTCCCATAACTGTTCCGGATTCATTTCCCCCAGGCCTTTGTACCGCTGTATGTTCTGCCCTTTGCTGGCCTGTTGCATCAACCAGTCCATGACTTCGGCAAAATTGATCACCTCGATCGATTTGTCACCACGCTCGATCCGTGCTCCCTCAGCAATAAGGGAGTCCAGTTTGCTTCCAAGATCGGCGAGTAATTTATATTCACTGGAGGTAAAGAACTCGGTATCCAGTGTAAAACTATGATCAAGGCCATGTACGGTTCTGGTCATTTCCAGTGCCGCATGACCTTCGTCATCGGTGCTCAGCTGACCGGAATAAGCAACCCCTGTAAGCTTATGTTTTTCTAATAAAATCAATAGCTTATCTAGATACTCCTGAACCTGATCAGGCTCCTTCAGCTCTTTCTCGGTGACACCCTTGAGATAGATCATTTCATTCAGGACATTTTCATCGACCTTGCGTGACAGGCGGCGAATGATTTTCCTGGCTGTCAGGTACTGCATCGCCAGATCTTCCAGTGCAGTTTCTGAAATCGGCGGCGTGTCCTCGTCGACGTACAGGCGAGCGCCTTCAAGCGCCTGCTGCAAAAGATAGGCATCGAGTTCGTCATCGTCTTTTACGTAGCGTTCCTGTTTACCCTTCTTGACCTTGTACAAAGGTGGCTGGGCGATATAGACATGACCACGTTCGATGATTTCACTCATCTGACGATAGAAGAAGGTTAACAACAGAGTACGGATATGCGAGCCGTCCACATCCGCATCCGTCATAATGATGATGCGGTGATAACGCAACTTGTCCGGATTGAATTCGTCGACACCGATACCACAACCCAGTGCAGTTATCAGCGTACCCACTTCAGCTGAAGACAGCATTTTGTCAAACCGGGCTTTCTCAACGTTCAGGATTTTGCCCTTGAGCGGCAGAATTGCCTGGGTACGACGATCTCGACCCTGTTTGGCCGAGCCACCTGCGGAGTCACCCTCCACCAGATAGAGCTCACTCAAGGCGGGATCTTTTTCCTGGCAATCGGCGAGTTTTCCTGGCAAACCGGCAATGTCCAGCGCACCCTTGCGACGCGTCATCTCTCGAGCCTTTCGCGCGGCTTCGCGTGCCCGGGAAGCTTCGATGATTTTCGAGGTAATCGCTTTTGCCTCGGCTGGACGCTCCAGCAGAAACTCCTGCAGTTTTTCGCCCAGGGTGGACTCGACAGCCGACTTGACCTCGGAAGATACCAGTTTGTCCTTTGTCTGCGAAGAAAACTTCGGATCGGGTACTTTCACTGACAGCACCGCGGTCAAACCTTCTCGCGCATCATCGCCCGAAACATTCACCTTGGCGCGTGAAGCGATACCCTCCTTTTCCATGAACTGGTTCAGGCTGCGCGTCAGTGCTGCTCTGAAACCGGCGATATGGGTACCGCCATCTTTCTGCGGGATATTATTCGTAAAGGGATAAATATTTTCCTGGTAGGAATCATTCCACTGCATCGCGACCTCGATACCGATACCATCTTTCTCGGTGTTGAAATGCAGCACGTTCTCGTGCAGTGGTGTCTTGTTCTTGTTCAAATGCTCAACAAACGATTTGATGCCACCTTCATACTCGAACTCATCATTTTTATCGTCTCGCTCATCAAGCAGAACGATTCTGACGCCGGAATTCAGGAAAGACAGTTCCCTCAGGCGCTTGGACAGAATATCGTAATGGAATTCGATGTTGGTGAATATGGATTCACTGGGCCAGAAGCGCAGACTGGTCCCCGTCTTCTCGGTATCGCCGACCACCTCGAGCGGTTCAACCGCTTCGCCCATGCGGTATTCCTGGGTATGCTTCTTACCGCCACGGTAGATGGTTAATTCCATTTTTTCCGAGAGCGCGTTAACAACCGATACACCGACACCGTGCAGTCCGCCGGAGACCTTGTAGGAATTATCGTCGAATTTTCCGCCGGCGTGCAGCACGGTCATAATGACCTCCGCGGCCGAGCGCCCTTCTTCGGGGTGAATATCTGTCGGGATACCACGACCGTTATCGGTCACGGTTACCGAATTGTCGCTATGAATCTTGACCTTGATTTCCGAACAATGGCCAGCCAGCGCTTCGTCGATAGAATTATCGACCACCTCGAACACCATATGATGCAAACCCGTGCCATCATCGGTATCACCAATGTACATACCCGGGCGCTTTCGCACCGCTTCCAGCCCTTTCAGTACTTTAATATTGGATGAATCGTAGGTTTGCTCGGCACTCATAGGAATAGCATGTCAACAACAAAAAACGCATTATATCAGGCTTTCAAATACAATACGCGCCGCCCTCAGACTTCTAGAGTGCTGAATGGTTTCAGGCAGCGAGAACCCAGAGATTTTTAGCTCAACCGCCCCTGTTCCACGTGGAACATGCACACGTCGGACCAGGATTGCAGATCGATCTGTCCCGGCTCTATCGCTGTCAGGAACAACTGTATCGGCATCGCCTGCAGCACCGAAAGAACCTGGGTTCGGTTGTGCTGATCGAGCTCAGCAGCGAGGTCGTCGTATAAAAGGATGCAGTGCCGGGCGGCGACTTCGGTGAACTGCTGGACCTGGGCCAGCTTCAACAGCGCAACCAGCAGTTTCTGCTGACCTCGGGAAATCCCGGTTTGGGCGGATTTCCCATCGACCTGGATCTGCAGGTCAGCCCGGTGCGGTCCGGCCTGGGTCAGTCCCCGTTTAAGGTCTCGATCCAGTGTTTGCTCCAGTACGCTCAACAGGCTGAGATCTTCATTCCAGCCACGCTTGTATTCGAGCCTGACTTGCTGGCCCGGGAAAAACTGATCGACCAATCGAGCCATAAAAGGTTGCATCTGATCCATGTAATGCTGCCGGCGTGAATGGATATGCAGCGCGGCATTGTCGAGCTCCCTGTCCCACAGCTGGCAGTAATCACGGCGCTGGCGCGTTTTCAGTGCTGCATTTCGCTGAGCGATCGCTTTCTTGTAGCGTTGCCAGGCTTCGAAAAAACCGTGTTCCACGTGGAACACGCCCCAGTCGATATAAGCCCGCCGTTCGGTCGGGCTGCCCGTGATTAGTCGGTAACTGTCCGGGTGAATCGCCAGCACCGGAAAAGCGGCAGTGATATCAGCGACACGTTTGATGGCTTTCTGGTTGGCGCGGACCTGCAACGATGTCTTGCTACGTTCGACCCCGATCGGAATCAGATTGCCAAGCTGGTCTTTTGCCTTTGCGAGCAACTGAAGCTCGGTGGCATCGTGGTTGATCAGATCAGAAAGATAAGGTGTCCTGAACGAGCGTAGATGACTCAGATAATAGATGGCTTCGAGGAGACTGGTTTTGCCCGATGCGTTCTTACCTGAGATCAGATTAACGCCGGCACCGGGTTCTAATTCAACATCGACAAGATTTCGAAAATCACGAATCTTGAGATGTGTTAATTGCATGAAGGGTTTTCATATTGGAGGTTGATCTGATATCCGTATACCAGATACCCGGTTTACAGCCTCATCGGCATAATGACATATTTGCTATCCGGGTCATCAGGGTATGTCATCAGGCAACTGCTGTTGGAATCCCGCAGCGCTGCGTGAACCGTACTGGCATCGGTCACATTCAGAACGTCCACCATGTAGTTGACGTTGAAACCGATCTCGAGTGCATCACCTTTGTAGTCTACCTCGACTTCAACATCGGCCTCTTCCTGATCCGGATTCTGTGCCTGCAACAGCAGCACATCGCCGTCGATCACGAGGCGTATGCCGCGGTATTTTTCGTTTGACAGTATCGATGCCCTGACCAGCGCCTGGCGAAGGCTGTCCCTGTCCGCCTTGATCACATTGTTGCCGTCTTCCGGAATGACCCGGTTGTAATCCGGAAAGCGGCCATCGATCAGCTTCGAGGTAAATCTGATCGTACCAACTTCGACCCGGATATGATTACTGCCAAGTATCACTTTGAGCGATGCGTCGCTGTCCTCGAGTAAACGGACCAGCTCCTGGATCCCTTTTCTCGGCACGATCACCTGCTTGATGTCGGCAATATCGCAATCGGCCTTTTTTTCGCAATAAGCCAGCCGATGACCGTCGGTAGCAACAGCACGCAATAACCCGCTGCTGACTTCGAGCAACAGTCCGTTCAAATAATAACGTACATCTTGGAGAGCCATTGCAAACGATGTTTTGTCGATCAGTTCTTTCAGCGTGGCCTGGGGCAATTCGAATTCGGCCACTGCGTTGATCGAGTCCAGTGAGGGAAAATCTTCTGCTGGCAATGTCGACAGTGAAAATCTACTGCGCCCTGATTTGATAACTGCTTTATTAGCATCTACAGATACACTAATATTTGATTCATCCGGTAATGCCTTGCAGATGTCGAGTAGCTTTCTCGCGGGTAGCGTGGTTTCTCCGGCTTCATCGGCCACCATACCCAGGGTGGTAACCAGTTCGATTTCCAGGTCAGTTGCTGTGAGGGATATTTTATCGCTGTCGGCTTTTACCAGAATATTGGCGAGCGCAGGCATGGTCTGCCGTTTCTCCACGGCGCCGATGATTTTCTGTAGCGGGGTTAACAGATCTTCCCTCTGGATCTGAAATTTCATGTGTTTACCTATTAGTATAAGTTTTTATATATCTAATTTATATTTATTATTAGTTACAGACATATATGTGGATAAGTTGAATATTATGTTATTTATCAATTAGTTAAACTGTTAATTTTGAACCGTGATGCTGGGAGTTCAGCAGCGCTTTACTGTAGACGGTTTGTGGATAACTTTTTTAGCTGATTTTATCGACACTTTATCCACATTTCACGCACAGCTCATCTAGAGCTTGTTATCCAGCCCTAATTACTCAATATTCGCATCATGTTCATGTAATCTTCGTTAATCTTCACATCTGAATCGCGTAGTTCGGCGATCTTGCGGCAGCCATGAAGTACGGTGGTGTGGTCTCTGCCGCCGAAGGCTTCTCCGATTTCTGGCAGGCTGTGATTGGTCAGTTCCTTGGATAAGGCCATCGCGAGCTGCCTTGGCCGGGTGATCGAACGGCTGCGGCGATTGGACAGCAGGTCTGAACTGCGAATCTTGTAATACTCTGCAACGGTTTTCTGAATGTTTTCAATCGTCACCGTGCGGTCTTGCAGTGCGATCAGGTCCCGCAGGGTTTCCTTGGCAAATTCCATCGTGATCGGTTTGCCGGTGAAATTGGCGGTAGCCATGACACGGCGGAAGGCGCCTTCGAGTTCGCGGATATTAGAGCGGATTCGTTTCGCAATGAAGAAAGCGACTTCATTGGGAACGTGGATATCGGATTCTTCGGCTTTTTTCTGCAGGATGGCGACCCGGGTTTCGAGTTCGGGCGGTTCGATGCAGACCGGAAGACCCCAGCCAAAGCGGGAACGCAGCCGCTCTTCCAGGCCTTCGACTTCTTTCGGGTAGCGGTCACAGGTTAGTATGATCTGCCGGCCACCTTCGAGCAGTGCATTGAAGGTATGAAAAAACTCTTCCTGAGAACGTTCCTTGCCGGCGAAAAACTGAATATCGTCAATCAGCATGCAGTCGAGCGAACGGTAATACTGCTTGAACGCATCGATGGCATTGTGTTGCAGGGCCTTGATCATATGGCCAACAAACCGTTCGGAATGCAGGTAAACGATTTTGGCGTCAGGCTGGTGCTTGAGCATCATGTTGCCGATCGCGTGCATCAGGTGGGTCTTGCCCAGACCGACACCACCATATAGAAACAGCGGGTTGTACGCCTCACCTGGATTTTCAGCAACCTGCTGCGAAGCGGCTTTAGCCAGCTGGTTGGATTTGCCCTCGACGAAGCTTTCGAAGGTAAACGCCGGGTTGAGATTGTGATCGATGACGGGCCTGGGTTTCGGGGCTTTCGTTGGAATGCCGAAATCGGTGACGGTTTCGGCTCTGCGCTGGGCGACCGGTGCCGGCCTGGCCGGGGCAGCGGCTGGCGCCGGTGCCTGTGGCGGTTTCACCGGGCTCGATTGGGTGCCGATTTCCAGTTGCAGATTGACATCATCATCGTGGGATACTTCGAGGAGAATATCTTCGATTTTGTCCCTGAAATTCTGTTTAACCCAGTCGAGTACAAAGCGATTGGGCGCTAACAGTGTCAGTTGATGATTGTCTTCACGAACTTGTAAAGGGCGAATCCAGGTGTTCAGCTGCTGATCCGACAGCTCCTGTTCCAGTCTTTGCAGGCAGTTCGTCCAAAGCGCATTATTCACCCGAACCCATCCCCCCGATCGAATGATGTTTATTATAAATTTTGCAGGAAGAACGCTGCATTCTATACCCGTTATTAGGGGTTATCCACAATGATTTACTTATTTAGCCAAAACATAGAAAAAACAGCAGCTTCTGCTTTGACTCGAACCATCGGCATCAGTAAAATGCGCGGCTCGCTGAATACATTAGATACAGGTTCAAGGCAATGAAAAGAACATTTCAACCAAGCCGGGTCAAGCGCGCCAGAACACATGGTTTTCGCGCACGCAGCCGTACGCTGGGTGGTCGCAAGGTACTGAAGGCGCGCCGAGCCAAAGGCCGCCATCGTCTGGCACTGTAAAGAGGCAGTCGAAGTGCGCAGGGCGCGCTTGCAAAAGCGTGCCAGGTTGTTAAACGCCTCAGAGTTCAACCGGGTTTTTGACGAGGCGGTTCGCTCAAGTGATCAATACTTCACTGTACTCGCCAGGCTGAATAATATTGATTCTCCGCGCCTTGGTCTGGCGATATCTAAAAAAAGAGCCCGGCTTGCGGTGACGCGCAATCGGCTCAAAAGAATCATCCGGGAAAATTTTCGACTCAACCAGCACGAGTTATGTACGGCAGATTATATTGTGCTGGCGGGGCCAAAAGGCGGCAGTGCGAGTAACAGCCAACTGAGCCGATCACTGGAAAAACACTGGCAGAAACTGAAAAAATTATGCGCCGAATCCTGATAGCACTGATAAAACTGTATCGATATGCGATCAGCCCTTATCTGGCGCCAAGCTGTCGCTATACCCCCACCTGTTCCAGTTATGCGATCGAAGCGGTAGAGCGCTTTGGTATCTTTCGTGGCAGCTGGCTGGCGATCCGCCGCATAAGCCGCTGCCATCCCTGGCATTCAGCCGGGTATGATCCTGTCCCGGAAAATCACAAACTCGGTATCACCAGGAAGGGCCACTGATGGAAAACCAGCGCCTGTTGTTGTATTTCACCCTGTTTTTCGTCCTCTATCTTCTGTGGGCCGAATGGCAGATGGACTATGGCCCGAAGCCGGAGCCGCAGGTCGCAGAAACCACGACGACGACCCCAACAGGCCAGGCGGAACTGACGGAATTGACGGAAGTGCCCGAAGCTGCGGTAACAGCGGCAGAGCCTGATGTCATTGACAGCACACCGCAGGGCGCGGTGTCCGGCCAGAACATCCGGGTCGTAACGGATGTGCTCGATGTTGAGATCAATCCAAGGGGCGGAGATATCAGAAGGGTTGTTTTGCGCAATTATGCCAAGACCGCGGACAAACCGGAAAACAAGCTGGTGTTGATGGATGATACGGAAGTCAACTTTTTCATTGCCCAGTCCGGACTGGTTTCGGCCAATGCTGGCACCGCTCCGACCCATAACGCCGTATTCGCTGCTGAAAACACCGTCTTCCGACTGGCCGAAGGTGAACAGGAAATCCACGTGCCACTGAGCTGGACCGGTAAAGATGGCGTACAGGTGACCAAGGTCTATACTTTCCGGCGCAACGATTATGTGATCGACCTCGAACATATCATCGAGGCGGGTGATGTCGACTGGAGTGGCAGTCAGTACATGCAACTGGTGCGCACACCGCCGTCAGAAGAAGACAAGAGCGCCTTTATTTATACCTATACCGGCGGTGTTGTATTCAACGAAGATATCAAGTACGAAAAAATCGAATTCGACGATATCGCCGGGCAGAACCTGAAGGATACGATCGGAGATGGTTGTCTCAACCTGAACAGCCGGCAGACAGGTTGTGAGTTAACCGGCGGCTGGCTGGCAATGATGCAGCATTACTTTCTGGCTGCCTGGATTCCTGAAGCCGGCGTCAATAATCTTTTTTATACCAAAAATCCGGCAAACACCTATAAGTACATCCTGGGTACGCGATCACCAGCGAAGAAGATTCCGGCCGGAGAAAAGGCCAGCTTCAACACCCGCCTGGTCGTCGGGCCAAAACTACAGAATCAACTTGAGCAGATTGCACCGGGGCTGGAACTGACGGTCGACTATGGTGT
>CP070838.1:1838832-1884042 GCA_020341835.1 Thiotrichales bacterium | reverse complement strand
GTGGGGATTTCTGATCATTCTCGGGCACTATATCTGGTTTCTTGCTTACTCCCTGCAAGACCGAAATGCCACGCCAGGTACAAAGTTTGTTTATCAACTCGGCCACTACCAGCCCTTCTGGGGTGGCAGCAATACCCCGTTCCCCAAGGGAGCCGCCTATCTACGCAAGATCGAAGCGAAGAATGCAGAAGAACTGGCCATTTCCCAGCTCAAAGCAATCAAGCTACTGTACTGGGCATTTATACTGTCCCTGGTACTGGGGATTTTCAAAATGGTGGTATATGGAAAACCCTTCTATAACCTGGAATTATCCGTCCATCTGGATATACCTTCTATAAAAGATGCACTGGCCCGTACCCGGTCAGGCGAGCCTTACCAGTGGTACATCAACTGGGCCGTGTTGCTGGGTAATTTTATAAACGCCATGCTGACTTTATCCGTCTGGGGGCATGTCATCATTGCCACATGCCGTATGGCCGGATTTCAAGCACTTCGAAATACGCGTAGTCCACTGCGGTCCAAAACTATCGCTGAATTCTGGAACCGTTATTATTACTACTTCAAGGAATTACTGGTGGAATTCTTCTTTTACCCCACCTTCCTGAGATATTTTAAAACCAAGCCACGTCTGCGCATGTTTATGGCAACCATGGCAGCGGCCGGTCTCGGAAACATGTTGTATCATTTCTTCCGCGATATTCATATAATCATGCAGCTGGGGATCTGGGGGGCACTTAAGGCCTTTCATGTATATGTTTTCTATGGGCTGTTACTGGGAACAGCCATTGGCCTGTCCCAATTACGTAATCAGAACCGGAAACAAAGTGAACACTGGTTCAAGACCAACATAACAGCACCCGTCACCGTTCTCGGTTTCTACTGTATCATCCACATATTCGGCTTACCCTATCCGGGCTATGGACTGGATGTATATTTTCAGTTTTTTATGAATATGATTAACATTGGTGCGATATGAGTAAACAGACTGAAATCCGTAACTTCGTGGAGGGGATCCTGAATGACAAGGGCGACAGCTCGGGTTTTACTGATCAGCAGTTGCTTGTCACGGAAGGTCGTCTGGATTCACTGGATATCATGACGATCGTAGTATTTCTGGAAGAAAATTACGGTGTCGATTTTTCCGACCAGCCCTTTGACCAGAACGAGTTCGACTCGGTTGAAAGCATAACTGCTCTCGTGGGCACGTTGGTCAATTAAGGAAGCTCTGATTGTGTAATAGTCAGGACTCAATCAGACAGCCAGTCTCCTATTAACTCAAACCCTGACAATGATTGATCAACTACAGCCAGAATTGACTATTCAGTCAAAGCTACAGAGATTTACTCTCACAGAAGCGAAGGGAGCGCAGCAATATCTACAGGTATCTGCAGGAGCGACTTTAGTCGCGAACATCGGCTGAAATTCGCGACTAAAGTCGCTCCAACAGATGTACCCTCTGCGTTCCCTGCGTCTCTGCGAGAGAAAAATACTATAAACCACTAGACCGGACCGGTTTGCATCTTGCGAAAACTAAAAGAAACTGTCAGATCAAGTCTGAGCTACTACACCTGATTTAACCATCACCGGCAGCTTGCCAGGGAATTCCAGACAATTACATATAATCCCATATATTTGGTATGCTATTGAATGATTTAGACAATTACGGCGTCTATGGCGCCTGTACCGCTCACTCAAGTGCATCTTTCTGAACCTCATTTCCGACCCGAAAATACCAGGCAAGACAGATTTTCCCTGTCACGGCTCCTTGTCTGGTTCCTGTTTTTCTTCTATTTTTCCGGTGTCCACCAGACAATCATCTATTCCAGCGGCATCGCGGGTTTCTTCGGAATAACGCAAGCCCTGGTCATGAGCCTGTTATGGCTGGTACCGGTCATGCTGTTCCCGGCCCGCGGCAAACTCATCGCGGGCATTGTCGGTGTTGTTCTGTGGGCCACCTCGCTGTTCTCGATGGGCTACCTGGCACTGTATCGCCAGGATTTTTCCCAGAGCGTGATATTCATTATCTTCGAATCCAACTGGGCGGAATCCAGTGAATTCCTTCATTCCTACTTTGCCTGGTGGATGGTACCGGCACTCGCTATCTACACACTGATTCCCTGGTTGATCTGGCGACGGCTGCAACCAATCGGCGGGACGCCGCTTATTCGCCTGCCGCTAACACTCGCAATATGCCTGGCAGTATGCTGGCCCATGCTCGATCGCGTGATTATCAAAAAGGATTCACTGGCGAATGGTTTCCACAAGCAGGCTGACAGCATGGAACCGGTTGCGCCCTGGCAGCTGGTCATGGGCTATGTCAAATACAGGCAAGCGCTGTCGCATGCAGAAAGCCGGTTGCTGGCATCCGACAAGCCACCGCTGGATGGCCTGGTAGACAACAACGCCGATACGCCGAACACTCTGGTTCTGGTCATCGGCGAATCCACCAACGCCAGGCGCATGGGCATCTATGGATATTACCGTGATACCACACCGAGACTGGCGGCAATGTCAGATGAATTGCTTGTGTTCGACCAGGTGTACGCATCACGCCCCTACACCGTTGAATCGCTGGTGCAGGCACTCTCGTTTGCGGACCAGTTGCAGCCGAATCTGCACCTGGAAAAACCCACACTGATCGATGTGATGAAACAGGCAGGATACAGGACCTACTGGATCACGAACCAGCAGACGCAGACTCACCGCAATACCCTGATCACAACATTTTCAAAACAGGCCGATGAGCAGATCTACCTGAACAACAACCGGTCGCAGAATTCCGCACAATATGATGAGGTGGTATTCGGGCCGTTCGAAGATCTTCTGAAAAAAGCCGAAGCAAAAAAATTTATCCTGGTACACCTGATCGGCACCCACCGTGCCTACCACTACCGCTACCCGGATACCTTCAAGATTTTTGACGACGATAAAGACCTGCCGCCATGGGTGAGAAAAAAACGACATCGCAGGGAATATAACGAATTTGACAATTCGATCGTGTATCACGATTTCGTCGTCGCCTCGCTGATCGAACAGATAAATAAAAGCGGTCAGAACGGTTACCTGGTCTATTTCGCCGACCACGGCGAAGAAGTTTACGACTACCCCCATCGCCTGTTCGCGGGCCGTGACGAAGCTGCACCGACGCCCGCAATGTACAGCGTACCGTTCCTGGTCTGGCGAAGCGAGAGCTGGAAACGCAACAACCGCATCGATGTCTCGTATGAAACGACGCGCCGCATGTACAGCCTGTCGGATTTCCTCCATACCTGGGTCGACCTTGCGGGGATACGCTTCATCGGGTTCGATCCAGGCAAGAGCATCATCAGCCCGCAGTACACGACCGGCCCGGTCCTGATCGGCGACCCGGCGAAGCCGGAGGCCCTGGTCGATGTACGCCAGAAGTTCTTCCCGGCAACTGCGACCGTCGCGACCCCCGCGACCAATATGCGAGGGCCAGGGCCGGTACCCAAAGCACTTCAACCTATCCCGCCCGCATACGGGCAGGAGCACAGAGCTGTCACCGGGACGGCACCTGTTGTCGATCAATGGATGCGTCATCCATGAGATATATCCGGGTTACCGCCACCACAGGGTTTCTACTCGTTGCCTCCCCTGCATACGCGATCCCGTCCCTGCTGCCGTTACTGCCTCTAATGGTTGCACTGATCGTGAAAGGCGTACTGCTCATCAGCTCGGTTTTCTTTTTACTGATGTCCTATACCAGGAAACACAGGAAACTGTACCTCGGGATCGGCATCGTTCTGTTCATCACCTTTGCACTGGCGATGGTATTTGTGCGGCATGCCTGAAACCAAGGCATCACGGCTGCAACAGTTAAGCGAGATTGTCAGCGTCCCGGCGTTTACCGTGATCACGCGTAACGACGAGTTCGACCCGGACGGCCATACGGCCGGCAATCCCTCATGCCAGTACATGGTCAGGAGTTCATCGGCTACAGAGGACCAGGCCGAGTTCTCCCATGCCGGCCAGTCACTCACCCTGGGCCCGGTATCGCCTGGCAAGGTCGCCGGCTGTATCGAACAGTTGTGGCGTGATGACAGCGTCGATGAAATCATTATCCAGCAGTATGTCGATGCAAGCCACTGGGGTGTGGCGTTCTGTTTTTCTGAAGAATCCATCCTGATCGAATATTCAGCGGTATTCGAAGGTGTTACCTCCGGGCAGGTCAGCCCGTTTGCCGCGCTGCTGCCCGCCGAGCTCGAACGTTACCGGAAACTGTATCAGGGACTGTTGATGATCTACCGGCGCTTCGGTCCCTGTGACGTGGAGTTCGTGAATCTTGATGATCCCCGCTACGTGCAGGTGAGGCCGATTACGCGCGATATCACGTTCGATGCGTCGTACGTCAGGCTGAAGATGGGACTGCAGGAGTACGAAACCGAATACTGGCATGAAAATGACGTCTGCCGCATGCTGTCCGAGCGGGACGACCACAGCGAGGTGCTTCCTGGCTTGTACCTTGATGCCGTATCCAGGGTTTACCGCGATCACTTCAATAGAACGCTCGTCATACCTGACCCGGCTTTTATCCGGATCTCAGACCAGTTTTTCATGGCCGGCCCGTTGCAAGAACAACTGATACCGGGAACATGGGGGACCATCCGGCTTGCATTCAAACTACCCGCACTGCTTGCCACGATCCGCGAACGCACGCTCAAGGACTGCTCACTGGATGAACTCATGTACGATAGTGTCCTGCTGTCACTTGCCTATGACCTGAACGGCAAGCAGGATGTTTTCAATGACAGGGAGGCAATCAGGGTCGAACTGGAGCGGCGTATGCCAAAAGGCAGAATCAGCCCCGACTTTCACTACGATACCTTCCTGTCCGATACGATTCATTTCGATAAAAAAACATGTTGCTGGATAACACTGGAACACAGGGATTCGCAGGGCATTGTGGTGGTTCCCGGTGATTTCGATGCCGGCCCTTATTTCATACTGGAAAACCGGCAGCAGGCGATCCCACCAGACGTGATCGTCGTCACCAGGCAACTGTATCCCGAGATCGGCCAGGCGGTAAAGAACATCAGGGGAATCATCTGCGAGCACGGTGCGCTGAGTGCACACGTCGCGATCCTGGCCAGGGAATACCGGGTCCCCCTGAAAATCCAGACTTCCATTGATGAATACAGGTCATGAATACAGGCCATGAACACAGGCCATGAACACAGGTAAAACAACAAACAGGAAATACCTGCTCATCAGTACAGCGTTTTTGCTGTTAGCTGTGATCGGTGCCGTGTTTTTTTATACCGAAGTGAAAGACACCCTGCAGATGATCGAAAGCGAGCAGCAGAAAAGCAGCGAGTTTTCCCGCCTGGCGAACTCCCGCTATCCGGTTCACGACATCCTGATGTCAGATATCGTCGCGGACTGGAACAACATTGTCATCATCGATGTGCGCGAGCCTGAAGAGTATTCCGAGGGCAGGTTAAAAGGATCATTGAACTACCGGCTCGGAGAACTGCTGAACAACGAGCTGGCGCGCCGCAACATGATTGAGCAATCCGGTAATAGAAAACGCGTGTTCTATTGTCACGACGGCGACCGCTCCACGCTTGCTGCATCGAGGATAGAAAGTGAATTTGGCGGGACGAATTACACGATGGATCGGGGGTTCAGGCAGATCCAGGAAAATGATGAATACCGGACGTACTGGGAAGGCTCGACCGATATCCTGCCCGGCGGCAAGGACTATGAAAGGACGCCAGTGGTCAAAGGGGACGACGTCACAGCAAGCACCCTGATCGATCTGTCACTGCAATACAAACCACCGGTGCGCACTTTGAAAGGCAAGACCATCATTCACGCACCGATTCTGCTGATGTCCGATGCCCAGATCAATGCGTTCATCGCTACCCTGGGAAACGAGCCGGTGATTGCGTTATGCAATTCAAAAGTCAGTTGCTTTTCGACACGTATTTTTCGCTACCGGCTCGAACAGAACGGTCTGAAGCTGTCCGGATTCATCCGGGTGAAATAACCCGCAGCAGTAGGGCAGATTCCTTTTCTCATTCTAAATACCATCATCCAGATAAAGCAAAGGCTACTGATCCCTTTGATTGGCATCGGTCGCACGCTAGAACGCACTAACAGAGAATCTGAGGGAGCCATACCCGGGTCGGACCTACCTAACCTACGGAAATTGAATGTGAAATCGCAGAGTCTGTGCAGCTAGAGGAACTTAAAGCATCGTTTTTCACCCTAAAAAGCAGCATCCAAGCCTGGCTTGCTAGTCAGAGTCTGTTAGACGCTCGATTTTTCTATAAAAAATGCTGTTCTAAGCACGGATTCCACCTGTTTTTCATAGGTATAACATTATTTCACAATGGCTTACGCAGGTCCGACCCAGTTACCGCTGTAAATGTCACACCAGTGCTAATCATGTAATCTCTTCAAAAAATGCCGCATGACCTTGGAAGGCAACTTTAAAAACACGTAAAAATGGTAGGCAAGTTTTCTATACAAGCTATAATCACCGCCAAATACACGTAAAGCCCTGGGTAAAAATTGGATGCTAGACATCGGTACCGATATGTCATGCCAAATGAGTCTTACCTCTGGCTTGTTTGACAGAATCGTCCCATCGTATCCAACAAATATATACTGGGGATCATTTCCTTTAACATTTAAATCTTCAAGCCTCAAAGGGGAAGGAACTACTAAATCGACTAAGTCATCTCTGACAAATATCAAATTACACCATGTGGTAGCGACAAGTGCGTAACCTTTATTAACAGCTAAACGGCTAATAGCTTTAGCACTGGCACCTTGCTTGATAGAGAAATCTTTAGGCTGAACAAAATCTACAGCATTTGGAATACTCGGATTGAACTCGATGCATACCACCTTAGGTGTGAACTTTTTTAATCCATCAAGAATGTAATAATCAACACCATCAACATCGATAGACAAAAAGTCAAAATCTCTGGGTATCGGCGTCTCCGCCAATATATTTTCAAGCGTATCATTACCTTCAAAGTTGACGAAACGACAAATTTTGTAAACGTTGTCTTGAGGTAAATTGATATTAAGCTCATCAAACCTTTTTGTGGCACCCTCAATCAGTACTGCATTATATCCTTCTTCCCTAATCAACCTGCATGTGTTGGATAAATGAACTCCGTCCCATGCGCCAAATTCCACGCACCACTTGTCGATATCTGCACCTCTAGATATCCTATATAAAACTTCAGCTATTACGCCATCTTCACCAAATTGAGAATACACATTCTTAGCGTATTTCGAGAGATCTTCACTCATAATCGGCTCGTTCATTTTTTATCAATGCACCGATACTAAGTGATAGCGATATCGATGGCCAGCACGAGTCGAGACTTTTACCTTTGCGGTACTCATGAGCTTGTCTAACGGCGCCAAGCAGTTTTTCAGCATCTTAGGCTCGCGACTGTACGATCAGTATTTCGATCAACACCTCGGTCCGCTACCATGGGTCACATCTCGCTCGTTCCAGTTATGCCTATTGATGCTACCGCTGCTACGCCGCCTGGATAAGTTTGCGGACAATAGAAGCTCTGATGTCACGTTTGAAGGAGTGGAATAATGACGAAGCTGTTCAAATGTAATCGACCAAATCACACGTTTCTAAAATGACACTGCAGACTGAAAAACACGGTAAGTTACTTGGGAATCGAGGCGAAAGCCACACCTGAACTGACTGAGCAACCCAGGTGCTGTTAGGCTCAAAGGTGGCTTACTAGATACCGAGTTAAAGGGATCATTCCATATTGAGAAAATAGCGCCGTATAGTGATGTATTTCCGGTTCGGAAGATGGCAGCTCAATGAATGGAAGCCATACCCGGGTCGGACCTACCTAACCTACGGAAATTGAATATGAAATTGCAGAGTCTGTGCGGCTAGAGGGACTTAAAGCATCGTTTTTCACCCTAAAAAGCAGCATCAAAGCCTGGCACGCTAGTCAGAGTCTGTTAGACGCTCGATTTTTCTATCAAAAATGCTGTTCTAAGCACGAATTCCACCTGTTTTTCATAGGTATAACATTATTTCACAATGGTTTACGCAGGTCCGACCCAGTTACCCGCAGCAGAGGGAGGCAGTTAATGGCCGATCAGGAAACGCATACAGCCATCTTTATTATCCGCAGCGGCCCGCACGGCGGCGCATGGATCGAGGGGTGCAGACCGGGCGATCACATTACCATCACGCCCATCAAACGTCTCGGTGAACACGAGATCGAATGCAGCTTCACCGCTCCCGAGCACGTGGAGATTATCGATCAAGGGGTCAGATTACTTGCGGATCAAGGGGTCAGATTACTTGAATTCACCAAGAGCTACTTTTCAAGTGTTCTGACCCCTTGAACCGCTTACTTATTCACTAGTCAGGTTCCACGCAACTAAAACTCGCGACATCACGTGTATCACCTTTACCGTCATACTTCGCCACTTGAGGATAAGCACATACAAGCCTTGAACCGTCAGGTTGCATCTTCTCATTCAGCCAATTGGCTGTGACCTGGTCGGGTGCTTTGCCTGTCTCAAACCATTGGTCAATCTCTGTTAAATAGTTAACAAAAGAAGGTCCCGGGCCGCCAAAGCAATGTTCGACTCCGGGCATCATGAATAAACGGGTATCTTCCGCTGCCATCTTATCCTGCGCCAGGACGTCTTCATAATATCCGACCATCGCCAGTCCTGGAGCAGCAGCATCCGACCAGCCCGAGTAGATAATCATTTTGCCGCCACGCTTACGGAATGCTGAAAGATCAGTGCTAGTGGCATTCAAGATTTCGGCAGCCCGCTTCGAATCTTCCTGGAGCGTATCAAAGTTGTAATTGACGTACGTCCAGTCCGGGTCATTGTAAACAAAATACTTCATGATTCCGTTGCCGAAGCCGTAGTAAGCATTGGGGCTGGCCGGCGCCTCGAAATCGCCAGCATCAACACCACCCTGGAACTCATCCAGGTCGGCCTGGTATTTAAGGCCTCCAGTCAACCAGCGTGGCCAGCCTCCAGGCGCTGTTTCACCCCCAAAGGAAAATCCATAAAATAAGGAATTGCCTTTTGAGTCTTTAGGGCCATCATAGATCGTCTTGACGGCTGCCAGCTGTTGCTCGTCAAGACATCTGTCGTTTTTTTGACCTTTGCACAACAAGGTGGCTACATCAAATTTGCACTGTCGAGGATCGTTGAGGATGCCATCTTTAATCCCGTCTTGGTCATCACACATGGCAAGGTATGATGACTCGATCAGTTCCTGTTCCCTGGGGCCAATCACTGCTTCCTGCAGATTGTCGGGGTCCGGATACATGGCCTGGTTTATCTGTGATGCCAGTGAGGCGAGCCCTGGTGCCCAGTTAAAAGCCGGTGCACCGGCAACAATGCCGTCAAAATCTTCCGGGTAACGTTGTGCTGCCATCATTCCCTGGCTACCACCGCGAGAACAGCCTGTAAAATAACTGCGCGCAATGTCATTCTTATAATAAGCCTTTATTAATGTTTTGGCCGTGACTGCGGTCTGATGTACCGCCCGGTGGCCAAAGTTAATCAGACGCTCCGGATTGTTCAGTGCCCAGCTGGCATCAAGGGCATGTGCCTGGTGGCCGGTATCGGTGCCCACAGTAGCATAACCGGCTTGTAGAGAACCAAACGCAAGCGACGTATTCATTACCGAGCCAACGAAACCACCGCCACCGCCCATGACGAACTTGCCATTCCATTTCTCAGGCAGTAGTAATTCAAAATGAACCTCTGCCCCAATCACACCCGCTACCTTACAGTGTGGTGCTGGTTGGTCCTCCTGGGTAACCGAGGTAATCGTTACATCAGGCAATGCGGTGAATGATTCGAGTTTGCACGTACCATGTCGAAGTGCGTTTTCTGCAATCAGGGTAGTTGGTAGAATGATCGGAAAGACCAGGATTAAGGTTCGTATTATTTTCTTATTCATAAGTTTTCCTTTTTTCTTAAGTTGTCTGGCGGCGAATTCATATTACATTTAGTAGTACGTGATAAGGAAGTATGTATAGTAGGGTCATATCACAAGCGCCATTGGGTTACAGGATCAAGGGGTCAGAATACAGGATCAAGGGGTCAGAACACTTGGAAAGTAGTTCTTGGTGAATTCAAGTAATCTGACCCCTTGAACCAGTTCTTGGTGAATTCAAGTAATCTGACCCCTTGAACCAATCACTTTTCGTTCAAGTTGGATCAATCACGTTGAGCAAGTACCGGCGGCAAAGTGACCTTGGCAATGCGTTTTGCCAGCGTATAAATACGCCGCATCTGATCAACGAACGACATTTCCAGCCGCACCAGTTCGAGGTAGCTCGAATCATCCGCAGTGAGTCGTTCCGCCTTTCTCGCCAATAGTCGGTCCGACTGCTCACGAAGTGTATCCTTCATCATCAACACGGATTCAGCCGCCTGCTGGTCACTATCGCGAATTGAGTGTACGGCGAGTTCCACTGATTTGGTTACTGACAGGTAGAGCTCTGCCAGCATTGTTCGAGTTTTATCTCCCGATACCGTATTGATATCGGCTGACTTGCGTGCCAGTGAAACGATATCGGTTTCGATCACGTCCGCAATACTTCCCAGGTCGTTCGTTGCTGTCATCAACCCCTGGAATTCATCACTTTCCTGTTCCGTTAGTAGGCCGCTGCGAATTTTTCCCATGTATTTTAAAATCTCGGCCACCAGCACATCAATTTCATCCTTGTGTCGGGTGATATCCGCTATGTGCTTCATGTCACGGTCTTTCAACATCAGCCCGGCATCCTGCAACATGTCGAGAGCATCAGTTCCCACGCGCCCCAGCTCCAGCCGGACTTCCTGAAGCGCAATGGATGGCGCTGCCAGTGCCGCGTCATCGAGAAATTCGGGTTCTGCAATAATACCCTCGGGTGCAGCTCGCTCGGGGACGATGCGTTCCGCCAGCTTCGCGAACATGCCGGTGAAGCCGATAAACAACAGGGTGTTGAACACATTGAAAAATGTATTGGCGTTGGCGATCTGGCGCGGTACGTCTTCGGCAGCCCTGGCCGCTCCGCTCAACTCCGGGCTCGATGGTGACATCCAGACTGCAATCTCAACCAGCAGCCCGATAAAGGGAAGCCATATCAGGGTGCCCAGTACGTTGAACGTAACATGCACAACAGAAGCACGTGTGGCGTCCGTTGACTTGCTGCTGAGAATTCCCATCAGCGCGGTTGTTATGGCTGTTCCAATGTTGGCTCCGAGCGCCAGCGCGATGCCCGCAGGCAGGGCCAGCAAGCCTTCGCTCGCCATGGCGATAGCAATCCCGACCGTGGCTGCGGAAGACTGCACGATGGCAGTGAACACTGCACCGGCAAGTATGCCCGCCAGCGGATTCTCCAAGCTCTCGAGCACTTCCAGAAAGGGTTCATAGCTGCGCATGGGCACCATTGCGTCACCCATCAGGCCCATGCCATAGAACACCAGGCCGATGCCCATAACCATCATGCCGTAGTACTTGATCTTCTCCTGTTCGGCAGTGAACAACATGAAGAAGCCGATAGCCACGGGACCTAGGGAATAGGCTGACAGGTCGAAAGCCAGCAACTGGGCAGTCACGGTACTGCCGATGTTGGCACCCATGATCACTCCGACCGATTGTGCAAGCGTCATCATGCCGCCGCTGATGAAGCCCACGACCAGCAAGGTGGTTACGGTTGAGGAGTTGAGCACGCCGGTTACAAAAGCACCGGTCAAGGCTCCCTTGAAGCGGTTTGTCGTGAGCTGGGCCAGCCCGGTTTTTAACGCCTGGCCAGCAGCTTTTTTCATCCCGTCCGACAACATCTGCAACCCGGCGAGAAAGAGTGCCAGTCCACCGAACAGACCCAGACACAACTGCAGCCAGTCCGGGCTTTGTGCCGCGATACCTGCTTCAACTGCAAAGGCGAAAAACGTGATCGTCAGCAACACTATGGCGAGTCCCGTCCTGATCAACAGGAAGCGGAACTGGTGGTATGCATTTTGCTCAGTTTGAGAGAATCCCATCGACAACCCCTGGCGCTGGATAGTGACTTGTAGTCAAAGCGGTATTTAGCAGTGCAGGATGCAGCACAACTCACAGGATACATTCGCCACGGCAAGCTAACAAGAAAATCCTTTTTTCAGCACCATGCAATACACCGGAACAACAGGCAGAAAAATGGCCAAAGGATGAAAGGGGCAGATTTATTTTCTTAATCGAATTAAAGTAATCTGTCCCTTGAATTCAACAACGAGCGAGTAAGCGGTCAACGGTAACAATCATGTATAACCGGAGTTGATATGGCAAAAACACCGACGAACGCAATCGATAGCAGCCTGACGATGGCCTGTGCCCCGCCGGGTGACCGCCTTGATGCCGGCAAATCGAGACGGGCGCAACTGCCCCTCGAAGCCCACGCAGAACTGCCCGCCGACAGCGTGCGTACCGATCCGCTGGTTGTGCTGGCGCAACAGGATAAACAGCGCCTGCCGGAACTGGTGCCGATACGCTATGGGCGCATGAGCCGAAACCCGTTCACGTTCCTGCGCGGTGCCGCGGCGGTCATGGCCAGCGACATGGCCGGCACCACCAGCACCGACCTGCGTGTCCAGCTGTGTGGCGATGCGCACCTCGGCAATTTCAGGTGGTACCACGCGCCGGACCGCCGCCTGGTATTCGACCTCAATGACTTTGACGAGACCCTGCCGGGCCCGTTCGAATGGGATGTCAAACGGCTGGCGGCGAGCGTTACCGTGGCGGCGCGCAACAACGGCTTTTCAGCCAAGGAGTGCCGTGAAGCCACGCGCGCGGCCATGCAGCATTACCGCGAACACATCATCGAGTCGTCCGAACTCAACCCGCTGGACCTGCACTACTACCGCCTCGAATCGACCGAAGTACTCGAGGATATAGCGGAGCACGGCAAGAAGCATCGCAAGTGGAAGAAGGAGATTCTCGACAAGGCCGGGCGCAAGAACAGCCTGCAGGCGCTGAAAAAGCTGACCGGGGTCGTCGATGGACACCGCGTCATCATTCCCGATCCGCCGCTGATCGTTCGAATCGACGATTATCTCGACAGCCTGCCGCCCGTCGAGATAGCGGCATTCATCGACCGATATCGTAAAACCCTGCCGCTGGAACGCAGGGTCATGCTCGACCGGTTTACACTGGTCGATGTGGCGTTGAAAGTCGTTGGTGTCGGCAGCGTCGGCACGCGCTGCCTGATCATGCTGCTAGAAGCCGGCGATGGCACACCGCTGTTCCTGCAATACAAACAGGCGGTGCCCTCTGTGCTCGAACCTTACCTTGGCGCCAGCGTTTTCGAGCAATCCGGCCAGCGCGTCGTCGAAGGACAGCAACTGATCCAGGCGACCAGCGACGTGTTGCTCGGCTGGGCACGCTGGCACGGCGAGGACGGAAACGATTTCGATTTCTATATCCGCCAGCTCTGGGACGGCAAGGGCAAGATCGATGTCGAGGACATCGGCCCCGACAGGCTGGCACAGTTTGCAGGCATCTGCGGCAAGACACTCGCATTCGCACACAGCCGTTCGGGCGACGCGATGATGACCCGCGGATATATCGGCGAGGATGATGCGTTCGATGACATCATGGTCGAATTCGCCGACCGCTATGCCGATGTTACGGAGAAAGACCTGGCACGACTCAACGAAGCGATCGATGACGGGGCGATCGAAGCTGTGAGTGATATTTGAGTATTATTGGGGTTCTGATAACAGCCGTGCTGCTATTGATCATGGACGTGCATCGACCGCAACGCGGAATGACCAGCGTTGGCGTAGCAACCCTGGAACGGGTGCAGAACAGCAATGCAGATCAGCAGACGCCCGCAAACCCGGCTGGATCAGAGGACGACGCGCGTGGCTCGCCATTTACATCAGCCGACAGAGGTCTCTATACTCCAAGTCCTTTGTCGGCATTTTTGATCGAAATCCGCAACCTGGCCTGATAACAGGAAATGAACTTGAAGAAAATATTAACGGATCCCAAGACGGTGCTCGCCGGCGTGGTCGGTGGTTTTGTCATCGGCCTCAACGCACCGGAACTCGGCGAAGTGCTGTTTCCGGTGGGACAGATTTACATCTCGTTTCTGGCGATGTGTCTGCTGCCGATCCTGATCACGGCGATCGTCACCGGCATCGCCGGGCTGTTGCGGGATGCCAGCACACGGGTGTTGTTCAAACCGATGGCCATATTTTACCTGGCGGGATTGATCCTGCCATGCGTCGTCGGCATCGTGACGGCCACGCTGCTCGGACCGGGCACCAATCTCGGGCCTGAGGCCGAAAGAAGCATCGGTGCATTGATTATCGCATCGCCGGCAGGGCCAAGAGAGGCGGCCGGAATCCTGGGATTCCTCGCCACGATCATTCCGACCAACATCTTCGAGGCGCTGAGCACGAACCAGGTCATGGCGATCGTGTTCTTCAGCATTTCGATGGGGCTGGCAATGGGGATGATTCAAACACGCGGCGTCGATCAGACGCTTGCCATGATCGAGACCATATACGAGGCCTTCATGCAGCTGTTTCGCTGGGCGATCGTGCTGCTGGCACCGGGCCTGCTGATGCTGATTGCCGGGGTAGTCTCCCAGACCAACATCGAAACCCTGCTGGCGCTGACCAAATTCGTCGGCTTCTTCTATGTGGGCGGCATTATTCTGATGATCGCCTACATGGTATTGTTCTGGCTGGCTGTGCGCGGGCCGGTCATCGCGACCCTGTCGAAACTGAGCAACACGAACATGCTGGCGTTCATGACCAACAATCCGATCATTGCGCTGCCGGTCGCACTGGAAACGCTCGAGCGCGACTATGGTGTCGACCGGCGTGTGCCCGACCTGGTGATACCGTTTGGAATTTTCGCGAATCAGCACGGTGCAGTTTTCCTGCTGTCCTTTCTTACCGTGTTCCTGGCACAAATCTATGTCATCGACCTGAGCATTCAGGATTATCTGGTGATCGCTATTGGCTCCATCATCGCCGGCGCAACGGCCGTTGGCGGAGGTGCCGTGCTGATTCCTACCGTTGCACCCATTCTTGGCGCCGTGGGCATCCCGACACCGCTCGCACTGGTTGTTCTCGCGACCACAGACAACATCATCGGTCCGGTAAGAACGGTACTGACACTTCAGTCAAACATTACCCTGACCGTCCTGACCGCCCGGCCCGGCAAGGAGATGCCCGCTATCGAGGAGCAGGACGAAAAACCGGAACTTGAATCGGCATGAAAAATTTCATGAAAGTTGTAATGGTCGTTTGGCTGCTGCTTATTTGTAGTAATGCAGCCATCGCCGCGCCGGAATCCAGTTTTCCAGATATCCAGCGCATCCTCGACAGCGGCAAGTTGCGGGTCGCGATTCTGGCCGTGGATGCGCCGCCCATGATAATAACCGACAGAAACGGCAAGCTGACGGGTTCGGAAGTTGACCTTGCGCTCGACATCGGCAGCAAGCTGGGCGTGGATGTCGAGTTTGTACGCACCGCTGAAACCTACGATGGTGTGGTTGGCGTTGTCGCCCGTGGAGAGGCGGATCTCGGGGTTTCATTCCTGAGCAGTGGCGTGCAGCGCGCAAAATGGGTGCTTTTCTCCCAGCCTTATGTGACGCAGAACCGCCGGGTTATTTTCAACCGCGCCCACTTTACCCGACTGCGCCGTGACCTGCGCATAGCGTCCATCGCAGAACTCGCCCAAACCGAGGCTGCTGCAACACTGGAATTCGGCGTACTGGCTGACAGCATCAACGAGTGGATGCTCGAGCGGATTTTTCCTCAGTTCGCGGTGAAACGCTATGACAGCCTGCCGGACATGGTCACCGACGTGAAAGAAGGTGACATCTTTGCAGGACTTCACGGCGAGCTGCAGATCGAGTACTACATGCGTCGGAATCCTGAAACGGCAATCCACGTCGCACTCGAGCCCAGGGCACGTCATCCCAGCGACATCAGTATTGCCGTGCGCCCGGACGCACCCAACTTGCTGCAATGGGTGAACGTTTACCTTGCCAATCATGTGGGTCTGCTCGAGAGCGAGGAAATAGTCGAGCGCTACATCAAGATTCCGATGGAGTCGCGATAGTTCAACGGAGAAATGTCAATCTATGAATGCAATAGAAAATAGAGGAGTAATCGATGAGTAAAAGAACAATGCAGTTATTGATTCTGCTCGGTGCGATGACACTGTCGACCGGCGTCTCGGCCGATAACACACCTCAAACTGCTTCGTGTAAACCCGAGTCATTACCGAAACTGCCGGACGTGCGCATCACTTCGGTCAAACTAGAAACAGAAGGTACCCCACACTGCAAAGTCACGGGCGTGATCGGCACCGAAACCAATTTCGAATTGCTGCTGCCCGATGACTGGAACGGTAAATTCGTGTTCGGCGGCGGTGGCGGCTTCGTCGGTAGCGTCGTTAACACGGCACTCGGATATGGTCCACTGCAGAAAGGTTTCGCAACCGTTGGCACCGACACCGGGCATCGCGGCAGCGCGATAGATGCCAGCTGGGCGCTGAACAATCTCGAACGCATCGTCAGTTTCGGCCATCAGGCCGTGCACCGCACGACAGTGACTGCCAAGAGCCTGATTGCGCACTATTACGGTCAGGACATCTCGAGCAGCCTGTTCTTTGGCTGCTCGCGTGGCGGTGGGCAGGCGCTGATGGAAGCGCAGCGTTATCCCGACGATTTCGACGGCATTGTAGCGGGGGCGCCTGCGTACAACTGGACAGAAGAACTGGGTGGACGCAATACGCTGATCAATCAGGCGATGTTTCCGAACCCCAACGATCTATCGGTTGCGACGATCACCCCGCAAGCTCGAAAACTTATCGGAAACGCCGTATTGCAACAATGTGATTCCCTGGACGGATTGCAGGACGAAGTACTGAACAACCCTCTGGATTGTGACTTCGAAGTCGCCAGGCTTGCGTGCAAAGCCGGCGAGTCGGACGGTTGTTTGACTCCCGCGCAGTTGCAGGCGGCCAGGCGCGTATACGAGGGCCTGATTCTCGATGGTGAGCAGGTCGTACCAGGATACGTTCCCGGGGCAGAACTCGGGGCTGCGGGCTGGGAGCGATGGGTTGCCGGTGGTTTCGATGTCCTGGACCTAAGCGAATTCCAGCGCGGTGTCGAGCCCGATCCGGACTACCCGGATCCTGAAACGCCGAACGCGCACTTTGCATTCGGCAACGGGGTGATGAAGTACCTCGTATTCCATGATCCGGACTGGGACTACTCAAGCTACGATTTCTCGAATTTCCGTTCCGACATCGCTGCGGTCTCGTCGACACTGGATGCAACCGACCCGAATCTCGATGCGTTTCGCGCCCGTGGCGGCAAGCTGCTGCTGTTCAACGGCTGGCGGGACATGGCGCTAACACCGTTGGGCACGATTGAGTACTACGAAAACGTCATCGAACGTGATGCATCAGCGGCGGACGACGTCCGCCTGATTATGCTGCCCGGCATGGATCACTGCCTCGGGGGTCCAGGCCCTTCGTTCGTCAACTGGCTTGATGAGATCGACCGGTGGGTCGATACCGGTCAGGCGCCAGACCAACTGACGGCTTACTGGGTGGATGAGCAGATGCAGCCGGACGGGTCCCGGCCGGTTTGTGCCTATCCCAAATACCTGAAGTACAACGGCTCGGGGGACACTCGAGATGCCTCCAGTTTTAGCTGTGTAGCGTCTGACTAGGTGGAACGGTGCTCGTGACATTCGTCAGACAAGAAATCGCAACCATTGTCGGCTTCCTGACGCTGGCGCTGTTTCTCGCCGTCGGCGATACCCTGACGCCGGAAACGCTGGGCCTCAAACTGTCGTTGCTACCCCTGACCGTGCTGTTCATCGTCATGATGTGGGGTGCCTTCAGTGTTGTCAGGCACGCAGAATCCCTCGCTACACTATTGGGCGAGCCATATGGCACTTTGATACTGACGCTGTCTGTCATCGGCATCGAGGTCGCTGTCATAGCAGCCGTGATGTTATCGGGTGCTGACAAGCCCGCACTGGCACGCGACACGATGTTCTCGGTACTGATGATCGTCCTGAATGGACTGGTCGGTCTATGCCTGATTGTCGGCGGGCTGCGCCACCGGAACCAGATATATAACCTGCAGGGAGCAAATGCCTATCTGGCTGTGTTGCTGCCGTTGGCTGTCCTTGGCCTGGTATTGCCGAGTTATACACCCTCCGCACCCGGTGGTGAACTATCGCCATTGAACATGGTATTTCTGGTTTGCCTGTCGGCTGTTCTTTATCTTATTTTCCTCGCCGTCCAGACAATTACCCACAGCGATATTTTCCGTCAGCCTGCCGAGTCAGGCGCAGTGCCGGGCAGCGACACACATCACCATTTTGTGGTCAGAACAGTTCCCTACCATACCTTCGGGTTGATCGCTTCTTTATTGCCAATCGTATTGCTGTCCAAGCAACTTGCTACCTATGTGAATTTCTCGATTTCAACGTCCGGCGCGCCGCTGGCATTGGGTGGATTCCTGGTCGCCGCGCTTATATTGACGCCGGAAGCATTGAGCGCGATTCATGCTGCCCGGGACAATCAGTTGCAGCGGGCGGTTAATATTTCGCTCGGCTCGGCGCTCGCTACGATCGGGTTAACGATACCCGCCGTGCTGATCATCAGCGGCGTTACCGGCGAGAAAATTGAGTTGGGGCTCGGCGTTACCGATGTCATTCTGCTGACGCTGACACTGGCTGTCAGCCTGGTTACGTTTATAAGCCAGCGGACCAATTTCCTTCAGGGGGCCGTGCATCTTTCCCTGTTTTGTGCCTACGTCGTCATGATATTTGATAACGTAGATTGAGTCGTACGATCAAGCCGGCGCGAAGGAACGTACTCGAAACTGGATTTGAAACTGCCATCAATTTTCCTGACGGAGATAAAGTCGATCGATGAAATTCCCAGCTTACCCGGGGCTTAATCTGCATTGCTGGTTCTTCTGGGTCGTTGTTTTGAGCGGCTGCGCCAGTACTCCTGTCGATCAGATAGAACTGATGCCCGCACCGGATGTGTACGGCGATGGCCTGCTCAATCCACTGCCGGAAACCAACCCGTTCGATCGCATTCCGTACGACGGTATTCTGTTCGTAACCGACCGGGCTCCGGCAACCGAGGATAGCCCGGAGCGCTACTATAGCAACGACCGCGGGCAGGTTCTGCGCCTGGGCCTGGCCGAGATCCAGTTTGGCAAAAAGGAATTCGACTGGGAGTTTGCGCGCTATGTCTCGATGCTGAAAGCGCGCACGGTAGAGTTTCCGGTAAAGATATCGAACGTCGAAGAATGGGGCATCATGGGCAGCACCATGCCGTACTGGTTCAACAGCACCCTGGTGGACGAGATGGAACTGCCAGCCGATGCCACCAAGCGGTTTGCCGCTGCCATCAATGCCCAGCTTGCCGTATCCAAAAAGAAACATGTGTACATCTATGTGCATGGTTACAAGGTGGCGTACGAGGACCCGATACTGGTTTCGGCCGAACTATGGCATTTCCTTGGTTACAATGGCGCCTTCGTTGCCTACGCCTGGCCGTCGACCCCGAGCAGGTTTGCCTATATCAAGGATTCGGATACCTCTGAGGGGTATTCACGCAACTTCCGCCTGCTGCTCGAGTTTATTGCCGAACAAACCGATGCCGAGGAGATCCATGTGATTGGCTACAGCAACGGCACCCGCCTGGTTCTGCGCGCGGTGGAACAGCTCGCACTGATCCACCGGGGAAAGACAGCCGACCAAATCCAGCAGCAGCTTCGCCTTGGCAACGTTATCCTGGTCGGCAGCGATCTGGACCGCGGCATATTCGGCTCCTACATGGCTGACGGCATCCTCAACGTCTCGAAACATTTTTCCATTTACATGTCGAGCTACGACAAGGCGCTGGGGTTCGCGCAGCTTCTGACACGGCGCCAGCGCCTGGGCCAGCTCTGGGGCGGGAAAGGCGGTGAAATTCATCCCCTCGCCCGGCAGGCGCTGCTTGATTACCGTGACCAGCTCAGTTTTATAAACGTCAGCGATGCCGAGGGTTCCGCGACAGGCAGAGGCCATGGTTACTTTCGCAACAGCCCCTGGGCCAGCAGCGACGTACTGATGACGATGTATTACGGCCTGTCACCGGAGCAGCGCGGCCTCGCAGAACAGGACGACCTGCCAGTGTTCACTTTTCCACCGGATTACATTTTGCGCCTGTGGGACGCGATCGAAGCCGTGGATCCCGAGTTTGCAGAGAATTTGCGTGCTCTAAAGGCTGAACAGGATGCGAGCGTCGGGCGCGAAGAACTCGAGTGATGTAAAGTGTTGATGCACAAATAACAGCCAGAGGGACCAGAATGAACAATGAGCCAGACAGCACTTCGGATCATGGTCATGAGCCTTTGTACGCGGCGACATTGGGCGCGGTCCTGTTTCTGGTTCTGCTCGGGGCGCTTGGCTATTTTGGCTACAAGCTCGATGGGATCGAAGACACGATTGAAGACAGGCTTGCGTATCGGCCGCCTGCTACCGTTGCGGCGGACAGGCGCTCTGACGTGCCGGTCTATACCACCAGCCACGCGCATACCATCTATGTTCCGGTCTATTCACATATCTATGCATTGGGCGGCACCCCGGTGCTTCTGGAGACAACCCTGAGTGTCCGCAATACGGACCCAAAACGACCTGTCGTTATTACATCGATCAATTATTACGACACGAAAGGCAACATGATCGAAGAATACCTGGATGGCAATCTTATCCTGGGTCCGCTGGAGAGCTCCGAAGTGCTGGTCAAGAAAACAGACATACGCGGCGGCAGCGGTGCCAACTTCATGGTGACGTGGATGTCGGATACGCCTGTTCATTTACCGGTCGTTCAGGCTGTCATGGTCGGCGGAGAAGGCGAATCACCGATCGCTTTCCGCACTAACGGGCAGCCCCTTACATCGCGCATCGACCCAAAGAGTCAACAGAAACAGGATGATTAAGTGACAGAAAGGAAGCGCCGCCCTTTCGCCTATAGAGAAGCCGGATTTTTGCTTTTGGGGAAATGGCGCTTCAGTGAGACAGACGCAACAATATGCCCCATTCTGCGGAAAGACTGCTGATTAAAAGCTCGTTAAGGAAAACAGGGCGGATTAAATCTGCCACCAATGCCCGGTACGCATGTCGAGTCAATGGTAGATGCTGGATTAAGGAAACTTTTCTTTCATTATCGAAGCAAACGCATGACCAATAGCGCTGAAGACAGACCGAATGTAGCTGAACAACCTTATGGCAGACGGAAGCTGGCCCTTTATCAGCAGACATTGATCGGCCTTGTGCTCGGTGTTATTACCGGTGTGTTCCTCGGCGAGCTCGCCGCCGTGTTCAAGATCATCGGTGATATCTTTATCAGGCTTCTTCAGGTCACGGTAATACCCTATATATCCCTATCGCTGATTACCGGTCTGGGAAGCCTCGGTTTCGACACCGTAAAACGACTGGCTTTCAGAGGTGGCGGTGTTCTGCTGGTTCTCTGGTTAATCGCCGTTGTTCTGGTACTGCTTTTCCCCCTGGCCTTTCCCGACTGGCCATCCGCATCATTCTTCAGCACGAGTCTGGTCGAGGAAACCATCCCGCCGGACTTTCTCCTGCTGTTCATTCCGTCGAACCCGTTTTTCTCCTACGCCAACGCGCTTGTCCCGGCTGTGGTCGTATTCAGTGTTCTGGTGGGTATAGCACTCATCGGCATAAAAGAGAAACACGCAATTATAGAACCGTTGACTGCTCTGCTCCATGCTCTGGCCAAGGTTACTGGCTTAATCACCAAGCTGGCGCCGCTCGGTGTTTTTGCGCTCATGGCCAACACAGTCGGAACGATTGCCATCGCGGACCTGGTGCGTTTGCAGATCTTTATCGTACTGTATGCATCGTTTGCGCTGGTATTCAGCCTATGGGTGCTGCCTGGCCTGATTGCGACTTTGACACCGTTGCGTTTTGCTGATGTCAGCCGAGGCTTGCGTACACCGCTGGTTACAGCTTTTGCCACGGGCAGTGGGCTGATCGTTGTGCCGATGCTGATAGAAAAATGCAAGCAACTGATTGCTGATGAGAAAATTGTCGAGCGTGACCGACGGGAGTACGCTGATTCATTGGTAGACGTACTGATCCCGACGGTCTACCCTTTTCCCAGTTCAGGGGTAGTGCTGGTGCTGTCCTTTGTGCTGTTCGCGGGCTGGTACATTGGTTCGGGCATATCGCCGGCGGCATACTCGGCCCTTATTGCTGCGGGTATTCCCAGCCTGTTTGCCGGTACACTGACGAGCATGCCGTTTCTGCTGGATCTTGTGCAACTCCCCAGTGACCTATTCTATGTCTTTGTATCCATTGACGTGATTACGGCTCGCTTCGCAACGCTAGTCGGGGCAATGCATTATGCCAGCATTGGTCTCATCGGCAGCATGGCAATGCTGGGAAAATTACACTTTCACTGGCCCAGTCTGCTCAGGTACATAGTGATCAGCACACTGTTGATCGCTGCCGTTATCACAGGCGTACATGCCTTCTATTCACACGTCGTCGTCGCTCCCTACACAAAGGACGAGGCCTTGAAAAGTCTTCGCCTCCATGGAACGCCCCAGCCGTCAACAGTGTACCCGGAGGTACCAGCGGATCGCATTGGCACCGGTCAGAAGCCGGCCGGCGTCCACGAGATTGCGCAGCGGGGCGTGCTCAGGGTCTGTTACCAGCCAAACGAGTACCCTTCTGCCTTCTACAACAACGCATCCCCTCCACAGCTTGTAGGGTTCGATATCGAGATGGCGCACAGGCTGGCCAGAAGACAACAACTCGCTCTGGAATTTTTCCCGACGCCGGGCGAAAACCAGGCAGCGGTAAGACTCAACACGGGTGTGTGTGACATCTACATGCGCAGCCTGGCAGTCTCGGCGGGCCGGACCCAGATGTTCGGACTGACTGTTCCGGTATACACCTCATCCGTAGGGCTCATCGTCAGGGACCACCGCCGGGACGAATTTCGTGAGTGGAAAACGCTGCGCGCAAGGGGCGATGCGCTTCGAATAGGCCTGGAAGCTTCCGAGGAATCGATATCACTGATGCGAGACATTTTGCCCGACGCAATACTTGCCCCTATGGATCTGGTTGAACAGGAACAAGTGCTTGCTACGGGCACAAAGGAAATCGACGCGATTGCCGATATGGCAGAGGAAGGCGCAGCCTGGACGGTGCTTTACCCGTCTTTCAATGTCGTGGTGCCCCAGCCAGCGGTATCCATACCCGTTGCATATGCGGTTGCACGGGGGAACTCGGACCTGCTGGAGGCTTTTAATGCCTGGCTAGTGGCCGAAGAGGCCCGGGGCACGATGGACTTGCTGTACCACTATTGGATGCTGGGTGATGCCATAAAAGCCGAAAGACCAGCCCGTTGGTCGGTAATTCGTGATGTGCTGGGCTGGGTGGACTGAGCAAGATCTGCCACGCAAGAAACCCTTGAGACGCTTCACAAACACGCTCGAGCCGGACGACCTTAACCCGCATTTCTCACCAAGCGGCGCAGGACTCTGATAAGGCATTGGTCTCTTTGAAGAAAATCCGATTGATCAAAATACAATGTGTGTTTCAAGCATGCCTATCACGGTTCAGACTAGTCTTCGTGTCCGTAAGCTTGCTCTTCACTCAAACCGTAGCTATTGCTGCGCTTTTCGCTCCAGAGCGACGCTTACGAACGCGAATACTGCGCCTGCTCCCGTGACCCTGGTACTCATCGCCGCCCTCTGAACCCTGGTCTTCGTCTATGCCGTTAGCTATCTCTGTTGATGTTCATCCTCGCGATGAACAGTGCGGTAAGGGTGGACCACATCATCATGCTGATCACCTTCTGGAAGTTGACCAGCATCGCCTCGTTTCCACTCGTCGGCTCCAACCATCAGAGTGAACCGGTTCGCGTGATCTCCAACAGGGCAGAAAGAACAGCATCCGCGGCAACCGAGGCCAGAATCATTCCCATCACTCGGCTGATTATCGCCGCGCCGGAGTTACCAATGACGCGGATGATTGGATCTGCAAGTAACATGAAAAGGTAGGCGAAGGCCAGCACACCCACCATCACTGCGGCTGTGATAGCCTGGTCGCTGATCTCGAACCGATTGTTGTCGGTCAGCATGACGATCGCCAGCATCGCGCCCGGCGAAGCGAGCGAGGGTACAGCGAGAGGAAAGATCGCAGGCGATGGGCGGTCTTCTCCCAGCTCGTTGTCGATCTCGGTCGAGCGTTTGTCTATCTCCTGCTTCGACTCTCCGAATATCATCGTGAGTGCGAAGAGGAAAAGCACAATGCCTCCTGCAATCTGGAACGACAGGAGGCTAATACCTAGAGCGTCGATCAGCAGTTGGCCAAAGACCAGGAAGAACAGGAGCACGCCTATGCTGACGGCGGTCGCCAGGAGGGCAGTGGCCCGGCGCTTGCCAGCGCTCATTGCGGCGGTAACCGCAATAAAGACCGGGATGGTGCCGATGGGATCGATTACGACCCACAGTGTCACAAATCGCTCAAGCAGATCCACGGTTCAAGTACCTCTGGCTATGACTGGACGATGTACGTCACGCGCAGGAATCAAGATGTTCTCCGCCGCTCATCATTGCGATAACAACCGTCGGTGCCTGCCCGAATCTGCCAAATACATAGATGCCAGGCGCCGGTTTCTCGACAGTGAACGGACCACCTGAGATTCGACTACGGTAACATGATGCAGTGATCGATACCAATCTCTCGTTGGGATTTCGGTCCGTGCTTCAATGGTGAAACCGCTCGGGTCCTCAACAGTTGAGAAGAAGGTATGGCACAAACCAACCATAGAGAGACGACCAAACGATTCCGCCGTCGCGCTCCCCATTGGTTTCGCACACGCCGAAATCGTTTGGGTAAAAAGGTAACGGAGGGATTTTATTTTGATCAACACTGATCAGGTTAACCGCTAATTCCGCCGTTATATTTCGAAAACAGCTATCCAGCCAAACTCACGTCCGGGTCACAGCCTCTGGGCAGCCAAGGGCACCCTTTTAGGGCTGCACTGCTTTAGCCGGGATTTTTGACAGAGGATCACACTGGCGGACTCGCGATAAATCATAGCCATGCTCAGGGTTTCTGCAGATCCTCAATGCTAGTCTGTACCCGTTCCAGGGTTCCGACGCCGATGCTGATCGCTCCGCGTTGCGGTCGATTCACATCCATAATCAATAGCAACACTGCCGCATACCCGGGTCCGCATACCCCGCATACCCGGGTCGGACCTACCTAACCTACGGAAATTGAGAATGAAATTGCAGAGTCTGTGCTGCTAGAGGAACTTAAAGCATCGTTTTTCACCCTAAAAAGCAACATCTAAGCCTGGCATGCTTTTCAGAGTCTGTTAGACGCTCGATTTATCTATCAAAAACGCTGTTCCAAGAACGAATTCCACCTGTTTTTCATAGGTATAACATTATTTCACAATGGCTTACGCAGGTCCGACCCAGTTACTCAGTTACTACCCATGGTTCAGAATCATTTTCTTCACCAATGGACTACATGAGAAATATGTCGCGTTAGCGAATGATATGTGCCAGTGACGCCCCTTCTACCACCGACCACATAAAAAGCACTAAATGCCGGTTTCGGCTCAGTAGCCGTCATATGAGCATTTCAAGGTGCACTTGCTGGTTTTCTTTAGTTGTAAAATCCTGTGATAGTAGCCTGATAGTCCGCTTTGTGGTCAGACGCAGCCGATCGGAGTATGGAATCGAGCCGATCTTTCCTGGAGATAAACGACGCCATTGAGGCGGTTGTGAAGACTGGAGCCTAAGGCCAATTCACCAGGATGAGGGCACCCTACCGCACCCCCAAATGAAAAGACCCTCCGCCTAATAGCCCGAGGGTCCCACGTCAATTCTGGCGTAATTGACTGATTTAAAAGAAAGGATTTGGTAGCGGGGGGAGGCTACCCACTTTATTTGTCGAAGACTGTATGGATAGACCTCACCTAACCAACCGATTCATAGCTGGAAAATTTTTAATTAACACTCAACAAATCAGTAAGTTACAATCGCAACTGTTCACTGCGTAACACAGTCATTCGCTTAACCAACCGTACAGGCGCTTATTGCAAAAGACACACATACGACATACGACCTTTTATTCATAGAGGCCGCGAACAAACACCCGATATAGATAAAACACAAATCGTTAAATAGAGGGTACAAGTATTAACCATATGGTGTATAATACCATATGGTCGCACAATTGCTGTTTAGGGATAAATACGTGTATGCGGATGGCGCTATACGGGAGATGGTGATCTGGCTACTACCGCACCCGGATGATGAAAGACCGCATGGTCTCAAGTACCGACTCTATTATGGCTACCCCGGCAAACCTCTGGTGCGGTATGACAATGAGCGAGGCAAAGGTGATCATCGACATAATGGTGACCATGAGACCCGGTACACCTTTGTCTCTGTGGAACAGCTGATCCAGGACTTTAAAGCTGACATTGAACGTTTACGAGGTGAGCATGATGAGTAAACAACATATTCATATTGGCGTCGAAGATGCAAGCCGTGGTTTTGATCGTTTTGTTGAGGCCTGGCACAAAGCCGAGACGGGTAAGATCGAGCAGGCTGAAATTCATCTCAATTTCGAAGACTTCGCCATGCTGTCGTCGGTACTCACCCCCAAGCGTTTGGAGCTGATGAAGACATTGCGCCAACATGGACCGTTAAGTGTTCGTGCCCTGGCGAAAAAGCTGGATCGGGATTATAAGAATGTTCATGCCGATGCTGGTGCGCTTGAATCCGTTGATCTCATTCAGCGTACTGACGAAGGCTTATTGGTCGCGCCTTGGGACGTCATCGATGCTCATGTAAGACTGGTCGCGTAAGTTGGTTATCAACCCGATCAATAGCCAATTGCTGACACCGTGACCGTTACAGCAGAATCAACCTGACCCCGCCCCCTCGGAAAAATAAATCAGTTCCCTTTTCTCGAGTCACCTCAGGTCCATGTAACCCTCCCGTAAACTAGTCCCGCCCCGAATTAGAGTTCTCCGGCATAATAAGCCGATAAGGAGAACTGAAAATGAAGAAGTCACGCTACAGTGAAACGCAGATTGTAAAGATATTGAAAGAGGTCGAGAGCGGTAAGCTCGTCAAGGATGTGTGCCGGGAATACGGCATTTCGGACGCGACCTACTACAACTGGAAAGCCAAGTACGGCGGCATGGAGGCATCGGATATCAAGCGCCTGAAGGAACTCGAAGAGGAAAACCGGCGGCTCAAGCAGATGTACGCGGATCTGAGCCTGGAGCACACGATCCTCAAGGATATCATTGAAAAAAAGCTCTAAAGGCCTCAGCAAGGCGCGAACTGGTGAACTATGCCATGGAAATCCATGGCGCCAGTCAACGGCTTGCTTGCCGGGCCGTGGGCCTGAGTCGAACCGTGCATCGCTATAGGCCTGACACCAGGCGAGACGACGCAGTGATAGCGGCGCTGCAGGCGGTTGTCGAGCGTTATCCAGCCTATGGCTTCAGCAAGCTGTTCAAGGTGCTGCGCCGTCAAGGTTGCACCTGGAATCACAAACGGGTTTACCGGATCTACTGCCTGCTCAACCTGAACAAGCGCCGCCGGGGCAAACGACGCCTGCCTAGCCGGCATCCGGAACCTCTGGCGGTACCGGCAATGGCCAACCAGTGTTGGTCGATGGATTTTATGAGCGACAGCCTGTTCTGTGGACGACGCTTCCGTACCTTCAACGTGGTCGATGACTTCAACCGTGAAGCGCTGGCCATCGAGGTGGATCTCAGCCTGCCATCACTCCGGGTGATCCGTGTACTGGAGCGCATCGCCGCCTGGCGCAGTTACCCGAAGAAACTGCGCATGGACAATGGTCCCGAGTTCATCTCGGTGGCCCTGGCTGGTTGGGCAGAAGATCAGGGTATCGAGCTGGAGTTCATCAAACCGGGGAAACCGATGCAGAACTCGTATGTGGAGCGCTTCAACCGCACTTACCGGGACGAGATCCTGAATATGTACGTCTTCAATGAATTCAAGCAATCTGACCCCTTGATCCCCTGGCATGGCACCGCCTAAGCGGTAATCGGCATCAGGATAGGTACGGTTTACCAGGTAACGCACAGCGAACGCCATATCTCATTCATGGCGGGCGTTGATACCAATGATCCTCTTGGTTAACACAGTTAATAACAGACAATGCTTCGAGCGTTAATTAGGTTACTGGCCGATAAGAGAAAACGTGTTCTTTCTCATATTAGTCTAACAAGTAGTTCCGCCGCCCGTTCTGTTGCCAGTAATCGTGCTGGTACCAGTACAGGAAAACCCTGTCTCCGCGTACGACCAGTTTGAAGTTCCTTCAAAACTTGAACAGTCTGGTGCGACAGTTATTGTTGCTGGCGAATACGTCAGCGTCCCGTCAGCATAAGGTACCGAACCGGTCCACCTAACCTCGTTACCACTTATAGTTCCGTTTAACGACGCGCCAGATGTTTGGCTTGTGATCGTAATGGTATTGCTGACCCCATCGTGAGCCACATCAACCGTATCAGAGTTTGTATCATTACATTCAGAGATCGATGATGTAAAAACCTCTAATGTAGACCATGTACCACTGACATCCCCTATTGGCGCCTCCAGTGGCGGCGGCGGTGGCGTGCTATCACTACTACTGCAACCAATCGCCAAACTACAGCAAGATGCCAGAAACATTGTTTTGATGAAATGTGTTTCCATGTTTCCTCCCAGGACAATTAACGGTTATGCGTTAAACGAAGAAATCGAAGACATCGAGAGCAAGCAATCGGTACGACCAGGAACCACCACCAGGATTGATGCTGTTGACCATCCGGGCACCCTCGGCGATACCGTCGTTCAACCACGATTTAACATCACTGAAGCCATAGTCACCGGAAAAAAAGTATCCGCGGCGGTGGCAGCACACACTACTGATTAGTGCCCGCGATGGAAGAGCTATTGCCACGACTGAAACCGCTGATGCCGGGCAGCGCTATGATGGTCAGTAGCGTTGATAGCATTTTCGTGACCATAACAAACTTCCCTTCCGCAATAATAGACTGCAGCGATGCTAAAGCCCTCTATATCATTTACTGCAATCAATATATTTCATCCAGAGGATCAAATTTATCGATTGCAATTTTTAAATAATATTTAAAAAGCCATGCCTGTTATTGACATAGATCAATTACAGTATTGATCCCGCCATAATTACTCACCGGAAACGGGTTATCTGTATTGCAACAGTGCGACACATTACACTGGAAACAGCCAGGAATCCATGTATGTGTAGGATGCTGTTATTACAAGTACCACCTGTATTGGGAACTCAACGACAGGAGTTCGCGATACGGATCATTCGTTGAATTCGGCATCAATCATGAAATTTTTATGTTTCCCGACAAGAATACTCGGAATAACCCTTCAAAAGATTTTTTCGTTCTTTACCTCTTGATTCCTCTAAGCCGCAGCAGTATGGTTGAAAACTAATCGAGCATTACCAGGAACGCTATGAAAAATTGACCAAAACAGGAGGGGGCAACATGCAATCGACCACCTTTGTTAGCCGCACCCGCATCAACCGAGCCAGCAAGAGCATCAACTCTTGCCTCGGCATATCGTTTCTTCCAACATTATTTTTACTGATGACCGCCTGTAGCAGCAGTGATGACAGCGGCGTAACCTCAACAGCACCGCCGACTCCACCTCCCCCGGCTCTCCCGGCTCCCCCGGATCCGATAGCGATTGTCTCGGTCGATTCATCCGGCAACCAGGGCAACGGTAACAGCTACGACTGCGGCGAGAGCTGCACCAGCCTAAGCACCACCGGCCGCTACGTTGTGTTTTACTCCTTTGCCGACAACCTTGTTTCAGGTGACACCAATGGCGGTGGCGATGCTTTCCTGAGAGACATGGAAACGGGCACCACCCGGCGGGTCAGCGTGCCGAACCTAACTGACCAGGGCACCCTGGGGCTAGAGGCTTTTAACGGCAGTCCCTTTGACGAACTGAACCCATCCGTGAGCTCGTCCGGCAGGTTCGTGGTATTTGATGGTGCTGCTAGTGTCAGCAATCTGGTTCTGGACGACACCAATGGCTTTGACGATATCTTTATGCACGACACCCAGTCGGGTGAAACCGTTCGTGTCAGCGTGCCGAACCTTGCAGACCAGGCGGGGCTGGGGACCCAAGCTAACAGCGACAGCGAGCGCGCCTGTGTCAGCGATGACGGTCGCTATGTCGGATTCATGTCCTCCGCCACAAATCTGGTGACAGGCGACAATAATAACGATAATGATGTTTTCGTCCATGACCGGCAGACCGGCGCCACGGAGTTGGTCAGCCGTCACACCGACGGTACGCCGGGTGATGATAGAAGCGGGGATTGCGTGATCAGCAGCGACGGGAACATCGTTGCGTTTTTTTCTAACGCAACCACGCTGGTAACCGGGGACAGCAACGGCGGGGCTGATATCTTTGTTCATGACCGAGCCAGCGGTACCACCACCCGCGTCTCTGTTGATTCTGCGGGGAACGAGGGTACAGGCGGCGGCTTTTCCGGGTCGTTTAGCCCCTCGATCAGCGGGGACGGCCGTTACGTGGTTTTCTATTCTCGTTACACCAATCTGGTTGCGGATGACACCAATGACGAAACCGACATATTTGTACACGATCGCAGCACTGGTGAAACATCCAGGGTGAGCGTGCCCAATCTAGTAGACCAGGGAACATTAGGCTTCGAAGCAGACGGCGAGAGCCTGTATCCCGCCATCAGCGATGACGGCAGGTACGTGGCCTGGGCCTCGAATTCAACCAACCTGGTATTGAACGACACGAATAACTTCTATGATATTTTTGTGCATGATCGCCAGACCGGTCGTACCGCGCGTGTAAACGTCGATGAGAATGGGAACGAAATGACCACGGGATTTATGTCGGACTGGGCGGGCATCAGCGGTGACGGGCGGTACGTGAACTTCTATGGTGGACCAAGAAGCGATGGCGGGGTCGATCCCGACATTGTCAGCGATACCAATGGTTTTGAAGACGTCTACCGTGCGCCTAATCCGCTGTGGGAGTAACCAGAGAACACTGTTAGATCTTTCTTTCTCGCCAGGGAATACGGCAAAGCCGAAAAGTGCTGTTCATATGGCAGGTCAAACTTACCCTTCCTTGTCGAGGAAGAAGGAACAGGTCTCGCCTGAGGAGCTTCAAGCGTGGCCCTCAAGGTGAGATCCACAGATGTCCTTTGAAATCATTGTGGCACCTTCAACGGGTTAATAGATGCCCGGCCATTTCAGGCGGTCCGTCATTTTCGCAGCCTTTCGATTTCTGCTCTACCAGCACGTCAGATATTAATCACGTTAATTATCAATAAGATATACTTTTTTTGTGATTGCATTGTTAGTTTTTAGCCAAGAGCAACTAAGATACTGATTAATGTTTGAAAGAATACTAGATTTTCTCGCTGCGTTCTGGGACGTGATGCGCCCTTGGGTCGTCATTAACGACTTTGAGGGTGGCGTAATCTTGCGTTTCGGGCGCTATCATCGCGACCTGGTACCTGGCTTGCACTGGAAGCTGCCCATTGCAGACACTACTGTCACCACATCAACCGTGATAACAACCATGGCTCTCAGGCCGCAAACACTGACAACCGCGGATAACCTGACGGTTGTAATCTCTGCTATCGTCAAGTATCGTATTTCCGATGTCAGGGCCTACTTGCTTGATATATGGGATTCGGCAGATGTCCTCAATGACCTGACACTTGGCGCGATAAAAGAAATCGTAATGTCTGTCGATTACAGTGAACTGCGACAGCACAGAATCGAGGATCAGGTGCTGGAACTGGTACAAAATGAGGCGGATGAATACGGTGTTCACATCTACAAGGTGACTTTCACTGACTTCGGCAAGGTGCGCTCCTTACGCCTGATAACCAATGAACTCCCCCCGCTGGAATAACCCGGTTTCAGGGAAAGGCACAAATGTGGCTGAAATCATGTGGAAGAATTCTTATCAGTTTCTTCCTGACACTTGCCTGTTGCCATACCGCTCGTGCTGACTGGACCGGTGAGATTTATGGTGGACGTTACTACGACGACAACCGATTTGGCAGTTATTTAGTATTATCCAGCGTAAAACCCGAAGGCCCGATTCTGATAGCAGAAGCCCTGTATGAAAACTACACGGGTTATGAATTCGCCGGCATTGGTGGGCATTTTTTATGGCCAGTGGAAGAAACGGTCAACATAGGAATCGTTGCCTCGCAATCCTGGGAGACAACGGAATTCATCGACTTTGGTGACTTCGACTATAAATCAAGAACAGCAGGCATAGAACTGGAGTTTGATACTCAGAAGGTGACCCTGGCGGCGCAGGCAGGCAGGTTTTATACCGGATTCGACGAGACGACCTCCCCCTACCTGTCTGCAGACCTGTATGCCTGGAGCTCAAGCCGCAATTGGTACCTTCGAGGTGCAACAAGATGGATTTCAACTGACTCGCTTTATTTTATCGAGGGATACCATTCAAACTACCTGATTGGATTCCCAGTCACTGGTTACATCGGTACAAGCGTTTTCAATTCAAATATCTTGGCTAATGTAATCATCGACTCTGTTTATATTGGCGGTTATGTCGAATTGCTTTCAACCCCCTATTCAACGCTGTTCCTCTGGACCGAGGTCGCTGAATTCGACGGCGAGGTATTACTCACACTAGAACTCAGCTTCGGATTCGGCCCGGGCGCCAGAACGCCCTATATCACTGCATTTGGTTTTCCGATCGACCGCCGGGTTGTTATTCCGTGATAAAAAACCCCTGGCTGCGCTTGCAGCGAGGGGTTCTGTCGTTTGACCAATCGTTACGCCCGCATCTGCTTCCCCCATCACGAGGAACAGAGTGTAACGCCCGGGCTTCGCGTAACTTAACGTGCTCTCTTCGTTACCTTTCTTTTTGCTACTTTTTTCTTCGTTTTTTTCTTCGCGACCTTTTTCTTCGCGACTTTCTTCTTTACTGGCCTTTTCTTGACTGCCTTCTTCTTCGCGACTTTCTTCTTTGCTACCTTCTTCTTCGCGACCTTCTTCTTAGCGAACTTCTTCTTCGCAACTTTCTTTTTCACTGCCATAGTTCTATCCCCCTTGTTGGTAATACCCTATCGAATTGCAGCCTGACGAATTTATCACAGAAATGAATTCTGTGTAATGTTTTGCAGTCAGGGCTACAGGTCGCCCTTTTGATTAACCAGTTTCAGCTCCAACCATTGATCATGAAAAGCTGTATCAAACCATACCTGATAAGGACTGATCTTCATTAAAATTCTAATTAGTGACAAAAGATTATGGCCTTGAGTTATTCTTTTACTCTCTCAGGCAAGAATAGAACCTGAATAACTTAACCTTAAGATCGGCATCAGATGACCGAGACTGAATAATGAGAATTATTTTCGTAAACCTCCGCTATCTTCACTGACCGCTCTATTTCTGACTGTGTTAATTAAGCTCAATTGCCTATATGACGGAAACAATAAAACAAACATTGACCAGCATCTGGAACCCCCTACCAGGCAATCCGTTCTGCGTAGTCATAATCGATGGGTATAACAGTCGAGCGCCAGATTGACATGGCGATGTGATCTGTGGATGATGATGAGAGTCAATAGGGAAACATCGCGCAGAGCCGAACGATCACTGCCAATAATTTCGAAAAAAGGGACAGGTTCGGTTTAGCTGCGAAGAATCACGGTTGTTGAATAACACGCTTATTCGACAATGGGAGGTTATGTCACTGTGCGAGCCCTGATTTCGACAAGTTCCAATCCAATGCCTCTCGCCGGCAAGGGAGCCGACAGCTCCGACCAAAAGACCAGTCTGCATTTCCACACTTCACACTTCATACAAGACCGACATCTTTGGGAGGATGATGATTATGTGTGTCAATGTCAATGCATTCAAACCGATGTTCACCGCCGTTCTGTTGCTTCTACTGTCTGCCTGTGGTGGCAGCGGTGGTGGCGTAGCGACCGATGGCGATAACCTGGCAACAGCGCAAATCGCGAGTGACATTCCCGAGTCTGTCGGAAGCATCACGCTGGATTCACCCGGCACGAGCCTGGTGGCATGGGTCACGGTCGATGACGGCGCAAGAACCCAGGTAACACTCAATATCGCGGCCGGTACTGCGACAGCATCGATCCCCGACTTGAGCCGGTCTGCCCACGATGTGCTGATCGAACTCGAGTACAGCGACGGTACCAACGCTGTGGTCCTGGCCAGTGCCTCGGGCAGCGTTGACCTGTCGGCAGGCGATGGTAGCGTCGCCTTTACAGCCACGGATTACACCACCGATTTCGACGACGATGGCGATGCCATTACCAACCTGACCGAGATCATCAACGGCTTTAACCCGCTGTTGAGACACTTTTTCATCAGCGCCGATGATGGCGTCGTCGGGAACGAGCTGTTCATTTCCGACGGAACGGCTGAGGGCACCGTGCTGGTCCGGGATTTCAATACCAATGCCAACTCCAATCCCGCAAACCTGGTCGTGGTGAACGGCGTGGCCTATTTTGCAGCAACGGACGGCAATACCGGTATCGAATTGTGGAAGACCGATCACACCGCCAGCGGCACCGTGCTGGTGAAGGATATTTTTTCCGGCAGGGATGAAACCGGCACGCCGAACTCCGGCTCTCCGGCGATTCTTACCGCGGCCGGCAGCTTGTTCTATTTCACGGCCGATGATGGTACCAATGGCAAGGAGTTGTGGAAGAGCGACGGCACCGCCGCCGGCACGGTACTGGTGAAAGACATCAATCCCGGCCTGGACTCGAGTTCCCCGAGCAACCTCGTCGTTGTTGGCGGCACGCTGTACTTCAGTGCTGATAACGGTGTTAATGGTCACGAGCTGTGGAAGAGCGATGGCACCGCCGCCGGCACCGTCCTTGTCAAGGATATTGTCGTCGGTGCGGCCTCGGGTCATCCAGGCACACTTACGATAGCCGATAGCACGCTGTTCTTTCGCGCCGCTGATGGCGTCAATGGCAGTGAGTTATGGAAGAGCGACGGAACCGACGCCGGCACCGTGCTGGTGAAAGACATCTTTCCCGGCTTCGGTTCGAGTGTTCCGACTGACTTCGCAGCCATGGGCGGTGTGCTGTACTTCCGCGCTAATGACGGCATCAACGGCAGCGAGCTATGGAAGAGCGACGGCACCGCGGCCGGCACCGTCCTTGTTAAGGATATTGTCGTCGGTACGGCCTTTAGCCATCCAAACGCTCTTACGGTAGCCGATAGCACGCTGTACTTCGTGGCTGATAACGGTGTCAATGGCCAGGAGCTATGGAAGAGCGACGGCACCGCCGCCGGCACCGTGCTGGTGAAGGACATCATTCCCGGCTTCGGCTCGAGTTCCCCAAGAAACCTCACGGCCGTGGGCAGCAGGCTGTTCTTCACTGCCGCGGACGACGCCAATGGCAGAGAGCTGTGGACGAGCGACGGCACCGGCCCGGGTACCGTGTTGGTGAAAGATATCGAAAATGGCTTGAACGGCAGTTCCCCGCGCGAATTGACGGATGTGGGCGGTACGCTGTTCTTCAGTGCCGATGATGGCATCAATGGCCTGGAGCTATGGAAGAGCGACGGCACCACCGCCGGTACCGTGTTGGTGCAGGATATCAAACCCGGACTGGGGGGAAGCCGCCCATTGAATTTCAACGCATTCGCGGGCGTGGCCTATTTCTCGGCCAGCGACGGCACCCTTGGCCGGGAGCTCTGGCGCAGCGATGGTACCGCTGACGGTACCTTCTTGCTGGCGGATATTGGCCAGGTCGGGGGCGATTCGGATCCGTTCGCGATGACGATTGTTGACGGTTTCCGGTACTTTCTCGTGTTTGACGGCAGCAGCGGCGGCGAATTCGATTTGTGGCGCACCGACGGCACCGCTGCCGGTCTCTCCCTGGTGACGAGTAATGTGTGGGAAGAAGATCTACAGGTAATAGGCAACACGTTGTTCTTCAGTGGTGTCGATGCCAGTGGTGGCGAGCTGTGGAAAAGCGATGGCACCGCTGCCGGTACCGTGCTGGTGAAGGATATCCATACGGGGCCGGACGATAGTGATCCGTTCGGGTTCGCGACCGTGGACGGCGTGCTGTACTTCGCCGCAAATGACGGCGTCAGTGGCCACGAACTGTGGAAAAGTGATGGCACCGCTGATGGCACCGTGCCGGTGAAGGACATCCACGCAGGAACGCAAGACAGCTTTCCCGCGAGCTTAACGGTTCTGGACGGCACGCTGTTTTTCAGCGCTGATGATGGCGTCAACGGACGCGAGTTGTGGAGGAGCGACGGCACCGCCGCCGGTACTGTACTGGTGAAAGACATCAATCCCGGGCCGGAACGTAGCGACATATTCCAATTTATTGTCGTGGGCAGTACGGTGTTTTTCGCTGCTGATGATGGTGTCAACGGACGCGAGCTTTGGAAGAGCGATGGCACTACCGCCGGTACGGTACTGGTCAAGGACATTAATCCCGGGTTGGGGTGGAGTTCCCCGGTAGGGCTCACAGCCATGGACGGCGTGCTGTACTTCCGCGCTAGTGACGGCGTCAATGGCCGCGAGCTGTGGAAGAGCGATGGCACCACCGCCGGTACAGTACTGGTGAAGGACATCAATACCGGGACACTTGCCAGTTCTCCGAGCAGTCTAACGGTGCTGGCCGGTACACTGTACTTCCGCGCTGATGACGGCATCAATGGCCGCGAACTGTGGAAGAGCGATGGCACCGCTGAAGGCACCCTGCTGATGAAAGATTTCAATATCGGTCCCGATAGCGGTTTGCGGTCCATTCTTGGGATTGTGGGCGGCACACTCTACTTTAGGGCTGATGATGGCGTCAATGGCCCGGAGCTATGGAAGAGCGACGGCACCACTGCCGGCACCGTGCTGGTGAAAGATATCAATCCTATTGCGGGTAGCGGTAGTTTTCCGGAGCTTATTGAAAGAGCTCCTTGATGATATTTGATCCATAAGGAACTGGTTAAACCATACATTGGGTTGGAGAATACAATCCCAGCGACAGAGTATGCGTGTTATTAAGTGGGTTGGAACCGCCGTTTAGACGGCATAAAGTCATAGTATGACAGGAGGTATTCGGATGAATAGTAAGAACTCTATAACTGCCCTGGCAATTATCCTGGTGTGTTCTTCCGGGCTTTCTGCCGAGGCTTTGGCGGAAGATCGTGTCAAGTCTGGAAAGATCAGCTGTGGCGTAGCGCCAGTTATGCGTGGAGGTGGCATTGAGTTACATGATGACACCATTGGTCTGAGAAATATTAACGACGAAGAAACGGTTACTATCGAGCGACTACAGGCGTGGGATGGCAATGGAAACATGCTATGGGATTCAACAACGGATGGGTTTCCTGCAAATCCAGGATTCAATAGCGTAATTGTCCCACATGCATCTTCCAGATTCTTGGCATCTGATGTCCTTGGTATTTTGCCTGTTAATAGTCATCTCGGGCAGGTGGCGATTGAATACAGCCTTGACAAAAAAGGCTTTCGCCTGGGTGCCGTAGCCAGCCATTCTGTAAGAGATATTGGCCCAACCGGTATGGAGCTTTCCCGACAAGTGAGAAGATGTCGGGATTTTTGACTATAAAGGCTAGTTAATAGACAAAACCTGAAGTGCGGCCTGTGAGAGTTCTTCGGGAGAGGAATACATCTTACAGGCCGTACTTAACTACGGTCAGATAAAGTTGACCATTTTCAGAACGTGTAAATTATCGTTAAAGTGCCCGATAGTCCGTTTCGGATCAGTAGTAAAAGATCAACTCTACCGGAGCCCGCACATACAAGCACTCTCCAGTGAACATCCCAGATTTAGTTTAGGAATCCTTGAGCGCGAGAGCACGGGTAAAGAACTGGGGAGTCAAACGAGTGATGCCCTGGAGATGCCCGCACAAGCTGAGGCCTGATGATGTCTTTGTCTAAGCCACCCTTCAGCACCCGGGTGCGGTGAGTTTGTTGGCAGCTCTATGAAAAGACCCTCCGACTAATAGCCCGAGGGTCTCACGTCAATTCTGGCGTAATTGACTGTTTTTAATGAAAATATTTGGTAGCGGGGGCGCGCTACCCACTTTATTTACCGAAGACTGTATGTATAGCCCTCACCTGACCGACCACCTGGTTCGTAGCCGGAATATTATAAATTAATATCTTTAAATCAGTAACTTATAAACACGACCGCCCACTGCGCAACGAAGTTAATAGCTTATTGATTCGTATAACTGCTTATTAAATAGAACACATATCCAACATACGATCATTTCTTGATTGCAGCCACGACGTGTTTTCGGCGAGGATAGCCTCCACCGAGATGAAGTCAGTCCTCGCAAGGTAAAACATGCCTGTGCGGATGAAACGTAGCAGCGCAAAATAACCTGAGTTCAGGTTTTGACGACCTTCAAGGAACAGTATTCAGCAATGGGTAAAAAGTCCTTGTCGTTATGCAGCAATCGGCAACGGTGTTCCAGCGCGGTAGCTGCAATGATGCAGTCATTGGACTTGCGGATAGTAATGCCAGCCTTACGCAGTTTTCGATAGATATCGGCTGCGCGAATGAATACTGTCTCTGGCATGGGCAACATAATCAGCGGGCTGAGATCGCTGCGGACACGACGATGAGCTTTGTCATCGGCTATGCCCTGCAGGATTTCGGTCAGTATGATACCGCACAGAGCCAGGTCTTCGTTCTCAAGGATGAATTGCTCCAGCGCGGCGACATGCGGCAGGTCACGACCTGCGAAGAAATCGATCCAAACACTGGTATCGACCAGAATCAATGACCGCGACCGGTACGCATCTCCTCAAGATTACCTTCCCAGGCCACCTTGCCTTTGAGTGACAAGATCTTCTTCTGTTGCTTGTGGCGCAGCAGTTCACGCAAGGCAAAATCCACCAGCTCACGACGGGTTTTGAGGCCGGTCGCCTTGAGGCCAGCCTCGACCAGCTTGCTGTCCAGCACGATGTTGGTGCGCACATTGTCTGATTTCATGATGTCTGGTCCAGTTAAGTCATTACACACATATTGCATATTTATGTGTATCATAGACCGGATGACCGTTCAAAGGCAAGCCCCCGTGGCGTTGAATTGTTTGCTCAATTGACCTGTGGACAAGGATTTGAACCTACGACCTTCGGGTTATGAGCCAACCAGACTCTCGACTTTGGGACACGCAGCTGGAAGATTTGTAAGGGCCTTTTTAATGGCACCCTCCCCTGCATTCGAAACCCGAACCTATCCCGAAACTCGCACTTCATAGTCCGCTGAATTTGACTCTATATATAAGGTCAATTCTGAGCCCAGGGTGATTGCCTTCAAAGAGTTATGTCTGGCTCGAACCCGACCCGAACTCGAACCGATCCCGAAATTTCTTCCGAAAATTCCGATCGCACCGAACTTGCGACCAGGCCCTCGCCTCTGGTGCGCCGGGGGTGCCGTTTGGGGGAGCCCAGGCGAGCCCCTGATTTGGGCAGAGGTGGGCAGTCTGGGCGACTCTGGGCGAGTTTGCGCCTGGAGGGCGGCCCGTGGCGCGGCCCGGCTGCGGGCGCCACATAGGGGGTGGGCGGGGTGGCAAATTCATCGGCTTTGATCGTCTACTTTTCTTACATTGTGTGAAAGTGGTAAACCACAGTCGAATCACAGGAGACTTTCATTATGAAATATACTGATATACATTCTGAGCATCATGAACACATGCTTTCTAGTAGACTTTATCTGTAAATATATACTGCACCGCGACGATAGCACGAATTGTCTGCTTGATTGCCGTTAATACTTGTATCGCAACTGGATTCGCCAGGTGCGCCAACTACTAGCATGGCATCACTTAGCGAGATTGCATAGCCAAATAGGTCCGTGGTGTTAGTGTTTGATGCTTTTATGTACTCAGTCTGTTCCCATGACATGCTTTGATCGCGCTTGAAAATGTAGGTCGCGCCAGAATTTGCCCCGGACTTTGAAAATACACCTAAGTTGTCGCCCTGGTTGGAATTATTTACGCCTGTTGCACGACTATCTTCACCGTGTGCGCCAATCGCGATCGTGTCTTCCCAGATAGCTATTGAATCCCCAAATTCGTCGTCATCATTATGGTTAGATGCTCTTAAAGTAGTGGTATGCTGCCAGTTTCCAGTCGTATCCTTGGTGTAAACATCTCCGCTGCCGCCAACCAAGGTGTTACCATATAAGGCAATCGTTCTTGCAGGCATTGAGAGAGTGCTTACCAGATTCCATATTCCAGACACATCACGGTTCAAGATATACACAGTATAATCATTCAAGATATTTGTAGTTTTATTAACCAGTATTGCCAACGTTGATTCGTGTAATACAATATCATAAACCTGCGAGCCTGTAGCTGTGAAAAGATCGTTTATGCTTGTATCAAACATCCATTCCCCACTGTCTAGATCTTTAGTGTATATATCAACAACATCTATACTCGGTTCCGCGCTCCTGCTCGTTACAAGGGTATTACCCGATATGGCTATGGACTTTGCACTATAGCCGACTTGATCATATTCCGGGCTGGGAATCTGCTGTGCATTATTCCATAAGCCATCTTGAGATCGCTCATAAATATAAACGGCGTCAGTATTAGAATTAGTGACACCGACTACAATAGTGTTGCCAGTGATTTCGACATCGTAAAGCGTACGAGAGCCGCTATCACTCAATAATCTCTGAATGCTCCACCCCCCCTCATTAGTCAATGTGGCAACATAAACAGCTCTCCGATAAGGCGAATGATAGTCCAGCGCCTCTATGACAATGTCATCACCTGAAGTCGCAATTCTTCTTCCAGTGTATTCATAACCATCATGGATGTAATCGAGCTTGATGTAATCTGATTGCAGATACTCTGCGTCTGACACTCGATATACCATAAGCCGGTTTTCCAACGTTTCATTATTATTGAATACGTCTATTGTAATCAAATTCAAACCCTCACCTAACGATATGGGATCACTAAACGCATTATGCTCTACGAGCAGGCTGTTAATCGTTAAATGGGCGCACATGTCGGTAGGTGTAGCAGAAACAGATATAGAAGAGTCGACATAGCCCACTGTCGCATGATACTCAGATTCTAGCGGATCGAATATATTATCAAGTATTCCAGCCGATAAATTGATGTCCAATAATTCCTTATCTGAGCTATTCAATAGCAACAAACTGTAGTGCGTACCAATAGACTCAGCCATATCGTCTTTACCGTATGGAAACACAACGATATCAATATCAATATCACTGGATAATTGCTGAGCACTAAGCTCTAAAATATTCCAATCAATCTCAAATTCGTTCCCATTGATATGAATAATGACATCCAGCCCATTCGGTCCATCGAAAAAATAAGGCCAATCCATCCTGTCAAACTGAGGATCTACCCAGATCGTCTCTGCGGTTGAACAGCTTCGCACATAATAGCTTCTAGTCGCCGGATCAAACGGTTTATCCAGTTCTGCATCTTTAAGTTTAAAACCCGAGAGTACCGGCATTCTCCTCTCAATACTGTATGTTTCGGTTTGGAGCACTATACCTCGATTATCCATCACTGCAGCAGTAAGATTATTTATACCCATATCGACTGGCACAACTGCCGCAAAAGATTCATCTGTCAAACAGAAATCATCGATATAAACAATAAAAAATATTAGCCATGCATAGCCCCCTTCATAGCATTCTTGTTGAGTCAATAATTGTGCAGTTACTTTCTGATCAGTTGTACTGTTATAAACTTCTATTGAACCATTTCCTATGCCTGACATGTCACCACTAATAAATACCTCATCAGAATAAGTGTACGCTCTAAGCTCTGGGAACAAGGCTGAAATGGGCGCAATGGCTGCACTATCGGAATCACCTCCACCACAGCCCACGAGGAAGAAAACTAAAACCAATATATAGAATCGCTTTAACATTGCTAATCCATTGATTTTTCGTTTATTGAATCAGCGCCTACAATCTAATCTTTTCTCCTGTTTTTCATCTTATAAATAACCGCTCTTCATTCTATTGATGCAAATCAACAAATTTGATACGGGAGGGCCATAAAATAAGAAGTATTAAATATTGATATCTTTGGGGGTATATGATGCTACTAACGCACTGTATCCCATCGTAATATTTTGCGTTCAGCGTGAAAACGCGCCAGGTATTGAGAGTCGGCTTCTAGCAGCCCGAGGCAATCCGAGCGAATCCCACATTGCCCGGATCTTGCCAAACCATCCGATGAAAACCCCTCCTAAGTGAAGGGGTCAGATTCTTTTTCCCATTCTAAACGCCACCATCTAGACACAGCAAAGGCCTTGGGCCGCGCGCACACCAAAACGCGCTTATAGAGAATCTGAGGGGGCCTGAGGGGGAGATAAAAGGAAGCACAATGTCCGCCGCAGGGATTCGCCTTCAACATCCCCAAACGAAAAAGACCCTCCGACTAATAGCCCGAGGGTCCCACGTCAATTCTGGCGTAATTGACTGATTTTAAAGAAAGGATTTGGTAGCGGGGGCACGCTACCCTCTTTATTTACCGAAGACTATATTTATAGACCTCGCCTGAACCGACCACACGGCCCGTAGCCGGAATATTTTTTATTAATACTCACTAAATCAGTACCTTAAAACCACAGCTGCCAACCGCATCACAAATCAAAGACCCCGTCTCCCCCGACCCCGTCTCCCCAACGGCGGCACAATCTGCGCAATCAGACACACAAATAATGGTCAATCCTCTAGCAAATATCACCTTGCTCCCAGTACGGGAGCGTGCTAATATCAGCTCATGAGAGTCATCGCTAAATCCATGCTGCGGACATTCTGGGAAAGCAGCCCAAAATATCGCGATGCCAAGAAACAGATGACTGAGTGGTATAACTATTGCTCGAATGCACAGTGGAATTCACCGCATGAACTTAAAGCGGATTTACGAAATGCGAGCATACTGAAGAATAACCGGGTTGTCTTTAATGTTTGCGGGAATAAATACCGAATTGTTGTGCTGACTGATTACTCGCGACATGGGATGCTTATACGCTTTGTAGGCACACACAAGCAGTATGACAAAATCGAGGACATTGAGAATATTTGAGGCCAGACTGATGAACCTGAAACCCATTAAAAACAAAACGCATTATAACCGAGCACTAGAGCGTATTAATGAACTCTGGGGAGCCAAGCGTAACACAGAGAAAGGCGATGAACTCGACGTTCTAATGTTGCTCGTTGAAAAATATGAAGAAGAACACTATCCCATGCCACCTTCCGATCCTGTTGAGGCCATCAAATTCCTGATGGAGCAAAAAGGTCTTACACGTAAAGATCTGGAGCCGTATCTAGGTACTCGCGCACGTGTTTCTGAAGTACTTAACAAGAAACGCAATCTGACATTGCCAATGATCAAGAAACTGCATGAAGGCCTGAATATTCCATACGATTGCCTGATCGCTTAATGCAGTAACAGTCCGGAAGTCAGAACACTTGATGTTGTGTGTATCCATGTGAATTATTCGTGGTTGAAGCCGTGTGTATGGCGAATTATTAATTATCACCTGAACATCGATATTTAACCAGTCTTGTTCCCGAGGGCAACTTTACCTACTCTACCCTCCCATGAAGAACCTGCTATTACTGCTTGCACATTTTTTGACCATACTCGCGAAACTGCTTGGACCGGGCGGGGCCAGAGCTATTGTCGCCGACAGCCTTCTTATGAAACAGCAACTCCTGATCATCAATCGCTCTCGGAAACGTGCACCCAATCTGACGCCTATCGACCGAATACTACTCGGCTTCTGGTCTCTATTTATCACTCCACACCGCATTCAGCGGGCAGCAGTCATTCTCAGGCCATCAACACTTTTGAGATTTCACAACATACTCAAGAAACGCAAATATCGATTGCTGTATACCGCGCACAAAACAGGCAAGCCCGGACCCAAAGGCCCTTCGCAAGAACTCATCGATGCCATCGTCGAATTGAAAAAGCGCAACACCCGGTTTGGCTGTCCCCGCATAGCCCAGGAGATCAACATAGCATTTGGAGCTAACATCGATAAAGATGTTGTCAGGCGCGTACTTGAAAAGCACTACCGACCAGGACCGGATTCCGGTCACGGTCCTTCGTGGTTGACTTTTCTCGGCCATCAGAAAGACAGTCTCTGGAGCGTCGATCTTTTTCGTTGCGAGTCTATTTTACTGAATACCCACTGGGTGCTCGTAGTCATGGACCAGTTCACTCGGCGCATCATCGGATTTGGTGTACATGCTGGTGATGTAGATGGTGTAGCCTTGTGTCGAATGTTCAATAGAGCTACCTCGACCAACGGCGTTCCGAAACATCTCAGCTCTGACAACGATCCGCTATTCTTGTATCAGCAATGGCAAGCGAATTTGAGTATTCTGGGTGTAGATGAGATCAAGACCGTCCCGTATACACCGCTATCGCACCCCTTCGTTGAGCGACTCATCGGCACTATTCGCCGTGAATTCCTTGACCATACCCTATTCTGGAATGCGACTGACTTGGAGAGAAAACTCGCAGACTTCCAAGCCTATTACAACCAACATCGCACCCATGGCTCACTTGGCGGGGATACGCCGGCCGATGTGGCTGGAGGTAGTCCCAAACCGCAAGCCACATTGAACGACTTCCATTGGCAGACTCACTGCCGAGGGCTGTACCAGCTTCCCGCAGCAGCTTGAGTATCAATTCGCCATGCACAGGAATACACACGCCATATGAACAGCCTCAGAGCCGCCCAGAATTCATCGCTGGCTCGTTACAAGGCTGAGGCTACAAAATTGGCTCGGGAGCGAGAAAATATCATACAGGCCATCAAGGATGGTGTGCCTGCCGACATGATCAAGGATGAACTTGAACGTGTGACTTCTAGGCAATCAGAGCTAACGGAACTGATGAAAGATCAAAGTGCTGAACCGCAACCGTTCATTCACCCAGCCATGGCTCATCGTTACCAAGAAGAAGTCGCCGCTCTGCGTAAAGCGCTCTCGGAACAGCAAGCAGCCGAAGCGAGAGAGCATGTACGTGCCCTGATA
>CP070838.1:1827703-1838732 GCA_020341835.1 Thiotrichales bacterium | reverse complement strand
GCCAAATTTACGGGTGTTCGAGGAATTATAGCGCACCAAAATGGTGCGCGGGGATAATATTTGCCGGGATGACGGTCCTGAGGTGGCTAGGGGCCGCCGCGCGGAATGGCCGACGCGCGCTTCATATGAACGGTGATATTATTCGTGCGCTTCAGCGTCTTGCGCTTTTCGTCCCGGATTTCGGCTCGTATCTTGTGAGCGCCCCGGTCGATGCCCGATAGCGGCTGGACCATGCTCTGGCTTTTTCTGACAAAGGCCTTGCCATCGACGTAGACCCAGACACTATGACCGTTCTCGGTATCCAGGGGAGGCTCGAGCAGTAACGAGACCGGTACCGAGCCGTTATTGTCCCAGATTGTAGCTTCGTTCTGGGGTGATACGATGGAAAATTTTGTATATCGCGTCGGCGGTTTTTTCTCGGCTTCTTCGCCGGTCTCTTCACCGGGCTTGGCCTCGGTATCAGTCGACGGTTCCGGTTTGGGCAGACTGTCCACCGTCGATATCGGTGGCGGTTTCAGTTGCTCGGCACCCGGTGTGGGCGTATCCGAATAGACGATATTTCCCTGCTCGTCCACGCTTTTGTAGAACTGCGCACTGGCAATTCCGGTGCTAATCAGAATGGCGGATGACAGCATCAGGATGACGGTTTTTGTCTTCATGCTGAGAGCATAGTCGTAGTTATAAACAAGATCAACTGATTGTTCTGATTGAAATATTTTCCTCAAGTTCGCCTTTTCCAGGCAAAAAAAAGCCCCGCACAGCGGGGCTTTTCGAGGTGAAGGCCTGACAGACTAGACGCTGTAGTACATGTCGAATTCACACGGGTGAACCGCAGCACGGTAGCGCTGTACCTCGGCTTGCTTGAGGGCCAGGTAGCCATCGATCATGTCATCATCGAAAACACCGCCTGCGGTGAGGAAAGCGCGGTCCTGATCCAGTGCTTTCAGTGCTTCGTCAAACGAGAACGCAACCTGCGGGATCGCAGCTTCCTCTTCGGGCGGCAGGTCATACAGATCCTTGTCGAGCGCTTCACCCGGATGGATCTTGTTCTGGATACCGTCAAGGCCGGCCATCAGCATCGCCGCAAAGCACAGGTAGGGGTTTGCGGTTGAATCGGCGAAACGCACTTCAATACGGCGAGCCTTCGGGCTGGACACGTGCGGAATACGGATCGACGCCGAGCGGTTGCGGGCAGAATAAGCCAGCATCACCGGTGCTTCGAAGCCCGGTACCAGGCGCTTGTAGCTGTTGGTCGAGGCGTTGGCAAAGGCATTGATTGCCTTGGCGTGTTTGATGACACCGCCGATATAGTACAGCGCTGTTTCAGACAGGCCGCCATACTGGTCGCCAGCGAAGATATTTTCACCGTCTTTCGAGATCGACTGGTGTACGTGCATGCCGTTACCGTTATCACCGACCATCGGCTTGGGCATGAAGGTTGCTGTCTTGCCGAAGGCATGTGACACATTGTGTACCACGTACTTGTAGATCTGTACTTCGTCGGCCTTGCGCACCATGGTGTTGAACAGGGCGCCGATTTCACACTGGCCGGCGGTGCCTACCTCGTGATGGTGCACCTCGGTTTCCAAACCCATTTCTTCCATGGTCAGGCACATGGTCGAACGGATATCCTGCAGTGAGTCGATCGGTGGTACCGGGAAATAACCGCCTTTAACGCCGGGACGGTGGCCCATGTTGTTGCCATCATAGTCCTTGCCGGTATTCCAGGCTGCTTCTTCCGATTCGATCTTGTAGAAGGCGCCACCCATTTCATCGCCCCACTGGACGCCGTCGAAGACGAAGAATTCGTTTTCCGGCCCGAAGAAGGCGGTGTCACCGATGCCGGTCGACTTCAGATAGGCTTCAGCGCGATTGGCGACAGAACGCGGGTCGCGGTTGTAACCCTGCATGGTCGAAGGCTCGATTATGTCGCAACGCAGATTCATCGTCACTTCTTCACAGAACGGGTCGATCACCGGGGTGGACGTATCCGGCATCAGAATCATGTCGGACTCGTTGATACCTTTCCAGCCCTGGATGGATGAGCCATCGAACATCTTGCCTTCGCTGAGTACATCTTCATCAATCGTGTGGGAAGGTACGGAAACGTGTTGCTCTTTTCCCTGGGTGTCAGTAAAACGGAAATCGACGAACTTTACGTCTTTCTCCTTGATCATGTTTAAAACGTCACTTGCAGACATTTGGTTGCTCTCCAGATTTAAATGGAATGAATTTTCCGCCGCTAGTCAAACAGACTTCGAGACGGGACTGATTTTTGTAATGCGGTATTCTGCATGAAACGTGCCAGCTTTGAAACGGAGTAAGTAACTGTTTTTTTGCCCATAAAAGCACAAATTTTGTGCATTAACGCACTATATTGGTGCGAATTTCGAATATACGCACCACAATGGTGCTCTAATGGAATCGAAGTATGGCCCGTCCGACCGAGGGAATCCGGGTGCTGACTTGTGAGAATCGGGTTTGCAGGTCCTTGGTGAGTTCCAGATCAGCCACTTTTTCCAGCGGCATGCAGGCCTCGACCGATATCTCGCCGGTCAGATAATGCAGGGTAATGTCGTCGATATCCTTCAGCTCGGGAAGGGTGGACCATTCTTGCTTCAGCGCTGAGATCACCTCGCTGCGCAGCGGCAGGTGCATGCTGCGCGCTTCCTGCTCGTCATCTTCCGGGTCGATATGTACGGTGACATCATTGATGGTGTCGAAAGACTCTTTCAGCATTTTTTCCACCGTCTCGGATATGTGGTGGCCTTCCGATACGCTGAGTCGGGGTTCGACCAGGATATGCACATCAACATGGGCGTAGTGACCCAGTCTTCGCGTACGCAGCATATGCAGGTGGCGTACCCCCTCATGCGACAGTATCTTCTGGCGAATTTTTTCAACCAGTTCGGGTTCGAGGCTGGCGTCGACCAGTTCCTGTACGCTGTCATAGCCGAGCTTGAAACCGATCCTGGCGATCATCACGGCTACGATAATCGCGGCATAGGCATCAAGCTTTGACATATTGAATTGCGTACCGGCGATACCGACCAGTACGACGATGGAAGAGACCGCGTCACTCCGATGGTGCCACGCATTGGCAAGTAACAGGTTCGAGCGAATGCGATGGCCAACAAATTTGGTGTAATGATACAGACCTTCATTGCTGAGAATCGAAAATGCGGCAATCCAGAGCGTGAACATATCCGGCTTCGCCAGGGGTTCGTCCGTAACCAGACTCAGCACGGCGTCGTACGCAATGCCGATACCGACAATAACCAGTAAAACCGCAAGGGCTACCGTGGCGATGGTTTCGAAACGTGCGTGACCGTAAGGGTGCTCTTCATCGGCATCCTCGCTGGCGTGCTTGGCAGCGACGAACACCATCGCGTCGCTGGCCAGATCGGAGAGCGAGTGCAGGCCATCTGCGATCAGGGCCTGGGATTGACCAAAAAATCCACCTGCCAGTTTCGCAACGGATAATACCAGATTGACAAATACGCCCCACAGTGTGACCTGGTTGATCGCGCGGTGTCGTTGTTTAGCGGTTAGTTCCATAGCGCTATTTTCAGGTGCAATGGAACTGTGTGCAAGCAATGATGATGTGGCTGATTCGATTCCGGTATCGCTGAGATTACGCTGTAATAGTAATTATCATTATCTGTTGTAAATCTATGACGACGGGCTTCTTTCAGTGTGCTCGATCAGGCTTGCACCGACACAGAATCGTCGCTCCGTTGATTCATCAATAATGACACGCGCCGGTCAAATGGCGCTGAATATGGAGGACAGCAATACGAAATTAACGATAAGTGAAACGGTTGCAACAAGTTTCCAGATGGGTACGGTCAACAGGCGTGCAAGATTGCCGGCGCGCGTTTGCCATTGAAGCTGCTGCTGGATCTGTGAACGGCCGGAGACTTGTTATTTGCAGAGCATGCGATCAAAACGTTTGAATGAAATCAAGAACGAATTCGAGCGCGGCGTATTTCTTGTTCTGTACGATTCTGCCGAGCAGAAGTTTTATCGTATCGTCGCCATAACCGCTTTAATCCTCAAACACGCGCTGCGTGGAATCCTTTTCAGCTGGCCCCTGTATATTCTTGCTTTGGCAGCCTACGCGGTGCCAGGTTCTTCAAAGCTGCTGTTGGTTCCGGGTTTATAGGTATCCTGGGTAATCCTGAGCCGAGGCGTCAATGAAGACTACGAGAAACTGGTTCGTGGTTATATTTTGAGATCCGGTTACCTGCAGGATGATGTTTCACAACAATACTTGATTGATTTGACATACGTACCAGTAGATTGGTTGAGTTAAGCGAAGCAGGGTTTCCTGGGTGGTTTAGCGACCCGTTGCCGTGGCAAAGCGATAGTGGTGTCAAGAATGGCTGAAATCAATCTAGGACAAATAGAAAAAGCCCTCACATAAAAGTGAGGGCTTTTAACTTTAATTAACTAGTCGGACTGATTGGTCAGGATGCTTTCCTACGAGCAACAGCAATCAGGCCAATCAGGCCCGAACCGAACAGCCATACAGCAGCTGGTACGGGTACAGCATTTACAGTCATTGAATAAGAACCGCCTGTAGCATTGGCCGATAATGTCCACGTAGTAGGAGTCAGGTCGAAACCGTTACCCGAGATAGTTCCGGTTCCCGAAAGGGTAAGCACATCGACAGTTTGGTCGTCGATTGTGGTTGTTGCAAGATCAACCTGCCAGTTGCCAATTTGTAAGAGGTTGGAGACGGGTGTTGATGGGTTGAACGTGAACGGAGAATTAAAAACCGTTCCTACTGTCCCAAAACCAACCGTGCCACCGATCGCACCTGAGCCACCGGTGCCGGTTGCGCTGGTCAAATCAAGCGAGGTATGGTCGGATAGGTCAGTACCTCCAGAGGCAGTGAATGCACCGGTGATGCCCATGTCGCCTGTAACCGAGGCAGCATTCGCAATACTCATAGAAATGAACGCTGCACCGAACAGCATCAATTTGATTAATGCTTTTCCCGGGAGAGCTGAGTGTTTTTTTGTATCGAAATTCATGGTCTACGCCTCTAGCGTCTGGTATTTGTCAAATATGTAAAAAGTATGAATTTATTTATTCAGTCTTACCCGACCAACAAGTCCAATCAAGCCAATTGCCAAAAGGGCAAGTACACCTGGTTCAGGTACCAGACCAGTCGAGCCTGCGGACCAACTAAAGGCACCACCGCTAGTTGAATCGCCTGTAAAATTCCAGATACCCAATGTGTCTGCGAAACCAGATTTACTAATAATTCCTGTCCCACTAAGGATAAGAAACCGATTTGGATCGTTAGTGGCGAGCTTGCTGACGGATGTGAGTTCGAACCCGAAACCGTCGATTGTCCAGAAGTCTATAATAGGGCCGGCGAATGGATCAAATTGAAAATCAAGGATTGTGCCAAGTGCACCTACACCGGAAAAGTCCCCAGTAGCACTGTTAACGATAAACAAATTCGGGTCAAAATCGACACCAGTTGCAGCTATTATACTTGTAGGGTTCGATCCGCTATCAATAGGTATGAAATTACCACCCATCCCTATTTCACCATTGATGCTAGGTATCGCGTAAACCTGCAACGAGGCACCAAATAGGACGACACCAATAAGTAATTTAATTTTGGATATAATCTTCACCATCCGATTCCCTTGATTATGCATAATTCTGACGCGCTCTTGACACTGCTTCGAGTGCATGCCCTTAGTCATATCATTTCAATATGCAAAACTCAGGCCAGAGTTATATGGGCGTATTTTAATCAATAACTTAAGAAACTCCGGTGGTGCCGGTTAAATCCGGTTCGTATCGGACTGTTAAACATACCGACATATCCCCCGAAGTATCGGTGCAGTAATGTACAGGTGTAGACCCTTAACTTGTTGTTTTTCATGAAAAACGCGCGGGTCAATACCAAAGTACCCGGCAATTCCCTGTGTAAACAATATGGACAGTTCGTTAATCAGATTGCTGCTTATTTCGCTATGCGGTCACGAGCGGTCGGTAGTTCGATGAATTCCATTGTGATCAGGTACTTAATTGCGGTTCGGGTTTCAGCGGCACTTGCGCCCGGATAAATTGAAAACTGGGGCAGAAAAATAGCCATCCAGGTCAATTAAAGTCGATATTCTCATAATATTAATAATCGCTAATATGCTAAAATTAGACGTTTACCAGCTAAAAAGTGCAACGTTTTACAAGTTGCCGAACTGAATATATGAGGATAAATTTTTATGACTAGTCAAAAACAGCTTCACACTGATGAAGCCCCCCCTGATAGCAACCTGATTCATCTTGAAAAAGAGACCCGGGCCGTGGGTCAGGCCAGTGATATCAACGCCAAGATCGGTTTACTGGAAACCAGTCTGACGGACCTGCAAAAAGAACTTGATGTGATCAACAGGAGTGTCGATGAGGGCCTGGAGCGCCTGAGCGACAGCGATCTCGATCTCACATCCAAAGTATCTGAAACCTACAAGCGCCTTGGTGAAATCGATAATACTTACAAGACATTGTCTGTGATATCGGAAAATATCGATAACGAGGTCAAGAAGCTGACGACCGAGATCGAGGATGTCGCGGCCCGGTCTGCTACCGATCTCGAAAACCATAACCAGCAAATGACCGAGCAGCACGAGCAGCTGGTCGAGCGTGTTAACGACCTGGTCAGGCACTCGCATGAAACCAATTTACAGTTGAGCCAGAGCATCAAGGACAATACCGATGCGCTGCTCAAGCTTGAAAAGGAACTGGTTGCGGAAATTGATGCGCTGGCCACCGCGACCAGTCAGCGTTCTGAAAACATCGAAAAGGAACTCGAAAACAGCAAGGCGCGAATTCTGCAGCTGCAATCGGTTGATGATGCGCTGGAAAAACGTGCGACCTCGCTGGAGTCGACTGCAGCCAGGTTGACCCAGGCCAGCAAGGAGCTCGACGCATCGCTCGATCTTCTTGAAATGCGCGCGGATGAGTTGTCTTCCATGGTCGACAAGCTGCTGGAAGACAGCGAGAAACATGCTTCGCTGATCGGTACGCTGCAGGATAAATCCATCGAACTGGCATTGTCGGTAAAGGCGCTGGCGACGACCGAAAACAGGCATTTCAAAATCCTCTCCGGTTTCCTCGTGCTGGCAATACTGGCAATCGCCGGGCTGTATTTTTATCACCAGTCAGAAATGAGTCACGATGCGATTGTGACCGCCGAGCGTACACAGGTCGTCGACCAGCAGATCACCGGACTGCAGCAGAGCAACCTGAAATCAGCAGTGACGATTTCGGAGATTCAGCACAATCTTGTTAGCCTGAACGAAAAGCTTGAAGGTGAAGTCAAGGTGCTCAATGGCAAACTGCAAACCATGAACGATCAGGCCGACAGCCTCGACGGGCGTATCAGCAGTATCTCGCCGTTCAGCCAGATTGGCGGCAGTAATGTAATACACGGCCCGCAGTGGTTGTCTCAGCAGCCGGCTGATCATTACGCCATCCAGGTCGCATCCGTTGGCGACAAGACTGAAATGTATGATATCGCCCAACGCTATAACCCTTATCTGAAAGATGAGCTGTCGTATTACACAGCTAAATCTGCCAATGGCGACAAATTTGTTCTGGTCTCCGGTGGTTACGCGACCAGAACCGAAGCCGATGCCGTTGTCTGGCGGTTGCCGCGTTATGTCAATTTCCAGCGTCCGGCAGTAACGCGGATGGCGGCGATTCAGCAGCAGCTGTAGTCCAGGCTGCAGATTTTCAACAGGAAAATCTAGAAGTGGCCGCTCGTCAAAAAGCGGCCACTTTCATTTCCAGCCGTGATAGATTAGACGAATGAAATCCGGTCACAGTTGGGTGAAACGGGCGATTCTTGCGATCGCGCTTGTTCTCGGCTCGACCAGTGTCACAGCATTGCCGGAATTTCCATTCTGCCCGCTGGGCGGCCCAACCGGCTGGTGGAACCGGATGACCGATGACGACAATGATCGTTATTATCCGCCGCCGTATTATCCACCTCCGCTGGCGGCCCCTTACTGGAACCAGGCCTACCCATCCTATACCTATGTTCCCCGCTATCCGGTGTATCCCGGCTGGTACCGATAGAATAAAAAAGCCCCGCCAACAGGCCTGTTGGCGGGGCTTTGTTTTCGATGTGTCAATCGCCTAACTGCTGATAATACGCTCCAGGCGATCCATATCGTTGATCACACGCCAGCTGCCGCCGCCTTCTTCAACACGGCGCTGCCAGTCTTCGAGTCTGTCCATGTATTCGCGGGGATCGACATTGTCGCTGCGCAGCTTGGTCACGTTGAGCGCGACAATATCAAAGCCTTCAAGCTGGAACGGAATATCACGTACATAGCCCTCCGGCAGTTCTTCCTTGAGGTCGGAATAGATCAGGATGGTCTTCCTGCCGGTGTTCTTCTCGTTCAGATATTCAGCCGCCTGCAGTACACCGCCGGTAATGTCGGTGAACTTGGACGGCCGCACTTCCTTGACGAAGCGGTCCATGGATTCACGGAAGTGCCTTTTCTGTTTGTTGGCCTCACTGGGACGATCGTTGAACGTGGTCTTGGCGACAATGTCCTTTTCACTGAAGCTGCCGGTGTCGATGCGGGCAACGGCCAGGGAATCGCTCGGCTCCATTCTGACCAGCAGCACATTCACCAGCTTGAGTGCATTATCCAGTTCCTTGGTATAGGTGCCGGAGGTGTCCAGCAGCAGGTAGACGCCGGAGTTCGTCGGCCCGGCCGTATCAGCACAGCCCTGTGCCAGTTGCAGGAATAGAATCGTTGTTATTAGTTTGAAGAGTTTCATGCTGCCTCCTGATAGTCTGCATTAACTGTGTGTTTCGGTGCGGCCGGCTTGAATGAGCTCACCTTGCCGGTAATGGTGTTTTCCAGCCACAGCGGGCCAAAGATGACCAGGTCGTACAGGTTGACCAGAACCCTGCCCATGTAGCGGAACAGATTGCCGGTCAGGCGCAGGCCGAAAGCGACTGCTCGAAGCAGGGCAGTACCGATAATGCCAAGTACGGTGCGCAATGAATGCACGAAGGTTTCAAGCGGGATGGCGACGAATACCAGCGCAAACGGCAGGATAAAGCCCAGGCCCATCTGTGCCGCGGTCGTGATCCAGGCAAAGTCTGTCGCCTGGATCGCGCTGGCGGCATCGCCTCGCAACATCGCGCTGGTCGCCAGTTCGTCTTCCATCAGAATCTCGCGCATGAACGCAAGGCCGGCTTCGACACTGGCGAGGATGAAAAGAAAGCCGAAGGTGATCCATATCATGCGCACCCGAAGCTTGTCATTGAGTGCGCCGATTACCGGGAACAAGCGGGTAATGCGCAGTGATTCCATCAGGAACAGGCCCATGGAAATTTCCACCAGGATGATGACGATGGCTGAAATTTCCGAGACCTTGAAGGTGCCGATGAAATTGTGTCCGCCAACCATCTCGGCCATCGGGCGCGCGATCAGGGTGAAGTTCACCATTGCGCCGCCGACCGCGATCGCGAGTACGAATGCGGAAACAAAAAACTGGCTGATGGCCGATGATGACAGCACACGCGTGGCACGATCGCTGCCACGCAGGATTTCCTCGTAATCGTGCATGTAGCGTCCGATCTTGGTAGCACGTTCGAGGATGCTGGAGATGTTACTGTCGACCTGACCCAGCACTTTCTTGACAGAGCGCCAGTGCGGCATCATGCGCTTGAGAATGTTGTGCCGTTCCATGCAGGCACGACGGTGCTCCTTGATGGCCCTGTCCTGCGCCTTGATCATCGACTTGTGGATGTCCTTGAGGATGCCGGCCACCATGGCATCGCCATTGCTGTCAACCGCGGCAACAGACTCGACCACCTTGCACCAGCCCGGTGGATCAGGGGGTACTTCGGTGCTCTGCTGATAGTCTTCGTCGATGCGCGTAATTCTTTCGCTCAGCTTGCGCTGCAGCGCCGGGTACTGGGCGAGGTCGTGCGTAACGGTGTTTTCGACGCGTTCAAACTCGCGTTCGATCATACGTTCGGTGGCTTCGCGGCCGGCCTCGAGCAGCACCTCGCGGTTACGTGCCTGCAGGCGCAGTTCGGCGGTCTTGACCGAGTTCGCGGCCAGACGCAGCGCGTTGTGAATCACGCGGCTGAAGGCGAGGATGTATTTGTGTGCCGGCTGCCGGGCAAAGTACAGCAGCGCCGACAGCACGAAGAACCAGATCAGACCGGAGATGACCGGGTTGGGTACGATCAAAAAAATATCAGAAAACGACATGGTGACCTCCCTTGGACACGGATTGACGTTATCAAATGGCGACAGAGACAGGAGCGACGCCCTGTTTTTTGATCAATTGGATAAAACCTGAAAGGTAATCGTTAGTGTAGTAGATAGTTGAAAAATAAACCGACAAAAGTGATAAAAATGCCGACGATCGATAACTACCTGATTAGACAGTATAGAAAGTGTATTTAATCAATCAGTTAGGTTGTCATACTCGGTTCTGTCCAGGCTTGCATGGGTGTGCGGTTGATTAAATAGTAACCAGGCTGGCCGGGTGATTCGGCTGTTGGAAGCTTACGCAACATCGGTGGTCAGCCGAGCTTTAGCGTAATACTGACCTCGTCATCCGTCTGTCCGGTATCAATGACTTCGTGCCCGTTGATCCGGCACCACGCTGGAATGTCGTTCAGCGCGCCGGGGTCGGTGCAGATGACTTCAAGAATGTCGCCGCTTTTCAGTTCGGCAGCCCTGTCCTGGGTTTTGATCACCGGCAGCGGGCAGAGCATATGGCGTGCATCCAGCTGGTAGCTAGCCCCCATTTCTCACCAGGCGGCGTAGGATACTGATAAGACATTGGTCCTTTGGAGAACAACCAGGATTATCAGAAATACAGAGTGTCATTTGAGCAAGCCTATCACGGTTCAGGCTGGTCTTCATGTCCGTAAGCTTGCTCTTCACTCAAACCGTAGCTATTGCTACGCTTTTCGCTCCAGAGCGGCGCTTACGAACACGAATCCTGCGCCTGCTCCCGCGAT
>CP070838.1:1818392-1827603 GCA_020341835.1 Thiotrichales bacterium | reverse complement strand
ACTGGCCGCCGGTATGATCAACAAGGCTGTCACCAGCAGAATACCGACCACTTTGATCGCAGCTGCAATAACCATGGCCAGCAACAGCATGAATACGAAACGTACCAGCGAAACATTGATGCCATCGGTACGCGCCAGATCCTCGTTAATCGAGATCGAAATCATCGAGCGCCACATCAGTGCAAAAACCGACAATATAAAAATGGCCGCGGCAAACATCCACGCGATCTCCTGGCGGTTAACCGCGAGAATATCACCGAACAGATAGGCCATCAGGTCGATACCCGGTATCCGTGCCTGGATCAATGAAAACACGATCAGGCCAAGCGCGAGCGCGCTGTGTGACAGTATGCCCAGGAGGGTGTCGGCTGACAGTTCCCGCCGTTGCTCCAGCCAGAACAGCAGTGCGGCCAGCACGACACCGATAAAAATAACGCCAATGATCGGGAGCAGTTCGACCGACACGGCCAGTGCCACGCCCAGCAGCGCGGAATGCGCCAGCGTATCACCGAAATAAGCCATGCGCCGCCACACCACGATACAGCCCAGCGGACCCGCCACCAGCGCCAGGGCGATACCGGCAAGCAATGCATTGAGGATGAAATCATCGATCATGCAATTCCGCCTCCTTGTCGCCGCGCAGCGGCACCACATTACCGTGTGCGTCATGCGAATGATCATGGTGATGTGAATAAGGCGCGAGACCCTCCATGGCCTGGCCGAAGATTTTCAGGTATTCCGGATGCGCACTGACATCGTCAGGGTGCCCTGTGCAGCAGATATGCTTGTTCAGGCAAATCACCTGGTCTGCCGAGGCCATCACCAGGTGCAGATCATGCGACACCATCAGCACGCCACAGGCATGGCGATCACGAATTTGCTTGATCGTCTGGTAGAGCGCCTGCTGACCGATGATATCGACACCCTGTGCCGGCTCGTCCAGTACCAGCACATCCGGCTGATGCAGCAACGCGCGAGCGAGCAGGATGCGTTGAAATTCGCCACCCGACAGGGTCTGCAGCGCCGATGTGAGCAAATGCGGCATCCGTACTTCTTCCAGCACCCGGAGCAACTGCGGATCGTTAAAGCGGCCGGCGGTCAGCAGAAAATCGCGCACCCGCAGGGGCAACACGGGATCGATGTGCAGGCGCTGCGGCACATAACCGATCTTCAAACCCGGCCGCGTATAAACCTGTCCATTCGTGGCGCGCTTCAAGCCCAGCAGGATACGTACCAGGCTGGTTTTTCCCGCACCATTCGGACCGATCAGGGTAACGATCTCGTCCTGGTGCAGCTTCAGTGATACCGACTCGAGGATCGAATGCCCCCTGACCGTGTAAGCCAGATCTTCAGCCGACAACAGCAAATCTCGGTTCGCTTGTGCACCCATCACGATCCCCTGCAGCGACTGCACAAACCGGTGACTTCGACCGCGGCGTGCTGGATTGCGAAATCGAACTGCTTCGCCTGTCGGTCCAGCTCGTCGTTGACACCTTCGTTGTGCACCTCCTGGGTATGGCCGCACTCACTGCAGACCAGGAAGACCGCCCCATGCGGGTGTTGCGGATGCGCACAAGCCAGATAGGTATTATTGGTCGACAGGCGATGCACCAGGCCCTGCTCGAGCAGAAAATCGAGCGCGCGGTACACGGTCGGCGGTGCCGCTGAGCGGCCGGACTGCTTCAGCTCGTCCAGCAGATGGTAGGCGCCGACCGGCTGTTCGGCCCTGCAAACCAGCTCCAGCACCTGCTTGCGCAGCCGGGTGAAACGGAGATTGCGCTTGTCGCACAGATCCGCCGCCTGCTGCAGAAAGATCGCGACCTGCTCCGAGGACGGCTGGGTGCAGCTGGTAAGGTCTGAATGTGAACAGTGCTCGGTCATCGCATGGTCGTCGATACACGCATCGCTGGCTCAAATAATGTTATATTATAACATAACATAGATTCAGGACCCCCACCGTCATGCGCCCGTTATACCTCCTCGGCATCCTGCTGATGTTTGCCAGTCCCCAGCCATCGCAGGCCTCGTCCGACGCACTGAACGTGGCGGTGACGATCAAGCCGCTGCATTCCCTGGTCGCCGGTATCATGAAGGGCGCGGGCGAGCCCGAACTGATCATGGCCAGCGGCGCATCGCCGCACCATTACACGCTGCGTCCATCGGAACGCCGCATCCTTTCACGGGCGTCACTGATTTTCTGGATCGGGCCGGAGCTGGAGAGCTTCATGCCGAAAATCCTCGACAGCCTCGCAGCCACGAGCACAAATATCCCCCTGATCGACGCAGAAAACCTGCTGCGCCTGCCGGCCAGAAGCATCCACCATCACTCGGAAACAGAGGCAGAAGAACACGCCCATGCTGATCCGCACATCTGGTTGTCCGCGAAAAACGCGCACGCGCTGGTCGATGCCATCGCCGATGAACTGATACGTCAGCATGCAGCACAGGCACAGATCTACGAAGCCAACAGGCGAAGGCTGCACCGTCGCATCGAGGTGATCGACCAGCTCATCGATCACCGACTGTCCGGGAAAACCGCGCCCTTTTTGAGCTACCATGACGCCTACCAGTATTTCGAGCGGGCATACGGACTCAACAATGCCGGTTTCGTCAGCAGTGGCGATGAAGTCAGCCCCGGCGCCCGATACGTAAACGAATTGCGTAACCGGATCCGCGATGAGCAGCTGCACTGCCTGTTTTACGAAGCACCCAGCCGCCCTGCCCTGGTCGATACCCTGATCCATGGCCTCAATGTCAGCGCACTGGAAATCGATGCGCTGGGCGTACGACTGGAAGCAGGTGAAAATGCCTGGTTTGAAATCATGCTGGGACTTACAGAAGCTTACGAATCCTGCCTCTAAACTTGCTAGAATTCGCGCGGTTACCGGCACAAGAAATTAATGCGCACGATTTGATACCGTGATCCATCAACAGCAACTTCAGTTTTCCACCCGAGGACGCGGCACCTTCAATATCAGCCGTGAAGTGGATGACGTGATTGCTAATTCCGGTATCACACAGGGTATCTGCCAGGTGTTCATACACCATACCAGCGCATCCCTGATCCTGTGCGAAAATGCGGACCCGACGGTACGCACCGATCTCGAAACCTTCATGAAAAAAATCGCACCGGATGGCGACAGCATGTTTCAACACATCGACGAAGGACCCGATGATATGCCCGCGCACGTTCGCACCGTGCTGACGCAAAGCTCCCTTTCCTTCCCGGTTAATGGCGGCAGGGATACGCTTGGCACCTGGCAGGGCATTTACCTGTGGGAGCACCGCGTGCACCCGCACAATCGAAAAGTCACCATAACGGTCATGGGTGAGTAATGGTTTACCAGGACACGCTGCAGCTTTCCGACCATGGCAAGGGCTCCTACGAAATCACTGACCTGGTCACCGATTTTATCAGCGAGTCCAAAATCCGCATCGGCACCTGCCAGCTGTTTATACACAGCAGCAGTGCGTCGCTGTTAATCGCGGATATCGCCGACGAAACCACCAAGAATGAGACCGCCGAATTCATGGCACAGCTTGCTCCCAGCAGCGACAGCGTCGATCACAAAATCAATGTCGGCATGGACGCCATACCCAATGAAATGCGCTATGTGCTCGCACAAACCAGCCTGAGCATCCCGGTCAGCAATAACCGACCTGGCATCGGCATCTGGCAGGGCATTTTTTTGTCGGAGCGAAGCAGCGATGCGGCCGAGCGCAAGTTGACGATTACGGTTACTGGTGAGGAATAGGTTGGCCACAGAGGCACAGAGAGCACAGAGGTAATTAATTTTTTAGAGCAGCTACGCCGCTAATTACATATATGAACGCGGGAAATTCGCGGCTAAAGCCGCTCCTACAACCATAGAGACGATTTACACAAGACCAGGTTATCAAACATTAAAGATATCTCTGTGCCCTCTGTGCCTCTGTGGCAAAGTTTATACCTAAACAACCCTGTTCCGGATATGCCCCAGCTTGAAAGCCTCGATGTTCATTGCGATTTCATCCATCAGTCGTTGACGTGATTCTGTGCTTGCCCAGGCGGTATGCGGCGTAATAATCAGATTGGGCAAATCGGCTTTCAGCAACGGGTACCCCGCCGATGGCGGCTCGATTTCCAGCACGTCCAGACCGGCACCACCGATCTGCTTTTTCCTCAGCGCATCAAGCAAGGCCGTTTCATCGACCAGGCCGCCGCGTGCGGTATTGATCAGAACCGCGTCGTTCTTCATTAGCGCCAGTTCCTCGGCAGCGATCATGCCGCGGTTCTGATCGGTCAAGGGGCAATGCAACGACAGCACATCCACCTGCGGCAGCAGTTCGTGCAGGCCAATCCGGTCCATGCGTTTGTCCTCGTCATTGCGCTTTGCCAGCAGTACCTGCATGCCGAAAGCTTCGGCAATTTTCGCTACCGCCTTGCCCAGGTGACCGTAACCGACGATGCCGATGGTTTTGCCGGCCAGCTCTCGAATCGGGTAATCGAGCAAGCAGAAAAACCTGCTTCTGCTCCAGTCGCCCTGTTTGACCGCAGCGGTGTACTCATTAAAGCGTGTCGTCAGCGCCAGCAGATGGGTAAACACCTGCTGAACCACGGACGGCGTCGCGTAACCACCAACGTTACACACCGCAACGTTGTGCCGGTCCGCCGCTTCCAGGTCAATGTTATTGGTGCCGGTCGCGGCAATACAGACAAGCTTGAGATTTTTTGCATCCGCGAGGTGATGTTCGTTCAATACCACTTTATTACTGACAACCACATCGGCACCGGCCAGCACTTCAGCTAGTTGATCATCCCGGACCAGGCCGTGCCACTCCCAGTTGTCAACCACGGCATTGATCTTCGACAAATCGAGATCATCCCGATCGATTGAATCGAGATCCAGAAAAACAGCGGATTGAATGTCGGACACAGGCATCCGGAAGACTAACCGACCTGTTCCATTTCAAAATCGGCTTTTGATGCACCGCAATCGGGGCATTCCCAGTCCTCCGGCACGTCGCCCCATGAAGTTCCGGCTGCAATGCCATGGTCAGGGTCACCGAGCTCCTCGTCATATTGATATCCACAGACCACACAGACCCATTTTTTATACGCCATTAGAATTCCCATTGGTTGAAAGATGGGGTATTGTACACATCAAAATAATCTATAAAACCACGGGATTGATTAATCATCTCTAATTTGCCCCAGAACACCGAATTCGAAAATTATTGAGAATATGCCCGCCTGACCGGCATTCAGGAATAACTGCAGCTCGTGACCGAATCAAAACCTCCTGTCGTACTCTGTTTCTCCGGCCTCGACCCGTCGGGCGGCGCAGGCATTCTGGCTGATATTGAAGCGATCAGCAGCCAGGGTGCGCTGTGCGCACCGATCATTACGGCTGCGACGGTTCAGGATACACAGGATGTAATGTCGTTTGCGCCGATGCCACCGGATCTTATCGTCGAGCAGGCGCGGGCCGTACTGGAAGACATGCCGGTCAGCGCGATCAAAATCGGCATGGTCGGCAGCACCGAGATCGCCGAGGCGATTCACTCAATCCTGGTCGATTACCCGTCGATCAAGGTCGTTTATGACCCGGTATTCAGTACCGAAAAAGACGGTGCTTTGAGTACGCCCGACCTGGTAGACAGTGTACGCAGCCTGTTGCTGCCGCTGACGACCGTTCTGACACCCAATATTTTTGAAGTCCACACGCTGGCACCCGGATCCGACACACCGGCTGCGGCCGCCGTGGCATTGCTGGAATCGGATTGCCAGTATGTACTGCTGACAGGCACCCACGGCAAAACCCGGGACGTGGTTCATTGCCTGTTCAGCAATCACCGCGAACTCAAGCGTTTCAGCTATGAACGCCTGCCAAACAAGTACCACGGTTCCGGCTGCACGCTCGCCGCCAGCCTGGCTGCAATCATGACCATTGAGCCTGAAATCGAAGTCGCCGTACACCAGGCACTCGACTACACACACAAGACCCTTGTTCATGGCACCCGTATCGGCATGGGTCAGTACCATCCTGATCGCTTCTTCTGGACCAAGCAGAAAAACCAGTGACGCACGGCAGACTGCGTGGTCTGTATGCGATCACCGATGAAAAACTGATTCCCCCTTCCGCTTTCGCTGCCACCGTTGAACTGGCACTCAAGGGTGGTGCCGCGATCGTCCAGTACCGTGACAAATCCGGCGACGCTACCAGGCGGCTGCAACAGGCATCCGAATTACGTGAGCTGTGTACACAATACAGCGCCACACTGATCATTAACGATGACATCGCGCTGGCGCAGGCTGTGTCCGCTGACGGCGTGCACCTCGGAGAAGACGATGACACTATCGCGCAGGCCAGAGACCTGCTCGGTGATGAATCGATCATCGGCATTTCCTGTTACAACGATTTGCAGCGTGCCATCGATGCCCGGTCGGCCGGCGCAGACTATGTCGCGTTCGGCGCCATGTTCAGCTCGGCCACCAAGCCGAATGCGCGCTCAGCCAGTTATGAATTGATTCGTACCGCAAAAACACAGCTCGATATTCCGATATGTGCCATCGGCGGCATCGATGGCCACAATGTCGCCGGCGTTATCGTATCCGGCGCCGACATGACGGCCCTGATCCACGGCCTGTTTGCAGCCGATGACATCATGCAGACGGCGGCACACATAACAGGACTGTTCGACTAATACTGGTACAATCCCGCATACTATCGAGACACCACCAGGACCCCGAATGAACCTGAAAGCCAGCGAGATATTTGAATCATTTCACGCACAAGGCATCATCGATGACATGCACGGGCCTGACACCGATATCACCCGCTTCGACCCGGTTGAGAACTGCACTTCATCATCGCTGGTTTTCATCGACAATGCCGAGTTTATCGACAAGGTCATCGCAGCAAAGCCGGCCGCAATCGTCACCATGGCGAAGCTGGTCGAAAGCCTGTCGCCTCTGACAACGACCGCTATCCTGAGCAGCAGGAACGTCCGCCTCGCCCAGGCATTGATTCGTCAGGCCTATGACGACCATGACCATCGCGCCATCGAATGGCCCTCAATTCACCCCGCCGCGAACATTCATGAGTCCGCCACTATAGGCGAAGACGTCATAATCGGTGCCGGCGTTGTGATCGGTCGCGATGTCACCATCGGCCGGGGCAGCATCATCAAGGCCAATTGCGTACTGGAACACGACGTGGTGATTGGCGAGGACTGTATCCTGCATCCCAATGTCGTTGTGGCCAGCGGCTGCGAAATCGGAAATCGCGTGACCCTGAAATCGGGCTGTGTCATCGGCATGGAAGGCTTCGGATTTGCCCAGGACGAGAAAGGCAAAAGTTACCGCATACCGCAAACCGGCAGGGTGGTCATCGAAGATGACGTCCTCATGGGCTCACAGTGCAATGTGGATCGTGCCACCTGGGGTGAAACCCGCATCCGCGCCGGCAGCAAGTTCGATGCACTGTGCCACATTGCCCACAACGCCGATATTGGCGAAGACTGTATCATGGTCGCGCAGACCGGTGTTGCCGGTTCGAGCACACTGGGTAAGCGCGTGGTCGTCAGCGGACAATGCGCGATCACCGATCACGTAACCATCACCGATGATGTAACCCTGGTGCAGCGCGCCGGAGTGATTAATAATATCGAGGCGCCTGGTGTATACGCCGGTACACCGATCCAGCCGGTCAAGGATTATTTCAGAAACTCGGCCGTTGCACACAAGCTGGTTGATCTGCGCAAACAGGTGCGCCAGCTGGAGAAACAGCTGGCAGAATTGAACAAAGAAAAAGAATAACAAGGACAAATAACAATGAAATTGCCCGCCAGAAGCCTGCTATACGTGGCATTGACCACCCTTAGCGGATTCCAGCACGCGTACAGTGACACAGCGATTATCCGCACGGTCGAATCGAAAAACTACAATGACGTGCTGCAGCTGTTCAACGAAATCGGTTATACCGCTGAAAAATGGCAGGCCGGTATTCGTGAAGTACCCCGCATCGAGATCACCGAAATCCCGCAACGCTGGCAGAAAGTCGCCCAAACGATACCGATCAGCGACAAGAAGAATATATTCTTCCGTCTGACCGGCTCGGGCATTCTGCAGGCCAATGAAAAAATCCTGTTTGAAAGACAGCGATTGCTCGAGGCGATCGAAAAGAATGACATCGACGAAAACGAGTGGCTGGCAGCACTGGCTGTCAAATACAGAGTCATCAAGCAGGAGTCCGACAAACTGGACAACAAGGACCTGATTGAACTCAAGAAGCGCGTTGACATCGTGCCGCCGTCACTGGCACTGGCGCAGGCCGCCGAAGAAAGCGGCTGGGGTACATCGCGCTTTGCGGTCCAGGGTAATTCGCTGTTCGGACAATGGGATTTCAGCGGCAAGGGCATAAAGCCCAAAGAGCAGCGCGCAGAACTCGGCAACTACGGCATCGCCGCCTTTGAATCACCACAGGCTTCGATCGAGGCCTATATGCTCAACCTGAACACACACCGTGCCTACGAGCGCATGCGCCAGAAACGCGCGGTATTCCGCCAGCAGAACAAGGTCCCCAAAGGCTGGGACCTGGCAAAAACGCTGGATAAATACTCCGAGCGCGGTATCGACTACGTCAAGAGCCTGCACTCCATTATGAGTTACAACAAACTGAATGATGCAGACCAGGCTTACCTGTGGGACAAGGGCAAGATTGTTGTCTCGCCTGCACCCTGAAAGTACAATCAATTATCAAACAGGCGGCAACAAGGAACTATTTTGTGGCGGCCTTGTTCTGAAACTGTGTGAGCAGTTGCGTGCAAACGATCACAGGTGAGCCATCATCCAGATGAGACATGCAGTTCCATTCGCGGCACTTCTAACGGCACCACTGGTGCTATCCTCGTGTGCGTCCATGCAGTCGGACGACCCGTCCCTACTCAGCTTCCGGATTCCCGAAGGCTCGAAACTGGCACTGGAACAAGCCATCGAAATCCCCGATGGACAAACGCACATCATGATTCAATCCGGCAAGCTCATCACTGAGAGCAGGCGCAACCAGTACGAACTCAGCTGTCGCGTGAATTTCAGGCAATTCGGCCCGAGGACTGTTGAGCCTGAAGTATTCAGCATTCGCCGTACCGAACATGGTGAAGGCTGGGAGTCACGCCCTAACTTCTATTTCTACACAACCGAGATCTTCCTCGACTCGGACAAGGGCAC
>CP070838.1:1800877-1818292 GCA_020341835.1 Thiotrichales bacterium | reverse complement strand
ACCGCTGTCGACCCGTTTTTCAAGCTCGCCCAGACCACGAATGCCACCGACAAAATCAATACGGGAGTCTGTACGCGGATCCGAAATTCCCAGTATCGGCTCGATCAAATGATCCGCGAGCAGGCTTACATCGAGACTTGCGACCGGATCATCAGGTATCAGGGCGGGTGATAATTTGAGGCGGTACCACTGTCCGTCGACGTACATTCCGAATTCACCGGGCCCGCCGGGTTCAACCGCAGCGTTTTCCGGGGTCACCGTGAACGAGGCTTCTATCTCACTGATGAAGTCCTCTTTCGACAGTCCATTCAGATCGGTAACGACCCGGTTGTAGTCAAGTATTTTCATCTGGTTATGCGGGTATATCACAGACAGAAAGTAATCACTGTTCTGCTTGCCATCGCCACCTTTTGACCTGGCCACACGCGAAGCAGACGCCGAGCGATGATGACCATCTGCGATATATAGCGCGTCCATGGCATCAAATCCTTTTGTCAGCCGGTCAATCGTATCCGCGTCATCCACAACCCAGAACGCATGCTGGACACCATCATCGGCAGTAACATCCACCACCGGTTCTGTTTTCGTTACCGCTTCGAGTATGGCATCGATCTCAGGTTGTGATTTATAGGCCAGCAGTACCGGTCCGGTTTGTGCGTTGAGCGCCTCGATCTGACGCACACGATCATCTTCCTTGGCCGGTCGTGTGTATTCGTGTTTACGCACACGGTTGATATCGTAATCAGCCACCGATGCGACTGCGACCAGGCCCATCTGCGTATGTCCGTTCATGATCAGGCGATAGACGTAATAACAGTCCCTGTCTTCGCGCATCAGGATACCCTGATCCACCATTTTCTTCAGGTTCTCGGCCGACCTGGCATAAACCGCGGGATCGTACGGGTCAGTATCTTCCGGCAGATCGATCTCGGCTTTGGAGATATGCAGAAAACTCCAGGGACGGCCCTCGGCGCGCTCGCGCGCTTCCGCTGAATTCAGTACATCGTACGGCGGCGCAACAACGTCGGCTGCATGTTCAGGTACGGGTCGCAAGCCGGCAAAGGGTCGGATCAGGGGCATAACAGTTACTATATTCAGTCAGTTTTCGGGAGCACGGTATTATACAGACACCGAAAATCCGTGCGGGGTGATTTTTTACGCAAAGCACGCAAAGATATTTACATACGTTTCTGCAGGAGCGGCTTTAGCCGCGAATCCGGTTTCGCTCGCCCAGACCTTTGTTCGCGGCTAAAGCCGCTCCTGCAAACAACCAAAAAACCTCTGCGTCGGTTGCGTTGAATACAGCAAGCTGAACTTCCTCAACCCAGCACCGGAAACAGCGTGCGCCGAAGTGGTTTGATTGCCAGTATCAGCAGCAGGATAGCCGAACCCCAGGTCAGAAGCATCGGCATCATCATGCTGGCTTCACCGAGACGCACATCGACCTGCCACGACGTCGTCTGCAACAGATATTCGAGCAACAACCCCATCGCCACACTGACAACGGCTATCCCTGCCAGATAGATCAGGGTAACCCTGAAACCGAGTTCCTTGCTGACCAGTGCCAGCCCGGCAATATTGGTCGCCGGACCCACCAGCAAAAACACCAGTGCAACACCCGGCGACACCCCGGCCAGTATCAGTCCCGCGGCGACCGGTGTTGATGCCACTGCACAGATGTACATAGGCACGCCGATCACCAGCATTACCAGCATCGCGAACACACCCTGTCCCCACTGGGCCAGCCAGTCCGGCGGAATATAGGTCAGCATCACGCCGGCGATGATGATGCCGACCGCCATCCATGCGGCAATGTCATCCAGCAGCTCGGATGCCGCGTAGATGATGGCACTGAGCAGCCGGCTCTGCTTTTTGGCCACCGCTGATTCCGGCGCACAGCAGGCTTCCGCAGCGGCAACGTTTTCATCGCCGGCACAGCACGAGCTACCGGCCGGCTCGGCAGGCTGGCAGCAACTCGTTGTCGCCGTATCAGCAACTTCCCGGGGCGCCACAGCTTTGCTGCCGGCGAGTGTCGTCATCATACCGGTGACGATCGCACTGACCAGCGCCGCGAACGGGCGGTATACAGCCATCACGGGCCCCATCAGCGCATAGGTCACTGCGATCGAATCAACACTGGTTTCGGGTGTGGAGATCAGAAACGAGACCGTGGCCTCCTTCGACGCACCGGAACGATGTAATCCGATCGCTGCAGGCAGCACACCACAGGAACACAGCGGTAACGGCGCGCCAAACAGCGCAGCACGCGATACCGCCGCAAAGCCGCTGCCACCGACCCAGCGCTGCATGGTATCTTCCGCGATGAAGGATTTAATAAGACCGGCGGCGAACAGGCCCAGCAGCAACCAGAAGGCCGTATCCAGAAAAACAGACCAGATATTCAGCAATAATTCAGTCATGCAGACATTATACGCCCGCTGCCGATGGCTTTTTGCCATCGCTGATGCCGATCGCCGTCGGGTCTAATCCCCCGCGTTACCGGCGATCACTGGTGGCAAAGCAGCTGGCTGGCTCAGCGCACCAGCAGCAACGGGCAATGGAGTTTGCACAGGTTCTGCTTCATCGAGAGCGCCTGCAGCAGCGGGTCATCGCGCTCGATGATCAGCACTGAACTGTTGGTATCGGTCAGAAGCTCCGTCAGGCCGGCGAGTGATCTGCCTGCCATCTGAAAGAAATGCGCTCTCGCCGCCGCATCCCCCAGTTGCTCTAGCGCCGTTTCCTGCAAACGCACGGCCTCGTCCTCATCCTCCACCGGCAGGATCAGAAAAAGCTCCCGCTGGGGATCGCTGGCGAGTTTCTCTGCGGTATCAAGCGCCCGCTTCGATGCACCGGTACCGGTGTAGAGTACGGTGACAGCCGTTGAACGGGTACGCGCGCCCCTGCTGTGGGTCAGCGCGGCCCCCAGACGCGACAGCGCAAGCACGTCGGCTTCAAGGTCTGCCGCCAGCAGATCACTGTCAATCGAGCCACGCCAGATACGGAACGTCCAGGCAACATTGTGCCGTGCCGCCTGTTCGCTGAGCTGGCGCTCGGCACGCCGTGCGAGCGCACGCAGCTCCTGCTCCATCCGCGCGACATCGATCTCCCTTTCAGAACGCGACGCCGGCCTGAGCTCGCGCACGAAGGGCAATTCAGAGATTTCGATCAGATCGATATCCTCGATGAAAATGGCTTCCAACTGCGCACCCATGCGCTCGGCCAGCTGAAGCGCCTGTTCCAGCGCCTGCGGGCTGACTTCGAAAGCATCCAGTGTAACTGCAATTCGTCTCATCTAGATCACGACACCCGACAGCCTTTAGCTGTCATCCCCCTTCTTTCCTTCTTCCTTGTCTGACTTTGCGAAATGTTTCAGCTGCATCGAAAAATGGATCAAGCGGTCTTCAACGCGCCGATTGATACTGTCGGGGCTGAAATCACCATCTGCACCCCGGACACCCGCTTCGACACCGGTGAGCAGTTCGATACCCTGGTCAATCGTACTGACCGGGTAGATTGAAAACTTGCCCGCTTCCACCGCGGCCACGACATCGTTGCGCAGCATCAGGTGTTTGACGTTGGATGCCGGTATCAGCACACCCTGGGCACCGCTGAGCCCACGGCTGTTGCACAGGTCGAAAAAGCCTTCGATTTTTTCATTGACGCCTCCGATCGCCTGAACTTCACCGTGCTGATTGACCGACCCGGTGACTGCCAGTGATTGCCTGATCGGCACCTCGGCCAGCGCAGACAGCAGGGCATAGAGCTCGGCCGACGATGCGCTGTCGCCCTCGACGCCGCCATAAGACTGTTCAAACACGAGACTCGCCGACAAGGACAGCGGGTAATCCAGTGCATAGCGCGCCCCGAGAAAATGCGACAGTATCAGCACGCCTTTGGAATGGATCGGGCCACCCATTTTGACCTCGCGCTCGATATCAACGACGTTACCCTTGCCCAGGCGGACGCGCGCGCTGATACGCGACGGCCGGCCGAAACTGTAACCGCCCAGCATCATCACCGAAAGGCCATTGATCTCACCGACCTTTTCACCCGCGGTTTCGATCAGGATGGTGCCGCGCTCGATTTCTTCCTGCAGGCGTTCGCGTATCCGGTCAGCACGCCGGATCTGGGCATCGATGGCCTGCTGTACGTCGGTCGCGGCCACTGTCGACTCGCCACGCTGACGTGCCCAGTAATCACTCTCCTGCATCAGGTCTTCGATCGAACGCATGTGCGTGGTCAGTTTCTCATTGTCATCCGCCAGCCGGGCACTCTGCTCGATCACGCGTGCCACCGCGTGACGATCGAACGGCAGCAACTGCTGCTTATGTGCCAGTGTCGCGAGCAGGCGCGCATACTGCTGCTGGTTGCTTTCATTGCGGTGCATATCATGGCCAAAATCAACCTGCACCTTGAACAGGTCAGCGAACTCGGAATCGTAATAGGACAACAGGTAGTAAATGATCGGCTCACCCAGCAGTATCACCTTGATGTCCAGCGGGATCGATTCCGGCTCCAGCGACACCGTGCTGATCAGGCTGGTAATCTGCCCCAGCGATTCGATTTTGACCTTCCGGGTTTGGAGCGCTCTTTTCATTGCTTCCCATGCAAACGGCTGGGTCAGCAGCTTGAGCGCATCAACCAGCAGGTAACCGCCGTTCGCACGATGCAATGCACCCGCGCGGATCATCGTGAAATCGGTCAGCAGCGCACCCTGTTGCGCGGTGTGCTCTATCCTGCCAACCAGGTTGTTATAGCTGGGAAGCGATTCGTAGATCACCGGAGCACCGCCACCGGTTTCGTGCGCCAGCAAGACATTGACCCGGTAGCGATTGAACCAGTGCGTTTCTTCTTCCTGTCCGGGCAACTCGATACCGAACAGGGAAGCACGGCGTTGTTCTTCCGGCAGGAACTTGCGGAAATTGCCGATGATATCCTCCTCGACTTCGCTGAGATACCGCACGACGTTGTCCTGCTGCTGATAGGCTTTGCGTAAGGCTTCGATCCGGTGGGTTACGACCCCGGCCGCCATCTCGCGGTTGAGCTCGGCGAATTTCTGCCGGCTCTCTTCCTGCCACTGCGGCGCCTTGTGCAGCGTCTCCCGCAGCTCTTCCTGCAGCAAATTCGAGTCTTCCTCGATCTGCTTGCGCTCCTCGTCGGGTAACTGCCTGAATTCTTTCGGAAAGATCGGTTTGCCGTCGCGCATCGGTGCCAGCGTAAAGCCGGTCGGCGTTCGCATCAGCATGATGTTTTTGGCTTCCGCCTTCTTGTTGAGCGCCTCAAAAGCCTGTTCCTGGCGCTCGTTCAATTCCTGGTCGATCGCCTCGGCACGGGTGGTGTACTCATCGCTCTGGAATACCGCGGGTATGGTGACCCCCAGCTCCTCGATCAGCATATTCATATCATTGAACAGCTGGTCGGCCTTGCCCGGGGGCAGCATCAGAGCACGCGGCTTGCGGTGGTCGGCGAAGTTATTGACATAACACCAGTCCGGCGGCACGGCCTCGGCGGTTGCATGTGTCTCGACATAATGCTGGATAAAGGCCTGTTTGCCGGTACCTGACGGGCCCAGCGCGAACAGGTTATAACCCTTCTGCTGAATCCCGATTCCGAAGTTGACCGCCTCGACCGCGCGCGGTTGACCGATCAGTCCCGCAAGGTCTTCCAGTTCCGCGGTGGTTTCAAATTTGAACTGGCCGGTATCACAACGACGATAGAGCGCATCGGGTTCAAGTTTCTTTACCGGCATATTCCTGTTTCTCCATTCAATATCGAAGGGGCGTTCACGGTCACATCCTCTGCCAGTTTGTAACCACTGGCAACTGCCACTATAGCCTGACTGCCACGGTGGTCAAATGATCTGCGTCAGACCTGCGCGCAATGCGGCCAGCGCGGCAGCGATAAGGCTAAAAATGCTAAAATGCGCGGATGCCAGATCCTGTCCGTAAAACCGAGCTGCTGAGTCCGGCCGGCACCATCAAGAACATGCGGTATGCCTTCGCCTACGGCGCCGATGCCGTCTACGCCGGTCAGCCACGCTACAGCCTGCGCGTCAGAAACAACGATTTCAAGGACAGGAATCTCGAAATCGGTATCAACGAAGCGCATGCCCTCGGCCGAAAATTCTATCTCACCTCGAACCTGATGCCGCATAACAGCAAGGTCAGGACCTACCTCGACGACCTCGAGCCGGTGATCGAGCTGGGTCCGGATGCGCTGATCATGGCCGACCCGGGACTGATCATGATGGTCAGGGAGAAATGGCCCGAGATGCCGATCCATCTTTCCGTTCAGGCCAATACCGTGAATTACGCGGCGGTCAGATTCTGGCAGCGCGAAGGTATCGAGCGCGTGATCCTGTCACGCGAGCTGTCGCTTGACGAAGTCGAGGAGATCCGACAGCAATGCCCTGATATCGAACTGGAAGTCTTCGTGCACGGGGCGCTGTGTATCGCCTATTCCGGACGCTGCCTGTTATCCGGGTATTTCAATCACCGCGACCCGAATCAGGGCACCTGCACCAACTCGTGTCGCTGGGATTACAAAACGCTCGAAACGGAAGAGAACGCCGAAGGTGTGTTCAGGCCGACGCAGGAGGTTGCCGCCCCGACACGGTCCACGATCGGCAATGGCAAGCGCCATATCCTGGCTGATAACGTTTACATGCTCGAGGAAAAAGGCCGGCCCGGTGAGTACACCGCCATCTCCGAAGATGAGCACGGCACCTACATCATGAACTCAAAAGACCTGCGCGCGGTCGAGCATATCAACCGTCTGGTCAGCATTGGCGTCGACTGCCTGAAAATCGAAGGCCGTACCAAATCCCACTATTACGTGGCGCGCACCGCACAGATTTATCGACAGGCGATCGATGCCGCCGTGCGCGGCGAAGCCTTTAACCCGGCCCTGCTGGGTGAACTCGAAAACCTTGCCAACCGCGGTTATACCGATGGTTTTTTTGAACGCCACCATACCCATGACTATCAGAACTATATCGACAGCCATTCAAAAAGCCGGCAACAGTCATTTGTCGGCGAAGTGCTTTCCTATGACCGGGAAAGCGGCATTGCCGAAATCGATGTCAAAAACAAATTCAGTGTCGGCGACCGGTTGCAGCTGATCACACCCAGCGGCAATAAAGACATCATTGTCGAAAACATCGAAGACCGATACGGGCAGCAGATGCAGGCCGCTCTCGGCAGCGGTTATTTCGTACGCATGCAGCTGCCGGAATCCGCCAACGACCAGAGCCTGCTGGCGAGATATATCTGAACACGCAGCCTGGCAAACAACACATAGACCTTTACCTGTTTGAATCAGGCAGTTGAAAACACATCCGCTGCCGTGGGGAATCGGCATTTGCATCAATGCCTGGCCAGCCGGTAGATCAGCACAGCATAAATCAGTACATTGATGACGACAACGATGGTTCCCAGTGTAGTCTGCATATCACGGGTCAGGCCGGGCGGGTAGACTATCTGCAGAATATAATGCTCGATAAAACCTTCGCTGTAGCCTTCCTGCCCCGCCAGGCGTCGCAGCCCGTTCTCCCAGGGCGTCAGCGGACACACCCAGCCCCGGAACTCGATCAGCGCGCCCCAGGATGCAGCCGGCAGGTGCAGCCACGCCATCCACGGCCACTTGAACGCCGCAAAACCGCCCGCCACGACAAAAACAATAAATGCCAGGTGCACCAGAACCAGAACATCTGCAGCTACACGATACAGCAAGAGAATTACCTGTTTACTCCCACGACACGCCTATTCTAATCGTTTATGATCAGACGCATGTATCACCTTTTGACCATTCTAGCGGCTGTAACCGCTAACGCCGCAACGCAACCGACCGGTGTCAGCACCGAACAGATTGAAATCCACTTTGTCCCGCGCTCGCCGAACCAGATGATGTCGTTTTACGAAGCGCGGGGTTTCCCGGCAGAAATGATCGACATCCTGAGCAAACAGTGCTTCATTACGGTGGGTATTCACAACAAGAGCAAAGCGGTGATCTGGCATGACCTGGCCAACTGGCAGTTCAGTCATAACGGCAAACCGCTGCGGCGCGAGCACCGCAACTACTGGCTGGACAAGTGGCGCAACATGAATATGCCACTCGCCAGCATCTCAACATTTCGCTGGACCCTGATTCCGGAAACACTGGATTACCTGCCCGATGAAAAAGAAGGCGGTAACATTATCCTGCCGCGCGTCGAGGGAACCCTGTCGGTCAGTGCCCGCTTCGCAACCGGCGATGACAGGAACGGTGATGTCATTACCATCAACTACGACAAGCTGTACTGCGCCGAGAATCAGGAATGAAAACTGCACAGACCCTGCTGTTGATCCTTGCCTGTCAGCTTGTTGCGCCCGCTGGCCTGGCTGGTCCGCTTGATCCGCCCAGGGGAATCCGACACTACGAAACAGGCGCAGCCCCGGGATTCAGCGTCACTGATATGGATGGCGAAGCCTTTACCCTCGACTCGACCAGGGGCAAATGGGTGTTTCTGCATTTCTGGGCCAGCTGGTGTGGACCCTGCCGGGAAGAGATGCCGGCGATCCAGCGGATGAGCGAGAAACTCGACAACGATCGATTCGAAATCGTGCTGATCAACACGGCCGAAGATGAAGACACCATCTTCAGCTTTCTCGGTGAAATCGGTATGGATATGAACAGCCTGATGGATGCGGACGGTCAGGTCACGGAAAAATACAAACCCCGCGGTCTGCCGACAACAATACTGATCGATCCCCAGAGCAATGTGCAGTACCAGGCCATCGGCGGACGCGACTGGCACAAAAGCGAATACCTGCAATTTCTGCACGATCTGGCGAATATCAAATGAGCTTCAATTGCCGACAGCGCCTGATCCATGCAATCCGTACAGCGCTGCACTCGAACAAACGGCTTTAATCACCGCCTGCCCGACGTAATGCCGTGCGCGTAAACACCGGCCCGATAATTTCGAAAAATATCGTCGAGCTGATGACTACCGTCAGCAGAACCTGTTGATATTCAGGAAACCGGTTTGAAGCCACCAGCGCCATACCCATGGCGACGCCGGCCTGGGGCAGCAGCGCAAAACCCATCCAGCATCGCGTGACCGTATCCGCCCTGCAAATCTGCGCACCGATTCTCGCACCGAGCAACTTGCCGATAATCCGCGAGCCGATATAGGCAGCACCGATCAGCCCGATTTCCCTGATCATGCCCAGATCCAGCGAAGCACCGGCGAGCACGAAGAAAATGGTCATGAATGGCCATTCGACATTCTCGATTTCGTGGAAAGGATATTCATGGTGACGGGCAAAATTGGTAACAACGGCACCCATCACAATCGATGCAATCAGAAAAGATACATCCAGCCAGATAGCGATACCGCCACAAAGGAAAACCAGACCGAGCGCCTCCATCAACATCGGCTGCCCCGTGCGTATTCGTCCTGTCAGGTAAGCCGCGGGAAACCCGAGCACCGCGCCAAGGATCAATGCCCCGCCGATGTCCCACAGTGCAACATACAGCTGCATGATATGATCGCCACTACCAGCCAGGATCGATACCAGGGCAATACCAAGACTGAAAAGTATCAGGCCCCAGACGTCATCAAGTGCAACTATCGACAGCAGCAGTTCGCTGAACGGCCCCTTGCAGCCGGACTCGAGCACGATATCCATGGTTGCTGCCGGCGCTGTGGCTGATGCGATGCAGCCAAGCAGGATTGCGATATTCGTTGATATTCCGACCGCCATCAGAATAAAGGTCACGACGACCGTCGTCACAACCGCTGTACTGACCGAAATCCAGAGCGTCCTGCTTGCCGTACGCTGGAGGAAATCCGCGGTCAGCTTCCCGCCCAGTAAAAAACCGACCATCAACAGCGCCATATTGGCGATGATTTCGAAACGATCGGTAAAGACCTGCGGTATCAGATCGAGCATTTCCTTGCCGATCAATGTGCCGAATAACAGCAGCAGGGTGACACGCGGCAGAAAAGTACGGCGTCCGATTGCATCCGTTGCCAGACCGACCAGCAAAATACCACCAAGCGTTAACAGAAATTCAGAGGCAGGATGCATAATAATCAGTGTTGCTTAACCCGGGGACAGTATACTTAATTCTTACGCCAGGGAGCTGATCCGATATAAGTACAGCCTAACCAGTTCGAATAGTCCGAAACCAGGCGAATGAATTAAACATACCCGCCTCGCTGATGTTCACGGCTAAAGCCGCTCCTGCATATAACCGAATTGCGTCCTTCGCGCCTTTGTGTCTTCGTGTTAACAACATTGAAAAATCTTTGCGGCAAATACAAAAAAGCCCCGCTGTTGCCAGCGGGGCTTTTTATCGAAAGGCTCGTTAATGAGCAGCTTACATCATGCCGCCCATACCGCCCATGCCACCCATATCAGGTACAGAAGCAGCTTCTTCCTTCGGCAGTTCTGCGACCATGCACTCGGTCGTAATCAGAAGACCTGCTACGGAAGACGCGTTCTGCAGAGCGGAACGGGTAACCTTGGTCGGGTCAAGAATACCCATCTGCACCATGTCACCGTACTCGCCGGTGGCGGCGTTGTAACCGAAGTTGCCTTCACCGTCAGCAACCTTGGCCAGAACCACGGAAGCCTCTTCACCGGCGTTGTCAACGATCTGGCGCAGCGGATCTTCCATTGCACGCAGTGCGATCTTGATGCCGATGTCCTGGTCGTGGTTATCGCCGGTAAGGTCCTTGACCGCGGCACAGGCACGGATCAGCGCAACACCACCACCCGGTACGATGCCTTCCTCAACCGCAGCGCGCGTTGCATGCAATGCATCTTCGACGCGTGCTTTCTTCTCTTTCATTTCAACTTCAGTCGCGGCACCCACCTTGATGACGGCAACGCCGCCAGCCAGCTTGGCAACGCGTTCCTGCAGTTTTTCGCGATCGTAATCGGAAGTGGCTTCTTCGATCTGGACACGAATCTGTGTGACGCGGCCCTCGATGTCCGCCGGCTTGCCGGCACCGTCTACGATGGTCGTATTTTCCTTGCTGATGGTAATACGCTTGGCATTACCCAGATCATCCAGTGTGGCCTTTTCAAGAGACAGGCCCACTTCTTCCGAGATCACCGCTCCACCGGTCAGTACGGCGATGTCTTCCAGCATGGCCTTGCGGCGATCACCGAAACCGGGCGCCTTGACAGCAGCGACCTTGACGATGCCGCGCATGCTGTTGACAACCAGTGTTGCCAGCGCTTCGCCTTCGACGTCTTCAGCGATGATCAGCAACGGCTTGCCGGACTTGGCAACGTTTTCCAGAACCGGCAGCAGGTCACGGATGTTGGAGATCTTCTTGTCGAACAGCAGGATGTACGGATCTTCGAGTTCTGCACTCATGTTGTCCTGGTTGTTGACGAAGTAAGGTGACAGGTAACCACGATCGAACTGCATACCTTCAACGATGTCCAGTTCATCTTCCAGCGAAGTACCTTCCTCGACAGTGATAACGCCTTCCTTGCCGACCTTGTCCATTGCTTCAGCAATGATGTTGCCGACCGTGGCGTCCGAGTTAGCTGAAATGGTGCCGACCTGAGCGATTGCTTCGCTGCTGTCACAGGGCTTCGACTGGTTTTGCAGTGATTCAACCGCTGCCAGAACAGCCTTGTCGATACCGCGTTTCAGATCCATCGGATTCATACCGGCAGACACGGATTTCATACCTTCACGCACAATGCCCTGCGCCAGTACGGTTGCGGTGGTGGTACCATCACCGGCCACGTCTGAAGTCTGTGAAGAAACTTCCTTCACCATCTGTGCGCCCATGTTTTCGAACTTGTCTTCCAGTTCGATTTCCTTCGCAACTGACACACCGTCTTTGGTGACAGTCGGAGCGCCGAATGCTTTTTCGAGTACAACATTGCGGCCTTTCGGGCCCAGTGTGACCTTGACCGCGTTGGCCAGGGTATTCACGCCATGGATCATACGCCCACGAGCGTCATCACTAAATCTTACGTCTTTAGCTGACATATCTTTTTTCCTCTATAACTCTCTTGATTGATTACGCTGCGAGAACGCCCAGGATGTCCTCTTCTTTCATGATCAGGACATCTTCACCATCGATCTTGATCTCAGTACCGGAATATTTACCGAACAGAACCTGATCACCGACTTTCACATCCAGCGCACGCAGGTCGCCGCTTTCCGTGACCTTGCCGTTACCAACGGCAACGACTTCACCCTTTTGTGGTTTTTCCGCCGCCGAGTCCGGAATCACGATTCCACCGGCACTGGTGCGCTCTTCTTCCATACGTTTGACCACAACGCGGTCGTGTAATGGACGTATATTCATATATTTATATCCTCTTGAAAAATTAGCACTCTATCAAAGTGAGTGCTAATAATAATGACGAACGTATCAGAGTCAAGGCCAATACCGCACTCTGGCGGCGCCCTTTCTCATGAATGCCTCAATAGATGGGGATCAGTCCCGGATATACAAGGGCTGTGCAGAAAAAATCAGTCCTTGCGCTGAAATTCACCTTCGATGGTTCGGCCGTGGCGCTGGCCGTCGCCGTGCCCACCGGTGTGATGATGACCATCACGGGTATAGAAGGTCTGAGCATGGATCGTCGAGCGGCGAATCAGGTACGCGATCATGGCTCTGCGCGTGACCGGTATCAGGCAAAGGAAGCCCAGCGTATCGGTGATGAATCCCGGTGTCACCAGCAGTGCACCACCAACGGCGAGCATGATGCCCTCCATCATTTCCATCGCCGGCAAGGTATCCATTTCCATTTTCCGGCGCGCCTCCATCAGCGTGCTCAATCCCTGGATTTTGAGCAGCGTTACACCGATAACCGCCGTCAAAACAACAAGGAATACTGTCCACAGCGCACCGATCACGCTGCCAACCTCTATAATCAGATATAACTCGACCAGGGGGACGATGATAAAAAGAAGTGGCCAAATTCGTAACATAATGATTTTACTCTGTTATTATTCGCCCTCTAAATGCCAGCCTGCACTGAACCGTAGGGGCTAAATGTGTCTAAGATCCCATACTTTTTACTGAAACAGATACCCATGAAGCATCAACAATACGCACTCAAGGCCCTGCTTTTTACGGTACTGGCCTTCCTTTTGGTTTCGCCTGCATCAGCCGTCGACAATCTGTTCGATGATCTTGGCCTCGGTGGTCAGGATGACATCCTCGAAGTCGATGACGCCTTTCAGCTCAGTACGGAAATCGAGGGTACGCGCTTTGTCGCTCGATGGGTGATCGCCGAAGGACATTATCTCTATCAGGACAAAATGGACATCATTACGTCCGGCGAGAATATTGAAACACACCCCCTGCAGTTACAGCCTGGCGAAGAGAAGCAGGACCCCATCTTCAACAAGATGCTTTATGTCTATCACGATTCAGCCGAGGTATCGCTGCCCATTGCCAATACTAATGGGGTCAGTGAGGCGGTTTTCAAGGTCAAGTACCAGGGCTGCTCAGAGATATCCGGTATCTGCTACCCGCCGCAAACACGGGAAATCAGTGTGCGCCTGCCTGAGATTATCGGCGCTGCAGCGGCCGAATCCACTGACAGCCGCGGTGACAGTGCAGAGGTGGTATCCGAGCAGGACCAGATCGCAAACACGCTGAAACAGGATAACACCTGGATAACCCTGCTGGTGTTTTTCGGCGCCGGCCTGTTGCTCGCGCTCACACCCTGCGTCTTTCCGATGATTCCGATCCTGATGAGCATTATCGTCGGCCAGGGCGAAAACCAGACCGTGCGCAGCACCTTCGTCCTGTCCCTGGTCTATGTGCTGGCGATGGCATTGACCTATACCATCGTCGGTGTACTGGTTGGACTGTCCGGTGAGAATATCCAGGCCTGGTTCCAGGATCCCTGGATCATCAGCGCGTTCGTCGCCATCTTTATCGCACTGTCGTTCTCGATGTTCGGCTTCTACGAGCTGCAGATGCCGGCCTCGATCCAGAGCAAACTCACCCAGATCAGCAACAGCCAGCAGGGCGGCACCCTGACCGGTGTTGCGATTATGGGCTTTTTGTCGGCATTGATCGTCGGGCCCTGCGTCACTGCACCGCTGGTAGGCGCACTGATCTATATCGCCGAAACCGGTGATGCGGTACTCGGCGGTCTCGCATTATTTGCGCTGAGCATGGGCATGGGCGCCCCGCTGCTGGCCATCGGCGCCTCGGCCGGCAAGATACTGCCAAAAGCCGGACCCTGGATGGACGCGGTCAAGGCCGTCTTCGGCGTACTGCTGCTCGCACTTGGAATCTGGATGCTGGAACGCGTCGCGCCGGCCGCATTTACGATGGCGCTGTGGGCCGCCCTGTTGATCGTTTCTGCCGTATACATGGGCGCCATTGACTCACTGCCTCAAGGCGCGTCGGGCTGGCGCAAATTATGGAAAGGCACCGGGCTGTTGTTGCTGGTCTACGGCATTGTGCTGGTGATCGGTCTGGCATCCGGCGGTCGTGATGTATTCCACCCGCTCAAGGGTATTGGCCTGATGGGTGCTACCACGAACGAACAGTCATCGCACCTGGCTTTCCGGCAAATCAAGGGCGTCGATGGCCTGAATGCAGCGCTGGCCGACGCCCGTGCGCAGGGCAGGACCGTAATGCTCGACTTCTACGCCGACTGGTGCATATCCTGCAAGGAAATGGAGGCGCTGACCTTTACCGATCCCGATGTACAGCAGGCACTGGCCGACAGTATCCTGCTGCAGGCTGATGTCACACCCAATGATGAAAAGGACGTTGCTCTGTACAAGCACTTTGGTATTATCGGGCCGCCGTCCATCATGTTCTTTGATAAAGACGGCAATGAACGAAAGAATTACCGTGTTGTCGGTTTTGTACCCGCTGACAAGTTCGCCGCACATGTAAGACGCGCGTTTAATTAGAAAAAATAAAGCAGCAACTCCCCCCAAGCATGAAGAACACACTGATATTCATTGTCGCGATGGTTACAGCCGGCGCAGCGGGCTTTGCCGTACAGCGCTACCTCGCCACCGATGCAACACCGGCCAGTGATCCAGCCAGTCGCTTCCTGAAAACCGATAGCAGCAATCCCGTCCTCGGACAAACCCGGCCTGAATTCGCGATGAAGGACCTCGAGGGCAACATCAGAAACATCAGAGACTGGGACGGCCAGGTGATCTTGCTGAATTTCTGGGCAACCTGGTGTCCGCCCTGCCTCGAGGAAATTCCACACTTCATGGATGTACAGGAGGCAATGCAGGGCAAAGGATTACAGATCGTCGGTATTGCGGTCGACAATGAAGAAGATGTCCGGCAGTTTGCGACCGACATGGGCATGAATTATCCGGTAATGGCCGGCGAAGCCGAAGCGATCGAGCTGTCTCAGAAGTACGGCAACAGCATCGGTGGCCTGCCGTTCAGTGCAGTTATTGACCAGAACGGCAAAATTACCCACACGATCACTGGAGAACTCAGCAAAAAACGCCTGATTTCGATTCTAGAACAACTCGGCCTGACTGTTTAAACGGCTTCTGCTTTCAATATTTGCAGGTTCTCTGCAAGTTCGCGACAAATTCAATCAAATACTGGACATGAACGGCGATTTTATGCACAATCGCCGTACCGACTCGTATGGCAGCTAATAATTAAATAAATATGCCTGATCTGCTGGTTATCAATGGTCCAAACCTGAATTTACTGGGTACGCGTGAGCCTGAACACTATGGATCCGTAACACTCGAGCAGATCAATCAGCGGCTCGAGCAACTGGCTTCGTCAAAAAGCTACAGCATTGACTTCGTGCAGAGTAATGCGGAAGTCGAGCTGATCGAGCATGTTCATCAGGCAGCGAAACAGGGTGTTCGCTTCATCCTGATCAATCCGGCAGCGTTCACGCATACCAGCGTCGCGTTGCGTGATGCCCTGAGCGGTGTGGATATTCCGTTTATTGAAATACATCTGTCCAACGTGCATGCACGTGAAGCATTTCGTGAACACTCCTATTTCTCGGATATCGCCGTCGGCACCATATCCGGTCTGGGCGCCCAGGGCTATGAACTCGCATTACAGGCAGCCTTACAACTACTCGATAAAGGTTAATCCATATGGATATACGCAAGGTAAAAAAATTGATTGAACTGCTGGAAGAATCCGGCATTTCAGAACTTGAAATTAATGAAGGCGAAGAATCGGTGCGCATCTCGCGCTATAGCACAACAACAGCACCTGCTCCGGCGCAGGCTGCTTATGCTGCAGCACCCGCAGCTCCGGCTGCAACACCGGCCGAAAAACCGACCGTATCATCCGCTGATGAAGAAACCCTGCCAAGTGGACACATTGTCACCTCACCAATGGTAGGCACTTTCTACAGCGCTTCTTCACCTGGCGCAAAACCTTTCGTCAGTGTTGGTGACAGTGTCGCGGAAGGCGACACTGTTTGCATCGTCGAGGCCATGAAGATCCTTAACCAGATAGAGGCTGACGCAGCCGGCATCGTCAAGGCAGTACTGGTCGAGAATGCACAACCTGTTGAGTATGGCCAACCACTGATGGTCATCGAATAGGACAAACATGTTAGATAAAGTTGTCATTGCTAACCGCGGCGAAATCGCGTTGCGCATTTTGCGCGCTTGCCGTGAACTCGGTATCAAGACCGTCGCTGTTCACTCGGTAGCCGACCGCGACCTCAAGCATGTCCGCCTCGCCGATGAGTCTGTGTGCATAGGCCCTGCCGCATCTGACCAGAGTTATCTTAATGTCCCGGCGATCATAAGCGCTGCCGAATTAACGGATGCGGTGGCCATTCATCCGGGCTATGGTTTCCTGTCCGAGAATGCAGATTTTGCCGAGCGCGTTGAAGACAGTGGCTTCATATTCATTGGCCCCTCTCCCGAATCCATTCGAACCATGGGCGACAAGGTCGCGGCAATACGCGCCATGGAGGAAGCCGGCGTTCCCTGCGTTCCCGGCTCGCGCGGACCACTCGGTGACGACGCCAATACCAACATGAAACTGGCCAATGACATCGGTTATCCGATTATTATCAAGGCCGCCGGTGGCGGTGGTGGTCGCGGCATGCGGGTCGTGCATTCCGAAGCCACGCTGCTGAATTCGATAGCCTTAACCAAGCAGGAAGCTGCCGCCAACTTTGGCAACGACACGGTGTACATGGAAAAATACCTCGAAAGACCACGTCATATTGAGATCCAGGTACTGTCCGACGGCCAGGGTAACGCCGTCCACCTGGGTGAGCGCGACTGCTCAATGCAACGCCGTCACCAGAAAGTTGTCGAAGAAGCACCTGCCCCCGGTATCACACCCAGGATGCGCAAACGTATCGGGCAACGCTGCGTCGATGCCTGCAACAAAATGCGATACCGCGGTGCCGGTACTTTCGAGTTCCTGTTCCAGGATGACGAGTTTTATTTCAT
>CP070838.1:1761095-1800777 GCA_020341835.1 Thiotrichales bacterium | reverse complement strand
CCAGAATTTATTCACCGGCACTTTCGGCATAAGCAGCAATATCCGGGGTTATGGCCTGCGGGGAACTATCGATTATGCATTTCAGCCGGACTCTGAATTTACGACAGTCGATCTCACTTTAAGACCCCCGCTTTACAAGAACTTCCAGTTTACCTACGGCCTGAATCATTCTTTGCGCCTCGACCTGACTGAAGCCAGCGCATCAGCATCCAAATCGGTTGGCAGTTTCAATCTCTCGGCCGGCCTCAGGTACAACACTGACAGTGTCCTGAGTCTTGATGCAAGATTTTCAATCGGCCTGGGTAGAGAACCGCGAGAAAACAAATGGGTGCCGCATGCGCTTGCCATTGCCGGAAGAGGCAGCGTTTCAGCACGGGTATTCCTTGATAACAACGAGGATGGCATTTACAACGAAGGCGATGAGCCGATTGAGAACGTTGGTTTCACGGTCAATAATGGCTATCAGCAGGTGCGCACCAATGAATCGGGTATCGCTTTCATGACCGGTCTGCTGGAGTATGCACCTGTCAACCTGGCATTGGCGGTATCAACACTGGAGGACCCCCTGTGGACACCCGCACTCGAAGGCATACGAATCGTCCCCAGGCCAGGCCAGGCTATGCAGCTGGACTTTCCGGTGTTTACCAGCGGCGAAATCGACGGCACGGTATACCTGTCCCGCAAGGGGAAAACCCTGCCCGCAGGCCGGGTTGACATCGAGGTCGTAGATGAACGCGGGCGTGTCGTCAAAACGACAAGAACCGAATATGACGGCTTCTATGTCATCAGCAAGCTCCCGCTGGGCAAATACCGGATCCGCGTTTCCAGGGAACAGCTGGCAAGGCTGAATTTGAGCACTGATACTGAGCCGGCCTTTGAAATTACCGCGGATGACCAGTTCAAGAGCGGTGTTGACATCACCATGACGCTGGCCGACCAGTAGATGACATTTTCTGCGGACAAAAAAATGGCCCTTTTTACGGGGCCATCAAGCAGGGAATATGTGAGTTTTTATTATTATAATTCCAGAAAACTGGCTTATTAACTCACCGGGATTTTTAGCACCTGACCTGCGTTCAGGCTACTTGTGTGCATCGCGTTGCGTGCACGCAAATTCTCGACACTGGTTTTATATTTCTTTGCAATACTGCCCAGGGTATCCCCGGACCTGACCTTGTATTCTGCTGCACTCGCCGACAGCCAGGTACCCGGCGGTGCCTTGCGGGAGAAATACTTGGCTACGCCCTTGCTGATTGCATTGGCTACCTTCTTCTGGTGTGCAGCACTCTTCAGATTTTTTTCTTCGCGCGGATTTGATATGAATGCAGTCTCCAGCAATATTGAAGGAATATTCGGAGCCTTCAATACGGCAAACCCGGCCTGCTGTACCTGCCTCTTGTGAACGCGATTGACGTGCTTGATCTGTCGCAGAACTTCATCACCAATGTCGAGACTCGACTGAATGGTTCCTGTCAAAGACAGATCGAACAGTACCTCTTTTACCATTTCATCCTCAACGGCCAGATTGACATCACCAAACAGCAAATCGGCGGCGTTTTCTTTTTCGGCCAGCAGTTTCGCTGTTTCCGAGGTTGCACCATCAACGGACAACGCATACACGGACGAACCCCTGGCACGCGGATCCGGGAAAGAATCGGCATGCAGTGATATCATCATATCGGCATTGTATTTGCGCGCCTTTTCGATACGTGCGCGCAGGCGAAGGAAGCGGTCGTCTCTTCTTGTCAGCACCGCTTTCATGCCTTTTTGCTGATTGATCTTTTTCTCCAGTCTTCGTGCCATCTGCAAAGTAACGGTCTTCTCCCTGGTACCCTTCTTGCCGGTCGCTCCAGGGTCTTTGCCACCATGGCCGGCATCGATCGCAATAATGACATCACGCAGCTGGTGCTTTTTCGGTGCGGCCTTTTTCGAGACAGTGGACCCTGCCGTCCGATCATGCAGGTCAAGCACGAGCCGATGCCCGGATTTACCAGACGGACCCAGCACAAAGCTTCTCGGTTTCACTTCCTGCTGTAGATCAAAAACCACCCGCAGGTCGTTACTGTTTCTGACACCGCTGCGTATGCGTCGAATCATGGAATTCGCACCGATACGGTCCACCATACCGTGCGTCATTTTCGTGTTCTTCAGATCAAGAACAATGCGATCAGGTTTATTCAGTGTGAAGACAGAGTGATCAACGACCTTATCAAGATCGAACACCAGTCGGACATAGTCCTTGTGACTGGACAAGCGGATATCTTTAACGGTGACCTGGCTTGCAGCATTGGTCACAAAGGGAACCGCGGACATGGTCGCTACGCCACCAAGCCCGGCAATACGTCTCAGAAATTGTCGACGATTTTTTTCCATAGTCCTAGAAAGTGATCATCGCAGCCATGTACAGGTAAATATAGTTTGGCTATTTTTAACAGATTTGCAAGTTTTTTCAAAATTTTTTTATAGGTTTTTTATGCACATAGCGCACTAAGCTAGAGTAATTCTTCAGGTTTCACCCTGGCCATCAGGCGCTCTCCCTTTTCAGAACAGGCAGTTAGCGTCATTTTCCTTCCCTGCGCATGGTGCTCCAGGCAACAGTCAATGTCAGCTGCGGGCAAAAATCCTTCCGCCTTTTCAGGCCACTCGATCAGGCAAATCGACGACGCGTTGAAGTAATCACGCGCACCGGTGAACTCCAGTTCCTCGGCATCAGCCAGCCGGTACAGGTCAAAGTGATAACACGTTATGCCCGAAGAGAAACTGTAGGGTTCGACCAGTGTATAGGTCGGACTTTTTACCACACCCTGATAACCAAGACCCCGCAGGAAGCCACGTGCAAATGTCGTTTTACCTGCGCCCAGAGACCCTCGAAGATAAATAACCATATCGCGAACGGCATGCTCTGCCAATCGCTCAGCATAGTTTTCAAGCGCAGCCTGGGTGTGCAGAACATGTTCGACGACGCGCTTCACTCTCCACGGTACCTGCTCGCTGCACGAATATATTCAATCACATCGGTGGCAATTACACCACGATCATCACCCCCGGCGGCCAGATCACCTGCAATCGAATGCAGGCAGACGGCGGCCCTGACCGCCCTGGCCAGATCACCTGCAACGACGATCTGTTGTGCAGCCAGAGACGCCATCATTCCGGTGAGCACGTCGCCCATCCCGGCCGTTGCCATCGCTGGATTACCGAATGCACAAACCTGAGCATGGCCGTCCTGCTGAATAATTGTACCCGAACCCTTGAGTACTACATGCGCGCTGCATTTCTGCTTGAGCAAACGCGCAGCCTGGTAGCGGTCACACTGGATGTCGCGCTTTCTCAATTTAAGGCAGCGCGAGGCTTCACCGGGGTGTGGTGTAATAATACACTCCTCGGTCAGGCTCAAATAATCCTTTGACGCCATTAGATTCAATGCGTCGGCATCGACGACCATCGGTATTGTCGAATCCAGCGCCAGATAAAGCAGGCGCTGCGCCCATGCGTCCTGCCCCAGGCCACAGCCGATTGCAATGTAGTCGGCTTTCTCCAGCAAATCCGCATGGATTTCCCCATTGATACTGCCGTGGACCATGCTTTCAGGGCACGCTGCCGCCACAGCATTGATATGATCCGGCCGCGTCAAAACCGACACCAGGCCGGCACCGGATCTCAGAGCCGCGCGCGCGGCAAGAATGACAGCACCTGGCATGCCGTAATTTCCGCCAATTATCAGAACATGACCGTTCTTGCCTTTATGGATGTCATGCCGACGTGGCGGCAATGACCACTGCGACGGATAATGCAACAGCTCGGCATCCGCCCTGACTGATTCATAGGCCTGCTCTGGCAGCTGAAGATTGTCAAAAATGATTTCACCGCTACAGGCCTTGCCACTGCCCGTGAACATACCTTTTTTCAGCCCGATAAAGGTGACGGTGTGACTGGCGTTGACAGCAGCACCGGCAATCACACCCGTATCCGCATTCAGCCCCGAAGGTATGTCAACCGATATCACCGGAATACCTGACCGGTTAACGCTTCCGATCAATGTTTTCCAGTCGTTATCGACTTCGCGTGTCAGGCCGGTTCCAAGCAGGGCATCAACGATAATATCGGCATTGATCACCGGCTCATGCTGATAAAGTCCTGTTTCACCGCATTCCCGCCAGTGCAGCCAGGCCTGGCTGGCATCACCTTTCAAACCGGCGGGATCGATCATGCTAAGCACGCGCACATCGAACCCACCAGCCTGTGCCAGGCGCGCAAGCACATAGCCATCACCGGCGTTATTTCCCGCACCGCATAGAACAAGGATGGATCTGGCAGCCGGATAATGCTGCTGCAACGCAGCCAGAACCGCATGCCCTGCCCTGCGCATCAAGGTATAACCGGGTATGCCGTGGTCCTTGATCGCGATCTGATCAAGACGCGCGACGGCTTCAGCACTATAAAGACTTGTTGGAAGTTTGTTCACTGCAGGGACACTGAGTACACAGGGGTCTTTTTCAAAGTAATATCACAGAACATATTATCATCCTCTGTGTACTCCGCGCCTGTGCGGTTTTGTTTCTACTGGAGTACTTTTATACCGTTCATGTACGATTTCAGTGCATCAGGCACTGGAACGCTGCCATCAGCCTGCTGATAGTTTTCCAGGATTGCCACCAGGGTACGTCCGACGGCCAGGCCGGATCCGTTGATCGAGTAGACCAGTTCGGGTTTGCCGGTGTCGGGATTGCGCCAGCGTGCCTGCATGCGTCGTGCCTGGAAATCAGTGAAGCAACTGCAAGAGGATATTTCGCGGTATGCCTGCTGCCCTGGTAGCCAGACCTCGATATCATAGGTTTTGGCCGCGGAAAAACCGATATCACCACTGCACAATGTGACCACTCGATACGGCAAATCCAGCTTTTGCAGAACCGTTTCGGCATGAGCTGTCAGTTCCTCGAGCGCGTCCCAGGCCTGCTCCGGTTTCACCAGCTGCACCATCTCTACTTTCTCGAACTGGTGCTGGCGTATCATGCCCCGGGTATCCTTACCATAAGAACCTGCTTCGGAACGGAAGCAGGGTGTGTGGCTGGTCAGTCTCAGCGGCAGGTCATCGGCATCCAGTATCTCACCACGCGCAAGATTCGTGACCGGGACCTCTGCTGTTGGAATCAGGAAATAGCCGGTTTCCGCATCGACGCAAAAAAGGTCTTCTTCAAACTTGGGTAACTGACCGGTCCCGCGCAGGCTGTCACTGTTGACGATGTATGGCACATACACTTCCTCATAACCGTGTTCACCGGTATGCAGGTCCAGCATGAACTGGATCAATGCCCGGTGCAGCCTTGCGAGCTGTCCGCGCATGACCACAAAGCGCGACCCGGTCAGCTTGCTCGCTGATTCAAAATCGAGCTGGCCCAGGCCGTCACCAACATCAACATGATCTTTTATTTCGAAATCGAATACGCGTGGTTCGCTCCAGCGCCGAATTTCGACATTGTCATTTTCGTCTTTTCCTTCCGGTACCGATTCATGCGGTAGATTCGGAATACCCAGCAGGATGGCATCCATCTGCTGCTGGACTTCACCGAGTTCGGCTTTCGCCCTGTCCAGCGCCTCTCCCAGACCGGCAACCTCATCCAGCAGGGGCTGAATATCTTCGCCCGCGGCTTTTGCCTTGCCGATGGACTTTGACTTGGCATTACGTTCGCTTTGCAGCGTTTCGGTATGCACCTGGCACTGTTTGCGTTTCGACTCCAGTTGTTCGATCGCAGACACATCAAGAACATAACCGCGTCTTTTGAGTTGCGCAGCGACGGATGCTATATCAGTGCGAATCAGTTTGGGATCAAGCATGTCCGGTTAAAACCACTCAGGAAAAATCAGCCGCAAATGTTAACACATGACCGGGGGTTATCAGGTCAGCGATAGCCTCGAGGGCCATTCTGACCTTGTCCTCGTCATCAAAAAACTCGACGACAACAGGCAGGTCAAACGATACATCGAGCAGGGTGGATGAATGTGTTTCACCTGATTTGCCGAATCCGGTGATTCCCCGGTAAACCGTTACGCCCCGCACCTTGTGTTCATCATGCAGACGCTGAAAGATCTTTTCGTGAATGTGTTTACCTTCGGTAATGTATATTCTTGCAACGGTAACTTTCATAATTGACGCCCTATCAATACGCCAGACCATACCGCTACCAGACATAACAGCACGCTCAGTACAATATTTGCCGTCGCACGGACCACTTCGCCCTGCTCCAGCAGATTTAGCGTTTCGATTGAAAATGTTGAAAAAGTTGTAAACGAACCGAGCACACCAACCAGTACAGCCGCGCGCCACTCCGGTCCCAGATCGAGCCGCTCCAGCATCATCACACTGAGCAAACCCATCAGCATAGAGCCCGATACATTGACGAACAGGGTGCCGTAGGGAAAGCCCCTGCCCATGAACGCATAGACGGTGACCGATGTCAGGTATCGAAGTACCGCCCCGACTGCGCCGCCGACCGCAATAAAAATCAGCGCCTTCAAGATTTTCTATTCCTGGGCCAGCTCTACGGTAACGGTATCAGCTATTTCAGTGTAATCCGGTATCTGGTCGAAATTGAGGTAACGGTAGATATCGGCCGATGCGGCGTCAAAGGATTTCATATGATCCATGTACTCGGCCATCGTCGGTATATAGCCCAGCGTCGCGGTTACGGCGCTCAACTCAGCCGAAGCAAGATAAACATTGGCACCATTACCCAGGCGATTGGGGAAGTTGCGAGTCGATGTCGATAACACCGTTGCATTGTCAGCAACCCGCGCCTGGTTACCCATACACAGCGAACAGCCCGGCACTTCGGTGCGGGCACCGGCCTTGCCGAAAACGCTGTAGTGGCCTTCTTCCATCAACTGATGCGCATCCATTTTTGTCGGCGGCACAATCCACATCCGTGTCGGCATGCTGGTAATTCCGTCGAGCACCTTGCTGGCCGCACGATAATGTCCGATATTGGTCATGCATGAACCGATGAATACTTCGTCGACCTTGTCGCCGCTGACTTCGGATAAAGGTTTGATATCGTCAGGATCATTCGGGCATGCCAGTAAGGGTTCGGTGATTTCGTTCAGATCGATCTCGATGATTTCTGCATACTCGGCATCAGCATCCGCTTCGAGTAACTGAGGATCCAGTAACCAGTCCTGCATCGCCTTGATACGACGCTGAATTGTGCGCTGGTCCTCGTAACCGTTTGCGATCATCCACTTCAGCAAGGTGATGTTCGAATTCAGAAATTCGATGACCGGTTCCCTGTTCAGGTGGATGGTGCAGCCATTGGCCGAACGTTCTGCGGACGCATCTGATAACTCGAACGCCTGCTCGACCTTGAGGTCAGGCAGTCCCTCGATTTCCAGCACGCGGCCATTGAAGACGTTCTTCTTGCCTTTCTTCTCGACGGTGAGCAAACCCTTTTGAATCGCGACATAAGGAATCGCATTGACAAGATCACGCAGGGTAATACCAGGCTGCATTTCGCCCTTGAAACGCACCAGCACCGATTCCGGCATGTCCAGCGGCATCACACCCAGTGCGGCACCAAAGGCAACCAGGCCCGATCCGGCCGGAAAACTGATGCCAAGCGGGAAACGTGTGTGTGAATCACCGCCGGTACCCACCGTATCAGGCAATATCATCCGGTTGAGCCATGAATGAATGATGCCGTCGCCGGGACGCAGCGCGACACCACCACGCGTTTGCATAAAATCAGGCAGCTCGTGCTGCAGTTTGACATCCACCGGTTTGGGGTAGGCTGCTGTATGACAGAAGCTCTGCATGACCAGATCCGCCGAAAAACCCAGACAGGCCAGTTCCTTCAGCTCATCGCGTGTCATCGCACCGGTCGTATCCTGGGATCCAACGGTCGTCATCTTCGGTTCACAATAGGCACCGGGCCGGACACCCTCGACACCACAGGCGCGACCGACCATTTTCTGCGCCAGTGTGTAACCCTTGCCCGTGTCGACGACCTCTGCCGGCCTGAGGAATACGTCGGTAGGTGCTTCACCGAGAAACTCGCGTGCCCTTTCTGTCAGCCCACGACCGATGATCAAAGGAATACGCCCGTTCGCGCGTACTTCATCCGGCAGTGTGGTTGGACGCAGATCGAAACTGCACAGTTCTTCTCCGGCTTCGTTCAGTATGACGCCGTCGAACGGGCGGATACGAATCACGTCGCCCATTTCCATGCCGCTGACATCACACTCGATCGGCAGCGCCCCGGAGTCTTCCGCGGTATTGAAAAAAATCGGCGCAATCTTTCCACCCAGCACGACACCACCTTCACGCTTGTTCGGCACAAAGGGTATGTCGGATCCCATATGCCACAACACGGAATTGATCGCAGACTTGCGTGACGAGCCGGTACCGACCACATCACCGACATAGGCGACCGGATGACCTTTCTTCTTGAGTTCATCCAGCGTTTGCAGTGGATTATCCATCTTGCTGATCAACATGGATTTTGCATGCAGCGGTATATCCGGCCGACTCCACGCTTCTGTCGCCGGTGAAAGATCGTCAGTGTTGGTTTCACCCGGAACCTTGAATACCGTGACGGCAATTTCTTCGCTCAGCGCCGGCAGCGTGGTGAACCATTCAGCTTCGGCCCATGAGCGCAGCACACGCGCAGCATGGGCGTTGCTGTCAGCTTTATCCGCAACGTCATGAAACGCATCGTAGATAAGCCGAGTATGCGCCAGCGCAGCGGCTGCCGAATCGGCGGTCACTTCATCATCGAGTAATTCGATCAACGGCTGGATGTTATAGCCGCCAAGCATGGTTCCGAGCAGTTCAGTGGCGCGATTTCGATCGATCAGCGCGCACTCAACCTTCCCCTTGGCAACATCAGCGAGAAAAGCGGCTTTGACATAGGCGGCCTGATCTACGCCGGGCGGTACCCGGTTCACCAGCAGATCGAGCAGGAACTCTTCTTCACCCGCTGGCGGGCTCTTGATCAATTCGACCAGATCAGCGACCTGCTGGGCGTCGAGCGGCAGTGGTGGCAAGCCTTCAGCTTGCCTGTCAGCGACATGTTTACGATAAGCCTCAAGCACGTGTTCACCTCGGTAGATCTCGAAACAGGGTGCGTATTATAGCTTTTGATGTTAACGCACACAAAAAAGCCCGCTAAGCGGGCTTTTTCTTACCGCAAATCCCACAGAATGTCGTTAGTCATGCTTGCCTTTGTAGTCTTCGATCGCAGCATGGATAGCATCCTCGGCCAGTACCGAACAGTGGATCTTTACCGGCGGCAGGGCCAGCTCTTCTGCAATGTCCGTATTCTTGATCGATTTCGCTTCCTCAAGGGACTTGCCCTTGACCCATTCGGTCAATAGCGAACTCGAAGCAATCGCACTGCCGCAACCGTAGGTTTTGAATACCGCATCCTCAATGATACCGTCGTCAGTAACCTTGATCTGCAGTTTCATTACGTCACCACAGGCGGGTGCTCCAACCATGCCGGTACCTACATTTTCCTCGTCCGTGTTGAATGAACCGACGTTGCGTGGATTTTCATAATGATCAAGTACTTTTTCACTGTAAGCCATAGCCCGTCACCCCTACACAATACCCTGGGAAATCGCTTCAGCCTGACGTCTCGCCAGAATAAAACGTCCGTTCATTTTATCGCGCTGTAATGACAGCTCGGGAATTCCCGGTCGGTCCACAAACTGTGACAGCGTAATATTATCCAGAAAATCATACAGCCGTTTACTGAGTTCGGTCCAGAGCTCGTGCGTCAGGCAGGCCTCGCCGTTGTCACAATCTGCCTTGCCGCCACAGCGGGTTACGTCAACACTTTCATCGACCGCACTGATAATCTGGCCAATGCTGATTTCACTGGCTGGACGTGCCAGACGATAACCGCCTCCGGGTCCACGTACGCCCTTCACCAGGCCGCTTTTGCGCAACTTGGCGAACAGCTGCTCCAGATAGGACAATGAAATACCCTGGCATTGGGATATATCAGCCAGAGTCACCGGGCCAGCCTTGTCATGAATCGCCAGATCCAGCATGGCCGTAACACTGTAGCGCCCTTTTGTTGAAAGTCTCATGAATCACCTCATAATTCCTGACTAAAACAGTATGAATTAGTGTACAAATACCCAGTAAAACAGTCAAGTATTGTTCGGAAAATATTCTCAGCTATTTCGGGACAGGGTCAGCGGACGGGCCCCGGATGCGGCACAGCACCGCAGGCCATTGATTTAATTGCGTATTTGACGGGGTAATTGGCCTGAAACCATTATGGTTTTGGTCAGCGTGTGCTCAGCCGAGCGCGTCGGCTAGTGATAAATCGAAGCTTTAGCGAGCTCTTGCGTGTAACTTTGCTGTGGATTATCGAAAACATCCGCGACTGCGCCGGATTCGACGACTTTACCCTCGCGCATCACGATCACCCGGTGCGACATGGCACGCACGACGCGCAGATCATGGCTGATAAACAGATAACTGAGCTTGTGCTTCACCTGGAGCTCGGAAAGCAGGCTCAACACCTGCTTCTGTACCGAAACGTCGAGCGCACTGGTGGGTTCGTCGAGCAGGATCACGTCCGGCTCCAGAATCACGGTTCGCGCCACCGCGATACGTTGACGTTGACCGCCGGAAAATTCGTGAGGATAACGCCACAACGCGCTCTCATCCAGGCCCACTTCTTTCAGTGTGGTCACAATACGATCGTAACGCTGTGTCTTGTTCAGTTCCGGATAGTGCAGCTTCAAGCCTTCCCCGACAATCTGCTCAACCGTCATTCTCGGCGACAGCGAGGAAAACGGATCCTGGAATACGATCTGGAAGAAGCGCCGCAACGGCCGCATCTGCTGCTCTCGATAATCGGAAATCACGTGCTCCCTGAAACGTATCTGTCCGGTTGAATCGAGCATTCTCAATAGTGCCATTCCAAGCGTCGTTTTGCCTGAACCCGACTCACCAACAATGCCCAGGGTTTCACCCCGTTTTAACGTGACATCGATATCATCGACGGCCCTGACCTCACCCACCTTGCGTTTGAAAAAACCCTTCTTGATCGGGAAGTAGACACGAACATTCTCGGCCTGGATCACGATATCTTTGCCGGGCTCGATTTCTGCAATACGCGATTCAGGCTCGCTGTCGAGCAGATACCGTGTGTAGCTGTGCCGGGGCTGCCGGAACAGCTCGGCCGAATTCGCCTGCTCGACAATCTGACCTTCGTGCATCACGCAAACGCGGTCGGCAAAACGGCGCACCAGATTGAGGTCATGCGTAATCAACAGCACCGACATGCCCGTGTCCCGCTGCAGGTCTTTCAGCAGCTCAAGAATCTGCTGCTGAACGGTCACGTCGAGCGCCGTGGTCGGCTCGTCGGCGATCAGCAACACCGGATCGCAGGCCAGCGCCATCGCGATCATCGCACGCTGGCGCTGGCCGCCTGACAGCATATGCGGGAATGAATCAACCTTGTGCTGCGGCTCCCTGATACCGACCCTGTCGAGCAGATCGATGGCAATTTTCCTGGCTGCAGCCCTGTCCATGTTCCTGTGCAGTTTCAGTGTTTCCTGGATCTGAACGCCGACCGGATAAACCGGATTCAATGAGGTCATCGGCTCCTGGAAAATCATCGAGATATCCTTGCCCCGAATCGCTCTCATCTCATCCTCACTGGCCAGCATCAGATCACGCTGTGCATAAATGATCCTGCCGTCCGGGTAATCGACCTGCTTCGGATCATGCAGCTTCAACAAGGATAAGGCAGTCACCGACTTGCCCGAACCCGACTCTCCGACAATCGCAACATTCTCGGATTGACTGATTTCGAAACTGACACCGCGGACCGCCTCGATATCGCCACCCTGCGTCCTGAACGTGACCTTTAGATTCTCGACCTGTATAAGTTTGCCTGGCATATCAATGCTTCCTGGTGTCCATGGCTTCGCGCAAAGCCTCGCCAATAAAGATCAGCAACATCAGGGTGCCGACCAGTACGATAAAGGTGCCGAGCGAAAGCCACCAGGCCTCGATATTTTCCTTGCCCTGTGCCAGCAGCTCACCCAGGCTGGGTGTCGTTGGCGGCACACCGAGACCGAGGAAATCCAGGCTGGTCAGGGCCAGGATGGACCCGCTGATACGAAAAGGCAGGAACGTGATTACCGGGGTCATGCTGTTGGGTAACAGGTGATGGCGCATGATGGCAACATCGGACTGGCCCATGGCGCGTGCCGCCCGTACATAGTCCATATTGCGGCCACGCAGAAATTCTGCGCGCACGTAATCCGACAATCCCATCCAGCCAAACATCGACAGCAGTATGATCAACAGCCAGATGCTGGGCTGAAAGATCGAGGCAAAAATGATCAGCAGGTAAAGTTCCGGCATCGATGACCAGACCTCGATCAGTCGTTGCATGATCAGATCGAGCCTGCCCGAAAAATATCCCTGCACCGCGCCAGCCAGAATACCAATTACAACGCCAATCGCTGTCAACGCGAAAGCAAACAACACTGAGATACGGAAGCCGTAAACCAGTCTTGCAAATACATCCCGGCCACGGTCGTCGGTACCCAGCAGGTTTTGCCCGGTCGGCGGCGCCGGGTTGGGCAACTCGGATCTGAAGTTGATGGTGTTATAGCTGTAGTGGATCAGCGGATCGATAACCCAGTTGTCACCTGCTGTTATCAGATCACGCACATAGGGATCCGAGTAATCGGCCTCGGTATCAAAATCACCACCAAATGCAGTCTCCGGGTAAGCCTTGATGAACGGAAAAAACAGCTCGTCCTGATAACTCACAATCAGAGGTTTGTCATTGAACAGAACTTCCGCAAACAGGCTGAGCAAAAACAGGATCGCAAACAGCCACAAACTGATATAGCCGCGTTTGTTTGCCTTGAAACGCAACCACGACCGCTGGCCCGGTGAGAGATGGACATTATTCAAGGTAGCGTTGTTAGTCATCAGCAACCATCGTTCGTCTAGTCGACCGACTCAAAGTGAATTCGGGGATCAATCAACACGTAGCTGATGTCAGCCATCAGCTTTGCAAACAGGCCCAGCAGCGTGAACAGATACAGGGTGCCAAGCACGACCGGATAGTCACGTTTCAGTACCGACTCATAGGAGAGTAAACCGAGACCATCAAGTGAGAAGATGGTCTCGATCAGCAGACTGCCGGTAAAAAACGCGCCGATGAACGCTGCCGGAAAACCCGTAACCAGCGGAATGATCGCATTTCTGAACACATGCCGATACAGCACATTGTTTTCACTAACGCCTTTGGCTCTCGCAGTCAAAACATATTGCTTGCGGATCTCCTCGAGGAAACTGTTTTTGGTCAGCATTGTCATCACGGCGAAACTGCCAATCACCGATGCCGTAATCGGCAATACCATATGCCATAGATAATCCAGTATCTTTTCGTACCATGGCAGTGTGTCCCAGTTATCAGAAACCAGGCCGCGCAGCGGGAATATATCGAGAAAACTGCCGCCACCGAGCAGCACCAGCAGCGTGATGCCAAGAACGAATCCGGGGATTGAATAGCCGATCAGTATCAAGGTACTGGTAGCGACGTCAAATACGCTGCCATCCCTGACCGCCTTGGCTATTCCAAGCGGTATGCAGGTAAGATAAACAATGAAGAAGGTCCACATACCAAGACTGATGGAGACCGGCAGTTTGTCAATGATCAGCTCCATCACCGAACGGTTGTGAAAATAGCTTTCACCAAACTCAAAGCTCAGGTAGTTCTTCATCATGGTGAAGAAACGCTGATGCACCGGTTTATCGAATCCGTACAGGGCCCTGATTTCCTCGATATGCTCCGGATCCAGGCCGTGTGCGCCTCGATACAGGCCTCTCGCGCCGGTGCTTGCCTCACCCTGCGCAGATCGGCCTTCCAGCTGGCTGACCAGCTGCTCGACCGGCCCACCGGGTACAAACTGGGTCACCAGGAAAGTGATCAGCATCACCCCGATCAACGTCGGTATCATCAACAGCAGACGTTTTGAAATATAGGCAAACATATAAACTATTGATTAAAAATGAAGAATGAAAAATAGATAATTAACACATCACACCAGCGCATTTTCATTTCATTACAGTAACAACAGGTTTTCATTATTCGTTATTCATTCTTTCTTGCCGACCATGTCTTCAAGAGCCACGATACCGGTTCAAAATACAACGGCAGTGTGTCGGGCATGTTGAACTTGTCGCGATAGGCAATGCGATGCGCGTCGATATACCAGTTTGGCATCAGGTATTCACCATGCAACATCACCCGGTCTAGCGCATGCGCGGCTATTATAAGTTGTCCACGATCCTCTGCATTGATGATCCTGCCAATCAAGGCGTCGACAACCGGATCGGCAATCCCGGGCAGATTACGCGAACCCTCCATTTCGGCCGCCTGAGAATGGAACATGTTCATCAGTTCATTACCCGGAGACACCGACTGCGGAAAACTGGTCACCACCATATCAAATTCAAATTTGTCGAGCCTGCGCTTGTAAAGCGAGTCATCAACAGTACGGTAGTTCATATCGATACCCAGCTTTTTCAGATTATGCGCATAAGGTGCGAATATCCGGTCAAAGCCTTTCTGAACCAGCAGAACATCGATCTCAAACACCTCCCCCTGCGCATTCTTCAGAACACCGTCCCGTACTGTCCAGCCAGCCTCGGCCAGCAAATCGCGCGCCTGTTTCAGGTTGTCTCTTAACGAAATTTCGCTGTTCGTCGTCGGCGGATACCATTCCTTGTCGAATACTGCAGCCGGCAGATCATCGCGATACTGCTCAAGCAACTCCAGTTCCTTGCTTTCGGGCAAACCGGATGAGGCCAACTCGCTGTTACTGAAATACGAGTCACAACGCTCATACTGGTTGTAGAAAAGCTGGTTGTTCGACCACTCGAAATCAAACGCCAGTGTCAGCGCCCTGCGTACACGGGGATCCTGAAATTTCTCGCGCCGCATATTAAAGGCAAATCCCTGCATGCCGGCATTGTTGCTGTGCGCCAGTTCCGTCTTTAATATTTCGCCGGAATCGTACTTCGGGCCAACATGGGAGCGTGCCCAGCGTTTCGAATAGTTCTCGAAAAAGAAGTCAAACTCACCCGCCTTGAACGCTTCCAGTGCAATCGTCGAATCCTTGTAATACTTGTAAGTGACGGTATCAAAATTATACATGCCCTTGCGTACCGGCAGATCCTTCGCCCAGTAATCCGGGTTTCTCCGGTAACGGATAAAGCGCCCACGCTCGTATCCGTCAACCAGGTAGGGGCCCGAGCTGATGGGCGGCACATCATCGACCTTGTCAAAAGGCTCGGAGCCCAGCCATTCCCTGGCGAATATCGGTATCTCGCCGACAATCATGTGCAGTTCACGGTTTGTGTTTTTGAAATGGAACCGCACGGTCAGTTCATCGATGACCTCCGCTGACTCAACGTCTCCGTAGTACACCCTGAACTGTGGATGCGCCGCCTTACTCATCAGGGTATCGAAGGAGAATTTTACATCTTCAGCAGTGATCGACCTGCCATTGGAAAACCGCGCCTCTGGATTGATGTGAAAGGTCACCGAGAGCCCGTCTTCCGCCAGATAGAAATCTTCAGCGATCAGGCCATACATGCTGAAGGGTTCATCGAGGCTCTTTTCCAGCAAACTCTCGAACACCAGAGAACCCAGCCCCTCTGCTGACAGGCCCTTGAGCAGGTACGGATTGAGGCTGTCAAACGTACCCAGACCATACAGCGTGATTTCACCGCCTTTTTCTGAATCCGGGTCAACATAATCGAAATGGTTGAATTCCGGCGGATACTTTGGCTCATAGCCCATCCCCATCGCGGGAACCGCCTGAACCCCGGAAATCTGAAACAGAAGCAGGAGGCAGAAGAATAATTTCTGATATAGAACGCGTAACCAGCGTCGCATGATTTTATTGTTGCTTTTCGCTGTAAAATCCGCCTAACATTAGGCCGTCCAAGTTTACAGCACTTTTAATTGGGGAGTAACCGATATGGGCTTTATGAGTGGTAAACGCGCGCTTATATTCGGCGTTGCAAGTAATCGATCCATCGCATGGGGAATCGCCAAGGCCATGCACCGCGAAGGCGCGGATCTGGCATTTACCTACATGGGTGAGCGCTTGCGTGAGCGCGTCGAGAAACTTGCCGGTGAGTGCGACTCTGATATCGTGCTCCCCTGCGATGTCGAAAACGATGATGATATCGAAGCGGTATTTGAACACCTGGATGATTTCTGGGAATCAGTCGACATCATCATTCATTCAGTGGCGTTTGCACCCAAGGAGATGCTCGAAGGTGACTATCTCGACAACCTGACACGGGACGGCTTTAATCAGGCGCACGACATCAGCTCATATTCGCTCGCCGCGATTGCCAAGGCGGGTCGTCACATGATGCAAAACCGAGAGGATGCCTCGATCCTGACGCTGAGTTATCTAGGCGCTGTGCGTGCATTCCCGGGCTACAATGTCATGGGTCTGGCAAAGGCCAGCCTCGAAGCCAATGTGCGCTACCTGGCACATTCCCTGGGACCGGAAGGCATTCGGGTCAATGCGATATCTGCCGGCCCGATCAAGACACTGGCGGCAAAGGGCATTTCCGGCTTTAACAAGATTCTCGAGCACGTCGAACAAAGCGCCCCGCTGCACCGCAATGTCACCATCGAAGAAGTCGGCGATACAGCCGCCTTCCTGTGTTCCAACCTTGCCAGCGGCATCACCGGTGAAGTGATCTATGTTGATGCCGGCTATCACACCGCCGGGCTGATGGGAAACACGAAGGAATAATTAATAATTAACAATGAATAATTAACAGTATGATGTAGCCTTCATTATCCGGATTTACAGGTCATAATAGCGAAAGAAGGATAAATATCTCGCCATCCGGCGCTTAGATTGTTTTCATTATTCACTATTAATTATTCATTATTAATTTTTCATTGTCAGATTCGTTTCTTCTCCCTCCAGGCGCGCGATGGTCACTGCAGCGACCGAGTCGCTGAACACGTTCACCGCCGTCCTGCACATATCCAGTACCCGGTCGACTACCAGGATCATACCAATCGCTTCAGCGGGAAGGCCGATCGCCGCCAGTATAATGGTGATCGCGACCAGGCTGGCTGAGGGAATGCCGGCCACGCCAATCGACGTCAATAACGCAATCAGCACGATGGTGAACTGGGTGGTGAAATCCAGAGAAAGCCCGTAGGCCTGCGCGATAAACATTGCCGCCACGCATTCATACAAAGCTGTGCCATCCATATTCACGGTAGCGCCCAACGGGAGCGTGAAGCCGCTAACGCGGTTGGAAACGCCCGCACGTCTTTCAACACAATCGATGGTGATCGGCAAGGTAGCCGAAGAAGAACTGGTTGAAAATGCGGTTAACAGTGCGGGCATCATCGCCCTGAAGTGCGCCGCCGGCCTGACCCTGGCAATGAATCGAAGCACCGACGGCATCACCAGCAGAAGATGTATGCCCAGCGCAATCAGAACAGTAAAGAAGAATACAGCCAGCGGCCTGAACGCATCCATTCCCGAGGTCATCAGCACCTTGGCAACCAGGGCAAATACACCAACAGGTGCAAACATCATCACCCATTCGGTCATCTGCATCATCACATCAAGCAGGCCGTTCCAGAAATTTTTCAGTGTATCTCCCGGCTTCCCCTTGACGCGAGATACGAAGAAGCCAAATAGCAGACTGAAGAAAATCAGACCCAGCATTTTTCCTTCTGCGGCCGCCGAGACGATATTGGGCGGGATCATACGAATGAAGACCTCTGCCAGATCACCCGTTCCCTTGCCTTCGACACTCTGAACAACATCGTCAGTCTCGGCAGAAAGCCCGACCAGTTCGCGAACGGGTTCGCCGTCGGCAATGCCGGGCTGGAACAGATTTACCACCATCAGGCCGATCAGAATCGCGACCAGACTGCTGGCTGCATAATAAATCAGAGTCTTGTATCCGAGCCGTCCCAGTGTATCCGGTTGTATCTCCATCATGCCGACGATGATCGATGACATGATCAGCGGCACGATAAGCATCTTCAACGCATTGAGGAACAATGTGCCGATAAAATTGAATATGGAGGTCAGTGAAAGACCGAACAGTGTCGTTGCCGAGTCAGCAAAAATACCGACCAGAACGGCCAGTATCAAAGCGATGAATATCTGCCAGTGCAGGGCCAAACGAAAGAATTTCATTATGCGCCTGCTAGGACATTAACAGTTTATTGAAGCAGGTCGGTATTGCGTTGTATTTCAGCAGCATCCTTGATTGTCGCAAGCACAGAATCGAAATCCGCGTTGGCGATGTCATTTTTTCGCTGCTGCTTGATTGCGTCAATTTGTTCCCTGGTTACCTCGTCGGGTTTTGAAACCTTGTCGAGCAAAACCAGGGCTATGTCACCCGATCCCAGGTTGACGACCTGAACGGACGGTTTGCCCTCTTGCGGATAGGGCATCTGAAACGCCGCACTGACCACCATTGCATCAACATCCCTCAAGTCGGTACGCTTGACCGTGACCGGGCTTTCCACCACCTGGCCCTGTGCCAGTACACTTTCTGCGGATGCGCCTGCAGTGATTTTATTCCTGGCCTCTTCTGCAGCGGCCATCGTCCTGTTATGCGCAGCTTTAAGTCGAAGGACCTCTTCGATGTCCGCCCTGACTTCCTCGAGCGGTTTTTTACTGGCCGGTTCGTGCTTGAGCATACGCAACACAGCGACATGCGTCGGAGAAATCTCAATGATGTCGCTGTTCAGGCCCTGCTCGATCACCGCAGAAGAAAATGCCGCTGTCCGGAATTTATGGTTGTCCGCTATTCCGCTGCCGGCGTCCCGCGTGAACAATTCCGTCTTGTTCGGCTGCTTGTTGATTGCGTCAACCACTGCATCGAGACTGTCCGGGTTCTCATAGGCTGTAACCGCCATATTTTCGGAAACGTCATAGAACATGCTGCTGATTACATCCTGCTTGAGCTCATGCTCGAATTCACCGCGCTTTTCCGCCAGCGTTTGCACCTCAGGCGTCCGTACATCATCGAGTTTTATCAGGTGCAATCCAAACTGCGTTTCCACGACGTCACTGACTTCACCCTTGTTCATGCTGAACAGTGTGTCTTCAAATGACTTCACCATTTCGCCTGTCGCCACCCAGCCGAGGTCACCACCCTGTTTTGCCGAGCCCGGATCTTCGGAATATTCCTTTGCGAGGTCCTCAAATGATTCGCCGTCATTCAACCGCTGGCGTATCTCTTCCATGCGAGGCATCAATGCATCCTTGCTTTTGGCTTCGGTAGTACCGAGCTGCACCAGGATATGGCGCGCCTTGCGTTCCTCTTTTTTCTGCATGCTACGTCTGTAGTCTTCATACATTTCGGTGATTCTGTCTTCGTCGACATCAACACTGTCGGCCAGATCATCGCTGATGATTTCAACATACTCGACACTGACCCTTTCCGGCGTCATGTAATTCACCGAATTGGTATTGTAGTAATCCTCGATTTCCTCGTCCGTAACAACGATTTCGTCAGATTCGGAGTCAACCTTGAATTTGATCATGCGAATTTCGCGTTCCTGCTGTGTAAGCTCGGCAAGCTGGCGCGCTTCTTCGTCGCTCAGTATCGCCGATGCGAGAATCGCATTCTGTTTTTGCACCACCCGCAATTCGTTTCTCAGGCGGGTCTCGTACTGGCTGACCGTCATACCGTTAGAGGCGACCACGTTCTCGAAATAGTCCCTGTCAAACTTGCCATCACGGGTGAACAGGGCCGCTATGTTCTGTTTCAGACTCGAATCCGATACCCGGTAACCTGAAGAGTAACTGTTGTCTTCCAGTACGACGGCGTTGATCAGCTGATCCAGAACCTGGGTTTTGATCTGCTGGTTGCTGAAAGGCAAGGCACTGCCGAATTGCTGATTCAACCGGGCGAGCTGATTCGAGTAGGCATTATCGAACTGAAACACGGGTATTTCCTCACCGTTGACCACCGCGGCAAACTGCTTGCCACCGCCGCCCAGGTAGGACTCGATACCCCAGAACGCAAACGGTATGGTAATCATGATGATTACCAGTCCACCTAACCAGCCCTTGATACGATCGTTGATTGCCTGCAACATGACTTAGATTACTCTTGTGTAAATTGAGCCCTGATTATACAGATTGTGATAAACAGCAAAAACCACCCGGGTCATCGATGAAACGAAAACCCGTACGTGGTTCGCTGTATGAAATATTTGGCGGAGCGGACGGGACTCGAACCCGCGACCCCCGGCGTGACAGGCCGGTATTCTAACCAGCTGAACTACCGCTCCATTTGGTGGGTGCTGAGGGGATCGAACCCCCGACATTCGCCTTGTAAGGGCGACGCTCTACCAGCTGAGCTAAGCACCCCTACTGAAAGAGCGCGCTAGTTTACGGTATCTTTCAGCGCTTTGCCAGGCTTAAATGCCGGTACGTTTGCCGCTGCAATCTGGATTTCTGCGCCTGTTTGAGGGTTACGGCCGGTACGCGCTGCACGCTGACGAACAAGAAAAGTACCAAACCCAACTACACTGACCTGATCACCAGATTTCAGTGCATTCGAGATAGCACCAATTACTGCATCAAGTGCGCGTGCTGAGTCAGCTTTCGACAAATCTGCTGCATCAGCAACAGCATCAATCAGTTCGGATTTATTCATTGATAGTGATTCCCATAAGGTGTTGTAAGTAGTTATAGATATTCATCCACAGTTATTATTATTTGTCCCTTTATATCCAGGCAGTGTAAACACCGTAGATGTAAAAAGCTGTGTTTTTATACCAGCCTGCGGCGCGTTGTGTCAACGATTACGCATAAAAAAACTGCTTAATTTCAGGGAAAAATGGCGATTTTGCGCAAAAAAACACAGGCCGGAGTTCTCACTCCGGCCTGTGTTTTTTTGCGGGCACTAATGCTTAATGGTGGCGAAGGCTATCCCTGCTCTTTTTGCCCTTTCCCTGATTACTTGCTTTTCTGTCACTTGCCGACTTTTCTTCAAGTGGAGTCGGCATTTTCTGCAATGCCACCTCGAGTACCTGGTCAATCCAGCGCACAGGTTTGATGTCGAGCTTGGCCATGATGTTCTTCGGCATCTCGGTAAGGTCCTTTCTGTTCTCTTCCGGTATCAGCACCGTCTTGACACCGGCCCTGTGTGCCGCAAGCAGCTTCTCCTTCAGACCACCGATAGGAAGCACTTCACCACGCAGTGTAATTTCTCCCGTCATCGCGACATTGGCGCGCACCGGAATTCCGGTGAGTACAGAGGCGATGGCCGTGCACATACCGATACCTGCACTCGGACCGTCTTTCGGTGTCGCACCTTCAGGTACATGAATATGGATATCAATATCATCCTGGAAATCCGGTTCCAGGCCCAGTGAGGCAGAACGGCTTCGCATCACAGTCATCGCTGCCTGAATCGACTCCTGCATGACATCACCGAGTTGACCGGTGAATGACAGCTTGCCCTTGCCAGGCATCACAGCGGATTCAATAGTCAGCAGTTCACCGCCCACTTCTGTCCAGGCCAGACCGTTGACCAGGCCAACCTGATCATCTTCTTCAGCCTCTCCGTAGCGGAAACGGTGTACACCCAGGTATTTCTCCAGGTTGCGTGATGTCACCGACGTAACTTTCTCCGTGGGTTTGAGCACGGCACTCTTCACCACCTTGCGGCAGATCTTGGCAATCTCACGCTCGAGGCTGCGTACACCCGCTTCACGCGTGTACAGGCGAACGATATCGCGAAGCGCCGAATCACTGACCTGCAACTCGTTATCCTTCAGACCGTTGTTCTCCATCTGCTTCGGCAACAGATAGTTACGCGCGATTGCCACCTTTTCATCTTCGGTATAGCCCGGCAGACGTATTACTTCCATGCGATCGAGCAGCGCCGCAGGAATATTCATACTGTTGGCCGTTGCAACAAACATCACATCCGATAAATCGAAATCCACTTCAAGGTAGTGATCCGCAAAGGTATGGTTCTGCTCCGGATCGAGCACTTCAAGCAACGCCGACGCAGGGTCGCCCCTGAAATCAGCCGCCATCTTGTCGATTTCATCGAGCAGGAACAACGGATTGCGTGTTCCCACCTTGCTCAGGTTCTGAATCACCTTGCCGGGCAGTGAGCCGATGTAGGTCCTGCGATGTCCGCGAATCTCGGATTCGTCACGAACACCGCCCAGAGCCATGCGGGTGTATTTACGATTGGTGGCGCGCGCAATGGATTGACCCAGTGAGGTTTTACCCACACCCGGGGGCCCGACCAGACAGAGGATCGGTCCTTTCAGTTTTTTCACGCGCTGCTGCACGGCCAGGTATTCGAGGATGCGTTCCTTCACTTTCTCCAGACCATAATGGTCGTCATTGAGCACCTTTTCGGCCTTGCTCAAATCATTACTGATTTTGGATTTTTTCTTCCACGGACAATCCGCCAGCCAGTCGATGTAATTACGCACCACCGTCGCTTCAGCCGACATTGGTGACATCATCTTCAGCTTGTTGAGTTCATTGGTTGCCTTTTTCTTGGCTTCCTTTGACATGCCCGCTTTTTCGATGCGCTGTTCCAGCTCCTCGATTTCATTCGGCGCATCTTCCATGTCACCCAGTTCCTTCTGAATGGCTTTCATCTGTTCGTTGAGGTAGTACTCGCGCTGACTCTTTTCCATTTGCTGCTTGACGCGGCCACGAATACGTTTTTCGATTTGCAGCAAATCGATTTCGCCATCGATCAATCGCATCAGGTATTCCAGCCTTTCATGCACGTCAACGATCTCGAGAATTTTCTGTTTTTCATCGAGTTTTAATGACATGTGCGCGGCAATGGTATCTGACATTCGCGAAGGTTCGTCGATGCCGGAAAGTGAAGTGAGTATTTCTGCCGGTACTTTCTTGTTCAGTTTTACGTATTGATCGAATGCACCCAGGATTGAACGTGACAGTATATCCAGCTCCTTGTCATCAATTGCCATTTCGTTTTCGAGCAGGGTGTAGCCGGCAACGAAAAATTCATCACCATCTCTGAGGTTAATAACTCGCGCACGCTGTACGCCCTCAACCAGCACCTTGATGGTGCCATCCGGTAACTTGAGGAGCTGCAAGATTGTCGCCATAGTGCCGATCTCATGCACATCGTCGACCGTTGGCTCATCGATATCAGCACTTTTCTGGGCCACAAGGAGAATCTGCTTGTTATCCTGCATCGCGGCATCGAGCGCCTGGATGGATTTCTCACGGCCGACAAACAGGGGGATTACCATGTGTGGATAGACCACAACGTCTCTCAGCGGTAAGACAGGAACTTCAGATGCAGGTGAATTCAAATCGTTTTGATCAGTAGATGTGGCCATAAGTGCCTCAAATGGTTGTTTCCCTGTTTATGTGGTCGGATCCGAAGACTTTCAAGTCTTCACGCCCGCGCTCTTATTATTCTTGTGACGCCTGAAGGCTGTCGCCGCCTTCATAAACGAGGAAGGGTTTGTTGACCCCTTCAATGACAGACTCATCGATGACCACCTTGGTGACATCTTCCTGCGACGGCAGGTCATACATGGTATCGAGCAGTACATTCTCGAGAATGGTACGCAGGCCTCGAGCACCTGTTTTGCGCTGCATCGCCTTCCTTGCGATTGCCTTGAGCGCATCATCGCGCAATTCGAGTTCGCAGCCTTCCATTTCGATCATTTTCGAATACTGTTTGGCGAGTGCGTTCTTGGGTTCTTTCAGGATTGTGACCAGCGCATCCTCATCAAGTTCCTCGAGAGTCGCAACCACCGGCAGGCGGCCGACGAATTCGGGAATCAGGCCATACTGGATCAGGTCATCCGCTTCGAGATTGGTGAGTACTTCGGAAGCGCTGACTTGATTGTCCTTGCTGCGAACCTGGGCACCGAATCCGATTCCGCTCTTCTCGGAGCGGTCCCTGACGACCTTGTCGAGACCCGAAAATGCACCGCCACAGATGAACAGGATTTTTGCGGTATCAACCTGCAGAAACTCCTGCTGCGGATGCTTGCGTCCACCCTGGGGCGGTACCGAAGCAATTGTGCCTTCGATCAGCTTCAGCAGTGCCTGCTGCACGCCTTCACCGGACACGTCACGGGTTATGGAGGGGTTATCCGACTTGCGTGAAATCTTGTCGATTTCATCGATATAGACGATACCGGTCTGCGCCTTTTCAACATCGTAGTCGCATTTCTGCAACAGCTTCTGGATGATGTTCTCGACATCCTCACCAACGTAACCGGCCTCGGTCAAAGTAGTCGCGTCGGCGATCGTGAACGGGACATTCAGCAGGCGCGCCATGGTTTCCGCCAGCAGGGTCTTGCCCGAGCCGGTCGGGCCGATCAGCAGAATATTGCTTTTCGAAAGCTCGATATCGTCTTTCTTGTGCTTGACCTCAAGGCGCTTGTAGTGATTGTAGACGGCAACGGATAGTACCTTCTTGGCACGTTCCTGGCCAATCACATAATCGTTGAGAATGGCGTTGATTTCCTGCGGGGTAGGCAGTTTACGGATCGCGGTGGTAGACTCCTCTTCCATCTCCTCGCGGATGATGTCATTACAGAGCTCGACACATTCATCACAGACATAAACCGAAGGCCCGGCAATCAGTTTCTTCACTTCATGCTGGCTTTTTCCACAGAACGAGCAATACAGCAATTTCTCCGTATCGTTGCCTGAATGGTTATTGTCGTCGCTCATGAATACCCCTTCATTTTGGCTACAAGTCTACCTTGCCAATTTCGAATAGCGCTTGCAAGTTTTTCCGACGGAAAGGATGTTATTTAGACAATAGCCCAATTCGATAATTTCATCAGGCATTTGCCGACAAAATCGCGGTTTTTTTATTATAAAACGTCAAAATCCGGCCATTCGGACCGTGTTTTGGCCGCTCAGGCGCGGGTATCGAGCACTTCGTCGATGATGCCATACTCGGCCGCATCCGAGCTGCTCATGAAATTATCACGCTCGGTGTCTTCCCCAATCTTTTCAATAGGTTGGCCGGTATGTTCAGATAGAATCTTGTTCAGCTGGTCACGGATCTTCAGGATCTCGCGCGCATGGATATCGATATCCGACGCCTGCCCCTGAAAACCACCCAGCGGCTGATGAATCATGACGCGCGAATGCGGCAGGCAATAACGCTTGCCCTTGCTGCCACCGGCCAGGAGTACAGCACCCATACTGGCCGCCTGACCGACACACAGGGTACTGATGTCCGGTTTGACGAACTGCATGGTGTCATAGATGGCCAGACCTGCAGTGACTACCCCGCCGGGCGAGTTGATATAGAGTGAAATGTCCTTGTCCGGGTTTTCGGATTCCAGGTAAAGCAGCTGGGCTACAACCAGATTAGCCATGTGGTCATCGACCGGGCCGACGACAAAAATGACCCGTTCCTTGAGCAAACGTGAATAAATATCGTAAGAGCGTTCACCGCGTGAAGTCTGCTCAACGACCATTGGAATCAAGTTCAGCGCCCTGGTATTCAGCGCACCTTCTGACTGATCTTTATGCTGCATTTCTGTTACCTGTGTATTGTTTTTGTTACAGCTAAGTTATAGCTGATTTATACCGCCGCGTTCATCAGATCATCAAATGATCGTTCAGTTTCAGTCACCTCGGCCTGATCGACAATCCAGTCGACCACCATGTCTTCCATTACCAGCGTTTCGATGCCTCTCAACAACTGCGGGTTACTCTGATAATAGCGGACAAACTCATCCGGGTCTTCATAATCTTTCGACATGGATTCGACCCGTTCGCGGACCTTTTCAGCATCAGGCTGAATAGCGGCGGTTTTTACTACTTCTGCCAGTATCAGACCCAATTTTACCCGGCGAGTTGCATCGTCCATGTAGGCTTCGACCGCCTGTTCCGAACCGGGCAACTGGGTTGCCGTCTGTTTCTGCAGGGTTTCCGCTTCCTGCTGGACGATTGCTGCAGGCACATCGATGGGGTTGTTCTCGATCAGCTGCTCCATCACTGCGTTCTTTATTTCGGTGCGCAAGCGGTTATCCAGTTCGCGTTGCATGTTACCGCGAATGTCTTCACGTAATTTTTCGACATTACCGTCTTCGACGCCAAATCCCCTGGCAAACTCCTCATCGACCTCAGGTAGCGCGGACTCTTCGACAGTTTTAACCACGACCGCAAATTCAGCTTCCGTACCGGCCAGATGCTCCGCCTTGTAATCATCCGGAAAATTGACCTTGAAACTGTTTTCATCGCCAGCCTTGAGACCCTTCAGGTGTTGTTCGAAACCTGGAATCATCGCACCGGAGCCAATCACCACAGGGACATCCTCGGCACTGCCACCATCGAAGGCTTCGCCGTCGACCATGCCCTTGAAATCGATCACGACACGGTCATCATCCGCCGCGGCACGCTCGACCACGGTCCATCCGGAACGCTGCTTACGCAGGGTTTCGATCATATTGTCGATGTCGGCATCGGTGACAGCCGAGGTGATCTTCTCCAGTTTCATACCGGCAACCGGCGCCAGTTCGACTTCAGGATAAACCTCAAAGGTGGCGGTAAACTCGAGCGGTTCGCCCTGCTTGATACCGTCAGTCGATATCGAAGGATCACCCGCCGGATTCAGGTTTTCCTGGGTCAGCGCATCGCGGAACGAGTTCTGTATCAGTTCACCGGCGACCTCCTGGAACACCTGGTCACCATAGTGCTGCTTGACGACCTTCAGCGGCACCTTGCCCGGACGAAAACCGTCGATTTTCACCCGTGGCAGCATTGACTTGAGCCGGCTCTCAACCTGCTGTTCTACCGTCTCAGTAGGAATATGTATTTTCAGCTTGCGTTCGAGACCTTCACCCGCTTCGACTGACACCTGCATAATAACCTCAAAACTTAATGATTTAATTGATAATCTGGTGCGAGAGGAGAGACTCGAACTCTCACGTCAAAGACACTGGAACCTAAATCCAGCGCGTCTACCAATTCCGCCACTCTCGCACGCGCTGGGGGCGAATCATATCAAAAAAGCCTACCCAATGCGGGCGTATACGACTATACGGGGACAGTATACTTATTTCTCGCTAATTCAGCGGAAAACCAACGAAGCATTTGCGTGTTGATGTCAGCAGGATTCACGTCCGGGCCGGTGAAATAAGTATACTGTCCCCCGCGCCCTTACTCCGATCGCAGCGCATCCACCGGATCGAGCAAGGCTGCGCGCCGCGCCGGCAATACGCCAGCGAGCAGACCGATCATCACCGCAATGACTTCGGCCAGCACCACGTACAGCATCGGTGTATGGACCGGCAATGCCGGCAATGCCAGATGCAACAGCTGTGCGATGCCAATTCCCAGCGCAAGGCCACTGAGACCGCCGATCGCGGCCAGCACGATGGCTTCGCCCAGAAACAGGCTGAGCACCTGGGATTGCTTTGCACCCAGGGCGCGCAGCAAGCCGATCTCATTGGTACGCTCCTTGATCGCGATGGTCATGATCGTGACAATACCGATGGCGCCCACCAGCAACGAAATACCGCCGATCGCGGCGACCGCAAAGGTCAGCACGTCCAGCACCTGGCCGAGTACATCCAGCATTTGCTGCTGGGTGGTGATGGTGAAATCATCTTTGCCGTGCCGGTCTTCCAGCAACTTGCTTACGCCATCGACCACGGTATCGACCGACGTACCCTCCTTGTACAGCATATCAATCTGGAACAGCGTATCCTTGTTGAACAGGCTCAGCGCCCTCGCCGTCGGTATATAGACCGTGTCATCAAGATCGAAACCCAGCACGTTTCCCTTGGACTCCATCACACCGATGACGCGATAGCGGCTGCCACCGATGGTTATACGCTGCCCCAGCGGATTACGCTCACCGAACAGCTCCTGGCGCAGTTTACTGCCGAGTACCGCATAGGCGCGCGGCGCTACCGGGTCATCATCAGGCAGGAAGCGGCCCGACTTGACACGCATGCTGTAGGCTTCCGGCCACTGCGATCCGGCACCGTAGATCGTCGTACGCCGACGCCGGTTGTCGGCTTCGACCTCAGCGTTACCCTGCACCAGCGGCACCACCGCCTGCGCAAATGGCAGACGTTTCAGCGCCTCGGAATCCTCGATCGACAGCGGGCGTTCTGTGCCGAAACCGCCGACATTGGCACCGGAGGTTGTGGTCTTGCCGGGGTTGATACTGACCAGCCGGGTACCGAACTGGGTGAATTCGGATAATACAAACTGATGCAGTCCCTCGCCGATCGAGGTCAGCAGCACCACGGCTGCAATCCCCACTGCGATCCCCAGCGCCGTCAGGAAACTGCGCAGGCGATGGGCAATCAGGGACGTGCCGGTCAGACTGAGAAAATCCCGCGTTCGCATCGTCTTACCTGCCGGATAAGGCCAGTACCGGATCCAGGCGCGCGGCACGACGCGCGGGCATCAGACTGAATACCAGGCCGGTGACCACCGCCACTGCGAGCGCAACCACGATAGCCCAGACCGGAGCATAGGCCGGCAGTTCGGGAAAAGCATAGCGAATCGACCAGCTGCCCAGCTGACCCAGTAAAAAACCCGCGATCGCACCCAGCACCGACAACAGCATGGCTTCGGCGAGAATCAACAGAATGATCTGACGGGGTGAAGCCCCCAGTGCCTTGAGCAGACCGATTTCCGCGGTGCGTTGCGACACCGCGACCAGCATCACGTTCATTATCAGGATTCCCGCTACCGCCAGACTGATCGCCGCAATACCGCCAACCGCGAAGGTCAGCGCCCCGAGTATACGGTCGAAGGTCTCGAGCACTGCATCCTGGGTGATCACGGTGACGTCCTCCTTGCCCTGGTGTCTTTGTCGCAGTGTATCGATAATAAACTGCTTCACCGGCTCTATGCCCTCGCGCGTCTTGGCCTCGACCAGGATACGGAACACCGAAGACGTATTGAATATTTGCTGGGCCGACGCGATCGGAATCATGACGGTTTCCTCGACATCGACACCGATCGATCGTCCTTTCGAGCCCATCACCCCGATAACGCGAAAACGCCGGTCGCCAATGCGTAACCATTCCCCAAGTGCGAACTCGGCGCCGAACAGTTCATCGCGAATCTTGCTGCCGATCACGGCCACCGGCGAGGCCCGGTCCAGATCGATCGCCGGTAAAAACTTGCCCTGCGACAAGTCCCAGTGTCGAATCGCCAGCATCTGATGATTGGTACCAATCACAACGACGTCGCGTGAACGCCCCGAAAAACTCACCTCGGCCGCACCGACGTTGATCGGCGCAATTCTTCTGACCTTGTAACTGCGCGTCAATGCCAGCGAATCATCCAGTGTCAGATCGCGCGGTGTCTCTCCCATCATCGTCGTCGGATTGATACCGGCGGTTTCCGAGCGCCCCGGGAACACGATAACCAGGTTGGTTCCCAGCGAGGCGAACCGGTCGATGACATACACGCGCGCGCCCTCACCCAGCGAGGTCAGCACTACCACGGCCGACACGCCGATCGCCATCGCGAGCAGCATTAACACGGTACGGGTAGGATAGCCGCGCAACGCACCCCACGAAAACCAGGCGATATCCGGACTATGCAGAGCCATCGTCCTGTTCAATCCTGCTCTTGTTTTGATGATCACTTTGCATACGCCCGTCTATCATGCGTAACTGGCGCCTGGCCCGCTGACCCATTTCAGGGTCGTGCGTCACCATGATCAGGGTGATGCCGCGCTGATTCAATTGCTCGAGGATGTGAACCACGTCCATGCCTGACTTGTGATCGAGATTCCCGGTCGGTTCATCAGCCAGCAGCACGTTCGGCTCTGTCACCGTTGCCCGTGCAATAGCGACACGCTGGCGCTGGCCTCCCGACAGCTGATCCGGTTTGTGATGACTGCGGTCGGCCAGCCCGAGATCACCGAGCGCGTTGCCGACTTTAACCCTGCGTTGATCCGGCGGCATTCCGGCGAGTATCAGCGGGAGCTCGACGTTCTCTGCCGCTGTCAACCGCGGCACCAGATGAAACATCTGAAATACAAAACCGATTTCACGATTGCGTACCTGCGCCTGTTCGATATCGGTCAATGATGTGACATCCTGACCGTTCAGGTAATAACTGCCCGATGTCGGGCGATCGAGTAACCCGAGCAGGTTCAACAGTGTTGATTTGCCTGAACCGGAAGGTCCCATGATGGAAACATAGTCGCCCGACGCGATCGTCAGATTGACATCATCAAGTGCATGCACCTGTTGATCGCCCACCTGAAAATCGCGATGGATTTCTGTCAGTTCAATCATCGAGCAGGCACATCATTCATCCGTGTCTCGCCTGGCCAGTACACCATCCTCGACACCTTCGCGCTCCACCGACACAACGACTTCATCGCCTTCCGACAACCCCTCGATGACCTGCGTCCATTCCCAGTTGTTCAGGCCGGTCCTGATTTCATGCTGCTCGAGCCGATTGTCTGCAGTGAATACCAGTACCTTGTTGCCCTCGAGGACGGCTTCGGTCGGCACTCTCAAAACATCGTCCTGTTCGTCGAGAATAACCTCGACGTCGGCGCTGTAGCCAGGCAGCATGTTCAGGCAGTCGTCCGGACAGACAAAGTCCACTTCGACGTCAACCGTACGCGCCTGTTTTTCAATCTCCAGCACATAGGGTGCAATGCGCTTTACCCTGCCACTGAACAGTTCGTCCGACAGGGCATCGAGTGAAATATTGGCTTTCATGTCGACACGAATACGAGGTGCATCCACCTCGTCGATCGGCGCTGACACGTAAACACAGCTGGTATCCATAAGATCAACAGCCGGTGGGGTTGGAATACCCACCGGTGAAGGCGTCACGAACTCACCGATTTCACCGTTGACCTCGGCGACAACGCCGGAAAAAGGTGCCACCAGGCGCGTACGATCGAGTTCGGCCTGGATCACGTTGAGCCTGGCCTTGCTGACCTGTGCGGTTGCCTTGGCCGCGTTGCAGGCCGCCTTTTGCGCGCGTGCTTCGCCATCGGCGCGATCGACAGCCTCTTCCGAACTCAGCTTCTTCTTTTTGAGTTTCTGCTGCCGTTCAGACTCCCGCTGCGCGACTTCTGCCAGCACGCAGGCCTGATTCGCCAGTGCCACCGCCGCCCTGGCTTCGCTGGTGGCCAGCTCGTGTTGGGACATGACATCCTCGTTCCATAACTCCATCAACACCTGGTCCGTCTCGACCAGGTCGCCTTCCTTGACCGGCAAGCGGGAAATCTGCCCGCCGATCGCCGGTGATATACCCGCGCGCCGGCAGGCCTTGATCGTGCCGGCACGGGTATTGGCCACGGTTTCCTGTACACGGCCGACATCCACTTTCTTCACGATCACGTCGACCGGCTTTTCCCTGCCCAGCCAGACAAACAGAGCTGCAATCGACGCAGCAATAACAAGCAAGGTCGTAATCAGCTTGTAACGTTTTGCAGGCATAGTCTTGTCCTGGATTAATCACCCACACTGTGGTTCGGAATAATATCGTCATGTCTGCGCAAGCAGGCCTCCAGTGGCTTAAGACACTGGATTCCAGCTAGAAACATGCCGGAATGATGACGTTTAAACACAGCATAAATTGCTGTTCAAATGTCGTTCAAACCGGGCAAAGCTGCATCGTCCGACGATCTCTGTTGACTTTATAATCAATATTCCGGACCACGGTATCCACAGCCGGCAGATCCGGTATCTACACTCAAAAAGCCTATACCGTGGTACCTGCTTCCTGATACAGATGCACATCGCGTTGCGGGAAGGGAATCGAAACCCCTTCGGCGTCGAATCGACGCTTAACCTGTTGCGTGATATCCCAGTAGACATCCCAGTAATGCTCAGGCTTGACCCAGGGTCGGCAAATAAAGTTGACTGATGAATCCGCCAGTTCGTGAAGCTTGACCACCGGCTCGGGATCTTTCAATACATGTTCATGCGCGTTGACGATGTCTTCCAGAATCTTTTGTGCCTTATCGATATCGTCGCTGTAGCCAATGCCAAACACCATGTCTACCCGGCGCTCGGTAATGCCGGTGACATTGGTAATGACATCACCCCATACCGAGTTGTTGGGAACGATAATCTGCTGGTTGTCCGGCGTTCTTAATTGTGTCGACAACAGATTCATCGACTCGACCTTGCCGAGTACGCCAGCCACATTGATCATGTCGCTCACATCAAATGGCCGATAGATCAACATCAGGATGCCGCTGGCAAAATTGCTCAGCGAATTCTGCAATGCAAATGCGATAACAAAACCGGCCGCACCGATAATAGCCAGCACCGGGCCGATATTGATTTCAAGGGCTGCCAGTCCGACAAATAGCCCAATGAACAGGACCAGGCGACGTGCGCTGATAACCAGGAACTCGCGCAATAAAGAAGAGACTCGTGTCGATCTGGACAACGCCTTTTGCGCGGCCTTTCCAGCGACTGCCGATAGCAGGAAAAAAATGACGATGATGAGAACAAACTGGACGATGTTCACGGCCCAGCGGAACCCGCCTTCGGCTGACATCAGCCAGCCGGTGACCGTCGTCCAGGCCGCACTGGCATCAGTCACATCAACCTTGATACCGGACACCGACTTGACATAGGCGTCATACTCCGCCGTGTCACCACCCTTGTCAGTCAGTTCAGCCAGTACCACATTGAAACGGTCGATCAACGCGGTTCGTTCGGCCCTCAGATCGGTGACGTGTTTGATCAACGCGGTTTTCAGATCAGCCTTGGCTTCTGTTGAGCGCTCGGAAACCGCAACCGATTCGCCCTCCTCTTCCGCCTTGCTCTTGGCCGCCTCGATCGCTTTTTGCAGCGAAGCATCCTGGGCGGATTTCTGCTCAACTTCTTTTGCTTCCTTCAAGGCTTCGGTCGCTTCCTCGGCGGCTTCCTTTGCCTCCTCCCGGTCGGCTTCCTGCTTGGCTTCCTTTACCTCCTCCAGCGCCTCTTCAACCTGCTCGGCTTTTTCTATTTCCTGCTTCTTGTAGATCGCCGCCACTTCGGCATCGCTGATTTCCCTGACCTTTTGCTGCAGCAGAATCAGCCATGCCCTGGCCTCGGCTTCGAGTTCACACCGGGTCAGTGGTTTTACCCGATAAGCCAGTACTTCGACGGGCACTTCAGCATCGCTGTCGGTGATGGCCTTGATGTCCTCAGGACAGTCATCAGCGCCGATCGCTTTCGATAACACCATCAGGTAAACAATCGGCAGGAACAGCCACAGCCGAAGACTGATATTCATCTTCATCGGTAATATCTCCACAAACATTTCATCATCGAGTCTTTCCGGACTGAGGCAATGTACCCGATAGATATGACAAAACGAATCTCAAAACAGCAGCGTACCACGACCGTGATTTGAGATTTTGCCCGAGATCAAACCACGGAACGATAGTCGGCTTCAAGTCCGGCTATCAGGAGATCGGCTGGAAATCCGGCCATGGCTGAAGATTTTCACGCCTGTCAGGGCAGATCGCTGCGTTTGAAAACGCTATAGCCCGCCCAGGCACAAACCGAACCAAGAACAACAGGATAAGCCAGTGCCCAGGCCCTGTAACCAAGCTGCCCGAAATTATCGAGGATCACATAGGCAGACTGCCCAAGCAAGACCAGATGCGGATCGAACAACATCATTGCAGCAGTACGGAATACCTGCATCGGATTGAACAATGCGAGCAGGATAACGGACTCCGACGGCATGCCCTGGCGGACCAGCAGTCCCAGCAGGATCAAATCCATGAACAGCAACAATACCAACCAGATGATAAAGGCAATCCCGGTCGCCACGTCGGATGTGCGCGCGAGCGTCGATACCAGCATGCCTATACCCAGAAAGCACCAGGCCAGCGACAGCAGGAAGCCGGTGTAATAGGCGACCTGCACCCAGGGTATTTCGATAGCCTTGCCCAGCCCCCAGAACACGGCCGCAAACATCGCCAGGACAACCGGTAAAAACACCACGAAGAATCGACCCAGCATTTTCCCCCAGTACCAGGCCGACAGACTCACCGGCAGCGACAGCATATATTCAAACACGCCCGCTTCACGGTCACCGGCAACCGAGCGCACCGTTGTAATCAGCACGAACACCGGCAGAATCGCCATGGTTATCTGCAGATAGGTCACCAGGACACGGGAAAGCCCGCTGAAACCCATCACCCGCGATTCCGTCAGTCCTGAAACGAACAGCGCAACGATGATGCCGCCGAAGACCAGCGTGTATACCATGAACCAGCGCGAACGCAGTGATTCACTGATGTCTGTTCGTGCTGCCAGCAACAAATGATTCATTCCTGCCCCGCCGGCTTGTGCCCATTGTGTAAATGGCGTTGCTTTTCAGCCGTCATAATGTAGGTTTTTGCCTGTTCGAAATCGAGTACGTCGCCGGCCACATCGGCCTGGGCAGCGAGTCCATAATTCATCGGGCTGATCCTGCCCTTGACATAAGCCGCCCTGCGCGCATCCAGCCATTCACCGTTACGGTGGTCCATCACCCACACCTCGGTACGCGGATCATTTTTCCAGACCTGCTGCTCCAGCCAGATCACCGCACAACCGATATCATCGAACTTGTACAGACGTGTACGCTCACCGGCCGCCGCGCCGCGCACCTGCGCTGCAAAGCTGCGGTCACCGATCGCCATACTGCAGCGTGCACACACTTCCCGGTCCCAGCGTATTTCGCCGGGCCCGGTCACCTCATCCGGCGTACACGCGGTGAGCGCGAGAACAAAACAGCTAAACAATACGTGCCTGTACATCCGCACTACCTTCTTTCTGGCTATCGGCGAGTTCAATCCCTTTTATCAGCGCTGCATAGCGCGACAGCACACCAAGAAAACGCAAACGATCCGGGCCAGCGATATCACCCCGCCACACCCGGCCACCCTCGCTGTCAACAAAGCCCCATTCCCGTATGGTTTCTGCAAACGCAGCGTCGGCCCGGGTCAGCGTCAGACAGCAATTCAGCACACTGGCAAGGTCGATCTGATCAGCGACGTGGTCATTGAGCACAATGTTGCCCTGATCCAGCTCGACCACGCGGTTGACCAGGGCTGCCACCTCGTCCAGGCGGTGACTGGAAATGATCATCGCGGCGTGCTGTTGCCTGTCGGCGAGCAGCTGGAAAAAGGTATGCCTGGCTTCGGGATCCAGGTTAGCGGCCGGTTCATCCAGCACCAGCAGATCAGTATCCCTGCCCAGTGCAATACTGATCAACAGCTTCTGTTTCTGTCCACCGGAGAGTTTGTTGAAAGGCCTGCGCCAGACCTCCGCACTGTCCAGTCCAAGTTGATCACAGATCGCCAGCATGGCATCCGGCGTTGATTGACACACACCCGCCGCAAACCTGATCAACTGCCCGACCGGCATTTTCAGCGGCGGTGACAATTGCGGCACAAAGCCAATGCGCTTCAGTACACGGGTCCGGTTCGCACCCGGCTCAAGGCCATCAATTTCGATCTTGCCCTGGTAGTTGTACTCCCCGAGCAGGCAGCGTATCAGCGTCGTTTTTCCGGCACCGTTGGATCCAACCAGTGCAACACGATCACCGTGATGGATATCAAGGTCGATGCTGTTCAACACGCTGACGCGGCGAAATTGCTTGGATACACCCTGAATGCTGATCATTTGAAAATCTGCCCCAGCCCCTTGAATTCAAGGTTGAGTGAATGCGTGGGACAGGCGTCGACGCAGCGGCCACAGTGCGTGCAGTCCGCGCCGATAAAAAGGTCCACGTCGGTCGCGCGTCCCTTGATGACCACGTCCAGCACATGCGGCACTTCGCAGACCTTTTTGCATTCGGCCTCGTGGAAACAGGTCGAGAGGTTATAGGTGACCTTTAACGGTGATACCGCGCCGACCAGGCCGTAGGTGAGCCCGATCGGACAGGCATAGCGGCACCACGCGCGTTTCGAATAAAAAATTTCGAACAACAGCAGCGTGACCACCCAGACCATTGCGATGCCGGGGCCGTAGATCAATGCCCGGCTGAGGATGCCGGTCGGCGAAATGGTTTCGAACACCGTGTAACCGGTCACGAAGGCGAGCACTGCAAACACAATCCAGAACACCGTACGCACCCTGCGATCGAAAGGATGGTCCTTGACGATTTTCTTTTTCGCCAGGTAATCGTGCGCCATCTCGGCCCACTCGGCGAGCAAATGATAGGGACACACCCAGGAACAGAACGTGCGCCCGCCGAGCAGCCACCACATGATCAATACCGTCGTCGTGCCGATCATCAGGTTGATCACGACCTCCTTGTACGCCAGCATCACTTGCAGTGCCGAGTTAAGGTCCGCCATGTGGAATCCGACGAAGCGGGACGCGGTCAGCGCACCTTCCAGAATCTGGATATCGAGCTGAAAGGACACCACGAACAGCAGATTGACCGCGATCAGTACAGCCCAGCGCCTGCGTCGCCATTTCTCGGGGGTCTTGTGCTGCGCCTTGTGCGCCAGTTCCAGGTGGATGGCTTCGATGCGGCTCTTGTCGGCACGCTGTTCGGCATGCATGGCTTTGGCTTCGGGCGAGTAGTCTTCCGCTACAGGTTTTTTCGGCTCCGCGCCCAGCATGACAGCAACGTGTTTTAAGACATGTTTCATGCCACAACTCCCCTGCTTTCAGCGCCGTCCATGACAATCACGGCCGGCTCCGGCGGACAAATCATTTCACAGACCCCGCACCCGACGCAGCCATCCAGTATCACCGGTCGCTTGCGTACAATGCCATCCTCACTGGCAATGGTTTCGAGTTTGATTGCATGCTGCGGCGGACACTGGTTTTCATCACCCGATGGCGGCTTGCCTGTTTCGCACTGGGCAATGCGGATCTCGATCGGGCATTGCCTGACACACAGATCGCAGAGTTCCAGATCGTAGGGATATTCGCTAATCCTGATCGGATTCCAGCGGTCAACATCTTCGTATCGTAACTTGCCCTTGAATGCTGCGCCACGCGCCTGCCCCTTGAAACCCTTACCCATGACCGCCAGGCATTGTGGTTCATCAACCACGCGTGCAATGGCCATATCCGTCTGATGCGAATAATTGATCTCGTGCGTTAACGCACCCGTTGGACAGGCGAGCACACATTGCAGGCCGTCACAGGAAAAATCACAGGCCTGCTCGCGTGTATCGATATAGGGTGCGCCAATACCAAACCCCTCATCCAGGTCAGCAAGCTTGATCGCATTCACCGGACAGACCTGCACACACTGGCCACACTTGATGCATGAGGCGAGGAACTCCTGCTCCTGCAGCGCGCCGGGCGGCCGGATACGCTCGCGCCAGCGTTTTACCACCGGAATGTAACCGAGCAGCGATACACCGATAACACCGACACCCAGCACGACAGTACGCAGAAACTTCCTGCGTGCCTTCTGTTTACCCCGCAATGTTCTTTTTACAGTCGCCATCAGCAGTCATTCGTGGCTGAAGCCGCTCCTACGGACAGACTCCAATAGTAACGCAACACAAACCGGAAGAAAGTACCGGTCAGGCGAAAATCATTTGCCAAATGATCACATCGCAAGCAAACGGCTTCAGCGGGCACTACCATGGCGTTACCAGCATTGGCAGGATCCGTTGTATGATGTATCGCATTATTCATTATTCGTTATTCTCTTCCGAGGCTTTCCCGCAGCATATCCAGTGAGTCCTTGACTTGCGTCTTTTTCTCGACCTGTACCAGTGTTCTTTCTTTCGATGGCCGTTCGTCACGAACGAGGATACGTGGCTCAGTAAAGGGAGCCAGCCGTTCGAGAAAGTCCATCACCTCGAGCACCGGGGATCCCTTGAAAAACTGCGCGTAGGGAACATCTTGCCATAGCCGATCAGCATACACATAAAGCTCATAGGCAGTATCACCCACGCCATCGGCGTCCTCATCAAAACCTTCATAATCGCTCCAGTGATTACCTTCCCAGAGGTTCCGGTTGGCAGTCTTGCCACTCGAAACTGCCACCTGGGTCAGGTTATCGATCAAGCGGTTTACCCTGAACTCGTTACCAGCCCAGTCATTCAGAAACCTGATGCCTATACCGTTATAGGCAATCAGGTTATTCGTAAAAGTGTTGATGGTATCGGGTTGAAAGGGGGAAACATCAATGTACAGGCCTGTCGCGCAATAAAGAATCTTGTTACCCTCAACGGTTACGTCTGACGTCTCCTTGAAACCAATACCGACCCCGGTAGACCCGGACGCATGAGCGATGTAGTTGTTCTTCAATACCACACCGTCGCTGTACATCAAAAACACACCAACCGTGTTGTTGTAATAATGGTTTGCCTCCACCAGGTTGTAACGCGAGTACATGAAATGCAGCGAATAACGACTATCGGAGGAAGTATTACGTGCAATCGTATTATTCGCCGAGTACCACACCACCATGTCACGCGAATCGGTGATCTTGTTGTCTGTGACCTTGTTCTCGAAACTGTACCAGAGACGGATTGCATCACCACGCGTGCCGAGTTCGAACGGCTTGGAACTGATCGTGTTCCGGCGAACGATATTGTGTTCCGACTGCTGCAGATCGACGCCGAACAGGCAATTATCGATGATATTGTCGCTGACCACGTTGAAGCGTCCACGCACCTGGACACCGGAGTCGATATCATTGTGCGATTCGCCCGAGTTGGTCAGATGGAGGTTGCGAACAATTGCACCGTCCGTATCCAGCACGATGACACTGCCCTTGCCACCCGCGTCGATGGTTGCGATTCCCTGGCCATCCAGTGTCAACGGTTTGTCAATAACGACAGGGCCGGCGTAGGTGCCTGCTTCGAGCAACAGTACCGCGCCCTCCTCGGCATCGTCGATCAAAGGCTGTAACGGCTGGCGGCCATCAGCCAGCACTACTGAAGGCAGCAGAAACAACAGGGAGACGAGCACACGAGGCCACCCGTTCATGGTCCTCACTCGTCGATATTGAACTGCTTATAGCGCTGGTTCGCGGCAATAATCAGCAGCACGGAAAACAGGGCCATCAGGCCAAACCCGGTATACGGATATGAATGGGTGGTAAATTGTGCAACCTTGCCGTCACCGAAGACAGTCGGCATGAAAGGCTTGACTGTGAATGCACCCATGTCATTCAGTGTATGGCCGTACCACCACAGCCAGGCCGAGTAGTCGATGATAAAGAACACGGGCAGCAGGATTGATGGTATCACCAGCAGCCAGTAAAGCCTGCTATTCGTTTTGCGTGTCGCGACCACAAGGAAGACCATGGCCGCAATCATCAGCCAGAAAACGGTATCTGCTGCCAGCGACATGTTAGCGACCATCGGCTGTATCTGCTCCGGCACATTGAAGTAGCGTGCCAGATTCTGTTCATAGTGCCAGGACAGCATCTGTGCACCACTGCCGTCCCACTGTTCACGTTCACCGGGCGGATTGCGTTCCTGGTCCTTTTCGAAGGTAATGCGCAGGCTGTCGATATTCGCCGCCTTCTGACCACGACCATCGTCATCGGCAGCCGGCGCCGGTTTACTCTCGCTCTCCTCCAGTGACGCCTTCAGCCGCGCAATCAGCGCCTCGCCCGGGGTCATTTCCTTCTGCTCGGCTTCGGTGTCCTGATCAAGCGCTGTGATGAGCGCCTCGACATAACCGCGATTCTGGTACTTCAGACCGTC
>CP070838.1:1746374-1760995 GCA_020341835.1 Thiotrichales bacterium | reverse complement strand
CCAGTTCTGTACCGACGACCTGACCACCTGGAAAGCGGACATGGCACAACTAACAGGTATCGGCTATGGAGGGGTATCAGCAGAATGAAAGCTCATCAGAACCGGCCCCTATTAGCCGTTATGAAAGCGTTTGTAAGCAAGAAACCGACGACCGCACATGCCTTCATCGTCACTATGTTTACGCTGACTGCCGGCGGCTGCACCGGGCTGCCCGAAGGCGTCGAGCCGGTGGAAGGTTTCGAGGTCAACAGATACCTTGGCCAATGGTACGAGATCGCCAGGCTGGATCATTCGTTTGAACGCGGACTGAGCAATGTCAGTGCTGATTACGCCCTGGGTGACGGTGGTGGAATCAGCGTTATTAACCGTGGGTTTTCGCAAGACAAAGGGCAGTGGAAACAGGCTGAAGGCAAGGCGAAGTTCGTTACTGATGAACACACGGGGCATCTGAAAGTTTCCTTTTTCGGCCCTTTCTATGGTTCATACGTCGTGTTTGAACTCGACAAGGAGGAATACCAGTATGCGTTTGTTGCAGGCTATAACAAATCCTACCTCTGGCTGCTTTCAAGAACGCCCACGGTCAGCGAAAAGCTGCTGGATCGCTTTATCAGCCGTTCGACGGGGCTTGGATTTGATACCACTGATCTGATACTTGTAGACCACGCAGCTGTCACTACGACTCAACCTCCGACATCCCGGACAGGAGCACCTGAACTATGAACCAGCCCCACCGATCAGGCAGTAACGACTGGCCCGAACTCGTCTACGCGGAATGGGCCGATACCGCTGCAACACTGCATTTGTGGACCCAGATAATCGGCAAGATCCGTCTGACGCAGACACCCTGGACCAATCATTCATGGCATGTCCCGCTCTACCTGACATCACGTGGGCTGGCTACATCACCGATTCCGTACGCTGGAAGAACCTTCGAAATACGGTTCGACTTCATTGACCACCAGCTTCTGATTGAAACAACCGGCGGCGAGCGGCGAACGCTGCAACTTGAGCCGCGGAGCGTTGCCGACTTCTACCACGATGTGATGGAAAACCTGAATGCGCTCGGGCTCGACACCCGCATCCACACTACACCGAGTGAAATACCGGAGGCCATCCCGTTCGAAAAAGATACGATTCACCATCACTACGATGCCGACTACGCGAACCGTTTCTGGCGCGCCCTGGTGCAGGCAGACCGGGTGTTCAAGGAATTTCGCGCCCGCTTTATCGGCAAGTGCAGCCCGGTGCATTTTTTCTGGGGCAGTTTCGACCTCGCGGTATCGCGCTTCTCCGGGCGGGAAGCACCGCCACATCCGGGCGGTGTGCCGAATTTCCCTGACTGGGTCGCGCGTGAAGCCTACTCGCACGAAGTCTGCAGCGCCGGTTTCTGGCCAGGCGGAGGTGGTACGGATTTCGCGGCATTCTATTGCTACATCTATCCGGCAGCTGATGGATTCGCGGAATCGGGCATCCAGCCCGACGCAGCGTTCTGGTCGAAAGAACTCGGCGAGTTTCTTCTTCCCTACGACGCTGTCAGAACAGCGGCCTCGCCGGATCAGGTACTGACTGAATTCCTGCAAAGCACTTATGAAGCAGCGGCCAGCGCGGCCGGCTGGGATCGTGCAACACTCGAGCGTAATTTTGTCAGGGAATCCTCAGGCTAGCCGATGATCAACTGGCCGGCAGTGATCAAGTACGACGGTGATGACGAACTGGTTTATGTAGCATCAGTTGAAGCATGGAAGTGCGACGCTGAATTACACCTGTACAATCACCGCAGCAGCGATCAGCTGATCGACAGCAGCGGCCGGGTTTTCAGCCTCGATTATAGTGATGATGATACGATCGTTACCGAAGACACCGGTACACGGTTAAAACTTGATGATTTCATCCGACTCGTGCGCATTCATGCCTCCAGCTCCCACCACTGCTGCATCGAGAAGATCAGTTTCCGCTCATTCGCAGAAGGTATCGAATTGATCGCCGGCATGAATGAGCAAATCTGACAAAACATCAGGCCTGCAACCGGTGTAGAATTCAGCACCCGGATTGCTGCAGTCAAATATCATGAGATACTCCGAACATATTCCACCCGAACAGCTAACGGTAAACGCCAGCGACAGCATGCTGCTGTTTACCGCTGCCCTGTCGATCCTGATCGGCATGATCCTGGTCTACCTTGGCCGTAAGGGCAAACAGCTCTGGATGGTCACCTGGAGCATCGGGCTGATTATCTGCAGCGTGCTGATGGGCGCGTCACTGCTGATCGAGTAATTTTGCTCATAGATACACAAACGACGGCAAATACTTTCCCCTGTCATTGGCAACGGTATGTTGGTTATTAGTGCCAATGAAGCATGAACCGGCTCTGCCGCCGACCTATCTGTTCACCGCGCTGGCCAGCATGGTCCTGCTGAATTTCTTTGCCCCGATTGCCATCGTGGCCGAACGCCCCTGGAACGCAGCCGGGCTGGTGCCACTGTCGCTGGGCATGATGCTCAACTTCAGCGCCGGCAGGACATTTACCAAGTACGAAATTCCGATAAAAGCCTTCGAACTACCCGGCAAGCTCATTACCAGTGGAGTCTACCGCTACTCAAGGAATCCGATGTACCTGGGTATGGTACTGATAACAGCCGGTGCAGCGATTTTGCTGGGGACACTCAGCCCCTTTATAATAGTTCCGCTGTTTGCGCTCGCTTTACAAATGCTGTTTATAGCTCCCGAGGAAAAAATGCTTGCCGAACATTTTGGCGAAAGCTGGACCCAATACCGGAAAAAAGTCAGGCGCTGGTTATAAGGTCTGCCGATTTATCCAAACACCATGAGGATTTACAGATGACCACTCGACATGAATATATCGAAAAACTTAAAAGCATGCTCGATGACTTCGAAACTGAACTGGATGAATTCGAGGCACACGCACAGAGAACCAAAGTAGACCTGAAATTCGAACTCGATGATCAGATCAGTTCATTGAAAACCAAGCGTGATATAGCAAAATCGAAACTGTCGGAAATCATGGATTCCGGCGAAGAAGCCTGGCATGACATCAGGCAGGGTGCCGATGAGGCGTGGGCCGCACTGAAAGAAGCCATGGACAAAGCACGATCACATTTCTGACACAGATGAACAGTATCATCTATTTCGCCTATGGCTCCAATATGTCGACACCGCGTATTCAGCGACGTGTTGAATCCGCAATCGTTCTGTCGACTGCGCATTTACCGGAACACTCATTACGATTTCATAAAATCAGCGCGGATGGTTCAGCCAAGTGCGACATCGCCCACACCGGAAATACTGATGACAGGGTCTACGGTGTCGTGTTCGAGATCCTGCACAACGACAAACACATACTGGATAGCCACGAAGGACTGGGTAACGGCTACGAAGAAAAGCGGGTATCGGCTTATCTGCGAGATGGTAATGTAATTACCGCAACCACTTACTATGCGACCCACATCGACGCATCACTGCAACCGTATCACTGGTACAAGCAACATGTATTGAGGGGTGCACGTGAGCACTCACTTCCGCGTGATCATATTGCAGCTATTGAGGCGATCTCGTCCATTGACGATCCGAATGCTGCCAATCATGCAGCAGAACTGTCTGTCTATCGCGAACTAGATTAGCACGCGGCGTTCCAGTTTCTTCTTCTCGAGGATCTTTGCGGCAATTTCTTCTACAGAGACATGACTGGTATCAACGTACTCGATCCCTTCCTGCTCGAGCAAGGCTTTAATCCCGCGGACCTCCTTCTGACATTGCGCCAGTGAGGCGTACTCGCTGCCTGGCCGGCGTAGTTCCCTGATGTTGCGCAGCCGATCCGGGCTGATAATCAGGCCGAACAACTTGTCTCGATAGGGTTCCAGCACTGCGGGCAGTTTCTGAAAATTAACATCGACTTCGGTCAACGGATAATTGGCTGCACGTATTGCATACTGCAAACCAAGGTAGAGACAGGTTGGCGTTTTTCCACTGCGCGATGCACCGATGAGAATGATTTCTGCACTGTCAAAATGCTTGGCTGTAATGCCGTCATCATTGAGCAGCGCATAGTTAACCGCATCGATACGTTGCATATAGACGGCTTCGTCACTGATACCGTGTGACAGGCCCGAAGTATGTGTTGAATGCGTGCCTAACTCCTTCTCCAGCGGCATAATGAATGCGTCGAAAAAATCGATAATGTGGGCGTCGCATTCGGCGATAATCGGTTTGTAGTCATCCTTGACCATTGTGCTGAAAACGATCGGTCTCAACCCAGTCCTGTCAGCGGCGTCACAGATCTGTTTCAATGCATTTTTCGCCTTGTGCGTGGATGTTATGAACGGCAGCGAATAATATTCAAATTCGACGAGATTGAACTGCGTCAGCAGCGCATGGCCCAGTGTTTCAGAAGTTATACCGGTACGGTCCGAAACAAAAAAGACCGGCCGTTTTTGCCTGTTGTTATTCACCCTGGTGTTTTTGGGACAGATGCATCCAGGTATCGACCACCGTATCGGGGTTGAGCGAAATGCTGGTAATACCCTTGTCGAACAACCACATTGCGAAATCAGGATAATCAGAAGGCCCCTGTCCACAGATACCGACATATTTATTCTGTTTATGGCAGGCGTCGATCGCCATCGACAGCAGTTTCTTTACCGCCGGGTTGCGTTCATCGAACAGATGAGCAATCAGTTCGGAGTCACGATCGAGCCCTAGCGACAACTGGGTCATATCATTCGAGCCTATGGAATAACCGTCGAAATACTCAAGGAACTCGTCGGCAAGCACGGCATTGGATGGTATCTCGCACATCATGATCACACGCAACCCGTTCTCACCGCGTTTGAGGCCGTTCTCGGCCAGCAGGTCGTTAACCTGCTGCGCCTCTTCCAGTGTGCGGCAAAATGGCACCATGATTTCGACATTGGTCATTCCCATCTCATTACGCACCGTTTTTAAAGCCCTGCATTCGAGTTCGAAACAGTCGCGGAAATCATCGGACAGGTAGCGTGATGTTCCGCGCAAGCCGATCATCGGGTTTTCCTCGTCCGGTTCATATTGCCTGCCACCAACAAGGTTGGCATATTCATTCGACTTGAAATCGGACAGGCGCACGATCACCGGGTTGGGCATGAAGGCAGCGCCGAGCATACCGATGCCTTCGATGAGTTTTTTCACATAGAACTCGACTGGATCATTGTAACCGGCTATATGCCTGTTAATGACCGACTTGATGTCATCGGGCTGATGATCATATTCGAGCAGCGCTTTGGGATGAACGCCGATGGTGTTGTTAATGATAAATTCCAGTCGTGCGAGCCCGACGCCGGCATTTGGAATTCTTGCGAATGCAAACGCACGCGTGGGATTACCAACATTCATCATGATTTTTGTCGGCAACGGTTTCATGTTACCGGTGTCGGTCCGAATAATATCGAACTCGAGAATACCGTGATAGACGTTTCCGGTATCACCCTCTGCACAGGATACGGTGACTTCCTCACCATCCCGGAGCCGTTCAGTTGCGTCGCCACATCCCACGATTGCCGGTATACCCAGTTCCCGCGCAATAATCGCCGCGTGACAGGTACGGCCGCCGCGATTGGTAACGATAGCCGCGGCGCGCTTCATGATCGGCTCCCAGTCTGGATCGGTCATGTCAGTTACGAGTACATCGCCCGCCTGTACGCGTGACATTTCCGCCGGATCCATGATCAGGCGCACGGTACCAGCGCCGATACGCTGCCCGATAGCCCGGCCTTCAGCCAGCAAGTGGCTCTTCTGCTTGAGTTCGTACCGCTCCATTACTGTGTTGCTGGCACGGCTTTCTACAGTTTCAGGACGTGCCTGGACAATGTACAGCTGGCCGTCAACACCATCGAGCGCCCATTCGACATCCATCGGACGTTCGTAATGCTTCTCGATCGTCATCGCCTGACGCGCGAGCTCCTCGACCTGTTCGTCGGTGATACAGAACTTGCGCTGGTCCTCGTTGGGCACTTCGACTGTCTGTACGGTTCGACCGTGGTCGGTACTGTCGGTGTAGATCATCTTGATCAGCTTGCTGCCGAGTCCGCGTTTCAGAATGGCCGGCCGGTTTTCTGCGAGCCCCGGCTTGTAAACATAGAACTCATCCGGGTTAACCGCGCCCTGCACCACCGTTTCACCCAGACCGTAGGCGCCGGTAATGAATACGGCATCGCGATAACCCGACTCGGTATCCAGCGTGAACAGCACACCACTGGCGCCGATATCGCTTCGAACCATGCGCTGTATGCCGGCTGACAACGCCACTTTCTGGTGGTCAAAATTCTGATGCACGCGGTAGGCAATTGCGCGGTCGTTGTACAGCGACGCAAATACGTGCTTGATCGCGACGATGACGTTATCGAGGCCCCTGACATTAAGGAATGTTTCCTGCTGCCCGGCAAACGATGCGTCGGGCAGGTCCTCGGCCGTTGCGGAAGAACGCACTGCCACAGCAATATCGCTTCCGCCTTCATCCTCCATCCGCTTCCATGCCTCGGTAATCGCATCGAGCAGTTCATCAGGAAACGGTGTATCGATCACCCAGGCGCGAATTTCAGCACCGGCATCAGCCAGCGCAACGACATTGTCGACATCGAGATTGGCGAGTTTCGCGTTGATCCTGTCTGCCAGGCCTTCGTGGCTGAGAAAACTGCGGTAGGCATCCGCCGTCGTGGCAAACCCCCCCGGCACGCTGACACCCAGTGCCGACAGATTGCTGATCATCTCTCCAAGCGAAGCATTCTTGCCGCCGACCCGTTCGACATCATTCATTCCCAGCCTGTCAAGCCAGATAACCTGATCATTCATAATGAGACCTGCCCGATAAAATTGATCTTGCCAAGCTCGTGCTACCGCCAAAAAACCGAGACAAAACAGCTTTCAATATACCTCAAAGCGCAGCGATATCTTATAGGACTATGGTATTGATACCGTTGCGCAATATACCCAGGAAGCATCAGAATATATTAATATTTTAATGTCAGGTAGCCCTGGAAACCGGTATATTCGTAGGTGAGCGTATTGGTGAAGACGACACCGTTGTGTCTGACACTCAGGTTGAACCAGGCATAGTTGACACCCAGGCCTACATGCTTCGTGAAGTAGTATTCGGTGCCGAGAATCGAGGAAAAAACATAGCCATCGATATCACTGATCGTGACATCGAAGAAACGGGCTGTAGCCCTGACATTCCAGCTGTCGTTGATCGCGTAACCCAGGGTCAGGCCGATCAGCGGCAACGGCGCGATCAGGCGCTGGTTGGCCTGGTAATCCGACTTAAACTCGGGCTGGGTTTCACCCTCGAAAATCACCTCGCCGGCAGCCGTCAGTTCGACGACCGAGTTCAACCAGTAAAGTCCCACGGTAAGACCCAGTTCGATATTCGGACGCTTGAGAAAACTGTACATGTATTCGAAATCAAATACGTGTGTCGTGGCCGAAGAACCGAAGAACGCGCCAGCCTTGATGATATTGCCGTCGATCTCAAGATCCCCGGTCGTCGTCAGTTCCGTGGAGCGGCTGAATTGCGTGTAAAGCAGGCTCAGACGGTGACGCGAAGCCATGCGCCAGTATCCGCGGATAAAGCCCGAGCTGACAGTGGAATCAAAACCCAGGTCCTCTTCGAGTTCAATCTTGTCGTCGATCGAATTGTCACGCGAGTTGATTCGTAACGTGGTATCAAAATCCGTGACCAGGCCGCCGATGGTCAGCCTGTAGGCCTCGTCAAATGAAGCCCAAACCGGTGGCGAAGTCACACCGAGCAGTACCAGCAGCCAGCAGGCACGCCAGAGCGAATACCGACGACTACCGATCCACCATACTGTATAAACTGGCCGGTTTATCATGACAGATCAGAAACGGTAACCCACACCAAAGCCGAACGAGTTGATGGTCAGGTCAAACGGAAACTGTGACTCGCCCTCGAACACATCGAGCTGCACCATATGCCTCAACTCGAGCTGTACCATCACGTTTTCAGTCACGTAATGGGCGCCACCGATACTGAGGTAGTAGCCATAACCGGTATCCTTTGCCGAGTCCTGGCCGGCGGGAACACCCGTTCCGAAATCCTCCTCGAGCTCGAGTTCCGTGCGCCAGTATTGCAGACCCAGCCGGCCGTAAACTTCATAAGGACTTTTGAACCGGTATCGCGGTTTGACGCCGAGCAGGATCGCCTGGGACTGTATACTGGTCCGAAAAGCACCGACAATATCCTGCTGGCTTTCCTCCAGGGTTTTGTCGGAAACATACAGACCAATATCCGCAGCCAGCCAGGGTTTGAAAAAATAATCAAAATGGACGGCCAGTGCTTTCCCGCTCTTGAAATTGTCGTTACGACCGGTATCCAGATTGGTCCAGCCGAAGTTTACGTCCAGCTGCTTGTTATCGGCCTCGACGATTTTTGCCGCACACAGGACTAGCGCAATAATCAGCAGGTGTCTGGCAAACGGCATCGTGTTATCAGATTAAAGAGGAACCGGGGGAAGATATTGTACGGTTATTTCAGCGCTTGTGCTGCCAATCACGGTACCTGCATCGAACGTAGTATCGAACTGCCCGTCCAGCTGGCGCTGCAGGAACATACGTATGTTACAGGTACTCTCGATCGGATTGGCCTCGCGCTGCTTCAGCAGAAAATCCGGATCAATATTGCCGGCACTCAGCTGATTGAGCAGTTCCTGCAATAACATCAGGGTGGCATCGCGGACAAACTCGATCGTACCAGAACCCTGGTTCAGATCATAGATGATCCTGTTCATGGGTATGCCCTCGTCCCCGTCATCAACATCCATACCGGCAATGACTTCTTTATCGATGACCACGCCATAACTCGATGTGGCCAGCCCGTCGGTACAATTGACCGCCGCGAGCACGCGCATGTCATCCCCGTTGCCGGAAATCCAGCTCAGACCGATGACATCATTGATGCTGTGATAAACGGTATCTGTCGCCGGTGCAGTAATCGTAACAGCCAGGGGAAAGCTGACGCTTGCCGATTTACCTACCAGTTCACCGGGACCGGGATCGGTGCCGATCAGGTCGACCGGGTACCAGCGATTTTCACGTGCCGCAATCGGTTCATGAACGACATTGAAAAACACGTCCTGGATACTGTTGTCGACTGACAGCGATTCAGCGTAACTGCCAGCGAAAAACCCCCGCTTTGTCAGCAATACCCTCTCGGTCGCTGTACGCGCTTCGAACACATCGCCACCGACGAGATTGACCGCCACGCCATCATCGAACACCGCCGCGACGACTTCCGCGGTATCCTCCGCTTCGTGCCAGTTGGCCTCGGCATACATGACCAGGCCCTGATCGGGTACACGCGGCAGATTATCACTGCCTTGAATTTCACAGCCGCCTAGCAGCACGGCAGCGGCAATGGTTGCTGATGTGATTGTCAGGACGCGGGGGACTGAAGCGGCTCTAAACAGGACCATAATGCTGGAAAAGTTAGTTAAATTTATTTTCTGACCATTTTATACTGTAAGCATTCAAAATTTATGATTTTTAAAATCAAGATCTTAAAACTCTATTAGACTGCATCAAGCCCGGTGCAACAGATACAATCGCCGGCCCAGCGCACCGGTACCTGCCAGCAGGACCGCCCAGTTAAACAGACTTCCCAGTAACGGAATCAGGTTTAACACCGCGAGCACCAGGACGGCGGCCGCCAGCGCCGACGCCCTCGCCGCCCTGCTGATATCGGTTTTGTTCATCAAATTCAGACCCGCATCAGCCACACTCAGGGCGCCGGCAAAATAACCCGCCAGTAACAGGACCAGATACAGTGCCAGCAGTAGCAATGCGAGCCAGATACCGATGACCGATGAAAACAGAATAACCATCAACACCGGGATACCTGCAACCACAGCAAGCCCGATACCCAGGCATAACCAGGGTTGAAGGCGCAGCGACTGGCTGACAGCGACAAAGAATTCAGTAAATATCAGGTAGACCACAACCCCCGTCAGCATGAAACTGAACACAACGACCAGTACGGTAAATATGACCGAAGCAGTCATGGGTCTGAGGTCCACATCAACCGGTGTGTGCAGGACCTCACCATCGATGCGGGCGCCGCTGCGAATAACAGCCGGGTGCGGACTTGTGTAATGCAGGTTTCCCTTGATTACGGCGCCATCTTCAATCACCACCTGGTCCGCCCACAAGCTGGCATCTGCGTCGATGGTTCCGCTGATGACCACGCGGCCGCCGCTGGCACGCAATTCCTGCGTCACTCGACCGTCGACGCGAACATCACCCCCGCCCAGCCAGGCGCGACCCGCTATTTCTGCTGTCGGCGCCAGGTAGATGCGGCCGGCTGCCGCCACAAGGTCATCACCGACCCGACTGGCCACTCGAATCTCGCCCGCGGCAAGGCGTGCGTCATCGGCAACCTGGCTGCGCAACGATATGGTTCCCCCCGCCGCAGTCAGGTCTGCCTTTATCTCACCCTCGAGGTTCAACCTGCCACCCGCAACAACAACATCACCGCTAACCGTTGCATACAGATCAACCTGTGCGCCGGCCATGTACAGATCATCATCAATCATGCCACGCTGGACGACGACTTCACCAAACGACTGTGCGTGTGTTGGTGGAGAAATGATAAACAAGAAAAAGACCAGCAGAATAGAAAGGTATTGCGAGTGTGCCTGTAGATTCATGACCGGCCTCTGTTGGGAAAAAGGAATGTCCGGCAAAAACTTCAATCAGGACGGGTGCATTATAACAACAGGCTCAGGCCCGGTAACGCTGTTGATACCGGACCTGAACCGAATTTATCAGCCGAAGGATTTCTTGATCGCTTTCACCAGAGCCTGACAGGCATCAGCACAATCCTTGCATTCAAAATGCTCGTCGTGCTCGCGGCAGATTTTCTCACAGTCATTACAGGCGGTGATACAGATTTTCGAGTATTCCTTCGAATACTCGGAATTGCCCGCAACCAGCGAAGAAAATGCGGTGCAGACTGTCTGCATTTCATGTACCTTGCGCGCACATTCGGCAAGCTCAGTATCACCCTCGACAAAGCTGACCAGGCAGTGCGCAATGCAGAGCTGTCCTGTCTCGGTACAGGCGTTCGACGCTGACAGCACATCGCCGTGCCGGGGTTTGTGTTTGCTGTGGTCGTGGCCTGGCATCGCGGCAGCGGCGGTACCGGCATAAGCGGCGGTAGCGGCCGCTCCCATCGCGAGCAACATATCACGGCGATTGATTCCGCGCTTTTGCTGCTGGTCCTGCTCCGTGATTGAATTTTTATCGGTCATGGCTATCTTCCTTTGCTGAATTAATGGTTAAAATACGGCATAACTATAGTCAAAAAGTCGTTTTAATGAACAAAATCCGGCCGCTACTTTCAGCAAACTACCCGGGTTAACCAGGGTCATCAATCCAGAAACGCCAATGCATACGCTATTTCAGTCAATCCGGCCATCATTCCTGATCCTTACGCCGATTTGCGTATTTCTGGGTACGAGCACGGCGCTCGCGACCCAGGCAAGCGTTGATCCCGTTGCACTGGCTTTGATCGTCATCGGTGCGGTCTGCGCCCATATCAGCGTAAATACACTGAATGAATATGCCGACTTCAAAAGCGGCCTGGACCTGATCACCATCAAAACGCCGTTCAGCGGTGGCAGCGGCGCATTACCTGCCAATCCAGCCATGGCAAACATGGTGCTCGCTACGGGCCTGGTCACGTTATCAATAACGGCTGCAGTTGGTCTTTATTTCGTCAACACGCACGGCCTACCGGTGCTCGCCATCGGCATCATCGGCACCGCGATCATACTGACCTACACTCGATGGATAAACCGCTGGGCATTGCTGTGCCTGATCGCTCCGGGGCTGGGTTTTGGCATTCTTATGGTTGTCGGGACACATTATGTGCTGACGCAGGAAATTTCGATGGCCGCATGGCTGGCCGCACTGGTGCCGTTTTTTCTGGTCAATAATCTGCTGTTGCTCAACCAGTTTCCGGACATCGACGCTGACAGATCGATCGGCCGCAGACATCTGCCGATAACCTCCGGCCCAAGAATCAGCAGCTATGTCTATGGTGCGCTTTCCATATCGGCCTACCTGGTAATCCTGCTAGGTATCTATTATGGCCATTTCCCGTTGTTGAGCCTGATCGCGACCGTACCGGTACTGCTATCGTTATTTTCGCTGCGCGGCGCACTTCGGCATGGCGACAAAATCGGCGCCCATCAACAGTACCTCGGCGCCAATGTCGCGGTCACGCTGCTTGTACCCGCCTTGCTGGGTATCTCGATCATCATCGCCTGAGCGGACACAAAGGCGTTCCTGTGATAAAAAAGTCCAGCGATTATTCTCAGCAGGATTGAACCCATGCGTATCCGCCGGGCCACCGAGTCTGATGTCCACGACCTCGTAAAACTGGCGCTGAATGCCGGCGAGGGAATACCCGCCTGGTTCTGGTCCCGCTCAGCAGCAGAAGTACCGAGCATAGAAGATGCGGGTGCCGCCAAACTGCTATCCAAAACCGACAACTTCTCCTGTCGTAATGCGCGCGTAGCTGAAATTGATATTAGAATCGCGGGTATGATACTGGCTTATCGTTTACCGGATGCAGATAATGCCGAAAACCTGGACGAACTGCCGGCATTCATCCGCCCCCTGGTCGAACTCGAACAGTGCGTCCCGGCCAGCTTTTACATCAACATGATTGCGACCTACCCGCAGTACAGGAACAGGTCGATTGGTACCGAACTGATGGGCAGCGTAGACAGCTAACCGATACCTTACTATGAACAACAGGGTCCAGCATGCCGAACAACGACGCCGCTAACGATAACCGCCACATGCCAGACTGGGCACTGCTGGCTACCGTGTTCATTACCGGTGCCTGTGTCCTGATTATCGAGCTGATGGGCACGCGCATACTCGCGCCGTATTTCGGCAGCGGTATCTATACGTGGAGCGCCCTGATCGCGGTGACACTGGCGGCACTCGCGCTCGGGTACGCCTTCGGTGGCCGCCTGGCTGATCGCCTGCCACGTGCTGACATCCTCTACAATCTCTGCCTGGCGGCCGGACTGTGGACACTGTCGACCCCGATGCTCGCACGCCCCCTGTTGCCGGCCATGATCCAGATACCGGATCTTCGCATCGGTGTGCTGCTCTCCAGCTGCATTCTGTATTTTCCGGGCCTGTTTCTGCTTGGCGCAATCGGGCCCTTCGTTATACGCCTGATGACCAGGAAGCGTGAAACCGTCGGCTCGGTCAGCGGACGCGTGTTTGCGGTCTCCACTATCGGCAGCCTGCTGGGTGCACTAGGCACCGGCTTCATCCTGATTCCCAACTTCGGGGTACTGGCTATATTTGCTTTCTGCGGCAGTCTGCTTCTGGCTTTAGCAGTTGTGGGTAACTTCAGGCCGAAATTTATCGGCTACACGTTGATACTGACCTGCCTGGTTGTGCTTCTGCTCGTATTCACCGGCAACAGGCCGATTTCAAAGGTATCCGTCGAGCTGCTGCAACAAGTGCCCAGCTTCTACGGCCAGTTGCAGGTCATCGAAAAAAACGGGGAAAAATCCTTGCTGGTCGACGGCATTGGCCAGAACTATGTTTACGATAACGATGTTTATTCAACAGAATACATCAACTTTATTGCGTCCCTACCGAAGATACAGCGAAAGCCGGCGGCCTCGGGCGACAAGGCACTGGTCGTCGGCCTGGGTGCCGGCCAGCTGCCGATGTTGCTGCAAAAACACGGGCTCCATGTTGAAGCAGTCGAGATCGATCCCAAAGTCGGTGACATGGCGCGACAGCATTTCAGCCTGAACCTACCACCCGAGCAGATCCATTACATCGACGGTCGGGTGTTCCTGCTGCGTACGAGCGAATTCTACGAATACATCATTCTCGATGCGTTCAGCGCCGAACAGATCGCCTGGCACCTGCTTTCGGTGGAAGCATTGACAGAAGCGCGGACGCGCCTGACCGAAGGCGGTCTGCTGGCGATAAATCTGACATCGATAGCCGGTGGCCGTGATGTGGCAGCACTGCAGCATACACTGCAGGCCGTATTCCCGAACGTTCGAAGCTTCGCGCTGGACCAGGGAAACGAACTGACCAGCGTCGTCCTGCTGGCATCGATGTCGCCAATTGATCTGAATCCGACGGGTGTTTCGCTTGCCGATACACAACTGACTGACGTGGAAAGGTTTCTTGCAGGCGAACTAGCGGACCTGCACAGCGACGTTATGCTCAGTGATGACTATAACCCGATCAGCTACCAGCGAAAAAATATCCAGACATTATGGCGCGAAGCCATGATTGACTATCTTGGCAGCGACAATCTCGACTGGTTGACGCTGTAACCCGCCTTTACGCAATAGACCTGCCGGGTCTGATTTGCCTGAGAAGCGCTTTTACACGAAAATAAACGGCATTTTCGATTAGCGTGAGTATTTATCATGGCAATGTCTGTAGAACGCACATTATTCGCCTTTGGCGGCACCATGGTGATGGCAACCAGCCTGCTGGCCCTGTTCCATCACCCCTACTGGACCTGGTTCACCCTGTTCATCGGTTTCAACTGCTTCCAGAGCTCGTTC
>CP070838.1:1740155-1746274 GCA_020341835.1 Thiotrichales bacterium | reverse complement strand
ATCAATCGAAACGGGGATATTGACCTGAATATCCTGATACGGACGCTGGTGAGAAAGGATGGCGCTGTCAGTTTTCGAGCCGGCGGTGGTATCGTCGCCGATTCCGACGCGCAGCATGAACTGTCGGAAACGCGCGCCAAGGCAAAAGGGCTCCTCCAGGTTTTCGGTGTTCATTGAATGAACAGGCTATTGATCAACGGTATTTCGGCCGAATACGTATCTGCAATGGATCGCGGGTTACATTACGGGGATGGAATATTCGAAACCATTGCCTGCATCGACGCGAGACCGGTATTCATCGAACAACATCTCGATCGTATGCAGCGCGGGGCTGACAAACTTGATATACCGTTTCCCGACAGGCAGCTGGTACTGGATGACATCCACCGCCTGCTCACAAGCGCAAACGGCGACAGCATCATCAAGCTGATGTTGACGCGTGGTCGAGGAGAGCGAGGCTACCGTTTTACCGGCAAGCCGATAGCGACGCGTATCTGCCTGCACTCAGCCAGGCCGGATCATGTCGCCGACTGGCAGCAGCATGGTATCACGGCACAGTTTTGTGAAACGCGGGTATCACGCAATGCCAGCCTGAGCGGAATCAAAAGCCTCAACCGCCTGGAGAACGTGCTTGCCGCCAATGAACTTGCTGATACCGTCGACGAGGGTTTCATGCTGGATGATGACGGCAATGTTGTTGAAGGCACGATGACGAATTTTTTCGCCGTGATCGACGACACGCTGGTGACGCCGGACCTGTCATATTGCGGCATTCATGGCATCGTGCGCGAGCAGATCATCCAGCAGGCCGCTAAAAATAATATCCCCGTTCATATACGCCGGATCAGTCGCGAACAGCTCGCAGGCGCACGGGAAATTTTCATCTGCAACAGCGTGATCGGTGTATGCCCGGTCAGGCAACTGGAACAGCAGCGCTACGGCGAAGACAGAATAACAACAACCATCAAAACAATATTACAAAGAAGGATTGAAGCGGATGCAAAAGCTGCTGCCTAAACTTATCGTCGCCGCCGGTATCGGGCTCGCGATCATCGCCTATGTCGCGAGCAATATTTTCCAGTCGGTCCACGAGCCGGTCACGTTCGATGAAGCGTTGACGATTGACTTTAGACCCGGTTCGTCGATCCGGACATTATCGAATCAACTGCAGGATCATGAGCTGCTGGAACATCCGGATTATTTCCTGATATGGGGACGGCTCTCGGGCAAGGCCACCCGCTTGCAGGCCGGTGAATACCTGTTTGCACCCGGCCAGTCACTGTCCGAGCTGATCGATGACATGGTCAATGGCAGGGTCCGGCAGTATTCGCTGACGCTGGTCGAGGGCTGGACTTTCCGCGAGTTCCTGCAGGCGCTGGCGCAACACGAGGCCGTGGAGCATACCCTCAAGGATGTGGCCTACGAAGACGTCATGACGACACTGGGATACGCGGATCAGCACCCGGAAGGACGTTTCTATCCCGATACCTACTTCATTCACAAAAACACGCGCGATATCGATCTGCTGAAACGCGCCTACCAGCAAATGGAAATCCATTTGGACACGCTGTGGGCCGGCCGTGACGATAACCTGCCGTTCAAAACGTCCTACGAAGCCCTGATCATGGCCTCGATCGTCGAGAAGGAAAGTGCGGTGGCCGCAGAGCGTCCGGTGATCGCCGGGGTATTTATCAACCGCCTGCGCAAAGGCATGCGCTTGCAGACCGATCCCACCGTGATTTACGGTATCGGTGAAGCCTACGACGGTGATATTCGTTTTCGCGACCTGCGAAAAGACACGCCTTACAACACCTACACGCGCAAGGGACTGCCGCCAACACCAATCGCCATGCCGGGCATCGGTGCACTCGAGGCAGTCATGCATCCGGCGGATACCGGCTATCTCTATTTTGTTGCGACCGGCGACGGTTCAGGGCAACATGTTTTCTCGACCAACCTCGAGGATCACGAGAAAGCCGTGGATAAATATCAACGTAAACGGAACAAATAATGTCTGGTGACAGGGGCAGGTTTATTACCCTGGAGGGTATCGAAGGCGTCGGCAAGACGACCAATCGCGACTACATACAGCGCCTGCTTGAGCAGACAGGCCGGACCTGCATTGTGACAAGAGAACCGGGAGGCACGCCCCTGGGCGAAGCCTTGCGCGAGATGCTGCTGGAACACCGGCACGAAGGCATGAGCTCTGATGCAGAATTGCTGTTGATGTTCGCCGCGCGCGCGGAACATCTGCACAAGGTGATCGTGCCTGCACTTGAAGCCGGCAACAACGTGCTGTGCGATCGCTTTACCGAAGCGACCTATGCTTACCAGGGTGGTGGCCGCGGCATCAATGATAAAAAGATTTCCGAGCTGGAAAACTGGGTACAGGGCGAATTGCGCCCCGATCTGACGATCATACTGGATGCGCCGGTCGAGACCGGCAGGAAGCGGGCGGGACAACGCAGCGCACCCGACCGGATCGAAAAGGAAAAAAATGACTTTTTCGAAAGAGTGCGTCATACCTACCTCGAACTGGCCAGTCATTATCCCGACCGGATCGCCGTGATCGATGCCGGCGTTGACCTGGAAAAGGTCCAGGACCAGATTGTCCACGTGATGACCGAACATGGCATACTGGCCTGAGATGACGATCTATCCCTGGCAACAAGCTCAATGGCAGCAGCTGACACGCCAGCGGCGACAGAACCGGCTGGCGCACGCGCTGTTATTCGAGGGTCCCGCGGGTACCGGCAAGAAGCAGTGCGCGCGCGAACTCGCCCATGCGCTGTTATGCACACAGACGGCCGATGACGGCAGCGCCTGCGGCGGCTGTGACGCCTGCAAGTTGATTGCAGCAGGCACCCATCCGGATCTGCATCTGTTGCTGCCGACACCGCCGGCTAGCTCGACCAGCAGCAACCCGGTTCTGAGCATCAAAATCGATGCCCTCAGAGCGATGTACCGGGCGCTGTCGGAAACCAGCCAGTTCGGCGGTTACCGCGTCGCCGTTATCGAAGATGCCGACAAAATGCCTGTTCAGGCGGCGAACAGCCTGCTGAAAACACTGGAAGAGCCTGGCGAAAATACCCTGTTGATCCTGGTCAGCTCGCATCCACACCGGCTGCCGGTGACCATACGCAGCCGTTGTCAGTCCACCCGTTTCCAGGTCCCGGACACCGAGACCGCCGCCAGCTGGCTTGCCGAGGGCGGTATCAGCCAGGTCGGCAACGCCCTGAAGCTCGCACATGGCGCACCGTTGCGTGCAAAAGACTATATCGAGCACCATGCCGAGCAGCGTGAACTGCTGGTCAAGGCGCTCAATGCCGCCACCAGGGGGGAAGCGTCGATCCACTATGCGCAGAAACTGGCGCAGATGCCCAGGGATTACCTGCTGGCCTGGCTGCTGGACTGGGTCAGCGACATCGGCCGGCTGCTGACCTGTGGCGAAGCAACCGAACTGGTCAACGAGGATCAGCGTGCGGTGCTTGAAGCCCGTGCCAGAACGGCGGACAAGGCCCGTGTGTTCAGCCTGCATGACCACATTATCAGCCTGTTAAAAGCCGAGGGGATCGCCCTGAATCCGCAATTATTGTGGGAAAACCTGCTAATATCCTTTGAGAATCTATAAAAAAAATAACAGGAGTCGTTATGAGCGCACCTGCCGCACGCCCGGGAATGCTGTCCCTGAGTATCAAGGACAAAGCTTCGTTGTATGCTGCCTACATGCCCTATGTGACCAATGGCGGCCTGTTTATACCAACCACGAAAAAATATGATCTTGGCGATGAAGTATTCATGCTGCTGACATTGATGGACGACAAGGAACGCCTGCCGGTCGCCGGAAAGATCATCTGGATTACACCCCAGGGTGCCCAGGGAAACCGCTCCGCGGGTGTCGGGGTACAGTTCTCCTTCCAGGACAAGGGAGCCACCCGAAACAAGATCGAAACACACCTGGCAGGCGCATTAAAATCCGATCGCATTACCCATACGATGTAATCCTGAACAGCCTTTAGTCGAAGCAGGCTGCTGCCCCATTGTTTGTAGATTCACACTGCCATCTCGATTGCATCAAGCTGGATGAATTCGACGATGATTACGACACCCTGATCCAGCGCTGCCTCGATTCCGGCATCGAACACATGCTTTGCGTATCGATCGATATGCACCGATACCCCCTTATGCTGGAACAGGCCCGGCGCTACCCGCAGGTGTCGGTATCAGCCGGTATTCATCCAATGGCCGAACAGACCGAGGATGTCGACGCGGCAAGCCTGCAAACGATCGCAAGCGACGAAAAAGTCGTTGCCATCGGCGAGACCGGCCTCGATTACTACTACAACAAGGGCGATAAACAATGGCAGCATGATCGCTTCAGAACACACATTCGATGTGCTGTCGAACTCAACAAGCCCGTGATCGTTCACACACGCGATGCGGGTGCGGACACGCTGAACATCCTCACGGAGGAGGGTGCTGAAAAATGCGGCGGTGTCATTCACTGCTTTACAGAAACCATGGACTTTGCAGAACAGGCACTGGAACTGGGCTTCATGATTTCATTTTCAGGCATCATCACTTTCCAGAATGCCGATGCGCTGAGGCAAGTCGCCAGCCAGGTACCGGACAGCCATCTGCTGATCGAAACCGATTCACCCTATCTTTCGCCTGCGCCCCATCGGGGCAGGCAGAACTACCCCGCCTACGTAAAGCATGTTGCCCAGAAGCTGGCTGATATCCGCGATACTTCGATAGAGCATATCGCCGAAATCACCACGGATAATTTTTACAGGGTGTTCAATCCGTGCAGGTAGATTTAACAGCATTAAAGAAGCTGGTTTTTACTGCGGATCCCCAAACATCGCTGCGCATGTCCCGGCATCTTGCTGCGCTCGTAGCGATTATGCTATTGACCCTGGCGAGCATCTATTTTTCCTATCGCGGCATGTTGAAAACCGGTGATATCGGTCTGCTCGATATCAATCTGATGTTCTGGGCAGGGCTGCTGTTGATCACTTTCGCGATACGCAGCGGTATCAGCCGGAACTTTCCCGACCCCAGCATGACGATGACACAGATGATCTGGTGCTCGCTGTATATTCTGGTTCTGATTTATCTGCTCAACGAGTGGCGCAGTATCGCGTTGATGCCGTTTTTTGCGATTCTCAGCTTTGGTTACTTCAGGCTGGACTTCAGGGAGTTTCTCGCGGTCACTGTTTTTATCGTGATTGGCTATCTCGTGGTGATTTTCTACATCGAGCTCAATGATGCCGACCGCATCGAGCTCGACAGGGAACTGATACAGTTGCTGGGTTTTGCCTTGACCTGCATGGTCATGGTCTACACCGGATCGGCCGTCAGCAAGTTGCGCGTTGGCTTCAAGGAACGCAATGAGCAACTCGCTGATGCTTTGAAACTCAATACGCGCCTGGCGACGACTGATGATCTGACCGGACTCTATACGCGCCGTTATCTGATGAATATGCTGTCCAACCAGAAAGCGTTGAGCGAACGCGAAGACACTGATTTTGTGATCCTGTTTGCCGACCTGGATCATTTCAAGCATATCAACGACAGCTTTGGCCATTATATCGGCGACACGGTGTTGAAAAACTTTGCAGACATCATTCGTACATCGATCCGTGAAATTGATTACGGATCACGCTTCGGCGGCGAGGAGTTCGTCGTCTTGCTGGTGAATACCGACATCGAGCAGTCGAAGGCTGTTGCCGAGCGTATTCGATCCGGTATCGAGAACTACAACTTCAATGACATCGCTCCGGGGCTACACGTCACCGTATCGATCGGCATGGCCAACTACAAACAATACAAGAGTATCCAGGAAACACTGATGACTGCGGATAACAGGATGTACAAGGCCAAGGACCAGGGGCGAAACAAAATCGTTTTTGAATAAACGATCAATCCGCCGCTGGGAATACAGCAGCGAAACTGTCAGCGCGGCAGAAGCTCAGGCTTTGCGCCTGGCGAGTGCCGCCAGGCCGACCAGACCGCTGCCGAACAGCCAGACTGCCGATGGCAACGGGATCACACTATAGGCAATATTGTCGATTGCCCCCGAGCCGCCCAGTTTGAGCTCGATACGTTTGACGCCG
>CP070838.1:1727668-1740055 GCA_020341835.1 Thiotrichales bacterium | reverse complement strand
TATTTGTCGCAGACTACGATCCCAGCCTGCCGGATATTCATGCCGATGAATCCATGATGATACAGGCACTGCTGAACATCACGCGCAATGCGGTTACCGCGCTGAATGGCGAAGGCCGGATCCTCATACGCACGCGCCCACGCAGAAACTGTTCGATCCGATCGCAGATCTATCCACTGGTGGCGCAGATCGACATCATAGATAACGGCGAAGGCATACCGGACGACCTCGCGGAAACACTTTTCTTCCCGATGGTGACCGGTCGCGCCGACGGCACCGGCCTTGGTCTTTCTATTGCACAGTCGCTGATACAACAGCATAACGGACAGATAGAATTTACAAGTACACCCGGTGAAACCTGTTTCACCATATTAATCCCCCTGGAGAATGGTCATGACTGACGGACGTCATATCTGGATCATCGATGATGACGACTCGATACGTTTTGTATTGCAAAGGGCACTGGAAAACGCCAGCATGCAGGTCACCTGCTTTAACAGCGCCAATAACGTGCTGGACAAGCTGGAAGACAGCGAACCTGATGCGATCATTACCGATATTCGTATGCCTGGCATGGACGGCCTCGAGTTGCTTTCAAGATTATCTGATCAGTACCCCGATTTACCTGTCATTATCATGACAGCCCATACCGACCTTGAAAGCGCTGTATCCGCCTACCAGGGTGGCGCTTTCGAATACCTGCCTAAACCGTTTGACATCGATGATGCCGTGGCGCTGGCGCAACGCGCCAGCGACCGCCACAAGGAAAAGCTGGAAAAAGTCGGTGACATCGGTTCCGATACGCCCGAGATCATTGGCGAAGCGCCTGCGATGCAGGAAGTGTTTCGTGCTATCGGCCGTCTGTCAAAATCCAATATCAACGTTTTGATCACCGGTGAGTCGGGCACTGGCAAGGAACTGGTTGCGCTTTCGCTGCACCGTCACAGTCCCAGAGCACAGCAGCCTTTTATCGCCCTCAACACGGCAGCCATCCCGAAAGAACTGCTTGAATCCGAGCTGTTCGGTCACGAAAAAGGTGCTTTTACCGGGGCACAATCACTCAGGCGAGGACGCTTTGAACAGGCTGATAACGGTACGCTGTTCCTCGATGAAATCGGAGACATGCCTGCGGAACTTCAGACCCGGTTGTTGCGCGTACTGGCCGATGGTGAGTTCTATCGTGTTGGTGGACATACGCCGATCAAGGTGAATGTCCGTGTCGTCGCAGCTACTCACCAGAACCTGGAAGAGAACGTCAAGAAGGGCCTTTTCCGCGAGGACCTGTACCATCGCTTGAATGTGATCCGCATTCAGTTGCCATCCCTGAGAGAACGTCGGGAAGATATCCCGGCGTTACTCAGACTTTTCCTTAGCCGGGCCGTGAAAGAACTGGAAGTCGAACCCAAATCCATTTTGCCGGAAGTAGAGCACTACCTGTCGACCCTGAACTGGCCTGGAAACGTCAGGCAACTGGAAAACACCTGCCACTGGCTCGCGGTCATGACCTCGGGACAGACGATTCATATGTCCGATTTACCGCACGAACTGCAAGCCGAATTCAGCAGCAAGGGAGTGCCATCAACGCAAGACTGGCAAGACAACCTGCTGAACTGGACGCGCCAACAGCTCGCTTCCGGGACCACGGCCGTCGCCGAACATGTCATCGCCGACGTGGAAAAAATCCTCATCCAGGCGGCATTGGGCAAAACCGGCGGGCGCAGAAATGACGCTGCGATATTGCTCGGCTGGGGCCGTAACACGCTGACCAGGAAAATCAAGGAACACCATATCGAATAGTTTTGTATACGTGTGCCGCAAATGACACGAAAGGCGCAAATCAAGATTTTTATATAATTATCTGCAACAGTTGTGACTTGATCTAACAGTCAGTGTCAGATGATGTCCGCACACGGCACATTGGTCAATTTGCTTCATGGAGCCAACCAGGTCCGACCGCTGAAATAGACGAAGACTATATCTCTCGCCAAGGCGCAAAGCGCGCAAAGGCTCATTTTTCTTCACGTCGACAGACATTCCCCCTGCGGCCGCTGCGCTCCCAGCGAGAGCAGTAAATCCTGCTTTTTTCTCGCAGAGACGCAGAGCGCGCAGTGGCTATTTATACAAAACCCCTAAAGGATCGCTTGGCGTCCTTTGCGCCTTGGCGAGAGAAAACCGTCAGGGTTATTTCAGATGAGATGGAATCATTCGACAACGCTCAGATTGAGTCTGGAATACTACAAATTATCAATATAAACACATGGATATCATGCTGTTCTGGCGATCCCGCTACTTTTTAGATCCAGGCCACCATGTAACAATGGCAACGTTGTTTGCGTTCATTGCATGATTGGCGGCTATAAACCAAAAAGCTATTCGACTACATCGATACAGTTGATATAGGCCTGTTCCAGGGTGTCGCTGCCGTGTTTTTGCTTGAAGTCAGAAGAACTGCCTTCGAATAATATTTTGCTTTTATGCAGTACAGCCATCTTGTCTGCCATCTCGTCAACATCAGCCAGTACATGCGAACTGAAAAACAGGGTTACACCCTGTTGTTTGAGCCTGAACAGCTGCTGCTTGAAAAGCACTCGCGCCTTGGGATCAAGCCCGCTCATGGGTTCATCAAGTATCAACAGGGATTTGTTGCTGAGCAAACACGAAGCCAAACCCAGCTTCTGCGTCATTCCTTTGGACAGACTTCTAACCGAAGACTCCATGGTATTACGGCCCAGCTCCAGGGCATCGAGCATATCGTATATTGCTGCCTTGCTCTTTTTGCTCGCATGCAGTTCCAGCATGTACTGAATGAAATCCTTGCCTTTCAGATGTATCGGCGGCGAGAACCGGTCAGGCAAATAAGCCACCTGCTCCCTCGCGTTCACCTTGCGATGGGATTTGCCAAACAACTCAATATGACCACGTTCAATGGATATCAGATCAAGTATCGCCTTGATCATTGTCGACTTGCCGCTGCCATTCATACCCACCAGGCCGAAAAAGCTGCCCGCCGGCACCGTAAAATCGATGCCATTCAATACGTGGTGCTTACCGTAGGATTTCGATACTTCCCGACATTGGATAGCGTTTATGCCCATTCGACCAGGATTCACAGAAGAATAAAAAAGAGCCCACTAAATGGGCTCTTGGTAATTATCGTAATCAACACAGATTAGAAGTTTCTGAATACTGCAGCGCAGTTATCGCTGGGATTCTGCAATTCATAATCGTTGGCCGCCGTAATACACAGGCCCTCGGCTGCCGCATCCCATCCCTGCCCTGCAGAGCCTAACTGCATTGCACCGGAGTCCGGTGAACCGTCATCAACCTTACGGTCGAGTTCAGCGATTACCTCGACAGGAATACCACGTCCGCTGATTAGCTCATGCGCATTGGCCGCACCGGTTTGCACCAGCGTACCGTACGCGAGATTCATACCGGAACCGAAACCATTGTCCGGACAGATGGTTGGTGCACAGTCGTAGGCGTCAGCAGCGACAGTCACAGTGTCATCGGTATATCCGCCGGTCAGGTATCCTGCGGCTTCAAGATGTACCCATACGCGTGCGCTTTCGTTGATGGTATCGACCAGGCCGTTGCCATCACCACCGTCGGGTGCGCCGGGTAGATTAACGTTCGCCTGTGCAGTCAGATAGTCACCGGGAAATGAACGGTAGCGATCCTGAAAACTGAACCAGGCGGCTGTAATGCCGTCAACCGTGTTGTTCATCGCGCGAACGCGTGCGGTATTAATGAGCTCCTGGCCTTTAAGAACGCCGCCAAGCAGCAAACCGATAATGACCAGCACGATGGCGATTTCGATCAGCGTGAAGCCCTTTTGTCGATTCAAAGTATTCATAATCATCACTTTTCGTACGTTATTGCAGAGTTGTTATTGTTATAGAAGCAATTACCATACCAATTTATATAGACCAAAGATTAACCAATTTCCGCATAATTTTTCCGATATCGCCGGTTTTTTCAGTAAATTTTTGTCTAATTATCAACATCTTGTCGAGATCTCGACAACTTTTCCTCAAGCTCCCGTATTTTGTTCTGCAGAAAATTGAGTTCGTAGGGGTCGGTGATTTCTCCGCTTGCAATAAGACCGCCTACGAGTATCTTCGCTGCTTCGACATTACCCATATCCTCGAGTACGATGATCTTCATATCCCGGGCCCAGTAAGGCACGTTATCGCCGGTCGCCTTTTCCGCCAGCGCATGGGCGTATTTCAGCGCTAGCGGCATATCCTTGAGTTCATGCTTGGCAGTGACGACCGCATGCGCCAGCCAACGCCAGTATCTGTTCGGGTCTTCGTTAAATTTGAAAAAAATGTAATCCATCATCTGTCGTTGTTTTTCAGGATTACTGACGCTGCCATAAACCCTGGCTGCAACCAGCATCGGGTAGTGACCGCGTGGATCGAGTTCCAGTATCGTATCAAGCCAGTCCGCAACCACGTCATAATCGAGCGAATGCAGGGGTATACTGATGCCGGGCTGATTGTCGAAAGCCTGAAGCCACAGGTTCAGCACCTTTGCTGCTGCTATCGGCTCACCAAATGAACTCATCACGTAGGCTCTGGCCGACATCGGCCGTGGCAGGTCTTCTGCCTGTGCGACGATCGGTTCCTGCTGGCTGTGCCAGATCAGCTGAAGGGCCAGCGTAAGCACCAGCATAACGATGACCGGAACCGGCACATCTCTTACCGGGCGATCTTTTTCAACAAGATACCTGATCATTAGAAATTCTTGCGATAAAAATCAAACAGGGCAATCGCTGTCAAAAATGACAGATAGATGAGCGCCTGCCCCACCACAGGCACCAGCAGCTTCAATTCTCCGGTACCGTGAGCCAGCCATTCAGTTTGAGTAAACCGATGCAAATCGGGCAACAGCCATGTCAGTAATGCAACGAACCCATCCATAAACTTCTGTGCAAACGTCGTGTGCGAGAGGATTGGATACTTTGCCATCAGGTAGATCGATGATGCCGAACGTGCCGCACCATATATAATTAAAACACCGGTTATCGCCGCGGGTATCTGGTTAAATGTAAACAGCATGACCAGCCCGAGAGCAACAACGAGAACCAGTTCGAACACCAGAGAAATGCCCCAAAGTAATACCTGGTCCGCTGAAGCGTATAACAGCATCATTGCGCTGAAAATCAACGCGATAATGATCGAAACCTGGATAAATCCTGCTAATTTTCCCAGATAATAGCTGCCTCGATGTATAGGCATGGCCAGTATCATTTCCAGCGTCTTGTCGTGTAATTCGCGAATCGTACTGGAGACGACAAACATGGTTACGATGACGACCGCACTCAACCTGAGAAATGCCGCGAGCACTGCCACCTGCGTTACCCTGTGCTCGGTAATAGCGAGGTCGCCTATAAATTCCACCAGTCCAAAACTGACCGCCACGACAAGCAGCGATAGCCATAACAGACGATTACGTATCGACTCTATTATGGTAAATTTCGAAATTGTTAATATTTGTGAAAACATGCTGCTGCGCAGATCCTTTTAGTCCTTTACAAGTGTAGGCATAACCTGTTGTCTTTTCTATCTGAAAAACTCCTTTTAGGCAATGAACACCGATTGCTCGGACTGATGATGATCTCGTTGATCGCAGCTGTCTCCTTCAGTGAAAACCTGAATATTTCGAGAAGCCTCTTTGTTACTCACTTCGGCTTTTTTCTGATGTGGCAGCCGGTCTACAAACAGGAACTGGATTTCAGTATCGGGCAACTCCTGGGGTTGCTTGGTCTGATCGGTATTTTTGTTGTGTGGCTGAATGTGTGGCTGACTCCGTTCTGGATGTTACTGCTGTTAAGCTTGCTGACCGGCCGCATCTTCTCCCAGGGGATCGGTCGCGTTGCCTACGGCATCGCTGTCATTGTGCTGTTTCTTCAACTCATTCTCATTACTACACCCGACCTCTTTGATTTGCACAGCTTTTCCGCGCCGGTACTGACATCACTGCAATTCCTGCTTATTCTGACCTTGCTACCCCTGTTTTTCATCAGTTCGGATGATCATCGGCATCGCAGCCATGTCGATTTTATTCGCGGATTCCTGATAGTGATTCTCACCCTGTTTTTGTGCATGGGCAGTGTACTGGTCACCTTCAAGGCCGGCATCCCGTATATACAGTCCCTTGCCAGTACGATCATCATCGCAGCACTGTTTTTACTGGTCACCGCTTTACTATGGACGCCGAGAGGCGGTTTCTCAGGACTGGCCCAGCTGTGGGAGAAATACCTGCTTAACATCGGCGGGCCGTTTGAACAGTGGATCTCTCAATTATCGTCGCTGGAAGCCAACACATCGCTGGAGCCCGACTATTTTCTGAACACCAGCATCAAATACCTGCAGGAAAGACACTGGATCAGCGGTATACAGTGGAAGACCGACAAGACAGAAGGCATTGAGGGGGCGCAGTCAAGGCATCTGGTAAGCGTGCAGGACGACAAGATCGAATTGACATTATATGCCTATAGTCCGATCGGCCCGGCGCTGCTGCTGCATACAAAATTGCTGCTCAGTGTACTGATGTTTTACTACAAGGCGAAACGCCAGGAACGTCAGTTAACCAAGCAGGCTCATCTGCGCGCGATTTATGAAACCGGGTCAAAACTGACCCATGACGTAAAAAATATTCTGCAGTCCACCAAAACGCTCACACAGGCGGTCATGCATGAAGATGAACGCTCATCCGAAGCCTATCAAATCCTTAAAAAACAACTGCCGATACTGACAGAGCGCCTTCAGTCAACGCTGGACAAGCTCAGCGCACCGTCACTGGAAACTTCGGAAACCATTTCACTGAAACTATGGTGGCAGGAAGTACAGGCGAAATATGCCGGCCGTGATATCAATTTCGCAGAATCCATGCATTCTGACCCGATGGTTCCTCTGGATGTCTTTAATACGGTGACGGAAAACCTTCTCGACAATGCTCGATCGAAACGTATTACACAACCCGATTTATCCATAAATGTCACGATACAGGCGGACAACAGTAACATTATCGTCAGGGTGCTTGATAGCGGTACACCTGTACCTGACGCTGTCAGGGATCAGTTATTTAACGAAGTGATTTTTTCAGAGAGCGGTTTTGGAATCGGGCTGTATCAGTCAAGCCAGCTGGCCAGGCGCGCCGGCTATACGCTTCAGCTGGAAAGCAACAACCAGGGTAATGTCTGTTTCAAACTGGCCTCAAAATAATCTGTCACGGCAAAAGACCGGCATCAACCATCCTTGCCTTGATCTCATAATCACTGATCCAGAATACAATATCGTCGAACTCACCGCCTGCCGTGGTCGAACCCGCCTCTGAAGGCGTACGACTGATAAACGCCGAATTGGTGTCCGCATTGTCCGCCTCGTCAACGTTGCCCGCCGGGATCGCAGGCCTGGCTACACCATCCACACTCAGGCCGCCATAAGCGTTCTTGCCGTGGGTGAAAACAACCGCAACAACATTATTCGCAACCAGCGGTGTCGCTGATCCATCAGGATTACGGGTTCTGATCTGACCGGTTCCTGCGTCAGCCAGATCGAACACACTTCCGGCACCGGTACCATCGTCTGAAAATGCGGGATCGACCCAGTAACTGTACAGCGTATTCCAGGAATCCGAAGGTTTAAGTCCCAGTGTTCCCCAGGGCAAATATCCCAGGTAGCCTGCCGCGGCATCAGCAGTACAGGTCCCGGCAGCGGCATCGCGATCTTCCATCCCTGCCGGATTGGCGGTATCGATATCACAATCATTCGTACACGGACATGGCAGGTAGGGTCCGCCGGAACTTATGGCATAACCAAGAATTGCTTTCTTTATAATTTCCAGATCTTCCTGCACTTCGGCTCGCCGGCTGCTGTCGATACGCGCACCCAGAGTTGCCAGAAAACTCCCCACCAGTACACCGATAATGACCAGCACGATCGCCAGCTCGATCAGGGTGAAACCGGATTGCTGTTTAATCTGTGTCGTTTTCATCAGGGACAACTCACAACCGTTAAGGGATCCGTATCCGTTACACAAAAAGCAAGGTCATTGCCAGTCGGCGTATAGTCGCCGGTACCATCTCCAACGGGATTATTTACTTCTATATAGTTCGCCAGGGAATTTTTTGTATCGACATCACCGGCGATCGGCTCATTTCTCAGCTGGGCACCCGTTCGGCTGCCTGCAAACAAGACCACGGCGGCATATTCATTGCCCCCTGATACGATACAGTTCGTGCCGCCACAGCTCGGCGCGCCCGTGTCCACAGAATTATCGGGCGCATAATAAGCCGATACAGCGTAGAAAAAGTGATCTTTCCAGTTTTTCCATAAGGTATAGCCCGCGGCGCCTGATGCCGTATTCAAATTCAACGGGGGCCCGCCAGCCACGGCCAGTGAATCGCAATAAGCTTTATCAAAAAGCACGGGTTCAGAATCATTTGGTGCATATGCGGCACCGAGGGCAGAATCAGAGTCATCGACGCTGTGGGGATAACGACCCAGATGGGAAACCGCCATTGTGTCGTCGTAGTTGCCGTCGATTCGATAATCGGCACCGCCGAAGTCAACCGATGCAGGCCTGGGCAGTTTTCGATTACCGCTATTATTTCCATAGGCTGCAATGCATAATGCCAGCGCCTCTGTTAAACGCCGGATTGCACTGTCGGCATTTGCGGCAAAATCCTGCCGCGAGACGACCGCGTCCCAGAGTTCATCTCTCGTAATCGTCACAAGCCGATCGTTGAACGGTGTCGCCAGTTCATCCGTACTGATACCTCGCGCAATAAAATCATCGATTACGAGTGCGCCGCCGCTCAACTGTGAATTATCGATCACACCATCTCCTTCAAGATATTCAGTCGATGTATAGTCGAGCCCGCATAACGAGGTATTATTGAAATTTCGATTCTGTCCAGCCAGTACTTTTGACGGGTCCAGGATAATTGCGACGACCCTGTCGCCGGGCAGCGCCCCCTGCTTGATAGTCCGGTCGTGGTGAAACAGCCTGAAAGCACCATTGGTATCTTCATTCAACATTTCAGTTTTGGTCGCCACGGCGTTCTTGTATTCACCGGACAATGCGTACCAGAGACATTCTCCGGTTCCGGATTTCAGTATGCCTGTTTCCAGCGTGGTCCAGGGAAACAGCCCGATGGTGTTGTCCCTGGCTGGCCCGCATACACTGTGGCTGCCGCCTTCCGCTATCGCACCCACGCCGGTGTCGGGACAGGGCAGGAAACCGTATTCCCCGGGATTAATGTCTTCATAGGTCAGGGCGTAATCCAGCAGTGCCTGCTTCGCCCCGTCCAGGGCCGACTGGGTTGTGCGGGCCTCCTGGTAACGCAGTTGTTCGACAGAGAGGTTGCTGAGTGCATAGGTGATGGCAGCAAAAGCAAGAACTATAACGAAAATAACAAGCGCAATTCCGTCCTGGGATGCGCATTTTACCGGCGTATCGATACACATGTGTACGTCAGTAATTATCCTTGATTGTTCCAGTCCCTTCTGACCAGTTCTGCCCGGGTTTTATACCCACCCGCTTTCCGTCAATATTCACTGTTACCCTGTAGGTTTCACGATCGGCTGTTCCAGGATTGATGCGAATGCCCTGTATCCGCGCGCCATCCAGCGTGCTCTCGCCATTAACCCAGACCACGTTCTCGCCATCACTTCGAATCATGACGCCGTTTACACGAACGTTGGATATACGGCTTTCTTCTTCAGTTTCAGCCTTATAGGTACCGCGACGTACTGCCTCAAGTTTTTCTCTTTGCTCTGCATCTATGAAAAGTCTACCCAGCCCCTGTACATCATCGGCGGAAATCGCGGGTGCAGATATCAGAAACGCTGCGGCAACAACAAATATTGCTTTCAGCTTTGCAGGTAAGTTGAACACTGTCATATTTATACCTTCCCCGCCTTTTTCAGCGTATACCAGCTGATCTCGCAATAGGCCCGCATATTGTCTGTATTATCCTGACCTATAACCCCCTCATTCACATCCTTGTTAATCAGTTCGACATCACACTTGTCGACGGTCATCAGACCTTTTGCTTCATTCCTGAGCGCATTCAACATTACGAACAGATCACCTTCATGAATAAACTTCATTTCGATCGACATTACGCTCTTGTAAACATCCAGGTCCTTGTATTTTCTGTGCAACTGATTTTTATCAACCAGAACCTGGCTCGCAATATTGTATTTAACCGAAGCTATACCCCTCGAATCCGCAACCTGCTGTACAACTTCTACCCAGCTCAACCTGTTTTCATCGCCGATAATCGAATCAGCCTGCAAACGTTTGAACGTATCTTCATGCTGAACAAGGATCTGGTTGTTTCTGTTTGCCTCATCGATCTTGTTTCGCCAGCTACGCATCTCCCTGGAAACAATGCTGTTCTCGTTACTGGCATCTGTCCTGTACATATCTGACATCGTTACAATCGACACCATCGTCAGCAGGACGATGGAAAATACCACCAGCGCCTTCTTGATATCCGGACTGACCGAAAGCTTATACATTCTCGGGCGCCTTCATGACAACTTTCAGTGTAAACAGGCCACGCTTTGCGTGCAGCCTGCTTTTCTCTTCGTCCGAGAGTTTCCTGCTCTCCGACGCAAATTTCTTTTCAGGCCTGACCTCCACTGGAAGATTGATCGGACTCACCTCTTCAACACGATCGCTGCTGTTAATCAGAGACAGTATATTATTGATCCGATCTACCGACTCGCGGTAATTGTTATGTGAAATCGGAATTCGTCCGGTCACCACGGCGACGTGCTGTATTTCGCTCGATGAGGTTACATTGGTTCGCCCGTATACGAGCGGGATCTCTGCGTTTCTGCGCGACTTCTTTTTCCTGCTATCGTCCCGCTGCCGCGTCGACCATTCAATTTTATCGATATAGATACGACCTATCTGCGGGCTGCTTACAAGCTTGCTCAGCTCAAGCATGAAATCAAGCGGTGTAACCTGGCCATTCTCTTCAATCTGATCGACCATCCCGACCGCGGTATCCATTAGCAAGGCATTGGAAAACAGCTCTTCATAGGCCTGATATTTCTCACTGTACACACGCTTGAATTCGTCAGTACGTTTTTGCAGCAACACAGAAGATTCTTTGTAGGACATCCCGTCCGATATGTTCGACTCGATCAGTAACAATGATGCGATGATTACGGCAACGGAAGCAGCATACAGCGCATTGGAGGCGAGCGCATAGTAGTAACGAACAAACTCGTTTCTATTCCCATAATGGCTGGTCATACCAGCCCTGTGTAGCGCCAGCCATGAGAACAAACCATCTGCAAACTTGTCAGGCAGCCCGTGTAAACCCAGCTTCTGGCTAACCTCGGTCAGCCTGTGAATATGATAATTGGTTGAAAAACCGGATGTGAATACGCTGTGTAACGAATCCGTCTGCGTGTCCGACGCAATGATATGCACATCGATAACGTCCGAGTCCTCGAGCTGATGCTGGTTGCGATTGAAAGTCAGCGTTCTTTCAATCTCGGGTCGCGCATGCTCCCCAATATTACTTATGTTCTTGGCGTCCTGATTGATCACCGACTGCCTGCTGGACAGCATCACCCCGTTCTTGAAAAACGTCTGCCTGAGATTGCTGTTAACCTGCTGGCTTACCAGCAAAACATAGCCTTTTTTTGCACCGATAACGGGAAGCAGTTTGTTGCTTATCAAGGGCAGGCTTAACACGGCCGACAGGGGCACGTTACATTCCTCGATTATCCGGATCCAGCTCCTTACCAGCTCCGGGTTTGTTATTGCTGCCAGCAATACCTCATCGTCCTTGCGCCCGGACTTTTGGCGGCCCTGAATTTCCGAGTACGTATAATGCCTGCTCGACCGGTAATGTCTGTCCATCAATCGCGAAATCACCGCTTTGCGATCCTTGCCGTACACGTGAGGAATCACATCCTTTCTGAAATCTTCTTCAATAACATCGAGCAGCATACTGGTCGGGGTCTTCGCTGACGTTTCCAGGTACTGCTTGAACTTTTCAAAGCCTATTTCGTTAGATTCAAACGAGCAGGCGCCGGTGAATTTCTTTCTGCTCCAGTGAAAGACCGTCAAGCGATGACCCGAAAAATAGAATATTCTCTTCATAATCTCAGCCGGTCATAATTTTATATTCGCAACCGCATCGTAAACGGGCCCAAGAACCGCAAGCATTATCCACAACATCAAGCCGCCAAGCAGAATTGTCAACGCAGGCATCATTGCCGGCTCAAGCTTGTCGATAGACTCCTTGACTTCCCTGTTATAAAAATAACTGACATTCAACAGTGCCTCGTCCATTGCGCCGGTGTCTTCGCCAACCTTGAGCATTCGAACAATCATCGACGGGAAAAC
>CP070838.1:1723024-1727568 GCA_020341835.1 Thiotrichales bacterium | reverse complement strand
AACGCTGCAGTTCCTCGACCGACAGGTCGGTCATTTCACTGGCGACATCGATCACCGCCCTGCCCTCGGCATAGGCGCGCTTGGCGATCTTTGCGCCGAGCTCATAGCCAATCGCACGATTCAGCGCGGTCACCAGAATCGGGTTTTTCGACAGCGCTTCGTTCATCTTGTCTTCGTTAACCGTAAAGCCTTCGATAGCCTCGTCAGCAAGCAGGCGCGCCGCGGACGAGAGGATGTCGATGCTTTGCAGCAGGTCGTAGGCGACCACGGGCAGCATCACGTTCAACTGGAAGTTGCCTGACTGACCTGCAACCGTGATAGCCGCATCATTTCCGATCACACGCGCGCACACCATCGCAACCGACTCGGGTATAACCGGATTGACCTTGCCCGGCATGATACTGCTGCCCGGCTGTAGCGCGGGCAAAGAGATTTCACCGATACCTGCCAGCGGGCCGCTGTTCATCCAGCGCAGGTCATTGGCAATTTTCATCAGGCTGACAGCGAGTGTTTTCAGCTGTCCGCTCATTGACACGGCGGCATCCTGTGAGCTCATGACTTCAAAGCGGTTGTCTGCTGGCGAGAAATCCACATCGGTCTCTCTGCTCAGGTGTTCGCACACCTTGTCGCCGAAGTCCTGCGGCGCATTGATGCCGGTACCGACCGCAGTGCCGCCGATCGCCAGCTGCTGCATCGCTGGTAATGCCGATTTTATCCGCGAGATTCCGCTGTTGATCTGGGCGGACCAGCCCGACAGCTCCTGCGCCAGTGTCACCGGCATCGCGTCCATCAGATGAGTACGCCCGGTGGTGGTGACGTGTTCCAGCGTTTTCGCCTTGTTGTCGACGATGGTCCTCAGGTGCTCCAGCGCCGGTATCAAATCATAGCTGCAGGTCACGGCAGCACTGACATGGATACAGCTGGGGATAACGTCATTCGAGCTCTGGCTCATGTTGACGTGGTCATTCGGGTGCACATCGAGACCGCCGGCGGCCGAGGCCCTGTGCGCAATCACCTCGTTCGCGTTCATATTGGTGCTGGTGCCGGAACCGGTCTGGAACACATCAACCGGAAACTGGTCATCGAGTACACCGTTTATGACGTCGTCGCATACCGCAGTGATGGCATCACAACGCCCGGCGTCGAGTGCGCCCAGGTCCCTGTTGGCCCTGGCGCAGGCCTGCTTCACGTGCCCGAGCGCGTTGAGAAACGCTCTCGGCATGCAAAGACCGCTGACCGGAAAATTCTGGATGGCGCGCTGCGTCTGTGCACCGTAGCTGGCATCTTCCGGTACCTGCAGTTCGCCCATGCTGTCGGATTCTGTGCGGAATCGTGTCATGTTCTGCTCCAAAGCCAAATTGATATGCCGATGATATAATACGCCATTTTCGCACCGCCGTAGAGCTGCAGCACACAATCCCATGAAGTTAACAGAACTCACTGCCATCTCCCCTACCGACGGCCGCTACGGCGACAAAACCAGCGACCTGCGGCCTCTATTCAGTGAGTTTGGCCTGATTCATCATCGCGTTCTGGTCGAAGTCCGCTGGCTGCAGGCACTGGCGAAGCACGATTCGATTACAGAAGTACCCGCGTTCGATCACAAAACCAGCACCCTGCTCGACGGTATCGTCGAACGCTTCAATGTTGAAGACGCGCAGCGGGTCAAGAACATCGAAAAAACAACCAATCACGACGTCAAGGCGGTTGAGTATTTCCTCAAGGAGAAGATCCAGGGCAATCAAACGCTGGAGGCGGTGAATGAATTTTTCCATTTCGCCTGCACATCGGAAGACATCAACAATCTGTCTTACGCACTGATGCTGAAGTCCGGGCGCGATACGGTGATGATACCGGTGATGGATGACATCATTCACCAACTTACAGCGCTTGCGCACGAGTATGCCGAGCAACCGATGCTGAGCCGCACGCACGGACAGACCGCCAGCCCGACCACGGTCGGAAAGGAACTGGCCAATGTCATACACCGGCTGAAAAAGCAGCGCAACGAAGCGGCCGATGTGATTATTCTCGGCAAAATCAACGGTGCTGTCGGCAATTACAATGCCCACCTGGTGGCCTATCCCGAGATCGACTGGCCGGCGTTTGCCCGGGAGTTTATCGAGTCGCTTGGTATCGACATGAACCCCTACACGATCCAGATCGAACCGCACGACTATATCGCGGAACTGTTCGATGCGATGGCACGCTTCAACACCATCCTGATCGACCTGTGCCGGGACATCTGGTCTTATATTTCCCTCGGCTATTTCAAGCAGAAGACGGTTGCCGGTGAAGTGGGCTCCTCGACGATGCCGCACAAGGTCAACCCGATCGACTTTGAGAATGCGGAAGGCAATCTCGGCATCGCCAATGCCCTGTTCAATCACCTCAGTGGAAAACTGCCAATTTCACGCTGGCAGCGTGACCTGACCGATTCGACCGTATTGAGAACGCTGGGCACCGGCCTCGCCCACAGCCTGATCGCCTACCAGTCCCTGCAAAAAGGACTGGGCAAACTGGAAGTGAATGCGCTTCGCCTGGACGAGGATCTCGAAGCGAGCTGGGAAGTACTGGCGGAACCGATTCAGACCGTGATGCGCCGCTACGGTATCGAAAACCCGTACGAAAAGCTCAAGGAAATGACCCGCGGCAAGGCGATCACCCGCGATGACCTGCATCAGTTGATCAACAGTGTCGAACTGCCCGATGAGGCTCGCGAGCGCCTGCTTCAGTTAACGCCACAGAGCTACACCGGCAATGCCGACAAACAGGCAAAAGATATCTGACAGTCCGTGTCATCCACCTTTCCCGGGTGAACTGACTGCAGAAACCTTTCTGCAGGAGTACTGGCAGAAAAAACCCCTGCTGGTAAGAAACGCTTTCCCCGATATCCGTAGTCCGTTAACAGCCGATGAACTCGCGGGACTTGCCTGCGATGAAGATACCAATGCGCGGATCGTGTTCGAACAGCACGAACAGGGACACTGGCACGTTATCCATGGACCGTTGAACGAAGACGATTTCAGCGATCTGCCCGATAAGAACTGGACACTGCTGGTCACCGATGTCGAAAAACATGTGCCCGAGGCCAGGCAACTCATCGACCGGTTTCGTTTCATACCCGACTGGCGTATCGATGACCTGATGGTTTCTTATGCGCCTGAAGGGGGTTCGGTCGGCCCCCACACCGATGCCTACGATGTCTTCCTGATTCAAACCCAGGGCCAGCGGCGCTGGATGATCAATTCCGAGTTCGACGATGCATGCATTGAAGGCACGGAACTGAGGATACTCGAACGTTTCACCGCTGCCGAAGACTGGATCCTCGAGCCGGGGGATATGCTGTACCTGCCACCCAATATTGCCCATCACGGTGTTGCACTGAACGAATGCATGACCTGCTCGGTCGGTTTCAGGGCACCGTCCTATGCCGGTCTGGTCAGTGAATTTGCGGAAACTATCGCGGCCGACCTCGATGCCGAATCGCGTTACCAGGATCCCGACCTGGTTTGCCAGGTCAGTCCGGCAGAGATCAGCCGGCGTGCCCTGGGTACCATAAAATCCAGGATAGCGGAACGACTCACCATCGAGGACGACCGCTTCGTACGCTGGTTTGGTGAATACAGCAGCGAACCGCGCGCCGGCATCCATCCTTTCCCACCGGAACGAACGCTGTCGACCTACCCGGAACTGACCGCTTCACTGACAGCCGATAAGTTCATCACACAATCACCGGCGTCCAGATTTCTGTTCGTGGATCAGGATGATTCCGCACTGCTTTTCGTCGATGGCCGCAGCTACGTCACCAGCCAGGCATTTGCCCGAAGCGTCGCTGACAACCGCAGCATCCGAGCGCAGCAGCTGATCGAAGCCGTTCGCACGGATCATGATCGGCATACCCTGCTTGAACTCTATAATACCGGCTGCCTGTTAATCGCATGAGTGATACGCTCAAAGTAGAGGTCGTCGACTGGCATCAGCAGCAGGACAGGCTGAAGGCCATTCGAAAATCGGTGTTCATCGACGAACAGCATGTTCCCAAGGAACTCGAATGGGATGGCCAGGACGCAGGCTGCACCCAGTTTCTTGCCAGCCTGAACTCAACGCCGGTTGCAACCGCCCGGCTCACATCGCAGGGCCAGATCGGCCGCATGGCGGTCCTCGGCGACTTCCGCGACAGAGGTATTGGCAGCAGATTATTGAAAACCGTGCTCGACCAGGCACAACGGGAAGGACATGAACAGGTATTTCTTCACGCTCAGGTCAACGTGATCAACTTCTATGAAAAACACGGGTTCGTAGCCGAAGGCGATGTATTTGTCGATGCCGGCATCGATCACATATCAATGCGGTTACGATTTACAGGTAGTAACAGATAGATGATATTACGCAGTTTCAGGTGTAGCCCGGATGAAACGCAGTGGAATCCGGGGCGGCTTGATGATGGGCTGCAATTCCCGGATTCCGTTTCACTTCATCCGGGCTACACACTGTCATGCCTGCGGACGCAGGCGTCCAGCGTCTTGCTCAAGCCACTGGAT
>CP070838.1:1675383-1722924 GCA_020341835.1 Thiotrichales bacterium | reverse complement strand
TTGGTCTTGTCATCAAAGAAGGCGACACCCAGGTAGACTTCGCCGAAGGTTTCCCTGTCGATCGAGATGGAGTTGCGCGTACTGCTGTCCAGCAGCGTGGTGATCTTCGCCTGGCCGACCAGGTAGAGATTGCTGATCACGTGGAAGCGGGCCTCGGTGCCGAGTGACAAATCCCAGCCGCTGCCGATCGGGTTGCTGAAGGTGTTTCCGGGATTATTCGGATCCTCGAAACCGTCGAGCCCGAAGTAACGGCTGTTGAATTCAGAACTTTTCCATCGAAGCCTGGCGTAGGGCAACAGTTCCCAGGCGCCCGAGTCCCAGGCGTAGCGGGCGTCGATGCTGGCATGGCCACGGCCTTCATCGTCGGCCAGCAGTTCGAGGTTGGACTGCAGCCAGTCGCTGAATCGGTACTTGCCCTGAAAGCCGAAGTCGAGGCCATTGCCGCGTATCTCGTTCTGGAACTCGGCGGGTATATCGAAATAGCGGTAACGGCCGATCAGGCTCAACTGCCATTCGTCCTTGTTGTACAGTTTGATGCCGCCGGTTTTTCCGCGGAGGAAGACGTATTTGCTGTCAAAGAACAGCAAGGGTATGACATCGGATACCTGTTCTTCAGCTGCGGGGTAGGGGATTCGGGCAATTCTGAATCCCATTGCGATACCCCAGGGATCATACTTGTTCAGATTGGCCAGCGCGGGTGAAGACAGCAGCATCAGTGCCAGCAACAGCAGCAGTGTTGTTCTTATCATGTTGTCTATTGTTGTTTGCACAGGAACTCGGTTTCCCAGTGCCACGCGGTTGAAATGATGGATTCGAGATCAGGGTATTGCGGTTGCCAGCCCAGTTCCTGCTGCGCCAGCGTTGAATCGGCGACCAGCACTGCGGGGTCGCCGGGCCTGCGAACCTCGTGTTTGACCTCGAATTCCCGGCCGGTGACCTCGCGTGTGGTATCGATGACCTGCTGAACCGAATAACCAGTGCCGTTACCGAGGTTATAGTGGGCGCTATTGCCGGTTTGCTGCATGCGTGACAGCGCCAGACGATGGGCCTCACACAGGTCACTGATGTGGATATAGTCGCGCACACAGGTACCGTCGGGCGTCGGGTAATCATTGCCGAAAACCTTGATATCCTCGCGCCGACCGGAGGCGGCCTGCAGGATCAGCGGGATCAGGTGGGATTCAGGCTCATGCCGTTCGCCCAGTTCCCCATCAGCATCGGCGCCTGCGGCATTGAAATAGCGCAGGCAGGTCGATTTCAGCCCGTATGCCGTATCGTAGTCCTGCAGGATGTTTTCGACCATCAGCTTGGTACGGCCGTAGGGATTGATCGGCTGTTTGCGGTGGCTTTCATCGATCGGGGTATATTCCGGTTCACCGAAGATCGCGGCGGTCGATGAGAATACAAAGTTTCCGACATCATGCTGAAGCATTGCATCGAGCAGGATCAGCGTGTTGGTAACGTTGTTGCGGTAGAAGACCGCGGGGTGCTGTACGGATTCACCCACTTCGATATAGGCAGCAAAGTGCATGACGGCATCGATGGGGTAATTGCTGAATATATGATCGAGCACTGCGGGATCAGCCAGGTCGCCCTCGAAGAATTCACCATATTTGACGGCGTCGCGATAGCCGCGGCTGAGGTTATCGAGCGTGATCACTTCGGTGCCGGCAGCGGACAGCTGCTTGACCATGTGTGAACCGATATAACCGGCGCCGCCGACAACAAGAATGCTCATCTGTACCCTGGATGCAAATAACCCGTTGTTCATTATACAGAGGCACAGGATGTCCGGAAACATTATCCCGGTTTAAACGGCGGGATAGCCGCTGTATTGCATGACACTTGTTTGCCACGAACCTGACTATCATGGTATACATACCGCACTCTGTGAGAACAACACGATCAACGTGGAGTGTCTTATATGCTGCCGCGCCAGTTGTACGAGCTGCTTCCTTTCATCTATATAGGCACAGGCATTATCTGTGCCGTCCTGATCGATTCCACCATCGTATTGATATCGTCCGTCTTGCTGATCGTTACCGGTGTCTTTGTGTTGTTAATGCGTCGAAGCTTCAGAAATGCATTGATCCAGAGTTATGAATTGCAGCAGGCCGCTTACCAGGCCGAGCCGGCTGAGCCTTTGGAAAAACGTTCCGGTGTCGAGCGTCGACAGCGTGAAGTCAGGCAGTGGCCGACGCTGAACGATGCAGGCGATCAGGTCTATTCTGATCGCAGGCTGGGCGAGCGTCGCGCATCCGTGCTGTAGCCGTCAGTCCGACTCGCCCAGAAAACTGGACCAGTCCTGCTGGTCGTTACCGAACACAAAGAAAAACGGATTGAGCAGGCTGTCCTTGGTGTTGTACTCGAGAATGCTCATGTCGGTTCTGGTGACATGGCCGCCTGCCTGTTCGACAATGCATTGTGCCGCTGCCGTGTCCCATTCCGAGGTCAGGCCCAGGCGCGGGTAGAGGTCGGCCCTGCCTTCAGCGACCAGGCAGAATTTCAGCGAACTGCCCATGCTCAACATCTCCACTTCAGTATATCGGCCGGCGATGTTTTTCATGTATTGCTGCATCGCTTCCGAACCATGCGATCGGCTTCCGGCAACGACGATTCTGTCGGCTTCGGGCTGTTTAACCGTGATCGGCTGCGCGGCACCGCCCTGTTCGACCTTGAAGGCGCCGCCCTGTTCATAAGCGAAATAATCAACATTCAGTACCGGTACGTGTATCACGCCGATAACGCTTTTGTGATTATCAATCAGTGCGATGTTGACGGTGAACTCGCCATTGCGTTTGATGAATTCACGGGTGCCATCCAGCGGATCGACCAGCCAGTAAAGCTGCCACTGGCTGCGTTCTTCAAACGGCTGTTTGGCCGATTCCTCCGACAGTATCGGGATGTCCGGCGTAAGTGCTGAAAGTCCGTCAATAATGGTGTGATGCGAGGCAATGTCCGCTTTGGTCAATGGTGATTTGTCATCCTTGTGCTCGATATCAAACTCGGTTTCATAGACCTCGAGAATCTTGCGACCGGCTTCTCGCGCGATATCGATACAGCTGTCACAGAGCGATCCGAGATCGTAAGAATCTGTCATGTTTAATTCCTGGTTTGATAAAATCCCGATTCAAGAAAGCATTATTTTAGCGTATATGTCATTACCTGACCTCAAAGATATCGATACCGTGCTGCTCGATCTTGACGGTACCCTGCTGGATTTGCATTTTGACAATCATTTCTGGCTCGAATATGTACCTGTCTGCTATTCGGAACGCCATCAGATCGCGCTCGAACAGGCGCATGACTTTCTGATGCAGCGCTACAACCAGGTACGCGGCAGTCTCGACTGGTATTGCATTGAATTCTGGACCAGGGAACTGGGTCTCGATATCGAGCAGCTGAAGCGCGAAGTGGCGCACAAGATTGCCGTACACCCCTTTGTCCATGACTTTCTTCAGTCGGCACGCAAGCGCGGTAAACATGTCGTGCTGGTAACCAACGCACATCCGGCCAGTTTGTCCATCAAGATGGAAAAAACGGAACTGGTCGAGTACTTCGACCAGATAGTGACATCACATCAGTTGGGTCTGGCCAAGGAACAGGATGGTTTCTGGGAAAAGCTGCAGAATGTCGAATCGTATAATCCAGACAGAACCCTGCTGATCGATGATAACCATGAGGTGCTCGAATGCGCCGAGCGCTATGGCATCAGGCATCTGCTGGCCATTCACAGGCCGGACAGCCAGGGCGGTGAGAAATCACATGATCGCTATCATCATTTGAAGAGTTTTGAAGAAATCGTCATATAGAACGGTGAATAGTTAACAGTGAAAAGTGAACAGTTTTTCCATTCTCCGTTCACTATTCACTGTTAACTATTCACTGATTTATTTCCATCGCTTGAAGCGTTTTTTGCAATAGGCCAGAAGGTCTTCGTAGTTCTGGAAGTACATGTCGAAACCGTCTTCCGATGGTGCATCGTACTCACAATAGTCGTTGGAGTGTTCGCGACAGATGGACGGGCGGGTATCGTAGATGCCGCAATCGCCGTTGACCATCAGGTGCTGGCACTTGCCTTCGATCAGCAGGGTCCAGCCGTCTTCATCCTTGTAAACCTTGACGTGGTCATGTGAGACCTGCCAGAGCAAATGCTGGAAATCCTCTTTGGACCTCGGTGCATCGATGTGGTGGGTGACATAGGTGCAGCAGATCGAGCCTGTGCAGAATGTGCATTTATTTTCCGGTGTGATTTCGATTTCGACGCGTTTATCCATCACATTAATCCCAGTTGTTTGAGGTTGCCCTTGTTATTCATCAGGAATTCGCCATTGCGTTGTTTTTTGGAAAACATCCCAAGACTGCTGGTCAGGTTGTCGCTGGCGTTGGCATTGGGTTTCATGGTGACGCGCAGCGAATAATCCCCTTGTTCAGTCGTTGTTAAAACGCCTTTCAGGCTCAGGTGCCCGCCCGTGTTGCTTATGTTGGCCGTCAGTGGTGACTGATCGTCCTCCTGAACCTGGATTGATATATTACCCAGGTCAGCGGTTTCTGCGATGGTGACGGCGGCCTTTTGCCAGTTGATGGAGCCGTCAACCCGCGGAACCTCGCTCTGCTTCAGGCGGGCGCTGTTGATATTCAACTGCAGTTGACCGGACAGTTCACCGATTGGCAGCGCGATCAGCGGGCTGATATCAGAAGCGTCCAGATTCATGGCAAGATCATCAATCGCAAGATTGCCACTGATACCCGTTGACAGGCGGGTGCTTAACGGGTTGTCATTGAAGCGGGCATCGACATCGATGGCTGCGCTTGCGAGCAGTAAACGCCAGGGTAGAAACGACCATTCAACATCGGTCAGGGTGATATTTTGCCTGGCGTTGATTTTTCCCGCACGACCGTTCCACAGGGTGCCTGATACATTGTTGATTGTCACCGGCAGTTTCTGATCGAGCATGCCTATAACGGGTGCTGCCGGTATCGTTGTTACCAGGAATGCAAGATAGGCAATAATCCCGATGATCAGGTAATAACGCGTGCGCATCAGTCTCTGCCCAGGGTAATGCGCGCATTGACTGCGCCTGGTTTGTCATCGCGGTCAAGATTGGCCGACGAGACACTAATGCCATAACGGGTCTGTAATGTGTTCAGCCATAACAGTATCTGGTCAAATGACGCGGCGTCGATGGTGACGCGTGCACCTTTGTCGGATGTCGACTCGAGCTTTGTTACATAGGGTTTCAGTCCGGCAGTCGAGGCACTTTGTTCGACCAGCAGTGATACCGGCTGGTTACTGTTTGATCTGCGCTTTGACGCGCCGGTTGCCTTCAGGGACCTGACCTCGGTTGCGGCCCCTTGCATCCATTCGAGGATATCCATCTGTGACTGGTACTTCTGGGTCTGATCGCTGACCCCATTAATAATCGGCTCCCACACGACCAGGTAAAAGATGGTAACAATAACGACCACGGAGGCGGCCAGGACCAGCTGCCGCTCACGTTGCTGCAGGCCATGGTACCAGTTCTGTATATCCTCAAGCTGTTTCATGATCGTGGCATCTCGAGTCGGATGCTGCCTTTCGCACTGTTTTTCTCGGAGGTGGCCGATGTGATTTCAGCTTTGAGTTTTGTGTCTTTACTCAACTGCCTGTTTAGCGTCTCGACAGACTGAAGGTTGGTTCCGGTCAGGCCGATATCCATACGGTTGTTGCGAAAGTCGATGGATTGCACCTTGATGTCTTTCTGGCTGGAAATGACCGGAACCGACCGGCTCAGCAGCGCAAGGAACTGGCTGCCCTGTGAGCCGCCGCCGCCTCTGAGTTCCTTGAGTTTCTGTTCCATCTGAACTCTCGGGTTGACGATGCGTTTGCTGCCGGGAAATGATTTTTTGTAGATACTTTCGATCTGATAACCGATTTCATTGTTTCTGCTTTTTAGCTTGTTCAACTCGAACAGGTTGATGCCGAGATAGAGAATCAGCCAGACAGCGGCCATCGAGCCGGCCAGTCGCCAGCGATACCACTGTCCGCTACTCTTGCGCCTGGGTTTGTACGCTCCCTGCAACAGATTCAATGATCGCGCCTTGTTGTATTCACCGCAGAACACAACCAGTGGATGCGTGTTATAGGCAAGTTTGATTACTTCGATCTCGGCATCGATATCTGTCAACAGGGATTCCGGATCTTCACCGTCGAGATAAAAGCAGGCAATCTTTTCGGGCTTGCTTTCGGCCTTGCTCAGACGGGCCTGAAGCAGTAACGACAGATTGTTCGTATCGATAACTGTACCGATGAGGTCACCATACTGGAGCAGTGCCTTGTCGCCATAAATCAGAACAGACCACTGGCCGGGTGCTGCAGGGGTGCAGATCGCATCCGGTATCACGGCGTCGATGCTGATGTCAGCCTGCTGGAAAACGCTTAAAAGGTTTTCAATCGTATCCTTGCGTATTCCGGCCACCGGTGTGCCATAGCCGGGGTCGGTTTTGCCGATCACGAAATGAAAATCTTCAATATCTTCAGCCAGCTGTTCTTCCAGCGCATAGGGGACGGCGCGCAGCATCTTCTGACGATTGCTGGTTGGCAGCTGCACATGATTTAGGTGCACATTGGAGCTGTCGAGCAGGACGACGGTCTTGTGATGCTGGGCAACAACCGCCGCATCCTGCAGTGATCCTGAAGTGATTCGGCTGGTCAGTTCGCCCTCGTTGCTGGCGTGGGACCAGGTCGCCTGATCGGGCGTAGCAGGGTCATAATGTATCAACAGCGTTGTGGCCATCAGTAAACGCCCTGTGAACGCGCGATGACGGTTGTATTGCCATCATTCGTGCGCTGGATAATGCTGTGTGTGGTTACGGCCACCGGACCGATTGTCGATTTTGTCGTTAGCATGAAATATTCGGTGTCTACAGACAAGCCTTCGGTGCTGGTTATTTTATTCTTCAAATCGCCAAAAGCGGTGAATTCATTGATGCTGTTAAACGCTGTTTCGCTGCGCTGTTCGATGATTTTTTCAGCATCACTTTCACTGAGACCGTCAGCAAGAGATCTTAGCACTTCTGTTGAAGCCGTGTTGACGTTGATCGGGGTGCTGACGCCAAACGCACAGACGTGCGGCAGCAGCGTGTCGTAAACCTCGGTATCTTCGAATCCCCTGATCAACCTGAGTTCGCTGATGCTCAGCATCGCCGTATTGGCAGTGCGGTAGGGGCGTTCCAGGTTCAAATAATGCACGTCTTCAGCGCCATCGGGAATCGTGGTTTGCAGGTCTTCATCCAGCCAGTCGATGATGGCCTGCGCATTGCTGGTGTCAATCTTGAGATTGGTGAGCAAGCGCTCCAGTCTGTTGCGGGCCAGGGCATTGTCAGCATTGCTGTCGAGCAGTGAGTTCAGGTTGAAACATGACTGCAGGTCGGTGAGCTTGCCCTGTATGTAACCGCCTTCGACCGGCAGCGGCGGCAGTTCGATGGCCCAGTTTTCTTCGAGGTGGTCAATTTCACTCTCCTCGCGGTCTTCCTTGAGGATGCGCTGACTCCAGCTTTCAGCCGCCAGTGTATACAGGTAGGCCTGGTCACCGGCTATCATGTTGCCGGTGCGGCGTACGTCGAGTTGCAGCCGGGTACTGATCGTGACGCTCACAGTTGTCGCGATAGCGACGATCAATAATGCGGTAATGATGGCGACGCCGCGCTGCTGATATAAGGCAACCATCAGCTGTTCACCGCGAACAAACGCACAAGTTCACCCCAGTCCTGCAGTTCCAGGGTGAACTCGATGGCTGACAGCGCGCCTGTCTCGCCGCCCGTGAGACCGGCGGCATCCAGTGGCGGCCATTCGTTATGCCATTCGTTGTTGTTATCAAGGAAGCGCACGCTGGCGTTTTCCACCTCTTCCAGCAGCACATTTTCATAGGGCTGCATTTCCTGCGTACGGTCGAGTTGCGGCCAGTGCAGGCGTGACAGTTTATTCTCTTCCAGCTTGTAGGCGACACGCTGTAGATGACTGCGCAGCATTTCGGCGGGGTTGCGTCGCCCGCCGCGCGTAAACTCGACAAAGATATCGCCGCCTTCACCCGTCATCAGGTAGGTGTTGCGGTTACCGTATTCATCCCGAATACTGCGCAGTGACAGCTGGTTGAAATCACGCGAGATCTTCAGCATTGCCAGCTGAACCTGCTGTAAGCGCTTCATCGATGCTTCGGTTTGCTGACTGTTGTCGATGACGTTGCGCAGGCCGCCATAGGCCATCGCGGAAAGGATCGCGAAGACCGCAACAGCGACCAGTAATTCGAGTAAGGTGAAACCTGCAATACAGGTTTTGCTGCGCGCTGTCATGGCTGCGGCAGGGTCGTTGCAGACCGGGATAAATAGCCGATCAGGCCGGTCAGGCTGGATTCGCGCGCCTCATCCAGAAAGATCCTGATTTCGACCTGGCGCGAATTTTCATCTTCTGTCTCTTTCACGGTGCGCGTCCAGTACCACTCGATACCCGCCATCTGGGTCGAGCCTTTGGTGTCGCCTTTGCCGGGAAAGGCCTTTTCAAGCTGCAACTGGTTAATCTCGTTCATCGCCACCCAGTGTGCGATGGTTTTCTGCTTCAGATAGGCCGCGCTGCTGGCCTGGCTGCCCGAGGTGCTGATCAGGGCGCCCAGCGCCAGCGAAATAATGGTCAGCGCGATCAGGACTTCCAGCAGGGTGAACCCCTTGCTGTTTGTTGCGGGATTACAGGTCACTGATTGCCGCCTCGTGTTCGCCGTCGACGGTGGCCGAGACCGTGTAACTGGTTTCGATACCGGGCATGACCAGGCGGACACTGAACTCGGGTGTGATTTCGCCGCTGGAGAGCAGGAATACCTGCGGTCGGGGGGTGTCTTCCTCATCCTCACCGGCTTCGTCCGATGCCTCTTCGATGAGCACGTCGATCTGCTCGATTTCAAGCTCGAACTCCATGTTTTCGGGCAGTAGTCGCTTGCGCAATAATTTGTCTTCCTCCAGCGGCAGCCACGCGCCTTCAACATAGAGCAGGAAACGGTAACTGTCCGGTGAAAATTCGAGACCGTATTCCTGGCCCTTGAGAATGGCTTCTTCGAGTGCAAGTTGCAGCAGCCGGTCGAGCCTTTGTGCTTCGGTTTGAATCAGTTCTTCGGGGGAGGTTCCGCGAATGGCCAGCGTGGTGAAGGTAAACAGTATCGATATGATAACGATGACAACCAGCAGCTCGAGCAGGCTGAATCCACGGTCATGTTTAGCTCGCATTTCTCACCAGGATCACGGGAGCAAGCTTACGGACACGAAGACCAGCCTGAACCGTGACAGGCAGGCTTGAATTACACACCGCATTTCTTGTCATCCGGATTTTATCCCATAGGGCCAATACCTTATCCACAGTCGACGCCGCCTGGTGAGAAATGTGGGCTAGTGCGCATCGGGATTCGACCGCCCCGCAAGGTCGAACCGGTTCTAGTCGGTATCCCAGGAACCGATATCGGCATTGATGCCGTCACCACCGGGGGCACCGTCTGCGCCCAGCGAGTAGATGTCGATTTCGCCATACTGACCCGGGTTCAGGTAGAGATAATCGTTACCCCAGGGGTCCTTTTTCAGGCGCTTGATATAACCGCCCTGTTTCCAGTTGGGTGGTTCCGGTGGTGTCGTTGGCTGGGTCACCAGCGCTTCCAGTCCCTGGTCGGTCGTCGGGTAGACGAAATTATCGAGGCGGTAAATGTCGAGCGCGCTCTCCAGCGCATTAATGTCGTGTTTGGCCTTGGAGACACGCGCCTTGTCAGGATTGTCCATGATCCTGGGGGCGATAACGCTGGCAAGGATGGCCAGAATGACGACAACCACCATGATTTCGATCAGGGTGAAGCCCTGTTGAGGCCGGAAGATATTGTTCACCGATACAGCTCCACTGCTTTGCGTAACTGCAGGCAACCGGGTAGAGTTGCAGTCACACGGATACGAAATAAAACCTGAACGGAATAATAACAAATGCGCATAGAAGTGCCTATCAAAAACCGGATATCAGCACAGTGGAATCACGTATTGTGGCTGTTCCTGTTCGTGCTGTGTTTCAGTCTGCAATCGGCCGGCATGATCAATACCCTGCAGTTTGACCGGGAATTGATCGACCAGGGGCACTACTGGCTGCTGCTGACCGGTCATCTGGTCCATCTGAACTGGATGCACTGGGCGCTTAATATGGCCGGTCTTATCATCGTTGCGGTGTTTTTCAGTTTATATGGCAACATCATCGACTGGCTGTTCGTGCTGTTGTTCAGTGCCATTGTGATCGGGCTCGGACTCTACTGGTTCCACCCCGAACTGGTCTGGTACGTGGGCCTGTCGGGTGTTCTGCACGGTCTTTTTGTTTACGGGGCAATACGAGAAATCCGGTTTTATCCGATCAGCGGTTATGTGCTGGTGGCGTTGCTCTCAGGCAAGCTGTTCTGGGAATACATGAACGGCCCGATGCCGGGATCGGAAGAGATGACGGGTGGCCGGGTGGTGGTCGAGGCGCACCTGTACGGTGCGATTGCCGGACTGACCGCCATCTTCCTGACTTACCCGCTGCATTTATTTTACAAGCTGGTTAAGGTCAAAAATCGGCAGCAGGATGCCTAGCACGATCAGCAGAACCAGCACGCCCATGGTCAGAATGATTGCCGGCTCGAAGATGCCGACAATATAGGCGATCAGCGTGACCTGCTCGCGTTCCTGCTGGGTCGCGGCGCGGTCGAGCATTTCTTCAAGGTTGCCACTGTTCTCACCGCTGGCGATCAGCTGCAAGGTCATCGGCGGGAACAGCTTGCTCTGATCCAGCGCTTTCTTGATTCCGGAACCCTCGCGCACGCGTTCGGTTGCTTCCAGAATGGCACGACGCATCGGCAGATTGACCACAACCTGGGCCGAGATCCGCATTGATTCGAGAACCGTGACGCCACTGCCGGTAAGAATACTGAAGGTACGGGTAAACAGGGCAGTATTGAGTCCGCGCACCAGCTTTTGAATCAGCGGGACCCTGAGCAGCCAGCGGTGATAGCGTTCGAGGTATCGGGGCTGCTTCAGCAGTGCCCTGATCCCGAAGATGAGCACGATCACGGCGATCAGCATATATATGCCCCAGGCGATCACAAAATCACTGATTCCGATCAGTGTTTGCGTCAGCGCGGGCAGTTCCTGGCCAATGTCTTCAAACACGGAGACGACCTGGGGCACGATATTGGTCATCAGGAAGATCACGATCGCAATTGCGAACACACTGAGGAACGCGGGGTAGATCAGCGCCTGCCTGACCTTGCCCTGCAGTTCCTGCTGGCTTTCAGTGTAGTCAGCCAGACGTTCGAGGACGGTATCGAGATGTCCGGATTTTTCGCCGGCATCGATGGTGGCGCGATACAGGTCAGAGAATACCCTGGGAAATTCGCCCAGCCCGGCCGCCAGTGTGTGGCCTTCCATGACCTTGGCGCGGATCGCAAAGATCATGCTTCGAATGCGCTGTTTTTCCGATTGATTGGCGACCGCGGTGAGAACTTCATCGAGTGGTAATGCGGCCTGTACCAGGGTCGCCATCTGACGGGTGATCAGCGCCAGTTCCGTCGTGCTGATGCCGCGCTGGAAAAATCGGGATGATAACGCGGCCTTGCTCGAGCCCTTGCTGTCTTTCTGGCTGGCGGCATTGATCTGCAGCGGAATCAGGCCTTTTTCCCGCAAATTCTGCCGCACCTGTCGCGCGGTGTCGCCCTCAGCTACACCCTTGCGCTCACGGCCCTTTTCATCCAGAACGACGTATTCGAAGGCGCCCATTGTTAAATCAATGAATAATGAATAATGAAAAATGAACAACGAGCACAGATAAAACCATTATTAGTTATTCGTTTTTCATTATTCATTGTTTTTTCAGTCTTCCCGGCTCACGCGCAGCACTTCCTCCAGCGAGGTCACGCCTTCCAGGATCAGGCGGCGGCCGTCCTGGCGAAGTGTCGGTGACAGTGTACGGGCGTAGGTTTCCATCGCGTGTTCGCCTTCACCGTCGTGGATCATGTCCTGCAGGCGGTCATCAACGGCGACGAATTCGTAGACACCGGTGCGCCCGGCATAGCCCAGGTGGTTGCACTGGCCGCAGCTGGAAGCCGAATAGATCGTTGGGCTTTCGCCCTCTGGCAGGCCCAGCCATTCACGTTCGCTTTCGGTCGCCGTGTGCGGTTTTTTGCAGGCGGGACAGAGCTTGCGCACCAGTCGCTGTGCCATCACGCCGATCAGGCTGGACGCCAGCAGGAAGGGCTCGACACCCATATCACGCAGACGCGTGATCGCACCGATGGCGCTGTTGGTGTGCAATGTCGACAGCACCAGGTGGCCGGTCAAACTGGCCTGGACCGCGATCGTCGCGGTTTCCAGGTCTCGGATTTCGCCGATCATGACCACGTCCGGGTCCTGACGCAGAATGGATCTCAGGCCGCGTGCAAAGCTCATACCGACCTTGGCATTGACCTGTGTCTGGCCGATACCGTCGATGTAATACTCGATCGGGTCTTCGACCGTCAGGATATTGCGCGACTTGACGTTGAGGCGGGCCAGGCCGGCATACAGTGTCGTGGTCTTACCGGAACCGGTAGGGCCGGTGACGAGGATGATGCCGTCGGGTTTGTGCAGCAGCGTGTTGAATTTTGCCTGCACATCCTTCGCCATACCGAGTTTATCGAGGGTAAGCCGACCGGCCTGCTTGTCGAGCAAACGCATGACCACGCGCTCGCCATAGCCGGAGGGCAGGGTGGAAACGCGCACATCGACAGCGCGACCGGCGACACGCAGTGAGATGCGGCCGTCCTGCGGCAGGCGTTTTTCGGCGATATCGAGTTTCGCCATCACCTTGATGCGGGAAATCACCAGCGGTGCGATATTACCGGGCGGCTGCAGGATCTCGCGCAGCATGCCATCGACACGAAAGCGCACACGCATGCGGCTTTCAAACGGCTCGATATGAATATCCGATGCGTTGATCTTGATCGCCTCGGTCAGCATCGCGTTGATCAGGCGGATGATCGGAGCATCATCTTCGGCCTCCAGCAGGTCTTCCGGTTCCAGTGTCTCCGCCAGCTGGTCGAGGTCGAGTTCTTCACCGACGCCTTCCATCATCGCAATGGCCTGGTCGCTGCCACGCTCGTAGGTCTGTGCCAGCAGGGCGTCGAACTGCTCGTCCGAGGCCGGGCTCAGTGACAGTTTGCGCCGGGTGACGCGGCTGATTTCGGCAAGGATGTCCGGGCTGAAGTCAGCGCGATGAAGCAGTTGCACCTGGTCGTCTTCGATCTGTCCGATCAGCACACCGTGTCGTTTGGCGAAGGCGTAGGGCAGTGTTTGCGGGGTCAGTTCCTGCAGATGGGCTTCATCGACCTGATGTTCCGCGGCCTCAGATGAAGTCTTCGTCATCCCAGTCCTCTTCGTCTTCAGCCGGTTGACTGGACTTTGCAGGTTCATTTTCGGTGTCGGCGCTGTCAGCTTCCGCCTTGGCCTGGGCCTTGTCCAGGTTCTCCGGTTCCAGCGGGGGCAGCACGGGCGCACCACCCTTGATCAGGCCGAAATCCTCTTCTTCGTCGCGCATCTGCTCGGCCCGCAGGTAGTTGTACTTTTCATTGGTGACATAGGCCGCATCGGTGAAGTCGCGCAGAATGCTGGGCTTGAGGAATACCATCAGGTTCTGTTTGCGCTTGGTGCTGGCGCGGGAGGTGAACAGGTGTTTGATCACCGGTATATCACCGAGCAGCGGTACCTTGCTCTTGGTGTCATCGACGACTTCCTCGATCAGGCCGCCGAGCACAAGGATGCCACCGTCATCGACCAGCACGCTGGTCTTGATCGAGCGTTTGCGCGTGACCGGGCCGCTGTTTTCGGTGATGGTAACGACGTCCGAGACTTCCTGCTCGAGGTCGAGTTTGATCGTGTCACCCTCGTTGATCTGGGGTGTCACCTTGAGTGTCAGGCCGACATCCTGGCGCTCGATGGTCTGGAACGGGTTGGAAGGATCGAGACTGCCGGTGCCGGTGAACTGGCCGGTGATGAAGGGCAGGTTCTGGGCGACGATGATTTCCGCTTCCTCGTTGTCCAGCGTAACGATACTCGGTGTCGACAGGATATTGGCTGCAGAATCGGTCTGCAGCGCTCGCAGTATCAGGCCGTAGCGGACACCCGCGCTGGTTTCAGCGCCAACGCCGAGGGTCAGGCCGGAGCCGAGGTTCTGCAGCACACCGAGCGCGGCTTCTTCGCTGCCAGCGGCGGCGGCGATCAGCTCACCCAGCCCGACCAGGTTGCTGATACCGACCGGGAAAGTACTCTCGCTGCTTTCGGTGCCATCGACCACGGCACCGACACCGATTTCCTTGTCCCGGTTAGTGGAGATTTCGGCGATGATGGCTTCGATGTGCACCTGGGCGCGGCGAATGTCGAGCTGGCGAATCACGGATTTCAGCGTCAGCAGGGTATTCGGATCGGCGGTGATGATCAGCGCATTGGTTTCCTCGTCAGCCTGAATGATTGCGGTATCGCTGATGAAACTGGCACCGGCAACGTTACGCGCAGCCGCGGGCGTTTTCGCTGCAGCCGGGCGCTTGCCGGGTACCGTTTTTTTCTTCTGATCCTGCAGCCCGGTGAGGATATTCACCATGTTTTCTGCCTTGGCATAGCGCAGATAGATCACGTGGGTATTGCCGCCGCCGTCATCCAGCGGTGTATCCAGCTGCATGATCGTGGTGCGGATCTTGAGCCGGATCGCGCGCTCGCCACTCATCAGGATACTGTTGGTGCGTTCGTCGGCGGCGAGGTTGATCTTGTTGGCCTGGTCCTTGCCGGTTTGCGGGTACAGCGAGTTGACGATGCGTACCAGCTCGGGCGCCGATGCGTGTTGTAGCGGAATGACTTCGAGTTCATCGCTCTCGGCCCGGTCGACACCGGCGATGATGCGCATCAGGCGTTGAATATTGCCGGCGTGATCGGTAATGATCAGCGTGTTGGTCGGATTGTAGGCCGCCAGGTGACCCTGCTGGGGTACCAGCGGCCTCAAAATCGGCACCAGCTGGGCGGCTGGCACGTGGTCGAGGCTGATGATCTTGGTGATGAGTTCGTCACCGGGTTCGGCCGAAGTCATGCCCAGCGGCAGCGGTCCCTGCTTGGCGTTGACCTCGGGTACGATCTTGACCACGCTGCCGGTCGGTACGGCCGCGTAGCCGTGGACCTGCAGGATCGAGAGGAAGACTTCGTAGACCTCTTCCGGTGTCAGCGTCTCGGACGACACCACGGTGATCTTGGCCTTGACCCGGGGATCGATGATGAAGTTCTTGCCGGTGAATTTCGAAACCGTACTGATCAGCGCACGAATGTCGGCGTCTTTCAGGTTCAGCGTGATTTCATCAGCGAGCACCGGTGGACACAGCAACAGGGCCAGCAAAAGGCTGTAGAAGAGCTGTCTGGGGCCGCTGCGGTTGGCTTGAGTGTTCAAAATCGGTTCCGTCGTATTTATTAGTTTCTATTGTAGCTGAATGTTGAGCGGGACTTCAGTGCCATTTCTCATCACCGTAATCGAGACGCTGTTGGCGGTACTGAGCTGGCGCAGGGCACCGATTCCGTTCTGAGGGTTATCCAGCTTGATGCCGTTGATCTCGGTAATCACATCGTTGGCCTGCAGCCCCACCTGCTGCATTAACTCGGTCCCTTTCTGCTGTGGTTGCAGACGGTAGCCCAGCTGCTTGCCGTTTCTTTTCACCACCACGGGCAGGGCGTAGTTACCGAATGACGTCGGGTTTTGCATTATCTCCTGGCGAATGCTGGCCAGTTGTTCACCTGGCGAGCCCGCCGGCAGATGTGCGCCTCTCGGTTGCCGCGACGAAATTTTTCCGACGTCTTCATCTTTTACCAGCTGCAGGCTTTCCAGGCGGCCGCCGCGGTTGAGCACGACGTGATCCGGGTGGACTTCTTCGATAATGATGCCACCGGGCATTTTGTCACCCACCGCGTAGACTTCTTCCTTGCCGTTTTTCCCCTGTGCGATGATGGCATGTGACATCGACATCGGGTCTGCCGCGATCACGCCGCGCAGCACCAGGTTCAGCCGGGTTTTGGGGGCCTTGGCCTGCCTGGGCAGCGCCGCGGCTTCCATTTCGCCGAACAGGTGGGCATTGGCCACCTGACGGATCGCCTGGTTCGGATCGACCCGGTTCACAACCGGTGCCCTGGTGCTGGTGCGCTGCTGTACGGCGATTTCTGCTTCGGGCAGGAACATCCAGGTGATTCTCGCCAGCGCGTGCGCACAGGCGATAACCAGCAGCAGGCTGATGATTGCCGGTAGCCGCTGGTTAAGCTGTTGCAGAAAGGCCGTATTGGCGAAAAGCGCTGTGAGCTGGTTTGTCATCCCGGGGTGTAATCAAACTTTAACACAAGGATAATAACAGCCCTGTTGAGTGATTACATTAATAAATTATTAATAATTTCTGGTGCTTAGCCGCAGATTTACACACCATTTCGACAGAATCGACAGATCGCGATCACGCCAGACAGGTATGGAAACAGAGGTATCAGCCGGGTGCTCTTGCTATGAGTGTGAACAACTGCAGTTCGTTCCAGGATATCGCGCGTATCGAACCAGTTTTGAGCCAGGCTCCCCTCTACAGAAGTCGAAAACATTTTCTTTAACGCAGAGGGCGCAACGGTTTTCTTGGGTTTGTGTAGGAACGGCTTTAGCCGCGAATTCTGACAAGGAACATTGCACCCCGTTTTGTGAAGGCAGGCCTGCGGTTATCGAATATTGATACAAAAGTCACGTCATTGGCGTTATTCGCGGCTAAAGCCGCTCCTACCACACAAACATGAACATCCGTTGCGCCCTTTAGCTTTAAAGCATATTGAACAGGTACACCACCAGGCGCTCGATGAACATCAGGGCGATCAGGGCGATCAGGGGGGAGAGGTCCAGACCGCCGACCGGCTTTATCACACGGCGAAACGGATCCAGTACAGGCCGGGTAATGCTGAACAGTACACCCGAGACCGGGTTGTACGGGTCCGGGTTGATCCAGCTCAGTATTGCCTGAATGATGATCGCAAAAATGAAGATATTCAGCGCCAGGGTGATGAAGTCCCGGATGCCGGTAAGCAGCACCGCGAGTAGCGTCGGTGAATATCCGGAGATCATCGCGACGATGAAAATCTTGATCGCGATGAATGCGATGATGACGACAATTGTTGCCAGGTCGACGCCACCAATACCCGGTATGATTTTCCTGGCCGGCATCAGAACCGGTGAAGTTGCCTTGACGATGAATTGTGATATCGGATTATAAAAATCGGCGCGCACCTGCTGCAGAATATAGCGCAACATCAACACGATGATGTACAGGTCGAACAGTGTTTCAACAAGAAATATCAGTGGATTATCCGATCGCATAGTCAGTTGTCCTTGCCCAGTTCATCTGCCAGTTCACGTGAACGATTATAGGCTGCGTGCAGCGCTTTGCGGACACTATCGTGAAAATCATCGTGTTCGAAGCTGGCGATGGCCGCGGCCGTGGTTCCGCCTTTCGAAGTCACGCGTGCACGCAGCTCTCCAGCGTTGACGCCGCTCTCGTTAGCCATTCGGGCCGCACCCAGCGCTGTCTGCAGCGTCAATGTGCTGGCAGTGTCGCTGTCGAGCCCGAGGTTGACCGCTGTTTTCTGCATCGCTTCCATCAGCAGGAAAAAATACGCCGGGCCGCTGCCTGACAGCGCGGTGACGACATCCAGCAGACCCTCATCCGTCACCCAGGTGGTGATGCCGGCAGCGCGCAGGATGTCGTCGGCCAGCTGTTTTTGTGCGGCATCGACGTGGGGATTCGCATACAGTGCTGTCGCACCACACTGGATCAGGGCCGGCGTGTTGGGCATGCAGCGGACAATGGCGGCATCGCGCTGCAACCAGCGGCTGATATCAACGGTTCGAATCCCGGCAGCAATCGAAACGTACAGCGGATTGGTGTTGGTTGCGGAATCCGCCAGCTGTTTACAGACCGTCTGCATCAACTGGGGTTTTACGGACAGTACAACGACATCGTGCTGCAGGGTTTCAAGGTTGTCCGCTGTTGTATTCACACTGAACTGCCGTGACAAAGCCGAACGTTTATCGCTGTCAGGTTCGGCAATCGTGATCGCGGCCGGCTCGATACCACCGGCGATCAGGCCTCCGGCGAGACTGGTCGCCATGTTGCCACCGCCGATAAATGCAATACGTGTAGTCATTCTTGTGTTTGTGTCGATGGATCAGAATGGCCGCAGTCTAACATAGCTGTGTTAATCCAAGCCCTGTGTATCGTGTGTACGAATGTTTGCCGCAGGTTGTGACGTCTGCTGTTACATGGTCTATAACATGAGCTATAACCTAATACTTATCCAGATATTTAAATCTTCAGGGGGGGATATATGGATATTGCGCAGTTGCTGGCCTTCAGCGTCAAGAATGGCGCTTCCGACCTGCACTTGTCGGCTGGCTTGCCACCCATGATCCGTGTTGACGGTGACGTGCGTCGAATCAACGTGGATCCAATGGATCATGAGCTCGTTCACGGCATGGTGTACGACATCATGAACGATAAACAGCGCAAGGCTTATGAAGAGTATTTCGAAACCGATTTTTCGTTCGAAATTCCGGGGCTGGCGCGTTTTCGTGTCAACGCGTTCAATCATAACCGGGGCGCCGGCGCTGTTTTCCGAACGATTCCCTCGAAGATTCTGACCCTGGAAGAGTTGAAAGCACCGAAGATATTCGAGGAAATTTCAAACACCCCGCGCGGCATCGTGCTGGTAACCGGCCCTACCGGTTCGGGCAAATCGACCACGCTCGCCGGTATGATCAACTACGTGAACGAAAACCACTACGGTCACGTGCTGACCATCGAGGATCCGATCGAGTTCGTGCACGAGAGCAAGAAATGCCTGATCAACCAGCGCGAGGTCCACCGCGATACCCTTGGCTTCAGTGAGGCGCTGCGCTCGGCCCTGCGTGAGGACCCCGACGTGATTCTGGTGGGCGAGATGCGCGACCTTGAAACCATTCGTCTGGCCCTGTCGGCGGCAGAAACCGGTCACCTCGTATTCGGTACGCTGCACACGAGTTCGGCTGCAAAGACCATCGACCGTGTCGTCGATGTTTTCCCGGCAGCGGAAAAAGAAATGGTCCGCTCAATGCTGTCCGAGTCACTGCGCGCGGTCATTTCACAGACACTGCTGAAGAAAATCGGTGGCGGCCGTGTTGCCGCGCACGAGATCATGCTGGGTACACCGGCGATCCGTAACCTGATTCGCGAGAACAAGATCGCACAGATGTATTCCGCGATCCAGACCGGCCAGTCGATCGGTATGCAGACACTGGACCAGAACCTCCAGGAAATGCTCAACAGGGGGCTGATCAGCAAGGATGAGGCGATGAAGAAGGCGGCCAACAAGGAAGCATTTTGAGGCCGGATCCTGCGTTTTCCAGTGAAATTACGCGCTTAATAGCTATACTTTCTTAAATAACGCTCTGAATTCCAAGAGGTGAGGCGAGATGGATCGCGATAAGGCCATACGGTACATGCATGATCTCCTGCGTATGATGGTTCAGAAGGATGGATCTGACCTGTTTATTACGGCCGGTGCAGTGCCTTCGATGAAAGTCGACGGCAAAATGACGCCGTTGTCGAATCAGTCACTGAGCCCCCAGCATACCCAGGTCCTGGTGCGTTCGATCATGAACGATCGCCAGATGGCGGAGTTTGACGCTAGCCAGGAATGCAACTTTGCCATCAGCCTGCCGGGAGTTTCACGTTTCCGTGTCAATGCCTTTACCCAGAGGGGCTCGGTTGGTGTCGTGTTGCGTGTGATCCGTTCTGATATTCCCGAATTTGCCGATCTTCAACTGCCGCCGATTCTGACAGACGTTGCGATGACCACGCGCGGCCTGGTCATTTTCGTCGGTGCGACCGGTTCCGGTAAATCGACGTCGCTGGCGGCCATGGTGGGTTACCGCAATGAAAACAGCAAGGGTCATATCATCACGATCGAGGATCCGATCGAATTTATTCATAATCACAGGAACTGCATTGTGACCCAGCGTGAAATCGGTGTGGATACCGAGTCATATGAAGTGGCGCTGAAAAATACGCTGCGCCAGGCACCCGACGTGATCCTGATTGGTGAGATCCGCGACCGTGAAACCATGGATTACGCCATCGCATTTGCTGAAACCGGCCACCTTTGCCTGTCAACCCTGCACGCCAACAGTACCAACCAGGCGCTCGACCGAATTATCAACTTTTTCCCGGAAGAACGGCGTGCGCAGCTGTTGATGGACCTCTCGCTGAACCTGAAAGGCATTGTATCGCAGCGCCTGATCCCGCGTGCTGACGGTGAGGGTCGAGTACCTGCAGTCGAGGTGATGCTGAATACCCCCTTGATGTCTGACCTGATATTCAAGGGCCATGTGCACGAGATCAAGGAACTGATGGCGAAATCGAATGAGCTGGGCATGCATACTTTTGACCAGGCGCTGTTCGATCTGTACGAGTCCGGCCTGATTACCTACGAGGATGCGTTACGCAACGCAGACTCACTCAATGACCTGCGACTGCGCATCAAGCTCGAGAGCAAGGGCTCCAAGAAAGAAGACCTGATGTCGGGTCTGGACAAGCTGTCGGTTGAAGAGGCTTCGGACAGTACCACGGCCAGCGTCATGCGCTAGTTGACAGACGGGCATACCGCGATGAATCTGCAGCCTTACCTCAAGCTAATGTCGGAGCAGCACGCTTCCGATATGTATTTCACGACCGGCGCGCCCGTGAGTGTTCGCATTGAAGGCAAGATACGTCCGGTTGGTAAAAGCATGCTGTCACCCGGGATGACCCGCAAGCTGGCGTACGACCTGCTTTCACCGGCGCAGATCAAGGATTTCGAGCAGAATCTCGAGTTCAACATGGGGATGTCCTATACCGATCTCGGACGTTTTCGCATCAACATGTATATGCAGCGCGGCGAAGTATCGATGGTTATCCGCTATATCAAGGCCGATATCCCGTCGCTCGACGATCTCGGCTTGCCGAAAGTTTACATGGACATCATGAGGAAAAAGAAGGGACTGGTGATGATCGTCGGCTCGACAGGATCCGGCAAATCCACTTCGCTGGCGTCCATGCTGGACTATCGCAATGCGCTCGATACCGGTCACATACTCACCATCGAAGACCCGATCGAGTTCATGTTTCATCACAAGAAGTGCATTATCGGGCAACGTGAAGTCGGGCTGGACACGCTGTCATTCGACAATGCGCTGTGTGAAGCCATGCGTGAAGCGCCGGATGTGATCATGATCGGCGAGGCGCGTGACCGCAATACCATCGAGTCCGCATTGCGCTATGCCGATACCGGCCATCTCTGCCTGACAACCCTGCATGCAACAAATTCGAGCCAGACGCTGGATCGTGTTCTCAATTTCTTCTCCAGTGATGCACACAACCAGATCCTGATGGATCTTTCCCTGAACCTGAACGCGATCCTGGCCCAGCGCCTGGTAACGTCGGCCGATGGTTCCCGAGTCGTTGCCACCGAGGTCCTGATCAATACGCCCTATATCAGCCAGTTGATTCGCGATGGCAACTTCAACGGCATCAAGGAAATCATGGAAAAGGGTTCGGACGTTGGCATGCAGACCTTTGACCAGTCGCTGTATCAACTGTTCAAGAATGGAAAAATCGATCTGAAAACGGCACTCGCCAATGCGGATTCCAGCAGCGATCTCGAATGGCGGATCAACTTTGGCGGCGGCGTCAAGGACGGCAAACAGGGAAATGAAAATCCGGATACGCTGCAGTTCCCGACAACCTCGGCCGATCTGAACAAGTCCTGATTATTCGATGATTTAACGCACAGGCCGCAGAGAACACAAAGAAAATTTACAGGCCGCAAATGAACGCGAATTCACGCAAAGGTTTTTTGTGTTTAATTGCGTACATTTGCGGCTGAATCATTTCTTCATCCCTGTGCGGTTACTGCCATGCCCCACCAGCCGTTGGCCCGGTTACTGCTTTTTCGCACTCAGGCGGTAGACACCGTTATCGAAGCCATCGAAATACCTGTCGATCGCCGGATGGTCGATCGGCTGGTCGCTGCTGTCCGGTTCGAGATGTCGTTCTGCGACGTAGGTCATCTGGTTGCTGTTATGGACGAGTACGTGGTACCACGGCCTGTCTTTCGGTGGTCTGCTCAGTGCGACCTGCTGATACCATTCCTCGGTGCCGGTAAATTCCGCATCCACATCTATGATGGCACCGCGATAATCGAATTTTTTGTGGTGGACACGTTGTCCGATGAAGAAAAGCGGCTGTGCGGACTCGCGCATGATCAGGCTGTAAAGGCGAGCTCGCCGCCGATGATCGTATAGCGGACTTTTCCCTGAAAGTGCCAGCCGGCAAAGGGCGTGTTTCTGCCGCGACTGGCGAGGTCCGCGGTGTCGAGCTGCCACTCCAGCGCCGGATCGTAGATACAGATATCGGCGGGTTTGTCGACTGCAATCACGCCGGTTTCCAGACCCAGGATCGCTGCCGGTTGGGTCGATAACAGGCTCAATGCGGTATAGGTCGGTATCACCTGTTCGTGGACCAGCCTCAGGGTCAGCGGTAGTAAGGTCTCCAGTGACGAGATGCCCGGTTGTGTACTGGCGAACGGTGCCTGTTTGGCATCGGGCTCGTGTGGCTGATGATCGGAGCAGATGGCATCGATGACGCCGTCGCTGATAGCCTGACGTAGTGCTTCCATGTCCCGCTGACTGCGCAGTGGCGGCAGGACATGGCACATGCTGTTGAAGCTGTTGAGATCCATTTCATTCAGAAACAGCTGATGGGCACTGACATCGGCGGTGATCGCCATACCTTGCTCTTTTGCACGGCGGATCATTTCCACGCCCTGTGCCGAAGACAGACGGCCAAAATGCGCGCGCGCTCCGGTCTCCAGGATCAGCTCGAGGGCTCTTGAGATTGCGACCGTTTCCGCCGACACAGGTATGCCATGAAGTCCCAGGCGGGTGGCAACCGGACCATCATGGGCGCATCCACCCGTGCTGAGCCAGTGTTCATCGGGTTCGATGAATACGGTGATGTCCGAGTTGGCCGCGTAGGAATAGGCACGGCGCAGGATCAATGTGTTTGTAACCGGCATGCGGCTGTTACTGACACCGACACATCCGGCCGCCTGCAGGGCCGACATTTCACTGAGTAACTGGCCTTCGAGTCTACGCGTAAGTGCGCCCAGCGTGACCACGTTGGCGCGCCCGGCAGAGGCCGCTTTACGGTGAATGAGTTCAACCACGGCGGGTTCATCGATGACCGGATCGGTATCCGGCGGACAGCACAGCGTGGTAATGCCGGCACTGGCGGCTGCCCTGGTCTCGCTGTTGATGTCGGCCTTGAATTCGAGTCCTGGTTCGCGCAGCCGGGCGCAGAGGTCGACCAGTCCGGGGCTGATAATCAGGCCGGTAGCATCGATGGTCTGATCTGCAACGAAGCCGTCGGGTTTATGCTCGATCGCAACAATGATGCCATCGGCTATATAAAGGTCGCTGGTTTTGACGGTCTGCGTGACCGGATCCAGGATCAGGCCGTTCGATACCTGCAGGCGGTTCATTGCTTCGCCTCCGTCTCTTCCTGTTCAGGTTCCCGTCCCAGTACCATCGACATCACAGCCATGCGTACCGAGATGCCATAAGTCACCTGGTCGAGTATCACCGAACGCTGGCCGTCCGCGACACTCGACTCGATTTCGACACCGCGGTTGATCGGCCCCGGGTGCATCACGATGGCATCATCCTTGGCCGCAAGCAGCCGTTCCTCGGTGAGGCCGTACTGACTGTAATATTCATGCTCACTCGGCAGGAATGCGCCCTGCATGCGTTCTTTCTGCAGGCGCAGCATGATGATCACATCGGCATCGCGGATGCCTGATTTCAGGTCATTGAAGACCGTTACACCCATGTCCTCGATGTCTGCAGGTACCAGGGTTTTGGGTGCGATGACGCGAACGTCGCCGGTATTCAGAATATTCAGCGCGTGTATCTGTGAGCGTGCGACCCGCGAGTGCAGTAAATCGCCAACGATGGCGACGCGCAGCCCGCCAAAATCCCGGCCCTTGTTCCTGCGTATCGTGAACATGTCGAGCATTGCCTGGGTCGGGTGCGCGTGTCGCCCATCGCCGGCGTTGATCACGCTGATGTGGGGGGCGACGTGACCGGCGATAAAATGTGCGGCACCCGAATCGCTATGGCGCACGATAAACATGTCACACAGCATCGCCTGCAGGTTTTGCAGAGTATCGAGCAGGGATTCACCCTTGCTCGTGGCTGATGTACTGATGTTGATGTTGAGCGTATCGGCCGACAGTCTTTTTGCGGCCAGCTCGAAAGTCGTTCGCGTGCGCGTGCTGGCTTCGAAAAACAGGTTGACGATGGTCTTGCCGCGCAGGATCGGCACCTTTTTCACGCTTTGCTCATTCACGTTGGCAAAGCTTTCAGCCGTGTCGAGTATGCTGGTCAGCATGTCGCTGCCCAGGCCTTCAATCGTGAGAAAATGTTTCAACCTGCCATTGCTGTCCAGCTGGATATTCCAGCTGTCCTTGCCTATCAGGGGATCAGTCGGCCGGGTCGGTTTATTGGCCACGGCGGTTACCTTTCAGCGGATGGTTGATCTGATCAGGCGTGTTGTTCGGGGACAGATGCATGTTCAGGTGATAACGAATTCCAGCGGCTCGGGGCCACTCAGTTTGATATGTTGTTCAGCGCCCAGCTGCAAATGCTGGCCGATAATATCGGCCTGTATCGGCAGTTCCCTGCCGCTGCGGTCAACCAGGCACACCAGGGTAATACTGGCCGGGCGGCCGTAATCAAAAATTTCGTTCATCGCGGCACGAATGGTGCGACCGGTCTGCAGGACGTCATCGACAAGTATGATGTGCTTGTCCTCCACCTGCGGCGGCAGGCTGGACGGTTTGACTTTCGGGTTCATGCCGATGCGGGAGAAATCGTCGCGGTAAAAACTGATATCCAGCATTGCCAGCGGTTGGGTAATGCCGAGGCTGGCGTGAAGTGCGCTGGCTATCCACGCGCCGCCAGTGTGGATCCCGACCATTAATGGATTGTTGATCCCGCGCTCAACGAGCAGTTTTTTGAGATCGTCTGCCAGTTTCTCCAGAAGGGCTTCTGGTTTGGCAATTTCATCCATAGATGCTGAACCCTGGTTAGCGGTCTGATTGTGCGTTAAGCCAGCTCTGTACGATGATGGCCGCGGCCATTTTATCAATCTCGTGCTTGTTGTGCTTGGCTAATTTCAGACCCTGCTTGAGTTGCGCTTCGGCTTCAGCCGACGACAGGCTTTCATCGATGGTGAATACCGGCAGCCCGAATCGATGTTCCAGTTGTCTGCTGAATTTCAGTGCGGCCCGAGTTATTTCGGTTTCGCCGCCATCGAGCAGATAGGGGATGCCAACAATCAATGCGTCGGGTCGCCATTGGCGGATCTGGTCTTCAATGGCGCTCCAGTCGGGTGACTGGTTGACCGCCTGCAGCGTAACGAGCGGGGAAGCGGTGCCGGTGATGGTTTGTCCGGTAGCGAGTCCGATACGCTTGCGACCGAAATCGAAGCCGATCACGGTCCGGACAGTTGGTTCAGCCTGCATAGGGCGCGATGAATCTGTTTTACCGGCCGGCTTCAGGCGTGCCCGGCATCATTGCTCATGCGGCTCAAATCAACACCGATCAGGTCGGCGGCAGCCTGCCATCGATCCTTGATCGGCGTTTCGAAAATGATCTGTTCTGCCGCCGGGCAGCTCAGCCAGGTATTGGCAGCCATTTCCTGTTCCAGCTGGCCGGGACCCCAGCCGGCATAACCGAGTGCAATAATATTGTCATTCGGGCCCTTGTTTTCTGCGATAGCTTCGAGAATATCACGCGATGTTGTCAGTGCGACAGAGTCATTGACGATCAGGCTCGAATCCCAGTGTCCGGTCGGACGGTGCAGGATAAAACCGCGGTTCGCCTGAACCGGCCCGCCGGTGTAGACCGATTCCTGCCTGGAATTGTCCGGATGATAGGGGATTTTCATCTGCTGCATCACGTCATCGAGCGTGATTTCAGATTCGCGGTTGATGATGATGCCGAAAGTGCCGTTCTCATCGTGTTCACAGATATAGGTGACTGCCTGGTTGAAGTTCTCGTCCATCAGTCCGGGCATGGCAATAATAAAGTGGCCAATCAGTGGATTGTCGGTCATGGTCAGTTCGTGCGCAGGCTGTTGTCGTTCAAAAATTCCCAGCTACGGGTTATATGTATGACATCAGCCTGTTCCCGAAGTTTTGGTGGAAACGGTGAATACGGTGCGGCCAGTTCGACGATGCGCCGGGCTGCATCATCCAGCAGCTGATGCCCGGATGATTGTCTCAGGTCGGCCTTGATCAGCTCACCGTCCGCGCTGATCACGACATCAAGTATCAGAGTGCCGCTCAGTTTCTCCCGCCTCGCCTGGTCGGGATAGTTCAGGTTGCCGATACGTTCAACGCGATTGATCCATTGGCGCATATAGGCTGCGGGTGCAAATTCGCGCGTACTCGAATTCAGATACTTGGTACGCGCAGTGTCGGACAGGTGCTGAATCTGGGTGCTCAGTTCCTGCGCCAGCCTGGCCTGTTTGATGTTCTGGTTCTGGTTTTGACGATCGAGGCGTGTTTTATCGTCCGGATTCTGTTTTTCCTGGTCGGTGTCGATGCGGTAGCTGGAGTCGTCCTGGTGCAGCATGGTGACTTTCTCGACCTGTTGCTGGCTGGCCTGCTGTTGTTCCGAGGTGGCCATGGCCACGCCCGGATTTTTGGACAGGCTTGGCGCAGTGAACAGGTCGGTGGGGCGGCTTTGCTCTTCGCTGTTTCCACCGCCTTGCTGGGAGACCTGTGCCAGGTAGCTGGCGTCGTCTGCTTCCGAGGGGTTATGTGTCTGAACGAGGATGACGTCGAGTGTCGGTAACAACTCGCTGTCTGCCGAAGAGGAGATACTGAAGGTGATTCCCAGGATGACGATTCCATGGAGAACCGCCGCCAGGAACAGGGTCATCCCCAGCCGGTCGTTGTCGGTGATTTGCGGTGCTCGGGCTACTGTTGTCATTATTATAGGTGTTGCTGTTATTTTTAGAGCCTGATCCTGATTATAGTGGCTGACTGAGCACAATGTGAGATGTTTGGGAATTTATGAGATTTATGCGTTTTTTCATCGCCGGATTCATGTGAATCCGTCCGCTGGAATCGATCAACATCACGTATTTGACCCCCATTGAGCGGGCGATTTCGTGCCAGCGGTCGGGACCTGCCACGAACAGCGCCGTCGCCGCTGCATCAGCGACACCGGCGTCGTCATGAATGACGGTGACCGATGCCGTCTTTTGTGCCGGGTAACCGGTGCGCGGATCCAGAATGTGGTGATAGCGCTGACCGTTATGCATAAAGAACCGCTCGTAATCCCCCGAAGAAAAAACGCTCTCACCACTCTCCGCCTCCAGCCAGGCTATGACGCCGTCTTCCCTGGGGTGACGAATACCGATACGCCAGCGGCGTTCACCATGCTGACCAATGACGCGGAGGTCGCCGCCGGCATTGATTACCGCGTCGTTGATGTTTCTGGAACGCACATACGCCATCGCCAGGTCGATCGCGTAGCCCTTGGCGAAAGCGCCCAGACTCAGCTGTACCGCGGGGTTGTTGCTGCGCAGCACGCTGCCGTCAATTTCAATATCAGACATTTTCGGGTCCTGTTCCAGAACCCGGGCGACCGCAGCGGCATCGGGCGGTTTGATGTCGGGCTCGTCATGCCTGTGCATCTGCCACAGGTTGATCAGGTTGCCGATGGCCGGGTTGAACAGGCCGTCGCTGCGTTCGTACAGCGTCTTCGATACCCTGATCATTGGTAGCAGATTCCCGGGCACCGGTGCGCTGGTGCCCGACTGTATCGACTCGTTGATACGGCTGAGGTCACTTTCCTCCCAGGGCGTCCAGCTCGCATGCCAGGCATGAAACGTGCGCTCCAGGTATTCAAAGGTGCTATCCGCTTCGGTTTCGGTCACGTTGTACAGTGTGATATCGATCAGCGTGCCGAATACGAATATCGTGTGCTTGTGCTCGCCGGTGCGGCTTGCGCAGGCCGTCAGCAGGCAGCATCCGGTCAGCAACAGCAAACAGAAGACAGCAAGCGGTTTGTTCCGAGGGCCGGGTCTCAACGGGGGGATGTTCAACTCAGGCGAGCTGCGATGGTATTCATCAACTGGCCACCGATATCGAGATTGTACTGCTGATCCAGTTCGCGGATGCAGGTAGGACTGGTGATGTTGATTTCGGTCAGGTAATCGCCGATGACATCCAGGCCGGCGAACAGAATCCCCATTTCGCGCAGCACGGGTGATACCTGGGTACAGATCCAGTGATCGCGTTCTGTCAGTGCTACACCAACGCCGGTCGCACCCGCCACCAGGTTGCCGCGGGTTTCGCCGGCGGCGGGGATGCGGGCCAGCGCGTAGGGTACGGGCTCTCCGTCGATCAGCAGAATACGCTTGTCGCCTTCGACGATTTCCGGGATAAATCGTTGAGCCATAATGGTTTTTCTGCCGCTGTTCGTCATCAGCTCCAGTATCACCGATAGGTTCTGGTTGTCAGGCTGAACCCGGAAGATAGAATGGCCGCCCATGCTGTCGAGCGGCTTCAGGATTACGTCCTGATGCTGGCTGACGAACTGCCTTATCCGGTCTGCATCACTGCTGATCAGCATCGGTACGCAGCATTGCGGGAAACAGGTGATGAACAGCTTCTCGTTGGCATCGCGCAGGCTCGCAGGTTTGTTGACGACAAGCGTGCCCGCGCGTTCGGCACTGTCCAGCAGCCAGGTTGTGGTGATGTATTCGATATCGAACGGTGGGTCTTTGCGCATCAGCACGGCGTCGAGTTCGGACAGGGCAATATCCTGTTTGCTGTCGACGCTGAACCAGCCTTTCGGGTCATCCTGCAGCGTCAGTATCTGAGTCACTGCACGGGTACTGCCGCCGTCAGAATAGAGGTGGTGCTGGTTCATATAGTGAATCTCCCACCCCAGGCGCTGGGCTGCCAGCATCATGGCAAAACTGCTGTCCTTGGCAATTTTGATGTGTTCGATTGGGTCCATGACGATGCCGAGTTTGAGAGCCATCTGCGTACCATAAATCAGTGAATTAATAGGCTAAATGTAAATGAAATTGTGTCCCTACACAATTCAATACCTTATAGTCAAGGATTAATTGCTAATATAAATTTCATGGTCTACATTCACAGTATATCTACCTCTCTAGGGCTAATAATGCATGAATGGTGAAGCAATGGCAGAACAAGTTGCTGAGTTGAGTGACCTCAAGGTGATGGTCATCGACGACAGCAAGACGATTCGTCGGACCGCCGAGAATCTTCTGAAAAAAGAGGGTTGTGAGGTTGTGACGGCGGTAGATGGTTTCGAAGCATTGTCAAAAATTGCGGAAACCAAGCCGAATATCATTTTTGTGGACATCATGATGCCGCGTCTTGATGGCTATCAGACCTGTGCTTTGATAAAAAACAATAAGGCCTTCAGAGAGACTCCCGTAATCATGCTGTCGAGCAAGGACAGTATTTTTGACCGTGCTCGAGGCCGAATAGTGGGTTCAACCCAGTATTTGACCAAGCCGTTTACCAAGGAAGACCTTATCGGTGCTATCAAGGAACATGCATCGGCGAAGTAAATTGTGAATAATATCAGTGAGAATCGTGTAACAATGGAAACTAGGTAATGGCGAAGATACTTGTAATTGATGATTCACCGACTGAGGTACATGTGCTGCAGACCATTCTTGAGAAGAATGGTCATGAGGTTATCGTGGCTGATTCAGGAGAGGCCGGTATTGAGAAGGCAAAAGCCGCCTTGCCGGATCTTGTGCTGATGGATGTGGTCATGCCCGGCATGAACGGCTTTCAGGCTACTCGCCAGTTAACCAAACAGTCAGAGACTGCAAATATCCCTGTTATTATTGTGACGACCAAGGATCAGGAGACCGACAAGGTCTGGGCCAAGAGGCAGGGGGCAAAGGACTATATCGTCAAGCCGGTGCAGGAAAAAGGCTTGATCGAGCATGTCAATATGGTGCTTTCAAGCTGATACAGGATAGAACATAGATAAAGGCCGTGGATACAAGCGACCCATTTGATTTATTACTGGATATCGAACGCCGTTGTCAGGCGAACGCCGCCGGCTTGCCAACACTGGACAAGGTCGAAGAAGAATGGGTTGGTGTCGGCTTCAGGATTGGCGAAGACAGGCTGATCGCGCCAATGTATGAAATTGAGGAAATACTGGATCTGCCGGAATTTACCTATGTCCCCGGGGTGAAATCCTGGATGGTGGGAGTGGCTAATGTTCGAGGCGGCCTGCTCCCGTTGATGGACCTCAGGGGATTTGTCCTTGGCGAGGATATGAAACAGAGGAAGAAGGGCAGGGTTATCGTAATCGACTACAAGGGATTCAACACCGGGCTTATTGTTGAAGAAGTTTATGGCATGAAGCATTTTCTTACCAAGGATCAGTCCGGGGACATTCCGGAGGTGCATGAAAATGTTTCGAAATATGTCGATATGGCATTCAACCAGGAAGGTGATACATGGCCAGTATTCAGTTTTCAGAACATGACGCAAGATGAGCGGTTGGCCGAAGCGTCACTTTAAAAAATAATAACAGGCCGGGCGATTCGGTTGAGAAGTAATTCGGAGACAACTTTATGAGCGCTGAAAAGAAAAAATCAACGTCTGGGGTGCGTGCGGTCAGTCGACCGTTTGCCTTACTGGGCGTTTTGCTTTTCATATCTATCTTTGTGATGCTGGGAAGCTTGTTGTATGTAGGTAATAAACGTGCAGACCTGCAACAGCATGTGGCGCTGGCGGCCGAGCAATTACTGTTGTCACAACGTATGACAACTCTCGCGATCGGTGCATCGACTGGTAAGGAGTCGGATTTTGAGCAGTTGCTGGAATATCGTTATCGCTTCGAGGACATACTCAATTTCTATCGCGACGGAGACACGATAGCCGGGGTTCCCCCGCTTGGAAAAAACCTGGCGATGCCTCTGGAGACTGTTGAAGACAGCTGGCGTAATTTCAGTAAAGATGTTTCGATCATTCTCAACGGTAAGAAGCCTATTCAGGAAGTCAGAGAACTGTATTCGGTAATCGACAGTTTCATCCCGCAGTTGCTGACGTTCTCTGATGAAGTGGTTGGCGTACTGATGAAAAAGAATGCGTCATCAAGACAGATTTATCTCGCCAGTCGGCAGATGATGTTGTCGCAACGCATCAAAAACAACCTCAACCAGGTGCTCGCGGGTGGTGAGCAGGCGGCTGCAGCAGCCGACCGGTTCGGTCGCGACGCTGCATTGTTTGGCAGGGTGCTCGAAGGTCTGCTGAAGGGCTCCGATTCACTGCGTATCGAAAAAGTAACCGACAAGGAAGCAGTCGCCAAGCTGCGTGAAGTTGCCATGCTTATCAGTGCCGTGAGTGACAATATCGCCGGCATTCTCGAGCTGTCACCCGAGCTGTTTGAAGTCAAGGATGCCGCCAACCAGGTGACCACCGAAAGTAACAACCTGCTTGCAGAGCTCGAGATGTTGCAGGATGCGATCACCAGCCAGGCGGTCACACTGGACCTGATACAGCTGGTTGGTGTGGGTTTCGGCGGTTTCGCCGTGATGCTGATTATTCTCGGCGGTATCCTGATGTTGCGTGATGCAAAACGACGCGAAGAGGAAGCACTGGAGAACAACCGCAGAAACCAGCGGGCGATTCTGCGACTGCTGGACGAAATGGCGAACCTTGCTGATGGTGACCTGACGGTACACACTACGGTAACCGAAGAAATCACCGGTGCGATCGCGGACTCGGTGAATTTTGCGATTGACGCGTTGCGTACGCTGGTAACCACGATTAACAATACCTCGACTGAAGTTACGACATCGACATCAAATGCGCAGGGCACAGCGATGTCGCTGGCGGAAGCCAGTAACCACCAGGCGCGCGAAATCGCCTCGGCAAGCGCAGCGATTACCGATATGGCCGAGTCGATGGAAAACGTGACCAAAGAAGCGGCCGAATCAGCCGAAGTGGCGCGCCAGTCGATGGAAATCGCGCAGAAAGGTGCCGGCGTGGTGCGTGAAACTATCGGCAGTATGGAAGATATTCGCGAGACCATCCAGGAAACCTCCAAGCGAATCAAGCGACTGGGCGAATCTTCGCAGGAGATTGGTGACATCGTGGGTCTGATTACGGAAATTGCCGACCAGACCAACATACTTGCTTTGAACGCGGCTATTCAGGCGTCAACCGCGGGCGATGCGGGGCGCGGATTTGCGGTGGTGGCAGACGAAGTACAGCGACTCGCTGAACGTGCAGGTAATGCAACCAAACAGATTGAAACACTCGTTAATACCATTCAGGCAGACACCAACGAGGCGATAACCTCGATGGAAGTGAGTACTGCCGGGGTGGTCAGCGGTGCCAAGCGCGCGGAGGATGCAGGTGAGGCTCTGAGGGAAATTGAAACCGTATCTACCAACCTCGCCAACCTGATTGAAGGCATTTCGAAATCCGCGAAGAAACAGTCGGCAATTGCTAATGATGTGTCAAAAACCATGAATGTAATTCAGCAGATCACCCTGAAGACATCGGAGGGTACAGAGGAAACGTCATCATCACTGAACTCGTTGAATCAGCTTGCTAATGAACTGCAGCGTTCGGTATCCGGCTTCAAACTTCCCACGCAGGATGCCGGGAAAGTCGAAACCGTAGTGCTGGACAGCTAGTGCATATCAGATTGCAAACATCAGGTGTATTGAGCACGGGTAGCCTGTAAATGAAGCCAAATGGAACAGTTGAATACAATTCTCTCAGCTGGGTCAAGCAGCAGCTTGATGCAGTGATAAATGATGCCCAGGCGGCATTGTCTGAATATATCGAAAACAATGAAGACTCGTTTATAGAGGACTGTATTGAAGGCCTGCGCCTCGTACATGGCACTCTGCAAATGGTTGAAATTTTCGGTGCGGCCATGCTCGCAGAGGAGATGGAGCTCACGGCCAGGGCAATTCAGGAAAATACCGTTGATCAAAGAGAAGATGCCTATGACGTGCTGATGCGTGCAATGCTTCAGTTGCCTGATTATCTCGAGGGATTGCAGTCAGGCAACAAAGATACGCCAATGGTCCTGTTGCCATTGATGAACGATATGCGCGCGATTCGCAAGGAAAGCCTGCTTTCGGAAAATGTTCTTTTCTTCCCTGATATTGACGCAGTGGATGTAGAGGAAAAGGAGATCGTGGCTCCAGCCACTGAATCCGGCAAGTTGTATGCAGAAGCAAAGCGCCTGAGAACGCATTATCAGCTGGGGCTTCTCGATTTAATCAAAAACAACAAGGCGCATGCCGGCTGTCAACGCATGCTTGCGGTTATTGCGTCTCTGGAAAAGGTTTCAGCAGAGCAGTCCGTCAGGCGGTTCTGGTCGGTCATCGCTGCGCTGCTCGAAGGCCTGCTCGAGGAAGGCATAGATTCCAATGTCAGTGTCAAGATGCTGCTGGGTGGCGTCGATCGTCAGATCAAGCTTCTTGTCGATGTCGGCGAAGAAGAGTTTGCTGCACAATATTCACAGGACCTGTTGAAGAATGTTCTTTACTACATCGGTAATAGCAAGTCCGAAGGCGGGCGTATAACACGGATCAAGGAAATCTATAACCTTGAGGAACTGCTGGCATCAGCTGCTGAAGACGATGGTGCATCGATTGGCGGATTGAATGCTGAGCTGTTTGCGACCGTTTCTCAGGGTATCAAGGAAGATCTGGTACAGGTTAAAGACGCGCTTGAAATATTTGTTCATAGTAGCGACAGGAATGTTGCCAGTCTGCAGCCGCTTCTCGAGCTGATGACCAGGATCGGAGATACCTACGGTATGCTTGGCCTGGGTGATGCCAGGGCGAAGGTGATTGAGCAGAAGGACAAAGTACAGGCATTCACCGAAGGCAGGGCAGAAATCAGCGAAGATTCTGTTTTTGCCGTCGCTGAAGAGCTGTTGAGTGCTGAGGTAGACCTGGACAATTATGTCGCACAACGGACGGGCGTCACAGATTACGTCGATGATGAGGATCGTGTTGTTCCTGCTGCGGAATACCGTGAGGTGCTTTCAACAGTCATAGCCCAGGGTCTGCAGAACTTTACCGACGCAAAAGAAGCCATTCTGTCCTTCACCAGCGGCATTGGCAGTGCCGACCAGCTCCGTTCGGTACTGAACATGCTGGAAGAGGTCAGGGGCGTATCAATGATGTTGCCTATGGCGCAGGTCGAGTCAATGCTTGTCAGGCTCAGGGATTATGTCGAGGTTGCGTTGCTCGAGTATGGTCATCAGCCTGATGAAGCAGAACAGGACAAGGTTGCTGATGTTGTTACTGCTATCGAATATTTCTTCGAAGCGATGTCGGAGGGCAGGCCGGGCGTGGAAGCAGGTTTGCGTACTGGTGAGGAGGCATTAAAAACTCTGGACGAGGTTTTTGAGCGTTGCAAGTCAGAAGCCCCGCCACCACGCTCAGGCCAGGTGTCTGACGAGGGTGTTGAAAAAAAGCAGATCCCGACTGAGGATGATTCATCTGCTGAAAAAGCAGATGTTGTTGAACTGGTACATGCTGGAACCGCACATCAGCCTGCACCCTCGGCTGGTTCCCGAGCCGCACTGACGCCGGCTGAAGAGTATGGCGAGTTCGAAATACTCGGCGATGATGCGGATGAAGAAATTCTCCAGATATTTATTGAAGAAGCACTGGAAGTGCTGGAAGAACTTCACACCAATCTCCCGCAATGGAAATCAAGTCTCGACGATGAGGATGCCCTGACCGTCGTCCGCCGGTGTTTTCATACACTCAAAGGCAGCGGCCGATTGATTGGTGCGCAGTTGATTGGCGAGTTTTCATGGAAATTTGAAAACATGCTCAATCGTGTCATTGACAATAAGATCGAACCCGACAATGAAGTCCTGCATGCACTTGATGAAGCAGTTGCCGTCTTGCCGCAGTTGATCGAGCAGTTACAGGGCAACAGGGAACCGGTACCCAATGTTTACCAGCTGATGGCAACGGCGGATGTGCTTGCTGAAGGCCGGAAGCCCTCGGCTGAACCGGAGATGGCAGCCGTTACAGATATCGACGAGGTGAAACAGCAGGCACCTGATGAGGACCATTTTTCGGTTGAGCTGGACATCAGCGAATTAAGTCCGGAAGAAGACATCAGCGAACCAGCTCCGGAAGAAGATATTGCAGGCGTCGAGTCTGCCGCTAACGTGGACGTTGTTGATTATACGGAGCTGGATCTCAGCGATGCGGCTGATGAAGACGAGATCAGCCTGGATGTATCCGAGCTGCCCCTGGAGGATGATAATTTCGACGGGCTGGACCTGGACGTAACCCCGGGTATAGACGAGGTAACTGCCAGTGCAGCTGAAGATGAAATTTCACTGACAGTCGAGGACGATCAAGCTGAGGCTGCCGAAATACAGGAAGTCATTCTGGATGACCTGACGCAGACAGATGAGGCGTCTGCGCATGACGAATTTACCATTGAGATCGATGAATCTGGGGAGTCCGTGGGTCAGGCCGGTGTGCTGCCGGCTGGTATGGATCCGGTCCTGTTTCAGATCTATTATGATGAGAGTATCGGCCACCTCAATCTTGTACAGCAACTGCTCAACGCGCATTATGATCAAAGCGAGCCGTTGACCGCCAGCAAGGATCTGGTTCGAGCGTTCCATACCCTGTATGGCAGCGCACGCACCGCAGAAATTGATCAAATAGCCGAGCTCTGCGGATTGGCAGAGAAATACGTCAAGGCCAGGCAAGAGGGCGAGAATCATACGATCAGTGAAGAGATCGTATCCCTGATCTCCGATGTTGCTCATAATGTATATACAATGCTGGACAATATCAGGTCTGGCGCGATACCCGATTACAACAAGGATTTAGCGGAGAAACTCAACAAGTCGATTCAGACTGAGTTGCAGCAACAGCTTCAGGTCTCGTCCGGTGACAGTGAAATTGCAGACGAATCGCCGTATGAATCAGAGGCCCTCACACAAGCCGATGCAGAAACTGACGAATTCGAAGTCGTGCTGGACGCAGCCGTTGAGGAAGAGGTCGATCTTGAATCGGAACAGGCATTCGAGATTGCCACCGAGGAACCGCAAGCCAGAGAGGCTGTAGCGGAGACAGCCGCTATACCCTATGGTGAGATCGATGGCGACCTGATCGATATCTTCATTGAAGAAGCTGATGAGCTGATCGAAAGCTGCGAAGAAATATTGCAGAAAATCATCAATAACCCGAATGACGGTGAAAGTGTCCATCAGTTGCAGCGCTACATGCATACCCTGAAAGGTGGTGCACGTATGGCAGAGCTGACCCCGGTTGGAGATCTTACCCACCTGCTGGAGTCGCTGGTGATCAAGGTGTCGGAAAAACAGGTTAATACCGACAAGCTGCTGTTTGACACACTGAACGATGCCGTCGACCGTCTTGCGGTTATGCTGAAAAATGTCAAGGACCGTGCACCTATCGATACGGCCAGTGACCTGGTGGCCCAGCTCGAAGCGTTGATGAAGGGAGAAGTCCCGGAAAAACGCGCGGTAGAAAGGTACGACCTTGATCTCGGTGATCTGAGTCCTGACAAGGCGGACGCCCGGGTGCAGCAGGTCGCTGAGCCCGCAGCCGATACTATGCAGGACCAGCGTCAGGAAGAGGTGAATCCTGGACGTCGTGCGACCGACCAGATAGACAGGCCGCAATGGGGTGAACGTGCGACTGACGTGAACTTTCGCGAGTCGCAGGAGCAGATTCGCGTGCGAGCCGATTTGCTGAACGAGCTGGTTAACTCCGCCGGTGAGGTCAGTATCCACCATGCTCGTATGGGCAAGCAGATGAGTGATATCGGCTTTAACCTGAACGAGCTTGAATCGACCGTTGTGCGTTTGAAGCAGCAGCTGCGAAATCTGGAAATCGAGACCGAAATCCAGATTCGCTCATCGTTTGAAAAAGAATCCGAACAGTACGACGATGATTTCGATCCACTGGAAATGGATAAATATTCAACCATACAGCAGCTGTCTCGAAGTCTGACGGAAACGGCCAGTGACGTTGAAAGTATCAGGGAGATTCTCAGCGAGATCGTACGCGATTCCGAAAAACTGCTTTTGCAGGAATCGAGAGTCAGCACCGAATTGCAGGAAGGCTTGATGCGCACGCGAATGGTTCGTTTTGGCGGCCTGTCAACGCGTCTGCGCAGAATTGTAAGGCAGACGTCCAGGGAGCTTGGCAAGGAAGTCGAACTTTCGATATTCGGTGATTCCAGCGAACTCGATCGTACCATTCTTGACCGCATTATCGCGCCACTCGAACATATGTTGCGTAATGCGGTTGCGCACGGTATTGAGGCACCGGACAAGCGTCTTGCAGTGGGCAAGCCGGAGACCGGGCGTATCAATATCATGGTTGATCGTCAGGGTGCGGACATCATTCTGAAGATCAGCGATGACGGTGCCGGTATCAATGCCAGCACGATTCGGGCAAAAGCCATCAAGCAAGGCCTGCTGGAAGCTGACAGCAAGATTAGCGATCACGAGGTTCTGCAGTTCATCCTCAAGTCCGGTTTCAGCACGGCAGAAACGGTATCACAGGTTTCAGGCCGCGGTGTGGGTATGGACGTGGTTGATGCGGAACTCAAGCAGCTCGGTGGCGTCCTCGAAATCGACACAACGCCAGGTAGGGGAACAGAATTTACAATCCGCCTGCCGCTGACGCTGGCAATCAACCAGGCCTTGCTGGTGGGTGCCGGTGAAGACGTTTACGCAATCCCGTTGGCGAGCATCGAAGGTGTCGTGCGTGTCACAGGTGCCGAACTGCAACGGTTTTATAACAGTGAGCAGCAGCTCTATGAGTTCAATAATGTCAATTACGAGCTGAAGCACCTTGGCCAGTTACTAACCGGCAGCAAGCCTGACTACAGCGACCAGTATGGCCTCTATCCCGTGCTGCTGGCACAGGTCGGTAACAGCCATTTTGCACTTCATGTGGACGAGCTGGTCGGTCGTCGTGAGATCGTTGTCAAACCTGTTGGCCATCAGATCAGTATGGTTCGAGGCATTGCCGGCGCAACGATTCTGGCCGATGGCCGTGTTGTGCTGATTCTGGAAATGTCGGCACTGGTTGTTGGTGAAGGTATGTTCAGGGAAGCGAAACCCAGCGAGACGGCTGCAGAGGAAACACTGCCAGAGAAGATCGAAGAGAAAACCATTATGGTGGTTGACGATTCGATTACCATTCGCAAGGTCACCGCGCGCATGCTCGAGCGTAACGGCATACAGGTGGTACTCGCAAAAGATGGCATCGATGCAACCAATCAGTTGATCGACATCAAGCCGGACCTGATGCTGCTCGATATCGAGATGCCGAGGATGGATGGTTTTGAGCTGGCCACCTACATCAGAAATGATGAGCGTCTCAAGGATCTTCCGATTATCATGATTACGTCGCGTACCGGTGAGAAGCACAAGGAGAAAGCGATGGAAATCGGTGTTAACCAGTATCTTGGCAAGCCATACCAGGAAGACGAGTTGATGAAGAATATTAATGAAATCCTTGAAGCCTGAGAATTATGTCACCGAGCAACCCGCTAATAAAAAGTATTATCCTGACATTGAAAAATGAACTGGTCGTTGTACCGAACGCATCGGTTGCGGAGATCATATCTGTTCAGGATGTGCGGGAAATCGACAACTCACCGCAGTGGATGCTGGGTAAAGCCAGATGGCGGGGTGTTGAATTGCCGGTGGTTTCCTATGAGGCCGCAGGTGGTGATGATGCACAGGCGGTTAATATCAATACCCAGGTTGCGGTGATGTATTCTGCGGATGAGAGTGAAGACAAGAAGTATCCCTATATAGGGCTCGCGATGCACGGTGTACCTCACGTCAGTACTTTTTCAAGAGAACAGATCAAGAACGATGAGCAGGCAAACACAACACATCCAATGGTTGCCCAGAAAGTCAGAATCAACGGCGCCGCTGCAGGTATTCTTGATATTGATGCTATAGAGGGCATGTTGAAACAGGCGGATCTCTAGTTTCCGTCTGCAGCCTTATCCCATATCGCCCCATAACGTCTGTAGTGCTGCAATCAGTGCAGGTGCTGCGGTTTCTGTTCTCAGTATCCGCGGGCCAAATCTGACCCTTTCGAATCCGGCACCGGCTGCTGCTGTAATTTCCTGTTCTGTCAGACCACCTTCCGGGCCGGACAGTATGCAAATCGATGACTGATCAGGCGTGATGCCGATGATGCTGTCCTGCGCATACGGATCCAGCACGATTCTTGTTGTTGCGGGTATTTCATTGATTGCGGCATCGAAAGCCGTTACTTCGTGCAGTACCGGCAGGCTGTTTCTGCCGCTTTGTTCACACGCGCTGATCACAATCTGTTGCCAGCGCTCATGTTTTTTTAATGCCCGTTCTTTTTTGACAGTCAGGGATCTTGCGCATAATGCGGGAATGATTTCGTTGACGCCCAGCTCGGTCGCTTTCTGCACGGTAGTGTCCATGTGTTCACTGCGTGATATACCCTGTATCAGGGTGATACACAGCCTGGATTCGCGACTGGTTTCGGTGAACCCGTTGATGGCGATGAGTGCAGCTTTCAGATCCGGGTTTTGCAAGGTGCCGGTGTACTCGCCACCTTCACCGTTGAAAATCGTGACCGTTGATCCCTTTCTGCATCTCAATACGCGCACAAGATGGTTTGATGCGCTGGCGGACAGCTTGAGAGTATCGCCTGTATCAATCCTGCCGTTGTGATAAATGCGTGTCGTGCGCAATGCGGTAATCAGAAATTCAGCCTGCGCCAGATTTCGAGTGTGGCCCGTGACTGGTTAAGTGTATAGAAATGCAGTCCGGGAGCACCATGATCGAGCAATCGTGCGCACAGGTCCGTGACAACGTCGAGGCCAAAGGCGAACAGGCTGTCGGTATCGTTCTCGTAGGCCTCAAGCTGCTTGCGAATCCAGCGTGGAATTTCCGCGCCACAGTTGTCCGAGAATCTCACCAGACCCTTGTAATTGGTGATCGGCATAATACCGGGAACCACCGGAATATCCAGGCTCGCGTGGTTACAGTTGTCGATAAAGTGCAAATAGGCATCAATGTTGTAGAAATACTGCGTGATCGCGGAATCTGCACCGGCCTCTATCTTGCGTTTGAAGTGCTCGAAATCGGACGCCGGCGAGGCAGATTCGGGATGGTATTCGGGATAGGCCGCCACTTCGATATGGAAGTGGTCGCCGGTCTCATCGCGAATGTACTCGACCAGTTCATTGGCGTGCTTGAAGTCGTTTGTGCCGGCGCCGTCTTCCGGGATGTCGCCACGCAAGGTGACCAGCCGGGTAACACCTCTGTCGATATAGCGCTCGAGCAATTCCTTTATCTGTCCCCGATCCGAACCCATGCACGATATGTGCGGCGCCACAGCGGTATTTTGTTCTCTGAGATGGTCGACCGTGTCGAGCGTGCGGTCGCGGTTCGAACCACCGGCGCCAAAGGTTACCGAATAAAACGCGGGCTGCATGTTTTCATTCAGCTCGGTGCACGCGTTGAGCAGTTTTTCCATGCCGGCAGCCGTGTTGGGCGGAAAAAACTCGCAGCTGAAGATTTTGCCGGCGTCCATAGACGAATTCATGATAGTACAGGCTTGTATTGGTTGAATAAGGACGCTGCTTGCGCAGCGTCCGGCTTGTCCTAGTAACGGTAGTGGTCGGGTTTGTACGGGCCATCAACCGGGACATTGATATAATCTGCCTGGGTCTGTGACAGCCTGGTCAGATCGACACCGATTTTCTGCAGGTGCAGGCGTGCGACCTTTTCATCGAGCAGTTTGGGCAGAACGTACACCTTGTTTTCGTATTGATCCGAGTTGGTGAAGAACTCGATCTGTGCCATAACCTGATTGGTGAACGAAGCGGACATGACAAAGCTGGGGTGTCCTGTTGCACAACCGAGATTCACCAGCCGGCCCCTGGCGAGGATGATTATACGCTTGCCGTCGGGAAAAATGACGTGGTCGACCTGGGGTTTGATTTCTTCCCACTGATATTGTTCCAGTGAAGCAATATCGATTTCAGAGTCAAAGTGGCCAATGTTGCAGACGATGGCTTCATTCTTCATCGATGCCATGTGATCATGATTGATCACGTTAACGTTACCGGTCGTGGTCACGAAAATGTCACCCTGGCGGGCTGCCTCATCCATGTTGACGACACGATAACCTTCCATTGCAGCTTGCAGTGCACAGATCGGGTCGATTTCGGTGACCCAGACGGTAGCGCCCATGCCGCGGAACGCCTGCGCGCAGCCTTTGCCGACATCACCATAGCCGAGAACAACACAGATTTTGCCGGCAACCATCACATCGGTTGCGCGTTTTATACCATCGAGCAGCGATTCACGGCAGCCGTAAAGGTTATCGAATTTTGACTTGGTGACCGAGTCATTGACATTCATTGCGGGGAACATCAGTTCGCCGGATTCCTGCATCTGATACAGGCGGTGAACACCGGTCGTTGTTTCCTCGGTTACACCCTTGACGCTTTCGGCAATCCGGGTCCACCTGGATGTATCTTCGCCGATAGTGCGCTGCAGCAGGTTGAGGATGGCTTTCCATTCTTCATTATCATCAGCCCTGGCTTCGGGAACAGCACCGGCCTGTTCGTATTCGGCACCTTTGTGTAGCAGCAGGGTGGCATCGCCGCCGTCATCGAGAATCATGTTGGGGGTGCCGCCATTCGGCCAGGTCAGCGCCTGTTCTGTGCACCACCAGTATTCCTCGATGGTTTCGCCTTTCCAGGCAAACACCGGGATGCCGGCTGCGGCAATGGCGGCCGCCGCCTGGTCCTGGGTAGAAAAGATATTACAGGATGCCCAGCGGACTTCGGCACCCAGGGCGACCAGCGTTTCGATCAGCACAGCCGTCTGGATGGTCATATGCAGGCTGCCGGTGATGCGGGCACCCTGCAGGGGTCTGTCATTGCCGTACTCTTCGCGCAGTGCCATCAGGCCCGGCATTTCGGTTTCGGCAATGGATATTTCCTTGCGGCCCCAGTCGGCCAGGGAAAGGTCGGCGACCTTGTAATCGGAAAAGTTGTTTTCAACAACAGCATTCATTTCTCATCTCCTAATCAGTGTTAAGAAATGAGCGCCGTTGTTAATCTCTGAGCCTGACGAGGACCTTTCGGAGAATCTCGCTGCAGCGCCCCTCAGAACGGGAAAACCCGATTATAGCCTAGCCGTGGCCTGAATCAACAGGCCCGGTTCTGTTCAGATTCCGGCAGCTTCCTTGAGTTCAGCCGCCTTGTCGGTTTTTTCCCAGCTAAAGTCAGGTTCTTCGCGTCCGAAATGTCCGTAAGCTGCGGTCCCGCGGTAAATCGGCCGCAACAGGTCGAGCATCGCGATCAGGCCCTTGGGCTTGAGATCGAAGTGTGCGCGTACGAGATCAACGATGCGTTCATCTTCGATCTTGCCGGTGCCGAAGGTCTGTACCGAAATCGAAGTGGGTTCGGCCACGCCGATTGCGTAGGACACCTGGAGCTCGCACTTGTCGGCGAGACCGGCGGCGACAATGTTTTTCGCAACGTAGCGACCGGCATAGGCGGCAGACCGGTCGACCTTGGACGGATCCTTGCCGGAAAAAGCGCCGCCACCATGACGGGCCATACCACCGTAGGTGTCGACGATGATCTTACGGCCGGTCAGACCGCAATCACCGACGGGCCCACCGACCACGAACTTGCCGGTCGGATTTATATGGATGTTTTCCTGTGGACACTGATCCAGCCACTCGGCGGGCAACACCGGTTTGATGATTTCATCCATCACGGCTTCACGCAGGTTATGGTATTCGATATCGGGATGGTGCTGTGTTGACAGCACAACAGCGTCGATACCGACCGGCTTGCCGTCGGCATACTTGAATGTGACCTGGCTCTTGGCGTCGGGGCGCAACCAGGGCAGGGTGCCGCTTTTGCGTATATCGGCCTGGCGTTTGACCAGTCGATGCGCGTAGGTTATCGGCGCCGGCATCAGTACATCGGTTTCATTACTGGCATAGCCGAACATCAGTCCCTGGTCGCCGGCGCCCTGTTCATGCTCGCTGGATTCATCCACACCCATGGCTATATCTGAGGACTGCTTGTCGATAGACGTCAGTACGGCACATGACTCCCAGTCGAATCCCATATCGGAGTGGTTGTAGCCGATCTCCTTCACGGTTTTGCGGACGACGTCCTGCATATCGACCCAGGCTTCGGTGGTGATTTCGCCAGAGATAATCACCATGCCGGTATTGACCATGGTCTCGCAGGCAACACGTGCCTTCGTGTCCTGCTTGAATATTGCATCAAGCACTGCATCTGATATCTGGTCCGCAACCTTGTCCGGATGACCTTCAGAAACCGATTCTGAAGTAAAAACATACTCGCTCATAATTGTTACCTGCCTTTGGTGACCTTGTTCAGGGCATTAAAAAACCCGTCTAAGCACAGCTTTGACGGGTTTTCGATATTCTTCTTATCGGAACTCGCTTTAGCTGTATTTGTAAAGCGCCCGCAATCTGAGTCAAATTGGCGCTGTGACAGCGGATTATGCCGTATCTGCCCGGCTTGTCAACACGTAAATGTTTTTCACCGCAGAGGCGCGGAAGGCGCAAAGAAAATCAATAGTCCGCAAATGAACGCAAATAAACGCTAATAATCGAGTATTGGCTACGCCTTGTGTGTACCAGGCGATCAATCACCGGTTGGCGAAGCAGTCAAATCCGCGTTTCCTGTTTAGCTTATGAAGGCAGGATGGTTTCGACATATCAATGTAAAAAAATTTGCGTTTATTTGCGTTCATTTGCGGACTTGACCCGCCGTTCATTGCGGCCGTTATGTCAAAACTATCTTGCCAGCAGCGATTTGTATTCTTCCAGTTCGGTTTCGTTGAGTCCGCCCTGTTTGAGTCTGGATTCGAGTATTTCAAAACGCTCATCTTTATACTTCATCACGAGGCGCTGAATGGCGTCGCCGAAGACAGCGACCTGATCCGCTTTTTCTTCGGTACCGAAGACGTTTCTCTGCATCAGTTTCTGCAGTATCGCGAATTCTTTTTTATCACGCCAGCGCTCGAGCAGGGCGGAAGAAGTGATGGCCGGGTTTTCCCGGATTGTGCGGTAGAGTTCGTGGAGCAAGGGGAAGCCCTGGATGGTAGCCGTTGCGAATGCGTCGGGTATGTCAGTCTCTGTAGCCAGCTCCGGGTGCTGGAGCATCAGCGCGATGGCATCACGTGTGGCATTCTGTTTGACATCCTTGCCCGTCGGCGCTGGTAGATCGGCAGGCTGGTGTATTGCTTTTGTTTCGGCCGCTGTCCGGGTGGCCTGTAGTTTTTCCTGGCTGATGCCAACCAGCTCGGAAAGGCGTTGATACATCAGGTCCCTGAAGACGCTTTCAGGAATCCTCGCCAGCAATGGTTTTGCTTCGTTCGCAAGCCGCGCTTTCCCGTCCATCGAACCGGCATCAACATCTTCCAGCAAATGACTGAACAGAAATTCCGAGAGTGGTACTGCATGATTGAGGCGTGACTCAAAAGCATCCCTGCCTTCTGCGCGAACCAGCGAGTCGGGATCTTCGCCTTCCGGCAGAAACAGAAAACGCGCTTCAAGGCCATCACGCAGCACCGGCAAGGTATTTTCGAGTGCGCGCCACGCCGCTTTTTGCCCGGCGCGGTCACCGTCGTAGCAGAAAATAACTTCGTGAACCGAGCGAAACAGTTTTTGAATCTGGTCGCTGGTTGTGGCAGTACCCAGTGTTGCCACCGCATATTCAATTCCGTTTTGCGCAAGCGCGACCACGTCCATGTAACCTTCGACGACGACAATGCGCTGCAGGTTTCTGACGGCCTGTCGAGCCTCGTAGAATCCATACAGTTCGTAACCTTTGTGAAAGACCGGTGTGTCCGGGGAGTTCAAATATTTAGGTTCGCCCTGATCGATCACGCGTCCGCCAAAGGCGATGGTGCGGCCGCGGCGATCAAGGATCGGGAACATGATGCGGTCGCGAAAGCGATCATAGCGCTTCCCCGGCGACTTCTCTATGATCAGGCCGGAGGATTTTAACTTATTGATATTTAACGCTTTATCGTCAATGTTTTCGAGCAGAAAATGCCATCCATCAGGCGCATATCCCAGCTGGTAGCGTTTCGCAATTTCCCCGCTGAGACCCCGTTGTTTCAGGTAGTCGATAGCCTTGCTCGACTGCCGCAACTGCTGCTGATACAGCTGGGAGACACGCTCGAGTATGTCATACATCGCCTGCTTTTGATCCGGGCCACGGCGGCTCTGGTCGCCCGCGTCTTCTCTTGGTACTTCTAGATGATATTCAGCAGCCAGTGTTTCGATTGCATCGACAAAATCAAGGTGCTCGTATTCCATCAAAAAGCCGATGGCTGTACCATGGGCTCCACAGCCAAAACAGTGATAGAACTGCTTGGCTTCACTGACAGTAAAGGAAGGCGTTTTTTCATTGTGGAAAGGACAGCACGCGGTATATTCACGGCCTTTTTTCTTCAGCGGCACGCGTGCGTTTATGACTTCAACTATATCTGCTCGAGCAATCAAATCATCAATGAATGATTGTGGAATTCGTCCAGCCATGCGCTCGCTTATGGAATGAGATTGACAAAAGAAAGCTGCCGCGGATTGAAGATGCGCTCATACTCCACGATCGCGTAGCGGTCAGTCATGCCGGCAATATAGTCTGCAACGCCACGTGCTATGCCTTCATCGCCTGATTCCTTTTGCATCGCCATACACTGGTCTCGCGCTTCGGGCGGAAGAATCTTTATGTCACTCATAAATGCATCGAACAGCGCTGTCAGAATATCACAGGCTTTGCTGCTCATACGATGCACACGATAGTGCTGGTAAAGGTTTTCACGCAGGAACTGTTTGAGTTCGAGGTTCAGTGCCGACATTTCACTGCTGAATGACATCAGTGCCTGTGACTGCTTGCGGACATCCGCAATCGTTTCAAGTCCTGCCGATTCGATGTTGTTTCGACTGGTGTCAATCAGGTCGACGACCATAACGTTGATCATGCGCCTGATGATCTCGTGTATCATCTGTCGTTCGTTGATGCTGCTGTACCTGTTTGCGACTTTATCGTACTGGTCGCGAAACAGTTTTATCTCAAGTAAATCATCAAATGATATCAGTCCATAACGCAGACCATCATCGACATCATGGTTGCTGTAGGCGGTTTCGTCGGACAGGTCCACCAGTTGTGCCTCAAGGCTGGGCTGTGTTTTATCAATAAAGCGCCGGGCTACTTCGCCGAGCAGACGAGCGTTCTTTACCGAGCAATGCTTGAGTATGCCTTCACGGGTTTCGAACATCAGGTTCAGCCCGTGAAACTCGGCATATTTGTGTTCAAGTTTGTCGACCACGCGCAGTGACTGCTGGTTATGCTCGAATCCGCCATAATCCTTCATGCAGTGATTGAGTGCAGTCTGCCCCGCGTGTCCAAACGGCGTATGGCCAAGGTCATGCGACAGTGCGATTGCCTCTGCCAGGTCTTCATGCAGGCGCAGTTCGCGCGCAATGCTGCGGGCAATCTGGGCGACTTCCAGTGAATGCGTGAGCCGGGTTCGAAACAGGTCGCCTTCATGGTTGACGAAAACCTGTGTTTTGTACTCGAGTCTGCGAAAAGCCGCGGAATGAATAATGCGGTCCCGGTCGCGCTGAAACTGGTTGCGGTAAACCGGGCTGTCTTCGGGATGTATACGGCCCCGCGAGTTTTCGTCAGAACAGGCGTAGGGGGCGAGATTATCCATAGGGCTGTAACAGGACAGGTTCAGGCAGGGTAGCTGCTGCGGATGGCTTCAATGAGCTGTTGCTGTGTATAGTCGTTGGTGATCACAGCATGACCGATATCCTGCATCAGCACAAGGCGCAGGACGCCGTCCATGACCTTCTTGTCGACTGACATCAGCTCGATGAAACGCTCGACGCCGAGTTCGGCCGGTGCGTTAACCGGCAGCTTCGCCTGCTCAATCAGGGATATAATGCGCTCGACATCATCATTACTGATCCAGCCCAGCTGCTTTGACATGATGGCGGCCATGCACATGCCTGCAGCGACGGCCTCTCCGTGAAGCCATGCGCCGTAACCCAGGCCCGCTTCGATTGCATGCCCGAAGGTGTGGCCCAGGTTCAGCAGGGCACGCTGACCGCTTTCTTTTTCATCGGCGGCGACCACCTCTGCCTTGTTGCGGCAGGAGGTCTCGATCGCGTGAGCCAGAGCGGCGGCATCCCGCTTCAGCAAAACGGGCATGTT
>CP070838.1:1642669-1675283 GCA_020341835.1 Thiotrichales bacterium | reverse complement strand
TCACTGGACTCTTGAAGTCCCTGTAGGTCCGTCGAAGACTACGACGTTGATAGGCTGGATGTTGAAGCTCAGTAATGGGTGAAGCTAACCAGTACTAATTGACCGTGCGGCTTGACCATATAACCCCAAGCATAGTTTGGGTGTTACATGTAGTGACTTAACACTTGAATGATCTTGGCTTCCTTTTTTGCAAGAGTGAGACTTCTTCGTTACCGAAGGAGATCCCGGATCCGGTCCGGGACGGTTAATGCCGCTTCGCTCTTTAACCGGTTTGCCTGGCGGCAATAGCAAGTGGGTACCACCTGATCCCATCTCGAACTCAGAAGTGAAACCGCTTAGCGCCGATGGTAGTGTGGGGTCTCCCCATGTGAGAGTAGGACACCGCCAGGCTTTAATTCGAAAGCCCCGTATGCGTAAGGATACGGGGCTTTTTTTATGCGTGGCGACGCGAAATGGCTCGCCAGCTCAGCAGTTAATGCCGATTAGCGACCGCATGCTTTGTTTACAGCGGGTAGAAGTGGTCAGAGTCCTGGTGCTATAAACCGGTCAGTCAGGTGCCATTCCTGCCGGGTCGGCCGAAATACAGATAATATTTTCGGCAAAATCAGGTACTCACAAGGCTACGATACTTCGCTAAGTAGCGGTTTTAACAAGAATTGTCCGCGGATCAGGATGTGTCGTGGGTTGATGTAGATCAAAAATTAAGCAATATTGAGATAAATAATCCGCTGTTTTCGTTGTAAGATAAATCATTGAGTTCTGCTCAATAACCTAAATGAACTTCAACTACAGAGAGTATAGGATTATGAAAAAACTGTTCTTGACGTTTACATTTGCCATCGTTGCCGGTCTTGCGATGTCTGTGATCCCTCAGGATGCGCAGGCATGGTGGGATGACGATGACGACTGGTATGATCGTCCCTGGTACGGTGGCGGCCCATGGTATGGCGGTTATCGTCCCTACGGTTATGGCTACCCCTATGGTGGTTATGGCTATCCCTACGGTGGTGGTTATTACGGTGGTGGCTATCCCTACTACGGTTATGACTATCAGCAACCGGGTACGGCTGAACAGGCTGCACCTGCTGAAACCACAACTCAACAACCAGCTTATCCTGCCTATCCCGCGTATCCATACTAGGGAGCGACAGGTGTAATACCCCCGGGTATTGCCTGATTCGATTTGTGCGATTGAATAGCTGTTACAATCAACGCGCCTTTATGGCGCGTTGTTTTTTTGTAGTCGACTAGATTGGATTAGCGTCAGGGTAATCCCGGAAAGCTGAAAGTGCATTGGTCGGCGACGGAAGCATGTAACTGAGTTCTTCGTGCCATTCCAGTTCCGGTAGCTTACCTTGCTGCAGTAACAGCAGAGTATCGTTCATACGTGTGACGTTGCGGCTTTTCCTGTGCTGCTTCTCGCTGCTCAGGGCGTGGTTCAGTTGCTTTTCCGCGTTCTCAAAGTCACCACCGGCAGCTGTTGCGATTGCAAGCAGTTCCAGGTTTGCCGGGTACTGGTGCTGTTTATACATCTGTCCAGCCTGCTCGATTGCAAGCTCGGCATCGCGAACATTATCTTCATCACTCAGCGCCAGCAACAGAATCTGGATGCGTTTCATCGAAAACATGCCGGGCGCTCTGGTTGTTATCGTGTTAACCGTTGCAAGCAGGTCCTGATCGGAGCTGCCGTTGCCCATCATCGCAACAAGCCTGAACATCATCGCAGGAACGTTTTTTTCGTTGCTAATAATCGCCAACCGGTAATGTTCGATTGCCTTGCTGTAGTCCTTGTTGTGCAGGTAGTAATTACCCAGGAAAAAGTTTGCGCCTTCATGTTGCGGATCTAATGCGAGGACACGTTGATACAGTTCCAATGCCGGTTCCATGTCTCCGGATTCGTTATAAAGCATGGCGAGCAAAAACAGCGCAAGGGATTTATCCGGATCCTGTGTGGTGACCAGCTCCAGTTGGGTGCGAGCTTCGTCCTTGTTTTTATTCAGATATAAAACCCGGGCGTAACTGGTTCTGGCATTGGTGTTGTCTGGCTCATACTCCATTCCCTTGCTGAATTCGCTGTCGGCGGTTGCATAATCTTTTCTTATTACGGCTGTCATTGCGGCGGCAAAATGGCGGCTTGCCGGGTTTCTCAGCGCCTGAAGCGCGTCGACAAGCTTGTCTTTGATAACAATTTCCTGCTTGCCGAACAGTTTGAGGTGTTCCTTGGCTTTTTCGGTCTGTCCGGTTGCGCGCAAGGACATTGCCAGCGGGTAGTGAATTTTGGTTGCCCGAGGCTGCATTTCCAGCGCCCGGGAAAAGTACTCAATGGCTTTCTGGTGTTCCTGTTTCAACATGTATACCTGCCCAAGTCCGTATGATGCGGCTGCTGTGTACTCTGGATTGTCTGCCAGTGCCGAAAAAAGTGTGTAGGCATCGTCAGGCCGATTCAGGTCGAGATACACCTCAGCCAGCCTGTATTTCGTCGGCAGGTAATCCGGATCGAGGGTCATCGCTTTTTTGTAGCGGTTCAGGGCCGTATCCAGGTTGCCATTCTTTTGCGCCAGGTAGGCGTAGTAGTAAGCCCAGGGGAAATAGTCAGGCTGAAGCTGTACAGCATTCGTGTAGCATGCATCAGCGCTGGTCAACAGTTCATGAATCAAATACAGGTTGCCGAGTTTGCCGTAAGCTGTTGCGAGTGGCTTGGTATCAGCACTGGACTGAAGTAAAAGCTCGTTGACTCGGGCGCGACCATCAAGGATAGCTGTCTGTTCGTCCGCTTTTAGCGGAGAAAGATCAACCCCGGGTACCGGCTTGAGCTGTTGTTGCCAGGTGGCTGGCAGTTTGTCTATGCTGTCCGCTAGCGCAGGATGGCAAAGAATGCCTAGCAGCAGGGAAAGAAGGATTGATGATTTGAATGCCATTGCTTCAGGTTGATGATTGCGTAACGGTTATTTGTTTATCTATCTCGCCAACATTGACAGCCTGTTGCTGGCCTCCAGGCCAGGTAACGATCAGGCTGTCTATTCTATCTGCATTGCCCAGGCCGAAAGTGACAGGCAGTTCAACCTGCGACAGGAAACTGCGCCCGGATGTGATCAGGCGTCGTTGCGTGACGCCGCTAGCGGTAAGTTCGATAACGGCACCGACCGCGTTTCGGTTGTCTGCAGTACCAACCAGTTTGATGCGCACCCAGTGATGCCCGGTCTGCTGGTCGTTGCGATATAGTCTGGCTGCCCTGCCTGGCTGCGTGATCAGGACATCAAGATCACCGTCATTATCGATATCGGCATAACTGGCACCTCTACCAACAACCGGCGTAGCGAGGTCGCCGGTATCTTCGACGAGGACAAGACGGTTTTCGCAGCCGTTACCTGTGGCATCTTCTCCACTGCCTGCGCAATTCCAGAACAGCTGTACCGGTTGTTCATAATGCTGGCTTGGTTGTACCTTGTTTATTTCGTTTTCTATGTGGCCATTTGCCTGTAACAGGTCGAGTCTGCCATCAAGGTCGTAATCGAAGAAAAACAGCCCGAAGGTCAGTGCCAGTCTCGAGTCGGCACCTAGTCCTTCGAGCAGGGCTTCGTCGGCAAACGGTGTTTCGCCGTCGACGGTGACGAATAATGAGCTCATCTCATTGGCGAAGTTACCGATCACAACACCAAGCTCGCTGTCATTTCGGTACCATGCCGCGTCGATACCCATGGCGCCGGTTGCCTTGCCATTGCGGTTAAAGGCGATGCCTTCAAGCGCGCCGACTTCCTCGAACTTGCCGTTGCCGTTGTTCTGGAACAGAAAGTTCTGCACAGTATCATTGGCAATGAAAAGGTCGAGCAGGCCGTCATTGTTGTAATCGACAGCTGTTGCCGACAGTGCTTTTCCCGGAATGTGTATGCCTGATTCGGCGGAGATATCGGAAAAGCTGCCATCGCCTTCGTTGCGATAGAGTCGCGATTTTGCACCGGCATAGTGTGTCGGTGTGCTGTAGGACTTGCCGATGCCGGTAACGCGAAAGTCAATGTCCATATTGATTTCCGGTGTCCATTCGACATAGTTACCGACGTACAGGTCCAGGTCGGAGTCATTGTCGAAATCAAAAAATACCGCGGCGGTTCCCCAGTCGTCTTCGAAGCCGGCCGTGCCGGTACTCTCGCTGACATCAACAAACTTGCCCTGCTGGTTATGAAACAGGTGATTTTTCCACAGCGTGGTTATGTAGACGTCATCCCAGCCATCATTGTCATAATCGCCGACTGTAACCCCTGAACCATAGCTGTGCAACGCCAGCCCGGCAGCTTCCGAGACATCGGTGAAATTGCCTTTGCCGTCGTTGTTATACAGGCGTGTCGTCGGTCGTCCCTGTTGTGCTTGAAAGGGCCAGTATGCCGCATTCACAAGGATCAGGTCCTGATCGCCATCGTTGTCATAATCGATAAATCCGCCGCCGCTGCCCATGGTCTCCGGCAGCAGTCGTTCGCCATAAGCGCCATTGGTCTGGACGAAATCAATGCCGGCGTCAGAAGTAATATCGGTGAAATGAACTTTCGGTATTTCGATTGTCGACTTCTCGGTAATAACAGGCCCTGTAATCTTTTCCTGCGTGACCGGTTCCGGTTCGGGTTCTTCCTTGACGACAAGAAATATGATGTAACCGGCGATAGCTGCCATTACGATGGTTAACAGAGATCGTCTGAATGCCTTGCGAATGATGTCTTCGCCACTGTGTGTTGTATTACTCATGGAGCTGCTTTTGTACCCTGGTTAATAATCCTGCGTTGTCTTCGCCAGCGGCGGCGTGTTGCCGTTCATGCCGTAGGCCTGTGGCCGGTTAAGATCGTGTATGACAAATGGTGCGGCCGCGTGATCGGCAGCGGGATTGTTCTGACGATGCCTTGTCACCGCCTTCTCGATCGCGTAATCATCCGGGCGAAAACGATCGTGCAGCTGGCGGTGATAGTCGGCTTTCCCGGTATCGCCAAGCTCTGAATAAACCAGTGCCAGGTTGTGATGGGCCGATTGATTTTCGGGATCGATTTCCAGTACCCGGTCAAACCACAAACGTGATCGTTCCAGGTAGGCTTTGCGTTGTTCGCGTCGTTTGCTGCCTCTTTCCATGCGAGCCCTTTCGAAATTGATTCTGCCGAGTTCATTGACCAGATTGGTGTCATAGGAAAAGTCGAAACCCCGCGCTCGAGCCTGTTCAAACTGGCTGTGATAGATGCGCTCGAGGCTGGCGATGGCGTTGTCGAGGTGGCCGTTTTCATGGTCGATGCGTGCACTGAACCAGGCCAGCGTCCATGGCGGGGCGGGCGGATCTGCCTGCGATGCCCTGTGGGCCGCGGTTGCGGCTTCTTCCAGCCTGCCTTCCTTGAAGTAGACGCGTACCAGGTTGAGAGCGCCGTGTGCCGGATTCATCGATTCAACCTGCTTGAAGACCTGTTCAGCCTGACGCAGCTCACCTTTACTCGCGCCGCTGTTGCCTTCACGCAGCAGGCCGATACCATAATCGTTCCAGCGCTCCCATTCTGGAATCATGCTTTTGTCTTCGGCGGCAACCGTTTCGCCGCCGGCAACAGGCAGTGTAACCCGATCCGCTGCCATCGTCGTTATCGGTAGCGTGTTGCCGTTAAAGTCCTCACCCTCGATATGCTGCAGGTACTCGGTGTCGAATTTGCGGTACTGCAATCTGGCTTCAATCGTAACCGGACCCGTAGTATTTTCAGGCAATGTCACCTTGTAATGCACAACGTCGGCGGCGCCGGGCGGGATCTGGTGATTGTAGAGCGGGACAAAGATGTCCTGACCGTTTCTCCGATTGATGCGCCGCCCTTCACGATCGAGTACATAGGCATTAACGAAATAGGACCACGGATCGACCTTGCCTTCAGCGTTCATGCCGCCACTGCGCCCGATCAGGCGATCGCCATCGTATACCGCGACATCCAGCCATAATTGATTGGAATCCGATGTACCCTGGGTCAGGTGGTGGCCAACACCCAGTGTGCGGATTACGCTTTCTATCAGGTAACTCTTGCCCGGCGCCAGTTCTGGCAGAGCGGATCCGAGGGGAGCGTGCAGTCGACCATCGACTTTACCGTTTTCCTTGAGGCCGAAAATATCGACACGGGTGACATTGCTCAGGCGTTTTTGATGGGCAGCGATGACATCGTCGGGTAGACCCAGCATCGCCGGCACGGCGGTGTTTGCCGCGGGGAACAGGTGGCTGTGAACCGTCAGTTGACCTGAGCCGTCAAAATCGCGTGCTGCCGGGTCATCGGAGGGCTCCAGCGGCATATGGCAGACCGCGCATTTTTCAACGGCCTGCGGCGGGTAATAGAAACTGTCGACGCGGTGACCGGAGACGCCGCTTTGCAGAAAGCTGTCATAATGGTTCTGCGCGCGCAGCCATTTATAGTGGTTCACCTCGTAGGGCAGATTGGCCTTGTGACAACCCGAGCAGAATTCGGCGGTCTTGTGCACCGGTTTCAGCAGCGTATTTTTATGATGCGCCGGTTTGGCCTTGATCAGCTGGTGGTTGATGGCTTTCAGCAGCCTGGATTCACTGAAGGCAAACGGGTATCTCGCCGGATCCTTGATGGTGAAGTCGCTGTTACCCCGGGTACTGTTAACAGCGGTAATCGCATGGCAGGACGTGCAGGTCAGGCCTGCGGTTGCTGTCGGGTCGGTATCCGGGTCGAAATCGGCTTGCTCGAAGCGGCCGCTCAGCAGGGGGACGGTGTCGTGGCAGCCCGCGCAAAAGCGGGAGACTTCGGGGCCGCCGTCACGGGCAGTCACGACCTCTCGTGTTTCCTCGACGCTGAAACGGTACGCAGGATTGGTGAAGGAGCTGTGGCGGTGCATGCTCTGTTCCCAGCTGCGGAAAATATCTTCATGACACTGTTTGCACTCCTCATCCGTCATCAGATGCGCTGCAGGTATCAGTTCACTGCCGGCAATCCTGAAATTGGACGGCGAAAAATCGTGCGATTGCGCAACGCTGGCATCGTCCTGGGTCGCCAGATGCATTATCAGCATGACGGCGGCGAAACTGCCTGCCAGTGCCAGCCAGCGATAGGCCAGGCGATAACGGATCGGGCGTCCGGCGAGCCGGTGCAGCACGAAAAGCCAGGCGATTACAAACGGTAGAATGACATGCAGCCAGTACAGCGGTTCGCGGATGCGCGGGTCGTTGATTTCGAAAAATCCGAACCGCGTCAGTACGATGCCGGTGACCAGCAGCAGGATGCCGCTGGTGAACAGGGCGATGCCTGCACGGATGGCGTAGCGGTTGTCGCGTTTGATCGCGCGGCGTGCGTGAAGGATGCCAAAAATACAGAACGGCAGGACCAGCACCAGGCCCAGAAAAAGGTGCACCAGGAACATCAGAAGATAGAAATAATCCTGATAGACCTGGCCGCTGAAGTGTTCCAGCAGGGTCACACTGCCCAGATAGATCGAATTGACGACGATCAACGCGAACAGCGTGAACACGACGGTCAGCAACCAGCGAAATCCGGGGCTGATCACTGCAGGCGCAGTTCGGTAACTATTGTCGGTTGGCACCATATTTCTAAATAAAAGCCTTTAAATTCAGACACTTATTTTATCAAGAGGGCGATTTTAAAGTAAATCAACCGATCTTGCATTGAATTAGAGCAAGTAATGCACATTTATTCACCAATTGAAGGACCGCAACGCTGCCCCCGGGCACATATCCTGCACTCTTCGTTAGCTGAATTTGTTAACATCCACCCCCATGCTTACCTATCCTGAAATCGATCCCCTGGCATTTTCTATCGGACCGCTGAAGGTTCACTGGTACGGCCTGATGTATCTGTTCGGTTTTATCGGCGCCTGGGTATACGGTGTTCTGCGTACCCGACGGGCCGACCTGGACTGGTCGCGCCGGCAGGTTGAGGACATCATCTTTTTTGGTGCGCTCGGTGTTATCCTCGGAGGTCGTATAGGTTATACGCTGTTCTATGGCTGGGACGTATTTATCGCCGATCCCCTGTCGATTTTCTATATCTGGAAGGGTGGCATGTCGTTTCACGGCGGTATGCTCGGCGTGTTCCTGGCGATGCTGATCTATGCCAGGCGCAGCGGAAAACCCTTTTTCGAGGTGACGGACTTCATTGCGCCGTGGATACCAATCGGGCTGGGGGCGGGGCGCATCGGTAACTTTATCAACGGTGAACTGATCGGCAGGGTCGCCGATCCCGACCTGCCCTGGGCAATGGTGTTCCCGTTTGTCGACCAGCAGCCGCGGCACCCGTCGCAGTTGTACCAGGCGCTGACCGAAGGCTTGCTGCTGTTCCTGATCCTGTGGTGGTATTCGTCCAAACCACGCCCGGTGATGGCGATTTCCGGCGTGTTCATGATCAGCTACGGCAGTTTCCGCTTAATCACCGAGTTTTTCCGCACCCCGGACGCGCATCTGGGCTTTGTAGCGTTTGACTGGATGACCATGGGGCAACTGTTGTCGCTGCCCATGATTATCATTGGGGTGGTGCTGTACTGGCTGGCGATGAAGTCGGTAGCGGAGAGTGAAGACACGGCGCGAGGGAGACCTGAGTGACAATACGCTCGGGTTTGCGGCAAATAAAATAATAAAAGGGGTGGTAATGATTTATGAAGCAGTATCTTGACCTTATGCGCCACGTGCGTGATACGGGTACGCGCAAGGAAGACAGGACCGGGACGGGTACCTTGTCGGTGTTCGGCCACCAGATGCGGTTTGATTTGAGTGAGGGTTTTCCGCTGGTAACGACCAAAAAATGCCACCTGAAATCCATCATTCATGAACTCTTGTGGTTTCTCAGTGGTGATACCAACATTCGCTATCTTAAGGATAACGGCGTGCGGATATGGAATGAATGGGCTGATGCAGATGGTAATCTCGGGCCGGTTTACGGTTACCAGTGGCGCTCATGGCCGACCGCAAATGGCGGGCATGTCGACCAGATCTCCCAGGTGATCGAGCAGATAAAGCGGACACCGGATTCAAGACGGATTATCGTCAATGCCTGGAACGTTGGTGAGATCGACAACATGGCGCTGCCGCCCTGTCACCTGCTGTTTCAGTTCTACGTTGCAGACGGCAAGCTGTCCTGCCAGTTGTACCAGCGCAGCGCCGATATCTTTCTCGGTGTGCCCTTCAATATTGCCTCCTATGCCTTGCTGACGATGATGATCGCACAGGTGTGTGACCTGGCACCGGGTGATTTTGTGCATACCTTTGGTGACGCGCATCTGTACACCAACCATCTTGAGCAGGCAGATGAGCAGTTATCCAGAAAGCCCTATCCGTTGCCGGTGATGAAAATCAATCCCGAGGTCAAATCGATCTTTGACTTCAAGTACGAAGACTTCGAGCTGGTCGGCTACGAGGCCCACCCCCACATCAAGGCCGAAGTGGCTGTTTAGTGAAGTACCCTAAGTGGCTGATTATATAAAAACAGTCCACAGATGAACGCAGATAAACACAGATATCGACAGGAATGTCCGCGAAAAACGCAAAAGACGCGAAAACACTAGATTGATTTGCGTTCTTCGCGTTTTTTGCGGACCAAAAACACCCATGTTCATCTGCGTTCATCTGTGGACCTTTAGTTTTTTTCGTATGAATTTAGCAGCGAGGTTATAGTGCTTGTTTCAATTATCGCGGCGATGGACCGCAACAGGCTGATTGGTAACAGGAATCAGTTGCCCTGGCATTTGCCGGCGGATCTCGCGCATTTCAAGGCGGTGACCATGGGCAAGCCGGTGATCATGGGGCGCAAGACCTTCGAATCGATTGGTCGACCCTTGCCGGGCCGCACCAATATAGTGCTGACGCGATCGGCCGATTTTGATGCCGACGGGGTGATAACAGTACCGTCCCTGCGGCAGGCGCTGGAAAGCGCCGCCGGTGAAGACGAAGTCATGATTATCGGTGGAAGCAGTATTTACGCGCTGGCATTGCCTGATGCCGACCGGCTCTACCTCACCTATATCGAAGATGCCTTTGAAGGTGATGCCTGGTTCCCGGAGTATGACGAGGCGCAGTGGCGCGTTGTCGCCAGTGAACGGCATTCAGCAGACCAGAAAAATGCCAGTGATTACCGCTTTGTTACCTATGAGCGAAAATAATTTTTCGAAATTTTGAACTATTCGAAAACGGGCCAGTCATATCATCTGAATCATTTATCCTCAGATTCATTTTTGAAGGCAAGCAATAGGCTCCATTGCTTGCCTTTTTTTTGGGCGCCGGAAAAAAGGCCGATCACTGTTTATTGTTTTTGGGTTTCTGCGTTTCCGGGCAGGCGATGCTTGTCCTGTTATACAGAGTTTCGTCGATTCGCAGTGCCGTAAGCCGGCCACCCCACAGGCAGCCGGTATCCAGCGGGTAGACATTGGAATACGGGTAGTCCTTTAACAGGGCCAGTGTCGACCAGTGGCCAAAGATGATTCGATTGTCTTTGCTGCGGCGGGTGTCGATTTCAAACCAGGGCCTTAGCCCCTGAGGTTGTGTTCCAGGTGCGCCCTTGGCGCTGAGACGGGACTTGCCATTTTCGTCGCAGTAGCGCAGACGCGTGAATATATTGGTTATAAATCTCAGGCGTGGCCATCCATTGAGCTTGTTTGACCAGTTACGGGGTTTGTCGCCGTACATATGCCGGTAGAAGCTAACGTGATCGTCACTTTGCAAAACCGTTTCAACTTCATGGGCAAGCGATTGCGCCTGTTCAATCGACCAGGCCGGGTGTAATCCCGCATGCAGCATCACGACGTCGAGTTTCCGGTCGACATGCATCAGAGGTCTCGAGCGCAACCAGTGGAGTAGTTCCTCACGGTCAGGGGCGTCAAGTATTTCATCAAGCGTGTCTTTTTTGCCCGGCTTGAGGTGATCATAGGCTGTTGCGAGCAGATGCAGGTCATGGTTGCCGAGAACCGCCGTTACATTAGCGTCCATCGCTTTGATCATGCGCAGGGTCTGGAGTGATTTCGGGCCGCGGTTTACGAGGTCACCGGTAAACCATAGCTGGTCCCTGTCGTCTTTGAATTGAATTTTTTCGAGGAGTTGTTTTAACTCGTCATAACATCCCTGAATGTCACCAATGGCATAGATCGCCACATGTCCTCCTTTCCTGTTATGAGCGTTTCTTGGCTAACTCTATCAGCCTGAACCAGCCGCCTGCAAGTGCCGGCTCATCGCTGATTACATGCAAATGCGAACTATGGGAAAGTACCTGTTCAAAAATGACATCGGTACGTGTCGCAACGTGACGAAGAACGGTATTTATGCCTCGACGGACCGGTGCCAGCTGGCCCGGTTTGAGAAATTTATCGAGGATGTAGATAGAGCCGCCATCTTTCAGAACCCGTTCCGCTTCCAGAAGCGCCCGTTCAGGATCGGGAACGACCGCCAGAATCAGATGCATAATGATGATATCGAAAGATTCATTCGCGAAGGGAAGATGGAGGCTGTCGGCACACTTCAGCCTGATGTCGATACCTGCTTTGTACGCGCGTTTTTCAGCTCGTTTTAACATCGGGGGTGTGATATCCGAGCCGGTGTAACGTGCTCCGGGGGGTAAATAATCGATATCAAGCCCTGTGCCGATACCATTGACCAGGATTTCCTTGTTCTCGATGTCTTTGAGGCGAGCAAGACTTTTTCGACGAACGCCGTCAAGTGGTCCTCTGACAATCATGTCATACACAGGCGCGAGCACGCTGTAACTGTGCTTGAGCGCCATCAGGGACGGGTGTTAGTGCAGCAGGTTGGGTACATTGAGACTGAAGGAAGGAATTTCGGCATCAAAATTGACACCATCATCTGCGATCATTTGATAACTGCCATGCATGGTTCCGATCGGGGTTTTGATCATCGTACCTGATGTATAGATAAAGTCTTCACCGGGCTTCAGGTAGGGCTTTTCTCCGACGACGCCTTCCCCTTTAACCTCCTGAATCTCGCCGTCACCATCGGTAATGACCCAGTGACGTGTAAGTAATTTGGCCGGGATTGTACCGTTGTTCTTGATGGTGACAGTATATGAGAAAACATAGTGGTTGCTGTGAGGGTCAGACTGTTCCGCGATGTAGGCCGGCCGCACGTTAACGCTTATATCGTATGATTTGTCAGACATCGTCCTGTCCCTCCTGCAGGCGGGTAATTATATCATCTGCGAGGTATTTAACTAACCTGCGGATACTACGGTTACGCCCGCTGACTACGCGACTGTCTGAACAGGCTGACATACTCGTCAATACTCAGTTCCTGGGGGCGCCTGCCGGGGTCAATGCCTGCAGCGTGTAACTGGTCTGTGTCATAAAAGCCCCGCAAGGTGTTTCTCAGAGTTTTGCGACGCTGCGAAAACGCTTGTTTTATCAGCGCGGAAAAATCATCATGTTCTTCAGGGATAATTGGCAAGTCTGTAACGGGCGTCAGCCGAACAACGGCAGATTCCACCCGGGGTGCAGGCCTGAAACTTTCGGGTGCAACCGTGAACAATGGGAATACCCTGAAATACAACTGCATCATGACTGACAGTCGGCCGTAGTCATGTGAACCTGTTTTTGCATCGATACGCTCAACGACTTCTTTTTGCAACATGAAATGAAGATCCTGAACGACGCTTCTGTGCCGGATTAAATGAAACAGGACAGCCGTCGAGATGTTATACGGCAGGTTGCCGATAATTCTTAGTTTTTCATCCGCAAAACCTGCGCGTTGAAACCCGGTAAAGTCAAAAGTGAGGACGTCAGTATTATGTATACGCAGATTTTGATGGCCTTCCAGTTTGCCAAGTTCAGGAATTACATCGCGGTCCAGTTCGATCACATCAAGTCGATGTACTATCTTTAACAGCGGCTGCGTCAATGCGCCGAGCCCTGGGCCGATCTCGACAATGTGGTCATTTGCTACAGGATCGATGCTGCTAATGATTTTTTCAATAATTCGGGCATCAACGAGAAAATTCTGGCCGAAGCGTTTCTTTGCCCTGTGCTGCATTATCTTTTGTCAGGGTTGTGCGATATCGGGATTAAGACTGGCGTCGATGTATTCTATGTAGGCTTCATCCCGGATTTTGCGTATCCATAGCCGAAGTTCCTCATCGATCTTGCGCGCGCGTATTGCCTGCATGGCCTTTGCTTCCATCGTGGTTTTGGCTATGTCCACTTCACGTCGTTCCAGTACCTGCATCAGGTGCCAGCCGAACTGGCTCTTGAACGGTTCGGATAATTCTCCGTCTTCGAGTGCAGACATGACGGTTTCAAATGCTTGGACGAATGACCCGGGACTGGCCCATCCCAGGTCACCACCCATGATCTTGGATCCGGGATCATCTGAGAATTCATTGGCCAGATCCGCAAAGTCTTCTCCATCGCTGATGCGCTGTCTGAGTTCAAGCAGCTTGTCGCGGGCATCATCATTGGTGATATCAGCGCTGGTTTTTATCAGTATATGGCGTGCATGGGTTTGAGTGATCATTTCCCGCTGGACATTCGAGTCGACAAGTTTTAACAAATGGAAGCCGCTCGCACTTCTGATCGGTTTGCTGACATCGCCTGGCTCAAGGTCATTAACTGCTTCGAGGAACAGTTCGGGTAATTCATTCGCTTTTCTTGTTCCCAGGTCACCACCGTTAAGGGCGTTACTGCCGTCGGATTCGCGTATTGCTATTTGTTTGAAATCAGCACCTTGTTCAATCTGCTGGTACAGGTCATTTATCTTGTTCTGTGCACGCTGGATATCCTCAGGTGCAGCATTTTCAGGGGTGGCGATCAACAGATGGAGCAGGTGAAACTCCGTCCCGCTATTTCCCTGTTGCACGTTACTGTCGAGGAACTGCTTGACTTCCTGGCTGGTGACGTTGACCTTGTCTGCTACCATGCGTTTTTGCAGCTCCTGGATGATCAACTCTTCTCTCGTCTGGGTGCGGAAGTCGCCGAAATCAATCCCTTCCTGTGCGAGTGTTGCGCGTAGCTCGCTTAGCGACAGATCGTTCTTCTTTGCCATCGCATCGATCATGCGATTAAGGCTGATATCGTCAATTTGAATGCCGAGTTGTGCTGCCTGCTGTAGCTGGATCCGGTCACGTATCATGCGCTCGAGCACCTGTTTTCTCAGGCTGTCCATGTCAGATATCGATCCGTTGCTCAGGCGGATCTGATTCTCGTAGTATCCGATTTTTTCCTCAAGCTCCTTGCCGGTGATTACATCATCGTTCACAACGACGGCAATCCGGTCGAGCGGTTCCAGCGCTTTTGCATTACTGCTGAACACCAGCACAGGAAAAATAACTGTGGCCAGAAATCGGGCTGTTTTTGTCAATGTACTTTGCATAACTGTCTTTATTGCGTATTAGTATTCACTTTTGAATCCGAGTATCGACTGTTTTAGTTTGTCGACGGCGCTGTCGCCTGAAACGCTTCCCAGGCCTTTCAGTACCAGCTGGAATAATATCGAGTTGTTATAGTCTTCATCGATCGTGCTTGACTGAACAAGATTGCGTTGCAGTGCAACAATCATCGACCAGCAGCAGCTTTCATATGAAATGCCGGCGATCGTTTCCAGATCACGTTCCTGTTCCAGCGAATAGTTCCAGCGTCCAATAAGCGTGAATTTTCTGCCTACAGGTGCGACAAAAGAAACGTCGGTTTGTTCAAGCGGTTCGATATTTGTCGTTGTCGCACGCCGTCGACTGTAACCGAGATTAAAAATGGCATTGTTTTCGTTTTCGTAGTGCAGGCTCGCGCTGTGTTTTGAGCTGTTGTGCCGTTCGATATCCCAGGTCATACCGGCATTTGCGCTCCAGTTGGAAACCGTAGCATTGATTTCGGCTATGATGTCAGACGATTTGCTGGTTTCCGGGATGCCGGTCTGTGTAACCTGCCGGTCGTCAAAATAATAGATCTGGCCAATGCTGGCGCGCATGTACTCATAGCCTGTGGCTGGATTGATGATTCTTGATCGCAGTGCGGCGGTGAGCTGGTTGGCGTCGCCAATGCGGTCGCCGCCGTTGAACCGGTTTTTCCTGAACATTTGTGACAGGGTGAAATCCGGAACGCTGGTGTCAAACAGCGGTAATCCACTCTGGTCCTCAAACGGTACATACAGGTAAAAAAGCCGGGGTTCGAGCGTGGTGATCAGGTCTTTAGCCGTGACGCGCTCGAGAAAGACACCGCTGTCAATTGAGGTGATTGGCAGGTTCCTGTCGGGCGTGTCGACTTTGGTGCCGCCGCCATCGGAGACATTGTACTGTGTGTGATTGAATTCGATAGCCGGCTTCAGAAACCAGCCACTGCTTTGCAGGTCAAGTGCGATGCCGGGCTGGAGAATGAACCTGGGACCTTCTACGCTGATATTGTCTTCATGAACGAAATTTACCCACTCGGTGTCGAGTGTGAAATTCAGGTTTTCGATCAGTTCCTCACCACCTTTCAGCTTTAATTTCGGCAGCATACTGTATGGCCTTTCGCTTTCTGCAATCGTCGGATCCAGCGTCTCGTAAGTTTGCAGCTGGCCGAGCATGTGCCAGTTCGTATAGGATGCAACAAGATCGGCGCGCTGACTCAGGTGCGTCGTGCTGGTGCCGAGCAGGCTCGATGAAAAATCCTGCAGGTATTCGTCGTCTGATACATCCTTGTAGTCAATGGTCAGTCTCAGGTTGCGGTTGAAGTTGGTATGCTGCAGGTACTTGAATGAGTAGCGTTGTTCGAGCGTGATCCGGTCTTCGTGCAGATAGTTAAAGTCGAGTACGCCGTCCGTTGTTTTCGTTAGATAGCGGTACTGGGTATCCAGCTGTATTCCGCGCCGGTCCATATAATGGGGCGCAATGGTAGCATCCTGGTTCGGTGCGATATTCCAGTACCACGGGATAACCAGTTCAAAACCTCTTGACGATGATGTTTCGAATGAAGGCACCAGCAGACCGCTGCGACGCTTATCGCTTATAGGGAATTCGATATAAGGCGTGTAAAGAAACGGTACGTTGTGGAACCTGAGCACGACGTTGCGGGCCTTGCCGTATTCATCCTGCAGGTCGAGGTTGATTGTATCGGCGGACAACAGCCAGTCGACGTCGCCAGGCGGGCAGCTTGTAATACTTGAGTCGACCAGGCGTGCAGTTTTGTCACCCTGGGATGTTACGAGATCGGCATGACCGCGCAGGCGTGTTTCCGGGATAAAGAAACTGATATTGCTGAATTCGGTGTTTTCGTTATCGAGAAAAAATTTTCCGGTATCCGCTGTCAGTGTCATTGATGGCGCGTTCAAATGGACATCGCCGTGAACGGAAATTTCCCTGCTGGAATTGTCAAATGTGGCAATATCGGCCTTGATACGAAGTTCGTGCCGCTCCAGGATTACATTGCCCTCGAATGTCGAGGAGCCGTCTTTGCCGGACAGCGTCTTGTTGGCGCTTATATCGATCTTGTCCCGCCTGTGTTCCGGAAAATAGGGCGGTGGTTCATACAGTGTCAGGGACGGGTACCTGGCGTCACAGTAATCCAGGTTTCCTCCTGTAACCGTGGGCTGAAACAGCAGCGCGATGATACTGACAGCCAGTGTTGGGAAACCGTGCTTTTGCCAGAACGAAAGCACAGCCCTGTTACTCGACTAGCAGGAATTCGAGCAGTGCTTTTTGCGCATGTAACCGGTTTTCGGCTTCATCCCATACAACACTCTGACTACCGTCTATCACCTCGGCACTGACTTCCTCACCACGATGTGCTGGCAGGCAATGCATGAACAGTGCATCGGTGCTGGCGACGTTCATCAGGTCAGCAGTCACCTGGTAGGGCGCGAACGCAGTTTCTCGCCTGGCCTGCTCCTCTTCCTGCCCCATGCTGGCCCATACATCAGTGACGATAAGGTCGGAATCTTTGCATGCCATCACGGGGTCGCGCATTATTTCAATGTGAGACGCAGTTGCTTCGACAAATTCCTGTCCAGGGTCGTATCCTTCAGGACATGCAATGTTCAGTTTGAAATCGAGCAGTTGGGCTGCATGCATATAGGAGTGGCACATGTTGTTGCCGTCACCGATCCAGGTCACGGTTTTTCCCCTAATCTCGCCGCGGTGCTCCAGATAGGTCTGCATGTCCGCCAGCAACTGGCAGGGATGTACTTCGTCAGTGAGGCCGTTGATCACGGGAACAGAAGAGAACTCCGCAAAGCGTTCTATCTTTTCATGTTCGAACGTGCGCACCATGATGCAGTCGGCCATGCTCGACAGTACTCGTGCGCTGTCTTCGATTGGTTCGCCGCGCCCGAGCTGCGTGTCACGGGGTGAAAGAAATATTGCGTAGCCGCCGAACTGGGCCATACCGACTTCGAATGAAACGCGTGTACGTGTCGATGATTTCTCGAAAACCATCGCGAGCACACGATTTTTCAATGGCTGGTAGGACTCTCCGTTCCTGAGCTGAGCCTTCAATGCTATTGCGCGATGCAATAAAGCGGATAGTTCATCACTGGATAAATCGGTAAGTGTTAGAAAATGGCGCGCGGTCATAACAGGCTCTAGTCGATTCAGGCGCTCAGGCAGCTTCCTGTTGAAGGAATGATATAACAAGCGAACTCAAGCGTGTTGTCAGTGTGTCAATTTGCTCTTCGCTGATGGTCAGTGGAGGCAGCAGACGAATGACATGGTCGGCTTGAACACTGATCAGCAGGCCCTGTTGCAGGGCTTCAGCCATCAACTGTTTGCAGGGCTTTTCCAGCTGAATGCCTATCATCAGGCCCTGACCGCGGATCTCGGTCACACCGGGAACCTTGCCCAGCGCTGCAACCAGCTTGCTGTGTAGCATGTTGCCGATTCTGGCTGCCCGGTCGACGAGGTTTTCATCCGATATCGTCTTGATCACGGCCAGGCCTGCAGCACAGGCAAGCGGGTTACCGCCGAAGGTCGATCCATGGCTGCCCGGCTTCATGACTTCCGCGGCTTTTTGACTGGCGACACAGGCACCAATCGGCACACCATTGCCCAGCGATTTCGCCAGGGTCATGATGTCGGGCAGAATGTTGTTGTGCTGATAGGCAAACCACTTACCCGTGCGGCCCATGCCTGTCTGTATCTCGTCCAGGATCAGCAACCAGTTGTTGTCATCACAAACCTGGCGTAATTTGGTCAGGTAGTCGGCGTCGGGTATGTTGATGCCGGCTTCACCCTGAATTGGTTCAACCATTACCGCAACGACGTTACTGCTGTTGCCGGCAATGCTTTCGATGGCTTCGATGCTATTAAACGGCGCCCGAATAAAACCCTGTACGAGCGGTTCGAAACCGGCCTGCACGTTGCGGTTGCCGGTGGCGGACAGCGTTGCCATGGTGCGTCCGTGAAAACTGTTCTCCGTGACGATGATAGCGGGCGATGATATGCCGTCGCTGCTGCCGAACATCCTGGCAATCTTGATCGCGGCTTCATTGGCTTCAGCGCCAGAGTTCGAAAAGAAAACACGATCCAGTCCGGACAGGCGACATAACTCGTCGGCGAGTAACTGCTGGTTTTCAATCCGGTAGAGGTTCGAGGTGTGGATCAGCCTGGCGGCCTGCTCTGAAACGGCAGCGGTAATCGCTGGATGCGCATGCCCAAGCCCGCACACTGCAATGCCGGCAAGTGCGTCAAGGTACTGTTTGCCGTCGGTGTCCCAGAGAATCGCGCCTTCTCCACGATCGAAGGTGACCTCCATGGACGCATAGGTTGTCATCAGGTGCTGGTTGTCTGACATCGAAATTACAAGCTGTGTGAAATCAAAAACGGCAGCCGATGGGGCTGCCGCAGTGTCTAAGCCACTGATTATACGTCTTTTGGGGTGCTATACAAGTTTTCCGGGCATAAAAAAGACAGGCCGGGGCCTGTCTTTTCTGTCAGTGCCGGTGGCGTACCTAGAAAGGCAGACCGTGACCCTGTCCAATCATACCGAGCAGCATTGGAATCGACAGCATGGTGTTGGTGCGGGAAGCCATCAGCGCAACCGTCTTGGATTTGGCGATTTCATCTGCACTGTGTTGCTTGCCGTCCAGGCCGAGGATCTTCTTCTGGTTTGGCCAGATCAGTACCCATACGTTGAACAGCATGATCGTACCGAGCCAGGCACCCATGCCGATCGCCTTGTATCCGCTGGCGAGCGTGAACGCGGCAACAACGCCTGAACCTTCACCCGCGTGCATGGCTTCAAGCGCCATGGCACCGGTAAGCCACGTGGCCACCGCTGCCCAGCGGAACCAAAGCAGTGCACGGGGTGCTACGTACTTGTTGATAGCTGCAGGACCCGGGCCTCCGCTGTCTGCTTCGCCCAACGCAGTTGCCACGGCGGGCACCTGTACGAAATTGAAGTAATAGAGCAGTCCAATCCAGGTGATGCCGACGATGACATGGAACCAGACCCAAAATGACCAGGGATTTACGGCGCCTGCGGTGCCGAGTATGAAAATGATGACGATGGCCAGTACGACACCCGAGACCAGCGTACCAGTGATGGATTTCAAAGGATTCATGTTCTTTCCCCTAGATTTTTTTCATGTTTTAACTGGGCGCTAACGATAGATCAGGGGCATGTATAATGCAATATCTAAATGACGAAATCAGTCTGTTTTTACCAGTAAAAACAATTAATTCCATACATTACACAGTGTTATTCAAGCGTGAATCCCGTTGAACTGAGTATATTTTCCAACCGTATCGAGGCCGTTTGCGATGAAATGGGAGCAGCGCTGCGGCGCGCGGCATTTTCACCCAATATTCGCGATCGCCTGGATTACTCCTGCGCGGTATTTGATGCCGAAGGGGAGTTGTGTGCCCAGGCTGCGCACATACCGGTTCATCTGGGCAGCATGGCCTTTGCGATGCGTGGTATCGTCGAAGGCGTCGACTGGCAGGATGGTGACATGATCATTCTCAATGATCCCTATATGGGCGGTACCCATCTCCCCGATGTCACCGTTGTCGCGCCGGTATTTGTCGATAGCGATTTACTCGGCTTTGTGGCAAACCGTGCGCATCATGCCGATATCGGTGCTGAGCAGCCCGGCTCAATGCCATTGTCATCGTTGCTGGATGAAGAAGGCCTTGTGATCAGACCGCAGAAACTCGTCGAGCATCACCGTATTGACCAGACGCGTCTGAACACGCTGATGGCATCGATGCGCAATCCGTCTGAATCAAAAGGGGATTTCAGTGCGCAAATTGCCGCCAATCGCCGAGGTCGCAAGCGGTTGCTTGAATTGATTCGGCAGATGGGGAAGGCGCGATATCTCAAGGCCCTGGTCGCTTTGAATGACTATGCCGAGCAGCTGAGTATTGCGAGTTTGAAAGCCATCCCCGATGGTGAATACCGCTTCAGCGATGTGATGGATGACGACGGCCGGGGCCACACCGATATCGAGATCAGCACGCGCATCACGGTAAAGCAGGGAAAGGCCGATGTTGATTTCGACGGTACGAGTCGTCAGGTTCGCGGCAATGTTAACTGTCCGGTCTCAGTGACAGCAGCTGCCGTCTTTTACGTTTTTCGTTGCCTGTTGCCGCCGCAGGCGCCGGCATGCGCGGGCAGTTTCCGCCCGATAAGCCTGGCAGCGGCCCAGGGCAGTTTGTTGAACGCCCGCTACCCGGCGGCAGTGGCGGCCGGCAACGTGGAAACCAGTACGCGCATCGTCGATGTGGCGCTCGGCGCCCTGGCGCAGGCGATTCCGGAAAAAATACCCGCCGCCAGCCACGGCAGCATGAATAATCTGGCCATGGGGTCGCCTGGCGACACCTCCGGCCAGGCGTGGGATTATTATGAAACCATCGGCGGCGGCATGGGTGCCAGTGCAAAAGCTGACGGGCTCGATGCGGTACAGACGCACATGACCAATACGTTGAATACGCCGATCGAGTCACTGGAAATGACGTTCCCTGTACGAATAAAGCGCTATGGGATTCGTCGCGGCTCGGGTGGCCTCGGTGCCCATACCGGTGGTTCGGGCATTGTGCGCGAGTTCGAGTTTCTGCAACCGGCGAATGTCACATTGTTGACCGAACGTCGATCACATGCGCCCTGGGGCTTACAGGGAGCGGGCAACGCCATGAGCGGGCGCAACCTGCTCAATCACAAGGAAGTCAGGTCCAAGGATTTTCTGTCACTGCAGGCCGGCGATTTGCTGACCGTGGAAACAGCCGGTGGCGGCGGCTGGGGTAAGGCAACGGAAGTGATTGAGTGACCAGTGGCGGGCAATGCGGTGTTAACACGCGCGCCTCACAATGCTGTATAGCACTGCGACGGGCTCTGGGATATGATAACTGCATTTTCAGCCGGTTCACTTTAATGAACTGATGCCAGATCGAATCATGAATCACACAAGAGTAATCGCACTGATTACGAGCCTGCTGCTGTACGCAGGGCAGGTGGCAGCGGCCGTGCATGCAGCCGATCACCCGTTTCATGAGCCGGATGAAATCTGTGGTGCTTTTGCCAGCCTCGAGCAGAACGAACATGCTCTTGCTGTTTTGCCGCCGAGCAGCAGAAGCCCACATAGTGCCGATGATGCGGATACAGCATTAATTCGGGTCTTTTTTAGCTACACGTCAACAGGCTACCGGGTACGGGCGCCGCCATTGCTTACCTGATCTTAGAGTAAATATCGTTTCCAGCAGTAGCTGAATGCTTGCGTGGAAACATTTTTTATTTCCTGATTAAAAGGTATGCATAATGATGAATATTACAGTTGTGCGAACAGCACTTGCCTGTGCTGTTTGCATGAATATGGGTTTTGCTCACGGGTCCAGCGACATCGACGAGCTCAATAAAAAACTGGATGAGTACGAACGGCGCATCGAAGCACTGGAAACGAAAGATGCTGAAACCGCGCGTGCCAAGAGTGGCTCGGCAGAATACAGCCGACGAAAAACGACGAATAATCAGTTCAATCCGGCGATAAGCGTAATCCTGGATGGCGTCTATGCCAGCTATAAAAACAATCCCGAAGACTATCAAATACCGGGTTTTGCACTCGGTGGCGAAGCCGAACTGTCACCTGAAGGTTTCTCGCTGGGTCATTCCGAGATCGTGTTCAGCGCTAACATCGATGACAAGTTCTACGGCCAGTTCTCTCTGGCAATTGCAGAGCATGACAACGAGATCGAGGTTGAACTGGAGGAAGCATTCTTTGAAACACTTTCGCTCGGAGGCGGGTTTACCGTTCGAGGCGGTCGTTTTTACTCGGCACTTGGCTATCTGAACCAGCAACATGAACATGCCTGGGATTTCAAGGATGCACCGCTGGTCTACTGTGCACTGTTCGGGTGCCAGTACTTCGATGACGGTTTGCGCGTCTCTGTTATCATGCCAACGACTCTGCTTGTCGAGTTCGGTGCTGAGGCTTTTTCCGGAAGCAAGTTTCCCGCCGGCGGGGAGCATGATGGTGTCGGCAGCTGGGTGGCTTTTGCGAACATCGGCGGTGACATCGGTACGAGCCACAGCTGGCAGGCAGGTGCAAGTTACTGGTCGGCTGATAATATTGCGCGTGAGTACGGCGGTCACAGCCATGACGGGGCAGCGGAAATTCCGCTATTTGAAGGTGACAGCAAGATCATCGGCCTTAATGCAATTTACAAGTGGGCGCCTGATGGCAACTACCGTGAGCGAAATGTGAAACTGCAGCTCGAGTACTTCAATCGTGAAGATGAGGGTGACCTAACCCTGCTCAACAGCAGTCCGCTGGAAACCAGTACCCTGGATAGCAAACAGGACGGCTGGTATGCGCAGGCCACCTGGAAGTTTGCGCGCAGCTGGCGCACGGGTATCCGCTATGACATGCTCGACAGTGATAACAAGGGTAGTGACCCCGGTGTTCTTGATGAAGCCGGTCTGGTTAGTAATGGTCATACGCCAAAGCGCGCCAGTGTCATGGCCGAATGGGTGCCCAGTGAATACAGCCGCATACGCCTGCAATACAATCGTGACGACTCCTATCAGGTGTCCGATGACCAGGTTTTTCTGCAATATACATTCAGCATAGGATCACACGGTGCACATGCGTTCTAGTTCGGCAATATTCTGGGTTGCAGTCACTGTACTCGGCGGCTTGCCCGGTGTTACACAGGCAGCACTCAATGTGTTTGCCTGTGAGCCTGAATGGGCTGCGCTGGCGCAGGAGCTGGGTGGTGATCGTCTGGAAATATACAGTGCCACAACGGCACAGCAGGACCCGCATCATATTCAGGCGCGTCCCAGCCTGATAGCACGGACGCGCAAGGCGGATCTGCTGGTCTGCACCGGCGCCGAGCTTGAAGTCGGCTGGCTGCCGTTGCTGTTGCGCAGATCCGGCAATGCACGCATCCAGCCCGGAGAGCCCGGTCATTTCCTCGCTGCTGACCATGTTGAAATGCTGGAGGTGCCCGAAAAGCTTGACCGCAGCCTTGGCGATATACATGCCAGCGGCAATCCACATGTACACACGGATCCGCGCAACATACTCCGCATCGCAAGCCGGTTGTCACAACGCCTGCAGGCACTCGACCCGGACCATGCCGACAGCTATCGACAGCGTTATACGGCGTTCGAAACCGGGTGGCAGGATTCGATACGCACCTGGAACGAACATGCCAAACCGGTAAAAGGGGCGAATGTAGTTGTACACCATGATTTCTGGTCATACCTGATCGACTGGCTTGGGCTCAATCGAATTGCGACGCTGGAGCCGGTACCCGGTGTGTCTCCCTCGACCCGTCATCTTGCCGAGGTCAAGCAGTTACTGCAGCAGCAGCCGGCGGTGATGATCGTCGATACCAGCTACATGAATGATCGGCCGGTAAGGTGGCTGTCGGACCAGGCGGGGATTCCGGTTGTTACCTTGCCTGGAACGGTGGATTTTCAACAGGACGAGACCCTGCAGCAGTGGTTTGACGGGCTCGTGCAAGCGATCAGCGAGCCGGTACAGTGAGTCTGGAAGGTCTTGACCCGAGCATCCTCGCACCCGCGTTCGTCGCGGGTCTGGTCGTATTGTCCACACACATCCCTTTGGGCCACGAGGTGCTCAGGCGTGGGATTATCTTTATCGATATCGCCGTCGCACAGATTGCCGGGCTGGGTGTGATCATCGCCTATACGCTGGGTTGGGACGAGCATGGTATTGAAGCTCAGGTCGCAGCAGTTATTAGCGCGTTGCTGGGTGCCTGGATACTGAGCCGGCTTGAAAAAAGATACAGCGAGTACCAGGAGGCCTTGATAGGCACCAGCTTCATACTCGCGGCTACAGCCGGTATTTTATTACTGGCCAACAACCCGCACGGTGGTGATCATCTGAAAGAATTGCTGGTCGGGCAAATCCTGTGGGTACAGTGGGGGCAGCTGCTGTACTCGGCAATCATTTCGATCATTGTACTGGTGGTCTGGGTAAGATTCAGGGGCAGGGTAGGCAGCGCCGGGTTTTATACGTTGTTTGCGATTGCGATCACGGTCTCGGTGCAACTGGTCGGTGTCTATCTGGTCTTCGCCAGCCTGATCGTACCGGCACTGTCGACGATCAGCTGTCCGCTCGGTTCCGGATTTCGAAGGTCCGTGATTATCGGTGTCATTGGTTATGCGTCGGGGCTGATGCTGTCAGCCTTGCTGGATTTACCAAGTGGGGCAGTTATTGTCTGGATGATAGCGGTCACCGCTGTGGTGATGCATGCCATTTTGCCGTGCAGGCAATCTCACACCTCGAAAGTACAACAATAATAAAATTCTGCAGGCGGACGATGCGATCCAGGCAAGATTGATGACGATGATAAAGCGATTAAAGAACATCGAACCCGTGCGCCCGATTACCAGGCCGGGTGGGTGATCTGCGATGTGTGGTATTTGCGGCGAAGTTCGGTTTGACGATGCAGCGCCCGACAGGGCGCGTATTCATCGGATGATGGCGCGGCTGGAGAGGCGCGGGCCGGACAGCGAAGGCAGTTTTATCCGGGGCAATGCCGGCCTGGGGCATCGTCGCCTGGCCATCATCGATCTGTCAGACAGGGCCAGCCAGCCGATGGTTGACCAGCAGCGCGGGCTGTCGCTGGTGTTCAACGGTACGATCTACAATTACCCGGAACTGCGCGAGCAGCTGATCGCGAAGGGTCATCAGTTCAGATCCAGTGGCGACACCGAGGTGATTCTGAAAGCGTATGCGGAATGGGGTGTCGAATGCCTGCAGCGACTGCACGGTATGTTCGCGTTTGCGATCAGGGATGAGCAAAACGGCCGGCTGATACTGGCGCGTGACCGCGTTGGTATCAAGCCATTGTATTTTTCGCATGACCAGCATCGGCTGCTGTTCGCTTCCACCACACAGGCTCTGCTTGCAGGCGACCCGTCTATCGATACCTCCATCGATGCGTTCGCATTGCATAATCTTTTCTCGCTGCACGCCGTTGTACCGGCGCCGCGAACGGTACTGAAGGGCATTCGCAAGCTGCGTCCGGCACATTACATGGTCTTCAATGACGATGGCAGCGTCGAAGAGCTGCGCTACTGGACATTGGCCGCGAAACGCCCGGGCAGGGCTATGGACGAAAACGAGTGGACTCGCGCGATACACGATGCGCTGAGAAAGTCGGTCGAACGCCGGCTCAGAATCGCCGATGTGCCCGTCGGCGTGCTGCTGTCTGGCGGTATTGACTCCAGCCTGCTGGTGGCACTGCTGAGCGAGGCGGGCGTGACGGGATTGAAAACATTCTCGGTCGGTTTCGAAGACCAGCCCGAGGAAAAGGGCAATGAGTTTGTCTACTCGGACGCTGTTGCCGAACGCTATGGCACCGAACATCATCGCTTCCTGGTGCCAAACGAGCAGGTGCTGCCGAGACTGCCGGAGGCCTTTCAACATATGTCCGAACCGATGTTCGCCCAGGATGCGGTCGCTTTTTACCTGCTCTCGGAAGTGGTATCGAAGCAGGTCAAGGTTGTGCAGAGTGGACAGGGCGCTGACGAGGTTTTCGGCGGTTATTTCTGGTATCCGCGAATGCAGCATTCGATTACGCGGGGCATACGCAGGTTCAGCGAACATTATTTCGACCGCGATCATGAAGAATATCTGCAGACGGTCGATAGTCGTTATCACACCGATGATGTGAGTTCCGGCCTGATCGAGCAGTTGTTGAATGATGTCGAGGCGGATGAGTATCTCGATCGGGTGCTGGCGGTCGATGTGACCACCCTGATTATTGACGACCCGGTGAAGCGTGTCGATAACATGACCATGGCCTGGGGTCTGGAAGCACGCGTGCCCTTCCTCGACCAGGAACTGATCGAACTGGCGGCCACCATGCCGCCGGAACTCAAGCTGGCCAGCGGCGGCAAGCATGTGCTCAAGCAAATTTCCCGTGGCCTGCTGCCGGACAGCGTGATTGACCGCAAAAAGGGCTACTTCCCGATGCCGTCACTGAAGTACGTGCGTGGCGAGTTTCTTGAATTCATGAAGCAGATACTGTTTTGTGATGCCGCAAAAACCCGCGGCCTGTATGATCCGGTTTACGTTGAGAAGCTGATGGCCGAGCCCGAAGCTCATCTGACACGGCTGCAGGGCAGCAAGTTGTGGCACCTGGCGGCACTGGAGCTGTGGCTGCAGCAGAATGTTGATACAGCGGTTGATAGTGAATAGCGGGTGTAGGAGCGGCTTCAGCACGAATATCGTACAGTAACGCGAGTAATTCGCGGCTGAAGCCGCTCCTAAAATCCCCGGTTACCGGAGCAGATGTGGGTTTATCGGCAGTGGTGCCAGGTGTAGAATTAAACGCTTAAGCAGATGTAAAAGGTGGTAAAAATGACCGATGTAATGGATCGCATTGACGAACACGTCAAGAACAATCCGGTAATAATTTTCATGAAAGGCACGCCGCAACTCCCTCAGTGCGGTTTTTCCAGTCGTGCGGCTGACATGCTCAAATCCTGCGGCAAGGAGTTCGCTTATTTCAACGTGATCGCCGATATGGAAGTGTTTCAAAACCTGCCGCGCTATGCCGACTGGCCGACTTTCCCGCAGCTGTATGTCAACGGCGAACTGATCGGCGGTCACGATATCATGCTGGAAATGTACGAGAAGGGCGAACTGCAGAAGCTGGTTGAGGAAGCAGCTCAATAAAAAACTAATAATGAATAATTAAGAACGAATGATTGGTTGACCGGGATAGGTTTGGCTCGTCAAAAAGACATAAATAGCAATCTCCACAGAAAAAAACCGCCCATCGGGCGGTTTTTTATTATTCATTATTCGTTATTCATTAACTTAATACGCAATATTATCCTGCCCCATATCAATCGCCTCGTCGAGCTTGTTCATGGCCCGGCTGATGGTTTCCTTGGCGGATATCAGCTCTTCATCCCCGCGGTAGTAGGTCACACCAATCGAGGCGGATACTGAAACATCACCGTCCGATGTTTTGAACGGACGTTGGTTGATGCCGTCGCGTATTCTTTCGATGGCCGAGGGTTTGTAACTGTTGGCATCGGTAAAGCGCATCAGGATTGCGAACAGGTTGCCGTCGAGCTTGGCAATATCATCGGTTGGTCTGATCGATCGTCTCAATCGGCGTTGCATGCCGATCAGTACTTCATTGGCAATATCGAGACCGTGTTGCTCGCGAACCTGCTTGAGCTGGTCGATTTCCAGAACGGCAAGACAGACGCCGCCATTGCGTGATGATGCTTCCAGTAGATAGGATTTGAGTTGTGATTTCAGGAAACGCATATTCCCGGCGCCGGTTATCGGGTCGATCATCGCCACTTCTTCAAGGTGCCGGATGGTGTCTTCCATCTGTCTTGAAGTTTCGAGCAGATCGTTTTGCATCACCGCGATGCGTGCGGCCGCATTGACCCGTGCAGCCAGCTCATGTGGATTGGGCGGTTTGCGCAGGTAGTCATCCACGCCGTGCTCAAAGGCTTCCACCAGCAGATCAATGCCTTCGTTCGCGGTAAACAGGATGATCGCAGTATAGGTGCCGACTTCTTCGTCGCGCTGGCGTATGCGGTCAGTGAGTTCCAGGCCGTCCATTTCCGGCATCATCCAGTCGGCCAGGACCACGTCGGCAGGCTGTTCCTGCAGCATGCCCAGAGCCTGGGTGGCGCTGTCAGCAAGTCGGACACCATCGTATCCGGCCTTTTTAAGAGCCGTTTTGACGACTATTCGACTGAATTGCAGATCATCGACGATGATGATTGATAAGTCTTTGTTTCTCATTCGGATATGTGAACGCCCGTCCTGTTGTCCCTGGCCGTGTCGGAAACCGTTTTAATTAGTATACGAACAAAATATAGACAATAAATACGGCGTTTGGGCGGAAGCGAATGAAATTAACAGGCCCTAATTCCAGACGGCACCAACCGAGTCGCGCCACCGGTTGACGATCCGGCAGAATAATTCAGCGGTTTTGGTGGCATCGTACAGCGCCGAATGCGCTTTATCGCTGTGCCATTCAATATCGGCAGCTTCAACAGCGCGAGACAGCACCGTCTGCCCATAAGCCAGTCCCGCCAGGCTGACCGTGTCAAAGGTGCTGAACGGGTGGAATGGATTTTTTGTGATGTGATTCCGTTCCGCGGCCGCATTGATAAAATTCAGATCCATCATTGTGTTGTGGCCGATCATGATTGCACGCGTGCATCCGTTTTTTTTCATGTCGTCGCTGATGAATTTGAAGAGTTCGCGAATTGCTTTTTCTTCCGGTTTCGCCATGCGAAAAGGGTGAAATGGATCAATGCCGTTTACCTCGAGTGATTTCGGGTCCATGTTGGCATCCGGAAACGGCTCGACATGACAGGCAAAGGTATCATTGATATCCAGATGACCCTGCTCGTCGATTTTCAGCGTAAGCGCGCCGATTTCAAGCAGGGCATCTTTTTTGTGATTAAAGCCACCGGTTTCTACATCAACGACCACGGGGAAAAAACCGCGGAAGCGTTTCGACATCAGTGTACTATCGTGATCATCAGGCATTATCTGGCTTTAGTGTCCATGGAATCGTCTTTCCGGCCATCAGTGGCACAACGGATCCGTCAGCCATCGGGTAGCTCTCAGGTATCGTCTGTTCAGATTTTTCCAGTGTGATTGTACTGCTGTTTCTCGGCAGGCCATAAAAATCCGGCCCGTAAAAACTGGCAAAGGCTTCAAGTTTATCGAGTTCACCGATCGCATCAAAAACTGTCGCGTACAGTTCAATAGCTGCGTGAGCACTGAAAATGCCGGCACAGCCACAGCTGGACTCCTTCAGTTTTTTATCGTGGGGTGCGCTGTCGGTACCCAGGAAAAACCCCGGTTTACCCGACGCGATCGCACGCAGCAGTGCCTGACGATGGCGCTCGCGTTTTAGTACCGGCAGGCAATAATGATGCGGCCGAATTCCACCTTCGAACATGGCATTGCGACTATACATTAAATGGTGAACTGTAATGGTTGCCCCGATCCGCGGCCCCGACTCCGTGACAAAATCGACGGCGTCAGCGGTCGTGATATGTTCGAACACGATTTTCAGTTCCGGAAAGCGCTCCATCGTCGGTATCAAAACCCGGTCGATGAATACTTTTTCGCGATCGAAAACATCTACCGATCCATCGGTAACCTCACCATGCACCAGTAACGGCAGGCCGGCCCGCTGCATCTCTTCCAGGACGGCATCACATCTACGAATATCCGTTACACCCTCGTCAGAATTTGTGGTTGCACCTGCCGGGTAGAGTTTTACACCCTTGATGAAGCAGCTTTTATGAGCGGCCACAATTTCGTCCGCCGAGGTGTTGTCCGTCAGGTAAAGCGTCATCAAAGGCTCGAAGTCGCTACCTTCAACAGCGGCGAGGACGCGGTCCAGGTAGTCGACAGCCTGCTTTACCGTTGTTACCGCCGGCTTCAAATTCGGCATAACAATGGCGCGCTGGAACTGTTTTGCTGTGAATGGAGCTACACTATTAAGTACATCTCCATCGCGTAGATGGAGGTGCCAGTCATCAGGGCGTGTAATCGTCAGGCTTTCAGTCGTCATGATGGCCTGTATTATGTACCATGCGGTGTGCCGCATAAAGCCGAAAGGGTTAATAATGTCGCTGATCAAAATTGCTCGAGGTACTGCGTAGTGCCCTCTGTTCAGCCTTCTCTTATGCTGATGCTCTCAATGCGATTGCTTGAAATCATGCTTTTGAGAAAGGGGCCGCAGGATTTGCCGTATTCAGTGTTTTTGCTGACAGCGCTGATGGTGCTCTATGTTGCGACCGGCGTCTTTGTGTTGACGACTTCGTTGGTACCCGGGCAGGCGCTGGCCAACATGCTGCTCGATGCTGTGTTGCTGCTGGTATTCAGTTTTATTTGCCTGTCATTGCTCAAGTACAGGGCGCGTTTTGTACAGATGGTATCGGCATTGGCAGGCATCGGGGTTCTATACCATCTGCTGGCCTGGCCCCTGTTTAATCATATACAAAATGTGCAGGCACAGGAGCAAAGCGCTAGAATTGCCGCTTTGCTGATGCTGTTGCTGATCAGCTGGCAGGTGCTTGTGTTTGCACATGTATTTCGTAATGCCATGCAAATGAGCATGGGACGTGCACTGGCGCTGTCATTTGGTTATCTGTTTTTATCAATGTCGATGGCTGAACTTATTTTTCCGGGAAGTTAACAATCATGCATATTCATATTTTAGGAATCTGCGGTACTTTTATGGGTGGCGTGGCCCTGCTGGCAAGACAGGCGGGTCATACTGTCAGTGGCTCTGATCAGAATGTCTACCCACCTATGAGCACGCAGCTCGAACTGGCGGGTATTGAATTATGTGAAGGCTACGATCCGGCCGACATCACAGATGACGTTGATCAGGTGGTTATCGGAAACGCGATGTCGCGCGGTAACCCGATTGTGGAGTACCTGCTGAATAATAATCTGCCGTATACCTCGGGGCCACAGTGGCTGTCCGAGAATGTATTGAGCAACCGCTGGGTACTGGCGGTCGCCGGTACACACGGTAAATCAACAACTTCGAGCATGATTGCCTGGATACTGGAGTACGCAGGCCTGAACCCGGGTTTTCTGATCGGTGGTGTGCCGGGAAATTTCGGCCTGTCGGCCCGTTACGGTGATTATCCGTTCTTTGTCGTCGAGGCGGATGAATATGACACCGCATTTTTTGACAAGCGTTCCAAGTTTGTTCATTACCAGCCACGCACCTGTGTGCTGAATAATCTCGAATTCGATCATGCCGATATCTTCGACAATGTGGGTGATATCAAGAAGCAGTTCAACCACCTGGTGCGGACCGTGCCCGGCGAAGGCAGGCTGATCGTCAATGGTGCCGATCCCAACCTGGACGATGTGATTGAAATGGGTGCGTGGACGCCGATCGAGAAATTTTCCGCTGCCGGTGAATACTGGGCGATTGGATCCTGCAGCGATGACGGCAAACAGTTCGATGTGCTGGTCGACGGCAATGTTGTGTCACAGGTTAACTGGAGCATGCACGGCGCGCACAACCGCTTGAATGCGCTGGCGGCGATCGCGGCCGCAAGACATGCGGGTGTTCCGGTGGAGCAGGCCTGCGCGGCGCTCGGTGAATACAAGGGCATCAAGCGCCGCCTGGAAGTGCTGGGCGATGTTCGCGGCATCACCGTTTACGATGATTTCGCCCATCACCCGACGGCTATTGTCGAGACGCTCGCTGCGGTCAAGGAGATATCCGGTGCGGGCCGTGTTCTTGCAGTACTCGAGCCGCGCTCGAATACGATGCGTATGGGCGTGCACAAAAAGCGCCTGCTGGACTCATTGCAGCAGGCTGACCATATCTATCTGTTGCAGCCAGACAGCATAGACTGGAATCTCGCTGATCTGGCGCGGCATTCGTCGGTATCCGCCGGTGTCTACGACGGCGTTGCCGATATCATCGCGGACGTCGTCAAACAGGCACAGCCTGGCGATCATGTTGTGATCATGAGTAATGGCGGCTTCGATTCGATTCATACGCGGCTGCTGCAGGCACTGGAAAAGCAGGCAGCCTGAATGGCGTCGGACCACGCGCACAAGCCGGTAATCGCGTTGGCTATGACGGGTGCCTCCGGTGCCCAGTACGGCTTCCGCCTGCTGCAAACCCTGATCGCTGCCGACTGCCGTGTCTACCTGATGATCAGCAAAGCCGCACAGGTGGTAATCGGCATGGAAACCGATGTTGCCTTGCCGGGACGCAACGCAGAAATTCAGAAAACACTCGCAATAAAATACCAGGCCGCCGAGGGACAGCTTCGGGTTTTTGGCGAGGATGAATGGACCGCGCCGGTAGCCAGTGGCAGCAATGATGTGGATGCCATGGTTGTCTGCCCCTGTTCCATGGGGGCGCTGTCTGCGATCGCCCATGGTGCCAGTAATAACCTGCTCGAGCGTGCGGCTGATGCGGTGCTGAAGGAACGCAAGCGCCTGGTACTGGTGCCGCGCGAATCACCGTACTCGGACATTCACCTGGAGAATATGCTCAAACTCTCGCGCATGGACGCGGTGATCGTGGATGCCAACCCGGGTTTTTACAACAAACCCGGATCCGTGGATGACCTCGTCGATTTTGTGGTCGCAAAGATCCTCGACCAGCTGGGCGTGGAACACGAACTGCAACCGAAGTGGGGGAGTGATCGTTAATAGTCCGCAAATGAACGCTAATAA
>CP070838.1:1616114-1642569 GCA_020341835.1 Thiotrichales bacterium | reverse complement strand
AACAGGCGCAGGCCGCGCATGATGCCGTCATTGCACAACTGGAGAATGCGAAAAAACTGTTCGCCAGCGCGCAGAAGCTGCAGAAGCAAAACAACATTTCGCAGGAGCTGTATAACCAGCGCAATGCAGACGCCGCGCGTTTGCAAGCGGAAGCTATCAACACGAAAGCCGGTATTGAGAACGCAAAAATTGCGGTTGAGAAATGCAATATCAAGGCACCGTATGACGGCTATATCAGCGAACGTTTCATCAGCAAGGGCGAACATGCACAACCGGGTACCGCGGTATTTCAGATGATCACTTCCGAACAGGGACGTGTGGATGCACACATCAACAGTTTTGAATATGAAAGCTTCCTGCAGGGTACTGACTACCAGTTCGTCTTTAATGGCATCCATTATCCGCTGACCGTTGACACTATACTGCCGGTGCTCGATAAAAATTATCGTACCCACACTGCGAGACTGTCGTTTGTCGACAAACCCGCACCGACCGGCAGCCACGGAGAACTGAAGTGGCGTGACAGACAACTGGCGTTGCCATCCAGCCTGATCGTGGTACGCGAGCAGCAGGCCGGCGTACTGGTCGCAAACAGCAACAAGGCAACATTCATCCCGCTTGACGGCTACATCGAGGGGCACCCGGTCCCGGCGGAACTCGATGCGGACACCCGCATCATTTCGACCGGGCGGCATGGACTGAAACACGGCGACGATATCAACATCGTGTCGTCACCTTGAGATAGCCTCTCGATGTTCAGAAGTTTTCTGCAAAACCATGTACTGGCCAACCTGACCTTCACGCTGGTACTGGTACTCGGCACGACCACGTACATCTTTCTGCCACGCGAACAGGATCCGGCGGTCAACTTCAACTGGATTGCGATCACCACACTGCTGCCCGGGGCGTCTGCACTGGATGTGGAAAAACGTATCACCGATCCACTGGAAGAAGTCATCCGCAAGGTACCGGACACGCGTTTCGTCAGCAGTACCAGCCGCGAGGGCACTTCCAGCATCCTGGTGCGTTTCAATGAAATGTCCGAACGCGTGTTCGACAAGCGCGTGACCGACCTGCGCCGTGAAATCCAGAACAAGACCGATGAGCTGCCTGACGAGGCTTTCGACCCGTTTATCCTGGAAATCACCTCGGGCAATGCCTATCCCACGGCATCGCTGGTCATCACCTCGGCCGCCTCCGATGAAAACCTGCGCATCAATGCGGAGCGCATCAAGAAAGATCTGGAACAGATGAAAGGGATCGACCGCATCGACAGTACCGCGCTGCACGACCCGGAACTGCAGGTGCTGTTCGAGCCCGGGACGCTGCACAACTACGGCATCAAGCCCGGCGACGTTGCCGACACCGTGCGCAGCTACTACCAGGATACCTCGGCGGGCAGCCGGCAGGTGCACGATGAAGAATGGTTTATCCGCCTGACCGGCAGCCGGGCCGACCCTGAGTACCTGTCTTCGCTGCCGGTGATTACGTCCCTGGGCAAGGTCCGCCTCGGTGAAATCGCGGTGGTGCAACGCGCGCGCGAAAAAGCCGAAAGGCTGGTCAGCTATAACAATGATGATGCAGTGATGCTCGCCGTGTTCAAAAAATCCAATACCAACACGCTGAACATTGTCGAGAAGCTCAATGACTATATCGAAAACTGGAATAAAACCAGCACCATCACCGGGGTGAAGCTGACCCTGATCGACGATGCCACCGAACTGACGAAAAAATCCATCCGCGTAATGCAGAACAATGCACTGCTCGGACTGACATTCGTGCTGTTCGTTACCTGGCTGTTTCTGGGATTCCGCATCGCCTTCCTGACCAGTATCGGTATCCCGTTCATTCTCGCCGGCACCTTCTGGGCGCTGGGTGTACTGGGGCAGAGCCTGAACGTGATGGTACTGCTCGGCGCGGTGATATCGCTGGGCATGCTGGTCGATGATGCGGTCGTGGTGGTCGAATCGATCTACGAACGGCTCAACCACGGCGTTGACCGGGTCACCGCCTGCATCGACTCGCTGAAAGAAGTGTTCGCACCGGTGACCGCGGCGGTATTCACTACCATCGCCGCGTTTTCTCCGCTGATGCTGATGACCGGCATTATGGGCCAGTTCCTCAAGGTTGTGCCGCTGGTCGTCAGCATCGCGTTGCTGATCAGCCTGGTCGAAGCCTACTGGATGCTGCCGGCCCACGTCATCGCGAGCAAGGCCGGCTTTTCACAGCATTCCGGCATCCATTCGTTACGCCGGCGCTTTACCCACAGCCTGCAGATCAGGTACATCCGTGCTCTGATCAAGGTCATGCGTTATCCCAAAGTCGCCATCGGTGTCGTATTCCTCGCATTCCTGTTCGCGGTCGGCGCGGTTGCCGGCGGCGTGGTCAAGTTCGATTTTTTTGCCAGCGATCCGCAGCGCAAGTTTTACGTCAACATCGAAATGCCGCCGGGGACGCCGCTGGAAAAAACCCTGCAGACAACGCTCGAAATCGAGTCACGGGTGCGCAGCAAGGTGCAGCCGCAGGAACTGCGCGCAATGGTGAGCTATGCCGGCCAGTTGTTCACCGAAACCGAGGCGCTGTTCGGCGATCAGTACGGCCAGATTATCGTCAGCCTCGCGCCGGATATCGACAATGAATTCAGGAGTGTCGATGCGGTGCTCGAAGAGGTCCGGCGCGAGGTCTTCGACCATCCGGGACCCCTCAACATCCATTTCTACCGGATCTCAGGCGGCCCGCCCGTCGCCAAGCCAATCAGCATCAAGGTGCGCGGCGATGACCTGGAGCAGATCGCATTGGCTGCGGAACGGCTGAAACAGATATTACGCTCGATTCCGGCCATTTATGACATCAGCGATGACGCCTCGAAGGGCCGCAATGAACTCAGCCTGAACTTCGATATGAACGCCATTCGCGACAGCGGCCTGTCGCCGGCGGACATATCACGCAATCTGCGCCTGCTGGTGGATGGCGAAGTCGTCGCCAGCATGCAGGATAAAGGCGAGGAACTGGAGGTCAGGGTCAAGGCGGTGGAGAGCGAGCTCAACGATATCAACCAGGTCCTGCGCACGATGATCGCACTCCCCGGGGGCGGTGCGCGCCCGCTGAGCACCTTCGTCAGCGCGTCCACCGGGCAGGGGCCAGGTAATATCCGCCACTACAACTTCCGCCGCGCGATCACGGTCGAAGCCGAGCTGGATACCACGCAACTGAATACCGTTCAGGCCAACAACCTGGTCAAGCAACAATGGGCCGAAATCGCGGCCCAGTATCCGCAGAACGACCTCAACTTCAGCGGCCAGCTCGATGATCTGCAGGAGAGCCTGGACTCGATGCTGGTGCTGTTCATGTTCGGCATACTGCTGATTTATCTGATCCTCGGCACCCAGTTCAGGAGCTACTTCCAGCCCTTCATTATCATTTCGACCATGCCGATGGCGTTCACCGGGGTGACCCTCGGCCTGCTGCTCACCGGGAATCCGATCAGCCTGTACACGGTGTTCGGCCTGATCGCACTCACCGGCATCGCGGTCAATGCCGCTATCGTACTGATTTCTGCCGCAAACGACCGGCTCAAGGCGGGTATGTCGATTACCCACGCCACCATCTACGCCGCGCGCCGACGCATCATTCCGATCATCATCACGACGCTGACGACCATCGCCGGGCTCTCGGGCCTGGCACTGGGTCTGGGCGGAACATCCCTGATCTGGGGCCCGGTCGCGACCGCGATCGTCTCCGGGCTGGCCTTCTCCAGCCTGCTGACCCTGTTCGCGATCCCGCTGCTGTACCGCCTGTTCGTCAAGGCCCCGGAAATTTCCTGACGGCGGCGAAATTTCTGGTCGAAAATTTGTCTAACTGGGCTATTATAGAGTTTGGAGCATCCTTGCACTGGATACCCAAACTGTGATAAATAGTCGCGTCCTGAGATAAATACAACATAGATACGGAGCGTTTAATGCCTCAAGCAGCGCCACTGACCGAGCACGAATTCAAGCCTTACAAGGTCAAAAAGGGTGAAGAATACATGAGTGAAGGCCAACTGGCCCACTTTTCAGAGATACTGAATGCATGGAAACAGGAGTTGATGGACGAAGTCGACCGTACCGTCGGCCACATGAAGGACGAGGCCGCCAATTTCCCGGATCCGGCCGATCGCGCCACCCAGGAGGAGGAATTCAGCCTGGAATTGCGTACCCGCGACCGCGAGCGCAAGCTGATCAAGAAGATCGACGAGTCCCTGGAAATGATCAATAACGGTGAATACGGCTACTGTGAGACCTGCGGTGTCGAAATCGGCCTCAAACGTCTTGAGGCGCGTCCTACGGCGACACAATGCATCGACTGCAAGAGCCTTGATGAAATCAAGGAAAAGCAGACTCGAGGCAAATAAGCCGCACTGACAGCCTTTATTCCAGTCCGCCGGTCATGCAAAAGCCGAAGCACCGCTTCGGCTTTTTCTGTTGAGCCGCCGTTTTACAGATCGTGACAGAAAAACGCTACACAGGCCGGTTTGCACCTTCACCGACGGGTGATCCCCACCTCGGCACGCTGATTGCGGCAGTCGCCAGCTACCTGCAGGCGCGCGTTAACCATGGCGACTGGCTGCTGCGCATCGAGGATGTCGATACCACCCGTCGTGTCGCCGGTGCGGAAGATGCAATGTTGCGGACACTGGACCGATTCGGTTTTGAATGGGACGGCGATGTGATCCGTCAGTCAGCGCGCACCGCAATCTACCAGCAGGCCCTGGATCAGCTCGATGCCGAGGACCTGGTTTTCCCCTGTACCTGTTCGCGCAAACTGCTGGCCCAGACTGCGGTAGAGCAGTCCGGCATCTACCCCGGCACCTGCCGCACACGGCAACTGCCGTTTGCGCACGAACACGCGATCCGGTTGCGCGTCCCTGAGCGAACCCTCGGCTTCGATGACCGCATCATCGGTGAATACCGCCAGTCACTGGCAACGGAATGCGGTGATTTCGTCATCAAACGCCGTGACGGCCTGTTTGCCTACCAGCTGGCCGTGGTGGTTGACGATGCGCTGCAGGGTGTCACCGAAGTCGTGCGCGGTGCCGATCTACTCGAGTCGACACCGCGGCAGATTTACCTGCAGCAATGTCTGAACCACCCAAGCCCGGCATACTGCCACATTCCACTAATACTGGATCCAACCGGACGCAAACTCAGCAAATCTGAAGGTGCGGCCGGCCTGAATCCCGACAGGCCGGCACCCAGCCTGCTCGCCGCACTGAACCACCTGGGCCAGCAGGCACCGGAAGAACTCGGCCACGCGGGCACGACCGATATCTGGCAATGGGCCATCGAAAACTGGGACATCGGCAAGATCCCACTGGCTCACGCCACCCTGTACAACGGCTAACTGCCTGACTTGCATCATTGCAACCCCGCTGTATATGCTCTATCGTTTGTTAAAGATATGCAGGGCAAGTCATTCCACCTGCTCTGACTACGACTAATCCGGAATTGATTTCATCAAAAGCTTTCAAGTATGACCCTGCTGATTGTTTATGTAGCCATTGCGCTGGTCTTTTCCTTCCTGTGTTCAATCGCAGAAGCCGTTCTTCTCAGCGTTACCACCGCACATATCACCGTGCTCGAACAGGAAGGCAAGAGCGCGGGTAAATTGCTGCGTGAACTCAAAAGCGATATCAACAAGCCGCTCGCTGCGATACTGACATTGAACACGATTGCCCACACCGTGGGTGCAGTGGGTGCCGGCGCACAGGCGGCAATCGTCTTCGGCAGCGCCTGGGTGGGCCTCGCTTCCGCGATACTGACGCTGATGATACTGGTGCTGTCCGAGATTATTCCGAAGACACTGGGCGCGACTTACTGGCGCACGCTCGCCGGCATAACCGCACACAGCCTGAAATTCCTGGTCTGGATACTCTACCCTTTCGTGCTGCTGTCCGAAGTACTGACCAGAGGCCTGTCGCGCGGCCGCGAACTGGAAGGGTTCAGCCGTGAAGAGTTTGCCGCGATGGCCGACCTCGGTGAACAGGAGGGTCAACTCGAGGAGCGCGAATCACGTATCCTGAAAAACATGTTCCTGCTGCACGAAACCAGGGTTACGGATGCAATGACGCCCAGACCCGTGGTGTTCTCGCTGCCGGAATCGCTGACGGTTTCCGACTACTTCGACAGCCATTACGATTCACGCTTTTCCCGCATACCGGTGTATTCCGGCGACCGGGAACAGCTCACCGGTTTTGTACTGAAAGATGACCTCCTGCTGGCGCAGGCGCGCGGCAATACGGACAATCCCCTGAAAACCTACCGCCGTGAGCTGGCAGCTCTGCTTGATACCACTTCACTGTCGGACGCCTTCGAAGAAATCCTGCACCAACGCGCGCACATCATGATGATCGTCGACGAATACGGCGGTATGGAAGGCATTATCACGATGGAAGACATCATCGAAACCCTGCTCGGTCTCGAGATTATGGACGAAAGCGACAAAACCGCGGACATGCAACAGCACGCCCGGCGCATGTGGCGCAAAAGAGCGCAGGAGATGGGACTGGAGATACCTCAGGAGAACAACGAATAATTAATAATGATTGGCAAGTGGCTATTCGGTAGGAGCGGCTTTAGCCGCGAATTCAGTCTAGTTTGATTTTGTCCCGTTCGCGGCTAAAGCCGCTCCTGCAGCAGAATGAAAAATTATTCATTGTTTTTAATCATCGTCCCGCCTGGCATCAACCGAAACACCGTCAGCCATCACCGTAACCGTTAGCTCTATCGGTCTGCAGCAGACCGAACAGTCTTCAACATAGTTTTGCTGCTCGACCGAGCCGTCAATAACAATTTCGATGTTCTCGCCGCAATAGGGGCAATGGATCAGCTCTATGCTGGTCAGCATGGACACGGATGGTCTATTCGCCCCTGTTTCTGACCAGGTACATTGTGAGTTCAGGCCAGTAGGTAATCACCAGCACTGCGGCCATCAGGATAAACATGAAGGGAATAGTCGATGTATACAGCACGGTGACCGGCTTGTGGAAGCGGTAACTGGCGATGAACAGGTTCATCCCGACCGGTGGCGTAAAGTAGCCGATCTGCATGTTGGCGAGGAAAATGATGCCGAGATGAATCGGATGAATGCCGTAACCGACCGCCATCGGCAATATCAGCGGTATCATGATCACCAGTGCGGAGAACACGTCGAGAATCATGCCCAGCATCAACAGAAAGATATTCAGCAGCATCAGGAAGGTCAGCTGGCTGTCGATCTTTGACTTCACAAACTCGAACAGCCGCACCGGCACTTCGGTATCAATCAGGTAATTGGTCGATGCCAGCGATACTGCGAGTATGATCAGCACGCCGCCGACCAGCACCATGGAATCACGCATGATCTCCGGCAGTTTTTTCAGCGGCACTTCGCGCAGGATCACGACCTCGACCACGAGCACATAGAGCACGGCCACTGCGGCCGCCTCGGATATCGCAAAATAACCCGAGTAGATGCCGCCGATCAGCACAAACGGCATCGGGATCTCCCAGATGGATTCGCGCACCGCCGAAGCCAGTTTGGTCCACTGGAATTCTGAACGTTTGATATGCATGCCGGTGCTTTGATACATGCTCCACAGCGTAAGCAGCAAGAGCATGAACAGGCCCGGCAACAAACCGGCCAGGAACAGGTCATCGATAGCCACGTTCTCACCCACATCCATCTGCTGTGCGATCACGCCATAGAGAATCAGTGCTATTGAAGGCGGAAACAGCAGGCCCAGGCTACCGGATGAAGTAATCAGGCCGAGATTGAACTTCTCGGCATAACCGGCCTGTTTCATCGCGGGATAGAGTATTGCACCCAGCGCGATGATGGTGGCGCCTGAAGCACCCGTGAGCGCGGTAAAAAAAGCACAGGCAAACAGCGAAACGACGGCGAGACCGCCCGGAAACCAGCCGAGCACCGCATCGGTCAGCCGGACCAGTCGCTCCGATGCCTTGCTCTCACCGAGCACATAGCCGGCAAGCGTAAACAAAGGTATGGCTACCAGCACAGGCGTGTCGGATATACGGTAGATTTCTATCGCGATAACGGACAGGTCAATGTCGATGCTGTGGAAGCCGTAAAGCGCACTGGTGGCGATGATGATGAACAACGGTACTCCGAGCATCACCAGTACCGCCAGTAGAATTGCCGCGGTCATCGCTTGTTCGCCCTTGGTGGCGACAGGAAAAGAAGAAAATACCTGAAAGCCATCAGACTGAAAGCGATGGGTATGATCAGCTCGGTAATCCATGTCGGCATCCCGGAAAAAGCTTCGGTACCGAACTCATAATCCATGCGAACGAAGCTGACGGAATACCATGCGATCAATGCGCAGATGACAACACAATAGGCATGCACAACACGCTTGATATAAAAGTAATACCTGCCGGCGATGTACTTGGCGAAAAAATCAATGCGGATATGATTGTCGGTGCGCGATGCAATAACCGCGCCTGAAAGCGCCACCCAAAGCACCAGCATCCTCAGCAGCGGATCTATCCATATCACTCCACCGCCAACAACATTGCGATAAACGATCTGTGTCACAGCAAGCACCACCATGACGGCCAGCATACTGATCAACAGCCAGTCTTCTACCCTGTCTACTGCCTTTATCAGACGCGCAATACGCCGCTTATCCATTTTTGAAAATTCTAGTCAGATGCTGCTTTTCCTGATTCATCCAGATACTTCATCAGCATATTGTAGGCTTCATCGCTATAGCTGTGCTGCTTCTCGAGGTTCTTCATGGCCATATCACCAGCCTTGCGCCACTCCTGCCTGGAAGCCGGCGTCAGTTCGACAAAACGGATACCCTGATTCAGCAACGCTTCCCTGGCCGCAACGTTGTCCTTTCTATTCTGCTGATTGATCTTGGTAAAGGCTGCGGTCATGTGTTTACGTACCACTTCCCTGTCTTCTTCATTGAGTTTGTCGAATGCTTTTTTATCAATCACCAGTAATGCGGAAAAATAGGTCAGAGGCTCGTCCATCACATACTGGATTCTTGTGTGCCACTGTAATGCAATTGCGGCTATCGGTGATGTGATCACGGTATCGATCAGGCCGGTTTGCAGTGCGGTCATCACATCGGATATCGGCAGCGTCACCGCAGCGACATCCGCGCTCTCGAACACCGCCTCGCCAACGGGGTGATTCGAAGGCAGCCAGACTTTTTTACCGCGCACTTTCGCAATCGACTGTAACTCCTCATCTGACATCATGAAAGAGAAACCGCCTTCCGCAAGGCCGAAACTGACAAACCCCTTTTCTTCCAGCTTGCTGAGCAGTCCTGCATCCATTTTCGAGCGTACATAATCAACCTGTTCCAGAGAATCGAACAGATAGGGCAGTTCATAGATGGAAACATCGGGAGCAATCGTAATCAAACTTCCTGCGGTAACCGCACCACCGTGCAACTGACCTATTCTGATTTTACGCAGCACGTTTTCATCGTTGCCCATAACCCCGCCGGGATAAAACTTGAATTTCACCCGCCCCTGCGTTTCTTTCTTGATCTCTTCTGCGGCCGCGCGCATCTCCTGCATCCAGAAGGTACCATCCGGAGAAATCGAAGCAACTTTGAAAGTCCTGGCATCGGCTGTTAACGGATTCAGCAACAGAATGACTGCTGCCGCCAGAAAGATCTGCACTCTTTTCATAACTTCCCCTCCCTTCGATTGTATCTAGAAGTAATCATCGGACTCGGCCAGAAACAAACCGGCCTTGTGCTGCGCAATACTGTTGATTAAGGTTGACTCATTATTTTCAACCTGATAATCGATAACTTCCGTCAGCAGCCTGTCATGCAACTCCTTGTCGAATACAAGCCGCGCATACTTTTCCGCAAATAATAACTTGGCCATCAAATTTGTACCATTAGACACTTCGATCGCTTGCTCGAAGTTCTTCCGGGCCAGTTCGGGCTTACCGCCCATCGCCGGTGGTAGAAACGATTGCATCACTGCCATATACAGATAGGCATCACCGTTGTTATACAACGGATCGAGCTCCAGCACTCGCGCCACAATCGCCTGTATCCTCGGCAGCTCCGCCACAGCATTCCAGTCGGCACTGTTGGCCTGAAGCCAGCCGGCCCAGGCACTGCCAAGCGCAAACAGCACCGGAACATCTTCCTTGCTGAACTGCTTGAGCGACTGTTCAAACTCGTAATATGAGAGTTCGCGGATGTTACACGCCTCAGGCTTGTACACGCAAAACGCATGATGCGCATAGTCGAATGAAACTGTCGACAGACGCTTCTGCCTGACTCTGTCTTCAACAAAAACCGAAGCATAGGCACCATAGAGATTTGAGGCGGATATCAGCAGCTCGACATTATCCGGATCACCCTTGATCATACTGCTGATCAGTATCAGATAGGCCGGTACGGCCTGTTTAACCGTTTCGGGATCATTCTGTTCCAGCATGGTTGCAGACAGATCTTCTGCAAAATCCTTTTTGGCGTTCGATACCATTTGTCCACATCCTGACAACATCAGCAATGTGAAAACAACGATAAAGCCGTTCGTTCTCATGTGTAGTCTGCGCATGCGTTCCGGGAGATGATTTATTGATTATTAGCGTTACAGGTGCAGGTCAGGGTTACAGATATTACAGGCATTCGACCGTCAAATTCCACCCGAGTTTGCTTTTGCACGACGAAAAAAGGGGCCGGATTCCCGGCCCCTTTTCGATTCGTGAAATACCCGCCCGGTATTACTGATAAACCACCTTTTGCAGGCCCAGAATTGAACGAACCCAGGGTCTGGCACCTGTTTTCTGCTCCAGTTCTGCGGCAACAACATTCGCGCTGGCCCGGTCAGGATGCGTGCTCACCAGCACATAAACGACTGAACCTTCACGGTCTGTTTTCACTGCGAGCATATCTTCCAGCCCGTTGGTCGCCATGAACTTGTCCATATTGGCCAGATTGGCGCTGGCGAAAACCTGCACAGCATAACCTGAATCCATCGACATAATACGCTCTTCCGCGGTTAACGGTACGGGTTCGGGCTCCGGCACGATGACGGCAGCAACAACCGGTTCCGGATCCTCGAATCGGCTCGGTTCGGCCATCGGTTCCAGCATTGGTTCCGGTTCGACCACGATGATCGGCTCTTCGATGACTGCGACCTCTTCGACACTGGCCTGTTCTGCTGCATGTTTTTCGCTCCATGGCGATTCATCCGGCCGGGTCCACGGCGCAGGCTCGGAAGAACATGCTGTCAGCCCGAAGATCAGAAGGTTACTGAACAGAATAGCCCGTATATTTTTTATAATGAATTTCACTGTTCTCTCCATCGTATATATACCTGATAAATAGTGTAGCCCAACTATAAAAAAACACAGTAAAAATATGTGTCTAGTTACGTAAACAAAAAAAGGAGCCAAAGGCTCCTTTTTCAGATCACAGCAGGTGACTGAAGACGCGTGTCAGGCGACTGCATCCTCGATCGCTTTCATGCTGAGGCGAATGCGCCCCTGGCGGTCGATCTCGAGCACCTTGACCTTGACGACATCACCTTCCGCGAGTTTGTCGGTCACTTTTTCTACGCGTTCTTCGCAGATTTGCGAGATATGAACCAGTCCGTCCTTTCCGGGAAGTATTTCGACGAAAGCGCCGAAGTCCATGATTTTCTTGACCGTGCCATTATAGACAGCGCCAACTTCAGCATCGGAAGTGATCTGCTCGATACGGGTTTTTGCATCTTCTGCAGCAGCCAGGTCACTGGAGGCAATCTTTACGTTGCCGTCATCATCGATGTCGATCATTGCCCCGGTTTCTTCGGTCAGTGCACGGATCACAGCACCGCCCTTGCCGATGACGTCACGAATCTTGTCCGGATGAATCTTGAGTGACAGGTAACGTGGTGCGTACTGGGACATCTCGGTACGTGTTTCAGAGATCTCCTTGTTCATTTCACCCAGAATGTGCAGGCGACCATGTTTTGCCTGTGCCAGCGCCTGCTCCATGATCTCGCGGGTGATACCGTCGATCTTGATATCCATCTGCAACGCACAGATACCTTCTGCGCTGCCGGCAACCTTGAAATCCATGTCGCCGAGATGATCCTCGTCACCGAGGATATCACTGAGTACTGCAAAATCGTCGCCTTCCTTGATCAGGCCCATGGCAATGCCGGCGACCGGCGCTTTGAGTGGCACGCCCGCATCCATTAATGACAGGCTGGTACCACAGACCGACGCCATCGAGCTGGATCCGTTTGATTCGGTGATTTCCGAAACCACGCGAATGGTGTACGGAAATTCATCTTCCGTCGGCATGACGCCGAGCACACCACGCTTGGCGAGACGGCCATGACCGATCTCACGGCGCTTCGGACTACCAACCATGCCGGTTTCACCGACGCAGTAGGGCGGGAAGTTATAGTGCAGCATGAACGGTTCACGGTAGGAGCCGCCGAGCGCATCAATGATCTGTGCATCACGCGAGGTGCCGAGCGTGGTCACCACCAGGGCCTGGGTTTCGCCACGGGTAAACAATGCAGAACCGTGGGTCCTGGGCAGCACGCCGGTGCGCACGGTAATCTGACGTACATCGCTGTTGCTGCGGCCATCGATACGCTTCTCACCGGCAATGATGCGCCCGCGAACAATCTTCTTCTCCAGCTTGCCAAAAGCATCCTGTACCGCCTGTTCGCTCCAGCCGTCTTCCGCTTCACCGGCCGCGAGCGTTTCGACCGCGGCGTTGCGTACGGCCTTGACCGCATCCTGACGCTGCAGCTTGTCGGCAATCTGATAGGCATCGGTTAAGGCAGCAGAATAATCTTCAGCAATCTTGCCGGCCAGGGTTTCATCAGCCGCAGGCGCGGTCCAGCCCCAGGACTGCACACCAACCTCGGCAGCGAATTCGTTGATCGCGTTGATCACCGCCTGCATCTGTTCGTGGCCAAACATGACCGCACCCAGCATCACGTCCTCGGACAACATCCTGGCTTCTGATTCGACCATCAGTACAGCTTGATGTGTACCGGCGACAACCAGATCAAGGTCGGAGGTTTCGAGCGCTGTTTTCGAAGGATTGAGCAGATACTCGCCATCCTTGTAACCGACTCGTGCAGCACCCAGCGGCCCGTTGAAAGGCAGACCGGAAATCGCCAGTGCGGCCGAAGCGCCTATGATTGCGGGAATCTCCGGATCAATTTCATCGCAGACCGACACGACCGTAGCAACGATCTGCGTATCGTTGGTAAAACCTTTCGGAAACAGCGGCCTGATCGGGCGGTCGATGAGGCGGCAGGTTAAGGTTTCTGCCTCCGATGGCCTGCCCTCTCGACGGAAGAAACCGCCTGGAATCTTGCCGGCCGCGTAAGTGCGTTCCTGATAATTGACGGTCATCGGGAAAAAATCCTTGCCAGGATCCGAATCCTTCAGCGCAACGGCTGTTACAAATACGACGGTATCTGCAACGCGTACCATCACGGCGCCAGATGCCTGGCGTGCGACCTCACCTGTTTCCAGTGTTACTGTGTGGTCGCCGTATTGAAATGTTTTCTTGATTGCTGTTGGTGTCACGTTACTATTTCCCGATACCTGATCTATGTTTGCCTAATTGTTTAATTTACCTACGCAAGCCAAGGCTTGAGATCAGATCCTTGTAGCGATCCTGGCTCTTACCCTTGAGGTAATCCAGCAATTTACGGCGCTGGTTTACCAGACGTAATAATCCACGACGCGAATGATGGTCGTGCTTGTGTGTTTGAAAATGTTCTGTCAGCTGGGTAATTCGAGCAGTCAGCAGTGCAACCTGCACTTCGGGTGAACCGGTATCTCCTTGTTCACGCTGATATTTTTCAATTACTCCAGCCTTTTCTGTGGTCGTTAACGACATACTGTCTCCGAAATCTTTACTAGCACTCAATCAAAAGGGGTGCGATTTTATCACGTTATTGCAGGGGCGCAAAAGCTAATCTTTCCATTTTATTCAGGCACTTGCCTGTATCATCCTGCGCGGAGCCACCCTGCCGTCATCCTGGATTTCACCAACGCCGAGAAATTGCGATTTGTCGTAGATGCGAACCCAGCCTTCCGTGGGTGCATGCGGCACCTGGATCGGCTGCCCCTGGCGCATGTAGAAGGCTGCATCAGGATCAAGATGCACGTCCGGCCAGTTCGAAATGCCGCTGTCGATGGGCAGTAAGTACCGGTCCAGCTCGGTAAAATCTCCCTCGTCTGAGGCTGCAACCGCGGCACGCAGCTGGTCCATCGTCACCATTTCGCCCTCGAATGGCCCGACACTCAGGCGGCGCAGTTCAACCACATGCGCACCACATCCGAGTGCCGCAGCAATGTCTTCAACCAGCGTACGTATGTAGGTGCCTTTCGAGCAAGCCACTTCGAAATCGAGCACAGCATCGTTCAGCGAGTGCAACAGCAACTGGTAGATCTGCACGGTTCGCGGCTTGCGCTCGACTTCGATACCCTCGCGCGCAAGCGCATACAACCTTTGTCCCTTGTGTTTCACCGCAGAATACATTGGCGGCACCTGCGAAATACTGCCACTGAACTCGGGCACCAGCTTTTCAAGCTGCTTCATCGTGACGTGCGAACAATCCTGTTCCTGCACGATGTCGCCGTCGGCATCACCCGTGGTCGTACTGACACCGAGCCGGCACATTACACGGTAACGTTTGTCGGCATCGAGTAAAAAGGCCGATATCTTGGTGGCTTCACCCAGGCAGATCGGAAGCATGCCTGTTGCCAGCGGGTCCAGGCTACCGGTATGTCCGGCTTTGGCGGCCCGAAACAGGTGTTTGACTTCCTGCAGCGCCTTGTTCGAGGTAATGCCGGCCGGCTTGTCCAGCAACAGCACACCATGAACAGCACGGCCTTTCCTTTTACGCCTACCCATCAGGACGAGCTCTCTTTTTCGTTGTGATGCAGCCTGTCCGAGCGGACAGCCTCGTTGATCAGTTCTTCCATCGCCGCACCGCGTTCCACACTGTCATCATTGACGAACTTCAACATCGGTACACTGCGTGCGCGTATGCGCGACGCAATCTGGCTGCGGATAAAACCGGCTGCACGATTGAGTGTTTCGATGGTCTCGTCACGATGCGCCTCACCAAGCACGGTACAGAATACGATCGCATGACTCAGGTCGCGGCTCAGTTTTACCGCGGTAAAGGAACACAGCCCCATGCGCGGATCCTTGAGCTCATCGCGAACTATTTCAGACAGCTCGCGACGAATCTGTTCGGCCATACGCTGGCTACGTGAAAATTCTCTTGGCATCTATAGGTAACCAAAATTAAACAATTTGCTCACGACATGATGTCACAAGCACTCAAGGATCTCGTATCACACAGATCCAGCCGACCCATAAGTCTCTTAATATTGTAATCTCGCCAAGGCGCCAGGGCCGCGAAGAAAACAAAATAAAGTTAGCATCCCCGAGGTAAACACATGGTTTCCTTTGCGTGCTTTGCGCCTTGGCGAGAATATATCTGTATGTTTCGGATCGAGCCCAGGAATGATCGACCATGCAAAGCAACTTGATCTATTCACATTATAAGGTGCGTTCCTGTTGAACCCTTTCATACACCTCGATCTGGTCACCCACCTTGACATCGTTATAGTTTTTCACGGCGATACCGCACTCGGTGCCACTCTTGACCTCCTGTACATCATCCTTGAAACGTCGCAACGATTCCAGCTCGCCTTCGTATATCACAACGTTGTCACGCAGTACGCGAATCGGCTGATTACGCTTGACTACACCCTCGGTCACGATCGAGCCGGCAACCGCACCAAACTGTGGTGACTTGAAGACATCCTTGACCTGCGCCAGTCCGATGATGTGCTCGCGGAACTCGGGTGCGAGCATGCCGACCAGCGCCCGCTTAACTTCATCAATGAGTTCGTAGATTATGCTGTAATAGTTCAGCTCAACCCCGCGCTCGGATGCTGAACGCCTCGCCGACGCATCAGCGCGCACATTGAAACCAATGACGATGGCGTTGGATGCTGCCGCGAGACTGATATCGGTCTCGTTGATACCGCCCACGCCCGAACCGACAATGTTGACATCCACTTCTTCATTGTCAGCAGCCAGTTTGACCAGGGCATCACGAATTGCTTCAAGCGTACCCTGTACATCCGCCTTGAGCAGGACATTCAATGTGCTGACTTCGCCGGACTTCATCTGATCAAACAGGGAATCCAGCTTGGCCTGTTGCTGACTGGCAAGGCGTTTATCGCGCTTCTTGTTGCGTCGATCCTGGGCAACTTCGCGCGCGGTGCGTTCGTCTTCCACAACCAGCACTTCATCGCCTGCGCTGGGGGTGCCGGACAGACCGATAACTGCAACCGGTATCGAAGGCCCGGCGTGCTCGGCGGCTTTGCCGTTTTCATCGAACATCGCGCGTACCCGGCCGAATTCTTCGCCGGCCAGCAGTATGTCGCCCTTGTTCAGGGTACCTTCCTGAACCAGAACAGTGGTAGTGACACCGCGGCCCTTGTCGAGTGAAGACTCGAGCACAACACCCTTCGCCATGCCCTCGGACGCAGCCGTCAGTTCCAGCAATTCAGCCTGCAGCAGAATCGCATCCAGCAACTCGTCAATGCCGGTGCCGTTCATTGCGGAAACATTCACGAACATGTTTTCGCCACCCCAGTCTTCCGGAATGACTTCATGATTGCCCAGTTCGGTCTTGACACGGTCGGGATCGGCTTCTTCCTTGTCTATCTTGTTGACGGCAACGATGATCGGCACGCTCGCCGCCTTGGAATGCTGGATCGCTTCAATCGTCTGCGGCATGACACCATCATCTGCGGCGACAACCAGAATCACTATGTCCGTTGCCATGGCACCACGCTCACGCATGCTGGTAAAAGCCGCATGGCCGGGTGTGTCAACGAAGGTAATCACACCCTTGTCGGTTTCGACATGGTAAGCGCCGATATGCTGGGTAATGCCGCCGGCTTCGCCCGAGGTGATTTTCGAACGACGAATGTAATCAAGTAAGGATGTCTTGCCATGGTCGACATGGCCCATAATCGTAACCACCGGAGGACGCGCCTTTTTCTCGTGCGCTGCTTCACCTCTTGAGAGCAGCGTCTTTTCGAGATCGTCCGCGCTGACCGTGACCGGGTTGTGCCCGAGCTCTTCCACCACCAGGGTTGCGGTATCCTGATCGATAACCTGATTGATGGTTGCCATCACACCCATCTTCATCAATTCCTTGATCAGCTCGGCCGCCTTCATTGTCATGCGCCTGGCAAGCTCATCAACCGTGATCGTCTCCGGAATAACAACGTCATGAACGATGGGGGCCACCGGTTTTTCAAAACCGTGCTTGGTCTCGGTTATAGCCGGCGCCTCCCGCTTGATCTTTCCTTTCTTGCGTTTGCCGCTCTTTTCAGTGGCGACATGCAATTCCTTGCGCCCGTAAAGCGTCTCTTCAGCCTCCGTTTTATGCTTGCCATGCCGACCGCGCTTACTACCGGTTTTATCGGCGCGGGCTTCAGCCAGCTCGATGTCGGCAATCGTCGGCTCTTTCTTGGCCGGCTCCTTGACCTGCTGCTGCTTCAACGCCTCCTGTTCGGCCTGTTTTTTCGCCAGCGCCGCCTGCTTGCGTTCCTCTTCCTGCTTGAGCTCCAGCTCTCTTTGTTCTACCCGTTGCTGGCGCTTCTTCAGCTCCTGTTCGCGTTCGAGCTCACGTTGCTGCTGGTCTGCACGCAGCTTTTCCAGTTGCTCGAGTGCTTCCGGGCGCTGATCTTCGAGTTTCTGCTCCTGTAGCGATGGCTGTTGCGCACCGAGACTGCGTTTTTTTCTGACTTCGATCGCAACTGTCTTGCCTTTACTGCCCGCACTGGTTCCGCCTCTAACCTTGAGTTCACTGACCGATCTGCGTTTGAGTGTGATCTTGCCGGCGCTCTTGTCAGATGTCGTAATGCTGGTCCTGCGCTTGCCATGCTGGCTACGCAGATAGCTCAGCAACTGCATCTTGTCTTCATCCGATATACGGGCGTCTGCATTATCCGCAGCAAGCCCGGCATCCTTGATTTGCTCGAGCAAACGCTCGACGGGTGTACCGACAACGTCAGCTAATTGTTTTACCGTAACATCTGCCATTATTTTTCTACTTCCCGCCTTATTGTTCCTCTGCTGCGAACCAGGGTTCACGTGCCTTCATGATCAGGGTTGATGCGCGCTGTTCATTCATCCCTTCGATCTCCATCAGCTCATCAACAGATTGCTCAGCCAGATCTTCCATGGTGCATACGCCTTTGCCCGCAAGCCGGATGGCTGTGTCTTCATCCATACCTTCCATCTGCAACAGATCTTCCGCCGGCGGCCTGTTATCGAGTACTTCTTCCTGCATGATCGCCTGCGTCAGCAGATAGTCGCGCGCGCGATTACGTAATTCGTTGACAATGTCAGCGTCGAATTCTTCTATCGAGTCCAGCTCGGCTTCGGGGACGTAGGCGACTTCCTCGATGGTCGAAAAGCCCTCGGCGACAAGAATACCGGCGACCTCTTCATCGACATCGAGCTTGTCCTTGAACTCAGCCAGCAGCTTCTGGTTTTCCTCATCGCTGCGCTCCTCGGCTTCTTTCTCGGTCATAACGTTCAGTTCCCAGCCGGTGAGCTCTGAAGCAAGGCGCACATTCTGTCCGCCACGACCGATCGCCATCGCCAGCTTGTCTTCTTCGACTGCAATATTCATCGTATGCGTGTCTTCATCGACAACGATCGAGGTCACCTCGGCCGGCGACATGGCGTTGATGACAAACTGGGCCGGATTCTCGTCCCACAGAATAATGTCGACACGCTCGCCCGCCAGCTCATTCGACACTGACTGCACGCGTGAACCGCGCATGCCGACACAGGCGCCCACAGGATCGAGCCTGGCATCCAGCGACTCCACCGAGATTTTGGCGCGTGATCCGGGATCGCGGGCACCACCCAGAATCCTCAGCAGCCCCTGATCGACCTCGGGAACTTCGAGCTTGAACAGTTCAACCAGAAACTCGGGGGCGGCGCGACTGACGAACAACTGCGGCCCGCGGGTTTCTGCACGCACCTCTTTAAGGTAACCACGCAGCCGGTCCCCGGTACGTACGGCTTCCCTGGGGATCATGTCCTCGCGCGGAATGAAGGCTTCGACATTATCACCCAGATCGAGATAGACATTGCCACGTTCAACACGCTTGACCGTGCCCATGACCAGCTCGCCTTCCCGACCCTGAAATGCTTCGATAACACGGGCTCGTTCGGCTTCCCGTACCTTCTGCACGATCACCTGCTTGGCGGTTTGCGCAGCGATACGGCCGAATTCGACTGACTCGATCTGCTCTTCGACATAGCCTCCCGGCTGAATCTCGGGATCATCCATCACCGCGGCTTCCAGCGTAATCTCAGCCAGTGGGTTCTCCAGGCCTTCGCCGGTGTCTTCGACCACCAGCCAGCGACGGAAGGTTTCATAGTCACCCGTTTCGCGGTCAATATCGACGCGAACATCGATATCCTTGCCGTTCTTCTTGCGCGTCGCAGTTGCCAAAGCAGCTTCGATAGCCTCGAAGATAATCTCTTTATCAACGCCTTTTTCGTTCGATACAGCGTCAGCTACATAGAGAATATCTTTGTTCATTATGCAGTTACTCCCGTTATCTTTCGTGCGACTTGCTACCCAGTTCCGGTACCAGCCGCGCTCTCTCAATTGATGCCAGCGGCAATACAAACCGCTGACCATCACATTCAATGTTTATTCCGTCACCTTCAATACCGCACAGCCGACCCTTGAAATTTCGTCGGCCGTCGATTGGCATTCCGGTCCTGATTTTGACGATTTCCCCCTGAAATCGTTCGTAATCCCCGATGCCCCGTAATGGCCGGTCCAGTCCGGGTGAGGATATCTCCAGGTTATAGTGCCCGGGAATCGGATCTTCGACATCGAGCAGGGCGCTGACCTGGTTGCTGACATCACTGCAGTCTTCCAGCTGAATGCCATCTTCATGGTCGATATAGAGCCTCAGCAGGCCGTGCCGGGCACTCGGGTTATACTCGATTTCGACCAGCTCGTAGCCCATACCGGCGACGACCGGCTCCAACAGATCCCATAACTGCGCCAGGCTGCGCTGCATCAATATTCAACCCAAGTTTCGGCCGATAATTTATCGACACTAACAAAAAGGCCCCGTAAACGGAGCCTTTGAAAAATCCTCGTTTAAGCCCGGTACCGCCAGAAACGCTCGGACAGTACATCCGGTAGCAGAGAGTAGTCAAAAACCAGTATCTACATCTCGCATATTGGTGGCAAATGATAGTGAAATCTGCCGAAAATATCAATCATTTCATCAAACAATGTATGCAACGCCGGGGCGCAAACACGCAGAGGACCCAAAGACTCCTATTAGCCGCAGGTGGCAGAGGAAGGTGGCTGCAGCTGAACCGGTCTGTCTGCCGGTATGACCTCTGCAGGCCACGCAAGGATTGTTATTTTCTTTGCGTTCTTTGCGACTTCGCGCTGAAAAAATCCCTTGCGAATCGCTGATCAGAACGGAATATCGTCGTCGAAGCCGTCTTCCACCATGGCTGCTGCGGGCTCGGCCCTGCGCGGCGCCGAGTTCTGCGCCGGCGCGAAGCTGTCTCCGGAGGGGCGTCCGCCGAGCATCTGCATCTCGTTAGCGACAATTTCGGTGGTATAGCGGTCGTTGCCGTTCTTGTCCTGCCACTTGCGGGTTTGCAGTTTGCCCTCGATGTAGACCTGCGATCCCTTGCGCAGGTATTCACCGCAAATTTCGCCGAGCCGACGGAAAGCCACGATGTTGTGCCACTCGGTCTTCTCTCTTTTCTCACCGCTCTGCTTGTCCTTCCAGTTTTCCGAGGTGGCGATACTGAAACTGGTCACGGCATCACCGCTGGGCATGTATTTCGTTTCAGGATCCTTGCCCAGGCGTCCGACCAGAATTACTTTATTTATACCTGCCATATAAGCTCTCCATCATCTCGAATCAGTTTTTATTAACGCCGAACGATAACAGTTTTTCGTCATCAAGGACATGCTTTTCAACCTTCAGATAGGCCACCCCTTCATCCGCGATCACGGAAACCTCGACTACGCCGGCGACTGCGGCCAGGCCGTTTGTCAACGAGTTGATCTCCGATTCCTTGCGCACGCCCACGTTGAGCAAATAGGTGCTCAGATAACGCGGTTGCCGCATCGTAACGGCCGCCAGCAACCACAGCAGCACCGCAACGAGCACCGTCAGATAGACACCATCGATACCCCACAGTCCATGCGCCGCCCCGCCGGCCACCCCCCCGGCAAACGAACCGAGAAACTGGCTGCTGGAATAAACACCCATGGCGGTGCCTTTCATGGTCGCTTTTGCGGTTTTAGAGATCAGCGACGGTAATGAAGCTTCGAGCAGATTGAAGCCGGCAAAGAACAGCACCAGAGACACCAGCAGCGTCGTCATATCCGAACTGTTGATGAAACCGGCCACAGCGATCAGCAGCACCACGATCGCGCCGACGAAGACCTGCTTCATCCTGCGATAACGCTCGGCAATGATCACGAAAGGCAGCATCAGCAGCAAGGACACCGCAAACACCGGTAAATACAATTTCCAGTGATCGCCAGCGTCGACGCCGGCGGTATCACGCAGCTCGAGCGGCATCACCAGAAACACGCACATCAATGCGAAATGGAGAGTAAAGATCCCGGCATCAAGCCGCAGCAGCTGACCGTCGGCTATCACGTCCGCGACGGCACCGCGACGCACTTCGGCATCACTGTGAAAGTGCGTATCCATCGGATCCGGCACGACCAGATAGAGCAATGCGATACCGATCAGCGCGAGTACGGCGGTACTGGCGAAAATACCGGACAGTCCGATCCACTCGTTGACGACCGGGCCCAGCACCATGGAGGCAGCAAAGGCCATACCGATGCTGGCGCCGATCAGCGCCATCATCTTGGTGCGATGTTCTTCACGGGACAGGTCGGCGGCCAGCGCCATCAGCGCCGACGCAATCGCGCCCGCCCCCTGCAACGCCCGACCGAAAATGATTCCGTAGATACTGTCGGCATGGGCGGCGACCAGGCTGCCCAGTGCGAATATGACCAGACCGGCAAAAATCACCGGCTTGCGCCCGATGCGATCGGACAGCATGCCGAACGGAATCTGCAGCAGCGCCTGGGTCAGGCCATACACACCCAGCGCCAGCCCGGCAAGCAGCGGCGTCGCGCCCGGCAGCTGCTCCGCGTACAGCGCAAATACCGGCATGATCATGAACAGGCCGAGCATGCGAAAGGCATAGATCAGCGCCAGCGAGATTCCCGCACGACGTTCGGTTTTTCCCAGATTTTCCTGAAATACTGACACAGCACTTGACCAGACCAATAGAAGCACGGCATTCTAGCAGATTGGCTTTATACCCAGATATGCAGATATGGACACCATCCAGATTCGCGGCGCCCGCACCCACAATCTGAACAATATCGACGTTGATATCCCCCGCGACCGGCTGATCGTCATCACCGGCCTGTCCGGGTCCGGCAAGTCCTCGCTGGCGTTCGACACCATATTTGCCGAAGGACAACGGCGCTACGTGGAATCGCTGTCGGCCTATGCGCGCCAGTTCCTGTCGATGATGGAAAAGCCCGATGTCGACCACATCGAAGGCCTGTCGCCGGCGATATCGATCGAGCAGAAAACAACCTCACATAACCCGCGCTCGACCGTGGGTACCGTGACCGAGATCTACGATTACCTGCGCCTGCTGTTTGCCCGTGCCGGCACACCGCGTTGCCCCACCCATGGCACCACGCTGGAGGCGCAGACGGTCAGCCAGATGGTGGACCAGGTCATGGCACTACCGGCCGATACCCGCCTGATGCTGCTGGCACCGGTCATCCGCGAGCGCAAGGGGGAATACCTGGGGTTGATCGCCGACCTGAAACAGCAGGGCTTTCTGCGGGCACGCGTCGATGGCAGCGTCTATGAACTCGATGACGTACCCGAACTGGAAGCCAACAGGAAGCACACCATCGAGGTCGTGGTCGATCGTTTCAAGGTCCGCGACGACATCAAGCTGCGGCTGGCCGAATCCTTTGAAACCGCGCTGCACCTGGCCGATGACGTCGCCACCGTCGCCTGGATGGACGACAGCGCATCGGCCGACCTGGTGTTCTCGGCACGCTTTGCCTGTCCCAGCTGCGGTTACAGCCTGCAGGAGCTGGAACCGCGGCTGTTTTCCTTTAACAACCCGGCCGGTGCCTGCCCCGAATGTGACGGCATTGGCAACCAGCAGTTTTTCGATCCCGACCGCGTTGTCGCCAATCCTCATCTGAGCCTGGCCGGCGGCGCGATACGCGGCTGGGACCGGCGCAATGCCTACTATTTCAGCATCATTACCGCGCTGGCCGAGCATTATGACTTCGATATCGAAATACCTTTCGAGGAACTCGATGGCAGTGTCAAAAACACCCTGCTGTACGGCAGCGGCAGGGAAAAAATCGAATTCCACTACCCCGGGCACCGCGGCCGGCGCGGCCGAAAACGGACCCAGGTATTCGAAGGCGTGCTGCACAATATGGAACGCCGCTACCGCGAAACCGAATCGAATGTGGTGCGCGAGGAACTCGCCAAGTACCTGTCGCAGCAAGCCTGCCCTGCCTGTCACGGCAGCCGGCTGAACCTGTCGGCGCGGCACGTGTTCATCGACGACAAGACCCTGCCGGAAATCACTGCGATGCCGATTCTGATGGCGCACCAATTCTTCAGCGAGCTCCGCCTGAGTGGTAAACGGGGAGAAATTGCTGCGAAAATCAACAACGAAATATCGGCACGCCTGCAGTTCCTGGTCAACGTCGGCCTGGACTACCTGACGCTGGAACGCAGCTCGGACACCCTGTCCGGCGGTGAATCCCAACGCATACGGCTCGCCAGCCAGATCGGCGCCGGCCTGGTCGGTGTCATGTACATCCTCGATGAGCCCTCGATCGGCCTGCACCAGCGCGACAATGACCGTTTGCTCAACACGCTGACGCATTTGCGCGACATTGGCAATACCGTCATCGTGGTCGAACACGACGAAGATGCGATTCTGAGCGCTGATCACGTCATCGATATTGGCCCGGGCGCGGGCGTTCACGGCGGTACCATTATCGCCGAGGGCACGCCGAGGGACATCATGACCAGCAAACATTCCATTACCGGTCAGTACCTTGCCGGTATCAGGCAGATTCCGGTGCCGGTCAAACGCACAAGCGCCAGCTCAAAAGTATTTTCGATCAGGGGCGCCAGCGGTAATAACCTGCAGCACCTGGATGTCGACTTCCCGGTTGGATTGTTCACCTGCATTACCGGCGTCTCGGGCTCCGGCAAGTCCACCCTGGTCAACGACACCCTGTATGCGATCCTGGCACGGGAAATCAACAACAACTCGATGTCGGTAGCACCGCACGTCTCGCATCAGGGGATTGAACATTTTGACAAGGTCGTTGAAATCAACCAGGCGCCGATCGGCCGTACACCGCGTTCGAATCCGGCGACCTATACCGGTCTGTTCACACCGATTCGCGAGCTGTTCTCGGCGACGCAGGAAGCACGCTCACGCGGTTACAAGCCCGGCCGCTTCAGCTTCAATGTCAAGGGCGGACGCTGCGAAGCCTGCCAGGGTGACGGCGTGATCAAGGTGGAAATGCACTTTCTGCCCGATGTCTATGTGCCCTGCGACGTGTGCCAGAGCAAGCGCTACAATCGTGAAACGCTGGAAATCAAGTACAAGGGCAAGAATATCCATGAAGTCCTGGAAATGACCGTCGAAGACGCGCTCGTTTTCTTCGACGCGATACCGGTGATCAAGCGCAAGCTACAGACACTGATGGATGTCGGTCTTTCCTATATCACCCTGGGCCAACGTGCGACTACGCTGTCGGGTGGTGAGGCACAGCGCATCAAACTTTCACGCGAACTGTCCAAGCGTGATACCGGCCGCACGGTGTACATTCTGGACGAACCCACTACCGGCCTGCACTTTCACGATGTGCAGCAGTTGCTGGATGTGCTGAACCGCCTGCGTGATCATGGCAATACAGTTATCGTGATCGAACACAATATGGACATTATCAAGACCGCCGACTGGGTCATCGACCTGGGTCCGGAAGGCGGCTACAAGGGCGGTCGTTTGATTGCCAGCGGCACGCCCGAACAGGTTGCCGACAATCCCGATTCATTTACCGGCCACTACCTGAAGCGGATCCTGAGTCCGCAGCAACACGAGAAAGCCGCCGGTTGAACCACATTGGACTTTGGCCTGAAGCTGGCCTGGGTGTAAAATTAATCATATAGGAGGTGTGTCATGTTTCTGAAGAAAAAGAACGACGGTCATCTGGTCGAGGTATTGAGCCTTAAAGATCTGTTTGATCCATTTAATAAAGAAATTGTAGGCCGGCTTCATTTCGGCGAAGAATTGCAGGATCCTGAGAAATTCGGCAAAGACAACCTGCAGTTTCAGTCCGGTGAAGAACTGCCCAACTGCTGGACAGATCCCCATTACCGCGACGACGAAATCAAGCGCACCGGCTGATATTCTGCAGGCGATATTAATCTCGCCACGGCGCGAAGCACGCAAAGTTACATGCGTGTGTAATCAGAGTGAAGCGTATTAGCGCGGAGATCAGCAAAAAAACAGATACAGAAAAATTTGCTCTCGCGGAGGCGCAGAGCACGCTGAGATAACCGATAGTAATACACGACGTAACCTTATCCTTTCTCTGCGTGCTCTGCGCCTCTGCGAGAGAATATAATCGTTTCCGGTAAGGCGCCTTTGCGTGCTTGGCGCCTTGGCGAGAGAACAAACGGTCAAAACAAAAAAAGCCAGCATGTTGCTGGCTTTTTCGTTTTTATGGATGCGCCTGGACTAGTCTTCAGACCCGCTTTCGGGACGGTCGACCAGTTCGATGTAGGCCATCGGTGCAGCATCGCCGGGACGATAACCGCACTTCATGATGCGCGTGTAACCGCCGGCACGCTCCTTGTAACGCGGGCCGAGTTCATTGAAAAGCTTGCCCACGGACGCCTTGTCACCCAGCCTGGCGAACGCGAGGCGACGCTTGGCCACTGAGTCCTCTTTCGCCATCGTGATCAGTGGTTCTGCAACACGACGCAACTCCTTCGCCTTTGGCAGCGTTGTCTTGATGATCTCGTGTTCGAACAGTGAATTCGCCATGTTGCTGAACATCGCCTTGCGATGGCTGCTGTTCCTGTTCAGATGACGACCTGATTTACGATGACGCATGATGTTTACCCAATACGATTAATTAACTGGCTTCCTTGTCCCTGATCGAAGCAGGCGGCCAGTTTTCAAGTTGAATTCCAAGTGACAGGCCGTGTGATGCCAGCACATCCTTGATCTCGGTCAGCGATTTCTTGCCAAGATTCGGCGTTC
>CP070838.1:1600983-1616014 GCA_020341835.1 Thiotrichales bacterium | reverse complement strand
GCCTTTCTTGAGACCATTTACGTTCCCGTTAATGAAAGCCTCCGGATTACTCCGGAGCATGGCTAACATCATCTGTTCTATCGAGACCGTCTGGTCCGGCCGCATCGCATCAGCCAGACTCCAGAGGGTGTCGCCCTGTTGTATTCGGTAACCTCCCGGGGGCTGATAGCTGCGAGTGCTTTCCGGCGGCTGGTAATAGGCTGTCTGAGTCGTGGGGGCTACGGCCGCGGGAGCCGTGGCCGCTGGTTCTGGAACCGGTACCGGCGCTGCTGCCGCAACCGATGGCGCCGCCATCATGGCGGGCCTGAATCCACTGCTGCTCTGTGGCTCGGTTGCTGCTCCGCTGTCGGCGGGGCGAGATTCCATCGCTGCCGGCCTCATCTGTTCCTGCGATCGCGGTGGAGCCATCTGTTGTTCCATGAAAACCGGCGGATCGAGCAGGATGGTGTATTCACGCATCATGTGACCCTTCGGCCAGTCAATCTCGATCAGGAAATTCAGGAATGGTTCACGTATCGGCTTGCTGGAAGTCACCCTGATCAGGGGCACACCATTGCGCACCTCGGAGCTGAATTTCAGGCTGCTCAGCAGATAAGGCCGTTCAATGCCCGCCCTGTTGAACTCCTCCCGAGAAGCGAGTTTTACAATGAGTGTTTCGACATCTTCCGGAGCCGCAGAAAGCAGCTCGATTTCCGCATTCAGTTCCTGGTTGAGCGCTGTGGTAACTTCGATTTCACCCAGACCCAGGGTGAATCCATAATCAGGAAGTAGCAGCGCCCCTAACGCCATGGTAAAGATGATTTTACGCACTGGTTTCCCCTCTCATACTTTCAAAACAGGGGCTAGCGCCCTGTTGCAGTCCCGATTTATTGTTATAGTTTTTTATTATTATTGCCTTACATCCCCCGGCTGTCAGGGGATTCTCAGATAATATACTTGAAAAACCTGTATATAAATATAGGTTATAAATACTCTTTTATCAAAATTTCAGCAATTTGCACGCTATTCAATGCCGCGCCCTTGCGCACGTTATCGGCGACAACCCACATATCCAGACCTTTTTCGCAAGAGATGTCCTCGCGGATACGGCTGACATAGACGGGGTCCTGGTTGGCGCCTTCGGTGACTGCCGTGGGATATCCGCCGTCGTCGCGTTCATCGAGCACGACCACGCCCTCGGCGTTTGACAGCAGTTCGCGGGCGCGCTCGGCGCTGATCTTTTCACCGGTCTCTATATGAACCGCTTCCGAATGACCGTAGAACACCGGCACGCGAACCGCGGTAGGGTTCACCTGGATCGAATCATCTTCGAAGATCTTGCGCGTCTCCCAGACCATCTTCATTTCTTCCTTGGTGTAACCGTTGTCGAGGAACACATCGATATGCGGCAACACGTTGAAGGCAATCTGTTTCGGATACACCTCGGTCTTGATCGGTTTGGCATTGAGCAGATTTGCCGTCTGAACAGCAAGTTCTTCGATTGCCTCTTTGCCGGTACCGGATACCGCCTGATAGGTCGCCACATTGATGCGCTCGATTCCGACCGCATCCTTGATCGGCTTGAGCGCCACCAGCATCTGAATGGTCGAACAGTTGGGATTGGCAATGATGCCGTGCGCCTTGTATTCCGCTATCGCATGCGGGTTCACTTCCGGTACGACCAGCGGGATATCGTCGTCGTATCGGAATTGCGACGTGTTGTCGACGACGATACAGCCCGCAGCCGCTGCCCTGGGTGCATACTCCTTCGAGATTGAAGCGCCGGCAGAAAACAGCCCGATCTGCGCTTTGGAAAAATCGAACTCGGCCAGGTCCTGCACGGTCAGCAGCTTGTCACCAAACTCGACCTTCTTGCCGACGGAACGGCTGCTTGCGAGCGCGTACACCTCGCCGACAGGAAACTTGCGCTCGGCCAGAATGGACAGCATGGTTTCACCAACTGCACCGGTGGCACCGACAACAGCTACATCAAATGTTCTACCCATAATCTTTTGTCAACTCGATAGTAATTCAGGCAGCCAGTTCGGTCAGAACAGCCTCGCCCATTTCGACAGTACCCACCTGTTCACAGCCCTCGGCCATGATATCCGGCGTGCGCAAGCCGCGATCCAGGACCCTGCCAACCGCCGCCTCGATTGCGTCAGCCATCGATGCCCGGTCGAAGGTATAACGCAGCATCATGGCGACTGACAGGATCGTGGCCAGCGGGTTCGCCACTCCCTGGCCGGCAATATCCGGCGCGGAGCCATGGATCGGTTCGTACATGCCTTTACCGTCGGCATCGAGTGAAGCGGAAGGCAGCATTCCTATCGATCCTGTGAGCATCGCAGCGGCATCCGAAAGGATATCACCAAACATGTTCTTTGTTACCATGACGTCAAACTGTTTCGGCCATTTCACCAGTTGCATGGCCGCGTTATCCACGTACATATGGCTGAGTTCGACTTCGGGATAATCCGAACCGGCGCGGGTGACCACTTCGCGCCAGAGTTCGGACACCTCCAGCACGTTGGCCTTGTCAACAGAACATAAACGCCGACCGCGTTTCATTGCAATATCGAAAGCGACTCTGGCAATACGGTCAACTTCGGATTCACTGTAAACCAGGGTGTTGAAACCTTCGCGCTCACCGTTATCCTTGTCGCGGATACCACGCGGTTGGCCAAAATAAATACCGCCGGTCAACTCGCGTACGATCATGATATCAAGACCGGCAACAACATCAGCCTTGAGTGATGATGCCTCGGCCAGTTGCGGATACAGGATTGCCGGGCGCAGATTCGCAAACAGTCCCAGTTCCGAGCGCAGACCCAGCAGCCCCCTTTCCGGGCGCAGTTCTCGCGGAAGCTCTTCATACTGCGGTCCGCCGACAGCGCCAAGCAGAACCGCATCGGACTGTTTCACCAGTGCCAGGGTCTCGTCGGGCAGCGGCTTGCCGGCCGCATCGTAGCCGGCGCCACCAACGGGCGCCTCGGTCATTTCGATATCCAGTCCGTTAGCCTTGAGGTGGTTCAGCACTTTGACCGCTTCAGCCACGATCTCGATACCGATACCATCGCCCGGCAGAATTGCTAGCTTGTTACTCATACCTGTACCTGAAAATAAATTTGAAACACCCGTCAACACGGGATGCGGAATTATACGCTAATTGACAAAGCCTGAATCACCGGGCGGACGCGTGAGCCCTTGAAACTTCGCAACATTCAAGGTGTCTGTCTACTGGTACTTGCCGGCGAATGGATCCGCGGTTTTATCGACTGAGAACCCCTGTTCCTGATCCTGTTGCACTGCAGGTGACTGTCGCGGTTTCGGCCCGGCGAACTCGGTGTCCGCAATTTCACCCAGGGCACTGGCTTCATCAACTTCATCGATCCAGAAATTTCGTGTATTCATTTGTTCGGTTTCGAACTGCAACGAAGTTTTGATGCGCAGGTAATAGCTTTTCCCATCCTCAATGCGCAGTGTAATTGCAGCATCTGTCGTGTACTGGTCCGTTGGATTCAAGCCAACATAGTACTGGCCCGGCGCAAGATAAACATAGCGGTAATCCCCGCTTCCGATTTTGAAACGAACTTCGTCATCGATAACCACTTCGGGCGAGAACATGAAATTGGCTGTAGCAGACGGACGATACAGGTAAACAACAGATCGATTATCGGTATCCTGCGGCGCCGGGATGAAGCTCGACGCCCTGTTCGCAGCGCATGCCGTGATCACCAGTGCAAGCGCCAGCAACAAAGGCCGATGAAACTGTGCAGACGCGATCATGGCGCTGGTGTTTCGGTCAGGACAGAAACAACCACGGCGCCTGCTGCTTTCTGTTTTGCTCATAGTCCCTGATCGCGTCAGCATGACGCAAGGTCAACCCGATATCGTCGAGACCGTTCAGCAAACAGTATTTTCTGAACTGATCGATCTCGAATGGATAAACATCCTCGCCGACAGTGACGGTCTGTGACTCCAGGTCAACGGCGAACTCGATACCTTTTTCCTGCTGAACCCTGGTAAACAGCCGGTCGATGACGTCGGCATCGAGAACGATCGGCAAGAGTCCGTTCTTGAAACTGTTATTGAAGAAAATGTCGGCGAAACTCGGGGCAATCACCGCACGGAAACCGAAATCCGTCAGTGCCCAGACGGCATGTTCGCGGGAGGAACCACAGCCAAAATTTTCCCGGCCGAGCAGGATCGACGACCTGTCGTACGGCGACTGGTTGAGCACAAAATCCGGATTAACGCGGCGCGTGGAATTATCGACGTCCGGGGCGCCGGCATCGAGGTAGCGCCAGTCATCAAAAGCGTTGGGACCGAAACCGCTGCGCTTGATGGATTTCAGATACTGCTTGGGAATGATTGCATCGGTATCCACGTTGGGACGATCGAGTGGTGCAACAATTCCGCTGTGTCGGGTAAATGCCTGCATAAGCCGCCTCTCAATTCTGTGGCATCAATTCGTTAACATCGACAAAATGCCCGCTGACGGCCGCTGCCGCCGCCATCTCCGGACTCACCAGATGCGTGCGGCCACCCTGGCCCTGGCGGCCTTCAAAATTCCTGTTCGAGGTTGATGCACAGCGCTCACCCGGTTCCAGCCGGTCTGCATTCATTGCCAGACACATGGAGCAGCCCGGCTCCCGCCATTCAAAGCCCGCTTCTGTAAACACCCGGTCGAGCGCTTCCGCTTCAGCCTGTTGCTTCACCAGGCCGGAACCCGGCACCACCAATGCGAGTTTTATGTTGTCAGCGACCCTCCTGCCCTTTACAACCTGTGCCGCAGCACGTAAATCCTCGATCCGCGAATTGGTACAGGAGCCGATAAAGACCTTGTCGACAGCGATTTGACTGATCGGGGTACCCGCCTCGAGCCCCATGTATTCGAGCGCCTTGCGCATGCCGTCGGCCTTGACGTGATCGGTCTCCGCCTCCGGGTCGGGCACCCGACTGTCGATCGGCGCCACCATCTCCGGTGATGTTCCCCAGGTTACCTGCGGCCGGATCGCCGTGGCATCAATATGCACTACCTTATCGAACACCGCGTCACTGTCGCTGTGCAGCTGTTGCCAGTTTTCGATCGCACGATCCAGCATTTCACCCTGTGGCGCATAAGGCCTGTTCTTGACATAGTCGATCGTGGTTGCATCCACCGCCACCATTCCCGCGCGCGCACCGGCTTCGATCGCCATGTTACAGACCGTCATGCGTCCTTCCATACTGAGCGCCCGTATCGCCTCACCACCAAACTCGATCGCAAAGCCGGTACCGCCGGCAGTACCGATTTCACCAATAACTGCCAGTACGATGTCTTTCGCAGTAACACCTGCCCGCACCGGACCTTCGAGCGATACCAGCATGTTTTTGCTTTTTTTCTGCAACAGACACTGCGTCGCCAGCACATGTTCGACTTCTGAGGTGCCAATACCGAAGGCCAGTGCACCGAAGGCACCGTGTGTTGACGTATGCGAATCACCGCAGACCACGGTCATGCCCGGCAGGGTTGCGCCCTGCTCCGGTCCGATCACGTGCACGATACCCTGGCGGATATCGGACATGTCAAACTCGGTCAGTTCGAATTCACGGCAGTTGTTGTCCAGGGTTTCCACCTGCAATCGTGACACCGGATCTTCGATACCGGCGCTGCGATCGGTCGTCGGTACATTGTGATCGGGCACCGCGAGTATCGAGCCGCTGCGCCAGGGCTTGCGCGACGCGATACGCAGCCCTTCGAACGCCTGTGGTGACGTCACTTCGTGTACCAGATGACGGTCGATATACAGTAATGCGGTACCATCATCCTCGCTACGCACCACGTGGTCATCCCAGAGCTTGTCATAGAGGGTTTTTGCAGCCATCAGCCTGATCACTAACTTGTCAAAATCGGGTCCTAGCGTAATGCAGATCCTCTCATAATACAAATTCATTATTTTCATATAAACTATTACTAATAGTAATAGAACGAGTTCCCAAACCAGGCATGGATATCCACAGCATAGAAGCCTTCCTTGCGGTCAGCGAAACAGGCTCGTTTTCCCGCGCTGCCGATACCCTGTTCCTGAGCCAGCCTGCGATCAGCAAGCGCATTCAGACACTCGAGCATACGCTGGACATCACCCTTTTCGACCGTGTCGGCAAAAGCGTACGCCTGACCGAAGCCGGGCATGCGCTGCTTCCAAGCTGCAGACGTATCATTGAGCAGATTGAGGAAGGCAAACGCATTATCAGCAACCTGCGCCAGACAACCAGTGGCGTACTCAAGCTTGCCACCAGCCATCACATTGGCCTGCACCGGCTACCACCGGTACTCTACGAATTCGCCAGCCACTATCCCGATGTCGACCTCGAACTCAACTTCATGGATTCGGAACAGGCCTGCGAGCAGATCATCAATGGCGATATCGAACTGGCGGTCGTAACCCTGCCGGACAGGAGCGATCAGCGCCTTGAAATGACACCGGTTTGGGATGATCCGTTGCGAATCATCGTATCGAAACGGCACCCGCTGTCTGCAGCAAAATCGGTCAGCATCAAACGTTTGCTGCAGGTCGCCGCCATACTGCCATCACGCGGCACCTATACCCGTCGCCTGATCGATGAGGCTCTGGGCCTGGATGAATCGGTTCATACGCTACTGGAAACGCATTACCTCGAAACCATCAAGGCAATGGTTCAGGCAGGCCTGGGCTGGAGTATGCTGCCGCTTTCGATGCTGGACGACAGCCTGGTTACGCTGGATATCAGCCAGGGACGTGCAACACGTCAGCTGGGCTGCGTGGTACACAGCATGCGCACGAAATCAAACGCTGCGAACGCAATGATCCGTCTGCTCACGCATTTTTCCACTCCGGCCTGAAGCGGATAAACCGCCAGACGATCAGATAGGCCACCAGAGCCACAGCTGCGGCCAGTGTAAACAGATAGGCATGCGCGATCTGGTCCCACAACAATCCACTCAACAGGCTACCCACGGCACCGCCGGCACCAAAGCTCAGACTGGCGTACAATGCCTGGCCCCTGCTCTGATGCTTGCCGGTAAAAAAACGGTGGGCCAGCGAAATACTGACGGCATGAAACACACCGAAACTGAATGCATGAAACAGTTGCGCAAAAAACAGCACCGACAGGTTATCGACAAAAAAACCGATCAACAACCAGCGCATCGCGGTTAACAGGAAGGTGATCAGCAACAGGCGCCGCGCACCGAACGCGTTTATCAGCCGATGCATCATCAGGAATACGATCACTTCGGCCATCACGCCGATCGCCCACAGCAGACCGATCATGCCGCGACTGTATCCGTTGCTTTCCAGATAAATACTGTAGAAGGTGTAGTAAGGGCCGTGACTCATCAGCATCAGAAAACAGACCAGCAGGAAAGCAAGCACCACGGGCTGGCGTATGACCTGCATGATAACCGGCTGGTCTTCATGATGACCTGTGAGTCGTTCGGGAACGATCAGGCTGACCAGCAAGATGCCTGTGAGCAACACAATAATGACAACCGGTGCCTGGTCGATACCGGCCAGGTCGAAGTATTCACCCAGCAACACCACCATCATGATAAAACCGAGTGAACCCCACAACCTGACAACACTGTACTTGTGCTCATCATCACCGAGGTGATTCAGCGTCATGGCTTCAAACAGCGGCAGGGATGAATTCCAGAAAAAACTGAACGCAAGCAGGACCAGTGCCAGCCAGATGAAACCGGTATCGATAAAAACACCCGCGAATGTCACCACGGCAAGCAGATTCGCCAACCGTATGATCGCTATTGGACGCCGGGTATGGTCCGCCAGCCATCCCCACAGATAAGGTGCAAATATCTTGGTCGCAGGAATGATCGCCATCAGGATGCCGATCGACTGCGCACTGTAATCGAGCGATTTCAGGTACAGCGTCCAGTACGGTATTAACGCACCGAGGGAAGCGAAATAGAAAAAGTAGAAGCTGGATAAACGCCAGTACGGCGCTGCGCCGTTAATCATACAGGCAATGACACTCCAGGCATTAAGACCGTATCAGTCTGCGGCTGCCGGAACGACGGGTGTTCGCGATTGCACGTCAGCGCACTGCGCGCGAAAACGTAACATGTGATCCATGATCACGATTGCCAGCATGGCTTCACAGATGGGCGTTGCCCGAATACCCACGCAAGGATCATGGCGCCCGGTGGTGACAATTTCCGCCGGATTTCCGTCGATATCGATCGTACGCCCCGGCAGGCGCAAACTGGAAGTCGGCTTGAACGCGGTGTGTACAACGATATCCTGCCCGGAAGAGATGCCACCGAGGATGCCACCGGCGTTGTTGCTGAGGAAGCCGTCGGCTGTGATCTCATCCCTGAACTCGGTACCTTTGGCGGCGACGCAGCCAAATCCACCGCCGATCTCGACACCCTTGGCCGCGTTGATTGCCATCATCGCCTGCGCAATGTCGGCATCGAGACGGTCAAATACCGGCTCACCCAGCCCCGGCGGAACGCCTTCGGCCACCGCCGTGATTTTTGCGCCAACGGAATTACCCTCCTTGCGCAGGGCATCCATGTAGGCTTCCATTTCTGCCACCTTGCCGGCATCAGGACAGAAGAACGGATTGTTTTCGACCTGGGCGGGGTCGATGGTTGCCACTTCGATCGGACCCAGCTGGGAAAGATAACCGTGGATCTTGATACCAAACCGTTGTGCCAGGTACTTCTTTGCAATGGCGCCGGCCGCGACGCGCATCGCGGTTTCGCGGGCAGATGAACGTCCGCCGCCGCGGTAGTCCCTGAAGCCGTATTTCTGCTGATAGGTGTAATCGGCATGCGCGGGTCGAAAGGTCTTCATGATGTCGCTGTAGTCCTTCGAGCGCTGGTCCACGTTCTCGATCATCAGGCCGATACTGGTACCGGTCGTCTTCCCTTCGAACACACCCGAAAGAATCTTCACCTGATCAGGTTCGCGCCGTTGTGTGGTATGGCGTGATTTTCCAGGCTTGCGCCGGTCGAGATCAGTTTGCAGATCGGCTTCCGACAGCTCGAGGCCTGGCGGACAGCCATCAACGATGCCAAGCAGTGCCGGGCCATGCGATTCGCCGCTGGTCGTAACTGTAAATAACTTGCCTATGGAATTACCGGACATGGTGGCTTCGAATCCCTGTTTTTATCGTGGATCATGTTTCAAGGGGGCGATGTTAACATCAATTCACAGGGCATCGAACATCGACTGACAGGCGCGTAACTGTTCTGCGTTCAGCAGAAACACACCTTCACCACCGTGCTCGAATTCGAGCCAGGTGAACGGCACCTCGGGCAGCAGTTCAACCAGCGCGGGCATCGAATACCCGACTTCGACCACCAGGATGCCCTGCTCACTCAGATAGGCTGCAGCCTGTTGCAGGATCGGGATAACCAGATCCATACCCGTTTTCCCTGCGGCCAGGCCGCCACTCGGCTCAAAACTGAACTCCGTGCCCAGCTCGCTCATTTCCTGGTCGGAAACGTAGGGCGGATTGGAAACGATGATATCGAATCGCTGCTCTGGAATTGATTCGAACAGATCGGATTCGATCAACTCAAGGCGCGACTCGAGTCCATGGTCAGCGCGGTTGATGGTTGCGACGTCAAGCGCGTCGCTCGATACATCGCTGGCAACGATTTCCGCCTGTTCGAACGCATACGCACAGGCGATCGCGATACAACCGCTGCCGGTACACAGATCGAGAATTCGTTCGACACCGTCGGCCTCGATCCAGGGTGAAAACTGCTGCTGGATCAATTCGGCGATGGGCGATCGCGGGATCAGCACACGCTCATCCACGTAGAAACTCAGGCCCGCGAACCAGGCCTCCCGGGTGATGTACGCAGCCGGTTTACGCTGACTCAGGCGTATTTTGTAATTTTCCAGCACGGCACGTTTTTCTTCATGGGTCAGGCGGCAGTCAAAAAAATCGTCGCCGAGGTCCGGCGGCAGATGCAGCGTCGACAGACACAGGTAGACGGCCTCATCCAGTGCGCTGGGCATGCCATGCGCAAAACACAGTCCCTCCCGGTTGAACTGGCTCATTCCCCAGCGCACCAGGTCGCGTATAGTGTGTAATTCACCGGCGATCGCGCGAATATTCATAGTCGTTTGATTTTAACGGGATTTACCCGCACATTGCAGGTCTCGGTTATAATCCGCCATTTTATCGACAACGATGAGCCGCAATGATGTTTTCAACACCCCGATACCTGTTAATGATGTTTGCCACCCTGTTCAGTCACTATGCTTTAGCCGATGACAAACTCGAAATCGAAGATGCCTGGATTGCAGAGGCACCACCGGTGAGCAAGGTCATGGCAGCGTACCTGGAAATCGAAAACGAAACCCGTCAGGATCGCCAGGCAATCCGTATCAGCTGCGACGGGTTCGAACGTGCTGAATTCCATCGCACGATCGACAGGGACGGTATGGCCAGCATGGAGCACCAGAAAAGTCTGCAGATTCCCGCCGGCTCGGAGCTGGAACTGAAACCGGGCGGCTACCACATCATGCTGTTCAATCCCGCACGGCGTATGCCGGCCGGCGACAAGACAGGCTGCAGCATGGAATTCGATGACGGCACCACGATCCGTTTCGAGCCTGAAGTCCGAAAGGCTGCGGCTGCGGAAGACCATTCACATCACGACCACCATTAACCGATGAAGGCCAGCCTGACTGAGCGGCTGCGTGCACTGCCGTTTTATATACTGCCGCACCACGGGATATCCTGGGTCATCTTCAAGCTCGCACGCATTCGCTGGAAGCCCTTCAAGAATTTCGCCATAGCTGTTTATACCCGCCTGCACAGCGTCAACCTGCAGGAAGCCGTGATCGCCGACAAATACGGCTATGAAAGCCTGAACGCTTTTTTCACCCGCGCCCTCAAACCCGACGCGCGCCCGCTCGCAGTCGATGAAGACGACTGGATCTGCCCGGTTGACGGCACAGTGAGCCAGGCCGGCAGGATCGATCACGGGCGTATTTTCCAGGCCAAGGGGCACGACTACTCGCTGCTGGAGTTACTCGGTGGCGACGACGCGATGGCGGATCCGTTTAAAGACGGCCGATTCGCGACGCTGTATCTGTCGCCGCGTGATTATCACCGGATTCACATGCCAACAGCGGCAGACCTGGTCAGTATGACTTACGTACCGGGCCGCCTGTTCAGTGTCGCCGAATTCACCGTCCGGGCGATACCCCGGCTGTTCGCGCGTAATGAACGTGTCGTCTGCCGCTTCGAAACCGCCCGGGGACCAATGGTCATGGTACTGGTCGGCGCGATCAACGTGTCAGCCACCGAAACGGCCTGGCACGGCCTGGTTACGACGAATGGCGGGCGCATCAAAAAATACGGGTACAAAGACAGCGAGGTCAGTCTGAAACGGGGCGAAGAAATGGGGCGTTTCAATCTGGGGTCGACGGTCATTCTGATAACGACAGAACAGTTTGAACTGGAACCTGTTATTCAGGCCGGTGCCGCCGTGCAGATGGGCATGTCGATCGGCCGCGCAACCATCGAGTCAGCGCGCGACCTGGACTGAACGATCAATCAGTCTTCTTTAGTCGTTGCCCTGGCTGGTTCAGCCTCAGGCTTGTCACCGCCTTCGACGACTTTCAGCATCTCGGCCTGGGGTGATTCTTCGATGATCCCGGACGGGTTGGTAAAGCGGTCGTTCATGGTCTGCACGAAGGCGCTGGCGTCATTGATCACACTGACGAGAATTCGCCTTGAACGCGCGGTCCATCCGCTCGGCGCCGGGTGAAACAGGCTTCTCGCAGTACGCGTATTGCGCACGAAGGCATTGCGAATGTTTCCGGCGAGCGACTCGGTTTCCAGTTTTCCGGCCATGCGTTTCGCAATGAACTTGCGCATACTGAAATGAACCGACAATACCGCCACCACGATCGCAGTCGCTTTCAAAGTTGACACCACCGGCTCGGCGCTGAAATCCAGGCTGAACAGACCCCACAGATTGATCCACTGACTGATAATGGCGATCGCAACGACGACAGCGCCGAACACAGCCGCATCTGCGATCAGCACCGCTTTCATCCAGCGGTTCAGACTGCTGCTCAATTTGGGTATGACAACGTTTTCGATATCGCTGGCAATATGATCGAGCGCACCGATGATGCGGTAGGAGCGTTCGACTTCGACCTGGTGAATGCGGTCGTATATATCGGCCATATCGGCATCACGCTTGGACTCAAACCGCTTGCGCACGGTTTCGTCATCGATCGGTACCGCCACTTCTTCGTTGTAAATCGCATAGAAACGACCGGCCGTGAGTCCTTTCTGCGCCAATCCCCGCTGCCATGCGGCCACCACGGCTTCCGGATTGTCTTCCCTGGCCGCAGTATCCATCTGGTTCAGGATATACAGGAACTTCTCCGAATCGTTGCGCCGGATGGTGTCACCCACAAGATGATCGAGCGTATCGTGCATCGCACCGGGTTCGGGATGGCGCGCATCGAAGAACACCAGCACCAGATCGGAAATATCGATGATATGGTCGGTGAGACGCAAAATTTCATTGCGCTGATCGTCGGCATCGAAACCGGGCGAATCGATAATAATCTTGCCGCTGACCTTCTCCGAATCGGAGGTTTTCATCTGCAGGTAGGCGTCGATACGGCGCCCCTCGCCCTCCGAAACCTTGTCGATCTCAGCACTCATGTTGAAAAACGGAAAACGGGGATCGGAATCGAGTGCAACGCCAGGCAACACCCGGCTTTCCTGCTGGGCCGAATAGCAGATGACCGAGAACTTGTCATCCACCGCCTGGTTACCGGTCAGTTGCAGTTGTTGCCCCAGAAAGTGATTGATGAACGATGACTTGCCGGCGGAAAAGGTACCCAGCACAGTGACCAGCGGCCACCAGGGAATGCGCGTCGCGTACGACTCGCTGGTCTTGAGCAGCCCCATGCGATAAGCCACCCGGTCCAGCTTCTTGAAACGGATAACGGCATCGAGCAGCAGCGGATTCTCGTTTTCAAGGTGAGACTCCAGCTTGGCCAGTCGTTCGCGAATTGCTTTATCAGGCCTTGCCAACATCGTTTATTCCCCCGGTCCCTGAACCTCGGGCTCCATTGGATAGCCCTGCGGCGCCATTGGCGACGGCATCGGCTGAATATAGACAGGTTGCCCTCCTGCCGGCGGTAACGGCGGCAGCGGATTCGAATAGGTGTCGGCGGAAAACGGCATGGCATCTTTCATGAAACCGAACGGTCCACCGGAGATGGTCCGGTTGAGGCCGCCGACGTCGCGCTGCATCCCGTACATGGCGCGGTTCAGATTGCCCATCGTGTAGGTCATGTTGGCGATGTTGTTGCTCATCGGTTTCATCGTTTCCATCTGATAGGACATGGTGCGAATTTCACCGGACATTACGCGCATATCCTTCGACATATCGCGCATATCCGCGGTCACCCGGGGAGTCGCATCGGACACGATCGTCGCCATCCGGGTCACGCTGTGTGACAACACGGCAATGTCATGGGTCAGGTGATAAATCAGGTAGAAGCCATAGCCGGCCAGCAGGATAAACGCGAACATCGTCGGATAGACGACCATTTCCCAGCGGCGCGCACTCTTGTCAAAGGTATCGGCCAGGCGCGACAGCGCAACATCGGCATCTGCGACATAGCCCTGGCTGAGAATTTTCTCTGACGCTGCATGCCGTGCAGCCGAGGCCTTGTGCTTGATTTCCTTGACGCCTTCAGGTGTTTCATGGCTGCGCTTTTTGATGATGTCATCGGCAACGTGGAGCTTCCTGAGCTCATCGATCGCTTTTTTCTTTTCTTCAGCGGTGGATGCACCGGTAATGATCGCATCGAGCGCCCTTTTCTCTTCCTCGACGCTCATCTTTTTCTTCAGGATCGTGGTCGCCGCCCTTTTCTCGGTATCGGACAACGCATCGGTCGCATCAGGTTCGGCTTTTTCTTTCGCAGCCTCCTTCTTCGGCGCTGCCTTTTTGGGAGGTGCCGCCTTTTTCTCGGGCGCAGCAGAAGCCTCAGGCTTGCCTTTTACCTGCTTGTCGTCTGGCTTGTCAGTGTTACTACCAGAAGCCGGTGGCTTCTTTTCGTCGGCCATATCAGAACTCGCCTGTTGCGCCTCTATTCATAATGTCGAGTATGATTTCTTTCACATTTTCAGCTTCTTCCTTGAGTTCAGCAGGTAGTGGTTTGCCGCCATAGATCATGCCATCCATGTTCAGCGTGTACAGCCACAGCTTGCCCTGCTGGTCTTCGATCAGAGTGATGCGGCACGGCAAGTAGCTCGAGAACGCATCATTGTAGTTCAGCATGCGTGACGCAGTGAGTGCATTACAAAACATGAATATTTTAACATACCGATATGGCTCCCCGCTCATGGCTTCGACCTCCTTGTAGAGCGGCATTTCACCGACATTCTTGAAATTGTGCTCATTGGCGACCATTTTCATCGTCTCTTCGACGTCGGCAGCGGTCATACCCTCATCCACGGCTACCTTCCAGATACTCGCTTCGGCCATATTTCCGGTTTCAACCAGTTTGACGCCCATATCGACGACAACGTCGATCGCCCTGTCTTCGAACTCACCAAGCGTCGTCAGCGCAGGTTGAAATTTGACCATCGCGTAGCCGGCCGCGATGACTGCAGCCAGGCCGATGATGGCGAGTAGATTTCTTAACAAATAGAACATTATTTATTGTCTCTTTTTAGCAATTTGTCGGCGTTTATCAGCCTCGCGGTGCACTCAACAATTGATTTAACTCCTCTGCTTTGGACCTGTCCAGTCGTTCCAGCATCGGCAACAGGCTCCGGGCGCGGCCGGTCTGGCCCTTTTTGACAAGGATCGCAGCGGCCTGGAAATACGCATTCGCAGCGTCCTGGTATTTACCCCTGCTCAGGAAAACGTTGCCCAGTTCCCCGTAGGCATCGTAATTGTCCTCCGAATTGGCGATCACCTGCTGGTAATTACTGACCGACTGCTGAATGTTGCCGCGGTGGTATTCCTCACGCGCACTGATCCAGAGTTCCCGAATGTTAA
>CP070838.1:1544486-1600883 GCA_020341835.1 Thiotrichales bacterium | reverse complement strand
TTGCATTGCTGTGCTGTATTTCATTGCCACGCGTATGATCGCCGGAACCGAGCTCGACTCGGTATACCTGGCATCTGACGATGATCCGGCGCCTAAATGGGAGGTCTACAGCTACCTTTCAGCCAGGCTTGGTGTAACAGCGCCTGAAAAAGCCGTATTGCCACTCGATAGCGATCAGAATAAACGCTGCAGCAACAGGCGTTTGAAGCAACTCGGATACCGGTTTATCTATAAAAGCTATCGGGATGGCTACGCGTTTATTGATGAAGCCGGTAGCTAGCACCAACCACCCGCTTACACGACCAGCGGTGGTACCGGGCAATCGAGTATGGCCGAGATTGCCCGGTATATCTCGACTTCACTAGAGGTCACCTGCCGATCAGCGGTAATGCAAATCGCACATGCCTTGAGCAGCAGGGGTTTTTCCAGGGGCTTCAGACTCACCAGTCGGTCGAGCGCGCTGTTGAGTTTGTCCAGCGTGATTTCACTTTTTGGCAGCAGTGATACTGTCAAACCGTTGAGCTCCTCGCTGGCGAGATCAAACACCTTTTCATTGCTGATACCCTGCTGCTTGCCTGAGTAAACCAGGACAGACAGCAGCACGGCGCAGGCATCGTTTGTCTGTTCGAGAACGAGATTCTGACGCGCGGTTCCGGGCTTTTTGTCAAACACCGGATCCAGGTGATGGAATACGATTTTTCGTATCGACCACTCGAACAGGCTGACCTTGCTGTCGATTTCTATCAGTGTATTCAGATTCTGCTTGAATAATCGGTATTGCTTTACTGATAACTGATGCAGGGTGGCCAGTGCCATGTCAACCAGCGGCAAACGATATTCTTTTTTCAGTTCAAAGCCGGCTCGTACCAGCTTCATGGTTTCTTCATACACACCGGCATCGGCTGAGGATTTGAGATGTTCGAGCTGTTCAACATGCACTGCACGGTCTTTGTCCAGCAGCAGAAAATAAATAACTGCTCGCGCTGCATAAGGATCGTTTACCGCTGTTGAGAACTCGGGCGGCAGGTCATCGATCAATTTGTGGGCGTAAGCCAGCAGTGATGGTGTGGGCTGTCCGATCCTTTCAATGATTGCGCCACTGGTCATTGCCGCAGCAACCGCCTCCATGGTCGCGAACTGTTGCTCGCCGGGTGTACCGGAGGGTGTCGGGCTTTCAGGTGCGGCCTGATCAGTGGTCGCGGGCAGGGAATAGTCAAATTCGCCGTCCCAGCCCGGCTGGATGCTGTAGATGCGTTTGTCCAGTGGTGGATGGGTTGCATAGAGGCTGCCCAGCCAGGTTTTGATACCCTGGCTGAAGAGTGCGTGGCTGATCTGCACGCCGGAAGGATTTTCGATGATCGAGCCAGCAGCCTCGCCACCGATGCGTTTCAACGCTCCGGCGATCCCGTCCGGGTTTCTGGTGAACTGCACTGCTGATGCGTCGGCAAGATACTCGCGTTGTCGGCTGACGGCAGCCTTGATCAGGTTGCCGAAAAAAGTCCCCGCGTAGCCAACGACGACCAGGCCCAGACCGAGAACGGCGGCGCCGCCACTGTTCTTCGAACGCGATGAATGCGAGCTGCTCCTGAGAATGTAATAACCGATCATGCCGATCAGTAAAATGCCGTGCAATAATCCGATCAGCCGAATATTGAGCTTCATGTCACCGTTGAGTATGTGGCTGAATTCGTGCGCAATGACGCCCTGCAGCTGTTCGCGGCTCAGTTTTTCAATGGCGCCGCGCGTTACACCGATGATGGCATCGCCAGGCCTGTAACCTGCGGCGAATGCATTGATACCTTCCTCTTCGAGCAGGTATACCGGAGGTACAGGCGTGCCGGACGCAATGGCCATTTCTTCGACGACGTTGAGCAGGCGCTGTTTTTTGAAGTCCGGGTCGCCGCTGACGACCAGTTCGGCATCGAGCATTTCTGCGACTCGAGCGCCGCCGCCGGAAAGCGCTACGATTTTGTACAGGCTTCCCAGCAAGATGACGAGCGTTACCGCAGCACCAATTGTCAGAAATACTCCCCAGTCGAGGTGCTGCATCAGCTGCATGACAGGGACGGTGCCGGCCTGGTCCGCCCCTAGATAGCCGAATACGAACATGACGAGCAGATTGGTCATCACAATCAGTGAAACAACCGCTAGCAGAAACAGGGCAATCAGCCTGCCGGTATTCCGACGGGCGTGATCCTGCGCACTGAAAAAATTCATAAATTCGCTTTAATGTACCCTCAGAAGGAAACCCTGGGTGCTTCCTGGATAGCCGCGCTGTCTTCGAATTCGAGCAGAGTGGCATCCTGCGCGTGCCCGAAGGTTGCAGCAAAGATGACCGGTGGGAACGACTGTTTGTAGGTGTTGTACTCCATGACCGAATCGTTGAAGGCCTGACGGGCAAACGCCACCTTGTTCTCGGTGGTAGTCAGCTCTTCGCTCAATTGCATCATGTTCTGGTTGGCCTTGAGATCCGGGTAAGCTTCCATCACAACATTGAATCTGCTCAGCGCACCGGTGAGCGCGTCTTCAGCGCCGATCAGTTCCCTGATCGCGGCGGCATTGCCAGGATCCGCTGCAGCGGCCGCGAGTCCGCTGGCGGCAGCATTGCGGGCTTTAATCACCGAATCCAGTGTTTCCCGTTCATGCTTCATATAGCCCTTGGCGGTCTCGATCAGGTTCGGGATCAAATCGTAGCGGCGTTTGAGCTGAACCTCGATCTGAGCGAAAGCGTTCTTGTAACGATTGCGCAAACTGACAAGGCTGTTGAAGATATTGATGATATAAAGAATGATCACCGCGATGATGACCAGGACCACAATCGTTGATGTTTGCATGAGTGCTTCCTGTCTGTTGAAATTTAGACCTGAAAAAGATTAAAGACCATATCGTGTAGCGCCGCAAGCAGCGCGGTAAAAGATCCGGTGCCCTAGAATTCCTGAGGCTCACCCCATTCGTTAACATCCCTGCTGCCCGGCATCAAAAACAGGAACACATAGTAGATCAGGACCAGCGCATAGAAAACAAACATGATCAGCTGAATTTTCTGCAGGAAAGCGGCAATATGAATATTCAGCAGCATCAGGTTGTGCGCATCCATAAGCAGTGCAACCCATGCGATCCAGACATAGTTTCCCCTGAAGCCGATATCGTGCAAGCGTTTGATTATCGACGGTGTCCACAAGGCGAGCAACAATATCGATTGCAGGCTTTTCACATATAGATAAACCGTCAATGCGCTGTCGGTGCGCCGAATATATTCATGATTGATGATCGAAAGCAAAACAAACAGGCACAGAATGAGAACGAACGAATGAAGAAAGCCAATTCTGTTCAAGCGGCCTTCAAGCGATAGCAGGTTTTTGAAAAAATCCCTGATCAAAGCGACACCTGGCAGTATTGCATATTGTTGTAATTGTTGAATATCGGCACACAGGTAGCGAAAGTCTATTGTATTATCATATAAGGTTGTGTGCCAATCCTGTGTGGCTGGTATAGGCAAATATCGCAGTAATTCAGTGTCTTGCGTAGCAGGAGTGTCACATTTACCCATTTCTGGGGGGTGGCCTTTCTGTCTGACAATTAAAGTGTTAACAGCGTTATAATCAGCATTTTTGTCGATATTTTTACCAGTCGCACAGTTAAGCTGCAGAGACTGGCAAGGGTATTCTGACAGCGCAAAAACTGTCAAATTGACCTGGGGTACGCACCGCAATGTTTAGAAGATTTTTAAGAAAGAAAAGAAGCCTGATCAAAAAACTGGTGGTTAATACAGACATCATAAAACAACTTCTGGTTGTTCAGGAGATAAATAATATTAAAAGCAGCGAGCGCTACAGGGATCCAAAAAACCTGGTTCCATTTGGAGGCAGGATGTATTCTCAAAGCGATGAGGATGGAATTATCAGGGAGATTTTCAACCGGATTGGCGTGACGAACAAGGTGTTTGTGGAATTTGGCGTTGACCCGCTTGAAAACAACACACTGGCATTGTTGTTCGACGGCTGGACGGGTTTATGGATCGATGCGTATAAAAAGTATGTCGACAGAATAACAAGTAATTTTTCGAGTATCATTAATAAAGGTCAGCTGCAGGTCGTTCATTCATTTATAACAAAGGATAATATCGATGTGACCATATCAGAGAATATTGATCATGATGAGATCGATCTGCTGTCAGTCGATATAGATGGCAATGATTATCATGTGCTTGAGGCGATTGAATGCGTAAATCCAAGGGTGATTGTTATCGAATATAACGCAAAGTTTTTCCCGCCAGTGCTTTATTGCATGGACTATGATGAAAATCATGTATTCAGGCATAACGATAGTTACGGGGCGTCATTGAAATTTCTTGAAGTTAATCTGTCCAGGAAAGGATACTGTCTTGTGGGCTGCAATATTACTGGCGTGAATGCGTTCTTTGTCAGGGAGGACCTTGTTTCTGACAGGTTTCAGGCACCATTTACGGCGGAAAACCATTATGAACCTGCAAGGTTCTATCTTGGGAATTTCCCTGTGGGTTGGGTTCAGTCTTATGAGGCGCTGGTCAATTCCCGGGAGATGGGTGGGCACTGATTGCGTGCGACCTTGTTCCTGGTTCGTCTGATGAAAGATAATATGACGACTTTATTAATTGTTGTTTTACTGTGTGGGATCGTCTATCTTGCGCTTTTCAATAAAACAGAGCAGGAAACATTGCCGGAACTCAAACACTGGTTCAGCAATGAGCTTGCCAGAATCAGCGCCGGGCTGGAACAGGATATCGAGCAGGACAGGCGGGGGCATTACCCGCATCCGGGCAGGCAGTCATTTGAGCCAAAAGGCAGCATTACCTACACCTTGCTCGATAAAGACATGTCCAGGTTCGAGCTTTCTCAGTTCAGCGAGCTGACACCCGGGGATATCGAAGCCACGCCCGGTTATCAGAAGCTCAAAGCGGCTGCTGACAGGCTGGGGCTGGAGTTAAGTCTCGAAGAAGTCGAAGTTGAAGGCGACGGTGTTAGTACCTGGAACGAGCTTGATGAGTATGTATATGACATTCCTCATTTCTACAACATTACAGTATCCGGCTGGTCAGTCTGATTATCGCGTTCCCTGATAAAGAGGCTACGGCATGCCTAAATCATTTGGAACCTGGCTCATTATCGGCGGTATTTTGCTGATTATCGCCGGCGTGCTTGCCAATACCGGGTGGCTGTCATGGTTTGGCCGTTTGCCGGGCGATATACGAATCGAACGCGAGAATGTACGCTTCTACTTCCCGGTGGTCACGATGATCGTGGTTTCGGTCGTTTTTACCTTGATCATCTATCTGGTTGGACGGTTCTGGAAGTGAGGTTAAACGAGGTTGGGGTCCGGAAGATAGACTGGCAGACCAATGAGCTGATGCTGGTTTACATCAGCCCGTTGGTTTCTGTGACAGAAGTATCTTCTTCCATCACCTCGAATATCTCGTCGTCATCGCTCTGCTCTATGTCCCAGTGATCTGTAATCGACTCCGCCAGTTGCATTTTGGCTGCCATGATGCGTTTTACGTCAACTTCGGTTAGCATGTTTTTCTCCTGTTAAATAAATGAAACGCAGAGCTTTATAGTCTGCGGATATGTCGATTGTGTTACGAATTCATGAATAATCTAAGGCCGTTGTCAACGATCGAAGGTGGCGATACGGATTTCATCCGTTACCGGTTTGATAGAGGTCGATCGAATGTGGGATGAGCGCTATAACATGCCGGAGTATGCCTATGGCAAGGAGCCGAACGAATTTCTGACCAGTCAGGTTGAAATCATTCCCAGAGGCAGAACATTGTGTCTCGCAGAAGGGGAGGGTAGGAACGCGGTTTTCCTTGCAGAGCACGGTCATGAAGTGACAGCCGTTGATGCCTCTGCGATTGGCCTGACAAAGGCTGAAAGGCTGGCACAGGAACACGGTGTAACGATAACAACGCTGGTTAAGGACTTGGCGGATTTTGATATTGAAGTCGACAGCTGGGATGCGATTATATCCATTTTTGCCCATGTCCCGCCTGATATCAGAAGAGCGCTGCATCGAAAAATCGTAACGGGGCTTAAATCCGGCGGTATGCTTGTGCTCGAAGCCTATACTCCGGATCAGATCGGGCGGGGAACCGGCGGTCCGCCGGTATCAGAAATGACCATGTCGCTGGATGCTCTCGAAGTGGAATTCGAGGGGCTGAATTTCAGCCATGCCGTTGAATGCGAGCGGGATGTCGTCGAGGGCAGGTTCCACACCGGCAGGGGTGCTGTCGTTCAACTGGTTGCGGTCAAGCCCTGAAACTGCGGCAGCGATAAAAAGACTATGTTTTTGCGTGTATCAAAAATCCCAGCGGTAGCCAGCCATCAGGAAGAAATTATTGGTGCCGAGTGATTGGCCGTTGAGTTCATCACTGGTGTTCTCGTAGCCGAGTTCGAGATCAAATCGAATCTTGTTCAAGTACCTGTAATCGGTTCTTACCAGCAATCTGAGCTTGTCCTGAGAGCGGCCGTCGGTAAGTTTGCGTATGTCATACTGCAGACGCGGGTTCAGGCGCCAGTCGCGTGATATCGGAATTCGGGTATTGGCAATAAACGCCCAGGTGTTTGACAGTCTGCTGTCGAGATAGCGTATACCGAGCACACCGGTATCTCGTTTCAGTATCAGGTCGTTACCGACGATCTGTGCGCTGATGAAGTAATCGGTACCGGTCGAGGGTGTTTCCGGTACACCGCCCGAAGCCGGGGTGCCGGTAACCTTGGAAAAAGTGATATCCGCATTGGTCTGGAACTTCGCACTGATCGGCGACGAGCCGCCTATGGTGATAGTGGCGCTGTCGGCGGTGCGATCGCGTGCCAGCTGGTAGACCTGCTCGATGCTCAGCGTTTGCAGCAGTTCCTCGATCGTTTCTTCCGTTTGCCCGATCAGTGCGTTGCTGGTGGAAAGCACCGGTGCTTTGCGCATGAAGGCGTTCATGTAGGCCGCTCGGCCCCGGTCGAACAGCAGGTTGGCATTGAACTGGAGGATGTTCAGTTCCTTGTAGTCCAGGTTGTAATCAACCATGCCGAACAGAGAAGTGGTCCTGTCGTTGTAACGGACTTCTGTGCCGACATTGCTGGCGTCATCGATGCCATCGATGCTCTGGTCGAAGTAAAACAGATTCATGTCCCAGTGCTGCAGGAAGGTGCCGGTTTCAAAGGTCACGCCATAAAACTTTTTGTGCTCATTGATCGAGGTATTGTTGTCAATATCTACCGGGTAACCGCCGAGCAGATTGAGGCGCATGCCCGGTGTGAACTGGTAACCTGCCGAGATACCGTCGAACCTTCTCAGGATGCCGCCAAGGCGTAAAGCCTGCCTGCCGATCCTGCCCGATGTGCCGGTCATTCTCGAACCCAGGTCGTAATACATTTCAATAAACCGGAACGAGTTCTGTTCTTCCTCTTCCAGAAAATCATAGGTATCATCGGCGACGAACTGAAAACGGTGGTCAAATCGCGCTGACTGGTGCAGGGTTGTCAGATCCAGAAATGTAATCAGCTGCGACAGCGTGGTCAGTGATTCATCCAGATCATCCGCCTCGGCCCTGTCCCTGCGGTAATACTGAGAAAAGCTGCCGAACACGGATGTGCTGGACACCGGCTTCGCTTCTGCTTCCATATGAATTTTTTCCCTGGGTTCCTGGGTGGCTGTCATCAGTCCGGTCAGGCGTTGTGAGACACGCACAGCGCCTTCACTTTCGGGATATTTTTCGAGGTATTCGCGATAAATCCTGGCGGCATGGGCATTCTGCCCCTTGCGCTGTCGTGACAGCCCAAGCAGTTCCAGTGCTTCCATTGAATATTTGTGATCGCCTGCAGCGATAATTGCTTTCAGATAACGAATTGCCTGCGCATAGTTGTTGCTCTTGAAATCATTTTTTGCGCGCTGCATCAGGCTATCGAGTTGCTCGTCCGTTAATGTCGAGGTATTGGCGATGGCTGTTGAAGATTTTGGTGCCGGCTTCGCAGTGGGAGCGACCAGTGCCTTGCCGCTGGCCCTTTGGACTTCGTCAGCTGTAACCTCCCTGAGCCAGGCACCAGGGTACTGGTGCTGAACATCGTTCATCACCAGCACGGCTTTCTGGCGGCTGCTGAAGAAGCCCAGGTTCAGCCTCTCCCAGGGTTTGCCTTTTACGGTCGCCCGGGTGACATAGATGGTGCGGCCCTTGAACAGGGGGTTTTTTTTCGGCTTCCAGTTCAGGTTCGTGCCGGGTGCTGATGCAAGCACGATCACGAAGGATTCAGATGATTTGCTCGCGGCATGAGATTCGACAGCAACGATTAGCAGAAACAGGAACACAACCGTACTGACTACGGCTGTCACAAGCTGCTGGCGTATCGTGGCTGAAGGCATTGTTAGTTATTCTTATTATTGGCTCAGATGCTTAACTCAGGTCAGTCGGTTCCTGCTTCTCATGCTCGTTGTGTTACATCGTTTACCAGCCGGCGGCGCTGGTACGATGCTCGGCGCTACGGGTGACTCCGCCGATGTGGCAGCTGCCGGCGCAATCGCGCAGCACATCGACCGTCTGGTTGTCATGAGGTGCCGGTAGATAATCGTCGGCATGACAACCGGCGCAGTCAGGCTGATAGGCCGGGAACGGCCATGCGATCACCTGGTTGTTCGTACGGTGGCAGTCCACACAAAGTACCGTCGTGCGGTGGTCGCCCGGATAGTCAGGTGAGTCGTGCCTGAACAGGATCAATGGGATCCAGGTTGCTGTACTGTGGCAGCGGTCACAATCCAGTGTCGTGACAAAATGCGTTGTCGATTTGCCGGTCGAGATCGAGCCGTTGTGGCAGCTCAAACACAGACCGGTCACGGTCGAGTGATCGAAGCTGATGTTGGTCCAGGAGTTGGTAAAGTGACAGCTGTTGCATTCACCTGTGGTTGGCAAATGGTTCGCCGGTTTGCCGGTTGCGGTGACACCGTTGTGGCAGGCGGAACAGGGTTGCGTCACTGCGGCATGATCAAAACGCGCGTTCAGCCATGACGTTGTATTGTGACAGAACTCGCAATCCAGCGTGGTCTGTATGTGTCCAGGATGTTTGCCTGTTGAAGTCACGCCGTTATGGCAGGTCGCACAGGGCTGCGTAACCGTGGAATGGTCAAAGCCGGCGCCGCGCCATGTGATCGTGTTATGGCAGATATCGCATTCAGATGTGGTCTGTATGTGCCCCGGGTGTTTGCCGATGGATATCACGCCGTTATGACATGAGCTGCAGCTGCCGATAACTGAGACGTGGTCGACCCGGCCGACGCGGGTGAAAGTGATTGTATTATGACAGTCTTCGCATTGTGCTGTTGACAGAATATGCGACGGTGACTTGCCGAGTGCAACAACGTTGTTGTGGCAGTTCGTGCAGGGGCCGATGATACTGCTGTGGTCATATCGCGCTCCCCGCCAACTGTCTTCTGTATGACAGTCATCACAGATGTTGCTGCTGGGAAGATGGTCTGGATTCTTTCCGGGTGCGCGACTGTCGTTATGGCACAACACGCATTCCAGCGGCGTGCCGGCGAACTGGCCACCGATGTGGCAGCTGGAGCAGTCGATGTACTGGTGCTTGCCGTTCAGCGGAAAGCCGGTGGTGAAATGGTCAAAACCCTTGGTCTCGTCAGCGGCATAGCTTGCCGAATTGGTCAGTATGATCAGACTGGACACTACCAGCAGGCATAGCGCTGTGATCGTGAAGCCGATGATTCTTGTTCTGGTGTTCTGGCTCATCAGTGGCGTACCGCTCATCGTTTTAGGTTGACGTCTTTAAAGCTTGTGGTGCTGTGACAATTTCCGCACTGCCTGCCGAACTGTCGACTGTGGACATCCTGACTGCGATGGCATGAAATGCAGTCGCGAGATGCCTTGAGTTTTCCCTTTGATTTTGTCCTGTGGCAGTCATAACAACCCAGGTCCTCGTGGGCGCCGTCGATTTCAAACTGTGTCGCCTGGTCATGATCAAAAAGCCAGTTTTCCCAGGAGTTCGGGTTGTGGCAGGTTTCGCAGTCGGTACCGAGGCGTGTTTTGTGTACATCATCACCCGCATGGCAGTCATTGCATTCGCTGTCGGTTGATCTGTAGACGGATGTCAGATGACATTCTTCACACTGGATCGCGGCATGCATGCCAATCAGTGGAAAACTTGACAGGTCGTGGTCGAAAAAGATCTTGTCGTGCCAGCCTTTTTCGTTATGGCAGTTGTCGCACTGCTCGCCCTGTTTGCCATGATGGACATCATCTTTTTTGTGACAGCCGATGCAGTCTTTTTTCGGCTTGTCTTTTTCGATGTCACCCTTGTGGCAGAAGGAGCAGTTCAAATCTTTATGCTTGCCGCGCAGTGGAAACTCGGTTTTCCGGTCATGGTCAAATTTGTACTTTTGCCATGATTTCGGATTATGGCAGTCCTGGCATTTCTCCCCGTTTCTGCCTTTATGGCTGTCATCATGCTTGTGGCAACCGTAGCAGTCCCTGGGCAGTTTCTTTTTCGTTTTCCTGTTCTTTTTCAGGGTTTCTGCAGTATGACAGCTGTTACATGAGGCCTGCTTGTGTTTACCCAGCAGTTTGAATTCGGTTTCCTTGCCGTGATCAAAATGTATCTCGTCCCATTTTTCCGATGTGTGGCAGAGCTCGCACTTCGTGCCGTAGCCGCCCTGGTGGATGTCCTGGATCTTGTGGCAGCCGATGCAGTTTTTGTTCGTGTCCTTGAATTTCTGATTCAGATGACAGGAGGAACACAGTGTCTCCTTGTGTGCGCCTTTTAACGGGAAATCGGTTTTTTCGTCATGATCAAACGCGTTCTGCTTCCAGCTCTTTGGTGAATGGCAGTCGCCGCATTTCTTGCCGTGTTCGCCCTCATGTACATCCACCTTCTCGTGGCAGCTATAACAGTCCTGTGGGGCTTCGTGGTATTTTTTCTCAGGCTTGTGGCAGGCCTTGCAGTTGGTTTTTGCGTGTATACCCTTTAACTCGAAATCGGTTTTCGAGTGGTCGAATGTTGAAGGGTCCAGCAGGATGACTTTTGCATTTCTGCCTTCGTGTTCGGTATGGCAGTGTTTGCAGTCGGTTTTCTGTGGTCCAGGCAGGCGGCCATGAAAGCCTGATTTCTTGTTGATATCCTCGAGGATGTTTTTATGGTCGTGGCAATCCATGCACAAGCGGCCCTGCCTGGACTTGTCCGATGTGTCGTGGCATTTATCACATTGCTGTTCGTATTTTTCATGGGCCTTGATAACGGGGCCCGGCATCAACAGGGACTTCAGGTTGTCTGCATGGCTGTCGAGTGCAATGAGCATGATCGAGAGTGTGAGAATGAGCCGGCAACAGCCATGTAAATGTGATCGCATGTCAGGTGGTCAGGCACGGTCTCGATCAGTACATGTGTACCGCAAAAATATGAATGATCGCGGTGATAATCATCATGATGAAAAGCGGCAGATGCAGGACATGCCAGAACGAAAACAGTCGTTCGTAGATCCGGAAAACGACGATCTTGTGCAGTGCAGCCGAGTATCGGTCAACGAATCCCATGATCACAGCAGCCTTGTTGGGTGTCATTTTCAGCGCGTCCCGATTGCAGGCTGCCTTTAACAGTTTTCTGGTTCTGGAGCGCAGGCGACGTGAATCAATCGACAACAACAGGCCATGGATCAGGGTTCTGGTCACGCCTGTATAATTCTGTAATGCCCTGGTTTCCATCGAGGTCTGTCGCTGATTCAGCTTTTTGTCCAGCCTGTAAATGCGTAGCAGCTCTGAGTGCTGTGCTTCTGCTTCCTGCTTGAGTTCCCCCAGGGTGATGCGTTTGCCGTACAGGCCGTGATGAATACGGGTATAGATATAGCGGCCAATCAGTCCGCTGAACGCCACCAGTAACATGCTGAGCAGTGCAACAGTGCTGTTCATCGAGCCAATATGAAAATTAGAATGAAACAGAATCATTACCGGACCAATGATGCCAAACAGCATGTGCATGCCGAACCAGAAGCGCATCGGTATCAGCCGCTTGAGTAACTCGGTTCTTTTGCTGATCGGATAAAGGATCAGCAGCAGCATCAGGCTGCCGCCGACGATCCCCAGGATATATCCGGCACCGTTCTCGGCGCTGATGTAGTTATCATCCCGGCGGCTCCAGCCATATATCAAAATCGCGACGACACTGATAGTGAACAGATGCTCGTGTGTCAATGCGACTGGTTTTTTTATTGCCTTGACTAGCCCGTTTGATGACCGTTCGGAGGAGTCATCCTTTAACTGGTGTGTAGCCTGGCTGCCCTCAAGAGTGTTTACGTTGCTCATACCAGGGTGTACCTTCAAATGTTATTTTTTTGGTAAAATATTCCCATGCGAATTATAGCGATCTGCCAAGCTCAGTCTAGTAGAGCACTATAAAAATGTCGGAGAATTTTGCACCGTTTGTCGGAATTGTTTCCAATATCAAGGAGATATAGCTAAAAACAATACCTTATGGGAGTTTTTGTGCGCATTTGAAGGCTCTAGTTTACCCTGTTTTTCCGTGGGAATTCAGCTGATTTGTCGGAAAATTTTGCACAAGTTCTGCTATATTGCATGTACAAAAGAATCACCAGTTCTAACGCAGTTTATTTCATCATGCCAGTCATATATGCACTTTCCCTGAGTGACAGTGTGCTTGTTGCGGAGTTATCGACATGTCCCAGTTGATGTGGCTCTATTCCGTGCCGCTGTTTTTGATACTCGCCATTTACCTGTGGAAGCGGACGAAAAAGCAGCGCACCAGTCGACAGGTTCTGGAAGAAGCCGTTGCATCCGGGCTGACCGAACCTGCATCCTTGCATCCTGTCATTGACCGTAATCGCTGCCTTGGGTGCGCGAGTTGCGTCAAGGCCTGCCCTGAACACGGCCACGGGGTTCTGGGAGTGATTCATGGCAAGGCGCACCTGGTTAATCCCACGCACTGTATAGGTCACGGCGCCTGTAAAAAAGCCTGTCCGTTTGATGCCATCGAGCTGGTGTTCGGTACCGAGAAGCGTGGCGTCGATATTCCGCACGTTGGTCAGGACTTTCAAACCAATGTGCCGGGTATCTTTATCGCGGGTGAACTGGGGGGCATGGGGTTGATCAGGAACGCTGTTACGCAAGGAGTGATGGCCGTTGATTCGATCAGCAAACTCGATGGTATCGGGCGCAAAGAACAGCTTGATCTTGTTATCGTCGGTGCCGGTCCCGCGGGTATCGGTGCATCGCTGGCAGCCAAGGCGCGTAAGCTCAGGTTCGCTACCCTGGAGCAGGAGACGGTGGGCGGAACGGTATCGCATTATCCGCGTGGGAAAATTGTAATGACCGCGCCGGTGCAGCTGCCACTGGTGGGCAAGATGCGTTTTCGCGAAACCACCAAGGAATCCCTGATGGAATACTGGGAGGGTGTCATCAGTTCGACAGGCCTGGTGATAAGCGATAACGAGCGAGTGGAGAATATCGAAGCTGATGGAAAGGGTTTCAGGATAAAGACCACGCAAAACAACTACAAATCCCGCGCAGTGTTACTGGCTATCGGGCGCCGTGGAACGCCGCGTACGCTGGGCGTACCCGGTGAGAACAAAACCAAAGTGGTCTATCGCCTGATAGACCCCGAGCAGTACCGTGGTCAGCATGTCCTCGTGGTTGGCGGTGGTGACAGCGCACTCGAAGCGGCAGTGAGTATCGCGGAAGAATCCGGTACAACCGTAACCCTGTCTTACCGCAGCGAAGCGTTTTCCCGGGCCAAGGAGAAAAACCGGGTCAAGGTGGCCAATGCGCAGAAGGCAGGGCGAATGAATGTGCTGATGAGCTCAAATGTAAAAGAGATTACCGATGACAAGGTTACGATCAATGCCAATGACAAGGATATAACGATTGATAACAACGCGGTCATTGTCTGTGCCGGCGGTATTCTGCCAACACCATTTCTCAAGTCTATCGGTATAGAAGTAGAAACAAAGTACGGAACCGCATAATGCGTCGATACAGATTATTACCCCTGATTCTACTGCTGCTGGCTTTTATCGCTGAGGCCGCAACGCTTACAGATGCGAAAATGGCGATTCGTGCCAGGGACTTTACCAAAGCGGTGAAGATACTGGAGCCGCTGTCGAAAAACGGGGACAAGGAAGCGCAGTACCATCTGGCAGTCATGTACCGCAATGGCCAGGGAACACGTGAGGACAGCAAAAAGGCAGCGTACTGGATGAAAAAATCCGCCACGCAAGGGTACAAGCGGGCTCAGTATTCCCTGGGTGTTCTCTATGAAGAAGGTATCGGTGTCAAGAAAGACCTGGTGAAGGCGGTGTTCTGGTACAAGGCGGCTGCCGACCAGGGTTACCGGAACGCGACCAAACGATTGAGTCTGCTCGGTGATAAAGGCGATGCTCTGAATTTTGCTGATATGAAGCCGGACGAAGCGATACTGCTAGCAGTCAGCAGGGGTGATGCGGCCGCGGTGAAAAAACTGCTGGAAAAGGGCGCTGACGTCAATGCCCGGGATGAGTACAATCGTTCGGTATTGATGGAGGCGATCAGCCGGAAAAACGGGGATATGGTGAGTCTGTTGCTGGCTAACGGCGCCGATGCCAATGCGGTTGATGCCTACAGGGACAGGCCGTTGATGCTGGCGGCTTCCCTCGGTGAAACCCTGATCGTACGCGAGTTGATTGGTTATGGTGCCAGTCTCAATAATATTGATGCGAATGGTAATACGGCGTTGATGCTGGCATCCGCCAGGGGACATAAAAACACTGTCAACGAGCTGTTAAAAAGCAAGGCAAAACATTCGACCAAAAATCGTAATGGTGAAAATGCAATAGAGCTGGCTGCCAAGGGGAAACATCAATCCACCGTTAGCCTGTTACAGAAATACGGTGCCCGCCTGCCTGTGGCGCGCAAGGAAACGCTGACGGCAAAGCAGAAACTGGCGGCAATCAATACCGGTGCCAAAGATGTATACAAGAACTGGAGCCCGTTGATGATCGCGGTATGGCGTGGTCAGGACGACGTGCTGGCTTTGCTGTTGGAAAAAGGTGCAAATCCAAACCAGCGTGACAGGGAAGGGCATACACCGCTGACACGTGCGGCAATACAGGGCCATGACAAAATAACGGATCAGCTTATTGCCGCCAGGGCTGATGTAAACAAGCCTGACCGCAATGGTAAATCCCCATTGATGTGGGCCAGTGACAACGGTAAGGACAAGGTCGTTGTTGCGCTGCTGAATGCAGGTGCCGATGTCGTTGCGGTTGATAGCAAGAAACGCAGCGCACTGTTTTATGCTATCGAGAGCGGTCATGAGAAAACCGTAGAAATGCTGCTGGATGCAGGTGCCAGGCCGACCAACAAGCTCATAGACGGCAAGGGTGAAATGATGATGGCGGCGAGCGGCATGCCGTTATCAACCGTTGGTCGCCTGTTGAACGCCGGCGGAGAAGTCGGTTTGAAGGATGAATCAGGGCATGATGCACTGTGGTATGCGGTTGAGTCAGGCAGCGCGGATCTGGTTGGTCTGTTACTGAAAAAATACCGTTATATAAACCGGCGCGACAAAAACGGATTTTCATTGTTGCATAAGGCGGCAGCCCGGGAAGAGCCTGCAGTGGCGGCGCGGTTGATAGCCAAAGGGATCGAGGTTGATGTGGCAGCCGAAGATGGCAATACCCCATTGATGCTCGCTGCAAGCAAGGGCAATGCCGACACGGTCGGCATGCTGATCAGCAAGGGTGCTGACGTAAACGGAAAAAATGGCGTTGGCAATACGCCGCTGATTCTGGCGGTGCTGGCCGACAGCGCGGGAACCGTCAAGGTGCTGCTGGATGCGGGTGCAGACATTGACTTGCGCAATGATAAACGTGAACAGGCGATTACGCTGGCTGAGCTGGGCGACAAGTCCGCGATCGTCGATATCCTGCGGAAACACAAGGAAGAAAAGAAGCTTTTTGGTATTTTCTAGCCAGTACAGGTTTCATCAGCCTGACTCCTGTGCTTGCGCTCTATCTGGCACGTTCGGATTTACGGCTTTTGAGGAAACAAGGCGGCCGATTTTGGTCTACATATAAGGAATATCAAGAACAACTCTTTACGGATGTGCCGGCATCATCATGCAAGCGACCGATCCCAAGGTGCGCAGTGCTGCAACCGCAATACTGCAACACGCCGCAGAACAAATTGGCAGGATAATACTCGGAAAGGATGACCAGATACGGCTGGCGCTCACCTGTCTGGTCGCGCGAGGGCACCTGTTGATCGAGGATTTGCCGGGTGTCGGTAAAACGACGCTGGCGCACGCCATTGCGCAGGTCATGGGGCTCGACTTCCAGCGCATTCAGTTCACTTCTGATCTGCTACCGGCCGACGTACTCGGTGTTGCTGTCTACGATCGGGAACGGGCGCTGTTCGAATTTCACCAGGGCCCGATTTTTTCACATTTCATTCTTGCCGATGAGGTCAATCGGGCAACGCCCAAGACCCAGAGTGCATTGCTTGAAGCGATGGAAGAGTTCCAGGTGACGGTGGAAGGCGAGACCCGCGACCTGCCGCAACCGTTCTTTGTCATCGCGACGCAGAATCCAGTGCATCAAATCGGGACATACCCGTTGCCGGAGTCACAACTGGACCGTTTTCTGATGCGTCTTCACCTTGGTTTCCCGGGCAAGGAGGCGGAGCGTGAATTACTGCAGGGCGAGGACCGGCGCGACATGATTGAACATATCAAGCCGGTTCTGGATGCAAGCAAGCTGACTTCCATCCAGAGGCAGGCAGCGGATATCTTCGTGGCTGATGCTTTGCTCGATTATGTGCAGGCGTTGCTGGAGTTCACCCGCAGCTCACCGATGTTCGAGGTCGGGCTGTCTCCGCGCGGCGGCCTTGCGCTGTTGAACTCGGCCAGGGCTCTGGCATTGATCGATGGCAAGGAGTTTGTGCTGCCCGAACATATCAAGGAAGTGTTGCCCGCTGTGGTAAATCACCGGCTTGTAAAAACATCGGACGATCTTGATACCAAACATCAGAGTGCTGCTGATTTCATCGCCGCGTGTGTTCCTGTTCCCTGAAGAGCGGATCCTTGCCACTCGTTTCTCGAACAAGGCTGACTGATTTTGTGCGTAATCCCGCGTTCAACTTTATGTTACGGCGCAGCGGGCCTTACGATGGCGAGGTCGTGCTGGATAAAAACAGGGTGTATATCCTGCCGACAAATATCGGTCTTCTGTTCTGTTTGCTTCTTATTATTCTGCTGCTGGGCTCGGTCAATTACGGCAAGAGTCTGGGCTTCGTGCTGGTATTTCTGCTTGTTGGTGTTGGTAATGTCGCGATGTTTGCGACCTGGCGAAATCTCGCCGGATTGAAGCTGCGTGCTGGGGGGAGTTCGCCGGTATTCAGCGGTGAAAACGCAAGCTTTACCGTTCAGCTCGAAAACCGTGATCAGCTGACGCGGTACTCGATAGCAATCAGCCAGGAAGGCCAGGAGCACTAAGTCATCGACGTGAAAGCGGAAAGTGTCGGACAGCTTCATTTCAAAAGAAAAGCGAAACATCGCGGCTTGCTCCGCTCGGGCCGGTTTCGCTTGAGTACAGAGTTTCCTACAGGTTTGTTCGTGGCGTGGACGTGGATCGATTTGAACATGGAATGTGTTGTCTATCCGAAGCCGGTCAAGGTTGCCGAGCTGCCGCTTAGTGACGCCGTTTCCGATGGTGAAAGCGATTTATACGGGGATGGAATCGAGGAGTTTGCAGGATTACGCAAGTACCGGACGGGTGATTCCTGGCGCAGGGTGTCATGGAAGGCGGCTGCACGAACCGCCCAGTTACACACCAAGGAGTTCACCGGCGGCAAGCCGGAGATGCAGTGGATAGAATGGAATGCGATCGCTGCCAGCGGTACAGAGGCGCGGCTTTCGATTATGGCGCGCCTGGTGATCGATGCCGAGGCCGGGCAATGGCATTATGGTTTGCGACTGCCGGGTGTCGAGATCAGTCCCGACCACGGCGTCAGGCATTATCAGCATTGTTTGAAGACGCTGGCGCTGTACGGGAGGGAGTAGAGTGGATACTGTCCGAGAACAGTTGCAGGCCGGTTTGTCAGTGAGCGATTCACCACGTTTGCCGGTGCTCGCAATTGCCAGTGTGAAAATGAGCACGAATTCTTTTCCGCTGGTCTGCTGCAGGTGGGGGTAGTCGTTTTGTCGGCAGACAGGCTCACCAAACCTATCGCACCGCTGTTGCTGGGCATTCACGTTGTGGCGCTGCCGCTGTATCCGCATATGCCCGTCATGGTGCTGCTGCTTACTGCTGCTTTCACCGTCTGGGCATTGCTGATTATCAACGGGAAGGCTGCAAGGCCTGGTCGATGGGCTTTGGCTGTAATGACTGTGCTGGTGGTAGTGGTGTTAATGCTGTCATTCGGCACCATACTCGGCCAACTGCCGGGTTCGGCCATGCTGCTGCTGCTCGCCTTTCTCAAGCTGTTCGAAATGAAGTCGACCCGGGATATTGCAATTGTTATCTTCATGGGATTTTTCCTGGTCGCAAGCAAGTTTTTCTATTCACAGAGCCTTTTGATCGCAGCGCATGTTTTTGTCGTTGTTGTGTATCTCACATCCCTGCTGATTGTGTTCAGTGACCGCCTGGGAACAATGCGATTACAGGCGCGGCTCCATCAATCATTTCGCATGATTGCACAGGCGGTGCCGTTGATGTTGATCCTGTTCGTGCTGTTTCCGCGCATGCCGGGCCCGTTATGGGGTTTGCCCAGAGACGCCGGGTCAGCGACATCCGGTCTTTCGGAAGAAATGTCACCCGGCAGTATTAATCGCCTGATTGCTTCCGGCGAAGTGGCGTTTCGAGTGCAATTCGACAGCGAGCCGCCGCCGCGATCGGATTTGTACTGGCGCGGACTTGCGTTGTCCAGCTATGACGGCAGAACCTGGCGTATGGAGAATGCGCCTGCGTTCGCCAGGCCGCTGATTGTTTCTGAAGATGTTGTTGAAACAATATACAGCTATACGGTGATGCTGGAACCGCACAACCAGCATTGGTTGTATGCGCTCGAGCTGCCGATACAGCACGACAGATCGCTGCTGGCCACGCGGGAAATGCATCTGGTCGCGGCCAGCCCGGTGACGGATGTACTGAACTATCAGCTGCGGTCTGATATCGGTGCGGAAAACGGCGGTTTGTTTGAGCCGGAGCGGCGCAAGAATCTCGCCCTGCCCGAAGGCCTGAACCAGGATACTGCAGAGTTCGCCAGCAAGCTGTTTATTGAATCGAATCGGGATAGTAATGCATACATTAACAATGTGCTGAGATATTTCAGCAACGAGGCGTTTTCCTATACCCTGTCGCCACCGTTGCTGGGCGAGCATGCAATGGATGATTTCCTGTTCAGCACGCGCCGTGGATTCTGTGAGCATTTTGCCAGTGCCTTCGTGTATCTGATGCGGTCAGCGGGCATACCGTCACGGGTTGTCGTGGGTTATCAGGGCGGTGCCATGCATCCCTTCGACGATTACATGATCGTACGCCAGTCTGATGCACATGCCTGGGCGGAAGTGTGGCTTGAAGATGAAGGCTGGGTGCGTGTTGACCCGACAGCCGCGGTTTCACCAACACGGATAGAACGCGGGATAGAAAACGCCGGCCTCGAGCACGATCTGTTGCCTGCGATTCTGATTTCAGACAATGTGGTTTTTCAGCGTGCCCGTTACATGCTGGACAGTTTCCGTAACAGCTGGAACCAGTGGATCGTCGGGTTTAACAGTGACCGCCAGAAGGAACTGCTCCGTTTACTCGGATTCAATAATGTTACCAGCAGCAATCTGCTGATGGGGCTGGTGTTGTTGATGACGGTTGCCGGCAGCCTGGTTGCCTGGTGGGTGATTCACCGGGAACCGGTACGCCGCAGGGACGAGATCAAGTTATATTATGAAAAATTCTGCAGCAAGCTGGAGAAGGTTGGTATCCGGCACAGGTCAAATGAAGGTGCCACGGAGTTCCTTTCACGTGTTATGCAGCTTTTGCCGAGCAAGCGGCGCGAGCTGGCAATGATAACCGATGATTATGAACGCTTGCGTTATAGTTGCGATAACAGCGAGGCGCTCCTCAAGCGATACATACGTGCAGTTCGAAGATTCAAGCCGAAATAACTGGCCGGATGAGATTGTCGCCGGTTTTGGACAGTGGTTACTGCTATCTTAAAGTGACCTGGTGACATTGGCTGTATGTGTAGTCATGCTCTGTTGGGCTTCTCGGTCTGCGTTTAATTATCAATCACATGGAAAATGGTTATACTGCAAACCATCTGAGCAAAAACTGTTGGACTGAGGACATGGTGTACAGAGTAAACAAAGGTAAACCAACGAAGCTGGAGAAGTTACGCTGGTGGCTATTACATCGTGGGCCGCGTCGGGAGGTGACGATTGATTCCCTTAACGGATTAGTTACTTTTTACTCAAAAGACAAAGCTGTCGGTAAACATATCTACTTTCGTCGCGAATATGATGTTGATGCTGTCAAGCAAAGGGTGCGGCTGCTGGTGGATAATGGCTATATTGATGAGGAGCGGCCGGGAATAGCGCTGAATATTGGTGCTAACATTGGGCTGATTACGTTGGCGCTGATGAAATTCACAATGTTCAGGAATGTAATAGCGTTTGAACCAGTGCCATCAAATTTCAGGCTTCTCGAGAAAAATATTGCCCAGAATGGTTACTCGGAAGATGTGCAATGTCTGCAATTGGCTTTGTCAAGTGAGGATGGCCAGGTCGAGATGGAGCTGTCTGATGAAAATTTCGGTGACCATCGAATACGCAGGTCGTTTGAGAAAGGGTATTTTCGTGAAGAGCGGCGAGAAGTCGCCAATGTCGATGCACGCAGGCTTGATAGTCTGATCGGCAAGGGATTTTTCGCGAAAGAACGACCTGGATTGATCTGGATGGATATACAGGGACATGACTACGACTTTTTTGTCGGTTCGAAGGAGGTTATTAGTCGTTATCGCGTGCCGGTAGTGGGCGAATTCTGGCCATACAGCATCAACCGCGCTGGCTGTGAGCGCGATCAGTATTGCGAAATAATCATGTCGTTATTCACGCATTATCTGGACCCGGCTGGTGCGAACGAATTTTGCACTGTGGATTCATTTGACAGCTTGTTTGATCGTTACACTGGGCCTGATGAAGCTACTGAAATCACTCTGGTTAATGAAGGCTGGCGTCATAAATCAGGCTTCTAATCGAACCCTGCGCTGATATTCTGTGCTTGCACTGGTCCGTTGCTGATTGATGGCGTTACGTCTATCAGCATGCGGCAGCAGGGTTATTGTTACCCTGGCAATGGCAGAATTCACGACATTTCTTTCGCCAATTTATTTCCCTTAATTGGAATATGAATTCGCGGATATGCATGGCGAAACCGGAGTCATGGCATGCAAAACCGTCTGACTATGTCCTGAATCAGCTGGATGGTTGGCCTTATCTGGTCCATGGCGAGGAACTCGTCGGGCTGGTGCGCCTGGCTGATGTGGCCGGGTCCCAGCACGACGGTCTCCAGACCCATGCCATTGTAAAACGGTGCTTCAGTGGAAAAGGCAACCGCTTCCGAGGACTTTCCGGTCAGTTTTTCAACGGCTTTTACCAGTTTTGAGTCGGCCGCTGTTTCTATTGCGGGAACGCCATCGAACAGGGCCTCAGTTCTGTAACTTATACCACTGCCAGCCAGTGATGCTTGCAGGCGCTGCTCGAGTTCGAACCTCAAGTCGGACAGTTTCATGCCGGGCAGCGGGCGGATGTCGATCTGCAGCTCACAATGCCCGCAGATCCTGTTTGGATTGTCTCCGCCGTGGATATGTCCGAGATTCATCGTCGGGACCGGCACTTCGAATAATGGATTTCTGTTTGAGGCCTGTAAGGTCGCGCGCCACTCGAGCAGTTCGGTCATGACCCGGTGCATGGCTTCCAGCGCACTGTTGCCCAGCGATGGATCGCTGGAATGGCCGGAAAGGCCGGTCAACGTAATGGCCTCCATCATCATGCCCTTGTGCATGCGCACCGGCCTTAATCCGGTGGGTTCGCCGATCACGACAAAACGTGCGCCGGCGATATCGTTGGTTCCAAGTGCGCGCGCGCCGCTCATGCTGGTTTCTTCATCGGCAGTTGCCAGTATGATCAGGGGGTGGTGCAGCTTCGACAGGTCGAGATCACGGATGGCTTCGATGACCAGCGCGAAAAAAGACTTCATGTCGGCAGTGCCAAGCCCATACAGACGGTTATCTGACTCGGTTAGCGAAAAGGGGTCAGATTCCCAGCGATTTTCATCGAACGGAACTGTGTCGGTGTGTCCGGCAAGCACCAGGCCATTGCGGCCTTTGCCAATGGAGGCGACCAGGTTCGCCTTGTTGCCATCATCATTGAGGGGCATTATGTTTGTACTGAAACCCAGGTTTTCCAGCCATTCCGCCAGGGTATCGATGACCTGGCGGTTACCCATATCCAGTTCCGGTTTGGTGCAGCTGATTGAGGGCAGCGCGATCAGTTGTTGCAGCAATTCGATGATGCCGGGTGCTTTTTGAATCATAACGACAGCATATACATGAGTGCCGTGATCAAGCAAGATAATAATCTTTGTAACGGTCTCGGCTTCGTGCCGATATCAGTTACAATCGTGCCGGATTTTTTCCCGTTGAAACAATTGACAGTAACCAGTGATATCGATTCCTGATGAGTGCTACGCCTGAGCAACTGCTGACCTTCGTTCCTGAATCATTGCAGCCAACTGTCCAAAATTACTGGCAGGACTGGTCTGGCAGCGGTGATTCCGGGCGGTTGAGCCCGAATATCGATCTGTCGGTGATGGGGAAGGTCTGGGCCTGCAGCGAGTTTGTCGCGCGTGCGTGCATCCGCAGACCCGAGATGCTGGACCAACTCGCCAGCGAGGGTTTCGAATCCGGGCGCACACCAGCAGATTATCAGCAACGGGTTGCGCAGTCGATCGAGCAGGCGGGCGCGAGTGAGGACGAGCTGATGCGTAGCTTGCGACAGTTGCGGCAGGCAGAAATGGTGCGTATTGCCTGGCGCGACCTGGCCGGTCTTGCCGGTGTAGAACAGGTGCTGCATGAACTCAGCGATTTTGCCGAGGCGGTCATCGCGCAGGGGCTTCAACACGTTTACCAGCAAACCGTGGAAGTACTGGGTGTACCGACAAGCGCTGAGGGCGAGGCGCAGGAGATGCTGGCACTGGCAATGGGTAAGCTGGGCGGACGCGAACTGAATTTTTCCTCCGATATCGATCTGATTTTTGCCTATGCGGAAGAGGGTACAACCGAAGGTGCGCGGCGTTTGTCCAACCACGAGTTTTTCGTGCGTATGGCGAGAAAACTGGTCAGGTTGCTGGACGAGATTACCGCCGATGGTTTTGTCTTTCGTGTCGATACCCGTCTGCGGCCTAACGGCGAGAGTGGTCCGTTGGCGATGAACTTCAATGCGATGGAGCAGTATTACCAGCTGCAGGGCCGTGACTGGGAGCGCTATGCCATGATCAAGGCCAAGATCATCGGCGGCAGGGAGGCCGAGCGCAAGTACCTGGCTTCGATGCTGCGACCTTTCACCTATCGTCGCTACCTGGATTTCGGCGCTTTTGAATCCATTCGTGAAATGAAAGCCATGATCGAAGCCGAGATGCGCCGCAAGGGCATGCACAACAATATCAAGCTGGGTCGCGGTGGCATCCGCGAAATCGAGTTTATCGGCCAGACGTTCCAGTTGATCCGCGGTGGGCCGATGCCCGAGCTGCAGCTGCGCAGTATCCTGGAGGTATTGAACCAGCTGGCCGCGCTTGGCTATCTGGAGCAGAATGAGTCAGAGCAGCTCAGGCAGGCTTACCTGTATTTGCGCAAACTGGAGAACAGGCTGCAGATGGAACGAGACCAGCAGACGCAGACACTGCCGGTTGATGCACTATCCAGGGAACGCATCCGGCTGGCAATGGGATGCGACGACTGGGATGCGCTGATGCAGGAGCTGGACCGGCACCGCCAGGCGGTAATGGCCGTGTTTGACTCCGTGATCGCGCCCGGCGAGCAGCCCGAGACTGACAGTATTCACGCGCTGCAGCTGTTCTGGAGCAGTGAGGACCACACCGAAGACCTGGCTCACTGGCTTGAGCAGGCCGGCAGTGACAATGCCGGTGATCTGCTTGATGTGCTTGAGCGCTTCAAGGGTTCGGCCAGAATACGCACGCTGTCCGAGGACGGTCTGCGTCGTTTGCAGCAGTTGCTGATTAAATTGCTGAAACAGCTGGTGAGCTATGAAAATTCGCTGGTCTTGCTGGACCGGGTGCTCGAAATTCTGTCTGCCATCGTTGGCCGCCCGGTTTATATCAGCCTGCTGCTCGAATACCCGGTTGCACAACATCAGATGCTCGAATTGTGTGCTGCCAGCCAGTGGTTTGCCAATGAGCTGGCACGCTACCCGATCCTGCTCGATGAACTGCTCGATTCACAGGAGCTGTTCAGGCAGAACGATCGCGAGCAGCTGACGACCGAACTGCAGCGGCTGATGTCGCAGGTTGATGAGGATGATCTCGAGCAGCAGATGGAGCGCTTGCGGCACTTTAAACGCACCGAGATATTCAAGCTGGCAGCAACCGACGTAATACACGTCCACGAAATCTGGGATGTAGGCGCCAAGCTGAGCACGATCGCTGACGTCGTGCTCGAGAAAGTGTTTCAGCTGTCCTGGGATGCTGTCTGCAAACGCCACGGCAGCCCGGTCTGTATCGTTGACGGCCGCGAATATCACCCGGGCATGGCGATCGTCGCCTATGGCAAGCTGGGCGGGCTGGAAACGGGTTACGGCTCGGACCTGGATATCGTGTTCCTGCATGACAGCTCGGGCCAGAAACAGTATACCAGCGGTGAAAAGAGCATCGATAATACCCAGTTTTTCAGTCGGGTTGCGCAGAAAGTGCTGCATATACTCGGTACCCGTACCCATTCGGGCATACTCTATGAAGCCGATACCCGGCTGCGGCCTGACGGACGCGCAGGGATGATGGTCAGCAGCGTCAGCGCCTTCGAGGATTACCAGAAAAACAAGGCCTGGACCTGGGAGCATCAGGCATTGTTGCGTACCAGGGTCATTACCGGAAGCGAGCCAGTGGGTCAGGAGTTTGCTAGAATCCGACAGTCTGTGCTTGAAGTCACTCGCGACCCGGCGAAGCTGTGTGCCGATGTGGTCGAAATGCGGGAGAAAATGCGCACGCATCTGGCCAGTCGTGACGAGTCGGAATTCAATATCAAGCAGGACCGCGGGGGTATGGTCGATATTGAATTTACCACCCAGGCCGGGGTGTTGCTCAATACCGCAGCACATCCCGAGATACTCGGCGTAAGTTCCACACTGGAGTTTATCGAGTACCTGGCGGCGGTTGGCTGGTACAGCAGTGAAGAAGCGAATAATCTCGCATCTGCGTACAAGCTGTTTCGACAGCAGACGAACAGGCAGGCGCTGGAAGTCGAGTTGCCTGCGGATATTAAGCAAAAACTGCAACCCCATCTGGATATGGTGACCGAAATCTGGAACCGGCTGGTTGTATCGAAGGTTGAGGCAGATCAGGGTGTTGAATCCTGAGCCTGGAGCTGGATAAACGAGTTTGACTGGAGACTGATATGCAAACCATGGCCGACCACGACGGCGTCATCTGGTTTGATGGTGAAATGGTTCCCTGGCGTGAAGCCAGGGTTCATGTACTGACGCACACGCTGCATTATGGCATGGGCGTGTTCGAGGGTGTGCGTGCCTATAAAACTGAAGCAGGCACAGCAATTTTTCGTCTGCAGGCGCATACAGACAGACTGTTCGATTCGGCGCAGATCATGATGATGCAAATACCGTTCGACAGGGATACGATTAACGAGGCGCAGCGCGCTGCGGTGCGTGAGAATAATCTGGATACCGCCTATATCAGGCCGATGTGTTTTTACGGGGCCGAGGGAATGGGGTTGCGCGCTGATAACCTCAAGGTCCACGTTATCGTTGCGGCCTGGGAATGGGGGGCTTACCTTGGTCAGGAAAACCTCGAGCGCGGCATTCGTATCAAGACATCGAGCTTCACGCGCCACCACGTGAATATCAGCATGTGCAAGGCCAAGGCAAACGGGCACTATATCAATTCGATGCTGGCATTGAACGAGGCGCTGACAGACGGCTACGATGAAGCCATGTTGCTCGATGCGGAAGGTTATGTTGCCGAGGGCAGCGGTGAGAATATTTTTCTCGTGCGCGATGATGTTATCTATACCCCGGACCTGACATCGGCATTGAACGGTATTACCCGTAACACCATCTTCAGGCTGGCAAGCGATGCCGGTTACGAGGTACGTGAAAAGCGTATTACACGTGATGAAGTCTATATTGCTGACGAGGTCTTTTTTACCGGGACGGCGGCCGAGGTAACACCGGTCAGGGAAGTTGATAACCGTACCATTGGAAACGGCGGTCGGGGCCCGGTTACGGAAAGATTACAGACCTTGTATTTTGATGTCGTACATGGCCGTCTGGACAGGCATCCGGAATGGCTGACGCTGGTCAACGACGCTTAAAGTTTATTGAGGAAAGCCGATGCCTAATCCGAATACCGCAACCCAGAAAGGTCTTGAAACCCCGAACAAACAGTCGCGTTATGAAGTGACGCGCGATGATCTGCCCGTGCATTGCCCCATGCGTGGCAGCAGCTTGTGGAATTCACATCCGCAGGTCTATATTCCTGTCGAGGACCACGGCTCTGCCAGGTGTCCCTACTGTGGCGCCGAATACGTGCTCAAGGATTGATCTTGGCTGCTGCAATACTTGTACGCTGGGTATCGCCCACCGAATCAGACGATGGGCAATGCCCACACCACGGTTGTAAATGCACGTAGATATTCCGGATTTTTCGCAGGCTCGGGTGCTGATCGTTGGCGACTTGATGCTGGACCGTTACTGGCAGGGCCCGGCGTCCCGCATTTCACCTGAAGCGCCGGTTCCGGTGGTCCATATCCGCGATACCGAAGAGCGTCCCGGTGGCGCCGGCAACGTTGCGCTCAATATCGCCCGGCTCGGAGCACAGGCAACCGTGCTGGGCTTGACGGGTAATGACGATGCAGCCGATGCGCTGGAAAAAAACCTGCAGGCTGCAGGCGTTGCCACCAGCCTGGTGCGCCTCGGCGAAAACGCCACGGTGACCAAGCTTCGCGTGATGAGTCGTCATCAGCAGCTGATCAGGCTTGACTTTGAAGACGGCTTCATCGGCCAGGATATTTCCGGGCAGGAAACCGAGTTTGCCAGGCTGCTCGATCAGCACGATGTTGTGGTCTGCTCCGATTATGGCAAGGGCACCTTGCGCAACGTGCAATCACTGATCGCTCTTTGCAGGGAAAAAAGAATCCCGGTATTGATCGATCCCAAGGGTACGGACTTTGATAAATATTCGGGTGCAAGCCTGGTTACACCCAACCTGTCCGAGTTCGAAGCGGTCGTCGGTGTTTGCGAGAATGAAGATGAGCTGGTCGAAAAAGGTCAGCAGTTGTGCCGGCAGTGCGGTTTTGATGCCTTGCTGGTAACACGCAGTGAACATGGCATGACGCTGGTTCAGAATGACGGCGAGGTGTATCACCTGCCCACGCGCGCGCGTGAAGTCTATGATGTCACTGGCGCGGGCGATACCGTGATCTCCACACTGGCAGCCGCGCTGGCTGCGGGTGATGATACGCGCAATGCCGTCACACTCGCCAACCTGGCAGCGGGTATCGTGGTCGGCAAACTGGGTACCGCCAGCGTTTCTACTGAAGAACTCTACCAGGAGATTCACAGGCATATCGCGGTCAAGCGTGGCGTCGTCACTCAGCAGGAGCTGATCACAGCGGTGAGTCAATGCCATCAGCGTGGCGAAGTCATTGTAATGACCAACGGCTGTTTCGACATCCTGCACGCCGGGCATGTAACCTATCTGCAGCAGGCGCGCGATCAGGGCGATCGCCTGGTCGTCGCGGTGAATATCGATGAGACGGTACGCAAACTCAAGGGTGAAGACCGTCCGGTCAATCCACTGGCTCATCGCATGCGCATGCTGGCTGCGCTCGAATGTGTTGACTGGGTGCTGCCGTTCGAGGAAGACACACCGACGCGGCTGATATGCGAGGTTCTGCCGGATATCCTGGTCAAGGGCGGGGATAATGATCCGGACAAGATACCGGGTGGTAATTGCGTTCGTGAGCATGGTGGTGAGGTCAGGGTGCTGTCCTATGTTGAAGGTGTATCGACAACCGAAATAATCGGTACCATCCGCGGGAGGAGCTAGCCCGCATTTCTCACCAGGCGGCGTAGGATACTGATAGGACATTGGTCCTTTGGAGAAAAACCAGGATGATCAGAACTTCAGTGTGTTATTCGAGCAAGCCTATCACGGTCCAGGCTGGTCTTCATGTCCGTAAGCTTGCTCTTCACTCAAACCGTAGCTTTGGCTACGCTTATCCCTCCAGAGCGGCGCTTTCTGCGCCTGCTACCGAGATCCTGGTGAGAAATGCGGGCTAGTACCTATGGGAGACATCAGCGTGAAGGTTGATGTTGATGCAGTTATCGTTGGCGGCGGTATCGCAGGTTTGTGGACACTGGCGCGACTGCGTGATCAGGGATTCAATGCTGTATTGCTGGAGGACGACGCGCTCGGTGCCGGCCAGACACGGTATTCCCAGGGCATTATTCACGGCGGCACCAAGTACGCCCTGACCGGCAAACTGACCGCATCGTCAGAAGCGGTGTCGGCGATGCCGTCGATATGGCGTGCCTGTCATGCCGGCAAGGGTGAAGTGGATTTACGCAAGGCCGTGATGATCTCCGATGCGCACTATCTGTGGTCAACAACCAGCCTGACGTCAAAAATCACCGGTTTTTTTGCCAGCCGCGTGATGCGTGCACGCACCACTGCGTTGAAGCCGCAACAGCGTCCGGCTATTTTCCAGCACAGGGATTTCAGGGGCAGTATTTACCGGCTGGATGAGCCGGTATTCGACTGTATCAGTGTCCTGCAGGCGCTGGCCGAACCTTCGATGCGCTCGATCGTTGCAGTCAGGAAAGACAGTATTCGGCCGCAGGTTTCCAGTCTGCTGGTCGAGACGACCGACGGTCAGGGCTGCGAGCTCAATTTCTCCAAACTGGTTCTGATGGCCGGTCAGGGCAACCAGTCACTGCTTTCAGCTGCCGGCCTGCAGAAACCCGTGATGCAGCTGAGGCCATTGAAGATGGTGATGATGCGCGGCGGCCTGGTCAACAAGGTGTTCGCGCATTGCATGGGCGCAGGTATCAATCCACGCGTTACGATTACCTCCCACACCGATGATGACGGCAACATCGTCTGGTATCTGGGTGGGCAGCTTGCAGAAGACGGTGTCAATCGTACCGATGAAGAGCAGATCGCCAGGGCGCAGCGGGAACTGGCCGAGTTGATCCCGTGGCAGAAACTGGATACCGCGCAGTGGGGTGTCCTCGACATCGACCGTGCCGAGGTAAGGCACGCCGACGGGCACCGACCGGATACTTTTTATGCCACACAGCAGGGCAACATCATCACCGCGTGGCCGACCAAGCTGGCGCTGGCGCCATTGCTGGCGCAGCAGATCGTTGATTATTGCTCGACCGTTGAGAAGACAGACAATGAATTGCCTGCATGGCCTGCGCCGCCGTTCGCAAAGTACCCATGGTGCGAGCCGGCAAGGTGGAACGGTGTATGAAGCTCAGGGCGCTGGGTTCGACCGGTATCGATGTCTCTCCGCTGGGGCTGGGTACAGTCAAGATAGGTCGTAACGAGCAGGTCAAGTATCCGCAGGGTTTCGAGATTCCTGGCGATGCGGATGTCAGGGGTCTGCTTATGCAGGCCTGGGATCTTGGTATTAACTTCATCGATACTGCGCCGGCCTATGGCAACAGCGAACAGCGCCTGGGGCAATTACTGCCACATGCGGATGACTGGGTGATCATGACCAAGGTCGGAGAAATCTTCGAAAACGGAAAATCCAGATTTGATTTTACGGCTGAACACACCCGCCGTTCGGTTGAGCGCAGTCTGAAAAAACTAAACAGGGACAGCGTTGATATCGTGCTGGTGCATTCAGATGGTAATGATATGGATATTATTGAAAATCAGGCCGCGCTCGAAACGCTGGAGAAAATGAAGCAGCAGGGACTGATACGTGCGTTCGGCATGTCGACCAAAACCGTCGAGGGTGGGCTCTGGGTCGTGGAGCACACCGATGTGGTGATGGCGACCTTCAATCTCGAGACGGACGCCGAGCTGCCGGTAATCGAACGCGCGCTGGCGTTGAACAAGGGTGTTGTCATCAAGAAGGGTCTGCAAAGCGGGCACGCCGAGAGTGTGGAAGATGCATTCAGGTATGTGCTGACACAGCCCGGTGTCAGCAGCATGATTGTGGGTACGATCAATCCGGAACATCTGCGATCGAATGTCGAAATCTGCAACCGCGTGACCCGCAACCTGGACTGAGTACATCATGCCTGCATCGAGCCGACGATACCTGATCATCGGGCCTTCCTGGGTTGGCGATATGGTCATGGCGCAGTCATTGTTCATTGCTCTGAAAAAGCTCTATCCCGAGTGTGAGATCGATGTGGTGTCGCCGGAGTGGTCATTGCCGGTTTTGCAGCGCATGCCGCAAGTACGACGGGGTATTGCCCTGCCGGTGCAGCACGGTGAATTCAGCCTCGCTGCGCGTTCCCGGCTCGGACGTTCGCTGAAGGCGAACAACTACAGTCACGCCATCGTTTTGCCGAGATCCTGGAAATCGGCACTGGTGCCTTTTTTCGCAGGCGTGCCGGTGCGTACCGGCTACCGGGGTGAGATGCGATATGGCCTGTTGAACGATGTCCGCATGCTGGATACCGAAGTACTGAAACAGACGGTGCAGCGATATGTCGCTCATGCTTACCCGCAATCCGAGTGCGCTGCTGAAGCACCGGAGATTTCCTATCCGGAATTACAGTCAGACAAGCAACATATCGACAGCCTGCTGAACAGTCTAAAGCTTCGTCTGGACAAGCCGGTTATCGGATTCATGCCCGGCGCCGAGTACGGTCCTGCCAAGCAGTGGCCGACAGACTATTTCGCGCAACTGTCGCGGTTGCTGGTTGAGCAGGGATACCAGGTATGGGTGTTTGGCTCGACCAAAGAAGTTGCGCTCGGCGATGCGATTGCACAAGGTGCTACCGGGGATGTGCACAACCTCTGCGGTAAAACCGAGCTCGTTGATGTGATTGATCTGATCGCGTGCGTGGAGCAGGTCGTGAGTAACGACTCCGGTCTGATGCATGTTGCGGCCGCGATGGATGTAAAGGTGAACGTAATATACGGTTCGTCAACACCGGAGTACACACCGCCGTTAACCGATTCCGCCGAGATACATTACAAAAGACTGTCATGCAGTCCCTGTTTTTCCAGAACGTGCAAGTACGGCCACTATAACTGTCTGACACAAGTCAGGGCAGATGATGTCTTTGCAAGAATGCTTGCCCGGTGAAAAGCTGATGTTGACCAGACAGAATTTAAAGGATTATCAATATAACTGGATGCATCTTGGCATTGCACTGGTTTTTCTCTTCCCGCTGTTCACCAATACCGTCAGACACTGGGCGTCATCAACCTATGTTCTGCTGGTGCTGGTTTCACTGTTTTCGATCAAGCATTACCGCCTCGATCTGAAAAAAGAAGAGAAAATTTTCCTGGCGATTATCGTTCTCCACGTGCTGACGACAGTGATCTCAAACGTTCTTGCCGGTTGGACCCGGGCTTCACATTCCTGGTTTTTTTCCGGTGACCTTCGCCTGCTGTTCGCGGTGCCGGTGTATCTGTATTTGCGCGGTATACCCGGTATATGGAAATACTTTTTGGCGGCGGTACCGATTGGCGCGGTTATCATCGGGGTAACGGGTATCGTCGACTTTATGCTGCGTTATATTAGTGGCGATGTTGGAATGATATTCGCCGAGGGTATTTACGGCCATATCTTTCAGGGCAACATCTCAGTGCTCTGGTCTGTGCTCAGCTTTGCGGCCTATGGATACTATAAAGACAGCAGAAAGATGCGGATGCTGTGCCTGGCGGGTGCCGTGTTCGGGGCACTGGGTGCGCTCGTTTCCGTGACAAGGAACGCGTGGTTGTCATTAATATTGCTGTATATGCTCATTTTTATCTTGCAGGGTGGTGCGATCAGGACAATCAAGGCTATCGGCGCAAGAAGGCTGGTCTTTGTCAGCATCGCGTTGCTGCCAATGCTGTATTTTCTCTCCGGGATCGAATACGTAAACGCACGGTTTTCAAGAGTGTTCGAAGAGCCGGTTGAATACTTCAACGCCGACAGAAGCAAGCCGATCAGGTTCACATCAATCGGCTTCCGTCTGGAGCAGTGGCGCGGCGCCCTGTATGCCTTCGAGGAAAAGCCTGTGTTCGGGCATGGTGTTGGAAATGCCGGTGTTGTCCATAACAGGTACGTCAAGGAGGGCAGGCTGAATGTAATGGTATACCAGAAAGGTGCAGACCTGGGTAATCCCACCCATACGCACAGTGTCTATTTCAGTTACCTGGGTGACAAAGGCATTGTTGGCACGGTGCTGATTGTACTACTACTGTTCTACCCGTTTTATGTTGCAGTGAAATCACGCCATAGAGCGGGTCAGGCATGGAAGTTCCAGGTCTTGCTAAGTGCATCGTTCATTCTGGCATCGCTTACCGAGCACCCGTTTGTAAGGAACAACTGGACATCGGTGTTCATCGTTTGCAGTGTCGTGATATTTATCTGGATGACACGCTCTGACGAAGTGCCGGAGGGAGCTCGTTAGGTTGCCGGGCTGCTGCTTGCCAGGCGATATGGCATAAATTAAGGTGATGCCGACCTGGAAAACGTATTGAGTTATCATCAAGCGCTTATGAAGAACAAATCATCGAAACCTGTGGCCATAATGTGCTTTTCCGGTGGTATGGGCGGGATGGAGCATGATTCGGTGAAACTGGCAAACCGCTTGAGTGACAGCTTTGAAGTTGTGCTTTTTTGTAAACAAGGTTCGTTTATACAGGAGCTTGCGCGGAGGTATTCGGGTAATTTTTTATGCGAAGGCGTCAGCTTCTCCAGTACCGCGTTCAGCATTGCCATGCTGGTTCGAGTCAGGCAGCTATTGAGGAAGCGCGGTATCGGCAACGTAATCTTCTTCGGCGCCTCGGAATTAAAGACGCTGCATTTTGCGTTTCTCGGTTTTGATCTGAACATCATTGTCAGACATGGCACCACTAAAAGTAAATCAAAGAACGACTGGCTGCACAGGCTGGTATATTCGCAGGTGAATTACCACGTCGCCCTGTCACGACACTTGTTGAAGAACGTCCGGAAAATCGTGCCGCCAACCAAAGGTGTGAAGTATCGTATCATTTTCCCGTCATTCGAGTTTGCCGACGTTCGCCCCGAGCCAAAAGCTGATTGCCGTGAGCTGGTAATTACCCATGTCGGCAGAATTGCGCCAGCCAAGGGTCAACTGGATGCTGTGTGTGCGTGCGGAGCGCTTGCTGATGCAGGGATCGATTTCAGATTGAACCTGCTCGGTGGTGTTGAAGGGGAAAATACCGAGCGCGAAATACAGCAGGCGATCGAACACCGCGGGCTTGGAGACAAAGTATCATTGCGCGGGCATGTCAAATACGTCAGCGACGTGCTTGCTGCCAGCGACATCTTCCTGTTTCCCAGTTATGGTGAAGGCATGGCCAATGCGTTTATTGAAGCATTGCATTTCGGTCTGCCCTGTCTGGCATATAACAATACGGTGTTTCCAGAGTTCATCGATATGGGATTTCACCTAACGCTTGCTGAAGACAGGGATATTGATGATTTATCGGCGAAGCTGTTGTTTATTGTCCGCAATATAGATGAGGAAAAAGAGCGCGCCGGAGCCAATATCGGTCTGGCAACGGATTATTTCAATATCGAGCGTGAAAAGGTCAGTTGGGCGGATATCCTGGTATAAGAATCCATCTTGCGGCCGGATATCGATTCATCGGGTGTAGATGTATACGAAATCTCGGGTGAATATGTCAGAACCGGGAAAAATGTTCTTCCACGGTCTTTTTCGCGAAAAAACAACATACGCTGCCAGCTTGCACTCCGCTCTGCGGGATAATTCCAGCGCCATCGTCGGTGTATACCAGGCGATATGTTCGAAATTGACCGAGTCCCTGTTGCGGGCGAATTTGATGATATTGTCGATATAGTATGGATTGGGCGTCTTGACAATTATCTCGCCGCCATCGTTCAGGTGGCGAACCGAAAACCGTATCAGGTTTGCCGGATTCTCGACATGCTCGATCACGTCTCCAAGAATCACAGTGTCAAATTTTTCTCCAAGGTAGACATCCGAGGTGGCGTCACATACACGTATGTCATATCCACGTTGATTCAATATCTGTGCAAATTCATCGAGTATATCGACGCCGACCACACGCGATGCGACGTCGGAGATTTGCTTGTGCTTCCAGTGGGGTTTTTCAGCATGGGAAAGATCATGCTCGATTGCGCCAATATCGAGACAGTTTTTGTCCCGGATGCGAGCAAGCAGCCAGCTCATGTAGTCTTGTTGGGCGATAACGCGAATCTTTTTCAGATGATCACGGATCAGTTTCTCTGTGTGTGCGTCACAGGGGTCTGTGGTATATTTGGTCCAGTCCATAATCCGAAATAAGGCGATCGCGCCAAAGAAAATTTCAAGGATTATATATCTCCAATACCGTATGTTCTAGCCGGGGAACGATATTTACTGCAGTCATCGTTGCGCGTGGAAGCACTAAATGTCGTTAGTTTACAGGCAGATCTGATACTGTTAAGGGTCGGTCATCCAGATGAAAGACAAGCTTGATATAGGCTGTGGAAGAGCCAAGGATCCGCAGTTTACCGGAATAGATATCCATGACTGGCCCGGTGTGGGCGTTGTCTGGGATCTGGAGAAGTTTCCGTGGCAGATAGAAAACAATACTTTCAGCTACAACAGGACTATCCATGTCGTCGAGCATATCAATGACCAGGCGGGCTTCTTCCGGGAGATACATCGGCTTGCAGCCGATAATGCCGCCGTCCACCTGGAAACTCCCCACTTTTCATCACGTGATTCCTGGGCGGACCCCACACATGTGAGGCATATGTCGCTGTTTTTCACCGATCAAATGACAGGCGGTGGTTACCTGGTCGATGCAACGGGTGAGTTCGAGCTTGTCAGCAGGCGGGTCAATTTTGGTTCTTTGTTCGGCAGTATGCGCGCACGTTTTGTTTCGAAATTTATGGGTTACGATAAATGAGAGCGCTCGGCTTTCAAAATGCCGGCAAGAAATATTTATATCGATCTCAAAGTCATCAAGTCGCAGTGCGGATGCGTTCATTGAGAAGCTGAATAGCTGCTGAGACGGTGTTCTCAGTACTGAATCCTCTGATACTGGCATCCTTCTGCCCGGGTTGAATTACAACATGTCTGCTGCTTCTTGGCCCCCAGTATATGAGGTGGTCGGGATCGTTCGGGTAAATTGCGACAGTGGGTATATCAAATGCAGACGCAATGTGAATAAAGCTTGTGTCCGGCGATATAAGCACATCCATTTGACTGGCCAGTGCGGCGGCATCAAATATATCTTTCGTGCCGCGTTCAATAACGATGTTATCGAGTTGCGCAGTCTCCACCAATTTCCGCATGTGCTGGTATCGTGAAGGCGTGCAGAACAGCAGGATCTTTATGTTTTCATCATGTTGCCGGATACCGCGAAAAATATCGATGATTTCCGAGTCATTGACCGAGCGTGCCGGGTTGCTGGCATCGGCATTGAATCCAATCAGCCGGTTTTGCCTGTGCGGCTTGAGAAAGGAAGAGGCGAACGCACTCGCCTCCTCACCAGCGGAGAATTCCATGGCACTGTCGTATTCTTCGATCCCGAGAAGATCCAGGTACTCCAGCAACCGGTCCGTTGTATGAACGAGTTTCCAGCGGTTCAGTCGGTAGTAAAGCGGCAGGTCGGAATTATCAAGTCCATAGCGGCTTTGAAAGCCGCTATTTGCGATTAGCCAGTCAGCATTGATCAGCGCCAGTGTCAGTACCTTGCCTAATCTGATATCCATGGTGTCGATTATCAGGTCATAGTGGTTTGCGCGCATTCTGAAAATTTCGCCAAGGGTGCTGGCAAGCTTGCGGCGCTTGTGCCTGGTGTATACGTGCCGCACCTGTGGAACAAAACGGAACATGAAATTGTTGTCGGTGCTGGCGTATATATCGATTTCTGCAGACGGGAGCGCCTTCTTCAGCTCTCTGATCAGCGGCAGAAGGCAGATCGTGTCGCCAATTTTTGCCGGCCTGACAATCAGTATTTGTCTGAAATTTTCTGGATTAAACTGACCTTTATACGTCTTTCTGGCAAGACGTTTGATAATTGCAGCCTTGATGTTCATGCCTTGTCGGCTGCTGGTAGCCTGCGAATGAAATCGATGATTTCTGTCGCACATTCGTCGATGTCAATATTCAGCGTACTGGCTGCCTTGACGTACTGCTCGGGCGAGAAAGATATTCTCTTGCCGGTTTCATTCAGGGTCTGCCAGCGCAGTGCGGTCGCTGACCGTCGAGCCGGATAAAATGCTACCGTCGCGATATTGAGCGCGCCGGCTATATGAAGCGGCCCGGTGGAACCGCTGATGAAGACATCACAGATGTTTATAAAATGTACAAAGTTTGCCAGGCCGTGAACCGAGTTATAGACAGTGCAATTGTCCGCATTCAGCAGCCTGGACAGGCTGTTCGCGTTATCCAGTTCATCAGGCCCTGCAGTGATAACAAAATGTAAATCGATATCACGGTTAATGGTTCTCGCAAGTTGCGCGTACTGCTGCAGAGACAGGTTGACGGCTGAACCGCCGCTGCCAGGATGGATAATTACGAGTTTTTTTTGCGGTGAGCTGCCGATACTCTCGATATACTTCTGTCTTAATGTTTGCCGGTCGTCGAGTACCAGGTAAGGTGGCTTTACGGGTGTGACCGGTGTATCGCCGTTCAGTTGTATGTAGTATTTTGCCAGGTCGACGTTATATTCATATTCCGGCTTCAACGACAACGAGCGTTTTTGTCTGAGTCTTCGATTGAGAAAAATCTGCGCGATTTTTGTCGCTGGACCGACTCTGTTACGGATCCCTGCAAGCCAGAGGGCGGCTGCGGTGCGCAGCTCGGAGTACAGTGAAATCGAGGCATCGAATTGATGCGGCGAAAAATGTCTGCTTAGTTCAAACGCATTGCCGCCGTTATCAATAACAATATTGTCGATCGAGGGGCACATTTCGGCGACTGGTCGGGTATATGGAGGAACAAGGGCAGTTATGATGGCGTCCGGATACTGGCTTTTTAGCAGTGAAATCGCCGGCAGCGCCAGCACGAAGTCGCCCAGTTTGTCATTTCTTATCACCAGGATTTTCATCATCTATTACCCGAACCCTCAATCCGGCAGGTCGATTCGAATGCCGCGATCCGGAATGGCATTTATTGACAAATAGGGTGATAATTGTCCCCACAGTGAATTATTGATACTACGGGCTATGAGTGTAAATATCGAAATTTCAATCGGCGAGTTTTTTGACAAAATAACCATTCTCGAGATCAAGCAGGAAAGAATCACCGACAAGGATAAACTGGCCAACATCAATAAAGAACTTGATGCCCTGAATGCGTTACTGGAGAAGCTGCCGTTCTCGCGCGCTGACATCCAGCAGGAATTCGATGAGTTGAAAGCCATTAACGAGAAGTTATGGGTCATCGAGGACGACATCAGAGACAAAGAGTCAAACAAGGAATTTGATGACAGATTTATTGAACTGGCGCGGGCGGTATATTTCACAAATGACAAACGGTCAGATGTGAAGCGGGCGATTAACCTCAAGCTTGGCTCCAACTTCATTGAAGAAAAGTCGTACGAAGAATATGCGTAAAAGGCACAGGGTTCATTTCTGCCCCGTATTATTCAAAACCTTGCGACACATCGCGTAGACTTCCTCGACCGCTGGCGGCCCATCAACTGCAGGCAAAGCGACCTCGTGAATACTGTAACGCGGCCAGTAACGATAGGGGTCGCCGAAAAATATTCCCACTGTCGGTATTTCGGACACAATGGCGAGGTGTCTGATGCCGGTGTCGTTAGCCACCACAAGATCTGCGCTCTTTATCAGTGCGGTCGTATCATCAATGGTATCGGCCTGGACTGATCCGGTGTTTTCGCGGCTTTGTAGCGGGTCAAGTATTTTGCGTACGTTTTCTTTTTCCCAATCCAGTATGCCGTCCAGCACCAGGTGGTCATGTTTCGGAAATTCAGTCGACATGCGATCGATCAGGGCCGTAAAGTCTCCTGTCGGCCAGCATTTTTCGGGTGTGGAGGCGCCTGAGAAATAAATTATGCAGGGACGATCTTTTTTCAGTGCGTTCCCCGGCATGTTGAACTGGTGAGGATACGCAGTCTTTACGCCAAATATATGGAGTTGATTCAGCATGTCGTTAACTTCGAAATTCAGATCGCTCCGACAGGTGGCTACATCGTACACAAACCTGGCCTGAGCGGCCCGATAGGGAAAACCGATCTTAAGTTTGGCCTTGTTGAGCAGGCAGGTTTTAATAGACTTGTTGGTTGTCGCCAGGTCGAATATCAGGTCTTGCGGGCCAAGTTCCTTCATACGCCTGATTTTGTCTGTGACTGTGGCCTGCTCACCCCTGCCATGAACGATATGTACCCGGTCTACCAGGTCTTCAGGACACCCGCGCGTGTAATTACTGACGATGCTGAGCGTGATTTCGGCATTCGGGAACGCTTTACGAGCTTCAACCAGGAATGCGCGTGTAAGCACCATGTCACCAAGTGCGGCATGCCTGATGACAGCGACCTTTTTTATTTGCTCGCGTGAAAGATCACGAATGACTTTACGTGCTTTCCTGGAGACCCGGACGCCTTTTGAGAACCAGAACTTCATGTTGTACAGCTTAGTCTGCCATAGTTAGTGTGCTGCATCGATCAGGTGCCGTTCCAGGGAAGAGAAATGATCTTCGGTATTGAAACGGCTGTCTGCGTCGATTTTGCCGTTTGCGGCAAGCGCTTTTCTGAAATCGGCATCAGTGTATAGACGGTGTATTTGCTTGTAAAGGCTCGCTGAATTCCATGATTCGAACAGCAGACCTGTTTTTTTATGTGTGATGATTTCGGGTACGCCGCCTTTGTTGCTGCCTATTACCGCAATACCGCAGCGCATTGCTTCCGGTAGAACCAGACCGAAAGTTTCTTCGCGAGATGTCAATGCAATACAGTCGCACAGTTGCATCACTTTTTGAGGTTCGGGCACAAAATCCATGAAAACAATATTGCTGTCCACGTCCAGAGTTCTTGCCTGTTGTAGCAGCTCTGAGCGGTAACCGGGGTTCATCTCATGGCCGACTATCAGCGCCTTCGGCTCCAGTCCGTCGCGCCTGGCCATTGCCAGCGCTTCAATCAGCAGGTGCTGGCCTTTACCTTTTTCCAGTCTGCCCAGCAGGCCGGTGACAAAATCGTCGTCGTTGAAGCCCAGTTCGCTGCGCTGATGACGGATCTCGTCATGCGATAAAAACTCTGCCGGGGCATTGACGCCATAATACAGCGTGGTTATGCGGTCATCGCGCCCGGGAATGAACGTCCTGGCTTCCTTTTCCAGCTGTCTTGTAATGGTCAGCATCAGGTCCATTTGATCGTACAGAAGGCGGTGGTAGAAATCGGTCTTGTAGCGGGTTATTTTCATCTGGCGCGTATAAACCAGCGCGGGTTTTCCGCGCGACAGCTTTTTGGCCAGCGCGGCGAGTGCGAGGTCGTTGCCCCAGTGCATGTGGATTACATCAATTTCGTTTCGGTCGATGATCGCCGCAAGCTTGCGAGCGTTGAACAGCGGCAGAACTTTGGATGATTTTTCAAGGTAGCTGGCTTCTATGTCGGAATGCGCGTTGAAATAGTCTGTCAGTTTACCCGCTGTATTCAGCACAGCCAGAACGTGATTGTTCTCTGCCAATGCCTGTGCCGATCTGAATACGTAAAGTTCAAGACCGCCCAGGCCGGGTGAAAGGCAAAGTTCAAGGATGTTCATCAGTCTGATTGTGCGCCGCCTAGCTGTTTGCGTTTGATATAAGCCTTGCTGTATTTAATGTATACGTGCATGTAGGACAGCACAGATACTGTCAGGCCTGCAAAGCCATCGAGAAAGCCGCGCTTGAGAATATAGAGTTTTATGAAGATCCATGATGCGTGTGTCAGCGGGCTGAACAGGTTAAAGCTCTTGTTTTTTCGGACCAGTTCGTCTGCGCCGATTTCGGTGAACTTGTCGATGGTCTGCAGATGGTCCGAAATGCTGTCGAACGAGTAATGGTAGATGTCACCCTCGAGACGAACGATATTTTGACCCTGTGTTTCGATGTGATCGTGTGGATTGGTGCCACCCCAGCGCGAACTGCCGCGGTTGAACAGCCGTGTCTTGATATCGGGGTACCAGCAGTGATTGAGCCAGCGATAGATGTAAAACGTCTTGCGCGACATGCAGTAGGCATCGGCGTTATCAAGCCTGTCTTTAACGGCCAGTATCGACTGTTGCAGGCGTTCAGAGAGGCGCTCATCACAGTCGAGGCTGAGAATCCAGTCATGTGTGGCTTTTTCAACCGCCAGGTTTTTTTGCTCGATGTGGCCGAGAAATGGCTGCTTGAAAATATTGTCAGTGTATTTACCGGCAATCTCCAGCGTCCTGTCTGTGCTCAACGAGTCGATGAGCACGATCTCATCAACGACCGGCAGCAGGCTTCGCAGGCAATCCTCGATTTTCTTTTCTTCGTTGTAAGAAATTATGCAGGCACTGATTTTCGGCATTGATGTTCCGGCAGCGGCGGCCTAACTGACCACTGACTTGAAGTAGTCAATCGTGCTGGCGAGGCCCTGATCCAGTTTGATCACCGGTTCCCATCCAAGCTTCTCTTTCGCCAGTGTAATATCCGGCTGACGCTGTGTCGGGTCATCCTGCGGCAGCGGCATATTGATCAGTTCCGAGCTGGAGCCGGTCATTGCCAGTGTTTTCTCAGCCAGTTCGCGAATGGTGAATTCGCCCGGGTTGCCGAGGTTGACTGGCCCGATGAACTCATCGTCGGAATTCATCAGGCGAATAAATGCATCGACCATTTCATCGACATAGCAGAAGGACCGGGTCTGTTCGCCATTGCCGTAGATGGTGATTGGTTCACCCTTTAGTGCCTGCACGACGAAATTTGACACCACGCGTCCGTCATTGGCGTGCATCTTTGGGCCATAGGTGTTAAAGATGCGCGCAATCTTGATGCGCAGCTTGTGCTGGCGGTAATAGTCAAGGAAAAGGGTTTCGGCACAGCGCTTGCCTTCATCGTAACAGGAGCGGATACCGATCGGGTTGACCCGGCCCCAGTAGCTTTCGACCTGCGGATGCACTTCCGGATCACCATAAACTTCGCTGGTCGAGGCCTGCAATATTTTTGCACCGGTTCTTTTTGCCAGGCCCAGCATGTTGATGGCCCCGTGCACGCAGGTCTTGGTGGTTTGTACCGGGTCATGCTGATAATGGATCGGTGATGCAGGGCAGGCGAGGTTGTATATCTCATCGACTTCGATATACAGCGGTACAGTAACGTCGTGTCTTAAAAGTTCGAAGCGCGGGTTCGACATCAGCTCCAGAACGTTCTGTTTGGTGCCGGTAAAGAAGTTGTCCAGGCATATCACCTCATTACCTTCCTGCAGTAGCCGCTCGCACAGGTGTGAGCCCAGGAAGCCGCCGCCACCAGTCACCAGTATCTTTTTCTCGATCATTTTCGCTACCTTGTTGATTTGAGTTATTCGTTCAGTTGGCCGCTCTTTCTGGCCGGGATGATATCCTGCGGTTTGTTGTTTTCACGCATGTACTGGATTGTGTCACGCATGGCGGCCAGGTGTTCTGCGAGTTTTTGCGCAAGTTCCGGGTGCCGGGCTGAAACATCCTCTCTCGGATTGTCGGAATCCAGTCGGTGCAGTGTCGCGTTGGAGCCGTCAAACTGCATCATAAAATAGTAGTCATCGGTCAACAGTCCTATGGCACGTCCGCCACCATGCTCAATCGTGAACGCATAACGATTATCATCGAAGCGCTTATCCAGAAGGTTCCTGCCCATGGTGCTGTCAATGTAATCGGTTTGTGTAACCGAAGCAATTGTTGGCAGCAAATCAACCTGGCTTGCCACCTTGTCGAATACTGCGGGCTCGGTAATTATACCTTGTCCGTACATGACGAGGGGTACCCGGAGTCCGGATAATCTCAGCTGTTCCTCGGATTTTGGTGTGTGCTTGCCAGTGCCGGCCTGAATGCCGTGGTCGCCAAAAAAGACAAACAGGGTGTTGTCAAAATACGGGCTCTGTTTGGCCAGTTTCATGAAATACCCTATGCTGTGGTCCATGAAGCGGAATGAGTTGAATTCCTCCAGTGAAAGGAAACCGTACTCGGTCACATCGAATTCCAGCTCATCAGCCGTCAGTACCTCGAAGCCCTTGTTGTCTTCCGGAATGGTATAGGGGCGGTGGTTGCCGGAAGTCTGTATGATGGCGAAGAAGGGGCCATCGACGCTCTTCAGTACATTATGCGCCTCTTCGAACAGGCTCAGATCCGAGATGCCCCAGACGTCGACGCGGGGTGATTCATAACTGCCTTCCTCGTAGATTTCGAGACCAGGTATATTGGACGAGAGCATGCCCCGAATATTCGCCCAGCTGGCACTGCCGCCGAGAAAATAAAACTTCTCGTGGTTTTCGAAGGCGTTGACAATGGTGTGCTGGTCAACGATGAGTGGATTGCGGCTCGAGGTTTTGTTCAGCTCGATATCGGGCAGACCGGTGATGAAGGTCCACACCGAACGCGCTGTACCGGTACTCGGCACGTAGAAGTTCGGGTAAAAATGACCTTCAGCTGCCAGCCTGTCCAGGTGTGGTGTCGGGTTCAGTGGATTGCCGCCGAGACCCGATTTATACGAGGCAAACGACTCGAGGAAGACAACCACAACGTTCGGTTCCGTGCGATCGGGGCTGTTTTTGTACTCAAATTGCCGGGTGTAATCCAGCCTGTCGGTGTCAGGCTTATCTACACCCAGGTAGCTGGCTATCAGCGGATACGAGTCCCTGGCTGCAGGGATATCGAAGGTTTCGTCCCTGTTTTTGAGCGTGTTGAAAAAGTACAGGATCGGGTTGGTTGCCAGTTGGCCGGTGAAGGCGTGAGTGCTGAAGAATGCATCACTCCAGCGCAATGGATACCATGAAATCTTGCCGTACAGGCCAAACAGCACAATGAAAAAGGTCAGGAAAACCACCGCTGTTTTCTGGTGCCAGCGTGGATACTGCCCCGGAATTGGCTGAATATATCCGCTGACAAACCTGAACAGCAACAGACTGGTATATACCAGCAACAGCAGGACAAGGCTTCCTGTGATGACCGGGTAGGTCTGCCACACCATGGTTGCTGATATCTGCAGGTTTTCCACAAACCTGAGTGCGGTTGCGTTCAGCCTTTGCTCAAGGTAGGCGTAGTGTCCAAAGTCAATCGCGTACACACTGAGTAGGCCAAGCATAACGATGCCGGTATAAACAAACCACAACCGCTTTCCGGTTTCACTGTAGACCGGATGGATCGGCCGGATCCATCCCAGGAGTAATATCGGAATGCCCAGTCCCAGTGAAACCTGCAGGTCATACTTGAGTCCAAGGTAGAACGCATGCACCAGGTCACTGCCCGCGACCGGATCGAGCGGGCTTTTGAATCTGAGCCAGAATACGATCCTCAGTATGGTCTGCACCAGCAGGAACAAAAGCACCGCCTTGATCGTATAGAGCTGCAGTCTCGGCAGAAATTTTGTCAGTGATTTCATTGATTTGAACAAATCGGAAAATAACGGGTTTGAGCATCCTACTAAGGCTGCGTAGTGTATCATAATGGCCAATAACGCCGCTTTATGTGCTACAAAGGTATGATGAGCTGGATCAAAAGGTTTATTAAGTTTGTTCTATTTATTGTTGTTGCATATGCTGCCGGCAGAACAGGGGTTGTATTTTTCGGCAGCCAGCTGACCGGGGAGCGCGCACCCTATCTGCAAATGCTCACCGACGACAGTGTTACGGTCAGGTGGCAGACACGGGGAAACCGTATGGGTGTGCTCAAGTACGGTCAGCATCCCGATCATCTCAACTACACCCTGCTGGAAGATTCAGTCGGCAAGGTACATTCAATTACAGCCACAAACCTGCAACCGAATACGCGCTACTACTATTCGGTGGGTGATATCAGCGGCTACAAGGATCCCGAGCCGAAGTATGACTGGTTTCGCACCATGCCCGAGGGTGTCACCGGCAAAGCGACGCGAATCTGGGTCATCGGCGACTCGGGTCAGCCTGGCGAGGTGTCACTGGCGGTGCGCGATGCAATGATGAACTGGATCGAGCAGAATCCGCGTGAAAACAACGAATACATCAACCTCTGGCTTGCGCTGGGGGATATCGCCTATCGTTCCGGTACGAATGAGCAATTCCAGGCAGCGTTGTTCGATACCTATCCGAACATCTTGCGCAACCAGGCGCTGTGGCCGGTTTACGGCAACCACGACGCCCGCCGCTGGACATATTTCAAGCTGTTCACGTTGCCTGAAAACGGTGAAGCGGGCGGTGTTCCGTCGGGAACCGAAAACTATTACTCGATCGATTATGAAAACATACACCTGGTAATACTCGATTCCCAGGATTCAAGCCTGAAACCGGATAGCGACATGCTGACGTGGTTGAAGCAAGACCTGGCGCAGAATACCAAGCAGTGGCTGATAGTCGCCTTTCATCACCCGCCATACAGCAAAGGCTCGCACAACTCTGATGACAAAAAAGACAGCAACGGTCGCATGGTACGGGTCAGGGAGAATGTGTTGCCGATACTGGAAGCGGCTGCTGTCGATCTGGTGCTGTCCGGTCACAGCCACATGTACGAAAGAAGTCATTTGATTGATTGCCATTACGGTAAATCAGATGAATTCAGCGACAACAATGTCGTTTCCAAAGGCATACACGGCCAGTTCAGGGAATACAGGAAACCGAAAGAGAATATCGCACACTCTGGCGCGGTATATGTTGTCTCCGGTTCTTCATCCAAGGTGGACTATGGTCTGCAAAGCCATCCCGCCATGGTTGTTTCCATGGAAGAAGCAGGTTCGCTGCTGATTGATGTCGAGGGAAACCGCCTGACGACGCGCTTCATCAATGATGAAGGCAAGGTTATGGACGAGTTTGCAATCCAGAAGCAAAACGGAATCACCAGCAATTACACGGAGTGCATCATCAAGAAGGAACAGCGGCGGCAACAGGACAATCAGCCGGAAAGCAATCAGTCGATATAATCCTGCAATGCCCTCGATAGCATCGCGGTCACGTCTTCCGGTTTGATCAATGCCATGCACTCGTTATTCTGGATGCGCTTGCCCCAGGGCGCATCGCCGACTTCCAGCTCGTAATATTTTCTCAGTGCTTGCGGATACCTGTTTACAACCAGGTCTTTGAAATTGTACGGGCCGGCACGTTGTGGATTGGTAGCGGCGTAGAGGCCAATCACGGGTGTTCCAAGCGCGCTGGCGATATGCGCGGGACCGGTGTCAGGTGCAATAACGACCCTGGCCAGATGAAGCAGTGCGACCAGTTCCGGCAGGGTAGTTCCGCCGACAAGGTTGTGGGGTTTGCGGCGGCACATCGTGGAAATCGTGTCGGCCATGTTGCGTTCTTCCGAGGAGGGGCCTCCGGTCAGCAACACGGTCATGCCATGATGTTCGGCGGCAAAGTCGGCAACTTCCGCGTAACCTTCGGCAGTCCAGTTTCGCCAGTTGCGCGATTTGGCAACGGCGCATGGATTGATTACCAGAAATCGTTCGCCGCTGATCATGTGTTTGACGCGTTCGACTGCTTCAGCAGAAACCGGCAGGTCCCACTTAAAGACGGGTTTGAGTCCCAGGCGCCGGGGAAACTCGATAAAGCTGTCGACGACATGTTGCCGTGTACTTTGCGGCAATATTTTCTCATTGGTAAACAGCCACTGCATGTCCTTCGCGCGCGCACGGTCAAAACCCAGTTTGACATCCGCTTTTACCATCAGGCTGGTAATTGAGGCGCGTAACGACAACTGCATATGCAGCAGCACATCAAAGCGATGTCCTGCAAGCTTGCGGCGAATGTCGCGGTATGCACCGATCCCAAGGGATTTGTCAAAAATGATAAACTCGACGCCGGCAATATCACTGACCACCGCATGTTCGTTTTTTCCAATGACCCAGGTAATTTTTGTCTGGGGCCAGTGATGTTGCAGGGTTCTCAGTACGGGTAGTGCATGGGTTACGTCACCAATTGCAGACAAACGCAGAATACAGATTGAATCAGGTGCGGAAGAGAGTGGCAGAATCATCTACGAACGAAAGTCTAGTCAGAATAGGTAAGCGACATATCCTATACGATGCTTCTGTAATTGAACATCCGAATGCAGGCCTATTTGATATAGCCGGTGCCAAATGTGATGCTGACGAGCAGTCGCTGGCCGAAGGCAGGGGTCATGCGGTATTTTTCAGCTACCGGGATCAGCAACTGGTGCTTAAACACTATCAGCGCGGCGGCAGGATGGCTGCACTGCTTGGCGATAAATATATCGGCGGGAGTTGCAACAGGTCGCGTTCATTCAGGGAGTGGCGTCTGTTGCGGCAGATGTGTGCGATGGAGCTTCCAGTGCCGGTTCCGGTTGCCGCAAGCTGTGAAAGACGCGGGCTGTTTTATCGTGCTGATCTGATTACAAGGAAGATCGGCGATGTAGTAACGCTGGCTGACCACCTGCTGGCTGAAGAAATCGAAACTGATGGCTGGCAAGCGGTCGGTGCCTGCATTCGTCGTTTTCACGATGCGTCCGTATTTCATGCCGACCTGAATGCGCGCAATATATTGATCGACATCCAAAGCAAGCTTGTTTATCTGATCGACTTCGACAAGGGATGTATACGCCACCTGGGTGATTCGTGGAAAGCATCAAACCTGGCGAGATTGCAGCGTTCCCTGCTCAAGTTCAAATCCCTGAACCGGGTTTTTCACTTCGATCAGAAAAACTGGGATGCATTGCTGGATGGCTATAACGGTCGCGGGCGGTATGGAGTTAGCGGCAGCAAAAGCTGATCGACTACGATCTCTGTATGATTTGCTTTGAGTTTACTGACTAGTATTTGCGTCCATTAGCGTTTATTTGCGGACTTCATCGTCGCTCTTGCTGTTTATTAGCGGGCTGACGACGTCGGCATAGTCCTCAACGATATGCCTGAAGCCGGAGATGGCTTCATGGACATTGTTTTCCAGCGACTGTAGCGCCTGCGGGTTGGTGAGAAAATGCTGCAACTGCTCGCACAGCTTTTCAAACGAGGCGACCTGTACAGCGGCGTGCTTGTTCAGCATCAGTTGTGCCTCATCCCTGAAGTTTTCCATTGACGGTCCGAAGATGACTGCCTTGCCAAAATGCGCAGGTTCCAGCAGATTGTGGCCGCCATGTGGAATAAACGAACCACCCATAATGACCAGCTTCGCAGCAGAGAACCAGTTATTGAGTTCACCCACGGTATCGAGGAGAAATACCCGGGTGTTCCTGGTGATGGCGTCATTCCTGCTGCGTAATGCAATGGCCTCAGTGACGCTTGTCAGTTGTTTGAGAATTTCTTCGCGGCGCTCAGGGTGGCGCGGCGCGATGACCAGCAATTCGTCTCGTTCAAGCTGCATCCAGCATCGGAGGATGTGGATCTCTTCATCAAAATGGGATGACGCGACGACCACGTAAGCCCGGTTGACCCGCGGTACTTCGGTTTTCTGCAAGGCAGGCGGTGAGTATTTCATATTGCCGATGAGCGAGACCTTGCTTTTGTTTGCACCCAGCTTGATAAAAGCGTCATGGTCAGCTTCGCTGCGGGCATAGACATGTTCGGTGAGCTGGAGCAGCTGGCCCAGTACCCTGCGCACCCATTTATAAGTCGATGTGGTTTTTGGTGACAGGCGCCCGTTAATGATCACGACAGGAACTTTTCTGCTATGGCAAACGCTGAACAGGTTGGGCCACAATTCCGTTTCGAGCACGCACAGCGCCACCGGCTTGAGTGTGCTGACAAATAAGGTCACCGAGAGCATCCAGTCAAAAGGCAGGTAGGCGTGAAACAGGTATGGCTGTTGCTGCCGTATGACGATTTCTGCCCCGGTCGGCGTGTTGGTGGTGATTACGAAATTCTGTTGCGGATTGCGCCGGTGTAACTCATTCAGCAGCGGCAGTGCGGTGTTTACCTCGCCAACCGATGCACAATGCAACCACAGGCAGTTTTTCGGTATACCGCCCAGGCCGATGCCAAGGCGCTGTTTCAGGTAACGCAACTGGTTGTGACGAACGGCCTTGAGACAGATGTAACTGAAGGTCAACGGCAGCAGCAGTAAATTAAGCAGGCGGTATAAAAACATTCGAAAGCTTGGGTCAAGTATCGTTACACGTAGGAGCGACTTTAGTCGCGAATAATTCTGGCGACAATCTTTTTTGCGGCCGAAGCCGCTCATACACGATAAGTGTAGACATTCTATTCGTAGATCGAGGCTTCTCCGGGAGGCCTGTGCTTGAAACGCTTGTGCACCCAGCCATACTGTTCAGGATTGGCATGGACCATGTCTTCTATTGCTTTATTGACGCGTGCCGAGTCCCTGTTGATATCGTCAGACGGGAAGTCCTCCAGCGCCGGCAGTACGACCAGCCGGTAACCTTTGCCGTTGTCGAGCCTGAGTGGGTAGAACGGAACCACGGCCGCACCTGTCATCTCGGCCATGCGCGCGGTTGCGGTCAATGTTGAAGCGATTCCGCCGAGAAAAGGCGTGAACACGATATCCTGGTCGGCAAAGTCCTGGTCAGGTGCAAACCAGGTGGCGCGGCCTTTGCGCAGGCCGCGAATCAACGCACGCACGTTCTTGTTATCAATCAGATCGTCGCCGAAAGTCGAGCGATAATGCGCCATCACAGCATTGACCATCGGATTATGTGCCTTTTTATAGACGCCGTTATAGGCGCCTTTCAGGTTGGGCTGCAGCCCCATTAACATGCCACCGATTTCCAGCGTGGTGAAATGACCCGTGAGCAGAATCACCCCCTTGCCCCTGGCCAGGGCCTTGTCGAGGTGTTGTTTGCCCTCAACTTCGCAGACCGAACGCATGTAGTTACGGTCGCCCCACCAGGATTGCGCGATTTCAAACACGGAGATACCGAGACTTTTGAAGCTGGCGATATTCAGTGCGCGAATCTGCGCTTCGTCATAGGCGGGGTAAGCCTGGCGAATATTGATGCGCGCAACGCGGCGGCGTGAAGGCACCAGTCGGTAGAACAGCATGCCCAGGCCTGATCCAATGGTCTGTGTCCACCGTATCGGCAGCACGGACATCAGGCGCAGCAGACCAAATGCCAGCCACAGCGGCCAGTAACGCGGTGCCAGGTAGTCGCTCGCATTCAGCGGGATCATGTTGCTCATAAGGGTAGTTTAGTCGTCAAACTGATTGCTGGCTGACAGTAGTAAGCGGCGAGTAGATCGGGGCAAGAAGGGACATGAAAGTGCGCATACCGTTAACGACCGGAAATCCAGCCGGATTAGAGCACATACTGTAATTGACCTGTTGCCTCGCCGCTTGCCCCCGGTTTACCGCCCCTGACTATGGATCGGACTAGTAGGTGCGCGTATCGTCCCTGGCGTTCGGGTCCAGCCATTGATTGATCTGCCAGACATCCTCGCGTGTCAGTGAGCCGGCCGCACGTTGCAGTTCCAGCAGCACCAGCAGGTAGTCATATCGGGAGCGGGCATAATTGCGTTCGGCTTCGAACTGGCGGCCCTGCACCAGCAGCACGTCGACGCTGGTACGGGTACCGGCCTCGAAGCCGGCTTCGGTGGCCTCGACCGAGGTCTTCGCCGAAATCAAGGCCTGGTGGAAGGCCCTCACCGATGACACCGATGACTCGACACCGAGGTAGGCATCGCGCACCTGCTGCACCGTGGTGCGTATAGCCTGATCGACAACCGCCTGTGCCGACCACACCTCGGCATTGGCCTGACGTACCCGTGAGGTGACGCCGCCGCCCTGGTAAATCGGAATGTTCAGCTGCGCTGCGACCGAATTGGCGGTGTTGTCGGAGCCACCGAAGGCGCCGCCAAACGAGCTGCCGTCGGCCGAGTCGAAGGTGTGGGCCGCGCGCAGGTTCAGGATCGGGTAATGGCCTGCGCGATTGGCTTCGTAGTTTTCCTTGGCCGCACTCAGGCCGAAGCGCGAGGCTTTCAACGACAGGTTGTTGTCCAGTGCCAGACGTTGCCATTCATCGATGTTGGCCGGTTCCGGCAACAGTAACGGGAATTTTTCGGCCAGCGGCGCCAGGTCCTCGACCGGGTCGCCGATGATCACGCGCAGGGCCTCGATGTTATTGCGCAGCGTGTTCATCGCGACGATTTCGTTGGCCACCGCGTTGTCGTAGGAAGCCTGTGATTCACGCACGTCGGTGATCGCGATCAGGCCCACATTGAAACGCTCGCGGCTCTGTTCGAGCTGGCGGCCAATGGCTTCCTTCTCGGCGCGGGTGAAGGCAACGTTGTCCTGAGCACCGAGGACGTTGAAGTAGGCGCGCGCGGTGCGCAGGATCAGGTCCTGCTTGGCAACCTCGTAGTTGGCGGCGGCCTGGGCCACCAGGGCCTCACTCTGTTCCATCGCGTCCCAGAAGGCCTTGTTGAACAGCACCTGGTTCAGGGTGACATCGTAGCCCTTGGTGGTGAAATTTGAGTCGACGTCACCGATGATGCCGCCGGATGAATTTTCCCGGCTGGTGTCATTGCGCTGGTAGAAGCCGCCGAGCTGGATATCGGGCAGCAGGTTGGCGCGGCTCTGCGGAAACAGCTCCTCGGCCGCCATGTAGTCGGCCATTGCCGTGCGCAGCGTGGCGTCGTATTGCTCGGCGCGTTCCAGCGCTTCTTTCAGGTCGAGTGCCTGAAGGCTCGTGCTGAAACACAGTGTGGATAATGCGATGCAAAAACCGGTACGTAGTGACATCTTTTCAGCCCTTTAGTTTTTAGTAGGTCGCCATGTCGATATCGACACTTCTTGCCCAGCCGTCAAGCCCGCGCTTGAGATTAATCACATTGGTAAAGCCCGCCTGTTCGAGGTAATAGGCAACGCGGCGGCTGCGCACACCGTGATGGCATATAACCACGGTCTCCCTGTCTTTATCAAGCTGTTCGAGATTGGCCGGAATGGTCGACATCGGGATCAGGACACTGTTATCCAGCTTGCAGATTTCGTATTCCCACGGCTGGCGTACATCCAGCAATAAAGGTTGCTGTTCTACAGACTCAAGATAGTCCTTGAGCTCTTCGGCCTCAAACTCACGCATAAATATTGAAGCAGACAGCTAAAATTCGAATTCGGCTGGCTTTTCCGCATTGATCAGAGGTTCAATACAGGTTTCGAATATCTCGTCCAGGGTCCATTCATTCTTGCCAATGCGCGTGACCAGCAGGGCTTTCATTACCGGCGCCTCACCGACCACGACGAACATGCGGCCGCCATCTTCCTTCAATGATTTCTTGTAGAATTCGGGGACTTTGGGGAATGAGCCCATGATTGCGATGCAGTCGTAATAACGCTTCTGCTCCCATTTTCTGGAGCCGTCACCGGTGCTGAGGTTGACATTGGTAATCTCGAACCGGGCCAGGTTTTTCTCTGCCATCGCAGTCATCTCGGGATTAATATCGACGCTGTCGACGTGGCGTCCGAGCGTGGCAAGGCAGGCGGTGATATAACCGGTGCCGGTACCGATCTGCAGTATGGTGTCGTCTTCACCGATTGCCAGGCTTTGCAGCATACGGCCTTCGATCACCGGGTTGAGCATATGCGATGTACGGCCCCCGTACTGACCAATCGGAATACGCACATCAGCGTAGGCGAGCTTCTTGCTCACTTCGGGTACGAACTGCTCACGGGGGATGTTGCCGATCACGTTCAGTACCCGTGGGTCGAGCACGTCCCAGGGGCGGACCTGCTGCTCCACCATGTTGAACCGGGCCTGGTTGAAATCCATGTTGCTCATACGAAACACACCCACCACATAGCTTGGAATTGAGGACGCGCATTTTACCTGAAAAAGGCGCGCTTTGCGCCTTTTTCAGTGGCGAGGGACGAGTGGCGAGTGGTGAGGAAAAACGTTGATATGCCACTCTGCCAGATTCAGACTTGAAATGTTTTTTCCCCGCCACTCGTCCCTCGCCACTCGCCACTGTGCCTCTGGGAATGACCGTCATTAATAGGTTATGATGTCTGTTCTGTGTCATTTATACCCGGTTTGAACAATATGAGTGCAATCCCTGAAGAATTTATCCAGCGTACTACCGAGCTGTCCGCATCCTCCACCAAGCCTCTGGACGGCTCCCGCAAGGTCTACGTGCAGGGCTCGCGTCCCGACATCAGGGTGCCGATGCGCGAAATCGATCTCAGCGACACCCCGGCCAGTTTTGGCGCCGAAAACAATCCGCCGGTTCCGGTTTATGACACCTCGGGCCCGTACACCGATCCGGCGGTCAGGATCGATCTGCTCAAGGGGCTCGGTGATGTGCGCAGTGGCTGGATCGACGAGCGCGAGGATACCGAGTGGCTCGACGGTCCGACCTCCGACTACGGCCAGCAGCGCCAGTCAGATCCAGCGCTGGCCAACCTGCGCTTCGAGCATTTGCGCAAGCCGCGCCGCGCCAGAACGGGAAAGAATGTCACCCAGATGCACTACGCCAGGCAGGGCATCATTACACCGGAAATGGAGTACATTGCCATCCGCGAGAGCATGAAGCTGCAGCAGCTGCGCAATAATCCCGAGTATGAAAAGGTGCTGATGCAGCACCCCGGGCAGTCGTTCGGCGCGCGTCTGCCGAACGAAATCACTCCCGAATTCGTTCGCGACGAAGTCGCTGCGGGTCGCGCCATCATCCCGGCCAACATCAACCACCCGGAACTGGAGCCGATGATCATCGGCCGCAACTTCCTGGTAAAGATCAACGGCAACCTCGGCAACTCGGCAGTGACCTCCAGCATCACCGAGGAAGTGGAGAAGATGGTCTGGGGTATTCGCTGGGGCTCGGACACCATCATGGACCTGTCCACCGGGCAGAACATCCATGAAACCCGGGAGTGGATCCTGCGCAACTCGCCGGTGCCGATCGGTACCGTGCCAATCTACCAGGCGCTGGAAAAAGTGGGTGGTGTCGCCGAAGACCTGACCTGGGAAATCTTCAGGGACACCCTGATCGAGCAGGCCGAACAGGGCGTTGACTATTTCACCATCCATGCCGGTGTGCGCCTCCAGTACGTACCATTGACCGCGAAACGCGTCACCGGCATTGTCTCCCGCGGTGGCTCGATCATGGCCAAGTGGTGCCTGGCGCATCATCAGGAAAGTTTCCTCTACACCCATTTCGAGGAAATCTGCGAAATCATGAAAGCCTACGATGTGTCCTTTTCGCTGGGCGACGGTCTGCGTCCCGGTTCGGTCGCTGATGCCAACGACGAGGCCCAGTTCGCCGAGCTCGAAACCCTGGGTGAATTGACGCAGATCGCGTGGAAGCACAACGTCCAGGTCATGATCGAGGGTCCCGGCCACGTACCCATGCAGATGATCAAGGAGAACATGGACAAGGAGCTCGAGGACTGCTTCGAAGCCCCGTTCTACACCCTCGGGCCGTTGACCACAGACATCGCCCCGGGTTACGACCATATCACTTCGGGCATCGGCGCTGCCCAGATCGGCTGGTACGGTTGCGCGATGCTGTGCTACGTGACTCCGAAGGAGCACCTCGGCCTGCCGAACAAGGAAGACGTACGCACCGGCATCATCACCTACAAGATCGCCGCGCACGCAGCCGACCTCGCCAAGGGTCATCCCGGTGCGCAGATACGCGACAACGCGATGTCAAAAGCGCGTTTCGAATTCCGCTGGGAGGACCAGTTCAGGCTCGCGCTCGATCCCGAACGGGCCAGGGAATACCATGATCAGACGCTCCCCAAGGAAGCACACAAGGTGGCACACTTCTGTTCCATGTGCGGGCCGAAGTTTTGTTCGATGAAAATCTCCCAGGACGTAAGAGACTACGCGGCTGAACACGGGATCGGCAAGATCGATATTGCGCTGGAAGAAGGTATGAAGGAAAAAGCGCAGGAGTTCAAGGACCACGGTTCGCAGATCTACTCCAAGATATAATTCTTTATCGTCACTGTAAAAGCGCGAGTTATATCAGAGCTTGCGGACTGAAATTAATACTGTTTGAAAGAGCGCGAATCCGGACGGTGCTCTTTACGTGGTTTGAGTTGACGGGATAGACAGGATTTGGAATGAGTTATTTATCAAGGATTCTCAGAAAAGCCAGAAGGGAGATTCTGGTTCTGTTATCTAAGCTTTGTGTCAAAAGTGCCACTATTTCCTATCGAGGGCTGCGGGTAAAAATACCGTTACTGTATGGCATAGGAAGGTATCATTTTGTCCCGCCGGAAAACAGATGGATGCGAGACGTAATAGAGCTTTCTCATAAACTGTACCCCGACAAGGCAGTGGTTGATGTGGGGGTGAACGTTGGCCAGTTTTTGCTTGAGTTGAAAGCTATAAACGGTAAGGCACCTTATTATGGCTTCGAGCCAAACCCGGCATGTGTTTTTTATGTTTTCGAGTTAATCCGCTTGAATCGATTCGCTTCAACCTGTATTTTCCCGGTCGCAGTTGCTGACGGAGACCGAATCAGTTACCTGTTTTCCTCCGCCTGGGATAGCGGCACCAGCACGCTGGTAAAAGAGTTCAGCAAGGGGCGCGAGGAATTTTCGACGACGGTTTACTCGGTAAACGGGGATGATATTTTTGACTCTATCGATGAAGAAATATCACTGATAAAAATCGATGTCGAAGGGTTTGAATATAATGTGCTTAGCGGTCTTGCCGGAACCCTGGAGAAGTACAGACCCCTTGTGTTTTGTGAAATAAACATTAGCTTGCATGAATCGGACAATTTGAAGCTGATGAAAAGCAGGCTGGAAGATACACATTCGCTGATGAAGAATCTGAATTACATACCCTGTGGAACCGGTTTTTCGGGTGAACGCGTCGTCATTGATGACGTGGACGCCTATTCAGGGCTGTTGAGCGATTATCTGTTTGTGCCCGCAGAGATCATGGAAAACGTCCAGGAACACTTTTCAAACCTGTAGTGCCTGACCCGAGGCGATGCCGGTTGATCATGGTTTACAGCAACACTCTTTCGATACCGTCGCCACTGTTGATCCTGTTGGTAAATGCATCCTGCCAGTCGGCGCCCAGCAGGTGGTTGCACAGTTCGACGACGATAAATTCCGTTTCGAGTCCGGTGTCATCCTGGTAGCGTGACAGCCCCTGCTGGCAGGCCGGGCAGGCAGTCAACAGCTTGACCTGACCGGTATTGTTATCGGGTCGCCCCGTGAGTGTAACGAGTCCTTGCTCCAGCTCTTCCAGCTTGCGATAGCGAAGCTGGTCAGCGATGTCGGGCCGTGCGGTACCCAGGGTGCCGGATTCGCCACAGCACCTGTCGGATTGCAGGACGTGCTGACCCATCAGGCTGGACGCAACCCTGACCGGATTGTAGGTTTTCATCGGTGTGTGGCAGGGATCATGATACAGGTACTGCTTCCCGCCGGTCTGGTCGAGGCTGACGTTCTTCTCCATCAGGTATTCGTGTATGTCGAGCAAACGGCAGCCCGGAAATATTTTTTCGAATTCATATTTGAGCAACTGGTCCATGCAGGTGCCGCAGCTGACGATGACGGTCTTGATATCGAGATAATTCAGCGTGTTGGCGACCCTGTGGAACAGAACGCGGTTGTTGGTGCTGATCGCATGCCCGCGGTTGGCATCCCCGGCGGCAGTCTGTGGATAGCCGCAACAGAGGTAGCCCGGCGGCAGCACGGTGCGGGCGCCGGTTTCTGACAGCATCGCCAGCGTTGCCAGTCCGATCTGGCTGAACAGTCGCTCCGAGCCGCAGCCCGGAAAATAAAACACGGCTTCCGAATCTGCGCTGGTTTTCTGCGGATCGCTGAGGATGACCACATGTGTCGGGTCTTCGGCATCGAGCATCGCGCGCAAGGGTTTTGCCGGAACCTTTGCCCGTATCGGCTTGCGGACCA
>CP070838.1:1539094-1544386 GCA_020341835.1 Thiotrichales bacterium | reverse complement strand
TGGCGGTGGGTGCGCTGTTTGTGCCGGAAATAACGCCAGAAGTTACCACGGTGCCGGTGGTGCCGGCGGTGTCGACCGGGGTGATTTCGAAAGTGATGGGTTGACCGATATCGGCGGCAACCAGGTTATAGGTTGATGCGGTAGCGTTCGGGATAGGCGAGTTATTTCGCAGCCATCGGAACGTGGAAGCATCGCCATCGCCATCGGCATCATTAAAGTTGTAGTTTCCGATCAGGAGGTCACCGACCACGGCGCTGCCGCCGTTGTCATCCGTGATAAAGACGCCACTGACAGTGGGTGGGCTATTGGCCACGGTGACGCCACTGGATCTGACTGCGCTTCCAGTGCCGATCCCGGTCAACGCGACTGGTGTGACTTCAAATCTGATGGATCGACCACTATCGGCGGCAACCAGGTTATAGCTTAATGCGGTTGCGCCCGGGATAGGTGAGCCATTGCGCAGCCAGCGGAAAGTCGAGGTGCCTTCGCTGTCGCCTTCCAGGTCGACGTAGGTGTAGTTACCGCGCAGGCTGTCACCGACCAGGGCAGCACCGCCATTCGTATCAGTGATACTGACACCAATGGCTGCAGGCGCGCTGTTAATTACCGTTGTAACGCCAGAGGTTACCGTGGTACCGATTCTTGTGCCGGCGACAGCGACAGGTGTCACTTCAAACGTGATGGCCTGGCCGATATCAGCCGCAACCACGGTGTAGCTGGTGGTTGTTGCACCACTGATTGGAACACCATTACGCAACCAGCGTAAGGCAGTTGCGCCCTCGGCATCGCCATCTACATCTGAGTAAACGTAATTGCCGGTCAGATTGTCATTTAGAACGGCATCGCCACCGTTAGTGTCGATGATACGGACACCGCTGGCTACAGGCGGAAAATTCAGCACCGCGATGGCGAAGGAGGTTACGGCACTCCCGGTCGTTGTACCGGTCGTTGCCACCGGAGTAACTTCAAAGGTAATACTTGCCGCACTATCAGCTGCGACCAGTGTGTACTGTTGACTGGTTGCGCCGGTAATAGCCACGCCATTGCGCAGCCAACGGAAGGTCGATGTGCCTTCGGGATCGTCTTCGAGATCCGCATAGCTGTAGTTGCCGATCACGTTATCTCCTACCAGAATACTGCCACCGTTGATATCGGTGATGGTGACACCGCTGGCCGAGGGGGCGCTGTTGTTTGACAGTACAACAATCGCACTGGAAATCACTGCATCGCCAGTGGTTGTGCCCAAATTTGCGATCGGAGTGATCTCGAAAGTTATACTGGCGCCGCTATCGGCAGCGACCAGGGTGTAGGAGACAGCTGTTGCACCCCCTATCGGTGTGCCATTGCGAAACCAGCGGTAGGTGGAGGCGCCTTCCGCATTGTCTTCGGTGTCTTCATAGCTGTAACTACCGGTCAGGGTATCGCCAACCACGGCATCGCCGCCGTTGTTATCGATGATCGTTACGGCGGTGGCAGTGGGTGCAAAATTTGCGAGAACGTTCTCTTCTCCACTGCTACAAGCGGCAACAACAAGAGAGGCTAATACGACGAAAATTATCTGAAAACTGTTTTTGACCACCACTGACGACTACCTTTCAATTCAAACTACGTGCAACGAATGATATGGCTGTTCGGAGAAAAACCCGGAAATGTGCTCAGTAAATGTACACGATAACTGAAATGGCTCCATGAATAAATGCAGCATGCCGATTAAGAGTCAGTCTAAATGCTGTTTAAATCGAACCAGACGGGAGGGGAAAAGCCGGGTGGTTGTTGTAAGTCTTTGTTTTATAAGTTTATAGGGGCCTTGCAGGAGCACGACAGGTCCTTGCTGCCCGGTTTTCTCGAATTCGGCGATCTACGTGCAGCAGTCTACAACAGGCTCATTTTGCACGATGCCAGACTCGATGCAGCCCATTTTGAATCCAGCTGGCAAACATTCTAAAAAGGGGTTCCAGGTCTCATAAACTGAAATAAGCCGCGGATAGACGTTGAACCTTGATTCACTCTCTTAGAATCGTTTTAACCGAAACCGGAATTTTGCTGCGAGTTGTGATTACTTCGAACAGCGCCCGTTCCTGAATCCACATACACCTTTTTTGAACGCAGTAGACAGTGTTGCCAAGAAGACAAAAACGGTTGTGACTACTTGTTACTGGACAGGAAGAACAAGCATTAAGACGGGAACACATTATGATAAAACTTATCGGTCTGTTAATTTCCAGCTCGGCCGAGATTAATCATTCAATTATCAAGCGCCTATAATCAATTGCTGATAGACTTACGCCCAATTTAACGTAACAGACGACGTTATAACGAATTAAACTATTGATAACAAAAAGATGTGGTGCCGAGAAGAGGACTTGAACCTCCACGGGGTTACCCCCACTAGCACCTGAAGCTAGCGCGTCTACCAATTCCGCCACCTCGGCATGGCTTAATCCTGCGATCGCAGGCCGCGAACTTTACCTCGCGGCCCTGTGCTTGTCAATTTGAAGAAACCCGTTACAGAATACCGAAATAATGACCCGTAAACCGACAAAGAAAAAGAAGAAAATCAGTAAAACATCCAAACGAAAAAAAGCACCGGCAAAGCGTTACAAGAAAGACCCCGATGCTGCACTGGAAGCCGAGCGCTACGATAATCCCATAGCCAGCAGAAAGCTGATTCTGAGCGAGATCCGCAGTGAAGGCGCTCTGACGTTCCAGTCGCTGGCCGAGCACCTCAATATCAAAACAGACGATCGTCTGGACGCACTGGGTAAGAGACTGCGCGCGATGGTGCGTGACGGCCAGCTGGTACAGAACCGCCGTGGCGGTTATCTGCCGGTGGATGAGTCACACCTGGTTCGAGGCCGTGTGATCGCTCATCCGGACGGCTACGGTTTCCTGGTGCCAGAGACGGGTGGCGACGACCTCTTTCTGCACGGCAAGCAGATGCGCACGCTGCTGCACGGTGACAAGGCTGTCGTCCGTGTATCGGGCGTTGACCGGCGCGGGCGCCTGGAAGGTGCCGTCATCAGCGTGTTCGAGCGCGCCAACCAGTTCATCGTCGGGCGCCTGTTCATCGAAAGCGGCGTGGCTTTTGTTGTCGCCGACAACAAGCGCATTACCCAGGACATACTGATCCCGGACGACTCACTGGGCGGTGCTGCCAACGGTCAGATCGTCAAGGTCGAGATCATTCAGCAGCCAACGTTCAAACATCAGCCGATCGGCAAGGTTGTGGATGTACTGGGTGATCATATGTCGCCGGGCATGGAAATCGATATTGCGATTCACAACTACGGTTTGCCATACGAGTTCCCCGAAAAAGTGCTTGATGAAGCGAACGGCTGGGGTGACAAGGTCCGCAACAGGGACAAGCAGGGGCGTGTTGATCTGCGCAGTGTGCCGCTGGTTACCATCGATGGTGAGGATGCCAGGGATTTCGATGATGCTGTTTACTGTGAACCGATTGATGACAGCAAGGATAACGGCTGGCGTCTGCTGGTGGCCATCGCTGAAGTTGCGCATTATGTGAAGGTCGGTTCAGCACTGGACAAGGAGGCCTATGACCGCGCGACCTCGGTTTATTTTCCGGGCCGGGTGATACCGATGTTACCGGAAAACCTGTCCAACGGCCTGTGTTCGTTAAATCCGAAAGTCGATCGCCTGTGCCTCGTTTGCGAAATGCGGATTTCGAATCAGGGTGCGATCGATAACTATGACTTCTACGAAGCGGTGATCCGCTCGCATGCGCGCCTGACCTATACCAAGGTGGCGGACGCGGTGGTCGAGCGTAAACGCGCCGCGATCAAAGCTGTGGGCAAAGTGCTGCCGCACCTGCAGAACCTGTACGCGATGTACCGGAAAATGGAAAAAGCGCGTCACAAGCGGGGTGCGATCGATTTCGACACCACCGAAACCAAATTCGAGTTCACCGATGACAAGCGCATCAGGAACATCGTGCCGATGGTCAGAAATGATGCGCACAAGATTATCGAGGAATGCATGATTGCAGCGAACATCTGCGCTGCCCGCTTTATCTCCACAAACAAGCTGCCCTCGTTGTACCGTGTGCATGAGCCACCCGATGACGACAAGCTTGAAGAATTAAGAGGATTTCTCGGCGATCTCGGCCTGAGGCTGGGTGCGCCTTCGAGAAAAATATCACCCCGGGATTATGAAAAACTGTCGGCATCGATCAGGCAGCGTGAAGATCTGCATTTGATACAGACCCTGATGTTGCGTTCGATGCAGCAGGCCATGTACCGCCCGGACAATACCGGGCACTTCGGCCTTGCATTGAAACATTATGCGCATTTCACATCACCGATCAGAAGGTACCCGGACCTGCTGGTGCACCGTGCGATCAAGCACATCGTCAACAAGCGCAACAAACGCGATTTTCCTTATGACCAGAGCACAATGAACACCTTTGGTGAGCATTGTTCTGCCAATGAACGCCGCGCCGACGAGGCGACGCGTGATGCCGAGTTCGCGATGAAGTGCGAGTACATGCTCGACAAGGTTGGCACCGAATTTACCGCACGGGTCACCGGTGTGGTCTCCTTCGGCCTGTTCGTCGAACTGGATGAGTATTATGTCGAGGGCCTGATTCACATAACCAGTCTGCCGAAGGACTACTATGATTTTGACCCGATTACGCACCAGCTTGTTGGCGAAAACAGGGGCATGGTATTTCGCCTGTCTGACAAGGTGAATGTGCGCCTGGCCAATGTTGACATGGATGAGCGTCGCATTGATTTCGAGCTGATACGATAGGGTCCGCAAATGAACGCAAATGATGTTAATTGTTTGCCACTCCCTGGTTTTGCATAGGCTAACGATGCAACCGACTGGCAAGCGTATGACGTACCCTGCGTGTTTGTTTTTTAATACATATGGCAAAGCACAAGACTGAAATCATCTTCGGCATACACGCGATAGAGTCCGTGCTCAGGCGCAGTCCAGAGCAGCTGCTGCAGCTCTGGGTGCAGGCGGGCAGGAAGGACAGGCGCATGCAGAAGATTTTCGACCTTGCCGCTGCACAGGGTGTCGCGGTCGAGACGGTATCGCGCGATGTGTTGCAGAGGAAGAGCGCTGACGGCAAGCATCAGGGCGTGGTTGCCTCAGTCCGTGCCCATCGAAGGTCACAACCGGAACTGAAAGATATTCTGAAAAAGCGGGATCTGCTGCTGCTGGTGCTCGACGGTGTGCAGGATCCGCATAATCTGGGCGCCTGCCTGCGCTCGGCTGATGCCAGCGGTGTCGATGCCGTGATCGTGTCGAAGAACCGGTCACCCGGAT
>CP070838.1:1525170-1538994 GCA_020341835.1 Thiotrichales bacterium | reverse complement strand
TTCGACCGGCCACCTGCCGTATGAAATCCTGGTTACCGGCAGCGAAGTCGAGGCGCTGCATGCGCGCTTTCGTATTGCGATCAATTTCCCGGATCTCAGCATGATGGGAGCGAACAGCTTCATGAACATCATGCCCTCGCCCGATGCGATCAAGGAATCGCTGACACTGGGGGCTGGCGGCGAACTGGAAGATGATTTCTGATCGAGCGTCAGGACAACAATACAAGCCCCGGCATCGGCCGGGGTTTTTTTTGCGTGGCGGAAATCCGTTGTTGGGGCCCTGACAAAAAGACGGATGAAATTTTCATATGAACAGTTTAGACTTGACGGTTCGCATGAATCGTGATGTCAGATAAAAGTGCATGATTTACAAGGTTTTTTCATTTACCGGGTTTAAACAGTGGAATTGACTGGCGCAGATATCGTTATCCAGAGTCTCAAAGCCGAGGGTGTTGAGTTCGTATTCGGGTATCCGGGTGGCGCGGTTTTGCATATCTATGATGCTTTTTACAAGCAGGAAGATGTGCAGCATATCCTCGTGCGACACGAGCAGGGTGCAACCCACGCGGCGGACGGTTATGCGCGTGCCACCGGAAAAGCCGGTGTCGTGCTGGTCACTTCCGGCCCCGGTGCAACCAATGCGGTCACCGGTATCGCGACCGCGTATATGGATTCGATTCCGATGGTGGTGATTACCGGCCAGGTGCCGAAGCATCTGATCGGTAACGATGCGTTTCAGGAAGTCGACTCGGTTGGTATAACACGTCCGGTGGTCAAACATAACTTCCTGATCGAGGACGTCAAGGACATCGCGACAACTTTCAAGAAGGCGTTCTACATTGCAACCACCGGCCGTCCCGGTCCGGTTGTTATCGATATCCCGAAAGATGTCACCGCTGAAAGGTGTGAGTTCAACTATCCGTCCGAGATCAAGATGCGCTCGTACAATCCGACGGTGAAGGGCCATATCGGCCAGATCAAGCGTGCCACGGAGCTGTTGGTTTCAGCTGAACGGCCGATGGTCTATACCGGTGGCGGCGTCATTCTCGGTGATGCGGCCGAACAGCTGACGACGTTGACGCGCAAACTGGGTTACCCGATAACCAATACCCTGATGGGGCTTGGCGCCTATCCGGCGAATGACCGGCAATTTGTCGGCATGCTGGGCATGCATGGCACCTACGAAGCCAATATGGGCATGCATCAGTGTGATGTGCTGCTGGCCGTCGGTGCGCGCTTCGATGATCGCGTGACCGGCAACCTGGAAAAGTTCTGCCCCGATGCAAAGATCATTCATATCGACGTCGATCCGTCTTCGATATCAAAGAACGTCAAGGTCGACATCCCGATAGTGGGCCATGTTGCGCAGGTGCTCGATAACTTCCTCAAGGTGCTCGATGAAACCGGGATGGAGCCGAACACGTCGGCCCTGGAAAAATGGTGGGCACAGATCGAAGAGTGGCGTTCACAGGATTGCCTCAAGTATGACTCCGCGAGCGAGTTGATCAAGCCGCAGTATGTCATCGAGCAATTGCACGAACTGACTAAAGGCGACGCCTTCGTGACCTCCGATGTCGGTCAGCACCAGATGTGGGCGGCCCAGTACTACGGATTCAACAAGCCACGGCGCTGGATCAATTCGGGCGGTCTCGGGACCATGGGATTCGGCATGCCGGCCGCGATCGGCGTGCAACTGGCTTATCCGGACGAAACGGTGGTGTGTATTACCGGTGAGGCCAGTATCCAGATGTGCATCCAGGAGCTGTCCACCTGTAAACAGTATGGTCTGCCGATAAAAGTTATCTGTCTGAACAACGGTTACATGGGCATGGTCCGGCAATGGCAGGAGTTTTTCTACGAGAAGCGTTATGCGATGTCGTATTTTGACGCGCTGCCGGATTTTGTAGCGTTGACCGAAAGCTATGGTCACAGCGGCATTCAGATCACCAGACCGGCGGATGTCAGGGGAGCGCTGGAAGAGGCGCTGGCTCGCAAGGATGAACTGGTATTCCTCGATTTCATCACGGACAAAACGGAAAACGTCTATCCCATGATTCCTGCAGGCGCAGGATTGAATGAAATGATACTGGTGTAAGCACAATGAGACATATCATTTCAATATTGCTGGAGAATGAATCGGGTGCGCTGTCGCGGGTTGCGGGACTTTTTTCGGCACGTGCCTACAATATCGAGTCGTTGTCGGTTGCGCCAACCGATGACCCGTCGTTGTCACGTATGACCATTGTCACCACAGGCACCGATGAGATCATCGAGCAGATCAATAAACAGCTTAACAAGCTGGTTGATGTCGTGAAGCTGATGGATATGACCGCGGATGTTCATATCGAACGCGAGCTCATGTTGATCAAGGTCAATGCCACCGATGGTGAACGCGATGAAGTCAAACGCCTGGTGGATATTTTCCACGGCAGCGTGATCGATGTCACCGATACGACCTATACGATCGAGATTACGGGCAACGGTGACAAGTTGAATGCATTCATGGAAGCGCTGTCCAGCATCTCCATTCTGGAGGTGGTGCGTTCCGGCTTGATAGGTATCAGTCGCGGTGATAAAGCATTTGGTTGATACCGCAACCCCTCTTTAAAAGTTTCAAAAATTTAAATCAGGAAAACAATAAATGAATATTTATTACGATAAAGATTGTGACCTGTCGATTATCCAGGGCAAGAAAGTCAGTATTATCGGTTATGGGTCACAGGGTCATGCACATGCCAACAACCTGAAGGATTCCGGTGTCGAGGTGTACGTAGGCCTGCGCGAAGGATCGGCTTCTGCTGCCAAGGCAGAGCAGGCGGGTCTGACCGTGAAATCGATCGATGATGCCGTTGCCAGTGCCGATGTTGTCATGGTGTTGGCGCCTGACGAGCATCAGGCCGTACTTTACAAGGAACACATTGAGCCGAATATCCAGCAGGGTGCAGCACTGGCTTTTGCACATGGATTCAACATTCATTTTGGCGCTATCCAGCCGCGTGATGATCTCGATGTCATCATGATTGCGCCGAAAGCGCCCGGTCATACGGTACGCAGCGAGTTCGTCAACGGTGGCGGGATCCCTGACCTGGTTGCTGTCTTTCAGGATGCATCCGGTACGGCGAAGGATATTTCGCTGTCGTATGCTTCTGCGGTTGGTGGTGGTCGTACCGGTATCATTGAAACCACTTTCCGTGAGGAAACTGAAACCGACCTGTTTGGCGAACAGGCTGTACTCTGCGGCGGCACAACCGCGCTGGTTCAGGCCGGATTCGAGACCCTGGTCGAAGCCGGTTATGAGCCGGAAATGGCCTACTTTGAATGTTTGCACGAGCTAAAACTCATCGTCGACCTGATGTATCAGGGTGGTATCGCCGATATGCGTTACTCGATCTCCAATACCGCCGAATACGGTGATGTCACCCGGGGTCCGCGCGTGGTCAACGAAAACACCAAGGCCGAGATGAAGAAAATTCTGGGTGAAATCCAGAGCGGTGAATTTGCCCGCGAGTTCATTGAAGAAATGAAGGCGGGCGGCAAGAACCTGGAAGCCCTGCGCGAAAAAACGCGCCAGCATCCGATCGAAGTGACCGGTGCGAAACTGCGCGGTATGATGCCGTGGATCAAGGCCAACAAGATCGTCGATAAATCCGTTAACTGACAACCAGGCCAAATTTTCTCGACGCAAAAGCGCAGAGAATTTTTCTTTGTAGGAGCGGCTTCAGCCGCGAATATCGACGGTTCGCGGCTGAAGCCGCTCCTGCGATAGCCAGCAATAGTGCGTTGCGTTGTCCGCGTCCTTGCACCTTTGCGTTGATTTCTGCACTGGTTGGGTTTGCGATTCCACGGTTTTTATTTCAGTGATTGCTTAAATAGGCTATTCTTTGGCTATGGAACAAGAGACCGAAAATCGAAGAAGGCGTGGCATCTACCTGTTGCCCAATCTGTTTACCACTGCCGCGTTCTTTTCGGGTTTTTACGCCATAGTTGCAGCCACCAATGACAAGTTCGAGCAGGCCGCCGTTGCGGTGCTGATCGCGATGATTCTCGATGGTGTCGACGGTCGTGTTGCGCGTATGACCAACACCCAGAGCGAATTCGGCGCTGAGTACGACAGCCTGGCGGATCTGGCATCTTTCGGACTTGCGCCCGCCCTGGTCATGTATGAATGGTCGCTGTCAGCGATGCGTGATATCAACTGGCAGCTGGGAAAGCTGGGCTGGCTTGCGGCTTTCATCTACGCAGTGGCAGCGGCCCTGCGCCTGGCCAGGTTCAACACCAAGGCCAGCAGCACTGACAAGCGTTATTTCCAGGGGTTGCCCAGTCCGTCGGCGGCGGCCGTCATCATCGGCATGGTCTGGGTGTGCCACGACGCGGGAATCAATGGGGCTGATGTTGTGCACCTGGCGTGGCCGCTCACAGTCATTACCGGCGCCCTGATGGTCAGCAAGGTGTCTTATTACAGTTTCAAGGATATCGATTTCCAGAACAGGGTACCGTTTTTTGTCATCCTGCTGGTGGTCATGGTATTCGTATTTGCGGCAATTGATCCGCCCGTGGTGCTGTTCACCGGGTTTTTCCTTTATACCCTGTCGGGTCCGTTAATCGCCGTCATGCGTCGTTTGCGCAAGCGCTCGCAAAAAACCGACTCCTGAACCGGTACTTGTTAATTGGTTTTAGAGTCGCTATATTTACCGGCACAGGTACCTTAATTGTAAATACAGCCGATGAACTGTCCGACACCACAAGTTGCCTCATATCATAATGAAGCTCGTTCAGAAGCGGGCAAGTTTGTGGCTGCCTGCCTGCCTGTTTTCCTGCCTGATTACCTGCTACTGCCGTAAGGCAGAATAGACAGCCCTGGCGAGGCGATACGCAACCCCTATCAGTAGTAAAATCGCAACATTATGCGGAGCAGGTCATGAGTAACGACAAACTTGTCATATTTGATACAACACTTCGTGATGGAGAACAAAGCCCCGGCGCTTCCATGACGAGGGATGAAAAGGTGCGTATCGCCAGGGCACTCGAACGTATGCGCGTCGATGTCATCGAAGCCGGGTTTCCGATCGCCAGTCAGGGGGATTTCGAATCCGTCGAGGCGGTTGCCAAAATCATCAAGGACAGTACCGTCTGCGGTCTGGCGCGTGCGCTCGAGAAGGATATCAATCGAGCGGGCGAAGCACTCAGGCAGGCCAGCTCAGCGAGAATCCACACCTTCATCGCGACATCGCCGATTCACATGGAGAAAAAGCTGCGTATGCAGCCTGAACAGGTGATCGAACAGGCGGTGAGATCGGTCAGGCAGGCGCGCAGTTTTACCGATAATGTCGAATTTTCCCCGGAAGATGCCGGACGCTCGGAGACCGAGTTTCTGTGCCGTATTATCGAAGCTGTGATCGATGCCGGTGCCAGCACGATCAATATACCCGATACGGTCGGCTACAATATCCCGCACCAGTTCGGGGAGCTGATCCGGACCCTGATTGAACGCATCCCGAATTCCGACAGGGCGATCTTCTCGGTCCACTGCCATAATGACCTCGGTCTTGCGGTCGGTAATTCACTCTCTGCCGTACTCAACGGCGCACGGCAGGTCGAATGCACGATTAACGGCCTGGGCGAACGCGCGGGTAATGCCTCTCTCGAGGAAGTGGTGATGGCGGTTCGCACCCGCCAGGATATATTCGGTTGCGATACCACGCTGGATGCGACCCAGATCGTGCCCTGCTCGCGACTGGTTTCCGGTGTTACCGGTTTTCCGGTCCAGCCTAACAAGGCCATTGTTGGTGCAAATGCGTTTGCGCATGAATCCGGAATTCACCAGGATGGTGTGCTCAAGAGCAGGGAAACCTACGAAATCATGCGTGCGCAGGATGTCGGCTGGGCAGCCAACCGCATCGTACTTGGCAAGCATTCCGGAAGGAACGCATTCAAGACACGCTTGCAGGAACTCAATGTCGAGTTCAATACGGAACATGAACTCAATGCGGCTTTTTCGCGCTTCAAGGACCTGGCAGACAAGAAGCATGAAGTGTATGACGAGGATCTGCAGGCACTGGTCGCCGACAGTAACTGGGCGATCGAGAATGAGCGCTTTCAGATGCTCAGTCTTCACGTATGCTCAGAGACCGGGGAAACGCCGAACGCGACGCTGGTGCTGAAAATCGATGGCAAGGAGGTCAGGGCGGCGTCCGATGGCAGTGGGCCCGTCGACGCGGCTTTCAGGGCGATCGAGTCGGTGGTGCATAGCGAAACGAATTTGCAGCTGTACTCGGTGAACAACATCACCAGCGGTACTGATGCCCAGGGTGAAGTGACGGTCAGGCTGGAAAAATCCGGGCGTATAGTCAACGGCCAGGGGGCGGATACGGATATCGTCATCGCCTCGGCCCATGCTTATATCAACGCGCTTAACAAGCTGATGCAGTCAGAGGCGCGTGAACATCCGCAACATGGTGACGTCTAGGACGGGGTCGTGATGCCGGTCAACGATAACAGTCAGGCTGGTTGTATGCTGGCGGAGGATCTGCGCCGCTACTACCTGGATACGATGGGTGTCCAGGTCTGGCAGTCGCTTGAACCGCAGCCTGGTGACGCCAGTGCTGTCGTCGAAACAGGTACAGCCGGGTCCGGAAACGATGAAACGGTCTGGCAGCAACTCCAGCAGGCTGTCAGCGACTGTACCCTGTGTGAACTGCATACATCGCGTACCCAGACGGTTTTTGGTGTCGGCAGCCCTGTGGCTGATTTGCTGATCATTGGCGAAGCGCCGGGGCGGGATGAGGATCTTCAGGGCGAGCCTTTTGTCGGTCGTGCCGGGCAACTGCTGAATGCAATGCTCGCGGCTATCGGTTTTCAACGCGAGCAGGTCTATATCGCCAACATTCTGAAATGCCGTCCGCCCAACAACCGTGACCCGAAACCGGAAGAGGCTGCCGCCTGTAACAGCTGGTTGCAGCAGCAAATCGAACTGTTACAACCGGGTGTTATACTTGCGCTCGGGCGCATTGCTGCGCATAACCTGTTGAATACAGACCGGAGTCTCGGTGCGTTGCGTAGCAGGCAGCACAGTTACGCAGGTATACCGCTGGTTGTGACGTATCACCCCGCCTACCTGTTGCGTAAACCTGTTGACAAGCGCAAATCGTGGCAGGATCTGAAACGTGTGAAAATGTTGTTGAAAAATCATGGCAGTTCAACCTGACAGTATGCGAGCCCATCTTGCTCGCGGTGAAAATATTCGCGAAATGACAACGGATGACCTGGGCCAGGTTATCGATGTCGAGATTGCGTCTTATGAGCATCCATGGACGCTGGGCATCTTCCGCGACTGCATCAGGGTCGGTTACAGTTGCTGGGTTTATGAACACAATGACGCTGTCATCGCCTATGGCATAGTGATGCTCAGCGGTGCTGAAGCACATGTACTGAATCTTTGCGTGCACCCCGATTTTCAGTGCAGAGGCATAGGGCGCCTGATGCTCAACCATCTGACGCAGACCTCCAGAGAGTCCGGCGCAGACACCATCATGCTTGAAGTCAGGCAGTCCAATATCATCGCAATCCAGCTGTACATTTCGATGGATTTTCACCAGCTCGGTGTGCGCAAAGGCTACTACCCGGATCATAATGGCCGTGAAGACGCGATCATTCTCGCGAAAAGCCTGATTACCGATTTCGACCCGATGCTCGGGATCTAGCTGATTCTAAAGATTGATTAACGTAAAGTCGCTGAGACGCTAAGAACGCAAAGTTTGATTTGTGTGTTCGCAGGAGCGGCCTCAGCCGCGAAGCAATTTGCATCCTGTTTTTCACCTGACCATTTCGCCCTCTCGGGCGAGTTACTTTTCTTTGCTTGCCCAAAGAAAAGTAACCAAAAGAAAAGGCACCCCCGGCCGGCTTGCCCTTCGGGTTCCCTCGGCATTCGCCTTTGCCTACGGGCCGCCTTGAGTCGCCGTCCGGGCTCCACAAGGCTAAATCGGGCGTCCCTGCCCGATTTGCCCTACCAAAGGCGAATACCTCGGCAAGCCTGAAGGGGGCCCCAAAAAACCCAGGATCACAGCATTCCTGTTTACTCGTCATTCCTGCGGGAGCAGGCCGTAGGTTGCAATAGCGAAGCGTATTGCACCGGGCGTTCGCGGTGGATTACGGCTTGCGCCTAATCCACCCTACGGGGTGCGCAGCTGTGATGTTGTCGGAGCGGCTTCAGCCGCGAATCACGCCAAACAAAATAGAGTGGGTGATTAGTGGCGTCTTTTGCTTTGTTCGCGGCCAAACACCATACATAATCATCCGTGTTTATCTGCGTTCATCTGTGGACTCAAATTGCTCTCGCGCGCATTCGCGGCTGAAGCCGCTCCTACAACTACCCGACAAACCGCTTTGTATACTTTGCGTCATTGGCGTCATTTGCGGACTAACTCAACAACCACTCCTTCAACACGGTGTACTCCGGTCCTTCCGGATGCGTCACCGACTCGACCAGTGCAAAGCGGTCGATGCGCCATTCGATCGGGTCAAAATCATCCACTTCCAGTGGATGGCGTGCTTTTCTGAACACGGTGATGTGGGGTACAAAACGTTTCTGCGCATAGCCTTCGATGCAGGCCTGGATGCAGGTTTGTGTTTGCTCAACCAGCTCGGTCAAGGCTGCAGGTGACGCCGCGGCCCCCAGCCACAGCACCTTCGCTTTCGGGAAATAGCCCCAGCGATCGATACGCAGTGTACACGGGCGCGCCCGGACTTCTGACAGCAGGGGCTCCAGCCGGGTTTTGACCCCGTCGCTGACCGCACCGAGGAAATGCGTGGTGATGTGAAGATTGGCTGCGGGAACCGCCCGCGCAGTTTTCAGCCGGTCGATCATGCCTATCTGGCGCTGCACCCCGGCCAGTTTCGCGCGGGTGATATCGTCCGGCCACAATGCCAGAAACAGGCGCCTGCGCCGGTGATTTTCAGCCACGTTCGACCAGTTCCAGCAGTGCTTTCAGTGACGCTTCCACAGCCTGCAGGCGCACCTGATCCCTTTCACCTTCAAACAGGAATTTCTGTGTATGCACCATTTGATCGCGCATGCCAACCGCTATCCAGACCGTGCCGACCGGTTTTTCTTCACTGCCACCGCCGGGACCGGCGATGCCGCTGACACTGATGCCGGCATCGGCGCGGGTTTCCAGAAAAAGGCCCTGCTGCATCGCGATCACGGTATTTTCACTGACCGCCCCGTGGTCGAGCAAAACGCCGTCCGGCACCTTGAGGAAATGTTTTTTTGATTCGTTGCTGTAGCTGACGACGGCGGCCTCGAACCAGTCGGAGCTGCCGGCGATGTCGGTCAATACCTTCGCGATCCAGCCGCCGGTGCACGACTCCGCGGTCGCCAGCCGCAGGCCTTTCATCAACAAACGGGCGCCCAGCTTTTTGGCGAGCTCCTGTACGCCCTGTTCTGTCGTACTCATTCAGATCCCCGGATTAATTTTTATAAATTTGGCACTAACTTTAGATGACATGTCTATTTCATGCCAATGACTTCTAGTACACTATGCCCACTTATTTCATGATGTGAGCAATGGGCGAACAAACACCCGATCCAACCGAAGCCAAATCCAGGCACACTCCTATGATGCAGCAATATCTGCGCATCAAGGCCGATCATCCCGACACCCTGCTGTTCTATCGCATGGGTGACTTTTACGAACTGTTTTTTGACGATGCCCGCAAGGCCGCAAGATTGCTGGATATCACCCTCACTGCGCGCGGACAGTCTGCCGGACAGCCAATACCGATGGCGGGTGTGCCGCACCATGCCGCCGAGAACTACCTGTCTCGCCTGATCAAACTGGGTGAGTCGGTTGCCATCTGCGAGCAGACCAGTGACCCGGCTGCGAGCAAGGGGCCGGTCGAACGGGAAGTGCTGCGCATCGTGACGCCCGGTACCGTCACCGATGAAGCCATGCTCGATGATCGCAAGGACAACCTGCTGCTGGCGGCCTGCTCCGGCAACGACCACATCGGTATCGCGATACTGGATATCACTTCCGGGCGCTTCAGCCTGATGGAGCTCGATTCTGTCGAAACGCTGCATGCCGAAATCGAGCGCCTGCAGCCTGCGGAACTGCTGCTTTCTGAAGACGACGTGCTGCTCGAATTCATTGAAAAATCGCCGGCGAAAAATACCGTCCGCAAGCAGCCGCCCTGGTGGTACGAAATCGACGCCGCCCGGCGCGTGTTGAACGAGCAGTTCGGAACCCGTGACCTGAGCGGCTTCGGCTGCGACGATCTGACCCACGCGATCATGGCGGCCGGCTGCCTGATGCAGTATGTACAGAATACCCAGCGATCGGCGCTGCCGCATATCTCGACGTTACGGGTGGAAAATACCGCTGACGCCGTGCTGCTGGATGCGGCCAGCCGGCGCAATCTGGAAATCGAGTTCAACCTGTCCGGCGGCACCGATCATACGCTGACATCGGTGATCGACAAAACCATTACCTCGATGGGCAGTCGCTGTCTGCGGCGCTGGCTGCACAGTCCCCTGCGTAACATCGATATCCTGCAGGCAAGGCATCAGTGCATCGCCGAGTTGCTCGACTCCGGTTACTTTGTCGATATCCGCCAGCAACTTCACGCGATTGGCGATATTGAGCGTATCATGAGCCGCGTGGCGCTCAAATCAGCGCGTCCGCGTGATCTCGAAACCCTGAAGCTGTCGATCCGTGCGTTGCCTGGAATCCGGCAAAGCCTGCAGCAGTGTCATTCACCCTTGCTGCTCAGCCTGGCAAGGGACATCGGCGAACATCCCGATATCGCGTTGTTGCTGGAGGCCGCGATCAGGGACAACCCGCCGGTGGTGTTGCGCGACGGCGGCGTTATTGCCGAAGGCTATAACGCCGAACTCGACGAGTTGCGCGCACTGGGCAAGAACGCCGATGATTTTCTGGTCGCACTCGAACAACGCGAGCGTGAACGCAGCGGCATCAAGACGCTCAAGGTCAGTTACAACAAGGTGCACGGCTACTACATTGAAATCAGCCGGCTGCAATCCGAGCAGGTACCGGAAGATTACACACGGCGGCAGACACTGAAAAACACCGAGCGCTTCATCACTGCAGAGCTCAAGGACTATGAGGACAAGGTATTGAGCGCGCGCGAACGCGCACTGGCACTGGAAAAATCGCTTTACGATGATCTGCTGGATCAATTGCTGCGCTCACTGACCGAACTGCAGAGCTGTGCCAGGGGCCTGTCCGAACTGGACTGCCTGTGTACGCTTGCCGAACGCGCAGAGACGCTGAACTACTGCTGCCCTGAACTCAGCAGCGAATCCGGCATTCATATCAGGGGCGGTCGCCATGCCGTGGTCGAAAAGGTACGCGACGAAGCCTTCATCCCCAACGATACCCTGCTCAGTGACAAGAAGCGCATGAACATTATCACCGGACCGAACATGGGTGGTAAATCAACCTACATGCGCCAGACAGCACTGATCGTCCTGCTCGCTTACATTGGCAGTTACGTACCCGCCGAAAGCGCACGCATCGGCCCGGTCGATCGAATCTTTACCCGAATCGGCTCGTCGGATGACCTCGCCAGCGGGCGCTCGACCTTCATGGTCGAAATGACCGAGGCCGCCAATATTCTGAACAATGCAACCGCGGACAGCCTGGTGTTGATGGACGAAATCGGGCGCGGCACCAGCACCTTCGACGGCCTGTCGCTGGCCTGGGCATGTGCTCACCATCTGGCGATGATCAACAAATCCTACACCCTGTTCGCGACCCATTATTTCGAGCTCACTGCCCTGCCCGACGAAATGGCCGGCATCATCAATGTCCACATCGACGCGGTTGAACACGGCGACAGGATCGTGTTTCTGCACAACGTCAAGCCTGGACCCGCGAATCAAAGCTATGGCCTCCAGGTTGCGCAACTCGCCGGCGTCCCACCCGATGCGATCCAGCTGGCACGCAGAAAACTGGTCGAACTCGAACAACACTCGGTCGAACAACATCAGGACAGCGGCCAGCTGGAAATGTTTTCCAACCGCGAGCACCCTGTTATCGACAGACTGAAAGAAATATCGCTGGATAATTTCACGCCAAAACAGGCGCTGGACCTGCTCTATCGACTGCAACAGGATGCGAAATCCTGAACAACCGGATCATCGTCACCGCCATACAGACATTGAACTATGCTCACCAGCCTTAGCATCAGAAACTACGCCATCATCGATGAACTCGAGCTCGAGTTCAGCGAAGGTATGACGGCACTGACCGGCGAAACCGGTGCGGGCAAATCGATTCTGCTCGGTGCACTGGGACTGGTACTCGGTGACCGCGCTGACAGCGGCAGCATCAAACAGTCCAGGGATCATGCCGATATCACGGCCGGATTCGACACCGGCAACATTCCCGCAGCAGCGCGCTGGCTCCAGGACCACGAACTCGATCAGGATGGCGAGTGCATCCTGCGCCGACGCATCGCCAGAGACGGGCGTTCCCGCGCTTTTATCAATGACAGTCCGGTCAATGTTCAAACCCTGCGAGAACTCGGCGAACGACTTATTGATATCCATGGGCAGCATGAGCACCAGTCTCTGATGAAAAGCGCTGCACAGCGACAGCTGCTCGACGATTACGCAAATCATCAGACCCTGGTCGACAATGTCAGTAATACTTACGAAAAACTGAAAGCCACGGAGCGCGTGCTGCAGCAACTGCTGCAGGATACGAACGAGCGGGACAACCGGATTGACCTGCTCCGCTTTCAGACTCAGGAGCTGGATGCGCTGGCGCTTGCCGAAAACGAGTATGACGAACTCAATGAAAGACACTCGCGCATGGCCAATGCCGAAAAAATTACCTCGACCCTCTACCAGGCAATCAGCGATCTGTATGAAGACGAGGAAACCAATATACTGTCACGCCTGTCGCACCATGTTTCCACGCTTGCAGAAATTGCCGAGATCGACAGCGACATACAACCTGCCATCGACATGATGCAGGAAGCCAGCGTACAGCTTGAGGAGTGCGCCGCCCAGCTGCGCAGTCATGTCGAAGATGTCGAGCTCAATCCGGCCGAGCTTGCCTCGATTGAACAACGCATTCAAAGCATTCTTGACCTGGCGAGAAAACACCGTGTCGAGCCTGACCAGCTGCCGGCAATGCACCAGCAGCTCGCCAGTGAACTGAACGACATCACGCACGCAGATGAGCGACTCGATGAGTTACGCCGGCAGTTCGCCGAGCTGGAAAAGGATTACCACGAATCCGCCAACAAGCTCAGCGCCAGCAGGAAACGTGCGGCCGGCAAACTGAACAAGGCGATCACGGCCGCAATGCAGACGCTGGGGATGAAAGGTGGACAGTTCATTGTCGAAGTCAGCAGTGAATGTGACACAGCCTCCGCCAACGGACACGACAAAATCGAATTTACCGTCAGCGCCAATACGGGGCAGGCCTGCCGGCCGCTGGCCCGTGTCGCATCGGGAGGCGAGCTCGCCAGAATCAGCCTGGCCATCCAGATGATCACGGCAGCACAGTGCCGGATACCGACGATGATCTTCGATGAAGTTGACAGCGGTGTTGGTGGCGGTATCGCAGAAATTGTTGGCAAACAGCTGCGCCTGCTCGGCAAGACAAACCAGGTGGTCTGCATCACCCATTTACCGCAAGTCGCCTCTCAAGCACATCAACATTTACGCGTGCAGAAGAAGTCGGAACGCGAACAAACGCAAACCAATGTGTATCCGCTGACCAGTAATGAACGTATAGAAGAGATTGCCCGCATGTTGAGCGGTGTAGATATTACCGAACAGTCACTCGCACATGC
>CP070838.1:1521356-1525070 GCA_020341835.1 Thiotrichales bacterium | reverse complement strand
TGTTCAAATCTGCTGCAGGCAGATTTAGTCCGGCTTAAAACACACCGGAATGACGACAAATGAAGCCTATTCGCGTTCATTAGCGGACTAAAAAAAGTCACTTCGACAGCAGTTCATCGATGGCTATGTTCGCCAGCTCGTCGGCACGCTCGTTGCCCTCGTCGCCCGAGTGGCCTTTTACCCAGACCCACTGAATGTCGTGGTCATTGGTAGCTGCATCCAGACGCTGCCAGAGTTCGACGTTTTTTACCGGCTTCCTGTTCGCCGTTTTCCAGCCGCGTTGCTTCCAGGCCGCCATCCAGCTGGTGATGCCATCGAGCACATACTTTGAATCGGTATAAAGTTTCACCTTGCAGGGCCGGGTCAGCGCCTCGAGGCCGGTGATCGCGGCCATCAGCTCCATGCGGTTATTGGTGGTTTTCAGCTCCCCCCCGTGCATATCCTTCTGGGTGCCGTTGTAGCGCAGGCTGACGCCCCAGCCGCCGGGGCCGGGATTTCCGCGGCAGGCGCCATCTGTATAAATTTCAACGGGATTTTTCACTGATTTCTGTTGTCCTAAAGTCGTAGTAAAAGCCACATGTCAAGCACGGAAAAATGTGGAATAATAGTGGCCGTGGAACGGATTTTTCCACTTCCCGGCTATAATTGATACTAAAATCATAAATAATAAATTCAATTAAATTTAACTGCCAACTATCTTGTTTTGAATAAAAAAAATCAACCTATATCACATATAGGCATCCCGGCACTTTGCACCTTGTTACTCGCCGGATGCTATCAGGATCAGACCAAGAATGCGTCTGAAGAGGACCTTCTGATTGCCAAAGATATGGCGACAGAGCAACAGCTGCTGAAGGAAATTCAGCAGCAGGTCATGTCGATCGAGCCGATGGCATCGCTCGAAATGGACGAGCCTGATCCTTTCGAACTGCAGCAATACCCGACTCACAGCATCTGGCCACGCGTTCGCGATGGCTTCAAGATTGACACCCACCTGGATCACCCCTGGGTGCAGTCCGAGCTGGCCTGGTACGCCAGGCACCCCGAATACCTGTACCGCACGATGACGCGCGCGGAACCGTTTATCCATTACATACTGGAAGAAGCCGAAAAGCGCGACATGCCAACCGAGCTGGTGTTGCTGCCGATCGTTGAAAGCGCGTACCAGCCATTCGCCTATTCGCACGGCCGTGCTGCCGGCATCTGGCAGTTCATACCTTCAACCGGGCGACTGTATGGCCTGGAACAGACCTGGTGGTATGACGGACGACGTGATATCTACGCTTCTACCCAGGCAGCACTGTCGTATCTGCAGAACCTGAACAAGCTGTTCGATGGTGACTGGACGCTGGCACTCGCTGCCTACAACTCGGGTTCAGGCACTGTCCAGCGCGCAATCCGCAAGAACAAGAAAAAGGGCAAACCAACCGATTTCTGGCATTTGAAACTGCCGAAGGAAACACGCGCCTATGTGCCCAAGCTGATGGCATTAAAGGAACTCGTGGAAAAACCCGAACTCTACGGTGTCGGCTTGCGCTGCATCCCGGACGCACCGGGCTTCGTCCAGGTCGATACCGAGTCACAGATTGACCTTGCGCTGGCTGCAGAACTGGCCGAACTGGATGTTGACACGCTGTACGAGTACAACCCGGCCTTCAACCGCTGGGCCACTTCGCCGGATGGGCCGCACACGCTGCTGCTGCCCTACGACAACGCAGAAATCTTCAAGGCCAACCTGGCGCTGCTGCCAGATGATCAGCGTATACAGTGGAAACGCCACAAGATCAAAAACGGCGAAACACTCAGTCACATCGCGGTCAAATACAATACGACCGTCAAGGAACTGCGCAAGATCAACAACATTAGCGGCAACAATATCCGTGCCGGCAAACACCTGCTGATCCCGGTTGCCAGCCGCGGTCAGTCGAGTTACACGCTGAGCTCGACACAACGCCTCAAGGCGATCCAGTCCAACGGCAAGAAGAACAAGACGCGCGTGAATCACTATGTGCAGAACGGTGAAAGCTTCTGGTCCATCTCCCGCAAGTACAACGTGAACATGCACAGCCTGGCCAAATGGAACGGCATGGCGGTCAAGGACCCGCTGCGCAAGGGACAGAAGCTGGTAGTCTGGACCAAGGGCAGTTCCAAACACAAACCTTCACGCACGATTCAGCCGATACACTACACCGTCAGAAGTGGTGATTCGTTATCGCGGATCGCCAGTCGCTACAGCGTCAGTGTTTCCGACCTGCATCGCTGGAACACGATCGAGGGCAAATATTTGCAGCCGGGTCAGAAGCTGAAGCTCTATGTGGATGTGACGGAGCAAACCAAAGGATAATAATCCTGCTTAACTGGCAAAATAAAAACGGCAGTCACATCGACTGCCGTTTTTACTATGGGTCATCGTTACGGTAGAAAACCCTTAAATCGCCGCTAATGCGAGCTGGAATCCGGGATCTAATACCGGGGAATACAGGCACCTGTTACCGGAACGTGTTGCACCACCACCGCAATCTTCAAGCCCGGCGCAGCAATTCATAACTGAGAAACCCGTTGTCCTTCAAATAAGCCATGATTTCTGCAGCGAGAATATCTGGTGTTTTTTCCGCAGCCTGCAACACCAGTTCCGGTGCCAGCGGTGCTTCGTAAGGATCGTCAATACCGGTAAATCCCTTTAATTCACCGGCACGTGCTTTCTTGTACAGCCCCTTGGGGTCGCGCTGTTCGCACACTTCAAGCGGCGCATCGACGAATATCTCGATAAACTCGCCGCCATTCAATGTATTGCGCACCTTGTCCCGATCGGCACGGTAAGGACTGATAAAAGCGGTAAGTGCTATCACGCCTGTTGTTGCAAAGATTTCCGCCACCGCACCAATGCGTCGAATATTCTCTTCGCGGTCGATTGCTGAAAACCCCAGCCCAAAACGTTGCGAGAACTTTTCACCGTGAGTATCGCGCAACATCCCGGCCCCGGCATTGAGCCCGTGACGCACGTTGTCGCCATCGAGCACGACGCTCTGGTAACCGGCATGGTGAAGCATGTGGTCCAGCGTATTCGCGACCGTGCTCTTGCCCGATCCGCTCAAACCGGTAAACCAGATCACGCAACCCTTATGGCCGTTCCTGTTTTCCCGCATATCCCGTGTAACGCTGTGCTCATGCCAGGTCACGTTTGTATCATTGTTCATTGTAAAATCTCCTTGTCACTCTGCGATATGGACTTAAAGAAGTGGAAATTGATCGATGTGCATACTACCAGTATAGCCTGCGCCTGATCATTCAGCCCGGTTAAGGCTTCTGACTATCTACCGGTGATGGAGACAGGTGAAACCGCATTATCCAACTGAAATCTCAGTATCGGCGCTCTCGAATACAGGCGCCTGGCCACTAAAGCGGGGATGTTAATCAATGCCGGCACGGATGTCTATTGACCGATTTCCGGTGGATATCGAGCCTCAGGTCAATACCGTGAAATTTTCGGCAAGAGGATTCTTTCTGCGCAGATCATCTTGACGGAGCGACGTCTTTGAACAGGCTACTGTGTGAAATCTCGAAACTTATGGATCGAGTGCCTGCTCCAGTCGTCGAACCGGAGCAGGCACGGTTTATCCGTTAATTATTGTACGAATTCGAGAATAGTGACTTCGCCCACGCGTACTGGCGCGATCTGCGAATCAGTAGAGCCTGTTACCGATACGGTAACCT
>CP070838.1:1517475-1521256 GCA_020341835.1 Thiotrichales bacterium | reverse complement strand
ATCAACGCCTATTATCAAATGTCCGTTCATCTGCATCATTTCCGCGATATGTCTTAACAGTTTAATCGCGTCTTCCGGGTCAAAGTTGCCGATGCTTGAGCCGGGAAAAAAAGTGACCTTGTGATCAAATGTCCCGCAATGCGGTATATCCAGTGAATGGCTGAAGTCGACGCAGGCTGCGTGGACGTCCAGCCAGGGATAGTCCGAGGCCAGCATCCGGGTCGAGTGCATCAAAAACTCCTTTGATATATCGACGCCCAGATAACTTGATGGACGGAGCTCTTCCAGCAGTAGCCGTACCTTTTTGCTTGCACCACTGCCCAGTTCGACCAGAAGGCAATCGGGTCCGATAAATTCAACAAGATCTGCGACGCAGAGACGCAAAATCTGCATTTCAGTCCTGGTTTGATAGTACTCGGGAAGTTCGCATATTGCGTCGAACAGTTCCGAGCCGCGTTGATCATAAAAGAACTTGGGGGGTATCACCTTGGGTGAGGCAGCGAGGCCGGCCAGAACCTCGCGTCGGAGATCGTCAGTCCCGGGATGGGCGTCATAAAACTTGATGGCTGGTGATGTCACAGGTCACGCGCCAGGCGTATGCCGGAAAATTGCCAGCGGTCTTTCGGATAAAAAAAGTTGCGATAGCTGCTGCGAATATGGTCGGCCGAGGTTACACATGAACCACCGCGAAGTACAGCCTGGCTGGACATGAACTTGCCATTGTACTCTCCAACGGTGCCTTCCGGTATGCGGTAACCCGGGTAGGGCGCGTAGGCACTCGCGGTCCACTCCCAGACGTCGCCATAACATTGTTGCAGCGTCGACCGGTTGCTGGCGGCGACCGGCTGCAAATAATCCGTGTCTCTGAAGTTGCCTTCAATTGCCATACCTGCAACGGAAGTTTCCCACTCGAATTCGGTGGCCAGACGATCACCTGTCCAGTTCGCATAGGCCACGGCCTCGTACTGGCTGACATGACAGACCGGCGCATGCATATCAACCGGCCGCATACCGGCAAGGGTCATGTGCCACCATTCGCCGTCACGCTCTTCCCAGTAGAGTGGCGCACGCCAGTTATTTGCCTGTACCGTTGCCCAGCCGTCCGATAGCCAGAGCGCAGGATTGCTGTAACCCCTGTCGTTGATGAATTCAAGATACTCGGCATTTGTAACGGGCCTCGATGCCAGTGCGAATGGCCGCAGTAATACCCGGTGCCGGGGAAACTCGTTGTCGTAGCCGAATCCGCTACCCGTATGGCCGATTTCATGTATGCCTTCTGCAACCGGTAGCCATGACAACGGTTCAACGTCGTTGTTGTTTGCAACGGGCAGGTCGCGGTAGCGTGGACGTAGCGGGTTATGTGCGAATACATGTTTCAGGTCGGTCAGCATCAGTTCCTGGTGTTGCTGTTCATGATTGAGACCGAGCGTAATCAGTGGTGCGGCCTTTTCCCACCCCTGCTCAGACAGGTTTGCGAATAATGCCTGCATGGCTTCGTCGATGGCCGCCCGGTATTGATAGACCTCTGCCACTGTCGGCCGGGACAGCAGCCCTCTGGCAGGCCTCGCGAAGGGTGTGCCGTGCGTCAGGTAGTAAGAATTAAACAGGTGATCATAGGCGGGATCAAAACAACGGTAATCTTTCGCCAAAGGCACTAACAGGAAGGTTTCAAAAAACCAGCTGGTGTGGGCAAGGTGCCATTTGGCGGGGCTGACATCCGGCATGGTCTGAATACAGTAATCTTCTGTTTGCAGTGGTGCACAGATGTCTGCGGAATCTTTTCTGATTCGCTGGTAATCGAGTCGCAGTGACTCTCTTTGTGTTGATGCTGTCTGTTCATCAAGCTGTAGATTCGATGACATCAAACAGCCCCCCCCCCTGAAGGATGTCGGCAAGCCACGTGTTTGCCTGGTTAAGTGATCGGCCTCAGCATTTCGCCCTATATTAGAGGCCTTGCGTAAAGATCGCAAACTGGCCAGGTGGGTTTTCGTTTGGTCTATAGCCGTGTTGTATTAAAGGTTAATCAAGCGATCGAGGCTACGGTAGGAAATGGCTTCAGTGATATGCGCCCGTCGAATGGTCTCGCTGCCTTCGATGTCAGCAATGGTACGCGCAAGTTTCAGGATTCGATGATAGGCGCGCGCCGACAGCTGCAGTTTTTCCACGGCCTTGTCGAGCAGGGTCTGGTCGGCATTATCGATGCGGCAATGTTGATCCAGCTCGACTGAATTCAGTTCAGCATTGCACTTGCCTGCGCGCGCGAGTTGTTTCTGGTAGGCGCGTACCACACGTTGCCTGATGGTATGACTGTTTTCGCTGGCAGGGCTGTTTTGATCCAGCACGGATATATCCAGCCTGGGTACGTCGATATGAATGTCGATGCGATCGAGTAATGGGGCGGAGATCCGGTTTCGGTGTCGCCGCTGCTGATCGGGTGTGCACTGGCACAGGGTCTTGCCATCGCAACTGTATCCCTGCGGGCACGGATTCATAGCCGCGATCAGTTGAAAGCGGGCGGGAAACTCGGCCTGACGAGCAGCGCGCGAGATGGTGATGCTGCCTGTCTCCATCGGTTCCCGCAATACGTCAAGTACGCGTCGATCGTATTCTGTGAGCTCGTCCAGGAACAGGATGCCGTGGTGTGCGAGCGATATTTCACCGGGGGAAGGTATCGATCCGCCACCGACCAGTGCCACGCCGGAAGCCGTGTGATGCGGGTGGCGGAAAGGGCGCTGTTTCCAGCCGGCGGGATCAAAGCCATGATGGCTGATCGAACTCACGGCAGCGCTTTCCAGTGCGTGCTCATCTGTCATCGGTGGCATGATCCCCGGCAGACGGCTGGCAAGCATTGATTTTCCAGTGCCAGGTGGTCCGATCATGATCATGTTGTGCCGCCCGGCGGCGGCGATTTCAAGCGCCCGGCGTGCCCGGTACTGGCCCCGGACGTCAGACATGTCGGGGATGCTGTCGCCCTCGCCCTGATGTTGCGACGGTGCCGGCGGTTGGCGCAGGTTTCCCTGATCCTGCAGGTGCCGGCAGATTTCCAGCAGGCTGGTGGCAGCGTACACCTCGACCTTGTCAACCAGGGCCGCTTCGCGGGCGTTTGCCTCCGGCAGAATAAGCTTGCGGCCGCTGGCGCGTGCGCCCAGGGCGGCCGGGAGGCTGCCGGTTACCGGGCGTAAATGGCCCGAGAGCGCCAGTTCGCCATGAAATTCGTGCGATTCGAGCCCGCTGGTTTTGATCTGACTGGAGGCGGCGAGAATGCCAAGCGCAATAGGCAGATCATAACGGCCGCCGTCCTTGGGTAGATCTGCAGGCGCAAGATTGATGGTGATGCGCCTCGCCGGAAATTCGAACTGAGAATTCTGTATCGCCGCTCGAACACGATCCTTGCTTTCACGCACGGCCGCTTCAGGCAGACCGACGATGGATAATGCCGGCAGGCCGTTTGCGATATGCACTTCGACGACGACTTCTGGCGCGTTGATGCCAGCCAGAGCGCGGGTGAAGACCTTGGCCAGACGTATCATGACCGGGAGTTTGTACGAGTCTCGCGTGGTGAGGGTAAGCGAGTTGACATCCTGTCAACGTGAATCATGTCGTGCTCCGTTCGACGTTATTGAATGGATCGTTTACAGCATATTAATGAATTGAATCGCAGATGACCAATTTGATTCGGTCCAGTGAGAGCTGGTTCGGCTGTATCGGGCGGGGAAGGACCGGTAGGAGCGGCTTTAGCCGCGAATTAAAATTCAAAAGGGTCAGAGTCGTTTGAAATTTC
>CP070838.1:1493260-1517375 GCA_020341835.1 Thiotrichales bacterium | reverse complement strand
CGCAGTTGTCTGTACCCGGGGGTCAAAGAGGCGCTGGAATTTCTGCAAACGACCGGCGTGCGCCTGGGCTGCGTGACCAACAAGGCCAGCCAGTTCACACTGCCTCTGCTGCAGGACCTCGGTGTGCGTGACTATTTCGAGGTTGTGATTTCCGGCGATACAGTGGCGCGTAAAAAGCCGGATCCACTGCCATTGCTGGTGGCGGCAGAGCAGCTTGAAACCGAGCCGCAGGCATCGCTGATGCTGGGCGACTCCATGAGTGATGTCAAAGCTGCGCGCGCAGCCGGTTTCCGGATTGTGTGCATGTCCTATGGTTACAACCATGGTGAGGACATACGTGATTCCAATCCCGATGCGGTGATTGATTCCATGGCTGAGATCAAGGACATCGTGGACTGGTAACATCCGCCGCAGTCATCTAATATGCGTTCATGAATACATTTTCCGTACAAAGCAGACAGGCAACACGCTTCAGCTGGCGATGGTGAGTCGTTGTGTCCTGCGCCTGTGAAATTTTGTACTGGAAAATGTTATGTCATCTGAAACTGATAAAAACACCTTAATCGATCAACTCAAAAGCACCGGATGTAACCGTGTACCGCTGGTACGCGAAGTGCTCGCTGATCTCGACACACCTCTCAGTACCTATCTAAAACTGGCGAATGCGCCGTATTCCTATCTTTTCGAGTCCGTTCAGGGTGGTGAGAAATGGGGGCGTTACTCCATCATCGGTCTGCCGTGCCGGACCGTGATCAAGGTCTACGGGCGCAAGGTGATCACCGAAGTCGACGGTGAGATAACCGCTGAAGAACAGGTGGATGATCCGCTGGACTGGATCACGCAGTACCAGCAAAGTTACCAGGTCCACGAGGATATTGATCTGCCGCGTTTTACCGGCGGCCTGGTGGGCTATTTTGGCTATGAAACCATCGCCTATATCGAGTCGCGGCTGGATCACGGTGACAAGCCGGACCCGCTGGCGACGCCCGATATTTTACTGATGGTCTCGGACGAGGTGATCGTTTTCGATAACCTGTCCGGCAAGCTGTATATCATCGTGCATGTTGACCCGCATCAGCCCAGTGCACTGGCTGAGGGCGAAAACCGGTTGCAGCAGATCGAACAGGGATTGCACAGGCCGGTGCCGGCAACGCCGGGCCATGAGCCCCGCCAGGTCGACGAGGCCGATTTCGTCTCCGGCTTTACCGAGGAGGGTTTCAAGGCGGCTGTCGAAAAGGCCAGGCAGTACATTATCGACGGGGACATCATGCAGGTTGTGCTGTCGCAGCGCTTGACCATTCCGTACCACGCCAGGCCGGTTGACCTCTACCGTGCCCTGCGCAGTCTGAACCCGTCACCCTACATGTACTACCTCGACCTGGGCGATCATCATGTTGTCGGTTCTTCCCCCGAGATCCTGGTTCACCTCGAAGACAATCAGATCACCGTGCGGCCGATCGCCGGTACGCGGCCCCGTGGCGATGACGATGCGTCCGACCAGGCGCTGGAACAGGATCTGCTGGCCGACCCGAAAGAGCTGGCAGAGCATCTGATGCTGATCGATCTCGGCCGCAACGATGTTGGTCGTGTCAGCAAGACAGGCAGTGTGAAACTGACCGAAAAGATGATTGTGGAACGTTACTCGCACGTGATGCACATTGTTTCCAACGTGATCGGGCAGCTGCAGGATGGCATGAGCGCGATGGACGTGCTGCGCGCCACATTCCCGGCCGGTACCGTCAGTGGTGCACCAAAGATCCGGGCGATGGAAATTATCGACGAGTTCGAGCCGGTCAAACGCGGTATCTACTCCGGTGCTGTCGGCTATCTGTCATGGAACGGCAACATGGATACCGCGATAGCCATTCGAACAGCCGTGATCAAGGACCAGCAGTTGTCGATCCAGGCAGGCGCGGGCATTGTGTATGATTCGGTGCCTGAAAACGAATGGGCCGAGACCATGAACAAGGCGCGCGCCATATTTCGTGCCGTGGCGCTGGCCGAGGCCGGTCTGAATACAAGGCAGTAAGCCGATGTCTTTCCCCGGGCTTTTTATTTTTGTGCTCACAGTCACGTGGGTGTCATCACCGGCTGCTGCAATATCGGTTGCACAACAGCTCGCCATTGTGGTCAACAAGGATGACCCCCAGAGCCGGCGCATCGCTGATTACTACCAGGTCATGCGAGGTATACCGGATGAAAATGTCATCGAGGTGAACATGCCGGTCGGCAAAAATCGTATCGGCGCTGAGAAATTCAAAAAAATCTATCAGCAGGTAAGAAACAGTACGCCAGCGTATGTACAGTTCTATGCGCTGGCATGGTCGCGGCCGTTCAGGGCGGGCTGCATGTCGATCACCAGTGCCTTTGCGTTCGGTTTTGACGAGGCCTACTGCGCAAAGGGTTGCAACAGCACCCGCCAGAGCGCCTACTTCAATTCTGCTACGCGTACACCCTGGCGTGACTATGGTATGCGACCGAGCATGATGCTTGCCGGCAGTTCGCTGGAGCAGATACAGGACATGATCGATCGCGGTGTGAAAGCGGATGCATCGTATCCGAAAGGGACGGCGTATCTGGTCAGTACCAGTGACAAGGCCAGAAACGTACGATCGCATTTCTTTCCATCCGCCGCTGAACAGCTGGGGAAGCGTATCGACATAAAGATAGAGAGTACGGATGCGCTGACCGGCAGGGATGACGTGCTGTTTTATATCACCGGCAAGGTGCGGGTAGACAAGATAGAAACCAACCGGTTTGTCGGTGGCGCGATCGCTGATCATCTGACATCGGCAGGCGGCGTGCTGTTTGGCGGTCGTCAGATGAGTATACTGCGATGGCTGGATGCAGGCGCTACCGCCAGTTATGGCACTGTGGTTGAACCCTGTGCATTTCCGCAGAAATTCCCTCATCCTGGCGTCGTCATCGATCGCTATACGCGCGGTGAAACCCTGATCGAGGCCTACTGGAAAAGCGTGGCCTGGCCGGGACAGGGCGTGTTCGTCGGCGAACCGCTGGCTTCGCCGTATGCAGGCATAATCTGACGTTTTTGTGTTGGTCATGAAATGCTGGTAATGAGCCGCACTAGAACAAAGATATTTAGGCGTTAGATCCAGGGTTACCAGTTCTGATCTCTCGGGCTCACCGAAAAAATTGAGAGCCTGGCTAATCCTGGTTTGCAGGCAATGTCCTTTCAGAATCTCTTCTCAGAAATTTAACGGAACCTGCGCATCCGCGTGGATGAGATCTTTGTCATTCTCGAATATCATCCGGATCGAGCTCTAGTGTAAGTGCAGCCAATCCGTAAAGCGCGGTTCCAGTCAGGGCACCGCATCTGGCCTGGGCAGCGATAGTTCTCAGTTCTCCTTTCCATCAAAAAATAGGAAAATCCCCGATACAGCTACAGGCTTTTAGGCGCCAGAATAATATGCCAGACGGAACTGACTGCCACGGATGGCTCATGCCGAACATGTCAACAAATGCTGGCATATTCGGCTATGACAACAAGTCTGCCCCGTTAATTATTCAAACCAAAAGCTGGAGCATAGGGTGATCAGTCATCAGAAAACGAATAACAACAAAGTGCACGGCACAGGCGCAAGTCTGGACATCAATCAACGCGACTATGTGATTACTATCAAGGTTGGTGCCAATCTGGACCTGTCGCTTCACGATCTTTTCATGAAAGCCATCCGGTACGGGCAAGGGTCTATCCGAAACCGTATCGTCGTCGATCTCGAGAAAACCCAACGAATTTTTGATTCCGGTCTTGTGCTGTTGATGATGCTCGATTTACGCAGCTGGCGTAAATCATGCAAAGTGCGCATTATCAATTGCAGCGTCGACCTGGAACAGAGAATTCATCAGTGCCTGGCGCCCGGGCTGTTCAATCTGTCGCAGGATAATCAACAGTCTTACGACCGGATTGCTGCCCAGCACAGTTAGCATCACAGGCGTAAGCGCGGTATGCGGATCGTAGTCGAAGCACAGGTGAGCGAATACAAAAACGCTTGCAGCCAATATTGATACATAGAAACATCCGCATATAAGAATGAACGAATATTCCCGCTCGTGACATCAACTCTGTCACATTCAAGCCAGCCGTGACGGCTGGCTTTTTTTCGACGCCGATTACTGTTACTTTAATTCTGTCGAAATGCTCGACGAGAGACCGGCGCCGCTTGCGACCAGTACACCGGGCGATTTACTGGTACAAGCAGATTACTTTTTTCGGTTAACCCATATGCGATCTGCAAATAGAATATTCATCGTTGATGATCACCCCCTTGTGCTGAATGGTCTGCGGCAATTGATCGAGCGCGAGCCGGATATGGAAGTCTGCGGCGAAGCAGGTGGTACGGAGCAAGCGATTTCCTTGATACGGCGCGATATACCACACCTTGCGATCATCGACATCTCGATGCCCGATGGCAACGGTCTGCAATTAATTCCGCGGATACATTCGATCAACCCGGTGATACGCATTCTGGTGTCGTCCATGCATGACGAATCCCTGCTGGCGGAGCGGAGCCTGAAGGCTGGCGCGATGGGCTACATCAACAAGTCAGAGGCTGCTGAAAACGTGGTACTCGCGATCCGAACCATACTTGATGGCAATATCTGGCTAAGCAAGCAGATGAAACAACAGCTGTTGCCGGACGGAAAAAACAACGGTTCCACAGCTGACAACCGGTCAGTTGAATGTCTGTCCAACCGGGAACTGGAAATTTTCGATCTCATCGGACGTGGTATGCGTACCGGTGAGATCGCCGACAAGTTGTCTCTCAGCGTGAAAACCGTCGAAACGCATCGAGCCAACATCAAGGCCAAACTCAATCTCGGTTCTAGCGGTGAACTCAGCCGCCGTGCAATGCAGTGGTCACTCAAGCTTGAGTGATAACGATATTATGGCCTCAACGACGAACCATGAAGAGGGTGAACTCAAGTCATATTCGCAGGACAGGTCGGTTTACCAGCGCCAGTTCGCGGCACTGCTGAACGATAACTTCTATGCCATCATCGAGATCGACCTGAATGGCCAGATTGCCACCTGGAACCGCGGTGCACAACGGATCTACGGTTACAGTGCAAGCCAGGCACTCAGCATGAACATCCGTGATTTCATCCCAAAAGAAAGACAGGTCGAAGCGCAGGAATTGCTCGATAACATTGCACGTGGCAAAACTGTGCGTCTACTCGAAAGTGATCGCCTGGCCCGGGGCGGGCGCAGCATACGTGTCTGGCTGAGTATCAACCCGGTTTATGACGATAACAATGCAATCATCGGAGCAATCGCAATAGAGCGTGACTTTACAGCGAGTCAGCAGACACGCGAGGAAATCCGGCAACTTAATGAAGAGCTGGTAAAACGTACCGATGAGCTGAACAAGCGCCAGGAACGCAGCCGCATCATACTGGAAACGGCTCCGGATGCGATTATCATTATCGATGATGGAGGTGTGGTCCGCGAGTTTAATCAGGCGGCAGTTGACACCTTTGGCTACAGCGCCAAAGAAGCCATCGGTTGCAATGTCAGCATGCTGATGCCATCGCCGTTCCAGGAGCATCACAACGGGTATATCGCCAACTACAGAAAAACCGGCAAATCCAGGGTCTTCTGCCAGCGCCGTGTTGTTGTCGGACTGCGCAAGAACGGCACGAAATTTCCGATGGCACTCACCGTCAGTGAAATCGACCAGATGGGTCTTTTCGTTGGCATTGCCCGTGACATCAGCGCCCGGCGCCAGCTGCAAAGCGACCTGGCAAAAGCGCGCAACAGCGAACAGGAGCGCATTGGCCGGGAAATCCATGACGGGCTTGGCCAAAGACTGACCGGCCTGTCGATGATGGCAGCTTCTCTCAGGCTCAAACTGGCAGAAAGTTATAGTCCGCATACCGAGATTGCCAAAGAAATCTCGGAGCAGCTCAACCTGGCCATCGATGAGGCACGCCGTATAGCGCATGGGCTTTCGCCGCTGCAACAGATCAATGGCGGGCTGGCCGACATGCTGGCGTTGCTCGCCGCGGACACGCGGAAGGCGACGGGTATCGCGGTGTGCTTCGAAAATCTCACGGGTCAGCCAGGTCTGGTTGAGGACCGTACCGCTGCAATGCAGTTGTACCGGATAACACAGGAAGCCATAAACAATGCCATCAAACATGCGAATGCCAATACGATCAGTATTAAACTATTGATAGATAATGATGGCGAAGCGCAACTGCTGGTAGTGGATGATGGCTGCGGTTTTGAATACCATCATGATGACAAGGAAGGTATTGGGCTGCGTGTCATGCGCTACCGTGCAGATGTCATCGGTTGTGAGCTGACGATCGAGAGTTCGCCAGGCGAGGGAACATGCATTCGCAACAAACTGGGGTCATTGCTGCTTCCTGATGCCGGTTTGACCGAGTAAGGAAAATATTGAAACCCGGTCACAGCCAGTCCCGGGGTTACCTGCCTTCGGTGCACGCGTAACCTGCTGGCCAAGCCCCCGCTGGTCCTGCAAGCGAATATGAGGGAGGAACACGATAAAATGATTCGGCGGTTTATGTTGTTGGTGATTTAGGTGAAAATGCACGTCTTCCGTTTCTGGTTCGATCAAGTAATGATCTAGTAGCCAGCAAAAAAGCGGGTGTCTAAGCGGGTAAAATCGTTTAAATCTTATCTTGTTCCTATATTAATCAGTAGGTTATTGGTTTTTTATGCTGGTAATGATCGACAACTACGACTCCTTCACCTACAACCTGGTGCAATACCTGGGTGAGCTGGGTGCGGATGTCAGGGTGTACCGTAACGACGGTGTCTCGGTTGATGAACTCGAGGCGATGGAGCCTGAGCGAATCATGATTTCTCCGGGGCCCTGCACGCCTAATGAGGCAGGTATATCGATGGATGTGATTCGTGCGTTTGCCGGTGAAGTACCGATACTGGGTGTGTGCCTGGGGCACCAGAGTATTGGCCAGGTGTATGGCGGTGATATTGTGCACGCGCGCGAGATCATGCATGGCAAGACATCGCGGGTGCATCATACCGGCAAGTATGCATTCACGGGTATCGACAATCCCTATACCGCGACCCGCTACCATTCACTGGTGATCGACAAGAATACCTTGCCTGACTGCCTCGAAATTACCGCCTGGACCGAGGATGAGAATGGCGGGATGGATGAAATCATGGGTGTCCGGCACAAAGAGCTTGCGGTAGAAGGTGTACAGTTTCACCCTGAATCCATCCTTACTGAACACGGGCATGATTTGCTTAAGAATTTTCTAATGAGTTAATTAATACGACGAGATGACTATGGATATGCAAACAGCGATCAAGGCGGTCACCGAACATAAAAACCTGTCTTCCGATGAGATGGCGTCTGTAATGCGCCTGATTATGACTGGCGAAGCAACACCCGCACAGGTCGGCGGTTTTCTGATCGGGCTGCGCATGAAAGGCGAAACCGTGGAAGAGGTGGCCGCTGCCGCCACGGTCATGCGTGATCTGTCTACGAAAGTTGAAGTAAACAAAGACAAGCTGGTCGATACCTGCGGTACCGGTGGCGACGCGTCGGGCAGTTTCAATATTTCGACGGCCAGCGCTTTTGTTGTCGCGGCCGCCGGCGGCAGGGTTGCGAAACACGGCAACCGTTCAGTCTCCAGTAAATCCGGCAGCGCAGATGTGCTCGAGGCGGCAGGCGTTAATCTTGAGCTGACACCGGAACAGGTTGCAGCCTGTGTCAATGATATCGGTGTCGGCTTCATGTTTGCGCCGATGCATCACAGTGCAATGAAGCATGCCATCGGGCCACGGCGCGAGATGGCGGTAAGAACCATATTTAATGTACTGGGGCCGTTGACCAATCCTGCCGGGGCACCGAACCAGGTGCTGGGTGTATTCAGCAAGGACTGGGTCGAGCCGCTGGCTAATGTGTTGCAGCAGCTGGGCAGCGATCACGTGATGGTGGTACACGCCGAGGATGGGCTCGATGAAATCAGTATCGGTTCTGCCACACATGTTGCAGAGCTGAAAGGCGGCGAGGTATCAACCTATACGGTTCAGCCGGAAGACTTCGGTATGCAACGCGCAGACCTGTCGACGCTCAGGGCGGACGATGCCGCCGACAGTCTGCGCATCATCCGATCGGTACTGGCCAACGAGGAAGGGCCTGCGAAAGATATCGTCTGCCTGAATGCGGGTGCAGCCATCTATGCGGCCGGTCTGACGCCCAGCTTTGCCGAAGGTGTAGGCCGTGCCCGCGAAGTCATCGCCAGCGGTGAGGCCGCCGCCAAGCTTGATCAGCTGGTGCAGGCGACGAGTGGCTGACGTCGCTGATGAAGACTGACAGTCGGGCAGACATCTTGAATACGATTCTGCAGCGCAAAGCGGAAGAGGTTGAAGAGCGTTCTGCGAACACCAGTATCCAGGCCCTCGCCGAGCGCGCGCAGTCGGCTGACAGCGTTCGCGGTTTCATCGCCGCGATCGAGGAACGCATAGCCGATGAGCAATCGGCCGTGATTGCCGAAATCAAAAAAGCTTCACCCAGCAAGGGTGTATTGCGTGAACATTTCGATCCGGCAACGATTGCTGCAAGCTACCAGCAGCATGGTGCGACCTGTCTGTCGGTGCTGACCGACAGGGACTTTTTCCAGGGCGGTGAAGACTATTTGCAGCAGGCCAGAAGCGCCTGTTCACTGCCGGTTATTCGCAAGGATTTTATTATCGATCCTTACCAGGTTGTTGAGGCGCGTGCAATCAATGCCGACTGCATATTGCTGATCGTAGCCGCACTGGATGATCATCAGTTGCAGGCATTGCTGGATCAGGCACATGAGCTGAACATGGATGTGCTGGTGGAAGTGCATGACGATGCCGAACTGGAACGTGCGCTCGCCACCGGTGCGCGCCTGATAGGTATCAATAACCGGAACCTGCGTACCTTTGAAACCCGTTTAGCAACAACGCTCGATATGCTGGGCAGAATTCCCGACGATCGCATCGTGGTCACCGAAAGCGGTATCCATAGCAGGGAAGATGTCGCGCTGATGCGCGATCACAATGTGAATGCATTCCTGGTGGGCGAGGCCTTCATGAAAGCCGAAGATCCCGGTGAAAAACTGGCAGAGTTGTTTGGTTAGTTGGCCGCAGAGACACAGAGCATTTGAATTGTTATTGCGTTGGCATTAGCCGCGCAATGCCATGTTCGCGCCTGAAATCGATCGAGTGCCTGTTTCAAAGATCTCCGTGTACTCTGTGTCTCTGTGGCAAATACCCACTAGCGGGCACCAAAAACCACAATCGTCTTGCCATGCGCGGAAATCAGGTTTTCATCTTCCAGTTCCTTGAGTACGCGCCCGGCCATTTCGCGGGAGCAACCAACCATTTTTGCGATATCCTGTCGTGTGCTTTTGATCTGCATGCCATCCGGGTGCGTCATTGCATCGGGTTCTTTGGCCAGTTCCAGCAGGCAGTGGGCAATTCGGCCTTTCACGTCCAGGAAGATAAGGTCACGAACCTTGTGGCTGGTCCTACGAAGCCGACCAAAGATCTGGCTGGTTAACAACAGCATCAGCGCGGGGTCCTCGCTGGCAATCTTGCGGAACTGGTGATAACTCATTTCCGCGATGACGCTTCTGGTTCGGGTGATGACCCAGGCGGTGCGTTTGCCTTCATTGTTCTGGTCAATATTGAACAGGCCGACTTCGCCGAAAAAATCGCCTTCATTCAGATGGGCCAGAATGATTTCATCGCCGGCTTCATTTTCAGCCTGTACGTTGACCGAACCCTCGATGATATAGTACAGGCTATCCGAGACATCGCCTTCATGTATGATGGTCTTCTTGGCATCATGGGTCTTGCGGTGGGCGTGTTTAAGGAAATTTTCGAGAGATGGATTCAGCTTTGGTATTTCACGAATAATACTCATTTCCTGTTCCCTGCGGGACGATGATGTGTGTCATCATACAGGACAAATAACGAATGCAATAGCTACGGAATAACAGGATCAGATATGAAAGCGAGAGTTAAATGGCTTGATCATATGTCTTTTGTCGGTGAGTCCGGCAGCGGACATTCGGTCGTTATGGACGGTGCCCCCGAGGTCGGTGGCCGGAATCTGGGTGTTCGTCCGATGGAGATGGTGCTGCTGGGACTCGGCGGCTGCACTTCGTTTGATATGGTGCTGATACTTCAGCGTCAACGTCAGGCGATCACCGATTGCCAGGTCGAAATCGAAGCCGAACGTGCAGATCAAACCCCCAAGGTCTTTACCAGAATTCACGTGCATTACATCGTCAAAGGCAGGGGTCTTGATCCGAAGAAGGTCGAGCGCGCTGTCAATTTGACCGCAGAAAAATACTGCTCGGTATCGATCATGCTGTCAGCGTCCGTCGAGCTGTCCCATGATTTTGAAATCATCGAAGCGGCAGACTAGCCCGCATTTCTCACCAGGCGGCGTAGGATACTGATAAGCCATTGGTCTTTTGGAGAAAACCAGGATGATCAGAAATACAGTGTGTGATTCGAGCAAGCCTATCCCGGTTCAGGCTGGTCTTCGTGTCCGTAAGCTTGCTCTTCACTCAAACCGTAGCTTTGGCTACGCTTTTCGCTCCAGAGCGGCGCTTTCGAACACCAGCCCGCATGTCTCACCAGGGGGAGAGATGATCACGCCGAGATTTGGATTGATGAAATACATCCCTGTATTTCACCCCTTCGGGGTCGCTTTGCGGCCCAAATCCGTTCCAGACGGATTTGTCACAAAGGATTTTGCGAAGGAGTGGAATAACCTTGTGTATTTCCGACTGAGCAAAATCCTTTGTGGGTTCAAAGATCAAGTGAGGGCTCTTCCATCTGGTGAGACATTCGGGCTTGGTCCTGCGCCTGCTCCCGTGATCCTGGTGAGAAATGCGGGTTAAAGATGTAACAGGATCTCTTCGGGTTTCTCGATGATCGCATCGGCACCCCAGGTATTCACGTCTTCCCCTGCATCGATATAGCCATAATTGGCAACCAGCGTTTTCATGCCCGCATTTTTTCCGGCTTCGATATCCCGCCTGGCATCGCCGACATAGAGGCATTCATCCGATTCCGAGTCGGCTTCGTCGCAAGCATGATGCATCGGATCGGGATGGGGTTTGCTGTTGTTCGTGGTATCGCCGCTGACAATAGTCGCCGCACGCTGTACCAGTCGCAACCGGTCCATCAGTGGCAGGGTCAGCCAGCCCGGCTTGTTGGTAACCACGCCCCAGTTCAGCCCGTTGTGCTCGAGGTGTTCAAGTACCCTGTCAATGCCTTCGAAAGTCGTTGAATCGATGCAGATATTTTTCTGGTAAATATCAAGATAACGTTGCTTCAGATAATCCAGTCTTTGTTGATCTTCGACATCGCCGAACGCAAGCCTGATCAGCGCAATGCTGCCGTTGGAGACGACGGGGCGCACCTTTTCATAGGGCAAAACCGGCTGGTTTTCTTCACGGCAGAGAATATCGAGCGCTGCAGCCATGTCCGGAGCGGTATCGACCAGGGTGCCGTCGAGATCGAAAAGAACAGTCTTGATGCCGGACATATTAATCAGGCTTGATGTAGTGCACCATATAATTCACGTCGATATCCCTGCTGGTGCGATACATGCCGGTGAGCGGATTGTAGGTGATGCCCTGGATACTGATGACATCCAGGCCGGCTTCGCGGCACCACAGGTCGAGTTCTGAAGGGCGGATAAACTTGCTGTAGTCGTGTGTGCCCGCCGGTAACATCTTCAACAGGTATTCAGCACCGATTATCGCGAACAGGAACGATTTGGGATTGCGATTAATGGTTGAAAAGTAAATCGAGCCGCCCGGTTTTACCAGCTGCTTGCAGGCGTTGATCACCGATGAGGGATCCGGAACGTGTTCAAGCATTTCCATGCAGGTCACGATATCAAATGTTTCGGCACTGGAAGCCGCCAGGTCTTCGACAGTGATCTGCTGGTAATCGATGTCCAGTTCGGATTCCATCGCGTGTAGCCTTGCGACCGACAATGGCGCCTTGCCCATATCGGTGCCGGTTACGTCTGCGCCGCAGGTTGCCATGCTTTCACACAGGATGCCGCCGCCACAGCCCACGTCGAGCACGCGTTTCCCGTCGAGCGGACTGCCGGTGTTGATGAAATCGAGTCTGAGCGGGTTGATCTCGTGCAGCGGTTTGAACTCGCCCTGCCGGTCCCACCAGCGCGAGGCCAGTTCCTCGAACTTCCTGATCTCGGTTGGATCAACGTTGGCTTCTGTTTTCGTCATGGCCGCTATTTTACGCTGATATGGTTCAATCTTCAGAACCGATTTTCTGACTCCATTGCTGAGCCTGGCGTCTGATCGCATCCTCATCGAGGCCGGTGAGCACGCGGTCCTTCAATACATGCCTGCCGGCAATCCAGACGTCAGATACCTGTTCGCGGCTGCAGCTGTATACCAGATGCGAGACAGGGTCATACAGCGGAGTGGTTTCAATGCTGTTCATATTGACGGCAACCACATCAGCGTGTTTGCCTGCTTCCAGTGAACCGACCCTGTCATCGATGCCGAGCGCGATGGCGCCATTGATAGTCGCCATCCTCAGGGCTGCAGTAGCCGGTAATACCGTCGGGTCTGCAGCGACACCTTTGGCAACGAGCGCAGCACAGCGCATCTCGCCGAGCATATCCAGGTCGTTATTACTGGCAGCGCCATCGGTTCCCAGAGCGATATTGATGCCATGATCGTGCAATACGGATACCGGGCAGAATCCACTGGCCAGTTTCAGGTTTGACTCGGGACAGTGCACCACATGGCAGCCGCTGTTCGACAGAATATCGATTTCATCCTGTTGCAGCTGTGTCATGTGTACGGCGAGCAGGGACGGGTTCAACAGGCCCAGTCCGTGCAGCCGCTGCAGGGGGCGGACGCCGGTTTTTTCGAGGGCTTCCTCGACCTCGTGCGCGGTCTCATGCACATGCATCGTGATCGGTATATCCATTTCATGAGCAAAGCTGCGGATTTTTTCCAATGGCTCGTCCGAGACCGTGTAGGGTGCGTGCGGCGCGAAAACCGTCCTTATCAGTTCGTCGTTGCGGAAACTGTCGTGTACCGCAATCCCTTTTTCGATGTATTCATCGGCGCTGCTGGCCCATACCGTCGGAAAATCGATCACGATAAGACCGACACAGGCACGTATCCCCGCCTTTTTGGCGACGTGCGCGGTAATATCCGGAAAAAAATACATATCGTTGAAACAGGTGGTCCCACTGCGCAGCATCTCTGCGACGGCCAGCTCGGTACCACACTGGACAAAGTCCTCGTTGACCCATCTGGATTCGGCGGGCCAGATGTGATTCTGCAGCCAGTCCATCAGCGGAATATCATCGGAAAGCCCTCGAAACAGGCTCATGGCTGCGTGGGTGTGGGCATTGATCAGGCCGGGGATCAGCGCGTGCCGGCTGAAATCATGTTCCACATTCGCCCGGTAGCGGCTTCGGGCGGCTTCTGTCGGCAGGATTTCTACGATGCGGTCTTCCTGAATGGCAATGCTGTGATCCAGCAGGCAAGGGTCGCCATCGGTAACCGGGATGATCCAGCGGGCGTGCAGCAGAGTGTCGATCGGCGTCATTCGGCGAAGATACCTGCAGTTCTGTCACTGTGCAAGTGGATGGCAATTTTGTGACGCAGTTCATGCTATTCTCAGATGATCGTGATATAAAACTTCTAAAGGAACCGTTATGGAGCAAGTAAAGCTGATGACACCCAGGCACCTTATTTCAACGCTGATCATCACGGTTGTGCTGACCGGGCTTTCGGCGTGCGGCCAGCAGGTGACGCGAGTTGAATCGGATTCGGTCACGGACCTGAGCGGAAACTGGAATGACACCGATTCGAGACTGGTTGCTGATGAAATGATTCAGGATGCCCTGTCACGCTCCTGGTTGACGCAATTCAGCAGGGAGCAGGGAAAAGCCCCGACCGTTATAGTCGGTGAAGTGCGCAACCTGAGTCATGAACACATCAATACGCGGACATTTATAGCGGATATGGAGCGTGCCCTGATCAATTCAGGTGAGGTTGAATTTGTCGCATCCAGTGAAGAACGTCAGGAGGTTCGTACTGAGCGCAAGGATCAGGATCTGCACGCCAGTGAAGAAACACGCAAGGCGATGGGGCAGGAGATTGGTGCTGACTTCATGCTCAAGGGCACCATCAATACCATCATCGATGCGGTTTCGGGCGAACAGGTCCGTTTCTACCAGGTTGATCTGACGCTGATCGATATGGCGAATAATCGCAAGGTCTGGGTTGGACAGAAGAAAATCAAGAAAACCATCGAGAAAAGCGGTCTTCGTTGGTAAGTGTTCTACGCTGAAGTTCGGTGGCTGAGAACATGAGAGGACAGGGCAAATGGTTACCCGGATTTGTTCAGGCCTGCCTGGACGAATAGTACTCGCGACGCTTGTTCTGTGCCTTGGAGGCTGTGCCACCTACAGTCAGCAGGCAACCTCGATGCGGGACAACCTGCTTGTGGGCAGGGCCGACCTCGCAAGGCAGACAGCCGAAAAAGAGGATCAGAACGAGAATGATGTGCTGGCATGCCTGAACAAGGGTATGCTCAGGCGCATGACGGATGATTATGTCGGCAGCAATCAGATTTTTGAAATTGCCAAGCAACGCATGGAATCGCTTTACGGGGTCAGCATTACCCGGTCGGCCGCATCGGTCGCGATCAACGATGCGGTCCGTGAGTACAAGGGCGATCAGTATGAACAGGTCCTGCTGCACGCCTATATGGCGATGAATTACCTGCAGCTCGGCGAGCTCGATTCCGCCCGTGTCGAGATGCTGCAGGCCGACGTGAAAATGATGGAATGGGGTGAGCAGCCAGATGAAGATCCTTTTGTGCGGTATTTCGCCGGCATGATCTATGAAGCGCTGGGGGAACCCGACCAGGCACTCGTATCCTACCGGAAAGCACACGCGGTATATAACGCCACGCGCAATGAGCAAAACCTCGACGTACCCCTGATGTTGAAAAAGGATCTGTTGCGTCTGCTCGCAGAGCAGGGGCTGACCGATGAGTACACCACGATGAAATCCGAATTTGGCCTGGCGAATTTCAGTCCGGCGGAACCTGGCGATGATTTTGGTGAACTAATTATCATCCTGAACAACGGGCTCGCGCCGATCAGGACCGAGACCTCGATCATGACGTTTTCCTCGGAAGTGCAGGGGCATGTACGTGTTGCGTTTCCGGTCTATGAAACGGAACCGAACCCGGCCAGAAAAGCGCGCCTGAACGTCAGCGGCAAACTGGTCGACCTGGAGACCGTGGAAAATATTGACAGCCTGGCGCGCCAGGCGCTGGATGAGGATATGCCACTGGTGATGGCGCGCGCAATCGCCAGGGCTGTGGTCAAGTACCAGTCACAGAAAAAAGTCAATGAGCAGGATGCGCTGGCGGGATTTCTGCTGACGGTGACCAACCTGGCGACGGAGCGGGCTGATACCCGAAGCTGGACAACCCTGCCTCAGGAGATCCAGATGGCACGCGTTATGCTTCCGGCGGGGGAGCACGATGTCAGCATCGAGATTGTCAATGCCGCCGGCAGGGTGATCGACGCTGTCGAGGCCAGGGTCGATATCGAGCCGATGCAACACCGCTTTCTGACACGGCACTGGATTGCACCTGTGCCTTTGAACAACTACATAGCGACAAAAAAATAGATGATCAATACGAGCAAATCAATCAGAAGTATCCCGGCGTTGATGCTGGTATTGCTTGCCGGGTGCACGCAATCCACAGCTTTGCTGGATGATGATGACCGGCCCGAATGGGTAACCGGCGAGCCTGCGGCTTACCCGAACTCAGCGTATGTGTATGCGACCGGTTCTGCTTCTGAAGCAGAAGTCGCCAAGGACCGTGCACTGGGTAATCTGGCCAAGGTGTTCGAACTCAAGGTGCGCGAGTCGTCTACAACGACACAGGATGTACAGACCCATAAAACCGATGGCGTGGAGACGGTTCAGTCATCGGCGCGCATTGCCAGCAAGGTCAACGTGCACACGGACAAGATCATCAATGGCGCGCGCATCGCCGAACAATGGCAGAATCCGGCTGACCTGACCCACTACGCACTCGCAGTGCTCGACAGGGCACAGGCCAGTAACAATATTCGTGCTGAAATCAACCGGCTTGACCGTGAAATCGCCTTTAGCGTGGCAAATGCAGAGAGCCGCAAGGATGCGCTGCGAAAGGTGGCAGACCTGCAGGATGCCATTGTGATGCAGGACGAGCGCAATGCATTACAGAAATCACTCAGGATTATTGACCTCAATGGCAGGGGTAAGCCGTCGGCCTGGACACTTGCCGAACTCAACGAACAGCAGCAAACGGCCCTGCAGTCGCTGAACATGAGGGGCGCTGTCATCAGCGACTCGGTCGGTGAACTCGACAAGGTATTGCAGGCTGCGATGGCGAATGCAGGTTTTGCGCCAACCTCGGCCGATACAGGCTATCTGTTATCTGCCAGCGTTGAAACGCAGGAAGCTATGGAGAAAGAAGGCTGGTTCTGGCTGCGTGGTACGCTGGTGGTGCGTCTTGCAGATATCAACGGTACAGTTCTGGGTAACAGGTCCTGGCCACTCAAGGTTTCGGCATTGCAGAAAAGTCAGCTGAATCAACGTATGCTCACAGAGATTGATAACACACTGAAAAGTGAACTGAAGGCGACGGTGCTTGGGTTCGCAACAGGTCCACAGCAATAAGCGCAGATGCGGGTGCTGTATACGCTGTTGTTTCTGGTGCGTTAAACAACGAACCTCTTATCCTGTTAACATTTGTTACGATTATTATCTGCGGGTAAATCCCTGAAAAATCAACAGACTATTGTTTCAAAAATTACTGATGTAAGATTTACAGTGAACCACCGGTCTGTGATTTTGTCTGTTTAGTGTGACCGTATCGCGAGATTCGCGTCTGTCCGGATGTATCCATGTTCCGTCAGGTGGCTGGCAAATCAATACGACTCGAGCAACTTAATGTTTTATCAGTAACATTGATGTTGCGCTGTAGTCGTTAACGTGGTTTTAACGTGAGGCGAAGAATTTACTTTAGCAATATTCATGCATGAGAGTCTTGAAACAGAAAAATCTGTAACTATGTTCTACACTGAAGGTAAGTCATGAGTGATCATAAAACTGATTATGATTATGACAGTGGTCTGGCACTGGAAGAAGAGCGGCCTGATTTAAAGCCACCAAAGCAGTACAAAGTCATACTGGTTAACGACGACTTTACTCCGATGGAGTTTGTTGTTCAGGTTTTAATGACGTTTTTCGGAATGGACCACGCCAAGGCAACGCGGGTTATGATGGCCGTGCATACCAAGGGGAAAGGTATATGCGGTGTGTTCAGTCATGAGATTGCCGAAACGAAAGTTGACCTTGTCAACGAATATTCAAAAATAAATCAACATCCATTGCTATGTACAATGGAAGAAGCATAGGTGAGGATTTAGATTAATATCTGATGTGAGGCGTCAGGCATGTTAAGTAAAGAACTTGAATCATCATTGAACCGGGCATTCAACGATGCGCGCGACAAACGACATGAATACATCACGGTCGAACATCTACTGTTGGCATTACTTGACAATAGCAGCGCCAATTCCGTCCTCCAGGCATGCGGTGCCGATCTCAATCTGATTCGCAGCGAGCTGCAGGAATACCTCGAAAAAAACACACCTGTTTTCAGTGACGTCGTTAGTGGCGAAGTTCAGCCCACGCTGGGATTCCAGCGGGTTCTGCAACGCGCCGTCTTTCATGTTCAGTCTTCCGGTAAAAAGGAAGTGGTTGGGGCCAATGTGCTGGTAGCCATGTTCGGCGAACAGGAATCACAGGCCGTCTACCTGCTGAGCAAGCAGGGCATCAGTCGACTCGATGTTGTTAACTACATTTCTCATGGTATCGCCAAGGTTTCTGATGAAACACAGAAAATCGAACATGAGACACGCGAAGAGCCACAGGGTGACGCGGAAAATCAGCCGCTGGAGAACTTCGCGACCAACCTGAACCAGCGCGCGATGCAGGGCCATATTGATCCGCTGATCGGTCGCGAGGATGAAATCGAACGTACCATACAGATTTTATGCCGGCGCAGGAAAAACAATCCGCTGCTGGTCGGTGAAGCCGGCGTCGGTAAAACTGCGCTGGCGGAAGGGCTGGCGAAGAAAATCGTCGACCGTGAAGTGCCTGATGTGCTCAAGCACAGCACGATCTATTCGCTGGACCTGGGTGCTCTGGTTGCAGGTACGAAGTATCGCGGTGATTTTGAGAAGCGACTCAAGGGCGTTCTCCGGCAACTGAAAAAGACCGATGGTGCGATTCTTTTCATTGACGAGATTCACACCATCATCGGTGCGGGTTCGGCCTCCGGTGGTGTTATGGATGCGTCCAACCTGATCAAGCCGATGCTGGCCTCGGGTGATCTCAAGTGTATCGGCTCGACCACGTATGCAGAATTCCGCAGCATCTTCGAAAAAGATCATGCGCTGGCAAGACGTTTTCAGAAAATCGATATCGAAGAACCGACGGTTGACGAGACCATCGATATACTGAAGGGGCTGAAGACACGTTTCGAAGAACATCATGACGTGAAATACAGCAACAACGCGTTGCGCGCGGCTGCCGAGTTGTCAGAACGTTTTATCACTGATCGCTTCCTGCCGGACAAGGCTATCGATGTGATCGATGAAGCCGGCGCAAACCGGCGTCTGCTGGGCAAATCGGGCAGCAAGAAATCGGTCAATGTGAACGATATCGAGAATATTGTCGCAAAAATAGCGCGTATACCGTCCAAGACCGTATCGACTTCCGATACCGAAGTGCTGAAGAACCTGGAGCGCGACCTGAACCTGGTCGTGTTTGGCCAGGATGAAGCCATAACCAAGCTGGCCACGGCCATCCGCATGTCACGCTCCGGTCTGGGGAATCCCGACAAGCCGATCGGTTCCTTCCTGTTCTCCGGTCCGACGGGTGTCGGTAAAACCGAAGTCTGCAAGCAGCTTGCACAGGTCATGGGCATCGAGCTGGTACGCTTTGATATGTCCGAGTACATGGAGCGCCATACGGTATCACGCCTGATCGGCGCGCCTCCCGGCTATGTGGGCTTCGATGACGGTGGTTTGTTGACCGAGGCGATCACCAAGCAGCCGCATTCCGTGCTGCTGCTGGATGAAATCGAAAAAGCCCATCCTGAAGTATTCAATATACTGCTACAGGTCATGGATCACGGTACCCTGACCGACAGCAACGGCCGCAAGACCGATTTCCGCAACGTGATCATTATTATGACGACGAACGCCGGAGCGCAGCTGATGTCACGCCGTACCATGGGATTCACCGAGCAGCAGAACGACCTCGATGGTATGGAGGAGATCAAGCGCCTGTTCACGCCGGAATTCAGAAATCGCCTGGACAGCATCGTTCAGTTTGGTGCGCTGGATGAAAAGACCATTGCCAGTGTCGTCGACAAATTCCTGGTCGAACTCGAGACCCAGCTTGATGAGAAGAAAGTCAGCCTGCAGGTCGATGATGATGCCCGCACCTGGATCGCTGAAAAGGGGTACGACGTCAAGATGGGCGCACGCCCGATGGCACGAGTGATTCAGGAGCACCTGAAAAAACCGCTGGCAAACGAGCTGCTGTTCGGCAACCTGGCCAGGGGCGGAAAGGTGACGGTAACCGTGGTTGACGGTGAGCTGTCGATCGAAATCGAGGGCGTCACCGAAAAGGTCTAGCGATAACGACCAGGCCTGTCTGCGGATAAGGTCTGAAATAAAAGGTCTGTTGCTGAATGATTCAGCCCAGACCTTTTTTTATGGACTGGTTTTCAGAGGAACTGTTATTTGGCGCGGTAGACGATACGGCCTTTTTCGAGGTCGTAAGGGGTCAGCTCGACGGTGACCGCATCGCCCGTCATGATACGGATGTAGTGCTTGCGCATTTTTCCGGAAATATGCGCAGTCACCACGTGGCCGTTTTCGAGCTCTACACGAAACATGGTGTTTGGCAGGGTTTCAATTACCTTGCCTTCCATCTGTATTGCTTCTTCTTTTGCCATTCAATCAACTCGTTTAAAACAATGGGCGCACATTATCGTTAATCTGACTGTAATCGCAAGCCTTTTGCAGGGGAAACTCGTTAAATCGACAGTGTGGCCCCTGTGCAGGCCTCTACCGCCAAATGTTATAGCTGATATGCCACTGAAATTGAAGCTGACAAATAAAAACGGCAGAAGAATTACTGGCTGTCTGCGTAATTTGAGCCGCCGTCGGGTGAACCGGCCTGGTTTTTCCCGGATTCCGTGAACTGCGCAGCCGGCTGCTCACTGGATAAAAAGTACCGAGGATCGACCAGCACGCCGTTCGCCAGCACTGCAAAGTGCAAATGTGCGCCGGTGACCCGGCCCGTCTGTCCGACAGCGCCGAGGATGTCGCCGCGGCGCAGCACGTCGCCCGGTTTGACATCGATGCGGCTCAGGTGTGCGTACAGGCTGATCAGGCCCTGACCATGATCGACATAGACCATATTGCCGCTGAAGAAGAAGTCACCGGTTTCGATCACGGTGCCGTCTGCTGTGACCTGGATATCGGTGCCTTCGGGTGCGGCAATATCGAGACCGCTGTGGGGATTGCGTTCCTGTTCGTTGAAAAACCGGCGCAGCCCGAAAATGCTGCTGATCTGACCGCTGACCGGCCAGATGAAATCGACATCCGGATAGGTCTCTGACCAGTGATTCTTGGCTTCACGTTTGCGCACGCGTTCCTTGGAAATACGCGCCATGTCTTCCAGGTTTGGATTGACCTTGCGCTTGTTCTTGATGGTCAGACGCTGCTCCTGGTATTTCTTGTGTTTGATATCGATCTTCCTGATCCGGGTGGTTCCATCCGGCTGTTTGATCTCGAAGCTGTATTCGCCTGATTTTGCTTTCAGCGGGATGCCGGCCAGTGCGTACCAGCTATCGCCCTGCTTGAAGATGGTGGTTTTTCTGCTGTCAAAGGTAATGCGGGTACCGGGTGTGTAATTCTCGACATTCACGATCGCGATGCCGCCGGGTACCAGTGCCTGTTCGGGCGTGGCATAAACAGGGTGTGCTGTCATCGAGAGCAGTGCGGAGCAGATGGCTGTGACGGTTCGGTGAAATCTCATTGTTATCGTGTTATCAGTATCTGTTGCCTAAGCATAGCATCCTGATCGGCTTAAATGCCGTTAATAAGCCGCGTTTCCCTGTGCTAGTATGCGTTCACCCGGAGGTGAGCGTTGAATAAACCTGATCATACTGTACTGACCCGTCGTGCAGCGGAAGTTCGTCCTTTTTACGTAATGGACCTGCTCGCGCGTGCCAGGGAGATGGAGGCAGCGGGTCGGTCGGTGCTGCACCTCGAGGTCGGCGAGCCTGATTTTCCGACGCCGCAACCGATTATTGATGCCGGTATCCTGGCGTTGCGCCAATTGAAGACGCATTACACCCCGGCTCTGGGTCTGGCGGAGTTGCGCCAGTCGATTGCGGACCATTACCGGCACAAATTCGGTATCGAGATCAGTCCCAAGCGTGTGATTGTGACGCCGGGTGCTTCAGGGGCGCTGCAACTGGCGCTCTCTGTACTGGTCGATAGCGGGGATAATGTTCTGCTGACCGACCCGGGGTATCCCTGCAATCGCAACATGGTCAAATTGCTCGGTGCCGATTGCACCGTGGTGCCGGTCAGCGCCGAGACGCATTTTCAGATGTATGCGGCCCATATCGATCAATACTGGAATGAAAACTCGGTGGCGGCGATGGTTGCCAGCCCGTCGAATCCAACCGGTACGGTGATCGGGCAACAGGAATTACGCGGTTTGATAGAGGCGGTATCTGCAGCTGGCGGACATCTTATCGTCGACGAAATCTATCAGGGGCTGGTTTACTCGGAGAGCGATACGACCGCACTCTCGTTGTCAGACGATGTCTTCGTGATCAACAGTTTTTCCAAATATTTCGGCATGACGGGCTGGCGCCTGGGCTGGATGGTCGTCCCCGAAGCCTATGTGGATGCCATTGACCGGGTTGCGCAAAATCTATTCCTGGCAGCATCAACCCTGGCCCAATATGCAGCACTGGCCGCGTTCGAGCAGGAAACCATTGAAATTCTGCAAAGGCGCGTCGCCAAATTCCGCGAGCGGCGCGATTACCTGTTGCCGGTTTTGCGTGAGATGGCGTTTGAGATACCGGTTGAACCCAGCGGAGCGTTTTATATCTATGCGGACTGCAGTGCGATTACGCAGGATTCATTTGCGTGGACACGCAGTCTGCTCGAGGATGAGGCGGTCGCGTTGACGCCGGGCATCGATTTTGGTGAGCACCGGGCATCGACCCATGTTCGTTTTGCCTACACCCGCCCGGTCGATGAGCTCGAGCGTGCCTGTTGCCGCATCGCGCGTTACATTAAATGATGGCCAGCAAGAGATGATAGGCAACATTACGAAAATGAAGGTGCAGCTGGCTGATCCGGTCGAGTATAAACTGCCGGTCGATGACGCCCTGATCGATCTGAACCCGCATATCGGCGGCAAAATCAGGCTCGACTACCAGGGCGAAATCAACTGTATTGCCTGCGGCCGAAAAACCAGCAAGAGTTATGCGCAGGGTTACTGTTATCCCTGCTTTATCAGCCTGGCGGAATGCGATATGTGTATCGTCAAACCGGAAACATGCCACTTCGATGCCGGCACGTGCCGTGATGCCGAATGGGCGCAGCAGCACTGTATGCAGCCCCATTTCGTCTATCTGGCAAATTCATCCGGTATCAAGGTCGGCATCACCCGCGGTTCGCAGATCCCTACCCGCTGGATTGACCAGGGTGCGAGCCAGGCATTGCCGATATTCAGGGTACGCACGCGTTACCAGTCAGGACTGCTGGAGGTGGCGATCAAGCAGCATGTGTCCGACCGGACGGACTGGCGCAAGATGCTCAAGGGTGACGCGGAATCCTGCGACCTGGCAGCCACGCGCGACGAGCTGGTGCAGGCCTGCAGCAGCCAGGTCGAGGAGCTGCAGGCACAGTTCGGTGCCGGGAATATCGAGTTGCTCGACAACGAGCCGGTGGTGAGCATCCGCTATCCGGTCGACAGCTATCCCGAAAAAGTCAAATCTCTGAATCTCGACAAAACGCCGCTGGTTGAAGGCGTACTGAGAGGCATCAAGGGGCAGTATCTGATCCTGGATACCGGTGTGATCAATATCCGTAAGTATTCCGGCTATAAACTGGATGTTGATCTGATTTAAGATGTACACATGAGCCTTTTCAAGGAGAATTATCATCAGTATTCGTGAAGACATACACTGCGTGTTCGATCGCGATCCGGCGGCACGCAACGTTTTCGAAGTGTTGACCGCCTATCCCGGGGTGCACGCCCTGCTGCTGCACAGAATGAATCATGGACTGTGGAATATCGGGTTGAAATGGCTGGCCCGTTTTTTCTCGCACATCGCACGCTGGCTGACCGGTATCGAAATCCATCCCGGAGCCAGTATTGGCCACCGTTTTTTCATTGATCACGGCATGGGCGTCGTGATCGGGGAAACTGCCGAAATAGGGGATGACTGCACGCTGTACCACGGTGTCACCCTCGGCGGGACCAGCTGGCAGAAAGGCAAACGTCATCCGACCCTGATGAACAATGTCGTCGTTGGTGCGGGTGCAAAAGTGCTGGGACCGATCACCGTCGGATCGGGTGTGCGGATCGGCTCTAATGCGGTGATTACCAAGGATGTGCCTGATGACGGTACCGTTGTCGGTGTCCCCGGGCGTCTGGTACGCAGGCATGACACGGTTGACCAGCAGGCCGAGAAAAAGCGCCACGCCACCGCGGAAAAGCTCGGATTCGATGCCTACGGCGCGACCAAGGAGGCGCCAGACCCGGTTGCGACAGCCATCAACCGCATGCTCGACCATATCCATGTCATGGATGAGCAGATGCAGACGATGTGTGCGGCATTGAAGCAGCTGGGTACCGAGGTTGATGTCACCAACCTGCCGGATCTCGGCCCGTGCGAATTGCTCTCTGATGAATCGGTGCAGGAAGCCGA
>CP070838.1:1452892-1493160 GCA_020341835.1 Thiotrichales bacterium | reverse complement strand
TAAAAAATCTCATACAAATGTTGGAAAATTTTACAGACCTTCGATCGGCAGCTATGGGTCGACAGCGGCATGTTAGCGCAAACTAATATTAAAACCGGGGAAACAGCCGCTTATAGTTGGTAGCCGACTGTCTGGACAGCCAGCTACCTCGTAGGGTCAAATCTCGGTCTGTTCGGCCAACTCGAGAGCATCATCCACTTCGATTCCCAGGTACCGGACCGTGCTCTCCAATTTGGTGTGCCCAAGCAGTATCTGCACTGCCCGCAGGTTCCTGGTTCGCCGGTAGATTATGGAAGCTTTTGTGCGCCGGAGCGAATGTGTCCCGTAGGCAGTTGGATCAAGTCCAATATCCGCAACCCATGAATCCACGATTCGGGCATATTGCCTGGTTGTAATATGGGCCGAGCGCCTGACTCTGCTCTTGAACAGGTGGTCGTCTGCACTTAGCCCGGCATATGCAACCCATTTGGAGACAGAGTCCCGCGTCTGATCGGTCAGCTCGAACTGAACCGGCCTCTGGGTCTTTTGCTGCAGAACGGTGGCTCTGCGAGCGACCTGGTCACCGTGGGCAATGTCTGAGAGCCTCAGTTTCACCAGGTCACAGCCCCTGAGCTTGCTGTCGATGGCCAGGTTGAACAGCGCCAAATCTCTTAGGCGATTGTCCATCTGCAGGCGTATTCGTATAGCCCAGATCTCTCTGAGCTTCAGCGGTGCCTTCTGGCCGATGATCTTGCCCTTGTTCCAGGGTGTCGGGGATTTGGGAAGGTAAGTCAGTCGATACATGGTAATTCCTCCTCTTTTAGGTAGGAACCACATGATTACCAGATTACGGAATCCTGAGCGTTTTGATCGGCCTTCTACCGAATGTCAGCTTTGACCTCGTGAAGCAGTCTTTTAGGTAGCCCCTATATTAGCAGAGCCTGAAATACCGCCATCGACCCTAAGAGGACGTTTAGAGGTTATTAATATTTGCCACAGCTAAAAAGTAGCTTTCAATGTTAAAACACATTCATGAATGTGTCAGAAAACCCAGAAACTTGTCGTATTGCTTTACATATATTGGATTGATCTGCGTCAAGTAACACTGGCAAGCTTCTGTTTCGCTTCACGGTTCCAGATAAGGCATGAATCTTGCTTTTAGACATAATGTCGAATGTTTGGTGCAGGGAGACTGACAATGTCCAAAATGTTAATGAATTCTTTGTTTCTAGGCGTCCTCGTTACAACGTCTGCCGCTATATCAGCAAGCACACAATCCGAGGCGTTTATAGCGTTTGGCGGTTTGTTACCAGGTGAGAGAGTCGGTGGACTCGACGAGGTTTTGGCAGAAGTATCCAATTCCGGCACCGATACGATTCAGGGGAGGGTCCGTGAGTACAGCGCCTGGTCCTATGGATCTTCATTAAACAGACGTGCTGCATTTGATTTATCCAGCAGTGTAACGGAACCTGGTGATTTCCCTATTCTTAGCGCACCGGTCATAGCCGATAATCGCGTTATCGATACGCTGAACATAGGAGCAGGCGGCGAATTTGCTGATGGAGACCCTATACAAATACTTCTGCAAGTTCAGTTCGACGCCGCTGTTCAGCAACAGGGGCGAGCCAGTGGCATTATGCAAGGTGATTTCCAACTTCGTGCAAATGAGGGACCGGTAGGCAACTCGTTGCTTGTAGATTACACTACTGGCGCTTTGAATCCCCCGCAAGCCTTTACATACAGTAATCTCTGGGAGTTTCTGATTGATGCGACAGTGGGCAGTGTCGTGACTTATGATTCGCTCATGCAGACAGACATTAATGGTACAGCCTTTGATCCGGGTGTCACCGGCACAAATTTGATGAGTTTCGATGCCACGATAGCCTTCTCACACGCCCCGGGTTACGAAGATCTTGTTCTTACCACTGATTCTGGCGCACCAGTTTCACCAATACCTGTACCTGCAGCTGTTTGGCTCTTTGGTTCTGGCTTGATCGGTCTGATTGGTATTGCTCGTAGAAGCAAATCATAGCAGTACAAAAGATGATTAAAGGCGCCTCCTTGTGGGGGCGTCGTTCTTTGTGCTGACCGTCAGCAATTGGCCGGTTCCAGCCGACCGGGTAGCCAGTTGAAATCGATTCTCATTTTTCCCTGGGTTTCCGCGGCCAGACCAGGTAGCGGTCGCTCGGTTCATTTGTAACGACATTTCATCTGCAATATGAATATGAACAAATCAGCGCGCTGTTTCAGTGAATTGCGTCCGCAAGCAGGTAAGCGCCCAGGATTACGGCGATCCAGAATACCATGCTGCCGGTTGGCCAGCTGGCAGCGAGGCTGAAGCGGCCGAGGCTTGTTTTTATCATTGACTTCTCGGCTTCATTCGATGTGCGGCGCAAGGTGACCGTTGTGGTTCTGTAAATCCTTTGTGCAGCCTCGTAAGCGTGATGCGCAAATTTTGGTATCAATTTTCGATACAGCCATTCCACGTCGATATTGACCGCGTGAATCTCTGGCGGGTGCAGTCCAAGTTTATTCAGCCAGCCAAAGGCCAGTGCCGCGAAGAGCAACAGCTGCATTTGAGACAATACATGGGTCATTTCATAGGGCCAGTATTCGACTTCCCAGGGTAATAGTGCATATAGATACAGTGGCTGTACACCGATAAAGATACATAGTGCTGCGGCAATGCTCATCGCAACCAGCATGTTGAGTGGTGCTTCTTGTGTGCGAATGCCGGAATCCTTGGCGAAGAACCCAAAATACGGGACTTTAATGCCGGCATGGTGGACTACACCGGCCGAAGCGAACAGCAGAACCAGCCACAGGTAATCATGGCCTTCCTCGAGCATTGCGGCCAGGATCATCGACTTGCTGACAAAGCCGCTGAATAACGGAAAAGCTGATATTGAACAGGCGCCAACGATACATAAGGCTGCGGTTTTCGGCATTGACTTGTATAAACCGCCCAGGTCAGAAGCTTTAATCGTCCCCGCTCGATAAAGTATCGCACCCATGCTCATGAATAACAGGGCCTTATAGAGAATATGGCTGAAAGCGTGGGCTACCGTACCATTGAGTGCAAGCGCTGTCCCAATGCCGATGCCACAGACCATAAATCCCAGCTGGTTAATCAGGCTGTAAGCAAGCACCCGGCGCAAGTCATTCTCGATCACAGCAAAAAAGATCGGGAAGCAGGTCATTACCGCACCAATGTAGATCAGGATTTCGGTGCCGGGGTAACCGCGTGCCAATGCGTACACGGCAGTTTTGGTAGTGAATACTGAGAGGAACACCGCTCCCGATGGTGTTGCTTCAGGGTAGGCATCGGTTAGCCAGTTGTGCAGCAAGGGGAATGCGCACTTGATTCCGAACGCAAGAAATATCAGTAAGCCGCTGAGTCCTTCCAGTCCGATGAAGTCAAATTCAAGCGAGCCGGTCTGGTGATACCGTATCAGAGCACCGGCGAGTAGTAACATGCCAGAGGAAACCTGAATGAGCAGGTAACGTGTACCGGAGCGAATTGCACGTTCAGTGCGGCTCGCCCATATCAGAAAAACGGATGATAATGCCAGCAATTCCCAGAATATAAACAAAGTAATCAGGTCACCGGCGAATACTGCACCCAGGGCGCTGCCCGCATAGAACAGGCTGGAAACTTTTTGTGATGTGTCGCGTGTATGTAACGAATAGATAACAGCAACGAACGCGGCAATATGGAATATATAACCAAACACCAGGCTGAGGCGGTCGGTACGCATCAGGACCAGTTCGTATTCCATTATTGGCATCGCTGTGACGATGCCCGGTGAAACATCAAGCCACAGGTGCAGACCGCCCAAAACGGGTGCCGCAAGCATGACCAGGCTTTGCAGCCTGCCTCGAGCTATTAATGCCAGCAGAGCAGCAATGTAAAAAGGAGCAAAAGGTGGAAGACTATCTATCCACATCGTAATAATCTTCCTTGCGTTGCACAAACTTGCGCAACAGTGTTGCTGCTAACACGATAGTGACATAGGCAATAAATCCGAACAGTGCGTAAAACCCTGTGAAGCTTTCCCATTCGTGTGTGACATGTCGATGCAAAATGAAGTCAAACAGGAGCAGTAGAATGCAAATAATATTAAAGCCGCCAAATGCCAGCGATAAAAAGCGCGGATTATCGAAAAGGTCTTGTTTCTTCTCGGGTTGATTCATTTCAATTGCCCCCAAAAGCGTTCAACGCCAGTTCGTAAAAAGGATCCGGATACAAAAACAGCAGCACACATGCCAGTGAAGTGATAATCATTGCAGCCAGACAGCTCGGCGGCGCTTCCTTTATTCCCGAATAGCTTGCGTTATCGCTGGTTTTGCCAAAAAATCCCCGCACCGGAACTGGCAGCAGGTAGGCGATATTCAATAACGAGCTGAGCAGCAGCACAGACAGCAGTAGCCATTGCCCGGTCTCGACGGTACCCAGGGCGAGATACCACTTGCTCCACATGCCGCCAAAGGGTGGCAGGCCGATGATGCTCAGGCTGCCAATCAAGAAAGCACCAAACGTGATTGGCATCGCTCGGCCCAGGCCACCCATGTCGCTGACATCGCTCTTGTTGGTGGCTACAAGGATGGCGCCGGCAGCGAAGAACAGCGTGATCTTGGCGAAGGCGTGCATCGAAATATGCAGCGCGCTGCCGACAAGACTGATGTTGGTCGCGAGTAGCGCACCCAGTACGATATAGCTCAACTGGCTGATGGTGGAGTAGGCCAGGCGCAGTTTTAGATTGTCCCTGGTCATTGCGATAAACGATGCCAGCAGGATCGTGCCGCCTGCAAACCAGATCAGCCAGTCACTCGCGCCTGAGCGGGTAATAAAGTCCGTACCGAATATATACACGGTAATCTTCAATATCGTGAATACACCGACCTTGACCACGGCCACTGCATGCAACAAAGCGCTTACCGGCGTGGGTGCGACCATGGCCGCCGGCAGCCATTGGTGGAATGGCATCACCGCTGCCTTGGCGGTGCCGAATACGAAAAGCGCGTAGAGTAAACCTGCAGATGCCGGATCCAGCTTGCCGGCGAGGATGCCGCCCCGTTGAAAATCGAGACTGCCGGCTGCCGTGTAGGTAATCAGAATCGCGAATAGCAACAACATGATCGAGCTGGCCAGCAGAATACCCACATAGGTACGCGCACCACGGCGTGCTTTGTTCGTCCCTGCATGCGCAACCAGTGGGTAGGTCGACACCGTCAGAATCTCGTAGAACAGGAACAGGCTCAACAGGTTGCCGGCAAAAGCGGCGCCAAGCGTGCTGCCGATAGCGATTGCGAACAGGGCATAGAATCGCGTCTGATTTTGTTTGTCGCGACCGCGCATGTAACCGATGGAGTAGATCGAGGTGATCAGCCATAAAACGCTGGCTACCAGTGCGAACGACATGCCCAGCGGCTCGACTTCCAGGCCCAGGCTCAGCCCGGGAAGTGGCCTGGCAATTTCTGCGGTCAACTCCACACCATCACTGAACAGCATATAGATGTTGAACACTACCACGCAGACCCCGGTTGCTGTTACCAGCGTGACGGCTTCGCGCAGATTGGGCCAGCGATGGCAAAGCATGATTCCGATGGCGCCGCCAAATGGCAGCATCACTGCGAGTAGAAGCAGTTGCTGGTCATTCATGGTTCATTCCAAGCCCGAGCATTCTTGCGGCTGTATCGGCGACATTCACTGTGAGTTCGGTATTGAAGCCAAAATAGATATTGGCAATGACCAGCAGCCACATCGGCACCAGCAGGGCAGCGGGTGCTTCCCCGACGGTTGCGGTTGAATCCGATGCCGGCCGCAGGAACAGCAGCTCGACGATTTTCCAGACGTAGCCAACCGCGAGTAGTGAACCGAGCAGAATGACCAGCGCGATAGGCCATGATTCCTGTTCAAGCGCGGCGAGCACGAAATACCATTTGCTAATAAAACCGGCTGTACCAGGTATGCCGATCAGGCTCAGGCTGGCGATAAAAATGGCAACACATGTCCATGGCATCTGTCTTCCAACGCCATTGAGATTTTCAAACCGGCTCGATCCCAGGCGATAGACCAGTGCGCCACAGGCCATGAACAGTGCGCCTTTCATCAATGCGTGATTGAAGACGTGCACGAGTGCGGCAGTAACACCCAGCACCGATGACAGGCCGATGCCCAGTACGATATAACTGACCTGCGCGATACTGGAATAAGCGAACAGGCGCTTGACGTCCCGCTGGTAGATAGCCGTAGCAGATGCCATGATGACACCGAAAGCACCGAGCAGCAGGAACATATGGTCAGTGGGTGTTTTGCGTACAAATTCATCGGAAAAAACGCCGAATACCATGCGCAGCATGATATAGACCGCGACCTTGGTCGCGGTAGCGGCGAGGAATACGCTGATTACGGACGGCGCATACTTGTACGCATTAGGCAGCCAGAGGTGCAGAGGGAACAAAGCCAGTTTCAACGCGATACCTACAACGATAAAAGCAAAGCCGGTATGTACGGTGCGATGATCCAGTATCGGCTGCAGGCGCTGGTTGAGATCCAGCATGTTCAGGGTGCCGGTCTCGGCGTAAATCAGGCCGATGCCGATGAGCAGGAAGGTCGCGCCGATTGTTCCCATAATCAGGTACTGATAGGCCGCGGTCAGTGAACGGCGCTGTTCGCCCATCGCAATCAGCGCGTAGGAAGACAGCGAGGAAATTTCGAGGAATACAAACAGGTTGAACACATCACCGGTCTGCGCGATCCCGAGCAGTCCGACGAGGCACAGCTGGAAGGCTGAATAAAACAGTGGAATTTTTTCAAGCGGGATTTCCTTTTCCACACTGAGCAGCGCATAGGGCAGGGTTATCGCAGCGATACCTGACACAATCAGAGCGACGAACGCGTTCATCGCGTCGATACGGTATTCGATACCCCACGGCGGTGACCAGCCGCCGAGCTCATAGCTGATAATGCTGCCGTCGGTAACCAGCGTGATTTGCCAGCCGGCCAAGATCAGGCATGTCCAGGTGACGGCCAGTGTCAGCAACCAGGCTGATCTGGCGTTGGGCAGAATTGCGGTAACAGGCGCTGAAAGCAGGGGGATGATAACCAGGAGCAGGCTCAGATTCTGCTCGATCACAGTGATTTGTCCTTATCGTGAATTTCGTCTTCTTCAATCGTGCTGTAGGCTTCCTTGATACGGATGACCAGTGCCAGGCCCAGCGCCGTTGTCGACACGCCGACGACGATGGCTGTCAGTATCAGTACATGCGGCAGCGGGTTGGCATAGGTCGTGTAGCCCTCGGCGATGATCGGTGGGGTACCATCATCGACGTAGCCGATACTGATGTACAGCAGGAAAACAGAAGTCTGGAAGATATTGATACCGGCGATTTTTTTGATCAGGTTGCCCTGGCTGATGACGGTATAGAAGCCGGACATCATCAGGAAAATCACAATCCAGTAGTTATAGTGATCAAGGATGATATCGATCATGACCGCCCCCTGCCAGCGATCACAAAAAAGATGAGCAGCATGACAGCACAGACGCTGATGCCTACACCGAGTTCGATCATCATGATGCCAAGGTGCTGACCTGCAACCGGGTTTTTCGCCAGCAAATCGTAATCAAGAAAATTGCCGCCCATCAGCATGGTGGCAACACCGGTACCGGCGTAGATCAAAATGCCTGTACTCGCGAGTAGACGTAGCAGGTAGGGAGGCAGTACCTGCTCGGTTGTTTCCAGTCCGAAAACCAGAGCATAAAAAATAAATGCGACACTCAGAATCACACCTGCCTGAAAACCGCCGCCGGGGCCGTAGTCGCCGTGGAACTGAACATAAAATGCAAACAGCGCAATGACCGGAAACAGGTACTTGGCGATGACCCTGAGTATCAGATTATGTTTCATTCGTCATCTTCTCGCCTGTTCCTGCGCAGCAGGCGTCCACCGATCAGCAGCATGACCCCGATGCCTGCGGTAAAGATCACCGTGACTTCGCCAAGGGTGTCATAGCCACGGTAGCTGGCCAGTACCGCGGTCACGGTATTGGCAACACCGGTTTCTTCGATGCTGTGGTCAATATAACGGGGTTTCACGTGTTGCTGCGCGGGTGCGGCCGGATCGCCAAACGAGGGGATATCGTAGGTGCCATAAACGAGCGCAATGGTCGTGATCAGCACGACCAGCAGCGGCAGCCTGGTTCTGTGTGCCACTTTCTTTTCCTCGTGCTCCCTGGTCAGCGCCAGTGTGCCCAGCATCAATACCGTTGCTATGCCGGCACCCACCGCGGCTTCGGTGAAAGCCACATCGGCCGCATCCATGACAACAAACAGGCCGGCAGAATGCAGGCTGAAAATCCCGAAAAGCATAATGATCACAAACAGATTGTTTATGCGGATGATGGCGATAGCCGTGATGGTCAGAAACGCCAACAGGGTTATATCAATCAGCGTGTCTATCAAAGCAATGACCGTGATATTCTTCGTCGAGTTCAGGTTTGAGTCCGCCGAGCAGGGCGGCATTGGCCAGCGCGTGCGTAGCGGTCGGGCTGCTGAAAAACAGTAGGATGAAAATCAGCAGCAGTTTCACGCTGGCTATACTGATACCGGTCTGCAGGCAAAGCCCGATCAGAAACATGGCGGAACATAGCGTCTCGGTGATACCGGCAGCGTGCAGTCTGGAATAGAAATCAGGAAAACGATGAATGCCGATTCCACCGGCAATGCCCAGCAGGGCACCCGAAATGATAAAAAACCAGCTGGTGAATTCAACCACTATCATTTTATATACAGCCTAGTCTTCCCCTGATGTATGAAAGTTTCCCTGTTCGACCAGCTTAAGTACCGCGACGACGCCGATAAAGTTGATCAGCGCATACATCAGGGCGATATCGATCATATCCGTGCGCCCGGAGAGTACCGCAAAAACAGCGATTAACAGAACGGTCTTGGTCCCGACCATGTTGACCGCGAGAATCCTGTCATAGAGGGTCGGTCCCAGGAAGGCACGAGCCAGCGCAAGCGATATCGTGACCAGGATGGCGAAAGCGGCGACAGAAAAAATCAAGGTTATTTCTCCTGGTCTTCTTCGGGCACGGCATTGGCCATGCGATTGCCGCGGAGTTCATCAGCCGCTTCGATGCTCAAGGTATGTACGGTGATTGTTCTGGAGTCGAGGTTGACGCTGACGGTGCCCGGCGTCATCGTGATGGCATTGGCATAGATCACGCGCGCAAGGTCGGTACGCTGGGTCAGTGGCAGTTCGAATAGCTGTGGGCTGATGTTGTTTTTTCCTGGCCGGAAAATGCGCTTGATCACGTCGATATTGGCGACAACGATTTCACGCGCCAGAAACAGCCAGAAACGGATCAGTAAAATCGTCAACCTGGCCGGATAGATCTCCTGGTCAATCGTATCCATGCGATGTGACAGATAGAGTATCAGGCAGATGGAGATAAGTCCTAATGTCAGCAGGAGTGGATCCAGCTGTCCGGACAAGCCCAGCCACAACGCGAACAGTAAAACGCCGAGGTTGATGAGGTGTTTAAGCGGGTGTCCCATTATTTTTTTGTCATGACCGGATGCCAGCAAGATTATAACAATGGCTTGATATGAATAGGAATTATCCTTCCACGCGGTGATGGCGGGAACCGTCGGTCTGTTGTTAATATGAAGATTCTCAGCGTTAACCACGGGTGGTACAGCGGATGAAAATTTCTGATAGACAAGCGGCGTGTTTATGTTCTAAGATCCACAACATATAGTGATACAACAATAACAACAACACTATATCTGGTATGTAACATGCCAGATATTTCAAGGAGTTAGCCAATGAGCGTCGTTAACCACCCTCGTACCCCCGCAGATACCTCGGTTGAAATCCCGTTACAGCCGGCGTCACAGGATATCTGGCAGAGAAAATATCAGCTCAAATCCGCCAGCGGTGAGATTATCGACAACACCATCGACGATACCTTTGCGCGTGTCGCACGTGCGCTCGCCGAGATTGAAGAAACACCGGCAAAGCGGGAAGAGTGGTACGGCAAATTCCTGTGGGCATTGCGCCATGGCGCGGTACCGGCGGGTCGCATCATATCCAATGCCGGCGCCCTCGAGCACAAGCCGGCGACCTCGACGATCAACTGCACGGTATCCGGCAAGATCCACGATTCGATGGACGATATTTTGCAGAAAGTCCATGAAGCCGGGATGACGTTGAAATCAGGCGCCGGTATCGGTTACGAGTTTTCCACCTTGCGGCCCAATAACGCCTATGTTTCGGGTTCGGGTGCGGTGACTTCCGGGCCGCTGTCGTTTATGGATATCTATGACAAGGTCTGTTTCACGATCTCATCCGCGGGCGGTCGACGCGGTGCACAGATGGCCACGTTTGACGTCGGTCATCCGGACGTGATCGATTTCATTCGTGCCAAGCGTGAGGACGGCCGCCTGCGCCAGTTCAACCTCTCCTTGCTGATTACCAGCGAGTTCATGGAGGCGGTCAAGAGTGATGCTCAATGGCAGCTGGCGTTTCCGCTGACGGAAGAGGAGGTCGAGGCAAGCAGGATTGATCTGAACGACAGCGAACAGGTGATCTGGCGCGACTGGCCCATCAAAACCGGTTATATCGCCAATGAAGATGGCAAGATCGCCTGCAAGGTCTACAGGACAATCCCGGCCCGGCGTTTGTGGGATGTCATCATGACATCGACCTATGAATATGCAGAGCCGGGGTTCATCCTGATCGATGAATACAACGAGATGAACAACAACTGGTTCTGCGAAGAAATTCGTTCGACCAATCCGTGTGGTGAACAGGGCCTGCCCGAGTACGGCGCCTGCCTGCTGGGCTCGATAAACCTGACGCGCCTGGTCAACGAACCCTTCACCGATAAGGCCAGCTTTGACTGGAAGACATACCGGGAGATTGTCAGGGTTTTCACCCGCATGCTCGATAACGTCGTCGGTATTCATGGGCTTCCGCTCGAACAGCAGGCAAAAGAAATCGAGAGCAAACGACGCCATGGTATGGGCTATCTGGGCCTGGGCTCAACACTGACCATGCTGGGTATTCGCTACGGTTCCGAAGAATCGCTCGAGTTTACCGAGCAGGTAACACGTGAGCTGGCGCTGACCGGATGGGAATGTGCACTGGAACTGGCCAGGGAAAAGGGCCCCGCGCCTCTGCTCGAGCAGGAGTTCGAAGTGACTGCGGAAATGCTGCGGCGCAGGCCGGAAATGCTGGACGATGGCTGGAAGAAGGGCGACAGAATCAAGGGCAAGGTCCTGCATGCCAGGTACAGTCGTTACATGCAGAAGATTGCCGAAGTCAATGCGAAACTGGTTGAAGAGCTGGCGCAGGTCGGCGCTCGCTTTACCCACCACAGTTCGATTGCGCCGACCGGAACGATTGCGCTTTCGATCGCCAACAACGCAAGCAACGGTATCGAACCGAGTTTTGCCCATCACTATTCACGCAATATCATTCGCGAGGGCAAGAAGAGCAAGGAAAAAGTCGATGTCTGGTCCTACGAGTTACTGGCCTACCGGGAATTGATCAATAGCAAGGCGATGCCGTTTTCAGACGAGGAAGAAGAAAAACTGCCCGATTATTTCATCGGCGCTGATGACGTCACACCGAAACAGCACGTCGATATTCAGGCTGCTGCACAAAAATGGATCGACTCATCGATTTCCAAGACCGCGAATATCCCGACCGAGTTTCCCTACGAGGACTTCAAGGATATCTATCTCTACGCTTATGAGAAAAAGCTCAAAGGCTGTACAACCTTCCGCTTCAATCCTGAAGTATTCCAGGGTGTGCTGGTCAAGGACAAGGATCTGGAGAATACCACGTACAGGTTCTCACTCGAGGATGGTACCGTTATTGAGGTCAAGGGAAACGAAGAGATTGAATATGACGGCGAGATACACACTGCAGCAAATCTGTACGATGCGTTGAAAGAAGGTTATTACGGAAAATTCTAGTTAACTCGACAGTACTAATAAGAATAATAATTTGCAGGGGATTTTCATGGCGATTGAAATCAAGAACAAAATTGTGGGCTATGACGTGCTGGATAATGAAATGCCGGCAGAAGCGGATGCCGAACAGGTTGCGGAACCGCGAGGTAAAGAGGCTGATTCAGCCACAGCTGAAATTATTCATATGCATGAAAAACTCGAGCGTCCTGAAATGCTGCTCGGTTCAACCTACAAGGTCAAGACACCCCAGTCAGAGCATGCCCTTTATATCACTATCAACGATGTCGTGTTGAATCCGGGAACCGAACACGAGATGCGTCGTCCTTATGAAATATTCATTAACTCGAAAAACATGGATCATTTTCAGTGGATCGTTGCATTAACCCGGATCATTTCCGCGGTGTTCAGAAAAGGTGGCGATGTTACTTTCCTGGTCGACGAATTACGCAGCGTGTTTGATCCTCGCGGCGGCTACTTCAAAAAGGGCGGTAAGTACAAACCCTCACTGGTGGCCGAGATCGGCGATGCGATTGAATGCCACATGAAGATGATCGGCATGATCGAAGACAAGAGCATCGATGATTGCCAGCGTGAAATTCTCGACGCCAAACGCAAGGAATATGAGTCTATCCATGTAAGCGGCCGCAGAACATCCGAAGACACCTCGAGTGAGTTTCCGCCGAATTCTCAACTGTGCATGAAATGTCACACCAAAGCAGTGATCAGCATGGACGGCTGCATGACCTGCCTGAGCTGCGGCGATTCCAAGTGTGGATAATGAATGTGTCGTAGTCGCGAGTTGATCAAATATTCAGTGTCAGATTGTGTTTGAACCGGACACATTGATTGTGTCGGTGATTCGAGCCGACCCGATCTGACCGCCATTGCAACAGGCAAAAACAGCTTATCTCGCCAAGGCGCAAAGCACGCAAAGGATTTTTTTACTCATTCACGCCAGGCAAACAGATTCCCAGCGCTCCCTGTGAGAGTACAAAGAAGTTTTGCTCTCGCAGGGCGCGCTGAGTGCGCAGAGACTATTAATTCAAGGAAACTAACGATCTCTTGGCGTGCTTTGCGCCTTGGCGAGAGATAAAAAACGGACCAGCGTCGAGGCCATCTCAGATGTGGCGGCGTCTAACGGTATCTGTCGGATCGAGTCTGGACTACTGCAGTTAACGCGTCTTGCTGTGTAAGTCAGTATTTAACTTTTGTACAGCGGCACGGTGGATTGAACCTGCTCCCATTCATCCTGTGTCAGATTGCTTTCGATCAGCGGATGTACCTTTTTTTCTTCAATATACATATGCTGTCTCTGCTCAATAAGAAACTCTGACAGCTGGTCTATTAACGTGTCCCTGGGTATTGCATGGCTTTCCAGTAATTTCAGCGATTCCCTTAATTTTCGGGTTTTTAATTCCAGCTCTTTATGTTCTGAAATCATTTGCTGGATTAATTCGGCGTCATCGACACGCTCCAGTACTATCGAAAATATCCTGTCTTCCAGGGGGTGGTGGACCTGTTCCGGGTATTCCTGAACATATTCGAGAATGCTTTCCATCAACGAGTAGTCCGGTGTGCCGCCGCGGCATAATTCGAGGAACTGCATCTCCAGGAAATTTAGTGTCTTCAGGATGTGGTCGTGCTCAACGAGTAGTCTGGAGATCATGGGTGTTTCCCTGTATTTAGACCGGCATACCTTTCACTGCTTTACCATTAAACTCAGGTGGCGTTGGAGCGGTGCTGTAATCCAATCGGGTTATAACCGGTGGCGCTGCATGCTGAGAATAAACCGCACGACCAGCACCCCCCCCTCGTCAGTACAACAAGCTGTGGAACTGATAACGCGCAGATCTATAATCATTCGTACAGCCTTCTCCATAGTCGATGTTAAATCCGATTGTGACTAAGTCTCCTTGATTTGAGTCAAGCCTACGATCAGTCCGGCCGATCGTGCGCGGTTCCGGGCTGGTTGTAATAGGACGGTGTACCTGAAATGCCGATACAGAACGGCAGAATCGCAAATCCGGACCCTCGTCCCGATTTCGTTGTGTTGCAGAGTGTTATTGCGAAAGCATAAAGGCACTACTTGACCTGGATCATTTATTTCCTGTGGTTTTTACCTAAGATTGCCCATTCTTTGACCACCCAAGCAGGCATTCCTTGAATCTCGCGCAATATGTCAATACTTTCGGCCAGGCCATGCAGGTCCGTTATGGTGAGCGTGTGCACAAGATCGCCATCGACGCGGGATTTACCTGTCCAAACCGTGATGGCAGTATCGGCAAGGGAGGCTGTACGTTCTGCAACAATGCCTCGTTCAGCCCGAACGGCCGCAAGCCGGATCTGATCTCCGCGCAGATCGAGTCCGGCAGGCGGGTTATCGCGAAGCGCACCGGCGCAAAAAAATATATTGCCTATTTTCAGGCTTATACCAACACCTATGCTGATGTTGATGAGCTTGCCGGTTTGTATGCTCAGGCACTGAGAGAGCCTGATGTCATCGGGCTGGATGTCGGAACGCGACCGGATTGCGTACCTGATGAAGTCCTCGATCTGCTGGCAGGCTTTCAGCAACAGGGTTACGAGGTCTGGCTGGAGCTGGGGTTGCAGTCGGCGCATGATACGACGCTGGAGCGTGTTAACAGGGGGCACGGTTTTGCCGAATACAGGCAGGCAGTACTGCGAGCGCGCAACCGTGGCATTAAAGTGTGTACGCACCTGATTCTGGGTTTGCCAGGCGAATCCACGAACCATCATATTGCTTCGCTCGACAGGGTGCTGGAACTCGGGGTGGATGGGCTCAAGTTTCATCCCTTGCATGTTGTCAAAGGCACACAGCTAGCGAATGAGTGGCGTCGCGGGTCCTATCGACCGTTAACCCTGGATGAATATGTCGACGATGTGGTGGAACTGATCAGTCGAACACCTGCGGAGATTGTGTTCCATCGTCTGACTGGCACGGCATCTGCCAGCATTCTGCTGGCGCCAGCGTGGTGCGCAAAAAAATGGCTGGTACTCAACCGCATAACAATGGCACTGGCAAAGCGGTCAAAACCTGACGCTATCCGCGATTATCAGCAGGGAACACCGGAACTGCTCCATTCAGGAGGTCTGACATGTCCCGCTATGTAATCGGTTGCGGGTCTCAGAAAATCAAACGCGGGCGTATGGTATCCCATGTGGTTCTCCACAAGTGTTTGCCGGTAACTGTTTTGAATCAGTAACGAAAGCGGATATCAACTGGAGAAAGTTTATGCAACTGGTCTGTCCCGCCGGTAATCTACCTTCACTCAAGGCGGCCGTGGAAAATGGTGCCAACGCGGTGTACATGGGTTTTCGAGATGACACCAATGCGCGCCATTTTGCCGGGCTCAACTTTGATGACAGGCGCGCACAACAGGGTATTCGTTACGCCCATGATCGTGGCGTCAAGGTGTTTGCAGCAATCAATACCTATCCTCAACCATCGGGCTGGTCGCGCTGGCAGAACTCGGTCGATCATGCCGCTGACCTGGGTATTGACGCTCTGATTCTTGCTGATATTGGTGTCATGGACTATGCCTGCAGTCGATGGCCTGATCTCCGGCTGCATCTATCGGTGCAGGGGTCGGCGACCAGTGCCGAAGCCATCCGCTATTATCATGACAATTTCGGTATCCAGCGCGTGGTGCTGCCCAGGGTCCTGTCGCTCAAACAGGTCCGCCAGGTGGCGCAGGGCAGCCCGGTGCCGGTCGAGGTGTTCGGTTTTGGCAGTCTTTGCGTCATGGTCGAGGGCCGCTGTCTGCTGTCGTCCTACGTCACCGGCAGATCACCGAATACTTTTGGCGCCTGCTCGCCAGCCGATTCAGTGTGCTGGAATGAAACTCCGTCGGGTCTGGAAACAAGGCTTAACAACGTACTCATAGAACGCTATGCACAGGGGCAAACCGCGGGCTATCCAACCCTTTGCAAGGGTCGATTTAATGTGGGCGGCCATACCTACTATGCGATCGAGGAGCCCACCAGCCTCAATACACTCGATTTGCTCCCGGAATTGCAGTCGGTTGGTGTCGCGGCAATCAAGATCGAGGGCCGTCAGCGAAGCCCGGCTTATGTCGCGCAAGTGACAAAAGTCTGGCGTGCGGCCATAGACAGGTGTCGGCAAAGCCCGGACGGCTTTAAACCCGAATCAAGCTGGATGAAGGAACTCGAGAAGGTGTCGGAAGGCTCCCAGACGACGCTTGGTGCCTATCATCGGCCCTGGCAGTAGTGAAGCAGGGGAGGCTACAGAGTTGATTATGAACAGAAAAAATCCACAGTCGAACACATTCAGGCCCCGGCTTTCACTCGGTCCGATACTCTATTACTGGCCGGCTGATGTTGTGTTCAGGTTTTACGAGTGTATTGCACAATCACAGGTCGATATTGTCTATCTTGGTGAAACGGTATGTTCGAAACGCCGTGCATTGAAGCCTGATGCATGGTTGCAACTTGCCGAGATGCTGGTTCAGGCCGGAAAGCAGGTCGTGTTGTCAACGATGACCCTGCTCGAGGCCAGCTCCGAGGTCAGTGCGATGCGGAAAATTTGCAGCAATGATCAATACCTGGTGGAAGCCAATGATATGGCTGCTGTACAGATGATGTCGGGCAAGCGGCACTTCGTAACAGGGCCTGCTGTGAATATCTACAATTCCCGTACCCTGTCTGTGCTTGCGGCTTCAGGTTTGAAACGCTGGACTCTGCCGGTCGAACTGTCGAACCAGACCCTTGTATCTTTGCACCAGGACAGGCCTGATGGCGTTGAAACCGAGGTCTTCGTGTTCGGCCGGCTTCCGCTTGCTTACTCGGCCAGATGCTTTACCGCGCGCGCCCACAACCTGCCAAAGGATGACTGCCAGTTTCGGTGTCTCGATTACCCTGATGGCCTCATGTTACGAACGCGTGAGGATGAGTCATTTCTGGTGCTCAACGGTATACAGACGCAATCGGCCAGAACACAAAACCTGATCGGGGAAATCGACACGTTTATTGATTTTCAGGTGGATGTGTTGCGTATCAGTCCGCAATCGAAGTTTACCGAGCAGGTGATTGATACCTTTCATGCGCGCATAACCGGTGATATCACCAGTGATGACGCGGCAAACAGGCTGAAGAAGTATACATTGTCAGGCGAATGCGATGGATACTGGCATGGACAGCCCGGTATGGAGGTGGTGGGAAGCTGCGCTACCGGTAAAGATAACGCGCGAGATTGCGCGTAATGGTCATGGCGCCAGCAATGACGATTGCGCAGTTCACCGAGCGCTACCGGCTCGGAAACCCGTTCAGTCTTGATAATGATAAAGCCTACCAGGCGTGGCGGGATATCAAGCTTGAAGATTATCCTGACAAGCTTGAACAGTTGATTGTTGCTGTCAATGACCCCGCCGACCTGACCAGGGCTGAATTCAACGCTGTTCATGCGCTGGTGGTGAAAACCAACATGGCTATTTATGCCGGAAATACGGGGATCGATCCCGACAGGAAAATACCCTCGAAACTCGGTAAACGATTTGGCTTGACAGCGCTGGACGACAATATGGGTGCTGATGACGGCGTCACATCGTTAAAGGTTGTGACCGGTCAATGGCGTGGCGGCTACATTCCCTATACCAACAAGCCTATCCACTGGCATACCGACGGCTATTACAATCCGCCGGATCTTCAGATCCGCGGGTTGCTGCTGCACTGCGTAAGGCCTGCCGCACAAGGCGGGGAGAACGCGTTACTCGACCACGAGCTCGCCTATATACATCTGCGCGATATCAATCCGGATTACATCGAGGCGCTGATGGCGAGCGATGCAATGACCATCCCGGCCAACATCGATAAGGGAAAGGAAATACGTCCGGAGCGTACCGGGCCGGTGTTTTCGGTGATGGCTGATGGCAATCTGCACATGCGCTATACCGCACGTACCAGGAGTATTAAATGGAGTGAGGACGCGCGTACCCGGGCTGCAGTAAAAGCACTGGCTGAGTTCCTCGAGTCAGAGTCGCCGTGGATTTTTCGAGCAACACTGGAGTCAGGCCAGGGCCTGGTCAGCAATAATGTATTGCATGATCGATCCGGTTTTGAAGATGATAAAGCCCGCAAGCGGCTGCTTTACAGGTTGAGGTACTATCAGCGAGTGGCTGGTAGCTGACCTGTTGTCTAATGAAGGCTGACAGGTTTCGGCATTACCCGAACAGGCGTTCATACCACGGCAGGCTTTTACGTGTTACCGCTTCGAGCATTGCGGGGATCCTTTGAGACTCCATGTCCAGGCCATCAAGAAAGTTTTTGACATACAGGCCAAGCTCGGTGTCACCCTGCATATGCAGACGTCGGCTGAAGAACAGGGTGTCCGCATCTTCACGCCGACTTGCGAGCAACATGTAGTTGTACAGTGTGCCTTTCAGGTGCAGGTCGGGACTTTCGTATTCAGTGCCGGCAACCAGTTTCTCTCCGTCAAACGAAAGCCGGTAGTCGATACCGATATCTTCAATAGTGATGCGCACGACACGGTCTTGCAGGAAGTCCAGCTCGCCATCTTTCATGCTCTCATCGAAGATGCTGTTTAGCGTGGCCACAAGCGATTTGCTATGTACAAAGGAAGGGATAATTCGCAGTGGTAATGAAAGCGGTCCAGGCAGGACTGGATTCGAGGGGGCGGATTTGGCAGCTGTCTGCATGTGATATTGCCTCGTTAGACGTTGATATTGCTCAACCAGTACGCGTGTATCCTGGCATCGTCAGTTAACTCCGGATGAAATGATAACGCAATATGTCCGCCGTCACCTATCATAACGGATTCATCGTTACAGGTCGCCAGAACTTCAATCCCGTTAGCAAGCGTTTCGACACCGGGTGCACGGATAAAGTGCGCGTGAAAGGTATCCCCGTCGGCGTCAAAATCCAGTGTTATGTCAGCAGAAAAACTGTGCACCTGGCGCCCGTAATGATTGCGCAAGGCTCGAAAGGGCATGATCTGAAGCGGTTTCACCCGCTGATCGTCGACCGATGCGGACATCATGATCATGCCTGCGCAAACGCCCATAACCGGTTTGACCTGCGCGAAGTCGCGCAGGGGTTCGTACATGCCTGATTCCTGAATCAGCAGGCTCATCGTGGTCGACTCGCCACCGGGTATGATCAGGCCGTCGCACTGATCGAGTTCGGACGCTTTGCGAATCAGTAAAGTGTCAACACCGAGTCGGCTGAGGCAATCGACGTGTTTTTGATAGGCGCCCTGCAGGGCAAGAACGCCAACGGTCCTGTTCATCCGGAGAGTATGTCGTGTTTACCAGCCTCTGACGGCGAGGCGTTCCTGTTCGGGTATTTCGGACATTTCCAGGCCTTTCATACCCGGGCGCAGGCCGCGACTGACCTGCAGCAGGATCTCCGGATCATCGAAGTGGGTTGTGGCTTTGACGATTGCGGCGGCACGCGCGGCCGGATCGTCAGATTTGAAAATGCCGGAACCGACGAATACGGCTTCTGCACCAAGTTGCCTTACCAGGGCAGCATCCGCGGGAGTGGCTATGCCCCCGGCCGAAAAATTGGGTACAGGCAGCCTGCCGTGTTCAGCCACATAGCAGACCAGGTCATAAGGCGCTCCCAGATCCTTGGCGACGGACATTAACTGCTCCTTGCCAAGTGTGGTCAGTCGTTTCATTTCATCCTGCAGTGCGCGCATGTGACGCACGGCCTCGACGATATTGCCGCTGCCAGCTTCACCCTTGGTGCGCATCATTGCAGCACCTTCACCGATACGGCGCAGAGCTTCACCGAGGTTGGTGGCGCCACAGACAAAGGGCACTTTGAATTCGTGCTTGTAGATATGATTCGCCTCGTCGGCGGGTGTCAGCACTTCCGATTCGTCGATGAAATCGATTTCGAGCGCTTGCAGTACCTGGGCTTCAGCAAAATGGCCAATACGGCATTTCGCCATCACCGGAATTGAGACCGTATCCTTGATTTCCTGGATCATGTCAGGATCCGACATGCGTGCAACACCGCCGTCCCGGCGAATATCTGCGGGGATGCGTTCCAGAGCCATGACGGCACAGGCTCCCGCATCTTCTGCAATTTTTGCCTGTTCCGCGGTGGTGACATCCATGATGGCGCCACCTTTCAGCATTTCTGCGAGGCCGACATTTACGTCGAAATTGTTCTGTGTGTTATCGGATCTATCATTCATTGTCTGTGACTTCTCAACCAAAATTCTCAACCTGCTGTTGTTCAGGCATCAAAGGCCCTGAAAAGTTCTCCAGCATAACGGAAACGGGGGCTCGCCTCAACAAGTATCTGCTTGATAATGAAGAGCTTAATGGGTTGTCAGCGTTTACAGGTGATAACAACGGCGAACTGCCATATCCCGGGCGACGAAGGCTGCTCGACCGCGATGCCGTTGGGCTTATTCCTCTTCGTAGCCCTCGGGTAGCTTGTGCGCGATGCCCTTGTGGCAGTCGATGCAGGTCATATCGGCATCCAGGGCTTCCGGGTGCAGCTCGGCCGCTTCTTCGCCCTGTTTGTCGAAATTCATGAATTTGAAGCCGTGGCAGTTACGGCACTCACGCGAATCCGTCTCCTGCATATTGGCCCAGACCCGTTCAGCTAGATGAAGGCGTTTGGCTTCATACTTCTCGGGTGTGCTGATCGAGCCAAGCAGTTTGTGCATCATTTCGTTGGTGGATTTGATCTTGCGTACGATCTTGTGCTGCCATTCCTTGGGTACATGGCAATCCGGGCAGGTGGCGCGTACGCCGGTGCGATTGCTGTAGTGGATCGTCTGCTTGTACTCTTCAAAAACAAACTTTTCCATTTCGTGACAGGATATGCAGAATTCTTCGGTGTTGGTGGCATCCATCGCATAGTGGAACCCGATCCAGAACGCGCTGGCGACGGTAAACACGACTACAATCAGGAAGCCCAGAGAATATTTTGTTGACGGCCTTTTCAGGCTCTGCCACAGGCGGCAGATTAAACCCTTGCATTCAGTTGATGAATTACTCATAGCGGCTGTTCATCCCTCTGTTCGATATATCGGACAAGTTAAAACGCGACGTCGCATTATATTATCTGCCAGTTCTGGCGTAAGTAATTTGCGTGAAATCAATAAAACATCGATATTCGGTTCGTTACACAAATACGTGAAGTACTCAATTCACCAAGCAATACACGATTGCGAATTTTACGTGTTTTGCGGCCGAGTAATTTACAGGCGTCTCAATCACCGGATACCGGGTAACGGCGCAGTCATACGATACTCAGCGCATCCACCGGACACACTGCGACACATTTACCGCACCCGGTACAGGTCGCTGCATCGACCTGTGCGCGCCGCTGGTACGTCGTTGTGATCGCCTTGTCATCGCAAGCATTGCTGCATGACATGCAGATTATATCCTGCCAGGCGATGCAGCTGTTGCGGTTCAAGGTCGCGGTGCCGATCCGCGGCGTGGTTCTATCCCCAACGTTGATTTCAATCGGGCATGCCTCGACGCAGGCCTGGCAGAAGGTGCAGCCAGCGGTCGTGAAATCGAGGTAGGGGATGCCGGCATGATCGTGGTTTTGCGGGTGTATGCGGATAATGCCGGGCTCACAGCTGGCGACGCAGGGCTGTGTGCAACCGACGCACTCCGCCGCCAGCTCCAGGCCCTGGTGCCAGGGCGGCAGCGGACCCAGCGGATTCTGTCGATTTTTCTCTTCGGCGCGACCCTCGCGGGTCAGGTACGCACCGCGTAAAAAGGCCCTGCGCCCGCCGTCAACCTTGCTCAACGATAGGTATTATCGACCAGTGGCGCTGCATTCGACAGCGGCACGTGGCATTGCATGCAGTTGAAGCGCGCACCCGAGATGTCATCGAGATCTTCGCTGGCGTAATGATCTTTGGACATCGGGCTTTTGTTCTTGATCGTTCTGTCAGTATTCAGCGGTCTGCCAATGTACTTGGGAACGTCATGGCAGTCCGTGCACTGGTTGTCTTCCAGTACTATCGGCAGGTACTCTTCGACCCGATGAGGGATCTGCGGCGGCAATTCATCCCAGGCCTTTGCCAGGCGATCGTTGTATCCGGGTTTGGCGTCACTGTACGTATAGACCGTCGGTGTCGGTGTATCGAATACGCTGGTCTTGCTCAGGCCCATGTTCAGTTCATCGATTGCTTTACTGCCTGTGTCGGTGCTGCCTTCTTTGTCAGCTGCCGTTGTGCATGCATATGTGGCAGCTATCAGACCAAGTGCGGCGAGAATCTTTAGTGTTTTCATGCTGCTCTCCTTTGTTGGGATTCAGTAGTATTTGGAACTTGCTGGTTTTGAATGTGGTGTCTTAAATCAAACTTCAGGGTGTCTTCAGGGCAAACGGCGATGCAGCGGCCACAGTTGGTGCATTCACCGGATGCGATCATGCCAGCTACGCTGGCAGCCTTGATGTTCAGTACCTGCGGCTCCGGGCATATCTTTGCGCATTCGCCGCAGTGGGTACAGGTTGGTGTATCAAAAGCGATGCGCAGCAGTGCCACCTTGCCGATCACGGCATAAAAGGCTCCAAGCGGGCACAGGTGTCCGCACCAGCCATTGCGCAGAATAAACAGATCGAACAGGAATACGCCGATCACAGCAATCCAGCCGGCGCCGATGCCGTAGATCAGTTCACGATGCAACATGCTGATCGGGCTGATCCATTCGAACGCTGCAACACCGGTCAGCGCGGACAGGAACAGGGTCAGGGCGAGCACGGTGTAGCGAATCTGTCGGCTGAGTATGAACACGTCTTTGATACCCAGTCGGCGGCGTGTCCATGCAGCCAGGTCGGTCACCATATTGAGCGGGCACACCCAGGCGCACCAGGTGCGGCCGCCGATCAGTGCAACTGCCGCGAGGATGATGGCGGCGCCGATCAGGACTTCCTGCTGCGGGATCTGCCGGGTCAGCATAATTTGCAGAACGGCAAACGGATCCGCCAGCGGCAGGAAACCGAGGAGTTCGGAGCTGCTGAGGTTACCGGTCAATACCGGTTGTTCGGCAATTTTCCAGTCCCAGTTGACGGTGCCGAAGAACAGCAACAGCAGTCCGAGCTGGACGGCACGGCGCAGCAACAGGTAACGCCACACCTGCAGTTTGCCGGAAAGACTGTCCGGCATTACAAAGTACCTGACCGGTTTTCCGTTGGGTCCGAGTCTGACAGATTGTTGCTTGTCGTTCACAGCGGACCCTCGTTGAGGTAGTCCAGACCGGTCGGCGGTGCCCTGTCGCCGGCGTCAGGTTTTCCTCTGATTTCGAATTCCTGTGTAATCGGCGTGTCAACGGTCCAGCCCAGGCGGTAATGATCTCCGATCTTGCCCTGAACCAGTTCCGGTTGTACCACGCGAATCGCGGCCTCTTCGGTCGGACAGGCTTTTTCGCAGATTCCGCAACCCGTACAGTCACTGCTATGGACCAGCGGTACAAACATCGCGTGCTTGCTGATACGGCGAGGGTGATGCTCGACCGAAATGGCCTTGCCCTGCACCGGGCATTCGCGGAAGCAGATTTCACAACGCAGGCCCTGCCACGACAGGCAGTTCTCGATGTCGATTACGGCCAGGCCCATGCGCGAATCATCGATATTTTCCAGTGCCGGATCGATTGCACCGGTAGGACAGGCCTTGAGGCACGGGATGTCTTCGCACATATAGCAGGGGATTTCGCGTGGAATGAAATAGGGCGTTCCAATCGGAATGCCGGCATCGGCCGTGGCGAGCTTCAGGGTGTCATAGGGGCAGGCATCAACACACTGGCCGCATTTGATGCAGCGTGCGTTGAAATCATCGGGATCAGCAAGCGCGCCCGGTGGACGAATCGCAAACGGCGTCGCCCGTGCCTGTTGATTCAACAGGTAGGACCAGATCAGACCGCCAGTCGCAGCCAGGGCTGCGCCCTGACCCATCTTGACCAGGAAGTCACGCCTGGTTGTCGACGATTTCGTGTTCATGCTGCTATGCCCTTGTGCCCCCGTGCACGGCAGCAGTGCTGCCGTGCTTCAGGTCTGCGTCAGGCCTTGTACACCTTGATCGCGGCCTTCTTGAAGTCTTCTTCCTTGGACATCGGGCAGGTCACGTCGAGGCAGACCTTGTTGACGAATACACCTTCGTCGAAGAACGCCGCAAACGTGTAACCCGGTGCCGGCCGGTTGCGACCCTGGGTTTCGAGCAGTGCCTTGATCTTGCCACGGCGTGATTCGATCCAGACAAGGTCGTTGCGCTTGAGACCACGTTTTTCAGCATCGTCCGGATTCATGAACAGTTGCGCCGTTGGTACTGCGCGGTGCAGTTCGGGGACACGACGTGTCATGGTGCCGGTATGCCAGTGCTCGAGTACACGGCCGGTGGAGAACCACAGGTCGTAATTTTTATCCGGCTGTTCCGGAGGCGCGGCGTAGGGCCGGAAGAAGATCTTCGCCTTGTGCGCCAGGCTGGTCTTGTCCTTCTTGGTGACCTTGTCCAGGTCGCCGCTGGGCAGGGCCTTCAGCGCTTTGCCGTAGAAGTCGAAACCGCTGCCCTTGGCGCAATACGGATCATACTTCTCGTTGAAGCGCCACTGCGTTTCCTTGCCGTCGATGACCGGCCATTTCAGACCGCGTACCTTGTCGCCGTAGTAGACGTCAAACTCGGCCAGGTCGTGCTGGAAGTTGACACCGAACTCGCGGTACTCATTGAACAGGGCCTTTTCCGGGAACCAGCCATCGCCGAGTTTCTCGGCAATGTGGTTGCCGTGGCCTTTTGCGACCGCTGTATCCGGCCATTTCACTTTCAGGTTGTCCTTGGTCGCGAACAGCACGTCATACAGCGTATCTTCCGGCGAGTAGCCCATCTTCTGGGCTTCAGCCAGAACGTCGGGCAGTTTGCCGTCTTCAAAGCCCTTGGCCTTGAGGCCGGGTACCGTCTTTTCACCCCAGACTTCTTTCAGTGTGAAGCGCTTGGCGAATTCGAGATGCTGCCAGACATCAGCCATCGCCTCACCCGGTGGCGCTACCTGCTGGCGCCAGGCCTGCGTGCGGCGTTCGGCGTTGCCGTACAGACCCCACTTCTCGAAGATCATCGCGGTGGGCAGAATCAGGTCTGCAACCTTGGCCGACACGGTTGGATACGGATCGGATACGACGAGGAAGTTGTCCATCTTGCGTGCCGCCTTGATCCAGTGGTTCGCGTTCGCTGTGGCCTGGAACGGATTGTTCACCTGCACCCAGGCCCATTTGATGGAACCATCTTCGAGATCGCGCATGATCTTGGTGATGTGACTGCCGACCTTCGGGTTCAGCGTATTGGCTGGCAGCTTCCACAGTTTCTCACTACGTGCACGGTGCTTGGGATTGAAAACCACCATGTCTGCCGGCAGGCGGTGTGCAAAGGTGCCGACTTCGCGTGCGGTGCCACAGGCGGATGGCTGGCCGGTCAGTGAAAAGGCACCGTTACCCGGCATTGCCTGTTTGCCCAGCAGCAGGTGCAGCGCGTAGATCTGTTCGTTGACCCAGCTGCCGCGGTAGTGCTGGTTGAAACCCATGGTCCAGAAGCTGGTGACCTTGCGTTTCGGGTCGGCGTACAGATCGGCCAGTGCCTTGAGCTTGGCCTTGTATTGATCCATGCTTTCATTTGCATCACCCTTGGAGACTTCAGCGACGAAATCCAGCGTGTAGGGTTCGACGCCGCGCTTGAATTCCTCGAAGCTGATCATCCAGTGCTTGACCGGTTTCTTGGTGTTCTTCTGCTCGACGACTTCACCTTCCTTGCGGCGCTGTGCAATGGCTTCGTGTTTGTCCAGCGTGACCCTGAGTTCCTTCACCTGGATATCTTTCTCGGCCTCGAAGGCGTATTTGTCGGTCGGGCGCATGCCGTAACCGATATCGTAGGGGCCGGTGGCGAAAACACAGTGTTTCTTGACGAAGTCATGATCGACGGCATTGCGCTTGATTATTTCCCGCATCAAGTAGTTCTGAATGGCGAGATCCGAGCCCGGTTTGAACACGATTTCGCTATCGGCAATATCAGACGTCTGGTTGCTGATCGTGGTCAGGTTAACCAGTTTGACATTGTCGTTGGTCAGTCGGCGGTCCGAGACGCGTGCCCACAGGATCGGATGGCACTCCGCCATGTTCGCGCCCCAGGTAATCACGGTGTCGGTGTGCTCGATATCATCGTAGTTACCGGCTGGCTCATCGATGCCGAAAGTCTGGATAAAGGCGACCACGGCCGATGCCATGCAATGGCGTGCGTTGGGGTCGATATTGTTGCTGCGAAAGCCGGCTTTCATCAGCTTGGCCATCGTGTAGCCTTCCGGGATGGTGTACTGGCCCGAGCCGAAAACAGCGACGCCTGCCGGACCCATCTCATTGTAGGTTTTCTTGAATTGCCGGGTCATTTCATCGAAGGCCGTTTCCCAGCTGACCGCCTGGAACTTGCCGTTCTTGTCGAACTTGCCGTCTTTCATCCGCATCAGCGGCTGGGTCAGGCGGTCCTGGCCGTACTGGATCTTGCCGTTGAAGTAGCCCTTGATACAGTTCAGGCCCTTGTTGACCGGTGCATCAGGATCACCCTTGGTGGCGACCACGCGGCCATCCTTGGTACCCACCATGATGCCGCAACCGGTACCGCAAAATCGGCATACGCCCTTGTCCCACTGAATATCCGCATCGCCCTTACCGGATTCTGCGAGTACGGCCGCGGGTACTGAAATACCGGCAGCGGTTGCGGTTGCCGTCGCGGCACTGGTTTTGAGAAATTCTCTTCTTGTCAGGTCCATTGCTGCCTCCTATTTCGTGGTTAATTTCAATTGCTAGTGATGTTTATTCGTTCAGGTATGCCGGCACGTTATCCTGCTTGAGTGCCTCGTCATCCAGTTCGGCCGGTATGGCATCCAGTACTTCGCGATCTTCTTCAAAATAATGGCTCGACATTTCTGCCAGAATGACATGAGGTATTGTGCGGATGTGTTTCAGACCGTTGACTTCTTCACTGATGGTCTCGGCTTCCTGGGTAATGACGATCCGGCCTGTATTGTTGTCGGTGAAGTGGATATCGATACCGGGTAATGCCCTGAGCTGTCTACTGACATCATCGACATGCTCCGGAGAAGTGATAACAAGGATGCCAGATATATTCATCGTCTATAAAACTCCCCTTCGAGCGCTCATTGCCCGAAGAGACTATCAGGTTGCGAGGATATGTCTATGTATAAACAAGATACACACGCGGCACAATGACTTATGTCAAATGATGCAGGAGATGTCCGGAATTGGGTGTGGTGACGGCAAAGAGGCTGATTGAGAGTGGCCGTAAAGTCGTCCGGCGCCCTTGCTACGCGGTCACGATCATCTTGGTGCCGGCGATGGCGAGTATGATCGCAAGCACCTTTCTCAACTGGTTCGGAGCCAGCCGGCGTACGCACAGTTCGGACCCGATAATGGCCCCGGCAAACGCGGCAACGACCAGGACGGGAATACCATCCGGCCATTGACTGGTCGTGGTTGCGTAGCCGGCGATGCCGGCTATGGAATTGACCAGTACGAAAGCTGCGACGACAGCGGCACTGCCACGGATGTGGCTCCAGTTGAACAGGACCAGCAGAGGGTTCAGAAAAATGCCGCCGCCGACGCCGGTCAGTCCTGAAATGAAACCAAGCACGCCGCCGACCGGCAGTGAAACCCAGAGCTTCGGCATCTTGATCCGGTCGTCATTTTCAACGACGACCAGCATGCGCCACATGGCTACCATCAGTGCCAGGCCGACGATGATCCTGTACACGCTCGAATCCAGTGTGATTGCGCCGCCGACAAACGCCATTGGCACTGATGCCGTAATGAAAGGCAGAAACAGACGCCAGTTGAAATGGCCGGCTCGCATCAAGCGTATCAGCACCAGCATCGTGACAAAGATATTCATCGTCAGTGCGGCAGGCTTCATAATTGCAGGATCCAGACCGAACAGTGCCATCACCGCAAGGTAGCCTGAAGCGCCACCGTGTCCGACCGCGGAGTAGAGGATTGCGGCAACCGCGATACAGCTAAGGAACAGGAAGGAAAACGATGAGTCGATTGCCATCGTCTGACGTCATCCGCCAGTCATGCTCATAAAGCGTACAACCTGTCCGGGGTTATCCTGAAACTCGTGTTTTTCCGGTTTGATACCGATGGCTTCGATGATCGCATTTTTCAGACCGTCATCACTGATGCCCTGTCTCAGCAGAGGGCGCAGTTCATATTTATGGTCTTGCCCCAGGCACAGGTAGAGCGTGCCATCGGCGGACAGGCGTACACGGTTACAGGTTTCACAGAAATGCTGCGACAAAGGTGTAATGAAGCCAATGCGAAGCCGGGTGTTCTTCACCTGCATGTAACGCGCCGGACCACCGCCGCGCATGACGCCGGGTATCAGTTCATACTGATCGGCAAGTTTGCTTTTTACTTCGTTCAGGCCGAGATAATACCGGCTGGCATCAACGCCGGTGTTGCCAACCGGCATGGTTTCGATGAAGCGCAGGGTGAAGTCATGCTCGAGACAGAATTCCACCATGTCCTCGAATTCATCGTCATTGACGCCTTTCATGGCGACCATATTGATCTTTATCGGTGACAGTCCGGCCTCTCTGGCGGCCATCAGGCCATCGAGTACAGGCTGCAGTTTGCCCTGGGTAATTCGTCTGAAACGCTCAGGCCTGAGTGTGTCCAGGCTGACATTGATTCTAGATACACCGGCGTCTTTCAATGTCCGGGCGTATTTGTCGAGCAGTACTGCGTTCGTACTCAGGGATAAATCCTCAACACCCTCGAGTCGCGACAGCTGTTGCACCAGCGCCGCAAGGTCCTTGCGCACCAGCGGTTCGCCCCCGGTTATTCTTATCCGGGCAACACCCAGATCAGCAAAGGCAGCGATGACACGTTCGATTTCGTCGAAGCTCAGCCAGTGCGAGGGTTGCTCGAATTCACTGAAGTCCTTCGGCAGGCAATAGAAACAGCGTAGATTGCATTTGTCGGTGACAGACAGACGGACATATTCAATCTTTCGATTGAACGGATCGACCAGTTGGGTTTCAGTCTGACTGTCAGAGTTATACATAGTGGCCACAATTCTACTCACACACGATGGTATTGGGAAACCGCCTGTTTGGCCATGACACATGTCAATAGATAATCGGCTAAATCATTGTATGATCCGCCAGTGTCTTTCATGTACGCGATCCGGGCTGGCTTTCCTATCAGCCTCGATAATGAAATAATGCATGCAGACCAACCTTTCAATAACCATACATTATTTAAATGAATTATGACTGAGCGAGAATTTGTACCGGTCAATATTGCCGTCATGACTGTTTCAGACAGCCGCACGGAAGAGACTGACACCTCCGGCGCAGCCCTGGTTAAAAGGTTGTCCGAAGCTGGTCATCAGCTGGCCGAGAAAATCATCGTGCCGGACGATACCTATCAGATTCGGGCGGTCATGTCGCGCTGGATTGCTGACCCGGACGTGTGCGTCATTATCAGTACTGGTGGTACCGGTTTGACCGGCCGCGATATTACGCCCGAAGCGGTAAGGCCGTTGCTGGACAAGGAAATCGAGGGCGTCGGTGAGCTGTTCCGCTGGGTCTCCTACCAGGACATCAAGACGTCTACCGTGGCTTCACGTGCGCTGGGCGGAGTTGCCAATGGCACTTTCGTATTCTGCCTGCCGGGTTCGACGGGTGCGTGCAGAACCGGCTGGGATGACATCATTGGCCCTCAACTGGACTATCGCAACAGCCCGTGCAATATGGTCGAGCTGATGCCGCGGTTGCTGGAAAAATGAATCATAAGCTGGATGCGCCATCACACGATTGCTGTGCCGCACCGGGTCTGATACCGGTTGATGAGGCCTTGTCCAGAATTCTGTCTGAGGGAAAGCCGGTCGAGCAGACGGAACTGTTGAGTATTGCGCATGCGGCTGGCCGGGTGCTGGCTGACGACGTCGCTTCAGGCATTCATGTACCCGGTTACGACAACAGTGCGATGGATGGCTATGCCGTTAACAGTGAAGACTGCGTTGAAACCGGGGTGAGCCTACCCGTCAGTCAGCGCATACCGGCAGGGCAGCGTGGCACAGGACTGGAGCCGGGCACTGCCGCAAGAATTTTTACCGGCGCACCGGTTCCCGAAGGTGCCGATGCAGTCGTGATGCAGGAATACTGTCAGCAGCAGGATGATCGTGTCTCGATTAATACCGTCGTCAAAGCAGGTGAAAACATCCGCCGTGCCGGTGAGGACATCGAGCAGGGCAGTGTTGTTCTCGAAGCCGGTACGCTGATCCGTCCACAGGAGCAGGGGCTGCTCGCATCCGTCGGCCTGGCCGATATCAAGGTCAGGCGCAAACTCAAGGTGGCGACTTTTTTCACCGGTGACGAACTGGTTGAACCCGGGCATGAACTGGACCCGGGTCAAATATACAATTCCAACCGCTATACCCTGAACGGCCTGTTACGGTCAGCAGGTTGTGAGATTAAGGATTACGGTATTGTGCCGGACACACTGGAGGCAACGCTCGATGTTCTGAAACAGGCGGCGGCCAATGCCGATCTGGTCATCACCAGCGGCGGTGTTTCGGTCGGCGAAGAGGACTATGTGCGGATCGCGCTGGAACAGCTCGGTGAGCTGAACATGTGGCGAATCAACATGAAGCCCGGAAAACCGGTCGCATTTGGCAAGGTCAGTGATGCACTGTTTCTTGGGCTTCCCGGCAACCCGGTATCGGTGTACGTCACGTTCCTTGTTCTGGCACAGCCTCTGCTGCAGAAAATGCAAGGTGTCGACCAGCCAGGACCGGTTCCGTTGTCGATTCGTGCCGGCTTCGAATGGAAAGGGATCGGGCGACAGGAATATCTGCGTGTACGCATCAAACAGGATGCATCGGGTCCGATTGCAGAATTGTTTCCGAATCAGGGGTCGGGCGTGCTGAGTTCGGTGAGCTGGGCCGACGGCTTGGTTGTGATTGAACCCGGGATGACCGTGTCTGCCGGAGATGTATTGTCGTATCTACCCTTTCCCGGATCCCGCTGATGGCATCCAGTCAGAAATAGTACTGGTACCTTACCTGGATATCCGAAAACTCGTCGGCTTCCTGCCATTCATACTGGGCTGAAAGCCGTATCGAGTGGTTGGTCCTGATCACGAAGTTCTGGGTATAGCCGGCCCGGAGTCGGTATATCCCGTCACTGAAGTGTTCGCCGCTGACATCGAGGCGTGCAGTTGTCGAGCGGAAATGCTGCAAAAGCCCGCTGCTGAAACCAAGCGCAGGCTCGATCGCTCGATCCAGCTGTTTGTTGATTTCCAGACGCCCGGTTGCCAGTGCATAGAACTGGCTGCTGCGAAAAAGATTCCAGCTGCCGCCTGCACCGCCGGTAAGGTGGGCCGTCAACTGGTCGACGCCCCGTGTAAACTGGCGCTCGAGACCCGAGTAAACCCGCCATGACAGTGGCTTGAAAAAACCTGTGCGGGGCGTCAGAGAAAAGATGTCTACCAGGTCCAGTCTGTACAGGCTGATGGATTCGTTCTCTTCAGCTCGTATCTGTATGCTGCCAATATTGATTTGCGCGCCTCGCAGGTAGCCTTCCAGGTTGTCCTCCAGGTCATGGAAGGACATCCTGAATCCCAGCTCGGCATAGTTGTTATCGAGTCTGCGGCCGAGTCCTGCCGTCAGGCGCCTGCTGCTATGTCCCCGTTCAGGAGCGACCGGTTGGTCAACCGTGGTATCGAGCGCCAGATCTTTCGGATACGCGTTCAGAATCAGCAACAACTGGTGACTGCGCCTGGCAGCATCAGGATCGCGCTCCTGCCCGGATTGCTGGTAGCGCAGGTAGCGGTACGCCAGATCCACGATCTTTCGTTGCTGTTCGGGTGATAGTTCGCGAAACGTGGTTTGTTGGCTACTGTCGGTGTTCTTTGACAGTGCCATCACCAGATCCCTCTCGTCACCGGATAGCTGTTCCAGCGAATAGCGCAATATCGTCGCCTGCGATGGCCTGTAGCTCGCCGCCTCTATCATGCCCGCGGTTTCAACGGCACGCACCGTGTCTACCGGGATGGCTGTCAGTTTGAACTGATCGGTCAGCTCGCTGCCTGGCCTGGCGACTTCGAGCAGTTCAAGCAGGCGGTAGGAGCAGTTTTCATCGAAATAATAATAGTCGAAGTCTATGCCCTGCAGTTCCCACAAGTGGGTGATGAGGCGCTCGATCTCATCACCTGTCAGGTTCAGACGGTATTCCCAGATATCGCGGTGTTCGATACGGCTGTATTCCTGTATTTTTTTATAGTAATGGTCCGTTATGAATATACCGGAGTAACCGCCTGCCAGACCCTTGTAGGCGTAGAGGATGGAATTGTCGTCTTCGGTAACATTGGCGCCGAAGTTAACCGCCGTGGAAAGCCAGCTCGAGTCGCCTTCGTCTTCAGCTGCATCGAGTCGTAACAGGGTATGGCCGAACATGGACGAAGGGCTGTTCAGGTGATAGGCAGGGAAGACCAGGGTGACACGGTCCGAGCGCACGTGTTTGCGCCATTCGTTGTACTTGTCGCAGCTGACTACCGGCAGGGAAGTGGCATCGATAGAAAGTTCCTGTATCAACCAGTGCAGACGGGCAACATAGCGGCATTGGGCATGATCGTCGCCATTGGCATCGGTGGCATGAATAGCCCTGAGTGTGGCGATAAGCTCGGTTTCCGGATTGACGTTGCCGTCTTCAGCCAGAAAAAAATCCGGGTCGCGAATATCGTTCGAATAGTGGCCGGCGTTGTCGCCGGATTCGGAGTAATGCAGCAGGTTGAGCCATTCTGCCTTTTTCCAGCTGCTTTTGAGGCGGGCATCTGATACCAGATCATCAACCAGGTTGCCGGCTACAGCCGGTCTGAACAACAATGCGCCCACAAGCACGGTCGCTGGCAGAATACGTGTTGCGGTGATGCAGGTACGACGGAATACAGTATGAGCAGGCAGGCGAACTTGAACCATATCGCATTGCATACAAGAAAAAAGCCCTGCATTATTTATGCAGGGCTTTTATGTTTACGCGCCGTACCGGCTAGGCGACGACGTATTTGGCGAGTACAGGATCGGCTTTCATGACTTCTTCCATCGATGCGATCATCTGCTCCGCGGTGACATCCTCATTCGGGAAGATAACTGCAAAATTTTCGTGCATTACCTGCGCAAAAGTATCGCGGTCCTCAGGCTCGACGCCGTAAAGCACTGCAACTGTTTTCAGTGCATCGCCTTCACCACGTGCCACATCTTCAGAAAACTCATCCATGATCGCGCTGACGGCACTTGAGCCGCCATAGCCGAGAGTGCCCGATGTGCTGCAGCCATTGGTTCCCGTGGTCATGCCGAACGTGTTGTTGCCGAAGATCGCATTGGTGATGCCGGCGAGTACGTGATTTGCGGTGCCGCTATTGCCCTTGAACAGTGCATTACCCCAGCCGCAGCCTGCGTCGCCACCGGCTGCGCCTGCCATCGATGCCTGGGAAATGGTGAGAAGTGCTAGTCCTGCTATGATTCTTTTCATTCATTAACTCCTGATTATTATTATCTTGGTTGGCTCTGACTGGAGAGACAGCCGGGATATTAGTGAATAAATCGATGACAGGCAAGAGATTGGTGGAATCGGGAATATGCTAACCTTATTTACGACTTTATTGTGAGTTCTGTCATAGAATATCCGCCTAAGTCATTGTTTGTCTTCAATACCATTCCGGTAACATGTGATGCTAGTTTTGCGGCCTTTATATCCCGGTTCTCTTGCCTCGTACCACGGTGTACGATCCAGCCGTCGTTGTCAGCGGCTAGAACCGAGAGTTTCATCGGATGTTTTGTGAAAGGCAGGGATCGATAATGCGAGTCACCGCGGCCTTCTGTGTCCTCCTGCTCTCCGGTTGCACAAACTATATCTTCTACCCCATGAAGGAACAGCTGATCACGCCTGACGCTGTAGGAATCAGCTACAGCGACGAGTTCGTCGAGACCCGCGACCAGCTCCGGCTGCACGGCTGGAAGCTGTATTCTGCCGGGGAATCTAAAGCGAGCCTGCTGTTTTTCCACGGGAACGCCGAAAATATCAGCACCCATTTTGCCAATGTCCACTGGCTGGTCGAACATGGTTACGATGTCTATGTATTCGATTACCGGGGTTACGGTCAGTCGCAGGGCGAAGCCGAACTCGATCCCATCATTGAAGATATGCAATTGCTGATAGGCCATGTGCTCGGACAAATTCCGGATGAACAAAAACTGGTAGTGATGGGGCAGAGCCTGGGTGCGAGTCTGTCGATATATGCGACGGCGCACAGTCCCCATCGTGACCGGATTGCTGCGCTGGTATCGGTCTCGGCCTTCAGTGATTATCATCAGATCGCACAGGAAGCCCTGGCGAAAAGCTGGGTGTTCTGGCTGTTTCAGTGGCCGCTGTCAAAAACAATCGATAACAGCTACAGCCCGATGACAGCCGTTGGCGACATCACGCCGATCCCTGTTGTCATCATGCACAGCGAGGAAGATGAAATCATCGGCTTCAACCATGCTTTACTGCTTTATCAGGCGGCGTCTGAACCCAGGCAGCTCATCAGGCTGGAGGATGGTCATAACGTCACATTCAACAGCAAGCGCAACAGGCGCAAGTTGCTTGAAGTGCTTGAATCTGTCAGGGAGAGGGAGGGGAGAAATGACAGTGAATAATGAATTACACGAGAATCAAGGAAATGCTAATCTGTTCACGGGTAGCTGTGATTTCGTGTCGTATACCGGGCTGTTTAAAGCCTGTCGTCAATATCCTGGATCGGCGGTTATTGCGTGGCGGCCCTGGAGAAGTTGGCCAGTGCTTTTGAGATCTTGTTGACGACGTCATCGCAGCCGCTGATGTTGTGCCGTTCTGCTATGTATTGCGGGTCATTGTAGGCAAACCAGACCTGTCCGTTTTCATCCTCGTAAATCAGGGCCTTCTGTGGCAGATCCAGCGCTGCCAGCTGCTGGCACTGCATCAGCGGTGTGCCCACCTTCGGATTGCCGAAAATCATCAATTCGGTCGGTCTCAGTTCAAGCCCCACGCTGGCAGCGCCATCGGCGTGGGAGACGCGCTTGAAGATGGTCATGCCCTTGCTTTTGAGTGCTGATTCGAGTTTTTCTACCGTGACGCTGACACTGTGCATGCTCTTCATGCGAATCACGCCGTCGGACTGTTCGGCAAACACCTGGCTGTTGATCAGATAGAACAGCAGAAAGCCAACAGCGGATAATGTCGTCTTGTTCATTTCATCGGGCCTCATGACTGAACTCCTGAAAACAGGGCCCTTGCGGGCCCTGGCTACACCTTGCAAAACCAAGGCAGGAGAAGCAATTATTGTTATTAGAATATGTGCGTGACCTGGATCGCGAAGCGTCCGTCTACGCCCACCTGCTGTGTATTGACTGCAGGCGTGTCCGATTTGTAATCACGGCTTGCATACTCCAGATTCACGCGTGTTTTCTTGTTGAAGTGATACTGGCCGCCCAGCGTGATCGTATCGGCCGTGCTTTCATGACCCGGTTGTGACGTAGGATGGTTCTCGTCACGGGTATAGCTGTCCCAGCGCAGGTCGATTTCGAAATTGGTTTTGCCGATGTACCAGCCGCCCTCGACATAGTAACCGGCTGCTTCCAGGTTGTTGAACATATGTGCAGGGCGATGCTGGCCCTGGAAAATCATACCCTTGCCCTGCATATACTCGGCGGTGGCGCGGAACGGTTTTTTCAGATACTTGACGCCGGCGCCCGAGCGTTCACGGTCCTGCTCCTGGGTGCGGTCATCAACCTTGGTGCGCTTTCCGTCCTGGTGCCAGGCAAACAGCTTGAGCCCTTCACGCCGCCCACCCTTGCCGCCGAATACGAGTTCGGATGACCAGTAGAGGTACACATCCTTGTTGCTGTCATTATCTCCACTGTTGATGCCATTACCATTACCCACCATGAGGGCGTAGCTATGCTCCCAGTTACTGACCTTGAACATGTCGAAAACCTGAATGCCGATATCCCTGAATGCGCCGACTGAACTGTCAAACTGGTTCATGCCGGCGTTGGGTGTCGGTGTAGGCGCCTGATTCTGCACGACCGGTGTACAGCTTGTAGTCGCGGTCGGTGGCGAGACAGAGTCGTCGATGGTGGTTGTGCAGCTTTCGCCGTTCAGAGTCGGAAAGCGTTCCAGAAGAAGCTGGTTGGTGACGGAGGTGAAGTTGATGTAATCAAACACATGGATAGCCTGCAGGCCTTCCTCTGCCCCCGGGTATTTGAATTGACCGACGCGAACGCGAGCGCCGGGGATATGGTTAAAGGTAACACTTGCATCGGTCAGGTGCTTGCCGTCATCACCATAGGTGATGCCGTTGTTACCAAACTCGGCAAGTATGAAGTAGTTGACTTTGGAATCCAGCGGGAATCCTGTGCCGCGAACACCGATACGTGCCCGGTTTACATTGAACTGGCTCTGGTCGTCCAGGTTGGGTCCGATCAGTTTTGGCGGAACATATCCACCGGCAGGATTAGGTGCTAAAGACGGATCACTGTTGTCGTACTGGTACTGCGCCTGGATAAAGCCCCAGACATGCGCGCGCGGTGCCTGCCCCTGTTTATGAGCTTCAGTACCCTGCAGCATCAGCCAGTTGGCACTATAAGCTGAATGTGTAAACAGACAGCCTGTGATGCAGGCCATCAGTAATGCAATTTTCTTTTTAACTGTAATCACGGTTCATCCTCCGACAAATACTTTTTCGATTTATTATTCTGTTTTAATAAAGCTACGGCTTGACCAGGATGTAGTCCTGATTCACCAGTTCGATAATCCGAACGACACCAGCGGGCACCTGGCTGGCATTGCTGTTCAGTGCGGGTGTTTTACCGAGTTTCTTCGATACCTTTTTCAGGGTATTGCCGCAGGCCGCAAAACGCACGCCGCTTCCGGTCAGGCCGCTGATGCGTCCCTTGTTGTGGTTGTCATCAAACATCAGTCTCAGGCCGGGACCGAAGGCAACGATCTCGACATCAACCTTGTCAGGGCCATAGGCCTTGATCAGGTTGCTCGCAACATTCAGCACCAGGGTCTGTTTGGTCGGGTCAGCATCGCTGATTTGAAGAACGACTTTATGTTCGGCAAAGGGTTTGTCTTCAGACGCGGCATGTGCCTGAAAGACAATACTCGTCAATACGACAAGTAAAAGGGATTGCATGAGCTTGTTCATTGATGCCTCCGTCTGGCGTTATTAGCTGGTGAAACAGGTGTCACCAGTCGTTTTTTTATTTTGTCTCTTGCTACAGACGATCGGTGGCAGAACTTATTCACTATTATTTTTTTGATGGAGGTTGTGGTTTGAAGCTAGACTGATTCTCGTATTTGAGAATAAACGCTTCCAGGATATCTCTGGTTATGCTTCCAACCTGTTTGGCGACGAGCTTGCCCTGGGGGTTGTACAGGTAGGTGGTGGGTAGTCCCTCGAGTCTCCCGGTTCCGATTTTTTCCGAGATCGTGGCATCGCTAAGCAATACAGGAAACTCGACCAGGTGATCGTCTATGAATGCCAGCACTTCATCTTTTCTGGCATAGCCGTAGCTGGGGAAATCGATTGCAACGCCGACGACGATCGCTTTTGTGTCCTGATGGTCGTCATGAAAATGAACCAGTTCGGGTATTTCATCCAGGCACGGCGGACAGCGGGTTCCCCAGATATTGAGGGCCGTCCATTTGCCTTTGCCGATGTATTCACTGAGGTTGTGTTGCCTGCCGTCGATACCCTCGAGCCAGACGTCGGGCGCTGCAACGGCGGGCAGCGCCCCGCACAGCGACAGAAAGCCGGCGATAATGCCGAGTCTGGATTTAATACATAATGAAATCAGAGACATAATAACTCCCTGTCTGTGTGGTTTCTGTTACATTACAGTAGACGTGCGCCGAAAGCACTTATTTCAGTATTGGTCCAGATTGCCCTGTTTGCGAATAAATGCCGGCGTCGATCGTCTATACAGGAGGAGGGATGGAGCACGCATGAAAAAAATAATGAATCTGTTGGCCGCATCGCGGTTAAAACAGGAATTTGCCGACAGGCGAAACAAGCTATACAAGGTGGCCTATTCCTGGTGCCACAACTCCGCGCTGGCGGATGATCTGGTGCAGGAAACGATGTTCAAGGCGATGAAGAATGCAGACAAGTTGCGCAACCAGGCGACGCTGGATACCTGGTTGTATCGGATTCTTCTGAATAACTGGCATGACTATCTGCGGGTGCAGGGCAGAAATACCGAACTGTTTGATATTGGTGATGAAAACCAGCCTGAACATGTAGATCACTACCAGCAGTCCCAGATCGTTGGCAGGGTGAGATCGTCTGTTGATCGTTTGCCTATGTCGTTGAGAGAAGTGGTAACGCTGGCCGACTTTGCCGGCTTCAGTTATGCAGAGATCGCAGAAATTGTCGATATTCCGATCGGAACGGTCATGAGCCGCCTCTTCAGGGGAAGACAGAAGTTGAAGGAGCAATTGCTTGATCTGGCGGGCGAGGGCAGGTTGCCGGTCAGGTTGATGAGGGTGAAATAATGAGTGAAGAAATTTACACTGACGAAAAACTGAATCTGTTCATCGATGATCAGCTGGATACGGATGAGAAAGACGCGATTCGTCATGAAATGCTGGAGGATGCGACCCTGTGCGAACGTGTCTGCCAGCTCAAAGCTGTGCGTGAACTGGTAGCTTATGCGTACGAGAGTATTCCGGTCCCTGATTCTGCGAGCGCTAAAGCAGGTTCGAGAACAAGCAGCTATCGCTGGAAAGGAATTGCCGCCAGTTTACTCGTGGCCATTGGCATGCTGGCCGGCTGGACCATTAACGATACAGCGCGTTCGACTCAGATCGCGTCGGCAGAGGATGTATTCCAGTATTACAAGAATACCGAGCAGGTTGCCCGTGCCGAACGCAAGATCATTCTGCATGTTACCACCGGCGATGTTTACGCGATCAAGGGAGCGCTGGATGAAGCCGAGCAACTGCTGGCGAGTTACCGCGAAGCCGGAACTCCGATGAAGCTGGACATCGTCACCTACAAGGAAGGTATCAACATGCTGCGCGTTGGCGTATCACCCTATGTCAAACGCATTGAAAATATCGTCGACAGCAATGAAAACGTATCGCTTTATGCCTGCATGCGTTCGATTGACAAAGCCCAGAAAAAAGAGGGCAAGGCGGTTGTTATGATGGAGAAGGCTGTCACCGACAGGACCGCGCAGGAGCTTATCTCGGAGCGCCTGAAAAAAGGCTGGATCTATATCAAAGTCTAGAAAAGCAATGGATAACAGGAACAGACTGCTGAGCTATTGAGCGTTCTGCTGATAATTTTTCATTGTTAATTGTTCATTCTTCATTCTAATATTCAAGCCGCTTCAGTGTCGGCAAATAGTAGAGTTTCTATTTTCCACTCAACTTCGCTTGCGCTCAGTATCAAACACGATGGTCCGCCCTTGGTTCTTTCCCTGCCTGCCGCGCCTGGGTTTACGATCCAGGGCCTGGCCTGTTGATCAATTACGCGCTTGTGGGTATGGCCGTAGACAACCAGTTTGACTTCGGCATGGTCCCAGCGCAGCTGGTCGTGATCGGGAAAGCCGCCAAGGCGGTGTCCGTGCTCGATTCTGACGGTGCCGCCGGGTAGCTCGAGGTCGGTCATCTCGGGCAGGGTGGCGACAAGTTCTGCTTCTTCGCGGTGCCAGAAGGCGGGATGATCATTGTTGCCGGCAACGGCGATGACGCGCTCGCGCGGCTGCAGTTGATCAAGGATATGCGCGCCCATGATATCACCGGCGTGAATCGCGTAGTCGCAGTCACGGATCACCTCGGCGATGCGCTGGTCCAGAAACCCGTGCGTATCCGACAAAATTCCGACTGTTACAGTAGCGCTCATTGAATCTGAGTGTCAGTGGGTCGCGCTCTCGTCTTCGCTGCCATCTTCGAGTGCAGCCTTGCGCGCTTCTTCCTGTTTCTTCTCGTACTCGGCGATTTCCGCCTGTCTGCGATATTCGAGAATCTCGCGTCGTTCCTCAACGCGCTTTTCCCAGGCGCCTTCGCGTTCCTTGATAGAGAGCTCGCCGAAAAAGACCTGTTTCATCAGGCGGAAACCAAACTTCATTAACGCGATGTCATCCTTCTCCAGTGACTCATACTCGTCATCGCTCAGGTCATACATCTTGATGAAACTGTCGCTCATGACGAAACGGCGGAAGCGGTCGATGTCGTAGCCAGCCAT
>CP070838.1:1440165-1452792 GCA_020341835.1 Thiotrichales bacterium | reverse complement strand
TTCAGCGTCATGCTGAGCTTGCCATCGCTGTTCAGGTTGGCGATCACGTGGCCGGGATTAACGATTTCCACATCATGACCGGTTTCAATGTCACCGGCAGTGACAACACCGGCGCCTTCCTTCCTCAGCGTCAGCGTGGCTTCGTTATTGCTGTGCATACGCAGGGCCACACCTTTCAGGTTCAGCAGAATTTCCAGCACATCTTCCTGAACACCGTCCATCGTACTGTATTCATGCACGACGCCTTCGATTTCAACTTCGGTAATTGCACTACCTTCAATCGATGACAGCAGTATTCGACGCAACGCATTACCAAGGGTATGGCCAAACCCCCTTTCCAGTGGCTCGAGTGCTACCTTGGCGTGGGTATCGCTATAGGCTTGAACGTTGATCGTACGCGGTGTAAGTAATTCTTCTGACATGCCCTGTATTTTCCTCTAATTGGAGACGCCCTTATTTGGAGTAAAGTTCCACAACGAGCTGCTCGTTGAGATCCGGTGGAAGATCTGTACGCTCCGGTACATTCTTGAATGTCGCTTCCAGCTTGCTTTCATCCAGCGAAATCCAGTCAACGATGCCCCTGGCCCTGGCCAGATTCAGCGAATCGGCGATGCGCGTCTGTTTTTTCGCTTTTTCACGCACAGTGATCACATCATTGGGTTTGACCGTGTATGACGGTATGTTGACGATCTTGCCGTTGACCATGATCGCCTTGTGATTAACCAGCTGCCGTGCTTCCGCGCGCGTGGCGCCGAAACCGCTGCGATAGACCACATTATCCAGGCGGGTTTCGAGCAGGGAAAGCAGGTTTTCACCGGTCGAGCCCTTCTGGCTGGCTGCAGCCTTGTAGTAATTGCGGAACTGCTTTTCGAGCACGCCATAGATACGGCGCAGTTTCTGCTTTTCGCGCAGCTGCAGCGCATAGTCAGACAGACGTGCACGGCGGGCGCCATGCTGACCTGGAATCTGGTCAGCCTTGCATTTGCTGTCCAGCGGTCGCAGTGCCGATTTCAGTTCAAGATCAACGCCTTCGCGGCGGCTGAGCTTACATTTTGGTCCGGTATATTTAGCCACTTACTGTTCTCCGGTCTTATACGCGACGCCGTTTCGGCGGGCGGCAACCATTATGTGGAATGGGTGTTACATCGGTGATGTTCATAATCTTGAAACCGACATTGTTCAGCGAACGCACGGCGGATTCACGGCCAGGGCCGGGTCCACGTACCATCACATCGAGGTTCTTCATGCCAAAATCCAGTGCACGCGTGCCGGCACGCTCGGCAGCCACCTGGGCGGCAAACGGCGTACTCTTGCGTGAACCGCGGAAACCTGAACCTCCGGCTGTCGCCCAGGCCAGCGTATTGCCCTGGCGGTCAGTGATAGTGATGATGGTGTTGTTGAACGACGCATAGATATGCGCGATTCCATCAGTCACCGAACGTTTAACTTTTTTTCGTGCTTCAGCTTTAGCCATTACAGTTTTTCCGACAATCAGGCGTATTATTTGGATATAGGTCTGCGCGGACCTTTACGGGTGCGCGCATTGGTACGGGTTCTCTGCCCACGCAGCGGCAGGCCGCGGCGATGGCGAATGCCGCGATAGCAGCCAAGGTCCATCAGGCGCTTGATGCTCATCGACACTTCACGGCGCAGATCGCCTTCGATGGTGTACTTGCCGACCTCGGTTCTCAGCTTCTCCAGCACCTCTTCCGACAGTTCCCCTATTTTCTGGGCCTGTTCGATGCCGGTGTCCGCACAGATCTGCTGCGCGCGCGTGCGGCCGATGCCATAGATATAGGTAAGTCCTATGACAGCGTGTTTGTTATCTGGAATGTTAATTCCTGCTATTCGAGCCATTTTTGTTCCCGTTTCAGCGCGGCAAAGCGCGCAATTTTAGCTATTACAATGTGTCAAATCAACCAGTTCAGCAGGCTAGCCCTGGCGCTGTTTGTGGCGCGGATCAGTACAAATCACGCGGACAACGCCGTGGCGCTTGATAATCTTGCAGTTGCGGCACATCTTTTTGACTGATGCACGTACTTTCATCTCAATACTCCGGTAAAAACCGATTCACTAACGTCTGAAATTCTGCAGGTTGGCCTTCTTCATCAGGCCCTCATACTGATGCGACATCATATGAGACTGAACCTGCGCCATGAAATCCATCACGACGACGACAATAATCAACAGGGATGTACCGCCAAAGTAGAACGGTACATTCCAGTACAAAATCAAAAATTCAGGCAGCAGGCACACCAGTGTTATATAGATCGCGCCAACAAAGGTCAGCCGCGTCATCACAGTGTCGATGTATTTCGCCGTCTGCTCCCCCGGACGAATGCCTGGAATAAACGCACCCGACTTCTTCAGGTTGTCCGCCGTTTCACGGGCGTTGAAAACCAGCGCCGTGTAGAAAAAGCAGAAAAATATAATCGCCAGCGCATACAGCATCACATAAACCGGCTGCCCGGGCGCCAGCGTCCCGGCCAGATTCTGCAACCACTCCATACCCTCGGACTGCCCGAACCAGCTGCCCATGGTCGCCGGAAACAGGATGATACTGGACGCAAAAATCGGCGGAATCACACCGGCCATGTTCAGCTTCAGCGGTAAATGGCTGCTCTGGGCGGCATATAAACGCCTGCCCTGCTGGCGCTTGGCGTAGTTCACCGTGATGCGCCGCTGGCCACGTTCGACAAAGACAACAAAACCGGTGACGGCGATAGCCATGATGAACAGGAAGATCGCTGTCAGTGTGTGCAGTTCGCCGGTACGCACCAGCTCCAGCGTGCCGCCGATGGCACTTGGCAGGCCTGCAACAATACCTGCAAAAATAATCATCGAAATACCGTTGCCGATGCCACGTTCGGTCACCTGCTCGCCCAGCCACATCAGGAACATGGTACCGGTTACCAGTGTCACCGCCGCGGTGAAAACGAAACCGAATCCGGGATTCGGCACCAGCGGATTGACGCCGACGGACTGCGCCTGCAGCGCCGTCGAGATACCGATGGACTGAAACGATGCCAGCACCAGGGTGAAATACCGGGTGTAGGTCGCAATCTTGCGTCGGCCCGATTCGCCTTCTTTCTTGATCTGTTCCAGCGAAGGCACCGTCACCGCAAGCAACTGCATGATAATCGACGCCGAAATATAGGGCATGATGCCAAGCGCAAAGATCGACATGCGTCCCAGTGCACCACCTGAAAACAGGTTGAACACGCCGAGAATACTGCCTTTCTGCTGATCGAACAGCGTCGACAGCACGGTTGGGTCAATCCCGGGAACGGGGATGTAGGCTCCGATCCGGAAAACAATCAACGCACCGAGCACGAACAGCAAACGCTGCTTCAGCTCCTTCAGATGACCCAGACCCAGACCTGCCATAATGATTCAGTTCCTGGTCAGTCTTCGATTTTGCCGCCGGCCGCTTCAATGGCCTTGCGCGCACCGGGTGTTACAGCGATGGCTTTCAGCTGCACGGCCTGGCTGATTTCGCCCGAGGCGATCACCTTGGCTTTCTCGGTATCGGCCGGTACCACGCCGGCCGCGATCAGCGCCTGCAGGTCGATTACATCGGCACTGACCTTCGCCAGTTCGTTCAAACGCACTTCGGCGCGAGTACCCGCCAGTTTCGAATTAAAACCAACCTTCGGCAGACGCCTCTGCAACGGCATCTGGCCGCCTTCAAAACCGACCTTGTGGAAACCGCCGGAACGTGACTTCTGCCCCTTGTGTCCGCGCGCGCAGGTCTTGCCCCAGCCGCTGCCAATGCCACGACCGACGCGCTTGCCGGATTTCTTGCTGCCCTCGGCAGGGTGAAGATTATTTAATTGCATATCGATTCCCCTTCTCAGGCCTCTTCAACGGCGAGCAGGTATGACACCCTGTTTATCATGCCGCGATTTTCAGGCGTATCTTTGACCAGCACCGAATGATTGGTACGGCGTAAGCCCAGGCCACGCACACAGGCCTGATGATTCTTCAGTCTGCCCGATGCACTCTTGATTAACGTTACTTTGAGTTGTTTTTCAGCCATGTCTCTAACCCAGAATCTCTTCTACCGTCTTACCGCGCTTGGCCGCCACGTATGACGGCGATGCCATACCCGTAAGCCCGTTGATGGTGGCGCGCACGACGTTGACAGGGTTACGCGTTCCATTAATCTTGGCCAGTACATTCCTCACACCGACAGCCTCGAATACAGCGCGCATTGCACCGCCTGCGATAATACCTGTACCTTCAGATGCAGGCTGCATGTACACATTGGCTGCGCCGTGTTCACCGTAGGTTGCGTGTTGCAGCGTACCTCCAATGAGCTCTACTTTCTTCATGTTCTTGCGCGCACGATCCATCGCTTTCTGGATGGCCAGCGGCACTTCTTTAGCCTTGCCATAACCGAAACCGATCTGACCCTTGCCGTCACCGACAACCGTCAGCGCGGTGAAACCAAATTGACGACCACCTTTCACCACCTTGGCTACACGATTTACTGCAACCAGTTTTTCAATCAGATCGTCTTTCGATGCGGATGCTTCTACATTAGCCATTATTCAATCCTGTTGTTACGGTCTACAGTTTCAAACCGTTTTCACGTGCAGCATCAGCCAGAGCCTTGATTCTGCCGTGATACTTGAAACCGGAACGATCAAATGCAACCTGATCAACCCCGGCAGATTTCGATTTCTCGGCAATCGCCTTACCCACAGCGGCCGCAGCCTCAGCATTACCGGTCGACTTCAGACCTTCCCGTACTTCTTTCTGCACGGTAGAGGCACTGGCCACAACCTTGTTGCTGCTCGGCTCGATCACCTGTGCATAGATATGCCTGGGCGTACGGTGCACACTCAGACGATGAGCACCAAGCTCACTGATCTTTGCACGTGTTCTTTTCGCCCTGCGAATTCTGCTTTCTTTTTTGGATTTCATCGCGATTGCCTGCTTAATCTCTTCGCTTAATTACTTCTTCTTGGCTTCTTTACGGATCACACGCTCATCAGCGTAGCGAACACCCTTGCCCTTGTACGGCTCGGGCGGACGGTAGGCGCGTATATCGGCTGAAACCTGTCCAACTTTCTGCTTGTCAGCCCCCTTGATAACGATCTCGGTCTGACTCGGTGTTTCTATGGAGATGCCCTCGGGTACGTCATAAATGACCGGGTGAGAAAAACCCAGTGTCAGATTCAGCTTGTTACCCTGCGCCTGGGCACGGTAACCGACACCGATCAGCTCCAGCTTCTTCTCGAAACCCTGGCTAACACCGACCACCATGTTGCTGACCAGCGAGCGCATCGTGCCCGCCATGGCAATGGCGCCGTCGACACCCTCCTTGCCGCTGAAATTAATGGCATTGTCTTCCTGCCTGAGCTGCACTTTCTCATTCAGCTCCATCGACATACTGCCATTCTTGCCTTTGACAGACACAGTCTGTCCGCTGATGTTGACTTCAACACCTGATGGAATTTCTACCGGTTTTTTCGCTATACGTGACATATCAAAACTCTTAAATAATCATGATCAAACGATGTGATCAGGAAATCGTACAGATCACCTCGCCGCCACGGCCTTCAGCTCTTGCTTTCTTGTCTGTCATAACGCCGGCAGAGGTCGAAATAATCGCAACACCCAGACCATTCAGGACTTTTGGCAATTCGTCCTTGTTCTTGTAAATACGCAAACCGGGTCGGCTGACACGCTTCATTTCATCAATAACCGGGTTACCCTGGTGGTATTTCAGCGTAATGCTCAGCGCGGGCTTGGCGCCGGATGTAGCCGCGTAATCGGTTATATAACCCTCTTCCTTCATTACACCGGCGATCGCCAGCTTGGCTTTCGAGCCAGGCATGGTCACATCCGCCTTTCCGGCAGCCTGTGCATTTCTGATTCGCGTCAGCATGTCTGCAATAGGATCTGTCATCATGATGTCTATCTACCCGTTTACCAGCTGGCCTTGACCAGACCTGGAATGTCTCCACGCATGGCGGTTTCTCTTAACTTGTTGCGGCAAAGTCCAAACTTGCGGAAGTACCCGTGAGGCCGCCCTGTTACACGGCAACGGTTGCGCTGTCTGGACGGACTCGAGTCACGCGGTAACATCTGCAACTGCTTCTGTGCTTGCATTTTTTCTTCAATACTTGCGTCAACACTTTTCAGCACAGCACGCAAGGCTTGACGTTTTTCCGCATATTTCTTCACCAGTCGTGTGCGCTTTTGCTCACGCTGTACCATAGAAACTTTTGCCATATCCGCGTTCTCTATCTCTTACTCAGTTCTTAAATGGGAAATTGAATGCTGCCAGCAATGCGCGTGCATCATCATCATTCACGGCAGATGTCGTGATATTGATATCCATGCCACGAATCGCATCAATCTTCTCGTATTCAATTTCAGGAAATATGATCTGCTCTTTAACGCCCATGTTGTAGTTACCACGGCCGTCAAACGCCTTCGGGCTCATACCGCGAAAATCCCTGATTCGAGGAATCGCGACGCTGATAAGGCGGTCGAGGAATTCGTACATGCGCTCTTTGCGCAATGTCACCTTGCAACCGATCGGATAGCCGTCACGCACCTTGAAGGAAGCGACCGATTTACGCGCAAGCGTGGTAACCGGCTTCTGGCCTGATATCTTTTCCATATCGGCCAGTGCATTCTCGATAACTTTCTTGTCGCCGATTGCTTCACCCACGCCCATATTGATGGTAATTTTCTCGATACGCGGAACCTGCATAACATTCTTGTACCCGCGTTCGTCCATCAATTTCTTTACGATGGTGTCTTTATATATTTGCTGTAATCTCGCCATAATCAGTAAACCTAAACGTCAACCACTTCACCGTTGGACTTGAAGTAGCGCACCTTGCGGCCATCTTCCAGTACCTTGAAGCCCACGCGATCACCCTTGTTGGCAACCGGGTTGAACAACATTACATTCGAAATATGGAGCGGCATTTCCTTTTCGACAATTCCGCCTTCAATTCCCTGCATCGGGTTCGGTTTGGTGTGCTTCTTAACCATGTTAATCGCCTCAACCAGAACGCGATCATCATCGGTTACTTTCAGGACCGTACCCTGACGCCCCTTGTCTTTACCACTAACCACTATAACCTGGTCGCCTTTACGTAAACGTTTCATACCGATACCTCCTACAACACTTCCGGCGCAAGCGAGATGATCTTCATAAACCTTTCGGTCCTCAGTTCGCGCGTTACCGGTCCGAATATGCGGGTACCGATCGGCTGCAAGGCATTATTCAGCAGAACTGCCGCATTGGTATCAAACCGGATCAGTGAGCCATCAGACCTGCGCACGCCCTTGGTGGTGCGTACAACTACAGCGTTGTAAACCTCACCCTTCTTGACCTTTCCGCGAGGAATGGCATCTTTGACGCTCACCTTGATTACATCGCCAACCGAAGCGTAACGACGATGAGAACCACCAAGCACCTTAATGCACTGCACTTTACGTGCACCGCTATTATCAGCAGCATTTAGAACTGTTTGCATCTGTATCATGAGTGCTTCCCGTAGCCTGTATCTTCGTAGTATCTCTTTGTTATCACCAAGCCTTTAATCAGGCTTCGCCTGCTTTTTCGACAACCTCAACCAGTCGCCAGGATTTTGTTTTGGACATTGGACGACACTGTTCAATAACCACAACATCACCCTTGTTACATTCGTTGTTTTCGTCATGAACGTGTAACTTGGTTGAACGTTTGACGTACTTTCCGTAAACAGGATGCTTGATCCGGCGCTCAATAGTCACTGTTATGCTCTTGTCCATGGCATCGCTTGTGACAGAGCCGATTAACGTACGCTGTACTTTTTCTGCCTGGGCTGTTGACTCAGCCGCACTAGATTCATTAACCGCCATAATCAGCTACCTGTTTCAGTTTTTTGTGTCAGCACGGTCTTGATGCGTGCAATATCTTTACGCACTGCGCCAAAGCGGTGGACCTTGGGCATATTGCCCGCACCCTGCTGCATGCGCAGATTGAACTGTTCGCGACGTAATTCGATCAATTCTTTCTTCAGGTCATCAACGGACATGTTTCTGTATTCAGTTGCAGTCGCCATTACATCACCGTACGCTGTACAAAAGTTGTTTTGATCGGCAGCTTGTTTGCAGCAAGACGAAACGCCTCGCGCGCCAGCTCTTCACTTACGCCTTCCATTTCATATAAAACGGTACCGGGCTGAATCTTTGCAACCCAGTGGTCGACATTGCCCTTACCTTTACCCATACGAACTTCCAGTGGCTTGCTGGAAATGGGCACATCAGGGAATATCCGAATCCAGATCTTGCCGCCACGCTTGATATGGCGTGTCATGGCACGACGCGCTGCCTCGATCTGACGCGCTGTTACCCTGCCGCGTTCGGTTGCCTTGAGGCCGTATTCACCGAAGCTAACCCTGTTACCGGCCTGAGCAAACCCGCGGTTTTTACCTTTGAACTGTTTGCGAAATTTTGTGCGCTTTGGTTGTAACACGTTTCTATTCCTCTAGTTCGCACTGGCTGCTTTGGTTGTTTCAGTTTCCTGCTGCTTGTACAGATCGAAAATCTCGCCCTTATAGATCCAGACCTTGACACCCAGGATGCCATACGTGGTCAATGCTTCAGCAAAACCGTAATCAATATCGGCGCGCAGCGTGTGCAACGGCACCCGACCTTCGGCGTAACACTCGCTGCGGGCAATTTCAGCACCGTTAAGGCGGCCGCCAACCATGATCTTGACGCCCTCTGCCCCCATACGCATGCTGTTCTGTATGGCGCGCTTCATCGCACGGCGGAACATCACACGACGCTCGAGCTGCTGTGCAATGCTTTCAGCTACCAGCTGTGCATCAAGCTCGGGTTTGCGAATTTCTTCGATGTTGATCTTTACGCTGTTTATGTGCAGACCAATCAGTTTTGCCACGTCTTCACGCAGTTTTTCGATATCAGCACCCTTCTTGCCGATAACCACACCGGGCCGCGCCGTATGGATGGTGATCACTGCAGCGCGCGTCGGGCGCTCTATCTGGATTTTGCTGACGTTGGCATTTTCCAGTTTTTTCTTCAGGTATTCACGAACCTTGATATCAGCATTCAACAGATCGGGAAAATCCGACGATGATGCATACCACTTGGAATTCCAGTCAGTTGAAATGCCAAGACGAATACCTACAGGATGTACTTTCTGTCCCATTACAATCTCTCTTATCTGTCAGCCACTGACACAGTAATGTGACTGGTACGCTTTAATATTCTGTTGGCACGGCCTTTTGCCCGTGCTTCGAGCCGTTTCATTACCGGGCCTTCATCGACGAAGACACGTGAAACCTTGAGTTCATCGATATCAGCACCTTCGTTATGCTCGGCGTTGGCGATGGCAGATTCCAGTACCTTTTTCATGATCGCGGCTGACTTGGTCGTACCGAATGTCAATGAATTCAATGCGTCCTCGACCGGCAGGCCACGAATCTGGTCAGCGATCAATCGGCATTTCTGTGGCGAAATGCGTGCAAATCTGTGTTTGGCTGTCACTTCCATAATCAATTACTTCGCTTTCCTGTCTGCCGCATGGCCTTTGTATGTTCTTGTCAGCGCGAACTCGCCCAGCTTGTGGCCGACCATGTTCTCGTTGACCAGTACCGGCACGTGCTGCCTGCCGTTATGCACCGCAATGGTAAGACCTACCATTTCCGGAAAGACGGTTGAACGGCGCGACCATGTCTTGATCGGTTTACGGTCATTGGTTTCCACCGCCTGATTAACCTTGCTCATCAGGTGATGATCTACGAATGGCCCTTTTCTTAGTGAGCGTGGCACTTATTTACTCCCAATCTCGTGTCTGTATTGCCTGATCCGGTCAGAATCAGCGCTTGTAGCGGCGACGCACAATCATGCCATCGGTACGCTTGTTACTACGGGTTCTGTATCCCTTGGTGGGCATGCCCCAGGGTGACACCGGATGACGTCCGCCTGATGTCCTGCCTTCACCACCACCGTGGGGGTGATCGACCGGGTTCATCACAACACCGCGAACAGTGGGACGAACACCGCGCCAGCGGGATGCGCCGGCCTTGCCGAGTGAACGCAGGCCATGCTCGGCATTACCGACTTCACCGATGGTTGCGCGGCAATTGACGTGAATCCTGCGCATTTCACCGGAACGCAACCTCAGCGTCGCATAGATACCCTCGCGGGCCAGCAGCTGAGCGGTTGCACCGGCACCTCTGGCGATCTGCGCACCCTTGCCCGGCTTCATTTCGATGCAATGAACCTGGGTACCAACCGGGATATTGGCCAGCGGCAGGCAGTTGCCGGGCTTGATAGCCGCATCGGAGCCTGACTGCACCGTGTCACCCGCCTTGATACCCCTGGGGGCAATAATGTAGCGGCGTTCACCATCCTGATATACCAGCAGCGCAATGTGGGCGCTCCTGTTCGGATCGTATTCGATCCGCTCAACACGTGCAGGTACACCATCCTTGTTGCGCTTGAAATCAATGATTCGATACGCCTGCTTGTGACCGCCGCCAACATGACGCGTGGTGATGCGCCCGTTATTGTTACGTCCGCCGCGCTTGCTCTTGCTTGCAGTCAGCGAACGAAGCGGAGCACCCTTGTGCAGGTCGTTATTGACTACCTTGACGACAAATCTGCGTCCTGGAGAGGTCGGCTTTGTTTTTACCAGTGCCATTACTTCGTGCCCCTAATCTATGTTCCTAGTGTGTGCCTGCAAAATCGATGTCGCTTTCGGCGCCCAGCGTGACGTAGGCCTTGCGTACGCCTGAACGCTTGCCGAGGCGGCCGCCAAAACGCTTGGTCTTGCCCTTGACATTCAGGATGCGGACTTTATCCACTTTGACCTTGAACAGTTCTTCTACAGCCTGCTTGACTTCGCTTCTGCTCGCATCGGTTGCCACTCGAAAAACATGCTGGTTTTTTTCGTCGGCCAGCAATGTACTCTTCTCGGACACGTGCGGTGCCAGCAGGATTTGAAAGATACGTTCCTGATTCATGATAACCACTCTTCAATTGCGCGAACCGCGCCAACTGTCGCGACGACATGATCGTATCGAACCAGGTTCACCGGATTCAGACCAGCAACGTCGCTGACTTCAACATTGGGTAAATTGCGAGCCGACAGGTACAGTTTTTCGTCAGCTGTTTCGCTGATAATCAGCGACTTGCTGACACCCAGGTCGGCAAGCTTGCCGATCAGCTGCTTTGTTTTTGGCGCATCAACCGTGATGTCCTCGACGATGACCAGCCTGTCCTGACGTGCCAGCTCGGAAAAGATCGAGCGAATCCCGGCGCGGTACATCTTGCGATTCACTTTCTGCGCGAAGTCACGGGGCTGTGCTGCAAAGGTGACACCGCCACTGCGCCACAGCGGACTGCGTATCGTTCCGGCACGAGCGCGGCCGGTACCTTTCTGACGCCATGGCTTGGCGCCGCCGCCTCTGACCGCAGAGCGGTTCTTCTGCGCCTTGGTACCAGCACGACCGGCAGCCATATACGCGGTGACCAGCTGATGAACCAGGCTTTCTTTGTAATCAGCAGCGAAAACTGCATCAGATACAGTGATTTTTTCTTTACTGTTGTGTAACTGCAGGTCCATCGTTTCTCTACTCTATATACCTGTTAATTAACTACGGGCTAGGCTTTTACCGCTGGCCTGATAATGACATCGCCGCCTTTGGCACCGGGAATCGACCCCTTGATCAGCAGCAGGCCGCGTTCCTCATCAACACGAACCAGCTCCAGCGACTGGGTAGTCGTTCTGGCGTTACCCATGTGGCCTGACATTTTCTTGCCCTTGATCACACGTCCGGGTGTCTGACACATACCAATGGAGCCGTTCGAACGGTGCGAAATCGAGTTGCCGTGCGACATGTCCTGGGATGAAAAATTATGACGCTTGATACCGCCCTGGAATCCCTTGCCGATACTGCGCCCGGTGACATCGATTTTCTGGCCGGCTTCGAAGATGCCGACATTGACTTCACCGCCAACTTCCATCTCACTGGCTTCATCGCCGCTGACGCGGAACTCCCACAGACCACGCCCGGATTCGACGCCCGCCTTGGCGAAATGGCCGGCCATCGGCCTGGTAACGCGTGACGCACGTCGCGTGCCCGTCGTTACCTGTACAGCGCGGTAGCCATCGGTTTCATCTGTCTTGATCTGAGTAATGCGATTCGGCAAAACTTCCACGACACTGACAGGAATAGACGCACCGTCTTCAGTGAAGATACGTGTCATACCCGCTTTTCTACCAACTACACCAATCGTCATGATGATTCCCGCTCAATAAAAAAAACTGGCTCCCCAAAACCGGGAAAACCAGTCACTTAACCGCGCCCGGGCCGATCACCATCACCGGCGCGGCGGCACGATTAACAGATTAATTCCACTCTCTCGAGATTCGCTGCACTTGCAGGCAGCTACTCTTACATACTGTTTTCGCAGTATCCCGGACCACCCGAACAGGCTTTCATGTCAAGGACTTACGATAAATAGACGCTTCGCGCCGGAACCTGAACAATGAGAGTCGTGAACGCCCTATCATTCGCCCCGCAACAAAGCCCGCGCATTATACAGGATTTTTCGCCTGTCTAACAAGCGTGAAACTCCACA
>CP070838.1:1430895-1440065 GCA_020341835.1 Thiotrichales bacterium | reverse complement strand
TGGTGCTGTCTTCAGTTTCACCGGAGCGGTGCGATACCACAGCGGTATAGTCTGACATGTGCGCCATGTGAATCGCATCCAGTGTCTCGGTCAGAGAGCCGATCTGGTTGAATTTGATCAATATGGAATTTGCAATACCCTTGTCGATGCCTTCCCTGAAAATCGACGTATTGGTTACAAACAGGTCATCGCCGACCAGCTGCACGCTGTTACCGAGCTTTTCGCTAAGTACGGCCCAGCCTTCCCAGTCATTTTCGGCCATGCCGTCTTCAATGCTGATGATGGGGTATTTATCGACCCAGCCAGCGAGGTAGTCGGTAAATTCAGCCGAGTTGAATGCCTTTCCTTCTGATGCCAGTGTGTAAATACCTTCCTTGTAGAATTCCGAACTGGCAACGTCGAGTCCGAGATAAATATCCTTACCCGCTTCATACCCGGCTGTTGATATCGCTTCGAGTATGACTTCAATCGCTTCCTCATTAGATGTCAGGTCGGGCGCAAACCCGCCTTCGTCACCGACAGCAGTATTCATGCCCCTGGCGTGCAGCACTTTCTTCAGCGTATGGAATACCTCGGCGCCATAACGAAGTGCTTCTCTGAAACTCGGTGCACCAACAGGCAGTATCATGAACTCCTGTAAATCAACACTGTTATCTGCATGCTCACCGCCGTTGATGATATTCATCATTGGCACCGGCATGGTATATGAACCCTCTCCCAGGTAGACATACAGGGGTTGTTTGTTTTCAAGCGCGGCAGCATGTGCGTTCGCAAGTGATACGGCCAGAATCGCATTGGCACCCAGCCGTTCCTTGGTTTCAGTTCCATCGAGTTCGATCATTTTCGTGTCGATCGCATTCTGGTCCTCGGCATCCATTCCGATCAGAGCCTCACGAATCTCGCTGTTGACATTGCTGACCGCTTTGGTGACACCTTTGCCAAGATAACGGCTGTTGTCTCCATCGCGCAGTTCCAGGGCTTCCCGTTCACCGGTTGACGCACCCGAGGGCACAGCAGCGCGCCCCGTGACCTCGCCGGCCAGTGTAACTTCAGCTTCTACGGTCGGATTTCCACGTGAATCCAGAATTTCACGCGCGTGAATATTGATGATGTTTGACATGATTTATCCTAATTGACGAATTTATTTGTTCTGCCGGACTGTGGGTCCGCGACTAACGGGTTTCTTCAAGTTGGCCGGATTTTACTATGTTGTCGATCAAGATGAGAGTATTCAGAAGAGATTCGATGCGAGCGAGCGGCCATGCATTGGGGCCATCGCTCAACGCCTCTGCCGGATTGGGATGGGTCTCCATGAACAGTCCTGAAATACCAGTTGCGACCGCTGCTCTTGCGAGCACAGGCACATGCTCCCGCTGTCCACCTGATGAAGTGCCCTGGCCACCGGGCAACTGCACCGAATGGGTCGCATCGAATACGACCGGGCAGCCTGTATCTCTCATTACCGCGAGTGAACGCATATCCGATACCAGATTGTTGTAGCCAAACGACACCCCGCGTTCGCACACCATGATCTGGTCATTTCCGGTCGAGCGCGCCTTGTCGACAACGTTTTTCATATCCCAGGGCGCCAGAAACTGGCCTTTTTTGATATTGACCGGCCTGCCTGCCGATGCCACCTTCAGAATGAAATTGGTTTGTCGGCACAAAAACGCCGGGGTCTGCAGCACATCGACTACATCCGCGACTTCATCGACAGGCGTATCTTCATGCACGTCGGTGATGACGGGTACACCAACCTCATCCCGGACCTTCTGCAGGATACGCAGGCCCTGCTCCATCCCGGGTCCGCGAAAACTGCTGCCCGCTGACCGGTTGGCCTTGTCGAAAGAGGATTTGTAAATGAAATGAATCCCGAGTCGCCCGGTAATGGTTTTCAGTTCGGCAGCGGTTTCGAGCGCGAGCTGCTCCGACTCGATGACACAGGGACCGGCGATGAGGAATACGGGCTGGTCAAGCCCGGCCTCGAAGCCGCAAAGCTGCATCAGGCCGCAACCTCACCCGAGTTGGAGCTGACGTGCCTGTTGCGATACTCAAGTGCCGCCTTGATAAAAGCACTGAACAGGGGATGGCCGTCACGCGGTGTCGAGGTGAACTCCGGGTGGAACTGGCAGGCAAGGAACCAGGGGTGATCCTTCAGCTCGACCATTTCAACCAGATTGTTATCACTCGACTTGCCGCTGATCACCAGGCCGGCTTCTTCAAGCCGATGCAGATAGGTGTTATTGAACTCGTAGCGGTGTCGATGACGTTCTACGATGTTATCCTCAGCGTAGACATGGTGCGCCAGCGTAGCGGGTACGAGATTGCATACCTGACCACCGAGTCGCATGGTGCCACCGAGATCAGAACCTGCATGGCGTTTTTCGATGCTGCCGTCTGCCTCCATCCACTCGGTAATCAGTGCAATGACCGGGTGCGGGGTATCGGCGTTGAACTCGCTGCTGTGTGCATCCTCAAGCCCGGCGACGTTGCGGGCAAATTCGATCACGGCCACCTGCATACCGAGACAGATGCCAAGATAGGGTACCTTGTTTTCCCGGGCATGCCTGACCGCGGCAATCTTGCCTTCGATCCCGCGATCACCGAACCCGCCTGGCACCAGAATGGCATCCAGTCCGACCAGTGAGCTGAAATCACCACACTCGAGCGTCACGGAATCGATATAGCGTATATTGACTTTTGATTTGTTCTGGATGCCGGCGTGAGACAATGCTTCGTTGAGTGACTTGTAGGATTCAGTCAGATCAACATATTTACCGACCATGCCAATGGTGACTTCATGTTCGGGATGCCGCATGGCATCAACCACGCGCTGCCATTCTGTAAGGTCGGCTTCCGGCAGTTTCAGTTTCATCTTGCTGGCAATGATGTCGTCCACGCCCTGCTGGTGCAGCCAGAGCGGGATTTCGTAGATATTGCCCATATCTTTCGCCGAGATCACGGCTTCCTGCTCGACGTTGGTAAACAACGCAATCTTGCGGCGCTCGTCTTCGGGCAACAGGCGCTCGGATCTGCACAACAGGATATCCGGCTGAATACCGATCGAACGCAGTTCTTTTACCGAGTGTTGCGTCGGCTTGGTCTTGACCTCACCCGCCGTCGGTATATACGGCACCAGTGTCAGGTGTATGAAGATGGCCCGTTTGTGTCCAAGTTCGACACCCATCTGGCGAATGGCTTCCATGAAAGGCAGCGATTCGATGTCGCCAACCGTACCGCCAATTTCCACCATGGCAATATCCGCATCGCCGGCGCCCTCGATAATGCAGCGTTTGATTTCATCCGTGATATGCGGAATGACCTGAACGGTACCGCCCAGATACTCACCGCGTCGCTCCTTGCGGATAACGCTTTCGTATATCTTGCCGGTGGTAAAGTTGCTTGACTTGCCGGTTTTGGAGCGTACGAAACGTTCATAATGACCAAGGTCCAGATCGGTTTCTGCGCCGTCTTCGGTGACAAAAACCTCACCGTGCTGGAAAGGACTCATCGTCCCCGGGTCTACGTTGATATAGGGATCCAGTTTCATCATGCGGATTTTCAATCCGCGACTTTCAAGAATAGCGCCCAGAGAAGCGGAAGCGATACCTTTACCCAATGAAGAAACAACACCACCGGTAATAAAAATATATCGCGCCATGAAAGAAGAAACGCCTTGGGTAATTTAAAACAAACGAGCAAAGATGCTTTGCTCTCGATGGGTGGTTATAGTATCAATTATCACGCAGGGTCACAATGCGGAAGATTTAAAACCATACGACTGAAAACGCCTGTGCCGTTGCACTCGATGCTTTTCCATGGGCATAGTCTAGACTTGAGAATACCATTATAACTAGCTGTTTTCTTTATGCATTTACTCCAAGTTTTATGAGGCCGATCGAAACCTATCAGAGCGAGTTGAAGCACAACGGTTTTGTCGTTGACCCTGCCCAGAAACAGGCGATCAACGCACTTCAACAACTCTATGATGACCTGCTCAATGATACGGCTTCAGGCAGTGGACTAATCAGACAGGTGACCGGCCTGTTTACAGGCTCCCGCCAGACACCGGTAACAGGTCTGTACATCTGGGGCGATGTCGGGCGGGGCAAAACCTGGTTGATGAACCTTCTTTACGAGGCGCTACCGTTTGAGCAAAAACTTCGACTGCATTTCCATCACTTCATGCTGGACGTGCATGAAAAACTCGCCAGCCTGCAGATGCGCAAAAACCCGTTAACCCATGTTGCCAGACAATTCGCCGCTGACTACCGCGTTGTCTTTCTCGACGAGTTTATTGTTACCAACATTACGGACGCCATGCTGCTGTCAGGATTGCTGGAGGCATTGTTCAATAACGGCGTGACGCTTGTCGCCACGTCCAATCGCATACCCGATGATCTATACAAAAACGGCCTGCAGCGAGACCGGTTTCTGCCCGCTATAAAACTGATCGAACAACACACCCGCGTCCTGCATCTGGATGGCGGGATCGACCACCGCATCGCCCTGCTCGAGAAGGACGACATCTATTACACGCCGATTACCGTTGAAACCCGTAATCAACTGGAACAGCGCATGCGGTCACTCGCACCCGGTTCGATCACGGAAAATCACGTGTTAACGATCCACAAGCGGCCGGTAAAAACGGTGATGCACGCTGATGAAATCGCCTGGTTCGAATTCGATGCCCTGTGCGATTCGCCACGTGCAGCGCCGGATTATATTCAACTCGCCCGCGACTACCACACCATCATCCTGTCCAATGTACCGGTGATGGATGAAGAAACGGACGACAAGGCACGACGGTTTATTTATCTGATCGATGAACTCTATGACCGCAGGGTAAAGCTCGTCATCAGCGCTGACGCCGCACCTGAAAAGCTGTACACTGGTGAAATGCTGAAGTTCGCATTCAAACGAACCAGCAGCAGGCTGGTTGAAATGCGTTCGAACGAATACCTGGAAGAACCGCACCTAAACTGAAGATGACTGAGGATCTACCCGCCCATGTCCGCGCCACTGTCGAAGCGATCTGCGAGCTCGGCTGCGAGCGGGTTAACGAAATCATTGCATCGCTCGAATCCGATCAGAATGTAGCGGAAACAAACGGGCTCGATCGATCGGACCGGGTGCGGGTCCTGGTCGAACTCAAGGAGATTATGGCGGTGTACGATAACAGCCCTGTCTGAGCTGTGATCAGACTGACTTGACCTGGCCGAAACTGCCAGCGCTTTGTCGGAAATATTTACACAATGCGCTATCATCACCGGCGCCTGGCCAGGCTCGAATTGTTAACTGATTGTTTATTTTAGAAAAAGCCTGCCGTGGCATAAGATTTGCTGCATCTAGTATGTAGCATAACTAAATGTGAAGAAAATGAAGCCTGTCAATAAATATCTGCTGGTATTCGTCTGCAGTTTCGCGATGGGAGTGTGTATAGCACCGGTGTTCAAGGTTGAGAAAGAACCCGTCTCTGAGCCGACACAGAAACCCATACAGCATTATCGGAACCGATACGGCGAAATCATCAAGCGTATCGTCTGATCCAGTCCGTATTACTGGGCACCGATCGTCACCCCACTTCTTCAGCCGAAGGCAGTTCAAGCCTTGCGCCCAGCCCACCGGCTTCTGACTGATGCAGCGTTAATGAGCCGTGGTAGAGATGCGCCAGATCGATCACAATAGCCAGACCCAGTCCACTGCCCGGAACCGTTTCATCCAGCCTGCGCCCGCGTTTTAGTACCGACTCTTTCTGGTCTTCAGGTATACCCGGGCCGTCGTCATCGATATTGATGATCAGGCGAGTATCCTGTTGTTCACCACTGACGATGACCTTGCTGCCGGCCCACTTGCAGGCGTTATCCATCAGGTTTCCCAGCATCTCCTCCAGGTCCTGAGCGTCACCCTTGAAAAAAAGTCCCTTCAGATCTTTCAGGATAATGTCGATATTTTTGTCCTGATACATATGCGCCATCAGATAACAGATATCCTTTGCCACCGGCTGCACCGAAACACTTGCACCGATAATATTGCCCGATCCGGCGGCACGGGCACGCGACAGATAACGCTCGACATAGGCGCCCATGGCGTCGGTTTTTTCGCGAATCAATTCGCCACGCTGATCCTTGATATCATCGGCTTCATTTCTGATAACCGTCAGCGGATTCTTCAGCGCATGCGCCAGATCACCGACCTGTGTCCGTGCACGCTCGAGCAGTCCTTCACTGTGGTCTAGCAAGGCATTGAGTTCATGCACAATCGGTTGAATTTCGCTAGGGAAGGTTTCCGGTAGACGGTTTTCCCGGCCGGTACGAATGTTCGACAGCGAATCCTTGAGATAACGCAACGGTTTGAGTCCAAACCGGATCTGCAGCAGTACGACGATCAGCAAACCGGTGCCAAGTATAATCAGGGTGATGCCAAGCTTCGAGGTGAAACCTTCAACGTCACGCTGGATACTGTTGACTGAGCCGGCGATGGCAAAGGTATACACCTTGTTGGAACCTTTCAGCTTGACATCGAGCACCAGTGCCCGCAGGGTTTCATTGCCCGGGCCGATGACTTTCTGTATTTGTGTATATTTTTCCGAATCAGGCAGGATGAAATCGATGGTGTCATTGATCAATGATTCGGAGCCCGCAACCAGTTTGTTTCCCTCGTAGATTTGCCAGTACCAGCCCGAGTGTGGATTCATAAACCTCGGGTCTGCCGGAATCCAGGTCAAAAACAGCTGGCCCTGATCATTGATTCTTGCAGCTGCAATACTTTCTTCCATGTGATCGAACATAAAGGCATCGAAATACTCTTCGATGTGACGCTGAAACAGGATGGTCAGCAATACCGCAACCACCGCCAGTGTTACCGTCACCCAGGCAACGGAGGTGATCACCAGCCTGGAGGTGAGCGTATTACCGATCATCAGGTTCAACCAGCTGATAGCCAAGCCCTCGATGGGTCTTGATCAGACTGGCGCCGAGTTTGTTTCTGAGGCGATTGACCAGAACCTCGATCACATTGGAATCACGATCGAAGTCCTGGTCATAGATATGTTCGGTCAGTTCGGTTTTCGAAATCACTTCACCTTGATGGTGCATCAGATAAGACAACATGCCTAACTCCAGAGCCGTTAACTCAATTGTAGTACCATTGAGTGCAACCCGATTGGTTGTGGTATCGAATTCGACAGGCCCACATGTCAGCACCGGTTTACTGTGTCCGCTTGCTCGTCGAATCAGCGCTTCAACCCGTGCCAGCACTTCCTCGATTTCGAAAGGCTTTGACAGATAATCATCTGCACCTGCGCGCAGACCCACCACCTTTTCACGCCAGGTATCCCTGGCCGTGAGTATCAGAACCGGCATATGCCGGTTTTCATTACGCCACTGCTGCAGTACCTTGATGCCATCGATTTTTGGCAGCCCCAGGTCGAGGATGACGGCATCGAATGATTCATGGTTACCGAGATAGAGGCCCTCTTCGCCGTCATGCACAACCTCGACGACATAACCGGCATTTTTGAGTGAACTTTCGATCTGCCTGGCAACCTGCTGGTCGTCCTCAACGACAAGGATTTTCATGATATTTCCCCCGGTAACTGCCCGATAATCGAGCCAATTTGTGTTTTGAAAACAGTTCTCAACTGTGCACAGCACCCCCGCTGAGCAGAAAATTCATTGCCCACCCGATGAGATTTGGGTGTGACCATGATATACTGAGTAACTGCCTGATTTTTAGGTAAATTTTGCCCGCACGAACCTTAAATTAACCTTAAATTTTCTATCAGCGTAGCTTAAGGTTGCATCAGCTATAGTTCAATTGTTGGTTGTTAACAGCAAGCTGCTATTAGCAGAACTAACAAAATTCATTGCGCACGGGTCGGAAACACTGATCCATAAAAGCGGGGTATCGGTCTCATCCTCAAGGACTGGTACCCCGTTTTTAGTTCCGGCCCGAAAATCCTTCCCTGACTTGATCAATGTCAGACCATTTTTTATTCCTGAGCGTATCATGCTTCACAAAAGAGCAACCTGAGTTACCCTCAAGGAAACCAAGATGCGTCTATCAAGCCCTGACCAAAAACAAGCCTACGTCTGTCTGTTTTCACTGCTGATTATTACATTGCTGACTGTTTTGCTGATACCTGCCAAATCGGATGCCATGCCGGTATTTGCCCGCAAATACGACCTGAGTTGCATTGCCTGTCATTCCGCGTTCCCGAGATTGAATGAATTTGGCGAGCAATTTGCCAGCGATAACATGCGCCTGCCCAACTGGAAGGAAACAACCAAATCGGGTGGTGATGACATGCTCGCTCTGCCGGATGCGGTACCGCTGGCGTTGAGAACCCAGGCCTATGTACAGAAACGTGAAGCCAATACGATTGATGTCATCGATGGCAGCGTCGTCGCGTCAGCCGATACCGATATCCAGTCGCCCTATCTGATCAAGCTGCTTTCCAGCGCACCGCTTTCGGATCACATCACCTATTATTTCTATGCGATTTTTGCCGAGAAAGGCGGCAATGGTGAAGTGATCGTCGAAGATGCCTGGTTCAGGCACGATGATCTTTTCGGCAGCGACGTTGGCATGATGCTCGGGCAATTCCAGGTATCGGACCTGATGTTCGCGCGAGAGGTCAGGCTGACTTTTCAGGATTTCATGGTGTATCGCATGGCCGGGCTGACCTATGACCGCGGCCTGCTGTTCGATTATGCCGCCGGGCCGGTCGACCTCGCACTCGGCTGGGTTAACGGCAATGGCATCGAGGAAAACTTTACCATCAACAGTCCCGGCTACAAGCGCCCGGACCATCTGTTCGACAATGACAGCGGCAAGGCGATATTCGGCCGCATTGGCACTGACATCGCGGGTGTTGGCATCGGCCTGTTCGGCTATTCGGGATCGCAGAAAAATGCCACCGGACCGGCCGGTCTCGACAACGGCGATCGTGACACCGACAAGCTTTCCTACGGTATTGACCTGGCCGGGAGTATTGGCGGAAAAACGCACTGGTTCGCCCAGCTGTTGCAGAACGAATGGGATGGCTTCATTGATCCGGCCACCACTTACAGATGGTTCGGCGGCTTCATCGGCATCGACTATATCCACAGTGAACGCTGGGCCTATTCCCTGCTCTACAATTACACCGATGCCAATGACTTCGAAAA
>CP070838.1:1425482-1430795 GCA_020341835.1 Thiotrichales bacterium | reverse complement strand
CGTGTTCGATATCGGCTGGATTGCATTACAGGAATCGGTCACCTACCTGCACGCCATGGTGTTCCTGATCGGCGCGTCGTGGGCGTTGCAGCAGGAAGCGCATGTGCGGGTCGATATTTTCTACAGCCGTTTTTCTGCCTCCACCAAAGCCTGGGTTGACCTGCTTGGCAGCCTGTTGATGCTGCTGCCGGTAATGGCCTTCATCGCCTGGATCAGCTGGGAGTATGTTGTTGACAGCTGGGACGTGCTCGAAGGCTCAAGAGAAGCCGGCGGTCTGCCCGCGGTGTTCCTGCTGAAAAGCCTGATACTGGTACTGGCCGGCATGCTGATGCTGCAGGCACTGGTTCAGATCGTCCGCAGTGCGCAAACCATCAGGAGCAACCGCTGATGGAATGGATGGCGTTTTACATGTTTGCCGCCGTTTTCGTGCTCCTGCTCAGCGGCTACCCGGTCGCATTCACCCTTGCAGGTACTGCGCTGCTGTTCACCGTGATTGGCGAGCTGACCGGTACCTTTGATCCGGCCTTTCTCGAGGCCCTGCCGAATCGCCTGTACGGTATTATCACCAACCAGATTCTGATCGCGGTACCCCTGTTTGTTTTCATGGGGGTGATGCTGGAGCGTTCCAGGATCGCCGAAAACCTGCTGGACACGATGGCGCGCCTGTTCGGGCCATTACGCGGCGGCATGGGTATATCCGTGACACTGGTCGGCATGCTGCTGGCTGCCAGTACCGGCATCGTCGGCGCCACGGTCGTCACCATGGGCCTGCTGTCATTACCGACCATGCTCAAGCGCGGTTATGATCCGCAGATTTCCACCGGCGTTATCTGCGCATCCGGTACGCTCGGCCAGATCATCCCGCCATCGATCGTGCTGGTTCTGCTCGGCGACGTGCTGTCATCCGCCTATCAGCAGGCTCAGCTCGACATGGGCATTTTTTCGCCGGAAACGGTTTCCGTCGGCGACCTGTTCGTCGGCGCGGTGTTCCCGGGGCTATTGCTGGTCGGTCTGTACATTGTGTACACGGCAGTGATTGCCTTCATCAAGCCCGATGCGATGCCCGCCATGCCCAGGGAGGCGCATGACCAGTCAAGACCTATCCTCGAGGACGTTGCGCTGAGCCTGCTGCCACCGCTGCTGCTGATCGTCGTCGTACTCGGTTCCATTATCGGCGGCTTCGCCACACCGACCGAGGCCGCAGCCATCGGTGCCGTCGGCGCGATGTTGCTGGCCGCCTCGAAAAAACAGCTCAACCGCGCCAACCTGACCGAAGTGGTACGCGGCACTACCAGCGTAACCAGCATGGTATTCATGATTCTGATCGGCGCATCCCTGTTCTCGCTGGTGTTCAGAGGCTTTGGTGGTGATGAACTGGTACAGGAGTTGCTGAGTGATTTACCGGGCGGCAAATTGACCGCGGTGTTTGCCGTGATGCTGGTGATGTTCCTGCTGGGATTTGTGCTCGATTTCATCGAAATCACGTTCGTCGTCGTACCCATCGTCGGCCCGGTGCTGCTGGCAATGGATATCGATCCCGTCTGGCTGGGCATCATGATCGCGATCAATTTGCAGACATCGTTCCTGACACCACCGTTTGGTTTTGCGCTGTTTTATCTGCGCGGCGTCGCCCCGGACAGTATAAGGACCATGCATATCTACAAAGGCGTGATCCCGTTTATCATCATCCAGATCATCGCCATGGGACTGATTGCCTACTGGCCCCAACTGGCAACCTGGCTGCCTACGAAGATCGTATAAGCGACATTCGATTGCCGTAATCGCTCCTATAATCCATGCATGCCCTATGTACTTTTACTGCTCCTGTTGCCTTCAGTTTCATTGGCTGAACCGGACGTCCGGTTCAACAATGTGTATTACGAAGTAGCAGGTGATACCGTGGACGCCTTGTGGGCCGACGTTATGCTCAAAACCCCGGTTGAACATCGTGGCAAAAAGCACGTTGCGTTCACGAAATGGAACATCAGCTGGCGATTCTGGTGGTACGACAGCAATGAAACCTGTGATATCAGCAAGGTTGAAACCGAACTCGACGTCACCTATACCCTGCCCCGGCTTGACCGGAGCGTTGCCATACCCGACCAGGTTATCGCGCGCTGGGAAGATTACTTTGCGGCCTTGTTCGATCACGAGCAGGGCCACAAGGACATCGGCCTGAAAGCGGCGCACGAGATCCAGAATAAACTAGCCAGCATGGCGCCGAGAAAGACCTGCAGGCAACTTGAGCTCGACGCCAACGAAATTGCCAGGAACGTGATCGATCGATACGTCCGCTTCGAAAAGGCGTATGACCGTTCAACCAGCCACGGTTTGAACACCGGCGCCGTTTTTCCCTAAGCCCACCACCGGGCCCACCACTGGCGTTCTGCTTCTGCACCCTTGTGTCCAGATTTATTCGGTCATGCCTGCGGAGGCAGGCATCCAGCGTCTTTGGGTCGGAAAGACACTGGATCCCGGCTAAATACACGCTGGGATGACGCGTAAGCGGGACAACAGTGCGCCTCTGCGGGAATGACCCGGAAACCGTGCAGCAGTCTGTCGTCCTCACCCGAACGATCGGTCAATGGCAAATCGTCAGGAAAAAACCCGCTGCGCTCTGATATCATACCCACCCTTTTACCATTCAACTCAAAAGAACAAAGACTTAGCCGATATGTACCGATTTTTTTCCGCCATATTCCTGGTATTCACGCTTGCCGGATGTGAAATGGCCGGTGAAGCAAAAAATATGACCAACGAAGGCGCCAGCGCCTTTACTTGCGACCAGATCCGCACGGCCTTTGCCGCCTATGACGCCGATCGCAGCTCATTTGATGCACTGGCAGAATTATCCGGCATGACCGGTTTCGACTTCACCCAAACCGCTACCAGGACCGCGGACACCTATTATGAAAAGGCGCGCAACAGCGCGAACCTGGCATTGATTGTCAAAGGCTGTGACCCTCTGCAATAAACGGATTATTCGCTGAGCCTGATGACCAAGACCAACTTCCCGTTTATCGCGCTGGCATTAGGCCTGTTCCTGATGGCTGTCCTGATCAAAACCGGTTCCACCGATGTTGATACGGAATCAGTGCTGCCGTTGTTAACCATACTGATCATCAGTGAATTCGGTTTTATCGTGATGGCTATCGCTGTTTTTCTCGGTGGTAAGACACTGTTAAAAAACGGCTTTGATATCGTGCTCGCCATCGTGACCCTGTTATGCGGCATGCTGGGTGTCGAGTTTCTGCTCGTCGGACTGAGCCACTGGCCATCGGGCCTGGTGTAAAACATAACGCAAAAGCCGGTATCGCGTCTGACAGCTCCGTTATCCGGGAATTGAACCGGCAATAACCGTAAAATGTCTTAATAAACCGGCTTATCGGCAGGCGCGGCTTCAGCCACGAATTCGATGCACATTGGCGAGGCATGTTCGCGGCTGAAGCCGCGCCTACGTTATTGAACTTGGAAATACAGGTAACACCATGAAAAAACCTATTCTTTACATCCTGCTCGGACTCCTGACTTCATTCAGTGCCCATGCATCTGAAAACGCCCAGCTTACCAACGAAACCCGCGGCGCGATCAAGGCGCTTGGTTCAGAGCTTAAAGCCACGCTGCAGTCGGCGATGAAATCCGAAGGACCGTTAAAGGCCATCGCCGTTTGCAACGTGAAGGCGCCGGAGCTCGCCAAAAAGGTCTCTACCGAAAAAGGCATGGAAGTGGGCCGCACTTCGCTCAAAACCAGAAACGAATTGAATGCGCCCGATCCCTGGGAACTGTCCGTACTCGAGCAGTTTGAGCACCGCAAGGCGGACGGCGAGCCGGTTAACCGGATTGAATACTCCGAGGTCACCACCCACAACGGAAACCGGGTGTTTCGCTACATGAAGGCGATACCGACCGATGACGTTTGCCTGATGTGCCATGGCAAACAGATCGCCGAACCGGTGTCAGCCGAGCTTAAAAAACTTTATCCCAACGACCGGGCCACCGGGTTCAGCAAGGGTGATATCAGGGGCGCTTTCACGGTCATCAAGATACTCGAGTAAGGCTGGAACACTGAACCGACTGGTATAATGACATTCATGCCTGTCAGAACTCGAACAGGATGCGGCCTGTTTGCCGTGATCCTTGCTGCAACCGCCCTAGCCGATGATTCCATCCCGCTGCCGGATGATTATTGCCAGTGGGAGGTCAAGGATTACGCGATCGATAAACCACTGTGCGGCCTGCGCGGCGATGCCGAACGCGGCAAGGCCATTGCCACCGACGGTTATAAAGGCAACTGCCTCGCCTGCCATGAGATGCCCGTTCCCGGCATCGAAGCCTATGGCACCATCGGGCCGCCACTGAATGGCATCGCATCACGTCTGACCGAGGCACAGATCCGCCTGCGCGTGGTCGATACGCGCAACGTCAACCCGATGTCGATCATGCCGGGTTTTTACCGTGATCCGCGCCTGATCAACAGACCGGCCAAACCCTATATCGGCAGGACCTTCCTCAACGCCCAGCAGGTTGAGGACGTGATCATCTACCTGACCACGCTGAAATGAATACGTCCGTACCACATTTGCTGCTTATCGCAGTACTTGCTGCAACTCCCGCCGGCGCATTAACGGCCGCCGAAGTGAAATCCGGCTATGAATTCATCAAGCCCGAAACGCGCGCGATGCAGGATGATGATTTTGAGAACCCGGGCATGCTTGCCGTCGAACAAGGCAAGGAGCTGTTCAGTCAAAAGCAGGATGGCACCGGCAAAGCCTGTGCTGACTGCCACGGCAGCGATGGCGAAAAACTCGACACCAGGAACATTGCTCGCTACCCGGTATACAACAAAGACCTCGGTGGCATTGTCACACTGCAGCAGCGCATCCGCATTTGCCGCGACAATACTGGCGGCAAGGCCCTGCCGGCGAATCACCCCGAACTGATCGCACTTGAAACCTTTGTGCGCAACCGCGCCTTTGGTGAAGTCGTCAATGTACAGACCGATGGCCCGATGACCGAGCTGCTCGAGAAGGGCAAGAAAATGTATCAAACACGTTACGGCCTGATCGACATGTCTTGCGCCCATTGTCATGACTGGTACACCGGCCAGATGATTCGCGGCCAGCATATCAGCCAGGGGCAGGGCAATGGCTTTCCCGCATACCGGCTCGATATCGGTGAAATGACCAATCTTCATCAGCGCATTCAGCAGTGCCTCGACCTGATGCGCGCCGAACCGTTCGATGCCGAATCCGAAGAGATCAAGATACTCGGGCTCTACATGATGTCACGATCCAACGGGCTCAAGATCGAAAC
>CP070838.1:1410306-1425382 GCA_020341835.1 Thiotrichales bacterium | reverse complement strand
ATCAATTACCTGCCGAGCATGCTGCCAGTGATCCTCGAAAACAGGGATTTCATTGGGCTGACCGATGACCAGGTCAGCACGCTCGAACAATGGCGCGCGCATAATCGCGAACCGATGCTGAGCACGATGAAACTGGTTGCCAGCAAACGCGTCGAGCTGAAACGGGCCGCGTTATCGCCAACGGTCTCATCTGCCAGGCTGATGCAGATGCAGAATGAGATTTTCAGGCTTCAACGAGAAATCCTGGAATACAAACTTTCATGCCGTGATCATGTGGTACGAACGTTCAATAATGAAAACTGGACAAGCTTCTTCATGGTGCTGGCCGATGAGGATATCGGCGTTGCGATGCCCGTCAACTTCGCGGAAAAATAATCTCGGCGATACACACTGAATCGCTGGCAGGCGCCGCTCATTGCGGTGAGCGACCAGCCACGTCACGCAGGCGGCATGCTATAACAGTGGAAGGTCAGATTCAGATGCCGGCAACGCCCGCCGACGATGGACGCGGCATCTGCGTCTCAGGTTTAACGCCCCAGGCTTCGAACCAGTGGATAAAGATGCTCGGTTTCATCCTGAATCCGTTGCAGAATGATAGCGAAAAGTTTGTCCGTGTCGCTCAGAAAATTTTCATGATCCTTGATGTGCAGAGAATCCCGCTGTGTTGAAGATGGACACCAGCGATGCATGAACTCCCTGAGGATTCTTCTTATTTCTGTAGAACCTGACATAAAGTTCTTGGCAACATTGCTGACTTTTTCATCGGGACTGGCCAGCAAGTCTTTGTACATTTGCTTGTCGACTATATCGACATGCTCCTTGACCAGATCAACATATCGATAGAACAGATCACAGCAGGAACCGGTATCACACATTGACCTGTCCTGGAACAGATAATGCAACACATTCGATAACTCGGTGATACGGTGATTCTGTTCGTTCAGCTCCTCGTAGGTAATCATCCTTTACTCCGGTATTTCATATTCAGACTGGTAAATCAGGGATAGTTTTACCCTTACTCCGTGGTTAATGCAACATCATAAACATTTGACGGTATTCTGGAGGTCAAAACACAGCATTCTCGAAACCGGAATAGTCAAACCGGAGACGAGCCGATTCAGTTCGTCAACGAGGAGCCCTTGAGTCAGCTGTCCAGGCCGCAGACCCCGCCACTGCAGCAGGTCGGCGCGGTACAGCTGTGCGGCGCCGCCTGTGAACCGGCGCCGGTGGCAACGAATCCGCCACTGATTATCTTGTGTACCACGCTGCTTGCTGGTGTATCCCCCGTGTCGATACCTGCAAGGGCGCAGAGCTCACCCCAGGTCGCGACGGTATCATTCATCGAATGGCTAACCTCGATGGTCCGTCCATTGAGCTCACAGCGGTAGTCGTATTTCGGCATGGTGATATCTCGAAAATTCTATATCTTCACTAGGTGCTAATTATAATCAAACATCTGCGCAACATAGAACAGCAGATCAATGAATCGGGGATCCGGCGCCTCTACGCCTTGTCCGCCCTGGCCTGTTGCCGCAGAAAATAGCTGTATTGCTTGATCATCGATTTGATCTCATCCACGTACTGCTGGCGCCGTTCCGAGTAGAATAACAGCCCGTCGACGAGTTCACCACCCTCGATGGCACGGCCCGTCGCCCTGAGCTCCTGTCGAAGCTGCCTGAGACTTGAATAATTGTGATGTGAATTCAGGTTGTGCATATAGCTGCGTGTTGACTCACTGACCGATTCGAATCGCCGCACTTCATGCCTGTCACCTTCGGACCTGTCCTTCGGTACAATACCGCAGCCTTTCCGGTAGCACCACTCGCCAAACATGTTGTTGACCTGAACAGCATATCTTGAACGTCCCCATGAAGATTCTTTTGCAGCCTGAACCACTGCGAGCTGCACCGGTACGATATCCACCCTGGATAGCAGTTCCTGCGTCACCACAACCGGTTCTTTCTGATTCAGCTCAACACCGTATTTTTCAGCCAGCTGATTGATCCACCTGGATTCTGAATACGATGGACTTCCACCGAGAACCAGCGTGTCATGCACTTTCAGCAGCCGCTTCCTTTCACCGAGTATCCGTTCGTTGTGGTATGCAACGATCGGCGACAAATAGTCAATAAAGGCGGCCTTCATGTCCTTGACCTGCCGGTAAGACGAAAAATCCGGCAGCGGGGCGAATTTTGGCGCCCATCTGTCACCGAGGACCGCCAGCATTACCACAAAAACAAACAATGCCAGGCTGGTAGCCAGTGTACCGAAGCTGATTCCTGCAGCGCCCTGTTCATGGCCTACAGACATGATGTCGCCCCGGATTTTTCTGAAAGCGCGCACCGTGTCGTCTTGTCAGGGTAACCATCAGCGATCATGCCAACCGAGGCCTGGAACTGACGCAGTGCAGATTGCGTCATCGAGCCCATCACACCATCCACTTCGCCCACGTCGAATCCCAGATGATTCAGCTGTCTTTGCATGGCCACGACCGTGTTCCTGCTGAGTGCAGTTTCTTCAGTTGACGGCGGTCTTACCAGCGGCCCGGCACCGATGATGCGGTCCGCGAGCAGGCCGACAGCGAGCGCGTAATATTCGCTGCGGTTCCACTGCAAAATGACAGCGAAATTTGGATAGACCATGAACGCCGGCCCGGCATGTCCGGCTGGCACCAGCACCGATGCCTCCATGTCGACGTGCGGTATGTGGCTGCCATTTGCGAACCTGACCCCGAGGCTTCGCCAGTAGGACAATGGTTTTCTGCTCTCGAGCCCGGTGCTTGCATAGGGGAAATCCTCGGGCAACAGGACCTCCCGCCCCCAGCGCTGACCGTTTTCCCAACCGATGTTTGCCAGATAGTTCGCACCGCTGGCGAGCGCATCTCGCTCGCTGCGCCACAGGTTCACCCGGCCATCACCATCACCGTCCGTTGCGTAACGCCAGTAGGCGGACGGCATGAATTGCGTGTGCCCCATTGCGCCCGCCCAGGAGCCATGCATCTCGGCGGGTGTCAGCGATTCGCGCTCCATCAGCGCCAGTGCCTGCATCAACTCATCCGTGAAAAACTCACTGCGGCGCTGATCACAGGCCAGTGTTGCCAGGCAGTCGAGGGTCGGCATACGGCCCAGGTAGCTGCCGAAATTGGTCTCCAGGCCCCAGAAAGCGACCAGATAGCGCCCGGGCACGCCATATTTCGCCGTCAGATCGGTGAGGAATTCGTCGTACGCCTGCAGCAGTTTTTTGCCCTGGGCAATGCGCTCGTCTGTGACCCGGCGAAAGTAATAGTCGGCAAACGTCCGGGTGAACTCCGGCTGTGAGCGATCGAGCTCGATCACACGCGGCTGCTGCTTGAGATTCCCCAGCACCTCGTCAATCACCTGTGCCGGCAGGTTCTCGCTACGCGCCCGCGCCTGCAGCTCGCCGATACAGCGGTCAAAATCCGCCTCCTGCGCAATTGCGTGTTGTTGAAACATCATTGCAATAAGGGCCAGTAGCCCAGGTTGAAAAAGTGTTCGTTTTTTAATCATATTCAAACTCAGGATGCCTGACACCGGCACAAAGACACCCATACTGCTAATAATAGAAGACAGACATGGTGTTGTGTTGTATCAGGCAGGTATCTCTCAAAGATAATTAACGATTCATCAATATTCTGTAAGCACAAGCCCCACTTACCGTCACTGCAGCGACAGCCCCGTTCTGGCTGCCGACGGCACCAGGATGTAACCGGTCTAAACCTTTACATAAAAACCCGGCCACGCGGCTCGATTTTATCCTCTTCAGCGTCTATAGGCCTCTATATAAACGCAAAGATTAGTGTATTTACGAGGAGATGAGTTCATGAAAATCCGCATTCTGATTTTTACCGCAATGTCCAGTATTCTGCTGCACGGCTGTGCCGGCCACATGCCGCAGACCGCAGATGAGTTTCGCACCGAACTGCCTGGCGCATTTCTGGGTAAAGTTGAGAAATTCGAGGTTGACCGATCGTATACCGACGTCGGCAAATCCTTTCAGAAAATGGCGCCGCAGTGTCTTGATGTCAGAATCAAAACCACATCCCAGACCAACACGAGTTACCAGGTGATTGTTACCAAGTGGAATCCGACCGTAAAAATCAATGATCAGAAAGCTGAACTGCACATTCAGCAATTGCACGAACAGGGCGTGCTCAATGTCTACGAGGTTCCGCAGAACGGTTACTACATGATGGTTGTCGACGCGATTCCGCTCGGAAAGAACAGCTCGCAAATCGTAATGTACCGTTCTTCGGTTGGTAACAAGGCGCTGATCAAGGCGATCAAGGGATGGGCTGCTGGTGAAAATATCGGCTGTCCGGACCTGACCGCCTGATCAACATCAGATAACAGTCAGACAGGAGAGCGCTATGAATCGATTGAGTTTTACACTGCTAGCGGTATTGCTCGGGCCAATCACGGCCTGCTCGGGATTGAAAACTTATCACAGCGAACTGGACAACAATCTACAGATCACTTCTGAAACGGATTCGGGTTCGGTGTTTTCGAGTGTTCGCGCGGCAGTTGATATTCATACCGTCAATCCGGACTGCTCGACAGAATACGCCGGCACGGTTCAACTCGACGAGCAGTCGAAAGATATCGGCATTCCAGCCGGCCGCTCGAGTTATCTCGTATTCGTATTTGAAAAATCCGGCATTTTCAGTGCGGAAACCAGTACAAGCTATAACACACTGATCCGCCCGCGCCATGGCTATCGCTACATCGCGAAAGTCAGTTATCAGGAAAATATTTACAACGTGATCATCAACGAAGTCGACCCCGGCAACAGCAAGCGCCGGGAACTCGAAAACAGGGGTATGTACGCCTGCAGGCCTGTATAAAACCGCCTTTTCGCAGGAAGCCGCTAGCCGGTTCTATTTGTTCCCGGTGTAGTACACACCGGGTATCCAGCTCTTGGTGATTTTGTCGGTTTTCTCAAAATCGCGTTCGCTTTCATCGATAAAAACGAAATTGTTCCAGCCAACGCGGATAACATCCTTGTGCTGCAAGGGCTCGCGTTCGACTTTCTGCTCATTCAGAAAGGTACCATTGGTACTGCCGACATCACGAATCATATAGACCTGCTTGCCATCACCGTTCTGCTCGATGACGATTTCGGCGTGGTTGGTGCTGACCGCCGTATCATCGATCTGTACCTGGTTACTGGCGGCACGACCGATACTCAGACCCGACTTTTCGATATCAAACCGGTTCACGATAACGCCATCGACGGTTTGAATGATTACTGCCATAACATTCCCTCAACATGTTCACTGATATATCAGGAGTATAGGAAATAACGGGAGACAGGCTTCATTTACGCCAAAACACTTTATTTTTTTTACCAAAAACAACAAAATACGCCCTCCAATTTTTACGCACAGGGTTGGCGAATCCGACCCGTACTGATTTTTACGACTATTTTCCGAGGAAATCCCATGAAACTCATACTCTTAGGCGCACCCGGTGCCGGCAAAGGCACCGTTGCGAAACTACTGACCAAGATGGACGGCTCTGTTCAGATCTCCACTGGTGACATCCTGCGTGGCGCTGTTGCAGCCGGCACCGAACTGGGTAAAAAAGCGGAAGCCGCGATGAAGGCCGGTGACCTGGTCTCCGATGACCTGATCATGGGTATCATGGAGGAGCGCCTGAAAGAAGACGACTGCCAGGCAGGCTACCTGCTGGACGGGTTCCCCCGTACGATCCCACAGGCAGAGGCACTGAAAGTACTGCTGGAAAAAATGGGTGAGAAACTCGATTTCGCTGTTGAGATCGATGTGCCGCGCGAAGTCATCCTCGACCGCCTGACCACACGCCGCACCTGTGAAGACTGCGGCGAGATCTACAACGTAAAATCCAATCCAACCAAGGTTGAAGGTGTCTGCGACAAATGTGGCGGTGCCGTGGTACAACGCGCGGATGAGACCGAAGAAGCCATCAGCAACCGACTGAATGTTTATAATGACCAGACCGCTCCGCTGGTCGACTTCTATAAAAATGAAGGCATGCTGCTGTCGGTACAGGCAACATCATCGGACGCCGTGATCGAAGCAATCAAGCAGAAACTGGGCAGCTAGACCCCGGTTTTCCAGTAAAAAAGCCGGTGATCCGTCGGGATCACCGGCTTTTTTACTGGCTGTCAATTACCCGTCACCGGCACTGATAGGCAATACCGTAACCGACAACTTCGGTACCGGAGAGTGTGGTGTTGGACAACAGTACGGCATCGGCACCGAACTGGTAATAGGCATTTTCACGAAGTTCCTTTTTCATCACCTCGGCCGGGCACGGGGTCGTGTTCGCGCAGACGCTGGCGGTCACTTCACCCAGTTGCTCACACTTTGCAGGCACTTCACTCTGCGCTTTATACAGCTTCACTTCTTCTGCTGCCGGCGATGTTATCCCGGTGCACCCGGCCAGAGACGCGAGGGCCATCATTACAACGATTGCATATTTCATCCGGGTATTTTATTCGAAAACGCACAGCGATGGCCCCTGCAGGCGACAAGCGGTGGAATTGACGCATACCACCGGAACCGGCATCGTCACTTCGAGCAGGAGCCTGAACGATGTCACGGTGACAGCGTTCACAGCCAACAGGAACAAGACGTGATACCCGGGCTGCTCCGACCCCGGCGTTGAACGGATCAGACCCGATCAGTTAATGCTTGATTGGCAGCTTTCTCTTCATCCAGTCCGGGGTCAGTATCAGGGACATGACCCAGAGAATGCTCAATACCGACATCAGCACGATTACCAGTAGATACGCCATCAGGAATATCTTGATCATTATGCTCATTTCAGATACCTCCATATACTTACTGCTCAATATCATTAGTTAAGCAGCATAATCCGTGCCCATCCCAATCAGATCATATATTTTTCAATAAGTTACGGTTTCACCCCGTTCCTGGAGGCCAAAAAAGTGTAAAGAAAACCATACAAAATTCAGGATATTTGACAGAATGGTGCGGATTTTGATCGCTGTTTAGTCAACTACTCGGGCAACACCGCCTCGCCGGAGGTCGCCGGCGCCGGCAAAGCGGCCGTCAAACCCGCTCACCGTGTGCACTCCGCCGAAAAACAGGTTCTGACAGTCCCATAATTTGTGGTGGCCGAAGATTTCGCCAAATGTACTCACGACAGCCGCGTCAAAACCCGGTTCGATGTTGAGCAGGTCGTTTTCATAGTGAATGCGCGGCTGATTGACAGCTTCATGCAGCGCCATATCAAAATCAATGATGTTGACCATCACCTGCAGGATCGCGGTACGCAAGCGGTTGGAACCACCCGAGCCCAGGCTGATTTTCCTGCCCTCAGGTGAAATCACCAGGGTTGGCGCCATCATCGAAGTCATGCGCCGGTTTGCGGGCCAGCGGAAAAACCCATCCGGATTCAGATCCTCTTCCCCCAGCATATTGTTCAGCATGACACCGGTATCAGGAATCAGATGACCACAGCCTTCACCATTGCTCGCCGTCAGTCCGGCCACATTCCCCATGCGATCCATCACACTCATGTGCGTAGTACCGCGCAGCGAACGCGCGTTGTTGACGATCTTTCTGCGGTAAACACTCAGCAACTCCTGATCCAGAAGCTGTTGCAGCGCCGCTTCTTCAGATGCACTCGCATGCGCGTCAAACCGGGCTTCATTGGTCAACCTCATCACTTCGACCAGTAATTGCAGATGGCTTCTCGAACCAAAGTCATACTGACTCATGCCCGCATGTTCCAGCAGGCTTAACGCGAATGCGATCAAGGTTCCGCCACAGGAAGGCGCAGGATTGGTCAGCACCTTGTGCTTTTGATAATGCATACTGACGGGCGCGCGTAATTCAACCCTGTAATCTTCCAGATCCTGCATTGTCAGCTGACCACCGCCCTGCGCGCACATTGCTGAAATTGACTGCGCTATCTCACCCCGGTAAAACAGGTCACTGCCTTCGGCGGCGAGGGCATCGAGTATATCCGCAACATGCGGCTGCCTGAACAGCTCGCCCGCGGTTATCAACGAATCCGGGTGGCGGATACTCCGGTACTGCTGCCTTGCCTCAGCGGTCGCCGTCAGTATGGGAGCGATAATATTGAGAATAGAGGCCTGGAACTCACTCATGCGCACGCCATCTCTCGCAAGCTGCAGTGCAGGCTGAACCAGTTCGGCCATTGGCATCGAGCCCAGATCCTGGTTGACCCTGAAGACACCCTTGATTGCGCCGGGTGTCGCAATCGAAGCCAGACCGATATGGAATTCCTGGGTGGTGGCACCGAAATCAGCGTGAATAGGATAAAAATCCAGCCTGTCTTTGTGCAGCGGGACCTGTGGTGTCTGCGCGAAGAAATCATAGATGACATCAGGGCGGCTATCGGTGTGTGCTAGCAGAAAGCCACCGCCGCCGAGCGAGGCAAGCACGGGTTCAACCACACAGGATGTCAGAAATGCGGCAATAACGGCGTCGAAAGCGTTACCGCCTTCCTTTAATATCAGTTCCGCAGCTTTGGCAGTTTCAGGATGACCACAGGCAACTGCACCCAGAGCACTCATAGTCAGGAACTACCGGTCAGTTGCTCCACCCCGCGGTCTGGCGCGACAGGCCAGGTCTGCGGATAACACCCGGGGTGGAGTCGATGAATGACCAGGCGAGTTAATAGTCAGAACCACCTTCTGTGATCGCATCAGCTTCTGTTTCTGTATCGGCATCCGATTCTGCACCCGCTTCCGGTTCTGCATCGGCTTCGGTTTCTGTACTCGCTTCAGGACTTACGGTCTCGAGGCATACCCAGCCCCAGGACTCCAGATTTTCAACAAGTTCACGCGCCTTTTCCTCGCAGTAACCTTCCTCGTTTTCGGCAGACCACAGGACCTGGTCTTCAACGCCTTCAGTCTGTTTCTTGTAGACAACATCACAGGGAATGGATCCGCCCTGAGGATACTCAATGATGACCTCACGGACAAGATCATCACGACTGCAATTCCAGGTATCCGCATGTGCATTAACAGAAACACTGAAGACAATGATGGCGGCAATCCGGACAATGTGCGATTTAATTTGCATAACATACTCCTCCCTGTCGGGGTTGATGGTACGTATCGATCAACGGCCGAGAACTGAAGACTCACCAGGTCTTGTCTAATCCCGGACAACTGAACCCGCTACAGCCGTTGACCACGTAATTTCTGCTTACCCGGTTCCTCGCCAGACGCTTTACCCTGTTACTGAAACAGCGATGCCTTACCGGAAATATCCAGGGGCATGCTGTAGTTGCGAAACATTTCAATACCCGTATCAAGCGTAATGCCGCCTTTCAGCTGATATTCCACTGGCTGCTTGCTGGTTAACAGCTTGTATGCCGTCTGCCCCATACTCATCAAATCGAGTTTCACGGGTATTTCAACGGTACTACTGCCTTTTTGTGGAATACTGCCACCCTGACGGATGCTGCCCTGGCCCCACTTTGCCTGATTGACGTTCAGTTGATAATCAAAATTGCTGAATGAAAGATCAAACGAGTTGGGATTGTCAATTTCGACCTGCGCAACCAGTTCTGCGGACTTCAGGCCGACATTTCTGACCTGTATGCCTTTTAGACTGATATCGGGTAATTTTGGTACTGGCAATTCACCTGTTTTATTTACAGGTATAGCATAGTTTCCGATAACCGGCAGATCGACTACAAACTTCGTATCAAGCCGGTATGAGAAGCGATCCTGCTTCCAGAGCTCACCCGGCAGTTTGCTCAGGTCGTCAAATTTGAGCGTCACCGGCAACTCTACCGTACTGGTAGATGCGGGCTTGATCACAAGACCCTGCGCGGCCACACCACTGAGCAGGGAATGGTTCTCGATTGTTAGATCATAATCAAGCCCGGCGAGATTAATCGCGAACGGATTCTGATTGTCAATTTCGAGGTCGAAAACAAGATCAGCCTGTTTAAAGTCAATGCTGGCGAGACGCGTATCGACGAGTCTGGCTGTCGGCTTTACCGATTCCGCGTGCTTTGCAAGTTCAGCACATCCACTCAGAACGAAGACAAAGAGCAATAATATTATTTGAGACTGGAAAATTTTCATTTTTGTTGTTTTGGGCAACCTGATATTGATCACAACCAGTGCGGTTGGCGCAAACATGGATATGCCGCACCAGCGAAGATTCTATCACCTTGAGGTCACTTCAAGTTTGTCCGAAAAAAATGGGGGCCATGGCCCCCATTGATCAGATCCGATTGGCCGGGATCACCAGCGCGGATAATAGCGTGGTGGTGGCGGTGGCGGCTCACGGAAACCACGACGACCGTAGAAGTCATCGTCGAAATCCATGCGACCGAAATCTCTGGGCATCGGCGGTGGTGGCGGTGGCTCCCATCTGTCTTTCATACCGAACTCACGTGCACTGATGTCGCCGTCGTTGTTGCGATCGACGCGGTCAAACTCGGAGCTGGCCATGATCTGTTCGCGGCGCGAAATGAAATCATCCTTATCCTTGTCGACCCAGTTGAGCAGCTTCTTGGCACGCTGTTTTTCAGCATCACTGAGCTGGCCATCGCGATTCACATCGACCATATCGTACACCCAGGTAGCGAAGGTCTCTTCGCGATAGGTAACACGACCATCGCCGTCGAGGTCAATCTGCTTGTAGATCCTTATTGCGCGATTTTTTTCACGATCACTGATGCGGCCATCATTATTCTTATCAGCGCTGCTCATGATTTTCATGACACGCTGTTTTTCAGCATCACTGAGTCTGCCGTCCCAGTCCTGGTCGACAATACTCTGCAAGCGACGGGCGTAAGACTGTTCTTTCCGGTTGAGTTTTCCGTCCCGGTCACGATCGATCGATCGCTTCACTTTTTCGTCAATCACCTCTCCCGGCGGTACCGCCTGTGCTGGCGCGGAAACACCAACAACGGTTCCGACAGCGATCAGGCTGAATATTTTCAAGATATTGCTACGCATATCGAGCCTCCTGTGGTTTAAAAAATGGTGCCAAACCCGGGTTCAGCAGCTTCAAATGAGCGGACCATGGATCCTACTCTATTCCTTATTCAGGCAAATTGTCCAGTTTTTATGTGGTTTGAATACCGATTTCGCCGTAATCTTAAGCTTTGTTTAATATTGACGATGGAACATGATGACTGTCCGACGCTGCGGTTACAGCGTCGTTTGCCTACAGGCCTACATCGTCTAACACTAACTTTCAAGTGGGAATTATCGACAACTGGTGAACCGTATTAAGCCTGACTCGCTCAAATCGATCGGTCCCGGGATAGTGATCGCAGCCACTGGTGTGGGCGCCGGTGACCTGATCGCAGCTTCAGTCTCCGGCGCAAAGTTCGGCACTACGATACTCTGGGCCGCGGTTATCGGTGCCCTGTTCAAATATGCCATTAATGAGAATCTTGCAAGATGGCAACTCGTAACCGGCACCACGCTGCTCGAAGGCTGGATACAGAAACTGCCTCGGTTCGTATCGATCTATTTTCTGTTTTATCTTTTGTTGTGGTCATTCATCGTTGCCGGTGCGTTGATCTCGGCGACCGGGCTTGCAGCGCATGCCATTGCGCCTGCGGTCTCGGTTGAGACATGGGGAATCCTGCATTCCATAGTCGCAGCAGCGATCGTCTGGTTTGGCGCCTATCGTCATATCGAACGCATCATGAAGCTGCTGATAGCGATAATGTTCATTGTCGTCATTGCCTGCGCGGCCATGCTGCTACCCACTGCAACAGAGCTGCTGACGGGCATACTCAAACCATCCTTACCCGACGGGTCGATCGTTTTTGTGCTTGGTGTAATCGGCGGCGTCGGCGGCAGTGTGACCGTGATGAGTTACGGATACTGGATTCGTGAGAAAAAATGGCGCGGTACGGAATATATCCAGCAGTGCCGTGTTGACCTGTCAGTCGCCTATTTGCTGACAGGGCTTTTCGGGCTCGCTGTAATGATCATCGCTGCAGGGGTGAAGCCGGAAGTCGTACAGGGCAGTAAAATGATACTCGCGGTTGCAGATCATCTGGAGACCAGTGTTGGCGCAACAGGCAAATGGTTATTCCTTATCGGCTTCTGGGGGGCGGTTTTCAGCTCCATGATCGGTGTCTGGGACGGCGTGCCCTATTTGTTTACCGATTACGTCCACGCGAGCCGGAACAAAACCGACAATGTCAGCGGCCAGGCATACTCGAAAACACCGTTTTATCGAGCCTATCTGCTGTACCTGGCACTGCCGCCGATGGTGCTGCTCACATTCGGCAAGCCGGTCTGGATAGTGGTAATCTATTCGGTTGCCGGGGCATTCTTCATGCCCTTTCTGGCGGTGCTTCTGATCTACATGAACAATCGCCGCAGCTGGGTCGGCAAGTTCAGAAACGGCTACATAACCAATGCGCTGCTGTTTTTGTCCATTCTGCTGTTCAGTTATCTGCTGCTTGAAAAAACACTAAGACTGAACTGAAACAGCACTCACTCTGCTGTAAAGCCGAAGGCTTTATCATGAACATAGACAAGTTTGCAGTCTTCAATGTACCGGGCATCATGAATCCGGCCGGCCTTGATATAACCGGTATCACCCTGGTTAAGAACAAGCCTGTCACCATCGGGCACGAGACCGGCCTCATCCCTGATATAAAACTGTACTGACATTTTTCCTTCAACAACGACGGTCATATCGTCACCCGGGTGTGAATGCGGCGGCTCCCCGGACCCCGCCTGCCAACGCTCCAGCATCACCTCGGCACCATCTGGATTGTTCGGATACGTTGTTCTGACGGTAAAGCCGTCGGGTGTATCCGGAACCGATACATGGTTCTGCCACACCGCACTGGTATCACTGTTTACTTCGTTCGCCGAATCGCCGGTCATTATTATCCCCCTGAATCTATCACTGCCTGAAGAAAGCCCCCGCCTCACATCCCGGAGTCGACAGCGTAAAAGCGCTGTTATGCGGACACCCCAGGCTCCGGATTGTACTGCATTCACGCAACCAAAAGACCCATTCCTCTTATAGGTATTTCAGCACCTGATTAATCATTCGTACTGCCTCACCGGATTCATCAAGCAATGAAACAGCCCCGGTCTCTGAACATCAACCAGCACCCCGGGTCATATTCAGCATGACAAGCATAACTGTCAGAACCTGGTCCGCAATGACTGCAGCATCGTTGCTGTACACAGCGATGGTTTATGCCGAAACGAAGAACGGTTTTGATCTCGAGCGGGGACTGATAGCTGCTGAACAAATATTCCATGGAGGCCCGGCAAAGGCGCCGTAACAACCATGCAGACAAAATAATTCTCATTTATCAGCGTGCAATCAGCCGAATTGGGGGAAAAACGATTTACTTCAAGACAGGTTATTGATTTTTAGGGCATTAGCCCTGAAAGGGGTAATCAGGCTGGTTGAGACAGGTACACCATTCCCGATGCCGGCATGGCAGGTGACACCGGCCGGCAAAACGCATTATCGCGGGCGAACGGTCGAGACCGTTATGGACCCAGTCGCAGAGTATTGATCAGCGGCGCCGATCAGGGCATGAACCGGCTGATGCTCGACATCGCCGGCGATACCGAGCGCGACATATTATGCACGTCATATCGCATGCCGTTGACAGTCGCGTTCATATTGCCAATGTTCATGTTCATCGAAGCCATCTGCCCGCTGATATGCGCTGTGTTTTCCGTCAGCGCATTGGTATTCACGCTCATGACATCCATATAGGCGGTGATCTGATGCATGTCCTGCGACATACTGGTCATCGCGGTTTCCATCACCCGAACCACATAAAACAGGTAGACAACAGCCACCAGCGACAGCAGTGTCACCGGAATCGACATCAACTTGACGCGCTTCAGCTGGTAGTTATGCGTGCGGTCGATACTCTTCAGTTTGGTATCGAGCAGCTGCTCGCGTTCTTCCAGTTGTGAATGCATTTCCTTGAAGGTCTGCTGCAACTGGAGCGCAAGGTCTTCAGCAATCTGCTCCTGGCTGCGATCACGTTCAAGATTTTCGGTGTGTATACGATCGAAGGTATCCTGCAGGTTTCGCAGCAGACCGGGCATGATCTTGTCGTCATTTCGCCTGCCCCTGATCGATTTACGCCGGTCCCGGGTTGGTGTCTTTTTCTGTGCACCTGCAGCGGGCGTCGCCGCCTTCGACGCTGACGCCGCGGTCACATCAGCGCTTGCTTTCCGTGCCGGCTTTTTTTCGGTTGCTTTACTGGCCGCCTTTTTTTCGGTTGCTTTACTGGCCGCCTTTTTTTTAACGACTTTTTTACTCTGCGATTTTTCTTCTGTCATCCTGGTTGCCTGTTCTGGTTAGGTTTGCATGGTTGATTTGAGAAATTGTGATCAGCAGAGAAAGATCAAAATGATGCGCGCAATCAACACAGTATAGAAGCTAATACCGGATTTTGCGGGATAGCGGTTTTTTTCGGAAAAAGACGGCAAAAACACAGTTTACGCTCTACGAATGAGCGAATACCGGGCCGGTTGGTACCGATATAAAACCGGTAAAGTTGCCGCTTCAGCGGCTGATTGACAGGGATCCAGGGCATTGACCCCGGTTGCGGCTGAGCAAAACTCACTGCTGATCACAACGGTGGGACGATATCACCAAAGTCATCAACGATCTGCTGCGGCTGGAAAAATTGGTCTTTCGCCGGGTCCTCCTGAATCCGCTGGATAGCCGGCAAAAGTGCCCGGCAATCCCGCTTTTTCTCCCCGGAGCAGGCGCTCCCTTTGAGTTATTGGTTTGTTTGTGAATAGTATTACAGCATCATGACAATCAAACGTTGTAAACACGTGCTACCAACCCTGCTGATATTGACTAAATACCTGATCCATCCTTGAACATGAAAAGACAGCGAATCGAGAAACATCTCAAGGTCGAGGTATCAGGAATTATCGCAATCGATCTGTTGAGCGAACATGTTGCCCTGAGCAGGCAGCAGTTGAAATCGGCGATGTCCAACGGCGCTGTCTGGCTCGAATCACAACACGGCATCCGGCGAATACGCCGTGCGAAAAAAGAACTGGCACAGGGTGACATACTGCACCTGTACTA
>CP070838.1:1384519-1410206 GCA_020341835.1 Thiotrichales bacterium | reverse complement strand
CATATGCATGTCGATGAGATCAACTTCGATGAACTCCGGAATGTCTTTTGGCAGACAGACAACCTCAACTTCGGTGACCACGTGGCTGACTGCTCCGCCTTCCTGCTTGACACCAACAGACACGTCTTCATTAATAAAGTGCAATGGTACGTTTACATGCACCTCTTTCTTGGCATCGACGCGCTGAAAATCCATGTGCAGGATATCCTGCCTGAACGGATGATGCTGCAGGTCTCTTAACAGCACTTCCTGCTTTTTACCACCGATATTCAGCTCCAGCACCTGCGTATAAAAAGCTTCATACTGAAGTTGATACTGAACATCTTTCTGTTCGAGCGTCAGGTTTTCCGGATCTTTGCCGGAACCATAAACAATCGCCGGCAGCTTGTTTGCGCGACGCAGGCGGCGGCTCGCACCTTTCCCCATGTCTGTACGCAATTCTGCATTCAAAACAATACTCATAGATATACTCCGTATGCTGCTATTGATCGCAATACTCACAATAGCCGCGTTTACAATACATCTTCCCCGCGACCAGAGAAGACACTCATCAGAACGCCATATAGATCACTTGACATCCTGCAATCAGGCCTGTGCTTTCAGAACAGGCCGGAAATCGAATCGATCACATACAGCTAATCGATATACATCTCACTGACGGATTCTTCGTCATGTATACGACGAATCGTCTCAGCGAGCATGGTTGCGATCGAAACCTGGCGAATACGTTCACACTGCCGGGCTTCATCGCTCAACTGAATGGTATTGGTTACCACCAGTTCGTTCAAAATCGAATTATCGATATTTTCTATCGCCTTACCGGATAAAACCGGGTGCGTACAGTAGGCGGCTACGCTCTTCGCACCCGCATCCATCAAAGCCGCCGCGGCCTTGCACAGGGTACCGGCGGTATCGACCAGGTCATCGACGATGACACAGTTCATGCCTTCAACCTCGCCGATGATGTTCATCACCTCGGACTGGTTGGCCTTGGGCCGGCGTTTGTCAATAATCGCCAGATCGGCATCACCGAGCCGCTTGGCCAGCGCCCGTGCACGCACCACGCCACCCACATCCGGTGACACCACCAGCAGATTCGGGTACCCCTGTTGCCAGACATCCGCCAGCAGTATCGGCGAGGCATATACGTTATCCAGCGGGATATCGAAAAACCCCTGGATCTGGTCGGCATGCAGATCCACCGTCAGCAGGCGGTCAAGATGCACGCTCGCCAGCATGTTCGCCACGACTTTCGCCGTAATGGGCACGCGTGCTGACCGTGGCTTGCGGTCCTGACGCGAATAACCGAAATACGGAATCACGGCAGTTACCCGTGCAGCCGATGCTCGACGCATGGCATCAATCATGACCATCAGCTCCATCAGGTGCTCATTGACCGGCGTGCTGGTCGGCTGAATAATGAAGACATCGCGTCCGCGAACATTCTCCATGACTTCAACACAGGTCTCGCCGTCGCTGAAATGATCAACGCCGACTTTTCCCAGCGGCGTATTGAGTCGCGCGGCTATGTCACTGGCAAGCGACCGGTTGGCGTTGCCACTGAAAATCATCATACCGCTTTCGTCTTTAGCCACTGTCTGCCACTCGTGATTACATTTACCTGTTCATCCAGGCCATATACCAAAGCCCACCGACGTGGGCTTTGGTATATGGCTGGGCCGGGAGGATTATTCCGTACATCCATGTACTCCACCCTTCGGGCCAGCCTTGGCTGTTCAAAATCGCTCCAGGCGATTTTGTACTTTGGGCTTCCTGCCCTCCGCCCTTCGGGCCGCACTTCGTGCGTTCAAATTCGCTCCCGGCGAATTTGTCGAACCTCTTATCGGTTCTCATCATTCTCATTTTCAAACTACAAACCCACATCATCATAAACGTGGATATATGGCTGGGCCGGGAGGATTCGAACCTCCGAATGCCAGGATCAAAACCTGGTGCCTTACCGCTTGGCGACGGCCCAATCAATTTATAAACCGGGCTGGTGCCTTGCCGCCTGGCGAGGGCCTTGATGATCCCGTCTAAATCGTGTTCATAAAATCGAACAGGGGTGACCGATTCCTGCCCTGGCAGACAAAATACCGCCAGCTGTCCACCCAGTCCGACGATGTTTTCATTTGCGCCAGCGCCTGTTCAGCTCGCTGCCTGTTGTCGAATCGCGCAAAAACAGATGCACCCGTACCGCTCATTTTTGCTTCACCGAATCCGGCCAGCAAACCCAGCGCCTTGCCAACTTCCGGGTAGCGCCTGGTCACCACGGGAACAAACACGTTGTCCCAGCCGGCCGTCGAAAGGTCGCATATTTTGATTGTTGGGCAATCCCGTGTCAAATCCTGTGCCGAGAATATTTCTGCTGTAGAAACATGCACATCCGGAGTAATAAGCAGGTACCAGCACTCATCGGGGGAAAGCGGTTGCAGGCGTTCGCCAACACCCTCGGCAAAGGCCGCAAAACCGCGCACGAAAACAGGCACGTCGGCACCCAGAGCTAGACCGATATCCGCGAGCTGGTCCACATCCAGCCCCAGCTGCCACAACCGGTTCAGGGCGTGCAAGGTGGTGGCCGCATCCGAACTGCCACCACCGAGTCCGGCGCCGACCGGAATGTGTTTTCTGACGTAAATATTGACCCCTGAACTCGTACCGCATGCGCGCTGCAACGCTGTCGCACTACGTACAACCAGATCAGAAGCCGCCTCTATCGATGACGGGCCCTCCACTCGGGATATCAGGCCGTCTGCCGTGATGTCAAAATCCAGCTCGTCACACAGATCGAGAAACTGGAACACGGTCTGTAGTTCGTGATAGCCGTCCGCTCTTTGCCCGGTGATGTGCAGCATCAGATTCAACTTGGCGGGGGCCGGCCAGTTCGCGTTCTGCTCGTTCATGGATCAGTACCGTGTTATTGCGCGGGCTGCCATTCGCGTACCAACAAACGCACACTGAGTTCGGGACGTTGTTCCTGCCCAAGATAAAACGCATGGGGCAAATCATGGTCCGCAATGACTTTATAGCGGCCCATCTCCACCTGCCAGCCAGTTTGTTCGATTTTGTACAACTGACCGTTCTCATTCCAGCTGATGTTCTGGATCGCCTCGTGCTGTATGGGTATGCCGCGCAGCCAGTCGCGCAGACCATTGACCGGCAGCGACAGCCCGGTCATCGCATGGAACAGCTCCTCGGCATTATCCGAGTATTCGCTCCTGCCATCAGCGAGACTGATGGTGACGCCGCCATCGTCACCGACGATATGAACCGCACCCTGCCCCATCGGAGCAACCAGCCGGATATCATAGCGATCGGCCTGCTGTTGCCAGAACACATCAAAACTGCCGCCTTCAGTCTCGGTTTGCACCCCCAGCCGCGCCTTGATGGTCCAGTTGTCGATTTGCTGCAGCCGCTGTAACCGGTCTTCCCAGTCGGCCGGGCTCTCAACAACCTGCTCGGTCAGACTCGCGCACGCGCCCAGGATTGAAATCAGCAGATAAAGGAGTAGAAAACGCGCTACCGATCGGTGCGCCTGTTGAATGGCTGTCAATGGAGAAGATTAATCCTTGAGTCTTTTCATGGTTTCGAGCAAAACCGGGTGCTCCGCATTATTTTCCAGGCCGATTTGCCAGACCTTCTCGGCCTCTTCCTTGCGGTTGTTTTTCCACAGAACCTCACCATAGTGCGCTGCGATCTCGGCATCTTCGAGGCGTTCAAACGCCATACCCAGCCACTTCAACGCATCCTGCATGTTACCAAGTCGATAGCTGACCCAGCCCAGACTGTCCAGTATCGCCGGATCGTCAGGCACCAGTTCCGCCGCGCGCTTGATGTAATCACGCGCTTCCTCCAGCCGCTCTGTTCGATCCGCGAGCGTATAGCCCAGGGCGTTCAGCGCATTGGCATTTTCCGGCTGCGCCGACAGCAGCTTGAGCAGATCGGCCTCGGTAATATCGATGCGATCGACCTTTTCGGCCATCAGCGCACGCGCATACAACAGATCGGCATCGTCCGGCTTCTGCTGAAGCGCCCGGCTGTACATCTCCAGGCCCTCGGCATAGCGTTGTTTGCTGGCCAGGATCTCTCCCTGTGCAAGATAGGCCCTTACCCGCAGCGCCCAGGTAGTCTGGTTCTCGGCGAGCACTTCAAGTTGACGCAAACCCTCATCGACTCTGCCAAGGCGCGCAAACAGGCCGGCAATGCGCATCTTGGCGTCGAACACGTAATCTCCCGAATTAACCTTCAGGTAGTAGCTGATCGCAATCTTGTGCTGTTCCCGGTTCTGCGCGATGCGTCCAAGGTAGTAATTCGCGATATTTGCCTTTTGACCGATATTAACCAGGTGAGTCAGGTGGTCGGCTGCCTGATCGAGCTCTCCGGTCTCAATATTGAGCAGTCCGAGACTGAGCAGAATTTCCGCGTTCTCGGGGTCATTTTTCAGCAGCAAGTTGAACTGGGCCTTGGCCTGGTTGAACTGCCTTTGCTCGACCAGCATGCGGGCATACTGCAGCCTGAGATGATCGTTTTCCGGCTGCTCCATCAGCACCATCGCAATCAGCCCCATCGCCTGCTCCTGTTTACCCTGGGCAGCCAGTATTCTGGCCTTGATGATGTGCACGTCAGCCAGTGTTGGATCGATTTCCAGCACCCGGTCCAGCAGCACCAGGGCTTCGTCATACCGCTCCAGCTGTGCGGCATAGCGCGCCTGCAGAATCAGCATGTGCTGATTGGAGGTATCAGCCTTGGTCAGTGCATCCAGAACAACCAGCCCGTCGGCCGTGTTGGATTCCTTCGCCAGCAGGCGTTTGACGGCCAGTGCTTTTTCATGGCCATTGCCTTCAACGGTGTCAAGAATACTCTGAATATAGGCGGCTGCTTCCAGCGGCTGGCCCAGCTTCAGGTAGGTGATGGCATACATGCGGGGCACGTCGACGTCATCCGGGTCGAGTCGTTCCCAGCGCTCGAGCAGGTCGAGCGCATCCTGATAGCGCTCACCGTAAACCGCGATATAGGTGGCCCGTGCGGCCACCCGCGCATCCGGTGTCTTCATCGCTGCGCGGTTGTACGATTCAACGGAAAGCGCCATGTCACCGCTATTACCGGCGAATTCCCCGACCAGCAGGTCGTAGAGCAGATCACCGCTCAGTTCGGACTGATCAGGCAGGCTGTCCATGTCCTCATTCATGCTCTGTACATTCGTATTGGCACAGGCACTAATCGTCAGCGCAATCAAAACAAGCAGGAATAACCACCCCTGCTTGCGAGAATTTGCTTCGGATATCGGATATTCTGGTTTCATATGAAGACTATAACGCATTTTAAGGTCAAATTTCGGTATGCTTGAGTTCAGCGATGGCATGCCTCAGAATTACAGGTTTTCTCGCCAGATAAAAGCCAGCTATGTCATTGATAACATTAGGCCTTAACCACAAAACCACGCCACTGGAGTTGCGTGAGAGGCTGGCTTTTACACCGCAAAATCTGCGCGAGGCACTAAACAGCCTGATCAAGGTGAATGGTGTTACGGAAGCGGCCATTGTTTCTACCTGTAATCGTACTGAATTATATTGTGTCCTGCACACGGAAAATCCGGCGGATCAAACCGATCATAATGAGGATGACCAGCGCCTGGTTGATTGGTTCAGCGGTTTCCACGGTTTGGAAAACGATGCGCTGAAAGGCCATTTGTACGTGTACGACCATAAACAGTCGATCCGCCACGCGATGGAAGTCGCCAGCGGGCTTGATTCCATGGTACTCGGCGAGCCCCAGATCACCGGCCAGATGAAACAGGCTTACATCACCGCCAGCCATGAAGGCACCGTCGGCCAGCTGCTGGGCAAACTGTTCCAGCATTCTTTCTCCGTGGCCAAGCAGGTGCGAACAGATACGGCGATCGGCTCGAGCCCGGTCTCCGTCGCCTTCGCCGCGACCAGCCTGGCGCGCCAGATTTTTGGCGAACTGAATGAATCGAGTGCGCTGATGATCGGTGCCGGTGAAACCATCGAGCTGGCCGCACGGCACCTGCAGTCACAGAATGTCAAACACATGATCGTGGCCAACCGCAGCCAGGAGCGCGCCCAGACGCTGGCCAGCGAATTCGATGGTGAGGCCATCAGCCTGCAGCACATCGGTGACCACCTGCACCGAGCCGATATCGTGATTGCTTCAACCGCGAGCCCGCTGCCTGTACTGGGCAAGGGTACGGTTGAGCGCGCATTGAAAATACGCAAGCATGCGCCCATATTCATGGTAGACCTGGCGGTACCCAGGGACATCGAGCCGGAAGTCAACTCGCTGGACGATGTTTACCTCTACTCGGTCGATGATCTGCAGGAAGTCATAAACGAGAATCTGCAAAACCGGCAACAGGCGGCGGAGCAGGCCCATGAAATCATCGATGAGAAAGTTGAACATTATCTGGAGTGGCAGCGCTCGCTGGTTGCCGTCGATGTCATCTCGGAGCTGCGCTCGAAGGCGATGGACTTCAGCGACGAGGTGCTGAAGAAATCCATGAAGCAGCTTGCTTCAGGGCAGGAACCCGGAGACGTGCTGACCTTCCTCGCGCACACCCTGACCAACAAGTTCCTGCACAAGCCCAGCACCGAACTGCGCAAGGCCGGCGAAGAAGAACGCCATGACCTGATTCAGGCAGCTCGCCGCCTGTTCATCGACGAGAACAACAAAACCGACAACTGATTCATCGCTGTGAAAGATTCAATCCTGAACAAACTGAATAATCTGATCGATCGCCATCATGAAATCGCCGCCTTGCTGGCCGATCCGGACGTGATCGCCGATCAAAACCAGTTCCGCGATCTTTCCAGAGAATATGCGCAGCTGGAACCCGTGGTGAACTGCTTCCAGGACTACACCTCGGCCCAGGACAACCTGAAAAGCGCAGAAGAGATGCTGGCCGACAATGATCCCGAGATGCGCCAGATGGCCGTCGAAGAAAAAGCGACCGCATCCGAGCAGCTTGGATCGCTCGAAACCGAGTTACAGACACTGTTGCTGCCCAGGGATCCGCACGACAACAGCAACATTTTTCTCGAGATACGTGCCGGCACCGGTGGCGACGAGGCAGCGATCTTTGCCGGCGATCTGTTTCGCATGTACTCGCGATACGCTGAAGAGCGCCGCTGGAAAGTCGAGATCCTGAACCAGAATGAAGGCGAACACGGCGGTTACAAGGAGATTATTGCGCGCATCATCGGTGAGGGTGCTTATTCTCGCCTGAAATTTGAATCCGGCGCCCACCGGGTCCAGCGCGTACCGGAAACCGAGTCCCAGGGCCGCGTGCATACCTCGGCCGCAACGGTGGCGATCATGCCGGAGGTGGACGAGATCGAACAGATCGAGATCAATCCGGCCGACCTCCGGGTTGATACCTTCCGCGCCTCGGGCGCCGGCGGCCAGCATGTCAACAAGACCGACTCTGCCGTGCGCCTGACCCACATCCCGACCGGCACCGTTGTCGAATGCCAGGACGAACGCTCACAGCACAAAAACAAGGCGCGGGCGATGTCGCTATTGCAGGCACGCATCATGGACAGCGAACTGGAAAAACAGCGCAAGGAAGAAGCACAGACACGCAAGAGCCTGGTTGGCAGCGGTGACCGCTCCGAGCGCATCCGCACCTATAACTTTCCCCAGGGACGAGTGACCGATCATCGCATCAACCTGACGCTGTACAAGCTGGATGAATTCATGCAGGGCGGCCTTGATCAGGTCATCGATCCGTTAATCAATGAACACCAGGCCGAGCAGCTGGCATCGCTTGCCGAGCAATAACCAGCGCGGCAGCCCAGTGACCACGATCAGGCAGGTCCTGAACGACGCACGACAGCAGCTGCAGCCAGCCAGTCCGAGCCCTTCGGTGGATGCCAGCGCCCTGCTTCGCTACGTGCTCGATTGTTCGGCCAGCCATCTGATCGCCTGGCCTGACGAAGAACTGTCTTCAGAGCAACTGTCACTATTCAGTGATGTCCTGCAACAGCGTCTGCAGGGCAAACCCGTCGCCTACATCACCGGCGAAAAAGAATTCTGGTCGCTGTCACTCAAAGTCAACAGCGACGTACTGATACCAAGGCCGGAAACAGAAACGCTGGTCGAGTTCGTGCTGGATCATTTCTCCGACCGGGAGCAACTGTCAATCGCCGACCTCGGTACCGGCAGTGGCGCCATCGCCTGTGCACTCGCCAGCGAGCGCCCGCAGTGGCACATAACCGCCACTGATGCCTCTGCTGCAGCGCTCGCGATCGCGCGGATCAACGTCTCCTCGTACCGGCTGGAGAATATCGAGCTGGTACACGGCCGGTGGTTCGAGCCGCTGGAAGGTCGTAACTTTGATCTGATTATCAGCAATCCACCCTATGTGGCGAGCAATGATCCCCACCTCGATCAAGGGGATATCCGTTTCGAGCCGGAAGCAGCGTTGACCTCGGGCGCGAGTGGCCTGGATGCGATATCACACCTGGCAGAGTTGGCGAGTGATTTTCTCAAAACCGATGGCTGGCTGGTCGTGGAACACGGTTATGACCAGCAACAGGCTGTGCATGCCTGTTTTGAATACAATGGATTCGACGAAATTATCCAGTTGAACGATCTCGCCGGCCAGCCGCGCCTGACGGCAGGCCAAAACACTTCGAAAGCTTGATATCGGCCAGCATCTGTCCTAGATGTACTTTATGCCGATAACAAATGACATCATAAAAAACCGCGAAATCCACTTCAAACTTTCGACGCCCGACCAGGCCTGCAATGCCAGCAAGATACTGGGCGATGTCCCGGGTATCGAGTGCATGCAGACAGCAACACCCGGTTGCCTGCAGATTCGCTACAGCGTCGAGAAATTCACCTTACAGATGATCGAGTCAGCCCTGCGTGAAGCCGGTTTTGAACTGGTCGACAACCTTTTCATCCGCTTGAAGCGCGCCATCTTCAGCTACTGCGAAGACGCATTACGGGCCAGCATCGGCATTGTCGAGACCAACAACTGGCACACGCCTCGGCTTGCAACATCGCATCTGCCGCTGCAGGACCCGCGCCCGCACGACTGGCGCAAGTTCATTTAGCTGCCTCCGCCGTTTAACAACCCCATACGGAAACGCAAGAATGCGCTCAGGCCTGCTGTGTTTGAAGTCGTTTATCTCTCGATAACTCTGCGGGCTCTGCGCCTCTGCGAGAAAAAATCGCCAACCCCGCCCCCCTCGCCACTGACTTCAGCTAACTGATATCATTGAACGCATGAATGATGAACAACTGCTGCGTTACAGCAGGCAGATCATGTTGCCGCAGTTCGATATTGCCGGACAGCAAAAGCTGCTCGATGCTCATGTGTTGATCGTCGGCATCGGCGGCCTGGGCTCTCCCGCGGCACTGTACCTGACGGCGGCCGGTGTCGGCACCCTGACCCTGGTTGATGACGACAGGGTTGAACTGACCAATTTGCAACGGCAAATCATTCACCACCAGACCGACATCGACCAGGCCAAGGTGGACTCCGCCAAACGCAACCTGTTGCGTATCAATCCGGAGATCAACATCCATGCGCTCAACACCAGACCCGATCAGGCGATGCTCGATCAACTGGTAAAGCAGGCCGATGTCGTCATCGACGCGACCGACAACTATCAAACCCGGTTCGCGATCAACCGCGCCTGTGTGGCTCATCGACTGCCGCTGGTCTCGGGTGCAGCAATCCGCTTCGAGGGCCAGATCAGCGTGTTCGATCAACGCCGCACAGACAGCCCCTGCTACAATTGCCTTTATCCGGCTTCCGGCACCGAAGACGAGACCTGCAGCGAAAACGGTATACTGGCGCCGGTGGTCGGCATTATCGGCAGCATGCAGGCACTGGAAGCCATTAAAATTATCTGTAGTATGGGTGAAACGCTGATTGGACGCCTGCTGCTGTTCGATGCGCTTTCATTGAGCTGGCGCACGATGCAACTGAAGAAGGATCCGGCGTGCCCCGTCTGTGGGGAATAAGCAGATTGAGTCAAACGATGAATTCAGAACTTGTACTTCCGAGAAAGCTGGTAAACCAGATTCTCACGCATGCACAACAGCACGAACATACCGAATCCTGCGGTCTGATCAGCGCGTCGGCCGGTACACCGGCCCACTATTACGCCGTCAAAAACATCGCCAGCGATCCCGCAACACATTTTGAAATGGAACCAAAACAACAGATCGCAGCCATGAAACACATGCGCGAGCATGAGGAAGATCTACTCGCGATTGTGCACTCACACCCGTCGAGCCCGCCTGTTCCGTCGCTCACCGACCTGAAGCAATCCGCCTACCCCGACGCTTACTACATCATCGTATCACTGAATACCAAGGGTGTACTTGAAATGCGCGGATACAAAATTAACGATGAAGCGATACAGTCGGTCGAGCTGCATTATGAACACGAAGACTAGGGTCTGCGCTAACAACCCGAACTGACCCGGTCAGAGCGGCCTGGCTTTATTCCCAGATGCCGCTCACCGGCCAGGCAAAACTCTTCGCAGCACCACTCGCCGACTGACCAGAAGCGACAGGGACGCTGCCCTGCCCCGGGTTGTATGCCTGTGAGACCGCTGTGGTTCTTCGACGGTCCGGATATTGGCTGTTGGGTCGCCAGATGTTCGACGCAGAATTCACGGCTGGTTTTTCCGCCACTGTTTCCCCGTCAGCAGCGTCGGCGTCCAGACCCGGAGAAGATTCGGCCGAGTTATCATCAGCGGCAACCGGGTCACCGAAGGTCTCTGGTCCGGCTGTATCCCTGAAGTACGAAAACAGGTAGTTATAGGCATCATCCTCTTCTGCGTCCGCCGAAAGCGGTTTCAGGGCCGCGGACGCCGCATCATCGACGGTTTCAGCTTGCGCAGCCTCGTCTTCGGCGGATGTTATCGGGCCCTGGTGATCAGCAACCGATTCCTGTGGCTCGCCAGCGTCCAGAATTTCAGCCGCAGTATCCGCAGGTGCTCCCCCGGCGGATTGAAGTACGGAATCAGGGTCACTGATAGCCGTCGATATTGTGTCTTCCGGAACGGACAGCTGGCCGGAATCAGGCGTATAGGAAACACGCACCACTGCGATCGCCGGTTTTTGATTCAAACCGGGTTCGAGCGCCTTCAACGAGCCAGTGTGCAAGCGCCTGCTGCTTGCCGGTCTGGTCGAAGCGGCGTCTGCACGCGGACGGGCATAGGCGGTTTTTTCAACCGACGACCGGTAGCTCGAGCGTGTCAGATGGAAAGGACTGCTCTCCTGGCTGTAGCTGGAATAGGTGATCTGCGGCTTGCCTGAAGCGCGTTGCGCCTGTATCAACGGCATTTTGTTGAACGTGCGCATCTTGCCATCCCTGCTCATAATGACCATTTCGTCACCACGCAGCTTGTATTGGAAGCGGATGACGGTTCTGGTTTCCGGGATCCTTGCCTGCATCGTCGTCGCTGATTTCAGCAACTGCCCCCTGGCATACTTGTTGTCGTCGTCGTACCAGAGAAAATGGTCGCCGCGAATACCCAGCATTTCGCCGGTATCACCCACCCACAAACCGTTCAGCTTCTGGTGCGGAACCTTACCGCCGCGGCGATAGTCACGCCGGCCGTAACTGGCTCTCGAGGGTCGCGCTGACCATGAAGACCTGACCTTGTCGAAACCATTGCTGACAGGCGGCTTGATCATTAAATCATCCAGCTGGTCGGATTGATGTTGCAGCGGCGTATCACCGAGCAGGGCGTCCGGGGAGAGCTGGTAGATCGAATAACCGGATGAATACGGCCAGCCGCCCGGGTATCCCAGCGGGTTCGACCACAGGTTCAGCGACGGGTAATTCCAGGCGCTTCCCCACGGGTTTGACCAGCCTGTACTCCAGGGACTGCCCCACGGACTGCCAAGACTGGAATACCAGGGGTTATTCCATCGACTGGCCCATGGGCTGTCCCAGCTGGAATACCGTGGGCTATCCCATCGATCCAGCAACGGGCTGTCCCAGTAACTGGCCCGGCTGCGGTAGCCGCGATCCGGCCAGTAATCATAATAGCGGCTGCGAGAATAACGGCTGTACGGCCTGATTGGCTCATCCCAGTAATCATCGTAATAACGGTATCTGGAACTTCGCGTACTGACGGGATAGCCGTAGGGAGAACGCGAATAGCGCCGCGAACGAGATGTGACCAGTTGGTTATAGGGATTGCCGTCATGGACCAGGCGACTCGGAATAGGTTCGAGTACACCCATCGCGACCATCATGTTCAGGGACATCTCTACCATCGGTATATTGTCGTTATACCGGTAGTATTTCAGCCGCGCTTCCACGTTGCCAGCCATTGCCAGCACCGATGAGAGCAATACTGTTGTTATTGTTGTTTTTATAACAGTACGCATAGACACCTGCATCCTGACAGTTTGCCAGGTCAGTTAAGTGCCCATTCTACTCCTGTTTTTCCAAAAATCAAACACCTGGAAGATGATTTTTATTTTGAACATTTAATACCATCGGTAAGCTGTTCAATTGAACCAAAGGGCAGGTCCGATCAGGGCGACGACAGGCTTACCGGCTCGCCACCCTGCTCGCTGGCCAGCCGGCTCAGCATCGCATACAGTTCCTCGTTGTCGCCGCTGTCACATATCCATTGCTGCGCGTCGCTGTTGTAGTCGAAGTGAAAACCGCCGGAACGCGCGGCCATCCAGAGCTGCCTGGCGGGAGGCTGTTTGCTGAAGATAATCTTGGTACCGTTTTCAAATTCAAGCGTCAGCACACCACCCACGGATTCATAGTCGATGTCGGCGCCACTGTCGTCGATCGCATCCTGAATCGCCTCCAGGGTCTGGTCGGCGATGGTGTGAAATTCGGATTCATTCATTGTTCTAACCCTTCTACATGCACACAGAGATAAGCGAAGATACTCGGTTACCTGCAGGAGCGGCTTTAGCCGTGAATTGATGGCATCGTTGAACGTTATTCGCGGCTAAAGCCGCTCCTACGTACTATTCAAAATCTTTGCGAACTCGGCGCCTTTGCGTCTCTGCGTTGAAAATTGCTGGAAAGCCCGTGTGGCTACTGATCCAGTTTTTTGCGCATCAGTTCATTGACCTGAGCCGGGTTGGCCTTGCCCTTCGATGCCTTCATCACCCGGCCGACGAAGAAACCCATCAGCTTGTCCTTGCCGCCCTTGAGCTGTTCGAACTGTTCAGGATTACTGGCGATGACCTCGTCCACCATGGCTTCGATAGCGCCGCTGTCGGTGATCTGTTTCAGGCCCTTGCGTTCGATGATTTCGTCGGCACTGCCCTCGCCATTCCACATTGCATCAAAAACGTCCTTGGCAATCTTGCCGGAGATGGTGTCGTCCTTGATGCGGAGGATCAAACCGGCATAGGCTTTCGCATCAACTCTGGATTCGCTGATATCCAGCTCTTCCCGGTTCAGGCGTGCAGCCAGCTCACCACTGATCCAGTTGGCCGACAATTTGGCGTCGCCGGTCGTCGCGACCACCGTCTCGAAGTAATCCGCCAGCTCGCGTGAACTCGTCAGTACCCCGGCATCATAGGCAGACAGGTCGAATTCTTCCATGTAGCGCTGTTTTTTCTGTTCCGGCAGCTCCGGCAACTCCTGCCTGACCTGGTCCAGATAGACATCATCGATTACCACCGGCAGCAGGTCGGGATCGGGAAAATAACGGTAATCATTGGCCTCTTCCTTGCTGCGCATGGAACGGGTCTCGTCCCTGGCCGAGTCGTACAGGCGCGTTTCCTGGACGACTTCACCACCATCCTCGATCAGGTCGATCTGGCGTTCGATTTCATGATTGATCGCACGCTCGACAAAGCGGAACGAGTTTATGTTCTTGATCTCGGTGCGGGTGCCGAATTCCTGCTGTCCCTGAGGGCGCACCGATACATTGGCATCACAACGGAAGGAACCTTCCTGCATATTGCCATCGCAGATTTCGAGATAGCGCACCAGTGAATGCATTTTTTTCATATAGGCCACGGCTTCGGCTGCAGAACGCATATCGGGCTCGGAAACCACCTCCAGCAGCGGTGTGCCGGCACGATTCAGATCGATGCCGGTCATACCCGCAAAATCCTCGTGCAGCGACTTGCCGGCATCTTCCTCGAGATGGGCACGGGTTACGCCGATGCGCTTGGTTTCACCGTTGTCGAGCTCGATGTCGATGTGTCCCTTGCCGACGATGGGCAACTCGAACTGGCTGATCTGGTAGCCTTTGGGCAGATCGGGATAGAAATAATTCTTGCGCGCGAACACAGAACGATGCGCGACTTCGGCTTCGATCGCGAGACCGAACTTGGTCGCCATGTGCACGGCCTCCTTGTTCAGCACCGGCAGCACACCCGGCAGCGCCACATCCACCGCACAGGCCTGCGTATTCGGCTCGGCGCCATAGGCGGTACTGGCGCCCGAGAAAATCTTCGACGTCGTCGCCAGCTGCACGTGAATTTCCAGACCTATAACTGCTTCATAATTCATGATTTATTTGCCACAGAGACACAGGGTTCACAGAGATTTTCCAGTGCAAAGCAATCCTCATAACGCCTGTATTGTCATTCGTTTAATGCCCTGTTTGAGCATCCTTGAATAAAGTTAAGGATGCAGTCCGACCGGATAGCCACCTAATTTGAGATAGCTGAGAAGCTGAGCCTGGAAAACAGGATCAAAACGTTCAACACTTTTCAGCGCTATAACAACAGTATCTTCAACCAACAAATCGAGACGATGCTCGCCAATCTCGATGCCAGCATATCTTACTATCAGCTGCTTTTGCCTTTCTGCATACAGGCTGCATTTTTACAGCTCGATCATCATGCCCGGTTCATAACCAGATTCAAGCAAGCCAGGGCCAAGCTCCCTGTGTACCTTGATTGCACACCCAATAACCCTTTCAGTAATTCCATTTATTTCCGTCTTACCTCCGTGTTCTCCGTGTCTCTGTGGCCGATATTGCTATGTATAATCCTCCGGTATCTGCCTGTGCCAGTCGGTTTGCTGCTGGTATTTGTGCGCGACATTCAGCAGGCGGCTTTCTTCGAAATAGTTGCCGATGATCTGCAGGCCAACCGGTTTGCCATCGACGAAGCCCGCGGGAATCGACATGCCCGGCAGGCCGGCCAGGTTGACGGCGATGGTATAGATATCGGACAGGTACATCGAAACCGGGTCTTCGGCCTTCTCGCCGAGATTGAATGCGGTTTCCGGGGAAGCTGGCCCCATGATCACATCGACGTTTTTGAACGCTTCCCTGAAGTCATCACTGATCAGGTGCCGGCACTGCTGGGCCTTCAGGTAGTAGGCATCGTAGTAGCCTGCAGACAGGGCGTAGGTGCCGACCATGATGCGACGTTTCACCTCTGCCCCAAAACCTTCGCCGCGCGACCGCGTGTACAGGTCATTGAGATCGCTGGGGTTTTCACAGCGATAGCCATAGCGCACCCCGTCGAAACGTGACAGGTTGGCCGAGCACTCAGCCGGGGCGACCACGTAGTAGACCGGTACTGACAGCCCGGAATTCGGCAAATCGATCTCGACCAGCTCCGCACCCAGATCACGGTATTGTTCCAGCGCCGCCTGAATGACAGCCTTGACACCCGGATCCAGTCCTTCATCAAAATACTCCCTCGGCAAACCGATGCGCAGGCCGCTGATCGATTGATCGATCCCGGCGCTGTAGTCCGGCAGCTCGATCTCGATACTGGTCGAATCGCGATGATCAAATCCGGCCATGACATTCAACATCATTGCACAGTCTTCGGCAGTCTGCGCCATCGGGCCGCCCTGATCGAGACTGGAAGCGAACGCAATCATACCGTAACGCGACACCAGCCCGTAGGTCGGTTTCAGACCGGTAATACCGCACAATGCGGCCGGCTGACGTATCGAACCCCCGGTATCCGTGCCGGTTGCCGCAGGCGCCAGGCGCGAGGCGACAGCAGCTGCAGACCCGCCGGACGAACCTCCGGGGACGGCGTCGGTATTCCAGGGATTCCTGACCGGGCCGTAGAAACTGGTTTCGTTGGATGATCCCATCGCGAATTCATCCATATTGGTCTTGCCCAGTGTGATCACACCGGCCTGTTTGAAGTTGCTGACCACGGTTGCGTCATAAGGCGAGATAAAACCATCCAGCATTTTCGAGCCGCAGCTGGTGCGGATACCGCGGCTACAGAAAATATCCTTGTGCGCAATCGGTATACCGGTTAGCGGGCCGGCATCGCCATTCTGCAATGCCCTGTCAGCCTCGGCGGCCTGCGCCATCGCCTGGTCTTCGACAACCGTGATGAAGCTGTTCAGGCCCGCATCATGCTGACTGATGCGCGACAGATAGTGCTCGGTCAGATCGGTACTGCTGAGTTCGCCTGCCTGCAGCATGGCCGACAGTTCAGCAAGCGTCATCCGGTAAAAATCAGTCATCCGCGCCGTCTCTTGCTATTCAATCACCCTGGGCACCAGATAGAGACCATCCCGGGTCGCTGGTGCGATGCGCTGAAATTCTTCGCGCTGATTATTCTCGGTGACAACGTCGTCGCGCAACCGCTGCGCCACGTCCAGTGGATGCGACATCGGAATCACACCCTCGGTATTCACCGAATTCATCTGTTCAACCAGGTCAAGAATGCTGGAAAGGTTGTTCGCGTACAGGGGCACATCAGCTTCATCAATTTTCAGCCGCGCCAGCCGTGCAATAGCTTTTATATCGTCGGTATCGAGTGACATGATGTCTCCACTTGCAGCACCCGGGTGCCTTGTTTGTCTTCGTTAAACCAGCTTCCATAACGAGAGGCGCGATGTTAGCACAAACGCGCGCTCGACTCTGCCGAAACAGGGTGCGAACACTATTTTAAAGGGGATTTTGCTTGCCCTGCAGGGTGGCGATTGATAGAGTACGCGCAGTTTATAGCCATATGCGTTCAAATGGCCTATATATTCATACCATAACAATAATAACTAGTCGCTACAGGTATTCCTACACATGTTTGTTAACCGTATTCGGGGACTCTTTTCCAACGATTTATCCATTGACCTCGGAACTGCTAATACCCTGATTTATGCGCGCGGCAAAGGTATCGTCCTCGATGAACCATCCGTTGTGGCCGTGCGCCAGGACCGTGGCCCGGGCGGCCCGAAGTCCATCGAAGCTTACGGTAAGGAAGCCAAGGGCATGCTCGGCCGCACCCCGCAGAACATCACTGCAATTCGCCCGATGCGGGATGGCGTCATCGCCGACTTCAACATTACCGAAAAAATGCTGCAGCATTTTATCCGCTCGGTGCATGAATCCCAGGTTTTGCGTCCGAGTCCGCGCGTACTGATCTGCGTCCCCTGTGGTGCAACCCAGGTTGAGCGCAGGGCCATACGCGAGTCTGCTGCGGGGGCCGGAGCACGCAAGGTCTACCTGATTGAAGAGCCGATGGCAGCGGCGATTGGTGCCGGCATGCCGGTTGATGAACCGCGCGGTTCGATGGTACTGGACATCGGCGGCGGCACTTCGGAAGTGGCGGTCATTTCCCTGAACGGCATTGTCTATGCCGCTTCGGTGCGCGTCGGCGGCGACCGCTTCGATGAAGCCATCATTTCCTATGTCCGCAGAAACTACGGCATCCTGATCGGGGAAGCCACCGCCGAAAAGATCAAGCAGGAAATCGGCAACGCCTACCCTGGACAGGAACTGCTCGAAATCGAGATCAAGGGCCGCAACCTGTCAGAAGGCATCCCTCGCAGCTTTTCACTGAACAGCAACGAGATCCTTGAGGCATTACAGGAACCGCTGCACGGTATCGTCAGTGCCGTCAAAACCGCACTGGAACAGACACCGCCCGAACTGGGTGCCGATGTTGCCGAACGCGGCATCGTCCTGACCGGCGGCGGTGCGCTGCTCAAAGATCTGGACCGCCTGCTGATGGAAGAAACCGGCTTGCCTGTGGTGACTGCAGAAGATCCGCTGACCTGTGTGGCCCGTGGCGGGGGTCGTGTTCTTGAACTGATCGACAAGCATGGGGGAGATTTCCTCGCTGTCGAATAAAGGCGGCACGGAGTCGCCCCTGAACAAGCCTGTGCCAGGTTTCTGACCTTATGCAAACGCTGTTTCTAAGAGGCCCGTCCGCTACCCTGCGCATGGTCATCCTCGTGCTCCTGTCGCTGGCCGTGATGACGGTCGATCACCGCTGGAAGCACCTCGATGCAGTCCGCAATACCCTGTCCTATCTGCTTTACCCGGTTGAATACCTGGTCGACCTGCCGATTCGCCTTTATTACTGGGGTGAAGAAAATCTGAGCTCGCAGCGCGACCTGATCAGCGAAAACCAGCAACTCAAGGATATGCAGCTGCAAAACCGCGTTCAGTTACAAAAACTGGACATCCTCGAAAAGGAAAATGAAAGACTGCGCAAATTACTCAGTGCCACGCCGAAAACTACCGAAGATCATCTGATTGCAGAAATCGTCGCCGTGGACGTTGATCCCTACCGGCATTTCATCGTATTGAACAAGGGCTCATCCGACGGCGTATACAAGGGACAGCCGATCATCGATGCACACGGCGTGATGGCACAGGTTGTTTATGTTAATGCGTTATCCTCAACCGCGATGCTGATATCCGACGTGAGTCACGCGATACCGGTGCAGATCGATCGCACCGGACTGAGAAGCGTCGCTTTCGGGACCGGCCAGACAGATCACCTCGACCTCAAACACATTCCTCACAATGCTGACATCCGTGTCGGTGACAAGCTGATTTCATCCGGACTTGGCGGTCGCTTTCCACGGCACTATCCGGTGGCAATGATTACCAAGATTGATCGCAACACCGGCGAGACCTTTATCGAAGTGCGCGCCGAGCCGCTGGCACAGCTCGATACCAGCCGTGAAGTGCTGCTGGTGTGGACGCATGGCCATGAGAAACCCATGCCCGGCCTGGAAGAACCGGTCGATCAGACCGACGAACAGTCCGGTGAAACCGATGCGGATACAGGTGCAGCCGATACGGATGCCGATGCAGGTGAGGCTGTAAAAGAAACCGCGGAGGAAGTCACCGAGGAAGCCACCGGAGAGGCCGTTGATGACAGCGAGTAACTTCAAGATTGCCGGGACGACACTGTTCGTCGCTTTTATGCTGACGATAATGCCGCTACCGGAGTGGATGGTCGAATTCAGGCCGGACTGGGTTACGCTGGTGCTGATCTACTGGGCCATGGCACTTCCAACAAGAATGGGCGTTACCATTGCCTGGCTGACCGGGCTGATCCTGGATGTGAGCCATGGTGCGATCCTGGGCCAGCACGCGCTTGGCCTGATGCTGGTCATTTATATCGTTCACATCCAGCACCAGCGACTGCGCGTCGTATCACTGATACAACAGGCGATCGTGATCTTTTTCCTGCTGCTGCTGAAGCAACTGATCGTGCTGTGGGTCAGCGGCATCGTCGGCCATGCGCCGGATACCTGGCTGTATTTCATGCCGACCCTGACCGGCGCCCTGCTGTGGCCGTGGATCTATATCATTATGCGCGACATACGTCGCAAGTTTGGTTATCGGGTAAGTTACTGAATTGGCCACAGAGGCACAGCGTACACAGAGGATTTGATTTGCTATTGCAGTGGCTTTAGCCACACAATGCCAGTTTCGCAGCTAACGCCGAACGAGCGCCTGTTTTAATAAAATCTCCGTGTACGCTGTGTCTCCGTGGCCAAAATCATTCAATCAACCGCCACCGTCCTGCTCGCCGCCCATTGCCTCAGCTGCTGGATCTGCGCATCCATCACAACCGACAACGGCCGTGTTGAGCGGATCTCCTGCAACAATACCTGGGTTGTGACTGCCTCGTCGCTGCCATAGCTGCTGTAGATCGCGCTGACGACGGCCTGCTCGATCTCCGAGCCGGAATAGCCCTCGGTTTCGATCGCCAGCTGGTCGAGATTGATACCCGACTGGGGTATTTCACGTTTAGCCAGGTGGATGGCGAATACCTGCTTGCGTATATCCTGTTTCGGCAAATCCACAAAAAAGATCTCGTCCAGCCTGCCCTTGCGAATCAACTCGGGTGGCAGTTCATCGATATTGTTGGCGGTGGCGACAATAAATACATTTGCCCTGTTTTCCGCCAGCCATGTCAGCAGCGCGCCCAGGATACGTTTCGAGGTACCCTCATCGTTGCCACCGGAAATACCCTTCTCGATCTCATCGATCCACATCACGCAGGGCGCCATGACTTCGGCTGTCTTCAGCGATTCACGCAGGTTTTTCTCGGACTCGCCGATGTATTTGTCATAAAGCGCGCCGAAATCAAACCGCAGCAACGGCACATTCCAGACGCCCGCGATTGCTTTTGCGGCCAGACTCTTGCCGCAGCCCTGCACCCCCAGCAGCAGTAGACCCCTCGGCTTGTCGATGCCGACCTGGTCAATCAGACCGTGAAAAATTTTCTCGCGCTGCTGTAGCCATCGTTTGAGATTGCGCATCCCGCCTACGTCAGAAAATCTCGTTGTCTCGAACTCGTAAGACAGCACGTCATCACGGTTCAGCAACTGGTACTTCGCGCGCATGACTTCCGGCAGATCATCTTCAGTAATGGCGCCATCGTCAACGATCACATTACGGATCAGGCGCCGTGCGTCGTTAAAGGTCAACCCGCGTAAATTATGCAGCAGGCGCCGAAGCGTCCTTGATTCGGTTGTGATTTGCCTGCCCGACTCGATTTGCCATTTACCGGCCTCGTCACGAATAAGCTGCTCAAGCTCCCGGGCATCGGGTAGTCTCAGCTCAAATCGGGCAACACGTTTTGACAAACCTGACGGCAACTCGATCCTGTGACTGATGAAGACCAGCTTGTTTCTGCCGCCTTCAAACTGCATCGCGATTTCCTTGATGAAGCGTTCGTTGACAGGCTCCTGGATGTAGGGATCGAAATCGAGCAGCACATAAATACCGTCCACTTCCGATGCCTTGATATGCGCGAGCACATCCCTGGGTTCTGCATTGTGGCGCTGAACGCCGAGATCGATATCAACCCGTCGCAGACCTTCGGTCACAGACCATTTGAATAAGGGAATGACATTTCGGGTCGCGATCCCGACCAGCAGGTCGAGCGCACGCATCTCTTCATGTGTCTCGATCAACAATATCGGCGTGTGACCGTGAATCAGCAGTTCGAGATCTTTTTGTTCCGGCATAACAAAGCTGCTTATTATTATCTACCCATATAAGCGTAGTACAGCATCAGTGAACAATGAATAATGAAAAACGAAAAATTAATAATGAAAAATGTCTGCGACAGAAGCCGCGCCTACACTACTGATTATCTGTTGATCTGCTCAGGACGAACGGTTTCATTATTCATTATGCATTTTTGATTCTTCATCAGACCAGGCCGCCTTTGCGTTGTAGAGCGATCTATACCGTCTGGTAATACAGGTTTTGCGGATGATTGGCCTGGGCGAAGAAGAACCAGCGTTCGGCCAGCAGGCCAAGGTACTGGACAGCGAATGCCAGTGCGAGTATCACGAATACGCCAGAACCGAGACCGATTGATATCAACACCACGGGCAATGGAAATACGAGCAGCAGGAACAGCCACTTGACCACACGATAGGATTGCGCGGATGCTCCGTGAAAGTATTCGCGCGTATTGAATGAGCCCGCCATGAAGCCACGAGATTTCTGTTCGATTTGCGCATGGCGGATACCGATGGCGGAACGTAAACTGGATTTGTACTTGATGCGCGCATTGCGCAGCAGCGATGCACTGCGTGTCACGAATGCCGCCAGCGTGATGATGATCGCCCAGGCGCCGTAGAAGGTGACCAGTTCCGATCCGACATAGGCAGCGAATGCCGTCGCCAGTGAGAAGCCGGATGCCGAACCCAGCAGCATGTAGTTCACAACCGTCAGCGGTGTCGCCCATTCCTGCAGGAACTTGATGCAGGCATAGATCATGCCGGTACAGAAGAACAAGGTGAAGGCCAGCAGCGTGTTGACCGCACCGACAAGCAATGACAGATCAACGACAAACACGCCGCTGAACTTGAATAGCACCGGATTCAGGTCAAAGTAATGGATCAGGCCATACAGCGCAGTCAGGCCCATGAAGGCCGGCAGCACGACGACTTCGCGCGACAACCACGAAGTGCGCCACTGTGTCGCCGAACGCCAGGCGCGCTCGGGTCTGCCCAGATGAAAAAAGGATGCAATCAGGCCACCCGACAGAAACACCAGTGCCAGCAGACTGCCCAACCCATAGAAGCTGTGCGAGTCCTGCACCGGCAGCACATTCACGACCGAATACAACTGGCCGGTGTAAAGCGCAAGGAACAGGCCCTGAGCAACACCGATCAGGGTGGTTAAAAATATTACTGAAAATGCGGGATGCATTCATTCAACTCCACATTCTTAAACAGGTTATTGCTCTCTCGCCAAGGCGCAAAGCACGCAAAGATATTTACAGGTGTGCGTAGGAGCGGCTTTAGCCGCGAATTCCATGCACATTTACGCGAACAATTCGCGGCTAAAGCCGCTCCTACAAATAAGAATAAAAGCCTTTGCGTGCTTTGCGCCTTTGCGAGATTCATTTCACACACTGTCTGATGCTCCTCACTACCAACTGGTAATGTCGTCGAGCGTCTGCTCGTCGGGATCCGGCATCGGCAGCTGACGTTCCTTCTTCAACGGATTATCAACACGGATGAGCTCGTCTTCGTGTATGGTTATCTGTGTCCTCCGGCGCGGCAGATAGTGATTGGCCGGGTTGGTCCCCCATTCCGGCATTAGCTGGTAGCCGCCGTTTTCCCGGATAGCGACCGAGACCACAGAATTCGGTTCGTTCACATCACCGAACAGACGCGCACTGGTCGGACAGGCGAGCACGCAAGCCGGTTTTCGTTCCGCTTCCGGCAGGGATTCATCGTAGATCCGGTCAACACAGAGCGTACACTTCTTCATCACTTTCTGGTTTTCATCCAGCTCGCGCGCGCCGTACGGGCAGGCCCAGGAGCAGTACTTGCAGCCGATACACTTGTCATAATCGACCAGCACGATACCGTCCTCCTTGCGCTTGTAGCTGGCGCCTGTCGGACAGACGGGTACGCAGGGAGGATCCTCGCAGTGCAGGCAACTCTTGGGGAAGTGCACGGTTTCGGTACCGGGATAGGCCCCGATCTCGAAAGTCTGAACACGATTGAAGAACGTACCGGTCGGATCCGCATCGTAGGGATTCATGTCCGACATGAACCCGGCATTTCCCGAGGTGTTCCATTCCTTGCAGCTGGTGACGCAGGCGTGGCAGCCGACGCAAACATTGAGATCGATGACCAGTGCCAGCTGTTTCATGACCGTCCCCCAGCTTTGCGCTTGCTTCCGGCGAAATACCTGAGCCACTTGCTGCGCGACCGGCTTTCACACTGCCCCGGAACACAGGCGACATTGTCGAACTGTGGCCAGGTTTCCGCCGGTTCATCGGCAGCGGCGGGATAGATGCGCACGCGCACGTCGTACCAGCCGGCCTGACCCGTCAACGGATCCGAGTTGGACAGGTGCTCACCGTCGACGCTCGCCGGCAGTTCTTCAGCGATCAGGTGATTGAGCAGGAACCCCCTTTTCGATTCGTTGGCCCTGGCGGACAGCCCCCAGGCACCGGAGGCCTTGCCGATCGCATTCCAGGTCCATACCGTTCCCGGCTCAACCGCTTCTGAATAACGGCACTGGCAGCGCACCTTGCCGTGCATGGATTCAACCCACATCCAGGCCTCGTCGTCGATACCCGCCGCTGCCGCGGTTTTCGGATTGACGTGCAGATAATTGTGCGTGTGAATCTGGCGCAGCCAGGCATTCTGCGAATCCCAGGAATGGTACATCGCCATCGGGCGCTGGGTGATTGCATTCAGCGGGTATTTGAGCAGGTCGGTACGCTGCGCTTCGAGTGTTTCCGAAAAGAACGGCAGTGGATCGAAATGGGTTTCGATCCGCTCGCGCAGATGATCCGGCGGTTGCTTGCCGAAGGACTTGCCCTGTGCCGCGAGCCTGAATTTCTGCAGCACCTCGGAATAAATATGGATATTGATCGGCTCGGCATAGCGCGTCAGGCTGTGGCGTTTGGCCCACTCGAGATAACCCTGGTTCCAGTTGCGCATGTACTGATACGATTTCGGCAGTTCGTAGTGGAACACACAATTGTTCTTCTCGTACATCTCCCACTGCTTTGGATTGGGCTCGCCTTTCATGAACTTCTCACCACCCTTGCCACGCCAGCCGGCGAGAAAACCGATACCCGAACCGGGTGCCGTCTCATAATTGATCACAAAATCCGGGTAATCGCGATACTTGCGGCGGCCATCCTCGTGCACGAATGCGGGCAGTTGCAGACGCGAGCCCAGCTCGATCAGCACCTCCTGAAACGGCCGGCACTCACCGGTCGGCGGCAGCACCGGAATGCGCACCGAATCCACCGGACCATCGTATTCCGAGATCGGGCGATCCAGCATCGACATCACATCGTGACGTTCGAGATAAGTCGTATCCGGCAGCACCAGGTCGGCAAAAGCCACCATCTCGGACTGAAAGGCATCGGCAACGACGAGGAACGGGATCTTGTATTCCCCGTTGTCATCCCGGTCATTCAACATGTCACGCACTTCGGTGGTATTCATCGACGAATTCCAGGCCATGTTGGCCATAAAAATCATCATGGTATCGACCGTGTAAGGATCACCCCGCCAGGCATTGGTGATCGCATTGTGCATCAGGCCATGCACTGCCAGCGGGTATTCCCAGGAGAAGGCCTTGTCTAGCCTGACCGGGCGGCCGTCATCATCGACGAACAGGTCATCCGGATCGGCGGGCCAGCCCAGCGGCATGCCGTTCAACGGCGTGTTCGGCTGTACATCCTCCCGGCCAGTTGGCGTTTTTGCGCACGGCGGGATCGGACGCGGGAACGGCGCCTTGTGGCGAAAGCCGCCGGGCCGATCAATGGTGCCAAGGATGCTCATCAGGATCGACAGCGCGCGTATCGTCTGGAAACCGTTGGAGTGTGCCGCCAGCCCGCGCATCGCGTGGAAAGCCACCGGATTGCCCGTCAGGTGATCGTGTTCGTTGCCCCAGGTATCGGTCCAGGCGATCGGCAGTTCGATTTTTTCGTCGCGCGCGGTAATACCCATTTCGTTGGCCAGGCGCTTGATGGTCTCAACCGGGATACCGGTAATATCAGCAGCCCACTCCGCGGTGTACTCACGCACGCGTTCGACCAGCAGCTGGAACGCCGGCTTCACCGGGGTGCCGTCATCCAGTTCGAACCCGCCCAGCAGGTAGGGATCAGAGCCTTCCGTATGCATCGAGATCGGACGGTTCAGATGCCTGTCCCACCAGAGCTTGTTCTGGGCATCGAAGCAGCCCTCTTCCTTGGGCACCTCGAAACGGACGAACATGCCGTATTCGGTTGAAGCTTCATCGAGGTTGACCAGTTCGGCCGCATTGCTGTACTTCACCAGGAAATCGCGGTCGTAAAGGCCCTGCTTGATGATTTCGTTGATCAATGCAAGAAACAGCGCACCGTCGGTGCCGGGCTTGATTGGTATCCATTCGTCAGCGATTGCCGAGTAACCGGTCCGCACCGGGTTGATGGAAATGAATTTCCCGCCCTGGCGCTTGAATTTCGACAGCGCCATTTTCATCGGATTGGAGTGATG
>CP070838.1:1382005-1384419 GCA_020341835.1 Thiotrichales bacterium | reverse complement strand
AGATTGACGGCAAACACAAAATCGGCGCCGAGCGCACGGCAAACAGAAACCGGGACAGGGTTGACCAGGCCACCATCGACCAGCCATCGGTTTTCATACCGGATAGCTGGAAAAAGACCCGGCAACGCCATCGATGACCATACCGCCTGTATCACGGATCCCTGCTGGTGCCAGACTTCCCTGCCGGTTTCGAGATCGGTAGAAACGGCAGCATAGACCTTGGGAAGATCTTCGATCAGGTCGTCATCAGCGGCAATGTATTCACTCAGGAAATTGTGAAACCTTTCGGTATGTACAAAGCCTGTGAACGAGGCACTGATATCCAGAAATCGCGCCACATCGAGTTTTGTCACCGAGCAGGCCCATGTTTGCAGCTTTTCGAGATTGCCCGTTGCATACGCTGCGCCCACCATTGCACCAACCGAAGTGCCGCACACGATATCCGGCTCGATGCCGAACGTTGACAGCTCATTGATGATACCGAGGTGCGACCATCCCCGGGACGAGCCACTTCCCAATGCCAGACCGATTTTCATCTTCGTATTCATTGCCCCATCTTAAGCTTTTGTGCCGGGTGTCATCGAATAGCAACGGAACGGTTCAACAGGTGGGACTAGAGCAAAAACTATCATGATTTCGCTTCGTTAATTGAGCCCATCGCAGGTATCAAGCAATCCACGGTTAATAGTGAGGGTCGTACATCGTGTCGGCAATGGCTTTTTCCACGTCCGCTGGTCGGTCCACGCGCGCCAGGCCCTGATCCCATGCTTTCTCGGCAACAGCGACGGCGATGGCGAGCGATGCCCGGCGAATGTCTGTCAGCGGAGGGTAAATTGCACCTTCCTGCAAATCGTCTTCGGTGACCATCTCCGCCAGCACCCGGGCGGCGTCCAGAAACATTTCATCACTGATTCGGCTGGCCTGGCAGGCGATGGCACCCAGACCGATGCCGGGAAAAATGTAGGCGTTATTCCCCTGCCCCGGTCTGAAGCTTTTGCCGGCATACGATACCGGCGGGAACGGACTGCCGCTGGCGAAGACTGCGCGTCCTTCGCTCCATTCAAAGGCCTGTTCGGCGGTGCATTCAGAAACTGACGTGGGATTGGACAGGGCAAAAATAACCGGGCGCGGGTTGAGCTCTGCCATCAGGCGTATTGCTTCTTCAGTGAACATTGCAGCTTTACCGGTTGCACCAATCAGCACATGCGGTTTTACCATCCTGATCGCCTCGATAAACCCGGCAGCCGGCGCATCATGCGCATAAGGACGTTTTTGAGGTGCCAGGTCATCGCGTTGTTTTACGACCAGGCCCGTGTGATCCACAAGCCATATACGGCGTGTTGCTTGCTGCTGATCCAGTCCTGCATCACGCAGGGCAAAGCGAATCAGGTTGGCGATGCCGGTGGCGGCGGAACCAGCACCGAGAAACATTATTCGCAGATCGGGCAATTCGATACCGGTAATGCGGCTCGAAGCCAGCACGCCGGCAAGCGCCACTGCCGCGGTACCCTGGATATCATCGTTGAAACACAGCACCCGGTCACGCCAGGTATGCAGCAAGCCGTACGCATTTGGCGTCAGAAAGTCTTCAAACTGAATAAGCGCGCGCGGATAGGCGTCCTGAACAGCCAGCACAAATTCCTCGACCAGCGCCAGATAGTCAGCGCCGGTAATACGCGGACGCGGGACGCCGAGGTACAGCGGGTCGCTGCGCAATGTTTCGTTGTTGGTGCCCACATCCAGCATTACCGGCAGGCATTGATGTGGCGGTATGCCCGCACACGCCGAGTACAGGGCCAGTTTGCCGAGAGGTATACCCATGCCGCTTGCGCCGAGATCGCCCAAACCCAGGATGCGCTCACCGTCAGTGACGACGATCAGGCTTATATCACGCTCTGGCCAGTTATCGAGCATGCTGCGTATCTGTCCACGATCATCAGGGTTGATATAGAAGCCGCGCGGCTGCCTGAAAATATGTGCAAATTCCTTGCAGGCCTGACCGACTGTCGGTGTATAGATGATCGGCATGAGTTCTTCGATATGATCGATGATCAGCCGGTAGAATAAACGCTCGTTCCGTGCCTGAAGTGCCTGCAGGTATATATAGCGCTCGATGTCATAGGCTTTGCGGCGCACATTGCCCAGGGCACGCGTTATCTGCATGTCCTGATCGCTGACTGCGGCCGGCAACAGGCCGCGCAGTTTGTAGGTTTCGCGCTCGGCCATGGTGAAGGCCGTGCCCTTGTTCAGGCTCGCATCCTTCAGGATCTCATAGCCGACCGGTTCTTTATCTTTTTTTCGATTAGCCATAGAACCAGGACGCTTGCACATTTCCGTTAAGGGGACAGTATACGTATTTCATCGTTGATCCAATAAGTATACTGTCCCCGGATAGCCGACACAGGCTGGCTGAC
>CP070838.1:1378573-1381905 GCA_020341835.1 Thiotrichales bacterium | reverse complement strand
CCCATATCCGTTTTTTGATGGGCTTTGATCGTGGTGAGTACGGGAGAAATGGTCTTGTTGCCAAGCCAAATATGCTTCACAACGGAAATATTGGCGAGAATTATTTCTTTAATAAGCCAGAGATGGTACCTGGGAATCCTCAACGGAATGAGCAGTGGCTGGGATTCGTGGTCTACTACATCCATTCTATGGGCGATATATAAAACCAGGGCAATGGAGGTTAACCCAAGCGACAGAATCAGTAACGTGTAATGACCGGAGTTTATTAGCCAAAATGCAGCAAGCGTCAGAAATAGACTGATTAAGTGAGGCACTAAACTCTGTTTATCAGGATCTGAAAAATTATTCTCTGGCATTCGTAATACCCAATAAATGTAGCAGGATGATGTGCTTGACAGCTAAGTTGGTCCTGGTGTTTTCTGGCAATTGTAACCTACCCCTTATGTTAGCCCCGCCTGAGGCAGGGAGTAATCATATCAGGCAACCCGTTCAGCGAACACTGCCGCGGTATTTTACCCGTTGATCGATGCGGACTGACGTGGTTGAAATGCGATCGCCAGTCGTCGAGGGGCGATTGCGTATCAACCAATCTGGCGAACCGGTGCATATCCAGGCGGTATTCGCGGAACATTCCATTGAGGGATTCAATGAAAGCATTTTGTGTCGGTTTGCCTGGCTGAATGAAGTGTAGTTTTGTTCCGGTTGTCTTTGCCCGAAAGAACATCGCCTTGCAGGTAAACTCCGGGCCATTATGACAAACTGTCGTTTTCGGCAAATGCCCGGCTCAGCGTTGTTATCATAAACCAGTTCACGTTACTTGTTTGTCGGTGAGTAAGTGGATATATCGGGCAATCGCCGGATTTCTTAATACTTGTTAAACCAGCTAGCGACAGACAGCGTCGCGCATAATATCAACAGAGCCGCCGAGATCACAAGTAATACCTCGGCCATGGTGATGTTAAACACGATCAGGGGAGTGTAGCCGCAGGATGTTTGAACCTCGAAAATCCATGGAAACCACTTGTCGAGCGCGAACCAGGCAGGCATGCCGAGGTCCATTTCGCAATCGCCAAAGATCCAGCCGCGTTCGACCGCAAGTACGCGCCAGCTGCGTTCTAGCAAGCCGATCATGATAACGACATTGAGACCATGGAAAAGGCGCATGACGCCTGTGGATCGGGTGAAAAACAGGGCCAGCACACCGAGCAGCACGAACGCCATTATCCAGATGCGGATCTGAATACAGAGGACACAGGGCCACTCGTCGAGCGCGTACTGATAATAAAGTGCCGCGCACTCGAGTGCGATACCGAATAACACCAGCGCGATCCAGTAAGTGCGACTCTGGCCTAGCCAGGCAAGCGATTGAAGCATTGAATTTTCTCTCGTTAATTGACTACGGGTAATTCGGTGGCGGCGCGTTTAGTGAGCAGTTCCGCTCCGGAATCCGTGATGACGATGTTTTCTTCATGCACCATCAACCTGTCACCATCGTAATTCATGCCCGGCTCGAGGGTTATCACCATTCCCGGTACCAGCGGATTGTGATCGTTGGCGGCGAGCGAAGGCCACTCGGTTAGCTGGGCACCGAGACCGTGACCCATGCGACCGACATCGTTGCCGGTGGCGCCGCCCGCCTCGAGCACTGACCACATCGCCCGCCATACTTCGTGGGTAGTGGCCCCGGGCCGGGCCGTCGCGAGGCCGGCTTCGGTGCTGCGAAATACGGTTTCATAAACACGTTTAGCCTTGTCAGTCGCAAAACCGAACGCAAAGTTGCGATCGAAATCGCAAAAATAACCATCGAACACGCTGCCGGTATCGATGATCAGCAGGTCACCATCCTCGAGCCGCCGGTCGCCGGGGCCCATGATGATATCGCCATAACCGTCCTGGCCGGACGCCGACACTATGTAAGGAGTATGATCAGCGCCTCGCTGCAGCAGGTCGATGCGCATCGCACGAACCACTTCGCGTTCGGTCTGTCCCTTACGGGCGAATTCCGGCAGGGCATTGAAACTGTCCGATGCGAGTTCGCAGACATAGCGGATTTTTTCGATCTCGGCCGCCGACTTGACGCTGCAGAGTTTGAGCATCAATCCGGCGCAATCGACCAGTTCCAGTTCGGACAGTGCGGCCTCGAGGCGTCGGTAGTCGCGTGCCGGCATGCGTAGATGGCTCTCCGCACCGAGCGGCAGGCCAATACGCCCGAAACGCGCGGGCAATTCACGAATAGTGGACAGCAGCAGTGATACGCCGTCATCCTCGGGATCCGGCGAAAACCAGCTGCGGATATCCTCGATCCAGGTCTGCTGCATGCCGGCCACGCCAATGCTGGGAATGACTGCAACGGGTTTGCCCTCGGCGGGAACCAGCAAAAACCACGGTCGGGTCGGGCTTTGCCAGAACTGGGTCAGGAAGCCACTGAAATAACGCACATGCGCTTCGGTAGTCAGCAACATGGCGTCGATTTCGATTTCTCGCATCAGGCGCTGAGCATTGCGGGTACGCGTTTCGTACTCGGCCTGCGCAAACCCGCGCGCAGGTTGTGCCGCGCTCATTGGTTCTTCACCAGTTGCCGGTACAGATCCGGATCGGTTGCGCCCTCGGTACCGATTACGAAAACCAGGCTGGATTGGTCGAGCCCGAGCTGTGATGCCATATCGGGATTTTCGCGAGCGACGATCGCTGCCGCAAGTCCGGCGACTGCCGATTCACCGGCCTCGATAGCGGGAACGTTGTTAGCCAGCAGGCGCATGCAGGGAGCGACCGCATCTTCGCTCAGAGTCATGAAGTCATCGGCGCCATGCTCCAGAATTTTCCAGGCCAGCAGGGAAACTTCACCGCAGGACAGCCCGGCCATCAGGGTTTCCAGTTCGCCTTCGACGGCTACCGGTTTGCCGCTGGCGGCCGATTGCTGCAGGCAGTTGGCCTGTTCCGGTTCGACCACGATAAAGCGTGGCCTGCGATCGCCCCAGAGTTCCCAGAAATAGGCACAAACCGAGGCAGCCAGTCCGCCGACGCCCGCCTGAATGAAAACATGGGTCGGAACAGCTCCCTGCATTTGTTCGACGGCTTCGTGCAACATGACGGTATAACCGATGGCAACGTCGCGCGGAATGTCCATGTAACCCGGGTAGCTGGTATCCGAGACGATAATGCGCCCGTGGCTGCTTGCGTCCATGTCGGCCTGTTTCACCGAGTCGTCGTAGTTACCGTCGACACGAATGACGTTTGCGCCGAATTCTTCCATTGCCTGTTTGCGTCCCGCGGAAACGTCGCGATGAATATAAATCACACAATCGCAACCGAACATCTGGCAGCCCCAGGCG
>CP070838.1:1355451-1378473 GCA_020341835.1 Thiotrichales bacterium | reverse complement strand
TCAAAAAATGTCGGATTCAATTGCTTGCAGCGAGATTTCAAACGACTCTGACCCTTTTGGTTTCAAAAAATGTCGGATTCAATTGCTTGCAGCGAGATTTCAAACGACTCTGACCCTTTTGGTTTCAGCGAGATTTCAAACGACTCTGACCCTTTTGGTTTTCTTGCAGCAAGATTTCAAACGACTCTGACCCTTTTGGTTTTAGAAAACAATGGTTACGCCGATGCCGAGTGCATCGAAATCAAAACTTGATTCGTCGAGATATGAGAGGTATTCAAGATTAACAAGGGTTCCGCCGAATCGAATATCCAGACCGGCGCCATAGGAGATGCCTAGTTCGCTATCTGATTGGGTGGTGCTGGAGACTTTGATTTCTCCCTCGACCAGGCTGAGGCCGGCGATGCCGTAGATCGAATAGCGCTGCCAGTTCAGTCGGGCCGTGCCGTACGCGCCGAGAAGTCCGAACAGCCCAACCGTCGCATCGTTACCGGATACCGTTTTGGTATCATCCTGGAGCGGAAAGGCAATCCTGCCCTCGACTGAATAGCTGCGGTGAAAAAATTTACCGACCCGGGCGACCAGTGTCGTAGGATTGAAGTCCGTTGACAGGGTGTCCACACCGACGTTGCCGAACGCGTACTGGATGCCCAGGTACGGGCTGTCATCGGTGTCTGCGGCGGCATGGTCGGCAAAAAGTACAATCAGGCCGGCGGCTGCCAAAGAAAAAATGTATTTGTACAAATCTGCTTCCTTCACGCATGTCCGTTGCGGTCAATGTCAATCGTATTCGTGTTTTACGGCAAGATGCGGCTGGACTGTAAATCTTACGTGTAAAGAATCTAGATGCCCGTCAGAATAGTCGCAAACCGGTCATTTTTTCACCGTGCTCGACTGTACGGGCGATGCGATCACCAAGTTGCTGCGCCGCGCGTTCATTATAACCCTGATTGTACAGCATAAGCTGCAGCGTCGGTTTGCCTGCGACATGCAGCACGAAACCCGCTGCAGTCGCAGGATGCCGGGCGACGCAAGATGCGTGTACGCCCGCGCCACCCTTTGCCAAAACCATGTTCAGGATTGCTGCGATTAATCATCGCAGATCAAAAGCATTCGATGGTTTTACCCGCGGTGATGATCAGTTGCTGGCCTGTCGCAAAATCGTGTCCAGTGTCCGCACCGGCAACACGCGCTTCAGGTATCCGAACAGATAAGTCGGGAAGGTCACGTAATAGCGTGCCCTCGGCTTTCGTGATTCGAGCGCGCGTATGACGGCTTTCAATACCGCTTCCGGCGGCAGTGTGAAGGGTGCGGCCGGACCTTCTTTGGTCAGGCGCTCGAGCACGCGCTGATAGCGTTCGCTGTGCACGCTGTTTTCGATATCGATGTGTTGCTGCAGCGCCTGCAGTGCGTTGGCGCGAAAGCGACTCAGTATCGGGCCGGGCTCGACCAGCGAGACGTGTATGTCAGTATCCTTGAGCTCCAGTCGCAATGTGTCGCTCAGGCCTTCGATTGCGTACTTGCTGGCATTGTAGGCGCCTCGAAACGGCATGGCGACGAAGCCAAGCACAGAACTGTTCTGGATGATACGGCCGTAGCCCTGTGTGCGCATCACCGGCAGCAACAGGTTGGTCAATTCGAGCCAGCCGAACAGGTTGGTTTCAAACTGGGCACGGATCGCCTCGCGGCTCAGGTCCTCGACCGCACCGGGCAGGCCGAAGGCGCCGTTGTTGAATACGGCGTACAGCTCGCCATCGGTTCGCTGCAGAGTTTCGTCGACGGCCTGTTTGATCGAGGCAGAATCGTCCAGGTCGAGTTGCAGGCTTTCAAAGCCTTCGTCGCCGAGTTTCTCGACACTTTCTGCCCGCCTGGCGGTGGCGAACACGCGGTAACCGCGCTGCTTCAGGCCATTGGCAACACAATAGCCGATGCCGCTGGAGCAGCCGGTGATAAGTATGGATTTTTCGCCCCGATTTGACATGCGCGAAGCATAGCATGGACATGACAGCAGGCAGACAGGGCGTATATAATTCCCTGCTTATATTTACGAGGCCGGGGTACGATGCCAATCTATGAATACCAGTGCAGTGAGTGCGGTTTCCAGACCGAAGTGCTGCAGAAAATATCCGATGAGCCCTTAAGGGACTGTCCCGAATGCGGCAAGCCGGCAATGAAGAAAATGGTCACGGCGGCGGCGTTTCGCCTGAAGGGCAGCGGCTGGTATGAAACCGACTTCAAATCAGGCAAAAAGAAAAATGTGCACGAGTCGGGCGAGGGCTCGAAAACCGGCAGCAAGCCCGCCGACGGTAAGGACGCCGGCAAGGCCAGCAAGCCGACCGCCACTGACTCGAGCGCAGCAAAAAAATCGACGGCATCAAAAAACTGATTGCCTATCAATAACATAGCGATTATCATCGCTTCCTTTTCCAGAGAACATCATGCGTAGCCATTATTGCGGACAAATTAGCGAAGATCTGATTGACCAGGAAGTAACCCTGTGTGGCTGGGTCAATCGCCGCCGGGATCACGGCGGGGTGATTTTTGTTGACCTGCGCGATCGCGAAGGCCTGGTGCAGGTGGTGTTCGATCCTGATCGCAAGGACGTGTTCGAGCTCGCCGAGCGCATCCGCAACGAGTACGTATTGCAGGTCAAGGGCAGGGTGCGTGCGCGTGATGAAGCCACCATCAACGAAAAACTGGCCACCGGTCGTGTCGAGGTGCTCGGTCTGGAGCTGGCGGTGCTCAATACCGCGGAAACGCCCCCGTTCCAGCTCGATGAAGATGATGTGCACGATGATCTGCGCCTGCGTTATCGATATATCGATTTGCGTCGCGACGAAATGCGCGAACGTATGCGCCTGCGCCATGAAGTGACGACCTACCTGCGTCATTATCTCGACAGCCATGGTTTCTGGGAAATCGAAACTCCGATGCTGACCAAGGCGACGCCGGAAGGCGCGCGCGACTACCTGGTGCCGAGCCGCACTTACAAGGGCAGGTTCTTTGCATTGCCGCAGTCGCCGCAGTTGTTCAAGCAGCTGCTGATGATGTCGGGCATGGATCGCTACTACCAGATCGTTCGCTGTTTCCGTGACGAAGATCTGCGCGCCGACCGTCAGCCCGAATTTACCCAGCTCGATATCGAAACCTCGTTCATGGGCGAAGAGGCCGTGATGCAGATCAACGAAGAAATGATCCGGGGTCTGTTCAAGCAGGTGCTGGATGTTGATCTGCCGAATCCGTTCCCGCATATGAGCTATGCCGAAGCGATGTCGCGTTACGGTTCGGACAAGCCGGATCTTCGTATCCCGCTGGAACTGGTCGATCTCGCCGAGGAAATGAAAGACGTCGAGTTCAAGGTGTTCTCCGGACCGGCGCAAGATCCCAAGGGGCGCGTCGTGGTGCTGCGTTTGCCTGGCGGTGGTGAGCTGTCACGCAAGGAAATCGACGATTACACCGATTATGTCGGTCGTTACGGCGCCAAGGGCCTGGCCTGGATCAAGGTCAATGACGTCGACGGGGGTCGCGACGGCCTGCAGTCACCCATCGTCAAGTTCCTGCCCGATGAGGTGCTTGACGCGATTATCAGCAAGACCGGTACCCGGTCGGGCGATATCCTGTTTTTCGGTGCCGGCGATGCGCGCATCGTGAATGAATCCATCGGCGCGTTGCGCGTCAAGCTGGGCCACGATCGCGGTCTGGTTGCCGATGAATGGCAGCCGTTATTCGTGGTCGATTTCCCGATGTTCGAGGACGATGGCAATAATGGCCTGACACCGCTGCATCACCCGTTCACGGCACCGGCGATCACGTCGCCGGAGATGTTGAAGATCGAACCGGAGGCGATCCTGTCGCGTGCCTACGATATGGTGCTGAACGGCACCGAACTGGGCGGGGGCTCCGTGCGTATCCACGACAGCGCGATGCAGAAGGCGGTATTCGATCTGCTGGGCATTTCCGATGAAGAGGCCGAGGACAAGTTCGGCTTCCTGCTGAATGCGCTCAAATACGGCTGTCCGCCGCACGCCGGTATCGCGTTCGGTCTGGATCGCCTGGTGATGCTGATGAGTGGTGCCGACTCGATCCGTGATGTGATGGCTTTCCCGAAAACACAGACGGCAGCCTGTCCGCTGACTTCAGCGCCTTCTGCGGTGTCGAATGCACAGTTGAAAGAGCTGAATCTGCGCCTGCGCAAGACCGAGGCCGACAAGCCGGCGGCTTGATTTCGAGGGTTTGTATCCCCATATAGTCGTTGAACTTTTGCTCTGATTGAGTAACCTCAACGCATTCATTCCGTCTAAATATTTATGAACGCAGCTGCCATACAACCCTACGCGCTTCTCGACGATAAGGAATGCGAGCAGCGCATCGTGCGAGCGAAGCAGGCGCTGGGCGACCGTCTGGTGATCCTCGGCCATCACTATCAGCGTGATGAAGTCTATCAGCATGCCGATTTCACCGGTGATTCGCTCAAGCTGTCGCGCCAGGCGGCCGGCACCAACGCGGAATATATCATTTTCTGCGGTGTTCACTTCATGGCGGAAGTCGCGGATATCCTCTCGCGCCCGGATCAGGTTTCGATCCTGCCTGACATGGCGGCCGGTTGTTCGATGGCCGATATGGCGGACCTGCAGCACGTCGAAAAGGCCTGGCAGGAGCTGGCAGAGGTACTCGATCCCGATCAGCAGGTGACGCCGGTCACTTACATCAACTCGGCTGCCGATCTGAAAGCCTTTTGCGGTGAGCATGGCGGTATCGTATGTACCTCGACCAATGCGCGGCACGTACTCGACTGGTCGTTCAGCCAGCGCGACAAGGTACTGTTTTTTCCGGATCAGCATCTTGGCCGCAATACCGGTTACACCATGGGCATTCCGCTGGAGCAGATGGTGGTGTGGGATTACGACAAACCGATGGGCGGGCTCACGGCCGAAGCAATCCGGCAGGCCAAAATCATTCTGTGGAAAGGTTTCTGCTCGGTACACCAGATGTTCCAGCCCGAGCAGATCGACAACTTCAAGCAGAAATATCCGGAAACACTCGTTATCGCCCACCCGGAGAGCCCGTTCGAAGTGTGTCAGAAGGCAGACTTCGTGGGCTCGACCGAATTCATCAAAAAGACCATCGCCGACGGCGAGCCCGGAAGCCGCTGGCTGGTGGCAACCGAGCTCAACATGGTGAATCGTCTGCATGAACAGCACAAGCACGAAGGTACCCATGTCCACTTCATGTCGCCCCACGTCTGCATGTGTTCGACCATGTTCCGCATTGACCCGCAGCACCTGGCCTGGGCGCTGGAAAACCTGGTCGATGGTGTCGTCGTGAACCAGGTGTCGGTGCCGGAAAAAACTGCGAAACTGGCGGTCACCGCGCTGGACCGCATGCTCGAAGTCTCTCCCTGATCGGTCGTTAAAACCTGTTTTTTGTCGCCGACACTGCCTAAAATACGACCATGCGAGAAGCGGTCGTACTGGTACATGGTATCTGGAGCAATGGCATGGACATGTGGCGTCTGCGTCAGCATCTGTCTCGTGCCGGTTACGAGTGCCATATTTTCAGATATCACGTCTGGGGCAAACCGCCGTCCGAGATCGCCGCCCGGTTGCACGACTACGTCGACAAAATGGACGCCCCCGTGGTGCATTTCGCCGGGCACAGCTTTGGCGGCATCATTCTGTTGCACATGTTCCATCAGTACCCGTTTTCGAGAGACGGGCGTATCGTGCTGATGGGGGCACCGGTGAATGGAAGCGTCGTCGGCAAGCGTCTTTGTCGTGTTCCCATCACCCGCTGGACCCTGGGTAAATCTGTCGAGCAGGGCATACTCGGCGATGTGCCGGAATGGAAAGGCTGGCAGGATATCGGCATCATCGCCGGCACCTTCCCGCTCGGTGCCGGTCTGGTAGCGGGCGGCCCCGATGCACCCCACGATGGCACCGTTTCGGTCGATGAAACCCGGCTCAGAGGTGCTACAGATTTTATTGCCTTGCCGGTGAGCCACACCGGCATGCTGATTTCGACCCGCGTCGCGACCCAGGTCATTACCTTCTTCCGCTCGGGTAAATTCGGCGATGTGGTTGGAACGCCTCTGCTGGATTCAGGCGTTGCCTAGGGAAATTCCAGATAACGTTTTACTGCATCCTCGCTGCTGGAATCCAGCCTTTCCGGTTATGTGTTGTAGCCTGGATGCAGCGTAGCGGAATCCGGGAAATCCCCGGATTTCGTTTCACTTCATCCGGGTTACGACATCAGTTTTGGTTCGGGAGATGCAGGAGTACGATGTGAAGGAAAAGTGGCGAGGAAGTTTGATTGCTGACGCCTTTTGCCTCGCCGGAGGCCACTTGCCACGGTGAAAAATGGTACACTTCACGCCATAGTTTTAGCTGAACAGGTACCCCATGGCAGGTCACAGTAAATGGGCGAATATCAAGCATCGAAAAGCCGCCCAGGACAAAAAACGCGGAAAAATCTATACCAAACTAATACGTGAAATCACCGTAGCTGCCCGCAGCGGCGGAGGTGGCGATCCGGCGGCCAATCCCAGGCTGCGTCTGGCCATGGACAAGGCGCTGGGTGCCAACATGAACAAGGACACGATCGAACGCGCGATCAAGCGTGGCACCGGTGAGGGTGATGACGCCAGTTACGAAGAAGTGCGTTACGAAGGTTACGGACCGGGTGGTACCGCGGTTATGGTTGACTGCATGACGGACAATCGCAAGCGCACCGTGTCCGAGGTGCGCCATGCGTTTACCAAGGCAGGCGGCAACCTCGGGACCGATGGCTCGGTCGCCTACCTGTTCAATCGGATCGGGCTGATGTCATACCCGGCCGGCAGTGATGAAGACGCGATTATGGAGGCCGCGCTCGAAGCCGGTGCCGAGGACGTTGAAACCGCTGAAGACGGCAGTATTGAGGTCTCGACCAGCTACGAGGACTTCATGACGGTCAAAGAGGCCATGGAAAACGCCGGTTTAAAACCCGAGCATGCCGAGATTATCGAGAAGCCGACAACCGAAACAGTCGTCAGCGGCGATGATGTCGAAAAAATCATCCGTCTGATCGATACCCTGGATGAGCTTGACGATGTGCAGGAGGTGCACACCAATGCCGATTTTGCGGAGGATGCACTTGCCGGTTTACAGTAGCACGAGACTTCAGCGGAGATGATACGGATCATCGGTATCGACCCAGGATCGCGTATCACCGGTTATGGTGTTCTCGATACCGATGGCTTCAGGCATCAATACGTCAGCAGCGGTTTTATTCGGATCAAGGCCGATACGCTGGGTGATAAACTCGGTATCATCTACACGGAAGTTGGTAAAATTGTGGCGGCCTGGAAGCCGGAATCGATGGCGATCGAGCAGGTGTTCGTCAAAAACAATGTTGATTCCGCGCTGAAACTGGGTCAGGCCAGAGGGGCGGCCATTTGCGCAGCGGTTCAGGCGAACCTGCCGCTGGGTGAGTACACACCAAGAGCAATAAAAAAAGCAGTCGTCGGCAGTGGCGCTGCGGATAAACAACAAATACAACTGATGGTTCAACGATTACTGGGTCTGGAAGAACTGCCGCAGAGCGATGAGGCCGATGCGCTGGCGATCGCAATCTGTCATGCACACCACGTAAAAATTCGATCGACCGGCAGGGTGCGCGGCGTACGCCGGGGGCGCTGGGTTTGATCGGACGCATCCAGGGCAAACTGCTCAGCAAGCAGCCGCCGCAGCTGCTGGTCGACGTGCACGGTGTCGGCTATGAAATGGAGGCGCCGATGTCGACTTTTTATCAACTGCCAACGGTTGGCGACGATGTTGTGCTGCACACGCACATGGTGGTTCGCGAGGACGCGCAACTGCTGTACGCGTTCGCGTCCATCGGTGAACGCCAGCTGTTTCGTGATCTGATCCGCATCAATGGTGTCGGACCAAAGCTGGGCCTGACCATTCTTTCCGGCATCAGTGCGAGGGATTTTGCCCAGGCCGTACAGCTCGGCGATGCAGCGGCATTGACCGGGCTGCCAGGTGTGGGCAAGAAAACGGCCGAACGCCTGATCGTCGAGCTTCGCGACAAGCTGGGTGATGAAGTTGCGCCGCTGACAGACGACGCGACTGCTGCAGCTTCCGTTGTCGCCGGCCAGCAACACAGCCCGGTAAGTGATGCTGTCAGTGCGCTGACCGCGCTCGGCTACAAGGCACAGGAAGCCAGTCGTATGGTGCGCGCAGTCGATGCCGCCGGCCTGGAGACTGAAGCGATTATCAAAGCTGCCCTGCAAGGGACGGTGAAGGGCTAGTCATCATGGCGGAAGAACGTATCATCAGCGCTGCACAGATGGATGATGAAGTCGCGATCGATCGCGCGATACGCCCGCAACTGCTGAAAGATTACCGTGGTCAGCCTGCGGTTACCGAACAGCTTGAAATCTTCATTCCAGCGGCCACCGCGCGCAGCGAAGCGCTCGACCATCTGCTGATCTTCGGGCCGCCCGGTCTGGGCAAAACCACGCTGGCGCATATTGTTGCGAATGAAATGAAGGTCAACCTGCATTCGACGTCGGGGCCTGTACTGGAGAAACCGGGCGATCTTGCGGCGCTGCTGACCAACCTGGAACCGCACGATGTGCTGTTTGTCGATGAGATCCATCGTCTCAGCCCGGTGGTCGAAGAGATCCTCTATCCGGCGATGGAAGATCATCAGCTGGATATTCTGATCGGCGAAGGCCCGGCGGCGCGTTCGATCAAGCTGGATTTGCCACCGTTTACCCTGATTGGAGCGACCACGCGCGCGGGCTCGTTGACATCGCCTTTGCGCGACCGTTTCGGTATCGTGCTGCGACTGGATTTCTATTCGTCGCCGGATCTGACGCACATCGTTCAACGATCGGCGAATATACTGGATGTCGAAATCGATGAAGCGGGTGCGGCCGAAATCGCGAAGCGCTCGCGCGGTACGCCAAGAATTTCCAATCGCCTGCTCAGGCGGGTGCGTGATTACGCCCAGGTCAAAGCGGATGGTGAAATTACCGCTGAAATCGCGTCGGCGGCACTGGAATTGCTGAAGGTCGATCACAGCGGTTTTGATGTCATGGACCGGCGCCTGTTACAGGCGATTATCGAGAAGTTCGATGGCGGCCCCGTCGGTGTAGAAAACCTGGCGGCAGCCATCGGTGAAGAACGCGACACCATCGAGGACGTCATCGAACCTTACCTGATCCAGCAAGGTTTTCTGATGCGGACACCCAGAGGGCGCGTCGCCACAGCTACCGTGTATCGGTTGTTTGGTCTTAAACCGCCGGCAACGACGGATCATGTCCAGGCCGCGCTCGACCTGGTACAGGACAGATAAAATAACGATAAAAAAAATCAATAATTTTTCTGCATAATGGGGAATCCGATTGAATTTACCTGGCCGGTGCGTGTCTATTACGAGGATACGGATGCCGGCGGGGTCGTGTATTACGCCAACTATCTGAAATTTCTGGAACGTGCCAGAACAGAGTATTTGCGCGATCTCGGATTTGAGCAGGATCAATTAAAACAAGAATACGGAATAATCTTCGCTGTCCACAGCCTGTCGATACAGTACCTGAAACCTGCGGTGTTCAATGATGCACTGACAGTGACTGCTGAAATCATCGACAAGGGCCGCGCAAGGATGACATTCAAGCAAATGATTACCAAAGATAAAGACAATACCGGCATCTGCAGTGCACAAGTTTCCATTGCCTGCCTGAATGCTGAAACGTTTACCCCGGCACGGATACCGGTTCATATTGTGGAGGTATTGAGTGGAAGCTGATATGTCACTGATCAGTCTGGTGTCACGTGCCAGTACCCTGGTGCAGCTGGTTATGCTGGCACTGCTGGCGGCATCGGTGCTGTCGTGGATCGTAATTTTTACCAAGCACAAGGTGCTCAAGCTCGCACGCGACGATGCGATGCGCTTCGAAGACCAGTTCTGGTCCGGGATCAACCTCGCTGATCTGTACAGCCGTTTGAAAAAGAAAGGTGACGAACGCAGAGGCATGGCGCGAATCTTCGAGTCTGGATTTGCCGAATACGCACGTTTGCACAAGCGCGCTACCGGCAGTGGTGAAATGCTGATTGCCGGTGTACAACGCAGCATGAAAGTGTCACTCGCGAGGGAGGAAGACAAGCTGGAATCGAATCTGTCTCTGCTGGCGACAATCGGTTCCATCAGCCCCTACGTAGGCCTGTTCGGCACAGTCTGGGGTATCATGCGTTCCTTCACCGCGCTGGGGTCAGTGCAACATGCCACCCTGGCGATGGTTGCGCCCGGCATTGCCGAAGCGTTGATTGCGACTGCGATGGGCCTGTTTGCGGCAATTCCGGCCGTGATTGCCTACAACCGCTACTCCGACCAGGTCGACCGCCTGATAGGTTCCTACGAAAACTTTGCCGAAGAATTTTCCACGATTCTGCAGCGACAGAGTATCGCCGAACTGGATGAGAAGCCTGCCGAGGTGGCGTGATGCGCGCATCGGGTAAAAGAAAACCGGTCTCCGAAATCAATGTGGTGCCCTACATTGACGTGATGCTGGTGCTGCTGATCATCTTCATGATCACGGCTCCCTTGCTGCAACAGGGCGTGGAAATCGACCTGCCGCAGGCAAGTGCCAATCCGTTGCCGCCGGAACAACGTGAACCGCTGGTCGTTTCTGTCAGCAAGGAAGGCGATTTTTATCTGAATATCGGCGAGAACCTTGAAAAGCCGATCGATGAGGACCTGCTGGCCAACCGGGTCGCTGCAGTGATCAAAAACCATCCGCAAACGCCGGTACTGGTGCGTGGCGACAAGGCGGTGGACTACGGGCGCGTAACCGAAGCAATGGTGTTGTTGCAGGCAGCGGGTGTCGAAAAAGTTGGCCTGATGACTGAATCACTGGATCAGTAAGCCGATGGCATCGAACAGTCTCATGACCGGCATCATCGAAGCCGTCAAGCGCCACCCGAGGGCGGTGATTGCTTCCGTCGGGCTGCACGTCGTGTTGCTGGTAATGCTGAGCCTGAGCCTGACCAGCAGCGAGATTCCGGAACAACCGAAACCGCAGGCCAATACGATCAAGGCGGAGGTGGTTGATGCGAAGAAATACGATGAAGAAGTCAAACGGCGCAAGCAGGCTGAGGAACTGAAAGTACAGCAGGCACTGGCGAAACAGAAGAAGATCGAAGAAGAAAAGCGGCGCAAGGCGGAAGCGAAGAGAAAGGAAGCCGAGCGCAAGAAACAGGCTGAAATCAAGCGCAAGAAGGAAGCGGAGAAGAAACGCCTGGCTGAAATCGAGCGCAAGAAAAAGGTCGAAGCCGAACGCAAGCGCAAGGAAGAACAGAAACGCCTGGCAGCGCTGGAAACCGAGAAGAAGCGCAAGGCCGAGGAGGCTGAAAAGAAACGACTGGCAGAAGAAGCCGAGAAGAAGCGCAAGGCCGAAGAGGCCGAAAAGAAACGACTGGCAGAAGAGGCTGAAAAGAAACGGCTGGCGGAAGCGGCCGAGCGCAAGCGCAAGGAAGAAGAAGCGCGGCAGAAGCGGCTGGCAGAAGAGGCCGAAAAACGGCGGCTGGCGGAAGAAGCGGAACTTAAACGTCGTCTGGCGGAAGAAGAGCAGCGCAATGCAGAACACAACCGGATGCTTAATTCTTTGCGGTCGCAATATGTTAGGATGATCCAACAAAAAGTAGAAAGCAAATGGCTGCGCCCAACGACTGTCAATGCTGATCTTTCCTGTGAAGTTTTCGTCAGACAAACTGCGCTCGGAGATGTGGTCAGCGTCAATTTGCAGGAGTGTTCGAACGACGTGGCGTTCAAAAACTCAATAGAACGTGCTGTGTGGGCGGCATCGCCATTACCGCCACCGCCGAATCCTGAAGTCTTTGAAAATGAAATACATTTCATATTCAGGCCAAGTTCTTGATCACAAAAGCACGCACCGGAGTAGTCGTTAAATTATGAATCGCTGGATATTGTTGTTAATTTTCGCCTGTTTCAGCCACACGGCTAATGCAGCACTCAAGATCGATATCACCGAGGGCGTCGAAGGCGCCACGCCGATTGCGGTCATTCCTTTCCAGTGGGTTGGTGCTTCGAAACCGGCCAATGCGGACGTCTCGGCCATTATCAGTTCAGATCTAGCACGCAGCGGTAAGTTTTCACCGGTTGCCGAAAAGGACCTGCTCGCGCGGCCGCAACGTCCCGAAGATATTCATTTCAAAACCTGGCGAATAGCGGGCGTCGATCATCTCGTGCTCGGCAGCGTACAAATGGTCGCATCCGGCAGGTACAAGATCGAATTTCGCCTGTTCAATGTCTATCGTGGCGAGCAGGTGCTGGGCTACAGTTTCAATGCAACCAGTGCGACACTGCGTAACTTCGCACACCAGATCAGCGATCTGATTTTCGAGAAACTGACGGGATTACCAGGCGCGTTTAACTCAAGAATTGCCTACGTGACCTCGTCGGGCAAACCTGTCGAATACCGCCTGCAAGTCGCCGATACCGATGGCTTTAACCCGCAAACATTGCTGAAATCAAAAGAGCCGATCATGTCGCCGGTGTGGTCGCCGGACGGTTCAAAAGTGGCCTATGTCTCTTTCGAGTCGGGTACGTCAGCGATTTTCATTCACGATATCCGTACCGCTGATCGCGAAAAAATCGCGTCTTTCAAGGGTGTCAACAGCGCGCCTGCCTGGTCGCCGGACGGCAAGACCATCGCGATGACACTGTCCAAGGATGGTAATCCCGATATCTATGTTTTTTCGCTTCAAAACAGGGCGCTGAGACGGCTGACCCGGCACTGGGCCATCGATACCGAGCCGGCCTGGATGCCCGACAGCAAATCGCTGGTGTTTACTTCGAGCCGCAGCGGCAAGCCGCAGTTGTATGAACTGTCGCTGGAAAAAGGTGGTCGCCCGCAGCGGCTGACATTCGAAGGTAATTACAACGCGAACGCCAGTGTTTCACCGGATGGCAAGGTCATCGCGTTCGTCCACGGCGCAAACAGTTCCTATAAAATCGCGGTGCTGTATAAAGATACGCGAGTGATGCAGGTGCTGACCGACGGCCCACTGGATGAATCCCCCGACTTTGCGCCAAACGGGGCCATGATTCTGTATGCGTCGCAGGACAGAGGCAGGGCGATACTGGCAGCAGTTTCAACCGATGGCAGGCAAAAACAGCGTTTGGCGCTGTCTGATGGTGAAGTGAGAGAGCCCTCCTGGGCAGCTAAACGTCATTAATTACATTAAGAGGTAAAGCAGGACGATGAAAATTATAATAACGAAAGCCAGCTTGGTTGCATTGGTACTGGCATTATTTATTTCCGGCTGTGCGCAGCAAGGTACGAAACCTGACAGCGAAGCAGGTGCTGAAGGTGCTGCCGGAACCGGTACGGAAGGTGGCGCATCCGTTGGTGTTATCGATGATGGCGGTGCATTCGCCGGGACAGCGCTCGAGGGTCTGAAAATCTCATACGAAAAGGAAGCCATCAATGACCCGCAGAATGTTTTGTCCATCAAGACCATCTATTTCAATTTCGACAGCAGCGAAATCAGCCCGGACGATGTTGAGGTCATCAAACATCATGGAAAATATCTGGCGTTGAATTCCGACGCACGACTGAGGCTGGAAGGTCATACTGACGAGCGCGGTACCCGTGAATATAATATTGCACTGGCGGATCGTCGTGCGCAGGCCGTGAAGAAGCTGCTGCTGTTCCAGGGTGCCAGCTCTTCGCAGATTACCATCATCAGTTATGGCGAGGAAAAACCGGCAGCGCTGGGCCATGATGAAGAAGCATGGCGTCTGAACCGTCGTGCCGAACTTGTGTATGAGTGATCCTGATGTTGAATAAACAAAGTCTTTCTTTTCTGCTTATCACCGGTGTGCTCTCCGGTATTGCTCAGGCGGCTGACGAACAACTGTTATCGCGGATGAGTGTGCAGCAGAGGCTCGAACGTCTTGAGAACATCATTGGATCGGATGTCCTGATGGAACAGTCGCGGCAGCTCGATGCGTTACAGCAGGAAGTTTCAATGTTACGCGAAATGCTTGAAGAAAAGGATTACCAGCTGGATCTGATAACACAGAGGCAGCGCAGTCTTTATTCCGACATGGACAGAAGACTCAACAGTCTGGAGGGCGGTGCCAGCCGGTCGGGCGTGGCTGCGCCGGTCCCGCCGCCGAGTACATCGACATCAGCACCGGCGGGTGCGGCAGTACCTGCTTTCGCTTCTACGGGTGACAAGGATGGTACCCAGCAATATACCGCGGCGTTCGATCTGTTAAAGGAAGGTCAGTACAGCAAGTCAATCGCAGCTTTCGAGAGTTTCCTCAGCAGCTATCCTGAGAGCAAATACGCAGATAATGCGCAATACTGGCTCGGCGAAGCCAATTATGTGTCACGCCAGTACAAAACGGCGCTGGATGCCTTTCAGACGCTGATCGCAAAATATCCCGAGAGCTCGAAAATATCCGGTGCGAGGTTGAAAATAGGTTATACCTATTACGAGCTGAAAAACTGGTCTGCTGCTAAAGATGCGTTAATGCAGGTGGTCAAGCTTTATCCCGATACCACGGTTGCGTCGAAGGCTAACGATCGCCTGGAAAGAATGAAGCGTGAAGGACATTAAGCACGTTTTCCGTAGTATAAAAACACATGTCTCTCGTAGAGGCGCAGGGAGCGCAGAGACGAGAGCTGGGTTCAGGTCTGACGATAATATCTGCCATCGTGATTGAATAATCGGACTTTGCCTGTGAAAAGCATGTTCGCGGCTAAAGCCGCTCCTGCACAAACCAGGTTTTCACGATGATGATGGAAGTATCTCATTCGGGCCCGCGCTTATCAGTGATGGTGCCCATCCGGTCTACCCATCGCCCGCAAATCACGTTCTATATGTATTAAAATTCCTCCGCGTACCCCGCGCCTCTGCGAGAATTACTACCTGCATCCACTGTATCCATGGTTAATGACAACAGGCTGAAAATCACCGAGATCTTTTTCTCCCTGCAGGGTGAAGCGCTGACGGTTGGGATACCCACCACGTTTGTCCGCCTTACCGGCTGTCCGCTTCGTTGCCAGTATTGCGACACTGCGTATGCTTTCAGCGGCGGTACGTGGATGAACATTGAGGAAATCCTCGATCGTGTCGCAGCCAACAACAGCCGCTACGTGACGGTCACCGGTGGTGAGCCGCTGGCACAGAAAGCCTGCCTCGATCTGCTTGTTCGCCTGTGTGATGCTGATTATCGCGTATCGCTCGAGACCAGCGGGGCACTAGATGTGTCAGATGTCGATCCGCGCGTGGTGAAGGTCATGGATATCAAGACACCGGGTTCGGGTGAGCAGCAACGCAATCGACTGGAAAACCTGGATGCCATTAATGCACAGGATCAGATCAAGTTTGTGATCTGTGATGAGCAGGACTATCGATGGTCGAGCCGGCTGGTGCGACAGCATCAACTGGATCAGCGCTGTGAAGTACTGTTCTCGCCCAGTTATGAGCAGCTCGCAGCCCGCGAGCTGGCTGACTGGATCCTGCGGGATGCTTTGCCTGTGCGCATGCAAATGCAGTTGCACAAGCTGTTGTGGGGCAACCAGCCGGGAAAGTAGGACATGAAACAACAAAAGGCGATAGTGCTGCTTTCGGGCGGACTCGATTCTGCAACGGTTCTGGCTGTTGCGAGCAGAGACTTTGACTGCCATGCAATCAGTTTTGATTACAGCCAGCGCCATGTTTCCGAACTGCAGGCCGCAGAACGGCTGGCACAGGCTTTTCAGGCGTATCACCAGGTTATCCATCTCGATCAGGGTGTAATGACGAATTCGGCATTAACAGAAATGACGATGGGAGTGCCGGTCGATGGTCCGACCGAGGGTATACCGGTCACCTATGTGCCTGCCAGAAATACCATTTTTCTGGCGCACGCACTCGCGGTGGCGGAAGTTCAGGCGGCGAGCGATATTTTTATCGGCGTCAATGCAGTGGATTATTCGGGTTATCCTGATTGCCGGCCCGCCTATATCGAGGCGTTTGAACGCATGGCAAATCTGGCGACCAGGGCTGCCATCGAGGGGCATCAGCTGAAGATTCATGCGCCATTGATCCATATGAGCAAGGCTGAAATCATAACTACCGGCGCTGATCTGGGCGTGGATTATTCAATGACCGTTTCCTGTTACCAGGCAGATGAGCAGGGCAGGGCATGCGGACGTTGCGATTCCTGCCGCCTGCGACGCGAAGGTTTTGAGGCGTCGGGACTGGAAGATCCGACAAGATATCAATAGGTATCCGCAGGCGCACAATACGGTTTGTTTTTCCTCGCCAGTCCATGTATTATGCGCGGCTTCGGGCCGTTAGCTCAGCTGGTAGAGCAGTTGGCTTTTAACCAATTGGTCGAAGGTTCGAATCCTTCACGGCCCACCATTTCAATAGCAGCGAGTGACGGGTAACGAGGTGCGGAGACGTATCCGAGTCCTTGGAATCACGCCTGAACGGTTTTCAGTTTTTAAGCTGAAATAAAAAAACCCCGGCAAGCCGGGGTTTTTTTGTGGTTGGTTGCAGCCGCTTATTTGCGCTGGCTGGGACCGTTGACTTCCATGTCATTGCTCATGTAGGTATGGAAGTATTCCAGTGCCCGGTACTCGTCGCTCTGGGCCTTGAAAGGCTTGGCGCGAACCTGCTTGTTGCAGCCACCGTAGCGGCGGTGCAGTGTTCCCATGCCGTCACCTTTGGCTGAAGCGCCTGCCCACTTGTTACGGTAGACGGGGAAGCCAGTCGGGTGTCCCAGTGCCGGGCTGAGAATGTCCGCACGGATCTTGCTGCCAGGATAGTAGAAGTGGCAGTCGGCGCAGGCGATATTCAACTGACCGCGCTTGGCATAGAAGTGCTTCTTGCCACGGTTATAGGCTGCCATTGCTCCAGGATCGTCGGGTATCTTGATATTGAGTTTGTTGCCGCGGGACAGGTAGGCCAGGTAAGCGCTGACGTAAGCGATGTTACCGGTTTTCCACTTGTACGGCTTCTCACCATTGTCTTTCAGGCACTTGTTAATTGCGCCTTCCAGTGTGACGACCTTGCCGCTCTTGGTATCGAAGTACGGGTAGTTCTGACGAATACCCTTCTTGTAGTTAGGGAAGCAGTCAGCAAAGCCCTTGCCATTGGCAAACGGTTTGTTGAAGAGTTCTTCGCCTTTATCTACAAAGATTTCGTAAGAAGGAAATTCCTCGAAGGCTTCCCACTGTTCACGTGAAGCAGGATCGACAGCATAGACGCCGTTGATGAAGTCGTTCTTGGGTACATTAGGGAATTTCTTGTAGTAGTGTTCCCTGAATTCCTTCAGATCCTGTTCTGGTGTTGCCTGTGTAGCGAACGATGCTACGACCAGGCATGCTACGGTTAGGACGTTAGCGATTTTATTCATTATTCACCCTTTAGTTGTTATTGGTCGTGAACCTGTTGGATTACTTGATCTTGCCTTCGTGAGAATCGCTATTGCCCTTGTTATCCACCCAGCTGATCTTGATGGAGTCACCGGACTTGGCGCCACTGAACTTGAATGACAGGAACGGGTTCTTCGAGATCGCGCTTCCCCATTGTGCACCAAGTACAGTTTTTCCGCCGGATTCGCAGACCACTTCCTGTATGAATTCAGCAGGGATCGGCTTGCCGGTTTTCTTGTCCTTGCGCAGGCCGGTTTCCATTGGGTGGCTGATCAGGCACTTGACAGTTGCAACACCGTCTTTTGCTTTTGCCCTCAGTTTGATTGATTTTGCCATGTTCTTAATTACCTCTTATGTCTTGTCGATTAACCGCCGCAACCACCAATGGTGACCTTGACTTCTTTCTTGGTGCTGTAGAGTTTTCCGCCGGCCTTGACCACGGCGATAACATCAGATGTTTTGGCCATCTTGACGCGGGTAGAAATGTAACCTTGTGTGTTCGGGCCAAGTTCGTAAGTCGATGTCAGCGGTGTGTTGTTGGTGGCAACCAGTATGCTCATATTGGTTGTGCCGTCGATCTTGCTGGTAACGGTGATTGGTACAACAGCACCGTTTTCGGCAATATCAGGCGCTTTCAGCTTGATCTGGTCGCTGGTGGCAGCATCCGCGCTACCCATTGCGCCGGTCAGCGCGGCATTGACGTCTTTTGCTTCAAAAGCGGCTTTCGACCAGGCGGCCATGACAGTTCTGGGTGTCAGCAGACCTGCGCTTACCGCAGCGCCTACTGCGCCCGCAGCGAGAGAGCCTTTCAGCAGTGTTCTTCGATTGTGATTCATCTTGTTGTTACCTCTAACTACAATGTGTAAATAAATTGTGAAACCAGTTCGATTTCCTCTGCGCTGAGCACTTTATGGGGACCAAACGGTATCATGATCGTGTTCGGGTTGTTCACACGGGCATCTGCGATCTGTGCTTTCATTTTGTCGTAATCAGGAAATCTTGCCTTCATCGCGACGAGTGGTGGTCCAATGTTGCCTGCAAGTGATCCACCTTCGATCTGGTGACAGGCAAGGCAGTTGCCTTTCTTTCTGTCGAAGGCAACTTTTTTACCTTTTTCGATAGCTGCGGCATCTGCTGCGCTGGCTGTTATTGGGGTGGTCATTCCGAGGCAACCGATCAGGGCTGCAACGGAGACTGATGTCTTGATCAAATGTGCGGTTCGCCGCATTTGCTCTCTCCTCCGGATATAATTGTGTCAACGTGAATGTTCTAATAGAACAAAGATCTATAGCATACACTCTAGAATGTTTATGACAAGGCTATCAAGTAAAAAAATGTTGGGAATAATTTTTTCATTAACAAAACCTTATATTAGGGTTGGATAATATTTTCCAATTCTGTCGTTAGTAATTTCGTTGTTTGACGATTTCCATCAATTCCTTTTTCTTCGTTTCAAGTCTTGTTTTTGAGGTCTTGCTCAGGTCTTCGTGATTGAGGGCAATTCCGTATTGCTGCATTGCGAGTTCGTAATAACCCTGCATTGCATATTGATTCCCGGTCGCTTCCAGCGCAGCGCTGGTCTGCCCGTTAAGGTGGTAGGCCTGTGCCAGCAAGCGGTAGATTTCCGCGTATTGATCCGATTGCAGTTGACGCAATAGCAGCTCGATGCTTTTGTCGGGTTGCCTGTAGGTATTGAGCGCTTTGGCGTAGGCAAGCGTGACCGGCAAATAGCCTGGATAGAGACTGTTCAGCTGTTCCAGCAGTTCAAGCGTTTTTTTCCTGTCGTTGTTGGCGTAATGCGCGTCCGCCAGTGCCAGTTTGATCCAGGGGTGCTTGTGCTGTTGCGACAGGGGTTCGAGAATTGCGATCGCCTTCTGCGGGTGGTCAAGCTTGATCAGCGCGATGCCACGCAGGTACTCGGCGATGACGCCTTCCAGGTGTTCGTTGAGTTCGATCAGCTTTCTCAGGCCGTTATTATTATTGGTCAGTACCGCCAGCCGGGCTTTGGCGAACAGAAAGTCTTCGCTGTTTTTCGGCAGTGTGGAATGCTCATCTTTTATGCGGTTTTTGGCTTCGGTAACGCGATTGATATCGAGCGGGTGGGTGCGGATGTATTCGATCTGCAAACCGCTGCTCTTGTCGAGCAGGTGTTCGAAGAATTCAACCATGCCGTCGGGATTGATGCCGGCCTCGATCAGCAGGCCGATGCCGATTCTGTCGGCCTCGTACTCGTTGGCGCGGGTAAAGTTGATCGAAGACTGCTGCGCCGCCGCGAGTCCGCCGGTGAGCACCGCCTGGCCCATTTCGGAGTCCTGCGTTCCCACCAGAATGGCGGCGACCAGGGTCGCGATATTGATCGCAATCGAATTGCCGGATTCATCAATCATCCGCGCGATATGCCGCTGGGTGACGTGGGAGATTTCATGGGCGAGTACACTGGCAAGCTGGGCTTCGTTGTCCGCATCCAGGAACAGCCCGCTGTGGACTCCTATATAGCCGGCCGGCAGGGCGAAGGCGTTGATTACCGGCGACTGGATGATGAAAAACGTGAATTCTCTACCGGCTTCATCGGACTGGGTAACCAGTTTCTGCGCCAGGCTTTCCAGATAGTAGTTCAACTGGATATCTTCGATCACGGGCAGGCTGGCCCGGAGTGAGCGATAGTAGGCCAGGCCCAGTTGTTCCTCTTCGCGGGCGCTGATGCTGTCAAGTGTCGGGTCACCGAGTGTCGGTAGTTCGGCCAGTGATCGGCTGCCGGTGAAAAGAAATGGCAGCATTGTGAATACAGCGACTCGCGCCCAGAATCTGATGGATCTATTATGCATGTTCAGTCAACAGACAAGCTTTGCCGGTAAAAGTTGTCAATTATTCCTTGCTTGCCTTTTATCAACGTATCCTTTATATATAGGGCCTATTTTTCAGCGCACAAGTGCTGTTCAAACTATCACACAGGAGTCTACAAGTGGCAGATTATGACGAAGAGCTTGATGCTAGCGGCCTGAATTGTCCATTACCCATTTTGAGGGCCAAGAAAGCGCTCTCCGGCATGGATGCAGGCAAGGTTTTGCGTATTGTCGCGACCGACCCGGGTTCGGTAAAGGACTTCGAGGCCTTTGCGAAGCAAACGGGTAATGAGTTGCTGGAATCGACAGAGGAAGGCGGTAAGTTCTGCTTTTTGATGAAGAAAGTCTGATTGATTGTCCGGCGCGTAAGCACAAAAACCCGGTTTGACCGGGTTTTTTGTTAAAAATTAGTAAGTTACAAATAAATAAAATACTAATAAAAATAAACTGAAATCAGGCCGCGAATTGACAAGCAGGTATTGCTCATCTATTTAATGGCCTAGTTCACACAGACAATAACTCGTTTAAAAAATAATTCTATTCCTATCTTTTTTATTTCCGGAGACGCATTGATGAATTTGAGAATAAGTAAATCCCTGGCAGCTGTTGCAGTGTCAGGATTGCTGGCAGCGCCGCTGGCTCACGCCACCAACGGTTATTTCATGCACGGTTACGGCAGCAAGGAAAAGGGCATGGCCGGTGCCGGTGTGGCCTATACCCATAATGATGCACTGGCAGCCGCCACCAATCCCGCGGCAATGGCGTTCGTCGATAAGCGTGTGGATATCGGTTTGCAGATTTTCGCACCTTCGCCACGCGGTTATACCGTGACCGGTAATCCCCCGGCACCTGCTGGTACTACGCTCGACTTTTTCTGCCAGACTGGTCCGGGTAATCCGATCGATGCCAGCTCGGTACCGTGTCAGCCGCCCTTCAGCGTTAATCCGGGTACGGTCGAGAGCGAAAACGACATGTTCCTGATCCCCCATTTTGGCTACAACCACCCGCTAAACGACAAGACCACTGTCGGTATTGCCATTTACGGTAACGGTGGCATGAATACCGAGTACGCGACCGGTTCGGCAAGAACACTGAGTCCCGCGACCGGCGCGCTGGCAGATTTCCCCGGCACTTTTGGTTTTGGTACGGCCGGCGTCAACTTGGAGCAGATGTTCTTCAACTTCAACTCGTCGTACAAACTCAATCCTCGCCACGCGCTCGGCGGCAGCCTGATCCTGGTCGGTTCGCGTTTCCGCGCCCAGGGCCTGGAGCAGTTCAGCGGGTTCTCAACCGATCCGACCAACCTTTCCGGCAACGTCAACTCGCTGGCCTGGGGCTTTGGCGCCAAGGTCGGTTACCAGGGCGAGGTTGCAAAGGGCGTCCGCGTCGGCGTCAGCTACCAGTCCAAGATCAGCATGGGTGAATTCGATGAGTACAAGGGACTGTTTGCCGAAAGCGGTGATTTCGATATCCCTTCTACCTACACGCTCGGTGCCTCGTTCGATGTCGGTAAAAGTGCGGTGATCGTCGCTGACTACCAGCGCATCAACTATACCGATGTCACATCGCTCTCCAATCCGGTGTCGAAGTTGACCGGTGGCGGCTGCCTCGACTCGCTGAATGGTGCCATCCTCAGGGACAATACCTTCCCGCCTACTGGACCGTTACCACTGGCGACAGGCTCAACCTGTCTGGGCGGACCTGACGGCGCCGGCTTTGGCTGGGAAGATATCGGCATCATCAAGCTCGGCTTCCAGTTCACCGCCGCGAACATCGACTGGCGTGTCGGTTACAGTCACTCGGACCAGCCGATTCCCGAGTCTGAAACCCTGTTCAATATCCTCGCACCTGCCGTTATCCAGGATCATGTCACCGGTGGCCTGACCTGGCCGATCGGCAAGAGCCAGGAACTCAACCTGGCGCTGATGTATGCACTGGAAGAGACCGTAAAAGGCCCCAATCCCTTTGACGGCGGTGCTACCACGGTAGAGATCGAGATGTCACAATGGGATCTCCAGGCCGGCTGGGCATGGAAGTTCTGATCTGAGCCATTCATTGGCGAAATTAACAAAGCCCCGTTAACTCGGGGCTTTTTTTCGTCGCTATTGTGATTCTGCCTGCAATTTCCCACTCTAATTTTCTTGCATCAGGCCATTGATTTGCATTACATTAGCGGGCCGCAAATGTTTACGTGGTCATCAAATCTGATCCAAATGTGTTCAGCCGCCCGACTGCCGAGAAAATTCTTAAAAAATATAACACTTACCGGAGTACCAAGCATGATATTAGTGAAATCAAGATGGCTGGCCTACATCGCAGCCGTCATGATGGGCCTGGTTGCGCTGACGGCCAGGGCCGAAGGCGAAATGAAGCCATTTGTACTGGCATCAACATCAAGCGGCGAGATAGCCGACAAGATTGACGGCGTGAAAACAGCACTGAAGGGGCAGGGCTTCGAAATTGCCGGCGAATATTCACCCTATCCTGGTGCGCACATCATCGTCGTGACCAATGGCGCGTTGAAGAAAGCCGCAGCCAGCCATGAGCGCGCAGGCTACATTGCCGGCCAGCGTGTCACACTTACCAGGGTCGGCGACGAGGTCCAGCTGGCCTATACCAACCCGGTGTACATGGCGGCGGCATACCAGATCAAAACCGATGTCTCCGCTGTCGCCGAATCGCTGGAGGCTGCGCTTGGGGCCGAAAAGGAATATGGTCCGGAAGACGGGCTGACGG
>CP070838.1:1350267-1355351 GCA_020341835.1 Thiotrichales bacterium | reverse complement strand
TCGATTTTGTGACACGGGTCGAATTTTGGTAAAAATGTGACATATTTACAGATACCGCCAACATCTCAGGTAGATTATCACTTCATTTATATAAAAACTTGATTATATTGAAAAACTTTCTATATAAAGAGTTTCCGAAGAATAACAACGCACCAAATAATAAGTTGAAGTAAGCGACATAAGTTATTGATATTGTTAACATGTCGGGTCCTGTCAGAATCAATGTGGGGTGAAAAAATTGATCTCGAGCACAGATGAAAAGGCCGATATTCCAAAGGACTCAAATATCGAACCGTATGAAAACGCCCGTCGGCTGAGCATACTCAGACGTCAGCGCAAGGTATTGATCGTCGACGATGAATCGACCGGCCGCACAATACTCACCAAGATTATGCAGCAGGCCGAGGAAGACGTCAGTGTCGAATCGTTCGACAACCCGCTGCAAGCTCTGCAGTGGCTTGATCATCATCACCCGGACCTGATAATCACCGATTATCGCATGCCTGACATCAATGGTGTCGAGCTGATCAAACAGATTCGGGCCAAACCCGCATGCCAGGATATTCCGATCATGATGATTACCGTGGTCAGCGAAAAGTCGGTGCGTTACGACGCGCTCGAAGCGGGTGCGACCGCTTTCCTGACCCGACCGATCGACCAGATCGAATGCCGCACCAGTTGTCGCAACCTGCTCAAGTTGCACGAGCAGCAGTCAATTATTCAGGACCGCGCGGACTGGCTCGCGCGCCAGGTCGAGGTGGCAACACAGCAGATCGTTTCGCGCGAGCACGAGACCCTGCTGCGGCTGGCCAAGGCGGGCGAGTATCGCGACGAAGTGACCGGCAACCATGTTGTACGTATGGCCAAGTACTCACGCGAGATCGCCGAGGCACTGGGCCTGTCGGAAAAGGAATGCGATGAAATCGAATACGCCGCGCCGATGCACGATATCGGCAAGATCGGCATCCAGGACAAGATCCTGTTAAAGCCGGGCAAGTTCGAACAACAGGAATGGCTGACGATGCAGCAACACACGGTCATCGGCCACTCGATACTGTCGAATAGCCAGTCGCGGTATATCCAGACCGGTTCGATTATCGCGTTGAATCATCACGAGCGTTTCGACGGTAGCGGTTATCCCAACGGCCTTTCCGGCAAGGATATCCCGCTGGTAGCACGCATTGTAGCGGTTGCCGATGTGTATGACGCGCTGGTATCCACGCGACCGTACAAGCGCGCCTGGGACGCCGCGGATGCACAGGATTATCTACACAAACATGCCGGTACCCAGTTCGACCCGATTTGTATAGAAGCTTTTTTCGAGCGTCTGGATAATATTACCGCTATCCATCAAAACTACAGCGACGGCTGACAACCGTCGCTGTTTGGCTAAGCATGGCAACATCAGAAGCAAAAGCCGGCCTGCTCGCCAGGCTCAATAGAAGACTCAAGGGAACCGGGGACTCTGAACCCGAGCAGGCCAAGTTGCGCCTGGCGATAGGCGTCTTGCTGGTAGCCTATTTCTGTTTTCCATGGGGCAGCGGCGAAACCTTTAGGCAGGCAATCACCTCGCTGCCGAGCCTGATCACGATCTATTATTACACCGGTGCGCTAGGCATCTTTATCGCCATCGTCATTCGACCGCAGGCGTCGCCGATCCGCCGTGTTACCGGGGCAGCCCACGACATGGTGTCGCTGTCGATCGTGATGTTCCTGTCCGGCGGCGACAGCGTGCCGATTTTCCTGCTGTATCTATGGGTCATACTAGGTAACGGCTTCAGGTACGGTACGCAATACCTGTTTATCTCCCAGGGAATTGCCCTTACCGGCTTCCTGGCCGCAGTGATTTGGGGTCCTTTCTGGCAGGATCATCGCTCGTTTGCCGTCAGTCTGTTGCTGATGCTGGCCCTGCTGCCGCTGTACGCCGCATTTCTGATCAAGAAACTGCATGCCGCGATCGATATGGCCAAACAGGCTAACCAGGCCAAGAGTCGTTTCCTGGCCAATATGTCTCATGAGTTAAGAACGCCGTTGAACGGTGTCATCGGTATGGGTGACCTGCTGCGCGAAACCAAGTTGAACTACGAACAAAAGGAATTGGTCAACACGATGCACAGCTCTGCCAATACCCTGCTCGAGTTGATCGAAAACGTGCTCGATATCGCCAAGATCGAAGCCGGCAAGATTCTGATCGAATCCAAGGATTTTGACCTGCACGGTCTGGTTAATTCGGTGATCTACATGCTCGCACCGATGGGCGAAAAAAAGGACCTGACCGTTTCCTGTACCTTCGATCCGGAAACCCCGTTTGCGCTCAAGGGCGATCAACAACACCTGCGCCAGGTACTGATCAACCTGGTCAACAACGCGATCAAGTTTACCGAGAAAGGATCGGTAATCCTGTCAGTCCGACTGATTGGCGGCACCGAGTCGACACCACGTATACGTTTCGAAATCACCGACACCGGCATTGGTATCGCAACAGAAAACATCGACAAGATTTTCGACGACTTTACCCAGGCGGATGAAAGTACCAGCCGTGCGTTTGGTGGTAGTGGACTCGGCACCACGATTTCCAAGGAACTGGTCGAATTGATGAATGGGCAAATCGGAGTCACCAGTGAACTCGACAAGGGCTCGACCTTCTGGTTCGAAATTCCGTTTCTTGCCAGCAGCAATCCGGAGACCAGTATTTCGGAAAATCATGTACTGCTGCTCGCCGGCGAAGATACGGCCAGTATCGTCAGGCCGGCCTTCAAGTACTGGCAGGTCAATTTCGACTGGGTACGCACCTCTTCCCGGGCACTGTCGCAAATGATTCAGGCCGACGATGATACTAATCCCTATGAAACAGTCGTCGTCGATCAGGCATGCCTGAGCGATATCAACGCGGTGCAGTTCGCGCAAATGGTCAAATCGGAAGGTTTGCTGGAAGACACGTCGTTGGTATTGATCAATTCCTCCGACACCATGATTGATGCTAACAAGTCGAATCATTATTACATCTCGACGATTGCGAATCCCGAAGAAAAACGGCTCCTGTTCAATGCATTACACGCGGCCCAGAGCGTCAACCTGAATGACAGCAAAATTGTCACCATGGCCGAACACTATGCCAAGCAGGCGGGTGCGGCGGCACTGAACATACTGGTAGCCGAGGACAACGAGGTAAATCAGCAAGTCATCGAAGGCATACTGCGCAACGCTGGTCACAATGTACGCATCGCCAATACCGGGGAAAAAGCGCTCGATATTCTCAGCGACGAACTCGACAAAATCGACATGCTGGTTCTGGATATGAACATGCCGGAAGTATCTGGAGTCGAGGTTGTCAAAACCCTGCGCTTCATGGACACCAGTGCACAACTGCCGGTCATCATGTTGACCGCCGATGCAACGCCAGAGGCCAAGGAAACCTCGATCGCCGCTGGCGCCAACCGTTTTCTGACCAAGCCCATCGATGCCCGCGGACTGCTCGAATGCATCGCGTCGCTGTCCCGCAATATCCGTAAGGTGAAAGCGATCAAACCGCCACCGAAAGATGTTCTTACGCAGTTACAAAGTACTTATCCACCCTCCGACTGGTACGACAATGTCGTGCTGTACGAACTCGATATTCTTGGAGAAGATTCCAATTTCATTAGCACCCTGGTGAAAAACTTCGAGAAGGAAGGTGCCCAGCATGTGCTAAACATTAAAAAAGCGATGTTCGATGATTATCTCGAGTACCGCGAGAACCTGCATGCCCTGAAAGGGTCCGCGACCGAGCTCAGTGCCGGTAAGCTGGTGGATGTTTGCCAACAGGCCGAAGCGCTGAAGCCCTATGACATGGGAAGCGACAAGATCAACCAGATGTGCTACCAGGTGGAGGACGTGTTTAACAGTACCGTAACTGCATTAAAAAATGCAGTTACGGTGGCTAACGAAGAAGTTTATCCGGGTAAAACGACTGATCAGTAAATCAGGCCTTTGCCTCGACCCTGGTATTCTGCCGACGTACCAGTCTTTCCATCATGCGCAGGTCCTTTGGGCTTAGTTTCAATGCCGCATCAGTCCAGACCTTGGCAATATTCAGCAACTCCTCGTAGCTTACCTGATTGCAGATATCCTTGAGTTTTTGCATCGACCTGAAGGTATTATTGGCTCTGGACGCATTTTTGATATAACGATAAACAGCGACCTCGCCCTCGCCTTTTTCGGCCAGAATGTCGACGACACCCATTTCGTATAGCTGTTCGGCCGTATAAAGGCTGCCACTCAGAATCATCTTTTCCGCTTCGGCAAATCCGATTCTTCGGGAAAGCAGTGAGTAAGCCCCCATCCCGGGAAACAGGTTGAACAGAACTTCCGGTAAACCCATTTTTACGCCACGTTCGGCGATGATGACATTACTCGACAGGGCTGCCTCGAAACCACCGCCGAGCGCATCACCCTGAATCAGGGAGATGGTCGTCAGGTCGAGATTGTAATGAAACATGTTCTGATAAAGGATATCGATACATTTCTTGGCATAGGCAAATAACCCATCCCGGTTTCTGTTCTGTATATACTTTTTGAACAATTCCAGATCTCCGCCAAGGTTAAACACCCCTTCCACATCTGAACCGACGACCAGGTAGTCGTACTTCTCCCCGTCGGTCTCATCCATTTCTACCTTGACGTTTTCGAGATACTGACTGATATCATCCAGGAGCCTCAGGGTAAACGAGGGACGCGGCGCGCCTTTCATCAGGAACCAGCCAATCTTGTTTTTGCTGTCGTAATAGGTTTTTAGTTGCGATTGATCGGCATAGGCCTGTTTTTCAGCCGTAACTTCATTGATATATGCTACATTGCTCATTGTATCTCTCTCCGGATTGTTGTCTTCGAGCCCGAATTTTGCATTCGGGAATTAGCTCTGGTTAAGAAACCCTGACGTGTTAAATCGTTTTATTTTCAGGGCTTTACCCACCTTTTCTCAGAAGGGGGGTTATGAAAGTCAATTTACCGAAAAGCGCGATGATTGCAAGCAAACTGTGACCAAGTTCACAGTCCCAATTTTAGAATTTACTTTAAGTGTAATTGGTAAAGTATTGCTGACTATT
>CP070838.1:1335785-1350167 GCA_020341835.1 Thiotrichales bacterium | reverse complement strand
CAGATGATCGATGCATCGCAGCTCAATGTTAACGGCGATGTTCGTCTCAAACTGTACAAGGGCAATGTCGAAGTCGTCGGCCGCCGTTCCGATGATTCGCTGTTCGATGAAAACATCGCCACCTTCGAAGACGATGCCGGCGCCTACGATCAGAAAGACGCCGAAGGCTTCATCAAACTCAACGCCTTGCGATTGCGTATAGCGGCGAATAAAAAAGGTTAAATACCTATAACGCGAAGGCGCAGAGATGCAAAGGCTGCACAGGGTATTTGTCCGCAAATGAACGCTAATTAACGCAAATCTGGTATTGGTGTGCCTGCAACGCTGCGCTTATGCAAGCCTGCGTTAATCGCGTAAACAACAGTATGTTCTCTCGACCGCAGGGCGAGATTACATGAAATACATTCGCGTTTATTTGCGTTCATTTGCGGACTAAAAAATGCCTGACGGCCTTTGCGTCTCTGCGCCTTTGGGTTGCGACAATGATTAGATCAGGAAGATCGTTGCCAGGCCGAGGAATACGAACAGGCCGACGATGTCGGTGACGGTGGTGACGACAACGCTGCCGGCGATGGCGGGGTCGATTCCCAGCTTTCTGAGCATCAGGGGAATTGCGGCGCCGGAAAAGGCGGCAATGATCAGGTTGATGATCATCGCGGCTGCGATGACGATACCGATATTGGCCTGTTTGAACCAGAGGAAGGCGATGCCGCCGACCACCAGTGCCCAGACGATGCCATTCAGCATGCCGACGATGAGTTCTTTCGATAGCAGCCAGACACGATTTTGCCGGCTGACCTGACCCAGGGCCAGTCCGCGTGTGACCAGGGTCAGTGTCTGTGTGCCGGCAATGCCGCCCATGCTGGCAACGATGTTCATCAACACGGCGATGGCGACGACCTTCTCCAGCGTGCCTTCGAAATTTGAGACTACCCAGGAAGCCATGAACGCGGTGATCAGATTGATCCCGAGCCAGAGGGCGCGACGGCGTGAACTGGGTATCACCGGTGCGAACAGATCCTCCTCTTCGGGCAGGCCGGCCATGCTCATGACCGAGTGGTCGCCTTCGTCACGGATAACGTCGACGACGTCGTCGACCGTGATTCGGCCCAGCAGTCGCATCTTGTCATCGACCACAGGCGCGGACAGCAGGTCATGGTCTTCGAAGATCCTGGCAACGCTGTCATCTTCTGTATCGGCAGGAATCGCCTCAATCTCACGACTCATCACGTCGACCACGTAAGCGTGCGGATCGGTTGTGAGCAGTGTCGTTAACGGCAGTGTCCCGATGTAGCGATTATCGCGGTTGGTGACGATGAGGTTGTCGGTGTTATTGGGCAGTTCGCCCAGTCGCTGCAGATAACGCAGCACGATTTCCAGTGTTACCTCAGGGCGTACAGTGATGGTGTCGGTGTTCATCAGGCCGCCGGCACTGTCCTCCGGGTATGACAGGATGGATTCCAGCCGTCTTCTGCGCTGTGAATCCATCGATGTCAGCACTTCGGCAGTGACCTTGTCGGGCAAGGCCTGTACAAAGTCAGCGAGGTCATCGACGTCCATGCCTTCAGTGGCATTGACCAGGTCCTCGAGCGGCATGTCGCGTATCAGCGTAGTGCGGACTTCGTCACCCACTTCCAGCAATACTTCACCTTCCTTTTCAGGATCGACCAGGTCCCATAGCAGGTTGCGTTCGGTATGCGGCAGGGACTCGAGCAGGTCGGCGATTTCGGCGGGAACCAGCTCATTCAGCATGCGGCGCGCATGCTGCATCGTGCCCGTCGTCATTGCCGATGACAGCACTTGCAGTTGGGACTCGGTTTTTTCGACGGGATCAATGTCTGTCATGCTCAATCATCACCTGATTGCCGGAAACACACCGTTGAGGCTGTGCGATTGCTGACGGAGTCTAGCACGCCACTGGATTTTTCAGAATTTCGAGGGGGTATTAACTGTTTAGCTTGTCGACCAGCGATTCGATTTCATTAATATCATGACAGCTCATGATTCTGCGTGCCTTGCTGTGCAGCTTGCTGGCATTGCTGTTATTGACGATGTTCTTGACTTCGAGAATGGCGTTGGGTGGAACACTGAAATAATTCAGACCCATGCCGAGTAGCAGGCGCGTGTAGCGGGGGTCGCTGGCCATTTCTCCGCACATGGATACCGGCACCCGGGCCTTTTTGCCTGATTCGATCGTTTTTCTGATCAATTGCAGTACAGCGGGATGCAGTGGATTGTAGAGATAGCTGACTTCATCGTCGATGCGGTCAATGGCCAGTGTGTACTGGATCAGGTCATTGGTGCCGATCGAGAGGAAATCCAGCCGGTCCGCGAAGGTCTCCGAGGATAGTGCTGCAGCGGGCACCTCGATCATCGCGCCGATTTCGATCTTGTCATTGAAACGAACCTTGCGATGTCGCAGTAGTTCGCGGGCATGGTCTATCAGTGCGGTCACCTGTTCCAGTTCTTCGATGCTGGTCAGCATCGGGATCATCATTTTGACGTCGCCATAGGCGGCAACACGCATGATGGCGCAGAGTTGATGAATAAAATGCTCGGGTTCTTTAAGGCAGCGCCTTATCGCACGCAGGCCCATGGCCGGATTGTGAGCCATCGGACCCTGACCCATGGATTCCTGGATTTCCTTGTCGGCACCGAGGTCGAGTGTACGGATGGTCAATGGTTTGCCCTTCAGGCGGAACAGTGCACGCTTGTATGTTTTGAACTGTGATTCCTCGTCAACATACTGGTCGTTTTCCAGGAACAGCATTTCGGTGCGGTATAGACCAACGCCGGTATTGTCGTACTGTTTGAGTTTGCGAATGTCCTCGGGCCGGTCTATGTTGCCCTGAATCAGGATATGGACACCGTCCTTTGTTACCGCAGGTTTGTTGACCAGCTGGTTAAGACGCCGCCTGCGTACAACGCTCTGGTGGCGCAGCCTTCTGTAGTGTTTCAGAGAACGTGCGTCGGGTTCGCCGATAACAACGCCGTAGTTGCCGTCAATGATCAACTGTTCTGTCGGGTGGATCAGTTGTCGGGCGTTGTGCACGCCGACGATCGCCGGTATACCGAGATTGCGCGCCAGTATCGCGGTGTGGGAAAGCGGTCCGCCGAATTCAGTAACAAATGCCGCTACTTTCTGATGCTGCATCATCAAGGTGTCGGCCGGCGTCAGATCGTCCGATATGATGATGCGGCCCTTGAGTTTTACCGGTTCTGATTTTGATTCGGGTTCCTCTACCAGGGTGTGTTGTATTCTCTGTACAACATGAATGACATCGTCCTTGCGTGTCCTCAGGTAGGGGTCTTCCATTTCGTCAAATACCTGGACCAGGCGGTCACACTGAACCTGTAAAGCCCATTCGGCATTGCATGAGAATTCCCTGATAATGGCCTCGGAGCCTTCGCTAAATGCCGGGTCTTCCAGCATCAGCAGGTGTGAATCGATAAAGGCCAGTATGTCTTCAGGCGTGTCTGCCGAAATCTTGTTGCGGATTTCGTGCAATTGCATGCTGGATTCCTTCAGAGCCTGCCGCAGTCTTTCGATTTCCTTGTCGTGGTATTTGGCGGGGATATGGTATTCGGTTGCTTCAGTCGTAGCGCGTACGTATACGTAGGCATTGCCTATAGCTATGCCACGCGATACTCCAATACCATTAAGAATTATGCTCAAAAGCTAATACTCTTACTCTTGTGTTTGCTCAATTATTCATCTTCATCAAACCGGTCATTAATCAGTTGTTCAAGTGCGTCGAGGCTTTTTTCAGCATCACTTCCCTTTGCGTGCAGGGTTACGGTTGAGCCTTTGCTGGCCGCCAGCATCATAACCCCCATAATACTCTTGGCGTTCACGCGCCGCGAGTCTTTCTCGATGTCTATATCGCTGCTGAAACTGGTGGCAAGCTTTACGAACTTGGCTGCGGCGCGCGCGTGCATGCCAAGTTTGTTCACGATCTCTACGTTGCGGCTGGCTTCCATTTTTTAATTCGTCCTGGAAACAATGCCGTGTTTGCCGCCTTCAACGGCGATATCCTTTAGCTCGTCAAGGGGTAGCGATCTGTAATTCATGATGCGGATAAGCATCGGAAGATTAAGGCCGCTGATCAGGATCCTGTTATCGGCGTCAAGAAAATCATAGGCAATATTACAGGGTGTGCTGCCGTAACTGTCAGTGAGTATCAGCAAGCCGTTGTCTGTGGCCAGTTTGGCCAGTTCGGCGGAAACTTTATTTCGTATGCTGTCAACATCGGCATCCATGGGGACTTCAACATATGCAACATTGTTCAGCTCGTCATTTAGTATCGAGCTGGTGATCATAAGCATATCCTTGCCGATATTGTTATGTGTAACGAGTAACAGTGCGACGCTCATGTTGTTTGTCACATTTATTCAAGTTCTCTGTGGCGAATCGATACCGTATCAACCTTGTCCCTGAAGTCATCGGACAATTGCTGTGCAATATATACTGACCTATGTTGTCCGCCCGTACAACCTATGGATATTGTCAGATAATAGCGGTTTTGCTGCTCGAATTTCGGAATCCAGTTATGCAGAAAATCTCGAATATAGCTCTTCATCTGCACGACTTCTGCATGGTCCTGTAGAAACTCGATGACTTCCTGGTCGAGTCCGGTAAGCGGGCGAAGCGTCGGTTCCCAATGGGGGTTTGGCAGGCAGCGTACATCAAACACGAAGTCCGAATCTGTTGGTGTACCATGCTTGAAGCCAAATGACTGGAACAGGACCGACAGGCCATTCTTGCGCTCGCGGTTTGCGACCTGCTGCTTGATCAGGTCGCGAAGTTGGTGAACATTTGTGAAAGTGGTGTCGATGAAAAGATCGGATCCTGATGCGATATCGCTAAGCAGGTTTTTTTCAATTTCGATTGCTTCCGCCAGAGGCAGGCCTTTGCGTGTCAGCGGATGTCGTCTTCGTGTATCACTGAAACGCTTGATCAGCGTACCTAGCTCTGCCTGCAGGTAGATGACTTCAATGTTGATGTCCTGTTCGCGTACAGGCTTGATAATTTCAGAAAAACGGCGAAGGTCATGTGAGGCGCTGCGTGCGTCTATACCTACAGCAATGTTGTCATACGGCTGTATGGTCCTGTCCAGGACGCGATCTACAAACTCGGGCAACAGGCCCAGCGGAAGATTATCAACGCAGTAGTAGTCCTGGTCTTCGAGCGTATGCAGGGCAACTGTTTTACCGGATCCGGAGAGACCGCTGATAATTATCAGATTCATCGACTGCTATGATGGTTGTCCGTTGATTGCGAGTTGTTGCAGCTGTATGAATTTCTCCGTCGCGTTATTTCCTGACGCGCTGAGAATGTGGTTTCTGACAGCTGCTTCAACCATGACTTCGATATTCCTGCCAGGCGCTACCGGAATCAGGATTTGCGGGATGTCAATGCCGAGGATGGTGCGAATTTTGCGTTCGCCCTCAAGTCGGTCCAGTTGCGCATATTCTTTCTCACTGAGGCGTTGCAGGTGGATGATCAGCCGAAGGTATTTGTTCCTTTTGAGTGCGTTATCACCGTACATGTCGCGTATATTGATTACCCCCAGTCCGCGGACTTCCATGAAGTCCTTGAGAACACTCGGGCTTCTGCCGTCGAGAATTTCCGGGCCAGTGCGGGTGAACTCCGGTGCATCATCTGCGATCAGGCGGTGGCCTCTGGAGATCAGTGCAAGTGCAAGTTCGCTTTTACCTATGGCGCTCTCGCCGGTTATAAGTACGCCTGTGCCGAGGACTTCCATGAAGACACCGTGTATAACCTCCTTTTCGGAGAAAATGTTGTGCAGGTAATAGCGGGCGATATCAACGACTTCATTACTGTCAGTCTTGCAGCTGAGCAGGGGTATGTGGAATTTGTTGGCGTAACCGATCAGCATATCGGGTACGGGTATGCCATCGGCCATGATGATGGTTGCCGGGTGTGCTGAAAAAATCTCATTCAGCATGTTTTCGCGAAAATTCTCTTCGAGTCCCTGCAGGTATTCGCATTCAGTTCTGCCAATGACCTGAATGAGATTTTTATGGACAAGGTTGAGGTGGCCGACCAGGGTTGCATGCTGGGTGGCGTTGATCGTATGTAACGGGAGATCCGGGTCTTCCTGTCCAGCTATCCAGTCAAAGTCAATCTGACTCGAGAGATTGACGATGATGGATTCGGCAGACAGAACTTCGGTCATGATGCCTGACTAGTGACGTGCCAGCCGGTCAGCCTTTTGTATAATTCTTCAGATGTGTCAGATGTGCGTAGATTATGACACAGCACTTCATCACTGAAACAGCTGGCCAAACTTGCAAGTATCTTGAGATGCTCATCGGTGTAGTGCTCCGGCACCATGAGCGCAAATAACAGGTCTGTGGGTTTATTGTCAGGGCTGTCGAAATCGATGCCTTGTTCGAGCTTGATGAAAGCACCGATGGCCTTGTCGCTGGTGCTGGTGCGGGCATGGGGTAATGCAACCCCATGCCCGAGACTGGTTGAGCCCAGTTTTTCGCGCTCTGTCAGATGTTGAAAGATATCGAAGGCGTCCGCCGTCGAAGATTCTTTCGCAAGTAGTTCGGCGAGAAATTCCAGGGCGCGTTTTTTGCTGCTGATATCAGCATTGCAAACAACAGAGTCCGTGGTGACCAGCTGAGATAGTTCCATCAGACTTGCGGTATTTCACTCTGTCTGTGATGCAGGTGGTTTTTCAGTTTTTCCTTGTGCTTTTTGACCTGGCGATCAAGCTTGTCGACAAGAGAGTCAATCGCTGCATACATGTCACCTTCGCTGGCTTCAGCAAAAATATCATTACCACTCATGTGCACGGTGGCTTCAGCAATGTGATCCAGGTTTTCCAGTGTCAGAATGACGTGTGTGTTGCTGACCTTGTCGAAATGACGTTCCAACTTCCCCATTTTTTCATTGACATAATTTCTTAACGAATCTGTGATATCAACATGGTGACCAGTCAGATTAATTTGCATAATTCTCTCCTATTGGCCTCAAACCAGGCGTTTGCGCTCGTTTGAGGGTGGAATGGACATCGCCTCCCTGTATTTTGCCACAGTTCGGCGAGCAACATTAATGCCTTCCTTGACCAGGAAGGCAGAAATCTTGTTATCGCTCATCGGTTTTCGCGGGTTTTCGTTTTCGATCAGCTTTTTCACCATGGCGCGGATGGCCGTGGCGGAGCATTCACCACCGTCAGCGGTGCTGACGTGGCTGGAAAAGAAAAACTTGAATTCATAGACGCCACGCGGCGTATGCATGTATTTCTGGGTGGTGACCCGGGATATCGTGGACTCGTGCATTTCCAGTTCATCTGCGATATCGCGCAACACCATTGGTTTCATGCCTTCGTCGCCGTATTCAAGGAACAGTCGTTGACGGTCGACGATGGCCTTGCCGACGCGGAGCAGGGTATCGCTGCGGCTTTGCAGACTTTTAAGAAACCAGCGCGCTTCCTGCATGCTGTTTCTCATATAGCTGCTGTCCTTGTCACGACCTGACTTTTTGACATATCCGGCATAAAGCGGGTTGATCCTTAATCGGGGTGCTGCTTCGGGATTCAAAGTTACAATCCATTCGCCGTTGATCTTGCGTACAAAGATATCCGGAATAATGTACTCGGCACGGTTCGGTGAAATGGTGGAGCCGGGTTTGGGATTCAGCGACTGAATGAAGGTGATCAGTTCCTGCAGCCGCTGTTCCGACAGGCGCGTCGATTTGAGCAGGCGCGCATAATCCCGGTTGCCGATCTGTTCGAGATGGTCGCGGACCAGGACGCGGACATCGGCCAGCCCCTCGGTGCTGTCATCAAACTGTTCCAGCTGCAACAGCAGGCATTCTTTCAGATCGCGGGCACCCACACCCAGTGGGTCAAAGCGTTGAATCAGGTGCAGCACGGCCTCGACCTCATCGAGTTCGATATCGATTTCGTCGACCAGGCCGGCGTGGATATCCTCGATGCTTTCCGTCAGGTAGCCGTCGTCATTGATGGCGTCGATTATAGCGACGCCGATCGCAAAGTCGGTGTCGCTGGTGGACATATTCCTGAGTTGCCAGAGCAGGTGATCCGAGAGCGTATCACCCTCGATGCTCTGATTTTCCAGGTAATCGTTGATGTTCTCGCCGCTCGCCTGGGCGGCATTGCTGATACCGGCACTCGCAATATCGTAAATATCCTCCCATTCGCTGTCCACCGGCAGCTCGTCGGGCAGATCCTCGCTACGCTCCAGATCCAGCTGCTCATCCTGTTGAGTGAGCTCGGTCTCGCTTTTTTCCTGGGGGTTCTGTTCGCTGCCCGGGCTGTCCTCATCCATCTCCAGCATCGGATTCTCTTCCAGGGTCTGCTGGATCTCCGTCTGCAGGTCCATGGTCGACAGCTGTAGCAGGCGGATTGCCTGCTGCAGCTGCGGTGTCATCGTCAGATGTTGACCAAGCTTTAGCTGAAGGGATGGTTTCATACGTGGTACTGGAAACGGGCTGGCTGATTAATCAGGGCTTTATCGACAATAGTATGGCCAGGTGACGGCTTAACTGTGCCCTGATCCGCTTCCGGATATGTCTCCTGTATCTGGTTGGCTGTTCAAGCGTTCTCTATACCTATTTATAGTCGAAAATCGTGACCTAGATAGACTTCGCGCACCTGATCATTTTCGAGAATTTCATCCGGCTGACCGTGCGCAATAATCATACCATCGCTCAATATATATGCGCGATGGCATATTCCGAGGGTCTCACGTACATTATGATCGGTGATGAGAATGCCGATATTGAGGCTTATCAAATGTTCGATGCTTTTCTGGATATCGATCACCGAAATCGGGTCTACACCCGCAAAAGGCTCATCCAGCAGGATAAATGCCGGTTTTGAGGCTAGCGCCCGGGCGATTTCCACGCGCCTGCGTTCGCCACCGGAGAGGCTCATTCCGAGGCTGTCCCGGATGTGTTCGATCTGCAGTTCCTCGAGCAGCATCTGCAGCTGCTCCTCACGTTTTTCGCGGCTGAGTTTCTGCGCCTCCAGGATCGCCATGATGTTGTCTTCGACTGACAGTTTTCTGAAAACCGATGCTTCCTGGGGAAGATAACCGATCCCGAGCTGGGCCCGGGCGTGCAGGGGCATGTTGGTGATGTCTTTGCCGTCCAGAAAGATCCTGCCTTCATCGGCTTTAACCAGGCCAACCATCATGTAGAAGCTGGTGGTTTTCCCTGCGCCGTTCGGGCCCAGAAGACCGACGACTTCGCCGCTGCAGACACTCATCGTTGCATCCTTGACAACAGTTCGTGCTTTATAGCGCTTCACCAGGTTTTCGGCTTGCAGTTCAGGCATAGTCACTGCTTTTTGATGTCTTCGGGTGTGATCGTAATATTGACGCGTTTATTGGTCTTGTCGTCGCCTGCGATAACGACCTCATTAACCGTGTCGTATATGATCTGGTCGCTTTCCATGACCGAGCCGGCCTGTTCCAGGCGCGCCTTGTTACTCAGTACCAGTCTGTTTTTGTCGGCCTGGTACTCCATTTGCATACTCTGGGCATTGATATAGTTGCCGTCTTCGGCCAGCTGGCGGTAGGTTGCCGGTGAGCCAGTCACTTTGATGTTTTTAAGCACCTTGTCCTTCTGTACCGCAATCACCTTGTCACCGGTCAGCTCCATCGTGCTTTGCGTTACGCGGACATCACCCTGGTAGGTGCTGACGCCACTCTGTAACTCGTATTTCATATAGTCAGCATAAATATTGATCGGTGCTTTCGTCAGGTCTTCGGGCTTTTTTACGGCGTTAGCGGCGCCGGTAAACAGGCAGCAAAGCGTGAAAGTTATCAGGGAATGCTTATTGACTAACATAGGTTCCGTTTACACCTGCGAGCAATTCCAGGTTGCCGGTTACGTTATTGAAGACCATGCCGTTCGATCTTAACGAAAGTTCACCCTGTGTGATATCGACCTGCCTGTCGGTGTTGGCTATCTGCGTACGGGTATTGAAGCTCATTTTACTGGTTTCGAGCCGCATCGGTGTGGGGGTATTCTTTTGCAGCATGACGACATCGTCAATGAGCGTTACCCAGATGTTGTCATCATCGATTGTGCCTTTTCGGGCACTGATAATCCATGCGTCCTCGTCCCGCTTGATGTTGAAAACGGGCTCGGTGACTTCTGCCTCGCCGGTGTCATTGAAATGTTCCATCAGGTCCGCGGTCAATGTGTAATAGGGCTGTCCATTTTCATCCATCGACAGCATGGTGAAGTCCACGACATAAGCGTCAACAAAATGCGGTTCCCTGGCGACAACCGGGGCCTCTTCAGGGGCCTCCAGAACAGCCCAGACGCCAATCATCGCAATGATTGCCAGGGTCAGCAGTGTGAATTGTTTGTTCATTGAGGATTATACAGATAGGACTCGAGCGTCTGTGTCAAAAGGCCTCTGGCTTCCAGTATCAGCTCACAGACATCACGTACAGCTCCCTGGCCGCCATTGTTCTGAGTAATCCAGTGAGCATGTTTTTTCACGTAGGCATGGGCGTCCTGTACGGCTATGGCGAAGCCGACACGGGTCATGATCGGCAGATCGACAACATCATCACCGACGTAGGCAACCTGGTTTTTTTCGAGCCCGATGTCGTCCATTAATGCCTCGTATGCCGGTATTTTATCGCGATACCCCTGGTAGACACGGGTAATCCCGAGGTCTTTCATGCGGTGTTCAACAACATTGGATTTTCTTCCGGTGATAATGGCCGCGGTAATCCCGCCCTCCTGCAGCATGCGCATGCCATGACCGTCGAGGGAGTTGAACGCCTTGTACTCCTGACCATCATCACCCATAAACAGGCTGCCGTCAGTCATAACGCCGTCCACATCGAAGATGACGAGCTCGATTTTCTTTGCTTTGTCTAGAATATCCTGCATAGTAACTCAATGAACAATTAATAATGAATAATTAATAATAACAACGTCTGCAGTGCCAATCATTATTAACTATTCGTTATTCACTTTTCATTTGTTTACATGACCCCCGCCCTCAGCAGGTCGTGCATATTGAGTGCGCCGATCAGCCGGTTATCAGCGTCGGTGACCAGCGCGCCGTTGATCTTGGCGTCCTCCATCAACTTGAGCACCAGTGCGGCCAGGTCCTGCGTATCGACGGTTTTGCAGTTTTCTGTCATCACCTGATCAATCCGTGTGTGTTGCAGATCGATCTTTTTGTCCAGGGTTCTGCGCAGGTCGCCGTCGGTGTAGATACCCAGCACCCTGTCATCCTGATCGACAATCGCGGTCATGCCCATGCCCTTGCTGCTCATTTCCAGCAAGGCCTCCGAGATGCTGGCGTCGGGAGAAATGCGCGGTATGCCTTCACCGGTATGCATAATATCGGAAACATGCAGTAACAGTCTGCGGCCGAGGCTGCCTCCCGGGTGTGACAGCGCAAAGTCTTCTTCGGTGAAGCCCCTGGCATCGAGCAGGGCGACGGCGAGGGCATCACCCATCACAAGGGCGACGGTCGTGCTCGAGGTGGGTGCAAGCCCCAGCGGGCAGGCTTCTTTTTCCACACTAACATCAAGGTTAATCGTTGCTTCAGTCGCCAGTGGCGAATCGGTGCTCCCGGTCATGCTGATCAGCGGCACCCCGAGGCGCTTGATAATCGGCACGATGGTGAGAATTTCTTCGGTGTTGCCCGAGTTGGACAGCGCCAGCACCACATCATTTGGTGTGATCATACCCAGGTCACCATGGCTGGCCTCGCCGGGGTGAACGAAGAAGGCCGGGCTGCCGGTACTGGCAAGCGTGGCCGCTATTTTGCCCGCTATATGCCCGGATTTACCCATGCCGGTAACGACGATTCTGCCCTTGCAGGCAAACATAAGCTCGCAGGCCTGGGCAAAACTGTCATCGATTCTTTGCTTCAGCTGTTCCACCGAAGCCAGTTCGGTTTCCACAACTGCCAGCCCCAGTTTTTTGAAATCCGTTGGTGCCATAAGGACTTATCTCGGTATCGTCGGGCTCATTAAAATACAGCAATATCCGTTGGCCGACAAAGCAGGGCGCTGGTCGCTCCTCCTGCGCCCGTGACCTGGCCGGAAAGCGGCGATGTCATGTATCGGGTAAAACTGCTCCAGTGCGAGTGCAGAAGGTTACTCGAAAGTGCGCCATAATCAACTAAAATCGGGTGATGGCGGCATCTAACGGATGCATCGGCCCTGACAAGCGCATACAATACCAGCCCGGATAATAACAATACGACCTGAGACCAGGCACCCAAGGGGCCAGACTTGAGCGACACACTGATTAAGATCCGCGACCTGAGGTTCAGTCGCGGTGAACGCATGATCCTTGATGGTATAGACATGGATATCCCGCGCAAGGGTGTAACTGCCATCATGGGCCCGAGCGGTACCGGTAAGACAACCCTGCTGAAGCTGATCGGCGGCCAGCTGCAGCCCGATGCGGGCAGCATCGAAGTTGACGGCCAGAATGTCCACAGGCTGAAGACCTCGCAGCTGTACGCGCTGAGAAAGCGCATGGGTATGATGTTTCAGTCAGGCGCACTGCTGACAGACCTCACCGTGTTCGAAAATGTCGCCTACCCGCTACGTGAGCACACGCGATTGAGTCAGGGCATGATTCGTCAGCTGGTATTGCTCAAGCTGAATGCCGTCGGTCTGCGTGGTGCCGCCGGGTTAATGCCCTCCGAGCTGTCGGGCGGGATGGCGCGGCGTGTTGCCATGGCCCGCGCTATATCACTGGATCCGATGATGATTATGTACGACGAACCCTTCACCGGACAGGATCCGATTTCGATGGGTGTTCTGGTCAAGCTGATTCGCGAACTCAATGATGTACTGGATATCTGCAGTATCGTCGTGTCGCATGACGTGCGGGAAACGCTCTCAATTGCAGATTATGCTTACGTGATATCAGATGCACAGGTGGTTGCGCATGGCCACCCGGACGAGCTCAAGGCCAGCGATTCACGCTGGATCAAGCAGTTCATCGACGGGCTTGCTGACGGCCCTGTGCCGTTTCATTATCCTGCCGAGCCATTGCTGGATGACCTGCTGGCCGGGAAGCCGCGCTGATGTTGTTCGACAGATTACAGTCGCTCGGTCAAAAAAGCCTGTCGTCGGTACAGCGCCTCGGGCGTGGGCATATCTTTTTGCTTCAGGTACTTCCGGCGATGCAAGGCATGCTGTTCCGGCCGAGTCTGTTGATACGACAGATGTATTCGGTGGGTGTGCAGACCCTGCTGATCATTGTTGTTGCCGGTTTGTTTGTCGGTATGGTGATCGCGCTGCAGGCCTATAATGCGCTGGTCGATTTCGGTGCCGAAGATTCGGTCAGTGTGATGGTGGTGCTTTCGCTGTTGCGTGAACTCGGTCCCGTCGTCACGGCGCTGTTGTTTGCCGGCAGGGCGGGCTCGGCATTGACCGCGGAAATCGGCCTGATGAAAGCAACCGAGCAGCTCTCCGGAATGGAGATGATGGCGGTTAATCCGATCGAGCGCGTGGTGGCACCCCGGTTTCTGGCCGGTTTTATATCGATGCCGTTACTGGCGGCTATCTTCAGTGCAGTCGGTGTCATGGGCGGCTATCTGGTTGCGGTTGAACTGCTCGGTCTGGATGCGGGTGCCTTCTGGTCGCAGGCCATCGCCAAGGTTGACCTGTACCACGATCTGGCCAACGGCATGATCAAGAGTGCGGTATTCGGCTTTGTTGTCGTCTGGATTGCAGTATTTGAAGGCTACGACTGCGTGCCGACATCGGAAGGCCTGGGGCAGGCCACGACCCGGACCGTGGTTCACAGCTCACTCGCCATACTGGGTCTGGATTTTGTACTGACAGCGCTGATGTTCAATGAATAAACGGGGGAAATATGGGTACTACACGTACGATTGAAATTGCGGTGGGGCTGTTCGTCGCGGCCGGTCTGGCTGCACTTTTCATGCTGGCGATGAAAGTAAGCAATCTGGCGAACTATACTGGTGATGATGGCTATACGATAACGGCCCGGTTTGACAATATTGGCGGCCTCAAGGTGCGTTCACCGGTTTCTGCCAGTGGCGTCAGAGTCGGCCAGGTAGTCGATATCGAATATGATTCCGAGGGCTATGAAGCCCGTGTGATCATGTCGATCGATCCCGAGTATGATAAGTTTCCGGTCGATACAGGCGCCAGTGTGCTGACGTCCGGCCTGCTCGGCGAGCAGTTCATCGGTTTGCAGCCCGGTGCGGAAGAAGAATTTCTCAAGTCAGGCAGCGAAATTGAGTTAACACAATCAGCCCTTGTTCTGGAACAAATCATCGGACAATTCCTCTATAGCATGGCAGAAGAGTAATTTTTTAAGGTGGTGGCAATATGATCACGCTAGGAAAAGTAATAACA
>CP070838.1:1333219-1335685 GCA_020341835.1 Thiotrichales bacterium | reverse complement strand
GGGAATAGCCGCTGTTGCGCTTCAGCAGGAAGAAATAGACAAGGCCAGGGATATCTACATCGGCTTGCTCGAGCGTGACCCAAGGGACCCGCATGCACATGCCGGGCTGGCCAACATCGCGCAGACCAATGGCAGTAACCTGAGTGAGTCAAGGTTGAAGCAGTTGATAGAGTACCGTCCTGACGATTCACATCTGCAGTTTGCGCTGGGTAATCTTTACGTGCAGAAAAAAAGCTGGCCGGAAGCGCAGCAGGCCTTTTTTAACGCGTGGAAAGCTGACAGCAATAACCCGGACTATGCCTATAACCTGGCGGTGAGCCTCGACCAGTTGGGGAAACACCGGGAAGCAAAAGCCTACTATCAAGACAGTCTTGAACTGGCGACAGGCAAGAATATCAGTTTTTCCACGGATGCAGTGAAGAGCCGGCTCGCCTACCTGGGGTCGATACAGCCATGAATGCACCTGCGGTTACAAAGAAGCGCAAGCGACTCGGTGAGGAGTTGATTGAAAAGGGCCTGGTAACCTATGACCAGGTCGAGATTGCACTGACCGAGCAAAAGAAGAATTATCGCCTGATCGGAGAAATTCTGGTATCGCTGGGCTTTGTCTCCGAATCGGTCATGCGCGATGTGCTTGGCAAGATCCTGGGTGTGGGCAGTGTTGATCTGAGCACGGTAATTCCGGACCAGGGCGCGCTTGCCCTGATTCCAAAAGAGATCGCAGAAAGGCATACCATCATACCGGTCAGTTTCGATGAAAATGCACAACAGCTGAAAATCGCGATGAAGAACGCATCAGATTTGATGGTGCAAGACAGGATTCATGCGCTTGTCGGCCGCAAAATAGAAATCATTCCTTTAGTGGCCGGTGTCGGTGAAATCAAAAAGGCAATTGACCAGTTCTACGGATATGAGTTGTCCGTTGACGGAATTCTGCATGAAATCGAGACGGGGGAGATCGATTACAAGAGCCTGGATGCCATTGATGATGAATACAGCCAGCCTCTGGTACGCCTGGTCGATGCGATTCTTGCAGATGCTGTAAAACGGGAAGCGTCTGATATTCATTTCGAGCCTGAAGACGGGTTTTTGAGGCTGCGGTATCGTATAGACGGTGTGTTGAGGCAGATTCGTAGTCTTCACAAGGATTACTGGTCCGCTATAGTGGTCCGCCTGAAAGTCATGTCCAACATGAATATCGCCGAGACCAAAATACCCCAGGACGGAAGACTGAGCCTGCAGGTGCAGGGCCACCGTGTTGATTTTCGAGTGTCGGCACAGCCAACCACGCACGGTGAGAACATTGTGCTGCGTGTGCTTGACCGCGCCAAGGGCATTGTGCCGCTGGACAGCCTGGGTGTAAATGAGTCTACGCTGGATACCCTGAAGCTGATGATGGCCCGGCCGGAAGGCATTATTCTGGTCACCGGCCCGACCGGAAGCGGTAAAACGACCACGCTGTATTCATTGCTCAATTACGTCAAGTCCGAACAGGTCAACATCATGACGCTGGAGGACCCGGTTGAATATCCGGTTGATATGATCCGCCAAACCTCGGTGAATGAAGTGGCTCGAATGGATTTCGCAAATGGCATCCGCTCAATGATGCGCCAGGATCCGGATATTATTCTGGTTGGTGAGATTCGAGACGAGGATACTGCAGATATGGCCTTTCGGGCTGCGATGACAGGTCACCAGGTGTTGTCGACGCTGCATACCAATTCCGCCATCGGCGCTATACCCAGGCTGCTCGATATCGGCGTGTTGCCGGATATCATGACAGGTAACATCATCGGTATTATTAGCCAGAGGCTGGTCAGACTGTTGTGCAAATCCTGCAAGCAACCAAGAGAAGCTGATGAAGTTGATAGCAAACTCCTGGGTGTCGAATATGTAAATGAAGCATTGACCATATATGAAGCAGGTGGCTGTGCCGAATGTGATAACACCGGTTATAGAGGCCGGGTTGCGATCATTGAGGCATTGCGGATCGATAACCAGCTGGATGAGATGATCGCCAAGCGCGCAACACTGGGTGAATTGAGGGCATGTGCAAAATCGACGGGCTACAAGGCCCTGGCGGATGACGCGATCCGCAGAGTGCTCGAGGGAGAAACTTCACTGCAGGAAGTGTCGCGTGTAATAGATCTTACGCAGAGGCTGCTCTAGGTGCCCGATTACAAGTTCAAAACCATTGATGCATCCGGAAAGGTGCGCTCCGATACTATGGTGGCCAGTAATCCAATGGAGCTGGAAAAGCGGCTGGGTAGTATGGGGTTCGACTTGCTAAGCTACAAGGAGCAGAGCAAGGCATCAAAATCAATACTGCATAAGAAGACCATAACGCGGCGTGAATTAATCAATTTTACATTTCACGTTGAGCAGCTGACCAAATCAGGCGTGCCTTTGCTCGACAGCCTCAAGGATATAAGGGACAGCCTGGAATACAGTAATTTTACCGATGTG
>CP070838.1:1282889-1333119 GCA_020341835.1 Thiotrichales bacterium | reverse complement strand
CTTAATTTGCCTCAACTGGTGCTGTACGGTCTGGGCACCACGATCGGAGCAGGCATCTACGCACTGGTGGGTGAGATGGCCGGGGTCGCCGGTTACTACGCGCCGTTATCCTTTCTGCTGGCTTCGATCATGGCCGCACTTACTGCAATGTCGTTTGCGGAACTGTCGGGTCGCTATCCGCGTTGTGCGGGCGCTGCACTGTATGTCAAGGAAGGCTTTTCATCGCAGCGATTGTCCGTCGTCGTCGGATTTCTGGTGATTGCGGCCGGCCTGGTATCGGCGGCAGCGATTATTAACGGATTTACGGCTTACCTTGGCGAGTTTGCGGTTCTCGACCGGACCACGGCCATCGTTATCGTCACCCTGGTGCTGGCAGCGGTTGCTGCCTGGGGTATCGCAGAGTCAGTTACGATTGCTGCATTCGTGACCGTGGTCGAGATTGGCGGGCTGCTACTCGTTATTGGCGTCAGTTACAGTGGCCTGACCGAATTACCCGCGAGATGGCACGAGATGGTGCCGTCCAGCGACACCGGCGGCTGGTACGGAATCTATGCCGGTGCACTGCTTGCGTTTTATGCCTTTATCGGTTTCGAGGACATGGTTGAAGTGGCCGAAGAAACCCGGCAGGTGCGGCGTAACCTGCCACTGGGTATCATGATCACACTGGGTATCACCACATTGCTGTACATGGCGGTGATGCTGGCGGCGGTGATGTCGATACCACCCGATCAACTCGCACAATCGCAGGTGCCGCTGGCGCGTTTGTATGAGCATCATACCGGTGGTGATGCCGACATCATCAGCCTGATCGGGCTGTTCGCACTGATCAATGGTGCGCTGATCCAGATGATCATGGCCTCCAGGGTGCTGTATGGCATGAGTTCACGCCGCTTGCTTCCGGCGATGATCAGTACCGTTAACAGGCGCACACAAACGCCGCTGGTGGCGACGGCATTGACCACGATCGCGGTTTTGCTGCTCGCGCTTGGTGGAACCCTGGCCTCACTGGCGGAAGCCACGTCATTGATCATGCTGGTTATCTTTTCACTGGTGAACCTGTCCCTGCTGCGTGTGAAACGGCGATCGCCAGAACCGGAGGGCCTGATCGTGTTTCCGGCGATTGTGCCGTTGCTCGGTTTTGTCGTCAGTGCCGGTTTTGTTGTGTCCGAACTGATCAGTCTATTCCGCGTCTGACTGATTCAGCCAGTCTGCAATGACCTTGCCGGTCGCCGGGTTGACCAGATAACCGTATGAGCGGTGGCAGTTGAGGCCTTCTTCATTGTGAAAAAAGTTATAGATACCATCGGTATGGTCTTCGATCGCCTCAACTATACCCAGCGCCAGCATGGGCTGGAAATCATCGTGAAAATGACGGTCGAGCGCAGTGACGTCGCCGACCGAGGAAATATTGATCCAGCGTCGGATTACAGTGGGGTATCTGCGTACACCCTGTTCGTTTTTTCCCTGCAGGCGGTGCTGGACAAAGTTCATCCCCAGAGGGCTGCCGAGCGAGAGAAAATCGAGTTTGTCCCTGCGGTGTTCGATATGAGACATTTCCCAGAACGCATCATAGGCGATGATCGAACCCATGCTGTGGCCGACAACCAGTACGGATTCACCGTTGTCGAGCATCGGGCGAATGACCTTCTTTAACTGCTCGCGAATGTGGTAAGCGATATTCTCGCGGTTCTCGAAATAACGCCTGAGTTCATTCACGGTTGCACTGGCCGGGCCCGGGAGAAAACGGATAATAAACGGGAAACGGTCGGCAACTGCATACAACATACGGTCCAGCCTGCGATGCCAGCTGTTGGCGTCCCTGATGTCTTCGTCGCTCGGGCCGTGCCGGTTGATCAGTGCATCGATCCAGGGCAGGTCGCGCTTCGGGTCTTTTTCGGTCGCATAATACGACCGGTTCCAGGCGACCAGTTTGAACTGTTTCTCGAAACTGTCCAGTTGGGCGGCAATACCCGGTTCCGCCCGTCTGACACCTTCGACCAGCGCGCGCCATAGCATGTCGCGGTGTTGTCTGGGCGGTGGTTTCGGGTTTTTGCCGGGTATGAATACAAGGTTTTTTTTATGCATCAACGGTTTCCTGGTGAATTAACCAGCCACTGGCAATATTTATAGCAATGATACAGGGATCCTGTTGTAGACTTCGCTGCCTGGGCTCATGCCCGAGCGTGTGCGTTAACTGGAAAGAACCGATGATGAGCAGAAACCCCGTTGAAATGACAGCTACCATGACGCCGGCTTTCGCCAGTGCAAAAACGACTTTTCCGGATTCATACGAGTTCAGCCGAGATATCACCACCACGAGTCTGCAGCCGTAATGTCTGAAATTACCTTTATCAAGGGCAAGGACCGTGATCTCGAATCAAGTATCGAGAGTATGCTCAACAAGCTAAAAGCGCTGGGCATCGAAATAGAAGAGGCTTCCTGGCTGAATCCGGTGCCGAATGTCTACTCGGTGCATATCAGGGACAAGACCTGCGGGCTGATGTTTACCAATGGCAAGGGTGCCAGCCACAAAGCCTGTCTTGCCAGCGCCCTGGGCGAGTATTTCGAGCGTCTGAGCTGTAACTATTTCTTCGCCGACTTTTATCTCGGTGAAGACTTTTCCAATGATGCGTTCGTGCATTACCCGGATGAGCGCTGGTTTCCAGTCGAAGATGCTGCGATACCGGATGGAGTGCTGGATGAGCGCCTGTGGAACTACTACGATCCCGAAAAACAGCTCAAGGCCGGGCAGTTATTCGATACCAACTCCGGTACCGGCCAGCGGGGCATCTGTGCCGTTCCGTATCAGCGGCAGAAAGACGCCAGCACCGTCTGGTTTCCGGTCAATATTATCGGCAACATTTACGTCAGCAATGGAATGTCAGCCGGCAATAGCGCGAACGAAGCGCGCGTGCAGGCACTGTCCGAGGTTTTCGAGCGCTATGTAAAGAACCGCATCATCGCTGAGGGCATCTGCCTGCCTGAAGTGCCACGCGAGATCATCGAACGCTATCCGGGAATCAGGACCTCGATCGATGAGCTGTTGCACCACGGTTACCATCTGCGCATCGCCGACGCTTCACTGGGCGGACAGTTCCCGGTAATGAGTGTTACCCTGATCAACCCGAAAAACGGGTCTGTGTTTGCTTCCTTCGGCGCGCACCCCTGTTTTGAAGTCGCGCTTGAACGCACCGTGACCGAACTGTTGCAGGGCAGGGGTCTCGATCAGCTGGATGGTTTTCAGCAGCCGAGTTTTGATCTCGATCAGGTATCGGACCATCATAACCTGGAATCCCATTTCATCGATTCCAGCGGCCTGATTGCCTACGATTTTTTCAAGGGCGCACCCGATTATGAATTTGTTGACTGGGAACACGACGCCGAAACGCAGGATGAATTCGAGTATCTGTGTGATGTGATTCATAACATGGATTTCGATATTTACATATCGGAGTACCGCCATCTCGACGTGTATGCCTGCCGCATTATTGTACCGGGTATGTCCGATATCTACCCTGTTGACGACCTGGTATGGAACAACAACAACGAGGGTGCATTATTCAGGGAAGAAATCCTGTCACTGAAAAAGCTGGACCCGGCGCGCTGGCTCGATCTTTTCAACAGGCTGGAACAGGCCGGCTACAACGATCTTCAACGTGTTGCCGAATTTATCGGTGTTGCACCGGATCCGGGTACGGTTTGGGCGAGCCTGCGTATCGGTGAACTCAAGGCAATGTTGTGCCTTGCGTCGCAGCACGAACAGGCGATCGACTGGGTGGACTGGTGTGTGCAGATCGATCAGCTGGGAGACGAACGCACCAGTGAATATCGCTGCATTCATGCGTTGCTTGAGATAAAACACGATGAAGGTCGCAGCTTCGAGGATTACAGCAACAGCCTGTCACTGATGTACGGAGAGGAGGTTGTCAGAAACGGCATCGAAATCGTCGAGGGCAGGACGGTGTTTCATGGCCTGCACAGCCCGGGTTTGTGCCTCGATGGATTCGAGCTGCATAACCGCCTGCTCGAGGGCTACAGGAAGCTGCACAGGGCGAAACAGACCAACTGGCATCCGATCCAGACGGTTGATCGGGCGCTGTGAGGGTTCGTCCCTGGCACTATTGCAGACGGTCCGTGTGCATATCTGGTAATCTGTGAACTGACCGGGTCAATACGCCCGGGTTCAGGCGGAGAACGTATGCAGCAACAGCCAGTCTTAAATGGCTACAGCATCAATGAAGAAATTGCCCACAGCGTCACCCACGGCATCGGTTTGCTGTTAAGTGTCGTCGGGCTTGCGATGCTGGTGGTTTATTCGCGTATGTACGGCGATGCCTGGCATATCGTCAGCTCGAGCATCTACGGTGCAACCCTAATCGCGCTCTACGGCGCCTCGACGCTGTATCACGCCGTCACTATACCCGGCCTTAAGAAAGTACTGCAGAAGATTGATCATGCAGCAATTTTTCTCCTGATTGCGGGTACTTATACACCTTTTACACTGGTCAACCTGCGTGGTGGCTGGGGCTGGACACTGTTCGGCATGGTCTGGTCGGTTGCCATCGCCGGTGTCATCATGGAGCTGATCGTAAAACAGCGCTACCACCGCATTTCCCTCGGCCTCTACCTGGGGCTGGGCTGGCTGGTGATGATTGCAATCGGGCCCATGATCGACAACGTCGCAACGGGTGGGCTGGTGCTACTGGTCGCCGGCGGGCTGTTCTATTCGCTCGGCGTGATTTTTTATGTCTGGAAAACACTGCTATACCACCATGCAATCTGGCACCTGTTCGTGCTCGCAGGCAGCGCCTGTCACTTCTTTGCAGTATTGATGTACGTTATTCCAGGCGCAACTGCTGTTAACAGTTAAAAGATAATCGTTAACAGAGCGTAGCCTGGATTAGCAACGCGTAATCCGGTTTCGGAGAGAAACAGCCTTCAACCGTGAACGGCTGTCCAAAGAGATCAAAGTTCGCGCAGCAGCAGTGTACTTTCGGTTTCGTATCGTTTCCGGTTAAACAGTACAGACAGTCGTGAACCACCGCACTGTCGCCACAATATGGCCGAGCGCAGGCCGGCCAGCAGCAGGGCTCTGATCCGACTGGCATTGTTTTCATTGCTCAGGTGGGTCTGTTCGCCACTGACGATGATACGCGGGCTCAGCTGGCTGATGGTGTCTTTATAGAGCTGGCCGATTTTCAGGATCGTGTTTTCGTGCATCAGTGAAAAATAATCCAGGCCGGACTTGATGTTCTCCAGTGTTCTGCCGATTTGATCCAGCATTTCGCGGTTGCCCGAGAGTTTCTTCTCCAGCGCCAGCATGGAAATGACATAACGGGTGATATCGATATCACGCTCCGATTTGGTTGAACTGAACTGCCTGTTCATTTCACGGATGCCGGCGCTGACACCGGCGACGCCGCCATAAACTTCATCGACGCTGTCTGCATCGAACTTGAACAGGGTTTCAAGGCTGGATTCGATTACGGCACTGTTAGCCATACCGGTATTGGCGATCTGCTTGACCAGGGTGGCGGCCTGGAATACACCGGCGAGGGCGAGCGCGAGTTCTCGTTTGCTGTGTTTCATCACGGTATTTTGCCACAGAGATTGATCTCTGAGTTACCGCTGTCCCGATCGCTCGTTATTCCCGCGAAAGCGGGAATCATGGGGCCCAATACGGGGTACAAATTCAAAAGGGTCAGAGTCGATTGAAATTCAAAAGGGTCAGAGTCGATTGAACAGTCACTGAAAACAACCGGCACTGAGTGCTGCGTGTCACTCAATCAACCAGTGCCGAATCGGATCACATGTAAAGCATTCAGCCGCTATCGTACATCGACTCGATTATTCCGCCGCCAAGGCAGACTTCGTCCTGGTAGAAGACGATGGACTGGCCGGGCGTAATGGCTCGTTGCGGTTGCTCGAACCGAATCACATGCCGGTCGGCAGACGGGCTGTGCAGGCTGCAGACCTGGTCTGCCTGACGGTAGCGGATTTTGGCGGTGCAGTGGCTTATGGCTGAATCTGCGCCGTTGATCCAGTGGATGTGGCTGGTTTCGAGCGTATCATGATACAGCCGGGGGTGGTCCTGCCCCTGGGCAACGATCAGGATGTTTTGGGCCAGATCCTTGTCGACCACATACCACGGTGTTTCATCGGCATGCTGCAGACCGCCGATACCCAGACCCTTGCGCTGGCCCATGGTGTAGTACATCAGGCCATGGTGCTCGCCCAGGGTTTCGCCGGTGTCCGACTGGATCACGCCGGGTTTCGCCGGCAGGTAGCGTTGCAGAAAGGTATCGAAACGCCTCTCGCCGATGAAACAGATACCGGTGCTGTCTTTCTTGTCATGGGTCGCGAGGCCGTTGCGACGTGCAATCGCCCGCACTTCGTCTTTGGGCAGTTCGCCGAGCGGAAACAGGGCATGTTCGAGCTGTGATTCACTCAGGGCATGCAGGAAATAACTCTGGTCCTTGTTCTCGTCGACTCCACGCAGCAACCGGGTATGACCGTTGGTGACACGGGTACGGGCATAATGGCCGGTCGCGATCCTGTCCGCCCCAAGGGTGATGGCGTGATCGAGAAACGCGTGAAACTTGATCTCCCGGTTGCACAGGATATCCGGATTGGGTGTGCGTCCCGCGCTGTATTCGTGCAGAAAGTGTTTGAACACCCGGTCCCAGTACTCGCTGGCGAAGTTGACACTGTGCAGCGGGATACCGAGTGTGGCGCAGACGCTACGGGCATCGGCCAGATCGTCAGCGGCGGCGCAGTAGTCGGCGTCGTCATCTTCTTCCCAGTTCTTCATGAACAGGCCTTCGACCTGATAGCCCTGCTCGAGCAGCAGCAATGCGGCTACCGAAGAGTCAACGCCACCGGACATGCCGACAATGATTTTCTGCCTGTGCATGTAGCCTGTGTGAGGATTCAGATGCCGATGTCGGATGCAATATGCTCGAGGATATCGAGACTGTAACGCCGGCCTTCCAGATAATCGTCGATCGTGCGCATAACCATCGGGCTGCGCAGTTTGTGGTTATTGTCCATCAACTCGTCACGGCTTAACCAGAGGACCTGCCTGATGCCCTTGTCCAGTGCCTGCTGGGATTGATGGTCATAACAGGAGCCGCAAAATGAAAAGCGTAAATAGGATTCGCTGTGGACCGGGTGGCGCCACAGCTGAATACCGACAAGGGCCTCCGGCTGGAAGGTCCATGCCGTTTCTTCGAAAGTCTCGCGGATAACGGCTTCGATCAGGCTTTCACCGGAATCCAGGTGGCCTGCAGGCTGGTTATAGACGAAGTCGCCATCGACCTGTTCTTCTACAATCAGGAATTTGTCGTCCTTTTCAGCGATGGCTGCAACGGTGACGTGCGGTTTCCAGATCATCATAGTGGATTGCCTTTTCCTTTGGAACGTTGTTTTTTGACGGCGTAAATCCAGAACTGGCTGACCGTGAAATAGCCAATGATACTACTGCTGGATGCAAGTATGAAACAGCCGGTCAGGAAAGGTTTCCAGCTGGTGGCGAGTTCGTGGGTCAGCCACTCGAATGACAGCTGAAATTCGAAGTCCTGAGGTGGTTCACCGATCACCCAGGTGCCAACCAGGTAGGCGAAATAGAACATCGGGGTAACTGTGACCGGGTTGGTGATCCAGACCAGCACCACGGACAGCGCCAGATTCGTACGAAACAGGATTGATGCCGCTGCAGCCAGCAGCATCTGTATCGGTACCGGCACCCAGGCACAGAAAAGCCCGACCGCAAAGGCACCGGCCATGGACCGTCGGTTAATATGCCATAAATTGGGTTCATGCAGGACGTCGCCAAATATCCGCAGGTGTTTATGTTGCTTTACCTGGGTGTGGCTGGGCATGAAACGTTTAAAGAATTTACGCGGCATCGGTTCAGTCTTGGCGGGGATGTCTGCTTCCGGCTCTACGGCACCATCAGGATGTGATCTAAATTCATTCGGCGTAAATTATGGTCCTAAATCTGAATCGAGGCAAACGCTCTGACGCAAAGCGACTGTTTGCCTGGGGATATGGGAACACGGAATGTTTCTTGACGCGCTGTATCTACTGGCGGGCATACTGAGCCTCAATCTTTTCGCACAGCTACCGGGTGTGTCGCTGTATCTTGCATGCACTGTATCACTGCTTGTCTGCCGGGTCTCAAGAACCTGCTCTTCCACCAGTCTCTGCCGGGCCGTTGCGGTTTTCCTGTTTGGTATCAGCTGGGCGCAAATGCATGCGACGGGCTATCTGCAACACGTGCTGCCCGAATCACTGGCCGGCACGGATATCGTCATCACAGGCCAGATCTGTGACATTCCTGTCAGGGATCAGACAGTTCAGCGATTTGTTGTTCAGATAGAGGAATTCAGCTTGAACGGCTATGCCGGTAAAGTGCCTGAAAGGCTCAAGTTGAGCTGGTATTACGGCGAAGCTGTCGCAGCCGGCGAGACCTGGCAGTTGACGGTTCGTTTGAAGCCGCCGCACGGATTTATGAATCCGGGCGGGTTTGATTATGAGGCCTGGCTGTTTCAGCATGGCATTCATGCCACGGGTTATGTTCGTAACGGCGCTGACAATAAAAAACTGCAAACTGCAACGGTGTTTGACAGTGTCGTGATCCGGCAGCAGACGGCTGAAAACATCCAGTCGGTGCTGCATGATTCAGTTTTTGCCGGACTGGTTAGAGCGCTGGCTGTCGGTGATCGCAGTGGCATTAATCGCGATCAATGGGAAGTCCTGATCAATACAGGCACCAATCATCTAGTTGCGATTTCAGGCCTGCATATTGGTCTGGCGGCGGCATTCGGTTACGCGCTGAGCCGGCGCCTGGTGCCGTTGCGCGTTATGTATCGAATCCCGGCTCAGCATGTTGCGATCCTGTGCGCGGTCCTGGTCGCAACGATCTACGCGATGCTGGCCGGATTCGCGATTCCGACCCAGCGGGCGCTGATAATGCTGATTTGTGTGGCGGCGGCTGCGCTGCTGAAGCGCACATCACGCCCCATGGATGTGCTCGGTGTTGCATTGATAGTGATACTGCTGTGGGATCCGGCGGCGGTAATGTCCGCGGGGTTCTGGTTCTCCTTTCTGGCCGTCGCCGTCATCTTTTATACGCTGACCGGTAACAAGATTCGCTTTCGCTGGCTGCAATGGGGACAGATGCAGATCGTTATCGCCCTGGCGCTTTTGCCGATGTCATTGTTCATGTTTCAGCAAACTTCACTGGTCTCACCATTAGCCAATCTGTTCATGGTGCCCTACGTCAGCTTGCTGGTTGTTCCGTTGATATTGCTGGGTATGCTGCTATTGCCATTGTCAGACATAGCATCGGCTTTTCTGCTGGGTATTGCGGCTCATCTGTTTGAACTCATCTGGCCGCTGTTGCAAGGATTGTCCGGGGTCCCGTATTCGCACTGGATCAGGGCCCAGCCCGGTATGCTGTTGATGATACCGGCGTTTGCCGGTGTCGCCGTTTTACTGTCACCCGGACTCGGGTACAGCCGAATCGCCGGCGTGGTATTGTTATTGCCGCTACTGGTGTCGCAACCCGAGTCACCGCCGCCCGGGGCCTACGAGTTGACCGTGCTCGATGTGGGGCAGGGACTGGCTGCGGTCGTGAGAACGCATTCTCATACCCTGGTTTACGATACCGGCGCACGTTTCAGTGAACGTCTCGACAGCGGTGAGGCAGTGTTGCTGCCATTTCTCAGACATGAAGGTGTCGGCAGGATAGATCTACTGGTGATCAGTCATGGCGATGGCGATCATATCGGCGGTGCCGTATCCCTGCTGCGGGAATTCCCCGAGACACCGTTGTTGGGGCAGGGTATCGATCAGCTGGACGCGGTTGACAGCAAAGACTGCGAGGCCGGGCAGACCTGGGAATGGGATGACGTCCGCTTCACCATTATTCATCCCGATCAGGGCGCGTACACATCCAGCAACAACCGCTCCTGTGTGCTCAAGATCGAGACCAGAGGCGGCTCGACACTGCTCACCGGCGATATAGAAAAAAAGATTGAAAACAGGCTGTTACGGCGGGATGCGGCACGACTGGCGGCCGATATACTGATTGCACCGCACCATGGCAGTAAAACCTCGTCTACGCCGGCTTTCGTCACGGCGGTATCTCCACGAATCGTGATATTTGCAGCCGGTTATCGTAACCGTTACCGCTTTCCGCACAGGGATGTGGTTTCGCGTTACGACACCGCGGGTGCCACCGCGTACATCAGTGGCCATTCCGGAGCGATCACACTGTCTGTCGATGCTGAATCCGGGCCTGGCGAGGTCCGCAGCTATCGGCGCAATCAGGGAAAATACTGGAATCACCGGCCTTCCGGACTTCGCCAAGATGGCTAAATTCAAGTATCATAGACCGCAGTACGGGGCGTTCCCGCAGATAACTATAAACATAATGTAAACAGGTGGGATGTGTTTGAGTTGGTGAAATCCGGCGGCTGGCTGATGCTGCCAATTATTCTCTGTTCTGTCATTTCTATTTCAATCATCGTCGAGCGATTCTGGAGCCTTCAGCGTGAAAAGGTACTGCCCAAGCACCTGGTCGCATCGGTCTGGCACATGATCAAGACCGGCAAACTGGAAGCTTCCAAAATTGAAGAAGTCGGCAGGCAGTCCGCACTCGGCAAGGTGCTGACGGCCGGCGTTAAAAACCGGCAGTACAAGCGTGAGCGTATCAAGGAGAGCATCGAGGAACGCGGTCGTGAGGTCGTCCACGAACTCGAGCGATTTCTGAATCCGCTGGGTACGATTGCCTCGATATCTCCGTTGCTTGGATTGCTCGGTACCGTTGTTGGCATGATCAAGGTATTTACCGCGATCACCACCCACGGTGTGGGCAATCCGTCGGTGCTGGCCAATGGTATATCCCAGGCCATGATTACAACAGCGGCCGGCCTGTCGGTCGCTATCGTCAGCCTGATTTTCTATCGTTATTTCCGGCGACGCGTCGACACCATCGTCGTAGAGATAGAGCGTGAAGCCATCAAAATGGTCGATGTAATACACAAGAATCAGGAAGCCGGGGCATGAACCTGAGGCCTGAAAGAAGCGATGAAAGAGTAGACATCAATCTGACGCCGCTGATCGATGTTGTATTTCTGCTGCTGATCTTTTTCATGGTGTCGACGACATTCGATCGTCACGCAAAACTCAAGGTGGAGCTGCCTGAAGCCAGTGCCAAACAGCAGCAGCAAACGGATCAACCGGTGGTATTGTCGATTGATGCCAAGGGGAACTATTTCATCAATGATCGGCAGATCGTCAATACCACGCTGGAAACCCTGAAGACGGCACTGGCCAAAACAGTCGGTGATAACAAGGAAGTGTCGCTGGTTTTGAGAGCAGATGCCAAAACACCGCACCAGTCAGTCGTTCGAGCCATGGATGCTGCTTCACAACTCGGCCTGACAAGGCTTTCAATAGCTACGATTGAAAGCAAATAGCGCGATTCAAATCTATATATATCCACATGGGTCAGGATGAACACAATGCTGTGGGGCAATATTACAGGCGCTTGCTGGCGCTCGCTTTTGTTCACTGGAAAATATTTGCGATTTCAATCGTTGGCATGATCCTCGTGGCCGGCACGGATACTGCGCTTGCCGCCTACATGAAGCCGTTGATGGATGATGGTTTCGTAAACAGGGATATGGAAACTATACGGCAGCTGCCGCTGATTCTGGTAGGGATATTCATCATTCGTGTTTTCGCGATATTTATTTCCATGTACTGCATCAGCTGGGTCGGGCGCAAGGTGATCATGGTTCTGCGCGAGAGTATGTTCAGTAAGCTCCTGTTGCTGCCCAAGGGCTTTTATGACAACGCCACCAGCGGGGAAATTATTTCCAAATTCACTTTCGATGTGGAACAGGTCGCCAATGCATCGACCAAGGCGATAACGATTATTGTTCGGGACACGTTCACTGTCATTGGAATCCTCGCCTGGATGTTTTACCTGAGCTTTTCGCTGACACTGATATTGTTGACCACCGGCCCGTTGATCGCATTGCTGGTCAGCTATGTCACAAAAAAGTTCAGAAAACTGAGCAAGCGGATTCAGAGCAGCATCGGTGATGTGTCGAGAATTGTAGAGGAGTCCATCAAGGCCCAGATTGTGGTGAAGGTTTTCGGTGGTCGCAATTATGAGGCGTCGCAATTCGAAAAAATCAACGATCAGAACCGTCGCCAGAACATGCGCATGATTGCAACCCAGGCCTTGAGTACACCGGTCATACGTCTGATTGTCGGAATAGGCCTGGCGGTAATCATCTATCTCGTCACCAAGGATGAATCGATGAATATCGTGACACCCGGAACCTTCGCATCCTACATGGTATCGCTGACCTTTCTTTTCGGGCCGGTAAAGCGCCTGGCCGATGTCAATGTTGATCTGCAAAGGGGTATTGCTGCTGCCGAGAGTGTTTTCAGGTTGATCGACCTGGAAAATGAAGCGGACAATGGCCGCTACACTGTCGATCGAGTCAGCGGCAATATCAAATTCGACCACGTCGGTTTCCAGTACAGTACAGCGAAAGAAGCCGCGTTAACGGATATTAATCTGGAGGTTAAAGCAGGGGAGACCGTTGCTTTTGTCGGTCGATCAGGCAGTGGCAAATCAACATTGCTTCATTTGCTTCCGCGACTATACGATGTCAGCTCGGGTTCGATTTCGCTGGATGATCATGATATACGCGATTTCAATCTGGAAAACCTGCGCAGTCACATCGCCTTCGTCGGCCAGGATGTGGTGCTGTTTAACGATACCGTCGCACACAATATTGCCTATGGTTCAATGCGTGGTGCTAACATCGAGCAGATACAACAGGCTGCGAAACTGGCGCACGCTGATGAGTTTATCAGTGAGCTCAATAACGGTTATCAGACCATCGTCGGCGAACGGGGACTGATGCTCTCAGGCGGCCAGCGCCAGCGGATTGCGATTGCAAGGGCACTGCTGGCCAATGCTCCGGTATTGATCCTCGACGAGGCGACCTCGGCGCTGGACACGGAATCTGAACGCTTTATTCAGTCTTCACTTGAAGAACTGATGAAAAACCGGACCACGCTGGTTATTGCCCACCGGCTGTCAACGATTGAAAATGCCGATAAAATCGTTGTGCTCGATGCCGGTAATATTGTTGAGACGGGTACTCATCAACAGCTGCTGGAAAAAGATGGGCACTATGCTGCGTTACACAAGATGCAGTTCGAAAACCAGAGCGGATGAAACGACTGGACCATTACTGGTATAGCCAGAACCCGGTCGCGTGGCTGTTATTACCGCTGTCATGGCTGTTCTGTCTGGTGGCGATGTTGCGCCGATTGTTATATGTCAGCGGTGTGATTCCGTCTTACTCGGTAAAGGCGCCAGTCATTATCGTCGGCAATATTACCGTCGGCGGCACCGGTAAGACCCCCTTGTTGATCAGCTTGTGCGAATACCTCAACCAGAACGGCTACAAACCCGGCGTTGTCAGTCGCGGATATGGTGCTGACATCGACAGCGAGCGTTTACTGACATCCGATGACGATGCGGCAAGCTGCGGCGATGAACCCGTGCTGATACACCAGCGAACCGGGCGTCCTGTTGTTATTGGCAGGGACAGAGTGGCAGCAGCAGAAAAGCTGCTGGAAGAATGTGACTGTGATGTCATCCTCAGTGATGACGGCTTGCAACATTACCGTCTAAGAAGAAAGCTGGAAATTGCTGTCGTTGACCTGCAGAGACAGTTTGGCAATGGCTTTTGCCTGCCCGCGGGTCCTTTACGAGAACCCGTTGCAAGACTGAATCGTGTCGACATGGTGGTTTATCACGGGAAATGCGACAAACATTATCAGTTTACATTGCGCTTTGATGAAGCGGTAAATCTGCAGACGGGCGAGCATAGGAAGATGACAACGTTTGCTGACGGGCCCGTACATGCTGTCGCCGGTATCGGGCACCCACGCCGGTTTTTTACTCAGCTGCGAGAGCTCGGATTGACTGTCTACGAGCATGCTTTTGCTGATCACCATGTCTATGAAGCCGGCGATGTGGAGTTTGGCGATAATGCCCCCGTGCTTGTGACGGAAAAAGATGCAGTAAAACTCCGGCGTTTCTGCGCGCCTGCTGAACCACGTGGCAGGCCCGGAAATATCTGGGTGGTGCCGGTGACCGCAGAAATGTCAGGACGGCTGGGCGGTGATTTGATCAATTTGCTCGGGCAGGGCGGATGAACAGGAAATTGCTCGATATTCTCGCTTGCCCTGTTTGCAAAGGCCGGCTTCATTACGACCGGAAAAAGTCCCGGCTTGAGTGTCACCAGGACAATCTGGCGTTCCCGGTTAGGAACGATGTCCCGGTGCTTCTGGTGATGGATGCGCGACCGCTAGAGCCCGGCAATAAATAGTCTACAATCTAGTTGCAAATTGACCGTACCATGATCGAAGAATTCAAAATAGTTATTCCGGCCCGTTATGATTCCAGCCGCTTCCCGGGGAAGCCGCTGGCTGATATTCATGGCAAACCCATGATCCAGCGCGTGTATGAAGCCGCGATCGATGCAGGCGCCAGCGAGGTGGTGATCGCTACAGACAGCACTATGATCGGTATGGCTGCCGAGGAATTCGGTGCTGACGTCTGTATGACCCTGGAAGAGCATATATCGGGAACCGATCGCTTGTGCGAGGTGGTTGAAAAGCTGGAGTGGTCCGACGATACCGTGGTGGTCAATTTGCAGGGGGATGAGCCGCTGACGCCGTCCACCATAATCAACCAGGTCGCAACAGACCTGATCAATCATGCAGATGCTGGCTGCGCAACACTCTATACCGGCCTGTCAGCGGATGAGGCTGACGATCCGAATATTGTCAAAGTGGTCACGGACGCGAGTGGTTTCGCGATGTATTTCAGCCGCTCGGTCATTCCCTATATCCGGGATCCCGATAGTGAGGGTATGTCAGAGCTTGTATACAAGCGGCACATCGGTCTTTACGCGTACAAGGTTGAGCTGCTGAAACGGTATCGCAGCTTGAAACCCTGCGAGCCTGAACTGGCGGAAAAACTCGAACAACTCAGATTGATGTGGCATGGTGTAAAAATTCACGTATCAGAAGCGGCAACGATTCCGGGGCACGGTGTTGATACGCCGGAAGATCTCGACAGGGTCAGGGCTGCCATCGCGCCAGACTTTTAACAGCAACAGGCTGACACCAAATCAAGTAAAAACGACGTGAGTCAAAATCTATCACTGTTTGCGACCTGCCCGAAAGGTGTGGAGGATTTGCTCGCGTCAGAATGCCGCCAACAGGGTCTGACCGACATCAGCAGCGTGCATGGTGGTGTCGCCTGCCGGGGCGATATCGAGCAGGCCTACCGGCTGTGTCTGTGGTCGCGAGTGGCGAGCAGGGTATTAATGCAATTGCATCGCTTTGCTGTGACAGACCACGAGCAACTCTACCGGCAGGTGCAGGCGATCGACTGGAGTCATCATCTCGATGACGACGGCAGTTTTGCCATCGATGTCAAAACCGGCCATAAGACCATCAATAACAGTCGTTTTGCGGCGCTCAAGATAAAGGATGCGATCGCTGACCAGTTTCGTTCGAATTTCAATCGCAGACCGGATGTAAAACTGCAGAGGCCGGATATACGCATCAATGCCTATATCAATAAAAAGGAATGCAGCCTTTATCTCGATCTCTCCGGCGAGCCATTGCATCGACGCGGCTACCGCCAGCAGGCGGGTGCGGCACCGCTGAAGGAGAATCTTGCCGCCGCTATATTGCTGCGTGCGCACTGGCCCGAGATCGCGGAACAGGGCAGGCCGCTGATCGATCCACTCTGTGGATCGGGAACATTGTTGCTGGAAGCGGCCTACATCGCGGCTGACATGGCGCCAGGTCTGTTACGCAGCTATTTCGGTTTTATCGGCTGGAAGAGGCACGAGCCGGCTGTCTGGAAACGCCTGCACGATGCGGCGGCCGATAGCGTCGATAAAGAACGGCTTCCCCGGCTGGTGGGAATAGAAAAATCCTTCAAGGTTGCAGGGATTGCCCGATCGAACATCAAGGCAGCCGGCTTTGAAGGCATGATAGAAATCCGCCAGGCCGATTCAGTCAAGGTGATATCGGACATGAAAGAACCCGGCCTGATCGTCGCCAATCCGCCTTACGGCAAACGTATCGGAGAAATCAAGGAGCTGAAGCAGCTGTATCTGGATCTTGGTAAAAACCTCAAAAACGCATTCCCCGGCTGGGACGTTGCGCTGTTCACTGCCAGCCATGAGCTGGCAAAATTTTTTGGTTTGCGCGCCCACCATAAAAACACCCTTTATAACGGGCCGCTGAAGTGCACCCTGTACCAGTATCATATCCGCGCTGGCAAAACTGCCGGTACGCCATCTGTAACGGCGCAACAGGGTAAGGAGTCTGACAGCAATGCGGAAGCCGCGATGTTCAGGAACCGGCTGTCAAAGAACATGAAGCACCTGTCGAGATGGGCGCGAAAAGAAAACATCAGCTGTTACCGTGTTTACGATGCGGACATTCCCCAGTTTGCCATTGCGGTCGATATCTACCAGGACTGGGTCCATGTGCAGGAGTACAAGCCCCCAAAAACGGTGGATACGGTCAAGGCATTTGTTCGTTTGAATGAGGCTGTCGATATTATTGCAGCGGTTTTGCAGGTCGATAAACACCGGATCGTTTTGAAAACCAGGAAGAGGCAAAGCGGTGCTGAACAGTACACGCGACAGGGCGACACTGAGGAAAGCCTGGTCGTGAATGAAAACGATCTGAAATTCAGAGTGAACCTGAAAGACTATATCGATACCGGTCTGTTTCTGGATCACAGACTGACTCGGCGTCTGATTTCAAAGCTGTCGACCGGTAAATCCTTCCTCAATCTGTTTGCCTATACCGGCACTGCCACGGTCTACGCGGTTGCAGGCGGGGCGGCTGCCTCGACAACGGTCGACATGTCCAACACCTATCTCAGATGGGCGCAGGATAATCTGAAACTGAACCATCTGGCAGGTAGACAGCATGTGTTTATCCGCGACGATGTACTCCAGTGGCTGCAACAGGCAGATGCGGAAGGCCGGTGTTACCAGCTGATTTTCCTCGATCCGCCGACTTTCTCGAATTCAAAGCGGATGGATCGTACGCTCGATATCAGACGGGACCACGTCGAGCTGATCCGCCAGACGATGGCCTTGCTCGCTGAGGACGGTGTGCTGCTTTTTTCCTGTAACGCACAGGGATTCAAACTCGATCAGGAGCAACTGCAGGCCTATCCAATGCGGGATCTTACCGGCCTGACAACAACCGAGGATTTTCGGCGCAAACCCGGCCACGTATGCTGGTGTCTGGCGAAAAAAACCGATGTTCTGAAAAACTGCAGCCTGTAGATCCTGAAGAATTATCAGGCGGTGCTGGCAGTAGCCTGTACGGGTCCTGATCCTGGTGCGGTTGAAAGCAGGCTGTTGATAAAACGGTCTTCCAGATCGATTCTAATTGCCAGTTCTTCACCCAGTTTTGATAGCTGCTCGGGAAGCTGATTCAACACTTCCGGGTTAAATCCTTCAGAGGTGTCGTAGAGGTCGTTGAAGGCAACGGCCACTGCAGTTGTTTCCGAGATTCTGTCAAATACCTGGCTTGCGAGTTGTTTGATTTCAGAGCGACGCTCTTCCTTCTCCTCGATACGACGGTAAATCTCGAAGTGACCGGTTGCCAGGTAATCGACCAGGTCCTGGCAAAACTCCTGTAACAATTCCAGGGTTTCATCACTGTTTTCCGGATTCTGGTCGGCATGGCTGGCAAGATTGTAGTACTGGGACAGTACATTGTTGCGCTCGGCAATAAGCTGTTTTATTTCCTTCCTGGTTCGCGCTCGGCGGTCAGGTGGTGGTTGTTTCGTCGCCGTGTTCATCACATCAGGCTCCCTCACTGGTCATATTTTTTACAGTTAAAAACTTATTTTTGGTGTCTTGTGCTTGCTCCAAGGACATATTTACCGACTTGAAAAGATTAAATCAAGTACGCAAAGACACGTTTCATTTTCTTGTAATATCCAAACCCCGCATTTTACAAGAAATCACTGAAATAGTCCTTACTAACTCCTTGAATCGAAGTATTGGCGGTCGGCAAGAAGGATTCTCATAAAAGAACATAAGAACATATTAATATTGAATGTCGGGCACTATTTATCCGGTTTTCTGTACTCATTCGCGTCCGGTTCACTGGAAAAACACGATAAATCTTCTAAATTTAGCTTGTGTTGACTGAATTAAATGTCTTTTTCCGTCGTATTTACAAAATCTATACAAAATTCAAACGGGGTATGAATATGAGTGAAGAAGTTGGACGCCCTGAAGACGATATTACCGAAATCACCCTGTCTTCAGAATTTGATGATGATGCTCATTTGAAGCCGGAACATATCAATATCGCGTATGTCCAGGAGCAAAAGTTCAAAGGCGTCAGACGCACCTTTAAGATATTCAACGATTCGCAACTCCACTACACATTAGAATCGTTCAGGCACAAGGACAACAAAAAACACCGGGTAAACCTCAGTTATGTCAACATCCAGCCTGAGCGGGAGTGCTTTGTTGCATGGAGCTGGCTCAGCACGGCGTTTGCAACCATCGTCTGGTCAATGCTGTTGTTCTATATTGGCCTGTATACGCAGTACAAGGCCGACTATATCGTGATTGTTGCCGTTTTGCTGGGTACCTTCAGCATGGTTTCAATGCTGATCTTTTATTACCGTACGCAGGACAAACTGATCTACAGCAGTTTTATCGGCAAGATTCCGCTTTTTGAGGTGTCCAACCACAAATCCGGCAACAAGGAATTTGACCTGTTTATGCTGAAATTGCGCCAGCATATCAAGGCCTCGCAGGACCGGATGACGATGCATCAGCGCCTGGTCGGGGAGCTAAAAGACTTACGCCGTATCAGGGATGAAGGCAAAATCAGCAACGAGCAGTATGAATCGGCCAGGGATATCATTTTCAAGCATGAGGCATTTCAGTCCCGACAGGGCGAATAGGCTGAACTTGTACCCAGGAATCGCTATCATAAGCATTCGAGGGTATAAAAATGAAAAAGCCAGATAAACTGAGAAGGCAGGTACTGCGGCTGACTGCGCTGTTCGGCGCCGGCATGGCCGCAAAGACTGTACATGCTCATCATACCGAAACACATTTCGAAGACTCGTCGCCGCATAAACTGGTCTACCAGTGCAACAGTGCGGAACACGATTATCTCGAACACATACTGTTTTCCTGCGGTGAAATGTTGCGCAAGTACGGCGATGATATCGAGCTGGTGGTGGCTGCTTTCGGTCCCGGCCTGCATTTACTGGGGAAAAAGCCGGAAAGGATCATCAGCCGCATCCATCAGCAGCGTGCAGCCTCCCTGAGCGACTACGGTGTCGCATTTCATGCCTGTGGCAATACCATGAAGTCACTGGGCTGGGACGAGGATGACCTGCTCGATTTTGCCAGGGTCGTCCCGATCGGTGTGGATGACATCATGCTGCTGCAGGAACGTGGCTTCGCTTATATGAGCTGGTGAGATGATAGCCGCGAAACACGCGAAGAACGCCAATGCATTCGAGTTGCGACAACCTAATGGTGTGAACCTGCATCGAATCGATTATGTATTAGTGCGGAATTAGCGGGATCTTTTTGTCAGGGAGACCCTGCACTCACCGCGCTCAGGCCGGGAATCCAGGAACAGCTAAATCCTGCTCGCAACAAGACCGGTCAGTTATCGGTATTTCGTGCGCTTTGCGTGTTTCGCGGCTGGTCAGGATTGCGTCCCGCTTTTACCATTCAGTCTGTCAGCGCCTTGAAAAACCTTTTTGCCTTGCTCGGTGCGGTGTGCCAATCGATACCGCATCGCTTGAACAGGGCGATCAGCGCCGCCTCGATGCCATTGGCATCACTGTGTGCGGCAATCTCGATTTCAATCTCATGGTCAATCCGGCCATCCGGGAAGGTGCTGCTATCAAGCTCGAATTCGATAGGCTCGAGGTTTTCTCCGACCGGAAACTGGATGACCGGCAGGTGAATACGAACGTTGCGGAACTCGCCAATGTGGACCAGATCCTGATCCCCGCAGGCCCTGTTGATGAGCTGCAGCACGGCTGTAGACCTGCGACCGAAATGTGCCTCGATGACCTGTTGCGGGGGCAGGATACCCTGCAGCATATCGTCGGCTGCCTGAGCAGGCAATGTGACTTCTTCCTCGAAGCGACTGCTCAGTACGCCGCTGCCGGTGGCTTCAGCCTGCTGTTCGCCTTTTACCGTGAGGATACCGATGCCGTCCTGTTGCCTCAGCCTGATAACGAAGCCCTGTTCGTGCAGGCAGAGCGAGGGGCTGTCGAAAAAGTGGTTGGTCTGTATTTTGCCCTGGTCCAGCAGGGATCCGGGCAGATCAAGGCCCTGTAGTAGATGGTCGAAAGCTTTAGCGTCGGCTACGCCGAACTTGAATTCAATTTCTCTCGATTGTGATGTCATTTTCCCTCGTCTGAGGCGTTACTTCTCCGCAGACAGATAGCATACCCAGCTTGGATCGGCGTCGCCCTGCACGGATGGTGAATAGATGCCATTACCTTCGCCGGACTCTTCATCTGTTCCTTCCCAGTATACCGTAACTCTGGAGAAGCCGGCTTCATCCAGCATCTCCCTGATCTCGGGAAGTGTCCACAGGCGCCATTCATATGTGAAGGCCTTTCGCATGCGTGATTTATCGGGAAAGTGGAAGTGAATATGGCAGGTCATGTCGCCCGTGATCGGATTGTAAGACTCCTGTTCCCAGATATAGGTGAAGCCCTTGTGCCTGGTTTTTTCCTTGGTCTCGGAATAGGCCTCGTAACCACCGAAAGCGTCGAGGAAGAAGATACCGTCGTCGGCCAGTGATTTGCGCGCACTCTTGAAATATTTCAGCAGCGTGTCCCTCTGTTTGAACAGCTGATAGCTGAAGTTCATTGCCATGATCACCTGCGCAGGTTTGGTCTTCACCTTGATCACGTCTTGCTGCAGCAGCGTGATGCGTTTTCTGGCACCGGGTTTCAGCTTGCCGAGGTTATGTTTCTTGCCCCATGACAGAACCTCGGGATCGATATCTACGCCGACGGCCGTGTTCTTGTCTCGCTTGCTGGCCCACTCACAGCACATTTTCGCGGTACCGCAAAAGTCTTCCCGGAGAGAATGGGCGTTGTAGCCGCGTATAGAACGAAAGGTGTTATTGATAAAGTCATATTCGTGCGACACATCCTGCACTGATTTCTCGTATAAGGCGTGTCTGTCAGCCCTGGCACTCATACTGCCAGGTTTGGGGGAATGTTTTCGATGATGGTTTTTATGTTTATTTTTAGTAGATTTCATGGGCGCGATTATGTCATAGGGTACTTTTATGAGGAACGGCAATATTTTGATTTATCTCAGATAAATCAGTACGTTTGATGTGTATCATTGAAAAATCGTAACAAAACCGTCAAAATTTGCTTTTAAGCTATATTTCATACTTATAGCACAGCAAAAGAGTTTATCTATCATGGCAAATATACCTGGCTCCGATGACAAGGCACCTGAACGTGGTTCTTCGAACACCCTGGAATTTCCCGGTAGCAAGTCCCCGGTATTCGACACACGGCGCGAAGAGGAACTGGAACAATCCGATTACACCGCAGATGCTGGCGACGACATAGATCTTTCAGATCCAGCACTGTACCAGAATCGCGAGCTGACCTGGCTTGCCTTCAATACCCGTGTGTTGAGCATGGCGGCTGATCCGAATACGCCTTTGCTGGAGCGCGTCAAATTTCTTGCCATCATCAGTAACAACCTGGATGAGTTCCAGATGAAGCGTGTTGGCGGTCTGAAGCAGCAGGTTGCTGCCGGTGTCAGAACACCGACGATCGACGGGAGAACGCCGGCTGAACAGATTACAGTGTGCCAGGAAAAAGTCAGAGAAATCCATGTCGAGCAGAACCGGATACTGAGAGAGGTTCTGGTGGATCTGGCGGATCAGGGCATCAGAATCGTTAAATATGATTCGTTAACCGAGGAACAGAAACAGGCCCAGCGTAGTAATTACGTGGAGAATATTTTCCCGCTGTTGACACCTCTGGCGATGGATCCGGGGCACCCGTTCCCGTTTATCTCCAACCTTGCGCTGAATCTGCTGGTAACCCTGCGCCACAAGGGGGGTACCGTTCCGCATATTGCGCGGGTAAAAGTGCCGGTTACCAAGGATATCGCACCACGGTTTATTCAGATTGGCGATGACTATACTTTCGTTGCTCTCGATGATGTCATAGCCAACAATCTCGACCTGCTGTTTCCCGGGATGGAAATCGAATCCAATGAGCTTTTCAGGGTCACGCGCAACGCGATCGTTGAAACCGATGAAGAAGAAGCCGATGATCTGCTGGTGATGATTGAATCTGAACTGCGACATCGCCACTTTGCGCCGATTGTGCGTTTGCAGGTCGGGAAGGGCATGAATCCGACACACCGGGGTATGCTTGCTGCCGAACTCGGTCTTGATGAAGACAATGATGTCTATGAGGTCGAGGAAATCATGGCAATGCGGGATCTTTTTGAAATCGCCTCGCTTGATATTCCGGAACTGCTGGACCCGCCCCACAAGCCCATCGACCATACACGACTTGCCCATGATTCGCGAAATATATTTCATATCATTCGCGAGCGTGGCTCACTGCTGTTGCAGCATCCGTACGAATCGTTCAATACCAGTGTCGAACGCTTCCTGCGTACTGCAAGCACGGATCCCAAGGTGCTGGCGATAAAGATGACACTGTATCGTACCTCGGCTGAAGGCGGTGTCATTGATTCGCTGGTGCAGGCTGCCAGAAATGGCAAGCAGGTCGCCGTGCTGATCGAACTGAAAGCGCGTTTTGATGAAGCGGCCAATATCGGCTGGGCACGCCGGCTTGAGCAGGCAGGCATTCATGTCACCTACGGTGTCGTCGGCCTGAAGACACACAGTAAGGTTATTCTTGTGGTGCGCAAGGATTACAATAAATTGCGTCGCTACGCGCATATCGGCACGGGTAATTACCACTCGGGTACCGCGCGTTTGTACTGTGATCTCGGGATGTTGACCTGTGATGACGATATCGCACAGGACCTGACCGAGCTGTTCAACTATCTGACGGGATATTCTCCACCGCCGACTTACCGCAAGATCCTTGCTGCTCCCTATACGCTGAAGAAGGCGTTGCTGAAGAAGATTGAACGTGAACAGATGCAGCATTCCGAGTCCACACCAGGCCTGATCCAGTTCAAGATGAATGCGCTTGAAGATGTCGATATTACCCGGGCGCTTTACAGAGCAGCCAGAGCAGGCGTGAAAGTCGATCTGATTGTCAGGGATACTTGCCGCATGCGCAGTGGCATCGCCGGGCTGAGCGAGAATGTCCGTATTATCAGTGTAGTTGGACGTTTTCTCGAGCACACACGAATTTATTTCTTCCACAATGGCGGTAATGAAGAATACTATATTGGATCCGCCGACTTGATGAGCCGCAACCTGGAAAGCCGGGTCGAGGTGGTTGCACCGGTCGAGGATGAAAAACTCCGACAGGAACTGCGCCTGATACTCGATGTGCAGCTGTCCAGTAAAAAACAATCATGGCAGATGCGCCCGGATGGCAGCTACGTCCAGAGATCATACGATAGCGATTCGGAGTCCGCAAAAAGCTCGCAGGATATATTCATCGAGCTGGCGCAAAAACGCAAAACCGCCGCGGCCAAGCATCGACAGTCGAAACTGCGTGCAAAGCTGCTGACTTATTTCCATAAACGTGTCGTGGATGAAACTTCATGAGTCTGACAGGCATCATATCAGGGACTGATATGGTGCGTTTCAGCTACAGGAAGTAGGTCTCGTCAATGCGCTTCTCACTCCACTCAAGCATTTCCCCGCAGGTAAATGAATAATAAGCAGCTCGATCTCGTGATTCCCCTGGATAAGGGTTTGCCGGAGCTGCTTGCGTCATTTCAAAATAATTTCTATGTCAATGTCTTGCCTGAAACCGTTATTCACAGGATTTACTACGATACCTTTGACTGGCTGCTATACAATAATGGAGCTGTCCTAGAGGTTCATGAAGAAGGTGAATCTCGTCGTATATACTGGCAAGCCAATCAGCAGAGCAGTCTCCGGATCCAGTTGGGACTGAGTGATGTGCCGCAGCTGGCAAGTGAGTTGCCGGATTCGGATTTTCGTCGCCAGCTGCAGTCGGTGATATCCGTACGGGAGCTTACGCCGCGGATAAAGATCAAGGTAAAACGCCTGCCACTGGTGATGCTCGATAAACACGAGAAAGTCGTAGTGCGGGTGAATTTCGATGAGCACTGGTACTACCCGTCAAAAACCAGAGCGGGAACCGTACTCGGCAAGCGCATAGCCATCAAGCCGGTAAAAGGTTACCAGGATGAATTCGGCCAGGTAGAGGCTTTTTTTGAACCGATGCGATTGCGTGAAGCTCAGGACAATCTCATCAAGCTGGCGCTGCTCGAATCCGGTTACAGTGCCAGTGAATACAGCAACAAGCTGAATCTGATACTCGATCCTGAAATGCCTGCCGAGCAGGCGATGAAGCAGATACTGCTCAGATTGCTCGAGATTATGCAGCAGAACACAGCAGGGAGTATCAGGGGCAGGGACAGCGAGTTCATGCATGACTTCCGTGTCTCAATTCGAAAAACGCGTTCAGCGCTCACGCAGATTACCCGGGTACTGCCACAGGGAACCATCATTAGATTCAACCAGTTTTTTTCCGGCCTTGGTAAATTAACCAATCCAATTCGGGATGGTGATGTGTTTCTATTGAAACTGGAGAGTTATCAGCAATGCCTGAAGCCGTCATCACAGGAGCATTTAAAGCCATTACGTGAATACCTCGTAACCTCAAGAGCAACGGCGCAGAAGAAGTTTGTCGAAACACTGAAGACGCAGGAGCATCGCGACCAGATCAAAGAGTGGCGCGAATATCTTGAAAACGCCGATCCGACTGAGCCGCCGTTAGAGAACTCGGGTCGGCCAGTCTATAAGCTGGCAGACGAGTTGATCTGGAATATGTATCAGCTGGCACTGGAGGAAGGTAATGCCATTACCGATGAAACCGAGGCCGAAGCTTTGCACGAGTTGCGCAAGACCTGCAAGAAATTGCGCTATTTGATGGAGTTTTTCCAGAGCCTGTATCCGGCGCGAGATATTCGGGAATTGATCCGGGCAATGAAAGGCCTGCAGGACAATCTTGGTGTCTTCAATGACCTGCATGTGCACGCCGGAATACTGAAAAAGTTTATCAAGCAGAGTCCGGATTCACGTGCTAAAAAAGCATGTAAACAGATTGTCAACGAACTCAAGCGCAGGCAGGTAAAGACAAGAGGCAAGTTTGCTGAACGTTATGCCGCTTTTTCCTCTGGGGAAACCCAGAAAGAATTCAGGGAGCTGTTTGTTGATTCGCGAAAGGGATAACTATCGGTAGTGAAAATTATCGCGATTTATAATATCAAGGGTGGTGTCGGCAAAACCGCAAGCGCGGTGAACCTCTCATATCTGGCCTCACTCGATGGGGCCAGTACGCTCCTGTGGGATCTCGATCCTCAAGGCGCAGCCAGTTATTACTATCGGATCAAGGCAAAAATCAAGGGCGGCGGACAAAAGCTGGTCGAGGGCAAGCGTAATCTTGAAGAAGCCATCAAAGGTACGGATTACGAAAATCTGGATTTGCTACCTGCCGATTTCTCATACAGGGACATGGACTTTTTCGTTGAGATGTCAAAGAAACCCGAACGGCGTCTGAACAAGATGCTCGAACCGCTCGCCGACGAATACGATTATGTCTTCCTTGACTGTCCGCCGAGTATCTCTTCCGCTTCCGAGAGCATTTTCGCGGCTGCCGACATATTGCTCGTGCCGACGATACCAACAACACTTTCGCTTCGCACCTACAAACAAATAAAAAAATTCTTCAAGGAGATGGACTACGACTCAATGAAGATTCTACCGTTCTTTGCGATGGTTGATCTGAGGAAACAGTTACATCGCCTGATCGTGGATTATCCACCTTCATTCATGCCGACTGTACTCGACAGTTACATTCCCTATGCCAGCGAAGTCGAGCGCATGGGCGTCAATCGCGCGCCCGTGGGTGATTTTGCTGCTCATAGCCGTGCCGCGATCTGTTATCGATCCATGTGGGATGAAATCAAATCTCACCTGTTTTCACATCCTTAGAGTCCCGACGCGGTAATGCGTTTTAATAAAACCGTAAAAAACGAGTAATATTTTCGTAACATTTGCCGTATACGATGCACCGTTCATAAAAAGAATTTAGGCATCCATACGGAGTTAACCTCATGAAATCGAACGTAGTATTAGCTTCCTCGATGGTCGCGGCAGCACTCGCGGTATCGCTGACGGCGCAGGCGCGGACAGTCATACAGAACAAGGGGTCCGATACGCTGGTCAATGTCGCCCAGGCCTGGGCCGAGGAATATCAGAATGTTGCAGCTGATGTCGCGGTCGCCGTTTCAGGCGGTGGCTCCGGTACCGGGATTGCTGCGATGATCAATGGCACTGTCGATATAGCCAATGCCAGCCGCAAGATGAAAGACAAAGAAGTCAAAATGGCGAAGGACCGTGGCCAGAATCCGATCGAGCACATCGTCGGCTATGACGCGCTCGCGATTTTTCTGCACCCGGACAATCCTGTGAACGAACTCAGCATCAGCCAGTTGAAAGAAGTCTATAGTCGTAAAAGCTCTGCGAAGAACTGGTCGGATCTAGGTGTGACCGTGCCCGGTTGCAAGGGTAATGAGATCGTTGTTGTCAGTCGCCAGAATAACTCGGGAACCTACGTCTATTTCAAGAAGGCTGTACTCGGCAAGAAGGGTAAATACCGCTCCGGTACGCTCGACATGCACGGATCAAAAGACGTGGTGGATCTCATCGAAAAAACACCCTGCGCGATTGGTTACAGCGGACTTGCTTATTCAACCGATCACGTCAAGCTCGCCTGCATCAGCAAGGACGGCAACGCTTGCGTCAGTCCCAGCGTGGCAACGGCAGTGGATCGAAGCTACCCGATTGCACGGCCATTATTTATGTACACCAATGGTGAACCGGAAGGCGCGATAAAGGGTTATCTTGACTGGATTATGAGTGACGCCGGCCAGTGCATTATCCAGAACAAGGGATATGCGCCGATGAAAACGGTTGACTGTAAATAGAAAGAACAAACAGGGATACGGGAAGCAGATGTAAATACTTCCCGTATCCTGATCGGTGATAACAACAACGATGTTGCCAACAAACACCGCATCTGTGCGGTGTGGGCATTCTCATACAGAGGAGCGCAGGCATAGCTATGTCTCATTATGAACAACGGCTTGAAAAAGATCTGGAACACATTCGGGGCGAAGTCAGCGATCTGGCGACCCAGGTCAAGGAAGCGGTAAAAAATTCCATCCACGCACTGCTGACCGCCAATCAGGACCTGGCCAGCGCAACCATTCTCGGTGACGGTCCGATCAACCGCAAAATGCGCGCAATCGATGCCCTGTGCCATCAGTTCATCGCAGTGCATCTGCCAAGTGCCGGGCATCTACGCCTGATGTCCTCGGTGATCCGGATCAACATCATTCTCGAGCGTATCGGTGATTATGCGGTAACCATCAGTCGTGAGCTGCAGCGCATTGACGGCGCGCCTGACAGCCGCCTGGCGCAGGGTATCGAACGGTTGTCCAATGAAGTGCAACTTATGCTGAAACAGGCTGTTGCGTCATTCGATCAAGACAATATCGAACTGGCCAGAGGTACGATATCCATGTCGGCGCAGATCGACAACACGGTAGCCGGCCTCTACGAAGAGCTGCTCGATGCGCAGGCCGGCTGGTCGTTAATGGAGAGGTTTGCCGTGTTCTCGGTCTATCATCGCCTCGAGCGAATAGCTGACCAGGCAAAAAACCTCTGTGAGCAGACCATATTCACGGTATCCGGTGAGGGCAAGGCGAGCAAGGTCTACCAGATACTGTTCCTCGATGACGATAACAGCTGCCTGAGTCAGATGGCCGAAGCGGTAGCGCGAAAGCATTTTCCCGATGCAGGCCATTATGTCAGTGCCGCCGGTCGTGAACCGGCAAAAGAACTGTCGGACGGGCTGGTCGCGTTTATGGATGCTCATGGCATGGATAGCTCCAGAGCAAAGCCGGAAGCCTATGATCTGACACCGGCGGAGCTCAACCGGTTTCATGTGGTGATCAGCCTGAAAGACCCGGTCACCTCCTATATCGACAAGATACCATTTCAGACCACCGCACTTAACTGGCAACTGGCATCGAAACCTGAAGGCTGTGCGTGCGGTGAAAAGGATTATGAAGCCATGCATCGTGAATTATCCGTATTGATCAAGGATCTGATGGGCTTGCTGCGCGGAGAGGAAGGCTGATCGATGCAGCAGAACAGCAATATGGCCGGAAATGCATTCGACAGGCGTACCCTTGACTGGTACATCGACAAGGGCATGCAGCTGGTGGTTTTTATTGGTGGAATTTCTGCCATTATCTTTATCATCGGTATATTTGTTTTCATCACGCTCGAAGGTATGGATTTTGTTTTCGGGCGTTTCGATCCGGTTGAATTCTTTACCACTGAATACTGGTTCCCGAGCGATGAAGACGATCCCGAATTTGGCATCCTGGCGCTGATTGCCGGTACTGCCAGCGTCACCGGCCTGGCGATGCTGGTGGCGATTCCGTTCGCGCTTGGCGCTGCCATCTATATCGGTGAATTCGCCACCGGCAAGAAACGGGAATACCTGAAAGTTCTGGTCGAACTGCTGGCGGCCATTCCTTCAGTCGTCTGGGGTTTTATCGGCCTGTCGATCATGAATCCGTTGATCATCGAAGTGTTCGACGTGCCGGTGGGCCTCAATGTACTCAATGCCGGCGTGATTCTGGGGCTGATGGCTGCACCGATCATGGCGTCGATTGCAGAGGATGCGCTCAAGGCGGTGCCCGAAAGTTACCGTGAGGCCGCTGAAGCCCTGGGTGCGACACGCTGGCAGGTTATTTTCAAGGTGGTTCTCCCGGCGGCGAAAAACGGATTGCTCGGTGCGGTCTTGCTAGGTGTCGGCAGGGGCTTCGGTGAAACCATGGCAGTGTTAATGGCAACAGGGCACTCGGTCAATATACCCGGCAGTATTTTTGACTCGGTACGCGCGCTCACGGCAACGATTGCCGCTGAACTGGGTGAGACCGCCGTCGGCTCCGATCATTACGGTGCGCTGTTTACAATAGGTATCTTCCTGTTCCTGATCACTTTCGTGATCAACCTTTCGGCTGATCTGATCGTACGCGGTGTACGCAAAGGTTAACAAAGGATCCAGAAATGTTCGAAATATCAGACCTGAATAAACGCAACCAGAAAAAGCAGAAACTGTTCCAGATTCTGTTCATGCTGATGACCTTGCTGCTGATTGCTCCCGTGTTGATCATTCTCGGCACACTGATTTACAAAGGCGGCAGTATCATTTCGGTCGATTTTCTGTTTACCCACCCGACGGATGGTATGACAGCCGGCGGTATTTTCCCCGCACTGTTTGGTACGGTATGGCTTGTTGCGGTCGCCCTGCTGGTGTCGGTACCCATCGGTGTTGCTGCGGCAATCTACCTGAGTGAGTATGCACCGGACAACTGGTTCACGCGCATAATCAATCTGGCCATCATCAACCTGGCCGGTGTTCCTTCAATCGTGCATGCACTGTTTGGTGTCGGTGCATTCGTAATATTTTTCAAATTTGGCACCAGCATACTTGCCGCCAGTCTTACCCTGGCAATCATGACTCTGCCAGTCGTGATCGTCGCCAGCCGGGAATCGCTACAGGCGGTGCCAAAGGCCTTTCGAGAAGCCTGCTGGAACATGGGTGCAACGCGCTGGCAGACCATCCGTCGCGTTGTTTTGCCCAACGCCGTCAGTGGTATTCTCACCGGCGTCATTCTGGAAGTATCGCGCACGACCGGTGAAACGGCGCCGATCATGTTTACCGGGGCGGCCTTCTTCCTGCCTTTCCTGCCGCAGGGTGTGTTCGACCAGACCATGGCGCTGTCGTTGCATTTGTTCGTTGTGTCGACGCAGGTGCCGGGTGTGCCTGAAGCACTGCCCTACGGGGTGGCGCTGGTTCTGATTGCGATGGTGCTGATCATGAACAGTATATCTATCGCATTTCGTATGTACCTGCGTGGTAAAAAGAAATGGTAGTGGCTGCCAAGACAACAGAGGCGGTTACGCAAAACACCGCTCAGTCGTTGAAACTGGACGTCAGGAATCTGTCGATACATTACTCAGGTATCCCTGCACTTGAGAATGTGACACTTGATGTCAGGGAAAACGAAATTTTCGGAATTATCGGACCTGCCAATGCCGGCAAGACGTCCTTTCTCAAAGCGCTCAATCGCATGGACATGTTTACTTCGAACATGAAAGTTCAGGGTGATATACGCTTCAATGGTTATGATATTTACAAATCACGCAATATCTACGCTTTGCGAAGCCGTATCGGTGTGGTGTTTCCCCTGCCTGTCGGCTTGCCGCTGACGATCTATGAAAATGTCGCACTGGCACCGAGGCTTTCGGGTATCAGGAACAAGGCGGAGCTCGACGTAATTGTTGAGCGTTGTCTTGAAAGGGCGGCACTGTGGGACGAGGTGAAAGATCGTCTCGATTCGCTGGGCAGTCTGCTCTCCGGTGGGCAGCAGCAACGCCTTACCATTGCGCGTGCACTTTCACAGGAACCTGAAGTATTAATGCTCGATGAATTTTCCATTGCGGTCGATCCGGTCACGACGATGCGTATCGAGGATGTACTAAAGGAGCTCAAGTCTGAAATGACCATCGTCCTGGTGACCAACCTGGTGCAACAGGCCAGAAGGCTGGCCGATCGGACGGCCTTTTTTCTCGAAGGACGGTGCGTTGAAATCGGAGATACCGAGGAACTGTTTACCGGCAGGACAAAAGAGCAGAGCACACAAGACTATATCGAAGGCAAGTTTGGTTAGAACAAGATGAATTCAACCTCGTCAAATGCAAGCACCCAGGATGAATATGCCATCCATACACGTGAACTGAACCTGTGGTATGGCACCTTTCAGGCCTTGTTCGATGTAAACCTGAGTATCAAGCAAGGCCTGATTACTTCACTGATCGGGCCGTCGGGCTGTGGCAAAAGTACTTTTTTACGCAGTGTCAATCGCATTAATGAACGCCTTGGCTATGTACGCACGGATGGCCTGATCAAGGTACTGGGGCGGAATGTGTACGATCAGGACGTCGAGCTGGTACAGGTACGTAAACAGATCGGTATGGTGTTTCAGCGACCAAACCCGCTGCCGATATCCATTCGTGAGAACATCATCTTCGGCCACAAATTGCACAATGAAGGCCGCAAGGCCCGCATCAGCGAGGAGGACGAAATTATCGAGGCGGCGCTGCGCAAAGTGTTGCTCTGGGACCAGGTCAAGGACCGCCTCAACAGCAAGGCGACGGAGTTGTCGCTGGAAGAGCAGCAGAAACTGTGCATCGCGCGTTTGTTGCCGGTGAAACCCAGTGTCCTGTTGATGGACGAGCCGTGCTCTGCACTGGATCCCAAGGGTACCGAAGCGGTCGAAGAACTGATCTGGGACTTGCGCGGTGAATACACCATTCTGATCGTGACGCACAACATGGCGCAGGCAAGACGTGCCAGCGAGGAATGCATCTTCATGCTGATGGGCAAGGTGGTTGAACATACCGCCACCGAAGATATGTTCGTTACACCAGAGCACAAGGAAACGGCGGATTATATCGAAGGCCGCTACGGATAAGTAATCCTGGAACTGTAGGAGCGGCTTTAGCCGCGAAATTCACTAACCATTCGCGAGCTGATGATCGATTGCCGGTGATGTGTGATATCCCGGACTCAATCTGACAGTTACCGTATGCTTCTGTTCTATCTGAAATGGCGTTGACGCTGGTCCGTTTTATTATCTCTCGCCAAGGCGCAAAGCACGCAAAGGTCTTTTTATGCTCATCCACGCCAGCCAGATATAATACTTGTGCTCCCTGCGAGGGGTAAAGAAGTTTGCTCTCGCTGGGAGCGCTGAGTGCGCAGAGATTATTGATTCAAGAGAAACTAAAGAACACTTGGCGTACTTTGCGCCCTGGCGAGATAAGCTGTCTTTGACTGTGCAATGTTGGTCAGATCAGGACGGGTCGATTGCTGCGGGTTCGGAAATATAATACGGCACCTTGACAATGCCTTCCCTGACAAATTCCGACGGCCTGCCGAGTTCGTTGTAACGGACGCAAGTGTCACCTTCGATGGTGAAGTCTCCGATATACTGGTGCCCGATTTGCCGTTTCAGATTGCTGGCGTAGTCCAGTCCAAGGCAGTGGCAGACCAGGCCGCGGATCACGCCGGCATGCACCACTACGAGCAGTGTTTCATCCGGGTGCTTCTGCGCGAGTGACTGAATAAAAGCGACGCTTCTATCCTGCATCTGTTTGAAACTTTCACCATTCGGGTAAACAAAATCCGGGTCTTTCTTATGCTTCGGGATATGCCTCTCGACCCACTTCTTGCTTTTGTTGTACAGCTTGCCGTAATTGACTTCTCTGAGCGCCGGCGAAGAAAATATATCCTTGATGGCGTAACTGTCAGCATAGAACTTGCCGGTATTGATCGCGCGGGGGAGCGTACTGGTATAGATATGATGGATCGTAAATTGTGAGGCCAGCAAGATCTGTTCGACCTTGTTGAGATCATCCATCCAGCTTGCCGCGGGTGGTGCATCACCCCAGCCCAGGATCTGGTCAGACTCGTTACTCGTCGTCTTGTAATGACGAACTACTATTGCGCGCATTTTGTCGGTGTTCGGTTGGTTAAATCGTCAAGGACTGATTCAGCAGAGTCCGTCGGTCAGTCCTTTTCTTTCAGGGCGTTTTCCATGTGCTCACAGATAGTCCTGATGACTTTTACGCGGGCATGACGTTTGTCATTACCCTCGATCAGGGTCCAGGGAGCAGCTCTGGTGCTGGTGTGTTCCACGAAATCATTCACGGCGAGTTCGTATTCTTCCCATTTCTCCCTGTTTCGCCAGTCTTCCTCGGTCAGTTTCCATTGTTTATGAGGGATCTTCTCCCTTTCCTTGAAACGCCTCAGCTGCTCATCCTTGGTGACATGTATCCAGAACTTCAGCAGCACAATTCCGCTGCTGGTCAGCATGTCTTCAAATTCATTGATTTCAGAGTAGGCCCGTCGCCATTCATCCTCGCTGGCGAAGTCCTCGATTCGTTCGACCAGCACACGTCCGTACCAGCTGCGGTCAAATATCGTCATCTTTCCCGCTCTGGGCAGGTGCCGCCAGAATCGCCAGAGGAAGTGATGTGCCTGTTCTTCATCGGTTGGCGCAGCTATGGGCAATACACGCACGTGCCTGGCATCCAGCGAAGCCGTCACGCGCCGGATCGCGCCGCCTTTACCGCCGGCATCGGGACCCTCGAACACAACAATGGTCGAGAGTTTATTTTTCAGGGCTTTTCGCTGCAGTTGATTGAGTTTGGCCTGCCAGACGGGAAGCTGCTGTTTATATTCAGATTTTGTCAGCGCCAGTGACATATCCATGACATCGAGCACTGTCGAGGTTTTCAGGGTGGTCAGTGTGTCCGGCTCAGATTTTTCGGTCGTATCCGGAATACAATAGCCATGACCGTTCGCTACCGCTGCTTCAATCTTGTCTACGTGCTTGTTGATTTCATCACGGATAATCGTACCAACGGTCAGGCTCCTGAAGTGCTGATCAACGCCTTCGACGATGCACCACGGTGATACGCCGGTACTGGTTTTCATGATGACGCGCTCGGCTGCTTCTTCGAATTGCTCGTACAATCGCCAGTTATCCCAGTCGGCTTCCTTCACGCGCCAGCGGGTGAGTTCATCTTTTTCGAGGTCCTTGAAGCGTTTCTTCTGTTCCTTCTTGCTCAGGTGCATCCAGAATTTGAGAATCAGTGCGCAGTCATCCGTATGTGCTTTTTCGAAGTTCACGATTCTTTCCAGCAGGTGATTGAATTCCGAATCATCAATACGACCATGCACGCGGTCGAGCACGGGCCTGGAATACCATGAACTCAGGAACAGGCCGATTTTTCCTTTCGGCGGCAGGTCACGCCAGAATCGCCAGTATTCGGGACGCTCCTTTTCCTCATCGGAGGGTTTGTCGTAGGCGCGGGTGATCAGCCAGCGTGGATCCATCCAGGCATTGAGGAGATTAACAGTCTCGCCCTTACCAGCGCCATCGACGCCTGCGAAAATGATCATCACCGGGCACTTCTTCAGCTTTAACAGCCGCTGTTGCGCTTCGAGCAATTCCTGCCGAAGCACCGGTTCCTTTTGCTTGAACTCGGATTTTGCAATGCGCTGTCCCAGTTCTGCCGTTCTGAACATCATGATGTGCTGTTCCTCAGATCAGTGATCGCGGGTCTGATCATACATTAAGTACCCACTCTGGCTATAATAGAGGATAAAAATGCTGTATAACATGGATATTGACTCAAAAAAAGTTGAGCTATGTCAAAAGTTCTTGTCGAAAGTCCGGAAGATCAAAACCAGACGCCTTTTCTACGAGGGATACTGACCCGGTCACTGCAAAAATCAGGCCTGACTTTCGAACAGGCGCATGATATTGCCAATGCGATCAGGGATGAGATCGGCGACAGACCGCTGGTGACCACCTACGACATCGAGCACCTTGTCGTCAAGCATCTGAAAAAGGCCAAGGCAGATCATGCGGTTTCGTTGTATGAAAACAGAAGCATGCCGTATATGCTGCAGGTTGAAACGGATAATGGGCAATTCTCGGCATTTTCTCCGGCACGGTACAGGACTGACCTCGAGGCTATCGGGCTGACATCGGATGAGGCCTTATCGATCGTGGATGAGCTCAGTCTGCATCTGCTGAGAAGAAACAAGCCCGATGTCACTTCGAACTATATCGCAAAAGTCACTTATCGTTTACTGCGTAAATCGAAAGACCTGGGCAAGAAGGTTGCTCACCGATGGCTGGTATGGCGGGACTTTATACATAGCGGCAGACCGCTGGTTTTTCTGATAGGAGGTACCGCAGGTAGTGGCAAGAGTACCATCGCGACCGGTATCGCCAGTCGCCTCGAAATTGCCCGTATGCAGTCCACCGATATGCTCAGGGAAGTCATGCGCACGATGATATCGAAGAAGGCCGAGCCAATATTACATAAGTCCTCTTATTCTGCCTGGCAGGAACTGCCCGATGAAATCCTTGAAACCGAGGATAAGGGCCAGCGAATATATATTGGTTACTGCAAGCAGGCAGAAATACTGTCTGTAGCGATCAGGGCTGTGATCGAACGCGCACTGCACGAACGGGTTTCCGTGATTGTCGAAGGTGTACATTTCCATCCTTCGATCATCAAGGATATCATTGATCCGGGCGAAGCCCTGGTTGTACCGGTCATGCTGGCCGTATTGAAGCGAAAACAGTTACAAACGCGGATCAAGGGCAGGGGTACCGATGTCCCGCAACGACGCGCAGCACGCTACCTTGAACATTTTGAGAGCATCTGGAAGTTACAGTCTTTCCTGCTGTCAGAGGCGGACCAGACCGATGTTCCCATCATCAGTAATATCGACCGCGACGATGTCTTCAGGGAAATAATGTTGTACACGATTGCAAGGCTGTCTTCAGAATTTGACAAGACACCCGAACAGGTATTTGACTGACCGTACCCGGAATTGAATAAGCAGATATGTTGAACTGGATTCGAACAGACACGAACATGGCGATCAAACTGATGATCGCCGTGGTGCTGTTTCTGTTCATGCATTCAGCGTTCGCAGAAGATGCATCGTCTCAGGATGTCGACTGGTTTTTTCTGACCATGGCCCTGTTCGGCGGGCTGGCCATGTTCCTCTACGGCATGGAACAGATGTCGGATGGCCTGCAGTCGGCTGCGGGTGACAAGCTCAAGGATGTACTCGCCGGGCTGACCAAGAACCGTTTCATGGGCGCTATTACCGGTGCCTTTGTCACTGCGGTATTGAATTCCTCCTCGGTAACGACGGTTCTGGTCGTCGGTTTCATTTCTGCCGGGTTCATGACGCTGACGCAGTCGGTCGGCATTATCATGGGCGCCAACATCGGCAGTACCTTTACTGCGCAGATCGTTGCATTCAATGTAACGCAATATGCTTTACTGCTGGTCGCGGTCGGCTTCTTCATGCTGTTTACTGCAAAGAGCGAACGCACCCGGCATTATGGCAGCATGATCATGGGTCTTGGTCTGATCTTCTATGGCATGGGGGTCATGGGCGAGGCGATGAATCCGCTGCGTACCTATGAGCCGTTCCTCGATCTGATGGTGAGGATGGAAAATCCGCTGCTGGGTATTTTGATCGGCGCAGTATTTACCGGCCTGGTGCAGTCATCGGCAGCAACGACCGGTATCGCGATCGTGATGGCAACGGAAGGCCTTATTTCCCTGCCCGCCGGTATTGCGCTGTCATTTGGCGCCAACATCGGCACCTGTGTCACTGCCGTGCTGGCAGCGATCGGCAAGCCGCCAGAGGCGGTGCGCGCAGCTGTGGTGCACATCTCGTTTAATGTTGCCGGCGTTGTACTCTGGGTAATGTTTATACCGCAACTCGCGGAATTCATTGCCTATATTTCGCCGGCTTCACCGGAACTCGTCGGCAAGGAAAAAATGGCGGCGGAGGTGCCCCGCCAGATTGCCAACGCCCATACCGTGTTCAACGTGGCCAATACGCTGATCTTTATCTGGTTCACGCCGCTGTTTGCGAAAATTGCCGAGATCCTGGTACCGGATAAACCGGTCGAAGAAAAAATCATCGTTAAAGCGAAATTTCTCGACAAGGAGCTGCTCGAAGTGCCATCGGTTGCACTGGAAAATGTCCGTTTCGAGGTTGGCCATATGGGCGAGATTGCCAGTGATATGCTGACAACGCTATCGCTGGCATTTCAGACCAGGAACCGACATCTGGTCGATGAAGTCATAAGAATGGACGACAAGGTGGATGTGCTGTCAGAGCTGATCCTCGAGTACATGAGTGATATCCAGCAGGAATCCTTGAGTGATGAAAGCAGTCATACGCTGCAGCATTTGATGAGCGCCACCATCAATATCGAAAGTCTTGCGGATGTGGCCGAATCCGAACTGTCGGAGATCTGTAAAAAGTTTATCGATTATGATCTGCAGGAATCGGATGAAACACTTACCCTGTTTGCAGATTTTACAAAAACCGTTATAACGGCTTTTGACAAGCTGGTCGAAGCGATCAAGAACGATGATGAAAATGCAGCGGCCGAAGTGATTACCGTCAAAGAACAGATACGTCACCAGGTTGATGATATCCTGAAAAATCAGGCGGGTCGTATCGGCATCGAGTCCAGCAAGCAGTTGCTGCTGGTCAGGCTTGAGCTTGAAATGGTCGATCAAATCAGGCGCATTTATACACTGACAAAACGTATTGCGAAGGATTTCATCCCTGAAGAACTCGCCATGAAATCCGAATAGTGCGGAGTGGTTGTATCAGGAAATTTCTCGTGGTCTGACAAGGAACTCCAGGTTGGCTGAACCATTTTGCAGTTTCGACCAGTGATCCGGCATATCGAGCACGGCCACGGTGGCGGTCGGCATGATCTTGCCATCTTCCGGTATCGTCATCTGTCCGTTGATCAGGAAATAAAGCAGTTCTTCCAGCCCGGGGTTATGTCCCACCAGCATCACCCGTTTCGCTTCCACAGGGCAGTCTTCGAGTACATAAAGCAGTTCTTCAGGTGTGGCGAGATAGATATGCTTTCTCGAATAGATATTTTTTTTTCTGATGCCCATGGTTTCGCAGCAGATCTCGGCGGTCTGTAATGCACGCCTGGCGGGCGAGGTGATGACAAAATCCGGTGCCAGATTGTGTGAATGCAGCCATGTTCCAGCCTGTCTGGACGCATTTCTACCACGCTTTTTCAGTGGGCGCTCAAAATCCGCATCACCCGTACTCCAGTCGGACTTGCCATGCCTGAGTAGTATGAGTGTGCGTGACATAGTTTTTCCATGTGGCTTAGAAAAAGGGCATACCAAATACAATACGGTAAAGCCTGGCATTCTTGGTGATTTGGACACCAAATCCGAGCCTTGATTCATCCGGTAACCAGGAATAATCCGGCATACTGAAAGTAAAACCTATTTCATTCTTGTTTTCCAGCGAAATCGGATTATCCAGTGCATCGACCAGCACCAGGTCTTTCAGGTAGAAATAGTTGATATAGTAAAAACCGAAATCGATAAAGGAGCCATGAATGGTTAAATCGGTCGGGATGTTGTAATCGAGCCCGGTTTCAAACACCGCGAAATTGGAATTATTGGGCTCTTCGAGGTTTTTCTGGTCGGCGTAGAGAAAACGGTTACCCAGCGTCAGCCTGTGTCGATCGAAATCAAAGGTGGCAAAACTTTTTGCACCGGCGCCCAGCACCCGGATGTTGACGTTATTGACCAGATCCCTGGCAAGTCCCAGGTCGAAGAACGGGATCAGGCGCCAGTTGTGCAGGACCGGGTAGTGGTATTCAACGCCGGGTATGATACTGACCGTGCCGACATGATCCAGAGTGGGAATCTCCCCTTCAACAATCTGCTCAACATTAGCAACACCCAGAGTCACCGGGTAAGTGATCTTCCAGCCCGGGTCATTGCTCGTCATGGGTCTGATCGTCGTCGACAGCGGAATTCTGAGAATGAATACCTCACCACCACCCGAGGCGTAGAAACCGGTACCCAGGTAGTTGCTGAAAGCAAAATTGATCAGCTCCGCTTCGGAGGGATCCTGAGCGGTGGCCTTATTCGCATGCACGGCGATGCTGAAGATCGTCGCGAGCAGAACTATCCGCATCGGTAGGTAGAACCGGCTGTCTGCGTTAGAATGATTGCGGCATGGATCGGCTTGTGGGAATAGCGGTATCATTACGATTTTACGGCGACCGGGGTGACTGAATTCTGTCAGTATCTGCCTGTTCTAACAAGTCATTGTCCGGACACTGGATAATAATGAAACGCTTTTTTCGATTTTCAAACCAACAAACTGAATTGCACTGGCGGGCTCTGTTGCGTGCCTGCCTGCTTCAGGTTCTGATCGTTGTGACACCGGCCGCGATCGCCAGCCAGTACAGTCCGCCAGGGCTGTATGACGTCGAGCATCTGACGCTGGATAACGGCATGGACGTGATTTTCAAACAGCGGTCCGGAGCGCATACACTGTCTGTCAGGCTCTGGGTGGGTGTCGGTATGCAGGATTTTGAATGTGAACATCAGGAAACACCGCATTTTCTCGAACATCTGCTGTTTACCGGGACTTCAAGGTATTCGGAGGCGGAACTGGAGCACCTGGTTGCCGACCATGGCGGCAGCTGGAATGCCTATACCGGCAATGAAGAAACGGTTTATCAGATGGACATCTACAGCCGCTATCCCGATCTGGCCATCAATACCCTCTACGAAATACTGACGGACTCGATCATCTCGGATGAAAACGTCGAAACGTCAAGAGATATCATCCATCGCGAAGTCGGTGGTAAACCGTCAAAAATCCGCCAGTGGTTCAGATTGCGCGGTTTCGGCGTGAACGGCACCGAGAAGGCCGTACTGAAATTACTCCCGGGTGTTGATTACGTCTGCGAAGGCCTCAGGACTGCTGACCATATCACCCGGCAGGATATCATCGATACCTATGACCGTTACTATGTGCCGGAAAATATGGCCTTGATAGTGGTCGGTGATTTCGAGCGTGAACCCATAATGGAACTGATCAAAAACACCTTTGGACGGATCCAGGTAACCCCGTCACCCGAACGTGTGCTGCCGTCTCCGGGTGTAGCCGAGGACTACGAACAGGAAACAGGCACCCTGTCGCCGCTGCTCAGTAATGACGCCGTGATAGGTGTCATGTACGCTATTCCGGGTTTCTGGTCTGAAGATATATTTCCATTGATGATTATCGAGCATTACCTGGATTTCAAACTGGGCGAAGAAATCCGGATAAAAAGGGGGCTGTCGTATTCCCCCGGGGTCTGGCGCGAAACGTTGAGCAAGTTTGGATTGATCAGCATCTATGCTGACGTGAATATCGATGATATCGAAGAGACGATGGGTGTCATCAGATCCGAGATCAAAAAGCTGGTCGACGAAAGCATGGACAGCGAATTGCTCGAAAAGTCCAAGATGAAGATTCTGTTGCAGAACGTTCAGGGATACGAATCCAATTCGCAGTTTGCCGACTATTACGCATCTGACTACGTCTATTTCAAGGAAAAAGGCAATTTCCAGGATGTCGAGGCCAAAATCGAAGCTGTTACACCGGAAGACATTGCGCGAGTAGCGGATAAATACCTGTCACTGCACAAGGGTGTCGTCATCTATGAGACGCCAACGCTGACAACGACACAGTTCTATGTGCTTATGACTATCATCGTTGTAATACTGCTTTCGCTGGTGCTGTATTTATACCTGAAATCCCGTTCACCTACCCGACCCCGTTCATGAAACTCAAACCGTTCACAGGTGTACTTTTTATTATTGCTTTCGGCCTGTTTATCGCCTCGTGCAGCGATCAGGAACAGCCGACGCAAATACAATCCCAGTCCCAGCCACAGTCCCAGGCAGAGCCGCAGCCCAAACCCGAGCCGCAACAGAAAGTTGCCAGCGATCTGCTCGATCAAATCATTGAAAGAAATGAGCTGATCGTACTGACCACCAACCAGCCGACAACCTATTATATCGACCGCGAGGACAAACCCGCCGGACCCGAGTTCGATATGGCTCAGTCATTTGCGCAGTCGCTGGGGGTAAACACGCGATATGTCGAATTCGATTCGACCGAAGCCGTTATCGCTGCGCTGCGTAAAGGCGAGGGTGATATTGCAGCGGCCGGTCTTACCATCACCGACGAACGCGGACGGGAGTTTGATTTCGGCCCGGCCTACATGGATATCAGCGAGTATCTGGTGTGCCATCGCGATTCAGGCTTCGTTTCCGAGATCGACGATCTGCGAGGGCGGGAAATCGTGATTCCCGCTGAGACCAGTTATGCGGATACATTATATAAGGAATACCCCGGCGTTGACTGGAACCCGAGCGCCAGCCTGCTGACGCCGGCACTGCTGGAAAAAGTCCGGGATCGAGAGATCGAATGTACCGTCAGTGACTCGACCATATTCGACATCAACCGCCGCTACTACCCGGAAATCTCCGTCAAATTCACCCTGCACAAGGGTTCGCAGCTGGCCTGGATGTACCCGAGGGACAACCCGCGACTCGACACGGTCATCCACAAGTGGTTCATCGAATACCAGCAAAGCGGTGCCTATGACCAGGATGTCGAAAAGTACTACGGACACATCGAAGTATTCGATTACGTCGATATCCAGAAATTCAAGCGGCGTATCAAGGGCAGGCTGCCAAAATACAAGGAATGGTTTATCCAGGCAGCCGAAGAGAACGGCATCCGACCGGGATTACTCGCGGCACAGAGTTACCAGGAGTCACACTGGAATCCGAAAGCCAAAAGTCCGACCGGTGTGCGCGGCATCATGATGTTAACGCAGCCGGTCGCCAAATCACTGGGTGTGACCAGCCGGCTTGATGCCAAACAGAATATCTTCGCCGGCGCGAAATACCACGCCAAGATGAAAAACATGTTCGACGAAGAAGTGACCGAGCCGGATCGCACCTGGATGGCACTGGCCGCCTACAATGTCGGCCGGGGACACTTCCGCGATGCTCAGGGGCTTGCGAGAAAACTGGGTAAGAGTCCGTACCACTGGATCGATATGAAGGAAGTTTTGCCTTTGCTCGCCGAAAAAGAATATTACAAGGACCTGAGATACGGCTATGCCCGAGGTAACGAGCCGGTGCAGTATGTGACCCGCATTCGTGACTACGATGACATACTGGTACAGCATTTCCTGAGCCAGATACCGGCAGGCGAAGGTTCAGAATGACCATCCGCTAGAAAGTGTTGTTGTTTGACCTGTAGACATCATTGATCGTATTCGTGTCGACGACGTCATAATTGAACGGCGAGTCAAAGCTGACATAACGTCCATCTGAGCTGATCGATGCATTCGTACTGTTATTGGTTGCTTCCTGCCCGGTTTGTGACAGATTGATTTTCTCGACCGTGACGGTCGGTGCTGTGGAGAAATCGCGCACGAATATGTCGGTCAGGCCGAGGTTTGTTTCGGTAACCAGGTTGGTCGATGCCGACTCGAAAGCCACAAAGCTGCCATTGGCGCTGATCGATGCACCGATACTGGCATCATCACCGCTGGTAATACCATCCGCTGTGCTGACCAGTTCGGTCAGCCCGGGTGAGGTGCGATCTCGACGGAAGATATCTGACAGGGCGCCATTCGTGTCGCCAGTGATCAGATTGGTGGCCTGTGACTCAAACGCGATAAATGTACCGTCATCACTGATACTGGCATTAACGCTTGCACCGTTACCCTGAACGCCACTGCTATCGACACTGACAAGCTCGGTGACAGTGGGAGCGCTCGTATCGACCAGATACACCGACCGGATCGATGTCGCCGTTGCTACAATGCTGCTGCCTGCGATTGAATCAAATACGATGAATCGCGCATCCGGACTCATGCGAGGACGATTACTGTCACCCGTGCCGCCTGCTGTCTGAGTGGTGTTCCGGCTTACCATAGCAACAGAGTCGTCGCTCATGTCTTTTATGAAAATCTGGGTAGCACCATTTAAATTCAGTAACGACAGGTTCGTTGCTCTCGACTCGAATACGACAAAACGACCGTCATTGCTGACATCAGGATTCTCTGCTGTGTTGTTGGCAACAACAAGCCCGCTTGCATCGCGGCTGACAAGGTCCACGGAGCCGTCGTCCATATCCTTGATAAATACCTGCAGGGTTCCCCCGGTAAAAATCGATGAGAGATTGGTTGCATTTGACATGAACACAACAAAGCGGCCGTCATCACTGATGCGGGGGGAGAAGCTGTTATTGTTGGCCTCAAGTCCTACAGCGTCACTGCTGACAAGAAGCACTTCACCGGTAATATTGTCTTTACGGTAAATATGGTTTCTGTTTAATGTGGTTGATGCCGTAGTCAGGTTTGTGGCTTCGGACTCGAACACGACAAAACGACCGTTGCCGTCGATTGAGGCATTGGCGCTGGTGTCAACACCAACAATACCGCCTGTATCCTTGGATACCAGTTCGGTTGCCTGGCTGATTGAAAAGCTCCAGACGAAATCGCTGGCCAGGGGCAAATTTCCGGCTGCATCTTGAATGGAGGAACTGATCGTTGCTGTGTATTCTGTACCGGAAATGAGGTCGGCAACCGGAGTCAGCGTGGCGGCCATAGTCGTTGCGTCGTAAACGACGACTGCCGGCTGGTCCGCACCGCCCGACTCGGTGAGCGTGAATGCGGATTCAACCGATGGGCCATTCATGTCTACGCCAAAGAAGACGACAACCTCCGTGCTCACCAGCGCGGTATCCGAATTTTCCTCCGGAAATACCGAAGCGACCGGTGCTACACCGAAGGAACCGTCCGTACTGCAGTCACAGCCAGGCTGGACAAGACTGACCAATCCGACGAGTAACACCGAGACAATTAACAACCAGCGGTTTTGTTCAGATGCTCTCGACTGTCTCATAGAATTCCCCGGCAGCTGACGTTCAGCGATAATTTCAATTAATTCTAATACTTATGTTGGGATATTGAAATAATATACCGACGAATGGAAGATGCCTTGTGACTAATGAATGCCACGCTGTCAAAACCGGGTTGTCGCTGAGGGGTGCATGACCGAAGAAAATAACGACATCCGGGAATGACATTCGCTTGATATTGAAGAGCAGACCGCGATTCGCATCGAATACGGTCATTATCTTGATTCTCTCCCGCCCACTTGTTCGCTGGAAGCAAAAATTGAACGCTTTCGAAAATGGCTTCGACAGGAAAAAGCTATCGAATATATCGAGTGAACGCATCGTTGTTCCGAGGCGCGGCAGGAATTAAACTCTACGGCCTGAGTGGCATGGGAGAAATACGATGAATCGACTTTATACCCTGGTGTTGGCCTGCCTGTTTTCGCCGCTGGTTCTGTCCGCGGATATCGACCCGCGTGACCTGATCCAGAAAGCCATGGACCACTGGCGCGGTACCTCATCGTACTCGAATATGTCGATGACCATCCATCGCCCCGACTGGCAGCGCAGTATGTCGATGCGGTCCTGGACCCAGGGTGAAAAAACCTCGCTGGTGCGCGTGACCGAGCCGAAAAAGGATGCCGGCAACGGCACCCTGTTGAAGGACAACAACATGTGGACCTTTGCGCCCAAGGTCAACCGCATCATCAAAGTGCCGTCGTCGATGATGAGCCAGAGCTGGATGGGGAGTGATTTTTCCAACAAGGATATCAGCAAGTCGACCGACATCATCGACCAGTATGATCACAGCCTGATCGAGACGCGCGAACAGGATGGTCACAAGGTTTACGTGATCGAATCGATACCGCACGAAGAGGCCGCGGTGGTATGGGGCAAGGAAGTGCTGACGATTCGTGATGATCATGTTCTGCTGGAACAGCAGTTCTGGGACCAGGACGGTGTGCTGGTCAAGACCATGAAGGCGCTGGAAATCAAAGAGCTGGGCGGACGCACCGTGGCCAGCATTATTCGCATGGGCAAGGTGGATGCACCGGATGAATGGACTGAAATGTCCGTCAAGGAAATCGAGTTCAACGTATCGCACCCTGACAGCCTGTTCACGCTGTCGAATCTGAGAAATCCGCGACAGTGACTATCACACTGCGCATGGCGTGGCGTAACCTGTGGCGGCACAAGCGCCGCACCTGGCTGACCGTGGGCGCGATGATTTTCTCCAACCTGATTCTGGTGTTCTCGATCTCGTTGCAGCTGGGCAGTTACCAGATGATGATCGACAATTCACTGAAGTCGTATACCGGCCACATGCAGATCCAGCGCGAGGGGTATAACGAAGAACCCAAAATGCGCAGCAGTATCGACGCGATCATTTCGCTGGCGGGCAGGGTACGTGATCAGCTCGGCAACGAGTCTGTTGCAGCGCGTGGTGTTGCATTCGCGATGACCTCAAGCGAAGAGCGTTCTTACGGTCTGCAGATCATCGGCGTCGAGCCGGAGTACGAACCGAAGGTATCCACCTTGCCGGGTCTGATTACCAGGGGCGGCTATTTCACCGGACTGAATACCGAGGAGATCATCATCGGTGCCGTGCTCGCACGCAATCTGCGTGTTGGCATAGGCGACGAACTGACCCTGCTGGGCAGTGGCCACGATGGTTCGTTCGCCGCTGGTATCGCGATCGTTACCGGTATTTTCGAATCGGGTATCGCTGAAATTGACCGCAGTATGGCGCAGCTGCCGATCGGCTATTTTCAGGACCTGTTCGGAATGGAAGGGCGTGGTCATAACATCGTCATCAATGCCGCCGACCTGTCAGAGGTTGAATCCGCAAAACAGTCAGTCAGTAGCGTGCTAAAGGACCGTGACGAGCTCGTGGTGCTCGACTGGGAACTGCTGCAGCCAGGCCTCAAGCAGGCCATTCAGGCGGACTTTACCAGTGCCTGGTTTATGTACGGAGTACTGATCGTGCTGGTTGCGTTCAGCGTACTCAATACCCAGCTCATGTCGGTACTCGAACGCACCCGTGAATTCGGTGTCATGATGGCCCTCGGCGTCAAACCGGCCAGGCTCGGCAGTCTGGTGATCACGGAAACGGCGGTGATGTCCGGCCTCGGACTGGCGATCGGCGCACTGCTCGGTATTGTGATGACCTGGTACCTCAGCATCGTCGGCTTTTCCTACCCGGGCATGGAAGACATGGCCGAGCGTTTCAACCTGCCGGATCGCATGTACCCGAGCCTGTCGATCCTGTCGATCATGCTCGGACCCAGCGTCGTGTTCGTATTCAGTCTGCTGGCTTCGATATACCCGGCTATCCGGCTGTTCTTCCTCCAGCCCGTCACCGCGATGAGGGCAGTATGAGCGGGTTGCCGTTAAAAGCGATATTGATGCTGGCCTGGCGCAACCTGTGGCGCAATCACCGCCGTACTTTGATCATGCTTGCAGCGATCACGGTGGGAGTCTGGGCGATGATTTTCATGACGGCGCTGATGCGTGGCATGGTTGATGACATGTTGCTGAACGGTATTCGCGGTCTGCCGGGCGAAGTGCAGATTCACCACCCTGACTACCGCGATGACCCGAACGTCAACAACAGTATGCCCGCACCGCACGATGCCTTGCTCAGCGCGATGCGAGTACCGGAAGTGACGGCATGGACCAGCCGTGTACGCGTGCCGGCCGTGATCTCGAGTGAACGCGACAGTCGCGGCGTCGTCTTGCTCGGTGTCGAGCCACAGAGCGAAGTCAAGGTCAGCTTCGACCTGGAGACGATTATCGAGGGTCGTTTCCTCGAAGACAGCAGCGACCGGGGGCTCGTGATCGGTGCAAAAATGGCCGATCGGCTGGAGACGGACCTCGGCAAGCGTGTGGTCGTGATGAGTCAGGACCCCGACAACAATATTGCCGACCGCGGTTTCCGTATCGTCGGCGTCTACAAGGCCAAACTGGCCAGTCTCGAAGAAACCTATATCTACGGCGGCCGTGAGACCGTGCAGAAAATGCTGAAGCTTGGAAACAGCGTATCCGAAGTTGCGATCAGCGGCGGTGATTACCGAAATGTTGACCGCTGGTTAGGAGGCATTCAGCAGGCCGCAGGTAACGATGTCGAAACGCTCCCCTGGTACGAGATCGACACTTATCTCGGCAGCATGCTGGCGATGATGGACGGGTTCGTCCTGGTCTGGATCATCATTGTGTTTCTGGCCTTGTCATTCGGGCTGGTCAATACGCTGGTGATGGCCGTGTTCGAACGCGTACGCGAGATCGGGCTGATGCAGGCGCTGGGCATGCGCCCGAGCACGATCCTTTATCAGATCCTGATGGAATCACTGCTGTTGTTGCTGATCGGTCTTGCCCTCGGCAACGCCATCGCCGTCGGCACCATCATACCGCTGCAGGGTGGCATCGATATCTCCGTCGTTGCCGAAGGTATGGAAATGATGGGCACCAGCAGCATGCTGTACCCGGCATTGAAACTGAATGACATGATTCTGGCGAACCTGATCGTGATCATCCTCGGCCTGTTGACCAGCATCCTGCCGGCCTGGCGGGCGGCCAGTTACAACCCGATCGAAGCTCTGAACAAGACCTGATATTTGCTGACCATGTATCACTTTCATCAAACAAGACTAAACCGAACAGGAATCACCTCATGAGTTCCATTGTTTGCAAGGACCTGTGCAAAACCTTTCAACAGGGCGAAGAAATCATTACCGGCCTGGATCACGTTTCCATCGAAATCGAGGCGGGCGATTTCGTCTGTTTGTCCGGGCCGTCCGGTTCCGGAAAAACCACCTTGCTGAACGCGATGGGCGGACTCGATACCCCGGACAGCGGTCAGATCCAGGTGGGCGATACGCGCGTCGACCAGCTAGGCAAGGGGCCGCTGGCCGACATGCGTCTGCACAAGATCGGTTTTGTATTCCAGGCCTACAACCTGATTCCGGTGTTGACCGCGCGTGAGAACGTCGAGTTTGTGATGCAGGTACGCGGTGAACCGGCGCAGGAAAGATCACACCGTTCACACGACATTCTGAAGGAAGTCGGCCTCGAAGGCATGGAAGACCGCCGTCCTGCCCAGCTGTCGGGTGGACAGCAGCAGCGGGTCGCGGTTGCCCGGGCCATCGTCAGCCAGCCGGCACTGGTGCTGGCCGATGAGCCGACTGCAAATCTTGATTCTGTGACGGCAACGCAGCTTATGGACCTGTTTGTCGAGCTGAATCAGCATCACAACATTACCTTTGTTATTGCCACCCATGACACCCGTGTGATGGCGTATGCCAAGCGCTTGATCAAGATGCGTGACGGCAAGATCATCAGCGACGAAAAACAGCAGCACCCATCGACAGTAGTTTCATGAATCATAAGCTGTCGCTGTCTGCGCTGGTGTGCATAATGTCATGCATGCTGGCAGCATCGGCCTTTGCCGATCGGAATCTGTTCAAGGGCGGGCATGCCAAGTACATTTTTCAGTTGAATACCTTTCCCGATGAGAGCATATTCCTCGACGTCGTTGATACGCCATCCGTTGACCACTTCGGTGACCTGCGCCTCAAGTTCAGCGGACAAAAGGACGCGGTAAGGCTGGCTGCCGATTACCAGTTGCTTGCGGGCAAGGGCGACGGGTTTGTCATCGCCAGCAGTCTTCCGGGTAACCTGTTAATACCGCAACGCATCCCTACCGACGAGTTTCGTTTGATGGATCTGACCCATGTGATCAGTCAGGACAGCAACAGTGTACTCGTTCATCGGCTCGATCGACTCTACGTCGATATCACGTCTGCGAATGCAGTCGCCCGCATCGGCCGCCAGGCCGTCAGCTGGGGCAATGGTCTGATCTACACGCCGATGGATTTTTTCAACCCGTTTGACCCGGCAGCGGTCGACAAGGAGTACAAGACCGGTGATGACATGCTCTACGGCCAGTATCTGCGCCAGAATGGTGATGACCTGCAGGCCGTCTGGGTGCTAAGGCGCGATATCAGCGGTGACGTCAGCAGCGATGTTGACTCGATCGCAGCCAAGTATCACGGCTTTGCCGGTGAAAAGGAATATGATTTGCTGGTCGCGCAGCATTTCGACGACAAGGTGTTTGGCCTTGGCGGCATCACCAATGTCGGCGGTGGCGTCTGGCGCGGTGATATCACCCTGACCGATACCGAGACGGATAATGTCTTCAGCCTGGTTACCAGTCTTTCATACTCGTGGATTGGCTGGGGTAAAAATACCAGCGGAATACTCGAGTATTTCTATAACGGCTTCGGTATTGATGACGGCAATTACAGCCCTGCGGCACTGGCGAACAATCCTGATCTGGTCGAACGCATCGTCCGTGGTGAGCTGTTTACACTTGGTCGGCATTACCTTGCCGCTTCAGCCACAGTTGAAATGACACCGTTATGGTTGCTGACGCCCAATGCCTTCATTAATTTGAGCGACGCTTCTATGCTGGCACAACTGGTCAGCGCGTACGATCTGAAACAGGATCTGCAATTGCTGGCTGCGCTGGGTGTGCCCATCGGTGCGCCGGGTACCGAGTACGGCGGCATCGATTCCGCTGTGCCGGGAAAGACATTCAGTACCAGCCTTAGCGTGTTTGCACAGCTGGCCTGGTATTTCTAGCAAGCACTTGCAGTCGCAGACGATTTCAGTTGATCGTGCCGGTGATGTCGGAATCGGCTACCCTGGCGTAGGCAGCAGACAGGGTGCTATTGGCCGTGTGCAGCGGAATATCCAGGTATTCTGCCTTGTTGGCCTCGTTTTCGAAATATATTTTCAATGCATTCGGACCGTCTCCTTCGATTACGAAAGGTGCATTATCGATGTCAGTGACATCATTCATGCTGATCGGGTCCAGGGTAGAGATGCGCATGCAAGGTTCCTCCGTCTGTTTATGTTTACGGTTTGATACGCCAGGGCGCACCATTACAGCGCTGGAAGCGACTGCAGTTTCTGGTGCAGCCGCGGCAGGGCAGTACCCGCAAGGCTTTTGCCCTGCCGCGCTGATTTGACGATTGATACCGGGGTATCGACACGGGCGCTGTTCTCCTCTGGGTGCTTGATCACGCCATCAAAAAAAGTACCGGAGCGGCCGGCTAAACCACTCCGGCGATCCTAAATCCATCACCCGACATTGGAAATGCTTCGTGAGGGGTTGAGTGATGGCGGGATCTAACGGGAAGCTCACCCTTCGTCGATACCACTGTCGATCGGATTATGAATCAGCTCGTGCAGACGGCTGCCAGGAACCACCGAAGACAGAATTTCGACGTCCTCAAGCTCGGCTGCATGCATTTTCTCATCGTAATATCTGCAGGTTTCCAGAATCTGTAATTCATAGTCACTCATCGCATATCTCCTGTTGGTTGGTGAAAACGATATGAGCAT
>CP070838.1:1276891-1282789 GCA_020341835.1 Thiotrichales bacterium | reverse complement strand
AGGCACAAGGCAAAGGCGTTGGTCCTTATTCAGATATTTACAGCCTGGGTATCGTTTTCTATGAAATGTTGACGGGCAAAGCGCCTTACGCTGCAGATACGCCGCTCGCGCTGGCGTTAAAACATGTTACTGAATCCGTTCCAAAGTTAAGCGGAGACCTTGCTGTCTATCAGCCACTGCTCGATCGTATGATGGCAAAATCACGCGAAGCGCGTTATCCAGATTGTGATCAGATTATTGCAGACCTCGAGCGTCTCGAAGCAGGCAAGTCCACAGGTCATGTAACAGACTTTTTAAGTACAGATGCGGTTAACAAAGCCAAGGCGGACGCTGATAACTTAAGTATTGTTGAAGACTTTCCCAGTATTGACGCTGGAGAGCCTGTGGTTCAGGCAACCGAGATTTTAAATACAGCAGCCAGCAGCACAGCAGGATCGGCTGAATATCAAAAAACAGAAATCTTGACGACAGCGGCTGGCGCAGGCGCGGCTACGGCCCAGGCAACGGAAATACTGAGACCCGCGGCTGTTGATAAAGGTCATGCGACGGCTGGAAACTCAAGCAAGGTTGCCGGCAAGAATACCGCTAAAGCCAAAGAACAAAAATTAACACTCGTTGAAAAGAATCCCCAACCAGATACCCGATCAAAAGCGAGCGCTGCGACAATCAAGTCACTTCTGTGGGCTGCGCTGGGATTACTGATAGCCGGCGGTGTTTATGCGGTTGTTGATGTCGACATGGGCAAGCTAAAGACATTAGCCGGGATAGATCCCGGGCCGGTCTACTCCCGCGTGGGTCGATTAATAACGGTGCCGGAAGGCTCATTCAAAATGGGCAATGCCGGCGGCGCCTCGGCTGAAAAACCGGTGCATACGGTTCGCAACAAGGGTTTCCGACTGGGTGAAACCGAGGTCACACAAAAACAATGGCGACTGGTGATGGGCAGTAACCCATCGTACTTTAAAGCTTGCGATGACTGTCCGGTCGACAGCGTTAGCTGGAACGATGTTCAGAAGTTCATCAAAAAACTCAATCAACAGACCGGCTTACGCTTCAGGTTGCCCACCGAAGCCGAATGGGAATATGCCTGTCGCAGTACCGGCAGGAATGAAAAATTTTGCGGTGGCAACGATGAAAGCGCGTTGGCCTGGTACGGCGACAACAGTGGTGCGAAAACGCATCCGGTAGCACAGAAACAGGACAATGATTTAGGCCTCCACGATATGAGCGGCAATGTCTGGGAATGGACGCAGGATTGCTGGCACGACAGTTATCAGGGTGCACCGACCGATGGTCAGGCCCGGGACAGAGGCGCTTGCAAGCAGCGCACATTACGCGGTGGATCATGGATCGATGTGGCGGGTAATTTGAGTTCGACTGGCCGCTTCGGGTCTTCTGCCGCGACCGGTAACCGTAATTTCGGTTTTCGCGTGGCGCAGGATATATAGCGGTCAATAATCGAGGGCTCCACCCTCTAATCAGGCCTACCCCAAACCCGGATGGGACTTGATTCTGCAGCGGGTACTGAAGATCTGCTCATCGCCCAGGCGCATGGCTGTGAACTTGCCGCCGTTTGAACACCCCGTATCCAGCGGGTAGATGCCAGTGGTTCGGGTTTTTTTCCTGTCCAGCGAGGCCCAGTGGCCGAAGATGATCTTCATGTCTTTATGCGCCCGCCGGGGTACCTGAAACCAGGGCACAGAACGCCGCTTGTTCTTGGTCGCGGTACGCCGCTTGCAGGATAGATCCAGGCGACCGGCGCGGTCGCAATAGCGTAACTGGGTAAAACAGTTCGCGATAAAGCGAAGCCTTGCCTGACCCTCCAGGCCCTCGCGCCATCTGTCGGGCTTTGGGTCGTACAAGACCCCGAGAAATTCTTCGAAGTCCGCGTTTTGCAGAACAGATTCCAGTTCCCGGGCGCGGTCCAGTGCGGCATCCAGGCCCCACTGAGGCGGCAGGCCGGCGTGGACCATGGTGTAACCGAGGGTATCGTCATGGTGCAGCACCGGCTGGTGCCTGAGCCAGAACAACAGTTCCTCACAGTCGTGGGCGGCAAGAATACTGGCTATGGTGTCGCTTTTCCTGTCCTTTACTGCGCCCGCGGCCACCGCCAGCAGGTAGAGGTCATGGTTGCCCAGCACCGTTATGGCGGAATCCCTCAGCCCCTTGACGAAGCGCAGAATGTTCAGCGAGTTAGGGCCCTTGTTGACCAGGTCGCCGGTGAACCAGAGCCGGTCTTTAGCAGGATCGAATTCGATCTTGTCGAGCAGCCTGAGTAGATCATCGAAGCACCCCTGGACATCGCCAATCGCATAGGTGTAACGCGGAGTCTCAAGTGGCTCGTTTTCATGGATGAGGCGATCGAGTATCTGCTCCATCGATTCGAACGCGTCATTTAGATCAAAGGGGTCTGTGCTGCTCATCTCGAAAAACTATGAGAAATATTCGGGGTTAGAGGAGAAGTATCTTCTGTGCCTGTTTTTTGCTCCAACCCCGCTTGTAAGTATGACTCGACTGATCTTTGCATACAACGCAAGACCTGGCTACGTGTATAGCCACGGTCGCGTATGGAGCCGTTAGTCACTTCAACCGACGCACCAGGTAACGCAGGCGGCTGGTTTTCAGCCTGGGGTTCAGGCCCGGGGTGGCAATCAGACGTTTACGTAGTGCCTGGCTGGTCGATGCCCGCTTTAAATAAGCAATGGCAACATTCTCGTTATAGGGCGTCGTCAACTGAAATATCGAGCTGAATTTCCGGTTAATACGCGGGTTGGTTAAACCCGCTGAAGATCGCGCGGTTTGTCTATCCAGAAAGTTTTTTACAATCAGCCCCTCTTTTGTCACATGCTTTAACAGACAGTTAAACCAGCTTGCATTCGACTCGACCGCGGGAATCGGCTCTCCGTTGTCTTCGGCAAACAGATCATCAATGATCAGGTCAAATTTTTCGCCGTTATAATCTTTTATCCACTGTATTGCATCCGCGTGGATCAGCTGAATGGAATCGTGCCTTAGCCTGAAAAAACGCTTTGCGACAAAAATATGCGTCGGATTAAATTCCACCCCGATGATTGACTTCGGTTTTACGTACTGCCTGATCAGTTGCATGGATGCACCTCCACCCACACCCAGTACCAGAACTCGGTTGATAACATTCGGCTCATAAAAGAACGCAGGCAGCATCAGCAGATCCCAGATATGACCGGTTAATGGGTTAGCCGGATTGTACTGGCTATGACAAACGCCGTCGGTGTACAAGCGTAGCGAACGGCCGGCCGAGCGCACTTCATATAAACGCCCATCGGATTTTTTATGCCAGACTATCGCCATAGTTTTTATTTCGGTTGCTCAGATAAAAGGTGTCGGAGCGATCGTTGATTGATCACTACTGAGGTTGGCCACTATTTAACCTTTCCGACAGCATTTTTATACGTTCCCCTTTCGCCGTTTAATGTAAAAGAGCGAGAAGGTCATCGACCATGGCCGACAGCAGTTGGCGTCCCTTTTCTTCACTGGCCAGCGTAGGATCGCCCCAAATACCGGCAGGGGAATAGCGCGGGTTGTGCTGATCACGACTAAAAGGGCCGCTCGCGGCCATCGTGGGCGGTGTCCATACGACCGCCTTGTCAAGAAGGACGTATCGCCGGTCAATAGCGAGTATTATGGATGTCTCGAGTTCGTCAGCATGTCCACCACAGGGTTGTTCTGCGATGACTTCCGCTTCTCTGCGGTAACACGGACCATCGTAGACGTTGGCCAGTGTGATGTGCCACGATTTCGACAGTTCATCCACAATATCTTGCAGGGGTTCGATGGTACTGATCCCGGTATTGAGTATCAGACCTGTACGCACACCCGTGCGCTGGATGTCACTTAGGATCTCCTGCACCATACACTGGAAGGTTTCACGCGAAAGACTGACGCTGCCGGGATAAGCGGTAAACGCCGGATAATAGCCGTAGCTGACAGTGGGCCACACCAGCACGTTGGCCCGCTGCACGAGCACACCGGCCAACCAGTCAGCCTGCAACAAATCCGCCTGCATCGGCAGATGGGGGCCGTGTACCTTGCAGGCAGCAGCGATCGGCAACACAGCGACGGCAGCGGCCTCAACACGCCGCTCCAACTCGGGCCAACTCAAGTGCGCAGCAAATGCACCTGGTGTTTTCATCGTCATAAACAACAGCCGGCTGTAGATGGGTCTGACCCCGGATTAAAATTATGTCATACCTGCGAAGGCAGGTATGACACAGGCGCAATTATATCGGGTCGGGCCGGTGTAGGTTAATCTTAAACGGCGTCTGGCCACGGAAATATGGCTCTTGTGCTTGCTTGAAGCGGCGTTATTAGCCTGGAAACTGAGCTTCCAGGATTTGACCGATGTCAGCAGATAAAGGGGTCTGACCTTTTTTCTAGCAATGGATGACTTGACTCCATTCACTATTGCAGAGGGGCTGAATACCTGAATAATTTTGCGGTTTTACACATCAGTAATTAAGTAAGCTATTATCTGTATAGGTAATGTGCCTGGAGCTAAAACGTTGTTCATTGGCTTTACCTTCGAGTATGGATTGTTAAGCGTTTAGGAGAACACCAGTCTGGGTGCGCTTACGCATAGTCACCAATTCCCGCCCGGGAAAAGTGTGGCGAGGAGCCTTCGATCGAAGGCCGGCAAATGTGGCGTGGCCAACGTGACTTGAATTTCATGATCAAACCGGTTCGGATTTTGATAGTGATCAGGCAGCCGATCATCCGACATGGATTAACCGCCATAGTCGAAGCTCAGCCTGACTTCCACGTTGTCGCCACTGCTGCCAACTGCGCGCATTGCTGCCAGCAGGTTTCGGCGATTGAGCCAGACATCATCCTGTGCGACATTGAGCCCTATAAGAATTGCCCCGCCAATGGCGCGGGCATCGACGTCTGTCGTGCAGCACAACCTGATTTGCCGGCAATCGTAATTCATGATGACGCGCAGGGACAGGGAATCAAAGATGCAACGCGGCTCGGCGTGCAGGGCTACTTAACCATGGATGCCGAACCGAAAGATCTGTTTCAAGCTATCCGTGTGGTGGCCAGCGGCGGGCGCTATGTTGATGAAAACCTGCATTCGGTATTGTTAGATCTGGCAAAAGGTAAGGGAGAAAATATACTCAGTGAGCGTGAAAGATTGATCCTGAAACTGTTGTCAGAAGGCCACAGCAATCAGAATATTGCTGATACGCTGTTAGTAAGTAAAGGCACGGCCAAACATGCTGTCAGTGCCATCCTCGGTAAACTCAATGTATCTAATCGTACTGAAGCGGTATCCAGAGCGGTTTTCCTCGGCTTGCTTTAACCCGGAACCTTAAAGCCTCACACTCGACCTCATTTCCTACCGTTTTGATTCCAGCTACATGGCATGAGGGCTGGCGGTGGCGGTGCTGCCCGGTGCTTGTCTTTCTGCGGGCAGCGCACTTCGCTTCTTTTTAGAATGACTCGAGCCGCTATACGCAACAACATGACGCTATGCCTGTCCCACATTCGTGTTATAGCAGAGTAATCTCACGCGACCGCAGCTCCCCTGCCTTCGGCAGCCGATAACGTTGATTGAACGGACCACCTCCATTACTTAAGTACAGTTTTTTTTCATACTTTGGCGCAAAGAATTTTAGACAGCCGCCCATATAAATCTGGAAGGATGCCCAGTGCAAATACACCCCTGGTTTCACGATAATTAATAGCGGTAAGTTGCGATACGTAATGCAACGAGCCAGGAGAGAAGAAGGATTCCAGCAGGACGTACGAGCGAGTTCGGCATTTGGGAATCACTACTTTAGACCAACCAGAAAACTGCTCGAAAATAGCTGCATATTACTCACCAGTTTGTGCATGGAGAAATGTTTATGAAATACAACC
>CP070838.1:1266000-1276791 GCA_020341835.1 Thiotrichales bacterium | reverse complement strand
CGCGTATTCACCGAGGCTGTGCCCGGCAAGTGCGTAGGGCGTGGTCATGCACAGTTCGGTCATGATGCGCATCACCGAAACATCGGCGGCCAGCATCGCCGGCTGGGTCACTTCGGTCTGGTTGAGTTTGTCCTCAGGACCGTTGCAGACCAGATCCCACAAGTCGTAACCCAGTACATCAGACGCCTGCTTGAATGTTGATTCAACCTGTTCCCAGGTTTCCGCATACTCTTTGAGCATGCCGACCGACTGAGAGCCCTGGCCCGGAAAAACAACAGCGATATTGAAAGTCAGCATGATCAGTTCTCGTTGTTAGTTGACTGTTATCAGTAGCCCTGAACTACAGGCCCAGCACATCCTGCATATCATACAGTCCTGCGGGCTGTTGCTGTAACCAGTTTGCCGCGCGCACGGCACCATTGGCAAAGGTCATCCGGCTCGAGGCCTTGTGTGTGATTTCGACGCGCTCGCCATCGGCGGCAAACATGACGGTATGATCGCCGACGATATCGCCGGCACGAATGGTTTCGAATCCGATGGTCTTGCGATCGCGTGCACCGGTGATGCCTTCGCGACCATACACGGCGCATTCAGACAGATCCCGGCCGAGCGCAGCGGCAATGACTTCACCCATGCGTATGGCAGTCCCGGACGGAGCATCGACCTTGTGCCGGTGGTGCGCCTCGATCACTTCAATATCGACATCGTCGGCAAGAATACGCGCCGCCGTATCGAGCAGCTTGAGACAGAGATTGACGCCGACGCTCATATTGGGTGCAAACACGACACCGGTCGATGCTGCGGCGTTGCTGATTGCCTGTTTACCGGCATCATCGAAACCGGTCGTTCCGATCACAATATTTTTCTGATGCTTGACGCAGGTTTCGAGGTTTGGCAGCGTTGCCTCGGGACGGGTGAAATCGATCAGCGTGTCGAAGCTGTCGACGACGGATTCAAGATTATCGGTAACTGTGACATTGAGTGGTCCAAGTCCGGCCAGGTCACCGGCATCGCTGCCAACCAGCGTATTACCCGGACGTTCGATTGCCGCACTCAGCCGGGTATGTTCGTTAAGATCGCAGGCAGTGATCAATGCACGACCCATGCGGCCGGCTGCCCCCGTTACAGCAATGTTCAACACTGCTTTCTCCCGTTTGTTGTCGTTATTATTTGATTAATCTTGAGCTGCCGCCTAGAGCGACAGATCATCAAAAAAGGATTTTACACGATCCATCCACGATGCACTCTGTGGGCTGTGGTGTTTACCCGCCTCCTGGATCGAACCCTCGAATTCACGCAGCAATTCCTTCTGGCGACTGTTGAGGTTCACCGGTGTTTCTATATTGACGCGGCACAGCAGGTCCCCTGTTGCGCCACCGCGCACCGAGCGCACACCCTTGCCGCGCATGCGGAAAACTTTTCCGGATTGCGTTTCCGCCGGTATTTTCAGTTTCAGCTTACCGGCGAGTGTCGGTACCTCAAGCTCACCGCCCAGCGCTGCGGTACCGATGCTGATCGGCATTTCGCACATCAGGTCGTTTTCATCACGTCTGAAGATCGGGTGGGGCTTGACCTGTATCTGAACATAGAGATCGCCTGCAGGCCCGCCTTTCTCGCCCGCCTCGCCTTCACTGGCAAGCCGGATGCGATCGCCGTTGTCGACACCGGCAGGCACTTTGACGGACAGTGTCTTGTGTTTCTGGATTCGGCCCTGACCCTGGCAATCCGGGCACGGGTCGGTAATCGTCGTACCCTGGCCGCGGCAATTCGGGCAGGTTTGCTGTACCGAGAAAAAGCCCTGCTGCATGCGCACCTGGCCAACGCCGCCGCAGGTACTGCAGGTGGTCGCCGTGGTGCCTTTCTTGGCACCGGAGCCATCACAGGTTTCACAGCCGACCAGCGTGGGTACGCGAATATTGACTGAGGTGCCGGCAACCGCGTCTTCCAGCGTCAGTTCCAGGTTATAGCGCAGATCGGAGCCACGTCGTGCACGACTGCCGCCGCCCCTGCGACCGCCACCGAAAATATCACCGAACACATCACCGAATATATCGCTGAAGGGATCACCGCCAAAACCGCCTGCGCCCGCGCCAGCCGACGGGTCGACGCCGGCATGACCGAACTGGTCATAGGCTGCGCGCTTTTGCGCATCGGACAGCACGTCATAAGCTTCCTTGGCTTCCTTGAAGCTGGCCTCGGCATCGGCATTGTCCTGATTACGGTCCGGATGGTACTTCATCGCGAGACGACGGTAAGCTTTCTTCAGATCAGCTTCGTTCACATCCCGGGACACACCCAGCACTTCGTAATAATCGCGTTTTGACATTCGTGTCCTGTACTTTTTTTATTCGATTTACAGCAGTTGACATACGCGGAGCCGGCGAACCGGCTCCGATGATCGTCGTTGAAGTAACAGCTTCAAGCGTTACTTGTTTTCGTTGTCCTTGACTTCTTCAAACTCCGCATCGACGACTTCTTCGCCAGAATCCGTACTCGCACTTTCAGCCTCGCCGGCACCGGAAGTGCCCGCCCCCGCAGCGTCAGCCTGCTGAGCATAGGCCTTTTCGGCGATCTTGCTGGCGGCTTCGGTCAGCGCCGTGGTCTTGGCTTCGATCTGGTCCTTGTCATCGCCCTTGATGGCTTCCCTGAGTTCGGCGATCGCGGTTTCGGCGGCCGATTTCTCACCCGCGTCGACCTTGTCGCCGAGGTCCTTGATGGATTTTTCGGTCGCATGGATCATACTGTCAGCGGCATTCCTGGCATCGACCAGTTCGCGCATCTTCTTGTCTTCGCTGGCATGGGCTTCTGCATCCTTGATCATCTGATCGACTTCATCATCGGACAGACCGCTGGACGCCTTGATCACGATCGACTGTTCCTTGCCGGTAGCCTTGTCCTTGGCTGATACGTTCAAAATACCGTTGGCATCGATATCGAAACTGACTTCGATCTGCGGAATACCACGGGGCGCCGGCGGAATGTCTGAAAGATCGAAACGACCCAGCGACTTGTTGCCCGATGCCATTTCACGCTCACCCTGCAGCACGTGCACAGTCACGGCTGTCTGGTTGTCATCGGCAGTCGAGAACACCTGCTGAGCCTTGGTCGGTATCGTCGTGTTCTTCTCGACCAGCTTGGTCATGACACCACCCATGGTTTCGATACCCAGTGACAGCGGGGTCACGTCGAGCAACAGGATGTCGTTGACATGACCGCCGAGTACGCCGCCCTGGATTGCAGCACCGATGGCGACCGCTTCGTCGGGATTGACGTCCTTGCGCGGTTCCTTGCCAAAGAAATCCTGAACTTCTTCCTGAACCTTGGGCATGCGGGTCTGACCGCCGACCAGGATAATGTCATCGATATCGCTGGTGGACAGGCCGGCATCGCTCAATGCCTGTTTCATCGGGCCGACCGTCCTTGCAACCAGGTCTTCGACCAGGCTTTCCAGCTTGGCGCGCGTTACCTTGATGTTGAGGTGTTTCGGACCGCTGGCATCAGCCGTGATGTACGGCAGATTCACGTCAGTCTGCGTGGTTGAAGACAGCTCGATCTTGGCTTTCTCGGCAGCTTCCTTGAGTCGCTGCAGTGCCAGTGGATCATTGTGCAGGTCAAAACCGTTGTCTTTCTTGAACTCGTCGGCAAGATAATCGATCATACGCATATCGAAGTCCTCACCACCTAGGAAGGTATCGCCGTTGGTCGCCAGCACTTCGAACTGGTGTTCACCGTCGATCTCCGCAATTTCGATCACCGAGACATCGAAGGTACCGCCGCCGAGGTCATAGACAACGATTTTTGCATCACCGCGTTTCTTGTCCATGCCGTATGCCAGTGCGGCCGCCGTCGGCTCGTTGATGATGCGCTTGACATCGAGGCCGGCGATTCGACCGGCATCCTTGGTAGCCTGACGCTGGGAATCATTGAAGTAGGCAGGCACGGTAATGACGGCTTCTTTGACTTCATGGCCGAGGTAATCTTCTGCGGTTTTCTTCATCTTCTGCAGCACACGCGCAGAAATTTCGGGCGGCGCCAGCTTCTTGCCGTGGGCTTCAACCCAGGCATCGCCATTGTCGGCCTTGATAATCTTGTAAGGTACCAGCTTGATATCGCGCTGAACCACTTCTTCGTCATAGCGACGTCCGATCAGACGCTTCACTGCGAACAGGGTATCGGCCGGATTGGTAACGGCCTGGCGTTTGGCAGGCTGACCGGTAATCACCTCGTCATCCTTGGTGAATGCGACGATCGATGGCGTAGTGCGATCACCCTCGCTGTTTTCGATCACCCTGGGTGTTTCGCCATCCATTACCGCAACGCAGGAGTTGGTGGTACCCAGGTCAATACCGATAATTTTGGACATTGCTTGTCTCCGTATTTGATTAATTCTTTACTGTTTTTCTATATGGGGCTGCCTGGTCTGAATTCAACACGCAGCCGGTTATTTTTCAGCGATTTATTCGGGTTTTTTCGAAACCACGACCATCGCCGGTCGGATCAGGCGCTCGTTCAACCGGTAGCCTTTCTGCATCACGGTCAATACCGTATTGGGCTCGACCTCGGCACTCTCCTGCAGGGTCATGGCCTGATGCAATTCCGGGTCGAAAGCTTCATTTTCGGGATTGATTTCCTCGACCCCGAGCTTTTCCAGAGCGCTGTTGAACATGCTCATCGTCAGTTCCATGCCTTCGTGGAGACTTTCGACGGTAGCGTCCTGCGCGGCCAGCCCCAGTTCCATGCTGTCCTTGACCGGCAGCATCTCGCTGACAAATTTCTCCATGCCGTACTTATGGGCCTTTTCGAGATCTTTTTCGGTGCGCTTGCGCAGATTCTCCATTTCGGCCTTCGTGCGTAACAACAGCTCCCAGTTTTCCTCGGCCTTTTTTTCGGCCTGTTTCAGCTGTTGCAGCAGTTCATCTTCGGATTCAACGATTTCCTTTTCGTCGTAGGCCATTTCTGCCTCCATTTCCTCGAGCGGCGTGTTTTCCGCAGATTCTGCGGGCTCTTTCAGTTCTTCATTGCCAGATGACATGCTTACTCCAGTGACTCTGATTACTTTTTAATTTCAATAGTTTATGTGTTGATTTCGGCAATATGGGGACATTAGCGGCAGAATCAAGGCCGCAAGCTGTGAAGCCGGTGATTTATTCCGCCAGCGCTTCCCCGAGCAATTTGGCGGTGATATCGACCACCGGGATAACCCTGTTGTAGTTGATGCGTGCCGGACCGATTACACCCAGCACGCCCAGTGGCTCACCCTTGACCGTGTAAGGTGCGGTAATCACGCTGCAATCACCCAACCCCTTGAAGCCCGCCTCGTTGCCGATAAAAACCTTGACCCCGTCCGCCTGAATACAGCGGTCCAGTAACCCCAGCATTTCACGTTTGTGATCAAACACTTCCAGTAGCTGTGTCAGCTGGGTGGAATCCGATTCGGCGTAGCGTACCAGGTTGGCTTCGCCCTGGACCAGGAAATCTTCCCTGGATTTCATGGTCTCGGAAAAAGTGGCGTCGGCGACCTCGATCGCTGTTTGCATAATCGCATCAATATCCTTGCGTGTTTGCTGCATACCCATCAGCAGGGTTTCGCGAACTTCGAAAATATCCTTGCCGGAGAAGCTCTGGTTGAGGAAATTCGAAGCTTCATGTAGCTCGGTCGTCGTGTAGGAACGCTGCATGTGCAGCACCCGATTCTGTACTTCCCGTTCGTTGATGACCATGATCGCGAGTATGCGCTGGTCAGACAGCGGTAAAAATTCGATATGCCGAAGCGTCGCGTGGCTGGCTTTGGGAACTGAAATTATCCCCGCCATGTGGGTCAGCTCGGATACCATCTGTGATGCCTGGCTGATCAGGGAATCGGTATTCTGGTCAGGGTCGAGTTCCTTTCTCAAACGATTGAGCAGGGATTTGCTCAGCGGCTCGGTTTCCAGCATGCTGTCGACAAACAGCCGATAGCCCTGCTCCGTGGGTATCCGACCCGCCGAGGTATGCGGTGAAGCAATCAGACCTTTTTTCTCTAGCCCCGACATCACGTTTCGTATGGTCGCGGAACTGATGTTGAGATCAGCATCATCCGACAGCTTTTTTGATCCGACCGGCTGGCCGTCGGCAATATAGCTGTAAACCAGTTTCTTCAACAGAAGTGCAGCGCGTTCGTTCAGTGGTTCGGGCATTGTCAGGCAGTGATTGGTTGATCTAACAAACTGGCACTCTTTACTGGAGAGTGCCAGAAACTAGTATGGTGTCAAATTCTGGAACGGTCAAGGTGATATGGGGATATCGCTTTGAATACACAGTATCTGGTTAATCATGTGACAGATAAAAATGTGTAGGAGCGGCTTTAGCCGCGAAGCATTTTGTTTCCTGCCTCTTAGTAATTGTTTCGCCCTTTAGGGCGAGTTACTTTCTTTGCTTGTGCAAAGAAAGTAACCAAAGAAACACACCCCCGGCGCTCGCCCTTCGCGTTCCCTCAGCCATCTCTGCTGCCAACGGGTCGTCCTGAGTCGCCATCCGGGCTCCACAGGACTCGATTGGCCGTCCCTGGCCAATCGCCCCTACCAGCAAAGCTGTCTTCGGCGAGCTTAAGGGGGACCTGGCGTCATTCATCTCCAAGCAATGCTCGACGAGTAAACAGGAAAGCTGTGAGCTTCGGGTTTTTGGGGCCCCCTTGAAGTTTGCCGAGGTATTCGCCTTTGCTAGGGCAAATCGGGCATGGACGCCCGATTTAGCCTTGTGGAGCCCGGATGGCGACTCAAGGCGGCCCGTTGGCAAAGTCGAATGCCGAGGGGACCCGAAGGGCAAGCCGGCCGGGGGTGCCTTTTCTTTTGGTTACTTTTCTTTGGGCATGCAAAGAAAAGTAACTCGCCCGAGAGGGCGAAATGGTCTGGGAAAACAGTGAGCAGAATGATTCGCGGCTAAAGCCGCTCCTACAACAACATAGAAACCTCTGCGTCCTCAGCGCCTCTGCGGTTCAAAAACCCCTAACGCCCGTATATATCCTCAAACCGAACAATATCATCTTCACCAAGATAACTGCCGGTCTGCACCTCGATCAGTTTGAGCGGTATCTTGCCGATGTTCTCCAGGCGGTGTCTCTGCCCCAGGGGTATGTAGGTCGATTCGTTTTCTGACAGGATAAATTCCTCTTCCCCGCGCGTGACCCTGGCGGTGCCGCTGACCACGATCCAGTGTTCCGAACGGTGATGGTGCATTTGCAGTGACAGCACTGCGCCGGGACTGACCGTTATGCGTTTGACCTGGTAATGCGTGCCTGCATCGATGCCCTGGTAGTGACCCCATGGCCGGTAAACGGTTTTGTGCAGATTGACTTCTTCGCGCTCCTCGGTACTCAACTGTTCGACAATCGACTTGATATCCTGCACATTGTCGCGGTTGGCAACCAGCAGTGCATCGTCGGTATCCACCACGACCATGTTGTCGACACCCAGGGTAACGACAAGGCGGTTATCGGCCCTGACGTAACTGTTCGAGGTCAGGCCACTTTTGACATCACCGATCAGGGTGTTGCCTTCATCATCGACATCACCGACGTCGTGCAGGGCTGACCAGGAACCGACATCACTCCAGCCGATATCGACCGGTATCACAACCACGTTATCCGCTTTCTCCATCACCGCGTAATCGATCGAATCACTGGGGCAGCTTTCAAACTCTTCAGTGCCGACACGGATAAAATCGAGATCTCTTGTCGCAGCTTTCAATGCTGCCTCGCTGGCCTGGTAAATCCCGGGTGAAAACTGCTGCAACGCATCCAGATAACTTGATGCCTTGAACATGAACATGCCGCTGTTCCAGTAGTAATTGCCATCTGCGATATAGGCAGCCGCGGTTTCGGCATCGGGCTTTTCGACAAATTGATCGACCTCGTAGCATGGTTCCTGCTTGCCGGTGCTTTGTGCCTTGATATAGCCAAAACCGGTTTCGGGTGCATCCGGCACGACACCAAAGGTCACCAGCTTGCCCGCTTCTGATTGCTGCTTGCCCAGTTGCAGCGCGCTTTGAAAGGTTTCCACGTCGGCAATCACGTGGTCGGCGGGCAATACCAGCAGCACCGGGTCCTCGCCATCGCGGATCGCATTGAAGGCCGCCAGTGCGATCGCCGGCGCCGTGTTCCGGCCAACCGGTTCGAGAATGATTTCATTGGTACTGATATCGGTTTCCTTGACCTGTTCAGCCACCATGAAACGGTAATCATCGTTGCAGATAATCATCGCATGGTCGATATCCGGTGATCCGGTCAGGCGGGTTATCGTGTCCTGCAGCATGGTGGTTTCATTGACCAGCGGCAGCAGCTGTTTGGGATGCATTTTGCGCGATAGCGGCCACAATCTTGTGCCTGAACCGCCGGACAGAATTACGGGTATGATCATTCAAGTTTCCTGGCCCCGGCTGAGCGCACAGGGATTCATTAATTTTCTTTATTTTACAATGTATTATAGATACTTATTGACAAATTACCTTATCCATGGGCAGCCCAGAAAAAAAGCGGCGTCCTAATTACAGACTGATTTTCTTCTCAGCAGTATCTCTGCAATCGCTTCCGGTGATACCGGGTCACTGTATAGAAATCCCTGAGCTTCATTGCAACCTTCCTTTAATAAAAAGTCACGTTGTTCTTCCTTTTCTACACCTTCTGCAATGATATTGAGATTAAAACTTTTCGCCAGTGCAATCGTAGCACGTATGATGGCCTCGTCATTCGGATCCCTCGACACATCCCTGACAAACGACCTGTCGATCTTCAGGCGCGACAACGGGAACTGCTTGAGATTGACCAGTGATGAATAGCCGGTACCAAAATCATCGATGGCCATCCTGATACCCATCTGCTGCATCTCCTTCAGATTTTCATAGGCCGTATCCTTGCGGTCAAGTATGGTACTTTCGGTAATTTCGAACTCCAGCCTTTCTCCCGGCACCCCGGAGTCGTCGAGCACTTTTTTCACATACTCTGACAAACCGGGCAACACCAGCTGCTTGCGAGACAGGTTGAGTGAGACCGTAAATTGCGGCAACCCCTGGGCGTCCCACTGATTGCATTGCTCGCATACCCGGGTGATCACCCATTCACCGATGGCTTTGATCTTCCCGCAATATTCAGCAATATGGACAAACACGCCCGGTGACAGTACGCCCATGTCCGGATGCTGCCACCTCAACAGGGCCTCCACGCCAATCATTTCATTGGTCATGATATTGAATTGAGGCTGATAGACCAGGAAAAATTCACCGCGTTCGATGGCCTTCTGCAAGGCGATCTCCATTGCAAAATACTCGAATGCGTTGGTGGTCAGTTCCTGAGTATAAAAGCGATAGGTATTGCGGCCCGATTCCTTTGCAGAATACATCGCAGTGTCGGCATGCTTGATCAGTTCATTGATATCGCTGCTGTCCTTGGGAAATACGCTGATACCGATGCTGACACTGATCTCCAGCTTGTACGAATCCAGGGTAAAAGGCGCGGCGAAGGCCTGGAGAATTTTCTCGGCGATCACTGCCAGCTGGCTGGCATCATCCAGACCTTCAACAACCAGGGTAAATTCGTCGCCGCCGAGGCGCGCCAGCGTATCGGACGCACGGGATACCTTACGCAGGCGTTCCGATACCTGTTTCAACAGGTCGTCGCCCACGTGATGCCCCAGATTGTCATTAACGTTCTTGAACCGGTCGAGGTCGAGAAAGAACAATGCACCGATGTCGCCCGAACGCAATGTTCTTACAAGCGCCTGCTGCAGTCGGTCGAGAAACAGCACCCGGTTGGGCAGGTTCGTCAAAAAATCATGCGTGGCGACGTACTCGAGCTCTTCCTGCGAGCGTTTGATATCCGACACATCGGTCAGCATCGCGACATAGTAGGTCAGCTTGTCGCAATAATCCCTGACCGCATTCATCGTCAACCACAAGGGATACGTGGTGCCGTCGGTTTTTCTGCCGACAACCTCCCCCATCCAGTAGTCTGATTTCTCCAGCGAACGCCAGATCTGCGCGCCGGTGTCAGTCGACATCAGGTCGGTGAAAAATTCCGGCGTCTGTCCCTGTATCGCGTCCCTGTCATGGTTGGTAATGTCGCAGAATGACTCGTTGACGGAGACCGCTTTGAGATCCTTGTCCAGGATCACCATGCCCTCTTTCGAATTATCAAAAACAGCCGAGATCAGCCGACCCCGTATTTCGGACTGCCTCTGGTCGGTCACATCGATCGCCAGGAAGACCACCGTGCGTTTGCCATCAATGGTGTAATTGGCCGGCATGACACGGCCTTCAAACGAGCGCGGTCCCGACTGCACCTCCATATCATAATTAACCACGACCAGCCTGTTCGATGCGATCGCCTGGCCGACGATATTGAGGAAGTACTCGGCATCTTTTTCCGGAAATACATCATGCAATGTTTTCCCCAGCAAGGCCTGCTTGTCGCGATAGAGTCTTGTTTCATTGCCTGACATCACCTCGATGTATTTGCCGTCTTCATCCAGCAGAAAAAGCGTGTCGGGCAGGGCATGCAGAATGGCGTGCATTCGCGATTCATAGGTCGACTTCTGGCGCTTGTACAACTCCTGCATTTCCTCGGAGGACAGGGTCAGCGAACGCTCCAGGATGTACCGGTCCTGGTCCGATGCCTCGTAGCTCGTATCTATCTGTTGAAGAAAACGATGCCATTCATCCAGGCGTGGCGGTGAACTGCTATCCAGTTGCAGCTTTTTTAATTGCCGGGCCAGTAATCTGTGCACGATGGATGCCCTGCTAGTTTTCCCAGATCGTTGTCAG
>CP070838.1:1264358-1265900 GCA_020341835.1 Thiotrichales bacterium | reverse complement strand
CGAATGACTGGGCTCTGATATCAACGGCGTCTTCCAGCAGTTCCTCGACGGGTGAAAGCATTAACGCGTACAGATCGACACCACCGGGTCTCGCGATGATGCGCGCGCTTCCGGTCCATTGCTGGCCATCGTATTCAAAATCAAGGTCCTTTTCGATGGCTTCTATATCTTCACTCAGGTAGGAAAGTACACCGCTGCCAAGCTGGTCCAGATCAGCCAGGTCAAGCTGATCGGTATCCGACCTGATAATCAGCTTCTCGGGATCCTTGTATGCAAAGGTTTGTCCGTCTGCATTGATCAGTACCACTTCTGTGTTTGGCGTTATCTGATATTTGTTAATCGTATCCGCAAGGCTGCTCAGGGTGATGTCGCTTGCAATCACCACGCCGGGCTGGTCGGCTTTTATTTTTGCAGTGATACCGACCTGTCCGGAAAAATAGAAAAGATAGGGACTGGTGGCCACCGGTTCGGAGCTGGCTTCCCGGTACCAGTCGCGTAGTCGTGGATCGTATTCGGTACCGGTCTCGGGTTCGCGTCCAACGACCTCGAGTTTTTCATTGAAAAACAGTCGCTGCAAGCGTCGCTTGCCCACGGACGAGGTTTCAATATTGTCGGCCATATAAACCGCTGAGCCGGGCGCCTTGAAATGCCCCTTTATTTTCTCGCTATTAAGTTGTCGAACAATAAAATAGTCGCCGTTTGCATAGGCGATCTGCAGATTTGCGGCAGCAGGGTTGTTGTCCAGTGCTGTAGCCAGGGTTTGAAGGTGGTCGAGGCGTTGTTCGAGCGAACCGGTAGTGGTTAGAGAGGAGTGCGCCAGTATGCTTAACACGCCTGCGAGCGGTGTATAGATTCCTTTCATGTCCAGCATCAGTTCTTCTGTGAGCCGGTTGTAAACCTGGTGGGCAGAACTGAGTAGAATGTCTGACGTTTTGTTGTAGTTTTGAATGCTCAACAGGCTGCCGAGGCTGATCAGCAGCGTGATAAACAGTGCACTTATCGTAACCTGCAGTGGGACCCGGGTTTTATTGTTCTGGCGCATGATTTTCGTTTGTGTGAATCGAAAGATCAGGATCGTGTGCTCGTGATCCGTGTATGATGATGCAATATATATGAACAGGCGGGCGTTTCATAGCGCGATCATTTTGCAGGAGTGGTTAAGTTATTATATTAATAATCAATAACATAAAGTTTAGGTTGAGTTTCTCGACAAGCAACTGATTGCGGCCAGATAATTGAACTATGTTGCTCCACCATGCTCTAATCATGAGTTTTACGCAAAAATAATTTCGAACAATTTTATGCGCTTGATTTCTTATTTCTCGGGTCTGCTGGCATTACTGATTCTTGCAGGCAGCGTGGCTGCTGCCAGACAGACTGTGCCCGATGGGGACCTTGTGGTTCAGGCTGATCTGGATAGTGATTACTGTGCAGTCGACAGACTGGTGAGCAGTGGCCTGGATGATGCCGATCAGCATGATTCCAGCCTTAATCCTGAAAGAATTTCAATGTTGAACTGGAATATCTACAAGGGTCAGCGGG
>CP070838.1:1243867-1264258 GCA_020341835.1 Thiotrichales bacterium | reverse complement strand
TGGCGGTGCCTATGGTGTTGTCACGCTGAATGCGGCCGGTGTCTGGGACTATGCGGCCAATACAAACCAGGCAGCGATCCAGGGCCTGGCCGCGGGTGCGACGTTGACCGACACCATAACGATATCGAGTGCCGACGGCACCACACACGATATTGTGATTACGATCATGGGTACGAATGATGCACCGGTCGCCGGCAATGATGTCGCCAATGTCGACGAGGGTGGTTCCGTCCTTATCGATGTGGCGGCTACGGACACCGACATTGACGATGCACTGGATTTGAACAGCATAGTTATTACCAGCCTGCCTGCCAACGGTACTGTGGTGGTGAATGGTGATGGTACCGTGACCTATAACCATAATGGTAGTGAAACACTGAGCGACAGCTTTAGCTACACGATATCGGACATCAGCGGTGCGGTATCGAACAGTGCAACCGTTTCCTTGAGTGTCAACCCGGTGAATGATCCCCCGGTTGCCGGCGATGACGCGGCGATCGTTGCGGAAGGAAACACCATTCTGATCGATCTTGCGGCCAATGACATGGATGTTGACAGTGCACTGGATCTGAACAGCATCAGTATCATTGGCGCGCCGGCCAACGGAAGCCTGATCGTCAATGGCGATGGCACAGTGACCTACAGCCATAATGGTTCCGAAACTACCAGCGACAGCTTCACCTATACCATTGCCGATATCAGTGGTGCTATCTCCAATACAGCGACGGTGAATATAGCGGTTACACCGGTGAATGATGCACCGACTACCGGTGGTATTGCTGCTGCCACAGTTAATGAGGATGCAGCCAACACGACCGTCAACCTTAATGCGGCGTTTGATGACGCAGACAACCTCGATTCCGAACTGAACTACAGCATCGTCGGCAATACCAATATCGGGCTGTTCTCGGCGATTGGTATCGATAACTCGACCGGACGGCTGACGCTCGACTATGGCGCCGATATGAATGGATCGGCACAGATTACTATCCGTGCTGCAGATCCGGCCGGTTTGTCGGTCGATACCCTGTTCAGCGTTACCGTTATCCCGGTTAACGATGCGCCAGTGCTGCAGACCAATGCCGGTTTGCAGGCTGCGACGGGTTCAGCGGCAGTCATCTCGTCCAATGAGCTGAATGCGAGCGACATCGATAACACCAGTATGCAGATTATCTATACCGTAACAAGCCTGCCTTCAGACGGTGCTTTGATGCTGAACGGAACGGCGATGACGGTCAATGACAGCTTTACCCAGGATGATCTTGACAACAATCGCCTGGTGTATCTGCCGGCCGGTACCTCCGCGGCCGATCAGTTCGCATTCACCGTCTCGGACAGTGCGGGCGCGATGTTGAACAGTAATACTTTCAACATCGTGGTGCAGCTGACCTCGACGAACAACAGCAGCAGTTCCGTTACCCCGTCTGACACGACCAGTACACCGGAAGATATCCAGCAGGAGGCAGCTACAGATAGCAGCGGTGCATCAGAACAGGGAGGCGGCTATGGCGGAGGCTATATACCATTCGGCGGTACTTCGGTACCACAGGACAAGCCTGCTCTGTCAATAGAACGGACGCCGCTGCCTGAAGCTGAGAAAACCGAGTTTCGGCCGGTTATGGAAATGAAAGATGACATCATGCCGGAAGTCGAGGAATTCGAGCTGGGAACATTTACCGAGGTGCAGGTCAAGTCGATGGATGCGCTCTGGGGTGCTATCGACGAGATGAAACAGGAAGTAACCGAGTCTGCCGAAGAGAAAATCGCTGAAGTCGAATTCAGGGTCGCGGCTGCGAAATCGTCCGGTGTAGTGCTGACAGCAGGTGTGGTTGCATGGATTCTGCGCAGTGGCGCGCTGCTGAGCAGTCTGCTGTCAACAATGCCGCTGTGGAAAGGCTACGATCCTCTGCCAATCCTGGCTTACAAGGATGATGACGAGAAAGAAGATGAAATGCATGAAGACAAGATTCCGACCTCGTTGAAAGAGCTGAAGAAGCTGAAGAACATTAAACATAAGAAAGCAAAAGAAAACGAAGTGGACTCGATATTCGGCGGTTCGATAATAAGAGAATAATATTATGAAAATGCCTGTTATAAGCCCTGCAGTCAGAATCAGCTTTGGGCTGGTAATGTTTACCATCAGTGTTCTGCTGATTGCTGATTTGTTAGGGATGCTGCCAAAAAAGGAAATGATGCTGCTCGAAGCCAGAAAGAGGATCTGCGAGTCGCTGGCGGTGCAGATGTCGATCGCGGCCTCGAGTTCGAATGATCATATTCTGGAGGAGACACTCAAAAGCTTCGTTGACAGAAACGATGATGTGAGTGCTGCCATGATGAGGAAGGAAGGCGGGGAAGTTGTCATCGAGCACGGGGAATTTGAGAATGTCGAATACATGCATATTGTGGACCAGAGATCGACCGACAATTTTATCGTAATACCAATATTTGACCGCAGCGAGCGCTGGGGCTCAGTTAATGTTGAGTTTGCAGACTATAAAGCTGGAGTAATCGACTGGCTTTCCGGTTCGATATTCGGTCTGCTATTGTTTGTCGCATTGTCAACATTCGTGGGCTTTATCATTATTTTACGCAAAACACTCCGTGTGCTGGATCCCAAGGCGGTTGTGCCCGATCGTGTCAAATCAGCGTTCAATGCATTGGCTGAAGGCGTTTTGATACTGGATGACAAGGAGCAGATCATGATGGCAAACGATGCTTTTGCCAAACAGATCGACAAGGAACCTGAAAAACTGGTTGGCGCCAAGGCCTCGGCGCTCAAATGGAAAATGATGAAGTCTGACGAGCACGCGGAAGAGCTGCCCTGGGTGAGCTCACTCGAAGGTGGTATCAGGAAAATCGGTGTTGCGCTCAACTTGTCCACGCCTCATATGGGTATACGATCGATGTCGACCAACAGTGCGCCGATTCTGGACGACGCCGGTAAAACCCGCGGTGCGCTGGTGACCTTCGATGATATCACCGATGTCGAAGAGTCGAATATCCTGCTGGAGAATGCCGTAACCACCTTGCAGAGAAATGACGCCGAAATACGCCGCAAGAACCAGGAACTCGAAGTACTGGCGTCGCGGGATGCGTTAACGGGCTGTTTCAATCGCAGGGCGTTTTTTGACCTGCTGGAAGAAATGTTCAAGCAGTCCGCCAGGACCAACACGGATCTTGCCTGCATTATGCTCGATATCGACCACTTCAAATCGATCAACGACAGGTTCGGCCACTCCGTTGGTGATGAAGCGATACGCATGGTTTCAGAAATACTGAACGGGTGCGAGTTTGATGATGCGATTGTTGGCCGTTATGGTGGTGAGGAGTTCTGTGTCGCCTTGCCAAACACCGGTCTGGGAAGAGCCAAAGATCTCGCAGAGTCGTTCAGAGAGCAGATCAGGAAAACATCTGCCGATTTTTGCGATAAGGAGGTCAGCATTACCGCGAGTTTCGGTGTGGCCAATACCGAAGCTGATATGGCGGGTATTTCGGAGCTGCTTGAGCATGCAGACAGGGCCTTGTATGCAGCCAAGGAAAGCGGCCGAAACCGCGTCGTGACCTGGCTTGAACAGGATGACCTGACTCCACGCGAGGACCGAAAAAGCGCCGGGTCATCATTTCAGGACAGGCTTCATGCGATTGATACGGATGATTGCGGCTACAGTGAAGACGTGCGGCTTCTCAGCCAGCGAATCAAGCAGCTTGAATCAGAGATCAGGGATAAGGAATCCGAGTATCTGAAATGCAGGTTTACTGACCCTATCACCGATCTGCCGACCCGTATTATCTTCGAAGACCGTGTCAGCCAGGCCATGGCTTATTCATCACGTGCCGAGAATATCCTCGCAATTGCGATATTCAATATCGATATGTTCAGTCGTATCAATAATACTCTGGGGCAGGTTGTCGGTGATGAATTTCTCAAGGTGGTGGGCCAGCGACTGAAAACCATCCTGCGGCGCTCGGATACCGTCGCTTCGATGGTAGCGCCCGGACAGTCAGGGCCGTCACTTTCAAGGCTTCATGATGATGAATTCGCGCTGTTGTTGACCGGAATCGAAAGTATCGAGTCACTGACCTATATCATCAAGCGCATTCAGGAAAAGTTCTCCGGAAAAATTGATGTCGCTGAAAACGAGCTGTTCGTCACAACGACGATTGGTCTGTCACTGTATCCGGCCGATGGCGTGTCGGCGAAAGCCTTGATCGAAAATGCACGCTCGGCGCAGAAGCATGCCAAGAGCATGGTCGGAAAAAACAATTACCAGTTCTTCTCGCAGGAGATCAACCAGAGAATCATTGAACAGATGAAGCTTGAAATCGATATGCACAATGCGATCGAGAAAAACCAGTTCAGGCTTATCTATCAACCGAAATTCGATGGTAAGACAGAAAAAATCGTTAGTCTGGAAGCGCTGGTCCGCTGGGATCACCCGGAGAAGGGGTTGATAGCGCCGAATCAGTTTATCCCTGCGGCCGAGAAAACGGGACTCGTTGTCGATATTGGTAAGTGGTCGTTGGATACTGCCTGCAAGCAGGCGAGAGAGTGGGTAGGTCTCGGGGCTAACGATCTCCGTGTTTCAGTCAATATATCTGCGGTTGAATTCGCTAACGATAAATTCGTCGATATGATCAAGCAGGTATTACAACAGAATAAACTCGAAGCCAGGCATCTCGAACTCGAAGTAACCGAAACAACGGTAATGACCGACCTGGATAAATCGGTCAAGATCATCGAGGAACTGAGATTTATGGGTGTTACCGTCACACTCGATGATTTCGGTACAGGCTATTCATCGTTCAACTATCTGGGCCGCCTCAACCTCGACTGGATCAAGATCGACAGGAGCTTCCTGCTCGATGCGATCAAGCACAAGCGTACCAAGACCCTCTACAGCGGCATGGTTTCCATGGGCCGCGAAATTGGTTTGAAGGTCGTCGCCGAAGGTATCGAAAGCCAGGACGAGTACAATTTTGTGCGTAAGCTGCGTGTCGACGAGATGCAGGGATATATGCTGAGCAAACCGCTCGATGCCAACAATGTCACCAGTGCCCTGTTTGCGGGCAAGAACAAGCGCAGGAAAGCGGGGTAGGGGACAGGCAGTGAAGAATGAAGAATTAATAGTGAATAATGAAAAGTGTCGGACGATGCTTCCACGTTAGCGGAAATCTAGCCTTCCAGCCTAGCCCTGAGTTCAAGCGTTTATCGTAGGAGCGGCTTTAGCCGCGAACATGGTTTTATAAAGTCCACAGATGAACGCAAATAAACGCGGATTTATATACCGCGATCGATACCTTAGCAAACACAGAAATGCTTGAATTGAGAAAGGTGTTAAAACATCTGTGTTTATCTGCGTTCATCTGCGGACCAAACACTCGTAAAGCGTTGCGACCACGCAGGATTGATTCGCGGCTAAAGCCGCTCCTACAGGTATTCACAAGAACTTAATTATTGTGGTCAAACCTGGCGAACGCTACCGTTCAAACCACGCGTTGATGATCTGAACATCGCTTTCGCTGAGATTGCCGGTGATGTTTTTCAACTGAAAGTAGTTGGACACGTACTTGTACTTGGATGCGGAATAATCAAGCCGCGCTTTGTACAGTTCTCTTTGTGCTCTGAGAATGTCCAGGTTGGTTCGGGTGCCGGCCTTGTAACCGGCCTGAATGGATTTGAGTGCCGTCTCGGTGGATTCGACTGCCGTTTTCAGCGCCTTGATCCGGTTCATCTCGGTCAGGGTGTTTCTGAAGACCTTGTTGGTTTCGCGTGTAACAGAACGTTGCGTACCGAGTAGTCCATCCTGGGCCTCCTGTTTGCGGCTGAGCGCTTCCCTGACGCGGGAACTGACCTGGCCACCGGTGTACAGCGGGAATTCCAGCTGCAGCCCGATCGAGGCGTCGTCGATGTTGCTGTCGCCGAAGCGGCCGCCTGTCTGTTGGGTGCCATAACGCGCGACGACGTCAAATTTCGGGTAGTGGCCGGATTTGAAGCGGTCGACCTCATGACCGGCTTTCTCTACCTGGTACCTGGCGGCGATCAGCGTCGGGTTTTTTGTATCGGCTTCGTTAAGCCAGTGATCGACATCCAGCGGTTGCGGTGTGACTGGCTGGAATTTTTTCCCGAGCGGTGCGAGGTCCTTCGGCGGCGTACCGGTGATTTCCTCTATCGCATCCAGTGAATCCCTGAGCAGGTCCTGGGCGGCGATCACCTGCGCTTCCGCCAGGTCGAACGCTGCCTTGGCTTCAAGATAATCGGTGACGGTTGACCTGCCGGCCTTGTAGCGCTTGTTGGTGAATTCGAGCTGTTTCTTGATCGAATCCCTTTCGGACAGGGAGAAATCGAGATTATCACTGGCCGCAAGGGCTTCGAAAAATCGGATCAGTACACGTGTAATCAGATCCTGTTGTGCTGCCTGGTATTCGGCTTCTGCGACCAGGATATTCGAGTCGGTGATATCCAGATCGGTGAACAGATCCTTGCGGTACAGCGGCTGCCTAAGAATCAGGCCAACGTCATAGCTGGTATACGAGGTTTCCCCGGAAGAACCGACACCGGTCGTATCGACATCTTCACGGTTGGCAGCTAGGTCGCCGTCGAGTGAGAGTGAGGGTTTCAGGGCGCCCCGGCTCTGGTTCCTGGTTTCGCGCACCGCCTGCAAGGCTGAAAAGGCGGCCTGAATTTCGGCATCATTCTTTTCGGCCAGCCGATAGATCGACAGCGGTGTGTCCGTTTCGGCAGAAACGGCAGAAGTCGATGCTGTTAAACACAGGATTAACAGCAGTGATCGTGAAAACACGGATTGATACATGCAGCTTTTTCTTATTATTACTGTATGTTATTGATTATAGGTAGGAATGCAGCAACGACAAGGAAATTGGCAGGGATTATTTGACTAATTTTCAGCGACCGGACAGGCATTGGCCAAGCGATTGATATTTAATTCAAAAACGAAGGGCTCGCCAGGTGCCGGTCAATGTACAAACGGCGGAATTTCCAGCAAAGTAGCATCATGGTAACAGACCCAGCGTTCAAGCCAGCCTGGTGGCTGCCATCGCCGCATTTGCAGACACTGTGGCCGGTCATGTTCAGACGGCGCAGACCACCTGAAATGCGCCCTGAGCGATTTGAACTGGGTGATGGCGATTTCGTCGATCTGTGCTGGAGCGAAAAGGTCGAACGACCGGTTGTATTGCTACTGCATGGCCTTGAAGGTTCGGTACATTCGCACTATGCCGGCAACCTGATGCACGCGCTGGAGCTCTCGGGCCTTAGACCGGTGTTCATGCATTTTCGAGGTTGCAGCGGTGAACCCAACCGCTTGCCGCGCTCGTATCACTCGGGCGATACCGGGGATCTCATCGAAGTCATCGATCACATTAATCGGATCACGAATGGCGCAGTGCGTGCAGCGATCGGGTTCTCGCTCGGTGGCAACGTGCTGTTGAAGTGGCTGGGGCAGACTGGCAGGGCCAACCCCTTGAAAACCGCTGTCGCGGTATCGGTGCCTTTCAGGCTGGCCGACGCGGCGAACCGGCTAGGCAGCGGTGTGTCGCACATGTACGAGAGGCATTTGGTGGGCAAGCTCAAACATTCGTATATCGAGAAATTCAAATCCATGGATTCACCGCTGGATGTCGAAATCGGACAATTGAATAACTTCTGGGATTTTGACGACAGGGTGACTGCACCGCTGCACGGTTTCAGGGGCGTCGATCATTATTATTCAGAATCGAGTTGCAGACAGTACCTGGCCGATATCCAGGTGCCGACACGGATCATACATTCGCTGGATGATCCGTTCATGTTTGCCGACACTGTGCCACGAGAAGACGAGATCAGCGAGCATGTCGAATTGCTGCTTGCGCACCACGGCGGTCATGTAGGGTTTGTCGCCGGCAGGTTACCGTGGAAAGCGGAGTACTGGCATGAGGGGAAGATTGTTGAATTTATAATGAATAGAGAAGAGTGAAGAGTGAAGAGTGAAGAGTGAAGAGTGAAGAGTGGGTAGTCCAACTATTCACTCTTCACTTTTATCTATTCACTATTTACCGCTGTCTCCCCATCTCCTGGTAGTAGCGGTAGCGTTCCATCGCTTCGGGTGACATACGGTACAGGCGCTGCGACTCGCGCGGCGTTTCTGTTTTGTTTTTTGTGTCGTCGGTTTCCGTACTGTCGCTCAGTAGCTGATCAATCTTTTCGCTGGCTGAAACATTCTTGTAGTTTGCGGGCAACGCATAATTGCGGGGTTCGACTCTGGCAGTTTTCCGGATCTTGGTGATTTCTGATAAAACCTCACCTTCGATATCGATCATGCGCATGGGTGCGCCGATGTAGGGGAGTTTATCTGCCAGCCGCATACGGGCCATCTGGCAATCGGGGATGACGGCTGCGAATCCGCCGAGTGAATTCAGATGGTTGTCGGCGATGGTTTTCAGGCTGCCGAACATGTTTTCGATGTCGGTCCCCTTGAGTGCATCCCTGGAGGCATAGAGGGTGCCGCAGTAGGTGCCATTGGCGGACATTCTGTACTTTTTCGTTTTGTAGCCGGCGATATTCGGCCCATGCCCGGCGGGCTTGATGTCAATCCTGATTTTCGGCGGTTCAAAGAAACTGCTGGAGGCAATTGAGCTGCTGATATTGAATATCTGTTTATTCTCGGGTGTGACCGAGTAAATGGTGCTGGTGCTGAAGTTGACGATCATGAAGTCATCGCTTCCGCGGGTGTTGATCCGGGCCATTTTGCCGTTGGTCAAAAACTGGGACTGCTGGCCGTCATTCTTGAACTCGATGACCGTGTCTGCGGACGCTGTGGTTGTGCAAAGCAGGAAGAGCAGGGAAAAAAACAGTTTTATATTTGTAGTTATCATTTTTGGTGCCTGATGGTTCTGGTGCCTTTTAGGGGCGGGTGGTCTACGAAATTCTAGCCTGATTCCTGCAGCGATCAAAACGAATGTTTTCACCGTGTATTATTTTCCGCTCAGTTTCGAGTACAGCGATTTAATGTTGCTGGCGACGCCCTCGATCCACGTGGGTCTGTAGTATTCACGGTCCTCGGCGGTAATTTCATCCGGTTGGCGGTCGTGATACTTGTGTTTTATCCAGGCGTTGTAGTCGAACTGCCTGGCAATCCGGTAATGGTATCGATTGAACGGATGCAGGCCTTTTTTCCTGATGACCGCAGCACCGAAATCAAGAATACAGGGCTTCTCTTCGGCTGTGACCAGCAGATTGTCCTTGCGTTTCAGATCCATGTGAGCGACGCCTCTGGCGTGCATGGTCTGGATATGCTCGAGCAGGGTGGCGTGAAATTCATCCTCGTCCAGAGGCCGCTTCGTGCGTATGGTTCTGCCGTCGATATATTTCAGGACCAGGTACTGATTATCGACCAGGCCGAAGCAGGCGGGCGCGCCCTCGAAATCGCCGAGTTGCTGATACACCCTGTGTTCGTGCCTGAGCATGTAGCGGTGAAACACGCGTACCGGTCCTCTGCCATGCGGCACCTTGATCACATAGCGGTTGCTTTCATCTTCGTAGAGCAGGGTTTCGCCCTGATAGCCGGCGGCCAGTATGTTCGACCGGGTGGCGAGGCTGTGTTCAATCCACCGTTTCAGGGCCGCTTCATCGAGTTGTTGCATGCGTCTTCCATGGTGTTTTACCCGGAATTTATAGTTTGGCGATCAGCAGATACATACAGCCTATCAGGTAGAGGACAATGACGGGTTCGCCATTTTTAAACAGGCTCTGTTTGAAAGACCACTCGCTGCTGGTCGAGCCCGCCCTGCGCGCGAACGTCGGGATCAGCGCGTGGATGTTCCGGCTCCAGTTCTGCCACTCTTCGCCAAACAGCCTGTCCAGCTTGGCGTCTTCATAAGCGATTGCCGGCGGGTAGTAGAACAGGATCAGGAAAACCATCAATGCGTAGGCCCACCATATGTTGGCCGCCATCGAGAACCCGAGGAGGATCAGGATATTACCGACATAAAGGGGGTGTCTGACGTAGGCGTAGGGGCCGTCAGTCGCCAGCACCTTGTTTTTCTTTACGTGTCCGGATGCCCATAAACGGATCAGCGCGCCGATAATGGCCACAATGCTGCCCGCGATCAGCAGCTCACGGTTCGGTTGTCCGAAATAACTGACCAGCGGGACGAACAGGATCGCGAACCATTGTCGTGAGGCTTCATGATAGCGGAGCGGGCGAATGAATTTGTTGAGGCCATGCGCCTCGGGCATGGAGTCTGTGCGTCCCATAGTCCAGTTCGGTTGTTGAAAAGATGCGCGATTATACCATTCAGTCCGGTTCGACGGCGCGCAGTTGTGCTGCCGCGTCTTCGGGGCTGATAGTACTGACAAACAGGCCGGATCCGAGTTCAAAACCGGTCGGGATACTTGTGCGTGGACAGATCTCCAGATGCCAGTGATAACTGGGCGCACAGTCTGCACAGGCCGTGCCGTGCGGCTGTGAGTGCAGAAAGAAATTATACTGCGCACCGCCGATCACATGATCCAGTCGTTTCATCGTGCGTTTCAGTACCCGGGCGAAATCTTCCATATCCTCATCGGCGCTATTGATGAAATCGCTCTGGTGTTGCAGCGGCAGAATATGCACTTCCCACTCATAGCGGCTGGCGAAGGGCTTGATCGCGATAAACTTCTCGCCGCGCTCGATCACATACTGGCCGACATCGATTCGGCGGCGTATTTCGCCCGAGTTGCGATCATAGATCGTTGCTTCGAAGGTTAACGCCTCGTCGATCATTGCGCAGAAGATGCATTGATGGTGTTTCAGGTAGTAATTACGGCTGTGCGTAATTTCGTTATAGACATTCTCCGGTACCACCGGCATCGCGATGATCTGGCTGTGCGTGTGTTTGATGCTGGCACCGGCGGCGGCGCCAAAATTCTTGAAGATGAGCACGTAATGCAGACGTTCATCGGAGTCGTAAAGCTGTTTCATGCGCCCGCGGTAGGTCTGGAAAAGTGTCTGCAGGTGCGCCACTTCCATCTCGTGAATCGCGATACCGTGATTGTTGTGATCGATGATGACTTCATGGCGGCCGTAGCCTTCGATGGCCTGCTGCAGTCCGAAGTTGATGCCCGCAGCATTACGGTCATCCCCGAGCACGGGATACAGGTTTTCGACGATACGGATCTGCCAGTGTTGCTCGTCCGGTACGGCCAGAATGGTTGGTGGGGTCTTGTCTTCATTGCCGGTACAGAACGGGCATTTTTCGACATGGGCTTCGGCTTTTCGCTCAATGCGCTCCTCGGCGTCTCGGGGACGCATACCGCGTGCGGTGGCGACCAGTACCGATTCGCTGGGTACGATCGGATTGATGCGAATTTCGCGGACGCTGTCTTCGGTGTCTGACACAATAAGGCCTGTTGTTCTGAGTTAAACGACGGATTTTACCCCAATGGCCCGATGGTTTGAGGACCCGTTGGGGGTAGTCAGGTTACTGTTTTATCGCACGCCCAAGCGCTCACACTGGATCGGACGTGGGTGCATGTAGGCGCGGCTTTTTTAGCCGCGAATTGCTCGTGTTTTTCACATCGAATTCGCGGCTAAAGCCGCACCTACCGGTAAGAACATAAATTTCGACAGGTGTTTGCCGCTCCGATAAATTTGACCATCACAAACCGACAAAACGTATCAATTTAGATCTATTACAAAATAAATAACCTGCTAGTATTGGCTGTATGAAGATCAGAGAAAATTACGGTTGTGAAGACGTCGAGCCGCGTGGATTCGTCAGCTTGATGGATTTGTACGAGAATAATTTTCTCCGCTTCAGGAAGCTGGTGCCCGATCTGGAATCCCTGGAAGAAGATGCCTATTCACGTATAAACGGCTGTATGGGCCTGCATATCTCGGTACTCGACCGTTCGCGTTTTACCACCACGCTGCGCATGACTTACCATTTCACCGAAGGCTCAAAGCTGTATGCCGAGCCTGACCTGAAGATCAGGGTCTACCATGATGCCCGCCTGGTTGAAGTCCTGTCGGGCCATCTCAAGCACGGGCGCCAGCGTCTGGATCACCTGCCCGCGGATGCCAAGATGGAGAAATGGAAACTGAACCGTTTTCTATATAAATGGCTCGGGTTCTGTTTGCACCAGGGTCATCAGTTTCAGCGGGAAACCGGTGCCGGTTTCAATGAATCTGCGGCATCAGGCGCCATTGTTTAAGTCAATTCGACAGTTTTCATATAACCACCCTGAAAAACCGCTGTAAAGCGCACAACGGCGTACAGATACGCTGTAAAACATGCTATCATGCCCCGTTTTTATGACGTGCAAAAATATGTGCGCAACAGTAATGGAACTTGTCGGCTAAATGGCTGAATTCGCGAAAGAAATTTCCCCGGTTAATCTAGAAGACGAAATGCGTCAGTCCTACCTGGACTACGCAATGAGCGTCATTGTCGGTCGTGCGCTTCCGGATGTGCGCGACGGACTCAAGCCGGTGCATCGTCGGGTACTGTATGCGATGAGCGTGCTCGGCAATGACTGGAACAAGCCGTACAAAAAGTCAGCGCGTGTGGTCGGTGATGTGATCGGTAAGTATCACCCGCACGGTGACACGGCCGTGTACGATACCATCGTGCGCATGGCGCAGCCGTTCTCGTTGCGTTATATGCTGGTCGATGGCCAGGGTAACTTCGGTTCCGTTGACGGTGATGCGCCGGCAGCGATGCGTTACACCGAAGTTCGCATGTCGAAAATTGCGCATGAACTGCTGGCCGACCTCGACAAGGAAACCGTCGACTTTGTCGAAAACTATGATGGTTCCGAGTCCGAACCTTCGGTATTGCCGACACGTGTACCGGAATTGCTGGTTAACGGTTCATCCGGCATTGCTGTTGGGATGGCCACCAACATACCACCGCATAACCTCAACGAAGTGGTTGATGCCTGCCTGGCGATGATCGATGACCCGGAGATCACGGTCGAAGGATTGATGCAGCACATCCCCGGCCCCGATCTGCCGACGGCGGCATTGATCAATGGATCCAAGGGAATCCGGGAAGCCTACCGTACCGGTCGCGGGCGCATGTACATGCGTTCCAAGGCAGAGATTATTGCGCACGAAAAAACCGGCAGGGAAACCATCATCGTCACCGAAATCCCGTACCAGGTGAACAAGGCGCGTTTGATCGAGCGAATTGCCGAACTGGTCAAGGAAAAACGCATTGAAGGCATCAGCGAACTGCGTGACGAGTCTGACAAGGATGGTATGCGCATCGTTATCGAACTGCGCCGCGGTGAAGTCGGTGATGTCGTCCTGAACAATCTGTACAAGCTGACTGCGATGCAGTCGGTGTTCGGTATCAACATGGTCGCGCTGGTGGATGGCCAGCCGCAGGTGCTCAACCTGAAGCAGATTCTCAGTGCTTTTATACGGCACCGTCGAGAAGTCGTCACACGCCGCACCATTTTCGATTTACGCAAAGCCAGAAACCGTGCACACGTGCTGGAAGGTCTTGCGGTCGCGCTCGCAAATATCGACGAAGTCATCGAGCTGATCAAGCAATCTGCCAACCCGGCGGAAGCCAGGGCGCAGCTGGTTGAGCGGGTATGGCAGCCAGGTATACTGCTCGACATGATCGACCGAAGCGGTGCCGATTCATCGCGGCCGGATGATCTGGAACCGCAGTACGGTCTCAAGGAGGATGGTTATCACCTGTCTGAAATACAGGCACAGGCTATCCTCGATCTTAGGCTGCACCGCCTCACCGGGCTCGAGCAGGACAAGATCATCGATGAGTACAAGGAGATCCTTGCACTGATCAGGGAACTGCTCGATATCCTTTCCAATCCCGAACGCCTGTTGCAGGTGATCAGGGATGAGCTCGAAGAAATCAAGGGCAAGTACGGTGATGAGCGCCGTACCCAGATCCTCGAAGACCAGCTCGATCTGTCGATGGAGGATCTGATCACCGAAGAGGACGTCGTCGTTACGTTCTCACACGAAGGCTATGCCAAGTGCCAGACACTGGATGTCTACAACACCCAGCGTCGCGGTGGTCGCGGCAAGGCAGCGACGCGCATGAAGGACGAGGACTTCATCGACAAGCTGTTCATCGCCAATACCCATGACACGCTGTTGTGCTTCTCCAGCCTTGGCAAGGTTTACTGGCTGAAGGTCTACCAGATGCCAATGGCCGGCCGTGGCTCGCGCGGTAAACCGCTGGTTAACCTGCTGCCACTGGAGAGCGGCGAGCGTATCAATGCCGTCATGCCGGTACGGGAATACGATGAAGACCATTATGTGTTCATGGCGACGAGTTCGGGGACGGTGAAGAAAACCGCACTGACGAATTTTTCCCGTCCGCGTGTCTCAGGCATCAAGGCAATCGACCTGCGTGGCAATGACCAGCTGGTTGACGTGGTCATAACCGACGGCTCACGCCATATCATGTTGCTGTCCAATGCCGGCAAGGCGATTCGTTTCTCCGAAACCGATGTGCGTGAAATGGGCAGAACCGCGGCCGGTGTTCGCGGCATGCGTCTGGGCACCGATCAGCGTGTGATCAGCATGATCATGGTTGAAGACGAGGGTTCAATCCTGACCGCAACCGAACACGGTTTCGGCAAACGTACATCGGCTTCGCAATACCCCGTCAAGGGCCGTGGTGGCCAGGGTGTCATCTCGATTCAGACGAACGAGCGAAACGGCGAGGTTATCGGTGCGGTCCAGGTTCGCAGCGATGATGAAATGATGCTGATTACCAACAGCGGTACGCTGGTGCGCATCGCCGTGGACGATATCAGCGAAATGGGACGCAACACCCAGGGCGTACGCCTGATTCGACTGTCCAATGAGGAGAAGCTGGCCGAGGTTGAAAAGATCGAATCAATTGAGAAAGACGAAGACGAATAAAGATATATAAAACAATTATATATCAAATATATCTAATGTAATTTATAAGAAAAGTTATGGCTAGAGTATTCAATTTCAGCGCGGGTCCGGCGATGCTGCCGACCGAGGTGCTGGAGCGCGCACAGGCTGAGATACTGGACTGGAATGGTTCGGGCATGTCAGTGATGGAAATGAGTCATCGCGGCAAGGAATTCATGTCGATCGCTGAAAAGGCCGAATCTGACCTGCGACAGCTGCTCGCGATACCGGATAACTACAGGGTGCTGTTTCTGCAGGGCGGTGCCAGCAGCCAGTTTTCGATGGTGCCGATCAACCTGCTCAACGGGCGCAACTCAGCCGACTACCTGTTGACCGGGCAATGGTCGAAGAAAGCCATCGCAGAAGGCAAGCGTTACTGTGGCGTCAACGTTATCGCGGATACCAGCGAGTCGAAGTTTACGACCGTGCCGGCAGCGGACAGCCTGGGTTTTAGCAATGACGCCGCGTACGTACATTACACACCCAATGAAACCATCGTGGGTGTCGAGTTCCCTTATGTGCCGGCCACCGGTGATGTACCGCTGGTCGCGGACATGTCATCCACGATTCTGTCGCGCCCGGTAGATGTCAGCAAATACGGTGTGATCTATGCCGGTGCCCAGAAAAACATCGGTCCTGCCGGTGTCACCGTTGTGATCGTGCGTGACGACCTGATCGGCAACGCGATGGAAAACATGCCGGCCATGTTCGATTACAGCACGCATTCGGAAAACGGTTCCATGTACAACACGCCACCGACGTACAGCTGGTATCTGTCCGGTCTCGTGTTCGACTGGCTGTTGCAGAAAGGTGGTGTCGAAGGCATGGCCGAAATCAATCGAGGCAAAGCAGAAAAGCTTTACGCGGCAATCGACGCTTCGGATTTTTACTCAAACCCTGTCGATGTGGAATGCCGCTCGTGGATGAATGTGCCGTTCATCCTGGCCGATGCCGGGCTCGACTCAAAATTCCTCGAACAGGCGGCTGACAACAACCTGAAGACCCTGAAGGGACATCGTTCCGTAGGCGGCATGCGCGCCAGCATCTATAACGCGATGCCACCAGAGGGTGTCGATGCGCTGATTGCGTTTATGGCGGACTTCGAGCAACGCTACGGCTAGAAACATCGATATACTGATCAATAAAATGTTTAAAATCAAAACCTTCAATAATATTTCCGAGAAAGGAATCAGTCGTTTGCCCGGCGCCGACTACGACGTTGATCCGGGCCACGAATCGCCGGATGCGATTATTTTGCGTTCCTACAAGCTGCATGACTACCCGATACCCGACAGCCTGCTTGCAGTTGGCCGGGCCGGTGCGGGCACCAATAATGTGCCGGTCGCGAAAATGTCGGAACATGGTATTCCGGTCTTCAATGCCCCCGGTGCCAATGCCAATGCGGTCAAGGAGCTGGTTATTGCCGGTATGCTGCTGGCGTGCAGAAACATCTGCCAGGCCTGGGATTATGCGAGCCACGTCGACGGCACACCGGAGGAACAGAACAAGGCAGTAGAAGACGGCAAGAAAAAATACGTCGGCTACGAGTTGCCGGGCAGAACGCTTGGGGTCGTTGGCCTCGGCGCGATCGGCGTGTACGTCGCGAACGCAGCGGTTGCACTGGGAATGCGTGTGGTCGGTTTCGATCCCACGATCACGGTGAAAAGCGCGTGGAAAATGTCCTCCGAGGTGCAGGAAATGCCCACCATCGATGAACTGGTCAGGCAGTCCGACTTCGTTACCTTTCATGTTCCGCTGCTCGACAGCACCCGCAACCTGTTGAACGAAGCGCGCATCGCCACGATGAAGCCGGGATCGGTCGTACTCAATTTTGCCCGCGATGGCATCGTCGATGATGAAGCGGTGTTGAAAGCACTGGAAAGCGGCAAGCTGAGTGCCTATGTCAGTGATTTCCCGGCACCCAACCTCAAGGGCAACAGCAAGGTGATCACCTTGCCGCACCTGGGGGCGTCCACCGCAGAGGCGGAAGAGAACTGCGCCATCATGGTTGCGGACCAGATCAAGGATTTTCTGGAGAACGGTAACATTCGCAATTCGGTCAACTTTCCGGAAATCAAGCTCGCGCGCATCGGGGATTCACGTCTGGCTATCGCCAATGAAAACCGGCCGGACATGGTCGGACAGATTTCCCATGTCCTCGGGCAGGCCAGTGTTAACATCCATCACATGCGCAACGAGTCCAGGGGCGATATGGCCTACACATTGATGGATCTGGATACGGCGATCGATGAAAACACCCTGTCGCAAATTAGAGCGATCGAAGGTGTATTGAGTGCGCGTCAGATATAATCGCATTAAAACTTTAGACTGACCGGTATGGCCGACAAAGACCCGCTTGCTGATATACGCACACGTATCGACGAGATCGATGCGGCCGTTCAGGAACTGGTGTCAGAACGCGCCGAGTGCGCGCGCAAGGTTGCGGAAATCAAACGGGAACAGGGCGATACCGAACACTTCTACCGGCCGGAGCGCGAAGCCCAGGTACTGAGAAAAGTTCAGCAACGCAACAAGGGCCCGCTCTCTGATGATGCAGTCTCCGGTATCTTTCGTGAAATCATGGCGGTCTGTCTGGCACTGGAGAAGCCGTTAAAGGTGGCCTTTCTGGGACCTGAAGGTACCTACACGCACGCCGCCGCAGTCAAGCACTTCGGTAGTCAGATCGAATCCGAACCGGTTGCCAGTATCGAAGAAGTGTTCCGCCTGGTCGAAGCCGGCGGTGCCAACTTTGGTGTCGTGCCTGTCGAAAATTCCAGTGAAGGTGTCATCAACCATACGCTCGACCTGTTCATGAAATCATCGTTGACGATCAGTGGTGAGGTCGAGCTGCGCATCCGTCACAACCTGATGACGAGTGAAACAGATACCGCCGCTATCGAGCGCGTCTACGCGCACCAGCAGACACTGGCACAATGCCGTATCTGGCTGGACACGAGTCTGCCGAACGCAGAGCGCATTGCCGTGCGCAGTAATGCGGAAGCGGTAATCATGGCATCGGAACACAGCCGCTCGGCTGCAATCGCCGGTACCATGGCAGCGGATTTATACAGCCTTCCGGTGATGTACGCGGATATCGAAGACGAACCCAACAACACTACGCGGTTTGTCGTGATCGGGAATTATCAGTCCCCTCCGAGTGGCGCCGACAGGACCAGCCTGCTGGTGTTCGCCCACAACAAGCCGGGATCGCTGTTCAGCCTGCTGGAGCCGCTCGCCAGGCGCAACATCAGCATGAGTAATATCGAGTCACGCCCGTCACGTCGTGGTGTCTGGGAGTACGTGTTCTTCATCGATATCGACGGGCATCGAGATGAAGCGAATGTGGCTGAAGCCATCGCCGATATCGAAAATGCCTCTGCAATGGTGACCGTGCTGGGTTCCTACCCGCGGGCCGCGCTCTGAAGCGGTTGCCTGATGTCCGGATTATTTCATGATCTCGCTGCGCCCGGCGTGCAAAACCTGCAGCCCTACCTGCCGGGAAAACCCGTTGAAGAACTTGAGCGTGAACTCGGCATCAGCGATTCCATCAAGCTCGCCTCGAACGAGAATCCGTTAGGTGCCAGCGCAAAGGCGCTGCAGGCAATCAGGGATTGTTATACCGACATTCATTACTATCCCGACGGCAGTGCCTTCAAACTGGGCAATCGGCTGGCACAAAAATTTGATGTCGACCCTGCCTGCCTGACCTTCGGTAATGGTTCCAACGATGTACTCGAACTTGTTGCTCGCGCATTTCTGACACCGCAGCACTCGGCAGTTTATTCGCAGTATGCATTCGCGGTGTATCCGATCGTGGTGCAGGCGGTGGGTGCAAGGGCAAACGTAGCGCCGGCTTACGCTCCGCATCATCAGAGTATGCCGCTCGGACACGACCCGGACGCCTTGATTGACAGCATCGATGACAGCACACGGGTGATCTTTATCGCCAACCCCAACAATCCAACCGGCACCTGGATGGAACCGGCGACCATTATCGCCATGCTCGACAGGATACCGGCCAATGTCATCGCGGTGCTTGATCTGGCTTACCTGGAATACATGGATGACGCGTTGAAGCCGGATATCAAGTCGCTGCTGGCGACCTATCAGAATCTGGTCATCACCGGGACTTTTTCCAAGGTGTATGCACTGGCCGGTTTGCGTATCGGTTATGGTTTGTCTCACCCCGATATCGCGGACCTGTTGAATCGGGTCAGGCAACCGTTCAATACCAATTTGATTGCACAGGCTGCGGCACTGGCAGCGCTCGATGATCACGAGCACCTTCGCCAGAGCGTCAGGCTCAACGAGGAAGGCAAGGCGTTTTTGCAACAGGCATTCGGTAAACTCGGGCTGGGCTACCTGCCGACGATGGGCAACTTCATCAGCGTTGATATGCAACAGGACGCGGGCCCGGTGTATGATGCCCTGCTGCACAGGGGCGTTATCGTGCGCCCGGTTGCAAACTACAGAATGCCGAACTATCTGCGTATGACCATAGGAACCATGGAACAGAATCGCCGGCTTGTCGATGCCCTGACAGAGGTGCTGGCATGAGCGCGCAACCTGTCGATTCAGTCTGTATCATCGGTACCGGCCTGATCGGCGGCTCGCTGGCACTGGCGCTCAAACAGGCCGGTTTTTGCCGGGAAGTGATCGGTGCCGGACGAACAGAAACAACGCTGATCCAGGCGGTCGAACTGGGTGTCATCGATCGTTATGACACGCAGATTTCCAGGGCGGCCGAACAGGCCGATATTGTCGTCGTCTGTGTGCCGCTGGGTGCAATGCATGCCGTGTTTGAACAGATCAATGCGGGCGAGATCGAGCATACGGTGATCACCGATGCCGGCAGTGCCAAACAGAGCGTCATCAGGGATGCCGGGGATGTTTTCGGTGAGGGATTCCCGAATTTTGTTGCCGGCCATCCGATCGCTGGCACCGAGCGGAGCGGGGTGACCGCGGCCTTTGCGGAACTGTATCAACAGCGCCGGGTGATCCTGACGCCCACCGAAGACACCAGCACTGACGCACTCGAACTGGTGCGTTCGATGTGGCAGTCAGCCGGTGCTGAAGTCGATACCATGAGTGCAGAGCATCACGACCTGATCCTGGCCGGCACCAGTCACCTGCCACACCTGCTGGCTTTCGGCCTGGTTGATTGCCTTAACAATCTTGAAGACGTTGATGAGATCTTCAGATTCGCCGCCGGCGGCTTTCGTGATTTCACCCGCATCGCGTCCAGCGATCCGGTGATGTGGCGTGATATCTGCCTGAGCAACCGTGACGATGTCATGGCCATGATGAAACGCTATCGTGTTGAAATGGAAAAAATGTACCGCGCGCTGGAAGCAAACGATGGTGAGAAACTGAAGGAAATTTTCGAACGCGCGAAAAAAGCACGCGATGCTTTCGCGGACCGGATAACGCCGAAATAATACGGGTTAACACACGGATTTTTGGCCACAGAGACACAGAGAACACAGAG
>CP070838.1:1240788-1243767 GCA_020341835.1 Thiotrichales bacterium | reverse complement strand
GGAGGGCATCGATTGCGATGTGCTCATCGTAGGTCATACCCACCAGGTACTCATTGAACAGCTCGGTCATGTGCTCCTGATCAATCCGGGCAGCACGCAATTCAACCACACCTGCATGATCCTCAACCTCCCCGACATGACCGTGCAGACCTTCGCGCTCGAGGGCAAGGAACCGTTACTGTCATGGAACTGGGGCAAGTTCATGCACAACCAGTAAGCTGATGATGAAACCGCTGGCTTTTTTCCTGATGTGCCCGCTAGCGCTGTCCGGCTGCACAAGCCGGCAGCCGGACGGTGAAAATCCGCCTGCAGCAAGCGCCGCAGACACCACCGTACAGACGTTCGTATTCGAGTGTACCCAGGACTTCAGTTTTGTCGCCAGGACAGAGACGAACCGGATCTGGCTGTTTCTTCCCGGTAACACGATCGCACTGCCGCGGGTGCGCTCCGCCTCGGGTGAAAAGTATTCGGCTGATGGTCATACCTTCTGGAACAAGGGTGATGAAGCAATGATCGAAACCGGCACGGCTGAATACACGGGGTGTAAAAACAACCGTGCAAGGGCCATCTGGGAACACGCCAAGCTCAATGGTGTCGATTTTCGCGCCGTCGGCAACGAGCCCGGCTGGTACATGGAGATATCGAACCGGAAAGCAATATTGCTGGTCACGGACTACGGGCAACAAACCCGGCAGTTCACCGCGAAATCAATCCAGTCATCGCCAGCCACCCGAACCACCATCTACCACGCCGTGAATGATGAAACCAGGATCGAGGTTGTTCTCGAGGGAAGCCCCTGCAGTGACACGATGAGCGGTGAAGCCTTCCCTACAACCGTATCGGTAAGCGTTGAAGGCGACAGGCACTATTCGGGCTGCGGCAAGCCCCTGCACTGACCGCTTGCTCGCAGCCACCCGCGGTCGTTCGATTCGGAGCGAACAGACCGCTAGTCGAATGCAAATTCGATCGGTGCAAGGTTTTCTTTGGACTTGTCGAATGCCGCCCAGAGCTCACCATAGGTCTTGCCAGCGAGCGGATGGACCAGCTCCGGCGCAATTTCAGCCAGCGGCCAGAGCACGAACGCGTTCTTCAGGATTTCCTCGCGCGGCAGCCTGAGCCCGTTTTCATCCAGCACCAGGTCATCGTAGAGCAGTAAATCCAGGTCCAGCGTTCGCGATGAAAATCGGGGACCACTTCTGTCGCGGCCATGGGCATCCTCGATTTCTGCCAGTACACGATTGGTGGTGTGGACATCCTCGCCGACATCGCAGGCGATGACCATGTTATAAAAAGCGTCCCCTTCGAAACCGACCGCCTCGCTCTCGTACACTGACGACAGCACCAGCTCGCCAAAGCGTTCGCGCAAGGCATCGATGCCGGCACGGGTATTGCTCTCACGGTCGATATTGCTGCCGAGGCTGATGTAGATCCGGACCATCAGGACTTCTCGCCACGCTCGATGATGACTCCGACTTCCCTGGAGCCGGTCACAGCGCCGGGTTTACCCAGCTTCAGCCTGAGCCAGTCGACATCGAACTCATCGAGCACGATCTCGGCAATACGCTCGGCCAGGGTTTCGACCAGCTGGAACTCGCTTTCCCCGACGAACTGGATCAGCCGCTTCGCAACCGCCTTGTAATTGAGGGCATCATCGATGCTCTCGGTTGCCGCGGCCTTGCGGTTATCCGCGGCCATTTCGAGATCGATACTGATGATTTGCCGGATTTCCCGCTCCCAGTCATAAATTCCGATCACGGTCTCGATACGCAGATCACTGATATAGACGATATCCATAGGCTTCCCGGTTTTCAGTTTTCGCTGACTCTGACAGGGCTGACGCCCTATTTCAAGCCTGCCAGACCGGCAGCGGGCCGCCCCTGCTCCCGGCCCGGTGCGGCGTCGGATTCAGCCTTGTCTCGCAATTAAATCTCGGCTAGAATTGCCGGTCTTTTGAGTCAGTGCGCCCGAACAGGCGCGATTTTGGAGTATAACCATGTCCAGAGTATGTCAGGTCACCGGTAAACGCCCGATGTCCGGTAATAATGTGTCCCATGCTCACAACAAGACAAGACGCCGCTTCCTGCCGAATCTGCACAGTCATCGCTTCTGGGTAGAGAGCGAGAAACGCTTCGTCAAGCTGCGCGTGTCATCACACGGCATGCGCATTATCGACAAGAAAGGCATCGATGCCGTCCTCAAAGATATACGCGCCCGCGGCGAACAGGTATAAGGAGCAGCCGTCATGAGAGATAAAATCAAACTGGTTTCGTCAGCTGGCACTGGCCACTTCTACACCACGACCAAGAACAAGAAAAACATGCCTGAGAAAATGGCGATCAAGAAATTCGATCCCGTTGTGCGCAAGTATGTGATCTACAAGGAAGCCAAGATCAAATAAACCCGGCTTACAGTATGCCCAATAAAAAACCCGGTTAATCCGGGTTTTTTATTGGTTATAATCCCGCTGTCAAACCCTCAACCCCGGGTTCCGTATCGAAGGTCGATCAAACATGCACATGGTTCCGCGCTCACGTATTTTCTCAATTCTGCCCGTTGTGGTATTCAGCCTGCTCCTGTCAGCCTGTGGCGAATACGCCGCTAAAGGCGCCGGCTCGGGCGCGACCACTGGCGCGGTTTCCGGCGCTGTTGGCGGCCTGGTCGGCGCACTCGTGTTCGGTGGTGACGCCGGCGAAGCGATGGCGCGCGGCGCAGTCTATGGCGGGGCTGTCGGCGCAACCGCCGGTGCAATCGGCGGAGCCCAGGTCGACAGCAAAATCGAAGAGCAGCGCCAGGCCACGGCAGAGAACCTGCGTAAAAGTATTGGCGACGACGCCTTCAATGGCCTGGGATCACTCGCTGATTGCGAGCATGCAGACGCGCTGCAACACGCGAAGCTCGCACGCCAGTCAGAAAATCCCAACTTCTCCCTCGCCGGTCTCTGGCTGGAAGTGCTGAGTTACGCCGACCAGGGTAATGAGA
>CP070838.1:1237525-1240688 GCA_020341835.1 Thiotrichales bacterium | reverse complement strand
TCATTCGGGTCCGGGCGGTCCGGGTGGTGGCCCAGCCTGGCGTTGACAGGATGCCAGCTGAACAGTCCCGCTTTTGTCAGCCAGTCCTCCATATCGGCAGGAAAGATCAGGTTGCTTTCTTTGATCGCAGGCATATTAAGATCAAGCATGTCAGCATGGGAAACTGCAGACATTGCTACACTTGCTCCAATAGTGGCTGCGACCAGTACATTAGTCAGGGGGCGTTTATTCACGATAAAAACTCCATCTGTAAAAATTAACGGGTATTTACCCGTTTCTGATAGATGTCACTTTCTGGTCAGAAACCATAAGACCTTCATTCAATGTACAAAATTTAACGCAATTACATTTTATAAACTTTGATAATTATCAATAATCACAACGACATTTGGGGTGATTGACACTAATCACCTGTCGAGCCCTTTCCAGACAGTACCCATGGCCAATCTGGATTAAATCTAATTTTATGCTCGCCAGTATCCACGCATATCCAATCTAATTATCAGCGATCCATAATGCCTGACCTTGCACGCCAACGAGTTGACAGTTACCGGGAGGGAGAGTTTGATTATCCCGAGCGTTTTCTGTTCATTCTCCAGCCGAGATAGATCAGGCCGGCAAAAATCAGGGCTGGAAGTAAGGGATCGAAACGGCCGTCAGGGTTGTAGGCACAGCTGCCGCCACTTTCTCCAGCATTTGACGTGTCATCAGTAGAAGTATCTGCCGGTGGATTGACGGTATCATCATCTGCGGGTGGTTCCTGCCCGGCGCACGCAGGTTCCTGGCTGCAGTCAGTCCAGTCGAGGCAATCGGTGAGACCGTCATCATCGTTATCGAGACCGTCATTGCAGATCTCCGGGTCTGTTGGCGGATCCTGTATATCCAGGCTAACGAGGTAGACATCCTTGTCATTATTGGTATCTACAGGTACAAGACTGGCATAGCCGCTCATGGCCAGCGCCTCACCATTATGATTCAGTGCCGAAAACTGCATGCGGTCATTGATTAACTGCCGCTGCCCGGTGTCGACATTCGACAGGTAGATATCATCCGTGCCACTGTTGAAGCTTACATATTCACCATTGCCGCTGATCGCCGGCCAGTCACCACCGCCGGGCAGGCCTGAGCTCAGCAGAATAGTCGTACCCTTTACCTGGTCGCGTAAAAATACATCGTAGATGAAACCGTTTGAATCCTGCGATGCCAGCGTGGTCGCGCCCGACGTGAAAGCAATCCGGCTGCCATCTGCGCTGATGACCGGGTCAGTCGATGTCGAGTTACCTTCAGTGCCGTCGGTCGCCACGCTGACGCGTGTCAGGCTGTCACTTTCCCGGTTCCAAACAAAAATATCCTGCTGATCATTCCAGTCTTCAGCAACAAGGTTGTCGGCCTTTGAGCTGAAGGCAATGAAATTGCCATCGGCGCTGATGTAAGGTTCTCCGCTGGCAGCATTGCCAAGGTTGCCGTCACTGGCACGGCTGATGATGGTGGTGGTTCCTGTTTGCTGGTCGTGCACGAATACGTCGGGTGTATCGGGCAGGTCGCCATCAACCAGATTGTATGAATAAGAGGTAAATGCGATATAGCGGCCATCCTCGCTGATCGACGGGTGTGAGTTAACCCAGTGGTATTCGCAGCCATTGCATGTGTCTGGCCAGGCGCAGCTGCAGGCGCAGCTTTCGGTACCGTCGCTGGCAACGCTTACGCGTTTGATCGATGCATTGGAACGATCGTAAACGAAAATGTCGGAAGAGCCATTCGTGTCGTTCGGAACCAGCAAGCCGCTGGTTGACTGAAAAGCAACATATCTGCCATCGGCGCTGATTACTGCATGACCGTCCATTGATGAACCGAAGACAGTGTCAGCTCCGGTATCAGAAACCAGGGTAGTGGTGCTGGTTGCGCGGTCTCTTAGATAGACTTGCCAGCTGCTCACATCATCCGGCGTGAGATTTTCTGCTATTGATGAAAATACGACATAACGTCCGTCTGCACTGACGGCGCCAGCCTTTATCTCGCTGGGTACATAGAAACTGTCGCCGCTGCCTGCCTGCCCGTCGGTGCCTATGCTGATGAGCTCCACGTCAAAGCTCGATGCTGCGCCAACAAGTAGAAGCACACTGATAACTGCGAATACATTTCGAAGCCGAACGGTAAATCCGGTCTGTAAAAAAGATCCGGCTTCTGGAATGCGTTTCATCTTTCCTAAGTCCCTGTAGAGCTGAAATGATTTGAGATAGCCTGGTTGCCAATACAGAGTACCGGATATTTCGCGTCTACTCATTGATTATTATCAATCATTTCCCGCCAATGATTGCTTGCCTGTGTCGCTGGATGTTTTGGCGCCAACGCAAGGAATATTTAATTGATCTGGATCAATATGGATCCGGATCTAGCCGTCAAACTATTGGCATTAACGGTCAAGTATCCAGCGGTTGAGTATGGTTATATTCATAACGCAGGCAGAAGGAGAGGCCGGCAGGATTTCAGCACAAACCGATGCCTGTGTCGTGAGATCGGTAATTTAGTTCGATCAGTAAGAAATTTGATAATTATCAATGTAATGGTTGGGTGGTCGGAATATTATTGTTCCATCAAGCATGTAAACAGTCAGAGGTTTGCGTGAACACCGTAAACGACAGGTAAGCGACTCTCTGTCAGAACGTTTTATCCTCAGGAGACGGATCGTGATCAAATTTATACATTCATTCAAGCCGGTAACCGCTTTAATTGCTGCTGCAGTGATGTTTTTCTCATTGGCGAGTATTGCAGCTGTTACTGAGCTTACTGCAAAGCGAGTCAAACCGGACTATCCGACGGGCTCCATGGCGGAGTGGTTGGCCACCCCGACCCTGTGGGCATGGAATCCGGTTAATGTTCGTCTGGGTCAGCATCCCGACAGGCCATTGGGTGTGACTTATATCTTCCCTGATGCTACAACAGCCAGTGCATGGTGGGATCCGGTAGCAGATCCAACCGGCATGCCGGATGGAATTCCGGACACTGCCGTGGCCTATATCCACTGGGTGCTGGATAACGACAGCGGTGAATTCCCGGGCATTATGTCGAAATCCGATATCCCCGGCTTCAAGTCTCGTAACTGCATCATGTCCTCGGGTACCGAGATCCGCGACCAGGGTACGATCCTGCCGAAAGATTGCAG
>CP070838.1:1234096-1237425 GCA_020341835.1 Thiotrichales bacterium | reverse complement strand
TCATGGCGGCGTATTCTATCTCACTGCCATCAAAAAGAGGGGCACAGGGCCCCTCTGCAATTGCAATGCATAGCCAGGCGTTGTTGGCTGGAGTTTAGAAATAATACCCTACACCGAGATTGAAGCCGTCCGCTTGGCTGCTGGCAACCGCGGCACCGTGGTCCTGGCTCTGGACATCAAGCTTGAGCACAACTTGTTCGTGCGGCCAGTAGTTCACACCGGCGATGGTCTGGGTTTTCTCGGTATCGCCGAGCCCGCCGTTGTCCCAAACCTCGTAGCGGGCGAAGACGCCGACACTGGGGATGAATTTCCACGAGCCTTCCAGGTAGTAGCCGTCCTGCTTGTCCCTGGCCTGTTCGTCCGCCGGTGCGGTGGAGGCGACATCGATATCCCAGCTCGCGTACAGCGCGCGTACCTGGAACTGGCTGATGTCCCAGATCAGGTGGGTGGAGAGCAGCACGCCGGCGCCGATGTCCGGATCCAGGCTCTGCGCCATATCGGACTGGTACTGGGCGGTGGCGGCGAGTTCGAGACCCGGTACACCAGTGTATTTCAGGCGGCCGGTATAGGCCCAGTCGTTGGCGGTTGCCTCGGCGACTTTTTGCCTGCCACCACGAATATTGGTGCCGCCGTCGAGGCCCGAAGTGAAGGTCAGGTCGTAGCTGAGGCCGGAACCGCCGATGCGGCCGGTCAATGCAGCACCGCCTTCCCACCAGGTGGTCGGAATGATCCGACTTTCGACATTGTTGCGCTCAACGCCGTAGAAGGTCGTGGGTTCGTGGGTTTCATTGAGAATACCAACCGGGATCAGGAACAGACCCACCTTGGTTTCGGTATTCTGGGTCAGGTCGAATTCGACGTAGGCCTGTTCGAGTTCAACCTCGCCTGGCTTGCCGTCACCAGCCAGGCTGTGCTCGAGTTCAAGTTCCGAATGAAAGCGGATGCTGTCGGTGAAATCGTAACCGAAGAACAGTACGAAACGGTGGAAATCGATTTCCCGGAACTTGCTGCCGTCCGGGAATTCCAGGTTGTTGTAGTGCATCTCGCCGTAACCGCCGATGTGCACCTTTTTGCCGGTAGAGGCGGGCTGGCTTTCAACCGCGTCGGCCAGCTGATTGAGCTGGTCCTGCATGGCCTTGAATTCCTCATCCGTTACCGCCTGCGCAGAGGCGCTAACGGAGAGGGCGGTTGCGGCTGCAACCAGGCTGAGGAGGGATTGATTCTGCTTCATTAATAGGCTCCAAATATTAGAAAAACGTGAATTTGGAGGCATTATACAGCCCTCAAATGCAAATGCAAACGATTCTCATGTAGATTTGCAAATAATAATGGCTGTTTTTTGATCCAGATCAATTCCGTTCTGGTTCAGGCTCGCCTGCGCGCTTGCCACTGTATTTGGGCGGCAGGATGACCGGCCCCTGGTTCTCGGGCCGCAGGCCGGACTTGTCCCGGTAGAATTCGCGGATTTTCTCAAAATCCTTGACGATGTCACCGCCAGGGTAGAGTGTTGCGCCGACGCCAAGCCTTTTGTTGCCATAGTCAAGATAGCCGAGTGCAATCGGCACGCCGGCTTCGTGGGCGATGAAGTAGAAACCCGTTTTCCAGTGTTCGGTTCGCGAGCGCGTGCCTTCAGCTGCGATGGTCAGCGCCATCTGCGCCCTTGTTTTGTAGAGTTCGGCGACACGCTGGATGAAGCCGGTATGGACCGTGCGGTCAACGGGAATGCCACCGAGCAACTTGAACAGCGGTCCGAGGGGGCCGCGGAACAGGGTGTGTTTACCGACCCAGCTTGCCTTGAGTCCCAGCGCCCACATTCCGAGTATACCCAGCGGGAAATCCCAGTTGCTGGTATGAAAGGCACCGATGATGACGAATTTCTTTTCGTCGGGGAGTTTCGATTCCAGCTGCCAGCCCAGCAGTGACAGGACTAACAGCGACAGTTTTTTCAGCATAAATTATCCAACTGGCCAGACGCGAAGTATAACCAGACGAAACGAATGCGGGATTGTAATCAGGATTCCTGCGCGGGTTTGCCTGCGACGATACGCTGCAGGGACTGTTCGTTATTGCAGTAGTCAATACTGTCAGCCTGAACACGGCCCTGGGCGAGCTGATCATCACAGGTTTCGGTATTCTGGCAGGTAGAGCAGCGGTCGATGTGTTCCTCGATATCGAGTACGCGCTCGCTGTGCAGGTAGCTGTTGACGTCAATGCCGAGCGCTGCCAGCATTTTATTCAGACGCAGTGCGTCGACCTTGCGTGCCAGGTTCTTGCGGAACTCCATGCCAACGATAACGTTGCGCATGATCACGTGGGACATGCGCAAAATCACATAAAGCATGAACAGAACCAGCAGTCCGCCGACAATTACCGTAATAATATCCATCAGAGTATGCTAATGCACCATACTGGCTATCTACTTGATATAGGTCAGGTTGCCAGCTATTTCATTCATTGACAAGCCTTTATGCATCAGCCTGCTTCAGTGACAGCGTCAGCCGAAATCGGGCCACCGGCTCATCGTTCTCATCGGGTGCTGTTGCAGTGGCATACAGCGGCATTTCGACGCGCTGTTTGTTCGCAATCGCGTTTTCGACCAGCGCGGTGATCTCCTTGCCCTGATCACAGCGAAAATACACGTCTGCATGGGCGCGCCGGTAAAACTCCGCGTTGAAGTCCCTGAAAATGAAGTGGATCTTTTCCTCGCGCAGCTTGATCAATTCAACCGCCAGCAGGCCGACGGAGCAATCGGCACCGATTGACAGGGCGGCAAAATACATCGACCCGTGGTGGTTTTTCGTGCGCCGGTTCAGAGGGATCCTGATGACCACGTGCTGATCGGATTTTTCAACCACTGAGGGCCTGACATAAAACAACAGCGGAATTTTGCTGAAGCCGAAATAGCGTAAATAGAGCGTGCTCCGCAGGGTTTCAGGTATCAGCCTGTTCAGAATCTGCATGGCTCGGGCTCAATGCCGATTCGGTTAGGATTAGAAAGCGGCAGCTTCGATTTCCAGGTAGGCGCGGCTGATATGTTTGCCCAGTTCATCTTCGTAACCGGACCAGTCATGGAAATCGGCCAGTGCTTCATGGATCATCGGCTTCATTTCGAAGTCGCTCAGATCCTCTTCGAAGTGTTTGTTGACCTCGCGGTACAGGACTGACAGGTAAGTCTGGTAGTTGTCGAGCAACTCGGTGCCCCCGGTTTTACCGTGTCCTGGTACGACAACGGCAGGCTGCAGGTTTTTAGCGGTCTCGATGGTTTCGATACTGCCCTTGAAGCTGGCATCCACCAGGCGAATCAGACGTTTGTTCGCAACGTTGTCGCC
>CP070838.1:1226395-1233996 GCA_020341835.1 Thiotrichales bacterium | reverse complement strand
CTCCTCCGGGCCGCCCCCTATGACAACAACAACCGCGGATTCAAAAAATCCGAGGCGAATGGCGAGGATTATCAGTGTTGTTATTTTCCTGCTCGCCTCGATCAACGGAATTTTCACTTTCTCGGGTGCAAACCTTTTTATCGAAGAGACAGTTTTTGCAGCCCTTTTTGCAGTTGCGGTTCAGTTTTCTATCGCTGTCAGTCTGATAGCCTTACCCTACGTCAGGGGGCTGGGTAAACTGGTTCTGCTCGTTGTATATACCGCTGCACTGACACTCTCAACGCTGTCCGCCTACACGTATATCTACAATGCCGGCTTACCCGGCGCCATAACCGACAGTATGGCAGTGAATACCCAGTTGAAAGCCCGCATAGCTGACCAGATCAGCGAAGTGATGCTGATAGAGCAGGACTATATCGACAGCCAGACAGAACGCCTTGCCTTTCTCAAGCGACAGGCGGAAGAGGAAGCAGTGCGCGGTTTTCGTTCGGGACTGGGTGCTGGCAAAGGAGCCGAATATTATAAAAAACTGGAGACACTGGCTGCAGAGGAAGTGCGATTCGAAACACAGCGGCGAAGATTCGATGAAGCCAGGCAAATCAACACTGAAATGGATGCTGTTTTGACAACCGGGTCCGAACATCAACGTGACGAACTCATCCTGTTAATATCCCAACTTAAATCGGCAATCAATACGGATGAAGCCAGACTGATCGTTACGGATATCAGTCAGGGCAAGCTGGCGGTTATCCCGAGCCCGGTCGAGACCGCAATGAATGTCATCCTCGATCGTGATGCCTATAGCGTGCAGCTTGCGGTCAGTATCGTATGGGCGGCCGTGTTTGATCTGCTGGCACTGTTTCTCGGTATCATTCGCTACTATATCCTGCGCCCCAACTATTCCATTCTGTCGGGTATCTATGATCTCATTGCGGCTTTCGTGACCTTTATAATCCGTTTGGGTTACATCAGGAAAGATGCGCGTCAGAAATACAACCAGGAACTGCAGAACCAGAGTCATGGCACACCACTCAACTCGTCCGAAATGCAGTCTTTTGCGACTTATGTCATGGCAGGCAGCGTGTTGAGTGCAGCTGAAGACCAGGATGCTGTCGCACCGCTACAGAATCTGATCAGCCATATCGAGCCATTAAAGCTGGAGAACGATCCGCGAGGTGTTGGTATTCCGTTTGAAGTGGTCGACGAAAATAAAGAGATGAAAACGCTGATGGCAATGCTGATACAAAGCGAGGTCTTTATCTCGGACGTTGAACACATGGTTTATATACTGAACCCCGGTAGCGAAATGGCTCACAAGATACTTGTCTTCATCAAGATGGGTATCAAGGAACCGGGTATGCAAAAAGACCTGTCGCGTTTCATGGTACCTGCTGAAGCCGGTTAATCCATTCAGTTGGCAAGCATTTCCAGTCTCTCAAAAACAAGCTGTCATTAAAGGTCAGCGGCAAGCTGGATCCCACAGCTCGGCCGACCTTTGTCGTTCTGTATCAATAACCTGAATTAGACTCATTAAAGTGTTTGCGGGTCGATTGGTACAGTTCATTCCGATACAATCGAACAATTCTGGCCCGATTAATACGGCTGCTGTGCTGGACTGTATAAATGGTGGAATCAGGTAATATCTACACGCCGGTACCGACCGATCTCGATGAAGAGGTTTTCGAGCTTCTGACAGAGCATCAAAACGTCAGGATCGAACGGATTATATCCAGTGGTCACAAGTCGCCTGAAAACCACTGGTATGATCAGGAACAGAATGAATGGGTGCTGGTGTTAAAAGGCGAAGCGTGTATTGGCTTCGAGAATGACGTAGACCTTAACCTCGGTGAGGGTGACCATATCAACATACCGGCACATACGAAGCACAGGGTTGTCAGCACAAGCCTGGAAACTGAAACCATATGGCTGGCCGTTTTCTATTAGCGGTAAATTGAATGGATCAGACCGTTGTTCAGGTTTGATTTCAGAGGATGATGCGGGCGTACTCAATTGAGCGAAAAGCAGGGTATCTGGTCACGGGCATCGGCACTTGCAGCGGCAACACCGGAATCGCGCAACCGCTACGTTGATTTTTTGCGGGCTTTGTCCATTTGTGCTGTGGTCATCGGGCACTGGCTCATGGCGGCGCCCTATGTCGCAGATGGCGAACTGATCCTTACCGGCAATATGCTGCAATCCCACCCGTGGACACAGTGGCTCAGCTGGCTGTTTCAGGTAATGCCGGTATTCTTCATGGTTGGCGGTTACTCGAACGGCATTTCCTGGCGGTCCGCGCAACGCGACGGTCGTAGCTATGGTGCGTGGCTGAACGGCCGCCTGCAGCGTCTGGTAGGGCCGATATTGCCGTTACTGGCGATCTGGGTGCTACTGGCTATCGTTGGCGGGCAGCTGGGTGTCGATGCGTATATGTTGAAGCTCGGTTCCCAAATGGCGCTGATTCCAGTCTGGTTTCTCGCTGTTTATATCGGCGTTGTGGTTCTGGTGCCACTGACATACGCTGCATGGCAGCGGTTCGGGCTGTCATCTTTCTGGATTCTCCTTGTGGCGGTGGTACTGGATGACATCCTTTTTCTGACCGGCACGCGCGCTGTTGGCTGGCTCAATTATGCATTGATCTGGCTTGCAGTGCACCAGCTGGGATATGCCTGGCTCGAAGGCAGGCTGGGTAGTTCCAGGTGGTCGCTCGTATGGGGCGGATGTGCGTTAATGGTGTTAATGGGCCTGGTTCGTTTTGGACCGTACCCCTTGAGTATGGTCAGTGTGCCGGGAGACGACATCAGTAACTCCCTGCCGCCGAAATTGCCAATGCTGCTGCTGGGTATCGCGCAGTGCGGGCTCCTGCTGGCGCTTGAGCGTCCCGCCAGGCGCTGGCTTTCCAGGCTGAAGGTCTGGACGGCCGCCGTGCTTGTCAATGGCATGATCATGACGGTTTTCCTGTGGCACCTGACGGCTTCGACGCTCGTCATCGTAATCGCCTTGTCAGTGGTCGGCGATCTGGGTTTGGCTTATGAGCCGGGGAGTGGCGCGTGGTGGCTGCTCCGGCCGGTCTGGTTGTCGATTTACGCCGTTGCCTTGATGGGGTTCGTTGTGGTATTTCTGCGGTTCGAGCGGGGTGCCAGCTCGTATCCCGTTCCGGCCTGGCGTCAGGTGGCAGGTGCAGTGCTGGTCTGTGGCGGCCTGTCATTACTGGCTTTGATGGGTATCGGTGGAGAAGGACGTATTACTGCAAGCATCGGTATCGTGCTGCTTCCGTTCGCCGGGGCTGCATTGGCCGGCGTAAATCCGCTGCGGAGCAATAAAGTCGGTTAGGGTCCACGTTGAATTACCTGTAATCTCCCGGCTGAACCAAACGAGTTTGACCCGATTGAATCTGAAAGGACAGGGTGTGAGTATGAATAGAATAATTTGCCTGTTGCTTATGTGGTATGCGTTTATTCCCTTTGCAAATGCCGGGGAGACCGATGCTCGCACCGTCATCGAGTTGTCACCAGCGCATCGGGCATTGGTATTGAACGAGATGCGGCAGTTTCTTTCCGGCTTGCAGCAAATAACAGCCGCGTTGTCACGCGATGATATGGATGCCGTGACTCAGGCTGCGCGTGGCCTGGGTATCGCGATGACCCGTGACGTGCCCGCTGATCTCAAGCAGGCCTTACCCCAGGGCTTTCGCAAACTGGGGCATCAAGTACACAGCCAGTTTGACCAGATCGCGCTCGATGCCGAGTCCCTGGGTGACAGTGATCACGCCCTGTCGCAACTGGGTAATACACTTACACAGTGTGTCGCTTGCCACAACAGCTATCAAATACGATTAGTTAATCAGTAGAAAACCTGAGGTTAATTCGACCGTTTAATTGTCAAAAACGGTTGGCTCGAGGTGTTCGATGCCCATTAGTCGAACATCCATGGCGAAGAGGAATTTTCACCAGCGCCGGCAGGAACTTGAGGCGGGTAAGTACGCTCCAAGATAGCGTTCATTCCAGGGGGGGGCACATGTACTATCCTCAAATTCGCCTGCCTGTTGTGCTGTTGGCCGTCCATTGGTTGTTATTGCCAATACCTGCCCATGCCGTCGGGCCGCATTACACCGTTACCAGCGATGAGCGTCTCGAACAGCTAGAGGTCAGGGCCTGCTTTGAAAGCGCGGTGCCGACCCGGTTGAAGGCGCGCCTGGATGATGCGTCAGGACTGCTGCGCGATGCGCAACTTCACACGTCCGATGAGGTGCTCGAGATAGAGCCTCGAGGAACGATCCTGGAATTGCCGCCTGTCAGTACCCCTGCCTGTGTGCATTACCGTGTTGATCTCGAGTCAGTTTCGAAGCGCCACTGGCGTTCGAATAACTGGCGCAGGCAGGATGCCATCATTATTGATCCGGGTTCCTGGCTCTGGATTGCCGAAGGCAGGGGCAGCGACGAACGCTGGCGGCTCGATTTCGTACTGCCAGCGGATTACGATGTCTCGGCGCCGTGGAGTCGTATCGGTCGTAACGGGCGCATGGTGAGCTATGAGGTACGTACACGCATGCCGCAGAGGGAAGCGCGGATAGCGATCGGACGCTTCCGTGTCGAGTCGATCGAGCTGCCCGGCGGACGCGTTCGCTACGCGTTGTTGTCCGGTACACCTGAGCCCGATACGGACTTCATACGGCAGTGGGTGACTACCGGTGCCCGCGCACTGGCAACGGCCTACGGTCGACTTCCGGTACCCGATCTGCAACTGCTGGTTGTGCCCGTCGGGCATGGCGACGAGCCGGTCCCCTGGGGCGAAGTGCAGCGCGGTGGCGGCGATGCGGTGCACCTGTTCATCAATCAACGCCTTTCAGAAGAAGCATTTATGAATGACTGGGTGCTGGTCCACGAGCTCAGTCATCTGCTGCATCCGGTGATTATTTCCGACGACCGCTGGCTGTCAGAGGGTATAGCCAGTTACTACCAGAATGTGCTGCGCGCCCGTGTCGGACTGAAGAGCCCGGAGTCGGCCTGGAACAAGCTGCACGCCGGGTTCGAACGCGGGATACGCGGTACCCCGCGCGGTCGCAGTCTTGCCGAGGTCAGCGAGACCATGATGCGCGATCGCTCCTTCATGCGTGTCTACTGGAGTGGGGCCGCCATTGCGTTACTGGCCGACGTCGAGCTGCGCCGCCGATCTGACGGCGCACAGTCACTCGATACTGCGCTCGAAGCCCTGCATGCCTGCTGCCTGCCTGCCGATCGCCACTGGACGGGGCGTGAACTGATGCAGGAACTGGATCGGCTCACCGGAACAAGGGTATTCATGGAGCTGTACAACGAACATATCGGATCCGACGAATTCCCCGATCTGGCAGCGGTCTATGAAGAGCTGGGACTGGAACGCGTCAGCACCACCAGGCTGCGTCTCGATCCAGAGGCGTCGGGGGCCTCGATCTGCGCATCGATCATGGCCGTACCCGACAGCTGATGCCCGCTTCGAAATCAGGCGCTGCTATCCTTTTTGCATTCGGTTTTCCAGTGCTTTCGCTGGCAGCAGACACGTCATTCGAACAGTTGATCGCAGATCTCGACAAGGTACGCACTGAACACGAAGTCGCCGGCTTTGCACTCACTGTCGTGTCCGCGCAGCACGGTGTCAAAACTGCAACCGGCGGTGTGGCGGATCGGGAGAGCGGGCGAGCAGTGACGGCGGATACGCTGTTTCGTATCGGCTCCATCACGAAAACCTTCAACGCCCTGGCGATCATGTTGCTGGTCGAGCAGGGGCGTGTGGAATTGAAGACGCCGGTGCGCGACATCGTCAGCGACGCGCCGTTCGAGAATCCCTGGGCCGAAACGCATCCTGTTCGGGTCGGGCACCTGCTCGAGCACAGTTCGGGTCTGCTCGACCTGACACGTGACGAGTTCGATCATAATCGGCCGTTCCCGACGCTGGAGGCTGCATTCGCCTGGCGCCCGAAGGCACGTATCGTGCAATGGCCGCCGGGCTGGCATCACGTGTACTCCAACGCCAACGCGGGGCTGGCCGGTCTTGTCATCGAGCGTGTCAGCGGGCGGGGCTATGCCGACTTTATTACCGAACAGCTGCTTGAACCGCTGGGTATGACAAGCGCGAGCCTGGTCGAGGATGAGACTACGCGCAGGCGACTGGCCACCGGTTACGACACCGATGGCAAAACGCCGATTCCGTACTGGCACATGATTTTCCCTCCGCTCGGTGCGATCAACGCAACCCCGCCAGAGATGGCTGCGCTGGTAGAGCTGTTTCTGGGCCGCGGTCTGGTCGGTAATGACCGTCTGCTCGATGCTGCATCGATCGATCGTATGGAGCAGCCGGTCAGCACGCTGGGTGCGCGCCAGGGGCTGAGATTTGGTTACGGACCGGGACTGGATCAGGCACTGCACGGCGGCTTCGTATGGTACGGGCACGGCGGTGATGGTGATGGTTATCTTTCCCGCTTCGGGTACAGCAGGGAAGCCGATGCCGGGTATTTCCTGACCATCAACGCGTTCAACCATGAAGCTATCCACCAGATGCGGGATCGTGTGCAGGACTATCTGACTCGTGACCTGAAGCGGCCGCAACCGGCTCCGGTCAGCGTTGAAGCTGATCAGTTGCGTAGGCTGACTGGAATCTACGTGGCGATTACCCGTCGGTTCGAGTGGCAGACAACAACCCAGATGGACGCTGACCGGCTCGAGGTCGTGTTCGAAAACGGCACCCTGTATACGCGAACTGCAAAGGGGCAACGTGAGCTGATACCTGTTGATGCACAGCTTTTCAGGCGTGAAAGCCACGCCGTTGCCACCATTGCGATTACCGAACAGGAGGGCGATCTCTACCTGCAGGCCGAATTCGGTAACTACCAGCGAATGGCTAATCCCTGATGTGTTAAGCGGTCTGCATAATATTCTCCGATTACACAGGCTATACAGAGCGTTTATACTGCCGTCACATGAGCAAACCTGCTGATTGCTGAATTTCAGAGTGTAACCATGCGACTGAGACTGCGACTGTTATTCCTGATGATCTCATCTTTCTGGAAAAAGCCCCTGGGTGCCCTGGATGAATCCGTGCTCGATCTCAGGGTGTTGCTCAACGATATCGATGTGTCAAAGATCACAAACGATCGCTTCATCGCGCTGATGGACCTGGGACGGATGGATATCGCCTTCCGTACCGGTTTGTTGAAAACGATGTACAGGAACAAGTGGGTACCGCTGGCAACCTTCGACACCATACGGTTTCGATATCCGTTAAAGCTGTTTCAGAAATACCGGTTAAGAACACGCATCGTCTGGTGGGATGAATCAACGTTCTACTTCAGACAGATTTTTGAGCGTAACGGGCGTGTGCTGGCGACGGGTTATGTGTGTGCAACCCTGCTTGGCGAGGATGGCCCGATAGATCCGGGCAGGATACTGGCTGTCGTCGATCCGTCGGTGACAAAACCGGATAGACCGGAGATTGTAGCCAGGCTAAGGGAAATCGAGGATCTCATTCACGCCACCCAGGCCGACCAGAGTTGAAAGATCAAAATCAAAGAGGTCATAATCAAAAGGGTCAGAGTCGTTTGAAATCTCAAATCAAAAGGGTCAGAGTCG
>CP070838.1:1209864-1226295 GCA_020341835.1 Thiotrichales bacterium | reverse complement strand
ATATGGGTTTCAACGTTACGCGGTGTGATCTCGGCTCTGCGTTCAAAAGCTTCTTCGATGATATTCTTCAGGTCTTCCACGGTTTTCTCCAGAAAGGTTCATTAATTCAGTGTATGGATAAATTGCTTGATTCTGTTGGCGGCATCGATGCATTCATCGACGGAGGCAACCAGCGCCATGCGCACATGGTCGCTGCCGGGGTTGATGCCGTTGAAGTTGCGCGACAGATAACTGCCCGGTAATACCGTCACGTTCTGCTGGATATACAGCTGCTGCGCAAAATCGGTATCCGCTACGGGCGTATTGAGCCAGATATAAAAGCCGGCATCGGGTTTTTGCGCATCGCTGACCGGTGCCAGTATATCCAGTACTGCATCAAATTTTTCGCGGTACAGATCGCGATTGTGTTTGACGTGCGCTTCATCATTCCAGGCAGCAATGCTGGCGAGCTGGCTCGCCGGCGCCATTGCGCAGCCGTGATACGTCCGGTAAAGCAGGAATGACTGGATGATGTTCTGATCGCCGGCGACAAAACCCGAACGCATGCCGGGCAGGTTAGAGCGCTTGGACAGGCTGTGGAACACCACGCAGTTGGTAAATGCCCTGTTGCCGCTGTTGAAGGCGGCTTGCAGCAGGCCTGGCGGTGGTGCAGGCTCGTCGAAATAGATTTCGGAATAACATTCATCCGAGGCAATCACAAAATCGTACTTCAGCGACTTCTCGATCAGCTCGACCAGTTGTGATTCAGGCATGACTGCGCCGGCGGGATTGCCCGGTGTACAGATATAAACCAGCTGGCAGCGTTTCCAGGTGTCGTTGTCGATGGCGTCGAAGTCCGGCAGGTAGCGGTTGCTTTTCAGCGTGCTGTAGAAGAAGGGCTCGGCACCCGACAGCAAGGCCGCGCCTTCGTAAATCTGGTAGAACGGATTGGGCATCATGACCAGCGCATCGGGTCGTTTATCGATGACGCTTTGCGCAAAAGCAAACAGGGCTTCGCGTGTGCCGTTGACGGGTATCACCTGACTATCCGCATCGATGCTGTCATCAGCCAGGCCGAAGCGACGTTGCAGCCAGCCGGCGATCGCCTGCCTGAGCTCGGGGCTGCCCCTTGTCAGCGGGTAGCGATTGCACAGATCAAGATTGTCGCGCAATGCGTTCAGTGCGATTTCCGGTGACGGGTGTCTGGGTTCACCGATCGACAGTGAGATATGCTCGAGCTCCTCCGGTGGATTGCAGCCGGCTTTCAGATTGGCCAGTTTTTCGAACGGGTAGGGCTGCAGTTTTTCAAGGTATGGATTCATGATCCGTGTTCTGTAACAGGTTAGCGCTTGCCGGCGTGCGGAGCGGCGCATAGTATAAGCGATCTGATCATTTTCTTCAGGAGAGGCGCGTGTCAGCAGGGCTTGTCGACGGCATCGATCACGTCAGTGTGCTGGTGGCTGATACCAACCGGGCACTTGAATTTTACCGGGATGTACTCGGTATGGATGTGGACGATAAGCGGCCGGAACTGGCTTACCCGGGAGCGTTTCTGAACCTGGGTGATGGCAGGCAGATCCACCTGATCGAACTACCGAATCCGGATCCGCTGGACGGAAGGCCGGCGCACGGCGGCAGGGATCGCCATACAGCCCTGCGTATCCACAGCCTGGATCAGATGATCGCCCGACTCGAAGCAGCAAAGATCGCGTACACGCTGAGCAGCAGCGGCAGACGCGCGCTGTTCTGCCGGGATTTTGACGGTAATGCCTATGAACTTGTCGAAGGCTGATCCGGTCATGCGCAGTGTAAAAGTTTGTAATTCCTGTGTTCGTTCATTCATTCCAAGTGACTGATTCATAAAGCTTAATTGGATTTGCCCGTTTCTGGTCTGATCCGGTGTTATGGTCAGGATTTCTTTATTTTTCAATTACATAAGCTACAACCTATGAGTGCGGTAATTACAAACCTGCGCGGCCGGGTGTGTCCTTCGATACGGGATGAAAGCGGCATTTAACGCGGTAATTCGGGGCTGATCGGGCATCATCAAAACTCTGTGACCAGTGGGCAACAATGAAACGGAATAAAGGCTTCAGCCTGGCTGCGAAATTCAACATCCTTTGCATCGTGCTGGTGATGCTCACTGCGGTCACCCTGTCTGTATACGAGATCAAGCGCGTCTGGGACAACAATATTGAAAGCTTGCTGAGCGATGGTGTGCAGACGGCCACGAGTCTCGCCGCAATAGGCCGTTTTGCGGTGCAGACAGAACAACCTGCCGCCGTCGACTCCATCATCAACAGTGCGAATGATGCCGCGATGACCTATCTCGGCCTGTTGCGTTCCGACATGACCGTGCTTGCAGAGAAATGGCATGCATCCATTCAGGACCCTTTCCCCAACTGGTATACCACTGAGCCTGGTTTCGACGTGCCACCGGTTTTCAGCAGCGATGGTCGTTATGTTCAGTTCGTTGCACCGATAAGCAGTCATGATTCAGCGGGCAGCGATCAACCCGCGGGTTATGTCCGCCTGATCCTGAACAAGGTGCAAATGAGCCAGCAGGTGAAAGATGCTGTGAAGACATCGCTATGGCTGTTTACGCTGGTGTTGCTGGTCGCTGTTTTACTGACACTGGTGTTGACGCGACGCATCACCCGGCCGGTGAATCAGCTCGCTGCAGCGACCCGCGATATTACCCGTGAGCGCTTCGATCAGCTCGATGGCGTGAATCCCGGCAGCGAGCTGGCTTTTCTGACAGAGAATTTCATGCGATTGCTGGAGAAGCTCGATCAGTCACAGAAACAGCTCGATCAGCAGCAGCACGTACTCGAGCAGCGCGTTGAACAACGCACGCGTGAACTGCTCGAAGCAAAGGATGCCGCCGAATCAGCCAACCGTGCAAAAAGTGAATTCCTCGCCGCCATCAGCCACGAAATCCGAACACCGATGAACGGTGTCATGGCCATGACCGAACTGCTGATGAATACCGGCCTCGACGTACGCGCACACCGCCTGGCGAATACGGCCCACCGTTCGGCCGAGTCCCTGCTGAGCGTTATCAACGATGTAGTCGATTATTCCCGGATCGAGGCAGACAAGTTACAGCTCAAGGAGGAAGATTTCGATCTGCGCAACCTGCTCGAGGACACGCTGGAGATGATCGCAGACCAGGCGCAGCGGAAAGGCCTCGAGATTGTACCCAATTTACCGGCCAGCCTGCCCGCCTACGTGCGCGGTGATCCGCTGAGATTGCGCCAGATTCTCGTCAATCTGCTCGGCAATGCGGTTAAGTTTACCCACCAGGGTGAGGTGCGCCTTTCCTGCAATGTCCTCGAACGCCAGCTGGACAGGATAAAGCTGGCAATCGAGGTTACCGATACCGGGCCGGGTATTCCTCCATCGCAGCGAGAGAAGATCTTCGACGCTTTCAGACAGGCGGACAGCAGCGTGATACGCAGTCAGGGGGGAACGGGCCTGGGTCTGGCGATCTCAAAGCGGCTGGCGGGACTGATGGGTGGTGATCTCGATCTGGTCAACATATCCGCGGCAGGTGCCAGTTTCCGACTCGTCGTCAATCTGGCGGCCGCGTCGGATAATCTGGATGTGCACCAGGATGCGGGTATGCTGAAGGACATCAGGGTGTTGATCGTGGATGATCATGCTGCCAACAGGGAGATTCTGCATAATCACGTGACCGCGTGGCGCATGCGCAGTGACTGCGTCGGCTCGCCCCTCAAAGCGATGGAATTGCTGCGCCAGGCAGCCAGGGATAATGCCTATGATGTTGTGCTGTTCGACTGGCAAATGCCGGAAATGGATGGTATCAAATTCGCACGCAACCTCATCGGCGATGCTTCGATCCCGCCAACCCATCTGGTGATGTTGAGTTCATCCAACTGGTCGGGTCCGGAGTCGAGAATAGCCAGGGATTCGGGTATATCCCGATACCTGCAAAAGCCGGTACGCCAGCGCGAGTTGTACACCTGTTTGCTGGAGCTGATCAGCGGTGACCATTCGACTCGCCCCAGGGACGATCAGGAGGCGTCTCCGGGTGGCGATATCCTGATGATCGATGGCAATTCTGCCAGCCGGAAAACGGCCGTCGACATGTTGAAGGGCCTGGGCTTCCGGGTTGAAGTCGTGGACAGTATTGACGAGGCGCAGGCCGTTTCTGTGCATCATGAATACGACCTGATCTTCATGGACTGCGACGATCAGAATCTGGATTGCCTGGGTGAAGCACGTGTGCTGCGTGAGTCCGAGCATTTGCAGGGGCGCCAACCCACGCCGCTGGTCGTATTGACCACGGCTGCGCAGGACAGTATCCACGAGCAGTTTCATGATGCCGGTATCGACGATTTCCTGATCAAGCCGTTCAGCAATTCACGACTGGCAAAAATCGTACACAAATGGCAGCGCAAGGATGCGCTGCAACTGGTCAGCGTGCAAACGGATGACGCGGTTCAGCCGGTTCAGCAGGCCTTGCTCGATTACGAACGGATCACGCAATTACGCAGGTTGGGTGAGAAAACCGGGCGTGATGTGCTTGGTGTCTCCATTATGCAATTCATCAAACAGACACCGTCCGACGTCATTGAACTTCACAAGGCGCTGGGGAGGGGTGATGCAGACAGGCTCACGCAGATTGCACACAGTATGAAATCGGGCAGCGCCAATCTGGGCGTTCTGAGCTTTTCAGAAGCCTGTCTGCAACTGGAAAATGCCGCCCGGGACAACCAGCTGGACAGGGCGCCTTACCAGATTCAGTTGCTCGAGGAGCTGCTGCCAAAGATTATCGTCGCGCTGAACAGGGAAAACAAACTGAAGCAGGAATCCGCGGCCATGCCGGTCGAAACCGGATCGAGTCGGGAGCGTATTCTGCTGGTGGACGATGACCAGGGTCTCAGGCTCACGACCGGTGAAGTACTGAAAGGTGCCGGATTTGAAGTAGACGAGGCAGCCGGTGGTGAAGAGGCGCTGAAACAGTTCGAAGCGCAAATGCCCGATCTGGTGTTGCTCGATGCCACCATGCCGGACATGGATGGATTCAAAGTCTGTCAACAAATCAAGGGGCGCAGTGAGTATCGTTACATTCCCGTTGTGATGGTGATCGCCGGGAACGACATGGATGCGGTCAACCTGGCCTTCGCTTCCGGCGCCGATGCTGTTGCTTCCAAACCTCTGGATTATACGTCGCTGGTACACAAGTTATGTTTCCGGCTCAGCGCGGCGCAGGATAGCCGCATGCTGTATGAGAACCAGGAGCGGCTGGTCAGTGCCCAACGTATCGCAAGACTGGGCTGCTGGCGTTGGGATGCCAGAACCGACGAGCTGTCGTTGTCGGAAGAAATTGTCGCAATGCTGAACTCAAAGCCCGAGAGCAGCTACAAGAAGCTAGCCGACTTTCTCGACCACATCCATCCCGAAGACAGGGAATTCATTCATGACAGTATCACTGCTGTACTCGACGGGGTGCAGCAACAGCCTGCAGACTTCCGCTTGCTGACGGATGACAACCGGGAAATCATCGTGCATCAGGAAATCCAGTTCGCGCCCGATTCCAGCAAGATCGTGCTCGGGATCATGCAGGATATCACGCAGCAGCATGCCGCTGAACAACGCATCCGTCAGCTGGCCTATTTCGATGAGCTGACAGGCATTCCCAGCCGAGCCTACTTTTATCAGCATGTTGGCAGTCTTATTAAAGGTGCGCTGCGCCGTGGTGAAAAGTTCAGCTTGCTCTACCTGGATCTGGATGGCTTCAAGGATGTCAACGACAGCCTTGGTCATGATGCCGGTGATGTGCTGCTCAAGGTCATTGCAGGCAGGCTGCAACACGTGCTCAGGGACAGTGATTTTGTGGCACGGCTCAGTGGCGATGAATTCTGTATCCTGGTCGACAACATCAACGACCAGTACGACGCCGCTGATGTCTCGCGGCGCTGCCTTGAAGAAATCAACCAGCCGGTAAAACTCGGCCAGCAAAAGCTTCATCCCCGCTGCAGTATCGGTATTGCACACTTTCCGGAAGACGGGCGCGATCTGCACGCATTACTGAAAGCCGCCGACAGCGCGATGTACGCAGCCAAAGAGGAAGGCAAGCATCGCTACGCCTTCTACCAGCCTGCGCTGACATCGCTGGCCGAAACACGCCTGCAGATGGAACACGATCTGCGCCTGGCGATCGAGAGGAACGAACTCGAACTGCACTATCAGCCGCAGATCGAACTCCAGAGCGGCAGGATGGTCGGTGTCGAGGCGCTGATGCGCTGGCGCCACCCGACCAAGGGTCTGATTTTCCCGAATGATTTTATCCCGGTGGCCGAGCGTATCGGCTTGATTATCGATCTCGGCGAATGGCTGCTCAAAACTGCGTGCACGCAGGCGGTGGCCTGGCGGGAGATGGGGCTCCCTCGGCTGCAGATGGCGGTGAATATATCGCCGACACATTTCAAGGAACAGTCACTTGCAACAACCATCATCGACGTGCTGGCCGAAACCGGCTGGGAAGCCGGTGACCTGGAACTCGAGGTGACGGAAAGCGTGGTGCAGACCACGGGCGATAATATCGACATCTTCAATCACCTCAGATCGATCGGACTGCGGATTGCGATTGATGATTTCGGTACCGGGTATTCATCGCTGTCCTCACTGAAATACCTGCCTATCGATTGTCTCAAAGTCGACCGGATGTTCGTGACCGACATGTTGAAAGACCAGGATTCGTCGATACTTCTCGGTGCGATCGTCAGCGTCGGCCATGCTTTGGGGCACGATGTCATCGCCGAGGGTGTCGAAACCCAGGAGCAGGCGCTGGCATTGAGCGGTATCGGCTACGATATGGTGCAGGGCTATTATTTCAGCAAGCCGGTAGAGGCAGATCAGATTCCGGCTTTGGCAGAAAAATCATTTCTACAGGTTAGTGGTAGCGAACACCCCGATGTGTTGACACTGGGTGCCTCAAAGAAGGGGTAATCGCCACGCTTCAGGTAATAGGCGACATCTCGGCGATCAATCTCATATTTTTTTGCAGCAGCCTGCTTTCGGCTGCGGACTCACAGCTCAGGAATTGATCAGATTTTCACCAACCGGGGCCAGACCAAATAGCGGACTTTAACGATTCAATAAGGGGCCGCCGCAGTTTGGCGGTCCCGGCACACGTTTTTACGTGCGACTTTAGATTGGCTTGTTAGGCTTTTGAGCCAAGATCATTTGCTATACCAATCCATTTCTCTCTTTGCTGTTGGTTCGAACCTTTGATTGGACCAAATTCGGATATTTTCACGACTTTAATGCCACAAAACTCAAGAATTGTTCTTTTCATTTCGTTATGTCCAGGTCTGTGATATACCCAACGATAATACCAAGGTGGAGTATCCATAGTTACCATCAGGTGCGCTGTGCGTCCTGAAAGCAATTTATCCGGTAGAGATTTCCCCCGATACTTAAACGCAAATCCCGGCAGGAAAACCCGATCGAAAAAACCCTTCATTAAAGCTGGCATAGCTCCCCACCAATTAGGATAAACAAAAACAATATGATTGGACCATTGAATAAGTTCCTGGGCGTTTCCTAAGTCTGGCTCAAGCTCCTGAATTTTGTTGTAACCATTCCAGAGTATTGGATCGAACTTTAACTCACCAAGTCGAATTTCACGCACTTCTGAACCGCTTACTTTTGCGCTATCGATATACGCCTTGGCCAATGAACCACAGAAACTATTTGTGTCGGGGTGTCCTAGAATTACGAGTATATTCTTTTTCATTGCTTCTCCTTAGCCTGACAGTTGATTATATTGCAAGCGCAGATATCGTGATATGTTGCCAAACATCGTGACTGTTTGTCCCTTTCTATCAAATGGCAGCTATGGATTGTGGATTCAATCGGTAGCAGACTGCAAGCAAAGATTTTCGGCGTTTTCTCGGTTGAAACCGCAGCCAATAGCGGCCATTCACCATATATGCAGTGCGCGCCAACAAAGCTATTGGATTTGTATGCAATAGACTGTAATCACTTGAAAAGGAAGCACAGCAGTTACACACCGATCAAACAGGGCTACATTGGGAAGCGTTTTCACCTGAGCTGACTGTCGGCTCCTGGCCGTTCTGAGACGGTCAGCCGACTAATTGCGATTGTTTCTTGTTTCTCAGCCTGGACTTCCGCTACCAACCCAGAGGCGACGTTTAGTAATCTCTAATATTGGTGTCGTCGAAGGTATTATCCCGTCTTGTGTGGGGCTCGAGTCAATGTCATCTTGTGACAAGCATTAAATGCACTTGAGATTCAAAAAATATGAATAATTTAAATTCCCATCCGTCGATATACTCGAAAGCATATAAAACTAGTCGAAATCCGGGCTTAAGGTGGTACAACATGCCGATTTAAGCTGTGGTTTTGACAACTAGAATAAATTTTAATAGGAGCAATAGAATGAGTTTAAAGCAACCACTTCCTATCTTGGCGGGACTGTTAATCGGATTAAGCGTCATTTTCGGAACGGCTGTCCAGGCAGCCGAAAAATCCGCACCATCTGCCGTATATGATGAGACTGCGTATACAGAATATGTTGAGAAAACTATGGAAAAGCTGGATAAACTCTATCTAGATTTCTGTGGTACATGTAACTCTGACGCTTCGGTAGCGGTTAAAGCAAGAAAAGAATTTCTCGCAACTGTGCGTGACTTGATGCAACATATGAACTCTAGGTTTGACAATTTAGATCCTAAAGAAGGTGATGCATTATCGCCCACTGAAACATTGGTCAGTATTCATGTGCTCACAATGTTGGTCGACATACTGACGGAAACCCAGATCCAGCAATTGGCCGACCATCCGTATTCACAATAAACATCAGCACTTATACAAAACGATGCTTTTAAAAGCCCTTCCGAATCCAGGTAGGGCTTTTTCACATAAGGCTACGTTTACTCCCAAGTCTGTCTGGCCGCGGCTTTGCAGACATTCGCCAGCTTTAAAGACGCAGATGCCGTTCTGGCTTCTGTTATTGTCTCAAATGGGATAAAAGAATGTCGTCCTGTTTGCATAGCAGAAATGAAATAGGCTCTGTAAGTAAAAGAAAAAACTTGCGAAAAATCCAAGTTAGAAGATAAATGCGGTGACCTGCCTAGTTTCTTCTTGCTGATATATTATGTTCCCGTCATTCTACTGACAGCCCTAGTCTTTTGTTTTGTCATTAATATGAAATCGTAGCGATTCAATAGCTATTATGTGAGAATGCCTGAGGGGCTTCTTTAAGTGCGTTAAGGTCGCAAGCCAGTCTCTACAGAAAAGATGCTGGTCATTAGATGCGTCTCGTGATCAAGGAAGAAACTTGCATCGATCGGTTGATTTTTATCTCATTATCATTATTGTGTGTATAGTTGATTCTCATTCCCACTGAATCAACCTTTCGCCGCAGTGGTCGTCAACTAAAACAAAATAGGACAGCACCACGCGTTCACCAGTTAACTGAGTGCAGCACCGGGTTTATGTGCTGCGGATACGCTCGCCTTTTAGCGTGGTATCGGGGGATCGTTTCACTCGACGAAAGTTGCAGCAGGTAAAGAAGACTGATTAAAAAAAATCACGATTGGAGGATTAAATGAGATGAAAATGAACACCTTATACAAAACAGCAGGACTCACACTTGGGCTGCTATATGCCGGTATCAGCCTCGCACATGAATTTGTACCAAATCCATTGCGCGTTAACAGTAGCAGGATCTTCGTACCCCAGGCGGGACAAGTCGGGACCAGTGATATCATCGAGCGTGACGGTCGCGAGGCAGTGGCACGCGTCGGTGTGCTCGCGTATTGCGCGGATATCGCACCAAATGCGGCCGCGCTGGGGCTGATGGCCTACCAGCGTTCTGCTAGAGACGGCCTGGTTGACGGGGCTTTTAACCGGCAGGGGCAATTCGGCGCTCAAAACCTCGTCGATATGCTGATGTACGACGACGGCATACCACGCTTCAGGGACGTTGTTCTGGTCGACGGTGACCGCGACCAGCCGACCGCTGAAGAGCTTCTGGAAAATTTCGACGTTATCATTGCCTACACCGACCGGCAATGCGGCATCCCCATACCGAGAGGCATCGCCAATCAGGCGGCCCAGGCACTGGTCCAGTTCGTGCAGGGTGGTGGTGGATTGGTTCTGACCGGTTTCGCTTTTGACAGCCAGATTGGCTTCGGAGACGCCCTCTTTCGCAGGGGCCTCAGCCCTTTCAATAAAACCGACGCAGGCCTCGACAACCGCTGCTCGCGCCCCGGCCCACTAACGGATCCAGTAACGGGCAACAGGGTCGATGAGGTACCAGGGCCGTGCCCAATTGGCAGTTGCCCTGCGCCTTGCTCTCCTCAGTTCCCGGGCTTTCCAACCAACCCAGATCCATCTCGGGCAAAAATCTGTCTGGATTCAGGAGGTAACCGCTGCGAGAATACCGACACCATTCCTGCTTCTTTTGATCCTTTGTTCCAGCCATTTCCTGTAACCGAGGACAAGGCCTGCGACCACATGCTGTCAGAGGTTGATGGTCCAACGATCTCGTCATGGGCCGTCGCGCTCACCGAAGCTGATGTCGACACCACGGCTACACTGTGTTTTAACTACGATATAAATCGCGGTGGAGGTCCACTGCCGTTTCTCGCTATCAACGCGGACCGCAACATTGTGGCACTAAACACCTACCCCCCGGACGCCCACGATATTAACAAGTTCTGGTACCAGTGCCAGGTTGGCAATGCGGTCCAGTATTCGGCTGGAAACCGGGATAAGTGCAGGGATGAGCGGGGTTGCAACAGAACGAATCCGCCGCCACTTGAGCCGGTCACCGAGTGAGTAGTAGGACTTGCCGCCGATGACATGGACTAACCACCAGGCTCGAAGCAGTTTTTGCTTGAGCCCGGCAGCACTGACCGGTTCAACGGATTGAACCGGTCTGCCTGGGTGACAACCAGCAAGAACTCGCGTCCCCAGCTCCGCCAGGGCGATACTGGTTGAAAGAAGGGAACGGTATCTATTCAGCATCAACCGTACAGGCCAGCCTGACTCCCAGGTAATCCTGACAGTCCGAAATGGGTCGAAAGCGGAAGTCTGTTTGACACGAAAGCTTGGTATATTTGTGGGGACTCTGATTATTGAGTCCGGGGTGCGAAGCCGTCGACCGAAAATCCCCAGACGCCGACACCGCGCCGGTACGCGATCTTTTCCAGCGCCTGGTATTCAACCGGCCCATCCGGTAAAGCCACGGCCCAGCCACGTTCGAGCAGGTAAGCGCTCAGATCCGTGCCCTCGGAGAAGTTGGATGCATTCACACGGCACCAGCCGACCAGGCTGCCGTCGTTATTTTCCTCGACGATTTCACAGCGTACAAAACCCTGAATTTTGAACTCGAGCGCGAGTGAGGCGCGCGAACCACAAATCGTTGGGCTGATGTTGGTGCGGCAATGATTGCCGGTTTCAGGTATGTGAATGCCGTACAGGTGAATCGTCTTGCGTTTGATCCGCAGCGTGCCGTCATCATTGACAAAGGCGTAGCTGGAGATTTCACGGGCCTGGACAGACGTCGATGTCATCATCACACAAACTGACGCCGTCAAGAACAGAAAGATAAAAAGATGCCGGACCATATTCTTTGAATGTACGTATTTCAGAGTGGTGTGACAACTTAAACAGGCAATAATTGCAGCTGGCACCGGGGTGAAATAAATATAAGTTTATTACGATATACAGGTATGGGTTTCAGGCTGCCGTTGTACTCGTTAGTCAGTTATCGAGCGCGCCCTGGTTTACCCAGTTTCTCAGTGTTTCGATCTGGGATTCACTCAGGCTTTCTTTCTCGTTATGGGGCATGCGTTGCTGTTGTCCTGCGCGTCCTTCGACCAGCATGTTAAATATGCTTCGGCGGCTGTCTCCGGCCACGACGACAGGCCCGTAGTCGGTTCCCTGCATCAGCGACTGGTATGAATCCATCGAGAGCCCGGTTGTCTTGTAGCCGATACCGTCCGGTGGCGCGTGACACTTGATACAGCGGCTCTCGAGAATCGGAACAACGTCATTACGGTAACTGACCTGCTGTGTTGCGCAGCCCGCTATCAACAGCCCGAACATCGGGGCTGTAATCAGGTGGTGCGACGGCTTCACTGTAAACTGGCGCTGGCCTGTGCTGCGCAAGGCACCTTCAGGTATCTCGACGTCCTATCAGTCAATACCAGACTCGTATCGCGGTCTCGTTTTTGATTGATACGGGCAATCTTCTCGATCCTGATAAAGGTTGTTGTGAATTCGTCACGCAGAACCTGTATCACCACCTGGGTTCCAAGCATCGGAGGTATGAAAAAGTCCGGTTCCAGAAAGGCTTCATAGGTGACGTAGCTGTAATCGTCCATCGGTACGATCTTCCAGCTCGCTTTGCCGGATTTGAATTCACTCAGCGACGGTACGATCTCTGCTTCAAAATCGCCCGACGGCAGCATGCGCACGAAATCGACGCGTTCGATTTCCTTGCAGAACACCGTCGTGCAGTTCAACAGCCGGGTCCTGACCTGCCTGTCACCGGTCCGACTTGCCGGCAGCACCTCACTTTCGATGATCGACGGACTCAGGCGGTAGATATGTGCCGAATCATTGAGTACGTATCGGATGTAATCGGGGTGTGCTTCGATAACAGCAGAAAACCTGATATAGAAAATCCCGTTTTCTTCCGTCACGTCAGCATCGGTGAAGTCAAAAGCGAACGCTGTCGAGGGTACAATAAGGACTAAAAAGAGCGTTACGAGCGCGCGCCTCGAAGCGGGGGTAAGACTGATTAACTGCAACCACCTTGACCGGGACATAGCCATAGCCCTCCATGTCTGCTACAGAATCAAATATCCGAATGATTGCGGTCGACTGTTGTTGTTTTTTTAATCGGCCTACCTGTGCAAGGAACCCGTTCAAGTATAAGGATCTGTAAATCGGAATCAATACGATTTACAGATCCACGGCATCGATCTGGTTGATTTCTGGCCAGTCGTCGCATTACGATGAATGCAATACCTGCAATCAAAGTATCGCCTGATTCGTCTACTGAGCAGGGCACACTAATTGTGTTCGTAGACAGACCAATCTGGAGGTGATCATGAAAGATAAAAATCAATTACTTAATGCAACGCTCGTCGGAGTGATGGCCGTTGGCGGCACGATGCTGGCAACCGGTGCCAACGCGGTACCCGATAACCCGAAGGAATGGGAAAAATGTGCCGGTATCGCCAAAAAGGGAATGAATGATTGCGGTTCGCTGGATGGCAAACACGGGTGCGCCGGCCAGGCCAAGATCGATAACGACGCCAACGAGTGGGTCTATGTCCCTAAAGGAACATGCACCAAAATTACCGGCGGTGTCGTCGCGGCAGTCAAGCCGGCAAAATAGGTATGAGCGGACAGTCTGCCGGCTTGCCAGAGTACCGCGCGGGTATCGGGCTGCGTACGTCCCATGTCGCGCGTATCCTCGATCAAAAGCCTGAAGTACCCTGGTTTGAAGTGCTGATGGATAATCACACCGCACAGGGCGGGCTGATACCCCGGCAACTGGCAGCTGTCCGAGAACATTACCCGCTGAGTCTGCACTGTGTCGGCATGTCGCTCGGTGGTGTGGAGCCGCTGGACATGGATTATCTCGACACCGTCAGGCGCATGCTGCACGAGTACGGAGCCGCCCAGGTGTCGGACCACCTGTGTTTCACCCGCTACGGTCAGCATCATTTCAACGATCTGCTGCCCATCCCGTTTACCGCCGAATCACTGGCGCATGTCAGCGGCCGGGTAGCACAGGTTCAGGAATACCTCGGCACTCCAATACTGGTTGAAAATGTGTCAACCTATTTGCAGTTCACGGATTCGGAGATGACCGAAGCCGAGTTCATGACCGAACTGGTCGCCAGCACAGGCTGTGGCATCCTGCTCGACATCAACAACGCCTATGTCAACGAGTTCAATCACGGCTATTCTGCAAAGACGTTTATCGATTCGATACCGATCGAGTACGTCGGTGAAGTTCACCTGGCCGGCTACGAGGACAAGGACGACTACCTGATCGATGCACACAACAATCGCGTGAGTGACGCTGTTTGGCGGTTGTTCGATCACTACCTGCAATCGGGCCACCGGGCGCCGGTGCTGATCGAATGGGACAACGATATTCCGGAACTGGATATCCTGCTCGATGAAATGGGCAGGGCGCAACGGCGTATCAATCAGTATTCACAAACCGCCGCCGGAGTCGTCTAATGCCGGATCTGCTGCATCAGCATGTCTCCGCGTTTACCCGGGCACTGGCCGGCGGGCAGCGGCACGGTGATCAGGAGATCGTTGGAAAGATCAGCACGGCATCGAAAATTTCACCGCAACTGGCGCTCGATATCTATCGCAACAATACCCGTGGTGCCCGGATCAGGTCGCTGGAAATCATTTATCCGGCCTGTCGAAACATACTCGGTGATGAAACTTTCCATGCGCTTGCGCGCGATTATGTGAGCGCGGATCCTTATGGTGCTGCCGATCTGAATTACTACGGAGAATCCTTTGGCGATCATCTCGGTATGCTGCACGATGCCGGGCGCCTGCCGCCGGATTATGCCTACATGCGGGATCTGGCGCGCCTCGAGTACCGTTATCATGCCGCCTGTTATGCCGATGATGATGCGCCCTTCGACTTTGAACTGTTTGCCCGGAAAATCAACAACGTTGATCCGGTGTACTTGCGACCCGGTGCATCACTGGGGCTGGTGTTTTCACCGTATCCGCTGTATCAGATCTGGGAATTGAATTGTGCGGTGTCAGCAGCGGACAATGTTCCAGCACAGGAACAGGAGGTCGAGTCTGTTGATGGCTTGCAGTACCTGATTGTCTATCGTGACCGGCTGACACCGGTAATCAAATCAGTCAGCGATTGCGAGTACTGCCTGCTCGATGCCTTTAACAGGGGGCGTTCACTGCAGTGGGCGATCGATCATATCGATTGTTATATCGATGTGTTGCTGCCCCGGTTGATTGAAAACAGATGGCTCGCCGGAGTCCGCCGAGATGAGTGAGCAGACACTGTTCGACAGAGCGGTGTTGCAGAAGCTGTACCGTTACGCCTGCACCCTGTGCCAGGATGGTGACGATGCATATGACCTTCTGCAGTATGCACTGGAGAAATTCCTGCAACAGGCGGGTGCACCAGAACGGAGAAACGAGCTTGCCTTTGTGCGTACGATCATGCGCAACCGTTTTATCGACCAGTACAGGCACTCGAACCGCTTCCCGCAGGAAAGCTATGATGACACCACGATGCTTGTACTGGATGAGGGTTCGCTGGAAGACATGGTGATCGCGCAGGCAGATCTTGAAATCGTATGGCAGTTGCTCGATCCGTTCGAACGGGAAATTCTGTATTACTGGGCAGTCGAGGAAATGACCGCACAGGAGATATCGCACCAGATCGATGTACCGAGGGGTACCGTACTCTCACGTATCTACCGTGTCAGGAAAAAAATTGAATCGAAAACAGGAACAGGAAACATGTCAGGAGGTTATTTGACATGAGCAAGCCATTGAAACAGGCTGTAACTGAAAAGCTGGATAACTACGCGTTAAGTGACGCGCGCTTGCAGCAACTCGAATCGCTTGCGGAACAGGCGCCGGTTGTAAGGAAACAGAAAATTCTGTCGTATCGCTTTGCGATAGCGGGGGCGGTTGCGGCGTTCGTGATCGCGTTCATGTTGACACCGTTGCTGGTAGAGCAGGGCGACGTCCGTGAACGCATCGCGATGGAAGTGGCGAAAAACCACATCAAGCTCAAGCCGATGGAAGTCGAGACTGCCAGCATCGAAGGCATCCGTGACTATTTCGAAAAACTCGATTTCCTGCCGGTTAGCAGCCTGCTGGTAGAGCGCGCCGGACTCGAACTCGTCGGTGGTCGCTACTGTTCATTGCAGGGCATCACCGCCGCGCAGCTAAGGGTCAGAGAACCGGGCAGCGATAACTTGCAGACACTGTATCAAACCGAATACATAGAAGATGTTTTCAGCGATATGCCGGTAGTCGAGGAGGGCGGCGAACCGGTCGAACTGTATGTCAAAGGCGTCAGGGTAAAGATCTGGGTGGAAAAAGGCCTGCTGTTCGCATTGACTGAACTGCCGGAGAACGCTACTCAATAGTCTGATCAGAATGGTCGTACTCACGCAGGAGCGGCTTCAGCCGCGAACAAGTCAATGAGGTTACGTGCAATTCACGGCTGAAGCCGCTCCCGCGTTAATCACTATACTGATACTGCATGACGTCATTCCAGCATGTTGTTAGCTGGAATCCAGTGTCTTCAACTACAGCAGAGTGGGGAATCCTTATTCCGGCGCCCTCGCAACAATGGTTTTCACCACATCCAGGTAGATATTATTGACCTCAGCACCAAAGGGGTCAGAGTCGTTTGAA
>CP070838.1:1199770-1209764 GCA_020341835.1 Thiotrichales bacterium | reverse complement strand
CATCAAGCTGCCTGTCGTTGAAAACCTTAACGGTAACCATGAAGAAGGTGCCGTGTTCAATCTTGGAGTGACTTATGATTTTTCATTACATTAAAAACTGCAAACGCCTGCTCGCTTCATTTTCCGTTTTGTTACTGGTAAGTGCCTGCTCCAGCTCGGACATAAGCGGTGGGACCGAGGTGCATACTCATCTGACACATCTGCCGCCGGCAAGCACCGTAACAACAACACCGACAGGCAAACAGTTCGTTAATGATCAGGGCGTAAGCATCGTACTGACTTCGGCCTGGCTAACCCTGAGCGAGATGGAACTGCGCACCGACTGCGGTGCGTCACCGTTTGCGCGCCTGCGCGACACTGTTTTGGGCTTGATCGTGCCGGTTGCGAACGCACATACCGAGTCTACCCCGACAAAACTGGGCACACCGCTGGTCGTTAACCTGCTAAATCCCGACAGCGAGGAACTCGAATTTGGCCATTTTTCTCCCGCACCGGGAAATTACTGCGGCATCACAGTACACATGCATCCGGCAGATGCCGATGCACGCAGCCTGCCGTCAACGTTTTCGATGATAGGCCTGGTACTGCACCTCGAAGGCAGCTATGACAATGGCAGTGGTGCAACTGCGTTTACGGTTGATATAACGTTGGAGCCCGAACACGCTGATATTGCATTTCCCGCAATTATAAGCTTGTCAGAAGGAAACCTGAATGATGAGATCCATCTGAATATTGAATATCAGACATGGTTTGAAACATTCGATGCCACGCTTTTCGCCGCACTGGTAGCTGGTGACCCGTCCGCAGTATCGCGACTGCTCGACAATGTAACCGCATCCATTGGCCATGATTAAACAGGGCTCAAGTCTGCCTGCGAGTTACCCGGGAAATTTAACGAAATACGCAAACACTCCCCCGCAGGAGCAGCTTCAGCCGCGAATGTCCTGTCTATTGCCGCGCGAAATTCGCGGCTGAAGCTGCTCCTGCAATCACCTGACATCGTCTCGATCTCTCAACGCCTCGGTGATGAAACGAATGATATGCACCGGCGTTAGCCTCCGGCCAATTAGATCTACAAATTCACACGCCTCAACCTTAATGCATTGGCGATAACCGAGACCGAACTGAAACTCATTGCGGCGGCAGCGATAATCGGAGACAGCAGCAGACCAGACAGCGGGTACAGTACACCAGCCGCAACCGGCACGCCTGCCGAGTTATAGACAAATGCAAAGAAGAGGTTTTGCCTGATATTTTTCATCACGGACCGACTCAAATTTCGAGCTCTTACGATACCGCGCAAATCACCTTTTACCAGCGTCATACCCGCGCTCTCCATTGCAACATCGGTACCGGTACCCATTGCGATACCAATATGAGCCTGCGCCAGTGCAGGTGCATCATTAATCCCGTCACCCGCCATCGCTACGATCTTCCCCTCTTCCTGAAGCTGCTTGACTATGCTTGCCTTTTCATCTGGAAGCACTTCTGCTTCGACGCGGTCAATACTCAGCTTGCGTGCGACTGCATCGGCTGTTGTCCTGCTGTCACCGGTCAGCATCACTATAGCCACACCGGCTTGATGAAGGTCGGCAATAGCTTTAGATGATGTGTCCTTGATGGGATCAGCAACACCAAGCAAACCGGCTGCTTTACCATCCACTGCAAGGAACATCACCGTCTGTGCATTGCCACGTCTTGAATCCGCCTCCACCAAAAGCTCACCCGCATCAATCGACAGATCCTTTAACAGTTTCAGGTTGCCAAGTGCAATGCGTCGACCATCGACAAGGCCGGTAACGCCTTTTCCGGTAATGGATTCAAAATTCTGTACGCCTGTCAGCGCTATTCCATTTTTCTCGGCGCCCTTAACAATTGCCTCTGCCAGTGGATGCTCGCTTGCACGTTCAAGACTGGCGGCCAGACCTATCACCTCGTTGTCATTAAATCCCGGCGTGGACAACACGGATACAAGCCTGGGCTTTCCTTCAGTCAGGGTCCCTGTTTTATCAACCACCAGCACGTTCACCTTCTCCATGACTTCCAATGCTTCGGCATTTTTTACCAGTACACCCATGCTTGCGCCTTTACCGGTTCCGACCATGATCGACATCGGTGTTGCCAGACCAAGCGCACAGGGGCAAGCAATGATCAAAACCGCCACCGCGTTGACGATGGCATATGCGAGACGGGGCTCCGGACCCCAGAATCCCCAAACGAACATCGTAATCACGGCAATCAGTATCACTGCCGGCACGAAATAGGCAGCGACGACATCGGCCAGTTTCTGGATCGGAGCACGAGAGCGTTGAGCTTCACTCACCATCTGTACGATCTGAGACAGCAGGGTATCAGCGCCGACTTTTTCTGCGCGCATCAACAGACTACCCGTACCATTGACAGTCGCACCGATGATAGGATCTCCTTCGTTTTTTTCTACCGATATCGGCTCACCTGTCACCATCGATTCGTCGACAAAACTGCCGCCATCGGTTACCGTGCCGTCAACCGGTATTTTCTCACCGGGCCTGACCCGCAGGATATCGCCTACCACCACATGTTCGAGTGGAATATCCTCTTCGCTGCCATTATCGCGAACAATTCGCGCAGTATTGGGCGCCAGCCCCAGCAATAACTTTATCGCCGTATTTGTCTGACTGCGGGCGCGCAGCTCCATAACCTGTCCAAGCAACACCAGCGCTGTAATAACAGCAGCTGCTTCGAAATACACATCAACAAGACCGCCCTCCATCTGCATTTCAGGCGGAAAAGTCCCGGGCAGTAATAGTGCAACCGTACTATAGGTCCATGCGACCGACACACCGAGCCCTATCAGGGTGAACATATTCAGATTCCATGTGGTCACCGAACGCACAGCACGCACAAAAAACGGCCAGCCACCCCACAAGACTACCGGCGTTGCCAGCACAAACTCAATCCACTGAACGGCTTGCATCGACAGGCCCCGCGGTAATAATTCGGGTGCCAGATCCGCAGTCATCGCAAGTATAAAAACAGGAACTGCCAGTATGATGCTGATCTTGAAACGACGCACCATATCCAACAGCTCTTCATTATCCTCCTCAGCAACTACAGTCTTTGGTTCCAGCGCCATACCACATTTTGGGCAACTGCCGGGATGATCCTGAATAACCTCAGGGTGCATGGGACACGTATATAGCGTGGTTCCATTGCGATAGCTAACATCAACGGGGTTATCGCTATCGTCGCTCCCAGGATTCAGATAATGATCAGGGTCTGATTGAAACTTGTTCAGACAGCCGCTACTGCAGAAATAGTAGCCCGTACCGCGATATTCATGATGATGTTCGCTGCGCTCCGAGACCTTCATGCCACATACCGGGTCAATATAATTCATATCGCCACCACGTTTTATTTGACAGTGCTCATGGCTGCTTTACGCCATGCTGCTTCCATAAAAGAAACACGGCGGGTATAACTACCAGCGTTAACACCGTTGCGCTGACCATGCCACCAACCATCGGTGCGGCAATGCGGCGCATGACTTCCGAGCCTGTACCACTGCCGAGCATGATCGGCATCAGGCCTGCAATGATCGCAGCAACGGTCATCATGATCGGCCTCACGCGCATCAGCGCACCGTCGATCACCGCGGAGCGAACTTCTTCTTCGCTGATGCTAACACCCGTACGCTGTGCTTCATCGATATGCTGGCGCAATGCATGATTCAGATATACCAGCATCACCACGCCGATTTCGACCGCGACGCCCGCCAGTGCGATAAAACCGACACCAACAGCAACCGACAGATTGTAATCGAGCAGGTACAGCAGCCAGAATCCGCCGACCAGTGCGAGCGGCAAGGTACCCATGATGATCGTGACTTCGATCAGGTTGCGAAAATTCAGATATAACAGCAGTACGATAATTACCAGCGTTATTGGCACGACTGTCGAGAGCCGCTCGACTGCGCGCACGAGGAACTCGTATTGCCCTGACCAGCTGATGGAATAACCGGGAGGTAAATTGACCTGCTCGGCAACAATGCGTTGTGCCTCGACAACATAGGAACCAAGATCGCGCCCCTCGATATCGATATAGATCCAGCCATTGAGCCGGGCATCTTCCGTCTTGATCAGACCCGGACCATCATCGATACGGATATCGGCAACCTCGGCCAGCGGTATATGTGCACCGGAAGGGGTGACGACCGGCAGGTTACGCAGCTTTTCCAGCGAATCGCGCACGTCATGCGGATAGCGGACATTGATCGGATAACGCTCGAGTCCTTCGACGGTCATACCCACACGCATGCCGCCGAGCGCGGTGCGCACAACTTCCTGGATATCGGCGATGTTCAGGGCAAAGCGCGCGGCCGCAACGCGATCGATATCCACCGTGGCGTAACGTCCACCGACCACACGCTCGGAATAAACGGATACCGTGCCGGGCACGTTTTTCAAAACCTGTTCGATCTGCTTACCAACCTGCTCGATTTCATCCAGGTCAGGGCCGGCAACCTTGATACCGACCGGTGTCTTGATGCCGGTCGCCAGCATATCGATACGGTTCTTGATCGGCATCACCCAGGCATTGGTCAGCCCGGGGATCTGTATCAGTTCATTGAGCTCGCGTTTGAGCTTTTCCATGGTCATGCCATCACGCCATTGATCACGTGGCTTCAGCAAAATCGTGGTTTCAATCATCGTCAGCGGGGCCGGGTCGGTCGCGGTTTCCGCTCGACCAACCTTGCCGAAAACACGCCGCACCTCGGGCACGGTCATGATCAGCTTGTCGGTCTGCTGCAACAGTTGCTGGGCCTTGCCTATCGATACCGCAGGGAAAGTACTGGGCATATACAAAAGATCGCCTTCATCCAGATCGGGCATGAATTCCGAACCCAGCTGGGATAACGGCCACAGCCCAACCATCACGATCACCGCCGCGATCGCAAGCACCGTCGCGGGCGCTTTCAGCACCATGTTGATAAAGGGTCGATAAGCCGCGATCAGCACGCGGTTGACCGGGTTCCTGTGCTCGGGCGTGATATGCCCGCGAATGAAATAGCCCATCAACACAGGCACCAGCGTTATCGACAAACCGGCAGCCGCGGCCATGGCGAAGGTCTTGGTATAGGCCAGCGGTGTAAACATGCGCCCTTCCTGGGCCTCGAGCGTAAACACCGGCAGAAAACTCAGCGTGATGATCAGCAGCGAGAAAAACAGCGGCGGCCCGACCTCAACCGCGGCCTCGCGCATCACCTGCCAGCGGTTTTCATCGGTGACTTCGGTATGCTCCATGTGCTTGTGCACGTTCTCGACCATGACGATCGCCGCATCCACCATCGCACCGATTGCAATCGCGATACCTCCGAGCGACATGATATTGGCATTGATACCCATGCGCTCCATCACGATGAACGCAACGAGTATACCCACCGGCAATGAAATGATGATCACCAGCGACGAGCGCAGATGAAACAGAAAAACCATACACACCAGCGCAACTACGATGAATTCCTCCACCAGTTTGCCATTGAGGTTATCGACCGCACGCTTGATCAGAGCCGAGCGGTCATAGGTCTCGATGATTTCGACACCTTCAGGCAGGCTGCGCGAAAGTTCTTCAAGCTTTTTCTTTACGCCATTGATCGTCTTCAACGCGTTCTCACCGAAACGCATCACGATCACGCCGCCAACCACCTCGCCTTCACCATCGAGCTCGGCGACACCGCGACGCATTTGCGGCCCGAGCCGGACCTCGGCAATATCTTTCAACAATATCGGGGTACCCTGTTGATTGACACCCAGCGGTATACTGCGCAGGTCCTGCAAGGAGTCGACATAACCCGTCGCCCTGACCATATACTCGGCTTCGGCGAGCTCGATCACCGAACCACCGGTTTCACGGTTACCGCGTTGAATCGCATTCTTGACGCTGGCCAGCGTCAGCCCGAACGCGCGCAGACTGTCCGGATCGATCACGACCTGGTACTGCCGCACCATGCCGCCAACCGTCGCCACTTCCGACACGCCCGGCACCGTCTGTAACTCGAATTTCAGAAACCAGTCCTGGATGCTGCGCAGCTGCGACAGATCATGCCCGCCGCTACGATCCACCAGTGCATACTCGTATACCCAGCCGACACCTGTCGCATCGGGCCCCAGTTCGGGCCTTGCCTCCGGCGGCAGTTTGCTCGCAACCTGGCTAAGGTATTCGAGTACGCGCGAACGCGCCCAGTACAGATCCGTACCATCTTCAAAAATGACATACACATAGGAGTCACCGAAAAATGAATAACCGCGCACGTTGGTCGCCTTCGGCACGGACAGCATCGCCGTGGTCAGCGGATAGGTCACCTGGTCTTCAACTACCTGCGGTGCCTGACCGGGGAAACTGGTTTTGATGATGACCTGCACATCCGACAGGTCCGGGATCGCATCCAGCGGCGTATTCTTGATCGAATAAACGCCCACCCCGACAACAATGGCCGTCAACAGCAATACCATGAAACGGTTGTCGATCGACCACTCGATGATTCGCGTGATCACGGCCTGGTCTCCATAGCGCTTTCACCTGCATCACCATCGACAGGATCCATACGTTTAATGCTGGCGCGCATACTGGCTTCGGAATCAATCAGGAACTGTCCGGAAACCACGATGTCTTCACCTTCTTCGACACCTTCGATGATCTCTACATAATCACCGCTCTCAATGCCCGCGGTAACATCACGCGCTTCAAAACGTCCTTCACCGAGTGAAACAACTACGCGCTCATCGCGGCCGGTTCGGATTAAACCTTCGATCGGAATGACGACAATCCCTTCCTTCGCACCACCGAATATCTTCACATTCGCGTACATATTCGGCTTCAATCCTTCGTCGGCATTCTCAAATCGCATACGCACTTTCAGTGTGCGTGTTTTCGGATCAAGGCTCGGATAGATATACTCGACCGTTCCCTGCCAGACTTTCCCGGGAACATAGGAAAGCCTGACCTCAGCCTGCTGCCCGACACTGACCCACAGCGCCTGTCTTTCGAAAATTTCAGCGAGCAGCCAGACCGTCGACAGGTCACCCAGACTCATCACGTTCGATGCCGGCTTGACGAACATGCCCTCGCGAACCTTCAGCACCGAGACCACGCCGTCCTGTGGTGCATACACCGAGATGTGCTGCCTGGTTTCCCGGGTCTTTTCAATGTTGCTGACCTGGCCGTCCGAAACGCCCAGTGCTGCCAGTCGCGCCCTGGATGCACGTATCAGACGCTTGTTGCCCGATGACAGCGCAGTCACAAATTCCTGCTGGGCATTAACCAGCTCGGGGGAATAGAGATCAAATAACCGGTCACCCTGTTTGACACGCTCACCTTCCGACTTGACCGCAAGATTTTCTATCCAACCCTCCGTGCGCAGATGTATATGGCTTACCCGTGACTCGTCGTAGTCAACATAACCAACGGTATCGATTCCTCGCCACAAACGCGTTCTTTCTGCTCGTGTTGTTCGAATACCGAGGTTCTGCACGACTTCAGGCTTGATACTAACCACCGTTGCTTCACCACCATCCGCATACACAGGCACCAGATCCATGCCCATCGGCGATTTACCGGGTTTGTCACGTCGGTAGTTCGGATCCATCGGCGCAACCCAGTACAGTATCTCCTCTTCTTCAGCAATCACCGGCATGTTAAAGAAAACACCTGTGCTGCACATCAGCAGAAGTATCACCGTCTTTTCAATAAGTCGACACTGGTTCATGTTTCCTGGTCTCCGGTTATGTACAGCAGGCGTGCCTGGGTTCGCAGGCGATCAACTTTAATGCGTAGATTCTCCAGACGCACATCGAGCTCGGTGATACCTGCACGCATCAGGGTCGCAAATTCGGTCACTCCACTCTGGTAGGCATTGAGTGATGCCCTGGAATTGCTCGACGCAGAATTGACCAGCTTGGTCTTGTAGATCAACTCGCGTTCGCTCAGACGCCTGTAAACCGCCCGGTCTTTCTCAAGCATTCGCCTCAGTATGCGCAGCCTGTCATCACGCGAGTAACGCGCCGCGTTGGTACTTTGCTCACGTGCAGCTACACGCTTGTCCTGCCTGTTCTCGGTAAACAGCGGGATATCCATCGTAACCATCGCCGCCATCATGTCCGAGCGATCACTGCCGTCGAGATTTTCGCCAAATCGTTTCCGGTACTCGACGAAGGCACCAATGCCAGGTTTGTAGTCCTGCCTTGCAACCTCGGTCATGGTACGACTGGCTTCGACTCGTGCGGTCTCCGCCAGCACGGACGGATGCTGGGTCAACATATCATTGATATCGATACCGTCAGCGACTTCAGGCAGCGCAGGCAGATTATCGTCGATGGCCAGCCAGGCACTGTCACCGATCCACTGTGCCAGCTGCGCCCGATGTTCATCCTCATTGCCCTGGATCTTTGTCGCGCGATCATCCAGCCTCGACAGTTCGAGATCCGCCCGGATCACATCCTGCTGGTTGACACGTCCTGCCGCGTACTGGTCTTCAGTAATTTTTACCAGCTTCCCGAACAGCTCTCGTGTTTCACTGACAATACGCCCGGCCTGAATTTCATAGTAGAGATTCAGGTAGGTATCACGCACATTCAACAACAGCTTCAACTCCTCGTCACTGGCTTGGGCCATTGCCGCCTGTGCCAGCCATTTGGACTGCTGCTGTTTCAAATCAGTCGTGTCACCGCGGGGGAATTCCTGCTGGATACCAATACGCAGTTGTGTTGATGGATCTTCGGTCGTGCTGAATGAATCCAGCGGCACATTGAACATACCCAGCCTGAGCCTCGGGTCAGGCAGGGTTCCATTGGCTGTTGACTCCGCTTCGAACGAGCGAGAGGTCGCCCGGTGACTGCTGATAAGAGGATCCGTCTCCAGCGCCAGTGTCTCAGCCTGCTGCAGGCTTAACGCAAGCGCCGGGTCGGATAAATTGATAACAAACAGTACAGGGATACAAAGCAGTTGTTTTTTTGGTGACGCGTTTAACGAACGCATGATCTACCTCCAAATCGTATGATTAACCACATGCTGTTGCTAGAACAGCGTGGACCCAATCAGATTTAGAGGCTGGCGGGTGGTCTTATCGGGGGAGACAGTTCCCTGAAAACGAGATTATGATCGACAGAAGCAAGAACAACAGATCCGCTCAATGAAGGCATCGTTGGCACAGACTGTACGATAATGGAGGCGCTTGCTCCAATGCCGCAATCCATCGCGCATTGCTTATCCATATCACAACAGCAGCAGTTTTCAGATTCGGCAACGTCCATCTGCATCGCATCATCCAGCTGATGCATACTGTGATCGTGCACCATTTGCGCGGACTGATCATGCATGTCGCACTCAGATTGTTCGAATGCGACGACGCCTCGCAACGGCAGCATCACCATCATGGCGATGACAATCCAGTTGATCATATTGCGCGTCTGCTTGTGCATAACAGGATGATAGTACTCACCGTATCGGCGGGCAAGCTGTATATCGGCCAAATATTGCAATTTCGTTTCATTTGAGGGCGTCCACGTACGAAAAAGTTCCATTCTGGTGCAACCATGGAATGTGACTTGAACACTCATAGCTTGATGGCGAATGAAATTATCTCTTTTTTTTCAAACAGTTATTAATATTCAGTGCAAAAACGGCAAAACTGGCACAGGACTTGTATTGGTAAAAATGAAATGACAATAACAGACTGGAGATTCCTGATGAACACAAGCTACAACTATTCAGACTTTATCGGTTTGTCACTCGATTCGAACGATGACTACGAACCTTACGGCTACGATATGGAAGCACTTCAGACAGTCGAAATTGCGCAAACATCCGGCGCCGATCGATCCATCGAGTCCGTTATCTTTGCGCGCGGTATCGATCGACATTTTTACGATTAACGAGTTTACCAGTACAGGTTTTTACGTAGACCGGTAGGCGGTCGGGAGCCTGGTCCCCTCCTTGCCAGGCTCCCATTTACAGGTAA
>CP070838.1:1195526-1199670 GCA_020341835.1 Thiotrichales bacterium | reverse complement strand
CTGGCACCGGTTATGTTGCACTTTCTTTATTAGTTTCTGAGAGTTAGGCAGGTCCGACCCTTTTTATTCTCTCAAAATAAATTCGCTACGTCCCCTTTAATTGCATCAACGCTCCGTCAGTTCGGCGCTGAGATTATCAAGCTCTTCGCTGGCCTGCATCCATTCGGTTTCAATGGCTTCGCACTGTTTCTCCACATCGGCTTTTTCGAGCAGGCAGTCCTGCAGTTTGCGTTTGTTTCGTTCGTTGTAGATCTCCGGGTCGGCGAGCCGCCTGTTCAATTCGGCCTGGACGTTGTGCAACTTATCCAGTTTCGCTTCCGCTTGTGTAACGCGCTTGCGCAAGGGCTGCAGACGAATGCGCTGTTCAGCCTGTAACCTTTTCCTCTCCTTTCTGGTCACCGCATTGTTGTTCACATCGCCGGTCTTGTCAGTGTCTGTTGAATCCACAGCGGCCTGCCTGTTCTGCTCGCTGAGCCATTTCGGGTAATCATCCAGGCTCAGCGGAAAATCATCGACACGCGCATCGTGCACCAGCTTCAGTTGGTCGCAGGTCACGCGCAGCAGGTGGCGGTCGTGCGACACAATCACCATCGCACCGCTGAAATCCTGCAATGCCACCGCCAGTGCCTGGCGCATTTCGAGATCGAGGTGGTTGGTGGGTTCGTCCAGCAACAGCAGGTTGGGCCGCTGGTATACCAGCATCGCCAGCACCAGGCGGGATTTCTCGCCGCCGGAAAACGGACCGATCGGCGCGAGTGCGCGCTCGCTGGAAAAACCAAAGCTACCGAGATGGTTTCGAAGTTCGGCTTCACGTGCTTTCGGGTCGAGCTGCTGCAGATGCTCCAGCGGCGAATGATCCGGGTGCAGCTGCTCGACCTGGTGCTGGGCGAAGTAACCGATTTGGGTGTGTTTATGGACCTCGCGTTCACCCTGCTGCAGCTGTAGTCCATCCTGCATCGAGCCGGCCAGCAGTTTGATCAGGGTCGATTTGCCAGCCCCGTTACGGCCCAGCAAGCCAATGCGGTCACCCGGCAAAATACTCAGCTCGGCGCCGGTAATGATCGTAGTGTCGCCATAGCCGGCATCGACACGATGCAGCCGTAGCAGCGTCTGCGGCCGCTTCTCAGGTTCGCGCAGTGAAAAATGGAACGGCGAATCCACGTGTGCCGGCGCAATTTCCTGCATGCGTTGCAGCGCCTTCAGCCGGCTCTGCGCCTGCCGCGCCTTGGTCGCCTTGGCGCGGAATCGCTCGACGAAAGATTGCATGTGCGCGATTTCACGCTGCTGTTTTTCATGCACGGACTGCTGGTTGGCGAGGCGTTCGGCACGAATATGCTCGAACGCGGAATAGTTGCCGCTATAGAGCGTGACACGTTGCTGCTCGATGTGGGCGATGTGACTGGCGACACTGTCGAGAAAATCACGGTCGTGCGATACCAGCAGCAAGGTGCCGGGGTAGACACGCAGCCAGCCCTCCAGCCAGATCACCGCATCCAGGTCGAGGTGGTTAGTGGGTTCGTCCAGCAGCAGCAGATCGGAGCGGCACATCAGCGCGCGCGCCAGATTCAGGCGCATGCGCCAGCCGCCGGAAAATTCCTTCACCGCCCGGGCTTCATCCCCGCTGCCAAAACCCAGCCCATTCATCAACTGACCGGCGCGGCTGCGAGCGCTGTAGCCGCCGATGGTATCGAAGATGCCGTGCAACGAGGCCAGCAGGATGCCGTCGTCGTCAGCCTCGGCACCGGCCAGTGCCGTTTCAACCCGGCGTAGTTCGGCGTCGCCATCGAGCACGTATTCGATCGCTGCGCAGTTTTCCACCGGCATTTCCTGTGCCACGTGCGCGACCACCCAGTCCTTTGGATACAGGCAGTCGCCGCTATCCGCGTGCAACTGGTCCAGGATCAGTGCGAACAGGCTGGACTTGCCACTGCCATTGGCTCCGGTGATGCCGACTTTCTGTCCCGGGTATACCTGGAAGCCGGCATGTTCAAACAGCAGGCGGTGGCCGCGACGTAGCGAGAGATCATTGAATTGAAGCATGAGCGGGATTATAACTTGTCAGCCAGTGCAACCTGCGGCAGGAATATAGGGGCAGACTATTAAAGGGGTCGGGGTGATTAAAATTAAATCACTCCGACCCCTTTAATTTTGCTTTAATTTTGCAGGAGAACGGATGCAGAACATAGGATAGGCAGGCCGGCTGAGATAATGGTTTGTGCGTGATCAGACTTACCGCTCTACTCGGGCCGTCACGGAATCAGAATCAGTTTACCGACGGTCTGCCCGGATTCGAGGTCGCGGTGTGCCTGGGCGACCTGCTCGAACGGGTAGGTGTGGACGGCAAGCGGCTGGATCTTGTCGTCCTCGACCCAGCGCAGCAGCTGGTTCATGGCCTCGTGCAGCAGCTCGGAGCGGTCGAACAGAAAACTCAGGTTGAAACCGAGTACGCTCCGGTTGCGTGTCGTCAGGCTGAAGGGGTTGAAGCGCGGTGTACGGTAATAGTCCCACAGCAGGTGCAGGCGATTGGGGCGTCCGCCTTTGCGGGGCAGCATGCTGTGAAAACCGTACACCACGAGTTTTCCGACCGGGGCCAGGTGACGATAACTCTGCTGCAGGGTGGAGACGCCGTTGGCGTCGAGTACGACGTTATAGCCTTCCGGGCTGATTCGCTCAGCCGCTTTCCAGAGATCCTCACGGGATTTGTCGATCACCTCGTCGGCCCCCAACTTCCGGACCGCATCGACCTTGTGTGATGCGCCCACCACGCCGACCACCTGGCAGCCGGCGATTCGACCCAGCTGCACCAGCGCACCCCCCACTCCACCGGCGGCGGAATGCACCAGCAGCCGGTCGCCGGCCCGGGGGTGCGCCAGTTCGAGCAGGGCAAACCAGGCGGTGAGGAAAACCGCGGCAAAGCCGGCGGCCTGGTGTACCGACAGCTTGGCGGGTCTGGGAAAGACCTGCTCACGCTTCACCGCAACCTGGGTCGCGTAGCCGTTGAAACGGGTCACGGCCATGACCTCGGTGCCCGCTGGCAGATCAGAGACGCCCGGGCCGACGGCGACGACGCGACCCGCCACTTCAAAGCCCGGTGTAATGGGAAAGCCGACGTAGTGTTTCGCCGAAGCATAGAGGCCCATCCGGGTGACACAGTCGGCATAGTTGACGCCGATGGCCTCCACGGCCACCAGGACCTCGCCGGGGCCGGGGGACAGGTCGGGGTGTTGCTCTATGTGGAGACGGTCGTGGCCGCCCGGGTGACGAATTACGACCTTTTGCATGTTCATACTCCCGGGAAAAATGGGGTCAGACTCGATTTTGAAAAACGAAAATCGAATCCGACCCCTCTAATCGGGTTTCTGCTTCGAGTTTTGTGGTATCAGGTGACACCGATAGTTATGCCTCAGTATCGGTGGTAAGTTGGATGTCTAACTTCATGTTTTTCTTTTATTTTCCTTGTTGTTATTGGTCTGATTCTCTCTGATCGGTGGAATTGAGGCGAGGACAAATACGGGTGCTGGGTACTACAGAGTAGTTACAAGGACGAACGACACTAGATTCCCGCTTTCGCGGGAATGACGGTTAAGTGGGATGCCGCTTTGATTTATGCTGTGCGTTGTCAACGCCTGGGCAACTCAAGGATGCTGTTTTTGTTCTTGCGTTATTTCACGGTTAACCAGTTGGGTGAGGTCGTTCAACTGTTCCGCGATCAATTCGATGGCATCGTCTGCAGACAGCAGGCCCTGCAGGCTGCCGTCGTCGGCTACCACCAGCACGCGTCGTATGCCATGCTGCTTCATCAGTTCCAGGGTATCCAGCAGCGAGGTGGTTTCCGGGACACTGACAGGATCGGTGCTCATGATGTCCTTGACGGTTAGCGAGTCGGGGTCGATTTTCTGTGCCATGACTTCGATCACGATATCGCGGTCGGTGACGATGCCGAGCGGTCGTGTGCCCTCGCCTGCTTTCTCGATTACGACGAGATCACCGACATGGTGGTGCCGCATCAGTTCTGCAGCCTCGGTTACCGAAATGGCTGGTTCAACGATGATCACTTCCCGGTTGCAGTATTCGCCTGCTGACATGGGTTCACCCGATTGGTCTGGTTGATGGATGGGGGACAATGATAGAGGGTTTGGTGATG
>CP070838.1:1153309-1195426 GCA_020341835.1 Thiotrichales bacterium | reverse complement strand
ATTAATCATGTACAACTGGTTTCAAAAGTTTGTCTTTCTACTTCTCGCGGTGTTCGTCCTGGGCGAGATCAGTCTCGCCAGTCCGGCGGCGAACCAACAGGCATCGAATACCTGGAAATTCAGGGTCATGCTCGACGATACGCCGATTGGCTATCACCGGGTCAAAATCAGCAGGGAAGATAACAGAAAGATGGTCCATACACAGGCAAACTTCGACGTTCGGATTCTGTTCATTCCTGTTTACTCCTACGAGCATGAGACCCGCGAGCACTGGGAAGATAACTGCCTGGTCGGCATCAACTCAACGACTGACGACAACGGTGACGACTACTTTATCAGCAGCGCCCGGAATCAGGCTCAGCTCGAGCTGGAAACACAGGACGGAATGACAGCACTGGATGGCTGTGTGAGAACCTTTGCCTACTGGGATATCGAATTGCTCAAAAGTGAGCGTCTGCTCAATACGCAAACAGGCGAGTACGAACCGGTGTCAGTAAGCGATCTGGGAAAAGCTGTGCTGACGGTTGATGAGGAAGAGATAGAGGCAAGGCTGTTCAGGCTCGTGGGCGAGAAAATGACGATCGACCTCTGGTATAACGACGAGATGCACTGGCTCGCACTCGAGAGTGTCACGGAGTCTGGCGCCGTACTGCGATATCTACCGGACAATTTAACCGAACTGGCTATGGACACATCGTCATGAAGAGAATACTGACGCTGTTCGTTCCGGCTTTGTCCCTGTATGGATGCAGTCATAACGCGCCAATGGCAACAGTTGATTATGTCGATATCGACCGTTTCATGGGCGACTGGTACGTCGTTGCCAACATTCCTACATTTCTTGAGGAAGGGGCGCATAATGCAGTCGAGTCCTACGCCAGGAACGATGATGGCACGATTGCCACGACCTTTACGTTCCGCGCTGGCGGCTTCGATGGAAAGCTCAAGCAGTACAACCCCACAGGCTATGTCAAGGATGACAAAACCAATGCGCTGTGGGGAATGCAGTTCATCTGGCCGATCAAGGCGGATTACAGGATCGTATACCTGGACAATGAATATTCGAAAACCATCATTGGGCGTGAAGCACGGGACTATGTCTGGGTAATGGCCCGAGATCCGCAGCTGAGCGACGATGAATACCTCGAGATCGTCGAGTTTATCGGCAGTATCGGCTACGACACCAGCAAGGTGAATCGCGTACCGCATGACTGGCCGGATGATATAGAGAAACGCACCGGGGAGAACGAGCCATCATGAAAGTCGCCGTCATAGGAACCGGTATATCCGGGAATGTCGCAGCTTACAAGCTAAGTCAGGATCACGACGTTACCGTGTTCGAAGCCAACGATTACATCGGTGGTCATACCAACACGCATGATATCGAAGTGCAGGGCAGACAATACGCAATCGATACCGGTTTTATCGTATTCAACTACCGCACCTATCCCGAGTTTACCCGCCTGTTGAAAGAGATGAATGTCGAGGTACAGGCCACCAACATGAGTTTCAGTGTCAAACATGAGCTCACCGGCCTCGAATACAATGGCAACACGATCAACAGCCTGTTTGCACAGAGAAGCAATCTGTTTCGGCCTTCATTCCTTCGCATGGTCAGGGACATCCTCCGGTTCAACCGCGAGGCGGTGCAGACGCTCGAACACGAAGATGCCGAGCTGCCACTGGGCGAATATCTGGATAAACACCGCTATGGCGATGAATTCAAGGATCACTACATCATTCCGATGGGTTCAGCGATCTGGTCGACCGATGCAAAATTGATGCAGACATTTCCGGCACGCTTTTTCATCCGCTTTTTTCACAACCATGGACTGCTGACGGTGAATGATCGGCCAATATGGCACGTTATAAAAGGTGGTTCGCGCAGCTACCTGGAACCGTTGATCGAATCTTTCAGGAACAATATTCGACTCAATACGCCGGTAAAGAATGTTCGTCGATATCACGATCACGTCGAAATCGAAACCGAGAAACACGGGATTGAATACTTCGACGCCGTATTTATCGCAACGCACACCAACGAAGCATTGCGAATGCTGGATTGTGCCAGCGTTGCGGAAACTGAAGTACTGGGTTCTATTCCCTACCAGAAGAACGAAGCGGTTCTGCATACCGATGCCAGCTTGTTGCCCGAGCGTCGTCTGGCGTGGGCTGCATGGAACTACCACATACTCAGGCAGCAAACTGACAGGGTCGCACTTACCTATAACATGAATATTCTGCAGGGAATCGATACGCCGGTCACTTTCAATGTGACGCTGAATAACACCGACGCGATCGATCCGGCCAGGATCCTCAAACGTGTCGAATACGAACACCCATTGTTCACACCAGAATCCGTGAAGGCGCAGGCACGTCATTCCGAGATTAATGGCACCGGTCGCACCTGGTATTGTGGTGCCTACTGGCGCAATGGCTTCCACGAAGATGGTGTAGTCAGTGCACTGGATGCCGTCGAACATTTCAACGAGACCATATATGAAGAGTTGCATCTACGAAGGGCAAGTTAGGCACCGGCGGTTTTCCCCGCGGAAGCACGAGTTCAACTACAGGTTGTACCTGATGTATCTCGACCTTGATGAACTGCCGCAGCTGTTTGACCGGTTCTGGTTCTGGTCTGCCAGACGATTCAATCTGGCCTGGTTCAGGCGCTCTGACCATTTTGGTGATGCCGGACAACCGCTGATTGAGTCGGTTCGTGAAAAACTTTACCAGCACACCGGGGTACGCGCGCAGGGCCCGATCCGGCTGCTGACTCACTGCCGTTATTTCGGGTTTGGCTTCAACCCGGTCAGTTTTTACTACTGCTACGACAAGAACGATACACAGGTCGAGAGTATCATTGCCGAAGTCAATAATACGCCCTGGGGAGAGCAGTACTGTTATGTGCTCACAGAGGCTGACAATGTTTCAAAGCAGAGCGGTCCGGGCAAGCACAAACAGTACAAGCCGTTGAAGGATTTCCATGTATCACCCTTTATGCCGATGGAGATCAGATATGACTGGCGCTTCAACCAGCCTGATCAGCGACTGACCGTGCATATGCAGAACTATACTGATTTCATCAAGCTGTTCGACGCCACGCTTGATCTTGAATACCGCCCGATGACTTCGATGAACATGTCGCGTGTACTGATTCAGTACCCGATGGTTACGATGAAAGTCGTGGTCGGCATTTACTACCAGGCACTATGCCTGCTGTTGAAGCGCATCCCATTTTATGATCATCCTGAAAAAACAGAAAAATCCATATCAACGAGGTAAGCCATGAATCGATCTATTGTTCCATTACCCTCAAACCTGATTCCCGATGATAATGGGAGGCTGCTCACCCGCATCGCCAGGAAGCTGGTTCACAACCAGCTAAGCAAGATAAAGAATGGCCAGATCGTGTTCCGCGAGAACCATAATGAGTACTATTTTGGAAAAATCACGGATGAGTTCCCTGTTCGCGTTTATATCGATGTAAACCATCCGAGTCTTTATACCGATGTTGCTTTCGGCGGCAGCGCAGGCTCCGGTGAGGCCTACATGAAGGGCAGCTGGAGCTGTTCCAATCTGGTCGTACTGGTGCGTATATTTCTGCGCAATCGCGATGTGCTGGACACGATGGATTACGGCTTTACACGCCTGAAGGCGCCGTTACACAAGCTGGCGCACTGGTTCAACCGAAATACCAGGGCCGGCAGCAAGAAAAATATCAGTGCGCATTACGACATTGGCAACGATCTGTTCAGACTGTTTCTTGATCAGACCATGATGTATTCGAGTGCCTATTACGAGAACACGGATACGACGCTGGACGAGGCAGCTGTGGCGAAACTCCATCTGGTCTGCAGGAAACTCGACTTGCGCCCTGAAGACCACCTGCTGGAAATCGGCACCGGCTGGGGTGGCCTGGCTGTTCATGCCGCCGCCAAGTACGGCTGCAGGGTGACAACAACAACCATATCCGATGAACAGTACCGGCTGGCATTAGAGTCCGTCAGGGATGCAGGTCTGGAACACAGGATCACGGTCCTGAAACAGGATTATCGTGATCTTGGCGGACAGTACGACAAACTGGTGTCGATAGAAATGATCGAGGCGATCGGCCACCAGTACATGAACACTTATTTCGAGAAATGCTGCAGCCTGCTCAAACCCGACGGCATGATGCTGATTCAGGCCATCACCATCAAGGACCAGCTGTACAAAAGCGCCTTGAAGGATGTCGATTTCATCAAGAAATTCATTTTCCCCGGCGGATTTCTGCCGTCCATATCGGCGATGTCCCGGGCAATCGGTCAATACACGGATATGAAAGTATTCCATTTGCAGGACATCGGTCCGCATTACGCACGCACGTTAGCAGACTGGCGAGAACGCTTTTTCAACAAAATTGAGGAAATCCGCGCGCTGGGGTATTCCGACGAATTCATTCGCCTGTGGGAATACTATTTCTGCTACTGCGAGGGCGGCTTTACAGAACGTGATATCGGTACCGTGCAGCTGCTGTTGAGCCGGCCGGAAAACCGGCGTGAGCCGGTTGTCCTCTAGTCAGCCTGCCGCGGATTTTCTGAATGACTGGTAACGATCCAGCGCGCGCTCGCGGGTTGCTTTCAGGTCGAGCACCGGCTGCGGATAATCACTGCCAAGTCTGATTCCATGCTCGTTCAACACGCGGGTTGAAGCCTCCCAGGGTCTGGACAGATACTTGTTCGGCAGGGCGGCGATTTCAGGCACCCACTGCCGGATGTAACGACCGGCCGGATCGAACTTCTCAGCCTGCGTGACCGGATTGAAGATGCGAAACCAGGGTGCCGCGTCGGCGCCGCAGCCCGCGCTCCACTGCCAGCCAAGCGTATTGCTGGCAAGATCGGCATCAACCAGTGTATCCCGAAACCAGCGCGCACCTTCCTGCCAGGGAATCAGCATGTTTTTGGTCAGCAGGGATGCGACGATCATGCGCACGCGGTTGTGCATCCAGCCTGTATGCCAGAGCTCGCGCATGCCGGCATCGACGATCGGGATGCCCGTCTGACCCTGTTGCCAGGCGTGCAATGGCTGCGCATAGTCTTTTTCCCAGGGAAAATCGTCGAAACGGTCGTACAGCGGGCGATCGATCGAATGGGGAAAGTGATACAGCAGGTAATAGGCAAATTCACGCCAGCCGAGCTCGCGTACGAAGGCATCGGTACCGGTCACCATGCCCGGCTGGCTGTCGAGACTGACCGCCATCGTGGTTTTCTCAATGATCTGCTGCGGGCTGATTTCACCGAAATGCAGGTGAGGCGAGAGCCTGGAAGTGCCATCGAGGTCCGGCCGGTCACGATCATCGCCGTAATTGTTCACCGTATTTTCAAGGAATCTGTCGAGCGATTGATGCGCACCCGCTTCACCGGGTTGCCAGTAATCGGCAAAGGATGCAGCCCAGCCGATTTTCGGCAACAGTTCCAGCGATTCTATTTTCGCCGACTTGATCTTCTTGCTGACAGCCGGCATGTGCTCAGGCGACGCGGAAAAACTGCCGGCCATGCCGGCCTTGATGCAGGCTTTCCAGTAAGGTGTAAAAACCCGGTAGGGTCCGCCGTCCGTCTTCGTGATTTCCCAGGGTTCATGGAGCAGTGTGCTGTTAAAGCTGTGAACTGCAATATTGCGGTCCCGAAGTGCCTGTTTGATGAGACTGTCACGTTCGATAGGGTGAGGCTCGTACTGGCGGTTCCAGTAAACAGATTGCGCACCGGTCTGCTGCAGCAGTTCTTCCAGTATGCTCTGGCTGCTTTGGCCACAACGGATAATCAGGCGCGACCCAAGTTTTTTTAGCGACTGATCCAGTGCCTGCAGGCTGTGATGCAGCCACCAGCGCGAGGCAGCACCCGCCAGCCATTCAGACGCGCCGTCATCGGCATATATATAGACTGGAATGACCTGCTGATGATTTTCCAGTGCTGTCCTTAACGCGGGATTATCGGCAAGGCGCAGGTCCTGGCGGAACCAGACGATTGCGGCTTCAGTCATTGCTTACACCGACGATTTCCCTGAGCACGACGTCATCCACTGTAAGGGTAAATATTGAAAACAAGCACAACAGCTAATTTTAAACAAATGACCGGGATATAACTGTTAAGATTTCGATGGTTATTAACACCGAACGACTGCTTGAGGGGCTGTGATGACGAATCTGGGTCATGTGGTGTTCTACGTTCGCGATCTTGATCGCTCGGTTAAGTTTTACACTGAAATCGTCGGGCTGGATCTCAAAGGCCGAATTTTCAATAACCGCGCTGCTGTGTTGAGCGGCGGCAGCACGCACCACGAGTTGCTGCTGATCCAGGTTGGCGAGGCCCAGGGACCGATGCACGGCAGACGCATCGGTCTGTACCACGTGGGCTGGAAGGTCGGCGATTCACTTGAAGCATTAAGAGCGGCGTACGGTCGGCTCAACGAACTCGATTATCCGGTTGATGGTCTATCCGACCACACGATAAGCCAGAGCATCTATTTAAGAGACCCGGACGGTAATGAAGTTGAGCTGTACGTGGATAACCCGGACTATGACTGGAAAAATGACGATGGCTGGATAGAAGCGCCGGTCAAACCGCTGGATATTACTCAATAAACCAGAAGTTTTTTGCAAACATTGTCATTTCTCGAGCCGCAGCCTCCTCACTGCCGCCAGCAATTGATGCGAAGAGTGACGGGGTTGAAAGGTTCAAAAACGAAAACAAGCTGAATTAGCATCGCGCTGGTGATTACCCGCGTGCTGGAAACCCATGAAATTGGCTCATCATCAGCAAGCTGATAATATATGGCCTCTGGAAGCAGAATAAACACGTTTTGGCTAATGATTAGCTGATAACCGAAAAAGATCCTGTCTGCGCATTTTACATACGGCGTTTTTATCTAGATGAACGATCAAATCTGGTTCAATTTAATGACTGCTTTAAATACTACTCGTCAAGTTGCAATGGTTTTGTTGCTGGCACTGGGACTATCTGCCTGCGCAGGTAAAGACAGGACAGTGGATACACCGGACCAGATGACTGAACAGTTCCGCCAGGAAATCCTCAACACGGTGACCGATCCTGAGCGGGCAGAGAAGGTGGCTAAACTGGCAGACCGATTGAGAGAACTGTTTGCAGATGCAGAAAAGCAACATAAAAAGGATTTTGAAACCTTCCGTTCTCTGAATGCAAACTATGACGCCAGGGAATCAGCGTTCCAGGGTTTCTTCATGACCATGAATAACCAGGCCAGGGCGCGGCAGAAGCGGGTGCTCGAAATTCACGCCAAAATGCAGAAGCTGTTGACCGCCAATGAGTGGGATGCACTTGAAAAAGCACGAGAAAAAGCTTTAAAAGTAGATCTTAAGTATATGTAATAAAAGGATATAACATGTTAATTGCTACTTTGCTCGCACTCTTGTTTCTCGGTTCCGAAGCCGGCCTGATGCTGGACGGTATCGATCAAATGGAAGACAACATCAAGTCACAGATCCAGAATGAAGATACCCGCAAGGCTGCGCTGGATATCGTTGACAGAATGGAAGATACAACGAAAGACCACGCCGATGCTGACGGTGATGGAGAAGAAGACCTGCTCAAGCTGATTCACCGCTATGAAACCACGACCGCCGAATTGCAGCGCAACCTGGATGCGTCTTACGATCAACGCATTCAATATCAACAGGCAATGCTGGCGCTGCGCTTCGAGCTAAAAAACACTATGTCCCGTGAGCAATGGGACAAGGTTTTTCAAAAGACGGATCAGTAGGATTGCCTGAATCGCAATTGCCGCGAATAACGCAAAGTACGCAAAACGATTACACCCGGTTTTGTTATTTCCGAACCATCATCAGCTCAGGTCGATGACTGAATTGGAACCGTAGGCGCGGCGTTAGCCGCGAATGTCGCAATATTTGCATAACGCAGTTTCTTTTACGCAGAGTACCTAACGCCGAGATGTCTATCTACATTCGCGTCTTTGGCGTTTTTCGCGGCTAAACAAAATCGCTCCTGCGGATGTGAATTCTTGTCTGCACAGGATGCGGCGAACTATTCTACCGTCTGGCAACAGGCTATAATTGCCACACTAACAAGCTTGTGGTCGTTCCCGTTAATGAATCCAGTCAAACATCTCCCCACCCTGGCACTACTTGTCTTTGTTACCGTTTTTTCCTTCACAGCACAGTCTGACTGGATCAACCTGACCGGTGCAGAAACATCGCCCAATATCGCCGAAATCTACGTCCTCGATGACCACGTCAAGGTCAAGCTGGAGGTCTACGTTGGTGATCTCCAGACCTTCGAGCAACTGATCCCGGACGACTGGATAGAAGACAAGGACATCGAGCGCGAACCACTCGCTCAGCGGGTCAAAGACTTTGCGACCAAAACGCTGGTCTTCAAGGATGAAGATGGCAATGCCCTGCCTGCAGAACTGGTGCTGGTGGAACCAAGGATGCGTGTCGACCGTCGCTCACCGTTCGCGGGCATGATCAATCCCTATACGCGCCAGCGCGTGCCTGAACCACCGGATGACAAACGTGTACTTTATGCCGAGTTGATCTATCCCTTCGATGGCAAACCCCGGCACGTTACCATGGTGCCTCCACAGGATGAGGAAGGCAGAGCCGAGGTGACGCTGGGTTTTATTGCCTACCACAAGGCAGTACCTGTGATCGATTTCCGTTATCTGGGCGCACCGGCAAAACTGAACCTCGACTGGGGCGACCCCTGGTATTCAAAGTTCGATAATCCCAATCTGAAACGTCATCACAAATCGGCGATGATGTCTTTTTTATATATCGAACCGCACGAAGTCCGCCATGAAATCCTGATTCGCGTCAAAGACCTGGAAGAATGGATGGATCTGGGTTTACGCGGCGATGAATATATCGAAGCTGATGAGCTCGACGTTTTAAAGCAGCGTATCGGTGAGTTTTTGCTGGCAAAGAATCCGGTCGTGGTCGATGGCAAAGCGCTCAAACCGATCCTGGACCGCAGCAATTATGTCACTGTCGGTATCGCCGGCATACAGATACTCGAGCAGCCACAAAGACTGGAAATATCTACCGCGATTGTCGGTGTAATTCTCGCATACCTGACCGAAGGTATCCCGCAGCAGGTGACGGTTGACTGGGAACTGTTCACCGAACAGGTGCAGCGCGTACCGGCGACTGCCACCGATCCGGCCGGGCCATTACCGACCTACCTGACGCCCGATGACAACATCCATACCTGGACGAATTATCTGAAAACCTATACGCCACCAACGGTTGCGCAGGTGTCGGTTAAGGAAACCGTCAATCATCTACCGATACCGCTGCTCAGCGTCGCAGGCGTGTTGTTAACCGTGATGTCCCTGTGGTGGCTGTGGCAGCGCCGCCGTCAGCAACGGAGTTACCGAATACCGCTGTTTACAGCAATAACCGGCCTGGCAGTTGCGGTGATCGCGTTCCCTTACCTGAACGTAAAATTCAACCGGCCGGTCGCGCTGGTTAGCGGGCTTTCACCCGACGAATCGGAACGGGTCATGCACAGTTTGCTCAAGAATGTATACCGCTCGTTTGATTTTAGAAGCGAGTCAGACGTGTATGACAAGCTGGCCCTGAGTGTGCAGGGTGATTTGCTGGAGGAAATCTATCTACAGAACCGCAAGTCATTCGCCGTGAAAAAGGCTGGTGGTGCGCAGGCACGTGTACAGGACATCGAGATCATTCAGGCACAGGCCGAACCGACGCAATCGCAGAACAAGGGATTCGAATTGCAGGCGAAATGGACCGCACAGGGTACGGTCGGACACTGGGGCCATATACACACGCGCAAAAATTATTACGATGCGCTGGTAACGGTCGAGGTGATCGATGACCACTGGAAAATAACCGGCGTGGAGCTACTCGAAGAAAAACGTCTCGATCCATTTTCCGGAGCTGAAACGAAAGGAAACGGGCCATCATGACCTTGCAGAATACCCATCTGATGTACAGACACATTCAACCGCTATGCGATCATGATCCGGATTGAGGCCGTCGAGTTCAGCTACCCCCAGGGTGAGTTCAGTCTGTCGATCCCACAGATGTCCGTGGCACAGGGGGAAAAAGTTGCCGTGATTGGACCCAGCGGTTCGGGCAAAACAACCTTGCTGAACCTGGTTGCAGGCATCATCACGCCGCAACGGGGCAAAGTCAGCGTTGCTGATATGGAAGTCAGTTCGAGCAGTGATGCGAAACGCCGGGATTTCAGAATCAGCAATATCGGTTTTGTGTTTCAGGATTTCGGTTTACTTGATTACCTGAATGTACTCGACAATATCCTGCACCCGTATCGCATCACGCGCGCACTGAATCTGACTCGCGAGGTGCAGCAACGCGCGATCGACCTGGCAGACGGGCTCGGTATCGGCGACAGATTGAAACATCACGCTGGTGAACTTTCACAGGGGGAACAACAGCGTGCTGCGATCTGTCGTGCTCTGTTGCCGCAACCCGGCTTGATTCTTGCCGATGAAGCGACGGGTAATCTGGATCCGCGCAACAAGGGCAAGATCCTCGATTTACTCTTCGACAGCGTCGACTCGAGCGAGGCGACCTTGCTCGCGGTAACCCACGACCATGATTTGTTATCACGTTTTGACCGAGTGATCGATTTTCTCGATTACCGAAACGAGGGCGCGAGTTGATCAGCAGCTTTTATATCGCGTTGCGTTATCTCGCCTTCAACAAGCTGCGTACGGCGACGCTGGTTGCCTGCATAACCCTGATAGCATTCCTGCCCCTGGCATTACAGTTGTTGCTGGCCGAGAGCCAGCAGTTGTTACAGTCGCGTGCCGACTCGACGCCGTTGCTGCTCGGTGCCCGAGGCTCCGCTCTGGACCTTGTCATGAACAGCCTTTATTTTGACGACGAAACGCCCGGGATTTTTACGATGCAGGCTGCCGATGAAGTCTCGGATAGCGGGCTGGCCTATGCAATACCTTTATATATACGTTTTCAGGCCCGTAACCATCCGATAGTCGCTACGACCATCGATTACTTTGATTTTCATAATATACAGATCGACCAGGGGCGGCTGTTCACCGTGCTAGGCGAATGTGTACTCGGAGCTGATATAGCCGATGCCTACGGGCTTGAACCGGGTGATACTATTGTTTCTTCACCGGAAACCCTGTTCGATCTGGCCGGTGTCTATCCACTGAAAATGACGATCAGCGGTATCCTGCAACGCAATCACACAGCAGATGACCGCGCCGTGTTTGTCGACCTGAAGACCGCCTGGGTGATCGAAGGGCTGGGGCATGGTCACGAGGACCTGAAAAACCCATCGGATCGCAGCGTCATACTCGAGCGTACCCGGGATACGATCACCGCCAATGCCAAGTTATTTCAATTCACCGAAATTACCGATGAGAATATCGGCAGTTTTCACTTTCACGGAGACCTGTCGGGATATCCGCTGACTGCACTGCTCGCGGTTCCCAACGACGCCAAGTCGGGCACCCTGCTGCGCGGCCGGTACCTCGAGCATCCACAATACCACCTTGTGCGTCCGACTGAAGTTATCGATGGGTTGATGCAGAACATCTTTCGCATCAAGAGCGTGATTGATTCAGTGATTGCCATCGTCACGCTGGCGACCGTGCTGGCAATCATACTGGTGTTCGCCTTGTCGATACGACTCCGTCAGAGTGAACTGAATACGATTTTCAGGCTGGGCTGCAGCCGGATGACGGCGGTGAACCTGATTGCCTCGGAGATTATCATTATTGCGTTCGCCAGCGCCGTGATCAGCGCAGGCCTGTTGTATGTGATCGATACCAACGCCGAGATGCTGGTAACAATGTTGATTTTCAGTTAAAGATTGTGGGTTGATATGAAGGTCATGAAAACACTATCAAGATTATCCGCCATGGTGCTGCTGGTTCTGGTCAGCGTGGCAAGTGCGGAAGACAGGCTGCAGGTCTTTGCCGTGAACTACCCGCTGGCTTACTTCGCACAACGCATTGGCGCAGAACACATCGATGTTCATTTTCCGGTGCCGCCTGATGTCGATCCGGCATTCTGGCAGCCGGGTGCCGACGAGATCGCGGCATTTCAGCGAGCTGATCTGATCCTGCTGAACGGAGCAGACTATGCAAAATGGCTGAAGCAGGCCAGCCTGCCGCAGCGCAAGCTTGTCAATACCTCCGCTGCATTCCAGCAGGACTACATCAGCGTCGAGGCAACGCTTACTCATCAGCATGGACCCGGCGGTGAACATTCCCATGCCGGTACCGCATTCACAACCTGGCTCGATTTTACCCAGGCAGTAAAACAGGCTGCCACGATCCGGGCAGCGCTGGAAAAGAAGCGGCCGGAGCATCAGCCGCTTTTCAGGCAGAATTTCGCGGTCCTCGAGCAGGAACTGCTGGCACTCGATCAATCAATGCGGGCGATCGTCAGCACTGCTCCCGAGAAACCGTTCATGGCATCACATCCGGTCTATCAATACCTCGCCCGACGTTATCAGATCAAACTCGACAGCCTGATGTGGGAACCCGATGTCATACCGGAACCGGGACAATGGCGAGCGCTGCAGCAACGGCTCGAAACAAACCCTGTGGCCTGGATGATCTGGGAGGGGCAACCCAATGCTGAATCGGTGAAACGACTGCAGGCGATGGGACTGAACAGTCTGGTCTTCGAGCCCGGCGCGAATGTCCCTGACGATGGTGATTTTATCTCCGTGATGAAAAACAATATCATGGAGCTGGAACAAGCCTATCAACCGTAAGCTACCCGAGGCAGCCAGTGAGAAAGCATCGATTGATAACATGGTTACTGACTGCGTTACCGGTCATCGCGAATGCGGGCGATATTCATGACGGGCACATCCATTATGACGAAGATGTCTGGGAGACCTTGCCGCCGACAGAAGCCATCGACCTGCTCAAGTCGGAGAACATAACGCGCGCACTGGTTTCAGGCACACCCACCGAAGGCGCTGAATTGCTCTACAGGGAAGCACCCGACCTGGTGATTCCGATGCTGCGGCCCTACAAGAGCTGGCGCCATCGCTATCTCTGGTTTAATGACCCCGAACTCAGGGAATACCTGCTGGAACACATGGCGCGTGCGCCTTACCGGGGATTCGGTGAATTCCACGTTTTCGGTGAAGACGCTGACTCGATACCGATCGAGGAAATGATCGAGCTCGCGCGTGAACGCAAACTCGCGCTGCACCCACATACCGACCTTGAGGGGATGCGCATTTTTCTCCAGAAAGCGCCGGATATCCCTGTGCTCTGGGCACACGGTGGTTTCAACGTGCCGGTTGCAACGCTGAAGCAATTGCTTGACGACTATCCGATGTTATATATCGAACTGTCACTGCGCGAAGGTATGCTCGATGACGAACAGCAACTGACCGCGCAATGGAAACAGCTGCTGACGGACTACCGAAAGCGTTTTCTCGCCGGCATGGACACCTATAAACCCAGCCGCTGGGCCGACCTGCCCGAGATCGCCGCCGAAACACGCCACTGGCTGGCCCAGTTGCCGGAAGATGTTGCTGCCGATATTTCACGCAACAACCTCGACCGCCTGTTTCCGCGGTGATCAGCCACCGGTTTCGGCATGTTGTTACTGCAGTGCTGGTCGGTTTGGTTGCAGCCTGTTCCTTCAAAACTGTATACAACAAGCTGGATGACCTGATACCGCAATATGTCGAGGGTGTGGTCACACTCGACGGAGTCCTCGAAGACCAGCTGGATGAAAGAACGATCGTGCTGCTCGACTGGCACCGTAATACACAGCTGAAGCAGTATGCCGAATGGTTAAGCGACATGCAGCAGGACGTGGGTGCGGGGCTGACCGAAAAAGAGCTGGAGCAATATATCAACCGGATGGAAGCCTTCTGGCTGTCGCTCTATATCAAGCTCAACGACGAGATGGCCTACCTGTTGCCCCTGCTGGACAGTGAGCAGCGGCAGGAGCTATACATCTATCTCGAAGATAGCAATGAAGAATTTCACGATGAATTCATCGATCTGGTTGATCAGGATCGAATCGCCGATTACAGCGAGCGCCTGAGCGAAACATTCGCAAACTGGATCGGTGAGCTCACCGACGAACAGCAACAAATGATCGAGTCGGCTGCTGCCAGGTTGATCAACACGGCTGAACTGCGGCTGGAAAGGCGGCTCGAATGGCAGCAGGGCATCCGGCAGATACTGGACGACAAAGACACGCCGCAGCACAAGCGTAAACGCCTGCGCGACTTGTTTGCCGGTTTCGAACAGGATGAAGATGACGCCCTCAAAGCAAAATCCGGTATCAACCGTGGCATCCTGGTCGGTTTGACCCTGCAGATTTCGCACACGATGACGGACGAACAGAAAGCCTATTTTATCGACAAGACCAGCGACTATATCCGCATGTTTATCGAACTGGCCGAAAACCGGTGATGAAAGTTGATAATGAAGAATGAAGAATGAAAAATGTATGGGGTTGGAAATAGTCTTGTTACATCATTAATTATTCATTATTAACTATTCATTGTTTTTCAAGCATTGGCTGCAAACCTGCCCAGACGTTCTTCATGATCTGCGGCTGTGCAACCGCTCTCGGATGAATCCCGTCTTCCTGCATCATCGCCGGATTACCGGCGACCTGGTCGAGCATGCGCGGGACCAGCGGGATCTGGTAACGCTCTGACAGGCTGCGGTAAATCGCGACGAATTTTTCATTGTAAACGGGCCCGTAGTTGGGCGGCAGGCGCACGCCGGCCAAAAGTACCTGTGCGTTCTGTTGCTGGCAGCTTTGAATGATGTTCGCCAGGCTGTTTTCGATTTCAGCGAATGCCAGACCGCGCAGGCCGTCGTTGCCGCCCAGCGCGACAATCACGATTGCCGGCTGGTGCTGTTGCAGGGCGTTATCAATCCGGCCCAGGCCGGTGCGCGTGGTGTCGCCGCTGACGCTTGCGTTGATCACCCGATAGTTGTAGCCCTGTTGAGTGACCTGCTGCTGCAGCAGCGCGACCCAGCCTGCATCGGTATCGATGCCCCAGGCGCCGCTGAGGCTGTCGCCTAAAACCAGAATCGATTGCGGTGTTATATTCGCGGCAAACACAGTATGGTTATGCGCGGGCACAACCGCCAGTAACAGCGTCAGTATAAAACCGGAGATTCCTGGATTCATGGCTGAGAACACATCCAACACCTTTGTCGAGGCCCGCAAGCTGGGCAAACAGGTCACCACCCGTGAAGGTGTACTGACCCTGCTTGATGATATCAATTTTCAGATAGATGCGGGGACATCGGTGGCGGTACTGGGTGCTTCGGGATCGGGTAAAACCACGCTGCTGGGACTGCTTGCCGGTCTCGACGCCCCGACCCGCGGAGATATCATCATGGACAATCGCAAGCTGAATGAGTTCGATGAAGACGGTCGTGCACAGATCAGGGCCGAACTGGTCGGCTTTGTGTTTCAGAATTTCCAGCTGCTGTTCGGTATGACCGCGCTGGAAAACGTGATGCTGCCGCTGGAGCTGGCGCAGGCACCCCATCCACGCAGGACGGCTGAAGAACTGCTCGACCGCGTCGGTCTCGGTGAGCGCATCCATCACTATCCAAACCAGCTGTCCGGTGGCGAACAGCAACGCTGTGCGATCGCGCGCGCGTTCGCGACACAGCCGCGCTGTTTGTTTGCGGATGAGCCCACCGGCAACCTGGACAGCGAGACCGGCAAACGCATCATCGAGCTGCTGTTCGAGCTAAACACCGAGCATGGCACAACGCTGATCATGGCGACACACGATGATCAACTGTCACGCTTGTGCGATCGTCGCCTGCGGCTCGATGCCGGCAGGCTGGTTGACAGCGGGACTGCATGACCATGTCCGGGCGGGCCTCGCACAGCGGCTTCAGGTTTCTCTGGTTCAATTCATGGCGCATGCTATGGCGTGACTGGCGTGGCGGCGAACTCACGATTCTTGCAATTGGCCTGATCATCGCGGTGACCAGTATCACCGCGGTCGGCTTCTTCACCGACCGGATCGAGCGTGGCCTGAAGGAGCAGTCAGCCGAACTGATCGGCGCAGACCTGGTGATCAGTTCGTCCCGTCAGGATGTGACCGATCATATCGCAGGTGCACGGGAAAATAATTTTCAGGTCGCGACCACGACCACATTCCGCAGCATCGTGTTGCACGCAGAACGGCTGCAACTGGCGGAGGTCAAGGCGGTCAGCGAAGCTTACCCGTTGCGCGGCGTGCTGCGTATCAGTGATACGCCTTTCGGCGATGATGAAGCCACCACGGAGATTCCGGTTGCCGGGGACGTCTGGGTCGAAGCGCGCCTGCTGCAGCGGCTGGATGTCGAGGTGGGCGATCAGGTCAGCCTGGGCAACTCGGCGTTCACGATACGCAAGGTACTGCGTTATGAACCCGACCGTGCCGGTGACATGTTCAGTGTTGCGCCGCGCGTGATGATGAACCGGGCCGACCTTGATGACACCGGCCTGATCACGACCGGGGCGCTTTCCAGTTTCCGGGTGTTGATAGCCGGGGCGCGTGAACGTATCGACAGCTATCGCGATGCGATCGAGGACAGCCTGCAGCAGGGTGAGCAGATCCTGACGGTGGAAGAAGGGCGCCCCGAGCTCAATACCGCACTGGACAGGGCACAGCAATTTCTCGGCCTTGCCGCCCTGATCAGCGTATTGCTCGCCGGTGTCGCGGTTGCCACGGTCGCGTACCGCTTCACCAGTCGACATCTCGACACCGGTGCGATGATGCGCTGCCTGGGTCTGCCGCAACAGGTCATCATCCGTTTGTTTACCCTGGAGATGCTGTGGCTGTCGCTGTTAGCCAGCAGTGTCGGCTGTCTGCTCGGCTTGTTGACCCAGTTTGTAATCACCGAACTGCTCGATCAGCTGGTTCTGGCGCATTTGCCGCCGCCATCGTTCAAGGCGTTGTTGCTGGGTTATGCCACAGGTATCGTGATGCTGACCGGCTTTGCGATCCCGCCCCTGTTGTCGCTGAAGCGGGTTCCACCCTTACGGGTGTTGCGCAAGGATGTGCCGGTCAGTCCCGTCAGCGGCTGGATCATTTATCTTAGCGTCATTGCCTGTATGGCCTTGCTGCTGTACTGGCAGATCGGCGACATCAGACTGGTCGCGACCGTACTCGGCGGTATCATGACGACACTGGCGCTGCTTGCGCTGGCGGCGTACCTGCTGATCCTGGCACTGAATCGTTTGCGCAGCAGGGTCGGTGTGGCCTGGCGATTCGGTCTGGCCAACATCGCCAGGCGACCGGCCAGCAGCGTGATTCAGATCGTGGCGTTCGGACTGGGCATCATGGTGATGCTGCTGTTGTCGACGGTACGCTCCGACCTGCTCGACGACTGGCAACGCAGCCTGCCGGCGAATGCACCGAATCATTTTGTGATCAATGTTCAGCCCGATCAGGTCGAGGGTATCAGTAGTTATTTCAGGGAGCGCGGTGTACGCAACACCCGGCTCTATCCGATGGTGCGGGCACGGCTGGTCGAGATCAACGGTTTACCGGTACGCACATCCGATTACGAAACCGAGCGTGCCAGGCACATGATCACCCGTGAATTCAATCTATCCTGGGCTGAACACATGCAGGTCGATAACACGATGGTTGCCGGTGCCTGGTGGAGCAGAGCGGATTTCGGTGCACCGATGTTATCGCTGGAAGCAAAACTGGCCAATACATTGCGTCTTTCACTGAACGATGTGCTCGGGTTCGACGTCAACGGATCGATTATCGAGTTCACCATCACCAGCCTTCGCGCCGTCGACTGGGATACGTTCAATATCAATTTCTTTACGGTTGTTCCACCGGGCATACTGGAAGACAAGCCGGCAAACTGGGTCACCAGCGTTTACCTGGACGCTGAGCAGCGCCGACAGCTGGATCAGCTGGTGCGTCAGTATCCCAATATCACCTTGATCGATGTCGATGCCATCATGCAGCGCGTGCGCGGCATCATGGACCGCGTTTCGCTCGCGGTCGAGTTTATCTTCCTGTTCACGATTCTGGCGGGACTGGCGGTACTGTATGCCGCGATTCAGGCCAACCAGGATGAGCGGCGCTTTGAGAATGCAGTATTGCGGACACTGGGCGCGCAAAAGAAAACGCTGATACTCGGCCTGTTTGCGGAGTTCACCACCCTGGGTGCAATGTCCGGATTGCTCGCCGGCCTGTCGGCAACCACGCTGGCCTGGGTGCTGGCCGAGACCATTTTCAAGTTCGAATACCAGCTTGATGTCACGGTTGCGTTGACGGGCTTATTGAGCGGCATCGTCATCGTTGCCAGCGCCGGTCTGCTGGGTACGCGCAGCGTACTGGCCCATCCGCCGGTGAGGACATTACGTGAAGGCACAAGCTGATACCGATCAAAACCCGATAGCAATTTTGTTGGGCTGTCCCGGATTATTCGCTAATATTGGTAATATCCACATTACAGACAATGACTTGGTGCTATTCAGGTATTCAATGACTCATGGGTGAATTTGCGATACTGCTCGGGCTGCTGATTCTTTCCGGTGTATTTTCCGGATCAGAGACTGCGCTGATCGGATTGTCGATGGGACGTGTGCAGGCACTGGTGAAAGAAGGACGTGTCGGCTCGGCTGCACTGTACCGGCTGAAGCAGGATCCATCGCAGATGTTGACCACGATCCTGATCGGCAACAACCTGGTCAACATCGCCGCGTCGGCGATGGCGACCGTCATTGCTACCCGGGAGTTAGGCAGTGTCGGGCCGGGGATTGCGGTCGGGCTGTTGACGCTGTTCATCCTCGTGTTCGGCGAGATTACACCCAAGAGTCTGGCAACACGTTATCCCGAACGTATCTCGCTGTTCATTGCATTGCCGTTACTGACATTCATGCGCCTGATCTATCCGTTGGTATGGATGTTCAGCAAGTTTACCACCTGGGTTTACCAGCTGACCGGCGGCAAGGAAGAGCCGACGGTCACCGAGTCCGAACTGATCAGCATGCTCGGCTATGGTGTGCAGGAAGGCGAAATCCAGCACGGGGAGAAGGAGATCATCGAGCGTGTCTTCAGTTTCAACGATCTGACTGTCCGGGACGTGATGACGCCGATGCGTGATGTATTTTCACTCAATGGTCGCCAGACGGTCGCCGAAGTACTGCCGATTGTGATCCGCAAACCGTATTCACGTATTCCGCTGTTGAACAAGGAAACCAATCATTTTTACAAGCTGCTTCATCTGAGAGACCTGCTGGAAGCATCGGCCAATGAAAGCCACGACAAGGCCATCGAAAGTATCGCACACGAACCGCTTTATGTGCCCCAGTATCTCGCCATCGACGATTTGTTTGCCAAGTTCAAGCGCCACAACCGCATCTTTGCGATTGTCGTCGACGAGTTTGGTGAAGAACGCGGTGTCGTCACGCTTGAAGATGTGATGGAAGAGCTGGTCGGTGAGATTTACGACGAGAGTGATCTTGCACCAACCGAGGCAGAGGTCATTTCCGATGATGAATTAAAGGTTGCCGGCTCAGCCGAACTCAGAGTTATCGAGTCGATGTTTGAAATCGATCTGCCGGGCAAGCCGACCGATACGGTCGGATTCTGGATCCTCAGTCATACCGAAAAAATTCCGCGTGTGGATGAAGTCTTTGTGATCGACGATCTCGAGGTCAAGATCCTGCAGGCAACCAGCCGCAGCATTGAGCAGGTGAGCGTACGGCGAATACACCAGGCATAAACATGGCCAGTGTTCTGATTCTGTATTCGACCACCGATGGTCACACGGCCAAAATCAGTCATCGTTTGCAGCAGGTGATCGCACAGCAAGATCACCGGGTTGATGTCGTGCGTCTCGACGACGACCCAAAGATCGATCTGACCGCATTTGACAAGATTATTGTCGGTGCGAGCATCCGCTACGGCAAACACAGCAAGCAGGTCTACGAATTCATCAACCGGTATCGGGACATACTCGACAGCAAGCCGAATGCGTTCTTTTCGGTCAATGTGGTCGCGCGAAAACCGGAAAAACGCGACCCGGATACCAATCCCTATCTGAAGAAATTCCTCAAGCAGATTCCCTGGCAGCCAATGAAACTCGCCGTGTTTGCCGGCAAGATCGATTACCCGAGATACAGTTTCATGGACCGAACGATCATCCGTTTCATCATGTGGATGACCAAAGGTCCCACCGATCCAACCACGGTGAACGAGTTTACCGACTGGCAGCAGGTCGAGGCATTTGGGCGAGTAATCGGCGAGATGTAAAGCGGTGAGATTTACCTTGTTACCTTGATGATGCTGTTAAGCCTGTATCTGCGACGCGTTCGTATCAGGAAAATCCGGGTGACATAAGGCAAAGGTTGATGGCCGACAGGAAAAACAAAAGCCACCCTGAAGGTGGCTTTTGTCTGGTCTGGTGGAGGTGGCGGGACTCGAACCCGCGTCCGCAAGTCCTCCGCCATCGGCTCTACATGCTTATTCCGCCTATTAGTTTAACTATGTATTACCCGACGGGCAGGGAAAATACAAAGCGATTCCGGATGAGTTTTAACGAATCCACACCGGAAATGCTTCATCGCGATCCTGTATTAGCGACCCCGGTTAACTGAGCGTACAGGCACGCATCAGGCCGAGGGCTTTACGCAGGTTATTAAGCTGCTAAAGCGTAGTTGTCGTCGTTGGCAACTATAAAGTTTGCGGTTGGATTTACGAGGTCATCGCACCTCGGCATGCACCTCCGGTTTCACTACCCACGTCGAAGCCGTGTCACCCCCGAAGATTGTTGCTGGCTGGTCAAGCCACTCTGCAATTATACGCTCTGACCGCCAGTCCTGCTACAAGTTCCCTGGCAGGGTGCTTTGCCGTGGTCTGGCTGGAAGGTTTTCTCGGCCTCTGGATTGCATTAGAATCCCCGCTTTCTTTCCTATCGACAAGGCATCGCAAGAATGCAGTTTTTTACCGGATCCCCCGCGCTGTCCAGTTTTCGCCTGGAAAAACTGCTCGCCGAGATCAAACAACAGATTCCGACCGTCAGCTGCATCGCTTCACATTACATCCATTTTGTCGATATTGAGGGCGAGCTAACGCAGGATGAAAGCAAAGTTTTGCACAGGCTGCTCGAGTACGGCCCGGCAATCAGTGACAGCGCGTGCGATGGCGAGCTGTTCCTGGTAACCCCGCGCGCAGGCACGATTTCTCCCTGGTCATCGAAGTCGACCGACATCGCCCACAACTGCGGACTGAACAGGATTCTCCGCCTGGAACGCGGCATAGCCTATACGGTTGGCGCTACCGACGGGCACGAATTCAGCGATAACGAACGACGCATCGTCGCGCATGCGCTGCATGATCGAATGACTGAAATGGTACTGACAAGCTATGACGACGCGTCGATCCTGTTCTCTCATGCCGAACCTCAACCGGGTGAGACGGTTGATGTGATCAACGGTGGCAAGCAAGCCCTGGTGGAAGCCAACGCGGCCATGGGGCTGGCGCTGTCTCCCGATGAGATCGAATACCTGGTCGATTACTTTACGTCGATCAGGCGTAATCCAGGTGACGCTGAACTGATGATGTTTGCCCAGGCCAATTCCGAGCACTGCCGGCACAAGATCTTCAATGCCGACTGGATCATCGATGGGGTCGAACAGGACCGTTCCCTGTTCAGGATGATTCGCAATACACACGACCTGCACCCCGACAACGTTCTCAGCGCGTACAGTGATAATTCGGCGGTAATCAGCTCGCATCACGGCAAGCGTTGGATGACCGATGCCGACAACCGCTATGTCTACACCGAAGAGCACATCGCTATGCTGATGAAGGTGGAGACGCATAATCATCCGACTGCGATTTCCCCGTTCCCCGGCGCGGCCACGGGCTCTGGCGGTGAAATACGGGACGAAGGAGCGACCGGCAGGGGCTCCAAGCCGAAGGTCGGCCTCTGCGGGTTTTCGGTCTCGAACCTGAATATCCCGGAGTTTGCACAGCCGTGGGAAACGGATCACGGCAAGCCCGAGCGCATTGTATCTGCGCTCGATATCATGATCGAAGCGCCGATCGGCGCAGCCGCCTTCAACAACGAGTTCGGGCGACCCAATATCGCCGGCTACTTCCGCACCTTCGAGGAAACCGTACCCGCTGAAAACGGCGAGGAAGTGCGCGGCTATCACAAACCGATCATGCTGGCCGGCGGCTACGGCAATATCCGCGAACAGCATATCGAAAAACTGCCGCTTCCCCCTGGCACGCCGATTATCGTGCTTGGTGGGCCGGTGATGCTGATCGGACTGGGCGGCGGTGCAGCCTCTTCGATGGACAGCGGTGCCAGTGCCGAAGACCTCGATTTTGCATCGGTGCAGCGTGGCAATCCTGAAATCGAAAGACGCTGCCAGGAAGTCATCGACGGTTGCTGGAAGCAGGGCGCCGACAATCCGATTCTCTCGATCCACGACGTCGGCGCCGGCGGGCTTTCCAATGCCCTGCCCGAACTGGTGCATGACGGTGGCCGTGGCGCCGAATTCGAACTGCGCGAGGTGCACAATGACGAGCCTGGCATGACACCGATGCAGATCTGGTGCAATGAATCCCAGGAACGGTATGTCATCGCAGTCGACCCCGACAAGCTGGAAAACTTCAAGACCCTGTGTGAGCGTGAGCGCTGCCCCTACGCCATCCTCGGCGAAACAACAGAAGCCTTGCAGCTGACGGTCACCGATAGCCATTTCAATAATAAACCGGTGGATATGCCGCTGGAGGTGCTGCTGGGCAAGCCGCCGAAAATGCTGCGAGATGTCCAGCGGCTCGAAGTCCGGCACAAGGGTTTCGATACCTCCGGGATCGATATCAAACAGGCGGCTTTCGATGTCCTGCGCATGCCCTCGGTCGCCAGCAAGGCGTTCCTGATCACCATCGGTGACCGCTCGGTGACCGGTATGGTGACACGTGACCAGATGGTCGGCCCCTGGCAGGTCCCGGTCGCGGACGTCGCTGTGACGACAGCCTCGTTTGAAACCTATACCGGCGAAGCAATGGCTATGGGCGAGCGCACACCGATAGCTTTGCTCAATGCGCCCGCGTCCGGCCGCATGGCGATCGCCGAAGCGTTGACCAATATGGTTGCAGCGGACATCAGCCAGCTTTCGGATATCAAACTCTCGGCCAACTGGATGGCGCCGGCAGGGCATCCCGGTGAAGATGCAAAACTTTACGATACGGTAAAAACCGTGGGCATGGAGTTATGTCCACAACTCGGCATCGCAATTCCGGTGGGCAAGGATTCGATGTCGATGAAAACCGTGTGGGAGCAGGACGGTGAACAGAAAGCCGTTACCGCACCACTGTCGTTGATCATTTCGGCGTTCGCGCCTGTCAATGATGTCAGACACACACTGACGCCGCAGCTTCGAACCGATAAAGGGGCGACCGGGGTCCTGTTGATCGACCTCGGCAATGGCAGGAACAGGCTGGGTGCCTCTGCACTGGCGCAATCCTGCAAGCAGATCGGCGATGAACCGCCCGATCTCGATGACGTCGAGCAGTTCAAATCTTTCTTCACCGCGCTGCAGCAGCTGAATCGTGAAGGCCTGATACTCGCCTGGCACGATCGCTCCGATGGTGGCTTGCTGGCCTGCCTGTGTGAAATGGCGTTTGCCGGCCACTGCGGGCTGGAAATCGAACTCGATTCACTGGCGGCGGATACGGTTGCGGCGCTGTTCAGTGAAGAGCTGGGTGGCGTAATCCAGATCAAGTCGGCGGATGCCGACCGGGTCAATGCCATACTGTCGTCTCACCGGCTCGAGGCATGCACCCATATGCTCGGCACCGTCACGGCAAACAGTCATATCAGCATGTACCGAAGCGGGCGCCTGGTATTTGCTGCCACCCGGGACGTACTGCAGCAGACCTGGAGTGAAACCAGTTATCGCATCCAGGCATTGCGCGACAATCCGGTCTGTGCACAGCAGGAGTTTGATGCCATCGCGGCCTATGATCACGGTATCAATATCAGCCTGGATTTCGATCCGGATGAGAATATAAGCGCACCGTATATTGCCAGCGCAACCCGGCCCAAAATGGCAATACTGCGTGAACAGGGTGTTAACGGACAGCTGGAGATGGCGGCAGCCTTTGACCGTGCCGGTTTCGAGTGCATCGATGTGCACATGAGCGATATCATCGAGCACGGTCTGCAGTTTGATGAGTTCAAGGGGCTGGTGGCCTGTGGCGGGTTCTCATACGGTGACGTTCTGGGCGCCGGTGAGGGTTGGGCGAAAACCATCTTGTTCAACAGCCGCGCCCGCGATACCTTCGCTGCTTTCTTCAACCGTGATGACACCTTCAGCCTGGGTGTCTGTAATGGCTGCCAGATGATGGCCAATCTGAAATCACTGATTCCCGGCGCCGAGCTGTGGCCGCACTTTGTACGCAACAGCTCCGAGCAGTTCGAAGCGCGCTTCAGCCTGGTTGAGGTGACGGACTCGCCGTCGATACTGCTGGCGGGTATGCAGGGCTCGCGTATGCCGATCGCAGTTGCCCACGGCGAAGGCCGCGCCGAATACAAACAGGGCAGTAAACCCGAAGGTCTGCATTCAGCGATTCGATACATCGACCACGATGGCAAACCCACCGAAAACTATCCGCTGAATCCGAACGGCTCACCGGAGGGTCTGACAGGCTTCACCAGCGATGACGGCCGCGCCACCATCATGATGCCGCACCCGGAGCGCGTCTTCAGAACCGTGCAGAACTCCTGGCACCCCGATGAGTGGGGCGAGGATGCACCGTGGATGAGGTTGTTCCGCAATGCGAGGGTCTGGGTTAATTAACAATGGATAATTAATAATGAAGAATGAATAATAACTGGCTTTCTGCACGCAATTTTCCTGGTATAAATTTTTAATAATTCATTTTTCATTTTTCATTATTCATTAGCCAGCGAACTCGCTGGCGTTAAGTTTGTCCACACTGAAAACCCGGAAGGAAAAAGGTATGGCCATACTGATCAGAAAAGCAACGGATATCAAACCCTCGGAAATCACACCGCGATCGGTTTACCTGGATCGCCGCAGGTTTATGCAGCATGCGCTGGGTGCCAGTGTTCTGCTTGCGGGCGATGCGATGCTGCCGGCATGGGCCAAACGCTGGCCCGAGCTGGCAAAAAGCCCGCACAGTACGGATGAAGTACTCAACAGTTTTGAAGACATTACGACCTATAACAACTTCTATGAATTCGGTACCGGCAAATCAGATCCGGCGAAGAACGCCGTTAACTTTGATCCGAAACCCTGGAGTATCACGGTAGAAGGTGAATGCAGCAAACCCGGTACCTTCGATCTCGAAGATTTCATCAAACCCTACGCATTACAGGAATATATCTATCGGCTCCGGTGCGTTGAAGGCTGGTCGATGGTCATACCCTGGGTCGGTTTTTCGCTGGCGGACATGTTGAAGACGTTTGAACCGAATGCGAATGCGAAATATGTCGAATTCACCACGCTGTATGACAAGTCGCGCATGCCGGGACAGAAACGGCGTGTACTCGACTGGCCCTATGTCGAGGGGCTGCGTATCGATGAAGCGATGAACGAACTGCCGATAATGGCAGTCGGTCTGTACGGTGAAATCCTGCCCAACCAGAACGGCGCACCGATCAGGCTGGTGGTACCCTGGAAGTATGGTTTCAAGAGCATTAAATCGATCGTCAAGATCCGCTTCATGGAAACGCAGCCGAGAACCACATGGAACGAGTCGGCGCCCAGGGAATACGGTTTCTATTCAAACGTGAATCCGAATGTCGATCATCCGCGCTGGAGCCAGAAAAAGGAACGTCGCATCGGCGCGCCGATCTGGAAACCGAAAATCGATACCCTGATGTTCAACGGTTACGGCGAACAGGTGGCGCATTTGTATCAGGGCATGGACCTGGTCAAAAACTTCTGATTCTTACATTCCTTTCAGTTAAACCGAATTATTAACACAGCAGACCAAGGCTGTTTTAGCCGCGAACAACGCAGACAGCGCAATAGCTGGATATGAAATATTTACATAAGACAATTCGCGTATTTCGCGTTCTTCGCAGCTAGATAACTATTTCACAGATATCAGAATGTTTGTGCGACCTGCTGACAAGACGGTTTCATATGTCATCAAACCAGCGTTATTTATTCTTTGCCTGGTTCCGTTTGCGTTGCTGGTGGTTGGGCTGGTCAATGACAGCCTCGGTACCAATCCGGTCGAGAGAATCACGCACGAGACCGGGGACTGGACCTTACGCTTTCTGTTGATTACGCTGACGATTACGCCTTTCCGGCGTCTGACCGGTAGCAGCTGGCTGATCAAATTGCGACGCATGTTCGGTCTGTTTACATTTTTCTATGCCTGCCTGCATTTTCTGACCTACATCTGGTTTGATCATTATTTCGACTGGATCGAAATCGTGAAGGACATTCCCAAACGTCCGTTCATCACCGTCGGGTTCATCGCTTTTGTACTGCTGATACCGCTGGCTGCAACATCGACCAACAGCATGATGCGTCGATTGAAAAAGAACTGGGTCAAGTTGCACAAGCTGGTCTACGTGATCGCCGTGCTGGGCGTTCTGCATTTTCTCTGGCTGGTCAAGGCGGACACGCTCGAACCGTTGATTTATGCGAGCATTTTACTGGTGCTGCTGGGCTACCGTGCCTACCTGCAGAGAACCGGTTAGCGCCGCATGTGCGTTGGAGCGATTTACCTGAACGTAATTAGCGGAAAGCCGGACATTGAATAGACGCTGGATACCTGCTTTCGCAGGTATGACATGACAATTAATTACGTACATTTCTCCGTCATTCCAGCATGCTGTCAGCTGGAATCCAGTCGCTTTGTCAGCGCAAAACTCCTGCCCCCACACAGGGTATGGCAAACCCGTTGTGCCCCACATCGTCATTCCAGCACGTTGTTAGCTGAACTAAATCTGCCTGGAGCAGATTTGAGCAGCTTCAGGCTGGCCCGAAGGACAGAACACATGAATGTGTTCTGTAATCCAGTGATTGAAAACCGCCAAATTCCTGTCAATTTGTCGCATTTCTGGCTTGCTAACCACCTATTTATCAAATAGTTATTCACACAATCGGATATCTGCATTATTATTATTCGCATTTCGCTCACCAGGCGGGTGCGAATAAGCATGCTGGTAATGAGCCGCCGTAATGCGTAGATCTGTTGGTCTACACAATCGAACAAACATTGCGAACCTGATAAAGACCAGGAGATATCGCGTATGAGCAATTTAACGCAAGAACAACAGGAAGCCATAAAGGATGCACCGAAAGGTACATTTGCGCTGATGATACTACTGGCCGTCGCACTGGCCGGTGGCTGGGCGTTCATGTTCTTTTTCATGTTTCTGACACATGGCCCGGTTAGCTAGAGGAGATCAGGATGCACGATCCATTCAAGGCGATATGCGATGATGATCTGGAAAGACGCTGGATCTGGATTTCCATCATCATGGCATTTGTAATGGGTGGTCTGCTCGGCCTGTATGCAGTCGCCAGCAACATGCACCCGCCGAGTAATGTTGAAACCATCGACTCGTCACGTTTACACCTGACCGAAGAGTTTGCCGAAGATAACCTGGGTGTGAAGGAAAATGATGACGGCAGCCTGACGGTCACCATGGTTGCGGCCCGCTATGGTTTCTATCCGTCGGTGATCGAAGTACCAGCCGACACCCCGGTCAAGTTCAGGGTGGCCAGTGCCGATGTGCTGCACGGTTTTCATGTGCCGTTCACCAATGCCGCGACGATGGTGGTTCCCGGTTATATCTCGGAGGTGAATACCTCTTTCCCGACACCCGGAAAATATTCCTTTCTGTGTAACGAATACTGCGGTCTGGGTCATGACAGCATGTGGTCGCGCCTGATTGTGTTGCCGAAGTCAGCCGGAGGTGCATCCTGATGAGTCACTCTACAAAAGCAGTCAGCCTCGGGCTGGCTAATATGTGGGTTGCTTTCACGGCATTTACAGCAGCGGCGTTGCTCGGCCTCTACCAGGTGATCGAAAGAATCGACCTGGTGCCGGCACTGAAATCGCCCGAACTGTATTTCGGCAGCGTATCCACGCATGGTGTGTTGATGGGCTTCGTGCTGACAACCTTCTTTATCGTCGGTTTCGGTTATTACACGGCATCAACCAGCCTCAAGCAGGATATCTGGAACAAACCGCTGGCGTGGTTTGGCTTCTGGCTCTGTATGGCCGGTGTCGTGTTGGCAGCAGTGCCGTTACTCACGGGTAATGCCTCGGTACTTTATACCTTCTATCCGCCGCTGATGGCGCACCCGGCGTTTTATATCGGTGCGGCACTGCTGGTGGTCGGCTCCTGGGTCTGGTGCCTGGAGATGGTGATGATGCTGGCGGTCTGGAAAAAAGCACATCCGGGCGAGACCGTGCCACTTGCGATGTATGGAACGACTGCGAATGCAATTCTGTGGTTTATCACCAGTCTCGGCGTTGCATCGGAAGTGCTGTTCCAGTTGATACCCTGGTCACTGGGTCTGATTGATACCGTTGATGTCGGTCTGGCGCGCACGCTGTTCTCGTGGACACTGCATGCGATCGTGTATTTCTGGCTGTTCCCGGCCTACATAGCACTGTATACCCTGGTTCCGAGTGCCGCAGGGGGCAGGCTGTTCAGCGATCAGATGGGACGCTTCGCCTTTATACTGCTACTGGTGTTCTCGGTGCCGATCGGTTTCCACCACCTCTACATGGATCCCTTCCAGGCAGCCGGCTGGAAATTCCTTCACATGACCGGCACCTTCATGGTCGCGGTGCCAACCCTGATTACCGGTTTTACCGTAATCGCATCACTGGAGGTTGCGGGCCGGCTCCGCGGCGGCAAGGGCCTGTTCGGCTGGATAGCTGCGTTACCCTGGAACAATCCGATCGTGCTTGCGGCGTGCCTGGCGATGCTGATGCTGATCTTCGGCGGTTTCGGCGGCATGATCAACGCGAGCTATTCGATGAACGCGATGGTGCATAACACCCAGTGGGTAACGGGCCATTTTCACCTGATCTTCGCCGGCACCACAGTGATCATGTACTTCGGTGCCGCCTACTACATCTGGCCGAAAATGACGGGCAAGGCGTTGTCTTCGGTCAAACTGGCCAATGCCCAGTTATGGCTGTGGTTTGTCGGCATGTTGACGCTGACCTTGCCCTGGCACCAGATAGGTATTGCAGGTCAGCCACGACGCGTCTCGTCGACACCCTATGATGAGTCACTGGTTCAGTCCTGGATCACATCGGAGATGCTGATGATCGTCGGCGGCGCAATACTGGTGGTCTCGGCATTGATGCTGGTCATGGTTCTGTTCGGGACGCATGGCAACAGCCAGCCGGTCGACAATCCCGAAGTCGAGTACGCCGAGCCGCTGCATCCTGTTGCGCGCATGCCGCACCTGATGAACAGCTTTGGATTCTGGGTGGGACTGATTGTGGTCTACATGGTGGCCAGCTACGGTTATCCGATCCTTCAGTTCTTCCTGCTGGATACCTACGGTACTGTGCCATGGAGTATATAAAGATGAAACCTTATATTTCTGTAATCACGGCACTGCTACTTTTTACTCCCGTTGTAAACGCGGAACCTTCATCGGCGGTTGCGTTCGATCTGGCCACGATCAAGTTGTTGAAGTCAGCGGACCCGCAAGCAGGCAAGGCGCTGGCTGAAGAAAGCAAGTGCGCCAAGTGTCACGGTGATGCCGGGGTGTCTGATGATCCGGACGATATCAATATCGCCGGCATGAGCGCCTCCTATCTGTTCAAGCAACTCAGGGACTACAAGGACAAGAAGCGTGATGACCGCGATATGTACAAGAACGTCAGGGAGCTTGAAGATGAACAGATGGCTGACCTGGCCGCCTGGTTTGCTTCACTGTCGCCGGCACCGGCAAATCCGGACAGGGTTCTGACAGACGCAGTACGCAAGCTGGTTTTTTACGGTGACCCCGAGCGATTGCTTAAAGCCTGTGCATCCTGCCATGGTCGCCGAGGTCAGGGTGGACAGTTTGATCATCCCGCGTTGGCCGGACAGAACCGGACCTACCTGGTCGACAGCCTGGTCGCCTTCCAGGAAGAAGACCGTGAAAACGACATCTACGGACGCATGCGGGATATCAGCAAGTCCCTGACCGAAGACGAGATCGAAGCGCTGGCCGACTATTACGCCACTTATCTTCCGGATGAGGACGAGGATGAAGAGGAAGAAGAGTAAAGCGTTAACCTGGACAGACCGACGCTAATTGAGCACCTGCTTTCACTGTGGTCTGCCGGTTCCTGAAACACAGCAGGTACCGGCACTGGAGGTAGACGGGCAGCCCAGAGCGTTTTGCTGTCACGGTTGCCGCGCTGTCTGCAAGGCAATCATCGATGCCGGGCTGGCTGACTATTACCAGCATCGTACCGAGCAGGCGGTAACCGCCAATCAGCAGGTCCTGCCCGATTTTCTCGAACAGCTCACGCTTTATGACCGACCTGAGATTCAGCAGGGGTTTGTTTCAACTCAGAACGAGTGGAGCGAGGCGACTCTGCTGCTGGAGAATATACGCTGTCCCGCCTGCCTGTGGTTGAACGAAAAACACCTTCGCAGTCTGCCGGGAATCATTGACGTCCATATCGACGATATTACCCAGCGAGCGCGCGTGCGCTGGCAAACGGAATCGATCCGCTTAAGTCAGATACTCGGTGCGATTGCCGACATCGGTTATATCGCCCATCCCTACGATGCTTCGCGCAATGCGTTGTTGCAGAAACTGCGCCGCCGCCGCAGTACCGAGCGACTGATTTTTGCCGGCGCCGTCGGCATGCTGGTAATGAATTTCTCGCTGGCCAGCTACTTTATGGCTGATACAACTGCAGCCACCGGGCTGCCGCTGTGGGTCAGCATCGGTCGCTGGACCAGCCTGGTGCTGGCGACACTGTTGCTGGCTTATCCGGGGCAGGAATTTTTTGCAGGCGCCTGGGGCGATCTGCGCAACCGGCGCCTGGGTATGGACATACCCGTGGTCCTTGGTCTGGTGTTCGCCTATGCAGGCAGTCTGCATGCCACACTGAGCGGCAGCGGCGACGTGTATTATGACTCCATCGCGATGTTCGTGTTCCTGCTGTTGCTCGCACGCAGGTACGAACTTGGCGGTAAACTCCGCGCAGCCAACCACCTCGACAGGCTGTCACGATTCACACCCAGAACGGCTCAACGCATTGAAAGCGACGGCAGCCGTGAGGCCACTGCCATTGAAGCCCTGTTACCTGGTGATCTGATCAGCCTGGTACCGGGTGAAACCGTTCCTGTGGATGGCACGATCAGTCGTGGGAGCAGCAGTTTCGACGAGTCATTGATAACCGGTGAAGCGCATCCCGTGTTGAAACAACACGGCGATCACGTTGTTGCAGGGTCGGTCAATGGCGAGCAGCCGGTCGTACTGCGCGTCACACGAACCCTGCAGTCTTCCACCCTGAGCGAAATCCAGCAGCTCGTCGAGCGCGGCCTGGAACAGCGGCCACGTTATGCGGTCCTCGCAGAACAGGCCGCCGGCTGGTTTGTCGCGGCAATCCTGGTCATTGCGGTTTCGACCGCAGGGTACTGGCTGCAAAACGACCCGGATGTCTGGCTGCCCAATACGATCGCGGTATTGATCGTAACCTGCCCATGTGCGCTGGCGCTGGCAACACCGGTGGCGCTCGCGGTTAGCGCAGGCCGCTTTATGGAACTGGGTGTTTTGCCGCTGCGCATGCGCTCACTCGATGATCTGGCAGGCAGTGATACCTTCGTGTTCGACAAGACAGGGACTTTGACTCAGGGCCGCCCTGCGTTATCAAAAGTCTATCCGGTCGGCGACCTTGGTCATGACCAGTGCCTGGCGTATGCCTCCGCGCTGTCACGCGATTCTGAACACCCACTCGCGAAAGCCGTGCAATCGAGCACAGCTGATGGCGGGACCGAACCGGCGAGCTTGACCAACGTACCCGGTGCCGGTGTGATCGCACAGATCGATGGCAGGGAATGGCGCCTGGGTAAGGCCGGGTTTGTATTGCAGGGAAACGAACTCACAGGCGATACCGCATCGTTGCTGGAGGCATGCAGCGACAGGGGAGAGCTGGTGTCCTTGCTGGCAAATCCGGATGGCGTGCAGGCCGTGCTGAGTTTCGATGATCCGGTTCGCCCTGGCGTCGGTGATATGCTGGCGCGCCTGTTGAAATCCAGGGTCAGCCATCTTGTGGTTCTCAGCGGTGACGCGCGCAGGAATGTATCCAGGTTGTGTGAACATCTGGGTATCAGCGAATGTCACGCCGACATGTCGCCCCACGACAAGCTTGCCTTTACTCAATCTCGCCAACGACAGGGACATCGGATTGCAATGTTTGGCGATGGCATCAATGATGCACCGACACTGGCTGCTGCCGATGTTTCGGTCTCCTTTTCTGATGCAACCGACCTGGCCAATGTCAGCAGCGATTTTATACTTCTCGGGGATGATCCGAGATCGTTGTCGCTTGCACGGACGCTGGCACGCAAAACCCGAAAGAATATATTGCAGAACTTTGCCTGGGCAGGCGGTTATAACCTGATCGCGGTCCCGTTTGCAGCGGCCGGTTATATCCCGCCATGGGGTGCGGCGATCGGTATGTCGCTCAGTTCCTTAATCGTGGTGATGAATGCATTGCGTCTTCAATCGGCGAACATAGATCGATCCAATTAACATATGCAAATGATCGGGATTGCGTTTTACGTTTGTATAAAACCGAGAAACACCAATGTTACGAGTGTAACTTCATCACTTTTAACTGTACCTGGGTGCTATATGCCTAATTCATTATATACTGATATATTAGAGCGAACCGCGATTAATCAAATTAATAACTGACAATCTGACACAAAAACACATCATTAATCAGTTCTTCTAAAAAAAAGAATAAAAAATCTTATTAAACCTTTGACGCGGGTAGTTTTTGTTATTAGAGTCTTACGATGACGCCTGCGGCTTGACTGTGATTTCATCACAAACACAGGCTCTGAAAACAACTGAAGTTGATCATAAACGATCAACACCGGTTAGAAACACAGACTACTGTGGATCCACCGTAAAATGAATTGTTAACTTAGCAAAGAGAGGAGACACAACATGCCTGCCAAGAAATCGCATGCCATGTTAATGGGGTCAGTCCTGCTGCTTGGTAGTTCACAGCTTATGGCTGCACCAAGCGCAAGTATGCTGGCCAATACCTGTGCCGGTTGCCACGGTACCAACGGAGTGAGCACCGGGCCCGCCGCGCCTACGATTGCTGGTAAGTCAGCAGAATATATCAAGGAAGTGATGGAATACTACAAAGACGGCTCCCGCCACAGCACCATTATGGGCCGAATTGCCAAAGGCTACTCGGATGAAGAGGTTGCGTTGATGGCTGATTATTACGCCAAACAGAAATTCGTCAGTGCTGCGCCCAAACAGAAACTGGATGCTGACAAGATCAAGGCGGGTAAAAAAGTCTACAAGAAGAACTGCGCCAAGTGCCACGACGAGAACGGCAGGCTGCCGGATGATGATTCAGGCATTCTCGGTGGTCAATGGTTGCCCTACCTGCAGTACACGATGCAGGACTACCGGGATGGTCGCCAGGAAATGACCAAGAAGATGAAGAAGAAAGTCGACAAGCTGGATGACGCTCAAATAGAAGCGGTATTGCAGTTCTTTGCCAGCCAGGATTAAGAGAGGATATGAGATGAAAAAGTTGAATCGTAGAGATTTTATCAAGGTCGCTGGCACGACTGCTGCAGTAAGTGCGCTTGGATTTCCGGTTATCGGCAATGCGGCTTCCAAGAAAGTAGTGATCGTTGGCGGTGGCACCGGTGGCGCTACCTGTGCGAAGTACATCCGCATGGCCGATGCTTCAGTCGAAGTAACCCTGATCGAGCCGAACAAGAACTACTATACCTGCTACATGAGCAACGAAGTGCTGAGCGGACGCCGGGACATCAACTCGATCAAGTTCGGCTATGACGGGCTGGCCAGCCATGGAGTCAAGGTTGTGCATGATACGGTTACCGGTATCGACGCTGCTGGACGTAAGGTGATGACCAAAGGTGGTGACACCTTCAGTTATGACCGCTGCGTGGTCGCGCCAGGCATTTCGTTTCGTGACAATATCGCTGGCTACAACGATGCGGCCCATGACAAAATGCCGCACGCGTGGAAAGCGGGTGATCAAACCTCCTTATTGCGCAAACAGCTCGAAGGCATGGCCGATGGCGGCACGGTATTGATTGCGCCTCCGCCAAACCCGTTCCGCTGTCCACCGGGACCGTACGAACGCGCCTGCCAGATCGCCAGCTACCTGCAGGCGAAGAAGCCGAAATCCAAGGTATTGATACTCGATGCCAAGGACAAGTTCTCCAAATTCGGACTGTTCAAGCAGGCCTTCTCGCGCCATTACCCGGATCACATCGAATGGGTTGCGGCGAAAGACACCGGCGGTGGCGTCAAGAGCGTCGACGTCGGGGCCGGCACGGTTAAAACCGGTGACGGCAATACCCACAAGGGTGATGTGACCAATATCATTCCGGCACAGAAAGCAGGCAAGATCGCAGAGATCGCCGGCCTGACCAACGACTCCGGCTGGTGTCCCGTTGAACACAAGACCTTCGAGTCGACGATTCACAAGGGTATTCATGTGATCGGCGACGCTGCAATCCAGAAGCCGCTGCCCAAGTCCGGCTATGCTGCGAACTCTGAAGCCAAGGTAACCGCCGCAGCGGTTGTCGATCTGGTCAACGGTCGTGAGCCTGGCGAGCCGTCATGGGTCAACACCTGCTACAGTATTGTCGCACCTGAAGACGGTATATCCGTTGCCATGGTTTACAACCTGGTTGATGGCAAGGTTGCCAAGGTCAAGGGCTCAGGTGGCCTGACCAGCAAGGATAGCCCGGCCGGTGACCGCGCACGTGAAGTTCAGTACGCGTACAGCTGGTTCAACAACATCACCCATGATGCCTTTGGTGGCTGATACCACTTAACTTCAATAAGTGATCAAGGGTCCGCAATAGCGGACCCTTTCCTTTGAGGAGGAATTAAATTATGAAAATCATCGTAGCTTTTATCATCGGCGCCATTGTTGGCGTAGGCTCACTGCAAATTCCGGCAGTGCAGCAGAAAATTGGTCAGTCGTTGGGCTCACAGATGCTGATCGAAGTTGAGAGTCCTCTGGGATTTGACGAAACCCTGGAGAAGATCGAAGAAAATGCACGTTATGAAGGCTGGAAGGTGCCGAACAAGTGGAAAGTGAACTTCCAGAAGAATCTGATGAAAACCACCGGCAAGGATATCGGCAAGAACCAGGTCCTGAAGATGTGCGAACCTGAGGCCGCCGTGAAGATACTGGTCAATGATGAGCTCAAGAAGCTGACTACCATGATGCCATGCACGATTGCTGTTTACGAGAAATCGGATGGCAAGACCTACATTTCCGTGATGAACATGGAAATGCTCGGGATGATCTACGGCGGCGTCGTCACCGATATTGCTGCGGAACTTGCGCCGCAAATGGAGGCAATGGTCAACCTCAGTAAATAATTCAGAGCCATCAGGCCAATTCATAAATAAGCGAGCGGTTTTTTACCGCTCGCTTTTTTTTGCTGATACTGTTTTGAGAAGTATTGTCTCTCGCCAAGGTGCCAAGCACGCAAAGGTATTTCAGGTAGATGTAATAATCAATACGGAGACGGTATACCTGTTAGTTTGATTGTTAGCAGCTGTATAAAAATCTTTTTCTCGCGGAGGCGCAGGGAACGCAGAGGCTTTTGCGGTCGTAAAAAACATTATAAATTCTCTGCGTACTCAGCGTCTCTGCGAGAGCAAAAGAACCAACAACACGAAAAGATAAATCAGGGACTGTTGTTTGATAACGCTGAACCAAACGCTTGCGTTTCTGACAGCAGGGATGTTGTTCGCGGTTTCAGGATTTTACTCTCGCAAAGGCGCAAAGCTCGCCAAGGACATTTTTTGTTTGTTAGGTCTACCCGAAAAACCTTTGCGTGCTTTGCGCGTTTGCGAGAAATAAATACCTCAGACCGGCATAGATTGTTTCAGTGAAACAGGAATACTGTTCCCTGAAGGCAGCCTAGCTGGCTTCGCCCGGATAATCGGCGATGCCCGGATCCTTCATTACACCAACCAGTTTTGGATGATTGATCTTGGGCAGGCGCAATACATTATCCTTGCCCTTGTTGTTGACGATATAGTCGCGTACTACGTCCCACATCAACCGGCCCTCCGGTGTGCGGTTTACCTGTGCCCAGCCGGCAACCTTGTATTTGGTATCGGCCTCGATCAGGTGGCCGTTGTCCAGACGCGCATCGGTAATACGCTCGTACAGGGGCTTTGACGGATCGATGGTGTAGTCCAGGCCACCAACGCGCACCATGTCACCGCCTGATTGCAGATAGGGGTCGGGATCGAACAGGTTGTCTGCTACCTGTTCGAGGACGTTCAACAGATCATGACCTGTCATTTCCGATACATAGGTCTCGGCGTAGGTCATTGAACATTGTGTCATCACGTCTTCCATCGTGATCCAGTCGCCTTCCAGCGTACTCGTACCCCAGCGCACACCGGCTGATAATGCGACGTCCGCCTTGTATTCCTCACGCAGCGCATTGCATAGCACCTGGTCCCAGGTACCCATGAAATTGCCGCGGCGGTACAGGGTGCGATCAGCAATCGCCAGCTTTTCGCCGAGGATTTGCTTGTAGGTTTTACCCACGCGGCTCTTGTTGTAGTAAAGCTTCTTGACGCGGCTTTCGATAATGTTTTCGTCGTACTTGGTATTGCGCATCTGGTCGATGTAGGCCTGCAGCTCCTTGTCGGCCGGTAGTGCATCGGCAAAGATCGGCAGCATTTCATAGTTCATCGACTTGATCTTGCCGCCATCGATATCGAAATCCATCACGCCGAGGAATTTACCGTTGGATCCTGCATTGGTAACCAGGCACTGATTGCCCTCGACGTTCTTGACTTTCACCGGTTTCGGTACGCCGTCATGCGTATGTCCGCCAAACACGGCATTGAGGCCCGGAACGCGTTCGGCCATCTTGATGTCCACGTCCATGCCGTTGTGCGACAGTAAAACAATGGCATCCGGTTTCTCGTCTTCACGAATGCCTTCGACCAGTTCGATCATGTCATCTTCACGCAGGCCGAAGGACCAGTCCGGGAAGAACTCCTGCGGGTTGGCATTGGCGGTGCGTGGGAAGGCCTGGCCGACAACACAGATGCGGGCACCGCCGACTTCGCGGATCACATAAGGCTGGAATGCATGGCCGGTATCTTCGTCATAGAGGCCGCGACCATCATAGGTTTCGACCATCTTGGCATAGCCGTCGTCCATCAGTGAGTCTTCTTTCACGCGAACGTTCTGGCCGATGAAATCACCCTTGAACAGTGCGACGTTGCTCAATACTTCATTTTCACGGTAAGTGAATTCCCAGTGGCCAACCATCACGTCAATACCGAGAATGTTCGAGGCCTCCACCATGTCGACACCGCGCGTCCATAACGATGTGCCGGAACCCTGCCACAGGTCACCACCGTCGAGCATCAGCGTGTTCTTGCGACCACCCATTTGTTCGCGCAACTGGTCACACAGCGTCTTCATGTTCGCCATGCCGCCCATGCGCCCGAATTTCCTCGCAGCTTCGTTGAAATTGAGGTAGGTGTAGGCATGGGCTTCAGGTGTGTTCGGCTGCAGGCCCATTTCCTTCAGAAAGGTTTTGCCGACCATATGCGGTGGGCGTCCAAAGGCATCACCCATACCGAGATTGACGTTCGGTTCACGGAAGAAGACCGGGTTAAGTTGACCGTGAAAGTCGGTACAGTGCAATACACGCACATTGCCGCGCTTTGGAATGGAGTAGAAGTCCTTCGGAAGAATTCCTGCATCAGCCGATTTGCTGCATGCTGACAACCACGGAACTGATCCGGCAACAGCTCCGGCACTCAATAATTTAAGGAATTCTCGGCGATCAATTCGCGACATGTTATAGACCTCTCTTCTGCGGCGATAATGCGCATTATTTTTGTTAAATGACAAGATGATATCGCAGTTTTGACGAAAATGTTAATTAGCATTGCTTAATGTACAGATGACGTAAAAGTCCTGATTTTATTCACGGAAATAACAATAGACTCTCATTCCTCGGAGAACTGCGATAACATCCGCAACCGATGAGATTTCGCATTTTTCTGTTGATTATTGTTGCGTGCACGCTGTCCGCTACCGCCGGTGCCGATGTCGTGAAGCCGGCGCTGGTTGAAATCAGCGCCAATACCAACGGCAGCGTCCGAATCGAAGTCCGTGCAAGTATCGAAGCGCTGTTGACCGGTATCAATGCCCGCTACAAAAACACCCAGGATGCTCCCACCGCCGAAGAATACGATGCATTGCGCGTCCTGCAATCCGGGCAGCTCCATACAGAATTCGAGCCGTTCAAGCAGGAATTCCTTGGCCAGATCTATCTGAAAGCTGATGATGTCATTGTCCCGCTGGACATTGTTGATGTCTGGATCCCCGAGCCGGGATACACCAAGGTACCTCGAATCAGCGTGATTACGCTTGCCGGCGAACTTGACCAGCGCAGCCGGACATTACAATGGTACTACCCGGCGCAATTCGGTGATAACGCGGTGCGTGTACGCCAGGTCGATGAAGACAACCAGCAATGGCACTGGTCGGAATGGCAATGGTTACGCAAGGACGAACCCAGTCAGTCGTTTTCGCTTGAGGAGCTCTTTACCCGCAGGCCCGTCAGCGAAGTTGTGTGGTCCTACATGGTCATTGGATTCGAGCATATTGTCCCCAGGGGCATTGACCATATCCTGTTCATCATTGGCATATTCCTGCTCAGTACCCGGATGAGACCGCTGCTATGGCAGGTCACGATGTTTACCGTGGCGCATACACTGACTCTGGCGCTGTCGATGAAAGGTATCATCAGCCTGCCGTCCAGCATCGTTGAGCCTTTGATTGCACTGTCGATCGCCTATGTCGGTATCGAGAATATTTTTGCAAAATCATTGCACAAAAGCAGACTGGTCCTTGTATTTCTGTTCGGACTGTTACACGGACTTGGTTTTGCGGATGTGCTCGCAGAGTTCGGCATGCCGCCGAATGCATTTGCTACCGCACTGATCAGCTTTAATATTGGCGTTGAACTGGGTCAGATTGCGGTGATTGTTGCCGCCTACCTGTTGATAGGCATCTGGTTCCGCAAAAAGCCCTGGTATCACCAGCGAATAACAGTACCGTGTTCGGCCATCATATCGGTTATTGGTCTGTACTGGACCTACGACCGGATTATGTTCTAGCAGCAAAAATAACCGCAGAGAACCGGCATTACATGTAGCAGCGGCTTCAGCCGCGAATTTCAGTTCCCTGACGGCACCAATCTTCAGTTGATATTTAAGTCCACAGATGAACGCAGATAAACACAGATGTTGTGAGTTGTTTGAAACCTAGCGCGTGTCGTTGCTTGATCACACAGCGAAAACATTTGCGTGCATCCGCGTTAATCTGTGTTCATCTGTGGACCAGTTAACCTGAACACCTGGCGGGTTCGATTCGCGGCTGAAGCCGCTTGGCTAAATTGATATTCCCGGAACTCCCTGATCTTAGCCGTTGAACCAGGCTATTTCCCCCGGATATAACGCTCATCATCAAACGTTGCCACCCATGCAGGTCGATAAACGACGAAGATAGTCGTCAACATGCCGGTGACAAATGCTTCAGGGAACATGAACATCGGCAGGTATTGCAGGGACTCTTCGATCAGCTGTTCATCGGGATACGCGTTGACCGATGCCAGCAGGCCGATTGCGCACAGCCGACTGATCGCGACTGCGGCGCCGGCGCCAAAGAAAGCGCAGACAAAAATGTAGATAAAAAAATTATCCGGTAGTTTGCTCTGCGAAAGCCTGAGAATGCCGTAGCTGGCGAAGACCGGTATTGCGATACTCAACAGGCCGTTGATACCCAGGCTGGCCCAGTCAGCGGCCTGTAACAGGATCGAGATCGTCATGGTTATGGTCAGGCCGATCAGCGCCAGCGGCCAGCCAAACATCAGGGTGAACAGGGTCGCCCCGAGATGATGGAAACCGAGACCGGGCGAAAGACCGGCCCTGATACCCCAGATGATCAACAGAGTCACCACGGCGCCGAGAAATACATGCTGTTTTTCTGACTGACTGAGCAGTGCCCGCCACGGTGCCAGTCTGATTGCCTGCAACAGTAGCAGTAAAAAAGCGAGGTTGCCTGCCCATACCAGGGCTGCCGGTAACAGTTCGGCGGGGATATAAAGACCAATCAACCAGGGAATATCGAGGTTCATCAAATTGCCATGAATCTGGCGTGGACAGGCGTCATGCCGGTACAGCCAAACGTGCTGAACATTATTCGTGAATTCTAATGGAATTCTTCAGGCAATCCTGCTTAAATCCGCGCCATGTTCCAACCTAAAGAGCTATTTATCGGACTGCGCTATACACGCGCCAGGCGCAAAACGCATTTTGTCTCATTTATCGCCTTTATTTCTATCGCCGGGGTTTCGCTCGGCGTCTTCGCGCTGATCGTTGTACTTTCGGTGATGAACGGTTTCGGCAACGAACTGCGTGACCGCACCCTGAGCATGACCTCACATGCAACGATTACCGGTTTTGACGGCACCATGAGCAACTGGCAACAGAATGCGGAAATCGCGAAGCAGAACAGTAATGTCATCAGTGCGGCACCGTATATTCGCAAGGAAGTCATGTTGTCAAACGGAAGACGTGTCAGCGGTTCGCTGGTCCGGGGTATCGAACCGCACGCCGAGAAAACGGTGTCGACGGTCGCGAGCAAGATGGTTTCCGGTGAACTGACCGACCTGCAGGCCGGAGAATATGGCATTGTACTGGGCCGCGAACTGGCCAATTCACTCGGCGTTTATGAAGGCGACAAGATTACCGTGATTACGCCACAGGCCAGTGTAACGGCGGTTGGCGTCATGCCAAGGCTTCGCCGTTTCAAGGTCGTCGGTGTATTCGAGGTGGGCATGCACGAGTTCGACAGCGCCATGGCGTACATACATATCCAGGATGCCGCAAAGCTGTTTCAGCTCGATCAAGGCAAGGTCAATGGCATTCGACTCAAGCTGGTTGATCTGTTCGAAGCACAAAAGGTGACCTACCAGCTCGACAAGACGTTCGGGGAAGAATACTGGATTCGTGACTGGACCAGGCAACACCGTAATTTTTTCAAGGCCCTCAAGACTGAAAAAACCGTGATGTTCATCATTCTGTTGATGGTCATTGCGGTGGCGGCACTGAATATTGTTTCTACCCTGATGATGACTGTCACTGACAAGGAGGCGGACATCGCGATCCTGCGTGCACTGGGTATGAGACCAGGCAGCATAATGACGATTTTCATCATCCAGGGTACGGTGATCGGAATGTTCGGCACCTTGATCGGCGTTGCCGCCGGGGTGCCGGTTGCACTGAATGTATTCGAGATCGTTTCCTGGCTGGAGCAACTTTTCCAGACCGACTTCCTGCCGTCCGATGTCTACTACATCAGTGACATCACCGCGGATGTGCGACCCAAAGAAGTCCTCACCTATGCTGTATCGGCCTTTGTCATCACGATACTCGCCACGATCTATCCGGCCTGGCGTGCGTCGCGGACCATGCCCGCGGAGGCCTTGCGTTATGAATAGTGCCGGTTTCAGCCTGCAGGCCCTCGGACTCGGCAAGGATTACCGCGAAGGCAGCGGTGAAGCCCTGCACGTGCTCAAGGGCATCAATATCACCTTGAAGGCGGGTGAAACAGCAGCCATCATCGGTACTTCCGGCTCGGGCAAATCCACCTTGCTAAACCTGCTTGGTGGTCTCGATAAACCAACGTCCGGACAGGTACTGATCAACGATGATAACCTGTTTGACATCAACGAAAAGGCGCGCTGCACGATACGCAACGAGCATCTTGGCTTTATTTACCAGTTCCATCATTTACTGCCCGAATTTACCGCCCTGGA
>CP070838.1:1150641-1153209 GCA_020341835.1 Thiotrichales bacterium | reverse complement strand
CCTTGATGAAATCGGCCGGCAGGCGCAGACCGCCGGTGATCACCAGGGTGACATCGGAACGGCCTTGCTGGTCGAGATAACGGCGCGCCCGTGCCAGTGCCGGTATCGTCGGTACCGAAATATTGTCCCTGAACAACAAAGGCGCCGCGCCGGTGCCGCCACCGCGGCCGTCAAGGATGATGTAATCCACGCCGATTTGCAGAGCGGCTTCGATATCGCGTTCGACGTGCTGTGCCGAGAGCTTGACCCCGATCGGGATGCCGCCGGTGGCCTCACGCACGTCTTCGGCAAAACGGCGGTAATCATCGACGTGTTCCCAGTCCGGAAAACGCGATGGCGAGACCGCGGCTTCGCCTTCGGCGAGGCCACGGACCTCGGCGATTGCCGCTTTGACTTTTTCACCGGGCAGGTGGCCGCCGGTGCCGGTCTTTGCGCCCTGGCCGCATTTGAAATGGAAGGCCTGGCAGCGCTGTAGCTTGTCCATCGAAAAACCGAAACGTGCCGAGGCCAGTTCGTAGAGATAGCGCGAGTTGGCGGCCTGTTCTTCGGGCAGCATGCCGCCTTCGCCGGAGCAAATGCCGGTGCCGGCCAGCTCGGCGCCTTTTGCCAGTGCGACTTTTGCTTCCTGCGACAGCGCGCCGAAGCTCATATCAGACACAAACAGCGGCCGCTCCAGCAGCAGCGGCTTGCGGGCATTGGGGCCGATAACGGTTTCTGTGCCTACCCTTGCATCATCGAGCAGCGGTACTTTATGCAGCTGTGCGGTCAGGATCTGGATGTCTTCCCATTTGGGTAACTGGTCACGCGGCACGCCCATGGCGCTGATGCGACCGTGATGCCCGACTTTTGACAGCCCATGTTCGGCGAGATGCTGAATGTAGGCCGTATGAGGCTCGTCCGTCGAGCCGTGGATGTCCTTGTACAGGCCCTGGTACGCATCGCGGTCATAGGGCTGCGGATTATCCAGCGCCCAGCTCCGTACTTCATCTTCATCGACCAGGACCTGGCCATCCTGCAACCAGGACGTGAATCGTTGCAGACGCTCGCTTGGATTGTATGAACTAACGCCGGTCCGGTAACTGTAGTCCCAGTTATGCAGACCGCAGATCAGGTTATCGCCTTTGACACAGCCGTCGGACAACAGTGCACCGCGATGGAGGCAGCGACCGTACAATACCGAGACATCATCCGCGTCCTGCCATCGGATGACGACCAGGTCTACGCCGGCAACGAGTGCGTATGCCGGTTTAAGCGGTTCAAGTGCATCGAAATCTGCAACAGCGATTTTCGTCATACGGTATCCTCGTCGTTGGTTGGAAACGGTTATTGTCAGAAATCATCGACAGCAATCTTAACCGAGCAGCGCTTAAAACGTTTAACACGGTTAACCGCAGGGTCGTCACATGCCAGCGGAGGCTCGATTGCGAATTCCTGACAACGAAAGCAACAAAATACTAGAGTTTTTGAAGCTAATAACCACGGACTATCCCGGGTTTTTTTGGGTGGTTGCGATAAGTTTCTGAACGGGTCTTCCCGGGCAGGACGTGTCTGACAACAGCTTGATGATGTTGATCAATGCTGTACCCCTTCGTAGTATTGTTTGTGCTGGGTCGGACCTGTCTAACTTTCTGAATTGATTAGGTGCAGTTGGATTAAGGGAGCAATAGCAGTGCTTACAGGCCTGTTTTCCTGCCCGAAATATACTGTTTAAGCAAAAATTTCTACTTGAATATCTTGTGCGTGATTTTTCGACCACGAAATGGTCAATCTAAGAGGGTAAAACAAGCAAAATAAACAGTGAGTTGTATCTTGAACAAGTACTTACGCCGGTCCGACCCGGTTATGCTACAGCTGGTGTGATTATTCGAAAGAATCAAGATCAATGCTGGAATCTTCCAGCACCTGGAGGCGTTTTTGTCCGGCTGCAACAGCCATAACTTTGGCTATAACTTCCGAAATTTCACCTTTTGAGATTTCTTCCTGTTTCGCCAGCTTTAGATAATAGCGCGTGCATGGTGAGCAGTTCATCGCGACAGCGGCAGACAGGCCTACCAGGACTTCAGTTTTTTTATCCAGAGACTCGTTCTTATGAGTTGATTCATAGAAAGCGTTATAGAGCTCAAATTGCGTTTTCGTGAGCATCATACGTCCTCGTTTATTATCACTTTAACGTTTGAACAAGCGGGTGCGTGGCGTAACAGCGTTGATTGATCTGTGCGTGTTACCCGCGCCGACGGGTAATTCAAGCAGATTTATTAGTATATGGTAATTAGCGAATGTTAATGAGCTGTGTTAAAACCTGACTATTGATTAATCAATGATTTGCACAGCGTCGGCAAGAAGTGGAGGTTTCTATGGGTGCTCGTAAAAAAATCAAGAAGATGTTCGAAGGTGACCGCGATCCGGCGGAGATGAGCACATGGATCTTTTCACTGACGCCGCTGGGCATTGCTTTCAGTTTCTATTTTGTATTTCTGCTGCCGCTGGATATAGAAAACAAGGACCTGCTGTACGTGGTGGGCGCCGCTGCCGGTTTTTCCGGGTTGCAGGCCTACTGGATTTCGCGCG
>CP070838.1:1132300-1150541 GCA_020341835.1 Thiotrichales bacterium | reverse complement strand
CGCATAGCGATCGATCGTGTCTGGCATGGATGTTCGCTGTTGACTAGGCCTGCAACCACTCGGCCACGGTCTTGGCGTAGTAGGTCAGTATGCCATCGGCGCCGGCGCGCTTGCACGACAGCAGCGATTCCAGCACGGTCGCTTTTTCATCCAGCCAGCCGTTTTGTGCGGCGGCTTTCAGCATCGCGTACTCGCCACTGACATGATAGACATAGGTGGGTATTTCGAACGTCTCTTTCACCCGTCGAACGATATCGAGATAGGGTATGCCGGGTTTGACCATGAACATGTCGGCACCCTCGTTGATATCAAGTTCAACCTCGTGCAGCGCTTCATCGGAGTTGGCCGGATCCATCTGGTAGCTGTACTTGTTGCCGCCACCCAGGTTGGCGGCGGAACCGACGGCATCGCGGAACGGGCCGTAAAAACTGGAAGCGTACTTGGCAGAGTAGGCGAGGATACGGGTATGGATATAACCGCCTGATTCAAGCGCATCCCGGATGGCGCCGATGCGCCCATCCATCATATCGGACGGCGCGACCACATCCGCACCGGCCTCGGCGTGTGACAGCGCCTGTTTGACGAGTACCGCCACGGTTTCATCGTTGAGCACATAACCGCTGTCATCGATCAGGCCGTCCTGTCCGTGCGAGGTGAACGGGTCCAGTGCGACATCGGTGATCACACCGAGATCCGGGTGATGCTGTTTGAGTGCGCGCACGGCCCGCTGTGCCAGCCCTTCGGAATTGAAGGCTTCTTCTGCGCCATCCGACTTTTTGTCCTGACCGACCACGGGAAACAGGGCCAGTGCGGGGATGCCCAGTTGTTTGCATTGCTCGGCTTCGATCAGCAACTGATCGATACTGACGCGCTCGATGCCGGGCATCGACGGCACCGCTTCGCGCTGACCCTCGCCTTCGATCACAAACATCGGATAAATCAGGTCATCGACATGAAGATGGTTTTCACGCATCAGTCGACGCGAAAACTCGTCGCGCCGCATACGCCGCATACGTCTTGCTGAAAATGAACCGTTGCTGGACACCGTGTGCTCCACAATCCTGTATAAATGAGGTATTGTACCAGCCTCTGTGTAATCAGGCATATCGGGAGGCAACAGCATGAAAGCGCTTGCAGCCATTGTGTTAGCCCTGCTGTATCTGACATTTTCCAATGCCAGTGCCGATCCCGGAGTGTTCGTCTACCGGGTCGAAAAGCCGATCAGCGAAGTCTACGGCCGTGTCTATGACAGTCTCGAAGCGGCGCGTCTGTACGTGGTGCTGGAGCCTGATATCGGCAAGAATCTGTCGGGTTTTGCCGAACGCTGGGGCGATGACTATAACCGGAACAAGCTCAGTGCGATCCGCAGCCTGGTTTTCTGCAATGGCTGGTATGCGAACCAGGTCAGCAACCGGGATCCGGAGATGCTGGCTTTCTGTCCCTTGCGCATGACCCTGGTCGAAAAGGAGGGCGCGACAACGGCGCTGTTCGCACGCCCCACGGTGATTGCTGCCGACAGCCCGGCAAAGGGCATCCTGGCAGAGCTGGAAGCCGAGGTCATTGCAGCCATCAAAAAAGGCATGGATTAGTCAACCAGCCGCAACGAGCTGACCGATTTTTGGTTTTCAGGCAGAGATTGCCCTATTTGCTGGAAATTCAGCCATTTTCTAACTATATAATCGTCTAGTGCCGCTAGTTCTGCGGTTCACGCCAAATGCGACCTAATCCCCGAGTATTCTGTAGTTATTCAGAGGCTTATGCGTTGTGCATAACCTGTGGATAGAACGCCCCTGGAGGTCGCATTCAATGCCCGATGCCAAAATCAAACAACGTATACTGCTGGTCGAGGAATCGGCAACCTTGCGTTACATACTGGGCAAAATTCTACAAAAACAGGGCCTTGAATTACTTTCGGTCGATTCCTTCAACTCCGCCATCGACACCCTGCAGAACGTGACGCTCAATCTTGATGGCATCATCGTCGGCTGGCCGAATTACGAGAACTTTGAAGAATCTACTCGATTGCTGGTCCTGCTTGACCGCGAGCCATACAGTGAGATCCCCGTTATTCTTCTGGCCAATGATGCCGAAGTCGAGCTGCTCAGCTGGATGAGTACGCGCAGAAAGACCGCGCTGGTTCCGTGGGAGAACTATCAGGAAGTCACTACATCGCTGGCAACCCTGCTTGCACCGGGGCAGGAGATTATCGAAGAGCGGCGCCAGACAACACGCGGCGAGCGCACCACCCGGGTATTGTTCGTTGATGATTCCAAGAGTATTCGTACCTATTACAAGCGGCTGCTGGAAAGAAACGGTTATCAGGTGGAAACCGCTGAATCCGTCAAGCAGGCCTACGACATCGCGACCAATCAGCCGATCGACATCGCCATCGTCGATTATTTCATGCCGGATGAAAACGGCTACGTGCTGTGCCAGAAACTGCGCGATGACGAGCGTACCGCAAATATCCGTACTGCCGTCATTACCGGCACCTACCTGGACTCCGTGATCAGAGACTGCCTGCAGGCGGGTGCGATCGAATGCATGTTCAAGAACGAGGCGGAAGAACTGTTTCTCGCCAGGCTGTCAGCGATGCGCCGCTTCATCGAAGTGCAGTACTCCATCGAGCAGCAGCGCGAACGCCTGCAGGCCATCCTCGAGTCGGTTGGTGAAGGTGTGTACGGCGTCGACAACAACGGGCAGCTCACCTTTGTCAATCACGCCACGCTCAAGGTTCTCGGTGCGGATGACGACGACTCGTTGATCGGCAAATCCGCGTTCGATGCATTGCACTATTCAGATGACGACAGTCACGCCGATGACCAGCTGCGCGACGCCTACGGAAAGGATGCCAGACTGCACTGCTGGGAGACCCGGTTCAAGCATCATTCCGGCAAGCCGATCCCGGTGGAATGCACCGTGCATCCATTGAAGCTCAACGGCAAGCAGGATGGATCGGTGATTGCTTTCAGGGATATATCCAACCAGAAGCTGCTGGAGGAAAAACTGCGCTGGCAGGCCACGCATGACCACCTCACGGACCTGTACAACCGGCGTTATTTCGAATCCTATCTGGAGAAAGAGATCAAGGATGCCCAGCGCACTGACATCATGAACGCGCTGGTTTACATCGATCTTGATCGCTTCAAGTACGTCAATGACACCGCGGGGCATGATACCGGTGACAGGATACTGCTGGAGATCAGCCGTGTGCTGTCCAAGGAGTTGCGAAGAAGCGACGTTATGGCGCGTATCGGTGGTGATGAGTTCGCGATCCTGTTGAAGAACGTTGATTCTGCGCTCGCAGTCAAACTGGCGAACGAATACCGCGCCGCCCTGAACAACATCAGTGTCAACGGCGGTCAGCAGATCTATCATGTACACGCCAGTTTCGGTGTGGCGATGCTGGACGATGAGAACATGACGGCCGGCGACCTGATGGCAAATGCGGATATTGCCTGCCATATTGCGAAACGCATGGGTCGCAACCAGTCCCATCTGTATGACCAGGGTAGTGACGAGCGCAATGTCATGGGAACCGAGCTTGGCTGGTCTTCACGTATCCGCGCTGCGCTGGATAACGACGACTTCGAGCTGCATTATCAGCCAATCGTGTCGATGGCCGATATTAATCTGAACAACCTGCCGGCACAGGATGGCACCATCTGGCAGGCATTCGTGAACGGCAACGATGGCGCGTTCCACTATGAAGTGCTGGTACGCATGCGTGGCGAAAATGGCGAGCTGTATTATCCCAATGCTTTCCTGCCAACGGCCGAGCGCTTCAAGCTGATGGTGGAACTCGATATGTGGGTGCTGGAAAACGCCCTCAAGGATATTTCGGCCAGCGGCAATCCGAAAGGCAAGGTCACCTTGTCGATCAACCTGTCCGGCCATTCGCTCGATGATGATGACGCCCAGAGCAACATCATCAAGTTGCTGCAGAAGCATAACGTACCGCCCAGTTCCATCGTGTTCGAGATTACCGAAACCAGTGCGATCGCCAACCTGGAGCAGGCCAACCGCTTCATCCGCGACCTGTGTGGAATCGGTTGCCGCTTCTCGCTGGATGATTTCGGCTCCGGTTTCTGTTCGTTTGCGCAGCTGAAAAATCTGCCCACGAATCTGGTCAAGATCGATGGCCAGTTCGTCAAGAGCATGGCACGGGGTGCGACGGACCGTGCGATTGTTACCGCGATGAACGATGTTGCCCATTCACTCGGCCGCTATACCGTCGCTGAATACGTAGAAAGCCCCGAAGTATTGCGCTTATTGAAGATCTGCGGCGTCGACAAGGTGCAGGGGAATTATGTATCGCGCCCGCTGACCGAACTGCCCTGCATCAATGTGGTGAACCTGCATAAACGGGCGAGCTCCGAATAAGCGTACTCCCCGACACGCGCTGCACATACCGGTGAAACCTGTAGGAGCGGCTTCAGCCGCGAATAGCGCTTGCATAACTCGCCCATCATCACGTCTACAGATGAACGCAGATAAACACAGATGTTTTTCTGCTGTCGTAACCAAGATCGTTCTCAGGGGTTCCTGCAGTAGCACAGACGTATAAGAATTTGGCCGCAAAAAACGCAAAGGACGCGAACAGCCGCAATTAGTTTTATTGCGTCCTTTGCGTTTTTTGCGGCCCTAAAAGGTTTTTATCCGTGTTTATCTGCGTTCATCTGTGGACAAAAAATTGACACGATTCTAGGCGAGCCAGTCGGTGGGTTTGAGATAGACTTCGTAGAGTTCGGCTTCGGCACTGCCTGCCTCGGGTTTCCAGTTGTAACGCCAGTTCACAACGGGCGGCAGTGACATCAGGATCGATTCGGTCCTTCCGCCGGTTTGCAGACCAAACAGTGTGCCGCGGTCATAGACCAGGTTGAATTCAACGTAGCGACCGCGCCGGTATAACTGGAAGCTGCGTTCCCGCTCGCCATACTCGATGTCTTTGCGTTTCTGTACAACGGGCAGGTAGGCTTTCAGATAATGATCGCCAACGCTTTGCATGAATGCAAAGCAGTGGTCGAAGCCGCCTTCGTTCAAATCATCAAAGAAAAGGCCACCGATGCCGCGAGGTTCATTGCGGTGCTTCAGAAAGAAATACTCGTCGCACCATTTTTTATAACGCGGATAGACATTGGCGCCGAATGGTTCGCAGGCCTGTTTCGCAACACTGTGCCAGTGCACACAATCTTCCCGGTGGCCGTAATAAGGTGTCAGATCGAAGCCGCCACCGAACCACCATATCGGGTCGCTGTCTTCCCGGGTGGCAATAAAGAAACGGATATTGGCATGCGAGGTGGGTACGTACGGGTTGTGCGGGTGGATAACCAGCGATACACCCATGGCTTCGAATTCACGTCCGGCGAGTTCGGGCCGGTGTGCGGTTGCCGAGGCAGGCAGTTCTTTTCCCTGCACATGGGAAAAGTTGACACCGGCCTGTTCAAATACGGCGCCATTGGACAGGACACGGGTAAGCCCGCCACCACCGCCGTGCTCGCGTTGCCACTCATCGCGTATGAAGGTTTCCGTGCCATCTTCGGCGGCCAGCTGGCTGCAGATATCTTCCTGCAGGTTTAGCAGGTACTGTTTGACGGCGCTGACATCAGGTGTGTTATTCGAATTCATGTTATTTCCGCAGCAGTTGTCTGCTGGCAAGGTCGCGAATTTTTGAAGCCCGGCCGCTGCAATTATGGTTGGATACGAGCATGGCATCAACCAGCCCGTCGAAATAGCGATGTAATTGTAACGGATTCAGTGCCGGTTTTCGTCCGGCCGGATTGGCGCTGGTGGAAACCAGTGCATGCCCCAGTTGATCGCACAGGCGGATCACCAGCGGATGCGTGGTTATGCGGATCGCTATAGTATTTCGACCACCGGTGATCCAGGGCGGCGCGTTGTCCTTTGCCGGTACGATCCAGCTGGTTGGCTCCGGTTCGCCGACGATGGTGGCGCGCTGGTTGCGGTCGCTGACATCGATCAGTTCGTCGAGCTGTTCGAGTCCGGATGCCAGCAAGATCAGACCCTTGCGGGCGTCACGGCCTTTCAGGTGGTTGATGACGTTGACCGCATCGCTGCACATCGGGTCGCAACCGAGGCCGTATACGGTTTCAGTGGGGTAGGCGATAACGCCGCCGCGGCGTACGCAATGAATGGCATAGCGGACTGCAAATTCCGAGGCCATAGTCCCGGCCTGGCCTTATGATTTCTTCCCGGCGGTTTTTTTCTTTGCCGCTTTCTTCTTGCGTTTCTTTTTCGCGGCTTTCTTCTTTGGCGCAGCTTTCACGGTTTCCTTTTTCACGGCCTTTTTCTTGCGGCCTTTGCGCTCGGGCGCGGCCGCAAGCAGTTCTTCGCATTCCTGCAAGGTGAGATCTTTGGGTTCCTTGTCCTTGGGGATTTTCGCGTTTTTCTGGCCGTTGGTGATATAGGGGCCGTAGCGCCCGTTGAGCACTTCGATGTCGGTGCCTTCAAACGATTTGATGTACTTGTTGGCATCGAATTCCTTCTTTGCGCGCACCAGTTCCATGGCCTGCTCATGCGTAATGTTGTAGGGATCGATGCCCTGATCCTGGTAGGCCTTGTTGATGGAGACGAATTTGTCCGCATATTTGACGTAGGGCCCAAAGCGTCCGTAGTTGGTGCTGAGCTTCTCTCCCTCGGGTGTCTCGCCCAGATCGCGTGGCAATACGAACAGATCAAGATAGTTTTCCGCAGTGACCTCGTTCATTTTCATGCCGGGCCGCAGGCTGGCGAACTGGGGTTTTTCTTCATCGTCCTTGTCGCCGATTTGAACGAATGGACCATACGGCCCCATGCGTACGGTAACCGGTTTGCCGGTCTTCTTGTCTTCACAGATGAACTTGGATTGTGCCACTTCGGCACGACTGACATTCGCATCCTTGTCTTCGACCTGCGAGATGAAGGGCTCCCAGAAGTTACGCATCAACGGGATCCAGTCTTCCTCACCGCGTGACACGCTGTCGAGTTCATCTTCGAGGTTGGCAGTGAATGCATAGTCAACGTATTTGGTGAAGTGTTCGGTAAGAAAGCCGTTAACGATGCGGCCGATGTCAGTTGGAGTGAAACGCCGGCTTTCCAGTTCGACGTACTCCCGGTTGACCAGGGTTGAAATAATGCTGGCGTAGGTCGACGGACGGCCGATACCGAATTCTTCCAGTGTTTTAACCAGGCTGGCTTCAGTGAACCTTGGTGGCGGCTGGGTGAAATGCTGGTCGCTGCGTATATCAACCAGTTTGATACCTTCGCCCTGTGCCATCTCGGGAAGGATCTTGTTGCGGTCGCTGCTGCGGCGGTCATCGTCGATATCTTCGGTATAGACCTTCATGAAACCCGGGTGCTTGATGGTCGAGCCATTGGCACGGAAGGTGTTGCCCGCGCCGCAGCTGAGATCGACGGTCACGGTGTCGAGCGTGGCATGGATCATCTGGCAGGCCATGGTGCGCTTCCAGATGAGTTCATACAGGCCGTACTGGTCAGCGCTCAGATGTGACTTGATGTCAGCCGGCAGGTGCCGTGCAGAGGTCGGGCGTATTGCCTCGTGGGCTTCCTGGGCGTTCTTGGATTTCGTTTTGTAGGCGACGGGCGACTCGGGAAGGTAGTCGCGGCCGTAATTTTTCTCGATCAGTTCACGCAGTTCGGTGAGGGCTTCATTGGCCAGGCTGACCGAGTCGGTACGCATATAAGTGATCAGGCCGACGGTTTCACCGCCGATATCGATGCCCTCATACAACTGCTGGGCTGTGCGCATCGTGCGTTGCGCAGAAAACCGCAGCTTGCGCGCCGCTTCCTGTTGCATGGTCGATGTCGTAAACGGCGGATTCGGATTTCGCCGGGTCTCCTTTTTCTTGACCTCTGCAACGTGGAGGTTGCCGTTGGCAGCGGTCAGCAGGCGATCCCTGGCTGCGTGCGCGTCGTTTTCATTGGTGAAGGTGAATTTGGTTTTTTCCTCGGCCTTCTCGCCTTCTTTTTTTACCTGCTTGTCGATGACCTTTTCACTGTCGAACTCGATCAGGCGCGCAATGAACAGCTGTTTGTTTTTTTCGACATCAGCCGCGATGGTCCAGTACTCTTCCTCGTTGAAATTTTCAATTTCCTCTTCGCGCTCGACGATCAGTCTCAGTGCGGGGCTCTGTACCCGACCGGCAGACAGGCCACGTTGAACCTTTTTCCACAACAGCGGCGACAGGTTGAAGCCGACGAGGTAGTCAAGTGCGCGCCTTGCCTGCTGGGCATTGATCAGATCGTTGGATAATTCGCGTGGATTATCGATAGCTTCCTTGATAGCGCGCTTGGTCACTTCGTTAAAAACGACACGGTGCACGTCTTTCTTGCCGAGCACACCATCCTCTTTCAGCAGCTCGTAGAGATGCCAGGATATGGCTTCACCCTCGCGATCCTGGTCAGTCGCAAGATAGAGTGCATTGGCCTTTTTCAACGCTTTTTTGATGGCGTTGACGTGTTTTTCATTTTTTTCGATGACTTCGTATTTCATCGCGAAGTCATGGTCCGGATCGATCGCGCCTTTTTTCGGGATTAAATCGCGGACGTGGCCGTACGAAGCGAGCACCTTGAAATCCCTGCCCAGGTATTTCTCGATGGTTTTCGCTTTTGCGGGAGATTCGACAATAACGAGATTAGTGCTCATGCATGCCTGTCATCTTGCCTGAGTAAAATGCGAACGGTTCTGATTACTGAATATAGTCTACAATTTCGTCAAACATGATACTTTCCATCCAGGCATAGGCATTTTCCTCACCGGGGTGGCTGTGAAGAACAATCAGAACAACCCATTTAAACTGTTCCGTATCGAGTTCATTGTCGAGCGCGATGATGCGATCGAGTATCAGCTCGCGGGTGACCGGTGTCAGTACGCCCGCCTGTTCCAGATAGACCAGAAAACCGAGTGACTCCTCATTCAGCACAGCCTTTTCTTCTTCACTGAAAACGCGGATGCTCGACTGGTTAACAGGGGCATATTGTTTGCCGTGTTGTATTGTGGCCAGGTCCTCCAGCCAGTCAAACGCCTTGTCGATTTCGTAGTTCTGAAAGCCCATTTCCTCGAGCCGGTTCGCCATGTCATCACGTTCATCCAGGGTCTCGTTTTCATCACCCAGATAACGTTCAAACAGAAACATCAGAACGTCGACAACGGATTGTTTGATTACCATTAATTATTAACCTTGTATTGGAAAAACGTTCCCACGCCCCCCGGGTGCGTCCTGAAAACAGCTGTCATGCCACTCGGGTATACAGCCCGCTCTCACTGACGACGCAGCCTTCCAGTTCCAGTATCAGCAGCATGGATGCCACTTCCGAGGCGGCAAAACCGCTGCGATTGACAAGCTCGTCCATCGGTGTGGGCTCGTACGCGAGGCATTTGAGCAGCTTTTGGTGATCCGGGTCAAGTATCAGGGATGATTGATTATCGTTGCGGGCGTCGGCATCAGGCTGGCGCTGGCGCGGTAGTTCGGCGGGCAGCAGGGCGGATAATTCTTCCAGGATGTCGCTCGCCGTTTCCACCAGTTTGGCGCCCTGGCGGATCAACTGGTGGCAGCCGCGTGCCAGCGGATTGTGGATCGAGCCGGGAATCGCGAATACCTCGCGGCCCTGCTCGAGGGCATGTTTTGAGGTGATCAGCGAACCGCTTCTTGGCGCCGCTTCGACCACCAGCGTACCCAGCGACATGCCGCTGATAATCCGGTTGCGGCGCGGGAAATAGGCTTTCAGCGGGCGTGTACCGATCGGGTGCTCGGTAACGATGGCGCCGTTCTGGCTGATGGCTTCGGCCAGCTTGCGGTTTTCGGCAGGGTAGACGATGTCGAGTCCGTGTGCCACCAGTGCCACAGTGCCGGCGAGGCAGTCCAGGGCGCCGTGATGGCTGGCTGCGTCGATACCTCTGGCCAGACCGCTGGTAATGGTGATGCCGGCCTGCGACAGGTGCCGGGCGAAGTCCGTCGCGGTTTGTCGCCCCGCGGCGGTTGGTGTTCTGCTGCCGACCATGGCCAGTTGCGGCAGCTGCAGAAAATCGGGGTCGCCGCGCACGAACAGCAGTGGTGGAGCGGAGGGGATTGTCTTCAGCAGCTCGGGATAGCGGGCGTCATGCAGGCTGATGACGTGGTGATCGTCGTGCTGCAGCCAATCCAGGTCTGGCGCAATATCATCCGCTCCCGTGTTCTGAATGTACTGGATGGTTTCGGTTTTCAGGCCGAGTCTCGCCAGACTGGCGGTGCTCGCGGCGAGCGCCCTGTGCGGCGAGCCGAAAACATTGAGAAGCTGGTGGTATTGGTCCGGCGTCAGGCCGGGCGCCCGCAATAATGCGAGCCAGTTGTCGATCTTTTTCATCCCTGAAAAGTGTAGCCTTATTTGGGTGTTCTAACCATATCATTCTCGTGGATGACACGGGTCGATTCCAGTACCAGTCCGTAGCTGACATTATCGAAGGTGCGGAAGATCATCATCAAACCGCTGCGTACGTCCGGCAGGTCGAGATCGACCTTTTTGCCACGGTTGTAGTGATCGTGCACCGTCATGCCCTTGGTGTAGATCGCCAGCAGATTGCCGCTTTCCAGACCGTCGCGACTGCCCTTGTTGACAACGGCGACCTGCAGCTTGGCTACGCCAAACAGGGCGTCAGGCAGGTGGATGATTCGGCCCTGAAGGTCGCGGTCCGGCAGCCTCGGGAAATAGATGTTGTCGATCTTGCTCTTGTCAGTCGGTAACAGGCGGTCGCCAAAAAGAACCTCACGCTCGGTAAACGTGAGTTCACCCACCGCCGGATCGCCATAGGTATTGATCAGCACTTCACCGGCGTAGATGGCTTCATATCCGAGCACTTCCTTGGTGTCGGGATCTGTCAGCTTTTCGCCTTCGCGCACCACGGTGTAACGTACCCGCTCCTTGTCGATTTCACCGCGTATGTATACGTTATTACCCTGGCCCAGGATCAGATGAGGGTCGTCACTGCCGAGAATATATGGTGCGTCCTTGAATTCTTCCTTGGTGACGACGCGTGGTTTGGTCAGGAACTGGCGGATCGCATCACCGGGTATGGTGTCGATACTGGATTCGATCGCTTCTGAGCGAATCGTAGGTGACAGCTTGACCACCGGCAGTACACCCTGGTCATCCTCGACGACTGCTGCACGCTGCTGCGTGACCACGCCGAGTTCGGGGTCGCGTTTGCCGACGACAATGCGCGGCTGCCCGTCGACGTATATTAATGTCAGTATGTCACCCGGGAAAATCAGGTGAGGATTTTCCACCTGCGGATTCTGATACCATATTTCGGGCCAGAACCACGGATCCTTCAGAAACAGGCTGGCGATATCCCACAGGGTGTCACCTTTCTGCACGACATACTGGCGGGGGTGATTGACCTTGACGCTGGCCGCGACCGCCTGTTGCTGGATTTCTTCCTGTTGCGGCTGCTCAGGTTCTGCAACGACTACTGGCTGTGGGTCCGGTTCGACATAAACATCATCTTCCTTGGTCGAAGACGATGAGCAGCCGATGAGTCCTGCGGCCAGTAGCAGTGTCAGGCTATAAGTTCGAATTGGGTGCACGCATACAGGAGTGACGGATATTTTCATTATTATTGTTATCCCTATGGATAATCCGTGGTTTTCAATAGTTTAGTTGATAAACTTACATTGTGAAGCAAGTATGCACTGATTGTAGCAGAAATAGCCGATATCGCTGTTTCTGTGAGTTTTTTGAAAGAGTGATCTATGGCAAAACTGGAAATTCTGCATTATCCCGACAAACGTCTGCGCACTGTTGCCGAGCCCGTGGAGGTCGTTGACGATTCAATTCGAACGCTGGTCGACGACATGCTCGAGACCATGTATGCAGCACCGGGTATCGGGCTTGCCGCCACTCAGGTGGACGCACACAAACGCGTGATTGTAATGGACCTGAGTGAAAACAAGGATGAGCCGATGTGCTTCATCAATCCGGAAATCATCAAGTCCGAAGGTATCGAGCAAGCGGAAGAAGGCTGTCTGTCGGTGCCGGATATTTTCGAAACCGTGGAAAGAGCCGAGCGGGTGGTTGTCAGGGCGCTGGACAAAGACGGCAAGGAATTTACACTCGAGGCCGACGGGCTGCTGGCGGTCTGCATCCAGCACGAAATGGATCATCTCGTCGGGAACCTGTTCGTCGATTACCTTTCGCCACTGAAGCAGATGCGGGTGAAGAAGAAAATCCAGAAGGCACGCCGACAGGCCGCCATTATCTGACACGCTGTGGCGAACCCTCTCCGTATCGTTTTCGCCGGCACGCCGGATTTTTCGGTGCCTGTGCTGCAGACGCTGATTGATTCGGAGCATGACGTCATTGCGGTCTATACCCAGCCGGACAGACCCGCGGGAAGAGGCCGTGAGCCGAGACCGTCGCCGGTCAAGCAGCTTGCGTTGCAACACCACTTGAAGGTGTGCCAGCCTGAATCGCTCAGAGTGGAGGCCGAGCAGCAACAACTCGATGCGCTGGCGCCGGACCTGATGATCGTCGTTGCTTATGGACTGTTGCTGCCCGAAGCCGTGCTTTCGATTCCTCGCCTCGGCTGCGTTAACGTACATGCGTCGCTGCTGCCGAGGTGGCGCGGTGCGGCGCCGATCCAGCGTGCGATACTGGCCGGTGATAAACAGACCGGTATCACCATCATGCAAATGGACAGGGGGCTGGATACCGGCGACATGCTTGGTGCGGCGGTGTGTGATATTCACGATGACGATACCGGATCGTCATTGCATGACCGCCTGATGCAGCTCGGTGCCGACACGCTGGCTGCGTGCCTGCCGGCGCTTGCGGCAGGTGAGTTAACACCACAGAAGCAGGATGACAGTCTCGCGACCTATGCCGGCAAGCTCAGCAAGCAGGAAGCGGAACTCGACTGGCATCTGGGTGCCATGCAGCTCGAGCGTTGTGTGCGCGCCTACAATGCCTGGCCCGTTGCTTTCACCCGATGGCAACGAAAAGGCAGGGCGGAAAACCTGCGTATCTGGCAGGCCCGGGCGATCGAGCTTGAACACACAGAAAAACCCGGCGTGGTCATTCGAAGTACCAGCGAGGGGATCGATGTTGCCACCGGAAGTGGTGTACTGAGGTTGCTGCAGGTGCAGCCCGCTGGCGGGCGCATTATGCCGGTATCTGATTTCATCAATGCGCACCGGATGGATGGCGTCACACTGGGGTGAAGCCGTCTGCGAAAAAATCCCGGCGCAAACAGGGCCGCAAGCAGAACGTCGCGGGCGCCCGTGAGTCAGCGCTAAGCGTGCTCGAAGCGGTGCTTGTTAAAGGACGTTCACTCAGCGCTGCGCGTTCATTGATCGGTGGCGGCCTCGAAGCGCGCGATCGGGCGCTGGCAATGGAACTGGTCAACGGCGTCCTGCGCTGGCGCTTCAGGCTGGAAGCATTGCTCGCCAGGCTGCTACGCAAGCCCCTGCGTAAAAAAGACTACGATATCCAGTTGCTGCTGATGCTCGCATTGTACGAACTGGAGGAATTGCGCACCCCGGATTACGCGGTCGTGAATGAAGCCGTTGCGCTCAGCAGGCGGCTCGGAAAAAAATGGGCTGCGTCCATGGTCAACGCGGTGTTGCGCGGTTTTATTCGTGATCGTCAGGCGCTGGCAACCTCCGTCGACCAGGACAGGGCTGCACGCAGGTCCCATCCGGGCTGGTTGATCGAGCTGCTGGCTCACGACTGGCCTGAACAGGTTGATGGTATTCTCGACGCGAACAACCAGCGTCCACCGATGTGGCTTCGCGTCAACCAGGCAAGGATCGCAGTCGATGACTATGTTCGCGAGCTCGAACTGCAGCACATCAAAGTGCAGCGCCACCCTGTGGAGCCGGGCGCGCTGATGCTCGATGCGCCGGTGGAGGTCGACGATCTACCCGGTTTTAACCGGGGGCTGGTATCCGTGCAGGATGCTTCGGCACAGCTGGCTGCCGGCCTGCTGCAGCTTGAAGGGGGTGCACGTGTGCTGGATATGTGCGCGGCACCGGGCGGTAAGACCTGCCATATCCTGGAATCTGCAGCCGGTCTTGAGATGACGGCGGTCGAGCTTGAGCCGTTACGCATGCAGAAGGTCAAACAGAACCTCGATCGTCTGGGTTTCCAGGCGCAGCTGGTCATCGGGGATGCGACCAGCGCAAGCAGCTGGTGGGATGGCAATACTTTCGACCGTATCCTGGTTGATGCGCCCTGTTCTGCTACTGGCGTGATACGGCGCCATCCGGATATCAAAAGCCTGCGCCAGCAAAGTGACCTGCAGGCGCTGACAGAAACACAGCGGCAAATTCTCGATCAAAGCTGGCGTATGCTCAAACCCGGGGGCTTGCTTTTGTATGTCACCTGCTCGGTGTTGAAGCGGGAAAATGAGCAGCAGATCGCACAACTGCTATCAGCGCACGCAGATGCTGCAGAGGTGGTCATTGATGCGGCCTGGGGTATTGCGTGTGAATACGGGCGCCAGCTGTTGCCGGGTGAGAACAATGGTGACGGCTTTTATTTTGCAAAGCTGCAAAAACAGGGTGTCGGGGTCGAGGATACTGCAATTGCGTGATGAAAAGCGTAAACTTCGCGCCATCGGATGCGCTATTTCAATAGACTAGATCAATGAAAATCCTGATTCTGGGTGCAGGACAAGTCGGTTCAACGGTTGCAGCTAATCTCGCATCCGAGGCCAATGATATTACCCTCGTTGATTCCAACGTCGACCTGCTGAACGATTTACGCAGCCGCCTGGATATCCAGACAGTTGCCGGCCAGGCCTCTTATCCCGAAGTGCTCGGACGGGCAGGCATCATCGATACCGACATGCTGATCGCTGTTACCAACAGTGACGAAACCAATATGCTCGCCTGTCAGTTCGCCCACTCGCTGTTTCATACGCCGACGAAGATCGCCCGGATTCGCTCACGCGAATATCTCGAACACGAACATATGTTCTGCCATGAAGCGGTTCCCGTTGATGTCATCATCAGCCCGGAGGAAATTGTTTCCAAGTATGTACAGCGCCTGATTGAATATCCGGGAGCATTTCAGGTGCTCGATTTTGCCCATGGCCGCGCCCAGCTGGTCGGCGTCAAGGCTTATTATGGTGGGCCCCTGGTCGGCCATGAAATCAGAACACTGAGAGAGCATATGCCGGGCGTTGATGCGCGCGTGGCGGCAATTTACCGGCGCGGCAAGGGTATATCTGCCGAAGGGCGCCGTGTCATCGAGGCTGATGATGAAGTATTCTTTATCGCGGCCAAGAAAGATATTCGCGCTGTAATGAGCGAATTACGTAAACTCGATAAACCGTTCAAGCGCATCATGATTGCCGGTGGCGGCAATATCGGTAAACGGCTGGCCGAAGCGCTCGAATCGGATTACCAGGTCAAGGTGCTGGAACGTGATCAGGGACGGGCATCCCTGCTGTCGGAGGAGCTGAACAAAACAATCGTGCTGCTGGGCGATTCGGCTGATGAAGACTTGCTGCTCGAAGAGAATATCGACCAGATGGACGTGTTCTGCGCGGTTACCAACGATGACGAAGCCAATATACTTTCTTCCATGCTGGCGAAGCAGCTGGGTGCGGGCAAGGTCATGTCTCTGGTGAATCGGCATGCGTATGTTGACCTGATCGAACAACAGGCAACGGTTGACGTTGCGATTTCGCCCCAGCAGGTCACCATCGGCGCCTTGCTTACACATGTGCGCAGGGGTGACGTGGTCGCAGTGCATTCCTTGCGGCGCGGCGCTGCTGAAGCGATCGAGGCTGTTGCACATGGCGATTCAAGGACCTCTCGTGTCGTTGGCAGGCGCATCGAGCAGATCAGTCTGCCGGAGGGGGCGACCATCGGTGCAGTTGTTCGCGGCGACAAAGTCATGATGGCGCATCACGACACCCTGATCGAGACTGATGACCACCTGATTATATTCATGCAGGACAGGCGCAAGACGGTCGAGGTTGAAAAACTGTTCCAGGTCAGCGTGACATTCATGTAAAAACGTTTCTCGGTGGTTATTCTGCAGGAGCGGCTTTAGCCTCGAATTCTGACTGATGTAAAACATGGATATATTGGATGAAGCGTCTTATGCTTAACATAAGTAGATTGCTGCCAGTTACGAACTTCTCTTAATGAATCCTGCAATTATCCTGCGACTTATCGGGCAACTGTTGATGCTCTTCAGTATCACCCTGCTGCCGCCCGTATTGATCGATATCTTTTACGGCGAAGACGCCGGGCAGGCCTTCTTTTACAGCTACCTGCTCCTGCTGTGCACAGGTTTTATCCTGTGGCTGCCGGTGCGCAACAAAAAAGCCGAGCTGCGCCTGCGCGACGGATTCGTGGTCGTGGTTAGTTTCTGGACCGTTCTGGGTCTTGCGGGTTCGCTGCCGTTTTTACTGTATGAACCGTTAACTATTTCAGTATCGGATGCCGTGTTTGAATCGGTTTCGGGGCTGACGACGACGGGAGCGACAATATTTGTCGGCCTCGATGATCTGCCGCACAGCATTTTGTTCTATCGACAGGAACTCCAGTGGCTTGGCGGCATGGGTATCATCGTGCTTGCGGTTGCGGTGATGCCAATGCTGGGTATCGGTGGTATGCAGCTGTATCGGGCGGAGGCGCCGGGTCCCGTCAAGGACAGCAAGCTGACGCCGCGTATCGCCGAGACCGCCAAGGCGTTGTGGTATATCTACCTGGGCCTGACGATTGCCTGCGCACTTTCGTACTGGTTTGCCGGGATGAATTTTTTTGACGCGGTATGCCACAGTTTTTCTACGGTGGCGATCGGCGGGTTCTCGACACATGACGCCAGTATCGGTTATTTCGACAGTGCCGCCATTGAAGCTGTGGCGATCGTGTTTATGTTTCTGGGCGGGATAAACTTTGCGCTCCATTTCACCGGCATGCGCGCGCTGAACATCATGCATTATCTGAAAGACGCCGAGCTGAAAATGTATTCGAGCGTGTTGTTTGTGGTTTCTGTTTCTTGCATTACCTATCTCTATCTTCATCATGATGTGCCGGAGCTGGTGGATGCTGTCAGAACAGGCCTGTTTCATGCGGTGTCGATTGGTACGACGGCCGGGTTTACGACCACTGACTTTTCGGCATACCCGACCTTCGTGCCGGTCATGTTGCTGTTTGCCAGTTTCATCGGGGGTTGCGCGGGTTCGACCGGCGGCGGGATGAAGGCGATCCGTGTGCTGCTGCTGATCAAGCAGGGCCAGCGCGAATTGATGCGGCTGATTCATCCCAGTGCCCAGGTGGTGGTCAAGGTCGGAAGACAGCCGGTCAATAACGCGGTAATCGATGCCGTATGGGGTTTCTTTGCGGCTTATGTCGCCTGCTTCGCGATCATGATGCTGCTGCTGATGCTCGATGGTTACGACCAGGTGACGGCGTTTTCGGCGGTTGCGGCGACGATCAATAACCTGGGGCCGGGGCTTGGTGAAGTCAGCGCCAATTATGCCGGTATTGATAATTTCTCCAAATGGCTGCTGTGTTTTTCCATGCTGTTAGGCCGCCTGGAAATCTTCACGCTGCTGGTCATGTTTATGCCGGCATTCTGGCGTAAATAACCGCGATGAGCGTCAGGGAGTCTAATCTCCACCTCTACCGTTTTCGCGTAGAGTTATTACACCCGAAGCACTGGCCGACGTGGTTTGCTCTGGGGCTGTATTTCCTCTTTACCTTACTGCCGATGCCGTTGATTGACTGGGCAGGCTGTCGGCTGGGCGAATACGCCGCCGGCAGGAACAGGAAACGTTTCAACATCGCACGTATCAATCTGTCGCTGTGTTTTCCCGACAAGGACCAACAGGCTGTCGATCAGATGGTGCTCGATCATTTTCGCGCGCAATTGCGGGGCGCCATGCACCTGTTTATCGTCTGGTGGCGTCCGCTATTTATGGTCAGAAGAAAGATCGTGCGCGAGGGTTTTGAGCAGATAGACCATTATAAAAACCAGGGCAAGCAGGTCATCGTGCTGCTCTGCCATAGTGTTGGACTGGATTTTGCGGTTGCCTCCGTAGCGATGGATTACAGCACCAATGGCCCGTACAAGCCGATGCGAAACGAAGTCATCGATTTCATGTTTACGCACGGCAGGAGCCGGTTCGGTGCCAGGCATGGCGGCAAGATGTTTACCCGCGATGATGGTTTGCGGCCGCTAATCAAGGCGACGCGCTCCGGCAAGGTGCTGGTCTATCTGGCTGATG
>CP070838.1:1118304-1132200 GCA_020341835.1 Thiotrichales bacterium | reverse complement strand
ACACCAGGATCGCACCGTCCATCTGCGCTGCACCGGTAATCATGTTCTTCACGTAGTCCGCGTGACCCGGGCAGTCAACGTGCGCATAGTGGCGACTCGGGCTCTCGTACTCCACGTGCGAGGTCGCAATCGTGATACCGCGCGCCTTCTCTTCCGGGGCGTTGTCAATCTGGTCAAACGCCTTGACGTCGCCACCCTGGGCTTCCGCCATAACCTTCGTCAGCGCCGCCGTCAGCGTCGTCTTGCCGTGGTCAACGTGACCAATCGTGCCCACGTTTACATGGGGCTTCGTTCTTTCAAATTTTTCCTTGGACACTGTGGATTACCTCATCATATCGTGTTGTTCTGTTATCAGGCAGAACGTGTATTAATGACCGCATCGGCAATGGTCTGTGGTGCTTCTGCGTATTTTTCAAATTCCATCGAGTAGGTCGCGCGGCCCTGGGTTGCTGAACGCAAAGCCGTGGCATAACCAAACATCTCCGACAGCGGCACTTCGGCACGGATGATCTTGCCTGCCGGCGCATCTTCCATACCGCCGACGATGCCACGGCGCCTGTTCAGGTCACCCATGACATCACCCATATAATCTTCCGGCGTCACCACCTCGACTTTCATGATGGGCTCCAGTATCGCCGGGTTGGCTTTTAGCGCACCCTCTCTGAAACCCATTGAACCGGCGATCTTGAACGCCATTTCGCTCGAATCGACATCGTGATACGAGCCGTCGTACAGGGTCACCCTGACGTCTTCTATCGGGTAACCGGCGAGCACACCATTCTGCATCTGCTCCCGCACGCCCTTGTCGACTGCCGGGATATATTCTTTCGGCACCGCGCCGCCCACGATTTCGTTGACGAACTCGTAGCCGGAGCCTGCCTCCTGCGGTTCGATACGCAGGTAAACGTGGCCGTACTGGCCGCGTCCGCCGGACTGGCGAACAAACTTCGATTCCTGCTCCACCGATTTGCGCAGGGATTCGCGGTAGGCTACCTGCGGGTTGCCTACATTGGCTTCGACGCTGAACTCGCGCTTCAGGCGATCGACGATAATCTCAAGGTGCAATTCACCCATGCCGGAAATAATGGTCTGCCCCGATTCCTCGTCGGTCTTGACGCGAAACGACGGGTCTTCCTGCGCCAGCTTGCTCAGCGCGATCCCCATTTTTTCCTGGTCCGCCTTGGTCTTGGGTTCGACCGCCACCGAGATCACCGGATCGGGGAACTCCATGCGTTCGAGCGTAATCTGATGGTTGGGATCACACAGGGTATCGCCGGTGGTCACATCCTTGAGGCCGATCGCCGCGGCAATATCACCGGCCCGCACTTCCTTGATCTCTTCGCGGCTGTTCGAATGCATCTGTACGATGCGTCCAATACGTTCTTTCTTGCCCTTGACCGAGTTGAATACGGTATCACCCGAATTCAGCACGCCGGAATACACCCGGAAAAAGGTCAGGTTGCCGACAAACGGATCGGTCGCTATCTTGAAACCCAGGGCTGCGAATGGCTCATCGTCTGACGAGTGGCGCTCCGCGGTTGAACCGTCCTGCAGCTCACCCTGGATCGCCGGCACATCGATTGGCGACGGCATATACTCGATTACGGCGTCCAGCACGGCCTGAACACCCTTGTTCTTGAAGGCGGTACCGCAGAATGCCGGTACGATCTCGTTGGCCAGCGTACGGATTCTGATGCCCTGTTTGATATCCTCGTCGCCCAGGCCGCCTTCTTCGAGGTACTTGTCCATCAGCTCTTCGCTGGCCTCGGCCGCGGCTTCGACCATTTGCTCGCGCATACGGTTGCACTGATCAACCAGTTCGGCCGGAATCTCGCGCTCCTCGAAGGTCGCGCCCATGTCATTTTCGCTCCAGTGAATCGCTTTCATCCGGATCAGGTCGACCACACCTTCAAAGTTCTCTTCTGCACCGATTGCAACCTGCATGGGTATCGGATTCGAGCCCAGCCGATCCCTGATCTGATCGACCACGCGCAAAAAATCAGCACCGGCGCGATCCATCTTGTTAACGAAGGCCATGCGCGGCACATGGTACTTGTTCGCCTGGCGCCACACGGTTTCAGACTGGGGTTCAACGCCGCCGACTGCACAGAACACCGCGACGGCACCGTCGAGGACACGCAGGGAACGCTCGACCTCGATAGTAAAATCGACGTGCCCGGGGGTATCGATAATATTGATGCGATGCTCCGGGTATTGCTGCTCCATGCCTTTCCAGAAACAGGTCGTTGCAGCCGAAGTAATCGTAATGCCGCGCTCCTGCTCCTGCTCCATCCAGTCCATGGTCGCGGCACCGTCGTGCACTTCGCCGATCTTGTGGGAAATCCCGGTATAGAAAAGAACGCGCTCGGTCGTGGTCGTCTTACCCGCATCGATATGCGCCATGATGCCGATATTGCGATAGCGCTCTATAGGGGTTTTGCGGGCCACTGCTGTATTCCTGAAGCTACTGCTATTCAGTTACCAGCGGAAGTGTGCGAACGCCTTGTTAGCCTCGGCCATACGATGAGTGTCTTCACGTTTTTTAACTGCACTGCCGCGGTTCTCTGATGCATCCATCAACTCGCCGGCAAGTTTCAGCTGCATCGATTTTTCGCCACGTCGGCGCGCGGCATCGATGATCCAGCGCATCGCCAGCGTGACACGACGATCGGCACGCACCTCAACCGGCACCTGATAGGTGGCACCACCAACACGGCGTGACTTGACCTCAACCATCGGGCTGACGTTTTCGAGCGCCTGGTCGAGCACATTGAGAGAATCGCCGGAAGCTTTCTGGCTAATGGTATCGAGGGCGTTATACATGATCGATTCGGCAGTGGATTTCTTGCCGCTCTGCATGATCATGTTGACGAATTTGGTAATCTGGGTGCTGCCGAATTTCGGATCAGGCAGTATTTCGCGCTTGGGAACTTCTCTTCTTCTTGACATAGCTCTACACCTTAACCCTTGGGTCGCTTGACGCCGTACTTGGAGCGGCCCTGCTTGCGATTATCAACACCCTGGGTATCCAGCGAACCGCGTACAACGTGATAACGCACACCTGGCAGGTCTTTGACACGACCACCGCGAATCAGCACAACCGAGTGCTCCTGCAGGTTATGGCCCTCGCCGCCGATATAACTGCTGACCTCGTAGCCATTGGTCAGGCGCACACGGGCAACCTTACGCATCGCGGAGTTCGGCTTCTTCGGTGTCGTTGTATAGACACGCGTACACACACCGCGCTTTTGAGGCGATGCCTCCAGCGCAGGCACATTACTCTTGGCACGTTTGCTCTTGCGAGGCTTGCGTACCAACTGGTTAACTGTTGTCATCTGACATTATCTCCAAACCCGCTTCAGACGGGCATTTGGCAGGTTTCCCATAGCTCAAAACAAACAGCAGGCCCATAGGGCCTGCCAAAAGAGGCGCAATTCTATGCCCAGCCTGTAGCGCTGTCAAGCGATCCGCCCCCGGATGGCGCTTACACAACAAAAAACCGCCCGCTGAGGATTATCAACGGGCGGCCGATCCTGAAAAACACCGGATTCAGGCGCGTTACTGCTGCGCCTGGGTCTCGGTTTGTCCGGCATCATCCGCTGCAGCATCGACGTTTTCGGATGCTTCGTTGGCTGCTGCCTCTGCGGCGGCCTCAGCGGCCAGTTCTTCTTCGGTATGGAAGGCCTCTTCCAGAGCCGCGGTACGACGACGGCGGCGTTCTTCGTGGTAGGCCAGGCCGGTACCTGCCGGAATAAGCCGACCAACGATGACATTTTCCTTCAGTCCACGCAGGTTATCGCTGCTGCCACGCACCGCTGCCTCGGTCAGCACGCGGGTTGTCTCCTGGAAGGAGGCGGCAGAAATGAACGACTCGGTCACCAGCGATCCCTTGGTAATGCCCAGCAGGATTTGCTCGATCACGGCCGGTTCCTTACCCATGGCCTTGAGCTTCTCGTTTTCCTCGACGACGCTCGAACGTTCGACGATTTCACCCTTGAGATAAGAGGAATCGGCGCCATCGATGATTTCGACCTTGCGCAGCATCTGGCGGATCACGACTTCGATGTGCTTGTCGTTGATCTTCACACCCTGGAGACGGTAAACGTCCTGGATTTCCTTGACCAGATACTCGGCCAGCGCCTCAGTACCGAGCAGGCGCAGAATGTCGTGCGGATTCAGCTCACCATCGGCGATGACCTCACCCTGCTCGACGTGCTCACCTTCGAACACATTGATATGACGCCATTTCGGAATCAGCGATTCGACGGTCTCGTTGTTCTCGCGGGTAATGATCAGACGCTGTTTGCCCTTGGTTTCCTTGCCAAAACTGACGGTTCCCGTGGTCTCGGCCATGATCGCCGATTCTTTCGGCTTGCGTGCCTCGAACAGATCGGCTACCCGTGGCAGACCACCGGTGATGTCACGTGTCTTACTGGATTCCTGCGGAATACGCGCTAGCACGTCACCAATCGAAACGCTGCTGCCATCCTGGATATTAATGATAGCGCCGGAAGGCAGGAAGTAACGTGCCGGAATGTCGGTGCCGGCAATACTCAGATCATCGCCCTTTTCATCGACCAGCGTAATCAACGGACGCATGTCCTTGCCGGCGCTCGGGCGCTGCTTCGGATCGATCACGACGACAGAAGACAGGCCGGTGATTTCATCGGTTTCCTTCTGCACACTGACGCCTTCGGAAAAATCGGTGAATTTCACCTTGCCGGCCACCTCGGTGATGATCGGGTGAGTATGCGGATCCCAGGTTGCAATGATCTGACCGGATTCAACACTGCCCTCTTCCGCTGTTGAGATCACCGCGCCGTAAGGCACTTTGTAACGCTCGCGTTCACGACCGTGTTCATCGATGACGCCCAGTTCACCCGAGCGTGATACCGCCACCAGGTTACCATCGGCCTGCTCGACAACCTTGATATGGTGCAGTCGCACCGAGCCCTTGTTCTTCACCACAATGTTGCTGGCAGATGCGGCACGACTGGCCGCACCACCGATGTGGAAGGTACGCATGGTCAGCTGTGTGCCCGGCTCGCCAATGGACTGAGCAGCAATAACACCGATTGCCTCACCCTTGTTGACGACATGCCCGCGCGCCAGATCACGACCATAACACCTGGAACAGACACCGTGTGTGTTTTCACAGGTAATCACAGAGCGCACCAGAATTTCATCGACGCCCAGGTTGTCCAGCTGCTCGACCCACTGCTCATCGAGGAAGGTGCCAGCCGGGATGACCACGTCATCGGAACCAGCCCGTTTAACATCAACCGCAACTACGCGGCCCAGTACCAGTTCATCCAGCGGCATGACGACGTCACCGCCTTCGATAATCGGCTGCATCACCAGTCCGTTCTCTGTACCGCAATCGTCGTTGACCACGACCAGGTCCTGGGCGACATCGACCAGCCGACGCGTCAGGTAACCCGAGTTCGCGGTTTTCAACGCGGTATCGGCCAGACCTTTACGCGCACCGTGTGTCGAGATGAAGTACTGCAGTACATTCAGACCTTCACGGAAGTTGGCGGTGATCGGCGTTTCAATAATCGAACCGTCCGGCTTCGCCATGAGACCGCGCATACCGGCAAGCTGACGAATCTGCGCAGCCGAACCACGCGCACCGGAGTCGGCCATGATAAAGATGTTGTTGAACGAGGTCTGTTTGACGCGTTTACCTTCGGCGTCTTTCACATCTTCAGTACCCAGTTTGTCCATCATAGCCTTGGCCACGGCATCATTGGCATGGGACCAGATGTCGACCACCTTGTTGTAGCGCTCACCATTGGTAACCAGTCCGGAGGTGTACTGATCCTGGATTTCCTTGACTTCGGACTCGGCGGCGCCAAGGATAGCTTCCTTTTCCTCGGGAATGACCATGTCATTGATCGCGATCGAAACACCGGCCCTGGTGGAATAACGGAAACCGGTATACATCAGCTGGTCGGCAAAGATGACCGTTTCCTTCAGACCGACCTGGCGATAACAGGCATTGATCAGATTGGAGATCGCCTTCTTGTTCAGGTCACGGTTGACCAGCTCGAACGGCAGGCCCTCGGGCAAAATTTCAGACAGCAGTGCACGACCTACCGTGGTATCGGCAATGACATGACGTTCGACCGTATTGCCCTCGTCATCGAATACAACTTCACGCACGCGCGCCTTGCACTTCGCCTGCAGGTGGGCAGCACCGCTCTCACGTGCACGATGAACTTCATCAATGTCCGCAAAGACCATGCCTTCGCCGGGCACATTGACCGACTCGCGCGTCATGTAATACAGGCCGAGCACGATGTCCTGCGAAGGCACGATGATCGGCTCGCCCGATGCCGGCGACAGAATATTGTTGGTTGACATCATCAGCGCGCGCGTTTCCAGCTGCGCCTCGATCGACAGCGGTACGTGTACCGCCATCTGGTCACCGTCGAAGTCGGCATTGAATGCGGTACACACCAGCGGATGCAGCTGGATTGCCTTGCCCTCGATCAATACCGGCTCGAATGCCTGGATACCGAGACGGTGCAGGGTCGGTGCACGGTTGAGCATCACGGGGTGTTCACGAATGACCTGCTCGAGGATATCCCAGACTTCACTGCCTTCTTTCTCAACCAGCTTCTTTGCGGCCTTGATCGTGGTCGCCAGACCACGGCGCAGCAGCTTGTTGAAGATGAACGGCTTGAACAGCTCGAGTGACATCTTCTTCGGCAGGCCACACTGATGCAGTTTCAGCGTCGGACCAACCACGATCACCGAGCGACCGGAATAATCGACGCGCTTGCCCAGCAGATTCTGACGGAAGCGACCCTGCTTGCCCTTGATCATGTCGGCCAGCGACTTCAGCGGTCGCTTGTTGGTGCCGGTGATGGCGCGACCACGACGGCCGTTATCCAGCAGCGCATCTACAGATTCCTGCAGCATGCGCTTTTCGTTACGCACGATGATATCCGGCGCGTACAGCTCGAGTAGACGGCGCAGACGATTGTTGCGGTTGATCACACGACGGTACAGGTCATTCAGGTCGGATGTCGCAAAACGTCCACCATCAAGCGGCACCAGCGGGCGCAGGTCCGGCGGTAGCACAGGCAACACGGTCATGATCATCCACTCGGGACGGTTGCCCGATGACTGGAACGACTCGACCAGCTTCAGGCGCTTCGCCAGCCGCTTCAGCTTGGTCTCAGACTTGGTTGCGCCCATGTCTTCACGGATCTGAATAGCTTCCTGGTCCAGGTTGATGCTGATCAACATTTCAAAAATCGCTTCGGCACCCATGCGCGCATCGAATTCATCGCCGTGCTCTTCGATCGCTTCCAGGTAGGTTTCATCGGTCAGCAACTGACCCTTTTCCAGCGTGGTCAGACCCGGATCGATGACCACGAAAGCCTCGAAATAAAGAATGCGTTCGATTTCACGCAGCGTCATGTCCAGCAACAGGCCGATGCGCGATGGCAGCGACTTCAGGAACCAGATATGCGCCACCGGACTGGCCAGATCGATATGACCCATGCGTTCACGACGGACTTTCGATTGCGTGACTTCAACACCGCACTTCTCGCAAACGACACCGCGATGCTTGAGGCGCTTGTATTTGCCGCACAGGCACTCGTAATCCTTGACCGGGCCAAAGATCTTGGCACAGAACAAACCGTCACGTTCCGGCTTGAAGGTACGATAGTTAATGGTTTCAGGTTTCTTGACCTCGCCGAACGACCATGAATGAATCATCTGCGGCGATGGCAGACTGATCCGGATCGAATCGAAGTCTTCTTCTGAACTCTGCTGTTTGATGAGCTTGAGTAGATCTTTCAAGGCTCTTACTCCTGACGTCTGATCTGTTTAATTCGTTATACGGAAACCGGGACTACTCAGTCCTGTTCCTGTTCGAGTTCAATGTTAAGACCCAGGGCTCTGATCTCCTTGAGTAATACATTGAACGATTCCGGCATACCCGGCTCCATACGATGGTCGCCGTCGACGATGTTCTTGTACATCTTGTTGCGTCCGGCAACATCGTCAGATTTAACCGTGAGCATTTCCTGCAAGGTATAGGAGGCACCGTACGCTTCCAGCGCCCACACTTCCATTTCTCCGAAGCGCTGACCACCAAACTGCGCCTTACCGCCCAGCGGCTGCTGCGTAACCAGGCTGTACGGACCGGTTGAACGCGCGTGCATCTTGTCATCGATAAGATGGTTGAGCTTGAGCATGTACTTGTAGCCAATGGTCACCGGACGCTCGAATGCTTCACCGGTGCGTCCGTCATACAGTGTCGTCTGCCCGGTGATCGGCAGGTTGGCCAGTTCCAGCATACGGTGAATCTCGGATTCTTCGGCACCATCGAACACCGGCGTTGCCATCGGCACACCATCGCGAAGGTTGCTGGCCAGTTCCCTCAATCCGTCATCGTCGAACGACTTGAGATCAACTTTCTTGCTGTTGTGGTTGTAGATCTGATCGAGGAACTTGCGAATCTCCGTCACCTTGGCCTGTTGATCAAGCATCTTGCCGATTTCGTTGCCCAGCCCCTTGGCTGCCCAGCCCAGGTGAGTCTCGAGAATCTGCCCGACGTTCATACGCGAAGGTACGCCGAGGGGGTTGAGTACGATATCGACCGGGACGCCGTCTTCGGTATGCGGCATGTCCTCGACCGGTACGATCATTGAAACCACACCCTTGTTACCGTGACGGCCGGCCATCTTGTCACCCGGCTGCATACGGCGTTTCACAGCCATGTAAACCTTGACCATTTTCAGCACGCCCGGAGCGAGGTCATCACCGGCAGTCAGCTTGCCTTTCTTTTCATCGAACAGGTCATCGAGGCGCTTGCGCTGTTCTTTCAACTGTTTTGCCAGCAGTTCCATCTGCACATTGGCCTGCTCGTTCTTCAGACGAATTTCCGACCACTTCTTGCGATCCAGTTCTTCCAGATAGGCCTTGGTGATCTTGGCACCGGCTTTAAGCCCTTTCGGTCCGCCTGCAGCCTGTTTATTGACCATCAGGTTTTCCATGCGGTCATACAGGTCCTCTTCGATAATATGCCACTGGGCATCAACATCTTTTTTCACCTGGGCGATTTCCATTTCCTCGATTTCCAGCGCACGCTTGTCTTTTTCGACACCGTCACGGGTAAATACCTGCACACCGATCACCGTGCCTTCCATGCCCGAGGGCACGCGCAGCGACGTGTCCTTGACGTCGGAGGCCTTCTCGCCAAAGATCGCGCGCAGCAGTTTTTCTTCCGCGGTCAGCTGGGTTTCGCCCTTCGGCGTCACCTTGCCGACCAGGATGTCATTCGGCTTGACTTCGGCACCGACGTAAACCACGCCCGACTCGTCCAGCTTCGACAACAGGCCTTCGCTGACATTCGGGATATCCGCAGTGATCTCTTCTGAACCGAGTTTGGTGTCACGTGCAACACAGGACATCTCTTCGATATGAATCGTGGTGTAACGGTCTTCCTCGACGACACGCTCGGAAATCAGAATCGAGTCCTCGAAGTTATAACCGTTCCATGGCATGAAGGCGACCAGCATGTTCTGCCCCAGCGCCAGCTCACCCATATCGGTCGACGGACCGTCCGCGATGGCATCACCTTTTGCCACCTGGTCACCGACAGTCACCAGCGGGCGCTGATTGATGCAGGTATTCTGGTTGGAACGCGTGTACTTGGTCAGACCGTAGATATCGACACCGGCGCTGTCGCCAGTGGCTTCATCATCATTCACGCGGATTACGATACGACCGGCGTCAACCGACTCAACGATTCCGCCGCGACGCGCGATCACGGACGAGCCGGAATCCAGCGCAACCGTGCGCTCCATGCCGGTACCCACCAGCGGCTTCTGTGCACGCAGCGTCGGTACAGCCTGGCGCTGCATGTTTGAACCCATCAGTGCGCGGTTGGCGTCATCATGCTCGAGGAATGGAATCAGCGATGCCGCAACCGATACAATCTGCTTCGGCGAAACATCCATATACTCGACCTGTTCAGGTGAGGACAAGGTGAACTCGTTGCCGTAGCGGCAGGAAACCAGTTCGTCCACCAGCTTGCCCCGGTTGTCCAGCGTCGCGTTCGCCTGTGCAATCACAAAGTTGCTTTCTTCGATCGCCGACAGGTATTCGATGTCTGCGGTTGCCTTGCCGTTCGCTACCTTGCGGTAAGGTGTTTCAAGAAAACCGTATTCATTGGTGCGCGCATAGACCGAGAGTGAATTGATCAGACCAATGTTGGGACCTTCAGGCGTCTCGATCGGGCACACACGGCCATAATGGGTCGGATGCACGTCGCGCACCTCGAAACCGGCGCGTTCACGTGTCAGGCCACCCGGACCAAGCGCGGACACGCGGCGCTTGTGCGTGACCTCTGACAAGGGGTTGTTCTGGTCCATAAACTGCGACAACTGGCTCGAACCAAAGAATTCTTTCATCGAAGCCGCAACCGGTTTTGCATTGATCAGATCCTGTGGCATCAATTCATCCTGTTCAGCCGTGGTCAGGCGCTCCTTGACCGCGCGCTCGACACGAACCAGGCCAACGCGGAAGGTGTTTTCGGCCATTTCACCGACGCAGCGGATGCGGCGGTTGCCCAGGTGATCGATATCATCAACCACGCCTTTACCATTGCGAATGTTGATCAGCTCGGTGAGCACAGCAAGAATATCGTCCTGGTTGAGCGTACCACCGCGACTATCATCATCGATACCGAGGCGACGATTGAATTTCATCCGGCCGACCGCAGACAGATCGTAGCGATCAGCAGTAAAGAACAGGTTGTTGAACAGGTTTTCGGCTGCATCCTTGGTCGGCGGCTCACCCGGGCGCATCATGCGGTAGATTTCGATCTGCGCCTCCAGCTGTGTCGTGGTCGGATCCAGTCTCAGTGTGTTGGAAATGAACGGCCCAACCTCGAGATCGTTGGTATAGATCACCCTGAAGGTCTTGACCTTGTGCTCCTGCAGGAGTGCAACCAGCTCTTCGGTAAATTCAGCGTTGGCCGGCGCAATGATCTCGCCGGTATCCGTATCGATGATATCGTGCGCAAGCACCTTGCCGTGCAGGTAATCCAGGCTGGCATTGAGCTTCTTGATCTTTTTCGCTTCAAGCTGCTTGATGTGACGCATGGTCACACGGCGACCGGCCTCGACTATCGTTTCCTTGCCGGCCTTGATATCGAACGTGGTGGTTTCACCACGCAGTCGCTCGGGCACCAGATCAAAACTGACACCGTCCTTGTTGAAGGTGAATTCGATGGTGTCAAAGAACGTATCGAGGATTTGCTCGTTGTTGAATCCGAGTGCGCGCAGCAGAATGGTTGCAGGCAATTTACGGCGGCGGTCGATACGAACAAATACGCTGTCTTTGGGATCAAACTCGAAATCGAGCCATGAACCGCGGTAAGGGATCACACGCGCAGAATACAGAATCTTGCCCGAAGAGTGGGTCTTGCCCTTGTCATGATCAAACAGCACGCCCGGTGAACGATGCAGCTGGGAGACGATGACGCGCTCGGTGCCATTGATAACAAAGGTACCGTTTTCGGTCATCAGCGGCATTTCGCCCATGTAAACTTCCTGCTCCTTGACCGTTTTCGGCGTGGTTTTCTTCTTCGCTTCCTTGTCATAGATGGCAAGGCGCATGGTGACGCGCAACGGCGCTGCATAGGTCAGCCCGCGCAGCTGGCATTCCTTGACGTCGAATACCGGTTTGCCCAGCGTGTAATTGACGTACTGCAGCTCCACATGTCCGGAATAACTGACAATGGGAAATACAGACGTGAATGCACCATGCAGACCCAGATCAGAACGCTCTTTCTCGGGCACGTCGGCCTGTAAAAAGCTTTTAAATGAATCCAGCTGCATGGAAAGCAGGTAGGGCACATCCAGTATAGGTGGACGTTTACCGAAATCCTTGCGGATGCGTTTTTTCTCGGTAAAAGAATATGCCATCAGTAATCCTCTCTCGCGCTTCAAAATTAATTATCGGGAACCTTTTGCGGGTTCTCCGTCACCGGCCACGGCGTTAACCGCCAGCCGGCAGGGTATTCGTCTCAGCGTTTATCGCTGGAAACAGGAAAAGGCCGGCAGCCCGTTTGTTATTAAACAAGGGCTACCAGCCTGTGCTGTCGCTGAGATTCCAGCTTCAGCGTTCTGCCTACTTGAGTTCGACAGAAGCGCCGGCTTCTTCAAGTTGCTTCTTGATCTCTTCAGCTTCGTCTTTGGAAGCAGCTTCCTTAATGGTTGCAGGTGCGCCTTCAACAGTATCTTTAGCGTCTTTAAGGCCCTGGCCTGTGATCGCACGTACGGCCTTGATCACAGCAACCTTGTTATCGCCAACACTGGCAAGGACAACATCAAACTCGTCCTTCTCGGCAGCAGCTTCGCCACCGGCATCAGCAGCGGCAGCCGGCGCTGCAGCAACAGCAGCGGCAGCAGATACGCCAAATTTTTCTTCCATAGCGGAAATCAGGTCTACGACCTCCATTACGGACATATTGGAAATGGTGTCCAGAATATCTTCTTTAGAAACAGCCACAATTCTTCTCCAGATTAAAAGTTAATAAATGTAAAGTAGCGTTGGTTTCTACGCACTCGCCTGTTTTTGGTCACGTACTGCAGCCACGGTGCGAACCAGTTTCGCGTGCGGCTCGTTCAATGTACGTACGAATTTCTCGATCGGCGCCTTCATCACTGCCATCAGCAAGCTCAGGGCCTGCTCACGGTTAGGCAGCTTGGCCAGGCGGTCGATCTGCTCAGCAGGCAAGACTTCACCGCCGATCGAAATGATCTTGGCAATGAGCTTGTCGTGCTCTTTGGAGAAATCCTTGATAAGCCGACCGGCTGCACCCGGATCTTCCTGGGAAAAGGCCATGATTAACGGGCCCACCAGTGAATCCTTCATGCATTCGAAGTCGGTACCATCAACAGCGCGCTTGACCAGCGAATTCTTGATCACACGCAGGTAAACACCCTCATTTCGAGCCTTGGCCCGTAATTCGGTCATCTCACCTACAGTAAGACCACGGTATTCAGCAGCAACGGCTGAATGCGCGCTGGCAGCAACGGTAGATACCTCAGCGACAATTGACTTCTTGTCTTCAAGATTAAGTGCCACTTTAGCTCTCCAGTTAAGCTTTGGCTGTTCCTTTCGATGCGTTGCATCCGTGGGGAACCACCTCAGCCAAGTTAACAAGTCATGCACATGCATGACTCCCTATACGGCGTCCCTTGTTCAGGGCTTCACCATCTGCGCAGGAAATTAAGCCTTCCGCAACAAGCGGAACACACCTGCGGTCTTTGACGTCACCGATAACTCGGCTGTCAAATCACCGGAGTAACCAGCCTTGCCGACTACTCCGAATTCTTCTGTTCATTCGCGGTATATGGCGGTACCGCCATCTGTTGGCAACGTGCTGTCAACAGATGAAGCAAAAGAAAAATCACACGTTTTCTTTTGCGTGCCCGGGCAGACCATGGATGGCCTGTTCTGGGCTTAATCGAGGCTGGACTGATCGATTGCGATGCCCGGACCCATGGTCGAGGAAACAGCAATCTTTTTCAGGTATACGCCTTTGGCTGCGCTCGGCTTGGCCTTGACCAGATCGGCGATCAAACCTTCGATATTTTCTTTCAATGCAGGCACATCAAATTTCACGGTACCGACCGAGCAATGGATGATACCGGCCTTGTCGGTACGGTAACGGACCTGACCTGACTTCGCATTTTTTACCGCCGCTGCGACATCGGGGGTAACTGTACCAACCTTGGGATTCGGCATCAGGCCGCGAGGGCCGAGTATCTGGCCGAGTGCACCGACAACACGCATCGCGTCCGGTGACGCGATCACAACGTCAAAATTGAAATCGCCCTTCTTTACCTGCTCTGCAAGATC
>CP070838.1:1114971-1118204 GCA_020341835.1 Thiotrichales bacterium | reverse complement strand
GGGGCATGAACGAGGCGATCCGCGCTTTCTTCCGCTGGACCAGCCTGTTGCTGACGGTGCCGGTGCTGCTGTTCGCCTCGCGCGTGTTCTTCACCTCGGCCTGGCGCGACCTGAAACAGAAACGGGTCGGCATGGACGTGCCGGTCTCGCTCGGAATCGGCATCGCTTTCACCGCCAGTGTCGCGCATACCATCGCCGGCAGCGGCGAAATCTATTTCGACTCGGTGGTGATGTTCACCTTCTTCCTGCTGACCGCGCGCTATTTCGAAATGACCGCGCGCAAACGCTCGACCGAGGCCACCGAGGCGCTGGTCAGCCTGCAGCCTGCGGTGGCGGCCAAACTGGTCCGCGTCGACGGCCGCGACGAGGAACAGGCGGTGCCGGTGGCCGAACTCGATGCGGGCGACCGCGTGCGGGTGCGCCCGGGCGATACGGTTCCGGCCGACGGCATCATCGAGAGCGGCGCTTCGGGCATCGATGAATCCCTGATCACCGGCGAGAGCATGCCGACCACAAAAACCACCGGCGATGAAGTCATCGGCGGCAGCATCAACACCGAAAGCCCGCTGGTCATCAGCATCACCCGTGTCGGCGCCGACACCGTACTCGCCGCGATCCAGCGCCTGCTCGACAAGGCGCAGAGCGAAAAACCGGCGGTTGCCCGGCTCGCAGACCGGATCGCATCGAAATTCGTCATCGCCATTCTCGGCATTGCATCGATGGTCGCCCTTTTCTGGATTGCCCGCGGTTCCGAGAGCTGGCTGCCGATCACTATCGCCACGCTGGTCGTCACCTGCCCCTGCGCGTTGTCGCTGGCGACACCCACCGCGATCACCGCAGCCAGCGGACGGCTGGCCCAGCTGGGCCTGTTGCCTGCGCGCGGCCACGCACTGGAAACACTGGCACACGCCACCCATTTTGTGTTCGACAAGACCGGCACACTGACCATAGGCAATATCACACTGACCGACACGCAAACCCTGTCTGAGCGCAGCGCGGATGACTGCCTGCAAATCGCTGCTGCACTCGAGGCCCACTCCGAGCACCCGATTGCGAAAAGTTTCATGCACGCCTGCCCGGCCCCTGAAAAACAGGCCTCCGATGTCAGCAACACCCCGGGACACGGGATCTGCGGCACGGTCGATGACCGGCAATGGTTTCTGGGCAAGGCCGATTATGTGGCGCAGCACTGCAGCGGCGCGCTGCCCGATGACGATACCGGCGGTTTTACCCGGGTGATACTCGCGACGACGGATACCGTCCACGCGGTGTTCAGCTTTGTCGATGAGATACGCGAAGATGCGGTAGACCTGATCGCCGAGCTGAAACGGGCGGGCAAACACGTCGTACTGTTGACCGGTGACAATGCTTCAACCGCGCAACACATCGCCGGGGTAACCGGTATTACCGAGGTGCATGCGAACCTGCGCCCGGAAGACAAGCTTGAGCGCATCAAAGCCCTGCAACGCGATGGCGCCATCGTCGCGATGACCGGTGACGGCGTCAACGATGCCCCGGTGCTGGCGGGCGCCAACGTGTCGATAGCGATGGGCTCGGGTTCGCAGCTCGCCGCTGCCAGCGCCGATTTCATCCTGCTGTCGCACTGGATCAGCACCATTCATCAGGGCTATCAACTTTCTGTCAGAACACTCGCGATCATCCGCCAGAACCTGACCTGGGCCATTGGCTACAATATCCTCGCCATCCCCGCCGCGGCCATGGGCTATGTCCAGCCCTGGCTGGCCGCGATCGGCATGTCCGCGAGTTCGCTGGTGGTGGTGTTGAATGCGTTGCGGCTTTCGAAACAACGGGGACCGGGAAAAGCGAACTAGATAACGGGAGAGTCAGTGCGTAGCCCGGATGAAACGAAGTGGAATCCGGGGTGGCTTGATATTCACTGGAAATTCCCGGATTCCGTTTCACTTCATCCGGGCTACACGGCTAACACAGCGACGGTATATTAATTTCGTAAACGCGTATACTCTGCGCGTGTTTCTGTTTACAAATAAACTGAATTAACCAATCGTGGAAATCGTCTATTTACTCATCCCCCTCGCCCTTGTGCTCGTCGTCGTCATCGTCTGGGTCTTCATGTGGGCGGTGCGTTCCGACCAGTTCGATGACCTGGAAGGACCCGCACACAGGATATTGATGGACGATGATGAACCAAAAATCGAATCTGCGGAAAAGAAAGAAGACGCGGCTGAGAAGGATAGTTGAACCACAGAGGGCACAGAGATACACAGAGATTTTTTGCAGGAGCGGCTTTAGCCGCGAATAGATCCCACCGGAAGCAGGCATTTGGTCCACAGATGAACGCACATAGTTAAAGGTTTTAGTGCTTCTCGCGGACTTCAACTTTTGTTTTCATTTTTATCAACTGATCCACGCGATGCTATATGATCAACATCAACAATCAGTGACATTTACAACGGCAGCATGAACAATGCATTTCTGGTACTGTGTCCGACCGAACCCGGCTGGTCACCCCCTGACGATCAAAGTCTTGAGCATTTACTTCAATCCACTCAACTAATTGGCGAGCCTTTCCGCGGGGAAAGGACGTACCTGGTCGGCGACCGGTTCCTGGAACTGATAGCGTTCATGGGCTGCTCACCTGATATAAACTTCGAACCTGGAGAAAACGATCAACAATTTTGCTTTATCCGTCTGATAACCGACGCAGCTTCGATTGAGTTTCACAGCGGCGACCACACCCATGCGCCGCGCTGCCCGCAATGCCGAGCGGCTGTCGACGACTGGCGAAAGCGGATCGGCACCTGGCTGGATGATTCAAATGAAAACCCGTGGATTTGCGAATCATGCAAGCACGAATCGGCACCCTGGCAATTCAACTGGAGAAAATCTGCCGGCTTCGGCAGGTGTTTTATCGAAATTAACAACATATATCCCCGTGAAGCCATGCCGCAACAGGCGTTGCTCGATACACTAAACTCCCACTATGGGGCCAATTGGCATTACTTCTATCAGTATTAACTATTTGTGTTAGCCACATTCAATAACGATAACAACAGGAAACGGCTAGCTTCATTTTATTCAGCGAGTAAAGTGAGTCTGGTGCTGCTATGCGGCATGCTGCTGATCGCCCGTCCTGAAATTTCACGATCAGAAGACGCGGTACCCGTCGTCGAACCTGCTGCCGATCTGCAGGAACTCGAACCGAACGATCAAATTGAACCCGCTGAACTGATGGGTCCGCCCGAACCACCGAC
>CP070838.1:1102554-1114871 GCA_020341835.1 Thiotrichales bacterium | reverse complement strand
TGGAATATGAGCCGACCCCAGCGTGCGAGCTGCCCGCGGCCGATATGAGCCAGACCGCTGCCGAAATTGGCACCCGCGAGGTGCACCAGATTACCGACCGGGCTTGGCTTCGGGCTGAACTTGCGAATCCAGTTGCGCACCACCAGCGCGCCGGTGCTGTGGATGATAATGTGAAAACGGCCGCCCAACAGGTCCGCATGTTCAGCCTTGAGTGCGCGGTCCATTGCAAAACTGACATCGTCAAGCGTGACGCCGTCGCTCAATGAAATCCAGCGGCTCAGATTGATTTCACGCACCGCACCGCGCCCGAAAAGCTTGCGCAGCTCAGCTGGCATCGAGCCGTATATCTGCCGGACCGTATTGTCTTTACCTTCGGAAGAATAACCATGAATTAACAGAATCGGGTCCATACGTACGCCTCACTGGTGGTGGTTTCGAGTTTTTATGAGCGTTGGGGTCAAATCACAATTGCCCGCAAATCCAGCGAAAACCGTGGTCGATCCCGCTTTACGTTGATAACTCGTTCGCTAACAGGCGATACCGGGCCGGGCAATTCTGCTGGATTTTAATGCTTCGCTTCTTTATCTTCTTCTAATGTGTAATCTATCATGTTGTAAACACCGATGAGAGCGGCGATCATACCTGCCTGTTTTGCATTGATATCGGTATTGCTGAGTGCCTGCGCATCGGTCCCCGGGGAGTTCTCTCCTCCCGGGCCGGGTGAGCCATCCAGAACGATTTACCTGGTAAGCCAGGACTGGCACGCTGGAATCGTGATCAAACGCACCGATATTCCTCCTGGTACCTGGCCCCAGCACAACGATTTTCCCGAAGCGGAATACCTGGAAGTAGGATGGGGAGACAGGGATTATTACATGACGCCGTCGCCTCACATCGGAATTACCATCAAGGCCGGCCTGTTCCCGACAGCAAGTGTCCTGCATATTGTTGGTTTCAGCGGTTCGGTAACACGCTACTTCCCGGCCAGCGAAGTGATCCAGATCGACCTGTCCGAAGCGGGATTTCAACAACTTTGCCGCTATATCGAGAACAGCTATGCTCTGGATGAGGCTGGTCGTAGCCGGCCTCTGGGGTCTTCACTGTATGGTAGCGGCCAGTTTTATCTGTCGTATGAAAACTATCATGCCTTTAACACCTGCAATGTCTGGACTGCAAGAGGTTTACGCGAAGCGGGTTTTCCCCTTACACCTTCCGCCAATCTAACGATTGACACTTTGATGATGAATGCGGCGAAGTATGGCGCGGTGATTCAGCACGCCTCTCCCGACCTCGACTAACAGGAACATTCTGAATAAGAGAAGGCTTTCGTTCTTTATATTTTTATGCCCTGCCGCCAGACATCCGTTCTGAACAGTCAACCCGCCCGCTCGTTTATTTTTTTGTATTGTGCAATTGAATGACCATTCGCGCTGGTCCCGAAAGATCAAAAGAGGAATCGTCGAAGGAAGGCGGCCCAAACGAACCTTTTGTAAGGACCAGCCGCGGATTTTTGCAGATACCGACGAGTCTGACCCTGTGATTCCGAATCGCCAATCATTCCCCGTCTACTGCCCTTTTGCTGCTGATTTCGATCTTACTTTGTACGCGTGCAGCCTTTAGCAGTCTCTGATCAATAATTTCGGGATAAAGGTGCCAGTGATGTTCGATCGAAATCGCCTGTACATTCAGGTTGTTTTCCAGGCGTGAACGCGTGTCCTTGTCCAGGTTCTGCAGTGTAAGCAGAGATGGAGATATCCATTTTATGTATTCGTGTGCCCGGCGTTGTTCTTCGTCATCGACCCAGTCTTCGTCCAGCAATAAAACGGGAAACCGGTCAGCTGGTATCGAGCTGCCCGTCTTCTCTACCACACCACTACCGTCAGGCAGGCGTTTGACCCAGTGTTTCTTGATATTGAAGCCACCACGCTGCCTGACCTGTGTTTCGAGATCCCGGGCTTGGGGAAATCTACGTTGCGCGGGCGAACCGTTCGCCCCGATGCAGGACGACCAGAACCTGGGTTCCGGCGATGGCAAGCTGGCGCCGGGTATTAATGACGATAACAGGGCGATCGGTCGCTGATTGTCTCTGTCGAACAACCAGAGTTCGAGAGTGTCTTTGAGATCGAACGGAAGCTGGTGATGACCGTCTCGCACGTACTCAACCAGCTTGTCACACTTTGACGCAAGTTCGAAATAGTCCTGGTCTGCTGCAGGGGAGCTGGCCCGTTTCATCAGGCCATCGCTCATCGACCACATTCCAAACCGATAGTATGTGTTCTTCTTGTTTTCACGATCGAGGCGATTAAAAGTACTTCCCCGCGCGGCGCGCACGAGGATCTCCCAGACCACGCCATTACAACTCAATGCTCGCCCCTCGTCCGCCTCTACGACCTGCATAACACCAAGGAAAGGATTGACGCGCCGTATCGCGTAGCGGCGCACGGGTTTGCTTTTGAATTCGTCTTGGTTACTTTGCATTTCGAGTTTATTTACGCAACCGGTAAACAGGGACAGATTTTTCGGCTTGCTGTCTTTGTCAGGCCTGGCAGTAATCGGGACCAGAGAAGAAAACAGAAACGCACAAAAGAATCCGGCCCCGATCTTTACACACAAGTAACCTTAACGACAGCCTCACCTTCGATCGCGACCGTTCCGTCGCTCTTCACACACAAAGTCTTGAGTGTAAGGATGGGCTTATCCTCTCTAACATGCACAACCTCAACCGAGGCTTCAATTTTTTCGTTTATAAAGACCGGAGCCTTGAAGCTGATGTTTTGCCCGAGATAAACCGAGCCATGTCCGGGCAACCGCGCACCAATCAAGCCCGAGAACAGGCTCGCCACGAGAAGACCATGCACGATCGGCTGGCCGAAAGCAGTACTCTCAGCATATTCCTTGTCCAGATGCACCGGGTTATCGTCGAGTGAAATTTTTGCAAATTCTTCAACCTCACTCTGCGTGAATGCCTTGCTTAGTGTCGACTTGTCACCAACTTGAAATTTGCGATTCATATCTGTTTTAAGGTTCTAATTCGTTGACGCGTCTCGATCGACCCTGACCTCTTTGATATTAAACACAGAAAAGGGGGGCGAACTCCATTGCCGGGTCCTTCGAAATTATCAGTCCCCATACATGCTCGAAAAATCAGGAACCGGCGCCTTTCGCCTTCTCGTTTTCCAGTGCTTTTTCCGTGATTTCCTTATATAGCGCCATCATTTTCGTTGCCAGGTCATGCCATTCCGGGTGACGGTCCACCAGCGGCCCGATGCTCTGTGCATCCTCGAACACCTGTTCGAGAAACATGATATCCGCCTCATCCAGCAGTTCGCCGCTATCCACCTTTTCCTTCAGCGACAGGGCGCGTGGCAGGCGTTTGGTCTCCAGCTGCTCCGCCAAAACCTGAATGATTCCGGCATCCTTTGACGTATCAGTCATATTAAAGCCTCTCCGGTCAACAGCTAATGAATTCACTAAAGTCTACCACTTCTTCCAGTGATAAAGGATCAGATTGAAAATCCTTTTCTTTTGTCTCAGGACTTGTTTACCTCCACGTTTAAAAGGGGGCAGACTTACTGATCTTCGACATGTTCATTAGCTCGAAAAACAGATCTGCCCCCCCCCTTTATTCCCTGTTTGCCCTCCCCTGTTGCAGGTCTTCAATGAAAACAGAATAGTGCGTAATCAGACCGGGGCTGAACAATACCTCACTGCGTCGTCCAGGCATTGTTGAAATCAACCGTGGTCGGTCGTCTGGCGGCCGTGGTACCATCCTGTGTCGCAGTTTTTACCCCAAAATAAACGATGTTGGTGTTCGGATCCAGATAAGCGATATCGAAGGGCGCCGGATCAAACGACAGCACGTTAGCCACCTTGGTGGGATCGTAGACAATATTAAGTTCGGTTGCGACAAAACCGCCGGGGGTGACGATATCCGAGCCAACAGAATAGGTGCCGCCGAGCACGTTGCGGCCAGCGCGGCTCAAACTGGTACAGGGAATGTCCCTGAAGCTGGCACTGTTTCCGCTGAAGGTATTGTCGGTAGCATCGAAGCTGACTGTATGACTAATATTCAGTGAGCCCAGATTGCGACAACCCGAATCCCAGCTCACCGCGAACGGATCGAATGTAGCCACTGCGGGTGCGTCTTCGCTGCTACTGCATCCAATGACCAACAGGACAGCGGTGAATGGAAAGATGAATCGTAACATTGATAATTTGTACATAATGATTCCTCACGTCTGGTTGTATCACCCTGGTGTCAAGGCGACTGAAAAATAAACCCGTTTGCTTTTGCGCATCGTTGTCCGTGATTTTTCCGCCGGGTGTTGATGATGCGTTTTCCCCCAATGCGCAAGACCCTGGTTATTACTCTCAGCTTTTATTCGGCGAGATAGTAAAAGCGGTAGTCAGCGCCGTCGTGCAGCATCGCGAACTCATCCGTGAAGCTGCCTTCGGGTGTATCGGCCAGGGTTAACTGGTCGATCGAGCGGTAACCGAACTCGTAGTCACTGCTGCTCACGTTGTAGGCGAACTGGTAGATCGCATCTTCATTGCCGGTCTTGCCCAGGTAGAGTCGATAGTCCGAGCCGTCGTGCAGCATCGCCCAGCGGCTGGTATCAACATCCAGCGGTGCGCCGGTGATGAACAGTGTCGGAATCGAGTTACGGCCGAACTCGTAGCTTTGCGTCGCCGGGTTGTAACCAAACTGGTACATGGTAAAGATATTCGACTTCGCTCTGAAGTACAGGCGGTAGGTACTACCGTCGTGCAGCATTGCAAAACGACTGGTATCGGCATCATCCGGAATATTGACCAGCTTCAGCTCGGGAATCGACCGGTGACCGTATTCATACCGGCCGCTGCTGCGATTGAAGCCGAACTGGTACAGCGTGTCGTTGGTGCCCTGTTTGAACAGGTAAAGCCGGTAAACACTGCCGTCGTGTAACATCGCCCAGCGTGTGTAGTCGGCGTCTGCCGGCGCATCAGCGATAGCGAGGTTAGGTATGGAATTGTGGCCGAACCTGTAAGTGGCGGAGCCACCAACGTAAGCGGCCTGATTCAGGGAGCCCGCCGTAAAGGCTGGCGGTGTCGTGGTCGAGCCGCCGCCGGTGTCGGCCGGCAGCGCGCCGTCACTGCTACTGCAGGCCGCCAGGCCAAAGCCCAGAACCAGTGTGACCAGGCAGATTGCTGCCTTGCGACCGATCCCCGGTGTGCCGTTGTAGGAATTGCCTTTCATGATGATCACCTCTTTCAATGTTGACTGGACGTGCAGCAGTCCTGTTTGTGCCGGCTGCTGCCATGGGTCAATAGTGTCGAAGGTGCATACAAAAGGCAGTGACGGGCGTCACTACCCCAGAAAAACTCATGCGCAGTTCCCTGGAAGGGTCGCTACCGGCGCGGGCCCGCTTAACCAGTACATTCCGGGCTCACCACTCCAGCTGTCGCATTTTTCTACAGCATCTCTGTAGACAGGGCTGGATTCACCGGACAGGTCACACGATCTGTTCAGAAAAAACAATATCGCATAATGTCGAGCATGCCTGCCAAAGACAGGCTGGAATGACGCGTAAGCAGGACGGCAACGGGACGCTACCCTTTAGTCCTTGAAAGAAGTGTCAATTCAGATGGAATAAGCTGTAACAGGTTTATCGAAGCCTTTTAGCGTCAGCTCCCGCTTGTTTTCAATCGGCAATTCATGGCCCGCAGCATTGAGCAATTCCTCGCTGACCAGTGCTTCGGCGGCATCCGCTTTCGAGGCGAGCCGCGCGGTTAAATTCACATTGGCGCCAAATACGGATACGTCTCGAAAGGTACCTTTAGCCGCAGAGACCACGCTGATGTACATCGAACCGGTATGCGCTCCAACGCCGACAGGAATGATCTTTCCTTCATGATCGGTGATTGAATGACGGGCCAGCTGTTTTGCGGTAGCCAGACATAAGTCGGGATGAGCAGCACCACTAAAGCCCGGCGGCCAGGCTGCTACGACACAGTCGCCGTAGAACGCATTGATAAAACCATTATTGTCATTGATAATTTTTGTCGCAGTGTCCAGGAAGGCATTGATGCGCTGACTGACATCCAGAGGATTGGCGTGATCTGCATAATCGGTTGAGCCGCGGATATCGACGAACAACATGGACAAATCGATCTCTGCACCACCCGGGTTGGCCTCGATGAACGCGTCGCAGGCGTTGCAGAAATTCGGGTTGCGGTTGTTTCGTCCTTTACCCCTGAGGCGCATATACAGCCCGCCGATTCCAGCAAAGGGCGCATTGCATAATTTGCACCGTGGATCGCTGGGAAGTAATTTGTTCAGCCGTTGCATTTTCTGCAGGTCGGGTGCGCCTACGGCAAATACCTGCTTCCAAAGCGCCTCATTACCCGTTTTGGGTTCGAACTGTGCCTGAGTGTCCGTGGAGTCGTTCATCGTAGTTCCTGCCTTTTAACGATGTCATTAATCATCATGCATGATCGGATCCGTTTATGTTACGTGTTTTGGAAAAGACTTGCCAATAAGCACCGGAAAACACCAGCCACAGATTATTCAGGGTTATGGCCGAGGTGGCCCTGCACCGGCTACCTGACTGCCCAGTACACTCTCGGTGTGGTGCTGATATAACCGGGGTTGTCGGGACAGGGCATAACCCGGTCTGTGAGATAACTCCCCTCGGGACCATTGCAGACTGCGGTCAACTGCAGGAATGTCGGCCCTGCCATGACGTGGAAGCGCTCCCCCATGCCGCGGTACAGGACCTCGACCGACTCACCCTCGGCGAATACATTGTCGCAGGGAATGGTGGGCTCGCCGGTGTCCGCATCAACGAGCTGAACTTTGGGGGTGGTAACCACGATGCCGGCCTCGAGCAGGGGTTTATCGAGCCAGTCAGGTGCCTGCAGCAGCGACATTACATGATCATAATCCGGCCCGAACACCGCCGGCTCGAACGGGCTGCTCGCCAGCGCTGCCGTTTGCAGGTTGGTCATATGAGCTTCAGTACCTTTGCCAAACAGAAAATAGGTGGCGAAAGGCGGCAGCCGGTAATGGTGTGCGAAGGGTCGAAACTGCACGATACGCTCGACTTCGACTGTCAGATCGGCGAATACGGGATTCACGTAATCAGCTTTCCAGGGAATGAAGTGAGGTTTCGCCGCATCTTCTTTCGGAAACGGCGGCAGACCCTGAAAGATATCCGCCTTGAACCGCGCTACCGTGCCATTGGCCAGTTCGGGTATGGAAAATTCTCCGAACAGACCGTCAACCGGATCATCTGCCTGATTAACCAGCACAAAGGTATCGCGGGGCGCGTGTTTGCGCACCTCGGCCAGTTGTTGCCGGATGTCCTCGTCAATTTTGAATTTAACGATGATCTGGTATTTGTGCAGTTCGCAGTGGTATTGCGTCATGTGTACACCGAAGAGCTGTTGTACACCCACTACGACAAAAGCATGCTGGTGGCGCATATTATCGATGACAACACCGGAATCATGTGTGTGCATGTTATCGTTCATCTCAGGATCTCCCGATGGTTGGCGGCTGGATATTGTGACGCTGCATCACCTGTTGAGCGGCCGCATTGGCGGTTGCTTTCAACACCTCCATCAGCGTGTCGAGAAAATTCCCTTTAGAGGTCGATGTCAGCCAGGGGTTCTGGGTGGTCGAAATGATAAAACTGACGGGAAGGTTTTTCTGTGTTTCCTGGTCGATAACCAATCCTGCGCGCCTGGCGAAGTGATCGACAAAATCGTAACCATAATTCAGCGGATCGAAATTGGACGAAGTGACGATCATGTCAGGCTGCTCGGGTTGAACTTCCTGCAAGCCTTGCTGTTCGATATCGATGGTTTTAAAACTGAGCGCATCATAGATGGCATCATTCATTTCATTCATAAATTCGACGTTGGTATTGACGCCATCGGCGGTTTTGAAGTTAAAAGCATAGGCAATGATGCTCAGGTCGGAACCAATTGCCCTGAAGATGTCCAGCGCGTGTTTTGCGGTGTCATCTTCATTCGCCGTGGCAAAAAAATCGAACAGTTCCTGGTTCTCACGCGGGACGATTTCCCGGCGAATAAAATCGATTTGCGCTCTTATATCAGCGGCAGTACCGCCCGATTTTTCAATGGGTAAACGCTGCAGGGGCGTAATGGTAAACAGATCCTCGTCGCCCGGCATGGCCATCAGGGCCGCATAAAAACGCTTGTTATTGAATATACAGCGCCCCAGAAGGCGCCCGTAACCCATGCGGTTCAGCGGTATCACTGCATGGGAGAGATACACACTGGCGGCAGCAGCACCGGGCTTCGAGCCTTCGATCCCGTAGGCGCCTACATTTTTATCACCACCTTCATGAAAAACGACGGGGGCGGTAAACTTGATCAGGCCCCGCATGGCACCATTGCGGTAGCACAGCCCGCCTGAAGGATAGGGAATAAAGCCCGATTTGTGCGGGTCGATCGTAATGGAGTCCGTTGCCGAAAAGGCCTGTAACTGCTGCAATACATATTCACTGAGTTGCAGTCGGGGATGTTCGTCAATGTTGGTACCATAATCTACGGTATCCAGGTCGAGCTCCTGCAACATCGATCGAAAATAACCACCCCATGCGCCATCAACGTGCAATACGAACTCCATGCCCTGTTCACGAAATTCCTCGCGAATGGCTACCATCTCCGCCAGCGGATCAACAGCGCCCTCTTCGGTGCTACCGACAACCGCGACCACCTGCAGCACCGGCTGCTGTTTGTCCAGGCATTCTGCCAGCACCTTTCTCAGTGACTTCATGCACATGCGGCCGTCATCATCCACTTCGATAAGCTCGACACAGTGAGTGCCCAGGCCGATCAGGGTCGCACTTTTAGGCCACGAATAGTGGGCGGTTCTGGGCGCACATATCACCGGCTTCGCATGATTATAATCATCAAGATACCGCTCTCGCATAGCCATCAAGCCGATGCTGTGCAGCGAATATTTTTCCACTGCGGCCTGCACCGCTTCCGCTGTCACCGGCGTGGTTTCCTCGATGCGCTCGACCAGTCCCAGCACTTCATCGACCGGCAGGTTGAGCAATTCCCAGTTGGTCAGCGATAGCAACCGGGCACGCTTGCCCTGACAGGTTTCTACCGTGACGGTATGAGCCGCTTTCATATCGGGCTCAAGGCGGATGGCTGCCGCCAGGCTGATAGGCAGGTAGGTGAGATTTCGTGCAGCCCACATGGCTTCACCGTTGGCGATCGAGCCATCACAGGTAATGTGACCCCAGGGGATGATCGTCTTGCCGGAGGCCTGCGGCTGCTCCTCGAATCCGAGCATGCGGCACAAGTCCTGACCCACTACGATTTCCAGCGCCGTGGTCACCGGCGAGGCCTCGGCGGCCACATTATTCTGGTTGTAGAGCATGGCGGCAACGTAACCGATGACACCGGGCATGGTGATATCCCAGTTCATGTGCGACTGGTTGCGGTAGCTGGCCATCGGCAGCGAATATTTGAGCAATGCAAGCAGCTTGTCTAATGGCGGTTCGATAGCCGCTGATTGCAGTTGAATTCCGGATTGGTCAGAGGCACTGCTGTTAAAATTCGGATCATCCGCTTCGTATGCTTCGCGGAACTGAAAATTGGCCTGCAGAGCCTTCGTCATTTGAGCTTCCATCAGGGCTCTGTTTTCTGCTTTTGGCCCCAGAAACCAGCTGGTCGCATCCGCAACCGGTCCGGCTTTATGGTCCAGTGCCAGATGTTTGCAAATAGCCTGTATATAGCGGCTGATATCGGACGTGTTCGTATTATCAGTACTCATAATCGTTCCTGTTGGTTATAAGCAATGGCAGTTAACATCGATTGCGTTCCTCTAGTGTCGTTGGCATCATCATGTTTTTCCGGTTGATGAGTTAATTCCGCTGAACGTACAGGCTAGAGTTCGGCGATCTCACGCAGCCGCGCGTTATCGAACAACGTAATCTCGCCTTTGTTGAAACTCAGCAGGCCGTCACCGGACCAGGTTTTGATGTAGCGATTGACGTTCTCGCGAGCGAGACCGGAAAATTCTCCCAGGTCTGTTTGTGAAATATTATGATCGATACGAACGGCACCATCAGCTGCGGGCACGCCCCACTTCTCGGACAAACGCAACAGGCAGCGAGCCAGGCGCGCACCAGCCGAAGTCAACGCCAGCGTTTCGAACATGCTGGAAGCGTTGCGCACGCGGGCACACAGGGTTTCGATAAGACTGAAGCAGGCATCGGTATTTTTTTTCAGGAAGTCAATCACGGTGCCGCGCTGCAGGACGATACCGGTCACGTCCGTCTTGGCTACCGCATCGGCGCTGCGTTGGCGGCGGTCGAGTAAAGCGATTTCACCGAGCACCTCATTCTTTTCCATCAGATTCAAGATCGATTTGCGTCCGTTGAGCGCGACCACGCTGATCTCGACGACGCCCTGCTGTATCAGCAGGATCCAGTCGCCTTCTTCACCGCGTGAAAACAGGGTCTGCCCTTTCTTATAGGAGCGTTCCTGCCCCAGTTTCAACAGGCTGTCACGGTGCGCCTGTGACATCGCGCCGAATATCAGGCTTGTCGAATAGTCATTGTCCGAAGTGTGCTGATTCAATGAAATGGCCTGCTTGTCGGTCCTTGGTGCTTCCGTGCGACAGATCGGAACAGTACTGCGCGTCACACTTTGTTTGATTATAAGCAGCCGGACCATCGGCTGCCAGGCAATTTCTTCGGCTTTGCAGCGTAATTTCCATCGAAGTGACGTTCGTCTCGGGCTAGCGCTAGCACGCCGTTGCAGTCGAGGATGGGGTGATTTATGTGATGAACAGTGTTGGCGACCTGTATACACTCGACCCGATCAACGGCGTGTCGACACAACTCGCGAGCGCCATTCTACCGGGTGTTTATCGCATGACAACCTCCCCTGCAGCGCTGGCTAATCCAGGCAGCCCGGCTGTTAGCGGCAGCTTGTCCACGCGGCTATTGCCGCTGATTGCCCCGGTAACAGGACTTCACGTTTTCAGTAAGCGTTCGCAGCTAAAAAGGAACCCGTAGAACCATCAGGGTCAGAGCCGGCTGGTTTTGCATAGTTGAAACCAATCAATCGACTCTGACCCTTCATCTTGTTCAGGCAATTAAAATGTTGCTATTTTGATATGTCCGGTAAAATATGGGCAACTGCTCCAAGCGGATATATCGACACTGCGAAGATGAAACCCAATGTATTTATGATTTTCAAAAACTCATTGGGGGCGATGAGCCTCTTTATCACGTTAACCCTGACATTGCAGTCCTGTGCATCGGTTGCGCCACGAAATCCGGTGCCCGAGGAACAGATCGGCCAAGCGACTGTTCCAGGCGGATCAATCGCGCGCCTTTGGGGTGATGAGTTGCCGGCTGATTCCGAGGCACGGATTGAATTGATACGAAAACAATTGGCCAGCAACGACGACGTTGAGGTCTTCACCCGGCCGCACTATTATCTTTCGATTTCCGGTGGCGGAGCGAATGGAGCGTTCGGCGCCGGCCTGCTCAAGGGCTGGTCCGAGGCCGGCAGCCGGCCGGAGATAACCATCGTCACCGGTATCAGCACCGGCGCATTGATTGCGCCATTTGCGTTTCTGGGCAGCGACTATGATGATCAGCTGGAACAGCTATACACGACACTGTCGACAAAAGACCTGATCAGGGAACGCTCGCTGATCGGAGGGCTGCTCAGCGATGCGATGTCCGATACCGGGCCGTTGCGTGATCTGCTGCGGTCCACGGTGGACGATCAGATGATTGCGGCGATTGCGAAAGAATATGAGAAGGGGCGGCGCCTGTTGATCGGCACAACAAACCTGGACGCAAAACGGCCGGTCATATGGAACATCGGCGCGATCGCATCGGTGGGAACCGAAGAGTCAGCACAACTGATCAGGGATGTCATGCTGGCTTCAGCCTCGATTCCAGGGATATTTCCGCCGGTGCGCATAACTGTTCGAGTGGGCGAAGAGGAATACGACGAACTGCATGTGGATGGTGGTGTGACCAGCCAGGTATTCCTGTATCCCGCACAAATGGATTTGAGTTATGCAACGGGATTGATTGGCGCCACTGGCGCCCAGACTGTCTACGTAATCCGCAACAGTATCCTTCACCCGAGCTGGTCCGAGGTGAAACCCAAGCTCGCGCCAGTCGCGCTTACCTCAATCAACACGTTGATTCGCACCCAGGGGATGGGCGATCTTTATCGGATCTACCTGGGGGCCAAACGGGATGGCATTAACTACCGACTGGCCTACATTCCCGGCGATTTTTATCTTGAGCCTGAAGAACATTTCG
>CP070838.1:1086991-1102454 GCA_020341835.1 Thiotrichales bacterium | reverse complement strand
ACAGGCGGAGTGTTAGAATATACTATATATGTAGTGTGATTGCTTAATGGTTATCCACAAACTCATATACTTACGGAGTTTTAAAAAGCTATAGACAACGCATTCATAATGCTGGGGTCGGTGGTTCAAGTCCACCCATAGCCACCATAAAATCAATAGCTTACTTGCGTTCTTTTCTGTCACGGCACGGCCCGGGCAGTTGATCGGGTTAGAGTCGTTACCGACCTCGTCTGAATGTCATTCTGGTACAAAAACCGGTCCCTGAATCATGCATTACAGAAATCGTGCATGCTGTTACGGGTCATTACGCATGAGGTTTGACATCCACAAAAGCAATAATCGGGTGGATCTGGTGAGTCGAATAGCCAATACTGTGTGGCGCCGACAGCTAATTACTGATTCCGAAATTCGCGTAAAGAATAGTTTTTGAAATGGACAGGTCGCCATCACTGCACAGCAGGCATTACGCAACAGTCGCCAATGCTATTGAATACATCCGGGCGAATGTCCGAAGGCAGCCATCGCTTGCCGATGTCGCAACCGGCGTCGGGCTGAGTGAGCACCATCTTCAACGCATTTTTTCAGAATGGGCGGGCATATCACCCAAGCGTTTTCTACAGTACCTGACGAAAGAATATGCCAAAGCTGCGCTTCGGAGTTCGAAAGACGTCCTGGGTACCGCTGTGGAGGTCGGTTTGTCGGGCCCGGGAAGACTGCATGATCTGATGGTTTCCTGTGAAGCGATGAGTCCGGGCGAGATCAGACAACAGGGGTTGGGGGTCAAATTAACCTACGGTAACGCCAAAACACCCTTCGGAAATGCCCTGATTGGCTGGACGCCAAGAGGCATCTGTCATCTGGCGTTTTGTGATGGCGATTGCGATAGTGATGAGAAGGAGCTGTCCTTAGAGTGGCCTGCTGCCAAGCTGGTACGTGATGACGACGAGGCTTCAACACAGTCCGACAGGATCTTTTCTGCTGAACCCGAGCCAGGAAAGCTGCATCTGTTACTGCGTGGTACAAATTTTCAGATCAAGGTGTGGGAGGCTTTGCTGAATACAGGATCATCCAGGGTCCTGTCCTATCACGCACTCGCACGCCTGGCCGGTTCAGCGGATGCGCCACGCGCTGTTGGCAGTGCGCTTGCGGCAAACAGAATAGCCTTTCTGATCCCGTGTCACCGAGTGATACGCAAAAATGGAGATGTCGGTACCTATCGCTGGGGAAGCGAGAGAAAGATAGCTATGCTGGCGTGGGAAGCGACGAGAAATAACCAGCAAGCGTGATATCTTCCGGACAATCCGTGCATCAATAAATAAGAGCAATTTCAGAAATGGTAGAATTGCCAGTTATCAAAACATAATAAGGATTAGTTGTTCTGAAAAATCAGCTGGTGTTGATTTGAAATATGAATATTCTCGGGATCTCCGCGTTCTATCACGATAGTGCGGCAGCGCTTATTGTCGATGGAAATATTTCTGCAGCAGCGCAGGAAGAACGATTTACGCGCAAAAAACATGATGCGGGTTTTCCTCAGCATGCTGTTGAATACTGTCTTGAAGCGGGTGGTATCAAACTGACGGATGTTGATTACATCGCTTTTTACGACAAGCCCCTGGTCAAGTTCGAGCGCCTGCTCGAGACGTACCTGGCGTTTGCACCCAAAGGTTTTCGATCTTTCGTTGCAGCGATGCCGGTCTGGCTAAAAGAAAAACTATTTCTCAAGGATATGCTGAAAAAGGAACTGGCTTCACTAGGGCAGATAACTCAACAGGACCTTCCGCCTCTTCTGTTTAACGAGCACCACAAGTCACACGCGGCATCTGCGTTTTATGCCAGTCCTTTTGACAAGGCAGCCGTGCTGTGTCTTGACGGCGTGGGTGAGTGGGCGACGAGTTCAGTCTGGCTTGGTGAAGGCAGCAGGCTAGAGCCGCAATGGGAGCTGGATTTTCCGCACTCCCTGGGTCTTTTGTATTCGGCTTTCACTTACTATACGGGTTTCAGGGTCAATTCCGGTGAGTACAAGGTAATGGGGCTGGCACCCTATGGCGAGCCCCGCTATGTTGATCTTATCCTGGATAAGCTGATTGACTTGAAAGAAGACGGTACGTTCCGTCTTGACATGAGTTACTTTAACTATGCAACCGGTCTGACCATGACCAATGCAAAATTTGCGGATCTTTTCGGAGGGCAGGCGTGCAAACCTGATTCTACCGTTACGCAACGTGAAATGGATATTGCACGTTCTATCCAGGTGGTTACCGAAGAGATTGTTTTGCGGCTGTGCAAGACGGTCCACAGGGAACTGCAAACCGATAATCTTTGTCTGGCCGGCGGGGTTGCGCTGAACTGTGTGGCCAATGGAAGGATACTGCGTGAGGGGCCTTTCAAGGATATCTGGATCCAGCCTGCAGCCGGTGACGCCGGTGGAGCGATCGGTGCAGCATTGACTACCTGGTACGAGTACCTTGAAAAACCCAGGAAGTTAAACGGGTCCGATGGTATGTCAGGATCGTATCTGGGGCCAAAATACTCGAACGAGGAGATTGCTCATTATCTTGACTCCACGGGTGCCAGCTACCAGCGTCTGGACGATGCGGAGTTACTGCCAAAACTTGCAGAGATCCTGGACGAAGGCAATGTCGTTGGCTGGCTGCAGGGGCGCATGGAGTTCGGTCCGCGCTCGCTCGGTGGGCGCTCGATTATCGGTGATGCCCGCAGCAAGCAAATGCAATCCAAGATGAATCTCAAGATCAAGTACCGTGAGTCATTCCGGCCGTTTGCGCCGGTGGTTAAAGCCGAAAACGTCGGCGACTGGTTTGAGATCGATCGGCGAAGTCCTTATATGCTGCTCGTTGCACCGGTCAAGGAAGACAAGCGATTCGAAATGACCGAAGAGCAGAAACAGCTGTTTGGCATCGACAAACTGAATATCCCGAGGTCAGAGATACCGGCGGTGACGCATGTTGATTATTCGGCGCGAGTGCAGACCGTGCATGCGGAGACCAATCCACGTTTTTACAAATTGCTGGACGAGTTCGACAGTCGTACGAATTGCCCTGTGCTGGTGAATACATCGTTCAATGTGCGCGGAGAGCCTATCGTGTGTACGCCGGAAGATGCCTACCGTTGTTTCATGAGAACCGAGATGGATTATCTGGTGATGGAGAATGTATTGCTCGCAAAAACAGATCAGCCGGAATGGAAGGAGGACGGTGACTGGCGCGATGAATTCGAACTGGACTAGACGATAATGACAGCGATACCTGAACTCGACAACAAGGGATTACGGAAATTTGGCATCACGACCGGAATTATCGTCGTTGTTCTGTTTGCCGTGTTCTTCCCCTGGGTTTTTAATGCAGCAAGCATGCCGATCTGGCCATGGATTGTTGCAGGCCTGTTATGGCTGCCTGCGTTACTGGTACCGGGCAGTCTGCAGCCTGTCTATCGGACGTGGATGAAGGTCGGGCACGCGATCGGCTGGGTCAACACGCGAATAATTCTTGGTTTGTTGTTTTACGTATTTGTATTGCCGATGGGTCTGGTCATGCGTCTGTTCGGCAAGGATCCAATGGCGAGGAAGTTTGATAAATCTGCTACAAGTTACAGAGTGAATTCTGTGAGCGAACCAAAAGATCGACTGGAGAAACCGTACTGATGCTGGACTTGTTGAAGGACCTTTGGGGGTTCATGAAAGCCCGAAAGAAATTCTGGCTTGCACCGATAATCATTATGCTGTTGTTGCTGGGCATGTTGATCGTATTGTCCCAGGGTTCCGCTGTAGCACCGTTTATTTACACGCTGTTTTGACCAGATGGCTGGCGTCGGAGCAAAATGCCACTACGGGCAGCGTCTCTCGATTTGTTCCAGCCATACCACTTCAAAACGGTCAGGCGCTGATTTGATTTGCTGTAGCAGGATTCTCAGTGACTGTAGCTGCTTCTGATCGAGCGTTTGATCGGCTGTAGCAAAATCCTGCGGATGCAGCATGACGACAGCAAAGCAGTATTTATCGATGCTTTTGCTGATCTCATCAAGTATCTGGCTCACGGGAGACATTCCTTTGCCGGGAGCCGGCTGCCACTGTGTGGAAGCGCCTGACGGGACATGAATCAGGTTGTAATCATCTGCCATGCCACACGGGGGATTCAGTCTGTCATAACTGCATTCATCCATGCAATCGTCCCGATTAATGTGTCGTCTGCACGCGGAAGAAATGTGGGTAAAGCCCAGTTCGCTGATCAGTTGCCGTATGGTGTCATTAAATTCATTTTGATGGGGGATGTAGGTTCGAGGTGCCTGGCCGAACAGGTTCGAGAGGTTTCTTTCGGCCTGTGACAGCTCATCTCGTGTGATTTCCGGAGCTTGCGTTAATAGCAGGCTGTAACCGTCTGCTGAGTTCTTTGCATGGAGCCCATGATTGGCGATTGACACAACACCCTGTTTTGACCGGATCAGCCTGACCAGCTGTTCATCCTTTCCGATATGTCCGCCAACAACGCCAAGCGATAGCTTGAGATCTTCTTCAGCGAAAAGTCCTATAACAGCTTGCTGGATTTCGGAAAGCCAGCGATCTTGCACGTCGTCAAAACGAAACGCGATTGTATGTGCCTGTTGAGCACTGTCTGTGTTTGTTTCGGCATTCACGTCGTTGATGTACTGCCATAAAATAACGCAGATGAAAGAAAAGGCGAACGAGTACTTGAACAAATGGAAGCTCACGCTGCAACAGGGTCCTTTGGTGGGGCAAAAATTACTATACTAGGTTTATATGTGTTTACAATCAACAGACAAGATGCAAGCTGTTTTCAGAAATCAGCTTGTGTCTTTGTAATATGAACTTGTGCAGGTATCAGGGCAAGTCGTAATGAAGCAAAAGATTCTCCTGTTATTCCTCTTTGTTCTGGCTGGTGGTGCCACTATCGCGATTTTTCAGCGGGCCGAACAGCCGTTCCTATGGTCATTGTTGCTGTGGACTATCATCGCGTTCGCCAGCGTTGCGTTGGCGCGCTCGACACCTGCAAAGGCTGTGTTCGTCAATTTCGCCGCGGCACTGTTTGTACTGACTGCGTTCGAGGGTTATCTTTGGTTGCGTCAGTTAAATGCTGATCCGACCCGGATGCAGGGCGGCTATACCGTCGACTATTTTGATGCAGACGAACTGTTGGGGTATGGTCCTGCAAAAGACCATGTCGTGACATCCGAGAAATACTACGGGAACGATCTAATCTATAGCGTTCAATATGCGATTGATGGCAATGGATTGAGGGTAGCTCCGCCATCGAAGAAACCTGTTGTTGGCTGTGTGCTTTTTTTCGGTGGCTCGGTAACTTTCGGTGAAGGTGTTGAAGATGATCAGGCAATGCCCTACCAGGTCGGTATTCTTACCGATAACCGCTATCAGATTTATAATTTCGCCTTTCATGGTTACGGTCCGCACCAGATGCTGGTGGCGCTCGAAAGCGGGCGCGTTGATGAAATCACTGAATGCATGCCAAGCCACGTCATTTATCAGGCTATCATATCCCATGTTGAGCGCGCGGCTGGCCGTGCAATCTGGGATAAACAGGGTCCGCGCTACATATTGAATCAGGGGGGAGGAGTAAAACTCGCCGGGCGATTCAACGATGCAGCGTTTGATCCGCTGTGGAAAGGCTGGCTTGGAAGATGGCTGACTTATGATACATTGTTTGGCAGGCAGCGTACTGCGAGTGCGGAAGAAGTCCGGCTGTATGCAGAAATCATCAATGCGGCGCGAATGTTTACCAAACAACATTATCCCGGGTCCGGGTTTCACCTGCTGATCTGGGATAATGATGAGCTTGCATCGCACGACCAGGTCATGGAGGCGCTTCAGGCCAAAGACCTGCAGCTGCATCGCATCTCGGATGTGCTGCCCGGCTACCTTGTCGATAAGGCGCAGTTCGAGTTAAGTATCTACGATCATCATCCCGCAGCGACGACCCACAAAGCTATAGCGCAATACGTTGCGCAGCGCATCCTCGGTTATGCAGATGATGCGGTCTCGACAAAAGACGTTGATCAATAAGCTATCAGATTTGATTCGCCGCGTAAGGTTGTTACAAAGGTAATCCCGGGGCAATACGCATTATCCGGCCTGTCCGGGGCTTCGCCGTATTCGCTAAACAAGTATACTGACGCCTGTTAAAAACTGGATTGTCCAGATGTCTGAAGATAGAACAGAATCGCTTGTTCATCATCTCTGTGCTTTCGGCAACAGTGAACGGCCTGCTATTCAGACCGGAACCCTGACGCTGTCCTATGCACAGCTGATCAAGCTGATTGATGACACAGGCGCTGCCTTGCGCGACGAGGGTGTTAAGGCCGGCGACCGTGTTCTGGTTGTGATGCCGAACAGTATCGAACATATCGTTGGTGCGCTGGCCGTGATCGCTATCGGGGCCATTGCTGTGCCGCTCGATGTCGACGCCGGCAGCAGCCGGCGGAACGATGCTGTGCAACAGGCGGTGCCACATTTCTGTCTCGTGTGTACCGATCTTGAGGGGCCTTCGAACGTCGTGACAATCCGGCTCCGGATTGATCCGGCTACCCTGAAAGCAACTTGCTGCGTGAACGATTCAGCAATCGAACAGCAGGGAGTGGTGTACACGCATGAGCCAATTGCGTTCATTCGCTTCACCTCGGGATCGACCGGACATGCCAAGGGCGTCGTACTCACACATGCACAGCAACTCTGGACCGCACGTCTGCTGTCAGATTGTTTTGGCCTCGATAACGAACACCGCGAACTCATGCTGGTGTCCATGGCGCTGTCCGGTGGCTGGCAGCGAGTGGCAGCGACCCTCTATGGGGGAGGTTGCGTTATTGTCGCTGAAAAACCGGTATCGGTCGGGGACATGCTGGAAACCCTGGACAGCTTTCAGGCCACCGGATTTTTCACACCACCGCCACTGGTGCGCATGATGCTGGCGAGTCCGGTGAGCAAGGTGAAGGCGGCGTTAAAACACTGCAAAACGATCGAGATCGGCAGTGCCGCGATCAGCGCAGATGAACTGAAAGCGTTTACAGCGCTCGCGCCGGATTCACGGGTTTACTCTCATTACGGTTTAACCGAATGCTCCCGAGCGGTAATTCTCGATATTTCAGCGCATCCGGAACGACTGGATACGGTTGGTAAGCCGGCGCCGGGTGTAGAGATCCAGATAGTCAACGAAGACGGACAACCACAGGCCACGCGGCAGGACGGGCAGATTCGTTTGCGCGGCCCACAGCTGACCAGCGGGTACTGGCGGCAGCCCGAACTCAATCAGCAACGCTTTGTTGATGGCTGGCTGGCAACCGGCGATTACGGACAAATCGATGAAGAGGGTTTTCTGACCCTGCGCGGGCGCCATGATGACCTGATTAACTGCGGTGGCCATTGTTATTTTCCCGACGAGGTCGAGCAGGCATTGGGTACGCTGCCTGATATCGAACAGTTTCTGGTTGCGGGTGTGCCGGATCCACGCGGGGTATTGCAACAGGTACCCTGGGCCTTCGTCGTGCCGGTCAATACAGATGAGTGGACACCGAAGGCATTGCTTGCGCTGGCGCGCTCGAATCTGCCGGCACACATGGTCCCGCGCCAGGTTGTTGTCGTTGAGCGGCTCCCGCTGACAGCCTCCGGCAAGCCCGACCGTTGTGAAACGATTAGACTTTACGCCCAGAACGACTAGATTTACAGGTATGAATAAAACAGAGATTATTGACGACCTTAAGGTGTTCCTGGAACGGGAGTTCCAGAACCAGGGTGTCGATCTGACTGTGACCACTGACCTGCTGGGTGAGTGGTTCGTTGATTCACTCGGCATCATCGAGACCGTGCTGTACCTGGAGAAAAACTTCGGAGTTGATATCAAGCGTGCGGATATCAACGGTGACAATTTTCAGAACCTGGATACCCTGTCCGACTTCGTAGTCAAACGTCTCGATCAGTCATCAGGTTAAGCACTTGCCTGCACTGCTTACATCTTCCGCTGTCACCGACGAGCAGCGCCGCGAGAACGACCGGCACAACACCCGCGTGGTCGTTGCTGTACTGGCGCTGCTGATTGTATATATGTACCTGTTCACGTCTCTGGCCGCGCACACCGGTTTGCCGTATCCGCAGGAACTGGTCGAAGCCATGGATCTCAGTATTCCTTACATCTTCGACCGCGACCTCAATGTAGGCACAAGGCTTTCCGTGCACGAGGCGCGTGAGTTCGCACACTTTGACGACAGCCTGCTGATCCTGTTTGTGATTGTGGCCATTGCGTTCCTGTGTGCCTATTACCTGCCGCTGCGTTACAAGCAGGCATCGCTGGCGATCTGCTCGCTTGTCGGTATCGGCATCCTCTATGGTGATGACATTGCAGCAGCGTTGCTGCTGGCTCATCTGCTGGTCTATCTGGTGTTCCACCCGGGTGGCAGCGGGACATCGTGGATAAGTGCCGCCGCCGGTTTTGCGGCGTACTGGGCATTCATTCCCGCTGGTAGCGCGGCCGGTATCCATGTGCTGTTTGCGCTGGCATTGCCTTTGCTTGGCGTCGGAATCTACCGGTTCAGTCTGCTGCCGATGCTGCAGCTCGATCACATTGCCGCGGTATTGCGTACCGCCGTCATTCATGCAGCGGTGTTGATGATCTGTATCAATCTTGTGATCGACGTACTTGGCGGCGACGGGATTCTGGTGCCACTGGGCGTCGTGCTGTTCTTTTTCCAGTGGGCGAGGCTGGTGATGTACCACATCGATTACCAGGACGGCCTGGTGCCGGAAAATATCACGCTTGACCGGTACCTGGCCGTGTTTCTGAGTCCCGGGGTGTTGCCGACCTGGACATGGGCCGTGACGATTCCACAGGGCTATGCCTACATCAACAACCGTTTCCTCTGCGAGGACAAGAACCGCATTGTCATTGCCGGCCTGAAGCTGATGGGTGTGGCCTTGCTCTACCTGGTGTTCTGGTTGTGGGCCATTGAATATATCGAGCAGGTGTTGACCGGCTTTGGTCTTGAAGTGCATCGCACCTCGGTGCGCGCGATGATACACGACTATACGATGGGACAGGAAATCACCACCGTATCGGTGCTGCTGACGACAATACTGGATATCGTTGAAACGGTACTCGCATTTGCCGGTATAGTGCATTTCAAGGTGGCTGTCTGGCGTATTTGCGGGTACAACATCGAGCCATACCTGAACAAACCATGGCTGGCGACCAATCTGATGAACCTCTGGACCCGCTATGCCTATTACTACCGTGAATTCCTCGTACGGGCGTTCTACTACCCGGTGTTCTTTCGATTGTCCGGACTGCACGCAGGTATCCGTATCCTTGTTGCCAGCCTGGCGGCAGCCGGTGTGGGTAACCTGATCACGCATATGATGAAGCAGAATCTGCAGCACGGCATGCATCTGCAAAGCGTCAGTTATGTACTCAATACCTGGATCTATTTTTTGCTGCTCGGCCTTGGCATCGGCGTATCGGTCATCTTCATGCGCCGCCGCAAGCGCAAGCGCAAACCGTGGACATTCGACCGCTGGTTTGCCGTGGATCTGCTGGCTGCCTATATTACGATCCAGTATTTTGCATTGATCCACATATTTGCCAGACCGACAGAGGGAAGTAATCTCTGGGATCTGTCTGTACTGTTCCTGCTCGGCCTCGGAATCGATTTGCAATGAAAGGTGCGATCTGGTGAGAATATGGAAGCTTAAACGCGCAGGGTGCAATAGCGAAGCGTATTGCACCTGAATCTAACCGAGCTGGTGGATTACGACTGCGCCTAATTCAGCCTGCATCGCTATCAGACTATGAAAACATCTTTCCTCAACAATACCGAACAGCTACCACTGCTCGTGCAGCCGGAATCAGCCAACCAAGGCGGCCTGAATAGTTTGCGTCAATGGCTTGTTGACGAACGCGACTGGATAGAGACACAGCTGCTCAAGTATGGCGGCTTGCTGCTGCGCGGCTTTGCGTTACAGACAGCTGAAGACTTCGAACATATCTGCAGGGTCCTTGATCCGCAGTTGCTGAACTACGCGGGCGGTGATTCACCGCGTGAAGCTGTTACCGGCAAGGTCTATACCTCGACCGAATACCCGGCCCACCTGGAGATACCGTTGCACAACGAAATGTCCTACCGTCAGCTGTGGCCGCGAAAATTGTTTTTCTTCTGCGAACTGCCGGCGCAACAGGGCGGTGCAACCAACATCGCCGACTGCCGCAAGATTTTACGGGCGGTCGATCCCGAAGTGAGTCAGCGCTTCGCGGAAAAACAGGTGGCCTATATACAGAACCTGCACGATGGCTGGGGCTTCGGTAAATCATGGCAGGAAACCTTTGAAACCGATGATCGCGCAGTGGTCGAGCAGCATTGCAACAACACCGGCATCGAATTCCGCTGGACCGGGAAGGGTCTGTGGACACGCAGTATCTGCCCCGGTGTAATCGAGCATCCGGTTACCGGCGAAGCCGTCTGGTTCAACCAGGCTGACCTGTGGCACGTCTCCAGCCGGGGACAGGCCTACCAGGAGAAAATGTTAAAGGTGCTGGGCGAGGATGCGCTGCCCAGCAATGCCACCTACGGTGATGGTACTGCGATCACCAATGAAGAACTGGAGGCGGTGCGCAGAGCTTATCGAGCTACCGAGGTGGTTAATCCCTGGCAACGTGGTGATCTCTTGATGCTGGACAATGTTCTCGCCGCGCACGGACGTAAACCATTCGAAGGGCCTCGTCGTGTGCTGGTCGCAATGTCAGGATAAATGAGCCCGTAGCCGATTTCGTAGCGTCGGTGACCCTCAAGTTCCCATGCGGCATGGACCGTACCGCGTCCTTGTTTTCTTGAAGCTTTAAAGCTGGCCGATATGCTTCATGTCTTCATCGCTTTTTGCTGAAACATTAGACAGTTGTTGGTTGCTATCAAATGTCTAACACGGTAGGTTTGTCTGCAATATAAACGGCTTCTGACCGGGTCCGTCTGGTTCATCAGAAGAAATTACACATCACACGGAGTCAGGACATGAATCTCGGTCGATTCGTTCACGCGCCAAAGCTGTTGATCATTCCACCCATCATTATTGGTGTGCTGGTGCTGCTGTTTATGGCAGCGGGCAAGCAGCCGCCGGCAAAGGCAGAGCGGGGTGAGCCAAAGCGAACGGTGCGCGTGATCGAAGTGCCGCTGGTTGAGCTGGTGGCGAAGGCCGAGGGTTACGGCCAGGTGCAGCCGGCGCGAATCTGGACCGCCGTCAGCCAGGTTGCGGGGCGGGTGACCTATATACATCCGAAACTGAGGGATGGTGAAATATTGCCCGAAGGTACCGAACTGGTACATATCGATCCGAAGGATTATGAACTGGCGCTGGCCCAGTCGCAGGCTGAGCTGGCCGAGCTCAATGCCCAGGAAAAGAATGCCAGGGCATCGCTGGATATCGAAAAGCGTAACCTGGTGCTGGCCACGAAGGAGCTCGAGCGCATCCAGAGCCTGGTGAAGAAGGGCACGTCTTCACAGAGCAAGGCCGATGAGACCGAGCGCGCCATGCTGGCCTACCGTGCATCGGTGCAGAACCTGCAAAACACACTGGCACTGGTACCGTCGCAGCGCAGTGTGCTCGAGGCGAAGGTTGCACTGGCCGAGCGCAACATCGGGCATACCGTGATCAGTGCGCCGTTTGACATGCGTGTTGCCAACCTCAAGGTCGAGGCCGACCAGTATGTACCGGTGGGCCAGAGCCTGTTCGAAGGCGATGCGGTGGACAGGGTCGAGATCAAGGCCCAGGTGGCAATGTCGTCCTTGCGACGACTGTTTATCGGCAGGCAGAACATGCAGATCAATATCGAGCGGCTCAGCGAGGAATTTGCCGATCTGATCGCGCTGGATCCGGTCGTCAGGCTCGATCTGGGTAACCATGTCGCGGAATGGCAGGCGGAATTCGTACGTTTCAGCGATACCGTGGACCCGGAAACGCGCACCATGGGTGTGGTGGTCGCCGTCGATGATCCGTTCAAGAAAGTCATACCCGGCTACAAGCCGCCGCTGTCGAAAGGTATGTTCGTCAACGTTGTCATGCGCGGTAAAAATTCCATGCAGCGGGTGCTGGTGCCGCGATCCGCGGTCCGTGCCAACACTGTCTATGTCGCCGACGGGGAAAATCGCCTGCGCAGGCGTCCTGTGAAAATCCTGTTTTCTCAGGGTGACGTCAGCATTGTTGACGAAGGTCTCGAACCCGGTGAGCGTGTCGTCGTTACCGACCTGGTGCCGGCGGTCGATGGCATGTTGCTGCAGGTGCAGTTCGATGAAGATCTGAGCCAGTCGCTGAAAGCGCACGGAAAAGGTTCATGATCGCCTGGTTTGCGCGCCACCAGACGGCGGCCAACCTTTTGATGGCGGCAATCATGCTGCTCGGTCTGGTCGCACTGCCGGGTCTGCAGCGTGAAACCCTGCCGGAGCTTCAGAGCGATACGGTACAGGTACGCGTGATTTACAAGGGCGCCACTCCCGATGAGGTTGAAGATGCGGTGTGCCGCCGTATCGAAGATGTACTGGAAAGCATTACCGATCTTGATGAAATGCGCTGTGAAGCGCGCGAAGGTGTCGGCACGGCTACCGCGATCATGCACGAAGGCTCGGAAATGGCGCGTTTCCTCGATGACGTCAAGACAGGCGTAGATGCCATCGACGACTTTCCGGTACAGACCGAGCCACCGGTGGTCGAGGAACTCAACCGTACTGACGCGGTGATCTCGGTGGCTGTCACCGGCCCGGAAGATCCGGTTGCGTTGAAGGCTTATGCCGAGGACCTGAAGGACCGGCTTATGGCAGGCACCGATGTTGCCGAGGTGAATGTGGCCGGTTTTTCCGATCATCATATCCGAATCGAGATACCCGCCTGGCGCATGCGCATGTATGGACTTTCGGCCGCGGATATTGCGAATACGGTCGAAGGCCAGAGTATCAGCAGTCCGGCCGGAAGACTGGAAGGCAGGGATGAGGACCTGCTGCTGCGTTTTGACGATCAGCGCAAGACGGCGGAATCCTTTGACGACCTGGTGGTGATTTCGGGCAGCACCGGCGCGGCGATTCGTCTCGGCGAGATTGCCGAAATCGTCGATCGCTTCGACCGCGACGAGGACAAGATTCTGTTCAACGGCAGGCGCGCCGCGTTATTGAACATTACCAAGACGCGATCCCAGGACATTCTCAATGTACTGGCCACGGTGAAATCATTTATCGAGACCGAGCGCGCGAGGGCGCCGCAGGGAATTCATTTGCACCTGACCCAGGACCGTGCCTCGATTGTGCAGGACCGCCTCGACATGTTGCTGCGTAACGGTGGCCAGGGGCTGGTGCTGGTGTTCCTGGTGCTATGGCTGTTTTTCGGTACGCGATACAGTTTCTGGGTGACGATGGGGCTGCCGGTTTCATTCCTGGGCGCGCTGTTCATCCTTCCGCTTGTTGGTATCACGATCAACATGATTTCGATGGTGGGGCTGCTGATTGGTGTCGGCCTGTTGATGGACGATGCCATCGTTATCGCCGAGAACATCGCGGCGCGCATGGCCAAGGGGGATACGCCAATGCACGCAGCCATCGAGGGCGTCAAGCAGGTGATGCCCGGTATCATGTCATCCTTCGCCACGACCTTGCTGGTGTTCGGTTCGCTGGCGTTCATCACCGGTACGATCGGGCAGATTCTGCGCATCCTGCCGGTGGTATTGATCATCGTGATTTCCGTAAGTCTGATCGAAGCGTTCTGGATCCTGCCGCATCATCTCAGTCATTCGCTGGCGCATATGAAAAAGAAGGCGTCGTCACGGTTTCGGCAGGGTTTCGATGACGCCTTTGACAGTTTTCGCGATCGCTACTTCAACCCGGTACTGGACCGCGCAGTGGATTACCGCTATTTCACGCTTGGCGTAATCATCATGCTGCTGCTGTTCTCGATCGCAGTGCCGGCAGGCGGAATGCTCAAGTTCGTCGGTTTCCCGGATATCGAGGGCGATGTGGTCGAGGCGCGTATCCTGTTACCGCAGGGTACGCCGCTGGCGCGCACCGAGCAGGTGGTCGCCGCGATGGAGCAGGCAATCGAGCGTGTGAATCAGCAGTTCAAGCCGCGCCAGCCGGAAGGTCAGGACCTGGTGCGCAATGTTGCCGTGATCTTCGGCGAGAACCCGGATGCGTTCGAAAGCGGTCCGCATGTGGCACGGGTGGTCGCGGACCTGTTAAGCGCCGAACAGCGCGATGCGCCGCTGGATGAATTCCGCAATGCCTGGCGTCGGGAAACCGGTGATCTTGCCGACGTGATTTCCATCAAGTTCACCGAACCGGCAATCGGTCCGGGCGGGCGCCCTATCGATCTGCGCCTGCTGGGTTATGACCTGAAGCGGCTCAAGCAGGCTTCCAACGAACTGCAGGAGTGGCTCAACGGTTTTGCCGGTGTGCATGATCTGAGCGATGACCTGCGCCCAGGCAAGCGGGAATTTCGCCTCCGGCTCAAGCCCGGTGCCGGTGCGCTGGGTCTGAATGCGCGATCAGTCGCAGAACAGGTGCGCGGTGCTTTCCAGGGTGTCAGGGTGGACGAATTTCCGGTCGGCGCGGAGACTTACGAGGTCAATCTGCGCGTGGCTGCCAGCGACCGGCTGGGCCCGGAAGACCTGGAGAACTTCACCGTGATGGGACGAAACGGCGCGCTCGTGCCCCTGCTGGTCGTAGCCGATGTCGAGCTGGTGCGTGGCTGGGCGCGTATCAACCGGGTCAACGGCCGTCGTGCGGTCACGGTGCAGGGCGACGTCGACCGGGACGTCGCCAACGCCCAGGAATTGCTCAACCTGGCGCGCAACGAGTTTATTCCGGGCCTGCTCGACCGATATCCGGATATCAGTTTCGATGTTCAGGGCGAGAGCAAGGAGTCGGCCGAGACCGGGCAGTCGATTGTACGCAATGTGCTGCTCGGCCTGATCGGTGTGTATATGCTGCTGGCCCTGCAATTTCGCGGGTACCTGGCACCGTTGACAGTAATGGTGGTCATCCCGACTGCGCTGATCGGTGTGGTCATCGGACACCTTGTAATGGGGCTGGACCTGACCATGCCCAGTATCGTCGGTATGGCCTCGCTGTTCGGTGTCGTCGTCAACGACTCCATTCTGCTGGTGGTGTTCATCCGCAACGAGCGGGCCAGAGGGGCTACAGTAACCGATGCGGCCAAGCACGCCGGCCGGGCCCGCTTCCGGCCGATACTGCTGACCTCGATTACCACCGTTGCCGGTCTGATGCCGCTGCTGCTCGAGAAAAGCCTGCAGGCACAGATCCTGATTCCGCTGGCGACCAGCCTGGCATTTGGCCTGGCGACGGCCACGATCGCGGCCCTGTTCCTGGTGCCCGCCGTCTATACCATCCTCGATGATCTTGGCTGGCTGGGTGCGCTGGATCAGGAGGCGGATGAGTTTGAAGA
>CP070838.1:1065566-1086891 GCA_020341835.1 Thiotrichales bacterium | reverse complement strand
AATTATCGACTCTGACCCCTTTGAATTATCGACTCTGACCCCTTTGAATTATCGACTCTGACCCCTTTGAATTCCTTTGAATTCCTTTGCATTCGAGTATCGCAAGCCGTTAAATTATTTGTGTTTTTTCGACGTATCTACAGCTTCAGAAAGTGCACAGCATCCGTAAATAGCCGGTAACATGTTGATTTCATAACAAAACAGGCTATATAAGAGGAATCAACTCTGGAGCTCTGTATGAAATCATTCCGTACATTTTTACTTGCCCTGGCGACCGCCGCTTATTCGTTCTCCATAAATGCCAGCATGAACTGTGATTGCTCAAGGCTGCTGGAACAATGTGGCGCAAATATCAAACCTGCAGGTTCCGAGATCCAGATACTGACCAACACCAAGCGATGTGCACAGGTGACCTGGTACGCAGATGATGTCGCCCATAACACGGTCGTTGTTAATGGAAAAAATTCTGAACGCTCGGACTTCAAGTCAAAACCGTTTCTTTCAGTCGGTAGCTGCAATATATGCGCAAAACCGCATCCGCAATCGGCAAAAAACAGTGCTTCCAAATCCGAATCAGCGGAATGTCAGAAAAGAAAGAAAAACCTCAAGCTGTCCAAGAAGTTTTATGCTGAAGGCAGGATTACGCCGTACGAGTATGAACTGTCAAAAAGCCTGGTCGAGAAATACTGCAAATAAACGACCCTGCTTTGACCGGGTGATGCAAAAATCCGGTGTCGCAGACTTACGCGGAGCACGACTTGATACATTGCCTGACGTAAAACCTATGACTTCTTGATCAGGTCAACGAGGAACAGCAATAACACGGCACCGGCGGTCGCGGTAACGATCGAGCCAAGCAGTCCCGACGCTGTTATGCCGAGCATTCCAAAGACGAATCCACCGATAACCGCGCCGATAATACCAATCGCGATATTGCCGATCAGGCCGAAACCACCACCCCGCATCAATTTGCCGGCCAGCCAGCCCGCAATCGCGCCAATTAACAGAAATAGGATAAAACCCGTTACGTCCATAACACCTCACCTGCATGACTTAACCGAATGCGACGATACATCCCGTTCACGTGCATAGCTTTAACCCAGGTCAAATCACAATCATGCCTACCATGAGCGCTTCAACCCTTATTGTGGACTGCAAGTTATACACTCAATTCCGCTCAGGTCAATCGGACTTCAGCCGACACAATAAAAAAGGCCCCTCACCCGAAGGCGAAGGGCCCCTCTGCATCCATGCAAAGACAGCACTTATTCGATGACCACGTCCTTGCTGTAGACCTCGTAAATGGCCAGCTTCTTCTTTTTATCTGCTGGCAGGCTGGTATCGAAGAAACCATCTGCACCCGTCGGGAACTTGCCGCTCCCGCCTTTCTTCAGGTAGTAAACCTTGTACTTGACCGTCACAGGCCAGGCAACGTTACTGGTATCGTAGAAGATTTTGTAGTTTTCAAACTCGTTAGGCTGCAGACGGTTATCGGCTGCAATATTCGAGTCGAAACCCGGACGCACGACGTGGGCGCTGGTCAGGTCCGCGGGATCAAACCGCTTGCCGGTCTCGCGACCATAGATACGGGTGAAGTTTTCAAAGTCATCGGAATCGATGATCTTCTTCACCGTGGTACAGCCTTTGATAGCCCAACCCTTGCTCGTCATAACCGGACCTTTTTCGGAGATCACGTTGCCCTCATCGTCGGTGCAATCGACCACGGTCGCATCCGGAGACACCCACTCGACCTGCGTATCATCCATCATCTGGCTGAAGACGACGTCTTCATCCAGGTTTGGCGTATAGCCCTGGATCACAAGCTCGCGTGCCGGGCTGTATTCGACCTTGACGGTTTCATGACCGGGCATAATCGTGTCACCTGCCAGCGTTGCCAGCTGGTTGGTGATGGTCTTGAAGTCCGAATCACCGGTAGCCGATGCATACGGAACCTTGACTCCATCGGCATCCGTGACCACAACTCTGGTCAGCACCCGGCGCATCGGGTGCGCACCCGGGAACATGTGGGCTGTCGTATTGAGAATCCTGCTATCGACAACAAGCTTCTTGCCTTTCTTGCCCAGTTTTCTGGCCTTCATGTCAGACTCGAAACCTGACTTGATCTTGACCAGACCAAAATCAGCCTTGTTAGCACCCATGAAGGCATGGTTGTTCAGGTAGCCCTCTGCAACCGGACCGACACCGCTGGTGGGATCGAAGTGTTTGGTGACGCCGTCCGCGGCAGTGAACAGTTCATCCGGTTTGTCCCACTTGTGCAAGACCGTCTTTCCCGCAAGCGGCTCCATGTGACAGCGCTGGCACTTCGGCGCAGTCGCGGTATCCTGGTAATTGTCACCGACACCGTCGCTCATGGCTGTCCAGGTGCTGCACAGCTCAAGGAAATTATCTTCACCAACGTCTACCGTGGTATTACCGTTATATTCCGGATTCAGCATCAGCGAGGAACGCTGGTGGCATGACAGGCACAGCGCCTTGCCGTAGGCGGCAAAGTGATGCCCGGAGGTAAATTTGTCACCGTCAGCCGCTTCAACCGCATCAACAAAATGCGGGTTTACCAGCGCCGCACGATCGCTTGCGTCGGCATCGCCATTGCTGTTGCTCAGGCCGGTGACGCCGAACGGGCCATAAAACGGTCCGCCCGTGTAGTAGGGCTTGCCGCTGTCCGTATCATAGCCTGTCGGAACACTCTTCATCGTGTAACGACCGTCCGCATTCCTCGGACTATCGAAGTCGATCGTATCCTTCGGCGTATTGGCAACGTCCGTGTATTTTTCCGGACCGATCAGTGCAAAGAACGCATTCATCAGTGCATCGCTGGCATCGGCGTTGTACCAGAGGGTATCGCCTTTGTTAAACACCACCGGTCCGATCGGGCCCATCTTGATCGGGTACTGCAGTTTGTACTGACCGCCATCGCCAAAGTTCGGATCGGCCTGCATCATGCGTACGGTTTCCATGCTGTGACAGAACGCGCAGTTGATACCTTCGCGGTTATGGCTGTGACCGATCTGGTAGCTGACCGTGTACGCCTGACCTGTCTTCGCCAACGACGCCACGGTCGCTTTTGCGTCCGGGTTGTAAGCCGGTGCAAGGTTTGCCTGCCTGGTTAGTGCATCAGCGTATGCAGCCTCAGAATCATAGGCCGGATCGCCAGCATCGCCGCCGATTCTGCTCAGCTCAATCTGGTAGTCATCGGAGTAATAGGCCGTGGGTGCATGACACTTGATACAGACCCGGCCGGTCTTCTGGATCGTACCCTCCTTGTAGGTACCATTGGCTGTCGATGCACCAATTTTGCTGGCTTGCAGCCTCAGAAAATCCTGGTACTTGGACTGGAAGATCGGATCTTTCCATGACTTGGCGTGCATGGAGGTTTTCCAGGTGTCGTAGAGATCATTATGGCAGTGCTGGCATTTCTGCTCGGCGCTGTCGAACAACGTGTGTGCGTAGCCGGTGCCTGCGATAACCTCGGCCTCGCCAGGACCACCCAACGCGGTCCGTCCGTCGTCGGCAGCCAGACAGGCCTGCGAGAACAACAGGATCAGGCCCGACAGAAAAAACCCTCTGGTGGAAGTCAGCTTCATGATGACGCTCCTTTGCTTTGGTTCATTTGCAACTGATATTTATTCAGTCGCCATCATGAGTGAGCCGGACTTGCCAATCCAGAAAATTGTTCGTTCGTTTTCGTACAGATTGAATTTATCTTAATAAATACAATCTGTTACAGCCTGGTCTCTGGTGGACTGCTAACGCGAACCGGCTGCCTGTTTCTTTACACCGGAAACCAGTTTTCGAAATGAATCCAGCTCGGTCTGCAGCTGCGCGCAGCCCGGCCGGTTCTCGTTGTCGATTGTACGCAGCACAAACTCCGCGGTATCGACCACACGTTTGCTGCGGGGGTTTTTCGGACAAATATCCAGGTTCAGGTACTTGTCGAGGGTTCGCGTTGTCGGGGTTGATTTGTCGATGTACACCGGCCAGATCCTGCTCTGCTCGGCCAGGTCGAGCTTGGACCTGCCCAGCTCACGCTCCCAGCAGGTCAGCGCCAGGTTCATCACATTGACAGCCTGTTCCCTGAGCAGGGCCTTTTCGGTTGCTGTTGTGATGCCGGCACCCGACAGGTCCGCAATATTGCTCATTCCCAGCATCAATGACGGATTGCTGCTGGCAAACTCGATCAGACTGGTCAGTGAGTGCTCCACCGCATCCAGACGCTGCTCGCTCTGTTTGGACAGTATCCCTTCATCACCGGTCGCCGTGTTCAGCGCAATCGCATGGCCGCGCTGCCCCATGACGTCGACACCGTTGATGACCGCATCACTTTTAAACTCACTGCCATCCTTGTGCCTGCATGCGAGCAAGGCATGCGACGTTTTCTTTTCATCATCCTGAGGCCCGGTATTGCGAAACAGCTCCGGAATGTCGTCTGTAAACAGATCAGACATATCCAGATCGTTCAGTTCATCATTGGAGTAGCCGAACAATGAAGTGGCCGCCTTGTTGAAGAACACCATTTCCCGGTCCTGATCGAAACACAGGATCGCACTGTCATCCAGGTCCAGCAGCCGCTCCAGGTCGTTGGTACGCATCCGCACCTGATCTGCCATGGCGTTAAAGGTATCGGCCAGTACATGAAACTCGCTCAGCCCCTTGCTGCTGACAGCCAGATCCAGCTTGCCTCTCGCCATTTCGCGCATGTTGCCCGCCATTATGCTCAGTGGGGACAGCATGAAACGGTTGAACAACCATAATGCCAGCAGCAGCGTCGTCAGTGCCAGGGCCAGAAAACCGGATATTGTAATCACCTGGGTGCGCTCCATCTCCTGGCGCAGTGTAGCAACATCCTCAAGACCCACGATGCGGAATGCGGGTACACCGTCAGGCGTATGCAACACGTACTCGATCGGTAAGTATTCATCCGCGTGATCGGCCTGCCGGGGGCCGAGCTGGTCGCCAGACATGGAAAAAATGCTGACCGGTGTCCGCGTAATCTTGCCGATATCCGGCAGGTTGAACACGGGATCGATGATCACCTCGAGATAGCCTATGGGGCGCAAGCCCCCCAACGGCACCACGGTGGAAAACAACGGCCCGTGCGACGAAAGCCAGAGTGCATCAACCGCCTTGAGCCGGTCTTTTTGCTCGCGGTGGCTGAGGATGTCATGCAGGTAGTCCGGCAGCCCCCGTTCGAGTTGCCGAATACCTTCACTGCTTTCGCCGATGAAGCCCAGGGCGAGATCGAACACCCTCAACTTCACCAGGTTGATATGGGAAAAACCGACGAAACCGGTTATGAACGGATCATCAAGCAAGGCAACCAGCTCGTCCTGCCGCCCTGGTTCAGTCGCTGACCTGGCGGCCTGCACCATCTGTTTACTGTGTCCCAGCTTCATGCCCAGATCATAGGTATGTTCCCGGACCTGTTTCAGCATTTCCTGCGCAGCCACCTCGATTACACGTGACAGGCTGTTGATCTGCGCGTCCAGCGCCGATTGCCTGAAATAGGTTCCGGCAATCAGCGACAGCACGATCGCAACGATCGCGATCATCGTGAAGATGGCAATCGTGACCGATTTGGTTGACAGGGATTCAATCCGCATTTTCGGCGCCGCCCGGGATGCAGATACAGATCGGGTAGAGTCTCACTCGAACTACTCGGAAACGACAGGCAGATGTTTTTCGGTCCATTCCTTCCAGCCGCCGCGGAACCAGATCAGGTGTGTATAACCCCAGCTCCTGGCTTTGCGAATCGCGTCGGTACTGCGCAAACAACGCACGCCGTTACAATAAAACAGGATCGCGCTGTCCTTGCTCGGAACAACCCGCTGCAGATCCTGCTCGGTCATCTCGGTATTAAGGATGCTGACAGCACCTTCGATGTGCCCTTTGACATATTCGGTCTTTTTCCTGGAATCGATGATCGGCATATCCGGATTCTCCAGGATCTTTTCGACAGCCTCTTCGGCCGTAACGATGATTACACCTTCGATACTTTCGGGCGCGACCGGTTTGTTATCGGCCGAAACCTGAAGCGGCATCAGCATCAGCAAACCGCAATACAGCAGTTGCTGTAATCCTAACGAGGGTGGCTCATAACGCATCGCTTTGAAAAAGTTTTGAATCTGCCTGGACATAATTCCCGTTAAATATAGTCGACGTCTCGATCGCAGGCCACGCACCCGCGAAGGCTTTAATAATATCTATTGATATACCCGTATAGATTGAACTAAGCTAAAACACGGAGACCACCTATGACACTGACCGAATTACGCTACATCGTCGCCGTGGCGCGCGAACGCCATTTTGGCAAAGCCGCGCGCGCCTGTCATGTCAGCCAGCCGACATTAAGTGTCGCCATCAAGAAACTTGAAGAAGAACTGGGCGTCTCGATCTTCGAACGCGGCAGCAACGATATTTCGCTGTCGCCCGTGGGCGAGCGCGTCGTGCAGCAGGCCCAGCAGGCGCTGGAAGCTGCCGACAACGTCAGGCAGGCCGCGCTGCAGGGTAAAAACCAGTTGGCCGGACCCTTGCGGATCGGCGCGATTTACACCATCGGCCCCTATCTGTACCCGGAACTGATCCCCCTGTTGAGAAAAGCCGCTCCGGAAATGCCGCTGGTCGTTGAAGAAAACTACACCTCGGTACTGGTGGAAAAACTGAAGCAGGGAGACCTCGATGTTATCGTCATCGCCCTGCCCTTCACGGAACAGGGGGTGGTTACGCAAGCGCTGTATGATGAACCCTTCGTTGTGCTGTTACCGGCGTCTCACCCGCTAACGGTCCGCAAGACCATTTCGTCCACGCAGCTCGAAGACGAGAATGTGCTGCTACTCGGCAAGGGCCACTGTTTTCGCGACCACGTACTGGATGCATGCCCGGCCTGTGTACCCAAACCCGGCCTGATCGGAGACCTGCCACACACCATCGAAGGCAGTTCGCTGGAAACGATTCGCCATATGGTTGTGTCAGGACTGGGTATCACCGTACTGCCCTGCACGGCTGCCGGGGCTCACAGCTATTCGCAACGCCTGCTGACGATACGCCGTTTCAGCAAGCCGGTCCCTCACCGTACCGTCGCACTGGCCTGGCGCGTGTCTTTCCCGCGCCCAAAAGTCATCGACGCGATCAACAAGGCTGTTCGTGGCTGCAACCTGAGCTGTGTCAAATACCTGCGCGCTGGAAATCGATAGTTCGTTCCGGCAATCAGATACATTCAATCTCGCCTGTTCTTGACACATATCAAAGCGCATCAGACAGATCAGGGGTATGTTAGGTATCGACAGGAGGCCGCTATCACTCAAGGCCATGGGTATAGCATTCGCCTCTTGTCCCAATTCTCAGATTGGTTGTGTCGCGAAGGCGGTGTAGACAACGAGCTACACCGCCTTTTTTATTTTGTGTTTATACCGGTCGCCGATTGACAAGCCAGATAAAACAGGCGAGCATCACGGCATGAACGCAATAAAGGTTACCGCACTGATTCGACGCATGGCTGCGCTGCCGGTATGGCATCGCAAATGGCGGCCTTTTGTTGCAGATTCTTAGTACTGTTTACAGATTCCAAGTTCCAAAGGCCGCTGACTCAAACCAGCGGCCTTTTTTATTGTCTGCCTTTTTTGCCCAGGGAGGTATGAAGAGCATGTCAGTACCTGCAGCCTATTTGACGGTGATCGTCATCTGGAGCACCACGCCACTGGCGATCCAGTGGAGTGGTGTCGGTGTCGGCTACGAGTTCGGCGTTGCCGCACGTATGCTGATCGGCCTGCTGGCACTGTTGCTGATTGTTCGCCTGAAAGCCTTACCACTGCCGTGGAACCCGCATGCGCGCAATGTCTACCTGGTAAGCGGGCTGCCCATGTTTATCGCGATGAGCCTGGTTTACTGGTCAGCACAATATATTCCGTCCGGCTGGATATCGGTCATCTTCGGTCTGGCGCCGATCATTACCAGTATCTTCGCCAGCCTGATCCTGCGCGAGAACAACCTGACCCTGGGCCGGGTGCTCGGTATGCTACTGGGCCTGTTCGGGCTGGCCGTGGTTTTTGCCGAAGGGCTCGCGCTAACCGATTCCGGCTGGCTGGGTGTTGCCGGTATTACCGTCGGCACGATCGTGCATTCACTCGGCGCCGTCCTGCTGCAAAAACTGAAAACCGATTTACCGGCCATCTCGATCACTACGGGCAGCCTCATCGTTGCGACGCCGTTTTTCATCATGAACTTTGTGCTGATGCAAAGCTGGCCGCAACAGATCAGCACGACCACGATGGCGTCAATTGTTTATCTTGCAATCATGGGCTCTGCCATCGGCTTTCCGCTGTACTTTTTTCTGCTGAAAAACCTGAATGCGGAGCGCGTGGCGCTGATTGCATTGATCACGCCTGTGACTGCACTGCTGGTCGGTGCGATATTCAACGACGAGATCATCAGCGCCAGAGTCTGGCTGGGAACCGCGTTGATTATTACCGGCCTGGCGATCTATGAATACGGCAAACACCTGCCGTTTACACGCAAATGGCAGAAACGCTGGAAGCAACGGCCATTGTAGGATAGACACCGCGCACATCTCGTGCCGATATCAGGCGCTCTGTCGAGGGCTTGCACCTTGCCGCTCTTGCATAACCGAATCGGTCTGGCCTAGTGGGTGAAACCCAGCGCCAGCCTTTGATGAACTGATTTCACCAGTTGCTGGACATGGTCGGCGTTGGCAGCAAAATCGGCATTGCCCAGGCGTGACTGCGAGTGGATATGCAAGGCGGTACGGGTCACGCCATCCTTGCAGACCTGCGGCCGGATTTCGACCCTGACATCATCGACGAATAACAGGAAGTGGGTTTTGGCTCCAAGATCCAGCGTCCATTCAACATCATCACTGTCCAGTATCGACCAGCCCAGGTTGATTGCCGCTTCCTTGACGGCATCGTACAGCACCTCCGGCTCGGCATCGAATAACGGCGTGCGCAGTTCGGGAAACGGGTGATCGTCAGCGGTTCTGGCGGTGTTGGTTGTCAGGTAAACCGCCAGTCTTTTTTTAGGACCGGGTGGATCAAACAGGCGGGCGTGGTTCTTAAATAATGTTGCAATCACCAGCAAGACAATGACTATGATTACAGCGAGAACAATTTTCATTTAATACCCACCTGTTTGCCTGCGGCAATCATAACAGCATGTCTGTCAATGGTGCATTTTTTGACTCACACAACGATGTTAAATCCCCGTGAATAATTCTCATTAATTTCGCAAATGGCGGTAAAAAATTTTTATATGGGCAAATTCTTATGTTCTAAAGCAGATTTTTCAGCCACAAACTAAGTGCTTGTAATAGTTTAATTTTTCAAATTTTATCCACAGTTTTTTCGACCGTTCTCCACTGTTATATACACAAGATATTGTGCTTGACTTGGGGTAAAACCACATTCTATAGTAGTCCGCATAAAAACAACGACAACCCAGGCAAATGGAAAGGGAATGGAACTAACAACAATCACGAAACACCAGAATCATCCTCAACTCGACAACTCAGCCTCAACCGAAAGTGCCAATATAGCGATTACCGCACCGGGCCGTTTCAGGGTCATCCGCAGAAACGGCAAGGTGACCGCCTACGATCGTGAGAAAATCGCGATCGCGATGACCAAGGCCTTTCTGGCCGTCGAAGGTGGCAATGCGGCCGCATCGAGCCGTATCCATGAAATCGTCGGCGAACTTGCCGAGCAGGTCGAACTGGCACTGACACGGCGCATTCCTGATGGCGGCACTTTTCATATCGAAGACATCCAGGACCAGGTCGAACTGGGACTGATGCGCTCGGGCCACCAGCGCGTGGCACGTGCCTACGTGATCTATCGCGAGGAACACGCCCGTGCACGCGAGCAACAGCAGGTCGATACCATCGTCGAGGATGTTTTCGAAGAAAGCGATTCCGAAATCGAAGTCACCCTGCCCGATGGCAGCAGGCAACCGCTGGACAAGCGGCGTCTGCAAGCCATTGTCAGGGAAGCCTGCGCCAACCTGAACGATGTCGACGGCGCCGCGATCCTGCAGGACACCGAACGCAACCTGTTCGACGGTGTGCCGGAAAAAGATGTATCACGCATGCTGGTGATGAGTGCACGCACGCTGATCGAGAAACAGCCTGATTATTCCTACACGGCGGCGCGCCTGTTGCTGGATGACATGCGCACCGAAGCGCTCAGTTTCGTCTACAACCGACTGACGCATGCAACCCAGCACGAGATGTCAGGGCTGTATGCCGACTACTTCGACAAGTACATCAAACGTGCTGTTGACCTCGAACTGCTGGATGCGCGTCTGCTCGAGTACGACCTGCATCATCTTGGTAAGCAGCTGCTGGCCGAACGTGATCACCAGTTCACCTACCTCGGTTTGCAGACGCTGTACGATCGCTATTTCATCCATTCAAACAGCACCCGCTTCGAACTGCCGCAGGCCTTTTTCATGCGCGTTGCGATGGGCCTGGCGATCAACGAGGTCAGCCGCGAAGAACGTGCTATCGAGTTCTACAAGCTGCTGTCATCGTTCGACTTCATGAGTTCGACGCCGACACTGTTCAACTCAGGAACGCTGCGTCCCCAGCTTTCGAGCTGTTACCTGACAACGGTACCGGATCATCTTGACGGGATTTTCAGCTCGATCAAGGATGATGCACTGCTGTCCAAATATGCCGGCGGCCTCGGTAATGACTGGACACGCGTGCGCGGCATGGGCGCACACATCAAGGGCACCAACGGCAAGTCACAGGGTGTAGTGCCGTTCCTCAAGGTGGCGAATGATACCGCGGTCGCGGTCAACCAGGGCGGAAAACGCAAGGGTGCGATGTGCGCCTACCTGGAAACCTGGCATATCGACATCGAGGAATTCCTCGACCTGCGCAAGAATACCGGTGACGACCGCCGCCGTACACACGATATGAACACGGCCAACTGGATTCCGGACCTGTTCATGAAGCGCGTGGCCGAAGACAGTGACTGGACCCTGTTTTCACCGGACGAAGTACCCGACCTGCATGACCTCAGCGGCAAGAAGTTCGAAAAAGCCTATATGGCTTACGAGCACATGGCCGCCAACGGCAAAATTCGTGTGCATAAGACCATCAAGGCCAATACCCTGTGGCGCAAGATGCTGAGCATGCTGTTCGAAACCGGGCACCCGTGGATCACCTTCAAGGATCCCTGCAACCTGCGTTACACCAACCAGCATGCCGGCGTGGTTCACAGCTCAAACCTGTGCACCGAAATCACCCTGCACACCAACGACACTGAAATCGCCGTGTGCAACCTGGGTTCAATCAATCTGCCTGCACATATCAACGAAAACGGTCTCGATACCGTCAAGCTGGAACGCACCATCAGTACCGCAATGCGCATGCTCGATAACGTGATCGACTACAACTATTACAGCGTACCGCAGGCCCGTGATTCGAATCTCAAACACCGTCCTGTCGGCATGGGACTGATGGGCTTCCAGGACGCCCTGTACAAACAGCGCCTGCCGTACACATCCGAAGAGGCGATCGAGTTTGCTGACCGCACCATGGAAGCTATCAGTTACTTTGCGATCAAGGCATCGACCAACCTCGCAGAAGAACGTGGCCGCTACTCCTCCTTCGAGGGTTCGCTATGGAGCAAAGGCATATTGCCCATTGATTCGATCGACTATCTGGCCGAAGGCCGCGGCAGCTTCCTGGACCTGGATCGCAGCCATACCTTTGACTGGGACTCACTGCGCGCACGTGTACAGAAAACAGGCATGCGCAACTCCAACACCATGGCGATTGCACCGACCGCAACCATCTCGAACATCTGCGGCGTCAGTCAGTCGATCGAACCGACCTACCAGAACCTGTTCGTCAAGTCGAACCTGTCCGGCGAATTCACCGTGGTGAACCCCTACCTGATCGAGGACCTGCGCGAGCGCGGCCTGTGGGACGAAGTCATGGCTAATGATCTGAAATATTTCGACGGCAGCGTCCAGCACATCGACCGCATACCGGAGGATCTGAAACAGCTGTATCAGACCGCATTTGAAATCGATCCGCGCTGGCTGGTTGAAGCCGGAGCGCGCAGGCAGAAATGGATTGACCAGGGACAGTCACTGAATCTTTACATGTCTGAGCCCAGCGGTTCAAAACTCGATTCGTTATACAAACTGGCCTGGGTGCGTGGCCTGAAAACCACCTATTACCTGCGCTCCATGGGTGCCACCCACGTAGAAAAATCCACCATGGAAGCGGATCGTGCCAGCAAACTGAATGCGGTGAAAAACACCGCGGAACAGGCTGCTGATTCAGCAGCACCAAAAGCATGCTCAATCCTCGATCCGGATTGCGAGGCATGCCAGTAAGGAGAACTGTGTTGTTTAAGGAGCGGGGCCAATAATAAAAATAATGTAAGGGCGCCATGAGCAACAACTGATACATGGAGCCCGGGAGGAAGCCGGGTAATGAGTCTGAAAGCTGAACTCAAACAGATCTTTTATGATCTGGAGATTTTCAAAGAGCCGGGGCGGGATGAAATAGCGCATTTCTGCTACCACCAGGGAATCCGGCTCTGGTTTTCAAGGACACGTACGACGTGGCACTCAATCGGACCATCAGCGATCAAACCCTGGTGGATGATACTGGAACCATTACGGACACTGTCGGATACAGAAGACGATCTGGCAAATAACAACAATAACAAAGCAATAGAGGTAACCGAGAATGCTTAACTGGGAAGATCCACTCGCAAAATTCAATGAGCCTGCCTTCAAGCCGCAGCAAAATGAGGACCATCCTCACGCAGGCGACGGAATTGTTTCAAATGAAGCCCTGATGAATACGGCTGGCGAAGCCCCTGTAGTGAATCCGATCCCCCCGGTTATAGAAGACAAGCCCGTCAACCCGGCCGTCATGCCAGCAAGTGAAAGCTTCGATCATGATGTTGTCGAAGCCGATCTTGCTGGCACCGGCCTGGAGGATATCGAGATGGGTGCAGAACGCATTCAGGTTGATGACAAGAAAATCATCAACTGCCGTGCGGATCTGAACCAGCTGGTACCATTCAAATACGAGTGGGCCTGGCAAAAGTATCTTGACGGTTGCGCCAATCACTGGATGCCGCAGGAAATCAATATGACGGCCGACCTGGCACTGTGGAGAGATCCCAACGGCCTGACCGACGATGAGCGCACCATTATCAAAAGAAACCTGGGATTCTTCTCGACAGCAGACTCACTGGTTGCAAACAATCTGGTACTGGCCGTCTACAAACACATTACCAACCCTGAATGCCGCCAGTACCTGCTGCGCCAGGCTTTTGAAGAAGCATTGCACACCCACGCCTACCAGTACTGCGTGGAATCACTCGGACTGGACGAGGGTGAAATATTCAATATGTACCGCGAACTGCCTGCGGTCGCACACAAGGCCGAGTGGGCATTACCCTATACCAAGCACCTGGCTGACCCGAACTTCCACACCGGCTCCCCGGAGAATGACCAGAAGCTGCTACGCGAACTGATCGCCTTCTACGTAATCTTTGAAGGCATATTCTTCTATGTTGGATTCGCCCAGATCCTGTCAATGGGTCGACGCAACAAGATGACGGGGGTTGCTGAACAGTTTCAGTACATCCTGCGCGATGAATCCATGCATATGAATTTTGGTATCGATGTCATCAACCAGATCAAGATCGAGAATCCGCACCTGTGGACACAAAGCTTCCAGCAGGAAGCCGTACAGATGATTCGCGAGGCTGTCGAGCTCGAAACCCAGTATGCCCGTGACACCATGCCACGCGGCGTACTCGGACTCAACGCACCGATGTTTGAAGAATACCTGCAATTCATTGCCAATCGCAGGTGTTTACAGATCGGGCTGCCGGAGCAGTATGCGGGTGCAGGCAATCCATTCCCATGGATGTCGGAAGTACTCGATCTCAAGAAAGAAAAGAACTTTTTCGAAACACGCGTTACGGAATATCAGACTGGGGGGGCGCTAAGCTGGGACTAAGGGTGTATCAACTTGCTAGGAGAAACAATAAAAACAAAAAACCGGGATCAAGGATAATAAATAATAACAAGCCATGGAGGCTGGAGTAAAAATTATAAGGCGGTAACCACACGGTTACCGCCTTTTTTAAGGCTCGGTCATGTTACCCGCAAGGCGTTTTTGTCCCTTAATCACAGCGCTCATACTTTAGTCTAATAGTTTGCGCGAACTGTCAACTTTATGATCTGGATCAAGAATCACGGGGCAACGGAACCGCATGATAAGTGGATGATTAGTTTTTCAAGCGGCTGATATTAGTATCGTTTTGACGGACAGGATCAAATCGAAAATACACCGCTTTCCTGACGAATCGTCAGGGATTATGTAACGCCTGGGTATTACAATCGAATGAATTTACCGGGAAATCGTCTATGCTCATACATCCCGGTAGACGCTGATAACAATAAAAACGCATAGACACAAATGGACCAAATACTGTGGTAAACGTATCACATAGCTATTGAGGAATGCTGCGGCATTAGCCATGTGAACACGTATTGAAGTTCATGTGCAACCAACAGGTACACAATGAAAACAAAAGTATGTGCACAATGTAAGTTCAAGGAAATGTGCGAAGGCCTGCCCGGCTTCTGTATGTTTATTCCCTACATCCTGATCGCATCAACCGTATTCATGGTTATTTACTTCATGCTGACCAGCAAGCTGTAATCCGTACACAAGCACTCTGTTACGACATCCATCATTCAGCGTCATGCTCATTAGCGACAGCGATCGCAATTGCAGCTGTCGTTGTTCAGCTCTATCGTGGCCGCAGGGGTTGCTGCTGCAGAACCTGAAGATGCCAACCGATAGCCGATAGAAATTCTTCGGGCCGCCAGCCTTACAGCGGGCACGCACCGTCAGCCGCTCTTGCGCGCAGATTTCGCGATGATGTCAACGGCCTTCGCCGCAGCCATAAAACCAAAGCTGGCGGTCACACTGACGACCGAACCGTAGCCGAAACTGCAATCCAGTGTCAGGCCTGCGACCCCGGGTTTGCAGTACCCCGGCCTGCCGTCCTGATCAGGATAACGCTGCTGCTCCGTTGAAAACACGCAGGGAACACCAAAGGTGCGTTTCCTGTTTCGGGTGTAGCCGTACTTGTGCCTGAGTCGTGAACGCACGGTCGCCGCCAGCGGGTCATTCCACGTTCTGGTCAGATCCGCCACGTCTATTTGCGCCGGATCGGTCAAGCCACCTGCCCCGCCGGTCATAACGACCGGGATCCTGTTACGTTTACAGCAATACACGATCGCCGCCTTGTATTTGATGCTGTCAATGGCATCGATAACACAGGTATAACCACGTTCGAGTATCTCGCGCAGGTTGTCGTCGTTAATATGGTGAGCAATGGTATTACAGCGACACGTTGCGTTAATGTCGGCGATACGCGCCCGCATGGCGTCGACCTTGTGCTGACCGACGGTCGAATCGAGTGTATGGATTTGACGGTTGATATTACTGCGCGCAATGGTATCGCCGTCAACCAGTGTGATTTCGCCGATACCGGATCGCGCGAGTGATTCCACTGCCCATGAACCAACACCACCGATTCCGATTACGCAGACATGAGAGAGGCGCAGCGCATTACAGACATCCTCGCCGTAGACGCGCTTCAATGTGCCGAATTTTTCTTCGTAGTCGCTCATTAAAAATCAGGTCTTGCGTCGTTCGCCATTGATGAGAAGACCAAAGACCAACGACGAAAATCGTTTATCAGGTAAACTAATGTTTTTTCACTGCTGTTCGGGTCATGGCATCGACACCCACAACACACCGGATCGGTTTCATCAGTCTCGGCTGCCCCAAGGCCACGGTCGATTCGGAGCATATTCTCACACAGTTGCGAGCTGAGGGTTATGCGATTTCATCGAGTTATGATGAAGCCGAGCTGGTCGTTATCAATACCTGTGGCTTCATTGACGACGCGGTCGAAGAATCCCTCGAAACAATCGGTGAAGCCCTGCATGAAAACGGCAAGGTCATCGTCACCGGCTGTCTGGGTGCCAAGGGCGATATCGTACAGCAGACCTATCCAAACGTGCTGGCGGTCACCGGACCCCACGCAACTCAGGCAGTCATGGACGCGATACACCGGCACCTGCCGCCGGCACATGACCCGTTTGTTGATCTCGTTCCTGCACAGGGCATCAGGCTGACACCTCGACATTACGCCTACCTGAAGATATCCGAAGGCTGCAATCACCGCTGCACCTTCTGCATCATTCCCGACCTGCGTGGCGACCTGGTCAGCCGACCCGTCAATGAAGTGCTGGCCGAAGCTGAACGGCTGGTCGAAGCCGGCGTAAAAGAACTGCTCGTGATTTCACAGGATACCAGCGCGTACGGTATCGACGTGAAATACAGAACAGAATTCTGGAACGGCACGCCGGTGAAGACGCGAATGACCGAACTGTGTGAAGCGCTCGGCAGTCTGGGTGTCTGGATCAGGCTGCATTATGTCTATCCCTACCCGCATGTCGATGAAGTCATCCCGCTGATGGCCGATGGCAAAATTCTGCCCTACCTGGATATTCCGTTCCAGCATGCCAGCCCACGGATACTCAAAGCCATGAAACGGCCTGCTGCCAGTGAAAATACCCTGCAGCGTATTCATGCATGGCGTGAAATCTGCCCGGAACTGACGATACGCAGCACCTTCATCGTCGGTTTTCCCGGTGAAACCGATGATGATTTCGAACAGCTGCTGGATTTCCTCGAAGCCGCAAGACTGGACCGCGTCGGCTGCTTCACCTACTCCCCGGTGGAAGGCGCCCGCGCCAATCAGCTGCCAGACCCGGTTGATGAAGACATCAAGCAGGAACGCCTGCAGCGCTTCATGGAAACACAGGCCGCCATCAGTGCGCAAAAGCTGAAAACGAAAATCGGTTCGGTCCAGCAGGTCCTGGTCGATGCCGTCAGTGAGGCCGGCGTGATTGCACGCAGCATGGCCGATGCACCGGAAATCGATGGCCTGGTCTATATCGAAGAGCCTGCCGATTGTCATCCTGGTGACCTGCTTGATGTTCGTATAACGGATACGGATGAGCACGACATGTGGGGCTGCATTGTCCACTGAGATGAAATCGTCGGACATCCATATCATCGCCGCGCTGGGCCGGGATGACAGCCCCAGGGATCGCCAGAACAGCATCTCGCGCAGCGCAAGAATCAGTGTGCTCGCTTCACTGGACTGGCGTTCTGACGATGTAACACACATCGACAACCAGTTTCTCGACAATCTCAATGTCTGGCGCGATTACTTTCCACCAGAACTGGAAGCCCAGCTCGATGGACGCGGTGTGAATGACAGCATCCGTCATCAGTACAGCGCGGGCGAGGCGCTGCCCGGGTTTACAGCCTCTCAGGTCCACGTGGTCAAACAGCAGCAATTCAACCGCAACTTTTCCCGACAGGTGCGGCTGGAACCCCGACTGGGCCGTTTCTACCCGCGAGGTATCTTCGAGAATATTCCCGGGAATTATCGTTCGAACCAGCTGCCCTGTCGCATCATCGCACTCGATGATGCGACCATTACCGCAGATTTCAACCATCCGCTGGCGGCACGAACGCTGGATGTCGAACTGCGCGTCATGGACATCTGGGCCGGCGGACAGGAACACGGCGGCCGCTGCAACGACATCATCGAGATCCTGACCGGCAATGGTCCCGGTATGCAGGCACGCCACGGCCGCATTGCGACGGATTTCTGGAGCGATGACCCTTTTGCCCGAAGCGATACATCAGCCGACGAAGCCTTTTATTCGACACCACGGCTGGTGCACCACCTCGATAGCAACTGCGCGCTGCAGATCGGCGAACTCTACAGGCAGCTGTTACCGCACGACGGCCGCATACTGGATCTGATGTCGAGCTGGGTTTCACATTTACCCGCAGAATTTACCGCCGCGAACATCACCGGCCTCGGCATGAACCGGGAGGAACTCGAACAGAATCCATTGCTGTCCGATAGTCTGGTCCACAATCTCAATCTGAATCCGGCGTTGCCGTTCGCTGACGAGAGCTTTGACGGCATTATTTGCACGGCTTCGATTGAATATCTGATTTCACCGATGGCCGTGTTCAGCGAGCTGGCCAGAATTCTGAAAGCGGGCGCCCCGCTGGTGATCAGTTTTTCCAATCGCTGGTTCCCGCCGAAGGCCATCCAGGCCTGGGGAAACGCGCATGAATTCGAGCGCATCGGCCTGGTGCTCGAATACTTCATCGAAAACGGTGCATTCGACCAGTTACACAGCTACTCGCTGCGCGGTCTGCCACGCCCGCCGGATGACAAGTACGCCGGCGAGCTGCTGCTGTCTGACCCGGTCTATGCGGTGTGGGGATACAAGCGCAAATAGCTGACTGTCCATTGACGCAGAATCCATCGAGCGGCGCCCGCCCGTCTTAATTAGAATATTAACTTTTTCTGATATATGTCATTATCCGACAGCGGATTTCCCGCTAGACTCCGGGTTTTATTTCAGGGCCTGTTAACACCATGCAAGAGCCTCAAGGCATCATTGCGGCATTTATTCTTGGCCTTTTCAGCACCGTCCACTGCCTCGGCATGTGTGGCGGTATCATTGGCGCACTCAGCCTGAGCCTGCCCGAGCCGGTACGTCAACATCGTCGCCGCCTGCTTGGCTTTATCGCCAGCTTTAACATCGGTCGGGTGCTCAGTTACAGCTTTGCCGGCATGGTCGTCGGTTACATCGGCGCAGAAGCCGCCGCCTACACTGACATGTCCGATGGCCCCTCGCTATTGAGGTACACCGGCGTCGTGATGATGATTGCCATCGGCCTGTACCTGGCCGGCTGGTTTCCGCAATTATCCAGAGTCGAACGCATCGGCAAGCCGCTATGGCGGATACTGGAACCGCTTGGGCGCAAACTGGTACCCGTCAACAGCCTGCCCAAAGCCCTTTCATACGGCCTGATCTGGGGCTGGCTGCCCTGCGGAATGGTGTATTTTGTGCTGGTCTGGGCGCTGACATCCGCCAGCGCAGTCCAGGGCGCGATGATCATGGCGGCTTTCGGCCTGGGTACACTGCCCTCACTTCTCTCCGCCGGTCTGGCGGCCTCCTGGCTCAAACGCTTCACCCACTCACAACTGACCCGACAGATCGTCGGCGCCAGTGTCATCGTCATGGCCCTGGTCGCGCTGATGATGCCGATGGGACACAAGGGCAAGGGCATCCACGGGCACGCCGGCCTGAAAAACAGCATGACCACCGGTATGGAGCACCGTGTCGATCAACACAGCCCTGTCAACTGACCGGGCAATCCCGCTAATCACACTGTGGTAAATTAGCCGATTTGTTCACCAGGTATTCACGGACCATGGAAAACCCCATTACCTATACCTCGGCATTTTTGCTGGGTCTGTTCAGCACTATCCACTGCATCGGCATGTGCGGCGGCATCATCGGCGCACTCAGCCTGAGCCTGCCTGCACACATCCGCAGTGACAGGCCGCGTATGCTGGCATTTGTCACCACGTACAATTTCGGGCGCATCATCAGCTATTCCCTCGCCGGCCTGATCGCGGGTGCCATCGGCACCGGCGTACTGGCTTCTGTTGGATTTGATCAGGGCCATGCTTTCCTGCGCGCGCTGGGTGTCACAATGATGATCGCGATCGGCCTGTACCTGACGGGCTGGGTACCGCAACTCGCGATCGTCGAAAAGATCGGAATCCCGGTATGGAAGAAGCTCGAGCCTGTTGGACGCAGATTATTACCGGTTGCCTCGCTGCCTCGGGCGCTGGCTTACGGCCTGATCTGGGGCTGGCTGCCGTGTGGGCTCGTGTACTTCGTCCTGGTGTGGGCACTGACGGCGGGCAACGCCATTCAGGGTGCGCTGACCATGCTTGCCTTCGGCCTGGGGACACTACCGACATTGCTCGCGACCGGCTTCATGACCTCGTGGTTGACCCGCTTTGCGCGCTCCAACACCGCGCGCCAGCTCGTCGGCCTGCTGATTATCGCAATGGCTATCGGCAGCCTGTTTCTGCCCCTGGGTGAACAGATGCAGGGGCACCATCACCACTGATGCTGTCGATTCAAAACAAGCGTGCATTCAAATCTTTGCTCGGTCGCTCGCCGGTAATGGAAGCGGTCATCCGTACCGCGCAGATCGCAGCGGCCACCGATGTGCACATCCTGATCGAGGGTGAAACCGGCACCGGCAAGGAACTGCTCGCCCAGGAAATCCAGTCATCGAGCTCACGCGCCGACGAGTCATTCATCGTCGTCAACTGCGCCGCCCTGCCCGGTGAGCTGGTCGAATCCCTGTTGTTCGGCCACGAACGCGGCGCATTCACCGGCGCCCATGAGAGCCGGGACGGTTATGTACAGAAAGCGCACGGCGGCACGTTGTTTCTCGATGAAATCGGTGAGCTGCCGCTGCCAATTCAGGCCAAGTTACTGCGCTTCATCGAGTACGGCGAAATCCAGCGGCTGGGTTCAGGCGACATTGAAGTGGTCGATGTGCGTATCATTGCGGCGACCAACCGCAACCTGATACAGATGGTCGACAGCGGTGAATTTCGCCAGGACCTGTTCTACCGGTTGAATATCGTGCCCGTGCAATTGCCGCCGTTGCGTCAACGCAAACGGGATATACCTGAACTGGTCGAGCATTTTCTGCGGACTGCGGCCGAACGCAACCGCTCAAGCGCTAACAGAATGGCACAGGACGCCATCGACCTGCTGAAAAAGTATCACTGGCCGGGCAATATCCGCGAGCTACGCAACGTTTGCGAGCACGTATCCGCGCTGATGCCGGGACAGAACATCAAAGCCGAACACCTGCCGCTGGATCTGAGCGAAAACAGGGCCAGACCTGACAGCAGCACAGGCTTCGAGCTGCCGCAGGAAGGTATTAACATGGAGTCACTGGAAATTGACCTGATTCAGCAGGCACTCGAATATGCCAATGGCAACAAAAGCGAAGCCGCCCGGCTGCTGGGTCTGTCACGCGACGCCTTCCTCTATCGGCTGAAGAAACACAATCTGTAACAAAAGACCGATCACCTGATAATTGGGCGATCCTGAATCTACGGTAATACCGCCAATAACCCGACTTCGCCTGATGGCCTAACGCCCCGGTAACAATTTTCAAACACTCTCGTAGAGGCGCAGGGTTCGGCGAGGCCGCTGGAGATTAACCTGCAATGGCGTTGTGGTTTTTTACCGGTTGCGAATGATAATATTTACGCATGGTTTATTCAGAGTTCAATCCGGATACGGGCAGCGG
>CP070838.1:1055879-1065466 GCA_020341835.1 Thiotrichales bacterium | reverse complement strand
ACTGGCCAGCTACGCCTGTGATGACGAGGGCACGCCGGCGCAACGCGAATACATTATCCGTAACGGCATTCTCGAGCGACCACTGGGCGGTGCGACATCGCAGGCGCGCACCGGCATGCCGGGGGTGGCCAATGCACGCCAGGCGGCCTGGTACCGTCCACCGATCGATCGCATGGCCAACCTCAATGTCGAGGCCGGTGACAGCACGCTCGATGACATGATTGCCGGCATCGAGCACGGTGTGTACATGGAAACCAACCGTTCCTGGTCGATCGATGACAGCCGCAACAAGTTCCAGTTCGGCTGCGAACTGGGACGCGTGATCGAGAACGGCGAACTCAAGGGGCTGGTGCGCAATCCGAACTACCGCGGCATCTCCGCAACTTTCTGGCGCAACCTGGCTGACGTGGGTAATGAAGACAGCTTTGCGATTCAAGGCGTCACCAACTGCGGCAAGGGCGAACCCAACCAGTCGATCTACGTTGGCCATGCATCACCGGCCTGCCATTTCCGCGATGTCGATGTATTCGGAGGGGCCGCGTAATGCAGGATTACTTTTATGCCCTGAGTGGCGCGCTGTTCGCAAAGCTCGAGGGTGACGAACAGCTCCTGCTCGGTTTTTCCGCTGAGGATTCGGATTTTGTGCGTATGAATCACAACCGCATCCGGCAGGCGGGCAGCGTCAGGCAACGCAGCCTGTCGCTCGATCTCATCGAAGCACAGCGCCATGCGCAGGCCAGTGTCGAAATTTCCGGTGACGCTGAACAGGACCTGGATCAACTCAACGGCGTCCTACGAAAGCTGCGTGAGCAGCGTGCCTTGCTGCCTGATGATCCCTATCTGTACTTTTCAACCGATATCAACAACACCGAGTACCATCATGACAACGAAGTCATCGGCAGCCACGATGCGGTAGCGCAGATCGTACAGGCGGGTAAGGAACTCGACCTGGTGGGTATTTTTGCCAACGGCATCCAGTACACCGGGTTCGCCAACTCGATGGGGCAGCGCAACTGGCACAGCAGTGCGAATTTCAATTTCGACTGGAGCTGCTACCTTGACAAGGACAAGGCGGTGAAGAGCAACTATGCCGGTTTTGACTGGCAGCAGGACCCGCTGACTGACAAGATGGAGAATATCAAGCACCAGCTGAGTGTATTGGCGCGTCCTTCAAAAACCCTCGAGCCGGGCACTTACCGTGCCTACCTGGCGCCATCGGCAGTGAGTGAAATTGTCAGCATGATGGCCTGGGGCGGGTTTGGGCTGAAAAGCCACCGCACCAAAAGCACACCACTGATACAGATGCTGGATGAGGGTCGTACCCTGTCTTCGTCAGTCGCATTGCGTGAATACCATGGCAGGGGCCTTGCGCCCATGTTCACCGGCAGCGGGTTCATCAAGCCGGATGACGTGCAGCTCATCGAAAACGGAAAGTACAGGGACTGCCTGGTGAACGCGCGCAGCGCGAAGGAATACGCACGTACGATCAATGCCGACTGGGAATACCCGGGCGCGCTGGATATGGCTGCAGGTAATTTGCCTGTCGCTGATATTCTGAAGGAACTGGACACCGGGCTCTACATCAACAACCTCTGGTATCTGAATTTCTCGGATCGCAACGCCTGCCAGATGACCGGCATGACCCGGTTTGCGTGTTTCTGGGTGGAGCAGGGCGAGATACAGGCACCGGTGAATGTGATGCGTTTCGATGACTCGGTTTACCGCTTGCTGGGGAACAATCTGCTGGGACTGACTGAAGAGCGGGAACTGATACTGGATTCCAGTACCTACGGACAGCGCTCGAACAGCAGCATGGAACTGCCGGGCGTGTTGCTTGGCGAGTTACGTTTGACGCTGTAAGAACAGGGCACGCAGCAATCACGTATTCTTCGTCATGCCTGCGCAGGCAGGCATCCAGCGTCTTGATCGTTACCTGTCGCCGGTCTTTCCCTCTTTTTGCCAAAACTGAACTTTATTTCCTTATCCTGTTCTGACATACCAGGCCGTCGGCCATTGTAATCTCATCGGCGCGCGTGCAGTTTGACTGCAACGGATCTGTATACTCTTCGGGTTGTTCAGGTTGTATCCTTTCTCACGTTCTTCTCCATGGTCGCTGTTAAAGCAGCAACAAGACCCGACTGCTGCCGGTGACAGGAACCACATCGATGTCGTTTTCTGGCCAGGCTGGATTTGTTTATTAAAAGAGAGACTAAATGTTATTTGAAGGTTTATTGAGTTTGTCCACTTTAGGCTATACGGTTGTCACCCTTGTGCTGACACATATCACGATCGCTGCGGTAACGATCTTTTTGCATCGCCACCAGTCCCATCGAGCCCTGACACTACACCCGGTCATCAGTCACTTTTTCCGTTTCTGGCTCTGGTTGACAACCGGGATGCTGACGAAAGAGTGGGTAGCGGTACATCGCAAGCACCATGCCAGATGCGAAACACCGGAGGATCCCCACAGTCCTCGTCACAAAGGCCTGGGCAATGTTTTATTCAAGGGCGCATGGCTGTACCGGAAAGAAACCCTCAACCAGGAAACCCTGGAAAAATACGGGCACAACACGCCGGACGACTGGGTGGAGCACAACATTTACAGCCGCTTTCCGGCATTGGGTATCGGCCTGATGGCTGTACTGGATGTGGTATTGTTCGGCGCTGTGGGATTGATCATCTTTGCAGTGCAAATGCTCTGGATTCCTTTTTGGGCTGCAGGTGTGATCAATGGTATTGGTCATCGCATGGGTTACCGCAACTTTGAGACCACGGACGCCTCGACCAATATTGTTCCCTGGGGCATCCTGATTGGCGGTGAAGAACTGCACAACAATCACCACGCCTATCCCGCATCAGCCAGGCTGTCGAACAAATGGTGGGAATTCGATATCGGCTGGATGTACATCCGATTGATGGCGTTCTTCAAACTGGCAAAGGTCAAACGCATTGCGCCAAGAATCCGCTGCGCGCGAGGTAAAACGCGTATCGATATTGATACAGCACGCGCGGTTGTCGCCAATCGTTTCCTTATCATGAAGCTCTATGGCAGCAAGGTGATCAGGCCAGTGTTACGCGAAGCACAACAGAAAGCTGACCGTATCGGACAGAAGATGCTGCAACGCTCACGCAAGCTTATGATTCGCGAAGACCTTCCACCCGCGATCAGCGCCCAGGAAACCATCAACAAAGTCCTCAAGCAATATCGATCTGTGGCGACCGTCTACCAGTTCAAACAGCAATTGAAGAAAATCTGGTCGCATACCTCCACGAGTGGGCCCAGCCGCGTTCAACGGCTGCAAACCTGGTGTGCAGAAGCGGAACAGACCGGTATTAAGGCACTGCAAGATTTTGCTCTGTATTTGCGTTCGTATGAATTGAGTAGAGTGTGATCGCTCTAAGTAAGTATCCGGGTCGGACCCGCCTAACTGTCAGAAACTGTTGAAGAAAGTGCGAAATAATGTTTGCAGGAGCAGCTTAAAGCACTATTTTTCAGCCTGAAATGCCACGCCTAAGGAAAGTCAGTAATTAAAAGTTCTTAAAGACACGATTTTGAGCTCAAAAACGACGTCTTAAGAACAAATTACGCCTGTTTTCAACGGCTATAGTCATATTTTACAATGGCTTGTGTCGGTCCGACCCAGTTATGTAGGCTATAGTCATATTTTACAATGGCTTGTGTCGGTCCGACCCAGTTATGTAACAGTGCAATCCAGGCAGCCAGCACCCTGCACTGAAAACAATAAAGGGTATCAGGCCTGCATAGCCGAGTGATCTAGCTGTGGAATCATCACCATGCAATGGCTTTATTCTCCCAGTCGATGAATGAGCACTCGCCGTCAGCGGTCTGGCTATTCATCAGATTAACCAGATGTTCCGCGACATACTCCGGCGTAAACAGGTTTTCTTTTTTGACTGACCGCTGGAAAGGTTTTGATAACGGAGTATCGGTTGTCCCCGGATGGAAAGCCATCAGCTTCACGTTGGCCGCTCGCCTTGCATACTCGATTGCCGCGGTTTTTAACAGCATGTTAAGTGCCGCTTTTGATGCACGATAGCTGTACCAGCCCCCGCTTCGGTTGTCATCTATGCTGCCAATCCTGGCGCTGAATACGGAAATGACGCAGTCATCCTTGCTTTTAACCAATGGCAACAGCGCTTTTAACCAGAGCACAGGGATGACACTGTTGATAGTAAACAGGTTCCTCAGGGTGTCTATGTTCAGCTCCTCGATTCGTTTTTCCGGCCACATGTCTTCATTGTGCAATATACCGTTGCAGATACAAACACGACTGACAGAACGGGTGAGCATTTTAATTCTTTCGCATGTTCTTGCGATTGACTGTTCATCATAGTCAGTCCGGATGAAGTGGACTTTGCTATCCGGTCCCGGATCATCTGCACCAAGGTGCTGTCTGCTGATAGCGATGATGTTGTCAATGCCGTCGTCCTTTTGCCATTGGCGACGCAGCGCCGTGCCAATCCGGCTGCTTGCCCCTATGATGATTGCACTTGGTCCTGTATTCATAACACTGTGACCTGGCCGCTAGCCGCTATTCCTTATAGAATTTCACAGCTGCTACGCACAGGTCAGCCTTGAATTCTCTTCCGATACCGACAAGGCCGATTCGATCCAGTTTGTGCTGCTGGAAACGCCTGGTTGTTTTGTAAGGTTTTATATCTGAAAACGGAAAGCGCAGTGTTTGCCAGTCTGCCGTAGCCTGAAAAGCAAAGCGGTAAGATTGCCATGGAAACCAGAGGCCGGCCGTGCGGATGTGAATGTTATACGATTCATTATTGCCCGCAACATCAATTTCAATGCCTGTATAAGCTGATGCATCGAAATCGTCCTGATCTGCAAAGGGCAGGGCCATTTGTATAAACCCGCCGTTGTTTTCTGTAGAGACATTCCCGCTCAAGCGCAGGCATTTTCGATTTTTATAGCTGTCGAACGCCAATTGGCCATCAGACACGCCGCCCATGACCTGATCTGTAACCAGCCGCCATTCGGTGCCCAGGTTGGAGCGGTAACTGCCGCTGGTCCGATCGTCAATGATTAAATCGCTTGCTGACACCGCATTAAGTACTCCGGGAAGAATAAAAAGGCTGATAAGACCAGGTATGGTTATTGTTAACTGATTATTCACGAGAACGAAGCCGGCTTAAAGCTGGATGTTATCCACCGCTATCACTTTCTTCAGCGCCATTTCCAGCATAAAGCGGGCACGTGACGCTGTCTCGTTCAAATAATTGTGCAGCGCCGCGTCCCTCGAATTCCGGCTCTCGCACTCACTGCTGTAGATCTCAAATGCGCTCAGACTGCTGATCAGCTCTGACAGATGCAGCGGGCATTCACATTTAATCGTGGTCGACGTATCAGCGAGCCGCGCCAGCGTTTCATCATCAAATTGTCTTTCGGGAATGGCGCTTGTCATGATATCCGCAAGCTCCTCTGTGTCAGCAAGCGGTGCTGGTTGTGTGGCCGTACGGCGGACACATTGGCTCTGGATGGTCGAGGGACGGACAGGGGCGCGCAGAACGATGCATTTCGCCGCGGATAACCGATTCAATGCATCCCTGGCTGCAAAGCGGTAGACAACGATTGCCGTGTGAACACCAAACCGGGTGATCCAGTCGTTGATCTGAATAGCGTGATCGGCATGCAGGGTGGGCTGTTCGATAACCAGAACATCGGCCTCGATTGTTTCTGACTGCGCTTCGAGGCTTGCCATGTTCCTGAAGGTCTGCGTCAGTGTGATCTGGTCGAGTGATTCGCGTTCGGCAAGCATGGCCGTTGCCAGCGATTCACCAACGACGACGACGCTGCAGGGTTGTCCCGTTGCCGCGATGAGTTCCGGCTGGTTTTGGGACAGGCGCTTTTTGAGTTCATCTTCGTCCAGTGCCGCGATGGAACTGATGCTGTCGCCTGAATCGACCAGTTTTTTAATCAGTTTGAGCCTGGCGACGTCCTCTGATGAATAATATCGGTCGCCGCTGTCCGTACGCGCCGGGACAACAGTCTGGTAACGACGCTCCCAAACGCGCAGGTTATCGGTGGATACGCCGGTAAGACGCGATACGGCGCCAATCCGATAACCCTCTGACTTTTCTTTGTTTTTTGTGTTCATGCCTGCACACCTGTTGATTGTCTAATACTTGTATTATACAAAACCTTGACTTTCTGTCAATTTGTAGATACTGTATTGGACAAGGCCGGGCAGCCGGCCGACCTCAAACTGGAGAGATCGCCATGACACAGACGAAATTAGTAATGATGAATAAAGAAGATCAGCTCGTAAGCCGCACTCTACTGGGATTTTTGACAGCTCCGCTGGGTTTGCTACTCAGCGTCGGCCTCTTTATTACCCTGTGATGCGGCGGAGCGGGTCGATTTCTAATCTGGACAATACCTGGACAGGGATGTCCTGACGGCCGAAAGACACGCATAGCGTCAGTAAGGCCCAACCGGTGGTTCCAGTCACCGACCGCGGACTTCAGCCGTGCGCCCCGTTGTGGTTTTCTCGATAGATGAATATTTTCGTACTGGATGCGGATATTAAAACCTGCGCTCGCTACCATTGCGACCAGCACGTTGTAAAGATGACGCTGGAAAGTGTTCAGATCCTTTGCACCGCGCTGAACAAGAAAGGTTTTGTTACGCCCTACAAGTCGACACACCTGAAACATCCCTGCGTACTCTGGGTCGAAGCGTCCTACGACAACTTCTGCTGGCTGAGAGATTTGGCCGTTGCGCTGAATGACGAATACAGATTCCGCTTTGAGCGACAGAATGATCACAAATCAATCCATGTACTCGAGGCGATCGAACACTACAGTTACGCGTCGAGAGGACTAACGGAATTTGCCCAGGCTATGCCTGACAAATACAAGGTCGAGGGATCGGTGGTGGAAGCCTACCGCAAGTTCTATCTCGGCGAAAAAATGCGCTTCGCCAGGTGGTCAAAAAGAAACAGGCCGGACTGGACCAGCGTTGAAGACAAGGGGACGTAAAGTCTCGGGTTTCCCGCGTTAATACGGGCTTACTGCTCGTCACTCTCCGGGGCGCACGTCCTAAAACTGAAACGATGCGACGAGACCAGCTATGGGCGCGGTACTGTAGGACTGTTCCGCGATGAACGCACCATTGCTGTTCTCGAGGCGCAATACACCGGAGGATTCGACGCCTGCCAGCGCCGTTACGCTGAACGCTGGTCCCGATTGCCAGCCGGCCGTTGCAATAACCGGTACCGCTTTATCCTGACCGATACGGCCGGCACCGTCGGCAAGCCGGAAACGGTATTTTTCATAACGTGCGGCAAGTCCGAATTCCCAACGATCCAGCGGCCGCCACTTCAACGCAAGTCCGGGGCCGCGCGTTGCCGCAAGCCCCCTGCCGGTTTCGAGCGAGAGCGTGTCGGTCATGCGCCAGTTGATAAACAGAACCGGGAACAGGTCGTCTTCATCACCAATCCCTCTGAAACCACCGAGCCCGGGCCCGACGCTGAGCCTGTCGCTGAATCGGTAGCTGGCGCCTGCGATAACACCGTATTCGCGGCCATCACTCAAACTGGCACCGTCTTCTGCGGCATATCTCAAAACCGGCAAACCGAAAAACACCCATTGGCTGTTGACCAGGTAGCGCAACGGCAGGCCGAACTGGAGCGTGCGGATGCCCTCCCACGGTGAAAAACCGGTGGCAGTGTCATTGAATCGGTAGCGGTCTTCACCATAACCGATCGAGAAGCCGGCAAACCAGCGCCGACCGAGTCGGCTGGAGGTTTTGAACTCCAGAACACCGCGATCCACGCGGAAGTTACCGCCTCCATTCAGATCACTTTCACCCTGCCACGCATACGCCGCTGTGAGCGTGTTCCGCCAGGTGGGTGCGGGCCTGGAATCCGCCATAGCCACAAAAGGCAGTGTCAGTGTAAGCGGTAACGCACACAGGCGAACAAGCCAGGGAGAAAAGCGAAAGGACATAGACGGTTACTCGAACTGACGAAGCCGAGTTCACATCCTAAATGCATTGATGCAATAGAACACCCACGATGACGAAGGGAATACCGGGAGAACAGGGCCGAGGATCCTTTGACAAGTCAAAAAAGCCGGTTATTTACTTATTACCTTCCAAGGCATAAAAGTGTAACAAGGCTTCGATATCCTGAGGTGAAAGTTTTTTGACACGCCTGTACATCGACTTTGGCACCAGTCTTTTCTTGCTCAGGATATTGTCGAACTGGCGTTCGAGGTAGGGCATCCACTGACCTGCCAGGATGGCTGCATCCTCGACCGGATCCTTGCCGTTATTGGTATGGCATTTTTCACAGGATTTTTTATGCAGGATTGCACCACGGCTGGCCTTTTCAGGATCGGCAGATTGTTTTGCGGGTTTGAACTTGAGCCCGGAGTAATATTTTGCGAGTTCTTCGACTTCATCGTCACTGAGAGACTGCGCGATTTCATTCATCACGGTCTCGGGCTCACCGGGTTTGTGAAACTCCATCGCGATGCGTTCATTTTCACGAAACACATCGATCGTATTCAGGAAGCCCTCTTCAGAAAAACCCGCGATGATAGGAACATCGGGTATCGTACTGACACCATCCATGCCATGACACTCCTCGCAGTATTTAACCAGGTCTACAAAATCCCTGGCCTGCGCAGTATTAGACAGGCAGCAGACCAGCAACAGGGTGGCGGTCATCAACCGGTATTTACCTTTATCCATGATCTTAACCATAGCCCGATAGCCGGTTAAATTAAAGGATCAAACCTCTTTTCCCGATCTCAAAAAACACGAACAGTTGGGGTCGGCGCACAGTTTTCGCTAATATTGGGAACAACTATCACTCGACCTCTCTAATAGTGTTTATGATCAGATTACTTTCGCCTGCCGCCCTGGTGTTGTCATCAAGCCTTGTCTTCGCTGGGCAAAACGAAGCGGTGCAGTTGCAGCCTTCGCGGGATCTGCACATGTCCAACCTGACCCAGTTGACTTCTGAAGGCGACAACGGCGAAGCCTATTTCAGTTTTGACAGCAAGCAACTGATATATCAGTCGAGCCGCGGCGGTTATCAGTGCGACAAGATCTGGACCATGAACATCGACGGTTCCGACAAGCGCATGGTGAGCCCGGATCACGGCGCGCATACCTGCGCGTTCTTTTTCCCCGGCGGGCAGCAGCTGGTGTTTGCATCCACCAGTCATCTCGATGGTGCCTGTCCACCCAAACCGAAATGGCCGGATCATATCCGCTATGCCTGGCCATTGTATCCCTACGATATTTACCGGGCCAATCCCGATGGCTCGGGCCTGCAGGCCTTGACCGATAATCCCGGGTACGATGCCGAACCGATCGTGTCCGCCGATGGCAAACACATCGTGTTCGGTTCGCAGCGCGACGGTGATTTTGATGTTTACCGCATGGATGCCGACGGCAGCAACGTCAAGCGGCTGACCGACACATCAGGTTACGACGGCGGCCCCTGGTTTTCGCCCGACGGGTCACAGATCGTGTGGCGTGCCTGGCATCCGCAGAGCGAAGAGGACAAGGCGCAGTGGCGTGACAACATGGCGAAGGACTACAT
>CP070838.1:1049532-1055779 GCA_020341835.1 Thiotrichales bacterium | reverse complement strand
GAACCACTGTGGTGTGGCACGGAAGATGATCGGTGTCTTGTGGCGCCAGCAGTGCGGGTAGCTGTGCTTCATTTTTTCCAGTTTCAGCAGCACACCGTTTTTCTCCAGCGTTTCCAGTATCGCCGTGTTCGCCTTGCTGACGTGCATGCCGGCAAACAGCTCGGTGTCCGGCAGAAACACGCCATCACTGCCGACCGGGTTGTAGACTTCCAGTCCGTAGCGGCTGCCGACGATGAAGTCATCCTGGCCGTGACCCGGAGCCGTGTGCACCGCGCCGGTGCCGGCCTCGGTTGTTACATGGTCGCCTAGGATGATCGGTACCGTACGCTGGTAGAACGGATGCTGCAGTTGCTGGTTTTCCAGCTGGTGACCCTGGCATTCTCCCAGCAGCGTGAATTCTTCCATGCCATAACGTTGCAGCGCGCTTTCCGCCAGCGTGGATTCGAGCAGCAGTCTGACCGGGCCACTGGCCGAGCGGGCCTGTACCAGCTGGTAGCGCAGGTCCGGATGCAGCGCGACCGCCATGTTGGCGGGCAGCGTCCACGGTGTCGTGGTCCAGATCACTACGGCAACCGGGCCTTCGCCGGCGGCATCGATTCCGGCGGCTGAGAGAAACGCGGCCTCATCGGCTGCCTTGAACATTACGTCGATCGCCGGCGACTCCTTGTCCTGGTATTCGACTTCGGCTTCGGCCAGGGCCGAGCCGCAGTCCAGGCACCAGTGCACCGGCTTGCTGCCCTTGTGCAGGTGACCCTTGTCGATGATTTTCCCCAGCGAGCGCACGATATTGGCCTCGAACTTCGGGTTCATCGTCAGGTAGGGGTCGTCCCAGTCACCGAGTACACCCAGGCGCTTGAAATCCTCGCGCTGGCCGTCGACCTGTTTGCTGGCGTAATCGCGGCATTTCTGGCGAAAGGTTTTTGCGTCGACCTTGTCACCGGCCTTGCCAACCTTCTTTTCCACCATCAGCTCGATCGGCAGGCCATGACAGTCCCAGCCGGGGATGTAGCGGGCATCGTAGCCATCGATGGTGCGGCTCTTGACGATGATGTCCTTCAGGATCTTGTTGACCGCATGGCCGATGTGAATGTCGCCATTGGCGTAAGGCGGGCCGTCGTGCAGTACGAAGGTTGGCCGGCCTTTTGAGTGCTGCCTGATCTTTTGATACAGATTGATCTGCTGCCATCGCTTGAGCATTTCCGGCTCGCGCTGGGCCAGGTTGCCGCGCATCGGGAAATCGGTATGAGGCAGGTTCAGTGTGCTTTTGTAGTCAGCCATTTCTAATGAATAATGAATAAGGAAAAATTAATAATGAATAATCAGAAGACTCGGTTGAGGAAATAGCGCTTTCATTATTCATTATTAATTGTTCATTGTTTCATGCAGTTCTCTTGCCTGCACGCAATCCAGCTCAATCTGCTGTTTGAGCAGTTCAAACGATTCGAATTTTTTCTCGTCGCGTATTTTATGGTGAAAAGACACACAGATATTCATGCCGTAGATGTCTTTTTCAAAATCAAACAAATGTACTTCAAGCTGGTCGCGCGCGCCATCAACGGTCGGGCGTCTGCCGATGTTGGCTATACCGGGCACGTCACCCAACTCCGGTGAACACAGGGTTACCGTGTACACGCCGCTCAGCGGAAGCGCCGGGCGTTTCAATCGGATATTGGCTGTCGGGAAACCAATGGTGCGACCGCGTTTGTCGCCATGTGCCACGCGCCCGCAGATTCGATAGGGCCGACCCAGCATGCGTTCTGCATCGTGAAGACGGTCTTCCAGCAGGGCGTGGCGGATACCTGTACTGCTGACACGCATATTATCCACGCTGTGCGTGGCTAATGCCAAGACTTCGAAACCGTATTTATCACCCGCGGTTTTCAGAAAATCGTAGTCACCCGATCGACCTTTGCCGAAGCGAAAATCATCACCGACCACGACGGCCCTGACGGCCAGTGCATCCACCAGTACCCGCGCGACAAATTCTTCTGCCGTCAGCTGTGCCAGTGCGTCATCGAAGCGCAGGATCAGCAGCATGTCCGGACGCAGTGACTGGTCCAGCTCCATGATCGAGGTATAGCGCTCGCGGGCGCTGGTCAGGCGTGGCGCGGGCCGGTCTTTCAAAAAATATTCGTGGGGCAGGGGATCGAAGCTCATCAGGCAGGCCGGTGCTTTCAGTTCGCCGGCCTTTTTTGCCAGCAGGCTCAGCAGCGCCTGATGCCCATGGTGTACACCATCAAAGTTACCGATCGTGACCGCGCATTCGCGGTGTTCGGGTTTCAGATTGTGCAGGCCACGGACTAGTTGCATGGTTGATATTTTGCCAAGTAACTACTTGAAAAGCGGTAGTATATCAGTGTTTGCTTGTAAACCAGATAGCTAAAGGACTTTTTAACGCAAAGACGCGAAGTTGTTTACAGGTTCTGGCTGATTCAGGGTATTCGCAGGAGCGACTTTAGTCGCGAATCACGCCGAATTCGCGACTAAAGTCGCTCCTGCAATAACCGGTCATATCCTGGATCAAACAACATGACCTGCAGATGCACAAAGCAAACACAACCTTTGCGTTCTTTGCGCCTTCGCGTCTTTGCGTTAAAAATCAAACCCGCTTCAACCGCGCCGGCCTGACGCCGCTGAACCAGAGAATCGCAAAATAGACCACGGCGGCGATGCCGATGATGCCGGCGAGATAGATCGCACGTTCCAGCACGGTCAACCAGGTCCAGATTTCGAGCCCCGGTGTCAGGTAGAGCAATAATGCGGTCATACCCAGGCAGGCGAGCAGCATTTTTGCCAGCATCGGCACCCAGCCCGGTAGCGGGCGGTAGACACCGGCTTTGCGCAGCCCCCGGTACAGTAACAGTGCATTGACGTAACCGGAGCTGCTCGTTGCCAGCGCCAGGCCCACGTGCGGTGCTTCGTAATTCAGCATGACCATGGAAACAACGAAGAGGATATTCAGCGCCATATTGCAGACCATCGCGATGATCGCGATCCGTACCGGTGTTCTGGTGTCCTGGCGCGAATAGAATCCCGGCGCCAGAACCTTGATCAGGATGAATGCGGGCAGCCCCAGGATATAGGCCATCAGGCTGAGACTGGCCATGTAGGTATCGCTGGCGGTGAAATCGCCGTGCTGGAACAGCGTGGCCAGTACCGGCCCTGCCAGCACCAGCAGGCCGATGCCTGCCGGCAGTGCAATCAGCATCACCAGTTTCAGCGCCCAGTCCAGCGTCTGGTTGAAACGTTCACTCGATTCATTGGCATGATGCTGTGAAAGGGCTGGCAGTATGACGGTTGCTATCGCAATTCCGAGTATGCCAAGCGGGAATTCCAGCATCCGATCCGAGTAATACAGCCAGGTGACGCTGCCGAATGCCAGGAATGACGCGAGGATCGTGTCCAGTATCAGGTTGATCTGCATCACCGAGGAACCTATCACGGCGGGCAGCATCAATCGCAGAATTTTGCTGACACCCTGGTGCCGCCGTTTCAGGCGCGGCCTCGGGAACAGCTGCAGCTTCAGCAGCGACGGAAACTGCAGCAGTAGCTGAAGCACACCGGCCGCGGCGACACCCCAGGCCAGCGCCATCAGCGGTTGCTCGAACATCGGTGACAGCCACAGCGCGGCCGAAATCAGGCACAGGTTGAGTATCACCGGTGTGAATGCGGGCACGGCGAATTTGTTGTAGCTGTTGAGTATGCCGCCGCAGAATGCCACCAGCGAGATGAAGAAGATGTAGGGAAAGGTGATGCGCAGCATTTCGGCGGTCAGATCGAAACGCCCGTCATCACCGGCGAAACCCGGTGCGAACAGGTAGACCAGCAGGGGTGCAGCGAGGGACCCCAGCACGGCGATCAGCAACAGCACGCTGCCGAGCGTGCCGGCCACATGGTTGACCAGGTCGCGCAGCGCCTCCCGGCTTTGCTTTTCCTTGTATTCGGAGAAAACCGGCACGAAGGCCTGGGAAAAGGCGCCTTCGGCAAACAGGCGCCGCATGAAATTCGGGATCTTGAAGGCCACCAGAAAGGCGTCGGTACCACCGCTGACGCCGAAAACCGTTGCCAGCGTGACATCACGTATCAGGCCGAATACCCGTGAGAGCAGGGTCATGCCGCCGACGGTCACGGTGGATTTCAGCAATTTGATGCTCAGCGCGGCTCTCCTGTCTGTGGGCCGGGTAATGGCTTGAAAAAACGCGTTATTCTAACGAAAATCATTGACAAAAGCGGGTGAAACTGGCATTTTACGCGCTCTTTTTAACCAGCACAGACAGAAACGTGGCAAATTCACCCGGAGCAAGAAAACGCGCCCGTCAGGCCGTTGGCCGTCGCGCCCACAACATGGGTATGCGCGCGATGATGCGTACCTACATCAAGAACGTTTACTACGCGATCGAAAAAGGCGACAAATCTGCAGCGGAAGCTGCGTTCAAGGATGCCGTCCCGGCAATCGACCGCATGGCGAACAAGGGCCTGATCCACAAAAACAAGGCCGCGCGTCATAAATGCCGTCTGAACAATCACATCCACAATATGTGATCATTTCGACAGATTGAATACGAAAAGGCCCCGCATTGCGGGGCTTTTTGTTTTGGCCACAGAGACACAGAGCGCACAGAGAATTACGAATGTTTTGAGCTGTGGCGGCTAAAGCCGCCACAGCGAAATTGACAAAATACTCTGTGTTCTCTGTGTCTCTGTGGCCAAAAATCACAGCAAAACCAGATTGTCACGGTGGATCAATTCCGGTTCATCCACATAGCCCAGAATATTCTCGATCTCATGCGAGGCCTTGCCCATGATTTTCCGCGCTTCATCGGCCGAGTAGTTCGCCAGGCCACGGGCGATTTCATCGCCGTCCGGTGACAGGCAACTGACCATGTCGCCGCGATTGAAGCGGCCGCTGACCGCGGTGACGCCAACAGCCAGCAGGCTGACGCCGGATCCCGACAGGGCCTTGCTGGCGCCTGCGTCCAGTGTCAGGCTGCCTCTGACAACGAGATGGCCGGCGAGCCACTGTTTCCGTGCGGCCAGTTTTTCCGTCTTTGGACTCAGCAGGGTGCCCAGTTCGGCGCCTTTTGCGATCTGCAGCAGCACATCCTCGGTTTTTCCGGAAGCGATCAGCGTGGCAGCACCGGATCGTGCTGCACGCTGAGCGGCTGTAATCTTGGTGCGCATGCCGCCGCGCCCCAGCGCACCACCGGAGCCGCACATGGCGAGGATGGCTGGATCGGTGGCATTGGCCTCGCCGATCAGTCTGGCGTCTGAATGCTGGCGCGGGTCCCTGTCATACAGTCCCCGCTGGTCGGTGAGAATGATCAGTGCGTCGGCCTCCACCAGGTTGGCGACCAGGGCAGCCAGCGTATCATTGTCGCCGAAGCGGATTTCATCGGTGGCGACGGTATCGTTTTCATTGATGATCGGAATCGCACCCATCTCCAACAGTGTATTCAGCGTGCTGCGGGCATTAAGGTAGCGCTGCCGATGGCTCAGGTCTTCATGCGTGAGCAGAACCTGTGCGGTGTGGATATCGTGCTTCTGGAAACAGGATTCGAAATGCTGGATCAGGCCCATCTGGCCAAGTGCAGCGACGGCCTGCAGCTCATAGAGTGCATGCGGGCGCTGCGACATGCCGATGCGTGACATACCCTCGGCGACGGCCCCGGAAGAAACCAGCAGCAGTTCCTTGCCGCTGCTGCGCAGTTCGGCTATCTGTTCCGCCCAGCGCTGGATCGCACCGGTATCCAGCCCCTTGCCTTCGTTGGTAATCAGCGCGCTGCCGATCTTGATGACCCAGCGCCTGCTGCGTCCGAGATTAATCCTGTCCGTCATCGCTGTTCCCATCAGGCTCTGAAACCGATTCCACTTCCTGCGTCTCAGTGCCGTAGCTCAAATAGTTCATAATGTCGTAAACGACCTGCTGGGTACCCGTAGTCGCCAGCGCCGAGATAGTGTACACCGGTCCCTGCCACTGCAGTTCATCGATAATCTGCTGGCGCCGGGCTGCCAGGTCCTGTTCCGGCAGCAGGTCGGTCTTGTTCAATACCAGCCAGCGCTCCTTGTCCGCCAGTTCATTACTGTATTCTTTCAGTTCGGCGAGAATCTTTTTGACATCATCGACCGGGCTGCTGCCATCGAACGGGGCGATGTCGACGATATGCAGCAGCAGTCGGGTCCGTGAGAGATGCTTCAGGAACTGGATGCCCAGGCCGGCACCGGCGGAGGCGCCTTCTATCAGGCCGGG
>CP070838.1:1043028-1049432 GCA_020341835.1 Thiotrichales bacterium | reverse complement strand
GCTTCAACGATTACCGTCGCCAGACAGGCGGCATCCATGATGCCAAGATTGGCGCCCTGCCCGGCCAGCGGGTGAATATTGTGTGCCGCGTCACCGATCAGGGCCACGCCCTGTTGCACATACCGGTCAACGTGGCCATGACCGAGCGGAAATACGGCGCGTTCTGAGACCAGTCTGACCGAACCCAGTCGGTATTCGAACGCACGTTCGAGTTCGCGGGTAAATGCCTGCTGATCCAGTGCCATCATCGATTCCGCAGCGGCCTCATCCAGTGACCATACAATCGAGCAGCTGCCATCCGAGAGCGGCAGGAAGGCCAGCGGCCCGGTCGGCAGGAAACACTGCCAGGCCGTCTGTTGATGCGCCAGCTCGGTCATCACCGTGCACACGATGGCGCGTTGCTGATAGGACTTGCGCACCAGTTCGATACCCATCGCCTTGCGTACCAGCGACTGACCACCATCGGCGCCGACCAGCAGCTGTGCACCCAGCTCGCGATCCCCACTCAAGGTAACTCGTTTGAGCCCGCCGCTGCTGTCCAGTGATTCGATTTGCCGGGGACACAACCAGTCGATTGAATCCGCTTTCCCGACGACCTCCAGCAATGCGAGCTGAATCACATTGTTTTCGATAATACAGCCCAGCGCATCGAGTCCGAGATCGGCCGAGTCAAAGTGGATTTCACCGACACCGGTCGAATCCCAGACATGCATTTCACGAAACGGCGAAACACGCAACGCCTGCATGCGATCCAGTGCCCCGGCCCCGGCAAACACCTCGAGCGATGCACGATTGATTGCCGAGACCCGCAACGAATGCTGATCGCCAAACGGCTCAGGTTCATGCCTGTCGATTACACCGATGCGCAAACCGCTGTGTTGCAGGGCACAGGCCAGTGACAGCCCGGTAATACCGCCGCCGGCGATCAAGACATCATATATATCGGCGTTATCAGCCATTGACCGACCTGCGGCCGAGCACGGAAGCACGGCCACCTAGACCCATGCTCTGCCTCGCGAGCTGGTGGCGCAAGGGTGCGATCAACCCGACCGCGATCAGACCCGCCGCGCGCAGATGCCCCAGCGGTGCATTACTATTGGAAAATATTTTGACCAGGCTGTCGGTAAAGCGGTACACGCGCCTGGCATCATCTTCGCGCTGCTCGACATAGGACTGCAGCAGATTGCGCTCGCCGGGATCTTTCGCAGCGGACATCAACTCCGCCAGCATCGCGATATCCCTGAGCGCCAGATTGAAGCCCTGTCCCGCCACAGGATGAACACTGTGCGCGGCATTACCGACAATCACCACACGATTACGCGCGACCTGGGTGGTTTCGACCAGCCTGAGGGGATACATCTGTCGCTTGCCCGCCTGCTCCAGCTGACCCAGCCGATAACCAAAGCGCTGCTGCAGCTGCCGCAGAAAATCCTCATCGCCGAGGGCCATCAGTGCCTCGGCCTGATCAACCGGTACGGTCCATACCACCGAGCAGCGCCTGCCTGTCATCGGCAGAAAGGCGATCGGCCCCTGATCGGTAAAACGCTCGTACGCGACATTATTGTGCGGTCTGGCCGGTGTAACGTTGGCAATGACGGCAGCCTGGCCGTAATCCTGTGCGCTACTGCCGATATGCAGCAGATCACGCACCTGTGAGATCACACCGTCGGCGGCCACCAGCAGGCGCGCATTGACAGTCTTGTGCTGTTGATCCTGTTCGATACTCGCTACGACCTGATCCGTGTTCTGCTCGATGCCCGTCAGCCCGGCAGGACAATGCAATACAAGCCGGTCGTTTTGCTGCAAACGATCGTACAGCACTTCGCCGAGTACGCGATTTTCGGCGACATAGCCCAGTGCCTCGACATTTTCTTCATCATGTCGCAAACGCGTGGCGCCGAAATGTCCCCTGTCCGAAATGTGAATGGTTTTAATGGCCTCTACCCGGTCAGCCATTGCGTCCCAGATACCCATACCCTCGAAAATACAACGACTGCCCCACGAGAGTGCGACCGTTCGATCATCATAGCTGGGCTGAACATCCGACTTCAGTGGCCAGGCTTCGACAATTTGAACAGAGAGGCCGGTGTTTTCCAGCATACAGGCCAGACTGGCGCCGACCAGACCGCCGCCAATGATCAACACATCACAATCTGTTGTCGATTTGGTCACTGATATTGCCTTTGAACCTGGATTACGCTGCGTTAATACTGCCATACAATGCGGCACTACTCATGTTTAACGACTTTTCAGACTTAAATTCATGCAACGTCTAAAACACCGTCATTCCGGCATGGTTTTAGCCGGACTAAATCCGCCAGGAGCGGATTTGAACAGCCAAAAGCTGGTCCGCAGGATGAAATACATGGATGTATTTCATAATCCAGTGACTTAGGACGCTGGATGCCTGCCTTCGCAGGCATGACGTATATATTCCAGACAGCAGCGCTGGACCTGGATTACGCTGCGCCAATCCAGGCTACGCATTCATTATTCGATATTCATTCAATGCCCGTTCATGACGGCTTCGATTTCATCGCAGGTTCGCGGCAGTCCGGCCGAGAGCAGTTCATTGCCGTCTTTGGTGACCGCGACATCATCTTCGATACGCACACCGATGTTCCACCAGCGTTTGACCCCGCGGATACCCGCAGGCACATACAGGCCGGGTTCCACGGTCAACACCATGCCCTTTTCCAGCAGACGCCATTCATCATCCACCTTGTAATCACCGACATCGTGCACGTCCATGCCCAGCCAGTGACCGGTACGGTGCATGTAGAACTTGCTGTAGGCACCCTCCTTGATCAGGCTGCGGGTATTGCCTTTTAACAGACCGAGCTCGACCATGCCTTTGGTCAGGACACGGACCGCCGCTTCGTGCGGATCATTCCAGTGATTGCCCGGTATCGCTTTTTTTATTGCCGCTTCCTGCGCTGCAAGTACCACTTCATAGATCTCTCTTTGCGCCACACTGAAGCGTCCGTTAATCGGGAAGGTACGGGTGATGTCAGCGGCATATCCCTGGTACTCAGCACCGGCATCGATCAATACCATCTCGCCATCATTCAAAACCTGGTTATTTTCCGTGTAATGCAGGATACAACTGTTCGCACCGCCACCCACGATCGACTGGTAAGCCCAGCTCCCACCGTTACGATTGAACTGATACACCAATTCAGCATCGAGTTGATACTCGTACATGCCCGGCCTGCACACCTTCATCGCATTGATGTGTGCCTCTACCGATATTTTTGCCGCCTTGCGCATCAGCCGAAGTTCGTCACGGTGTTTGAACAGGCGCATGTCGTGCAGCAGGTAGTCGAGCGATACAAACTCGTAGGGTACATGCGTACCACCACGCGACTTGCTGCGCAGGTTATTGACGCAGTTCATCACATGCTTGTCGAACTCGGGATTGAGGCCAATGGTGTAATACACACTTTCACAATGTTCCATCAATCCGGGCAGAATATCTTCAAGGTCCGTGATCGGAAAAGCATCATCGGCGCCGAAATGTTCAACGGCGCCTTCAGGCCCGTAGCGCCGCCCGTCCCAGGTTTCCTTTTTCTTGTCACGGTCACGACAGAACAGGATGTATTGCCCTTTTCGCCTGCCAGGCACAAGCACAATCACGGCCTCGGGCTCGGGAAAGCCGCTCAGGTAGTAAAAGTCGCTGTCCTGCCGAAAGCCATGCTCGACGTCCCGGTTGCGCAGCAAAACCGGCGCCGAAGGCAGTATCGCAATCGAGTTTTCACCCATCATGCGCATCAGTTGTCGGCGGTGCTGAGAGTGGATACGGGTATTCATCGTTTTATTTTCGTTGTTGTTTAATGAATCGTCTGGGTTGACTGTAGCGGCTGCAGCTCTTCATACATCAGCATCACACCCATACGCACGTATTCCTCGACTTCGATATAGGCGAGCTCGTCTTCCTGCGCATCCGCTTCCTCCATATCGGAGTCATCGACATCGTGGCCTGCACGGGAAATTTCGATCATGTCATTCAGCAGCTCGGTGGTATCCTCGGGCAATTCACTGCCCTGCCTGATCCCGCCGGCAGCAAGGCCATAGATAAAGCCCTGGCACCAGGCAGCGAGCGCCTCGACCCGGTCAGGCAGGGGTTCCTCGTCATCCAGCAGCAGCAATTTGAAGCCGCCGGTGGCATCATTCATTGCCTCCAGTGTCCATTGATGCAATTCTGACAAGCTGTGCACGGCATCGTGCAGCGCATCGCTACCCTGTTGCTGTTCGCCGATGACGTGATCCACCCATTCCGACAGCTCGATTGTGCCGCGCGCGCAGATCATGCCACAGAGGGCACCATGTGCGTCTGCTGCACCCATGGTTGCATCGACTCTATACAACTGCTCATCGAGCTCTGCAATCTCTGGAATCTGGCTCATGCAGCGATTCTATCACGAGCAACAGTGGCGCCATTACGCAAAATCTCCCTGCCAGATTCATTTGACCGAAAAGCTTTGACGTCCTAGTATTAGTAGTAACCTTGTTTCCAAACGAGGTATTTTCATCGCAACAGGATCACGCATCCGGTTGATGTAAACCTGAACAATAACCAGAACAATAGCCATGAACGACACCACCTCTAGAATTAATCGCCTCGAAGAACAGGTCAGCGAATTGCTCGAATTATGCAAACGCCTGGGCAAGGATAACAGTGATCTGCGCGCACAGTTACAACATCTGTCTGGAGAGCGGGCAACCTTGCTCGAACAGAAGGAACAGGTAAGGTCACAGGTCGAGGCGATGATCACACGTCTGCGCTCGATGGAATCCGCATAAGCTAACCCGTTTTCTATAACAGGCCACTAAATGAAAAATCAGGACTCTCTCAGCATCATCATTCTCGACAAGGAATACCGGGTCGCGTGCCCACCGGGTGAACAGGAAAGTTTGCAGGCATCAGCCAACGAGCTCAATAAAAAACTGACTGAAATCAAGGCAAAAGGCGCCGTCATCGGCACTGAACGCATCGCTATTATGGCGGCATTGAACCTGTGCCACGAGATGCTGACCGGCCGAACATTGCAGTCCGAGCACGCCGAACTCAACACCCGCATCGAATCACTGTCAGATAAAATTGACAGCAGTATGCGCGAAATTCAGTTATCATAAACATATATACCGGGAACGCAGGATCGCTTGATTCGACGTTCTTAAGGAACAAGGTTTGGGTGTCTCTGGGGTGTGCGTAAGCAATCTGAAATATCCCTTGAGCCTTAACTACTAACCAGGGGAGTCATGCTGGTTACACTGTGTGCAATACCGCCATGAGCGGGAAGCCTGAAGTGCAATCGCTATCCCCACCTGAACCTCTGGTTCAAGGTTAGCAGTATTAGCTACGGCACTTTTGGAGGCACCTTCTATTCCCCATACCATGTCGGCCAGTAACAGCAGTATCCGCGCGCGCAACAGGCAGCGCCGCAATCAGCTCACCCACCTGGAACAGTCTGCGCATGCCATCGGACTCGCCAACCAGGTCTGCCGTTCGCGGCCCTTTCTGAACAGCCGTCGCATCGCCTGCTACCTCGCCAATGACGGTGAAATCGACCCGGCGTACATTATTCACACCGCGTGGAAATGCCGCAAACAGGTCTATTTGCCGGTGCTCTCGCCATTCCAGCACAAGCTCTATTTCGCGCCTTATACCCGAGGCATGGACATGCACATCAATCGTTTCAATATCCCGGAACCTGCCCGCAGTCCGGCCGGCTGGCTCAACGCCTGGCAGCTCGACCTGATGCTGCTGCCACTGGTTGCATTCGACGACAACGGCAACCGCATGGGTATGGGCGGCGGCTTCTATGACCGTTCGCTGGCTTACCGGCAATCGAGGACACATTCCTTGAAACCCAGGCTGATCGGCCTGGCGCACGAACTGCAACGCGAACAGCAACTGGCGACCAACCGCTGGGACATACCGCTGGATATGATTGCGACTGAAAAGCGGGTAATCACGATATAAAGCTTTTTGGTGCACTGAGGTTCACGGACGTGTGTTGTTGCCGCGTAAAACGCAAAAGGCGCAAATGTGCATTGCCTGTTTGTAGGAGCGGCTTTAGCCGCGAATCATTTGTGGCCCCAATGACATTTCGCGGCTAAAGCCGCTCCTACGGAATCGCAGAAAAAGCCTGTGCGTTGTTCGCGTTTTTTGCGGCTACAGATCACACACGCACCTCCTCGCACACGCTATCCGTAATCCTACAGAAACAGCTTATAAGCCGGATTATCGGTTTCTTCCCAGTAGCGGTAACCCAGCTTGTCGAGGTAACTCACCAGTTGCTTGCGTTGATCAGCCGGTGTTTGCAGGCCGACCAGTACGCGCCCGTAGGCGGCGCCATGATTGCGATAGTGAAACAGGCTGATGTTCCAGCGCTTGCCGA
>CP070838.1:1015790-1042928 GCA_020341835.1 Thiotrichales bacterium | reverse complement strand
TTCACATCGATCCACTTGTTTGGATCCAGTCCGCGTTTTTTGGTGATAATGCGTGCATCCATGACATGGTAGAAACCGACGTTATAGGCGGCCAGTGCCAGCCATGTTCTGTCAGGCTCCTTGATTTCCTTGGGCATCCTGTCCCGGATCTGTGCGAAATATTTTGCACCCCCCTTGATACTGCTTTCCGGATCACGGCGGTCCTTGATACCCACATCCTTTGAAGTTTTACGGGTGAGCATCATCAGTCCCCGCACACCGGTCGGCGATACCGCCTCCGGATTCAGCAAAGACTCCTGGTAACCGATTGCAGTCAGCATGCGCCAGTCAAGACCATACTCCCTGGCGTATTGCCTGAACATGTTTTCAAAGGCCGGCAGGCGTTGTGCGACATGTCTTCGGAATACAATGGTACCGACATAGTTCAGGTTGTCGACGTGGCCATAAGCGCGTTCGATTACGCGCGTCAGTTCGCCGTTTTCCTTTATTCTTTCGAAGAACTTCACCGCCTCGTTGTACAGGCTGTCGTCTTCATCCAGCGGAAACATCCACGCCAGCTTTTGCGGTTCGCTGATATCGAATGCGACCCTGAGTTTCAGATAAAACGCCTTGTTCAATGCGACTTCATTGGAATCCGCAATCGTGTAGTCAATGATCTGATCGGCGACGAGCTGCATCAGATCTTCCGGCGCCTGATCTTTGACGGAGATCCAGTTGAGGTCTTTTATGATATTTTGCAGGTAGTTGAGGCGTTCTTCATGGCTCGAGCCCGCGACCACTTCGAGTGTGCCGCCGCCGAGTTTTGACAGATTCTTGGGCTTGGGACTGTCAGCGTGATACAACAGCTGTTCGGTGATCTCCTGGTAAGCCGGGCCGAAGCGGAATCGCTTCTCGCGCTCTTCGGTCACGGTCAGTCCGGCGGCCGCAAAATGTGCGGTTCCGTCCTGTACACCCTCGAGAATATCGCTCAGCGCTTCGGGAATGATCATGGTGAGCTTTACACCAAGCTCATCTGCAAACATTTTTGCCAGGTCATATTCGAGGCCTGCGGGGGCATCCGGGCCTTCGTAGTAGGTTGCAGGACTGTTGCGCGTATAGACCACGAGTTCACTATCCTGTTTGACACGCTCAAGCACAGTCGGTGTCATCAATTTCGGCAAACCGTTAAACAGGAAAATGACGACGCCAAATACGATCGCAAGTGATATAAACAGCGGCTTGCAGAATGTTTCTCTGATTTGGATGGCGATTACCTGTACGACACATTATGGGAATCAAATAGATTATAATCCATTGCTGCGCAGGTGCTAGGACCCCGGTGATTCGAGTTGGTTCGACGCCTGGACCATGACCGCAGTTCCCTGTACCCGGATACCCTGGTCAGGAGAGCCGACAGAGTGGCCGAATGTGCTTGATTCGGCAAATTTGCCGGGAGCAGATTTCAATAGCGAACGAAGTGAGCTGGCCCCGAAGGGGTGGAGGGCGGGACGCCCGGAATAAATCAAGTGAACTGCAGGCGATAGCCTGCCTGACCAACAATTTACGTATCGGGAGAGATGACAGAGTGGCCGAATGTGCTTGATTCGAAATCAAGTGAACCCTTACGGGTTCCGAGGGTTCAAATCCCTCTCTCTCCGCCATGCATAAAACAAGCCCCGAACAGGGGCTTTTTTTATGCATGGCGGAGAGAGAGGACCTGGTTTGAACCCTGGGTTCAAAAAATCGCCGGGAGCGATTTTTCACGAGCATAGCGAGCCCGCAGGGTAAGGCGCAGGGATGCGCCGCATAAATCCCTCTCAAAGCGACGTATGCAACCTCGGGGAACGAGGGCTTTTTTTATGCATGGCGGAGAGAGCGGACCTGGTTTGAACCCTTGAGCTGGTCATCAATCCAGCCGGGTAATCTGTTCCAGAGCGGCAACATTGCACATGTAGTAATTTTCCCTGTGCCGGTAAAGCAGTTTCTGCCGCTTGAAGTCCGCGATCATGCGGCTGACAGTTTCCACGGCTATACCCGTCATCGCGGCCATGTCTTCGCGGCTGAGCAGAATAAATGCGTCGTTTTCGTCGGCAAAAAATTCGTCCAGAACCAGCAGCAACTGCGCAACACGCTGCCGTGCGGTCCCTGTGCTCAGTGCGACAATCCACTGATCTGCAAGGTTCAGCTGTTCCTGAAGCTGCCTTCCCACGTGCATGCAAAGCGCCGGGTGATTGTCTTCGAGCTGCCTGATCGTAGGTACCGGAATCTTGCAAAGGTCGACCTCGGTAATGGCGATAGCCGTGTGATGGTAGTTCTCGGCGCCATCGAGCAGTTCCAGGCCAACGGCAGCACCCGGGCCCAGCAGGCGTACGATCCGGTTACTGCCATCCTGCGCCAGATGCGCAAGTTTGACCATGCCTCGTCTGATCGAATAAATAAACGGCTTGTGCGTGTCCGCCTGGTAAATAACCGACCCCGGCGGGTACGTAAACTGGTCGATGGGCTGCAGCAGGTGGTCGAACGCGTTTTCCGGCAGGTCGGAAAACAGCATCAGCTGGCGAATATGACATTTGCCACAGTGGGCGCGCCCGATCCATTTGGCATTCGTACACAATGCCTGTGCTGAGTCATTCGTCATGGGTTTTGTGTTTTTTCGGGATTATTTTCCAACTTTACATGAATTTTGCCGAAATCAAGACCGCCGGCGCGAAATTATCGGGTCTTAACAGCCCTGGCGCGGAGCAAATTCCGGCGTTTTATTGATATATTGATAATTCTCAATGACGTACGTTTGTCTATACGGTAGCGTAACTATGGAATTTTATATCTCGAACTACACGGGAGTGTTCGTAGACGGTCTTATCAGGTTTTTTATGCAGTCTAACCACAGTCGATTTCCCGCAAACCTGTTTTTGTCGGTAATTTTTATTTCCGGATTGATATCTGCCGGGTGCAGCTCCGATGATGCCACGGTAGAACAGCCGTCGCCTCCAGGCGTTGAAGCCGGTATCTATGGCTCAACGGTGGTCGAAGGTGCCGCTGATCTGGAATTTGTCGTCAGTCTGTCCGCTGCGAGCAGCGAAACCGTCAGCGTTGATTACGCAACGCTTGACGGAACAGCCGTCGACGGTACGGATTATTCAGGCACAAGCGGCAGCGTGCAGTTCGCGCCTGGCGAGACGCGCAAATTTGTCAGCGTACCCGTACTCGATAACCCCGCGCCGCAAACCGACAGCAGCAAAACCATGCAACTGGTGCTCAGCGATCCGGTCAATGCGCAGTTGGACAGTGCCGATGCCGGGACAGGTACGATTATCGACAACGCCGGTGTAGCCAGTGACCCGGATTATGCGGCCGACTGGACACTGGCGCAGAGCGCATTCACCAATGCCGACGCCTGCGCCCAGTGCCACAAGGCACAGGATCCGATAATGACCTTCAATGCGGTCGACATCAGCCCGGGCACGCAGTGGCGCCACAGCGTCATGGCGAATTCGTTCAACGATCCTTACTGGCAGGCTGCGGTGCAGGATGAATCCGAGCTGTTTCCGGCGTTGTCAGGGTTTATCGAAGACAAATGCAATACCTGTCATGCACCGATGGGGCGTACCCATGCGCACCACACCGGCACAGGCCTGGATGCCGATGACTTCTACCGCTTCGATACCGCAACAAGCGAAGACCATGCGCGCGAAGGTGTGAGCTGTACCGCCTGCCATCAGATCGATGCAGGTAACCTCGGTGATCCGGCTTCGTTCTCCGGCGGCTATTACATCGAAGGCGATCCATCGCACTCAAGCTATAAATTTATCTACGGGCCGTTCGCGAATCCGTTTGAACGAAACATGGAAATGCAGACCGGCCACAAACCCCGCGCAGGGGTCTACATCGCTGAATCAGCGATGTGCGCCACCTGTCATACGCTGTACACGCCGGCGCTGGACCCCGACACCGGGGCACCCTCAGGCGCGGACTTTCTCGAGCAGGGAACCTACCTCGAATGGCAGAACAGCGATTACGCACCGGGCCGGTCAAAGTCGGCGCATTGCCAGGACTGTCATATGCCGGCACCATCAGGTACCTACAGGACTCCTATTTCGACAGCGCCTCCGGGTCTGCCTGAACGTGAACCGTACGGTCAGCACAATATCGTCGGCGGCAATGCGCACCTGCTGGAGATACTGCGCGACTACAGCACCGAACTCGGTATCGCGAATTCAACCACGGACAGTGGTTTTGACGATCAGATCAGTACGACCAGGGCCCTGCTGGGAACCGCGGCCACGCTGTCGATCCAGGCTGTTCAGCAGGCGGGCGATACCCTCGGATTCGATGTCGAAATAGTCAATCAGACCGGCCACAAGCTGCCGTCGGCCTATCCGAGCCGCCGCATGTGGCTGCACGTAAGCGTCAGGGACAACGGCGGTAATATCGTGTTCGAATCCGGAAAACCCGATTCGGTCCGCGGCTATATTTCCACCGATGAGGCACGCCTGAAAGCCGATTGCATGTCGGCACACAAACTGGCCGGTTTCGATTCCAGCCAGTGTTACGAGCCCCATCGTGATGTCATCGATGATCCTTCACAGGTGGCGATCTATGAAACCGTGCTGAGCGATGTCAACGGCGATATCACCCATACGCTGCTGCAGGCTGCGCGATACCTGAAGGATAACCGCATCCTGCCAGCCGGTTTTACCAACGACCAGGCCGGGATTATCGAACCACAGACCCTGCCATCCGGTGTGGACGGTGACAGTGACTACAACTGCCTGACCGGAAGTGACTGTGGCAGTGACACCGTCCGTTACCAGGTGGATGTTGCGGGTCTGAACGGGCCCTATGCGATTTCGGTCGAACTGCTGTACCAGGCTACGCAACCCGGCTTTGTTGACGGCATGCACACGGACGGCGATCGCGTCAATCGCTTCAAGGTGATGTACGATGCGGTACCACCCAGCGTGGAAGTGCTGGCGACGGCAACGAATCCGTAAGCAGCAGGCTTGAACCGGTATGCCGGCTCTACCTGGGTAATCATCGCTCGCGGAAAAAAATAAGCCGCTACTGTCAACCGAATCCGGACTCGCGCGTTAAAGGACATATATCGCTGTTCGAAGGTTCTGTGCAGCCCGTTCAAATGTTCAAAAACATACCTCCTTTCAAGTTTTTAACAGGTATCTAAGAGATGAACACTTTCAAGCGGATTCTGGTCGAGGGACTGGTTGGGTTCTCCATCGTGGCTGCTGTTGCTGCGGCTATGGCTACGGCTATCGCGCTGGCTGGCAGGGCTGCGCATGCAAGCACGGATGGGGTCGTTCTTGACTATAACGAGCAAACACACCTCGAATTCATGCGCGAGGAAGAAAAGCTGGCGCGCGATGTCTATATCCGGCTCAGTACGATGTATCCGGATCATCCGATCTTCGGCAAGATCGATGACTCCGAGCAACAGCATACCGATGCGGTAAAAGCCATGATAGAAAAATACGGCCTGGTCGATCCCAATACCAACGACAACGTTGGCGTCTATACCGGTGAAGACTACGGCTGGTACTTCACCGAAAATTTCAACAAACTGGTCGAACGTGCATCCATCAGTGAACTCGAAGCACTATACGTTGGCGCATTCATCGAGGAACTGGATATGATGGATATCAACCAGTGCCCCAAAGTCATCGTCGAAACCGATAATGGCATCAACGATGTGACGGAGTGCGGCAAGATCTATACCGACAATGCCGACGTGGACAACCTGTATGCCTCATTGCTGGATGGCTCGGACAGTCATCTCGAAGGCTATGTCCGAAACATCGAGAAATACATCGGTAAAGGCAACTACCAGGCACAGGTGCTGCCGCAGGAACAGGTGGACGAAATACTGGGCCGTTAAACGACAAACATTACTCACATAAACAGGGCGCGCAGCTTCGCTGCGCGCCCTGTTTTTTGCCTGCCCGCTGCGAGATGGCATTATCGGCATGCCTGGGTGATAATGGATGCCGGTAAATTTAAGGATCGAAGAAACAATGCGATATCTGCTCGGTGTCAATTTTGTCGTCCTTCTGATGTTGCTCCAGGCGTGTGCCGGCATTCCCGAACGAGACTGTCCGCCGGGTACCCAGGACCTGCCGGATTGCCCGCCAGCGGAAGCGATCGATGATGAAAAGATCAATGGGCTCTATGAAATCCGCACCTGGCTGCCGCCGTCAAAACTCACCATCGATCCGATCAAACTGGGTAAGGAAGCAGAAATACCCATCAACTCGGCTGAAGCCAGGGTGGTTGGCCCAAGGCAGGATGAAGCCCTGGACTCGCTGGCATTGAAGATCTGGCTGATCGAGAATGCGCAGCATACCCTCGATGTCACTTATTACATTTTCAAGAATGACCTGGTCGGCTACGCCGTGCTCGGCGCGCTGTGCAACGCGGTCAAGCGTGGTGTCGACGTGCGCATCATGGTTGACTCGATCGGTTCGATGCGTCCGGGTCACACTGAACTGCGGGCGGTCGAGACCTGTGCCGAGGACGCCGGTTTCATCCGCAATGCCGACGGACAGATAACGACGAAAAAGGCGCGTGTCCAGGTCGTTATATTCAATGCGATCACCAAATTCCAGTTCAACCGGCGTTCACACGATAAGCTGCTCGTGGTTGATGGCTCATTCCCGGACAGGGCTGTCGTGATCACTGGCGGGCGCAACATCTCTCTGGATTACTACGGAATCAAAGCGGACGGTACCCCGGACCTCGATGCTTTCCGCGATCTTGAAATCGTGGTCAGGCCGGGTGAAGCAGGCCGTGATGAAGAATACACCGTTGGTTCGGTCAGCGAAATCTACAACACGCTGTTGTTCGTGCATAAGGGGAACAGGCGCATCAAGCCAATGGAGGCGGATGATGAATTCAGCGAGGGCAAGTATGACGACCGGTATATACGCCATCGCCGCAGGGCCCAGGAAAGCCTGGCGACCTTGAAGGCTTTCCCGGAGATCAAAAAACGCCTGGACAATATGGAGCGCTACCTCGGCGAAGACTTTTATGAAACCCAGGTGCGCCTGTCGCATCAGCTGGGCAACCTGACCGCCACGCAGGTGACGACCAATGTGATGGAGAACCTGGAGCGCAATCCGAATTCCATCCTGTATTTGATGAACAAGATCCTGGACGACGCTGCCGCACGTGGTGTTGTCAGCGGCTCGCTGCATATCGTGTCGCCGTATCTGTTCAGCAGCCAGTATTATGATGAAGAAGGTAATCTCATCTACGATGGTGCCAAGGAAACGCTGGCCTACCTGGATCAGAACCCGGATTTCAGGATAGAGGTTATAACCAACTCGGTGATGACCAGTGACAACTTCTTCACGCAGGCGATCATCGACATGGACATGGCGCCACGATTTCTGCTGACCCCGGAAATGCACAAAGCCTGGCTGTCGGGGCTGGAGAAAGGAGAGTTTAATCCGGACGTGGTCGAGAGCGAGGAATGGAAGCGTTTGATCAACCACCCGCAGGTGTTCATCTATCAGACCGGCGGAACCGACTCGGTGATCCTGGGTGGTGATACCAATTTCGGCAAATTGCACGCCAAGTTCATCTACGGCAACAACGGCGGCTTTGTCGGCACCAGCAACTTCGATTACCGCTCCAACCTGTACAATAACGAACTGGGCTTTTTCTTTCTCGGCGAAGGCGTGCGCCAGGAGCTGATCGAAGCATTCGAGTGGTTGAAATCCACCTCCTACCGCTGGGGTACACCGGAATGGCTTGAAATGCGCCGCAAGGTGATGGAAAGCGACAGCAGCAAGGCGAGCCCGGCGCGCAAGCAGCGCGGTATCTTCAAGACCATTCGCGGACTTGGGTTAGAATACCTGATGTAATAATGACACAATAAACGTTATTCTCGTTTGCGTGTACTGCTGTCCGGATTATATTGTCATGCCTGCGAACGCAGGCATCCAGCGTCTTAGTCACTGGATTCCGGCTAACAACATGCCGGAATGACAGGTAACTGCAGGCTAGTCTCCATGTCCGTAATTTCGAAAAAGCTATCGGTAACGTTTATCGGCACACTCGCATTAATGCTCACAGCCTGTGCCTCCAAAGAACAATCCATCACTGCCGACCAGGCCACGGTTGAATATAATTTGCTGTATTCGATGCCGGAAGCGCCGATCTCATATGATCAACAGGTACGCCCTGTTCTCGAGAGCCGCTGCGTGGTCTGTCACGGCTGCTACGACGCACCCTGCCAGTTGAAGCTGTCATCACCGGAAGGCATTCATCGTGGCGGTAATAAAAACAAAGTCTATGACGGCGGACGCATCACCGCTGCCGATCCCACGCGTTTGTTTATCGATGCGCAAACCACCGATGAATGGCGTCAGAAACAATTTCATCCGGTGCTGAACGAAGGTGACGCCAACCCGCTGAGTAACCTGGAGAGCTCGGTGATGTACCGCATGCTGCGCCAGAAACAACTGTATCCGCAGGCACGTACCGGCATGCTCAGCGACGATTTTGACGTCAGCCTCGACCGCGAACAGACCTGCCCGACGATCGAAGAGTTCGATGACTACGCAGCCAAACACCCGAAAGGCGGCATGCCCTATGCGATGCCGAACCTGGACAGGGATGAATACGCCGCACTTGTGTACTGGCTGGCGCAGGGTGCACCGATGCCCGAGGACGAGCCACCATCAGATAATGCTGCAAAACAGATAGAACAATGGGAAGCCTTTCTGAATGGCAAGAGTAACAAGGAACGCCTGGTTGGACGATATCTGTATGAACACCTGTTCCAGGCGCACCTTCACTTCGAGGGTACCGGTGACCGTGAGTTCTACCGGCTGGTGCGCTCGACCACACCGCCGGGGCAGCCAGTCGAGGTAATACCGACACGCCGTCCCTACAATGACCCGAACGGTGTCGTCTACTACCGTATCCTGCGCCACCAGGGCAGTATCGTCGCCAAGACCCACCTGGTGTACGAACTGTCCGACCAGCGCCTGCAGCGCTACAGCGAGCTGTTTATCGAACCTGAATACGATGTGGCGAGCCTGCCATCCTACCAGCCGGAGGTGGCGTCGAATCCGATCAAGACGTTTGCAGCGATACCGGTGAAGTCACGCTATAGATTCCTGCTCGACGATGCGAAGTTCTTTATCGAAGGTTTTATCAAGGGCCCGGTATGCCGCGGTCAGATCGCGTTGAATGTTATCGAAGACCAGTTCTGGGTTGTGTTTTTCGATCCGGATGCGGAAATCATGTCGCTGGATGACGAGTTTCTTAACAAGGTAGCCGATTACCTGGCATCGCCGTCCGAGCTGGAAGACAATTTCAGGCTGCTGGCCAGCAAGCGTCACTACCGCGGGTTGTTCAGGAAATATATTCAGACGAAAGAATCCTATGTCGAAGATTTCGACCTGGTCAATCTCAATGACGCGATGCGCTACATCTGGAACGGTGACGGCACCAACCCCAACGCGGCATTAACCATTTTCAGGCACATGGATAGCGCTTCGGTGAACTACGGTTTCATCGGTGATTACCCCGAAACCGCCTGGATTATCGACTACTCGGTGCTGGAGCGGATTCACTATTTGCTGGTCGCAGGCTTCGATGTTTACGGTAACCTCGGTCACCAGTTGAATACGCGTTTGTACATGGACTTTCTTCGCACGGAAGGCGAGGATTATTTTCTCGCTTTTATGCCGGTCGCGACACGTCAGGCCCTGCGTGAAAAATGGTACCAGGGTATCCGTGAAAGCAACAGGAACGACGAAGGCGAGGTTCACTGGGTTAACATGGAAATCGTTACCGGCTATCAAACCAATGATCCTCAGCTGGAACTCTATCAACGTCTTGAAGGCTACCTGGGCGCACTGACAGGCGACGGTGACTACATCAACCGCTGTACCTCAGATGAGTGCAAGCCCGGCGTGAACGAGGATGTGTTGCGCGCAGACAGTGCCATGCAGAAGGCTGCAAGAATGGATGGCATGATCGTGCAGATCCTGCCGGACGTTGCCTTCGTGCGTGTGAGAATGGGCGGTAAGCCCGAAGATGACCTGGCCTATACCATGATCAGTAACAAGGCCTATAAGAACGTGACGTCGATGTTTGCCAGCGAAAAGCTGGGCAATCGACGCGACTACGAAGAAGACACCCAGACCGTGGTCCGCTGGCTGGAAGGTGCCTACCCGAACTTTTTCTATGTCGTTGAACTGGATGATATCGAAAGCTTTGTTGAAGAGTACAATTCGCTCGATAATCGGGACGAGTACGAAGCCTTTGTTGCACGCTACGGTTTGAGAAGAACCAGCGAAGATTTCTGGGAGCATGCCGACTGGTTCAACGAACAGTACAGAAGAGAAAAACCAAAGCTGTCAGGCATCTATGACTTTAATCGTTACCAGAATCGCTAGCAACGATTTTGTCGCCAGGAATCCAGCGTCTTTTTAGCTTTGAATGGGAATTATGAATATCTCTGGAACCAAATCTGTGTCAGGCGCATATCAGGTATGTCATTAAAATCGGCCAATAAAAAAATGTACAGATATCACGCCTGGCCTCCTGTCATTTTGCTACTGGCATTTGCCGTAAAGGCAGCGCATGCCGAACCAGCAACCGAGCAGCCACTCTACAAAAGCACCAGGTTCGCAATCGGTATCGGTGTCGCACTCGTGAAATTCGACACCAAACTGAAATTCACCGACAAGACCCGGTCGACGTTCAACAGTATATTCATCGATCCCGAAGGCAATCTCAATTTACCTGAAACATCTTCGGTAACAACCTTCTATGGCGTCTGGCACATCAATCAGAAACACAGTCTCGGTCTTTCCTATTTCGGTGTGAACCGTGAATCCAGTCTGTTCGATATCGATGAGACTTTTGAGGATGTAAGAGTCGAGGGCAGTGCCAAAATTACCGACACAACGAATTTTTACCGTGTCAGCTACGGTTATACCCTGTTCGATGATTACCGCAGCAAAATCAAGTTCCATGCCGGTATCTATGGTCTCGACCTGAAATATGTATTCGAGGCCGAAGGCCAGATCACCCAGGATGGTGTGACTACACCGGGCCAGATCGATGAAGAAGCCAAGGTGTTTGCGCCGTTACCGCTGATAGGCGTGGACCTCTGGTACAGCTTTACATCGAAGTGGGGCATCAATACCCGCGTGGCATTTGTTGCCGGTTCCTACGAAGACCTCAGTGCCAGCGTGCTGCAGACAGGGTTAAATGCCCAGTATCGTTTCACAAAGCATGTTGGTATTGCATTTGGTCTGGCCTATTTCGATGCCGATGTCGTTATCGAGGACGACATTGAAAAGACGGATATCGTTTACGGTTACGACGGTGCCTTCATCGGCATGCACTTCATCTTCTAGTCCGCAGTTATCGTGGTGGTTTTCCTGCTTTCATTTTGAACAGGTTTTTTGTTGCCGGGTTCAATGCTGGTATGCGTCGTCCCGGCTTGTTTCCCGCCAGGACTCAGTTTCTCTGCGTTTAATCAGACCGGTTCCCAGACTCAGGAAGGCGAGGGCTTAGTTTTCGCATCGAACTTCACGCACCGCGGCATAGCGGCTGTTCAGGAGAATGCATTGCCCTGCATCACTAAGTATCCAGTCGAGGTAAGTTTTCACATCACCTGAAGCAGGTCCATTGGTATACATATAAAGCGGGCGGCTGATCGGGTAGGTGCGCTCGGCCACGTCCTCGATGCCGGGAGTCAAACAGGGTTCTCCTGCGTGTTCGGAAAGGCAGGCAACTTTCACCTCGGGCGTGGCGTATACGAAGCTGCTGTAGCCGATTGCACAGGGCGTTGCAGTTACCAGCCCAACCAGATCCTTGGATGACTGGGCTTCCAGTGTGCCCTGCTTGAACCGTTTGCCGCCCAGTACGTTATGACGAAGATAGGCATACGTGCCGGAACTGTTCTGTCTGCCGACCCGCACGATTTTCTGGTCGTCGCAGCCGGGGACCTCGACACCGATATCGCTCCATCGATGTACTGGCCCGCCATTGCCAAAAATGTCGGCTATCTGGGAAAAGCTGAGGGATTTGACGGGATTGTCGTTGTGTACATAGATGGCGATACCGTCGTAGCCGGTGACATGCTGCACGGGCGCGATGCCACGGTCTCTGGCCAGGTTGATTTCGCGCCGGTTCATGGCGCGGCTGGCATTGGCAATATCCACGGTGCCATTGAGCAGAGCAGAGATACCGGTACCGGTGCCCCCGCCGCTGACGGCAACGCCAATCGAGGTGTTGTTGCGTTTGTACTCCTCGGCCCATCGGACAACTGCAATCGCCATACTATCGGAGCCGCGGTTCTGAATCAGGGTACGTTTGGTTTCGGCCGCAGAGACAGGCGCAAGCGTGGCAACAAGCAGGGGAATGAGCGCGAAAAGCTGAATTGATTTCATGAATATGGAGCTCGTTGGTTGAGAAACCCGGTCCTTTTGCCAGCTTTTATACTATACAGGGATATTTGAAACAACGAGATCCGCGTGTTTGCCGCAGTCGCGCACCAAATTTGTCGCGAGTTTGTAACAAACATCAAAGCGTACCGAGGTTGTATACTTGGTGCCGTGAGGACAGCTACAATCGGTATCACCCGACGACTATATCAGGCATATGAAGTCATCTCTCTTGCAACGCATCCGGGCTTATTTCAGGCCTGCCATTGAAACCGTGATACCGGAAAAATCGCGGAAGTTGCGCCTGTCGGGCAAGGCGATTCGGATCCCGCTAAAGGGATACCCGCAATTCAGGATCGAGATGGGCAAGCAGGTTCTGCATCTGTGTCCGGATCCTGCAGTAGCCTGCCAGGACGCAGACGCGCCATGCGATTTCATTCTGTTTGATCCGGATCGCTATTTCTCCGGGATTTCACACTGTCAAAGGGTGTCGCCCGGTAACACGCTCGCGATCGACAGCGATATCGAATATCAGGATTATGTTTTCAGTTTTCCCCGCGAAGCCTTCCGGCGTCAGTTTTCGGTCTCGCACGCCGGCGATGCGCTGATATTCAAAGACCCGATTTCGGAACTCGGTACTTACGTGTCACTGATCGACGATGCACCGGATAACCTCACTGTGACCGGTCGTCGCAGGACGGCTTTGCGGCGGATCGTGGAGATCTTTGGTGGACCACTCCAGCTTCTATCCGTGCAGAAAGCGACCGAGGCATTGGGCCGGGTCAATGAACTGCTCAGACACGAGACCGGTCGCCACAAGGACTCGCTGGAGAACCCGGGTAGCCTGCTGGAGTTGCCGGGTCACATCACACCTGTCCTTGTCGGTGATCTGCACGCAAGGATCGATAACTTGCTCCGAATTCTCAGTGAAAACGGTGTCATGGACAGCCTGGAGAAGGGGACTGCGGCACTGGTCTTTCTGGGTGATGCAGTCCATTCGGAAGAGCCCGAAAGGCTCGAGGAAATGGACAGTTCCTTGCTGATTATGGATCTGATTTTCATGTTGAAAATACGATACCCCGAGCAGGTGTTCTTTATCGTTGGTAACCACGACAGCTTTCAGCACGAGGTGATGAAGCGGGGTATACCCCAGGGACTGTTGTGGAAACGACATGTCATCGCAGCGAGGGGCGAGGCCTACAAGGAACAACTGGAACTTTTTTATCAGCAATCGCCACTGCTTGTTCTGTCCCCGGATTTTGTCGCCTGTCACGCCGGACCTGCGCGCAGAAAAATCTCGCGGCAAATGCTGGTCGATGCACACCAGTTTCCCGATATCGTTCACGATCTGACCTGGGGTCGAATCAGAACCCCGGCTTTTCCCGGTGGCTATAGTGCGGGTGATGTGCGTCAGTTTCGAAAGGGCCTTGAGGTTGGCAATGAAATGCCGTTTATTGTCGGTCACCACCCCTACACACGGGATGACACCCTGTGGATAAATGCCGGCCGCATCAATCAGCATCACATCGTGATCAGCGCGCGATCTGATCGTGTCGGCATCTTTACGCGTATCGATGGTGCGATGGTGCCGCAGGTATTTCCGGCTGAACCGTTGACGGACTGGCTGAACCGGCAAGCGTCAGCTGGCGTACATCAGATCAGCATGGCTGGAAACGCGGATTAGTCGGCTGTTTCTTCCGGCTCCTCGATTGTTCGAGGCTTCCCCCCAAACGCTGTCCGTACGATGACGCGCATACCGCTGCGGTGAAAATGATTTGCCAGCTGCTCATAGACGGCACACTGGTGCTCCACAAGTTCCAGCGTTAGCAGCTTGTCGATCGGGTGACTTTCGCTGGCGCCCCGTTGCTGCCGAATCGAGTACAGTTGTTCAGCTGGTGGCAGCTGAAAATCGAAGACAAATCGTTGTCGCCAGTCGAACTGGAAAAACAGGCTTTTCGCGGGTGGTATCTGGATGCGTCTGAAATCAATCGGTGATGGTGCTGCAAGCCATGCCGGGTCAAACACGGTCAGGCTCTCGCGTTTACCTCTGAACGGGATACCGAAATGCACTTCCCGCGGCCGGAAGGTCAGAATTCGGCTGCGCCACCAGTGGTCCTTCGCCAGGTCGATATAGCCCTCTTCAGGCCAGCCACCCAGCTTCTGAACCAGGGTCGATTTGCCACTGCTCGGTGGTCCGGTGACGATGATTCCACGAAAGGACACACCGCGGGGGTAAGCCACTCCCTTGTGCCAGTCGATTGCTTTGATCTCGACGGTATTCAGCGGCATCAGGTGTCCAGGATAATTTGATTATTATTGTCTTGCGTTACGCTGTCTATGTCGGCTGATTTCCCAGAACAGGCGGCTTCCGGTTGTTCGCCGGGATTCATTGATGTTGCCCGCGCTGCTGATCCGGTGTTTTATCCTACCGTATACCGAACCCGGCTGTCAGTGCGCACGGTACCGGATAGTCATAAAACAACCGGGTGGTGCATTATGAAAACATGCCTTTCAGCGTAAAGAAAAAGAGTGCAGCCAGTACGGCGCCCACCGGCAAGGTTACGACCCAGGATACGACAATACCGCCGATGACCCGCAGGTCGATGGCGCCAACGCCGCGCGCCAGGCCAACACCGATCACCGCGCCCACGGCAATGTGCGTAGTGGAAACCGGCAGACCGGTACGGGATGCCAGTACAACCGTCGCAGCGGCCGCCAGTGTTGCGCAGTAGCCTCTGCTCGGTGTCAGTTGGGTGATGCCACTGCCGATGGTCTTCATCACGCGGTAGCCCATGGTGGCAAGGCCGAGGACAATACCTACACCGCCAAGCAACAGTATCCACAGCGGCAGCTCCGATTTCTGTGCCACTTCACCACCCGACTGAACGATACTGACTACGGCGGCGAGGGGGCCGATACCGTTGGCAACATCGTTGGATCCATGTGCGAAGGCCATGGCACAGGCAGTGAAGATCATCAGGGGGGTGAAGACTTTCTCTACACTGGCAAAGTGATAGTCCCGGTCTGCACTCTCGTCAACCTTGATGCGGTTGATCATGGACCAGCCAATACCGGCCAGAATGAGGCCGAAGATGAGTGCCGTTACAAAACTCATACCCACGGACAATTCGATATTCAGGTGTTTCAGACCCTTGAACATGGTGACCAGCGAGATAATAAAACCCACCAGGAAGACATAAGCCGGCCCCCAGCGCCTGGCACTCTGAAACGGATTCTCGGTATTGAGGATCAGGCGACGGATACTCATCATCAACAGGAAGGCAATAGTGCCGCCCAGTAACGGTGATACCACCCAGCTTGCCGCGATCATGCTGACTTTACCCCATTCCACTGCATCGATGCCGATGCCTGCAACGGCAAATCCGATAACGGCGCCGACGATGGAGTGTGTGGTCGAAACGGGCCAGCCTCGGGAGGAGGCCACCATCAACCAGATAGCGGCTGCAAGCAGTGCTGCCAGCATGCCGAAGACCAAAATTTCCGGATTGTCCACAATCGAAGACGGATCGATAATACCCTTGCGTATGGTCTTGGTGACATTGCCACCGGCAATGAATGCACCGGCAAATTCAAAAATTGCAGCGATAATGATCGCCTGTTTGACAGTGATGGCACCCGAGCCGACCGAAGTCCCCATTGCATTTGCGACATCATTGGCGCCGATACCCCAGGTCATGTACAAGCCAAAGATCACCGCAAGTGCGATCAGCCAAACACCATATTCAGATATGATTTCCATAGGATTTCTCTACAATGTTTTCGTAACGGGGTTTCGATAACCCCGGACTTTCACCAGCGACCGGATAAAACCGGTTCAGTCTGGCATTTCGTTATTCATTGCTGCATCCTGACAGGCGGTCGGATGCCCCCTCTGGTCGATGCTCACGGTCGACCGGTTTTGCTTGTACGCTATCTTGCAATCATCAGGCGCAGCCGGTCGCCAACCTTCTCCGCATAATCCGCAAGGTCACCAACCCACTGAATCAGCTGGTACCACATCATCACGGACACCGGCTTGATCTCATCCTCATGCTGAAACAGGCGGCGCGACAGCTCCAGACCCAGCTCGTCTGTTTCATCCTCAAGTTTGTTGAGCGCGGTGACCATTTCCTCTACACGGCTGGCCTCGCGGCCACGAAATCCCATGGCCAGCAGTTCGTCGAGCTCTTCGATGATTTCTGCCGATTTCTCACACACCTCAACGCAACGGTGCGTCAGGGCAAACATGGGTTCCTGCATGAATTCCGGGAGATCCATCGGGCGTTCAACCAGCAGGCCGGCAATATCCTGTGCTGTATCGGCGATGGAGTCCTGCATCTGCAAAACTTCAAGCAGGTCGCGCCGGTCCACCGGCATGAACAGGCTCTTGGGCAGGCGGTTACGCAGTTCATTCTTGATCCTGTCAGCCTCTTCTTCCCGTTCAAAGATGGTGTCCTTGACGGCAATGACTTCCTCATGATTACTACTGGCCAGTGCGACAAAAAGTGCAGGTATCTCGCGTACGCATTCGAGTACGACACGCATGTGGCCTTGCAGCGCAGCGAAGGGTGATTTGCCAAACAGATTGGCGAATGGATTGGTCGATGACATGGTCTGTATCTCCTTGGGAATTGTGAGTATATACACTTTTTTTCTTTTACTTCAAGCCGATGGGCCCCGATCAAGGACCCATTTTCCTTCATGAAGAAATTCATGTTTCCCTGAACCGCGCTGGTTCCCGAACGGTTGTTGCACAACCAGGCTCTGTGTAAGGAATTTTTTTGCATGAAATCGGCAAGCGGGCGAGTGTCGACAAACCAGCGATCAAGTAATCGGTTGGCTATCCCGTCAACGCGTCAGCCAGTAGGTCCAGCCGGGGATATCAGCAATACCAACCGTGAAAAACCAGGTTTCGGAGGCGTTTTCAACGTCCCTCATGCCCAGCCCCAGCCTGAGCCTGTCCTCGAAAAAGCTGACATGAACGTGCCCGCCGATTGTGTCCCGGTCACCAATCGGTGGAGCATCCCATCGATAATACCAGGTGGGTGTGATGCCCCAGCTTGACAGGGTTTTCGATTCGGTACGACGGCTATAGCCCAGGCCGAGCGCGAAATAGTCCTTGCGCGAGAAAGTACCATCGGTGGACTCAACCACGCCCCCGGCCAGGCCGATACTGGCACGAACGTTGAGCAGATCCTTTCGTGTCAGCGCCCAGGTCGGCTGCCAGGTGAAAACCAGGTCGCTGTCGTTGAGATCAATCGCGATCTCGTAGGGAATGATGTTCCGCCAGATCCAGTTTTCAGGTGCGGTCGACGGTGCGAAGGTGAAGTCGGGATAGGTATAGGTGACGCTCTGTAAACCGAACGCGGCGGCACCCATAATGGTGGTGTGACTGTTCTCGCGCAGTGCCGGATCCGGCTCGCGTTCGGCATAGATTCTTTCTGCCTGTTGCTCCAGGTAAACAAAGCGCGTGGTCGCGCGCCGGGTCAGTTCGAAGGGCCAGTTGGCCGGGTTGGCGATGATCTCGGCCAGCAGCGAGGTTGAGCCATCGACCGTTGCTGTCGGTTCGAATCCCTCGTTTTTCAAGTGCAGGAAAAAGGTATTCTCGGTGAAAAACAGGCCTTGCTTGGCGGTATCGCTTTTTTCACCGGCTTCGAGAACTTCGATCAGGCCATCGAAAATTATTCGCATGTCGTGGTCTTCTTCCGGCAGGGGTTCATAAGCAAAACGCAGCATGTTTCTTTCGCCGAACTCCCACCGGGCCAGGCGGGCGAAAACGTAATCGCCGCGTGGATCCGATTCGATGTCTATGGCCCGGTAGAGTTTTGCAGCCAGCGTATTCTGGCACATGACGAAATCGCCGTACTGAAGCTGATCTGAGAATCTCAGTCCGCATAATGTGTGCGAAGCTGTGATCACGGCATCATAGACGCCGACATAATAGTCGTATTCACGAAACTTGAGATCCAGAAAGGCACCAAAGTCGCTCAGCAGGGTGCCGGTGATCGGTGCGCCGCGATCGGTGACACGCAGAACACGGTCATTGTGTATCGACAGCCTGGCTTCCTCGATCCGGTTTTTGAAGTCTTCGGAAAACAGTTCGCTTCGATTTGCAATCTTCAGCAGAATTTTCGCCAGCTCGCGGCGAAACTGTGCGATATCCAGCCGGCATGTGGCCGGCGTTGCCAGCCGCGGTTCTTTTTCAGCATACTCGCAGTCATCAGCAATACCCGCCTTGCGGAGTTTCTTTGCCGAGTAGGGCGGTGCCAGCGACATGACCGAGCGGGTGTAGGCAAGATCCAGTAATGAACCAGCGCGTCTGATCGCTTCGGCGCAGCTCAGGTCAGTGCTGAACATCGGGATATCCTTGACACATCTGAGTCCATTGTCAGCGGCTTCCAGTTGATCCGCCATCTCATAGCTCATTTCGGTAAGGCTCAATGTCCAGTATTCACTGGTTAATTCGCGGTAGAGCTCGTACTTGCGCGCTGTGCCGAGCGCGCCGAGTAACAACTCATGTTCTGTAAAAAAGCTGAATTCCATGGTCCGGCATGCTTCCGGCGGGTTATCGCTGGCGCAGGCACGGGTATCCAGCGGTGGTGGAATCTTGTAACGCAGGCGATTGGGATCGAGATAGACATAGGTTACCGGCAGGATGTTTTCATCAGCCTTGATGTGCTGTTCGGCAAGCTGTCGTGCCAGCCCTAACGGCAGGTTATCGAACAGACCGCCGTCGGCAAATTCCGCTTCCGACAGTTCATAACCATCCGGGCATACCAGCTCACCATTCGTTTTCTGTTGATTTTGATTGCCGTTTGTTTCCTGGCCGTTATCGGCAAAGCTGGACAGTCGGCAATACTGCAGGCGCGTGCGGCCGAAAGCACCCGGGTAGGCGGAGCTGGTGACCACCGCATCCTCGATAAGTTGATCATCGATAGAGTGGGGCGGGGCATCGCGGTTGCGAGGCATCAGGATCATCGCCGGGTCCGGCAGTGTCGGAAATTCGGCCGGGTCGAAATAGAAGCCGAGCGTACCGTCATCAAGGGTATGGACGACGAACGGAATGAACAGCCGCTGGTTTTTGACCTCGATGTTGCCGATTGTGAACTCTTCCGGTACGACACGCGTGACGGTGACACCCAGTGGTATATGGCAGCCCGGACGAAAGCCGGGCTGGTTCCAGCGTTCGCGCAGTTTGCCAGACGCCGCCATTAGATCATGGCGTGACAGCAGGGCATCGGTGTCACTGTAAAACGGAGAATCGGCGGTCGGCGGCAGCAGGCGATTGACATCGGGGATCAGCCAGACATCCCGGAAAATATTTTGATCAATCCTGTTGACCACACCGCCTTCAGACTCCGGCAGGCTGCACCAGGTCAGGCCGGACAGCAGCGTATTGATACCGCCGGCAGACGCACCGGCAAAGCTGGCGGCCTCCATGTGGCGGGCTTCTCCAATCATTCCCTGGTCGATCATACTGACCTCCTGCATCATTTTCAGCAGGCCCCAGTTCAGTCCGGCCTCGTACGCGCCCTTGCTGGCACCGCCGCTGATTGCCATCGAAAACCGCCGCTCCAGGTCTGCAGCTGACGATACGGCAGCGCAGTCAGCGAAGAGCAGCAGTGATGCTGCAATTGTGATCAATAATCGTTTCATCAGGATCTGCGCAAAAGAGTGATAATCCTTTTTATCACAGAATCCATATACATGGTGAAGCTGGGGGATGTGTTCCCGTTGGCAATCGATTCGAACGGAAGTTTGTGCAATGCTATTGCTATTAATCATGACAAATGCTGAAGCGAAAAACACGGCTGCGCAATGTGTAATTGTGCAACAGGACGGTTCGATCGATTGATAGCACGATGAATAAACAAACACCCGGCATAATCTGGTTGAGATTTGTGGTGCGTATGGCTTTGTTCGCCGTTGCGCTGATGTGGCCGGCGGGTACATGGATGTGGTGGGAGGCGTGGGTGCTGGTCGCGCTGTGGACGGTTTTTGGGCTTGTCATGACGATTTATCTACTACGCCATGACCCTGCCTTGCTCGCAGAGCGGCTGAAACTCGTGCCGTTGCACAAGGAACAAAAGGCCTGGGACAAGGTGTTGATGTTGCTGTTTTTTATTGCGGCTATCGGGCTTTACCTGCTGCCCGGGTTTGATCTTGTGCGTTATGCGTGGAGTGAACCCCTGCCCGTGTGGGTAAGGGTTGTGGCGATGCTGATACACCTGCCGTGCTTCGTGATTCTCGGCTGGGTGATGCGCGAGAATACTTTTCTGTCACAGGTGGTGAAGATCGATGCCGAGCGTGAGCACAAGGTGATTACTAGCGGGCCCTACGCGCTCGTTCGTCACCCCATGTATACCGTAGTGATCATTCTGCTGTTCGCAGTCCCCGCTGCGCTTGGATCCCGCTATGCATTGATCATCGCGTTTTTTCTGACGGTGTTGTTAATTGTGAGAACGTACCTGGAAGATCGCACGTTGCATGTCGAACTGGCGGGTTATGCGGAATATGCCAGGAAAACGGCTTACCGATTAATTCCAGGAGTCTGGTGAGGCGCGAGTAAACCTCCGCGTTTATCTGGTCTTTCCTGCGGAAATCGGGCTCAGAATGCAATTTTTGATTTCTGAAAATAGCAGTCTGAGCCCGATTTTTTTGATTCTGCATCAATGATTTGCTTTGCGGTACTGAGAAGGTGTCATTCCGGTCCATCGCTTGAACGCGCGGGTGAAATGTGCGGTATCGTTGTAACCAAGTTGCTGCGCGATGTCGGTTATCTTTGTCGCGGTAAACGTCAGGTTTGAGCATGCGTACTGCATACGTGCTTCGTTCAGAAGGTTCGTGTAACTGATCTGGTATTGTTTGAGTCTTCGTTGCAGTGTTCGTGTCGAGCACCCTGCGAGTTCTGCAATCGTATCGATGGACAGGTCTTTTTCCAGGATATACTGGCTGATGACGGTATTCAGGGCCGCGATGAATTCCGATTTTTTCCCTATCTCATCCACTGGATTATCCCTGCCGCTGGCCCCGGCAGGTTGAATGCTGACGTTTGCATTCAGCAGGCCCACAGGCATCGCAATAGCCGTTCGCTCCTGTGAGAACTCCGGGGCGCAACCCTCAAGCAACCGGTTTTTTCGAATGACCTTGTTGTCGTCCATTCTCATGCGCATGAATACCGGTTTCCAGTTTCTGCCGGCCGCCAGCTGCACAAGCTCGATCATATTGGTCAGCCGATAGTTCTCCATTTGTATGTCGTTTTTGACCAGGATCTCGCTATGATGTTCGAACCAGCACAGGTCGCCCTCCACGCGCAACTTGAAAGCCGAGGTGTTGCTTTGTGAGCCGGCGGCGTCACAGAATTTTTCGAGTACCGTTTCCAGTGGCTGTTTGCCATGCAGCAGCGGTTGCAATGTTTCAGTTTTGTACCAGGGTATGGCCTGCGCAACCTGCATGCCGAAATCGGGAATCATCTCGGCGATAGCGACCTGGTTGATCAGGCGCCAGAAGGGCTTTTCGGGTATGAGCGCGTCCGGGTCAGTCAGTTCGGACGTGGGCAGGTGAAACTTGCGGAAATACTGTTCCGCTGAAACACCATTGTTTTCCATGGCAATTCTGAATGACGCTGCGAATGCCGCTTTCACCAGAGGTATGTCAGGATTTTCACGGACCCTGGTAGCAGATTTATGTGCTTTTGTTACGGGCATTGTTTACATCACATTCGCGTGGATCACTGCAGCACAACTTCACAATAGTTTGGCTGAAGAATAATTGCCATTTTGCGACGAGATGATCCAGCATCCATTATTTGTCGCAAAATGGCAAGAATAATTATTCTCATTTACATATCTTTTATTCTATGTCACGGTTCAACATCTTATAAACCGTGCTGAATTCGAATATAACGAACAGCTGATTAACCATTTCAGAGGGAAAATGTATGTACAAGAAGCCATACCTGCTAACTGCATTGCTGACAGCCGTTATGCTGGTTTTCTCCGCTGTGACAACAGCCGTTGCCGAAAACAAAGCCGCGCAGGTGCTGATTGTCAATGTCGACGTCTGGGACGGCACCAGTGATGAAGTCCAGAAAGGCGTCGATGTCCTGGTTGAGGGCAACAAGATCAAGAGGATCGCCAAGGGCATCAAGGCGCCGAATGCAACGACTATAAATGGCCAGGGTGGCACGCTAACCCCCGGTTTGATCGACATGCACCAGCATTTAACACTTAATGGTGGCACGGCCGCAGGTAATAATTGGGATGCCTATGTACAAGGTGCTCATGCTTCGCGTGCGGCGGAGTACCTTTTGCGCAGTGGCTTCACTACGATACGCGACATCGCCGGTCAGACTCTTGGGATGAAAAAGGCGGTCAACGAAGGTATTCTGCCTGGTCCACGCATGTATACTTCCGGCCCCGCACTGGGGCCAACCGGCGGGCACAGCGACTGGAATACTCGCACCGCAGGGCCGGGAGCCAAGGACTACCAGCAACTTGTTGGCAACACGCATGTAGTGGATGGTCGTGCTGAGTGGCTAAAAGCGGCGCGCTGGAACCTGCGCAACGGTGCCGATTTCCTCAAGGTCATGGCCGGCGGCGGCGTGGCCAGTGAGTTCGACCCGTTGCATCTGCAATCACCTTCACCGGAAGAAATGGCGGCGGCGGTTCAGGCTGCCAGTGAATACGGTACCTACGTTGCCATCCATGCCTATACCGATGATGCGTATCTCAAGTCAGTCAAGGCAGGTGTCAGGAGTTTCGAACACGGTTTTCTGGCCACTGAAAAGTCGATCAAGGAGTTGAAGAAAGCTGATGCCTGGTGGTCTTTCCAGCCTTACGGTGGTTACGCACTGCTGTGCGGGGAGTATCCTGACTGGTACACAGATGTCATGATCAAGAAAGGCAAGATGGTATGTGAAGGTGTGATCAATGCCATCAAGACGATGAAGAAACACAAGATCAAAACTTTCAATGGTTCGGATATGTTTGGTTGGGATAACTGGCATAACGCGATCGTGAACGCTGCGGCACCCACAACGCTTCTGCCGGAAGACCTGCGATATACATCACTGGAAACCATGAAAATGTCGACGTCGTTGCCGGGTCAGTTTTTGCGAGAGGAAACAAACCAGAGCAGGAATGATTTTCTCGATGCCAAGCTGGGCGTAGTGGAAGAGGGTGCCTGGGCCGATATCCTGATCTGGAACGGTGATCCGACCAAAGACGTCAGTCTGATCCTCGAGGGCGATAACCTGAGAATGGTGATGAAGGACGGCAAAGTCTACAAGAACCTGCTGGTTGATCCGGAACATGAATCCTTCCGGGCGGCACCGGCACCGGCTGGTCACTCGTTCAATATGTAGCAACCTTGATGTCGGGTGAGAAAGACAAACAGGGCGCCTGGCGCCCTGTTTCTGTTTATTGGTGATGCGATCAATGCGGATCACGACGAGATATGTGTTTAGCATAATCATGATGCACATGGAAATTTGGGTAAACTTCGTCAAACCCTGAAACTGAATTCTGTAATCGCAGGAATCGACACATGAGCACAAAAAAAATACTAATCAGCTTTGTCCTGGGCGCATCGATTGCGGTGTTTGAATCAGCAGCGGAAGAAAAGTCTGCCTATGATGACATTCCCGAATTCGGCGGACCCGGCAGTGTCGGTGTTGATCTGAAGGAGGAAAACAAACCGGCGCCGACCGGCGACTTCATCAAGGACCTGATGCCCGGATGGTTCGAGGCCAAGGAGCGGGCAATGAACGATTATGGCCTGGGTTACGGCATCAACTACTCGACCCTGTACCAGAAAGCGAACAATTCCGTGGGTGAGGACCAGGCCTGGGGCGGCATGCTGCAGCTGCCGGCTTCGTGGACCGTGATGAACAACAAGGATAAGGGATCAAGCGGAACGTTTGTTTTCAAGCTGGAAAACCGTCATAAAATTGCGACCGATCTTGCACCGCAGGACCTGGGACTCGGTACCTTCGGCCCCGGCGGCGTCGCGGGGCTGGGCGCGGTATCGATTGTCGGTACCCAGTTCAGCGACAAGGGCTGGATACTGACCAACCTGTACTGGCAGCACAAGACGCGCGATGGCAAGCTGAACTACGTCGTCGGCCAGATCGACAACACCGACTTTCTCGATCTCTACGGTCTGATCAATCCACAGACCGCGTTCATGAACCTGAATTTTTCCACCAACCCTTCCATCGGCATCCCCGACCAGGGTTTTGGCGGTTATGGCGGGATCGCGCTTTCCGATAATTTCTACGTGGTTGCCGGTTTGATGGACGCCGGCGGCAGCCCGGACAAGCCCGGTGAAAGTCTGAGCGATTTTTTCGACAAGAACGAGTATTTCAAGCACATCGAAATCGGCTACACCACGACGTTCGAGCGGCGCTATTTCGACAACATCCATTTCGTATACTGGGAATCTGACGCGCAAACCAACGACCAGGGCGCGGTCACCGAAGCCAAGGGCAGCGGCTGGACATTTTCGGCGGCACACTTTTTCCAGGACAAGTACATGCCGTTCCTGCGCTACGGTGATTCAGACGGCGGTGGTGGTGCGCTGAACGAGAAGGTGTTGAGTGTCGGGTTCGGTATCTACGACTGGGACAGCGGCGAGCTGTTCAGCATCGGCCTGAGCAAATCGACCCCGTCATCATTGACGATTGCGCCCGGATTGAACGACCAGTACACCGCCGAGGTTTTCTATCGCTTCATGCTGTCGAAACATTTCGCAATTACACCGGATCTGCAGTACATAAAAGATCCCGCGCTGAATCCGAATGATAGTTCGATCTGGATTGCCGGCATCAGGGCGCGGCTGACTCTTTAGGCCCATAGGCGTCATCACCACCCAGTGGCAGCCGATCCCGGGAATTTGTGAGCGTGTCGCCCGACATTCGAATCCAGCAACCACTAATGCTCCAAAGCGGCCATACGCTTATGTGTAAGAATTAAAGGGAGCGTAGCGATAATTTTTTGACCATGAGAAGCTTGGCTATTATTTAATCGCTACATTCCCTATTATTGTGGACCAAAAGGGTCAGAGTCGATTGAAATTTTGCCGGTGGAATAAACCAAACGGGTCAAAAGGAATCAAACGACTCTGACCCTTTTGATTAAATTGTTTTTGCATGCTGAATTTTCCACGAAGTATTCTTTTTGCGGTTTGTGCGAGCGCTCTTCTTGTCACGCTGCCTGGTTTTGCCTCTGGCGACACTGAGGTCTGGCGCCTGGATCTCGTTAGTGAATCCGGGGACGTGGGGCCTGAAGCCTTTCCGGCGTGGATGGAATCGAATGGCTTCAAGCCTTTTAGCTACCTGTTATTCAAGCGTCGTCCGGAGTACTGGCGGATCGGGCCTTGTGATGGCGTTTCCCAGCCCTGCCTGGTGATGCAGGAGAAGGATTCAAGTTCCCATATCATTTATCCGTTCGAGCCAGGCGTGGCTGTAGGCGATACCCTGGCGGTGGAGCTTGCCTACCGGGTCAAATTACAGGCACAAGGGGCGCAGTTGAACCAGAAAGACAAAGAGGACGCCCCACTGAGGATTTTTTTGAGTTTCCGCACAAAAGATGATCTGCTGCACCTGGCCCTGACCGACAGTGCCGCACACGCAGCGGGAACCGTGGCCAAATCCGAACGCAAACCCGACAACATCCGCTACTACATGCTGCCTGACCGTTCAGAGGCTGACGGCTACCAGACCGCCAGCTTTCCCGTGAAAACCATTTTCCAGCAGGCTTTCGGGCCGGGGGACCCGGGTGAACTGGTCGCGATTGGTATCAAGTCGGACAGTAATAATCTCGGCGGCGAGAGCCTTACCTACCTGAAGACGTTGCGGTTGGTCCGCTAGTCAGTTACTGGAGCAGAACAAAGTGCAATCGTCATGCCTGCGAAGGCAGGCATCCAGCGTCTTATGTCACTGGGTTCCAGCCAAAAACATGCTGGAACGACATGGAAGCAGGGCAGCAGTGGACTTTCCCCGTGTTTCGAGGATATGCGAGCGAGATGCCGGGGCTGTAATTTTGCCGCTGGATATGATTACATGGTGCTATGAGCACAACACGAATAAAAGGGTAATCTCATGAAGAGCCTGACAGTCATTTCCATCGCTTTCATCGTATTAGCCGGCTGTACTGAATACCGCACGCACTCGTCCTATGTTGCCCACGTGGACAATACGAACAATCTCCTCTACGGGGCTGACAAGACCGCTGCCAGCAATGGCTGTTATGACCCCGCTGAAACCGACGAGGCCCGGCGAGGCTGCGTTGACAAGGCAGTGGATCAATTGATGAGCAGAAAGGGTTACAGTTTTTACAAGCGCTCGATCGGTGTCGTCAATGACCTTGAGGGTGAAGGCAAGGTGGCGCTGACCGAAGATGGTACCGAGTGGTACTTTACTGTCGAAAAAGGCGACGATTCGCCTGAATAAAACCCGTAGAGGTGGGATTGTAATCGTTGGCAGGCCCGAGCTGCTTTCCTCTCTTTGTATGTTTCTGCGTTCGAATCCTAGGTGCTGGTTCGCGTGATTTTCATAGATCTGGCTGACAATCGCGTTAGTCGCCAATCAAGGGAGCGGGGGATGTTCGCGGCTGAAGCCGCTCCTACAGCTTTTCCGAAATGGTACCTGGCGACGTAGAAGCGGCTTCAGCTGCGAATTGCCCTCAGGCGCGGGAATGTCGCGTAACTCGGTCCGCGGTGGGTTAAAATCACC
>CP070838.1:1007681-1015690 GCA_020341835.1 Thiotrichales bacterium | reverse complement strand
GGTTGATTACGAACAGCTGTCTGATGAACTCGATCATCTCTCATTCGAGGCGGTCGACTATTCATTTACGGAAAAACCTGCAGAAATCACCGGAATACTCGAGATCTCAGGCAACAAGCGCCGGCTGGTACTGAAAATGAAAATCCCGGACACAGGCTTGACCATTTCGCAACAGGATCTGATCGAACTCAGCGCTACGGCCGAGCTCGATCCTGATGATATAACGCATATTGTCTCTGCTTCAGCTGGGCAGCAGCTGAGCCTTTGCATCAAGATGCAGGCGGCACGAGAGTCTGTACTGCCTGTCCCCTCCGCTGACAGACCGCTAATGCTGAGCCATTATTATCATTGAGCTCGCAGCGCAGCCGCTGCCATATCGTGGTGTCAGGAGATCGGAACGGGGCGTTAACTACAGCCTTTCGGCCTCGGCAGTCCGGCGATTTTATTGGCACACTTGATCAGGCCTGTAGGAAACAGGGAATAGATGTATTTCTGGTCACTGCGGTCCTTTCCATACTTTTTCTTCATGATTTTCGAGAACGCCCGCGGTTCACACACCTGGCCATTTTCGGTGAAATACTCCCTCGCCTCATTGATGATGTCCCAGTGTTCTTCGGTCAGCTCATCAATCTTTTCGTTGTGTGCAATCTGCACCGCGAGATCCTCGCTCCATTCGTCGAGATTCTCAAGCCAGCCGGCCTCGCTGAGTTGAATGACCTTGCCGTTAACTTCTGCCTGCATACTCTAATACTCCGTACATAAAAACCTAGTAAACTTGTCAAGTATTATAGCGGTTTGGCAGGATCTATAATCCCACTCCTGTTGTGGTTTTGCGTGGGCTGCGGCGGGATTATCGCACCAGCTGCTGGTCGACTTCGTTCCTCCTGGCAGGGCCTTCCAGGAGTTCAATCAGGGTGAGCGCAAAATCCATCGCAGTGCCCGGGCCCCGTGAGGTTACAATGTTTCCGTCTATTTCGATGGCCGAGTTTTTTACAGCGATTTGCCGGTCATCCAGGGCTTCGAGTACGCCTGGGTATGCCGTAGCGGTTTTGCCTTCAAGCAGGCCTGCGGCAGCGACGGCTTTCGGGGCGGCGCAGATGGCGCCGATATACTTGCCTTTATCGGCGTGGTTTTTCAATAGAGTCTGAACGTTGGCATCATCCCGCAAGTTGTCAGCGCCCGGCAGGCCGCCGGGTAGCACGATAAGGTCGAAGGTCTGATCGAGCACGGTCTCAATCGAGGTATCCGGGATGATGGTGGTGCCGCGGGATGCGGTCACAGGCCTGTGATCCAGTCCGGCAGTGGTGACCTCGATGCCGGCACGAACCAGCAGGTCGGTTATCGTTATGGCTTCAAGTTCTTCACAACCCTGTGCCAGCGGCACCAGTACTCGCGACATTGCTGATTACCCCGCGTTTATGTTTTCTGGCGATCAGTTCCGATACGGGGACAAGTTTAATGCCCTGCCCTTCGAGCGTATCAAGATGTTGTTCGATAAATTGTATGGTCTGGGGATAAGGATGTGCAATAGCAATGGCAAATCCATTGCGATTGATTCTGGCAATAAAACGGCTGAATTCCCGCCGAATGGTTTCAGGCCGCTCATCAGGGTCAAGAAAAATATCACGATCCAGGTGCGGCACCCGATGCATTTGAGCAAACCGTGACGCGACAGATTTTTTTGTCGTTCTGCTGTCAATGAAGTACAGGTCGCCTGCTTCTGCCAGCGCAGACATCAGCCAGTTCATGTGCCCCGGGTGTTGTGTGAGCAGGCTTCCCATATGGTTGTTGAGGCCGCGAACATGAGGGATGGAGTTGATGTCTGCCTTGAGCTGGCTGACGAATTCCTGATGGGTCATGTGCAGTTTCAGTGTGCCGGGTGTATAGCTGTGGTGGCGGACGGACTGCAGTGGCAGATGCAGCATGACCTCTTTGCCGGCTCCGTGAGCCCTGTCGGCAAGATCGGCCGCAAATACAGTATGTGGTAGAAAGGCCAGTGTGACCGGGCCGGGCAATGCGATGGCCATATTGCCGAATTCAAGGTTGTTGCCCAGGTCGTCGATAATAATGCTGGCCAGCTTCTCTGCGTAGGCCGCAGGCACAAAAAAGGCGATCAGTAACCCGAGTGTTACTGATCGCCTGCATTGTCGTTGCAACCACATCAATATGGTTGTGTACCTGTCAGGACTTATTGAGTATCGTCAAGCCTTTCAATAACAGCAGAGCCTCGTGCAACTGATAGTCTTCTGTGGCCAGTATCTTGTCACCTTTTGACTTTTTGGTGTCATTGTCCGATTTCTTGATGTCTTCATCGGACATGGTCGGGTTGCTGATATGGTTACTCAGGTCTGATTCCTTGATACTGGAATACGAGTCCTCTTCCGCTGATGTCACCGTGTATTTATCGAGGACGATATCCGGAGTGATACCGGCACCCTGTATCGATCTGCCATTCGGAGTGAAATAACGGGCTGTCGTAATCTTGACTGCCCCGCCACTGCGCAGTTCCTGTATGGTCTGGACCGAACCCTTGCCGAAGGATTTGCTGCCCATCACGACCGCACGTTTGTGGTCCTGCAATGCGCCGGCGACAATTTCAGAGGCTGAGGCAGAGCCGCCGTTGATCAATACGACCACCGGGGCACCATCGAGGATGTCACCGGGTTTGGCATTGTACTCGTAGTGCGAGTTATCGATACGCCCTTCGGTATAGACCAGTTTGCCTTTGTCGATGAACAGGTCGGATACCTCGGCCGCCGCGTTAAGCACGCCACCGGGATTGTTGCGCAAATCAAGCACCAGTCCCTTCAGGCTGGCCTTGTTTTCTTCCTTGAGATCATTGATGGCTTGCAGCAATTGCGGTGCGGTGCGGGACTGGAAGTTGCTGATGCGGATATAGCCATAACCGGGGTCAAGCATTCTGTTCTTGACGCTTTTCACCTTGATGATGTCGCGGGTTACCACGAACTTGAGCGGCTTGTCCTTGCCTTCCCGTACGACGGTCAGCTCGATATCGGTGCCCGGCTTGCCGCGCATGATCTTGACGGCTTCATTCAGCGTGAGCCCTTTGACTGTTTTGTCGTCCAGTCGGATGATCAGGTCCCCCGATTTCAGCCCGGCCTTGAATGCGGGCGTATCATCGATCGGCGATATGACTTTTACAAAGCCATCTTCCATGCCGACCTGGATGCCAAGACCGCCAAATTCGCCGGATGTACCGATTCTGAGCTCGTTGTATTCATCCGGGCTCAAATAGGTTGAATGAGGGTCCAGACCGGACAGCATGCCGCGGATGGCATGTTCCAGCAGAACTTCGTCTTCTACGTCTTCAACATAGTCGGACTTGATTCGGGAAAAGATGTCAGAAAAGTTTCGCAGCTGATCCAGTGGTAAGCCCTTGGCTTCTTCCTTGTTGGCCAGCACGTTGCCGGTCAGTGATGCCGAGATCCCTAAAAATACGCCGAAGACCAGTACTAACGTGGTCTTGAATTGTTTGCTCATGAATTTCTCCAGGCCTTGGTGGCCCTGTACCTCATTACTATAGCCCAGATGCCGTTAAAATCGTATCCGGTATGACACATTATTATATATAGAGCTGTCGGCCGTCTACTTGTTCCCGATGAGAGGTTATTTAAGTTCAGCGACATGTTTGTTCCTGCGGGAACACCATTGGCTCGGATTGACCGGCTTTCCGCGCGAGCGAATCTCGAAATAAACCCCCGGCATGGGCTGTCCGCCGCTGTCGCCGCTGGTGGCGATGACCTCGCTGGCATTCACCCACTCGCCCGCCTGTTTGACCAGGGTTTCGTTATGGCCGTAGAGGCTCATATACCCATCGCCATGGTCAATAATCGTAATAAAACCAAAGCCTTGCAGCCAGTCTGCGAATGCGACCCTACCACGGCTGATGGCCCGAACCGGGGTGCCGTGTTTGGTGCTGATGAGAACGCCATTCCATTTAAGCCCACCCTGCTTGCGCGCCTCGCCGTAGCTCGCGAGGAACGGCCCCGAGGCCGGCCAGGGCAGCTTGCCCTTCTGTTTCTTGAACGGTCTTGAATCCGAAGGGCTTTGTGGAATATCGGCGAGCAGCTCGCCGAGCGACATCAGCAAATCTTCGATGCGGTTGCGGCTGCCCTCCAGTTCGGTCAGGTTCTGTTCCTGGTTGCTGATTTGACGCTCCAGGCGGGCGAGTAGCTCGTTACGCTTAAGTCTTTGAGATAACAGCGATTTTTTCTGCTTTCTGCGGGTGTCCATGGCGTCCTGTTGGTCATCGAGCGCGGTTTGCAGTTCGGCCTCGACACGCCGTTTTTCTTCGATACTGTGCAGAAATTCACGGATTTGTTGTTCCCGGGCGCGATTGAGATAATCGAAATACACCATCACACGCCCCATTTCGGCCGGATCTTGTTGATTTAAAAACATTTTTACCTGTTGCTGTCGTCCGATCGCGTAGGCGGCCCGGAGCTGCGCCGACAGCCTCTGGCGCTGTTTATCCAGCTTTTCCTGCAGTCCGGACAACTCGCCGCGCAAATCGGAGATCTTGCTGCTGAGGCCGTCTATTTTCGCTTCAGTTTCGCCCAGGGCGGCTGAATTTTTGCTGATCTCGCCTTCCAGCTGTTTCAGGTCGGTAACGACATGTCCGCGCTTGTAGCGCGTACTTTTCAGGTGCTGTTTGACTTTATTGATGCTCTGCTGGACACGTTCGAGCTTTTTCTGGTATCGCTGGAATTCATCATTGTCAGCGGCAAATACCGAACCTGGAAGAAATAACAACGAAAATAACAGTATAAATATACAGTTAGCGATTCTGTATCTGGGGTACATGTAAGTTTTTTACTGCCCTGAACGGGTTTCCAGGCTATTTACGCCGGCGAAAATATAAAAATATTGCCCGTTTCCTGATAATCGGTGTTTTATTTAAATAAAAAACGTGTATTATTGTTTCGCTGTTTACTTATATAATTATAATAACTACTAGTAATAGGTTACACAAAGATGATCGTAGCAAACCTCGAAAATACTGTTCTGATGACCCGTGAAGAAGATATCAACCGGGCATCCCGTTCCCTTAAGGCCATGTCTCATCCGCTTCGTCTCAAGATCCTGTGTACCCTGGGCGACCAGGAAGTGAGTGTACAGGATATTGTCGAATCCGTGGGTACATCACAAAGCAATATTTCCCAGCATCTGGCTATTCTGCGCGATAAAGGTATACTCGCTTCGCGTAAAGATGCAAACAAGGTATTCTACCGGGTCAGTGACACGCGTACACTGCGTCTGATCGGCATGATGCAGGAAGTCTTCTGTTCGGCTAAAAAAATACCGGATTGATCCTGCCCGGGTTTACAGGCGAAATAACGAACTCCACTTTCTATGGAACAATTAATCGAATTCGCAGGCAACCACCTGTTCCTGGTTGGTGCGCTGGTTGCGGTATTGGCGCTGCTTGTCAAGGCTGAATACGATCACCAGTCGGGCAAGGCAAATCAGGTGGATCCGACAGCCGCGATCCGGTTGATGAACGATGACGCAGTCGTCGTGGATGTGCGCGAAGCTGCCGATTTCAATAAAGGCCACATCAAGAACGCGAAAAATATCCCGATATCAACCTTGAAACAGCAAGTTGACAGCGTATCGGCGGCAAAAGACAGCCCGGTTTTGATGTACTGCCGCACCGGTAACGTATCCGGCAAGGCCTGCAGAATACTGAAGAACTCGGGTTTCAGCGATGTGCATAACCTTGCCGGCGGCATTGCGGGCTGGCAAGATGCCAATTTGCCGCTGACCAAAAAATAAATTTCATATTCAATCTAGAGAATTCATCATGGCCGAGGAAAACCAAGCTGCGCAAGGGCAACCAGAGGGACAGGCGCAGGACCAGCAATTTTCAATACAGAAGCTCTATCTGAAAGACGTTTCATTCGAATCACCCAATACGCCAGCCGTATTCGCTGATGGCGAGTGGCAACCGGAAGTCAACATCCAGCTGAACAGCACCAACCAGTCGATCGGACAGGATACCTTTGAGGTCGATCTGAAATTAACGGTGACGGCGAAGCAGAACAAGAAGACCGCTTTCCTGGTGGAGTTGACCCAGTCAGGGATATTCACCATCGCCGGATTTGATGCCGAAAACCTGCGCGGCATGCTCGGTGCCTTTTGTCCGGAGACGCTGTTTCCGTTTGCGCGAGAAGCCATCGCCGAACTCGTCAGCAAGGGCGGGTTCCCGCCGTTGCTGCTCGCACCGGTGAACTTCAATGCGCTCTATATGCAGCAGGCGCAACAGCAACAGACAGCGACAGCTTCCCAGGATACGGCGCATTAAGCTCGCCCGGTGGTCAGGCAACATAAAACCGTTGCGGTTCTTGGTGCCGGCTCATGGGGGACCGCGCTGGCGATTCATCTGGCGCGTGCCGGACTGAACGTCAGGCTCTGGGGTTATAACCCGGAGCATATCAGGCAGCTGCAACAGGAGCGTTGTAACCAGCGTTATCTACCTGATGTGGCCTTCCCGGATGGACTGGAGCTTTTCACTGATCTGAATGATGCGCTCCATGGCGGCGATTTGCTGGTACTCATCGTCATCCCCAGCCATGCCTATCGTGGCTTTTTGCATGCGTCTGCGTCGATGTTCAAGCCGGAAATGTCGATTGCCTGGGCCAGCAAGGGGCTCGAAGAGGGCACCGGCAAGTTGCTGCATCAGATCTTCAACGAGGAAATTCCCCAGTGTGACCAGCTGGCGGTGATTTCCGGTCCGACTTTCGCGAATGAGGTGGCCCGTGACCTGCCCACGGCGATTACCGTTGCCTCGGATCTGGAGGAGGTTGCCAATGAATGGCGTGACTGCCTGCATAATGGCTATTTCCGCGCCTATACCAGCAATGACGTCGCCGGAGTCGAGCTCGGCGGTGCGCTGAAAAACCCGTTGGCGATAGCCGCCGGGATAGCCGACGGCCTGGGTTTTGGCGCCAATTCGAGGGCTGCGTTGATTACCCGGGGTCTGACAGAGGTCATGCGCCTGGGCGATTCCATGGGCTGTAATCGTGACACCTTCATGGGTCTGGCCGGACTGGGCGATCTGGTGCTGACCTGTACAGACGATCAGTCACGCAACCGGCGCACCGGCCTGCTGCTGGCGCAGGGTTTGAGCAAACAGCAGATTGCCGAGGAAATAGGTCAGGAAATCGAGGGCGTTCGTTCTTCGCTGGAAGCCGTCAGGCTGGGCAAGGAGCACCAGGTTGAGCTGCCGATTATCGAGCAGGTTCACAAGGTTCTGTATCAGGGTTTTCATCCGCACGATGCGGTTCGCTCGCTGCTGGAAAGAAAGTCGATCGCCGAGCTGATTTAGCCCGTATTTCTCAGCCGGATCAAGGAAGCAGGCGCGGGCGGCAGCCCGCCTGTTTTGGCTCTCGCAGAGGCGCAGGGCTCGCGGGGAAAGCCAGAACGCTATTGGTCTAAACACATCCCCTAAAAACTTGGCGAGATTAATTGATCTTTTTCTCTCGCAAAGCAATTTTAAATCCGTTGAATTGATACGAAAATACCAACAACCTCTGCGTGCTCAGCGTCTCAGCGAGAGATACCTGTTTTTGCTCTCGCAAAGGCGCAAAGCTCGCGGGGAAAGCCGGGTTTTACCCATAGGCTCAATGCCTTATCCGTATTCAACGCTGCCTGGTGAGAAACGCGGGCTAGCCCAGGTCGCCGCAGGCCGCGCTGAAGCTGTTCTGCCTCAGGCCTTCGTATACCAGTACCGCGACCGCGTTGGACAGGTTAAGGCTGCGGCTGTTCGCCAGCATGGGAATGCGCAGTATCCGGTTCTGGTCCAGGGTATCGAGGTAATCCTGAGGCAGCCCCCTTGTTTCCGGGCCAAACACCAGCGTGTCACCCGCCTGCAGGCGTGCATCGGTATACAATCGGGTGCCGCGTGTCGAGACTGCATAGATATTACCGGGCCTGCTGCACGCCGAAGTCAGGTCCGGGTGGACGCTGATATCCGCCCATTCATGGTA
>CP070838.1:1001743-1007581 GCA_020341835.1 Thiotrichales bacterium | reverse complement strand
GCAGTGCCATAACGACGGAAACCAGCAGCTTTGAATCTGATGTTGTCCAGCTCAACAGTTTCGGTTTCTGGCGGCCACGCACAAAACGCCCGTTGAGAATCAACGGTACCATACGTGCGTTGACGCGCGAAAATGTTACATCGGGTGTGGCCAACGAGGCACAGACTGCGACCGGTACCCTGGGCGGCACCTATGAATGGTCACCGCGCTGGGTGTTCAATGCCAACGTGGGCATAACCGGTGCCGAGTCTGAAACTGACAAGACAACGACGCATTTTCAGGCCGTGAATGCGATCTACTCGTCACGTACTTATAACCCGTGGAATCTTGATGCCAGCTGGTTCGGCCAGATGGATTTGAGAAATACCAACGAAGATGGTGATCGACTGCAGGAGGCAGGCGGTCTGATCGGTTATAACCTGGACAAGAATATTGCAGCAGAAAACCGGCATTTTTATTCGCTACGTTGGGGTCAGAGTATCAATTCGCTGACAGACACCGATGATTTTTCCAGTATGACGCTGACTTCAACCGGGTCGGCTTCCTGGAACAAGCGGGGGGTCAGGTCGAACGGCATGGCGCGATTTTCGCTCAGCGACAACCGCACGATTGCCAGTGGTCCGAACAGCGACAATATTGAAGGCGAATTTCAGTTAATCAACTTTCAGGCATCGGTGGACAGCAAAATATCGTCGACCTCGTCATTTCGCGCAAATGCGACCTTGCAGGTTTCCAGAAACTACCGTCCGGCGATTCCGGGATTGACCGAGGAAGGAAACGGCGACTGGGTGCCTACCTCAACGCTTGATCTTACCTACTTCAAGCTGGCTGTGTTTCGCGTGCCACAACTGGCCTTTTATTCAACCTTTCGTCACGTCAGTAATTCGTATGCGCCGCTCATCGGCGATCCGACTGGAGACAGGGTAAGACGCGATGATACTCAATGGGAAAACAGGCTTGAATATACCGTTGGCAGGTTGCAGGTCAGGGGTATCAGTCGACTATCGGATATACAGGGTGAAAAACAGAATTACTTCCTCTTCCAGATACGAAGAATGATTGGTGATTTTTGATTGTTAACCAGGTGATACAGAACAGGAGTATCCAAGTGAAAAAATATGATGAAAATGTCGTGTTGGCCATCGTACTTTTATTATCAATGGTACTCGTTGCGGTGGATTTGTTAACTACACGGGATGCTCATGCGGAATATGGTGACGTTGTAATCAATAAGTATTCGGAAGCGGCAGGGATGAGGCCGGTTGTATTCCCGCACTGGTTCCACCGGGTGAGGTTTCGCTGCAAGGTCTGCCATGCCGATCTTGGCTTCAAATTCGAAGCCGGTGGAAATGAAATAAACATGCTCAAGATTATCGATGGCGAGTATTGCGGGGCATGCCATGACGGGGATCTTGCCTGGTCGGTCGAGAACTGTGATCTGTGTCATTCAGGTGCGCCAGGCACGCCAACACAGGTGCACGAAAGTACCTTGCAGAAACTGGTAGCGCCGACTGGCGGCAAAGCAACCGAGTGAGGCCGCACTATGAGCATCGTAAAGAATTTGATCACCCCCGCCGCTACAGTAATCGCAGTATTTATCCTGTTGCTTTTTCTGGTCAACAAGGAATCGCATTCGGCGGATCCCAACCAGTTCAACCGGCTGATGGCGCCGCCGTCAAAACGCAACCCGCCACCGACGGAGGACGGGATTCATGATGGCCCGGGTGCTTCTATGTTACAGACACCCAAAAGTGCTTTTGGTACCTTGCCCAAAAGCAAGTCTGGTAACTATATCGACTGGGTCAAGGCACTCGATGAGAAAAAAATCCAGCCGCGCTATGACAGAAACGACCCGGAAGTGCAGCCGATCGTGATGGATCTGAATATCGTGCACGAGGTCAAGGGCTCGATGCCCAATGTGGTCTATCCGCATAAACAGCATACCGAATGGCTGGACTGCTCCAATTGCCATCCGGCAATATTCGTTCCACAGAAGGGAGCGAACAACATCACCATGGCCTCAATCCTGCTTGGTGAGAAATGCGGTGTTTGCCATGGCAAAGTCGCATTCCCGGTTTCGGAATGCCGACGCTGCCATTCCCAGAAAAAGAAGCAATCTGCCGGCGCCAAGGCGGCGGCAAAATGAGTTAAAAATTTAATCAGGAAAAGCTAAATGGTACAGAACGATGGCACATAATGGATTTTTCATGGTCTCAACACTACGTAGCGTGCTGATAGCGTTGCTATTGTTCGCAGCTGTCGGCGGTTCTGTGCATGCCGCTAGCGAGAAGCCGGGGTCGGTTTATAACAAGGTGAAGTTTCTCGACTGGCTCGTGCACAGCTCGCCGGTGTCGGTCAGGATTGAAAAAAGCGATGATGAGGAAGCAAAACAGCAGCTGAAGCGCGCAAGGGAAATGTGGGAACAGGCGAGTGAACACAGTGAAAAGGAAGAGTTCGAGCTTGCAGAGGTACATATCAGCGAGGGACTCAAGTTGATGACCAAGGTGTCGCGCAAGTTCAAGGATCAGGACAGGGTCAAACAGGCACGTATCGATCTGTACAAACAGGTCAAGGGTCATGTAGAGATGTTTGTCGTGGTATTTGACCGGATTGCGGATGAGAAAGGGGGTGATCATATCCGCAAGATGCTTGACCGCGAAAAGATTGACAGTCTGATGGCAACAGCCGAGGAACAATATGCCGATGGTGATCTGGCGATGGCCAATCATCTGATGAGGCAGGCGGCCGACATGGTCGATCATGCCCTGAGTAATGCAAGGCATGAAGAAGTTTTGCTGCGCGAGCTCAGTTTCGAAAGCCTTGAAGAGGAATATGCCTACGAGGTCCAGAGAAACGAAAGCTACGTAATGATTATTGATATGCTGCAAAAGAAAAAGACAGCGAAGTCACAGGCCAGTGCATCATTTGTTCAGAAGATGATCGATGCCAATGCAAAAATGCGTCAGCAGGCGGATGCGGCGGCAGAAAAAGGCGACTTTGAAGAGGGTATTGCGCTACTGGAAAAAAGCACGGACAAGCTGTCGCGCGCACTGAGGGTATCGGGCGCCTCGTTTTGATCCTGATGATCAAGATGAAGGCGGGTTGGAAGTAACGATTAAACGACCAGGTGATGATGATGTTATACAAGCTAAACATGAAACTGCTGACCACAGCTTTTCTTGCTGTTTTGAGCGTGACGATAGTCCACGCCGGCCAGCTCGGATCACGTATGCAGTCTGTAGAGAAATTGCTTCAGACATCTTCCGCAGCCCAGCAGATCAAGGGAAGTGACAACCACGCCGCGAAAGACAAACATTCACAGGCGGTCAACCTGTACCAACAGGCAAGGCAGGCAGATAGCAGTGGCAATGAACAACAGGCCGCTGACTTGTTGAAACAGGCCACGATGACCATGTTTGAGGCTACGCGCATGATTGAAAAAGACGCGAGTTTTCTGGCTAAGGACCTGCGAGATTTTGAGTCCAGGAAGCAAAGCGTGCAGGCGTTGTGTACGGCCTATGAAAATATCGCCAAGGAGAAAGGCATGACCTCCAAGGAAGAAGATGAGCTGCATGCGTTTGTGCATCAGCGCGTTGATCGGGCGGTGGCGCTGAAAGATGATAACCGTGTCAAGGAAGGACGCAAGATGCTGGATGAGGCCTATGTTGCAGCGAAGGTTGCGATCGAGCATATCCGCGGTGGCGAAACGCTGGTCCGTTCTCTGAATTTTGCCAACAGCGAAGAAGAGTACCATTATGAAATCGATCGTAACGACACGCACCGCATGCTGGTTGATGTGCTGTTAAAGGAAAAAATAGAACAGAACAACAGTGCGCGTGCAATGGTGGACAAGTTTCTTGGCAAGGCCGACGAGCTGCGTAAACAGGCAGATTCACAGGCCTCCGATGGCGAGTATGAGAATGCGGTAACAACGCTGGAACAATCAACCAAGGAGATCGTGCGTGCGATTCGAAGCGCAGGAATCTATATACCGGGATAATCTGACGTGATCAGAATCGTATCGACTACATCAACGCTGGCAGGGTCTATCCTGCTTCTTGCATTCGTCTGTCTTGCATCGACCGCAGTGTACGCGGAGTGGCAGACGCTCAAGGAGGATGGCCTGCATGACCCGCTCAATCCTGCGCTGCAGTGGTTGCAGAACCCCGGCGATGCTTTGGGGCGGATGCCATCCGACAGTGCTGGCAACAAGGTGGACTGGGTGCGTGCATTTGAAGACGGTTATATACGCCCTCGCAGCAGTATCCACGGGGAGGCCGAAGTCAAGCAACTGGATACAGAGATTATAATGAACGATACCGGCAGTCTGCCTCGCGTGATGTTTCCACATAAACCACACACACGCTGGCTGGATTGCGAAAACTGCCACGAACAAATATTCAAATCAAAGGCTGGCGCTACACCGGTTACCATGAGCAAGATACTCGAAGGTGAATACTGTGGCGTATGTCATGGCGCCGTCTCCTTTCCGTTAACAGAATGCAATCGCTGTCATTCGGTACCTTTGAATGGCACGGCAAAATCGCAATAGCAGGCAGGCGCTGGGTGAAATGCCGGTCTGTAAAATTCGACATATACGATTGCTTGCTGCAGTACTGGCCGTTCCGATACTGGTGATTGTGAGCCTGCAGACACAAGCTGAGTATGCTGATGTTGTACTTAACAGGAACTCGGAGAAGGAAGGAGTGAGACCCGTTGTCTATCCCCACTGGTTCCATCGCATCCGTTTTCAATGCCGTGTCTGCCATACGGAGCTTGGATTTGAAATGCGCGTCGGTGCCAACAAGGTAACGATGGAGGGAATTATCGATGGAAAATTCTGTGGCGCCTGCCACGATGGCGAGACAGCCTGGACCGTTGAGAATTGTGACCTGTGTCATTCCGGGTTGCCGGGTATGGAAACGGGTATTACCGGCGGGCACAAAACACTCGGGCCGGGCAACTGGTGAGCGTGAATGGTTATGTCGGCAACAATATCGACTGCTGTGCTGGTGATCACCGTGATGCTTGCATCCGGTTGTGCAACCACGGCCGGACTTGTCGGGTTTGGCAAGGAGTCGGAAAAGCAGATCGCATCGGCGAGTTGCGCCTCCGAAGACAGAATGCTCGACCGCTGGAGCACCATCAGCGGTGTTCTGACCGGCCGCGCGAAACGCACCCCGGCGAATCCCACCCCGCCGCTGGAAAGAGTCAGGCTGATCGCACCCAGTGCGGTCGCAGCACAATCGGTTGACATATTCATTGCAGATACCGCGCAAAAGAAGATCTTCAAATACGATCGTGCGACCCAGGTTATAACTACGTTCGTCGACGTGCCTGACATGGGCAATGTGGTTCAGCTCTATGTCGACAGGGGGCTGTCTGTGTATCTGGTCGATCAGTTCCAGGCAAAGACAACACAGTATGATATCGATGGCAGGGTGTTGCAGGTGTTCGAGAATTCGGCGGAGCTGCCGCAGCCGGTGTCGGCAGTGGTCGATGATGTGCAGGCGGAGGTATTTATCGCTGATCAGCTGCGCGCACATGTGCTCGTGTTCAATCGCGCCGGCGCGGTCAACCGGGTTGTCAATGCGCCGAAAAGCGGTAAAACCGCAATCCAGAGTATTTCCGCGATGGGATTTGCCGACAACCAGCTCTATATCGTCGACAGCGTGAATCATGAAGTCCACGCGCTTTCACCCACCGGCGCGTACCGGTATTCGTTTGGTGGCGATGAGCTGGTGCAGCCAGGCGCGATGACCGTTGACGGTCAAAACCGCGTGTTTGTCACCGACACCATCACCAGCAGCATCAAGGTCTATAATGGCGGCCTGTTTG
>CP070838.1:998371-1001643 GCA_020341835.1 Thiotrichales bacterium | reverse complement strand
TATTAGTGTCGCGGGTCCCGGTTTCAAGCACGGCAGTAAAGTTGATGCATTATTGCGTACAAGTAGAATAAACGCCCCGTTGCCGGAATAGCAACCGTTTTTGCCCGGTCGCGGTATAAAGGGGTCGGTATAAAGGGGTCAGATCCCTTTTCTCGATCTAGTCATTTCAGCCTGGACTCAGTAAAGCGGTATAAAGGGGTCAGATCCCTTTTCTCGGTATAAAGGGGTCAGATCCCTTTTCTCGATCTGGTCATTTCAGCCTCAGTAAAGGGGTCTGACCCCTATAACGAGTAAAGGGGTCTGACCCCTATAACGATAACGCTATAACGCAACAGGCGTGATAAACATGCTGGGTCGGTGGATGACTCCAGCCATCGACATTACCGAACAGGCAACATTTACAACCTTCACAGGCTAAAGGATACGCAACATGAAATACGCTGAACAATACAAACAAATCGTCGAAAACTTTATCGCCGAGCTTCCGGATGATGCACAGGCAACGGTCGCGAAGAACTTCGAGTATATTATGTCGAGCGATTTCGGCAGCAAGGCATTAAATACCGGTGATACGGCCACCGACTTCACTCTGCCCAATGTAAACGGCGAATCCACCCGGCTATACCAGTTGCTCGAACAGGGCCCCGTCGTCCTCAATTTCTACCGTGGCGGCTGGTGCCCCTTCTGCAGCCTGGAATTCAAGTCCGTCCACGACATACTGCCACAGATAAAAGAACTCGGTGCAACACTCGTCGGCATATCACCCGAGTTGCCCGACAATTCCCTCAATACAATTGAAAAGAACCAGTTGCAATTTGAAGTGCTCAGCGATGTCGGTAATCACATTGCACGGCAGTACGGTATTGTCATGCATGTGCCCGAAATGATCCGTCCGCTGTACCTTGAATGGGGGCTCGATATACCGGCATTCAATGGCGATGAAACCTGGGAACTGCCGATTCCCGCCACCTATGTTATCGACACAAATCGCAAAATTGTTTCGGCCTACGTTAACAAGAACTATACCGAACGCATGGAGCCGGATGAAATAATCAACGCGTTAGTGGAATTAAGCAAATGAACGATGAAGAGATAAAGGGGTCGGAGTGATCGAAATTAAATCACTCCGACCCCATAATTTTATTGATAAGCAACTTTAGGCAGCTCGCTGGAAAGAATATCGAGATTTGGGAGCATAACGATTTCAATGCGGCGGTTAAGCTTCCTGCCTTCATCAGACTCATTGTCTGCCCTGGGGCGGAACTCACCGAAACCGGCTGCCGAGAGGTTTTCAGGTGTAACTCCCATATCCGTCAGCAGGTGTACAACCGCAAGTGCACGGGAAGTGGAGAGCTCCCAGTTGCTGGGGAAGCGTGCGCTTTTAATGGGTACATTGTCAGTATGACCTTCTACCTGGAAACGTCTGTCCGAAAAGTTTTTGAGCACACCACCGATTTGCGCCAGGGCTTCCTGGCCTTCGGCATTCAAGTTTGCGCTGCCACTGTTGAACAGGACGTTGTTGGGCAGGTTGATCACAATGCGGCCGGCATCGATGCTGACGGTCAACTGGCCGCCGTCGATCATGGACTGCAGGCGATCGACGAACTGTGCATATATTTCATTTCGGCGCTTGGTTTCGGCTTCGATCTTGCTCAGCATGGCAATTTCGGCTTTTGATGCTGACAGTTCGTCCTGGGTGATACCCAGGGTTTCGCGCAATTTATCCAGTTCGGCTTGTGATAATGACAATTCTTCCTGGGTGTTTCCCAGGGAGTTACGCATTTTGTCTATTTCCGCTTCCGATGCAGACAGTTCTTCCTGGGTAACTTTCAGGGAATTGCGCATATTATCTGTTTCTGTGACCGCTTCTTCGTATTTGCCACTCGACACACATGCTGATAACAGGACTAAAGATAAAGAGATGACGATATATTTATATGTTTTCATAATGTCTAATAATTATTGTTGTTGAACGTAGAGATTGATACCCGGATGGGTATAAGTTCAGGTGATTTTTGTGCAATTGTGGTGCCTCATAAACGACGCTATAAGGCGAACGGCTATTTTAAATCTATCGAAGCATAAGATAAAAGGGGTCAGGTTTATTTTTTCAGAGAAATCTGCTGGAGAATAAATCTGTCCCCTTCTCTGTCCATTTTCCTGGGAAAAAACAGCGCCATAGAACAATATTCTCTAATATTAGAAACAATTGTGCTCTGACCCCTGTTTGCGATTGATAATGACTCAATGCTGAACAAAATCCACTACTGGTTCGACCGCTATATCCTGGAACTGGGGCGCGAGATGCGCCTGTCATTCCTGCCGCCGCTGATGGTGTACATGGCCTATGGCATCTCCGGCCTGACCAGTATTGTCGGTGTTTTCTTTGTCAAGGAATACCTGGATCTATCCGCCGAATTTCTTGCCGCACTGATGTTCTGGGCCAATATTCCCTGGGCCCTGAAAATGCCCATGGGGCATATCGTGGATCTGATCTGGCGTTTCAAGTCCATCCTGGTCTATATCGGCGCCGGCCTGATCGCTGCCAGCCTGCTGATTATGATCGGCCTGCTCAGTCAACCCGATGACATGCGCGCGGTGATGCCGCTCTCTGCCTGGTACGTACTGAGCACCCTGCTCGCCCCCGTCGGCTATGTCGTTCAGGATGTGGTCGCCGATGCCATGACCGTGGAAGCCGTCCCGCGTGTTGATGAACAGGGCAAGCCGATCGATCCGGCCAGGATTCGCCTGATGCATACCACCATGCAGACCCTGGGGCGGGTCGCCGTGGTCGGCGGCGGCATATTCGTTGCGGTGCTGAATATCTACAAGTTCAGTGGCGTCGATGTCATGAACGAAGCGGACAAGGTGCGCGTGTACATCGACATCTTCCAGCTGGCACTGCTGATCCCGCTGGTGTCGATAATCGGCGTGGGACTCGGCGGCTACCTGAAAATGCGTGATGCCCGCCGCCTGCAGGCACTGGGGCACAGCTGGCAACAGGCCTGGCAGCTGGTACAGGGCCGGGTGGAAAAAACCGCGCCCAACTGGTTTATCCTGATTGGCAGCCTGGTGTTCGTGGCCTTCACCATCAGTATCGGTCTGAGTGAACTGCCGTTGCGTGAAGAAATAATTTTTGCCGGTTCCATGGCGATCGTCCTGTTCCTGATGATTCGGCTGCTCAAGGTACTGGACGAAAACGCCCGGCGCGTCCTGGCCGGCACGGCGGTTATCATTTTCGTCTATCGCGCCATGCCGTCGACCGGCGCCGG
>CP070838.1:960995-998271 GCA_020341835.1 Thiotrichales bacterium | reverse complement strand
AAGGAGCGCGAGCATCGCTATGGCAGGTTGCTCTGGGCAAGCGTCTTGGCGACCGGATTAGGAATGGTAGCGATCGCCAGGTAACAGTTTTATTTTTGGAATCGGGATATCTAATTGGTCTTCACGCGGCTGCGACGTCAACGTATTGATTCAGCAACCGCGCGAGCACCGACCACTTCAACAAATTTCCAGCTGCTTTGCTCATCCTAACAATACGCGCTTCCAAAGGCACGCTTCGGGCCGGTAGCGCAAGCTCGCGGCGTATAACCGAGAATCAACGCCGAACGAATGCCCACGGCCATGTTAGCTCGCCAGTATATACCTCTACGGTCAAATCAGGTTTTTTGAACTAATATCCTTCGTATGTATAAAGCGTTTGCCGCACTCCTCTGCGCAGCTCTATTTGCAGCCTGCTCGTCCGCACCCCGTCAAGACCATACCGATGCATCTGTAAGGGTTTCAGGAGTGCGCGTTGACCTGAGTGACACACAAAAAGTGAAACAGGTACTTAATCAACAATACAAAGAATGGAATCATGTACAACATCGTATGGGCGGCACATCCAAAAAAGGGATTGATTGTTCCGGGTTTGTATATCAAACCTATAGAACCAGGCTTGGCGTTGATGTGCCCCGATCCACCGAAAGCCAGTCAAAAACCGGATCAGCTGTAAAGCAGAAACAGCTTAGAGCCGGCGATTTGGTATTCTTCAAAACAGGTGTCTTTAGTCGCCATGTCGGCATGTATATTGACAAGGGTGATTTTCTCCATGTTTCAACCAGAAAGGGCGTAATGATCTCGAATCTCGAGGAAACCTATTGGCGGAGTGCATACTGGAAGGCACGGCGGATTCAATAGCATAAAACCTGGAAAGTACCGATTTTCGAACATGCACGCCAGAGTGCCGATGCAGGCGCTAAAGCAATCCCCTCTCGGCGAACGAAACCACCTGATCGCCAATAATCATATGATCGAGCACGCGCACATCGATCAATGCCAGTGCGTCCTTGAGCCTTGCAGTGATCTGCTTGTCGGCCATGCTTGGTTCGGCTACACCCGACGGATGGTTGTGTGCAAAGATGACAGCAGCTGCATTATTGTCGATAACCCGGTGTACGACAACGCGTGGATAGACACTGGCACCATCAATGGTGCCATGAAACAGTTTTTCGAATGCGATAACGCGGTTGCGATTATCAAGGAACAGGCAGGCGAAGACCTCGTGCGGACAGGACTGCAACTCGGTCGAGAGGTAACGGCGGGTTTCATCCGGTGAACACAGCGCATCACCGCGCTCAATATTTTCACGCAGGTGGCGGCGCGCCATTTCCAGTACAGCCTGTAAATGAGCATACTTGGCGCGCCCCAGTCCATGATGCCGGCAGAAATCAGCTTCACTCGCATCCAGTAACGGCCTGAGGCCACCGAATTCATCGAGCAGCTTGCGCGCAAGATCAACCGCGGTCAGACCACGGGCACCGGTTCGTAAAAAGATCGCCAGCAGTTCGGCATCGGAAAGGGTATCAGCGCCGCGATCGAGCAGCTTTTCGCGCGGCCGTTCATCCATCGGCCAGTCAGAAATTACCAGGGGCATCGTATCCACCTTGTTCATCATCCTTGCAAGGCACGATATTAACCTCATGACCAGATCACGGCAATGCCAACATTCGCAAGCTAAGCAACTGATTTTGGTACAATACCGTCATGAACACGCTCAACGGCAAGCACATCATTCTCGGCATCAGCGGCGGTATCGCAGCCTACAAGAGCGCCGAGCTGACGCGACGGCTGCGCGATGCCGGCGCGCAGGTACGCGTGGTGATGACCCGCAGCGCTACCGAATTCGTTACCCCGTTAACCTTCCAGGCACTGTCCGGCAATCCGGTACACACCGAACTACTGGATGAGAAGGCGGAAGCCGGCATGGGGCATATCCAGCTGGCACGCTGGGCGGATGCAATCCTGATCGCACCAGCCAGCGCCAATTGCATGGCGAAGCTGGCTCAGGGCCGTGCCGACGACCTGCTGACAACGCTCTGCCTTGCCAGCGGAGCACCGCTCGCCCTGGCACCGGCAATGAACCGGGTAATGTGGAGTGACACTGCCACGCAGAACAACCTGCTCACCCTGAAGCAGCGCGGCGTACACCTGTTTGGCCCTGTCGCCGGATCGCAGGCCTGCGGTGAAACCGGTGACGGCCGCATGCTCGAGGTACCCGATCTGGTGGATGCGCTGTCAGGCCTGTTCAAAAGCGGTGTGTTGCAGGGCAAGCACGTACTGGTCACTGCCGGCCCCACCTACGAGGCCATTGACCCGGTGCGATTCATCGGCAACCGCAGCTCCGGCCGCATGGGTTTTGCCATCGCCAACGCTGCCCGGGAAGCCGGCGCCAGTGTAACCCTGATCAGCGGTCCCAGTCTCGAAGCCACACCCGAGGATGTCAATCGCATCGACGTCGAAACGGCAGCACAGATGTACGAAGCTGTCATGCAACAGCTTCGTCAGCACCAGATATTTATTGCCGCGGCAGCGGTCGCCGATTACCGGCCAAAATCCACCAGCAGGCAGAAACTGAAAAAACACGCTGAAGAACTGAGCATAGAACTCGAGCGTACCGAGGATATTCTGGCAGCCGTCGCCAGCAGCAAACCGAGACCCTTCGCAGTTGGCTTTGCGGCTGAAACCGAGAATCTGCTATCGAATGCCAGGGCCAAACTGGAGAACAAATCACTGGACATGATTGCCGCCAACCTGGTCGGCAAGGATGCCAATGCGCAGGACATCGGCTTCAACAACGAATACAATGCACTGCACGTGTTATGGGGTGACGGTGAGCAGGTACTCGAACAGGCCCGCAAAACGACGCTGGCACGTGAGCTGGTCAAACTGGTTGCACATCACTACAACAAGAACAGGCGGCATGAGAAAAATTCAGCTTAAGATACTCGATCAACGGCTCGGCAAACTGATCCCTCTCCCCGAACACGCAACCGAAGGCTCGGCCGGCATGGACCTGCGCGCCTGTATCGACGAAACCATCACGCTGGAACCCGGCGATACCGAGCTGATACCGACCGGCATCGCAATCCATATCGATGATCCGGGCCTGGCAGCGACCATCCTGCCGCGCTCCGGCCTGGGCCATAAACACGGTATCGTACTTGGCAACCTGGTTGGCCTGATCGATTCAGACTACCAGGGACAGTTATACGTCTCCTGCTGGAACCGGGGCAACAACAGCTTCACGATAGAGCAGGGTGATCGTATCGCACAACTGGTATTTGTTCCGGTCGTGCAGGCCGATTTTGAAGTCGTCGATGACTTCTATCAGAGCACCCGCGGCGCCGGCGGATTTGGCCATTCCGGACACAAGTGAACGCAGACAAAAAAAATGGCAGTACCGTGGCCGGCACTGCCATTTTCGTTTACTGCAGATCACTGCAACGATCGCATTCAACGCATGAAAAACAAACCGCTAACGCTCCTGCATCCCGATGGAATGTTCACGCATGTAAACCGGGCTCGCATTTTCAACCGGGAGTAATGACTCCCTGACAAGGACGGGTTGCTGCTCCCTGGTTCGCTGATTCTTCAACTCGATAACCACATCAGCCTGTGGCTGAACTGTAACTGCCTCTGGGCTTGCATCAGTCATCAGACCAAGGTCATTAACGCTTTCTCGCCAGCCGAGATAATGTGTTATCGCATAGACAAGGAAGGCACCGTTGAACACCGAAAACATTGCATGTCCCCAGCGTTCGTAGGCCAGATCAACCACAGCGAAACCCGCACACCACAGAGCCAGCGCCAGCACAGCCAGCACATATACCCTGGGCACCGCAGTACGTCCTTCCACTTTAGGCGTGCGTCCGAATGGAATCAGCTCACCGGTTATGCCCTGCTGGATGGACTTGAACACGCCGCCGAGATTGACCGGAATCAATGCGAGGTTCAGTGCATAGACGCGCGGCAGGTCGCTCCAGCGATAATTCAGACTAACCATGTCACGGCCGTAAAGGAAAAAGTACGGCACTGCGGTCAGCGGAAGCCAGAGCGTATTCATGGCGTTCTCGAAGGGATAAGTGAACAGCATCAGCAGACCGACATTGACCGCGGCAATCGAGGTCAGGTAATGGCTGCGAACAAGCCCCTCGCTGATTTTTGCCGCGTTACGTGGCCGACGAAACAGATAGCGCAACAGTTTGGGGAATATGATCAAGCCACCATTGGCCCAGCGACGCCGCTGAATCAGCAGTGAGCCGAAATCCGGCGGTGTTGCGCTGTAGGCGAGTCGCTCCGGATAGTTCAGCAACGACCAGCCCCGGTCGACCAGGTCCACGCTCGACTCGGTGTCTTCGATCACGGTACGGTCCTGGATGTAGCGGCGAACCTCATATCCCCGCTCGCGACTGACGGTGACGATGTCTTCCAGTGCCTCTTTTCTGAGCAGTGCATTGGCACCCACCCAGAAGGTTGCGCGGTAGCTGGTAAACCCCTGATGAATGATGTACTGGATATCAGTGGTGGCACCGGCGATCCTTTCGAGCATGCCTGGCGCATCCGGTATTGCACTGTAGGGCGTCTGGATCACTGCAACCCGCTGGTTGCCGGGCTGATCCAGTTGATGGATCAGGCGTGCCGAATAGTCATGCGCAATGATACTGTCTGCATCCAGCGTGACAACAAACTCGGTATCCGGTACGACCAGGTCTGCCGGCTCGCCACCGGCATCTTCGATAAGCAGTTCACCGCCCTGCTCACGCTCGCGGTAAACACCACCCATCAAACCCAGATAGCTGTTGATGTTCATCGCCTTGTTGGCTTCGTGGGACAGATTCACGTATTTCTTGCGCTCGAAATACTCCATCTTGACTTCAAACAGCGCCATCAATCGATGGTATTCCTGCTCAATCTGTTCCCGGTTCAGAATCACACTCTTTTTGTTTTTGAAGCGTGTCGACAGCAAGCGTGCGTGCTGGCGATACATGGCTGCCGGTTCATTAAATACTTTCTCGATAAACAGCCGGTCGGTGTGCGTATTGATACTGAACTGTTTCGCCTGGTATTCGAACCAGCGTGACGCTTCCTTGTACAGACCTGACAGACGCTGGGTTTCGTAGCGAAAATCGACCATGCCATTCTGCTGGTACTGACGGTACGCCAGCCTGAAGCGCTCGGCCTGCTCGCCCAGGACCCTTTCTATCCTGCCTGGCAGACGCTGCGTTGTATCGAGCAGATGCTGATCCTTCAGCTCGGATGGATCCGGCGGATTGTCGATCAACAGGACAACGCGACGGTCCGGGCAGACCTGAAGCGCTGCTGACCACAGTGTCTGTTCGATGACAACCGGCTCTTCTTTGTAGGAAGGGACCAGGACGGTCAGGCCACGCCCGCGGTTGCTGAATACCGGACGAAGCTCGTTGATATCGGCCGGCCGGTGAGCTGATGCTCTATGCAGATGCCCGAGACGGGTGAACTGGTAAACCAGGTTGCCGTAGACGAGAAATGTCACGATAAAAATGAAGATCGACTGCTCGAGAACGGCCACAGGCTGTCCGGAGCGTATGTGCTGGACCAGGATCCCTCCAACATCGACGGTAGCGAATACGCTGGCAATCAAAGTTAAGAAAATGAGCACCCTGGTGAGCGTGATTTCCCTGTCCAAAGCTCGTACGGAGGTACTCCCGAGTAACGACGACCTGGCAGTTTCTCTGCCGCGCGCGTTTTTTAGGTTTACTGGTGTGCTATTCATGATCAATTGGGCAGCCTGGTTTTGACGGTTGAATCGCTGCCATGGCGGCGAACATAACACAAAAACCATAATCTGGGAAAGGTTTCCCTAATCTATAGCTGCCAGTTATTTTCCTTGTCAATTTGGTGACACGCCGATGCCTCAGACACCGTTGTATCGTTTGAGAAAATTTCGTTTGGTCACATTTATGAATAGCCCTGTCGGGTATTCGGCAGGTTTGGTCACATTTATGAGCTTCCTGGACGCATTTATCACACGGGATTGCTCTAATCGTAAACAGAGCAATTAGCATGCCTAAAATGTTTTTATACATAAAATCAACCAGTTATTAATTTTTGGGTTCTGTATCCCACCGAAACAGCACAAGAAGTGTAAACTAACTCGACATATAATCAAGTATTCTGGTTATAAAAACAGCATTTTTTCGAATATCTATAACATTAAAAATCAGATACTTACACCATCACGGACCGGTCCAGCGCCGACAAGCTCCGGAAATGTAAACAAATATTTACAAAACCCCGGATCCAGCCGAATTAGCTACAGAAAGCGTATAAACTGACAAGAAACCTGACAAACCGGCATGCATGAGTAACCGGCGGCTCGCAACCTGAACAACCCCCTGCACACTGCCACAAAGGCCTGGGCAACCAACTCGCCAGACACATCGATGCCCACGCCTGCTAGCGCGGGTTGTATGTTGCGATGCGATAAAAAGGGTCGGGTCACGCATAATGCCCAAAAGTTAAACCCGACACCGGCAAAACCGGTTAATATGTGCGCAGCTGGCTGACACCAAAAAACAACCAATACAAGTCGCACACCGCAGATACAAACTGGTCTTTATCAAATAACGAAGAGTCCGATGGCTATTAGTGAAGATATTTTCCGCGCCTACGATATTCGCGGCATTGTTGAAACCGCACTGACACCCGATGCGGTAACCCAGATCGGGCAGGCCTTTGCTACCGAGGCACGCGCCCAGGGACAGAACACGGTCGTGATCGGGCGTGATGGCCGCCTGTCCAGCCCGGAACTCGCCCGCACCCTGAGTAACGGCCTGCGCGCAGGCGGCTGCGATGTGATCGATGTCGGCATGGTGCCAACGCCGGTGCTGTACTATGCCACGCACAAACTCAAAACCGGCACCGGTATCATGGTCACCGGCAGCCATAACCCGCCACAGTACAACGGCCTGAAGATGCTGATCGCCGGCAACACGATCTACGGCGATGGCATCAAGGCACTGTACCACCGGATCGTTGACGGGCGGTTGGACGGCGGTGCCGGCAGCTATCAGCAACAGGACATGGTTGCTGACTATATCGACACGATCGCTGCCGATATTCAACTGGCTCGACCGATGAATATTGCCGTGGATTGCGGCAACGGCGTCGCCGGCGTTCTGGCCGTCGATCTGTTTAAACGGCTGGGCTGCGAGGTCACTGGACTCTTCTGCGATGTTGACGGCACGTTCCCGAACCACCACCCGGATCCGTCAAAACCGGAAAACCTGGAAGACATTAAAAACACCATTGCTGAAAAAGCGCTCGACCTGGGGCTGGCCTTTGACGGTGATGGCGACCGTGTTGGTATCATCGATGACAGGCAAAACATCATCTGGGCTGACCGGCAGATGATGTTGTATGCCGCCGACGTACTCGAGCGCAAGCCCGGCGCCCAGATCATCTTCGACATCAAATCGAGCACCAACCTCGCGAAGTTTATCGAGCAGCACGGCGGCGATCCCCTGATGTGGAAGACCGGTCATTCATTCATCAAGGCAAAAATGAAGGAAACAGGCGCCGAACTCGCCGGTGAAATGAGTGGCCATATTTTCTTCAAGGAGCGCTGGTACGGCTTTGATGACGGGCTCTACAGTGCTGCGCGCATGCTCGAAATCCTTAGCAAACGCGACCAGGCGTCGAGCGAGATCTTTGCCGAACTGCCTGACAGTCACAATACGCCGGAGCTTCAGATCCTGTTTGATGAAGGCGAACACTACAAGTTCATGGACAGGTTCATCCAGCAGGCCAACTTCGGCGGTGCCGACATGATTACGATTGACGGCATGCGTGTGAATTTCCCTGAAGGCTGGGGACTGATCCGACCGTCCAACACTACGCCCTGCCTGGTGTTGCGCTTTGAAGCCAACACCGCCGCGGCGCTTGACGAAATCCAGGAAAAGTTCAGAACGGAAATACTTAAACAGGACAGCAAGCTGGAATTGCCGTTCTAAAGAAAACCCTTGTACCCCGGATGCAGTGAAACGGAAATCCGGGAATTACCCGACATTATCGGCCCATCGCGGATTCCACTACGTTTCATCCGGGCTACACGACTTCAGCTAAGAACACGGTGGTAAAGCAATGTAGAAACATCAATGGCGTCTTTGGCGTTATTCGCGGCTAACGCCGGGGCTGCAATATTAAAACCTCAGTGTACCTCTGTTCGCTCTGTGGTTAGAATGTGCGCGTCAATGATGGAGAAGAATCGTGGATAAACAGTCCGCACAGAACGTCGCCCGTGTTTTATCTGAAGCCCTGCCCTATATCCAGCGGCTGCACGATAAAACGATTGTTATCAAGTATGGCGGCAACGCGATGACCGACGAAAACCTCAAGAACGGTTTTGCGCGCGACATCGTGCTGTTAAAACAGGTCGGCGTCAATCCGGTGGTTGTTCATGGTGGCGGACCGCAAATCGGCCAGCTGCTGGAACGCATCGGCAAGGAATCGCGTTTTGTCGAAGGTATGCGCGTCACCGATCGTGAAACCATGGACGTGGTTGAAATGGTGCTGGGCGGACTGGTCAATAAAAGCATCGTCAACCTGATAAATCAGAACGGTGGCAACGCGGTAGGACTTACCGGCAAGGACGGCGGATTGATCCATGCCCGCAAAATGAAGATCGAACGTTCGTCCGCCGAAATCGAAGTGCCGGAAATCATCGACCTTGGACATGTTGGCGAAGTCACCGGCATCGACCCGGCCATCGTCGACACCCTCGATCATGGCGACTTCATCCCGGTGATCGCACCCATTGGTGTCGGTAAGGACCAGATGTCCTACAACATTAATGCTGACCTGGTCGCAGGCAAACTGGCCAGTGTTCTGGGTGCGGAAAAACTGCTGCTACTGACCAACACTGCCGGCATTCTTGACGAGGGCGGCAATGTTCTGACGGGCTTGAAAACAGCCGACATCGATACCTTGATTGACGATGGCACGATTCACGGCGGCATGCTGCCGAAAGTCAATTGCGCGCTGGACGCGGTTAAATCCGGTGTAAAAACATCACACATTATTGACGGCCGTGTGGAACACGCTGTGCTGCTCGAACTGCTGACCGATGAAGGCGTGGGTACGCTGATTCAGGGATAGAACCGGCTATTCCGCTATGGTCGACAAACCTCTTTCGGCCCTTTCTCTTTCAGCTTTGCGCTTTGCATAGGCCTCGCGTTTTTTCTGCTTCTCGGCCATGAGTTCGCGGAAACGCTCGATGTAGCCTTCAAACTGAACAATCACTTCTTCACGTTTTATCTGATGCCCCTGCTGCACACCTTGCTGCGTGGCCAGCTGTAATTTCTCACGCTCCAGTTTTGCATAGGTCGCCTCCGGTACCATCTTGCCGGAAGCCCTTATGTTTTCGATGACCTTTTCAGTCCGCTCAACTTTCTGTGTCGAACTTTCGATAATGTCTTTTGACAGCTGTAACTGCGAATCGATGGCGTCGAGTCTCGCGTCCCTGGCAGCGATCAGGTCGCGCTCGGTAGTGTAGGTGTCGGTCAGCACGCGGTCACGCAGCGCCTGCGCGCGCTTTTCGTTCTCGATCCGCTTACGCTCGGCCTCCAGCCGCTTTTTCTCGGCGCGCTCTTCCGCGGTCATTGCACGATCATGCTTCTTGACCGTTGTGCCGTGCTCGTTCAGTTCATCATGCTCCTGTTTCAGATATTTTGCCGGCACCTTGTCGCCGTAATGCACGGTGCCGTTTTCGTCGACCCATCGATACAGGCCGGCCTGCAGATTTGCGGTTATCAGTGCAGACATCATAATTATAAGTAACCTGCTGTATCGCATTGCTCCACCTCTTAACATCTTTCTGATTGTCCTTCGAAAGCTTGATATACCCACATTTCAGTATAGACGGACTATGGCAGAATGCACTCTTTCGCCCCGTGTCCATGAGTCATATGTCCGAGCACATCCTGATCTTTGCCATCTCACTGCTGGCGAACGCTTTTTCCGCACTTTCGGGCGGCGGCGCCGGGCTGATCCAGCTGCCGGTACTGATCTTCCTCGGACTGCCATTCGGCATTGCGCTGGCAACACACAAGGTGGCAACCGTCGCCCTGGGTATCGGCGCCACCATTCGACACCTGCGCGAAAGCCACCTGGAACGACAGTTCGCCCTGTACATGATCATCGCCGGCCTGCCCGGAGTTGTGCTCGGTGCCAGCGTCATCCTTCAGGTACCTGATCGCTCGGCACAGATCGCACTGGGTATTTTGACCATGGGACTGGGTATTTATTCGATTTTCTCACCCCGGCTTGGTCAGCAATATGCACCCGCTCATCGGGACCGCTTCGGTTACAGCACCGGTGGCGTCGTCCTCTTCGTGATTGGCGTACTCAATGGCTCGCTGACGTCCGGCACGGGCCTGTTCGTGACCTTGTGGCTGATTCGATGGTTCGGTATGGACTACAAACGCGCTGTCGCCTACACACTGGTACTGGTGGGCCTGTTCTGGAATGGCACCGGTGCGATCACGCTGGGATTGCTCGGCGAGATTTACTGGCTCTGGCTGCCCGCATTATTACTGGGCTCGGTGATCGGCGGTTATGTGGGCGCTCACCTGGCCATCGTCAAGGGCAACAAGGTGATCAAGCGCGCGTTCGAGGCAGTGACCCTGCTGATTGGCCTGAAACTGATAATAGGGTGAGGATTTTGCCACACAGGCGCAGAGGACACGGAGCGTTTTTAATAGAGCGTTATTCGTAATCGCATGCTCACGGCACCAGAGGTGTTAGCCGCGAATCGGGTTCGCGGCTAACACATAGAAAATTCTCTGTGTCCTCTGTGCCTCCGTGGCTAAATACCGTATTGATCCCGGTATGCCTGCATCGCGTCCAGGTGCTGGCTGTAATTCTTATCGGTTTGTATGTAGGCAATCAGATCTTCCATGGTAATAATACTGTGTACCGACACAGCATAATCCCGCTGTACTTCCTGTATCGCCGAAAGCGCCTCGCGGCCTTTTTCCTGGCGGTCAAGGGCGATCAGTATCGATGACGTCCTGCCACCCTCGGCAGCGATGATTTCAACGGCTTCACGTATTGCCGTACCCGCTGTGATGACATCATCGACGATCAGGACCCGCCCCTGCACTTTTGCACCGACGATGCTGCCGCCTTCTCCATGGTCCTTTGCCTCCTTGCGGTTGAAGGCATAGGGCTTGTCAGTGCCGTGCTCGATCGAAAGCGCGACCGCGATCGCGGCAACCAGTGGAATGCCCTTGTAGGCCGGGCCAAACAAGACATCAAAATCGAGCTGCTGCTCGACGATACACTGCGCATAACAGCTGCCGAGCTCGGCCAGCGCTTTTCCGGTATTGAACAGGCCGGCATTGAAAAAGTAGGGGCTGATACGGCCGGATTTGAGCGTAAACTCACCAAAACGGAGCACATCATTTTCGATCGCCAGCTGGATGAAGCGCGTTTTATTATCCTGGCTTTTTTTATGCATTGATTACTCCGTTTTTGGTAGCGTGTCTGTGATTGCACGCGTATCATAACGCCTCGATTCAGATCATCAAACAATCATGCGCATTATCTCGATCAACACCAACGGCATTCGTGCCGCCGCGAAAAAGGGTTTTTATGAATGGCTGAAAAAAACCGATGCGGACGTCGTCTGCATCCAGGAAACCAAGGCCCAGGAAGATCAGCTGACGCATGACCAGTTCAAGCCCGATGGCTATTACTGCCATTACCATGATGCGGTCAAAAAAGGCTATAGCGGCGTTGCCATATACAGCAAGGTCAAACCCAAAAAGATAATCGAGGGTCTTGGCTGGCATGATATCGATATTGAGGGTCGTTACCTTGAATTCCAGTATGACAAGCTCAGTGTCATCTCGCTGTACATGCACTCGGGTTCTTCCAGTGAAGAAAGACAGGCCGTGAAATTTGATTTCATGGATCGTTTCATGCCCTATTTGCAGAGCCTGCGGCGCAAACGGCGCGAGTTCATTATCTGCGGCGACTGGAACATCGCGCACAAGAAAATCGACATCAAGAACTGGCGCAGCAATCAGAAAAATTCCGGTTTTCTGCCGGAAGAGCGCGCCTGGATGGATCAGTTGTTCGGTGAAATCGGTTATGTCGATGCCTTCCGTGTCGTCAACCAGGAAGAGCATCAGTACACCTGGTGGTCAAACCGGGGCCAGGCCTGGGCCAACAACACCGGCTGGCGCATTGATTACCAGGTGATCACGCCGAAACTCGAAGCTCAGGTCAAATCGGCCAGTATCTACAAGGATGAACGCTTTTCCGATCATGCACCTTTGATCATCGACTACGACTACGTGTTGAAATGAATCCATCGACGCAGCACAAGGGCTGGAAGGAAGCGGTTGTTGTCTATGGGCAGCCACGCGTACTGGCCATGCTGTTTCTCGGGTTTTCAGCCGGGCTGCCGCTGTTACTCGTATTCGGCACCCTGTCCGGCTGGCTCGCAAGGGAAGGCATCGATAAAAGCACCATTGGCCACATCAGCTGGGTGGCTTTACTCTATGGCCTGAAGTTCATCTGGTCACCGCTGGTCGACCGGCTCCGATTACCCGTGATTGGCGGTATTTTCGGTCAACGCCGCAGCTGGATGCTGCTCGCGCAAACCGGGATTATCTGCGGCCTGCTCGCGATGGCATCGAGCAACCCGCTCAGCCACCTGGAACTGCTGGTATATGCTGCCTTGCTGGTGGCATTTTCATCCGCGACGCAGGACATTTCCATCGACGCCTGGCGCATCGAGGCCATGCCCGCGGAGGACCAGGCCGCGATGGCCGCTACTTATCAGATCGGCTACCGCATTGGCATGCTGCTCGCCGGTGGCGGCGCTTTCACGCTGGCACACTATTATTCCTGGCCGCTGGCGTACACCGTAATGGCGATCTGCATGGGCATCGGCATCATTACGACCCTGATCATCCCGGAGCCTGAACACGTAGTCTCCAGAGACACCTGGAAACAGGAAGAAAAAGTCATCCATTTTCTTGAAAATTCATCGCACATACCCGAGACATTGCGCAATGTCTACGCCTGGATCATCGGCGCCGTGATCTGCCCCTTTACCGAATTCTTCAGTCGCAATGGGCGTTTCGCGCTTGCCATCCTGTTATTCATAGGACTTTTCAGGATCAGCGACATCACCATGGGTGTGATGGCGAACCCCCTGTATGTCGACGTCGGTTTCAGTGATCTCGATATCGGTCTGGTAACCAAAACCGTGGGGCCGTTCATCACCATTGCAGGCGCATTGCTCGGTGGATCGCTGGTGATCCGCTTTGGTGTGCTGCCGATACTCCTGGCCGGCGCGATCATGGTGATACTGACGAATCTTCTGTTCGTCGTGATCGCATTGATGCCACCCAATGTAATAATGCTGGCACTTGTTGTCGGTGCCGACAACCTGAGTGGCGGCATGGCCGGATCCGCGTTCATCGCCTACCTTTCCGGACTGACCAACAAGGCTTACACCGCTACACAATACGCCCTGTTCAGTTCATTGATGCTGTTGCCGGCCAAGTTTATCGGCGGTTTTTCGGGTGATGTGGTCGATGCCTACGGTTTCGTGTCCTTTTTTATCTATGCCGCACTGCTGGGAATACCGGCGATTCTGCTGATTCTGTACCTGATGAGGCACCAACGCAGCGAAAAAACTGTACCAGGTAGTATGTCCGCACAAACCGATTAAAAATTATCCAGTCCACCTTTTAGAAACGACCCAAAACCCCATACAACTTGCTGTTTTTATTGGCATTATCGTGTTGGTTATATTTTGTTCAAAATATCGACAAAATGATAAAAAATTCCGACACAGAACCTTGATTTATTAGAGTTGTCGTATATACTGATTTACTGCAACATGCGAGAGGTTCTTATCATGATTATTGATGCTTTCACAATCTCTGCTGCAGTGGTCGCTACGGCGCTTATCGTTAGTGTGATCGCCCTGAGTCGCGACCATCATCAGGAAAACTGATAAGGCAGCAGCAAATGACCAAAAACCTCTGAGACGGGTGCCCTTACTTCGTAACGGCGCCCGTTTTTTATTCCACCTTTGCATTGTTGAACCCATCTCGCATATATTTGCCGCTCCATTGAAAGACACTGATAAAGTCTCGATAGCAATCCAGAGCAGCCGCAACCAGCGCAATCGATAATCCTGTATTCATGCAATCCGTCAATCTCGAGCGAAAACAGCACAACTGGCACGGCACATTCAGAGCCATGGCAAGCCCGTGCGAAGTGATTATTGAAACCGATGACCGCAACGAAGCCCAAAGCATCGTCAATACCGTTGCCGCGGAAGCGTGGCGGATTGAACACAAGTTTTCACGTTACCGTGATGACAACATTACCCATCAGATCAACACCGCCAGCGGTTCAGCCATCGAGGTCGACGATGAAACAGCACGCCTGCTGGATTTCTCTGACCAGCTGTTCCAGATGAGCGACGGCATGTTCGACGTCACCTCGGGCATATTGCGCAAAGCATGGCGCTTCGATCAAAGCGACAATGTCCCGTCGCAGCATCAGATCGATGAACTGCTGCCGGTTATCGGCTGGGACAGGGTCAAATGGGACAAACCGACACTGAAGCTGATACCCGAAATGGAAATCGATCTCGGCGGCATCGGCAAGGAATACGCCGTTGATCGCTGTGTACAACTGGTTCGCGAAATGTCCGGCGCAAGTGCCTTGATTAACCTCGGCGGTGACATCGCTATTACCCGCCAGAGATCGGATGGCGAATACTGGACAATCGGCCGCTTGAGCAGCGACCCGTCTGCTCCGGTCGGTGTAATCAAACTGAAACAGGGTGCGCTGGCCACCAGTGGCGACGAACACCGCTATCTTGAAAAAAACGGTCGACGCTACTGCCACGTGCTCAATCCGCGCACAGGCTGGCCGGTAGAAGATCCGCCACACACGGTCAGCGTTGCCGCACCCACCTGCATCGAGGCGGGCATGCTGTCCACACTTGCCCTGCTGCACGGTAAAGATGCGGAAGCTTTCCTCGAGGCGCAGGAAGTGCCTTACTGGATTAATTGAGAACTGTTTTTGCCACAGAGACACAGAGGACACGGAGAATTTTTCAACAGGGTTCGGTACCTTAATAACGTGGTCACCGTAGGCGCGGCTTTAGCCGCGAATCCCGGGTTCACGGCCAAAGCCCAGACAAATCTCCGTGCCCTCTGTGTCTCTGTGGCTGATTATTCAAGCTTATAAATGACTGAAACCTCACTGTTACAGCTACCTCCTTTAAGTCTTTACGTCCACATCCCCTGGTGTGTGCGCAAGTGCCCTTATTGCGATTTCAATTCGCACGAAACAGGTGACGAACCTGATCAGGCGGCTTATGTAAGTGCACTGATGCTTGATCTTGAACACGAGCTTGCCTTTGTATCACAGCGCGAAATTCAAAGTATCTTCATTGGCGGTGGTACACCCAGCCTGTTTTCTGCCGAGCACATCGACCGCATTATCAGCGGCGTCAGAAAAAGAATTCCTGTTGCTGCCGACGCCGAGATCACTCTGGAAGCGAATCCGGGGACATTCGAGCAACAGCGATTTTCCGATTACAGGGCAAGCGGCATCAATCGCCTTTCCATAGGTATCCAGAGCTTCGACAACGACAAACTGGAAAGACTGGGTCGCATACATGATCGTGATGAAGCCATCAAAGCCATTGAAACCGCTGATGCCGCCGGCTTCGACAATGTCAATCTCGACCTCATGTTCGGACTTCCCCAACAAAGCGTCGAACAGGCTGTTGCCGATGCCGAGCTGGCCTGCGAATTCGATCCAGCGCATTTATCCCACTATCAGTTAACCATCGAGGCCAACACTTTTTTCCACAAACACAGACCCGTGCTGCCATCGACCGATACGCTGTGGGAGATGCAACAACGTTGTCACGATGTCATCGGACAACACGGATACACGCACTATGAGGTCTCCGCGTTCTCGAGAACCGGGAAACAGTGCCTGCACAACCTGAACTACTGGCAATTCGGTGATTACATCGGCATCGGCGCCGGCGCGCACGGAAAAATCACCGACATCAGCAGGCAGACCATTCAGCGGCGCTGGAAACACCGGCAACCGGCTGCTTACCTCAGTGGCACCCTGCAGGATGAATCATGCTCGGGCACGAGTGAACTCGATCGGGCCGACCTGATGTTTGAGTTTCTGCTGAATGCGCTGCGATTACGCCAGGGATTCGACTTTGAACTGTTTGAGCAACGCACCGGTATCGACAGAACACGTCTGTTGGAAGCCTGTAACAACATCGATCCGGCGTTGCTGACCCTGTCTGATTCCGGCCTCAGCACCAGTCAGCGCGGGTTCGATTTTCTGAATGATGTGCTCTACGGTTTTCTGCCGGAACAAAGATGACATCAAACACGATTATATAGCCGCAAATTACGCCAGCGGCGCAAACAACGAATATCTTCGACGGAAATCTAACCGCGGACTTGCGGATCCTGCGTTTATTGCGGCTGGAAATTCATTCGATCACTTTTTCTGCTGGATACCGAGCATCTGGTTCATCAGCTGCTGCTGTTCCATCTGTTGCTGCCCCATGCCCTCAGCCAGTGACGACGTCGTATCGAGCAGGTCCTTCATCCCTTCCGGCGTATACGGATTGCCGACGGTCATGACCTTTGGACGGGAAGGGCTGACCTCGGGTTCTTCCTCAGGCACTTCGATGGCTTTGACGATATTCATGTTGGGTGTCAGTTCCACGATCTCGACCTGTCGGTTGTCCAGCGGCGGTGTATTGGTGAACTGCATAACCCCGTGTTCATCGCGCCACTTGTAGACCTGGACCTTTTCATCGGTGGTCACATTGGTCAGGTTTTTCGGCGGACTGGCCGCGTCACTGGAACCGCTGAGTGCGCCCAGGCCGAAACCTGATAGCAGATTCCTGTCACCCGTCAGTAATGTCGGGATAATCGCGAGTATGCACAGCACAATCATCATGGAGATAATGGTCGATTTCATGAAGCCGGGGCCCTGGTTGAATTCAGATATATACTGGTTATATGTAGCAAAAACACAGGATTTTCGCTCCGATATCAGTGAATTACCCGCCGGGCCCGATGCTTGCCAGCGCTGGTGCATGCGGGTACAATAGCCGGCCTTTTTGAGATGTTCCCCTGTCGCACAGGGAGGAAACCAAGATGAAACCGGAAATCCACCCGGAATACAAAGACGTTAACGTGACTTGCAGCTGTGGCAACAGCTTTCAGACACGCTCGACCCTGGGTAAAGACGAGTTACAGGTTGAAGTATGCTCGCAGTGTCACCCGTTTTATACCGGAAAACAGAAGATACTTGATTCAGCCGGCCAGATCGACAAGTTCCGCAAGCGTTTTGGCGGTGGCAAGTCCTGATCGATCAGCCGCACAGACGGAATCGGAAAAAAGGCGCTGAATGGCGCCTTTTTTTATGCCTTGCCGCACTGTTTTCCGCGCAGCTTGCATCGGCTGATCCGGACTGCGCCGCCGGCCGGATCGATGAGACCGCCACGGTCAGTTACGTGCACGACGGTGATACGGTCCACCTCCAGGATGGCCGAAAGGTTCGCCTGATCGGCATCAATACACCGGAGCTGGCACGTGATAAGCAGCCAGAGCAAGCCTTCGCCCGCGAAGCCCGCGATCTGCTGTCGAAAGCGATCGGCGCACACGATAATCGCGTCGGCCTTGTCTACGGTGTTGAGCGCCACGACCGGTATAAACGCACACTCGCGCACCTGTTTACACCCCACGGTGAAAACCTGCAGGCACAGCTGCTGCAACAGGGTATGGCAGCGGCGATACCCCATCCACCCAACCTGGCATTCAGCGACTGCTACATGCAGCAGGAACTGAGCGCGCGCTGTGCCGACAAGGGATTATGGTCGGATTCCGGGCAATTCATTGTCCGGGCTTCTACACTTGATAATAAACACGGTGGCTTTCGCCTGGTTACCGGCAAGATTGAACGAATCACGCTGAGCGATCACGGTATCCGGGTTTTTATCGGCAAACTGATGCTGGGTATCCATGGTGACAACCGTGCTGATTTCGACGAGACCGAACTGCTGGCCATGCAGGGTAAGGAAGTAACGGTACGCGGCTGGGTACAGCCGAAACGTACAAAAAACAAAAACGGGAAACTTCGCGATGACAAAGGGGTGGAATTCTATATGCATGTTCGCCATCCATCAGCGATCGAAATCAATCAGACCGATAAGCATGCGAAATGTTTGAACAACAGCAACCCTTAACACACTAGGTCGGGCTACCAGGCATACAGGGGATGGCTTCACGATACAGACAAAAAGCGCTTGATTACCATGCCGATCCGAAACCGGGCAAGATCGGCACCCGCATCACCAAATCCTGTACAACGCAGCATGATCTCTCGCTGGCCTATACACCGGGCGTTGCCGAACCCTGCCTTGAAATCGCCCACGACCACGCAGCGGCCTATGACTATACCGGCAAAGGCAACCTTGTTGCTGTGATCACGAACGGCACCGCAGTACTGGGTCTGGGCGACATCGGCGCCATCGCCAGCAAACCCGTAATGGAAGGCAAGGCGGTATTGTTCAAGGCCTTTGCCGACATCGATGTGTTTGATATCGAAATCGATGCCACAAGACCACGTGATTTTGTCGAAACCGTCAAGCGTATCGCGCCGACCTTCGGCGGCATCAACCTGGAAGACATCGGTGCACCGGACTGTTTTGATATCGAGAGAGCCCTGGTCCATGAACTCGATATCCCGGTATTTCATGATGACCAGCATGGGACGGCGATCATTATCGCCGCGTCACTGCTCAATGCACTCGAAATCCAGCGCAAGAAGATCGAGCACGCGCGTATTGTCTGCCTGGGCGCAGGCGCCGCCGGTCTCGCTTCCATGCACCTGCTCAAGGCACTGGGCGCCCAGGATGAAAACCTGTTTGTGGTCGATCGTAATGGCCTGATTCACAGCGGCCGCAATGACCTGAATGTCTACAAGCAGGAATTTGCGCTGGACACACCAGCGCGAACACTTGCCGACGTGATGAAAGGCGCCGACGTCTTCATCGGCGTCTCCGGCCCTGATTTACTGCCACCGGCCTTGCTCGCCAGCATGGCTGTCCGACCCATCGTGTTTGCGCTGTCAAATCCGAATCCGGAGATACTGCCCGAACTCGCCGCCAGAACCCGAAGTGACCTGATCATGGGTACCGGACGCAGTGACTACCCCAACCAGGTCAACAATGTACTCGGCTTTCCGTATATTTTCCGGGGTGCGCTCGACATCCAGGCGAAATGCATCAACCAGTCAATGCAAATTGCTGCCGTGCATGCACTGGCGGAACTGGCACGTGAACCGGTACCAGGCGAAGTGCTGAATGCCTACTGCCTGGACAGGCTGGCATTCGGTCGTGACTACATCATTCCCAAACCGCTGGACCCTCGCCTGATCGAAACGGTCCCGCCGGCGGTATCGAAGGCCGCGATTGAAAGCGGCGCAGCTCGCAAGTTCGACGCCGACATGGCCCACAAAAAGGCCGTCTGATCCGCGCCTGGCCTGCTGACGGCCTAATAACCGCGTTGTTTGGCCGATTCAGTACACAGCGCCGCGACCCGCTCCTGCAGCGTTGCCACGGTAATCATTGCCGGATCCTGCGGTGTCGAGACCGAAAAATCGATCCTCGAGCGAATACCATTGATGATACGCCAAAGTATAAAACCAGGGTGACGGCTGAAAGCGCTGCCCCATAATCCGTACAGACACATCGAGATAACCGGTACGGGCGTACGCTCAACGATGCGTTCGACGCCGGATTTGAAACGACGCATGGTGCCATCGGCAGTCAGTCGGCCCTCCGGAAAAATACAGACGACATCGCCTTCGTTCAAGGCCCGGTCGACCTCATCAAAAGCAGTCTCCATTAATTCCTTGTTTTCGAACGCGCCCGCGATCGGTATGGCGCGCGCAGTGCGGGATACGAATCGAATTAGCGGCAGGTTATAGATCTTGTAGTACATGACAAATCGAACCGGCCGTCTGATACAGCCGGCAATGATCATTGCATCAACATAGCTGACATGGTTACAGACGAGAACCGCCGGACCCTGGTCGGGTATATTTTCAAGCCCGGTTTTACGCACGTGGTAAACCGAATGGATCAGGATCCACACCAGGAAGCGCATCAGGAATTCGGGGACAAGCGTATAGATATAAATCGCAACGGCCGCATTGAGGACCGCGACAACCAGAAACAGTTGCGCGATGCTGACGCCCGAGCCGAGCAGGACGATGGATATCACTGCTGACAGCACCATCAGCAATGCGTTGAGAATATTATTACCGGCAATCACGCGTGACAGATGTTCAGGATCGCTGCGCTGCTGGATCAGTGCAAACAGCGGCACGATATAGAACCCGCCGAAAATGCCGATCAGCACCACGTCGATGATCACCCTGATGCTGCCACTCTGCTGCAGAAACGCGCTTAACCCGAGCAGTTCGGTACTGTCCAGTACCGGTCTGGCCAGATACAGATCGATACCGAACAGCGTCAGTCCGATCGAACCAAACGGCACCAGGCCGATTTCGACTTTCTGACCCGATAGCCAGTTACACAATAACGAGCCGGAGCCAATACCCAGCGTGAACAACGTGAGCAGCATGGTCACGACCTGCTCGTTCCCACCCAGCGTCAGCTTGGTGTAGTTCGGCAACTGCACCAGATAGGTCGCGCCCAGAAACCAGAACCAGGAGACACCGAGGACGGAGAGAAAAACAGTGCGATTGCTGCGTATAAACGCAATATTGCGCCATGTTTCGGTAAACATGTTCCAGTTGATTTTCAGTTCCGGGCACGGTGAAGGTGTTTTAGGAATGACCAGGCTGGCGGCAAAACCCAGCACGGCGATCACGACCAGTACAATGGATACCAGTTGCCTGCCCTCTTCATGCGCGATCAACAGTCCGCCCACCATCGTGCCGATCAGTATTGCCACGAAGGTACCCATCTGTACCAGTGCATTTCCGGCAATGAGTTCATTGTCCGCCAGGTGCTGGGGAATGTAGCTGTACTTGGCCGGGCCGAACAGGGTCGACTGCGCACCCATCAAAAAAAGCAGCGCGATCAGCAGATAGAGGTCTCCTGCGCTGAAAGCCCAGGCAGCACACAACATGATAAATATCTCGAGCATTTTGATGCGCCGCATGGCGAGGGATTTTTCGGTTTTGTCGATCAGCTGGCCCGCAGTTGCCGACAGCAGAAAGAACGGCAAAATGAAAAGGCCCGCGCTCAGGTTGGTCAGGGTGTTGGTTGCGACGCTACTGAACTGCGAGCCCTGAAAAGCGATCAGAATAATCAACGCGTTCTTGAAGACATTATCATTGAAAGCACCCAGAAACTGGGTAATGAAGAACGGCAGGAACCGCCGCTCGACCATCAGCCGGGGCTGACTGTCAGGCTTTCCCTGTTCACTCATCCGCTACAGATCCCGCAACCAGGGCGCGACAACGTCCAGCAGCGCATCACCCTGGTCGGTGAAATAATGGTCGGCGCCCGGAACGCGGGTCTGTTTTGATTTCGGATGACCGGCTTGCTGCATCGCCTGCCACCGCCCTGGCGCACCTTTCATTACCGCCGGATATTCGTCGGCACCGTAAACGTCGAGCACAGGTACTTTGAATTGATCCAGCGGCAATGGCTGCTTCATCGGCTGCCCGTAATCCACGGCGCCCATGCCGATGCCGACAAAACCGTCGATATCACGCATCCTGCCGGCATTAACCCAGGCCATAACCATGTGCACACTGCAACTGTGTGCGACGAGTACAACCTTTTCGCTGCCGTTCTGCCTGAGGAAATCGATACCGGCCTCGATGCGCGGGAAGGCTTCATGCATGATTTCCAGATAATCATAATATTTGGCTTCTTTCGCCAGGACCGGCATTTGCAGTGACAGCGTATCCCAGCCCTGTTCGGCCAGGCCAACGCGCAAGGGGTAGGCGACATCTTCCCAGTTGGGGTGATAGCCGCGCCCATGCATGACCACAACTGCACCAACGGGCTCTTCCGCCTCCATGTAAATCGATAGAAATTCATGATCGTCGCTTTTCAGAAACACCGCTTCACCATCGATGATACTGTCGACGATCTGGCTGGCCAGGCGTTGCTCACGCTCGATGTCCGATGCGATGCCCGCGCGGCTGAACAACAGCACGCAGAGGAAAAAAAGCTGTATTCTATTAGCCATTGACAGCGAGTACCTGTTGAATTGGCTTACACTCTATCACATGCTGTAGAGTGCCTGAATCAGCAGCCTGTTCAACAGAAAAGTGCGTAGAAACAACGCTACCGTTAACGGTCAAAGGGCACATAAGGATATTCATGAGTATCGAAGACCATATCCGCAGTATCGGTAACCGCCTGCACGAAGCTTCAGTCCAGTACAGTGAAGAAGCCGGCTGGATCGACCGGCTGGTCGCACTCACCACCAGCGACGAGACTTTCCGGGTTCAGTCGCTGCGCTTTATCGATGTCCTGCCCAGTCTCGAGAATGACGTCACCCTGACAAAGCATCTCCAGGCCTACTTCGGCCAGCTCGATCTGCCCCTGCCCGAACTTGCACGCTGGGGCCTCGATCACAGCAACGAACCCTGGCTGGCGCATGTTGCGGCACCGCTGACACGCTTCACCATCCGTGGACTGTCACGCAAGTTCATGGGGGGACAGACCGAGCCACAGGCAGCGGATACGATCAGAAAACTTCGCGACCAGGGTATGAACAGCAGCCTGGACATCCTTGGCGAAGCCAGCATTACCGAAAAGGAAGCATCGAGCTATCAGCAGGCCTACCTCGAACTGATACCACGCATGGCCGGCAGGATAGAACGATGGGCACATGAACCCGGCCTGGACCGTTGTTACGGGCGCGACGTTCCACGGCTCAACATCTCGATCAAGCCTTCGTCACTTTATTCACAGATCAATGCCGCCGACCTCGACGGCAGCCGCAAAGCCGTACTGAAACGGCTCTACCCGATCATTGAATGTGCACAGCAATACAATGCCTTCGTGATGATCGACATGGAACAGTACGATTTCAAGAACATCACCCTGTCGGCTTTTATTCACCTGCTGGAGGACCGGTCGTTATCTGACTGGCCCAATATCGGGCTGGCCATCCAGTCCTACCTGAAAGATGCGCACCACGATCTGCAATCGCTGGCACAAGTCCTTGAAAAACGCGAGGCACCGGCTTCAATACGCCTGGTCCGCGGTGCCTACTGGGATTACGAAACCGTCATTGCCCGGCAGAACAACTGGCCCTCGCCGGTATGGTCGATCAAACAGAACACCGATGCCAACTTTGAACGCTGCCTCGCGTACCTGTTATCAAGGAGTCAGCTTTTCAACACCGCCGTGGCCTCCCACAATATACGTTCACTGGCCGCGACCATGGCCTATGCCGAGATCAACGATCTGGATTCAGACGGCTACGAATTCCAGATGCTCTATGGCATGGCCGACCCGTTAAAGAAAGCGTTACTGGACATGCAGCAGCATTTACGCATCTATGTGCCCTACGGCAGAACCCTGCCTGGCATGGCCTACCTGGTGCGTCGCCTGCTGGAAAACAGCTCCGGTGAAAGCATCCTTGATTCAGGCCTGCAGTCACAGCTGCAAACCATCGATTTACACAAGCCCGAATTTCGTGATGAACCCACCCGGCCAGCCGTCACCAATGCTTTTTACAACACCCCGCTACTCCGGCTTGCCGACATCACCGAGCAACAGCTGTTCCAGACTGCAGTGGAACAGGCACGCGCCAGGCAGGGTGAACACTATCCGCTGATCATCGACGGTGAGCCGGTGGCCAGTGATGAAGTCATCACTTCGCTCAACCCGGCCGAACCCGGCGAGATCATCGGCACGGTCAATGCGGCTGACCACGGACTTGCCGACCGGGCGCTGGCGGCCGCACAGGCGGCCTTCAAAACCTGGAGCACGACGCCCGCCGCCGCACGTGCCGACTGCCTGCGCGGCATCGCCGCCGGTTTGCTGCAGCGGCGACTCGAGTTCGCCGCGCTGCAGGCGCTGGAAGCGGGAAAAAACTGGCGCGAAGCCGATGCCGACGTTTGCGAGGCCATCGACTTTCTGAATTACTACGCCGGACAGGCGGAAATACTGGGGCAGGACCGGGTTATCGACCTGCCTGGTGAACACAACCGGATCGGCTATCGCGCCCGCGGCATCGGCCTGGTCATTCCGCCATGGAATTTTCCCCTGGCGATTCTGACCGGCATGCTGTCTGCGACGATTGTCAGTGGAAATACCGCGCTGCTGAAGCCCTCGTCACAAACACCGGTTATCGCTGCCCGTTTCGTCCAGCTGATGCACGAAGCCGGGCTGCCGGCCGGTGTCGTCAACCTTGTGGCCGGCAGCGGCGAAACCGTCGGCGAGTACCTCGCCCGCAAAGCGGAAATCCATATCATTGCGTTCACCGGCTCCGAGGAAGTCGGTACGCGACTGTTACAGATCGGCGCGCAGATACAGCCGGGCCAGCAGCATGTTAAACGCGTTATCGCAGAAATGGGCGGCAAGAATGCGATCATTATCGATGAAGATGCCGACCTGGATGTCGCCGTCGCTGGAACTGTCGCTTCTGCTTTCGGATACCAGGGCCAGAAATGCAGTGCCTGTTCACGCGTTATCGTGATGGAAAAGATACATCGTGAGTTTGTTGACCGGCTCGTTGAAGCCGCCAGAAGTCTGCGTATCGGCTCGCCCTGTGACCCGGGCAATTTCATGGGCCCGGTTATCAGCAGCGAGGCCCGAAACCGTATCCTGCAGGCGGTCGAGGACGGGAAAAGCGTTGCCGAACCGGTACTGCACAACAGGTTTGAGCCCGATGCCGGCGGATATTTCCTTTCGCCGGTCATCTTCGACAATGTGACACCCGCGATGCCGCTGGCACAGGAGGAGATATTCGGCCCCGTGCTGTCGGTGATGCGGGCCGCCAGCTTTTCAGAGGCGATCGAAATCGCCAACAGTACACGTTATGCGCTGACCGGCGGCGTGTATTCGAGAAATCCGCAGCACCTGGCACAGGCCAGGGCGACCTTCAGGGCCGGCAATCTGTATCTGAACCGGAAAATCACCGGTGCGCTGGTCGCCAGGCAGCCTTTCGGTGGCTCCAGCATGAGTGGTATCGGCTCCAAGGCCGGCGGCGAGGGCTATCTACAGCAATTCATGGATGCCTACTGCACCACCGAAAACACGCTGAGACGGGGATTTGCGCCTGAACCGGCGGCACCGGACGACACACAAACGGAGTGAATATTTATCCCCCGTTGGCCTGTTTTTTTGGCCAAAGCAGACTATCATCAGAAATATAAATAACACTAATAAATTCAATACGGTTACATAACGGTTACATAGCGATGAGTGAGAACCTCCAGGCAAATCCGAAGAACCAGCGCAGACATCCTCGCCAGGAAATCAAGGTCAGTGTCGAACTAACCTTTCTCGAGGAGCCCTATGCTGTGGTCAATACCCGCGATATCAGCGAAGGCGGCATGTTTATCGAGGTCAACGCGAAGGAAAAATTCCCGGTCGGAGAAATGGTCAACGTTCATTACCTCGATCCGCTCAACGATAACCAGGACACTTTCAAGGACGCCATGATCGTCCACGTCGCCAAAGACGGCTACGGCCTGTGCTTCATCGAAATGGATGACTTCGCATCTGCGTAAGCCTGAATGCAGCTGATCAAATCCCGCCAGGGCCGCTTCAGGCCGGGCCCAGCAGCACACCCAGCCAGCGCGTCTCCTTTTTACTGTCCAGCGCCAGCTTGACGGTTATCGTCAACGGCACAGACAGCAGCATGCCGACCGGGCCGAGCACCCAGCCCCAGAATACCAGCGAGAGAAACACGACCAGGGTTGATAGCCCCAGGCCCTTGCCCATGAAACGCGGCTCCAGCACGCTGCCGATCAGGATGTTAATGACCAGATAACCGAGCGCGACCAGCAACGCGCTCCCCAGACCGAGTTGCACCAGTGCCAGCAACACCGCCGGCACGGCCGCAATAATCGATCCGATATTGGGCACATAATTGAGCAGGAAGGCCATCACGCCCCAGAGCTGCGCATTATCCACACCCAGCAGCCAGAGCCATAAGGTAACCAGCACACCGGTAGTCAGGCTGGTCCATGTCTTGATACCCATGTATCCATTCAGCTTGCCGACGAAGTCATCGATGAATTCTGAGCGCTCATCCGAAATCTGCGCGAATTTCCTGGAAAAGCTTTTTGCCTCGAGCAGGATAAATATCACGGTAATGAATATCAGGAAGGAATTCGTCAATACCGAACCAAAACTCTTGAAAATCGATGCCACCATGCGCATTGCGGCATTAGGATCGAACAGATCGGTTTCAAGATAAGCAGGTATATCGACGCCAAAACCTTCCAGCCAGTGGATCAGCTGATTTTTCTGCTCCGTAATGCGCTGCTGGTACTCGGGCAGCGCACGGCTGAACTCATCGATCGAATTACCGATCAGCATTGACAGCAGAAAGCCCACGATGAACACCCCGATGATCACCACCACCAGCGACAGGCCCGCACCAAGACCGCGTTTTTGCAGAAAATTCATCGCAGGCAAACTCAGCACCGCGATGAACACGGACAACAGGAATGGCACCAGCAGCGATGCCGACTGTTTCATGCCGGCGATGATGATAATCACGGCGGCGAGTACCAGCACATTCCTTGATACCGGGGAAAAAGTATCACTCATGGACGAAACTCTCTGTGGATGGATTTACGGAAGTTTGCGCGAACCGCCGGATCACTGTTCGAGCATTTCAATATCGTCTTCATCCTGCAGTTCAACTTTCTCGATTTTCTCGAAACGGCTGCTGATCTTGCGTGCCGATGTGTTCACTTCCTCGACATCCTTGTTGGCCTGCTGGATATGCTTCGACAGAGCATCCATACGCTTCCTGAAACGGTCGAAATCGGCAGACAGCCTGATCAGGTGCTCCTGAATCAGGTGCACCTGTTTTCTGGTTGCGGAATCCTTCAGTACCGCCCGCGCCGTTGTCAGTACCGCCATCATCGTGGTCGGCGAGACCATCCACACCCGGCGCCGCTGTGACTCTTCGACCAGCTCGGGTTGATGCGCGTGGATCTCGGCAAACACCGCCTCGGCCGGTATAAACATCAGCGCACCATCTGAAGTTTCACCCGGGATGATGTACTTGTCGGCAATGTCATTGATATGTTTCTTGATATCCTGCTTGAACTGCCTTTCGGCGGCGACACGGTCTGACTGCGCCAGCTCCGTATCCATCATGTTCTTGTAGGAATCAAGCGGAAACTTGGCATCGATCGCGAGATTGCCGGTGGGCTCGGGCAGAAACATCATACAGTCGACGCGCGCACCGTTTGACAGCTTGAACTGCTCCTCAAAGGAGTTTTCGGGCAGCGCGTTGCGTACCAGCAGCATCATCTGCGCTTCACCGAAGGCACCGCGTGAGCGTTTGTCATTCAGCACTTCCTGCAGACTGACCACACTGGATGAAAGTTCGGTGATCTTCTTCTGGGCTTCATCAATCAGCGCGAGTCGCTTCACCACATCGGTAAAGGTCTCGTTGGTCTGTTCAAAACCCTTGTTCAAACGCGTTTCAACCTGGCCGCTGATTTCAGTCAGGCGCTTGTGCAGGGTCTCCTGAATCTGCACATTCGACTGGGCCAGTCGTTCGATATTGCTTTGTGACATTTCACCAAGACGTTTTTCGATGCCCTGCTGCATCACGCCAAACCGCTGCTCCAGCTTGTTCTGCATTTCAGCGAGGCTTTTCAGCTGCGCTTCTCGCGACTGTGCCTGCAGGCTGGATATGTTGTCGAATTGCCTGTTCTGGGATTCTATGCGCTCGCCGGTGCGTATCAGACCCGAACCGATAATAAACAGACCGATCACCGCCACCACGCCCAGCGCCAGGATCATCCAGATAATAATTTCGTACATCAGCGGCGCCGTTCCTTTAGTAAATACATGGCTGCGTTATAATGTCGCCACGTTGATCAGAGAAGTGTCCTATCTTACAGCCCGAATACATTCACAGGAACTGTCTTGACTATAACGCTCTGCCATGCCGACGAGATCAGTGATCCCGGTTCAAAATCCTTCGAATTCAAACACGGCCGCAAGAACATTTCCCTGTTCGTCGTGCACAAGGATGGCAGCTTCAGCGCTTATATCAACAGCTGCCCCCACACCGGTGTCAACCTGGAGTGGCAGCAGGACCAGTTTCTCGACATGGACAACATGTACATCCAGTGCTCGACCCACGATGCACTGTTCGAAATCGATAGTGGTGAGTGCGTCGCCGGCCCCTGTGTCGGTGACCGGCTGCAGGCACTCGAGCTGGTAATCGAGGATGATCAGATAAGCGTCAAGCTGTAACCGCGGCGCCGTTTGCTTTGATCAGGCTGACTCATCTCTTTCCGCTGCTCGCCATCCTCGCGTCGATCCTGGCCTGGCAATACCCGGATCTGCTGACCCCGTACAAATCCTGGATCATCCCGATGCTGGCGGTTGTCATGTTCGGCATGGGCCTGACGCTGCACATCGCCGATTTCAGGCACGTTTTCCAGATGCCGCGACTGATCATCGTCGGCGTCATGCTGCAATACACCATCATGCCGTTAACGGCTGTTGCCCTTTCCCGCATCATGGATCTTGATCCGGTATTGACGGCCGGCATGGTACTGGTCGGCACCTGCCCGGGTGGTACCGCGTCGAATGTAATCTGCTACCTGGCGAAAGGGAATGTCGCGCTCTCGATCACGCTGACGGCTGTCTCGACCTTTCTGGCAGTCCTGCTGACGCCGGCGCTGACCGTGCTGCTCGTCAGCAAAACGATCGACGTTCCTGCGGTCGATATGCTGCTCAGCATACTGGCCATCGTGATCGCGCCGGTCAGTACCGGCGTACTGCTCAATCACCTTGCCGGCAGATTCCTCAAACCGGTTCGCGCCATGTTTCCGCTGCTGTCCGTGGTTACCATCATTTCCATCATTGCGATCGTGGTATCACTCAACGCCCACCATGTCGATAAAATCGCCGCCAGCGTCCTGCTGGCGGTGTTTCTGCATAACTCGGCAGGCCTGCTGCTGGGCTATACCGCCAGCCGCATGCTGGGTTACAGCGCCGCGGAATGCCGTACTCTGGCGATCGAGGTCGGCATGCAAAACTCCGGACTTGCAGTTGCGCTCGCAATCAAGTACTTTACGGCGACTGCTGCTCTACCCGGCGCCATTTTCAGCATCTGGCACAACATATCCGGATCGCTTCTGGCAGGATTCTGGTCAAACCGTAAAAAATGAGACGAAATCCAGCTTGACTTCCTCTCTCGATCATTATATGTTAGTGAACGTTCACTTATGTTAGTGAGCGTTTACATAATATTAATTATTGAGAGGTTTTACCATGAGCGATTTCGACAGCGAACTCGACGCATCAGGCCTGAATTGCCCCCTTCCTATTTTGAGAGCCAAAAAAGCCATCGCAGCGATGGAAAACGGTCAGACTCTGAGAATTATTGCGACCGACCCGGGCTCGGTGAAAGACTTCGAAGCCTTCTGCAAGCAGACGGGTAACGAACTGCTGTCCAGCGGCGAAGAAGAAGGCAAATTCACCTTCATGATCAAGAAAGCCGCCTGATTGTTATTTCAAGGAATTTTCGGGACCTGGGAGATAAGCTGTGAGTGTACGTCTGCCAGGTCCTGAGCGCAGGGAGTCTATCCTGAATGCCGCACAGCGGCTTTTCGCGGAAAAAGGCTATCACGGCGTTTCTATCGACGAGATCGCCCGCGAAGTCAACGTCAGTCCCGCCATACTCTACCGCCATTTCAAGTCCAAAAAAGTACTTTATGAAGCTGTACTGCAGGCCATGTCGGCGCAGCGGGAAAGCTATGTCCAGACCGTCATCAACAGCGGCACCAGCTTTGAAGATGTGCTCACCGGAATGACCCAGGTCTATATCAGCAGTATTAATGACAACCCTGACCTGCTGCGTATTGAGCTGCAAAGCCTGCTGGACCGGAATCCGGCAACCAGCGATTTTTTCAAGAATCGCTGGAAAAGTTTTACCGATTACATCGAATTCAGCCTCAATGAGCGCCTGCCATATGAGACACCGAACCGGGAAATCACCATTCTTACCGCCGGGCTGATGTTCCAGGGCATGCTGCGTGAGGCACTGGTGCAGAAATATCTGCAGCCGGAAGACCGGCTCGAAGATGTCAGCCTGTACGAACTCAGCCACGAACTGGTCAGGCTGTTTCTGCGCGCGGTCGGCATCGAAAAATCACGCCTGTCGCGCAAAGCCGTTATCAGCGGCTAGCGCTCTGCATGCATTCCACCTCGACGGGCAAGCGCCTGGTTGACTCGTCGCTTGCTCCTGTTATCAATATCAAGTAGATTTGCGCACAGATTTCACGAGTGAGGCCATTATGTACAAATTGATTTCGACATGCCTGATAGCGGTTTTCCTTGGCATCAGCAGCAACACCTTCGCCGCCAACCCCAAAGTGAGCATGGAAACCAGCAAAGGTAAAGTGATTATCGAGCTCTATCCCGACAAGGCGCCGAAAACGGTCGAAAACTTTCTGCGCTACGTCAACGAAGGAAAATATGACGGCACCATCTTTCATCGCGTCATACCGAATTTCATGAACCAGGGCGGCGGCTTCACACCGGAATTCAAAAAAGTCGACACCTCCGCACCCGTCATGAATGAAGCCGACAATGGCCTGAAAAACAAGCGCGGCACAATCGCGATGGCGCGTACCGGTGATCCGCATTCCGCCACCAACCAGTTTTTCATCAATACCAAGGACAACAACTTCCTCGACCACACCAGCAAATCGACGAGCGGCTGGGGCTACTGCGTATTTGGTACCATCGTCGACGGAATGGATGTGATGGACCGTATCGCCAAGGTACCCACCGGGGCGGGCGGGCGCTTCCAGAAGGATGTGCCGCAGGAAACCATCCTGATCGAGAAAGTTAGCGTTGTAGAGGAAGCTGAGAAAAAGTAACTCGTGGTGGTATTGAACAGGGACCCACGTCTGCGGACATATCCTTTTGTTAACCTATAGATAAGTTTCGCCCTTTCGGGCGAGTTACATTACAAATCACGTCCCTGTGATTTGCCCTTCGGGTCTGCGTTCGCAGCACAAATTCATTCCCGATGAATTTGTCTTTGCTTGCCCAAAGAAAAGTAACCAAAAGAAACGGCACCCCGATCAGTTTGCCCTTCGGGTCCCCTCGGCATTCACCTTTGCCAACGGGCCGTCTTGAGTCGCCGTCCGGGCTCCACAAGACTAAATCCGACGTCCCTGTCGGATTTGCCCTAGCAAAGGCGAATACCTCGGCAAACTTCAAGGGGCCCCAAAAAAAACCCAAGCTCAAAGATATCCCTTTCGATCGTCATTCCTGTCGAAGCAGGAACCCGGCGTCTTTTTGTCAGTTAGGGTTTCCGCTTCTTTACCAGCCAAACGGAAGTTATTGAGTTTAGGTCCCCCTTAAGCTCGCCGAAGACAGCTTCGCTGGTAGGGTCGATTGGCCAGGGATGGCCAATCGAGTCCTGTGGAGCCCGGATGGCGACTCAGGACGACCCGTTGGCAGCGAAGATGGCTGAGGGAATGCGAAGCACGAGCGCCGGGGGGTGTGTTTCTTTGATTGCTTTCTTTGCGCGAGCAATGACAAATTCATCGGGAATGAATTTGTGCTGCGAACGCAGACCTGAAGGGCAAATCACAGGGACGTGATTTGTAACGTAACTCGCCTTAAGGCGAAATAAAACGCGGATATAAAACGAAAAAAGTTGATTCGCGGCTAAAGCCGCTCCTGCAAGAGTGTAGGACCCCCGCTAATCCTTATGCTTCTCGATCAACGCGTAAGCGGAATGATTGTGAATGGATTCGAAGTTTTCCGACTCAACCGTATAGGAAAGGATGCGATCATCCTTGTTCAGTTGTGCCGCGATATCGCGCACGATGTCTTCAACAAATTTCGGGTTGTCGTAGGCGCGTTCGGTGACCACTTTCTCGTCCGGACGCTTCAGCAGGCCATAGAGTTCGCACGAGGCCTGTGCCTCGACAATATCGATAATTTCCTCGATCCAGACAAATTTCCGTGTCTTTACAGTGATGGTTACGTGCGAGCGCTGATTATGGGCGCCACGATCCGAGATTTTCTTCGAACACGGACACAGGCTCGTCACCGGCACGACCACCTTGACGTACATGGTGTTGGTGTGATTCTGACGTTCGCCGATCAGGGTGACCTCGTAATCCATCAGGCTTTCAACGCCGGATGCAGGCGCGGCTTTGTTGATGAAGTAATTGAACGTCATTTCGATATGACCGCATTCCGCATCCAGGCGGTTGGTCATTTCGGTGAGCATGATTTTGAAGGACTCGACCGTGATCTCGTAGTCGTGGTTGTTCAGAATTTCCACGAAACGGGACATGTGGGTTCCCTTGAATTCGTGCGGCAGATCCACGTACATATTGAAGTTGGCTACCGTGTGCTGGATATGGCCAGAGCGGTCTTTTACCTGGATCGGATGGCGTATGTCCTTGATGCCGACCTTGTCGATACTGATGGCGCGTTTGTCATGACTGCTCTGCACATCCACCATGTCGGATGCTTTCGTCGGTTTGGCTTCGGTTATCTCAGTCATGTCATTCATTCTCTTCGCTGTAGCGTACACAAGCGCGATCCGTTTCCCACAGGGTCACGGACTTTACCCGGACTGTCTCGCTGTTTAATCTGGCTGCAATTTCCCGGTACATGTACGCAGCAATGTTCTCCGCTGTCGGATTTATCTCGGTGAATGGTTCCAGGTCATTCAAATAGCGATGATCCAGACGTTCACCCACTTCATTGGCAGCAGCTTTCATTTTCTTGAAATCGATCCCCATGCCGACGTCATCAAGCGCGGTGGCGGCTGCCTCAAGTTCAAGTTTCCAGTTATGGCCATGCATGCGGCTGCAGGCACCTGGATAATCGCGCAGTGTGTGGGCCGATGCGAACTCGGTAACCACTTTCAGCAGGTAACTTGCAGCCATTATCCAGCCAATATCCCGTTATTCCAGAATAATACTTGAGTAAAACAGTAGGATTTTATCGAAAATGAGCCTCATTGGCAATTTGAGGCATCCATTATGGCGAGCCGGTTTTCGATGCTCCTGAGTATGCCTTCGGCGTCCAGGCCCCAATCTGACAGCATTTCGGCCTGTGTCCCCTGTCCAACGTAGGTATCTGGAAAGCCCAGATTGAGTATATCGGTGTGTATGTCATTCGCCGCCAGCCATTCATTGACCGCACTGCCGGCACCTCCGGCGACGGTATTCTCCTCGATGGTCACGAGCAGGTCGTGGTTGTCGACGGCTGAACGGATCGCGTCTTCATCCAGCGGCTTGACGAAGCGCATGTTGTACAGACTGGCATCGAGTTTCTCGGCGACCTCGCGGGCGCTGGACAGCAGGGTGCCGAAAACCATCAACGCGATTTTACGGCCTTGGCGACACCGCTCGGCCTTGCCGAATGCGATCGCCTTGAGTTCCTTGCGCGGCAGAGCGCCCGGGCAGTTGCCGCGCGGGTAGCGCACCGCCGCGGGGCCATCGTGTAAAAAGCCGGTGGTGAGCATGCGGCGTGCCTCATCGGCATCAGCCGGGGTCATGATTACGATGTTGGGCACACAGCGCAGGTAGCAGAGGTCGTAGGCGCCGGTATGGGTTGGACCGTCGGCGCCGACGATGCCGGCACGGTCGATCGCAAAAAGCACCGGCAGGCCCTGCATGGCGACATCATGAATCACCTGGTCGTACGCGCGCTGCAGGAATGTGGAGTAAATCGCGACAACCGGTTTGAGTCCGTCAGTGGCCATGCCGGCGGCCAGGGTAACCGCATGCTGTTCGGCGATGCCGACATCAAAATACCGGTCTTCGAAGCGCTGCGAGAACTCAACCAGCCCGGAGCCTTCGCGCATTGCCGGGGTGATACCGATCAGGCGGCTGTCTTCCTCGGCCATGTCGCACAACCATTCGCCGAAGACCTGGGTGAAGGTCGGGCTGTTCTCCTGGCTGCCGGTGGATTCGCCGGTTGAAGGCTCGAACTTGCCGACACCGTGGTAGCGCCCGGGATCATCTTCTGCCGGAAAGTAACCTTTACCTTTCTGGGTGACGACGTGCAGAAAGCGCGGGCCTTTCTGTGCATACAGGTTGCCCAGCACCGGTACCAGCGTATTCAGATCGTGGCCGTCCACCGGGCCGAAGTAATGGAAGCCCAGTTCTTCGAACAGGGTGCCCGGCGCGACCATGCCCTTGACGTGTTCTTCGGTGCGGCGCGCCATTTCGCGGACACCGGGCATGTGTTCCAGTACTTTTTTGCTGCCTTCGCGCACGGTCGAGTACAGCTGGCCTGACAGCAGACGGGTCAGGTGATTTGACAGGCCGCCAACGTTGGGCGAAATCGACATGTCGTTGTCATTGAGTATCACCAGCAGATCGGCGTCGCTGTCACCGGCGTGATTCAATGCCTCGAAGGCCATGCCGCCGGTCATCGCGCCATCACCGATAATCGCGACGGATTTACGGTTTGCACCATTCTGTCTGGCGGCAATGCTCATGCCCAGGGCTGCGCTGATCGAGGTACTCGAGTGGCCGGTGCCAAAAGCGTCGTACTCGCTTTCACTACGCTTGGGAAAGCCTGAAAGTCCGTTTTTCTGTCGCAGCGTCGGCATGCGATCGCGCCTTCCGGTGAGGATCTTGTGTGCATAGCTCTGGTGGCCGACATCCCACACCAGCCGGTCCGTCGGTGTATTGAACACATAGTGCAGGGCGATGGTGAGCTCGACAGTACCGAGACCGGCTGACAGGTGGCCGCCAGTGGTCGATACCACATCGATCAAATAGCCGCGCATCTCCCGTGCCAGGTCCGGCAGGCGTGCGCGCGGCAGCTGGCGCAAATCAGCCGGCGAATTGACGGACTCAAGCAGCGGCCAGCGGTCTGTACTTGAAGCGGTCATCTAGAACCGGCGTTCCACGATATAGGCGGACAGCTGACGCAGGGTATCGGCGCGCGCATCCAGTGCTTCCAGATGCGACAGAGCCTGCTGGTGCTGCTCCATGGCCAGTTGTCTCGAAGCGTCCAGGCCGAGAATGGACGGATAAGTCGGTTTCTGCATTTTCTGATCGGACCCCCTGGGTTTGCCCAGCGTTTCTGTATCGCCGACAACGTCCAGAATATCGTCCTGGATCTGGAAAGACAATCCGATGCAGTCGGCATAGCGGCCCAGCAGTCCGAGTTCGTCCCCGGTTACCGTGGTGCTGCACATGGCGCCCAGAAGGATGCTGGCCTTGATCAATGCGCCGGTTTTCAGGCGGTGCATGGATTCAAGTTGTTCCAGCGAAAGCTTAACACCCACCGCAGCCAGGTCCATCGCCTGACCTCCGGCCATGCCGTCAGCGCCGCTGGCGGCAGCCAGCAAGGTGATCATCTCCAGCTGGCGCCGGTGTTCGAGCTCACTGCTGGCGAGGATCTCGAAAGCGTGTGCCTGCAGCGCATCACCGGCAAGGATCGCGGTTGCCTCGTCGAATTTCTTGTGACAGGTCGGCTGACCGCGGCGCAGGTCATCATCATCCATTGCTGGCAGGTCATCGTGGATCAACGAATAGGTGTGCATCATTTCGACTGCACAGGCCGGTATATCGAGAATGGCTTCATCGACACCCAGCGACGTGCCGGCAGCATAGACCATCGCCGGTCGGATGCGTTTGCCGCCACCACCGATGACCGAGTAGCGCATGGCCTCGGCGAGTTGGTGATTGTCGGAGTGCGCAGGCGGCAGGCAGCTCTCCAGCGCTTTATCAACGCGTGACTGATAGTGTTTCAGGCGGGTGTGGAAGTCAGTGGAATCAGACATTGACTATTGGTCGACTTCAAAATCTTTTTCCAGCAGTTGGCCATTCTTTTCGATCAGCTCCTGAACCTTGAGCTCGGCTTTGTGCAGGGCTTGCTGGCAATCCGAAGTCAATGCAATGCCTTTCTCGAAACGCTTGAGCGATTCTTCCAGGCTGAGATTGCCCTGTTCCATTTCTTCGACCAGTTGCTCCAGTTCAGCCAGGGCTTTCTCAAGATTGACAGATTTTTTCGCAGGCATCGCTCGTCCACGTATTTTTTCAAGGGGGACAGTACGTTAGCGGTAAAGCGCAGTTCTTGCAAGTTGTCGACAAGGCGTTGGTCCACAGATGAACACAGATAAACACAGATGTTTTCTCGGCGATTTCAATCAAGGCCGTTCCTTGGAATTCCTGTAGTAGCAGAAACGCAAAAGAATGTGGCCGCGAAAAACGCAAATGACGCAAAACTACAAACAGTTTTGTTATTGCGTTTTCTGCGGTCCTACAAGGTTTTTATCCGTGTTTATCTGCGTTCATCTGTGGACTTATTACAACGCTAGATCCACCAGTTCGCTGACGCGCTGGACGGGTGTGACTCTGAGGCCTTCGATGGCTTCGTTTTTCTTTGGCAGGTTGGCCTTGGGTACGATGGCGTGTTTGAAGCCGTGTTTGGCGGCTTCGCGCAGGCGTTCCTGGCCGTTGGGTACCGGGCGGATTTCACCGGCGAGACCGATTTCACCGAAGGTGATCAGGTCGGTCGGCAGCGGTCTGTTGCGGAAACTCGACAGGGCCGCCAGCAGCTGTGCGGTATCGGCGCCTGTTTCGGTTACGCGCACACCACCGACAACATTGACGAACACGTCCTGGTCGAACAGGGCGATACCGCCGTGTCGGTGCATCACCGCGAGCAGCATATTCAGGCGGTTGGCGTCGAGGCCGAGGCAGATGCGGCGAGGATTGGCACTGTGACTTTCATCGACCAGCGCCTGCACTTCGATCAGCAAAGGCCGGCTGCCTTCGCGTATGACCGTAATAATGCTGCCGGGTACGGGCTCGTCGTGGCGTGACAGGAAGATGGCTGACGGGTTGTTGACCGGTTTCAGGCCGCTGTCCGTCATCGCAAACACCCCGAGTTCATTGACGGCGCCGAAGCGGTTTTTGACGGCGCGTATCATGCGATAGCGTTCACCGGCGTCGCCTTCGAAATAGAGCACGGTATCGACCATATGTTCCAGTACGCGTG
>CP070838.1:957151-960895 GCA_020341835.1 Thiotrichales bacterium | reverse complement strand
AGAGAGCCAACCCCTATATCAAGAACGCCATTTTATTGAAATCGGGCCACAAGCTTGCACAAGAGTTTGCTGCGTTCTTTGCCAAATCCAGCTGGGAAGTCAGGATTTTTACCGACATAGATGAAGCCAATAAATGGATTGGCAGGTAAAGTTGTCGGAGCGATTATTTCCAGCACAGCAAAATCGCCACGTCGGCAATGACACGTTTAATCCACAGGCGGTTGCAACGGGAATTCGGTCATTACAATGATTTGAATACACTTATTCGAACAGATCCTCGGATTCCGCGGAGACATCCCGACTTTCGTAGGCCTCGTCGCCGGGGTGTTCTGCGATCCCTGCCTCTATCGGCAGAGTGGTGGCACCAGTATTGCGCAGGGAATGTACAAGACCACGATCGCGGCGATAAGGGCGACATCGACGGCGACTGCGATCGGCAGAAGAACGTAGATGCTGGAACTGTAGTGCTGTTCGACTTCCGTGTAGGTCCCCAGCACATGTTGATCCAGGCCCTCGTACATACCGGCAGGCGCTCTGAACACAAGATAATTGCCGGTGGCGTGCTGTAACAGGATTACGGCCGGCCCATCCGGTGGCAGCGGATCAAGCGCCTGCAGAGCTTCGGCGGTATCCTGCGCGTCCGAATGGATAACCAAAACAGGCAAACGGTCTTCATTCCATTCCAGCTCCAGACTGCAAAGCGTGGACTCTGTATCCACGCCTTCCTCCAGGCCTCCGATATCAGCGTCCTGTTGATTGAGCTGCTCGGTCATTTCCTGGAGATCGATATTAAGCTCGGTAACGGTCGTTTCGGTATCGTCAACAAACTCGATGCACATGCGTACAAAGCGATTATCGCTTATTGCCGCGAATGTAACCGCTTTTACCTTCCAGTGATGGGTTTCTGTTTCGCCCTGTTCCTCGGCATACTCGATCGCTGCAGGCGTCACGCACCCGATAAGGCAAATGCAGCTGTAGTACACGAAAATAGTTCGCAACAGTTTTCTCAACGTCTTCTGCATCAATCCGCTCCTTTAACAAATCCAGCCGCACCGATTCCCGCCTGCTGATGATTTTCCGCTCGCAACGGGCGAGCGTGTACGTTCAGCCACGAGCAGATGGACTTTTCACGGTTCACAGTGGTCACAATGATTCTGCTTTTATGCAGAGGGAACAGAACCGGACAGGAACCGCTGCCAGGTTCGGTAAATAGCGCCGCCATCCCTGGCAGCAAACCTGGTGACTACTCCATCGGAATGAAGCTCTCGCTCAGGTAGGCCTGATCCAGAACATCATCCGGCGAGATCAGCAGCCGGTGTGATTGATTCACTAACCACGGTTCGAGCAGGTTCAGATAGAACGGGCTGCCTGGAATCGCACTTTCCCCACCCGGCAAACTGGACCGCGCCTTCACGCTGTTCCGTTTCAGCTGGCTGGCAAAGCGACCGGCCGCACCCGCGTTGAACATGAAAGCATCGGTTCCGGGGGTAACGATATCGGCTGTCGGACTCCCGAAATCGATCGTCTCGAAACCGCCATCAACAGGGATACCGGCAAGGCCTTCGAGTGGCGCAGGGAACAGATCGAACGCGGGTGGCACGTTAAACTCGCCGGCTACGCTGCCGAGCGGATGCTCGAATACGATGCGGTGCAACCGGCCCCAGCGGTAGTCATCCTGGCTGGTCGAATTATTGAAAGCCGCTTTGAAATCATCCGAGGCCAGTCGATCGAGTGCACTGGCGAGACTCTCCAGTATCTTGATGTCACGCCGGGTCTCGGCATCTGCACCGGCCGGACCGGCAAAGAAGTCCAACCCCGAAGCACCGACACCCTGACCGCTCTCGAAGTTGTCGAGCAGGTGCCGCAGCGCCGTCACTCTTTCTTCGCGGACATTGACAAGCGGTGTGAGCCCAACACTTGCCAGCGTGGCATCGATCGTACTCGCCACGACCTCGTGACGCCAGACAGAATAGATCGTCGCAGCGACACTGTTGCTGACGCTGGTAGCCTGCCTGTTCCTGCCAGAGTCGCCGTGTTTACGCGTACCCTTGCGAACCCCGGGGTGTGCATCATAGCCTTCGGTGATACCGGTCGGCGCGGAGAAATCCCACTCGGCAATCCGCCCGATGGCTTCTGCGACTCGCGGATCAGCTGCAAGTGATGCGAGCGCGGGATGCGCACCGTCGCTTGTCGCGCGGTCGAAAGCCTGCTGGATAGCCGGCGCAAACACCTGTGCATCGAGCATGACCACGTCGGCCTGTATTCTGCTCATGTCGCCGGCTTTCAGACGGCCATGTCGCTTGAGTTCTGCCTCGAGCACCTGTTCGATGCGACCTGAACGAATCGAATAGTAGCGTCCACCCCAGTTCAGGTAGTAGAGCCCGCCGTCCGGGCGGAAATCATTCAGCGAATTGTTATCCAGCGAGTTGCCGATCTGATCGTTATTCGCGTTGATGATGATACCGCTCTCCGGGTTGATAGTCTGCGGCATCTCGGCGAACGGCAGTATGCGGTAAGGCACCGCCTGGTCCGGCTGTGGAGCCGGATCCGGGATCCACTCATGACCACCGGTGCCGTTGCGGATCATAAACGGCGGCGCGACAATGTCACCGGGCTCTGCCGCCTGCAGGTCTTCGCGCAGGGGTATTTCTCCCGTTACGAAATAGGCAATGTTGCCTGCGGTATCCGCGTAGCTGATGTTTTGCGAGGCAAAATCAATCAGCTGCAGCGCGGCCGTGAATTCGTCCAGGTTGCGTGCACGATTGATCCCACAGAGGCCCTCCGGGTCACGCGTTGCGCTGAATCCTGTCGATTGCAGACTCAGTGCGGTGAGCACACCCTTGGCGGGGTCGAACTCCGGCGGGCTAATGACCGGACCATTGTTGCGTCGTGGAACAACCAGTACCTCCTGCTGATGTACCGGGATGACCAGCCCGCTGAGATTGGCGCTGAACGTTTCCATCCTGCGCTCGATCGGCTCAAACGTACCTTTGTAAATGGTGTACAGGGTATCGGGTGATGCCGGGTCCGGGACGATCTCTTCCGCGTAGACATCGTTGATATCCAGCCGCGCATTGGTAATCCCCCAGCTCAGGTGTTCGTTGTGACCGCGCACCACGCAGGGTGCACCGGCGATGCCGCTGCCGGTCACATCAAAACCTGGTGTCGAGAGGTGTACCTGGTGAAACAGCGTCGGATTATTGAGCGGCAAGTGCATATCGTTGGCCAGCAAGGGTCGGCCATTATTCGTGTTTGCGCCGCTCAGCACCCAGGCGTTGCTGCCGCCACTGGCTTCGGCCTCCGGCTGGTATATACCCGGTACCCTCGGCAGGCTTTGCAGCCACTCACGATAACGGCGCGCCTGTTCCAGCGTCTTCTCACCAGGTTCGAAATCCCCGTCTTCAGATGAAGGCCGGCGTGACCGCTCTGCAGTCACGTGCTTGCCACGATGACGCATACCGCCTTTCGCCTTAGCTGAACCTTCCAGCGGTGTTTCGGCATCCGGTACTGTCGCCGAGGGGTTAAAAGGTGCACTGCGATGCAGGTCTTCGAAGAACAGCCTGGTTCCATCGAAACCGGCCACCGCACCCGCAAACTGGTAGGTACCGAGTGTGATGCTCAGGTCGATGTCAGCTTCCGGATCCAGCGAGGTCAGCGCCGCGATACCCTTGCCTACCATCACGCTATCCAGCGGCGTCCACCGCTCGACGCTGGCCAGTTGCAATGCAGCGTATTCCGGCGGCA
>CP070838.1:954682-957051 GCA_020341835.1 Thiotrichales bacterium | reverse complement strand
AGACCACTCCAAGGTTCGAGGAAAAAGGATGAAAAATTCAATTGTATTCTGTGTGTTGATGTGTGCGTCGTCTATCTCCGTGTCTGCCCAGGCAGCCAATGTCGAGGTGAAGATTACCGAGGAAAATGCTCACGCGATGGTGAATCATGGCGATGAGCTGATCAAGGCCGAGCGTATCCAGGACACCAGTGATACGATCGATGGCGCCTTTGCCGGAACTTCCGGACCCTGTCCGCCGTTTTGCGTCAAACCACAGAACATTGAGCAGGGTGTTGCAACCGTCGCCGAGCTCGAAGTGATCAGATTTACGGAAACAGCATTGCACAGCGGCAAGGGTCTGCTGGTCGATGTTCGTGCACCGGGTTCGTATCGCAAGGAGACCATACCGGGTTCAACGAACATTCCGTTTACCGAATTTGAGAAACCGGCCAATGATCCTGATCTGGTCGTGCTTCTGCAGCGGTTGGGTGCCAAACAGCGAAGCGATGTTAACGTCGTGATGCGCTCGCTCGAAAAGGCAGGTTTGTTCGACGGCGAGGACAAGACGGATAACTGGGATTTTTCCGAGGTCAAGTCACTGCTGCTATGGTGCGATGGTCCGTGGTGTGAACAGTCACCGCGCGCAATAAGCGCACTGATCAGTATGGGTTATCCTGCGGACAAGCTGTATTACTACCGGGGTGGTATGCAAATGTGGCAGTCACTGGGACTTTCGACAGTGGTTCCAACGGATCTATCAACCTTTGCCAGCAACTAATTGTTTACTGAGACACTAAGGAAAAAGCCGCTGTTAAGCGGCTTTTTTATTTCCCGCTCGCTGTGCATAAAGGTTGCCCGCAGCGATGCAGGGCATTTCAGTCCGCGTAGGAATGTAGATGATCGTTTTCAGAGCCGCGAAAAACGCAAATGACGCAAAAAATGATCAGCAATAAAATTGAATCCCTTGCTTTGGATGTAGTCGTCCAGACTCGATCTGACAGTTGCCGTAAGAATTTTCTCCATCTGACCATAGCCTTGACGCTGATCCGGTTTTAGTACTCTCGCGAAGGCGCAAAGCTCGCCAGGTACTCTTTGGGTTGTTTGCAGGAATAACCTCTGCGCACTCTGCGCCTTCGCGAGAAAACAAAAAGACCGGATCACCATCACGAACATTATTGAGGAGGCGGATTCTTACAGTATCCGTCCGATCAAGCCTGAACCACTACACTTTGGATTATGTCTTTGTATCGTTCGCGTTTTTGCGTTTTTCGCGGCCTGTTCTAAGTGTTCATCGGTAGGCTCGTTAAACACATGATTCGGGCACACAAGGTAACCAGGAACAATCAGCTGGCTTTTTTCTTCTTGCTGGAGACCAGCGTCACCCTGTTGCGACCGTTTTTCTTTGAATGGTAAACGGCCTCATCAGCCGATTTGTACAATTTGTCGAAATCAGCATCGTGTTCTTCTGACAGGCAGGCGATGCCGATACTTGCGGTAATCTTCAGGCCGCCGGGTTTGCTGCGTTCGATTATCGATCTGATCTCCTTGCCCTTTGCGACAGCATCAACGGCCTGGCAGTGGGGCAGTATGATGAGGAATTCCTCGCCGCCAATGCGGGCGACATAGTCACCCAACCGGCATGTGTCGGACAGCAGTTTGCCGATATCGGTCAGTACCCGGTCGCCGGCATCGTGGCCGTGTTTGTCGTTAATCTGTTTGAAGTGATCCAGATCGAGAATCATGATCGACAGGGGGTGCTCATAGCGAACTGCATCATGAATGTACTTGGGAGCGTTCTCGACCAGGCTGTGGCGATTATGGCACTTCGTCAACTGGTCTTTCATCGCAAGCTGTAACAAGGCCTGCCTTTGCTCACACACCTTGTCGTACAGCCGTTTGTTGGCAATCAGGTTGTTGACCCGGGCTGCGAACTCTTCTTCATTCGGCGGCTTGGTCACGTAGTCGTTGATGCCGGCATGGAACAGTTCCGTTCTGCGCCTGGGGTCATCATGCCCGGTCAGCGCAAGAATGGGCAGTTCCGAATGATGGTTCTTCAGGGCGCGAATCATGCGCACCAGTGACAGACCGCTCATGGTGCCATTCAGCATGATATCGGTAATAACGAGATCGTACTCGTTTTTCAGCAATGCATTGTAGGCGTCTTCGGCGTATCTGAAGTGATCGACGTCCAGATTCATTTTTTGCAGGTCGCCGGATATGGCGTGCGCAACTGAAGGGCTGTCTTCGACATAGACAACGCGACCGCCTTCGATAACGATGCGCCTTTTTCCCTTGATGTAGTAATGAAGATTTTCCCGAAGATGACTGATGTTCGATTTCGGAAAAATGTCCTTGATGCCTGCGTTGCGGGCATTGTTCATCAGGGTTTC
>CP070838.1:947794-954582 GCA_020341835.1 Thiotrichales bacterium | reverse complement strand
GTTAAAGTGGGTAGTGATCGGTATCGTGGCCTTGCAGGCTTCGATGTAGCGCCCCTGTGCATCGTGGACGCGCATGGCCTTGCCGAGGTCGGCGGAATCGACGGTTTCCATGTCCTGTTCGAACATCGCCTCAATGGCCTCCTCGGTTTCGTCCGGCAACTTGGTGCCATCGGCCGAGAAGAACTTGAGACCGTTGTCGTAGAACGGATTGTGCGAGGCACTGATGACGATACCTGCCGATGCGTGCAGGGTACGGGTCAGGTAGGCAATCCCCGGTGTCGGCATCGGCCCCAGCAGACGAACATCCACGCCGGCAGCCGACAGCCCGGCTTCGAGCGCTGACTCGAGCATGTAACCCGAGATACGCGTATCCTTGCCGATGACAACCAGCTTTTCACCCTGGCTGGCAAAGACCCGTCCGGCAGCCCAGCCGAGTTTGAGGACCTGGTCCGCTGTCATCATGCCCTCGCCGACCTTGCCGCGAATACCATCTGTTCCGAAATATTTTCTTGCCATGTTTCTACCTGTTAATCGTGTTGCAGCGCATCGCATATCGCCAGCGCATCCCGGGAAGGCGCGACATCGTGCACCCTGAAAAGGCGCGCGCCCTTGCCGTAGGCGATCACCGCAGCGGCGATGCTGCCATAAAGCCGGTCTGTTACCGCTTTGTCGAGCAGGGCTCCGATCATGCTCTTGCGCGAAATTCCGACCAGTACCGGTAATTCTAGCTCACAAATCGCTTCGAGCCGATTCAGCAGCTCGAGATTATGCTGCAGGGTTTTACCAAAGCCGAAGCCCGGGTCGAGGATAATCCTGCCCGGATCGATGCCGGCATCCATACAGGCCCTGCTGCGCTGCCGCAGAAAAGCGGCCACCTCGCTGACCACATCATCGTACTGCGGATCCTGCTGCATGGTTCTGGGCTCACCCTGCATGTGCATCAGGCACACCGGCACACCCAGTTCGGCACAGCATTCGACAGCTTGCGTCGCCTGCAACGCGTTGACGTCGTTGATCATGTCCGCGCCGGCGCCCACAGCTTCCCGCATCACCTCGGTCTTGCTGGTGTCGATCGAAATCGGGATGTCCGAGTTTTCCCGGATCGCACGAATCACCGGAACCACGCGATCGAGCTCCTGCTCCACCGTCACCGCAGCCGCGCCCGGTCGCGTCGATTCGCCGCCGATATCGATGATGTCGGCACCGTCCTGTGCCATCTGCAACGCGTGTTCAACCGCCTGCTCGACACGATCGAACTGACCGCCATCCGAAAACGAATCCGGGGTGACATTCAGAATCCCCATCACGATCGCTTTCGATAGATCGAACTGCCTGCTCCCGATAATGAACTGTTCGGTCATAACTGGTTAATACAAAGATTTAGCTTCACTGAATAAGGGCGCGCATCAGGAACCCAGACTATTTTGCATGTAAACCGCAGAGACGCTGAGACGCAGAGGATTTTGAATGTTTTGATCTTCGATAAAGGTATTTCATTGTAGGAGCGGCTTTAGCCGCGAACATCGGTAATTCGCGACTAAAGTCGCTCCTACGATACCTGTGAACCTCTGGGTCTCAGCGTCTCTGCGGTAAATTTTCTATATTCTCGTGTCAGAAAAAAGCCGCGCGGGGCGCGGCTTTGGGGATCAGTGCTGGCTGGCCGGTCCGCCGATGGAACCGTCGCTCTTGGGTTCCTTGGCACCGGTGCCGCCGCCCGAGTCCTTGGGTGAGGCGTCGGAATCTGACCAGTCTTCCGGTGGTGGCGGTTCCTTGCCCTCCATCAGCGCATCGATCTGTGCGCTATCGATGGTCTCGTACTTCATCAATGCGTCGGCCATCATGTGCAGGATGTTCATATTGTCATTGAGAATGGTTTCTGCACGCTCGTAGTTCCGGTCGATGAAACTGCGTACCTCTTCATCGATAATACGCGCGGTGTCATCACCCAGATTCTTGTGCTGTGTGACCGAACGGCCGAGAAACACCTCGCCCTCGTCTTCGGTGTAGGACAGCGGGCCGAGACGTTCCGACAGGCCCCACTTGGTGACCATGTTGCGGGCAATCTCGGTGGCGCGTTCGATGTCATTGGATGCACCGGTGGTCACGCTGTCAGCACCGAAGATCAGCTCTTCGGCAATACGACCGCCGAACAGGCTGGAAATCTGGCTCTCGAGCTGCTTGCGCGTAAAGCTGTAACGATCATCCTCCGGCAGGAACATGGTCACACCCAGTGCGCGGCCACGCGGAATGATACTGACCTTGTAAACCGGATCATGCTCAGGCACCAGGCGCCCGACGATCGCATGGCCGGCTTCGTGATAGGCGGTCAGCTTCTTGTCTTCTTCGGACATAACCATCGAACGGCGCTCGGCACCCATCATGATCTTGTCCTTGGCGCGCTCGAAATGCGACATGTTGACCAGCTTGCTGTTCTCGCGTGCGGCAAACAGTGCCGCCTCGTTCACCAGGTTGGCGAGATCGGCGCCGGAGAAGCCGGGCGTGCCACGTGCAATAATCGACGCATCCACCTTGTCGTCCTTCGGTACTTTGCGCATGTGCACCTTCAGAATCTGTTCACGGCCGCGAATATCGGGCAGCGGAACCACAACCTGACGGTCGAAGCGACCGGGACGCAGCAGGGCCGGATCGAGCACATCGGGACGGTTGGTCGCCGCCATCACGATGACGCCTTCATTACCTTCGAAGCCGTCCATTTCCACCAGCAGCTGGTTAAGGGTCTGCTCACGTTCATCGTGACCACCACCGAGACCGGCACCACGATGACGACCCACGGCATCGATCTCATCGATGAAGATGATACAGGGTGCATGTTTTTTCGCGGTCTCGAACATGTCGCGTACACGCGAGGCGCCGACACCGACGAACATCTCGACGAAGTCCGAACCCGATATCGTGAAAAACGGCACCTTGGCTTCGCCGGCAATGGCTTTGGCCAGCAGGGTTTTACCGGTACCCGGTGAACCCACCATCAGGATGCCGCTGGGGATACGTCCGCCCAGTTTCTGGAACTTGCCCGGATCACGCAGAAAGTCGACCAGTTCGGCCACTTCCGCCTTGGCCTCATCGGCACCGGCAACATCGTCAAAGGTGACGTTGACCTGGTCCTCACCCAGCATGCGCGCCTTGCTCTTGCCGAAGGACATCGCCCCACGGCCGCCGGCGCCACCCTGCATCTGGCGCATGAAGAACACCCAGATACCGATCAGCAGCAGGAACGGGAACCAGGAAATGAAGATCTGCATCAGCACGGACTGACCTTCCGGCGGTACACCCTTGATGTCGACACCATGCTCGAGCAGGTCACCGACCAGGGCACGGTTGTCCGTTTCAGGACTGTAGGTAGTGAACACATTGCCATTACCCAGCTTGCCCTTGATATCGCGGCCATCGATCGTGACCTGCGCCACCTCGCCCGATTTGACCATCTGAATGAACGTCGAATACGACAACGGCGCCTGCGAAGTGCTTTGCTTGCTGAAGTTGCTGAACACTGACAGCAGGATGACTGCGATCACTGCCCAGAGAAGAATGTTTTTTGCGACGTCGTTCAAGATAACGCTCCAGGTGCCTTTCTGATGAGATTTAAATTAAAGACCGTATCAACAATACTATAGTTCAATACTTGTTGCTACACGGATTATTACCAATCCCTTTACTATCTAGGGGTTATAACCGGTTGCGAGCGCATAGATCTCGCGGCTGCGCGCTCTCGAGGCCCTGGGTTTGCGCATCACAACGCGCTTGAAACTGTGTTTCAGCTGCTTTTGATAATCATCAAAACCCGCGCCCTGGAACAGTTTGACCAATAATCCGCCACCAGGTTTCAACACCTTGCGGGCAAGGTCCAGCGCCAGGTCGGCAAGATAATACGATCGCGGTATATCCACCACTTCCATACCACTGATATTGGGGGCCATATCGGAAATTACAAGGTCTGCACGGCTGTCACCGATCAGCTCGAGCAACTGCTCCAGCACGGCGTCCTCCCTGAAGTCGCCCTGGATAAACTCGACACCGGCAACCGGCTCCATCGGCAGAATATCGAGTGCAATCATCCTGCCCTTGCCGCCGAGTTTGCTGACAGCATACTCAGACCAGCCGCCCGGCGCAGCACCGAGATCGATCACGGTCATACCGGGCTTGAGGATACGATCCTTTTTCTGGATTTCCATGAGCTTGTAAATCGCACGCGAACGATAACCTTCCTGCTGGGCACGGCGAACGTACTCGTCATCGAAATGCTCATTCAACCAGCGCTTGCTGCTTTTGGATCTTGCCATGTTGCTAATATTTTTTGTCCACAGATGAACGCAGATAAACACAGATCAATGCGGATACTACCTTTAAATTAGCCGCAAGGAACGCAAACAACGCGAACCACAAAATAATAAACGATTTGGCGCTTCTCGCGGACCATTAACTTTCATCTGCAAGCCGTGATCAGACTTCGCCGAGACTTGCATAAGCCTATTCTTTGGGGAGCTGAATGACAGGTTGCTTCGGGTTAGGTCGGAAAATGGATACGGTTTTACCGATCGATTGCACCAATTGCGCCTGGCAATGTTGACAAATATCATCGGTGATCTGTTTGCGCGCATCACGGTCATCAACCGACAATCTAACCTTGATCAGTTCATGATGATCCAGTGCGATATCGAGTTCATTGAGCACCGCGTCGGTTAAACCCTTCTGCCCCAACATAACCACTGGCTTCAGATCGTGGCATCGGCCTTTCAGAAATTTAATTTGGTTTTTTGACAAGGACATGCGAACAAACAATGCCTGCAGCGTTGAGCAGATGGAGGCCTAGGGATTGCATCTGCGTTTATCTGTGTTCATCTGTGGACTATTAGATGTATTTGACTTCAACGATTTCAAGTGCACGGATGCCGCCGGGTGTATTGACTTCGGCAATATCGCCTTCTTCCTTGCCGATCAACGCGCGCGCAATGGGTGAGCTGATCGAGATCATGTTTTTCTTGATATCGGCCTCATCATCACCGACGATCTGGTAAGTCAGTTCATCGCCGGTTTCTTCGTCGGCGACATCGACGGTTACGCCGAACACGACCTTGCCGCTCTGTTCCAGCGATGTAACATCGATGATCGTTGCATTACTCAGCTTGGCTTCGATGTCCTTGATGCGGCCTTCGATGAATCCCTGCTGCTCGCGTGCGGCGTGATACTCGGCATTTTCCTTGAGGTCACCGTGCGCACGTGCCTCGGCAATCGCCTCGATCACCCGGGGACGATCCTCCGACTTCAGCTTCTGCAATTCATTCTTCAGTTTTTCTGCACCGCGTACAGTAATAGGCACCTTGCTCATGCCGCCTCCCCTTGTTTGATTTCTGCGTGCAAATCCTGCAGACGATTAACAACATCATTATCGAGACTGGCCAATGCCCTTAAAGTTGCATGCGCACCTGCGATCGTGGTGGTGTAGCTGACTTTCTGCTGCAGTGCTGAAGCACGGATCGTATAGGAATCCGCGATCGCCTGCTTGCCTTCAGTCGTATTGATGATGAAGTCAATTTCATCGTTCTTGATCATATCGACAATGTGCGGACGTCCTTCGTAAACCTTGTTGACGATCTTGCATTCCACGCCGGCCTGCATCAACGCCATCGCGGTGCCGCGTGTCGAGATGATTTCAAAACCACGCTCTGCCAGCTCTCTGCCCAGCTCAACCGCATGATCGCGATCGCGCTCCTTGACACTCAGGAAGACGCGACCTTTCCCCGGCAATGCAGCGCCTGCAGCCAGTTGCGCCTTGGCGAACGCGATACCAAAACTCGAACCCACACCCATGACTTCACCGGTGGACTTCATTTCCGGTCCCAGCAAGGGATCAACGCCCGGGAACTTGACGAAGGGGAACACCGATTCCTTGACCGCAAAATTACGCGGTATGACCTCTTCGGTACAGCCCTGTTCCTGGAGTGAAACACCCGCCATGCAGCGTGCGGCGACCTTGGCCAGCGGTACGCCCGTCGCCTTGGAAACGAACGGCACCGTGCGCGAGGCACGCGGGTTCACTTCAAGGACATAGATATCCTCGCCCTGGATCGCGAACTGGATGTTCATCAGGCCAACGACGTCCAGCTTCAACGCCAGCTTGCGCGTCTGCTCACGCAGGCGATCCTGTATATCCGTAGACAATGAGTGCGGCGGCAGCGAGCAGGCAGAGTCACCGGAATGCACCCCGGCCTGTTCGATGTGCTCCATGATGCTGCCAATCAAAACCTGCCTGCCATCACAGACCGCGTCGACATCGACTTCAACCGCATCATCGAGAAAACGATCGAGCAAAACCGGTGCATCATTGGACACACGCACCGCATCACGCATATAGGTCTTCAGATCGCTCTCGTTGTAGACAATTTCCATCGCACGTCCACCGAGCACGTAGGATGGCCTCACCACCAGCGGATAACCGATCTCTTCGGCCTGAGCGACTGCTTCGTCGGGTGCCCGTGCGAGACGATTCGGCGGCTGCTTCAGACCAAGCTCGTCGATCAAATGCTGGAAGCGTTCGCGATCTTCGGCCAGGTCAATGCAGTCAGGCGTGGTACCGATAATCGGCGCCCCGGCGGCTTCCAGATCACGCGCCAGTTTCAGCGGGGTCTGCCCGCCGTATTGCACGATCACCCCCTTGGGATTTTCCTTGTCGAGCACCTCTAGCACGTCTTCCAGCGTCAACGGTTCGAAATAGAGGCGGTCGGAGGTATCGTAATCCGTCGACACGGTTTCGGGATTGCAGTTGACCA
>CP070838.1:943768-947694 GCA_020341835.1 Thiotrichales bacterium | reverse complement strand
GTTTGGTCTCGAACCATCCATAATGAAGCCAGCAGCATTGACGATGAATATATTCGTGACAACGCTGGTCTTGTCGCAAAGTCGCCGTAGTTTTCAATTTGACTTACCGCTGTTTATCCCAATCATCGTTGCATCCGTACCGATGGCGTTTCTCGGCGGAGCATACACCATGCACTCGTCTGCCTACAAGATTGTTGTCGGGCTTCTGCTGTTGTTCGCAGTATGCCGTATGTTCTGGCGGATATCAGATACTGTGATTCGGGATAATCCAAAACTCTGGCAAACCATGCTGGTTGGTGGTGTGCTAGGTTTTGTATCGGGTGTAACTGGTGTCGGCGGTGGCATATTTCTGAGTCCACTCCTATTATTGTTTCGGTGGACAGATGTTAAAGGCTCGGTACCGATCGCTGCAGCATTCATTCTTCTCAACTCAGTCTCCGGGCTGCTGGGGTATGTTACGACTGGGAGCCAGTTTCCAGCAGGGCTGCCTCTATTAGTTATTGTTGCAGTAACGGGTGCTCTAATCGGTACACACATATCGACCTGTCACCTCTCCACACAAGGGCTCTATCGAATGCTGGGTCTAGTCCTCGTCGTAGCCGGCTTTAAAATGATAATGACAGCCTGGGCCTAAAGGCGATACCGCCCGCTATACCTGGCATGGCAGGGGCAATACTGCGCAAACTCTGATCCCTGACTGCATAAACAGCCACGTTCTCCAGGCAATATCCGGTTGAATAAGCCTCTCCCGCTTTGACGTAAATCAACTATAGTTAGTAAAGTGGATTAAATATCTGATTTAAGTGCTAATAACCTGATATGGTGTGGCATTCGAGCTGTTTTAACTTCAGGCAAACGCACGGTCATGGTGGAGGCCATTTTGACCTGATCCTTGAATAACTAACGCCATGAGAATGCTGATTATCGCTAGAGATCAATGCAAGAACTGATAGCATTTTATGAATCACTTGCACTCAGTCCTGAGGACTGGGAGTTGATTTTTCGTGGTGTTTTACAGGTTGTACTGTTGTTTTCTTCTGCAATTTTCTCCGGCTCCGAAACCGCGCTTTTCTCGCTTAGCCGTATTGATCTGCAAAAACTCCGGCAGACACGGGACCAGCGTTCAGAAAGCATTCATGCCATGCTGGATGAACCCCGGCGACTGATCATCTCCATCCTGTGCGGCAACGAGCTGGTCAATATCGCTTCAGCCGTCAACATGACCGGTATTCTGCTGCTGTTGTTCCCGGCAGAAAACGCCGGCTGGATCAACATTGTCATCATGGTGCCTTTGCTGCTGCTTATCGGCGAGGTGACACCGAAGACGATCGCGGTTAATTTTCCGATCAAATTTTCGACCCGCGTATCGGCGCCGCTGCTGCCGCGCTGGATGATCCTGATTACGCCGTTGCGCGAGGCCATACGCCTGATCGCTGACCGCATCACTTCCCTGGTAGTCGGCGATGAAGTAAGCCGGGAAAATATTCTGCAACCTGATGAACTGCGTACGCTGCTGGAAGAAGGTGAAGAGACCGGCATCATCGATGCCACTGAACGCGTCTTGATCGACAACGTGCTTGAAGCGGCAGAGACCGATATATCGCGCATCATGACACCCGGGCCCCGGATCCTGTTTCTCGATGCCGACCTGCCGGTCGAGCAGATCATCGAAGAATTCCGCCGACTGCGTCACCCAAGAATTCCGGTGTATCAGGGACACTGGGATAACGTGATCGGTTTCATTCACTCGGAAGACATCATGAGGATCGTCCGGGGTGTTCATGACCTCTCCGAGGTCACCCTGGACATGATCGTGAAACCCGCCCATTTCGTGCCGCCCACCAAAAAAGTCGATGAAATGTTCGATTACTTTCAGGATCACAATACCCGCGTCGCGATTATTCTGGGTGAGTATGGCGAAGTGCTCGGCATCGTGACCATGAAAGACGTACTGACTTTTATCTTTGGCGAGATATCCGGAAAGATGGTGGGTACCGAGTACTACCAGGAGGAGGATGAGAACAGCTACACGGTACCTGGTGACATGCGTCTGGCCGATTTCAACAATCTGACCAATTTTGATATTGAAGATCCGGTCATGGCGACGATCGGTGGTGTTGCTTTCAGGCTGTTCGACTGTCTGCCATCGGTGGAGGACAAGGTCTCTTATGAAGGATTTGAGTTTACCGTCAAGGAACTGAAAGGACTGCGTATCAGCATGATCAAGGTGCAGAAACTGTCCACCAGCAAGCCAGCCGAAGCGGAGCTCCCCGCGGCAACAGAGCCTGAATCCGAGGAAGCGGATGCACCAGCCCAGCTCGATTCAAAAACGGAAAAGAAGAAGCCGAAGCCGAAGCCTGAAACCGACAACACGGTGAAGCGCAAGAAACAGAAGAAGAAAAAGAAAAAACCATCGAACAAACAGGAAGGTGACCATGGACTGGCTGACTGAAATTCTGCTGATCGTCATATTCCTGATCCTGAAGGGCTTTTTCTCAGGTTCCGAAATCGCGATGGTGAACTCGGACAAACTCAAGCTGAAGCATCAGGCCAAGATGGGAAACCGTGGCGCAAAACTTGTGCTGCGGCTGTTCAAGACACCGGATGTCATCCTGGGTACCACGCTGGTGGGCACAAACCTTTCAACGGTTATTATTTCTACGCTGGGGGCACTGATATTTATCGATCTGATCGGCACATCGGGTGACCTGATATCCGTTATCGTGTTAACGCCGGTGCTGTTGATTCTTGGTGAAATCGTTCCAAAGAGTGTGTTTCAGCAAAAGGCGGACACCCTGGTAAGTAGCCTGATCTATGTCCTGCGATTTTTCTCTTATCTTTTCTATCCGCTGATTTTTGTTTTCAGCCGGGTCGCACGTTTTGGTACACGCATAGCGGGTGGCGGCGATACACCCCAGAACATGTTCATTACCCGTGAAGAGATTCGTTCATTGCTGGAAATTTCAGAGAGCGCATCCGACCCATCAACCATCGACCGCAAACGCATTCGGCGCATCATTCGCTTTGCAGATACCACGGTCGGTGAAGCGATGATTCCACTCGCCGATGTCGTTGGTTTCAATGAAGCCCGCGGCATGAAAGAGGCTATCCGAATCGTTCTGAAGCATGGCTATAACCGCCTGCCTGTTTACCAGCGAAACATCACCAATGTAAAAGGCATTCTGACCCTGAGTACCTGGGACCTGATGAATCCGGATCTGCCGAATCGTGCAATCAACGACTACGTCAGTGACACCCTCTACCTGTCGCCAAAACAGACGATCGACAGGGCGCTGCCACAGTTACAGGCACGCGATGACCATATGGCGGTGGTGGTGGATGAGTTCGGTTCCGCTGTTGGCATCCTCACGATGGAGGACGTATTTGAAGAAGTCGTTGGCGAAATCGACGTCGGCTATGATTTCGACGAGTATCATCCGAAAAAGCGAATCTACATCGAACATATCGATGAGAATACGCACCTGATGAGCGGGCGCATGCCGATTTCCGAGATCAACGACATCCTCTACGCGCAATTCCCGGTTGAAGAGGCGCACAGCATCGGCGGTCTCATCGTCACCCGCCTGCGCCACATTGCACAGAAAGGTGACATGATCGAGGAACAGGGTTACCGGATTACGGTTGTCGAGGCGGATAACCGCTCGGTCATCAAGGTGAAAATGGAGCGTTTATAACCTTTTCATGCGGCCCGCAAGCAGGGAACCGGTCGGCGCCTGCGTCAGCCACCATGACTCCTGCGCCGGTGCGCCAGCCATCGCATACTGATATGATTATCAGATGAAGAAACGATTCCTTTTGCTCAGCGCGTTGGCAATGGTCACCACTGGATGTAATTCAGCTGATGTGAAAAATGACCTGACCATCTGCACCGAGCCGCGTCCGCAGGTCTGCACCATGGATTACAC
>CP070838.1:934317-943668 GCA_020341835.1 Thiotrichales bacterium | reverse complement strand
TATGCCGATGCAGCCACGGAGCTGCTTGTTGTGATGCAGGGTGACGAAGGTTGCCCTGTGTTCCTGTAATTCGGTGGGGTAGTCACTGATACTGATTTCCAGTGCCTTGCCGGTTTCCAGTCCATGTTTGATTGACGCATAGGCGAGATCACGCAACTGCTGCCGGTGCTGTTCGCTGAGCATGATCGGGGGTCCCGTATCAGCTGAACGCCCAGGCGCCATAGCCGACGACATTGCTCTTGTCGCCCGCGGTATCGCCCGAGTTGCGAAGATCCAGCGTGGTGGCGTGCAGGCCGTGCCGGTTGGCTGCCAGTAACAGCCCGGTTACCGGATTACGTCCGCACGCCTGGTCATAATGAATCGCGGCCGGGTCCATTTGCTCGATCGCCAGACAGGTTTCGCTGTCCATGGCGCGGGCGGTATTGTAATCATGGTAATGGCTGAGGTCCGAAGAGATCACGATCAGTGTTTCATCGCCGCCCCAGAGCACTTCCAGCACCTCGCTGACTTCTTCAGCATCGGTATCACCGACAACCAGCGGAACCAGGCTGAAATCATCGAGCACTTCCTGCAGAAACGGCAGCTGTACCTCGAGGCTGTGTTCCTGCTGATGCGTCAGGTCGAATTCGTCCACTTGCGGCAGTGCCGTGATCCGGTCTGTCGCATCACGATCGATTTTTACCTTGCCCAGCGGGGTTTCGAAATAGTCGGCGCTGGTGGTCGCAAGGCCGCGCAGGGGAACCCGGTGGCAGGGACCAAGCAAAATCACGCGCCGGATCCGCTGGCTGATATCTTTAAGTTGTGCAAACGCACTGGCTGCCACCGGACCGGAATAGATATAGCCTGCATGCGGGACGATCAGCGCTTTCGGCGCTGGCACTGCCGCCTCGGAGTCAGAGAGCATTGACTGGATATCGTTGTGTAACTGCACAGCATCGGCCGGATAAAACAGGCCGGCCACTGCGGCTGATCGTGTTCTGGACATTTCCCACCTCTGATGAATATTATGGTGCGTAAGGCTCCTGTTTGTTTAGACTGTCTATAATTCGTTATTACTTCGAACTGCTGCTTGATATGTATCAATCATTCACTATTTATCGTTGTATACTGCAACTACTGTTATGACGACTCCACACGAAAATATATCACTGGATGACCCCGGTGTAGTAGCTACGCGTTACTGGCACAAGCTTGAGGACGGCCGCATCCAATGCGATCTGTGTCCCCGGGAATGCAAGCTTCATGAAGGTCAGCGCGGCCTCTGTTTTGTACGCGCCAACGTCAAGGACTCGATTGTACTGACGACCTACGGGCGCTCCAGTGGTTACTGTATTGATCCCATCGAGAAAAAACCGCTGAACCACTTTTTGCCCGGAACGCCGGTGCTCTCGTTCGGGACCGCGGGCTGCAACCTGGCCTGTAAGTTCTGCCAGAACTGGGACATCAGCAAGTCGCGCCAGCTCGATACGCTGATGGACAGGGCCGACCCGGAGACCATAGCCCGTGCTGCCGAGGAACTGGGTTGCCGCAGCGTGGCCTACACCTACAATGATCCGGTGATCTTCCACGAGTACGCGATCGATGTTGCCAGGGCCTGCAGCGAGCGCAACATCAAATCCGTGGCTGTGACCGCCGGTTATGTCAGTCCCGAACCGCGCAAGGAGTTCTACCAGTACATGCACGCAGCCAATGTCGATCTGAAAGCCTTCAGTGAGGAGTTTTACTGGAAGGTCACCGGCTCGCACCTGGCGCCTGTGCTGGAGACCATTGAATATATTCATCACGAAACCGATGTCTGGATGGAGCTGACGACCTTGCTGATACCCGGGTACAACGACAGCGAGAAGGAGATTGATGAAATGTCCCGGTGGGTGGTCGAAAGGCTCGGTCCGGACGTTCCGATGCATTTCACTGCATTCCACCCGGATTACAAGTTGATGGATGCGCCGAGGACGCCGCTGGCGACACTGCAACGCTCAAGAGAAATCGCGATGAAGAACGGTGTTCGCTATGCCTATACCGGCAACGTGCACGACAAGTCAGGCGACAGCACCTATTGCCATTCCTGCGGCATCCGCCTGATCGAGCGCGACTGGTACGAGCTGGGTGAATGGAATCTGGATGCAAACGGCTGCTGTGCCCGATGCGGCACCCGCTGTGCCGGTGTGTTTGAGGCCGACCGAGGCGACTGGGGCTCGAAGCGCCAGCCGGTTCGCCTGGCTAAATACGCCTAGAGGTGTCAGGGGTTCCATCGGCTACCGCTCGTTGCCTGGGGTTTGGTGACTATTTATACTCGGTCCAGTTTGTTGGTCGTGTGTCCTCCTGGGCCCGATAATCCGGCTCAGACGGTAAAATTGTCCGGGTATTCCAGCGGATTGATCCAATCTGCTTGTTTTTCAAGGCAAAAACGTTCCAATTCCCGGTCCTGTCGGTCTAATATAGGGATATATCCGACAAGATTGCCAGGACGCGAGCTGATATCGGCAATCGGGTGTGATTGCAGCACGGCAAATGGATTTTCAGAGTAGTAAAACTTATGTATGAATCATTCTACGGCTTGAAGAAGAAGCCGTTCTCGATGTTACCGGACCCCGAGTTCCTGTATCTGGGCAGACAGCACCAGATGGCGCTCACCTCGCTGGAATATGGCCTGATGAACCATGTCGGTTTCTGCGTCATTTCGGGTGATATCGGTGCCGGAAAAACCACCTTGCTGCGCAAGCTGCTCGACAATATCGAGGCTGGTTACACTGTCGGCATGATCACCAATACGCACCAGTCGTTCGGTGAACTGCTGGACTGGGTCATGGCGGCATTCGGCATTCATCAGCCCGGTTTGAGCAAGGTTGAAATGCACCAGCGTGTGGTCGATTTTCTGCTCGAACAGTATGCGCGGGGAAAAACGACCCTGTTAATCGTTGACGAAGCACAGAATATGCCGGCCGCGACACTCGAAGAGCTGCGCATGCTGTCCAATATCAATTCTGAAAAAGACCAGCTGCTCCAGGTCATACTGTCCGGACAGCCTGATCTCAAGGAAACGCTGAGCAGGCCTGAACTGGCTCAGTTCGCTCAACGCATCGGTGTCGATTATCATCTTGGCAAGCTGAAACCTGCAGAAACCTGTCACTACATTCAGCACCGCCTGGTAACAGCGGGCGCAACCGATGATATCTTTACCCCGGATGCCTGCCGATTGATCCATGAATACAGTGGCGGCGTGCCGCGCCTGATTAACCTGCTGTGTGATACCGCGCTGGTTTACGGTTTCGCCGACCAGAAAAAAGTCGTTGATGTCGATCTTGTCGAGGAAATGGTTAAAGAGCGCATGGAAAACAGCGTGGTGCCCCTGGTCAATGTCGATAGCAGCAAGAAAGCACAGGTGACGAGTGATCATGATTTTCCCTGGATCAATCCCGATGGCGGTACCCAGGGCCTCAAACCGGCGGCTGAAAAAAAAAGGCTGAAGTAACCGCGCCTGCTGACACCGGCGAAGATCACAGTGCTGCTGATCCGCCACTTTCCCCTGAACCATCACAACCAGACAGCAACAAAGATGACCGGCCCGACGACGTGGATGGTGCGGATGAATCTGCGGTCAATGACGCGCCAGCCGAAAAGCAGGGCCCGGTTCTCCCGGAAAAAGCTGAATCGCCGATAATTCAAGCCGTGATCACCGATGCATCAGAGCCGGGCGATGATGCGGCGTCATCAGACTATCTGAAGCTTGTTCCCGTGCTGGAAGACAGACTGGAAACTCCCTCGCTGCGTCAGCCTGCCACTGCCGCGAACAAGCCGCACCGTGCTGTCAGGAATAACTGGCCGATTGTGATCTTGCTGTTTGGTGTCATGCTGCTGGTAACGGTTGTGGCGGGTCTGTATCAAAGCGCACCGGAGTTGTTCGATCACGTTCTGGACAGGCGGGATGGTATTGTGGAAATCCACAGGGGAGGCCAGCCCGTCCAGCTCGATCGTGTAATCCGCAGCCCTGAAGCGGATGTGGCCGAGCCAGAAGCAATCGACAGCAATGCAGAGATAGACCCGGTGGATCAATCGCAGGTAGCGGATAAAGCTGATGAGGCACCGGCCACAGCGATCGAATCGCGGGAGCAAACAGCAATCGAGGAAGAATAGCTCCTTGGTTGTAGTAGTCCAGCCGCAGACTCGATCTGGCAGTTACCGTAGGATTTCGCCCCATCTGGCATACGCTTGACGCTGATCGGGATTTCATACTCTCGCCAGGGCGCAAAGCACGCCAAGTGTTCTTTAGTTCTCTTGAATTAATAATCTCTGCGCACTCTGCGCTCCCTGCGAGAGCAAAACATCTTTTTTCTCTCGCAGGAAGCGCAGGGAATAGGTTTGGCCGACGCGAATAAGCAACAAAAAATACCCTTTGCGTGCTTTGCGCCCTGGCGAGAGAACCTGTCTTTGCCCGTCGCATAGGCGGTCAGGCCGGCTCTTGTTGATCAGTTAGCGACCATCAGAATGGATCCGTCGCTGTAGCGACTATCTGTCCTCGCTTTTATGGTCAAATGTTTCTCCGGTTTCATCAGCGGGGGACTGGACGGTTTCTTCATCCGGGAACAGCTTTTTCAGGTCGGCCATCGACAGGGTGTCGCCTTTTTCGTCAAAGCGCTGCCAGATTTTCTCCCAGCGCTCGTCGTCAAAATAGAAACCAACCGGTAGCAGGCACACGATGCGCTGATTGAAATCAGTAATGACCTTGGGTTCCTTGAGTTTACCTGCCATGTAACCGGGGTGCTGATGGTTTAATATGGATACAACCTTATCAGCCCGTGGTAAATGGTTGCAAATCCGATGGCAGGCAGTAAACCGGTACTCTTATCGATCGTCGAACTGGGTGGTTATCCCGATTTTTCAACACTTTATCGTGGGAGTGGCTACGAAGTCATTGCCACGGACTCGGTCCGCAAGGCGGTCAAGCTGATTCGCAAGCACCGCCCGGCGGTGATTGTCGCTGAATTCAATTTCCAGTCCGATTTCCGTGATCGCACAAGCAGCCTCGAGACCGTATTTTCGAGTTTACAGGGCGTTGCAGAGGCCAGCGTGATCGTCTTCTATGAAAAGGAGTATGCACACCAGTACCAAAGACTGAAAAATCAGTTCAGTGTGTTCGAGTCGATGGAATTTCCGGTCGATGAAATCAGGCTGCAAAAGGCCCTTCAGGCGGCACACCCGGGGGACGGCTAGGCAATTCCTTATTATTCCCGGGTTGCAAAACGTATAATCTTTGAGTACAAAGCACAGGGCTTACATTCCCAGGTATTCCAATGGCTGACAATACAACCGAGAAACCGTTGATCGATAGCAGCGACCCGGCTGCATCGGCCGAGTACATCCAGCAATATCTTGAGCAGAAACAGCAGGCGCTAAAGGCGCTGCCGGAGGATGCGCCTGATCTCGACCGCGCCCGCCTCAATCTGGACATCGCCGAGGCCAAGGTGGGTATCACACGTGGTGACGAGGCATGGGACCTGGCGCGCGCCGCACTGGATATCTTTATCGAAAACGAATGCTGGCAGGAAGCAGTGGAAGCCTGCGACGTGCTCTATCAAACCGGTCAACCGGCATCGCTGACCGCACTGGCGCATGGTGTCTGGCTGGCTGTGACCTACCCGATTGATCCCCAGCTGTCGATCAACATGCTTGGCTATATTGTTGATGAAACGCCAGCGGAAGCCGACGGTGCGGCGGTTGCGGCGATCACTGCGCATTACATTGCCGATATGCGCGCCGATGAAAAACAGCGCGAAAGTCTGATGTTCCTGACCAACGAGATGGTGGCGAATGTGGCCCGTGCGCACTCCAAGGTCGAGGACCAGGAAGGTATGAGTGCCTGGATGGAGCGGTTGCGCCTGCACGATCCGGCTGATTTTCTGTCCAAGCTGGCGCTCGTGATCGGCGCCATTGTGCCTCCGGATGAATGGTGGTTCGACCGTGACGCGCTGCGTGACAGGCTGCCGGATTGACCTGACGGTTATTCAGTCATTCGAGGATGTGGATCAAAGGGGTCAGGAGGAATTTCTGTTCGTTTGAATTTTCAAACGACTCTGACCCCTTTGGTATTTGGAAATCATCTTTTGACCAGATCGATTGACTTCAGTATCTCGGCGGCTCGCGCAGGTTTTACCAGATAGTCATCAAAGCCCGCTCGTTCACCCCTTTCGACGTCTTCCATCATGGCTTTCGCGGTCATCGCGATAGCAGGGATTTTCGTCGCCCGGGGGTGTTCGCGCATCTTTTCGAGCAACTCATAACCGTCCATATCAGGCAGGCCTAAATCCAGTAAAACCACGTCAGGCAGCAGCTTCAGAATTAACTCCAGTCCTTCACCGCCTGTCCCGGCAATAACAAGATGGTGGTTCGACATTTTATTGATGATCTCTGCCATGAGGTGGGCGTTGACCGGGTCGTCCTCCACATAAACAATGGTTTTGCATTCATCGGATTTGCTGATTGAGCGGTTCACCGGTGGGGATTGGGGCTTGTCGGACGTTTGTTCATCACTGAGCGGCAGCTCGATCCAGAAATTGCTGCCCTTGCCTTCTGCGCTTTCTACGCCAACAACGCCTCCCATCATTTTGACTAACTGCTTGGTGATGGTCAGGCCGATGCCTGTACCCTTGATCTTGGTGAACTCTGCGCCCATGCGTTCAAACGGTTTAAACAACTGTTTCTGCTGTTCGGAACTGAGTCCGTTGCCGGTATCGGTAACGTTGATACGCAAGCGTCTGTTTTTGCTGACATCGCAACTGACACTTACAGTGCCTTTTTGTTTGTTGTATTTGACCGCATTACTAAGCAGGTTGAGCAATGCCTGTTTCAGGTTGGTATGATTGGCTTTAACAATGTAGTCTACATCTGTGGCAAACGACAGGCTGACGTTTGCATCCCGGGTTATCGGCTTGATCAACGAATAACACTCTTCAAATACGGCTTTTAGTTTTATAGGCTCGACTGAAATGGATAGCTTGCCGCTTTCAATCCTGGCAAGGTCGAGCACATCATCGACCAGAGTTAAAAGGTGATCGCCCGCCTTATTGATATGCTCGATGTGCGTTTTCAGTTTGGGTTCCAGGTTTTTTTCGTACAGGATCAAATCGGAGAAAGCAATAATGGCATGTAACGGTGTGCGCAGTTCATGACTCATTCTTGAAAGGAATTCCGACTTGGCCTTGTTGGCGCGTTCCAGTTCGCGTGTCTCCAGCAGTGCCTGCTCAGTCAGCTTGCGCTCGGTGATATCGCGGGTAACACCAACAAAATACCTGACATCATCAATGACCAGCTCGTTTACTGCCAGCTCGGTCGGGAAGGTGGTTCCATCTTTGCGTCGAGACATCACTTCACGCCCGATACCGATTATCTTTTTTTCACCGGTTTCAATATAGTTCTTCAGGTAATTATCGTGCTCGCTGCGATAAGGCTCGGGCATTAGCATATTTACGTTCTGGCCGATGACTTCTGCATCGCTATAACCGAAGATCTGCTTTGCTGCCAGATTGAAAGACTCGATCGTACCACCTTCATCAATGGTGATAATGCCGTCTACGATATTATCGATAACAGCCGAAAGCCGTTTTGTCTGAGCAATAACCCGGTTCTCTAGTTGGGTAGTCGCCTGTTGCTGGTTTTCCGCAAAAGCGTTGATTGCCGAATACAGGGTGTGGAACTCATCCTGAGCCGATGTTTCATCAACGCGTACTGCCAAATCACCACCCTGCAACTGATCGGTTGCAGAGGCAAGATCAACGATCGGCGTGAGTATTCTCCTCGATATATACCAGACGATGATCAGCAGTGAAAGAAGTCCGAACACGAGGCTGAACTGTAATGACCTGTTGAGGACGTAATTGATGTCCGCAAATACCACGTGCCCCGGAATGTTAAGGGTCAACAGCCAGTAGCGGCTCGGATCATTCGGTGCAAAGCGGATTTTCTGAAATCCGTCCATTTCGTTATTGTGCTGGGCGTGCCGCCTGAAATACTGGTCGTTATCAGAGGCGTAGGCAGCGAGTTCGGGTTCAATATCCTGAAACCTGTAATCCAGGCCGCGTTCCAGATTGAAAGTTTTGCTCGGATCATCATGCTTTATATAGTATCCGCGCTCATCAACAATGCTTCGCCGCAGACCGCTGGTTTCCGAGCGGACCGCATCAAACAGTTTTTCCGTGGACAGGTTCATCACGACCAGGCCGGCCACCTGGTTGCCTTTTGTGTACACCGGGGTTGCCAGCCTCAATACGGGCAGATACGGTATCTGGATGACACCATGTTCACGGTTCAGTGAGACATTGGAATAGTAGACCTCGCCGGGCTTCAGCTTGAGCGTTTCGCGGACATACTGCGATGCGGATTTGTCCTGTAGATCTTCGTCGGAAACGGTCAGCTTGCTGCCATCCGGCGCAGTCTGGACCCTGATCTGTTCCTGACCTGCTGCATCGATATATCTGATCTGCTGGTAATCGGGATGCGTTTTCAGCATTGCCAGGAAGATGACAATAAGGCGCTCACGCCACTGTTGCAGGGTATCGCCGCTTACCGGGTCAACGCCGTTATTTGCGCGTGCGCGAATGATGGCCTCAACCGGTGGTACATCGAGCAGCGTAAGCAGGTTTTTGTGGTGATGCTCAAGCGTCCCCTCGATCTCATGCTTGAGCAATGAAAGCCTGGCCTGTTCCAGTTCGATGATCTTTTGTTCGGCCAGATTCCTTGATTGCCAGTAGCTGGTCAAGTTTGTGACAATCAGCGAAAAGAACAGCAGCGTGCCCAGTACCAGCGTCGATTTACCCCGAAGCCCAAATCTATGATGCTCATTCATCTGTCCACTCTCCAAAAAACTCGAATGCGGGTAAGCTGTTTTATGGTGTCAGGAACGCAGTATCTTTAAATCAGATATAGACTGTCGCCCACAGATTTGAGAGTGTCACGATTTTATGTAAACAGCAACTTTCCTGAAGCTGTGAAAACGCTATTAACCGGCTCGCTGCTAATGGCTGGAATCAGGCTTGCTTTACAATTAATAGCGTTTAGCTGGACAGTCGTTATTGATCGTTTTCTATTCAGCCTTGATAGGTTCTTCCTGTGTTTTCAACGAAGTCTGAACATCAATGATTTTCGTTTGCCAGCATTTTGTTGTTTGTACTCGTGGCGGGGAAACAAGGGAACCAAACAAAGCTTGAATGCTAATGACGGAAATGTGTATTCAGATTTTATTTTCCGGGCCTGGTCAGCTGGAGGTATCACTTTGATACGCGAGGCGGTACAGGGCCGGCAGCACCAGCAGGGTCAGTACCGTTGATGACACAATTCCGCCGATTACTACTGTAGCCA
>CP070838.1:910254-934217 GCA_020341835.1 Thiotrichales bacterium | reverse complement strand
GCTGGAGTAGCAATCGTTAGCAGGTTCAGGCTGCTTTTTTTCCTCTGTACGTTTCCGCCTTTGAATCCTGCCGATGCGGGTATCACATTTTTTTCATTGGTCTGGTTGACGAGTGAGTCAGCCGCGAATTGACCCCACACGTGGGAATGTCGCGTAACTCGGTCCGCGGTGGGTTAAAATCACCGGATCGTGAACAAGAAATACAAGATGCGTAAGCATTGATGCCTGAAGAAGCACCCGTCATCGAGATTTCAAACCTGCGTTTTGCCTGGAAAAAACGGGTAGAGCCGGTGCTGAGCATCGCATCGCTGCAGGTCAATCGCGGTGAGCGCGTGTTTCTGCGCGGTCCCAGCGGCAGTGGGAAATCGTCGTTGCTGAACCTGCTCGCAGGTGTCGCCTTGCCCCAGTCCGGCAGGCTGAAAGTCCTGGGACAGGACATGACGGCACTGAGCAGCGCGCAGCGCGACCACTTTCGCGCCCATCATATCGGCTTCATTTTCCAGATGTTCAACCTGATCCCGTACCTGTCCGTGGTCGAAAACGTGACCTTGCCGTGCCGCTTCTCCAAAAAGCGCAAGCACAAGGTACTGGCTCAGGCCGACAGCCAGCAGGACGAGGCAATCCGGCTGCTCGGTCACCTCGATATGGCGCAGGCCGATGTGCTGCACAAGCCGGTGAGCGAACTCAGTGTCGGCCAGCAGCAGCGGGTTGCGGCCGCGCGAGCGCTGATCGGTTCACCGGAACTGGTGATCGCCGACGAGCCGACTTCATCGCTGGACGCGGACCGGCGCACGGCATTTATCGACCTGCTGTTCCGTGAGTGTGACAGTGCCAACGCGACGCTGATTTTTGTCAGCCACGATAATTCCCTGGTGGCGCCGTTCGAGCGCACCATCGAGTTTCATGAATTGAATCATGCGGCTTCGAATCAACAGCCGATGCTGAAAGCGGTGACATAGGAGTTGGGCAATGGCAATTCCCGGTCTGGCAATCAAGAGTTTTCGTAACCGCAAGTTCACCACGGGACTGACCGTGCTATCCATCGCCCTGAGCGTGATGTTGTTGCTCGGCATCGAGAAAATCCGCCAGGGCGCCGAGACCGGCTTCACCAATACCGTATCCGGTACCGACCTGATTGTCGGTGCGCGCAGCAGCCCGACGCAGTTGTTGCTGTATTCGGTGTTTCATATCGGCAATCCCACCAATAACATCAGCTGGGAGAGCTACGAAGAGATCACGGCCAACCCGCAGGTTAAATGGGCGATACCGATATCACTCGGTGACAGCCACAAGGGCTATCGCGTTGTCGGCACGACGACGCAGTTCTATGAAAATTTTCGATTTGCCGGTGGCAAACACCTGCAGCTCGAACAGGGGGAGTGGTTTGGCAAGATCGATGATGCGGCTGTGGGCGCAGAAGTGGCAGACGAGTTCGGTTACCGGACAGGGGATAAAATCGTCATTGCTCACGGCGGTGGCGATGAAAGTTTTATTGTCCACACTGACAAGCCGTTCAAGGTGGCCGGCATACTCAAGCGGACCGGAACCCCCGTCGATCGGGCCGTCTACGTCGGACTGAAAAGCATCGATGCGCTCCATCAGGACTTTCAGGGTGGAGAGCATGATCACGACCCGCTGGTGGCGCACGATGAGCATGGCGACAGCGGGGAGCAGGGCGGGCTCAGCGCCATATTGCTGGGTTTGCAGTCGCGCAGTGCCGCAATCTCGGTGCAGCGTACAATCAACGAGCATGATCACGAACCGTTGACAGCTATCATGCCGGGTGTGGTATTGCTCGAAGTCTGGCAAATGATGGGCATGGTGGAGAGGCTGCTGATGATCGTGTCCGGCTTTGTGGTCGCGGTGGGTCTGTTCAGCATGCTGATCATCCTGATGACCAGCCTGAACGAGCGACGCCGTGAAATGGCAATCCTGCGTTCGGTGGGCGCGCGACCCGCCCACGTGTTTGTGTTGATCATGGGCGAGGCCGTATTCCTGACCCTGCTGGCGATCGTTATAGGCGTTGCCATGGTTTACGGCCTGATGCTGTTGCTGCAGCCGTGGCTTGAGTCAATGTACGGGCTGTATGTCGATATATCCCTGCCGACCATAACCGAACTGACGCTGCTGGGGATTATTGCGGTCTGCGGGTTTTTTGTCGGGCTCATACCGGGTATTCGCATTTACCGCTATGCGCTGGCCGATGGTATGACGATCAGGGTTTGAGAACTAAAGTACCCGCATTACTGTCACAGTTACACATTATTACCGCTAAAGTGCGTTGATACAGTATCCGCCCGTCATGCCGGCCAAAAACATGCCGGAATGACGGGCTCAAATAAAATAATAAGAAATGAGTTCATGTCATTTCGTAGAGAATGTGAGGTTTGAATGAAGTTCCGTCTAATCATGCTGACTGCTGCCCTGATGCTGCTATTCGGCATGCAAGCCAATGCTGAAGACGTCCGTGAAGTCACCTGGGATGACCTGGTGCCCGCAGAACTGGATTTTGACGATCCGTTCGAAAAACTGACCGAGGACCAGCTGTACAACCTGGCCCTGATCGCGCGTTACAGGGAACAGAAGGAAAGCAAGGCAAAAACACCGGATTTCACCAGTGCAGAATATGACGAGGCAACCTCCAAATTGAAGGAAGACAATATCGATATCGAAGGTCTGCTGGCAAGGCGCGAAGAGATCACCGAAAAGCGACGCCTGCGCGGGCAAACGGCCAATACCAAACTCGATGGTAAAAACATTCGCATACCCGGTTACTTGCTGCCGCTGGAATTCAAGGAAAAGAAAGTCACCGAGTTTCTGCTGGTGCCCTGGGTAGGCGCCTGTATACATACACCGCCGCCACCACCCAACCAGATCGTGCACGTAAAACTGCAAGAAGGATTTGATCTCGGCGACGACATATTTACACCGGTATGGGTTAATGGCGTGATGAAGGCCGAGAACAACAATCCCGAGCTTTCCTTCGTCGACGGCAAGCAGAATATCGATGTCAGCTATGTGCTGCAGGCAGACGAAGTCAAACCGTACGAAGAATAACGCCGACTCGAGGCTAGCTAACGCACGAACATGGGCCGTGTCTCCGAAAAAAATAATCTGGTGTACCTGACCGTATCGCTGGTGATCCTGCTGATGGTCGCTGCACTGGTTGACCAGTTCCCGGTACCGCTGGGGCAGCACATGGTACAGGCGTTGACCGTGCTGACGCTCGCATCCGGTGTGGTCGGCTTGCGCGGCTCACGCCTGCGTGTTTACACGAGGCTCGGCCTGATTGCGGGTTTTGCAGTTATCGTCCTGCTGGGTGTTATGCTGGACGCTTCCGGCCTGGATTACGCGCATCTGCTGATCCTGATCGGCTTTTATACCTGGGCGACCTGGCTGGCCGCCAGGCAGGTGCTGTTCACCGGCCCGATCGACACGAACAAAATCGTCGGCGCCATCTGCATCTACCTGTTGATGGGGCTGATCTGGGCGCTGTTCTACCTGCTGATCGCGCAGGCGTTGCCCGATGCATTCAACGGCCTCCAGCAGCTGCCCTGGTACGAGAATTTTGCCGATGTGTCCTATTACAGCTTCGTTACGTTGACCACACTGGGCTATGGCGACATCAGCCCGGTTGCACCCGTGGCGCGCTTCCTTGTTTATATGGAAGCCATCATCGGTGTGTTCTACATGGCCATCCTGGTCGCCAGCCTGATCGGAATCCGCACCTCTGAAATCCAGGCCAGGGATGACCAGGGTTAGCTTCGGCGTGTAAGGTCCTAATTGGATGTGCCCGGGCCGAGCTGAAGTCAGGTTCGCAATACCGGGGCATCGTTTCATCCCGACAGGTTTCTGGCCGGCCCGTTAGGGCACAATACACGGATGTATTCGGCAGTCCAGCGGCTTTATATCAACTGCTTTTATCTTGTGTCAATGGTATTGTTATACGCCAATGATGTGACTACTCAATGCGGTGGAGGCTGATACCACATGATCAGAACCATGTTGCACAACACCAGCACAGGTGAGACCCGCCAGGGCGATGAAAGCCTGTTTGCGGAATGGAAAGATAATCCAGATCTATGGATCTGGGCGGATTTTGCCAGCGTCGATCCAGAGCGTGAGAAGGCGCTGTTTGTCGAGACCTTCAGCCTGCATCCACTGGCGATCGCCGATGCGCAGCGCGAACGCCACCCGCCAAAACTCGAAACGTTCGATGGCTGCTTCTTCCTGCTGGTACACGGGCTGGGTACTGATGCAACAAGCGATAATTTTTATACAGTCCAGATGACCTTCTTTGTTGGCCATCGGTTTCTGCTGACGCGTCGCGCTGCACCCTCACTCAGTATTGATTCCGCCTGGAGTGATGCCGAGAGTGGCCTTATTAACCTGTCGCGTGGCCCGTCTTATGCCGCCTACCGCATCTTGCGCCGCGTCACGGACCGATACACAAAGCTGGTCGAAGGGCTGGAGGAGAAGCTCGAGGAAATGGAAAAAGACATGTTCGAAAATCCCAGGGACGAATTGCTCGAGAACCTGATCAACTACGGCCAGTGTCTGAAAAGACTGCGGCGCATATTCAACTACCATCAGGACATCTTTGCACGCCTGAGCCGCAAGGATTATCCCTTTGTCGGAGAGCAACAGCGCCACGAATACACCGACCTATTCGAGCACACCGAGCGGCTGGCCAGCCTCACAAGCCTGTACAAGGAACTTACCGATGACCTGATGAACGGCTACATTTCCGTCACCAGCCACCGGCTGAACCAGATCATGAAAGTATTGACGGTTGTAACGGTTGTTTTCCTTCCGTTAACCCTGATGGTGGGCATCTATGGAATGAATTTCGAGAACATGCCGGAGTTGAAGTATGAACATGCGTATTACGTGTTGCTCAGCGTAATGGGAACCATCGTTGCCGTTTTGCTGCTGTTGTTCAAAAAGATGCGATGGCTTTGATCCTGAAAAGTATCAGCGTGTAGCCCGGATGCAGCGTAGCGAAATCCGGGGAGATTTGTCTGTAATCCAGTAGTTTGATCAATACGGAATATAAATCGATGAACCAGGATGCAATCAATAAGTCGGTTCTGGTGCTGATGGTCATTGCCATTTCGGCACTGTTCTTTTCAATGATCCATCAGTTCCTCATGGCGATCTTTCTTGCCGGGCTGTTCAGTGCGCTGGCGCGACCCGTATACCGCCGCTTGAAAGTCATGTTCAACGGCCACAGGCACCTGGCTTCTGTCGTTACCTTGCTGTTGATGATAGTCGTTGTGCTCATTCCGTTAATGCTGCTGGTCGGCATTATCGTGGCGCAGGCGATTGATGTCGGCCAGTCGATTACACCCTGGGTCAAGCAGACGATAGAACAGCCTGACAGGCTTTCGGTTTATCTACAGCACTTGCCGTTCTATGAAGAGCTGGTGCCTTACCGTGAAGTTATCCTTGAAAAGGCAGGACAAGTCGCCGGTTCTATCAGCAAGTGGGTTGTCGGCGGTCTGTCGCAGGCGACACTGGGTACGGCCAACTTCCTGTTCATGACGTTCGTGTTTCTATACACGACGTATTTCTTTCAGATGGACGGCGACAAGCTGATCAGAAAGATACTGTTCTATCTGCCGCTGAACAGCGACGATGAAAACCTGATGCTGGACAAGTTTACATCGGTGACCAGGGCGACACTGAAAGGGACCTTGCTGATCGGTGTGTTGCAGGGCGGCCTGGCAGGCGGTGCCTTTGCGGTAGCCGGTATCGACAATGCCGTATTCTGGGGAACGGTCATGGCGGTGCTATCAGTCATACCCAGTGTTGGTTCCGCACTGGTATGGATCCCGGCATCGATCGTGTTGCTGGTCGAAGGTAATGTCGCGAGTGGAGTGGGTCTGCTGATTTTCTGCGGCGTGGTAGTCGGCAGCCTGGATAATGTGCTGCGGCCCATCCTCGTAGGCAAGGACACCAAGATGCATGAACTGATGATTTTCTTCGGCACCCTGGGCGGCATTATGATGTTCGGCATCGCCGGTATCTTTATCGGCCCACTGATCGCTTCGCTGTTTGTCACGATCTGGGAGCTTTATGGCATCGCTTTCAGCGACTATTTGCCGGAAGTGTATTACCGCAAACAGTCTGTAGAAGAGACTGAAGCAGATGTTGGGGAAGAGTCGGGTCGCTAATATCTGATCGCAGATTATGGAAATGGGCGTGAAGGTTGTATAAGCCGTCATTCCTGCTTCTGCAGGAATGACACTATTCTGGCTTTCCTTTTTATCCTGGTGTCTTTTGTTTAAACAGGCCCGTTTCTATCAGTAATACGGCCGGTCCATCGGGCGGCGAGTACGCCAGGGATCATAGGGTTGATTGGCGTTGTCGGTTTTAATCTTGCCGACATCGGTTGCCAGCTTGTTAACGATCTGATTAACGCCTGCAACGTTGGCCGAGAGGGTATTCAGTTTGTTGTCGAGCTTGTCCATATTGCTCGACATGGCGCCGACGGTTTTATCAATGTTGTTCAGGCCGCCTCTCATTTTCATCATGCTGGCGCTCAGAGAGTCGACGTTATCCGTCGTACGCGAATTCGATTTTGCGGCGCTGTAACCGACCGAAAAGATACCGATGACCAGGACCAGTGCGATGACCTTGAATAGCATTAACTGGCGTTGCAGGGACTGCTGGTTTCGGGCAATCAACTGCTGCATTGACTGGGTGGATTCGTCAAGATGCGCAAGGTTTTGATCGAGGCTGTTGACGAGTTCCATCACATCTTCGGTGCTGACGTACTCGACATAGGGACTGCTCTCGACCTCGGCTTCAGCAGGCTGGTCTGTTTCAGCTTCGGGCTCGGCAGCCTCGATCGTTGCTGATTCCACCTCCGGCACTGGTTCTTTGTCGTGTTTCTTTTTCTTCGATTTCGAAGCTTTATCTTTGTGTTTCTTTTTACCCATTTGTGTTCACCCCGCGGTATGTTTGTGTGACTACGATTTACGGTACCTAGTTGTAATTGCAGGAGTTATCTAAAATTACCGTGTCAATCCCGGCGGGCCTTGATAAGATTGGCTCTCATTGGTATCTGCATATCAATAACGCTGGAGCGACCGTATGCCGGAAACAACATCTGATCAAAGTAACACGGAATTCACACAAAATACAATTGAGGCGGCAATACGGCTGGGGCTGCTGTTGTTGCTGGCAAGCTGGTGTTTCATGATCATTCGCCCGTTTATCGAGCCGGTGATGTGGGGTGTGATCATTGCGGTTGCAATATATCCTCTGTTTTTAAAGATCAAATCGGCGGTGGGTGGCAGGAACAAGCTGGCGGCTTTTTTGTATACGGTGATTGCACTGGCTCTGTTGATTACACCGGCGATGATGATTTCGGATTCGATTATCCAGACATCACAGGTACTGTCCGACAAATATGAGCAGGGTCAACTGCAGATTCCGCCACCGCAGGATAATGTAAAGGAGTGGCCGCTGGTTGGTGAAAAGCTTTACGGCGTGTGGTCACAGGCATCGACCAACCTGCAGGGCACGATCGAGAAGTATGAGCCGCAGCTAAAGAAAGCCGGTGAAAAAATTATTGCGGTCGCAGCAGGTGCAGGCGGTGGCATTCTCCAGTTTGTTATATCGATCATTATCTCCGGCATCCTGGTGGCAAACGCATCGGGTGCCTATAACGTCACGGTGAAAGTATTTTCACGCCTGATGGATCATCAGCAGGGTAAGGCTTTTACCCATCTATCAAGAGACACCATAAGAAGTATCGCCCAGGGCGTGATCGGTATCGCGATTATCCAGGCATTGTTGAGCGGACTCGGCATGTACGTGATGAACGTCCCCGCGTGGGGATTATGGAGCCTGTTCATCCTGGTGCTGGCAATCGCACAGCTGCCGCCGTTGCTGGTGCTGGGTTTTGTGATTGCCTATGTCTGGTCGGTGGCCGACACGACACCTGCGGTTATATTCACCATCTATGCATTGATTGTCAGTGGCAGTGACAGTTTTCTGAAACCGTTGTTGCTTGGCCGTGGGCTCGATACGCCGATGCTGGTGATACTGCTGGGTGCAATCGGCGGTATGTTGATGTCCGGTATTATCGGTTTGTTTATCGGTGCGGTGATACTGGCGCTGGGGTATGAGCTGTTTATGGCATGGCTGGAGCGTGGTGCTGCCGAGGCAGAGTCGCAGTCGACATAAATGTGATTTAACCGCAGAGGCGCGGAGGCGCAGAGGTTTAAACGTCATCTTTTTGTCGGAGCGGCTTTAGCCGCGAATCACCGTTCGGGTACGGACACTTTCGCGGCTAAAGCCGCGCCTACAAGGTTAGTATGCAGCCCGGATGGAGTGAAACGGAATCCGGGGAATGTTGTGTATTATCAAGCATCCCCGGATTCCACTGCGTTTCATCCGGGCTACGCGCTTTTGACTGTCATTCCTGCTTTCGCAGGAATGACAATTTAAACAATCTCTGCGTACTCCGCGCCTCTGCGGTTAATCAATAAATAAGGCATAAATAATGACAGAAGAAAACGAACCCACCCCCGAAAACAAGCCCGACCCGGTACGCAAGATCACGAAATATTTTCTGATTATTGTCGCAATATTATTTGTCTGGTACGTGGTCGCCGATCGCATTGCTCCGTGGACCGACCAGGCGCGGGTGCAGGCTTACGTGATTCCGATCGTGCCGCAAGTATCCGGCCGTGTTGTCGAGGTCAATGTCGTCAAGGACCAGGTGGTCGAGCCCGGTCATGTAATGCTGAAAATCGATCCCTCGGATTATCAGCTCGCGGTACAGGCTGCAGAGGCGGCGCTCGAACTGGCCGGGCAGGAGATCGGTGCGGGTACGGCCACAGTAACCACGGCGCAGGCCAAACTGGTCGAAGCGATCACCAATCTCGAGCATGCGAAAACGCAGAGTGCGCGCGTGTTCGAGCTGGAGAAGAAGAATGTGATGTCCAAGGCGGAAGGCGACAAGGCGCGTGCCGTTGTGAAACAGGCGAGAGCGCAGGTCGACAGTGCCAGGGCGGAACTGGATAAAGCCAAGCAGGCGCTGGGTGTACAGGGCGAAGCCAATCCGCGCATTCGTGCCGCCATTGCTGATCTGAAAAACGCACAGCTCGATCTTTCCAGGACAACGATACTGGCGCCCTCCAAAGGTGGCATCACCAACCTGCAGATCGAGGAGGGCTTTTACGCGAGTGCCGGTGTACCGCTGCTGACCTTCATCGAGTTCGACAATGTCTGGATCCAGGCGAACATGCGCGAGAACAATATCGCCAATATCAAGCTGGGCAACCCGGTCGATATAGCGCTGGATGTCGCGCCGGGCAAGGTATTCAAGGGCAGGGTCAGCAGCGTTGGTTTTGCCGTCCACAGTGCCAACGCCGGCGAGATCGGCGGCCTGGCAACCATCGAAAACAAGAGCGGCTGGCTGCGTGATGCGCAACGTTTCCCTGTGATCATCACCTTTGAGGATGACAGGGCTTACGGATTGCGCCGGCTTGGCGGACAGGCGGATGTGCTGGTCTACACCGGCAACAACTGGATCATTAACCCGCTGGGCTGGCTGCATATCCGCCTGCAAAGCCTGTTCTCGTATGTCTACTGAGGCGGCGAGACAAGCGTTTCCTGCAATAGTCTGGCTTCGTGCACTGGGCCAGGACCAGACCAGTGTCCGTATCATCCGTTACACGCTGGGTGTGACCCTGTCTGCAGCGCTGGCCTATGCCATCAACTGGCCGTTGTCGTTCCTGTTGCCGATCCTGGTCTCATTCATGCTGTCATTACCGCTGCCGATGCCGCCGCTGGCCGGCGGTCTGCGCAATATGTGGTACACCCTGGCCGCTTTTGGCCTGGGGCTGCTCTTTTCGCTGTTTTTTTTGCAGTTCCCGATGGTGTATCTGTTGATGCTGGCGCTGGTGATGTTTCACATGTACTACTACCTGAATCGCGGCGGTTCGCTATGGCTCAGCCTGATGAGTTTTATCGCGATACTGCTGCTGTCGATGCTGGGCAACTCGCACGAAGGCCTGGCGACCGGTGTGTCGCTGAACTTCATCTGGACCGGATGGTTGACGGTCGTCATGGTCTGGGTGGCGTATCTGCTGGTGCCCGATCCGGAGGATGCGCCGTTCCCGCAGAAGCCCGGATTCCAGCCGGGGTACTCGCAGCCGGCGGCGGCAGCCGCGCTGAAGAGCACGGCCGTGATTATGCCCCTGGCGAGTCTGTTCTACCTGTTTGACCTGACCAGCTACATGCTGGTGATGATCTTCGCTGCACTGTTTCTGCTCAAGCCCGAGCTGAGTGCCGGCAAGGAGGCGGGCAGGAATTCGCTGATTTCCACCCTGCTCGGTGGCGCCTTTGCCTGGGTGTTCTACTGGCTGATTGTCGCGGTTCCCGAGTTCTATTTCTACGTGGCCCTGATGGGCCTGACCGCATTGTATTTCGGAACGCAGGTCTTCTCGGGCAAGCCGACCGCAAAATATTACAATTCCGCGTTAATAGCGTTACTGATTCTCGTTAACGGCAGTATGGGAGAGGGCGCAGAGTTCACCGAGAAGTTCATTATGCGAGTGATTCTGATAACATTGGCCGTGGTTTATATAGTTGCTGCCTTGCGGGTGCTCGACAGCTTCTGGCCAGTCAAGTCATCCGAAAAGGTAAACAACAAATAACAACGGGTTCGCACCAGTTCCGAGAAGACCGGGCGGATTTCTAAACTGAGGATAAAAAATGAGATTCATTAACCGTATCGCAAAATCGGCGATGATGCTTTGCGCCGTGTCCGCTATTCCCGTCTTATCAGCCGGCACTGCCTATGCCGAGGAAGAGCCGGTAGTCGCATTCCCGGATGAATGGATGTTTCGGCTGGGTGCCTATGTTGTTGACGATGCAAAAACCACGGTCAGCATCAACTCGGACCTGGGTGGTCTGGGCACGGTGATCGATTATTCGAGAGATCTGGGTGGAGAAGATAGCGACACCATTCCCAGGATTGACGCCTATTACCGTTTTAATCCGAGACACCGTATCGATTTCACGTCTTTCACGATTGACCGAAAAGGTGAGAGAACCATCGCAATCGACCCGCCGCTGCAAATCGGTGATGAAACCTTCTCCGGTGAAACAATCCGGTCTGATATCAAGTACACACTGTACCGGCTGGGTTACCAGTATTCTTTCTACCACTCTCCAAAAGTTGAACTCGGTGTCTCGGTGGGTCTCAATGTGACCAGCTATGACCTGAAATTCGAATCAGCCTCAGGAGGCAAGGCCGAGAACGCGGGTCTTACCGTGCCCCTGCCAGTGTTCGGATTGCGCATGGGTTATGCAATCACGCCAAAATGGTACGTCCGCTACGTCTCCGAAGCCTTTTTCATCGATATCGAGGACACGTTCAGAGGCGCTTTGCTGAACTATGAGCTGAATACCGAGTACAAGATCTTCAAACATTTCGCTGTGGGTATCGGTCTGGCCAGGCTGGGCATCTCCGCAGAAGTGGATGATGACGACTGGCGCGGTAAGGTGACGGATTCCTATGCCGGCTACACCCTGTTCGGTACGTTCTATTTCTAGTTGCCGAGCTTGGTTGCGACCATCATGCACAACAGGAGACACAAGGCCGGTCTGATCACCGGCCTTGTGTCGTTATTGCTGTCTTTCAGTCTCGAGGCGGGCATGAACAGGCCGGTCATCGAGGATGGCAAACCAACCGGGGTTTATGTGGTCGCTGCGATTCTCGACGTCGACAAGAGCGACAGCACCGAGCAGAATTTTGCGCTGAACTCCTATTCCGCCTATCGCTGGACCGACCCACGCCTTGCGCATGACGGGCCGGGCAACATCTTGCGCGATATCTCTGACATCTGGACTCCGCGGCTGACCATCCTCAATACACAGAAGCGCTGGGTCATGTCCAGGAACGAGGTTGAGGTCTCACCCGACGCTGTCGTTAGCTATCGTCTTCATATGTTCGGCAGTTTCTCCCAGCCGCTGGACCTGCATAATTTTCCGCACGACCGGCACACCTTCCAGATACCGATCGTTGCAGCGGGTTAGGTAAAAGGGTCAGAGTCGATTGAGTTGGTGTGATATTCCAATTGACTCTGACCCTTTTGGCTTGACCCTTTTGGCTCAACGCACAGCAGCAGGTGCAGCAGATTCTAACCGGCGAACAGCTGCAGAAATGGGAAGAATTGAAGAAGCAGCAACAGGGCGGCTAGTCCAGGTTCCAGAGCGCAGGTTCAGATATCAGCGCCGCTTGATTATCAGGAGTTCGCGATCAAGCGGCGTTGTCTTATAATCAGCAAGCCATTTTCCAACCATCGGAAAGGTCATCATGAAATTAACCAGTTTGATACTCAGCAATGATGAAGCAACCGTCAAGAGAATCCTGATTATTGCCGGGATCGCCTGGCTGCCGCTGGTTGTGCTGACACTCGTCGATGGGACGTTCTACACCGCGGATCTAACAATGCCCTTCGTCAAGGATGTAGTGCCCTATGTCAGGGTGCTGGTTGCGATACCCTTGCTGGTGATGGCCGATAATGTGATCGAGCCGATGATGACCAAAACAACCAGGTATATGGTTACATCCGGCGTGGTTCCCGAGTCCGAGCAGGGGCAGCTGAAGAGTGCACTTGAGCGCGTCGCCTATCTGATTAATGCCAAATGGGCCCAGGTCCTTCTGGCACTGATTGCGGTTGCCGCAAGCTGGCTGTTTCAGGCGGATTATGTCGATATGTGGACAGAGCGCAACGTAACCTCATGGGCGCTGCACATGGAAGGCGATAGAGTGGATGAGACGCTGGCTGGCATGTGGTTTCTGCTCGTTGCTTCGCCGATGGTGTCATTCCTGTTGTACCGATGGATATGGCGATTTATTATCTGGTCCGTATTTCTGTTTCGCGTTTCCCGTTTAAATCTTGAGCTATATGCCAGTCACACTGACCAGGCGGGCGGACTCGGTATCATCGGCTATGGCCAGTCGCTGTTCGGTATGTTGTTCATGATCATGGCGGCACTGATTTCGTCTGATCTGGCGAGTAATATAATTTATGAAGGTGACAAGCTGCTCGATGTGAGAACGGTTGTCGTGGTGTTTATCGCAACCAGTATTGTTGTGATCATGGTTCCCTTATTGTTTTTTACCAGCAAGCTCGTAGATCTCAAGCGCAGGTCACTGGCTGAGTACGGTGAACTTCAGCAACAGATATCCAGAGATTTCCATCACCACTGGATTGACGATAAATCAAAAAACCTCGTCGATTCAATGCACCCCTCGGCCATGGCCGACTACAGCGCGGTGTACGAGGTTGTCAGCAGCATGCGCGTGGTACCGCTCAATCCAAGGGCAATTATTGTACTGGTAGGCGTATTACTGGTCCCGTTTCTTCCGCTGGCGCTGACCGAACAGTCGATCTGGGATGTGTTGAAGATGATCGGTGATAGTGTGTTATAGCATCTCCCGGATTCCGCTGTGCTTCATCCGGGCTGCGCATGTTTTAATATGACGATAACACCTGGTAGACGGCTTCAGTCAAGATGCCAAGCTCGGCATCATTGATGATGAAGGGCGGCATCAGGTAAACCAGTCTGCCAAAGGGCCGGATCCAGACGCCGGCGTCGACGAACATCGGCTGGATGGTTTTCATGTCTACCGGATCATGTAGCTCGACGACACCTATCGCGCCGAGAACGCGGACATCCTTTACGCTGTTCAGATCACTGCATGGCTGCAGACCCCTGCGCAGACCCGTTTCGATATTAGCGATGTTCTGTTGCCAGGGTGACTCGAGCAACAGGTCGATACTGGCATTGGCGGCTGTGCACGCCAGTGGATTTGCCATGAAAGTCGGGCCGTGCATGAATACACCCGGATCGCCGTTGCTGATAGTCTGGCTGACTTCGCCGGTGGTCAGTGTTGCGGCCAGTGTCATATAACCACCGGTTAGTGCTTTGCCGATACACATTATATCGGGTGCAATATCGGCATGTTCACAGGCAAACAGCTTGCCGGTGCGGCCGAAGCCGGTTGCAATTTCATCCACTATCAATAGTACATCGTGCTCAGTACACAGCTCACTGACACGGCGCAGGTACTCGGCCGAGTAGAAGCGCATGCCACCTGCGCCCTGCACGATGGGTTCGAGTATTACAGCGGCGATGCTGTTTCTGTGTGCTTCCAGCAGTTGCTGCAACGGCGCAATGTCGGTTTCGCTGCAGGCTGCGCCAAAGCCACAGCCGGGTGTGTCGGCAAAATACTGTTGTGCCAGTGCTTCCGAAAACAGCGAATGCATACCGTTGACCGGGTCCGTGACCGACATCGCGCCAAAGGTATCACCGTGGTACCCGTAGCGTATCGTCAGGAATTTCTGTTTGCTGGCCTGTCTCTTCGCGTTCCAGTATTGAATCGCCATTTTCATGGCGACTTCCACTGATACCGAGCCGGAGTCAGCAAAGAAAACGGACTGTAGGACTTCCGGTGTGATCTCGACCAGTTGGTTGGCGAGTTTGACGGCAGGTTCATGTGTCAGCCCGCCGAACATGACATGAGACATACGGGCCAGTTGCGCCGATAACGCAGCGTTCATTTCCGGATGGTTGTAACCGTGAATGGCACACCACCACGAGGACATGCCGTCGATCAGTTCGCGCCCGTCGACCAGTTTGATACGTACGCCCTGAGCAGACTCGACCGCATAAATCGGCAGGTCGGACGCGAATGCACTGTAGGGGTGCCAGATATGCCTGCGGTCTGTGGCGATAAGTTTATCTGAATCAGCTTTCACAAGGGGAATGCACTGCTTGATTATGTGGACAGTATACTAAATGACATAATGTAAATTGTCTTATTAAGCATAAGGGGTGCTCATATTAGATAGAAAAGTTTACAAACGGTCGCCTTGCTTCGGGATATATCGACCATCGACTGGCCTTGTTTAAACGATCTCAATATCGTTCATCAAGCTGCGTGAGTATTCCAGCCAGTCTCTGGATGGTGACAACGCCTTTGTACCAGCCATCGTCAACAGCAAAGATATAACTGGTGTCATTCTGTTCCATGAGGGCCAGTGCCTTGACAGCAGGTGAACTGGATGTGAGTGATATATGCGGCTCTTGGACGAAGGGGTCTATTCGATTGTTCAGCAGCTGCTTTGCCTTGGTCTCTATGTTTTCCACGCAGGACAACTGGTTACCAAGAATTCCGGCCAGCTCTATCATGTATTCCGGGAGGCAGGTGGTTTTCAGGATATTCTTCAAGGTAACTCGCCCGCTGATACGGCCTTGCTTATCGCAAAATGGAATACCCGGAATGTTAAGCTGAATGCATTCGGCGAATACGTCTCTTACAGACATGCCAGACCTGGCCACTCTTGTGGGGATGAGTATGGGTTCGATGATCATGGTGGTGTGTCGATTGCCGGATATTGACTATCTGCTAATTTTCTAGAGATAGCGGAGATAGACGTAAACACTGGCGATAAGGATGGTCACCAGCATCAATGGAAACGCGAATGCCATGAATTGCAGAAAGTGGATACGGTGGCCTGCGCGTTCAGCAAAGCCGGCGACGATGAGGTTGGCGCTTGCTCCTATAAGGGAACCATTGCCGCCGAGGCAAGCGCCGAGCGCCAGGGACCACCACAATGGCATGAGATATTCGGCGCCACCGAACCCTGGCGCCATTGATTTGATTAGCGGAATCATTGTTGCTACAAAGGGAATATTGTCCACGATTGCTGATGCGATAGCGGAGACCCACAATATAGCCATAGACGTGATGGCTAGATCTCCACCGGTCAGGTCTAATACTCGGTCTGCAAGGATCTTCAATACTCCGGCTTCCTCGATACCTTTGACTACGATGAACAGGCCAATGAAGAAGAAAATAGTAACCCACTCGACCTCGCCGAATGTCGTATGCACGTTTTCTGACTGTTCCTCAGCTTTGTTTGTCAGATTGGACAGCAGCAGCAGCAGAGCAGCGCCAAACATGGCGATAGTGGCCGGTTCGAGGTGCAAAGGTTCTGCCATAACGAAGCTGACAATAACCAGAGTAAGCACAAACAGCGATTTCTTTAACAAGGGCACATCCGTAATAGCCTCTCGTTCCCTGAAGCGCATGATCCGTTCGCGTGTCTCATCAGAAGCCTGCATATGTCGCCCCCATACAACATAGATGACGCCCAGCGTCACCAGCAGGATCAATGGAACGATCGGTGCGAGGTTGAGCAGGAAATCGTTAAAGGACAGGTTTACAGCAGAACCTATCATGATGTTGGGCGGATCGCCGATGAGCGTGGCTGTACCGCCGATATTCGAGGCAAATATTTGCGCCAAAAGGAAGGGGTAGGGGCTCGTGTTGAGTTCCTGGCAAATCAGCAGGGTGACGGGTGCAATCAGCAGTACTGTTGTGACATTGTCCAGCAGCGCTGAAAAAACCGCGGTGACAACCGACAGCATTAACAGGATGCCCCAGGGTCTAGCCTGGACCTTCTTCGCTGACCAGACGGCAACGAACTGGAAGACACCGCTGCGTCTGGTAATGGCAACAATGACCATCATGCCGGTCAACAGTCCCAGGGTGTTGAAATCGACGCCACTTGCCGCAGTCTCCTGATTAAGTACTCCAAGCGTAATCATCAGACTCGCTCCAAGAAGTGACACAATCGCCCGGTTTACCTTCTCCGTCACGATGACGGCGTAGGTTGCAATGAAAAGGATCGACGATACCCAAAGTGGGTCCCAGCCAAATACTATTTGGGCTGCTTGTTCGCTTTCTACGTGCATATTTGCTGTTTGATCTATTGTCCGTTGGATTGTGGGTTTCTATCCGGCCCTGTATCTGGCGCCGGGTCAGTACCTGTGCCGGACGTCTCTGCCAGCAGTTGCATGATAATTCCCTCCAGAACATCCCAGGCAGAAACCATCCCGGCAAGTTTTCTGGTATTACCTTCGACGACGATGACGGGCAGGCTTGAATCTTTGCTTTGTTCAATAAGCTCCAGTAACCGGGGGAAGCTAGTGTCAGGCGTGCAAAATAGAAGTTTTCTTTCTTTCTCGAGGAAGGATTTTACCGGCTTGCGTGCGACTTCATGCCAACGTTCTGACATCTGCGTAACTTCGTCAGGAAGAAAGCTTAGATCGGCGACACTGAAGCGACTAAAATCGACAGCTGCTTGTGGTAGTAGCATGCGGGCAAGGCGGCGAACACCGAATAGCCCAATAAATACGCCGCCGTCATCAACTACAGGTAAATTGCGCACATGATGTTTGTGCATCAATACCATGGCATCTGCAACTTTATCGGCAGGTCGTATCGTGATCACACGCGATGTCATGATTTTTCTGGTAGTCATGTCCGAATGCCTCGTCGTAACAGACAACAATTCTATTTTATGCGGCTGGTCAGTAAGCTTATGCAGCACGCTCAACCGTTTCTTCAGGCATTACGGCCTTTGCCATACGCTTTGAGAAATAGTATATCCGCTTCAGTTTTTCGATAATGTCCATCTCCAGGGTGTAGGCTGCAAGCCTGTTCGGCTCCTCCGCTACAAGTCGTCTGGCCTGATGCATCGCAGCAGACTCCATAAGACGATTAATGTCACCTTTCATGGCGATGACCTCCTGAGCGGCAACCTGGTCGTTTTCCATGACAGAATCCCTGGCTATATCAACAGCGGTTGAAACAACATGATGCAAATCCTGAAGGACCTTTCGGGTATCAACGCTGATTGATACCCCTTGGTTAATACCCTCATACCCCTGGTGCACGAGATCGGTCTCTATCACATCGCCGATATTCTCAAGGTCATTGGTCGCAGCCATGAGATTGACGAATTCATGGGTTTGTTCCTCAGTCAGGCTGCGCTGGCTGATACGCCCGAGATAGGTGATGATGTGACCGTGCAGTATGTCCACCTCGTCGTCAATCTTGGCAATCGCTCTGAGCGCTGACCGGTCGTTATTGAGTATGGCCGGCATGATTTTTTCCAGCATTTCGATGACACGGTCACCCATATGGCCGATCTCAAGACGAACACGGTCGAGTGCCAGTGAGGGTGTCTCCAGCAACGCATCGTCGAGAAATTTGGGCCTGGCAATTATCTTTTCCTCGAGTGGCCTGTCAGGGACCAGCCACTCGACAATCCGCGCGAACTGGGCAGTGAAGCCGATAAAGATGATAGTGTTTGCTATGTTGAAGACAGTGTGGGCATTGGCGATCTGGCGTGGTGTCTCGGCAGCGAGACGGTCTGTCCCCGATAACTCCGCGTATGAGGGAGAAAACCAGGTTACGAATTCCGCCAGCTGATCGATGAACCAGATCCAGAGCACGACACCAAACACATTGAACATGACATGTACTAGGGCAGCACGGACAGCCTCTCTGGGTTTGCCGATCGCCGCCAGCATGGCGGTCACACAGGTCCCTATATTGGAGCCGAAAGCCAGTGCTATACCTGCCGGCAGACTGATAAATCCCTGGCTGGCCATGACGATGACGATACCCGTGGTCGCAGAGGACGACTGGACCAGTCCGGTAAATACGGCTGCGACTAGTATTCCAATAATGGGATTGTCCATGCGTGCCATCAGGTCGAGGAATGGCTGATAGCTGCGCAACGGGCTCATGGCATCGCTCATTACGCTCATGCCGAAGAAGATCATACCGAGGCCCATCAGCATGCCACCGTATTGCCTGATTCTCTCCTGCTTGGAGAATGAAAGCATGCTGAAACCCACAGCGACCATCAGCAATGCAGCCTTGGTGACCTTGAAGGCAACAATCTGGGCGGTAATGGTTGTGCCGATATTGGCCCCCATGATAACGCCTATCGACTGGGCCATGGACATCAGTCCTGCCGTGATAAATCCAACGACCAGCACCGTGGTTACCGATGAAGACTGAATGATTGCGGTCACGAAAGCGCCTGTCACAGCGCCCATGAAGCGGTTGGTTGTGAGCCGTGCCAGGATGATCTTCATGCGTTCGCCAGCGACTGCCTTGAGCGCGGCGGCCATCTGCTCCATGCCGAACAGGAACAGGGCGAGGCCGCCGAACAGCCTCATGCCCATGTTCAGCCAATCCATCTGGATGCTGTCGCTGTCTGCAGCCATTACCGGTGTAGCAACAATGGCTGCCAACACTGCGATGAGAAAAGCTGCCTTAGCGGGTGATCCTCTATAGGGGTGCCAAAGTCTGTAAATTCCGTACATTACCTTTTCTTTCAGTCGTTTCTACCCTTTATCGTTTGCTTTAACGATAGTGACGGGTATGGGGGATACATGGACGACCTGCTCTGCTTTAGACCCCAGCAACACGTGCTTGAGCCCTGTTCTTCCCTGGCTGCCCATCACGATCATACAGGCGTCGTACTTCTTCGCGACTTCGAGGATCCTGTTTACAGGCAGCCCCACCACTAGCTCCGTCTCGGCTTTTTGAAGTGCTGAAAGCTTGGGGTGACTCTTTTTAGCCTCGCGTAGGAAACTCTCCAGCATGTCTGCGGCAACATCTTCCATCCTCCGCAATTGCTTTCCCATTCCTTTTACAGAATAGTAGCCGGGCGCTTCGCCAAGATCATGGACGACATGCAGTACCAGTAGCCGGAGTTTCAGCGCATCTGCCAGTTCGGCACCGCATTCGAGTGCCGCCACAGAATGAGCTGAAAAATCGACAGGTACAAGAACCACCTGGTGTTTTGACTTTGCTCCCATTGTCATTCTCCTGCTTTATATTGTGTAACCGAATCTGACGGCTCGATTGAGCCGTCATTAACGGTTTCTATCGGGTTGCTTGTGGTACTGCTCGATCAGTTCAGTCGCTGTCATCAAGAGGTCATGGATATCGACGGTCAGTTTATCATGCAGGTTGAGCCGGGCAAGTTGGGCGGTCGTAGTCCTGCGTTTATGGAACCACCAGATTTTTCTGGTAAATTTGATAGACAACTGCAGCAGTTACCATCTATCTTCAAGTCTAGCAGTTTAGTCGGGTCGCGAGCAGGCAGTCCGTTTGTCGCTAATTTCAGGAGGGCGAGGCGAGGGATTCATTTCGGGCCGAAACAGGACGTCATCTGATCACCGTCAAGCTGATGGGCGCTTGGTGTTTATATTGACGACAGCACCGGGTATACCGCTGTAGTCAAAGCTTTCAGGTCTGCTTTACCACTGACAAAAGGCGGTATCAGGTAGAAAAACCTGCCAAATTTTATACTGCCTATAGATTGGCGTATTTGGTCAAGATTGATCAGTGATCAGAGTCTAAAGTTATTTCGTAGCAGAGTGATTAGGGAGTAATACGATGTTGTATCTCGACCAGCCACGTAACCGGCGCCTGTTTATGGCGGTTTCCATCATTAGCACTGTCGGCTTGATCGCAATTCTGGTGCCGGGGATGAATATGGTCGGTATTATGATGGCGACGGCAACAATCAATATCATCGCCTACTATTTGCTGCCGGACCACTATAGCAGAGCCTACCTTGAACGGCACCCCAGCCGGTTTGACCTGTTAGCTGCTAAAGCTGGAGGTGCTGAGTAGCACCAGAGTACAGGCGTTTCGCACGCTGATGCCTTCGGCTTCAAGCCTCGCCGAGACTTCCCGGCTTTCGGACCCGGGGTTGAAGATGACGCGTCCTGGCCGGGCCTGAATCAGATCCTCCGTCATGGTTGTGAGGATCACCGGCCTCACATATACCGTGATCGTGTCGATTGTGACCGGGATGGATCTGAGATCCGGGTAACAGCGAACGCCGTCAATCTCCTCGTACCGGGGGTTGACCGGTACCGGTGTATGCCCCTGTTCCAGCAGGGCCAGTTGGGCCATATGCGAATACCTTGTCGGATTCATGCTGGCGCCAAGTATGGCGACGGTTTCAGTCTTCCGTCTTACTGGATAATCAGTCATATCATCACTATATACCGATCAGCTTGATCGTGCATGCTGTAACGGCTAGAACTCGCCGGTAATACCGAAGGTATAAAACGTGTCTGACGAGCTTTCGGTGAACCCGTTGACCTGGTCCTCCACTTCGACTTTACGATTGAACACGCCGATTACGGGATATAGATTGCCGACGGTTTCGTATCGAAAGATAAATCGCATGCCGATACGTGTGGTGATCTCGTGAACATCGACGCGTGCAGTCGTAAAAGAATTCAGTGTGTTCGGATCAAGCACGGCAACATCGTACTTCAGCGGGAGCAGTTCGTAACCGGCTTCCAGGCCGATATTCATGAGCGGAAATACACGAAAACGGCTGTCCAGCTTCAACGCATAGCCGACGTCCTGGGAAGTAGAGCTGGAACTTGTGCCGGTCTCTGGCACGATAGGTTTGAACACGGTTTCCTGTTCCACATCGAGCGTATTGGACGGTGCGAGTATCATACTCAGGCGCGCCAGCGCAAAATCCGTTCGCCTGCCCCAGGTCAAATCGCCGCGGATGTCAAAACCGCTGACATCGATATCCACGTTGTTATCGAATGCAACATAATCATCGATTGTTCCGCTGACAAGTCTGAAATAGCCGAATTCGGATTTCTTGATCTGGCTGAAATCGTAATCTGCACCGAGCGAGTACGACAGCTTTTCGTTGATTCTGTTCTGGTAGCTGATGAAATTGAGCCGCGTACGTCGGTCAGTCGTCGATGTGCTGACCCGGCTGTCAGTGAAGCCATCGATGGTATCCTGGGTGATGGTCTTGATCTGACTGTAACCGAATCCGGAAAACCAGTACTCGCTCCACGCAATGGGTAAGAACGTGGAAGGATTGACGTCACCGCTGTCACCCCGTACCAGGTCAAAAACAAAGCGGTCACTGATATCGTTTGCAGCGATCACTGGCGTCGCTAGTGGTATTAGCAATATGGCCAGAATGATGTTGGGTAAGTTTGATATGCAGTTTTTTTCTTTCATATTCAACGCAACGCTTACTTGTCGCTGGCTATTATCCAAATGCAGATGGCGGTTACTGGTACATCTGTATATTGATGAGTTCGACCTCGCGGTCATAATAGTCAAAGATATAGGCGAAATTACCCTGGATCGTCACGCGATCCAAGTTCGAGATTGAAGGTGAGGTCGAGTACCGATAGCTGCCTAGTACGGTTGGTCCAGATGGTGCAGTTATATCAATAGCTTGCATGACGTGCTGATCGGTAAGGACGTAGAGTCTCATGCCGGAGACCGATAAATATTTTACTCCTGATGGCATTGCGGGAAGTGTTTCGTTATAAACCGGTGCGCCGGGGTTTATGATATCAACGGTCGTTAATTTTCCGGTGCTGTAGTTGGCTGTGTACAGGGTGTTCCCGTCAGGTGAGCTTTCCAGTACGTGAAAATACGATGGATTGTAGATTTCCTGAAGTAGTGTAGGTGATGACTCATTTGATATATCAAAGACATGCAGGCGCCACGTCCAGTTCAGATAGAGTCGATCATTACGCACAGTTATATCGGATCCCCACTTTTCACTGGTTCCAGCTTCGGTGGATGATATGCTCCCAAGAAGGAATGGATTGAGCGGATCGGTGATGTCGAAAATATCGAGTCCGTAATTGCCTGAGAAGCCGTAAACTGCATACAACCTGTTTCCTGATACGGTGAAACCTGATGTCGACTCATTGTTATTGCTGATGGGGTAGGTGAACAATTTGCGTATATTCCTCGCATCCCTGCAGTCATAGATCGTTGGTCGATTAAGCCCTAGACTGCTGTCAGACTCATTTGTGTAGCAGTAGCCATCTATAGCGGTAAACTGGTGCGAAATAACAGATTCTCCAACCAGTGAAGGCGATTGCTTGTTGATGTGGTCATATATCGCAGGATACGTTCCGCTGCCTGTCTCTCTCACTCGATAGGCAATCAGATAATCCTGCAGCAGGCCTATAAAGCCTGTTGCAGGTATCGAGCTTACAGCTGTCATGGTTTGCGGGTACGGGCTGACATCTGCGACCCAGATGCTGTCGCCATCAATAGTGACTCCCGATTCACTTTTGATTGTGCCATTCAGCGTGATATTGATCGTGCCTGGATTAATGCTCGAATCGGGGTTGAAAACAATCGCATTGCGCGATTGCTGATATGATGTGCTGCCCGATATAGCTGCTCCGTTCTGTGTTACTGTCATACTGTTGATGATGCTTTGCGGATCAAGACTGGTGTTGAACGGCACAATAATATCTTCGCCTGAGTAGATATCTCCGACCTGGTTCATAACCATGGGTGCGTCTGTTATTGTGAAAAAATCCAGATCCCCACTGTGCAAATACGAAATTACTTCGCCATATGAGAATGGGACGATTGTTGCGTTGCTGGCATCATCATTAGGCTCGTAAGCCGTAACATCGGAAAAACCGTCCATTTTGCTTCTGTCGAAGGATGCCATTGTGCTGATCATATAGGTGTCCTCTCCATCAATAGAAGATGTTGAAAGGACCACACTGTACTCGTTGTCACGGAAGCTTGGTACACGTACGAAGTTATCGACATGTGAAAATTCAGAGAACTGCACCCTGACCAGCTGGTTGCCTGGTGCTACCAGATAGCCCTCCAGCGGCTGTGTGTTGGAGGCGAAATAAAGGTTTATCGGTGGGTGTTTGCTGAGGCGGAAAGTCGTGTAATCTTCCCAGACTAGCGAGTTGAAGTTGTCGTTGACAGTAATATTAAACCTGACTTCAACGTCGTCGGTCGGCCTGTAGAACTCGAAATCCACGTTGTAGTTTTCGCAGGATCCGGCGGCAAATCCGACAGACGATCCATCGTAATCATGCGAAAACGCCCGGACCAGGGACGCATGCTCGGGTGCGACCTTGATGCTGAACGTGGTGCCGGAGATGTTGGCAGTGCCAACATTGCAGATTGACAAGGTTTTGGTGTAGTCAACCGGTGTTTCGTTGTCGTTGTATCCATAGTAAATGTAATCCGTGCCGTGATTCATGGTTGACTTGAAGTTATACAGTGT
>CP070838.1:898103-910154 GCA_020341835.1 Thiotrichales bacterium | reverse complement strand
GTGCATGCAGGGCATCAACCTCGATGCCGGAGTCGTCTGCAATTGCGGGCAGGCCGGTGCATTCGGCTGCGTGGCGTGCCTTGATGATCGCATTTTCAACGAAGGTTGTACCGGTTTCGGGCACATCGGGCACATCGAAATCCGATTGCGGAACCACTTCGATGCCGCACTCGGCAAACAGTTTGTTGATTTCGCGTACCTTGCCGGCGTTGCCGCTGGCGAGCACGATTTTGGGGATGTCTGTCATATTCGGATCGCGTCCTGTTGTGCGGCCAGGATGTTGCTTATGCCCTTTCTGGCCAGTGCCAGCATTGCGTTGAGTTCATCGGTATTGAAAGCGTGGCCTTCTGCGGTGCCCTGAACTTCGATGAAGGCATCGGCGTTGTTCATGACGACATTCATGTCGGTTTCCGCGTTGGAGTCTTCGGCATAGTCGAGGTCGAGGATGGGTATGCCCTGGTATATGCCGACGGATACCGATGCAATCTGATGGTACAGCGGGTCTTTTGCAATCATGTCTTCATTGCGCATGTACTGGATGGCGTCGTGTAATGCCACCCAGGCGCCCGATATACTGGCGGTACGTGTACCGCCATCGGCCTGCAGCACATCACAGTCCAGGCTGATGGTGTTCTCGCCCAGGGCTTCCAGGTCGATTGCGGCCCGCAGCGAGCGCCCGATCAGGCGCTGGATTTCCATGGTGCGGCCACCCTGTTTGCCGCGTGCCGCCTCGCGGCCCATGCGGCTGCCGGTCGAGCGCGGCAGCATGCCGTATTCGGCCGTTACCCAGCCCTGGCCGCTGCCGCGGAGAAATCCCGGTACACGGTCTTCAACCGACGCGGTACAGATAACCTTGGTGTCGCCGAATTCGACCAGGACCGATCCTTCAGCGTGCTTGGTGAAACTACGGGTGATGTTGATTTGACGCATTTCATCAGGTGCGCGACTGCTCGGTCTCATTCTGTGCTCCGCCTGTTCAAGAGCGGCGCATTATAACAACACGTCGACAAGAATGTGCGTGCTACAATGGCCCGCAGTTTAATTGGGCAGCAGGGAGTACTGAATGATCAAAAGTATGACTGCATTCGCACGGGTGCAGCAGAGCGAAAAATTCGGCACATTGACCTGGGAGCTCAGATCGGTCAATAGCCGTTATCTCGATATCAATTGCCGATTACCTGAAGACTTTCGTGCGCAGGAGGGACGTGTGCGCGAATGTATCAATGCCCGGTTGCAGCGCGGCAAAATTGAATGTGGCCTGCGTTTCGTTCCGGAGCAGGTGACCGAGACTGGCATCGAGGTCAACGATTCCCTGGTCAAGTCACTGATCGAAGCCTGCCAGCAAATCAATACGCGATTGCATCAGCCTTCTGAAATCAATCCGGTTGACATTCTTACCTGGCCGGGTGTCGTCGCTGAACCCGAGCAGGATTATAAAGCCATCTATGCGTCATCGGAGCAGCTGCTGGGCAAGGCGCTGGACGAGCTGGTCGCAAACCGTCTGCGCGAAGGCGAGCGCATGTGCAAGTTGATTCAGGATCGAAGTGCCGGCATGAAAAAAATTGTCGAGAATGTCCGGCGGCAGCTGCCGGAGGTGCAGCAGCGTTACCGTGCAAAGCTCACCGCCAGGCTTGAAGAATTAACAACCAATGTCGACAGGGATCGACTTGAACAGGAGCTGGTATTGCTGGCGCAGAAACTGGATGTCGATGAAGAGCTGGATCGTCTGGATGTGCACCTGAAGGAACTGAACGAGGTTCTCAATCGCGACGAGGCCGTTGGCCGGCGGCTCGATTTCCTGATGCAGGAACTGAATCGGGAGGCCAATACCCTGGGTTCGAAATCGGCGGACATTTCCACGACGCAGGCCTCGGTGGAGCTGAAGGTGTTGATCGAGCAGATGCGTGAGCAGATCCAGAATATCGAGTAGGGGTTGTAACGCAGGGAAAAGAGGGTTCGAATACCGCTACCCGGTTTTTGATTCAGCCACAGAGACACAGAGCACACGGAGTTGATTTTATTATCGGTTGAAGCGACAGGGATCGCGGATCCGTATAATGGCAAGCCGTTGCTATAGTGCCATACCCGAGCTGCGGCACAGATTTAACCGTCAAAAACTCTGTGTGCTCTGTGTCTCTGTGGCAAATATCTTTACTTGATTCCCAGCAACTCCAGCTCAAATACCAGGGTTGAATTCGGCTGGATTATCTCGCCGCGTTGGGCGGCGCCGTAGGCCAGTTCCGACGGGATATAGAGTTCCCATTTGTCGCCAACCTTCATCAGCTGCAGGGCTTCGGTCCAGCCTTTGATAACGCCGTTGACCGGGAAGGTGGCAGGCTGGCCGCGGCTGTAGGAGCTGTCAAATTCGCGTCCGTCGATCAGCGTGCCGCGGTAGTGTGTGCTCACGGTGTCATCCGCGCCGGGTGCCGGGCCATCGCCGCTTTTTATGACCTTGTACTGCAGCCCGCTGGCCGTTGTGACAACGCCTTCTTTCTTCGCGTTTTCCGCCAGGAACTGCTTGCCGGCTTCGAGGTTTTTCTCTGCCAGTTGCTTCTGCTCCTGCATCAGCTGGGCGCGCAGCTGCTCGGTGTATTCTGCTTTGAACTGGTTCATTTCGCCTTCTTCAAAGGCCAGCTTGTTACCCGAAGCCTGATCCTGGATGCCGCGGTTCAGTGCCGAGATGTCGAGGTCGATTCCCTGCTGTTTCAGACGCTTGGCGAAGTCAACGCCAAAACTGTAACTGGCTTTCTGCTCCAGTGTTTCCAGACCCTTTTCTGCGACGGCGAGCATCGGGGTGAGCAACAGCATCATCAGGGTCGGTAAAAATCGTATCATGGCTTTCTTCCGGCAATTTGCAGTGAAGGGCGGAACTTAACAGGTCATCCGGACAACTTCAATACGGGCGTGAGTTTGATGTTTCTGGAAACTGGTCGATAATTGTTCTGTCGGACCCTGAACTATGCATCATGCGGTTTGTCAGACAAAAAACGTTGTTTATACTGGAGTTGTCATGACTGGTCACAAGCATTTTCTCTTTATGGTGAGCCTTCTGGCGGCCATGCTGCCGGCGGTCGCGCTGTCACACGTAACGCCGTCAACCGATGGCGAAAGCTTGCCGACACTGGCTCCGGTGGTGGAAAAAACCCGGCCGGCCGTGGTCAATATTGCCACCACCGGCCACATCGATGTGCAGAACCATCCATTACTGAACGACCCTTTTTTCAAGCGCTTTTTTGAAGGCTTTAGCGATATCCCGCAGCGCAAGGAGACCAAGAGCCTGGGCTCCGGCGTGGTGATCGATGCGGAAAAGGGCTATATCGTGACCAATCACCACGTGGTCGAAGGCGCTGATGAAATCGCGATAACCATGCACAACGGGCATCATTTCGAAGCCAAGCTGATCGGGTCCGATCCGGAAGCCGATGTTGCCGTGCTGCAGGCCGATATCGAGGGTCTCGAGGCAATCCCGTTTGGCGATTCAGACAAACTACGTGTCGGCGATTTCGTCGTCGCCATTGGCAACCCGTTCGGTCTGGGTCAGACGGTCACGTCCGGCATCGTCAGTGCGCTTGGTCGAACCGGACTGGGTATCGAGGGATACGAGAATTTTATCCAGACCGATGCATCGATTAATCCCGGTAATTCAGGCGGTGCGCTGGTCAATCTCAGGGGCGAACTGATCGGGATCAATACCGCGATCCTGGCTGCGGGCGGAAGCGGAAATGTCGGCATCGGGTTTGCGATTCCGATCAACATGGTGCGCCAGATTTCCGAGCAGCTGATCGAATACGGCGAAGTTCGCCGCGGCATGCTCGGCGTGATCATGCAGAACCTGACGCCCGAGCTGTCACGGGCATTCGGGCTGGATCTGCACCGTGGCGTTGTCATTTCGCAGGTGATTGAGGACACGGCCGCAGAAGAAGCCGGGCTCAAGGTCGGTGATGTTGTTATTTCGATCAATGGTACGCCGGTAAAAAGTGCATCGGCGATGCGTAACATGGTCGGTATGCTCAGGGTGGGCGAAGAAATGCGTATCACGGTGATTCGTGAAGGCAAGAAGCAAAGCCTGACGGCAGTAATCCGCGATGCGAAAGATTATTCGGTATCCGGTACCCGGATCAATCAACGCCTTGCCGGTGCCACGATTGAAGAGAAAGAGAAGAACGGCAAGTCTTTCCTTGAAGTCACCGAGGTTCAGCAGGGAAGTGCAGCCTGGAATGCGCACTTGCGAGAAGGCGATATCATTCTGTCGGTCAATCGTATTCCGGTACAGACACTGGATGAGTTCCAGAGAGTGGTGGGCGGCAAGGATACGCAGATCCTGTTAAATATTCAGCGCGGCCGTACCGCACTGTTCGTGCTGATACAATAGGCTGTGTTATTTGTCGGCTGAGTCATGGACCCAGCGTTTGCCGGTCGCGGTCGTTTCCTTTTTCCAGAACGGGGCCCGTGCTTTCAGTTCTTCGATCAGGAAGCGGCAGGCCTCGAAGGCTTCAGCGCGGTGGCCGGACCAGGCGGCGGTAAGAACGATCGGCTCACCGGGTTTGATTTCGCCAAAACGGTGGATGATCAGGCAATGGCTCAGCTGCCAGCGCTGGAGTGCCTGGTCGCAGATGTTGTCAAGAAACCGCTGCGTCATTTCCGGGTAGTGTTCCAGTGACATCGAATGAATATCGTCACCCAGATTGAAATCGCGCATGGTGCCGACGAACGAGGCGCAGGCGCCGTGCTTGCCTTTGTCCAGGCTGGCTTCGACCCGAGCCAGTTCATGCCAGGGATCAAACGGTTCGTTGCGTAGAACGGCTGTCACGGTTAACCCCCGGTCACCGGTGGAAAAAAAGCGATTTCATCACCGTCATTGATGCTGTCATCAGGGCGTGCATAGGCCATATTGATCGCGCACAGCGTGTTTTCCGGCATTGGCATGTTGGTTGTCGCCTGGTTCCAGACATCCATCACGGTGGCGGCCTTGACTGCATCGATAGTGACTTCCTTGAGTCCCGTTTGTTCACTCAGGCTTGCGAAAAACTTTACATTTAATTGCATGTTCTAACTATAACGACTTTATGACCGTAATGTCACTTGTTAAGCTCTGCGTGCTGTAACTGATCGGTGAACTGAAATGACAGAACTGAACCACTTTAATGAGGCCGGTGATGCACACATGGTGGATGTGGGCGACAAGCAGGCTACGCTGCGCAAGGCCGTTGCACAGGGCCGGATTCAAATGCAGGCAGAAACACTGCAGCGCATCATCGATGGCAAGCACAAGAAAGGCGATGTGCTGGGCGTTGCGCGCATCGCAGGTATCATGGCAGCAAAAAAAACAGCCGAGCTGGTGCCGTTATGCCATCCCATTGCGTTGACCCATGTCGATATCGAACTGCAGGCAGACACCCAACTGGAATCGGTGCTGTGCCGGGCATCGGTCGAAACCCGGGGTGTGACCGGCGTGGAGATGGAGGCATTGAATGCGGTGCAGGTCTGCCTGCTGACCGTCTACGACATGTGCAAGGGCATCGATCGTGGCATGGTAATTACCGATGTCGGTCTTCTCACCAAGTCCGGTGGCCGATCGGGCGACTGGAACAGCAAGATTGAACCCTTGATCAAAGGATCGTAACAGGAACTGTAAAGCTGATGAGCAAGCTGAAGCTGGTATTCAAATTATTCGTTGTTGTATTCATCGTTTTGCTGCTGGCGCTGGCGGCATTTATTTTTACTTTTGATCCCAATAATTACAAAGACACCATTACGGCTCAGGTAGAAAAACAGACAGGCCGTGAACTCAGGATCGACGGGGATATCAGTCTTTCCGTGTTCCCCTGGGTCGGCATCAAGGTGGAAAACGTCGAACTGGCGAACGCTGCCGGTTTCAGCGAGCAGCCGTTCGCGCGCATTGCGCAACTCGATGTCAAAGTCATGCTGATGCCCCTGTTGAGCAAGGAACTGGAAGTCGACAAGGTGCGTCTGCATGGCTTGTTTGCGTCGCTGGAAACCGATAAGGAGGGTAACAACAACTGGTCTGACCTGGCCGCGCAGGATGAGCCTGCAAAAACACAGCCGGCTGTTAAGGCCGAGGAACCGGCCCGCCAATCGCCGGTGCTCGCGGCCCTCGCGATTAACGGCATCGAACTCGTGGATGCCACTGTCAACTGGAGTGATGCGCAGAACAATGTGCAGTCACGCCTGTCGGATTTTGATCTGACAACCGGTGCTATCCGCTTTAACGAACCGGTTGATTTTCAGTTGAGTACCAGCGCCAAACATAATGAGCCCGATCTTGAAGCGATGATTAATCTAACATCGAACCTGACGTTCAATGAGGCCTTCACCAATATTCTGCTGGACACCTTCAAGCTCGAACTCACAGCGAATGCCCCCGGGTTGTTGAAAGAGCAGTTGAGCCTGTCGGTACTCAGCGACATCAACATCGATATCGATCAGCAGCTTGCCTCGCTGAGCAACACGCAGGTCTCGGCGATGGGCGCAGTGCTGCACGCCAGTCTCGAAGTCAACAGCCTGTTATCAGAGCCGGCGATGAGCGGAACGGTTCACACGGACATGATCAATCTGCGGGATGTGATGAACCGCCTGGGCATCACCCTGCCGTCGATGGCCAGCGACAGCAGTTTGACCCGGGTCGCCTATGCATCCAGGGTGAAAGCCAATGCGCAGCAGATCGAGCTCGATGACATCAAGCTGAGTCTGGATGAATCCGAAATGACCGGCTGGTTGCATGTTGTCGATATGCTTCAGCCCATCGTGCGCTACAAGCTGCACATGAGCCCGATCAATGTCGATGACTACCTGCCGCCTGCTGCAAGCGATGCGGCCACCGAGACCAGGTCTGCCGGGAATGAAGCTGACGGTGGTGCCCCTGCAGGTGACGCCACGGCTGCAGACCAGGATCCTGAAATCGCACTGCCGGTTGAATTGCTGCGCGAACTGGACCTGCAGGGCGAGTTGACCATGGCGTCGGTTACCGTCAACGAGTTGCCTGTTACTGATGTTCTGATGAAGACCCAGGCAAAGGCGGGGCTGGTGCGTATCGATCCGTTGCAGCTCAAGAGTCTCGACGGTAACGCCAGTGCCAGTGTGATGATCAACGTCAAGGGAGAAACACCGGATTACGCCATTGGCCTGAAAGCTTCCGACATACACCCGGCGCCCGTGTTAAATCCGCTGCTTGTCGGCGTGTTTGGTGAGCAGGACGTTACCATGGAAGGTGCAGCCAATGTTGTTGCCGACATCAAGACCCGGGGGAGCCGCATTTCCCAGATAAAACAGGCCGCAAAAGGCCAACTGCGTTTCGATATGGGCAAGACCATCCTGCAGGGTGTGGATTTCGAGCACTACGTACGCAACGTGGTTGCCGATTATCTGGCAACGAAAAGTGTACCCGTACCCGCGGAGTGGCGCGGCAGTTTTGATCCCAAGACGAAAACGGCATTTCACCGGGTGCATGCCAGTGCAAAGGTGGCAAACGGTGATATCACCAACAAGGATCTGATTCTTGATTCAAGCCGGATCAAGGTCAAAGGTGAGGGTGTTGTCAACATCATTCGTAATGACATGGATTACAATGCCCTGGTCGACATCGAACCGACGCGTCGTCAGACCACCGCGGAAAAACTGCTCGATCAGCCGTTAGCGGTTCGAATACACGGTCCGTTTGAGCAACTGGCGTATGATGTCGACAAAAAGCAGTTGAAACAGGTGCTGAGCAAGATGCTCGAAGCGGAAGCCAAGGCCAAGCTCAAGAAGGAGATTGATGAGGAAAAGGCGAAGCTGAAACAGAAAGCCGAGGAGGAGGAAGAGGAGCTCAAGCAGAAGATCGAAGACAAGCTGAAGGACAAGCTGAAAGGTCTGTTCTAGGTGACCAGCGCTTCGTTTGCATCGCGTGTGCTCGACTGGTACGACCGTCATGGCCGCCATGACCTGCCCTGGCAACAGCATGATGCTTACCGGGTATGGGTTGCCGAGATTATGCTGCAGCAGACCCAGGTTGCGACGGTAATACCCTACTACCGGCGTTTTTTGCAGACCTTTCCGGATATCAATGCGCTGGCCAGCGCCTCGCTGGATCAAGTGCTGGAGCACTGGTCCGGTCTGGGTTACTACACACGGGCGCGGAACCTGCACAAAGCGGCATGCAAAATCACCTCGGATCATGGCGGCACCTTCCCGTCGCACTTCGACCAGGTAATCGCCTTGCCCGGCATTGGTCGCTCCACGGCAGGTGCCATCCTTGCACAGGCCTTTGATCAGCGCCATGCGATTCTGGACGGGAATGTGAAGCGCGTTCTGTGTCGCTACCATGCCGTCGATGGCTGGCCCGGCAAGACGGCCCTGCAAAACCGGTTATGGGGACTCGCTGAACAGTACACGCCAGCCGATCGTGTCGCCGACTACACCCAGGCGATCATGGACCTCGGTGCCACCCTGTGTACACGGGCATCACCCGATTGTGCGCAATGTCCGCTGCAATTCGACTGCCAGGCGTACAGGATCGACCGGGTCAGGCAATACCCGTCACCACGGCCGCGTAAACAGTTGCCGGTGAAGGCTGCGCGCTTGCTGATTTTGACCGACCAGGCATCCGGCAGGATCATGCTGGAGAAACGCCCGCCAAGCGGTATCTGGGGTGGATTATGGAGCCTGCCCGAGGCTGCGGTGGATGAGAGCGTTGTACAAGTCTGCGATCAACGCTGGGGTCTGGACATACTGGCTAACGAAGATGGCAGTTCATTCAGGCATACCTTCAGTCATTATCACCTCGACATTACACCCTGCAAGGTTCAGGTGCAGCCGAATCAGGAAGGCGTGAAAGACTCGGATGAAATTATCTGGTGCCCGTCCGCAGAAGCAGCCAAACGCGCCCTGGCCACCCCGGTGGCACGCATCATCAACCAGTATGCCAAAACTTGACTCGGGCGCAGCGAGTCGATTAAATACGCCTCTCCCGAAAGGGGGCCCGGCGACAGTTCAAGCTCTCGTCAGGTGTCGTGCAAGGGGCCAGGATTTAGTTTTTCCTAGTCCCTGGCCACTCGAACCTAGTACCTGTATTTTGGCCGGGTAGCTCAGTTGGTAGAGCAGCGGACTGAAAATCCGCGTGTCGGCAGTTCAATTCTGCCCCCGGCCACCATTTTTCTGAAGCCAGGCCCCTATCGCTACCATCAGGAATTCACCATGCTGAGCGGATGAATTGAACTGCCTCGTTCAATTGCTCGGCTCGTCCTTGAGCCTCACCCCTGCGGGGCTGACGCGAAAATCGGTTCCCGACAGATTTTTCTGCCCCCGGCCACCATTTTTCTGAAGCCAGGCTCCTATCGTTACCATCAGCGATTCGCTACCGCGAGTGGCTGATCCGCGAGCGCCATCTGGGCTGCCTTGGCCTTACGTCTGTATCGGTGCAGCACGGGCTCCGTGTAGCCGTTGGGCTGCGACCTGCCTTCGAAGATCAGCTCGCGAGCAGCCTGGTAAGCAAGGTTGTTATCCAGGTCATCACTCATACGGCAGTACCTGCTGTCTGCGGCGTTCTGATCATCTACCTTGACGGCAATTCGTCGCAGGCTGGACATCACCTGTGATTCGTTACAGACGCCATGGTGCAGCCAGTTCGCCAGGTGTTGACTGGAGATCCGCAATGTCGCCCTGTCTTCCATCAGGTTCGTATTGCTGATATCCGGGACCTTGGAGCAGCCGATGCCTTTGTCTATCCAGCGCACGATATAGCCGAGAATGCCCTGAACATTGTTATCGATCTCTCTGAGGATCTCGGATTCGGACAGTTCATTCTGCCGAAGCGTGGGTATCGATAACATCGCATCGGTGTCCGCAGGCGGATTATGTGAAAGCAACAGTTGCCGTTTATGCACATCGACCATGTGGTAGTGGATGGCGTGCAAGGTGGCCGCGGTAGGTGATGGCACCCATGCACAGTTCGCCCCTGCGAGCGTATGATCGATCTTGTCCATCAGCATATCGAACATCGCATCCGGTTTCGGCCACATGCCTTTGCCTATCTGACCGCGCCCTGGCATACCGGTCATCAGACCCGCGCTGACATTGTAGTTTTCGTATACATCAAACCAGCGCTGTTTCTTCATATCCTCTTTACGCTGCATTGCTCCGGCTTCCATACAGGTATGGATCTCGTCACCCGTGCGATCAAGGAACCCGGTATTGATGAAGATGATGCGCTCCTTCAATTCGGCAATACAGGCTTTCAGGTTGATCGATGTCCTGCGCTCCTCATCCATCATGCCCAGTTTCAGCGTGTTGTAGGGCAGGCCGAGCAGAGCTTCGACCTGGCCGAACAGCTTCGCTGCGAATGCGGCTTCTTCCGGGCCGTGCATCTTCGGTTTGACGATGTACACACTGCCTGTTCGACTGTTACCCAGTGGACCGCGTTTCAGGTCGTGTACAGCGATCAGGCTGGTGATGACCGCATCGATAATACCTTCAGGAACTTCGTTGCCGTCTTTATCGAGGATGGCATCACTCATCATGGAATGTCCGACGTTCCTCACCATCATCGTACTGCGGCCAGGCAGAGTAAAGAACTCGCCTTCGGGTGAGCGGTAGTCGCGATCGGGCGCCATTGAGCGCTCGGTCGGGCGGTAACCCTTCTGGAATTTCGCCGTGAGTGTGCCTTTCATCAGGCCGAGCCAGTTCCTGTAGGCGACGACCTTGTCTTCCGCATCGACGGCGGCGACCGAATCTTCCAGGTCCTGGATCGAAGTCACCGCGGATTCGAGTATTACGTCACAGAGCCCCGCAGGATGACGCTGGCACTCCGCGACACTGGGATCGAACGTCATCTCGATATGCAGGCCGTGATTCCTGAACAATAACCTCGACACGATGTCATCAGCGTAGCAGTATCCGACAAAGACATCTTGATCACTCAGTGCAGTGCACGATCCGTCCTTGAGTACGACCTCGACATGTTTATGATGATCCAGACCATCGATCAGCCTGTACTCACGAACATCGGAATGGCTGGCGTCATCCAGTGGTATCGCCTGATCGAGGAAGTTGTTGACGAACTCGAACACCTTGGCACCGCGAGAGGGGTTATAGGTGACCAGCTTCTCATGGCCATCGTTCTCCTCGATGACATCGGTGCCGTAGAGCGCATCGAACAGGCTTCCCCAGCGTGCGTTGGCAGCATTGAGAGCAAAGCGGGCATTATCCAGCGGAACGACGAGTTGTGGGCCGGCGATCTGCGAGATCTCCGGGTCGACCTTCGTCGTCGTGATGTGGAAATCCTCCGTCTCCGTCACGAGGTAGCCGATCTGTTCGAGGAACGACCTGTAGGCGTCGACATCGAAGTCCTGTCCGCGGTGCTCCATGTGCCAGTCATCGATCTGCTGTTGGAATGCTTCCCGCTTGTTCAGCAATGCCCGGTTGACGGGTGCCAGCCTGTTGATCAGGGCTTCGAACCCCTGCCAGAAGCCCTTGCGGTGAACATGTGTTCCAGGCAGAACTTCTTTCTCTACGAAATCTGCCAGTACCCCGGCAACCTTTAAACCACCTCTTTCAATCCTGTCCATGCCACAACCCCTCGATGTTGATGTATCTGATAAGCATTCTTGTATTAACTTTACTCAGAATTTATCGAAAGTATTATTAGTTTTTTTAATATCCAGTATTCAAATAATTTCAAATAGGCAGATTTCGATTCACTTATAGTTGACTTATACGAAGTCCATCTCGGGCGTCAGACACCTTCATGCGATAGCGTCGATGCCCTGGAAGTATTCATAAGCAACTGATTTTATGGAGGTTAAGTATGACCCGGCAAGAACAGATCAAGGCGCTGGAGCTGGATTGGCAACAGAACCCGCGTTGGACAGATGTTGAGCGCGGCTATAGTGCGGAAGATGTCGTCCGTTTGCGTGGTTCGGTCCAGACAGAATGTACATTCGCCAGGAACGGCGCCGAGAAACTCTGGGCCCTGCTGCATGAAGGCAAAGCCAGAAAAGGCTACGTCAATTGCATGGGCGCCATCACTGCCGGTCAGGCCATGCAACAGGCGAAGGC
>CP070838.1:869565-898003 GCA_020341835.1 Thiotrichales bacterium | reverse complement strand
GTATTACGATGCGCTCAACGGATTTTGACGTGTATAACAAGGGCAGTACCGATACGAACGGGACCTTGTCGGAAGATTTCAGCTATTCCCCCTTCGTATTACTTGGCAGTCCGTATCGATTTTTTGGTGAGTCAAACTGGGGCGGGCTGATGGAATACAGCTTTTCCCGGTTTGAACTGAATCAGCAGCTCGTGAATGATGAACTCGTTGATCTCGGTACATCAGTCAAGGGTTATTACGCCTATGTAACGCCTACGCTGTTCTATTCATTTACAGGTCAGAAGCCGAGTGGCGAGTATGACCAGACGTTTATAGCAGGCCTGGGTGTCGGTGCCGGGTATCTGAACGGGTCAGGCGACATTATATTTACCGAGACCACACAGCAGCGACATGAGATCGACGTCAGTGGTCCGGCCCTGGCGGTATCGTTGTTCGTGGAATACCGGTTTAGCCACTTTGTAACCCGGATATCGGGAAGAGGCACAAGCTTCACGCACGGTGACTATGATTATGATGCCTTCGGGTTTTTGTGGAGCTTTGGCTATATTTTCGGATTGTAGCGACAATGATCAATTGGCGAGGTATCCGGGTGAGCTGCGTTACAGATGATGACGGTGTTATTGGGAATCACTCTCAGTGATCCCCGGGTAAAGACCTGGGTACTGTGAATGTGGCCAAGAGCGGCGAATTAAGGTAGATTTGCGGGCAAGAAAAGCGCGACGACGCTTAGCCTACGATATTTCAAGATTTGTATCAGGAGACCAGTATGCGGTTGAGCACACACAAGTATCTATATTTTCTGGGAATTGCTGTTACCAGTGCAGGTTGCAGCCAGGAGGTCAGCTTCCAGAAAGATGTTAATCCGATTTTGCAGGAAAATTGCCTGTCCTGTCATGACGGCAAGGGCGAAGGTGTGGAAGCAAGCGGATTCAGTGTGCGCAGCTACGACGACTTGATGAAAGGCACGAAATTCGGTCAGGTAGTCGTACCCGGCGACAGTCTGTCGAGCTCGTTGTACCGTTTGATCGACCATCAGGCCGATCCCAAGATCCAGATGCCGCCGCATCATGACGAGGCGCTTTCTGCAGGCAAGATGCAATCACTGTCGGGTGCGCAAATCAACACGATCAAGGCCTGGATCGATCAGGGTGCAAAGAACAACTAGACGTTCATTTCTGCACCGGTAGCGATCGACCAGGTTTTCATTCGACGATGTTCATGCAGGCGTCGACAAGCCTGCCTGCATGAATGCCCGCCTGTTTCAGGGTCAATAAGCGCTGAGTTATAACTGGCTTTCGATCGGCAGCAGGCGATAGAAGAAGTCGGCGATACGCTGGAAGAAATGCCGCGCCGGCTGCGAATGCACAGTACCTTTACTCGAGGTCCAGTTCAGGTATTGCTCTTCATCCAGCTGAACACGCCAGGCATTTTCGGGCTGCATCAAGCGTTCGAATTTTGTCGCCAGTTCATTCGCCAGTTCGGGTGATTCTATGTAAAGCCCGTTCTCCGTGTTGATTTCAAGCGCGCGTGGATCCAGGTTGAGCGATCCGATGAAACAGCGCTGACGATCACCGACCATTGCCTTTACATGCAATGAGACAAATCCGGCTGATACCGGCGGGACATTGGCCTGCTGCCGAATATCCTCAGCAGGGTCGTGGCGGAACTCGTAGAGTTCTGCGCCGGTCGCGAGGATGCTGCGGCGGTATTTCTTGTAATGGGCGTGCGCCGAAGTGTGGTTGTTCGAGCCGAGGGACGCGGTGAGCAGTTTCACCTTTACGCCTTCTGCGTTCAGCTCTGACATGTTGTCGAGCATGCCGCCGACCGGGATGAAATAGGGTGATACCGCAATCAGCTCCTTGTGCGAGGGCGCAGCGAGGATGTCGAGCATGTCGATCAGCTTGAGTTCCGTGCCATCGACCTGTACCGGATCATCCTGCAGGAAGTGGCCTTCACCGGTTTTCAGTTTGTCGAGCAAGCGGTTCATGTCAAGCGACCAGTCCTGCACGGTCAAGGGGTAGCTCGACAGCAAGGCCTGGTGTTCTTCAAGGTATTCGCTGACACCATCACGTATCGCATCGAGATCCTCGAGCGATGCCTTGTCAGACATCAGTTGCCCGGGGTAGGCGAGCCTGGTGTTCCAGTAAGCATCGAAAGCATCGCCGATTTCATCGACCACGGGTCCGATGGTCAGCACGTCAAGATCGCGGAAATTGTATTTCTGGCTGAGGCCGAAGTAGGGGTTGCCGATATTGCGCCCACCGACGATGGCAGCGCGACCATCAACGATGAACAGCTTGTTGTGCATGCGCCGGTTCAGTTCCTGGAATTTGGCGATGAACTCCAGCGCGCCCGGTATCGCATGTCGCGCGAAACCGGGATTGAAGATCCTGATGTCAAAATTCGGGTGAAGGCTGATCGCTGCAATCGCCTGGTCATCGGCGGCAAACCAGATGTCATCAACCAGCATGCGCACCCTGACGCCACGGTCGGCTGCCTTGAGCATGCGGTCGAACAGCAACAGGCCGGTTTCGTCGTTTTGCCAGATGAAATACTGTACATCGATCGAGGTGGTCGCATGATCGATCAGAGCCAGTCGCCAGTTGAGTGCATCATCATTACGCGACAGCAGCAAATAAGCCGAGTCATCCGGATCGAGTCCGGCGCTGATGCGAGCGGCGATGTCCGCAATCCGGCCGGATTCAGCGGGCGGCAGGCTGTTGACCTCGGTTTGAGGGGGAGCGGGTGGTAATGTTGTGCAGCCTGTACCGAGCATGAGCAACAGGCTGACGATCAGGACAGGATAATCTTTCTGCGTAATCATGCCAGCGATAATCGTACCCGGCGCCAGTGTCTGGCTGTCAGTCTAGCAAGATTGCAGGTTTGATATGAGCGGAATCGGGCATGCATCGCAGGTCGGCCTGACCCGTTTGCAGATTCGATCAGCCGATCGGTTCAACTGTTCGCGAAGGCTTTGATCTTTACCAGCAGATCGGCTTCGTTGGGTGGTTTGATGAGGTAATCGCTGGCGCCCTGACGCTCCGCCCAGACACGGTCGGTTTCCTGGTCCTTGCCCGTGAGCATGATCACCGGTATATGGCTGGTTGCCGGATTCCTGGTGATTTGCCGGGTCGCCTGGAAGCCGTTGAGATTAGGCATCACGACGTCCATCAGGATGATGTCGGGTTTTTCAGTGACGGCTTTTTCGACACCGATTTCACCGTCTTGCGCGGTAATGATTTCATAACCGTGCTTGGCCAGCACTTTTGAAATCACGTTCAGCTGCGTTGGTGAGTCATCAACGATTAATATGCGTATCATTGTTAATTTTTCTTATAGCACTAGCTAACTTATAGCCTAATTCGTGGGTAATGCGAAGGCAAGGTCCGGTTTTTTGCATCAGGAGCGGCGTGGTTTAGACCGGGTACAGAACCCAAATTCTTGCCAAACGGGTGAGAAAAATAGTGTATGTTACGCATTAATTTTCAGAGACCGGAACAGGGGCAACGATGGATTTCGATCAATTAGAAAAATACGAAATTGAAAACGAGCTGCAGTTTGTCGAGATCGAGCATGGCTTTACCTATATCGAGATCAATAATGCCAGGGCGCACGCGACGATATCGACCTATTCCGGCCAGGTGCTGTCATACCGGCCGAAAACCCAGAACGATGATCTGCTGTTCGTCAGCGAAAAGGCCTACTATGAAGACGGCAAGGCGATAAAAGGCGGTATACCGGTTTGCTGGCCCTGGTTCGGCGCGGACCCTGATGACCTGGGGCGGCCTGCCCACGGTTTCGTACGTAACCGTCAGTGGGAAGTGATATCCAGCGAATCACTCGCTGATGGTTCTACCCGGGTGGTACTGGGTATCGCCGACAGCGATGGGACGCGCGAGATCTGGCCGCATCCGTTCAGGCTCGGTATTGAAATTACCGTCGGCGATTCGCTCAAGATTGCGCTGGTGACGCATAACACGGCCGCTGAAAATATCACCATCAGCCAGGCATTGCATACCTATTTCTATGTGGGCGATATCGGAAAAGTCGAGGTGAGCGGTCTCGACGGTCTTGAGTATCTGGACAAGGTCGATAATCTTGCAGAAAAAACACAATCGGGTCCTGTGGTGATCGACAGCGAGGTTGACCGCATCTACACCGGTGTGAGCGGCGAACTGGTCATCGACGATGCATCACTGGGCCGAAGGATCCGGATTGCATCCAGCGGTTGCAGTACAGCGGTCGTGTGGAACCCCTGGAAAGAAGTTGCCGCGTCGATGGGCGATCTTGAGGATGACGACTACAGAAAAATGATCTGTGTCGAAAGCGCGAACGCCGGCCCTGAAACGGTAGAGATTCCTGCCGGCAGTGATTACCGTCTCGAAGCTGAATACACCATCGAAAGCCGTTAAACGGAACCGGTGGAATCGTTATTCGGCATCGATCGGTGGTGATTCGCCTGATTCGATCAGACGCCGGGTTTCTTCATGCATGAGTGTGACATAGGTCGAAAAATGTTCTTTTCTGTCCATGTCACCCGAATCCATGCAGCAGCATTCGACAGCGTGATTGAAGTCTCTGGCGTATTCAGCATCGTCCCAGTCGACTGAATCCTTTTCAATGGCGGTGTGGTAGCGGTCAACGAACAGCGCGGCGGAGGCCAGCGCCAGCCTGCGCAATACTTCATCGAACTGCAGCGCGTCGATACATAGCCGTGTTTCTTTCTCACCGGGTTCATCCGACTCTTTCCAGCCCGACACAACGACGGTCAAATCACTCAGCCGGGTAACTTCATCGACCAGTTCGGCATCATCCGAAGGAATATCGAGACCGTTATTGGAAAGGCGCACAGGTACGCCATGTTGCAATTCCACATCAAATCCATTGCTCAGGGTGATCCATCCGCTTTTTATTGTTTCTTTTGTCATTCAGGGTCTCCGCACTGTCACTGGTTTATGGTGGGTCCGTGTTGCACGGGTACTAACTTACTCCAATTGCGCCGGAACATAAATACTTCGCTTGGACCTGGATGGTTATGCGTCATATACCACCAACCCGTAGAAGCGGCTTCAGCCGCGAAGTGCACCTGTTAAATGGTATGCATGTTCAGCGTTTTCATGTCCACAGATGAACGCAGATAAACACAGATGTGATCAACTGCTGTAAACAGTTAACTGCTGCTTTGCTTCATCCTACGGCGACAACAAAAAAATACATCCGCGTTAATCTGCGTTCATCTGTGGACATAATACTCTCAAACGCTTGCCACCAAGCGGGATTATTCGCGGCTGAAGCCGTTCCTACGGGTTGCCGGTTTTCAAACGCAGCAGCTTACTGCTCGAGCAGTTCGGCCTCCATCGACAGGTAGACCTGGTAGGCATTGATCCGGTTGCCTGCATCGAACGCGGGCAGTTGCTCGAACCGGGACCAGTCCGCTTCGGCGTACGCTTCGTCAAACGGAATGAATTCATCGACTGCAGCGCCCATTACTTCTCTCAGGTACGCGATATAGGCGCGGGTCAGTGCGATGGTTTCCCCGGGACTGGTCGACGCCGGGCCGTGGCCGGGTATCAGCGCCGTCAATCCACCGGTTTCGAGCCGGGTCAATGTCTCCAGCCAGTTTTTGGTGTCGGCATTGCCGACAAAGGGAACGCGGCCTTCAAAGATGAGGTCGCCGGAGAATAACACCTTGTCGGGTTCGACCAGCATACTGAGGTCGCCGTCCGAATGCGCCTTGCCCATATAGTTGATTGTGAAAGTCACATCGCCGAGCGTGAAGGTGTCGGATTTTGACACCGTGACATCCGGTAATATCAGGCGGGTGTTTTCATTCACCCAGGGATCAAGCGAGAACTGGCGTTCTTCCAGGCGTTCTTTTGCTGCATCGGACTGCAGGTATTTCTGCGCACCCAGTGGTGCGCTGATGCTCGCGCCCATGTCTTCAAACACCTGCAGGCCGTAAATATGGTCCGCATGGTAATGGCTGACGATGACCTTTCGAATGGGCTGATCGGTGAGCTCACGGATCTTGCTCGCCAGTTCGTTGGCCAGCGATGGTGTACCCAGTGCATCAAACACGACAACGCCATCACCGGTGATCACAAAACCCGCGTTGGAAATGAAACCTTCGTTGTCGGTCGCAATGCCCGCGGCGCCTTCAACATAATAGGTATGTTCGGATACCTGCTTGACTTCCATCTCAACCGAGGTGGGCGCATATTGTTCCCCGGCTGTCGAATTCAGGGCGACAGTTAATAAACAAAGCCCCGCTAACTTATTGCATGTAGGCATAACCTTCCTCGTATTGAAGTCTGATGATTTCGGCATCACCCATCGGTACCAGTTCGACAAATCCGTGTATATCTTCGGGCTTGTAGCCCTTCAATTCAGCCGCGACCTTGCACATTCTTATTTTCAACACCTCGCTGGTGACCAGGCTTTCGGCACGCTGCATCAATTGCCGGTACCTGTCGGTATGTTCGATCGCGAACAGCGCGATCGACGAACCGTGCAATACCAGCACAATGGACTGATCGAACGGGTCAGCGCCGGTGATCGTGCTCAGGTAGCTTGCACGGTCGAGTACGTGGTCCATCAGGTCCGCTTGACCGGTGGTGACATCATAGACCACTTTCTGCGGCGCGTAGGCTGTCGGTGTCAGCTTGCCGTGGCCCCAGGGTGCCTCGCTGTCAGCGTAGCTGATACTGTTCAGCATCATCAACATGATTAACAGGGAATTTCGCATGCTTGACCTCCCGCCTGGATGCGCCGTGGCATGAAATGGTAGCAAGAAACGGGCAGCGGCGGTAAATCGGGGTACGGAGGGTTGAGCCGGCGTAAAAAAAAGGGGGCTTGAGCCCCCTTTTTGAAGCGGTGTTTGCTGTACCGATCAGGCTTCGGCGGTGATCGGGATCAGGGTCAGTTCGACACGGCGGTTTTGTGCACGACCCTCTGACGTGCTGTTGTCGGCGATCGGATAGTCTTCGCCAAAGCCGACCGTATCGAAACGTGCCTCGACGATGCCGCGTGACTTCAGGTAGGCCGCTACCGAGCCGGCACGCTTTTCGGACAGTGCCTGGTTGTAATCGCTGGCGCCGGTGCTGTCGGTATGTCCGGAGACGGCAACAATGGTTTTATCGAACTCTTCCAGTACGATAGCGACCGAATCCAGCACTTCGTAGAAGCTCGCCTTTACGTTGCCACTGTTGGTGTCGAAAGTGATATTACCCGGCATTACAAGGCTGATCTTGTCACCTTCCCTGACCACGCTGACACCGGTTTCGCGCAACTGCTTGCGCAGTTTGGCTTCCTGGGAATCCATGTAATAGCCAACGCCACCGCCGGCAATCGCGCCGACTCCGGCTGCGGCGAGCATGCGTTTCTGGCGTTCCTTGCTGCTTTCGTCCTTGTTGGCAAAATAGGCGATAACGGCACCGACACCGGCGCCTATGCCCGCGCCTTTGGCCGTGTTGGAAACTTTTTCTTCGCCGGTGTAGGCATCATAGGTTGTGCAGCCACTGATCAGCAGTGTAGCGGTGGCGGCTGCTGCCACGAGAGTACGGATTGTATTTTTCATGTTGAGTGCCCTGGTTGGAAATTTCGATTGCGAATTTTACATTTATTTATTAGGTATTGCTAATATGCAGCGCAGCCGGATCGCGGCCGCGGTCACAGCGAATCACGGCACAGCCGCAGCGCTTTTGCCATCTGGGCGCCGTTTTTGTAGCGGTCCTGCCGCTGTTTGCGCATCGCCTTGTTGATGACGCGGTTGAGGCAGGCCGGCAGGTTCGGGCGCACCTTGATGGCGTCGACATGCTTGTCGTTGCAGATCTTGTGTGCCAGTGCGGCGAAGTTATCGGCGATGTAAGGCAGCTGGCCCGTGGTCAGCTGGTACAGCGTTGTGCCCAGCGAATACAGATCCGATCCACCGTCGACCTTGTTGCCGCTGATCTGTTCAGGCGACATGTAGGAAGGACTGCCGAGCATGGTGCCGGTCTTGGTCCGGCTGGAATTGGTCAGGCAGGCGATCCCGAAGTCGGTGACTTTCACGTTACCGGTTGATTCGTCGTAGATAATGTTCGCCGGCTTGATGTCGCGGTGCACGACGTCGTGTTTGTGGGCAAAATCCAGCGCGCTCGCGACCTGGATGCCGATATCCAGTATGACTTTGACAGGGAGCAGGGTATCGGGCGTCTTGTGGCGCGCGAGATCGTGTCCCTTGAGATAGTCCATCGCGATATAGGCCAGTTCCTGTTCCTCGCCGACGTCAAAAATGGTGACGATATTCTGGTGATTCAGGCGTCCTGCCGTTTCGGCTTCACGCAGAAAGCGCTGCTTGACGTCCTCGAGTTCTTCCGGATCGAACTCCTGCGCCAGTGCCATGGTTTTTATCGCGACCGTGCGGCCGATTTTCGGATCCTTGCCCAGATAAACCAGCCCCATTGCGCCGCGCCCGATTTCCTTTTCGATCTGGTAACGGCCCAGCACCGGTTTCTGTACGCCTTCATCGGTCAGGATCAGCGTGCCCTGATCGGTCGACTTGCCGTTCTTTGGCAACACCACCATATCCTGGATCTGGCGGTTTTTCTGCATGCGTTTTTTCACATCACGGAAGCCGGCGTGTTTCTGGTCGATATACTCGAACACCATTTCAGCCTTGCTGAACTGGCGGCGGCGTTCATAGTCCAGCCCCAGATTGTAGAGACGATCGAGCAGCGTACCGTTAATCGGGCATTCGCGGTATTTTTCAAACGCCTGGTCCAGGTGGCCCTGCGATTGCAGGTGCAGACCCAGCGTCAGGTTGGATTCGGTCAGGTGCGCTTCGGTCCGCAGCTGTGCTTCCCGGATTCTTCCGCTGAAGGCGATGGTGGCGGCGCCGGCCATCAGGGCAGCGGTCGGCAGCATCAGCGGTACCCAGATGTCACTGATAATCATCAGCCCGAAGTAAATATTGACCATCACGAACAGCAGCATCAGGCTGGTGACAAAACCGCTCCAGAAACTGAATCTCGGCAAGATGAATATCAGGTAGATCGCGACCAGCAACAGTGTCGCCAGTTGCGCTGATAATGCCCAGCCCGGTACGCCATACATATCGCTGTGCAGCAGATTGTTGATCTGATGAGCGCTGACGATGACCGGGGCTACCGCATCACCGCCTGGAACCGTTACCAGGTCGATCAACGATGGCGCGGTGATGCCAATCAGGACATCCTTGTTTTTTAAGTTGCGGCCGCCGGTCCTGTTGGCGTAGATGTCGTGGAACGAATGCAGCCTGAACGCGGGGCGGTCGTCGGAGCTTTCATAAATATGCGGGTACAAGCGGTAGCCCGGGTCGGTCCGGACGCGAATGCCGCCGAGGGTCATACCCTGGTCGGGCTCGACGATGATATCGCCGGCTTTGACATTCAGGCTTTCTGCGGCAAACATCAGGCTGAAGGAAGGATAATAATGCTCGCCGTATTTGAGTACCAGCGGTGTGACCAGACTGATGCGGCTGCCACCGAGGGACTCGTCCAGCATGCCGGCCGCGGAATGCTTTGCCAGCATTGGCAGCGGGGCCTGGGACTGTGTCAGTTCGGGTATGCCCCGGGTGAGTACGCTGGGAACGAGGTCTGACGGGCTATCGACATCGGCTGGAATGTCCTGCAACGCGTAGGACTGGCGCAACGGCTGGCCGGCAGCGCGGGCGCCCCAAAGGGTATCGTTGTTCAGGCCGTAGCTGATCGCGAGTACGGTATTATCGGAGCGCCTCAGGCTGGCAGCCAGAGCGCCGTCGGTATCGAGGCGCTGTCTGGCTCGAAACAGGATATCTTTTACAGTTTTTTGATACTTGCCTTCGTAGGTGTCACGCATCGAATCCAGGCGTTTGACACCAAATTCGCTCTGCGGTGTGTGCAATGGCAGGGCCAGACCGACGGTTCTTGCGCCCTGCTCGTTGAGGTGCTTGATGACGACGCCGAGGTAACTGCGCGGCCAGGGCCATTCACCCAGTTGCTGCAGCGAGGCTTCATCGATGGCAATGACTTCGAGATTGTTGTTTGTCACCGGGGCAGGCGAAAGTCTCGAGCCGATGCCGAAAGCGTGCCACTCCAGCGATGACATGAATCCGGTCCACCCGAGTGCGAAAAATACAATACTGATCAGCAGGCCGGGAAACCAGGCCGTTTGCCAGAAACGTTTTGTTGCCATTGCGTCTAACTAGTGATACCCCATCAAAGAGTATAGACGCTGTAAGCGGGGCTGCTTTATTTATACCGCATCCAGTTTGCGCATCGCTGACGGCAACAGTTTCATGTCCACCAGTGAGGTCACCAGTGCCTTGTAAAAGCTCGCCTCGTCCTCGTAGACCAGCTTGTAGTACTGGATTTTCATCGTCAGCGCACTGCCGAAAACGATCGAGAAGAAGGTCAGCAGGGAACCGATCGCGAGGGTGGAGACGCCGGTAATCCCCTGGCCGATGGTGCAGCCCATCGCCATGACGCCGCCAAATCCCATCAGAATCGCGCCGATGAAGTGCATCAGGAAGTCCCTGAGGTCAACGAACCATTCAATCCTGAACGATCGGCTCAGCAATGACCACAACAGGGAACCCAGTATGACGCCAAAAACCGAGACCAGCCCGAAGGAGATCATCGCCCGGTCAAAGCCCGACTGCACGAAACCGTAAGCCTGGCCGATCGGGTTGATGAAGGTGAACGATTGCGCGGCCACGGCGGCACCACGCTCGGGTTTTCCGCTGTCATCCTCGGCCAGCATATCCCATTCGCTGTAATAGTCGCTCATTGAATACAGTGAGTCATCGGCATTGATGACGATATTACTGCTGGTATACCAGGCGGTGATGATCACCAGGCCGACAACCAGTCCGCCAAGGATGTTGTCCTTGCTGGTGCGGAAATCGGCAGAGCGGAATATGAACGCCAGCAGCCCAAGGCCGATAACAAGACCGGCTATCAATCTGATCGGACCCGGATTATCCGCACTGATCACGGCGCCGATGTCCTGCTGCCCGGCAAGTTCCAGCGAAATCGGCCGGATCCAGTCATAAAACAGAATGCTGAACAGGGTTTGGTCGCTGCCAGGGAAGGGGTTGATCATGTACCAGGCGATCAATGCAATGATGACGAAGACCATTACCGACTTGAGGTTGCCGCCCCCGATACGGATCAGGGTCTTGTTGCCGCAGCCACTGGCAAAGGTCATACCGATGCCGAACAGAAGGCCGCCGAGGATGTTTTCGCCATAAACCAGCAGACCGTTACGATAGGGGGGGAAGGTCGTATTGACTTCAGCCAGGCCGAGATACTCGAGTCCACTGACACCGAGCAGGGCGACAGCAATCGCCAGCAGCCATGCACGAAAGCGGCCATAGTCACCCATGTTAACCATGTCCGAGACAGCGCCCATGGTGCAGAAATTGGTTTTATTGACCACGACACCCATGATCAATGCGATGAAAAATGTCGACCACAGAAAGAATGACAAGCTATCGGCAAACGATTCGAAGACCATAATCCAGCTCCTTTGTTTATACGGATTACCTAATGACTGTTGCGGCTACAGTTTATTCGCAGTATCAGGTCTTATAAAGGGGTTCGAGTATCGAATCCTGAGGTTTTGATTTCTTCTGTTTGACCGCGATGAATGCGTGAAAAGCCGACAGCAATGCTTTCGGGTTCCAGTCATCGTGGTGTGAACTGTAAAGTGTCGCGTTCAGCAGATGGACCTGTTTGTTCAATTCAGCCGGGCAAAGACCGGCGATGTCGGCCAGGCTGGCGATGTTGTGGCGAGGCCAGCGAACGCGTGCCCACTCGAGCAAAGCGTCCTTGATGTCGGCGGCGTCAGATCTGGCACAGGCTTTTTCAACTGCACGTTCAAGCGGCAGTATCGCAGGCGGTTTTTCCTGTTTCGACGGCGATGGGCTGGTCTGGTTGCTTCTGAAATAGAGGATGCTCGTTGTCAGCCAGCCGATCGCCAGCACCAGACTGATCCAGGGCCAGTAACCCGGTCTGATGACGGCCTCATCCGTGGCGCTCGACGAAACCGCGGCGTCGCTCTGCTGTTGTGTGTCGAGCCGCGGTTGCTCTGTTTGCATCTCGATAGCAGGCGGCGCCTGGGTCGCGCTGGCCATACCCGTGACCTCGATCACGGTTTCCGCAAGGCTTGCATACGCTCGTTTGCCGGTACGTGTATTGAACCAGGGGATGCGTATTTCGGGCACGGTATACCTGCCGGCCTGTGTCGGAATCATCGCAACCTTGATCTGTTTGATACCGGTAATACCGTCGCGCTTGCCCTGGTTTTCAATTACCGCCTTGTCAGGGTACTGCTTGACGCCTTCGATGTCAGCGAATTCGATATCGTCCAGTTGCTCGGCGGTCAGGCCCGTTGCTTCGATCGTCAGTGTGCGCGTCACCGGCTCTCCGGTCCGGAGCTGGGTGATGTCCTCCGACCATTCCTCTTCGATGCTGACATTTTCCGCCGGCAGCCAGTCATCCGCGGGTATATTTGCAGGCCGGGGTTTGATATTTACGCTGATGCTCTTCGAGCGCATTCTTTTCAATGTGCCCGACTGCATGAACTGGTCGAACAGGGAGCTGGAGCGGCGCCCGCCGGGGATGCGGCCCTCGAACACAATGGGTTTGAAGGTCAGCTTGCCGCTGTGCTGGGGATAGACTGCAAAGCGAAGTTCGTTGACGGTGTAGGGCATGCCGTTGATCAGCTTCTGATAATTCGCCACCTGGCCCAGTTGTTCGATAATGGCATCCGCATCATTGGTTTCCGGTTCACTCAAAGTCGGCCGGTTGATCTTGATGCTGGAAAAGAGTCGGACCGTATAGATGATTTCGGATTGCACCCAGGCGTTTTTCCGGTCGGTGGTGACTTCAAGAAAGTAGGCGTCTTTACCGCTGGTGCCCTGCATCGTGTTCGTATCGGACGGTTTTACCGTGACACGTACCGCCGGGCTGGAATCGCTGCCGAAGGGTACCGGCGGTATGGTAAAGATTCCCGCCTGTTTGCTGATTAACGCGAGGTCCCAGGACTTTTTCAGACTCCACTGGCCGTTGACCGAACGCATGTTCGTACTCTGGCTGCTGCTGAGGATTTCAAAGTCATTGGTCAATACGCTGAAGTCGGGATCACCATCGACATGGCTGTCGGCTTCATAGATCAGGTGGAACGACTCGTCCAGCGATACCGGGTTATGACTCAGCCGCGCGGTGATGTTCGCTGCTGAAAACGCATTGGTTGTTAACAGAAGTAAAATTAAAGTGTGGAAATATCTCATGATTTATCGGTTGGTTAGCCACACAGACACAGAGAGCACAGAGACTTTTGTGGTTTTTTTGTTGGAGTGGCTTTGACCGCTCCTGCGTGACTGTAATAAAAAACACTCTGTGTGCTCTGTGTCTCTATGGTCATATTGTTACCACGGTTCCTTCGATTCTGCCTGGTTCGGCATCTGCCGGTACTGATAAATAAACTTGCGCCGCATCAGGCCGCCCGGGTCATCCGGTATCCGCCGCAGCCATTGCTGCATGGCCTGTTCGTTTTCGACCGTTTCCGCGTCTTCCTGTTCAAATGCTTCATCCTGTTGCTGAGCTTCCATTTCGGTTTCAGCCTGCTGTTGCTGTTCGGCCTGGGGCTGCGACATATCAGCCTGCTCGTTTTCCTTTTCGTCTTCGGTATCTTCCTCGTCCTTTTTCTCGTTGATGTCGGTTAACTGGTCCTGTTGCTGTTCTGCGCCTTGCTGCTTGTGCGGCGACTGGTCATGCTGCTGCTGTTCCTTGCTTTGCTGATCGTCCTGTTTCTGCTGGGCATCCTGTTCTGATTCCTGCTGCTGGTCGATGGGCTGCTGCTGTTGTTCCGACTGGCTCTGCGACCCGTCCTGCTGCTGGTTCTGTTGCGGTGACCCCTGTTGTTGCTGTTGCTGCTGCTGTTGCAATGCTTTTTGTACAAGATCACGATTGTAGCGTGCATCCTCGTTCGCGGGGTCCATGCTCAATGCCTGATCGTAGGCCCTGATGGCATCTTCGTACTGTCCCAGTTTTGCCAGGACATTGCCCTTGTTGTAGTGGCCGGTACTGTCATCTGGCGATTCGAGCAGCTGGTTTGAGCTGGCATAGTCACCGGCACGGTAGTGTGCCGCGGCCTTCCAGTCACTGTCATCAAACAGTTCGGCGGCCTTTTCGGCGTCACCGGCCTTGAATGCCCGCATGGCTTGCTGGTCCGGACGCAGCCACAGGTGTTCCGTATCGATCCAGCGCCGTTGTTCGGTGTCCGCTGCATAAGCCGGTTGCGGGACAGGCAACAGGAACAGTGGCAGGCACAGGAGCCAGCCTCGGCGGGGCCACAGGGCAACCAGCGGGATCACCAGTAATAACAGCCACGCGCCTTCTTCCTGCCATATGTCGGCCTTGAGGTTGGTGGTGTCGGATTCGGTTTTTACCCGTTTACTGGCAAACATGGTTGCGAGCCGCTCAATATCGCTGTCATCCGCCTGCATGCTAACGAATATACCGCTACCTTTTAGCGCAGCCTGCTGCAACTGTGATGGCTCGAGACGGGTGATCACGATTGCACCGGATGCGTCTGTCAGGAATCCGCCACTCAACGGGATCGGACTGCCATCGGGGGTGCCGACGCCCATGATCGACAGTCGGTGGCCACTGGCTGTCAGCTGACTGATCGCATCAGACGCAGAGTCAGTAATGCCATCGGTGACGACGAGCACATCACCGCGGCCAACGCCTGCCTGTTGCAGCAGTTCAGCCGAGAGTTCGAGTGCGGATGCCATATTGCTACCCTGCGCCGGCATCAGGTCGGGTTCGAGCGACGGGATCAGGTTGGCAATGGTGTTGTCATCATCGGTTAATGGCGTCACGGTAAAGGCCGTTGCCGCGTAGACGATCAGGGCTGTCTGTCCGCCTTTGCGTGCCTTGATCAGATCCAGCACCTTGAGCTTGGCTCTTTCGAGGCGCGAGGGTTTTACGTCGGTAGCCTGCATCGATTGAGACAGGTCGAGTGCAATCACCAGTGCGGATTCTTCGCGAAATACCGGCTGGGGCAGTTTTTTCCACACCGGTCCTGCCATGGCGAATATGCTGATGCTGCTTGCCAGGATAATCAGCAGCATCGGCAACAGCAGGCTTGATTTTCTAGTGCCAGTCGTGAGTATGTGCGGCAGCAGCTGGTCATCACAGACGGATTTCCAGCTCCGGCTGCTGGCCTTGCTGGTCAGGTACAGCACGACGAACAGCAGCAACGGAATGAAGGCATAGAAAGCCTCGGGACGAAGGAAATGTAACCCCTGTGGAATCGACAGCATCATCGCCACCTGCGCCGGTAGAGTGAGGTGATGGCAAGCAGGGATGCGAGTGCCAGCGCAAGGCCCAGCGGCCAGTAGAACAATGACCACCTCGGGCGGTAGCTCTGGGTATCGCGCTCAACCGGTTCGAGTTCATCGATCAGCGCATAAATCTGCTGCAGCTCGCTGACGCTGTGAGCGCGGAAATAACGCCCACCGGTTTTTTTCGCAATCGTACGCAAGGTCTGCTCGTTGAGTTCGCGGCTGCCGCGTGAGCCGATGCCGATGGTATGAATTTTGAGTCCTTTCTGTGCTGCGATCGCAGCCGCTTGCTCGGGGCGTATTTCGCCGGCGTTGCTGACGCCATCGGTCAGCAGGATCAGCACACGGTCCTGGTTATATTCGCTATCGAGGCGTTTGACGGCGAGACCAATCGCGTCACCGATCGCGGTGGCATTGCCGGCCAGTCCGGTCACTGCTTCGAACAGCAGTGTCTTCACCGTGGTGCGGTCGAATGTCAGCGGCGCCTGCACATAGGCCTGGTCGCCAAAAAGAATCAGGCCGATGCGGTCGCCCACGCGTTTTTCGATAAAGTCGCCGGCAACGGCCTTGGTCGCATCGAGCTTGGTGACACTGCGAAAGTTGTGGGTGAAGCCGTGTTCCATGCTGCGGGACAGGTCGATCGCCAGCATCAGGTCACGCCCGCTGACGGGTAGTTCGATCGGATCGCCGATCCATTGCGGTCTGGCCGCAGCGCACAACAGGCACAGCCACAGCAGAAAATAGATGAACAGTGGCCAGCGTCGCAGCGAGCGTTGTGCCGTGGTGATATGCTCGCTCTCAAAGTCGGAAATATCGGGAACCAGCAGTGCCGCATCGTTGCCGCTGGCGGCGATCGGCAGTAATAACCGCAGTATGAACGGCACGGGCAGCAGGGCGAACAGCCATGGCCAGTCGAAGGTGATCACGTTTCGATGCCTTTAACGGGTTGATTGCCTATCCAGTCTTCGCACAGCGACAGCAGCCTGTCACAATCGGCTTCGACCGGGCTGTTCGCCGGAAGGTAGGGTGCGGATGCCAGAATGCTTCCATCACCGTGTTCGAAGTCCTTGCGTTCCGCTGTTTTGTCCAGGTATTGCAGCCATGCGCTGCCGGTGAGGCTGGCGCTGTCCTCGCGCTGGTAAAAACTGATGCTGGCTCTGCGCATCAATGAAGACAGCGCCTGTACCAGCTCAACCGCATCCTGCGCCTGATGGTAGCGTTGACGTATCCTCTCAAGTTCTGCAAGTACGGTACGTCTGAGCTGTCTGCGTTTGCGCAGGCGTTTGAACACTGCAATCGCCGCGACGACCAGTACTGTCGCGATCAGCAGTAACCACCAGCCCGGTGCAGGCGGCCACCAGCTCACCGCTCCCGGTAGATGAATATCGCGCAATGGCAAGGGTTCAACGGGCATACCGGAAAAGCTCCCTAACTGCGTGCCCTGAACTGCGCATGCTTGCTGGCGGGTATACCAAGACCCTGCTGCAGGCTGGTCAGCACATCATCCTGTGTCGATACTGGCAGCAGGTACATGCGATGCTGCCGGCACAGTTTTGCCAGCTTCGCGCTGTGTTGGTCAAAACGTTGTCTGTATTCCGAGCGCAGTGTCTTATCCGCGGTATTCAGCTGCAGTTCGCTATCGCCATCGCTGACCCTGTAGCTGCCAGGCGGAGGCAGTTCGGCTTCGATCGGATCATAAACCTGTATCAGTACCACATCATTGTGGCGGGCAACGTTGATCAGGTGAGATTCCGCCTGTTCGTCCATGTCTCTGAAGTCGCTGATCAGGAAGAGCAGGCTGCCCGGCCGGGTGACCTTGCGCAGGCGCGACATTGCGCGTCCGGTATTGCGCGGTTGACGCTGTTTCCAGTTTTGCCAGGCCGGATGTTTGCAGGTCCGGCCGATCAGGTCGAGTACGGCGGATTTGCCGCGCCGCGGTTTCAGCTCGATGTGATCATCACCGGCAAATATCAGGGCGCCGAGGCGGTCGTTCTGTGCACTGCTGCTCCAGGCGAGCAAGGCAGCTGCCCTGGTCGCGGCGACCGCTTTGAAGCAGCCACGGGTAGCGAAAAACATCGAGGGATTCAGGTCGAGCCAGATCAGCACCGGGCGTTCACGTTCTTCACGGAAAACCTTGGTGTGGGGGTCACCGGTACGCGCGGTGACGCGCCAGTCCATGTTGCGTATGTCGTCACCGGGCATGTACAGACGCGATTCATCGAACTCCATGCCGCGCCCCTTGAATGAGGACATATAGGCGCCGCCCTGGCGTGCATGTATCTTGCTGCTGTGTAACGGCAGTTTTCCGGCATCATGCCTGAGCTTGATCAACGACTGCTGGCTGATCCAGGTGAGGCCATCGGTTTTGCTGTCTGTGTTCAATGCAATATCACCGGGCACGCATAGTGTTAACAGGCCCTAGGGTACCGCAATGCGTGAAATCAGTTCCCTGATGAAAATATCCGGTGTAATGCCTTCCGCTTCAGCCTCGTAGCTGAGGATGATGCGATGGCGCAGAACGTCATAGGCTACGGACTGGATATCATCAGGGTCGACATAATCGCGCCCCGCCAGCCAGGCGTGGGCACGGGCGCAGCGGTCAACTGCGATGGTTGCACGCGGGCTGGCGCCGTATAACGACCATTGTGCGAGGTCGTCGCCGTAAGCGCCGGGATTTCGGGTCGCCAGTACCATGTGCAGCAGGTATTCCTCGAGGTTGTCAGCCATGTACAGCTGCAATACTTCCTGTCTTGCATCAAATATGCTCTGCTGCGAAATTTTTCCGGATGGCTGGCTCTGCGTTGATGTTTCATTGTGCGTATCACCATTCAGTGCTTCATCACGCGCCAGGGCCAGAATGGCCTTTTCCGAGCTGGCTTCGGGGTAATCGATGTTGACATGCATCAGGAACCGGTCGAGCTGTGCTTCCGGCAGCGGGTAAGTGCCTTCCTGTTCGATCGGATTCTGCGTTGCCATGACCATGAACAGCTGCGGCAGCCGGTAGGTGATTTTTCCAACCGTGATCTGACGTTCCGCCATCGCTTCAAGCAGGGCAGACTGCACCTTGGCCGGTGCACGGTTGATCTCGTCGGCCAGGATCAGGTTGTGGAACAGCGGGCCCTGCTGAAATTTGAACGAGCCGTCCTGGGGACGATAGACTTCGGTACCGGTGAGGTCGGCCGGGAGCAGATCGGGCGTAAACTGGATGCGATGAAAATCGCTTTCGATACCATCACTCAAAACCTTGATCGCCTTGGTCTTGGCCAGTCCCGGCGCGCCTTCGACGAGTAAATGCCCGTCTGACAGCAGTGCTATCAGCATGCGGTCGACCAGGGTCTCCTGGCCAATGATGTGTTGTTCGACGTGTTGTTTGAGGTTCTGGATCGATTCCTGATTAGACATACTTGTTGTTAACTTCTGATTATTGCAGGTCTGATAATCGCTTTATCTGACCGATGTTGTAGTTATAGGTTCAACCGTGGAATACAGGCTGCAGACCGGTGGTATTGTACCTGTATTCCGGCTAAACTTCGCGCCTCAGTACTACATCGGGTGCTCTAGCAAGAGATAATCGGGAAACTGGTGAGCAGGCGAATCTAACTGCCTGTAAATCCGGTACTGCCCCCGCAACGGTGATTGGAAAAATACCTCGTCGATACCACTGTGAATCGTCATGGGAAGGTAGCAGGTATGCGTGATTTCCATCAGTCCGGAGACCGGCCCACGTAGTCATTAACCAGGTTGCGGTGGGCGGCTAGGGTACAGAACAGCACTGACGCATTCACAGTGGTATGTTCTTTCCTCGTTGCCTCCAGTGTTTCGGAGGTCATCTTGTATCAATCAAAGTCGTATACGTTGCTCGCAGTGCTGGCACTGGTACTGCCTGAAGGTGTCATTGCAGCGACAGAAATTCCTGCGGTTATAGTCAGTGCCGCGCGCACTGAACAGAGTACGCTGACAACACCGGCCAGCATTACCGTGATTACGCGTGAGCAGATCGAAGCCAGTGGTGCGCGTCATATCAATGACGTGCTGCGCGGTCAGGGTGCGGTGCAGATCAACGACCTTTACGGTGACGGCAGCCGTGCATCTGTGGGTATGCGCGGGTTTGGCGAAACTGCCGGGTCGAATACGCTGGTGCTGGTCGATGGGCGTCGGTTGAATAATCCGGATATTGCCGCACCTGACCTGAACAGTATTGCGCTCGAAGACATTGAACGTATCGAGATCGTGCAGGGCAGTGCCGGTGTGCTCTTCGGTGACCAGGCGGTGGGCGGTATTATCAACGTCATCACCCGCAGGCCGGCCGCAGCCCGGCATGCGCTGAAACTGTCGGTGGGCAGCTACAGCACCGTGCAGTTGCATGCGTCGACCTCGCAGGCGCTTGATAACGGAATCAACTACCTGTTGTCGCTGGATGCCCGGGAGAGCGATAACTACAGGGATCATAACGAAGCGTCGTATCTCAACGGTTTTGGCAAACTGGGTTATGACTATGCGTCCGGTTCGGTCTTCGGAGAACTGCAGTACATCAACGATGAACTCAATACCCCGGGTACCCTGTTCGAGGACGAAGTGATCGAGAACCGCAGGCAGGTCGGCCCGAATTTTGCCAATGACTTTTCCAATGCAAAAACGGCGGTTGCACGCCTGGGTATGGTGCAGCAAATGGGGGAGAACTGGTCGTTCGAGGGTGAACTCACCGGCCGGGATACCAATGGCGAATTTCGTCTCAGTTCGGTGTTCGCGCCTGAAACCGAAATCAGTACCCAGGACAGGCGGGTCGTTGAGTTCACGCCGAGATTGATCGGGTTTATGCCGGCATTGAACAACACGATGCTGACAACGGGTGTGGACCTGATTGCCAGTGATTACCAGCTGCAGTCGCGCTTCGGTGACCAGCTAAACGACCAGTCGCAACGCTCGGTCTATGCCCAGGCGGTTGTTCCGGCGAGTGAGGTTCTGGATCTGACGCTCGGGCTGCGGTATGCAGAGGTGCAGAATGACTTGCAGGACACGGGTGCATTCGCCATTTTTCCAGACGGCGTGCGTATCGAAGATGATGTTACGGTTGGCACACTGGGTCTGTCGATAAAAGCCGATGAAAACTGGCGGATACTGTTTCGGGCTGACCAGAACTATCGCTTTGCAAAGGTCGATGAATATCTGCAACCGGTATTCACACCGACGTTTACACCTGTGATCCTTAAAACACAGCAGGGCCTGTCTGTTGAAACCGGGGTCGAGTGGACCGCCGGTATGAATACCGCAAAGCTGCTGATCTATCAGCTGGATATCGAAGACGAGATTGCTTTCGATCCGGTCAACTTTGCCAATATCAATCTGGACGAAACACGGCGTAAAGGCGTGATTGCCAGCGGACGCTGGCAGCGGTCAGAAAGGTTGGGCTATTCGGTGAGCTATACCTTCACCGATGCCGAGGTCCTGCGCGGTGCATTTGCCGGCAAGGATATACCGCTGGTTGCACGGCATTCGGCCTTGCTGGGCAGTGACTATCGTTTGAATGATCAATGGCAGCTCTATGCCGAGCTGTTCGCGATCAGCGAGCGGGTGTTTTCAGGTGATTTTGACAATGTACTGCGGCACCTGCCGGGCTACGGGCTTGTCAACTTTAAAGCCGAATACAGTTATCGCGATTTTGTCTTTAGCGGCAGGATCAATAATCTGCTCAACAAGGAGTATTCCGATGTCGGCCAGCTGAGTTTTGATCCGAATACCTTCGCGGCAACCGAGGCGTTCTTCACCTCTCCGGAGATCAATTTCCTGCTGACAGCGGCGTGGCAATTCAGATAATCTATTGTTTATGACTTCGGACAACAGACCAATCTCGTTCAGTACCCTGTTTTCGCTCGGGCTGCACGGTTTGCTCGCTGTTGCTGTGATTCAGCCACAGCAGATCATGCTGGCGACAGGGAGCGGTCTGGAAATCGAGCTGGTTAGTTCGACCTATATTTCGGATCAGACTGAAACCGAGCAGGCTGCAAGCCGGGCGGAAGCGTCTGCGCAAAAACAGCGCCAAGCTGATAACCCCGTCGACAGTGGTATACCAACCCCACCCGACCAGCCGGGCAGGGCCGTGGTCGCTGAAAAAAACAAGCCATCCGCGGAGGTAATAACCGCAGCGGAAACGGTGGCAGAAGATGACGGTACCGGCGAACAGGTCAGCACCCGTTCGACCAACGCAGCAGCACACAAGCGTTCGATCATCGAATTGCTGCATACCGAAATCAGTGCACACAAACAGTATCCCTATCTGGCAAGAAGACAGCGACGCGAGGGCGTGGCAACCGTCGAGTTCGTACTCCGTCCCGATGGCAGTATCTTGAATCCGCGGCTTGTTCATTCAAGCCGGACACGTTCACTCGACAAGGCGGCGCTGGATGCGGTTAGAGGCATCGAGCCGTTCGGACTCGCCAGGGACTATATCGATCAGCCCGAGGCATACCGGGTTGACGTGGTATTCAATGTGTTGTGACCGATGGGAAACCGGCTCACGAAGATCTATACACGCACCGGTGATGCCGGCACTACCGGCAAGGCTGACGGTTCTCGTGTCGACAAGGATGATGCCCTGATTCATGCCCAGGGAGACGTCGACGAACTCAACAGTTTCGTCGGTCTGCTTGTGTCGAGGATCGATAACGTCGAATTGTGCGGATTATTGAATCATGTTCAACATGATCTTTTTAATATCGGTGCCGAACTCAGCATTTCACAACAGTATATAAACGGTGACGATGTCAGTTTCCTGGAACATACCCTCGATCATTACAATGCGGCGCTGCCGCCGTTAAAAGAATTTATCCTGCCCGGTGGTGGCGAGGCGGCTGCTGTATGCCATGTTGCGCGCGCCGTGTGCCGCCGCGCCGAAAGAAGCCTGGTTACCCTTGATAAGGAACAGGCTGTCGGTGCTGATATGCTGGCTTATATCAACCGGCTTTCCGATCTGCTGTTTGTGCTGGCGCGTGTTATTACCAGGGAAGCAGGTGAGCAGGAAACCTGCTGGAAACATAAAACCAATGAATAATTAATAATGAAAAATGAAGAATGAGTACGTGATCAAGCTTATATTAGCGATTTTTCGTTTTTCATTTTTCATTAATCATTAGTATGTTGATTGGTATCGACCTCGGTGGCACCAAAATAGAGGGTATCGCGCTTGATGAAGATGGCATGGAGCTGTTGCGCAAGCGGGTACCAACACCGGCGGGTGATTATCCGGCAACGCTGCAGGTTGTCAGCAGTCTGGTTGAAGAAATCGAATCGACGCTGAAAACCCAAGGCAGTGTCGGTATAGGAACGCCCGGCGCCGTTTCCACTGCGACAGGATTGCTGAAGAACTCAAACTCGGTCTGTATGAACGGCAAGCCTGTGCCTGACGATCTTGCCGCCTTGTTAGGCCGTGATATTCGCATGGCGAACGATGCCAACTGCTTTGCGCTTTCCGAGGCAACCGATGGTGCAGCTGCAGGCGCCGAGGTCGTGTTCGGTGTAATCATTGGCACCGGAACGGGTGCGGGTATTGTGGTGAAAGGCCGCGTACTGACGGGGCCGAATGCAATAGCCGGTGAGTGGGGCCATAACCCGCTGCCGTGGTCACGCCCTGAGGAACAACCGGGGCCGGTGTGTTACTGCGGCAAGTCCAGTTGCATTGAGACCTGGTTGTCGGGCCCGGGTATGAGCCGCGATTATATGGACTCGACCGGGCGGGTACTCGATGCCCGGCAGATTGCAGCACAGGCGAACAATGGTGAAGCAGCGGCGCTGCAGTGTCTACAGGACTACGAGGACCGCCTGGCGAGGAGCCTCGCCCACGTAATCAATGTACTCGATCCTGATGTTATCGTCCTGGGCGGTGGCATGGGTAACATCGAACGGCTGTACGAAAACGTGCCACAACGGTGGGGGCAGTATGTATTCTCTGACCGTGTCGATACGCAACTGGCCGCGCCGAAATTTGGTGATTCATCGGGTGTTCGAGGCGCGGCCTGGCTGTGGCGTGAATGAAAAACACGATGTTGAGCCACAGAGCTTGCAGTATCACATAGAGACAGATAAAGGATGCTTTGCTCTCGCAGGGAACGCGGAGTGCGCAGAGATTATGAATTCAGGGAAACCAGAGAACACCTGGCGTGCTTTGCGCCTTGGCGAGAATATAAAAACCGGATCAGCGTCAAGGCCATGTCAGGTGGAGCAAAATCTTACGGCAACTGTCAGATCGCGCCTGGACTACTACACACCCTGCAGGTGACAACACCCTGTTAGAGCGGCTTTAGCCGCGAATTCCCGATGCTAACAACTAGACTAGTACTCCGTGGAAAAAATAAAAACACTGTCGACCTCCATGCCCCCTGTGGTTAAATAAATGAATGAACACCGCAGGCATCAAATTGAAATCCGCCTTTCTGTTACTACCGGTACTGTTCGTTTACAGCCTTGCTGTCTCGGCGAACGGCTACTTCGGCGTCAGTTTCGGTAATACCTCAGTCAAAGCCGATCTGACATCGCTGGGTGGCGGTTCTCTGGATGAGTCAACCGGAATGAGCAAACTCTACGGCGGTTACCGCTTCAATAAATATGTGAGCGCCGAGGCGGCCTGGTTCAACCTGGCTTCGGTTAGCGTGGCCCAGGTAGGTACCGGCCCCAATGCGGTCAGCGGAGCGGTCGACATGCAGGCGCTGGGTATCTACGGTGTCGCCTACGTGCCACTGGGTAAGCGTACCAATATTCTGGTCAAGGCGGGTGGTGCAAGCTGGGACGCTGACCTGACCAGGAATACCACGACCGAGAGTGTGGATGGCTTCGATGCATTCTACGGTCTCGGATTCTCCTACGGGTTCACGAAAAACCTGGCCTTTACCGCTGACTGGGAAGTGATTAATTCACCCAATCCGGAGTTTTCCACGTTCTCGCTCGGTTTCAGGTGGGATTTCAAATAGGCTGACGATGTTTCGATGTGTGCCTGCTGCCGGGTAAGGCCTGCCTGTTCGATGAACGAATATCGCTTTCCGTCGAAACCTTGAAGCGCTTCACCTGACGCAGCTGGCTGTTTGATGGCCCGGATTCTTCCTGTTCAGATGGATCCGGTCTGTTTTCGACGGCCCCGGTTAAGCCGATTCTCTGACCCGGGCCAGTGCCTGTCCGCTTCAACGGCTTGTCTTCGTACCGGAAAATACACAGCTGTGCCGATTCAAAAGCTATATATTGTTTAACATATATATGGGTTGTGATATATATGTGCGCGTGGAAATCAGCCCGGAAAACCTTTTCGCCGCTTTATCGAACCGCACGCGTCTGAGATGTCTGATGCTGCTTATGCATCATGATGAGCTTTGTGTGTGCGAGTTGACGCACGCTGTCAACATGGCGCAGCCTCACATATCGCGTCATCTTGCGCAGCTTCGCGACCTTGAGCTGGTTACAGACAGGCGTGATGGCTTGTGGATCTACTACAAAATCAGTCCGTCCATTCAAAGCTGGATCAAGGCCGTACTGCAGGCGACAGCGAAGGGTATCGAACATCAGCCACAGTTTGAAAGCGATCTCGCGGCGCTGGCGCAAATGCCCAACAGGCCCGGGTTGCAACGCTGCGCTAATTGACTGGCGCGATGCCCAAAGGCTGGCGCCCAGGCGCATTGAATTTGATGGTATTCAGCTCGGGCGATTGATCCACCAGAACTAATCAGAGTGTTTATACAGGTCGTTACTATGAAAAAAATCAAGGTGCTGGGGCCCGGCTGTAAAAATTGTGAGATCACAGCCAATTTGATCGCGACCGCTGCTGAACAGGGCGGCGTGGAGATCGAGCTCGAAAAGATTACAGACATTGCACAGATCATGAGTTATGGCGTGATGTCCACGCCCGGAGTGGTCGTCGATGGAAAGGTTGTCCATGCCGGGGGGCTGCCTGGCCCGGATCTGGTCCGACAATGGGTCAGCGAATAAAGACTAACCCGGGAGGGTAAAAATAATGAAGCGTGTCGGGATTAACGGCTTCGGGAGAATGGGTCGGCTCGGTTTGCGTGCAGCATGGCCTGCGCAGGTGTTTGAGGTGGTTCGCATAAACGAGATTGCCACAGATGCTCAAGGATCAGCGCACCTGCTAAAGTTTGACTCCGTGCATGGCACCTGGGGTGAAGACGTCGCAGCGGACAACGCGCATATTACTATCGGCAACAAGTCGCTAGACTACTCCTCGAACGCAGCGATTGGCGAAACCGACTGGTCGGACTGCGACATTGTTATCGAGGCGACCGGCAGGCATCATAAAAATCCGGACGTGCTGAACGGTTACTTCGAGCAGGGTGTGAAAAAGGTCATCGTCGCGGCACCCACCGAAGGCGCGCTCAATATCGTGTACGGAATCAATGATGATCAATACGATCCTGCCGAACACAGGCTGTTGACGGCCGCTTCATGTACCACGAATTGCCTGGCGCCTGTGGTCAAGGTCATGCATGAACACATCGGCATCGAGCATGGCTGCATGACTACCATACATGACATTACCAATACGCAGACCATCGTCGATAAGGGGCACAAGGACCTGCGTCGGGCACGCGCCTGCGGTCAGTCGCTGATACCTACATCAACCGGTTCAGCCAAAGCGATAACAAAAATATTTCCCGAGTTGACGGGCAAGTTAAACGGCCATGCAGTACGTGTGCCGTTACTCAATGCTTCTTTGACCGATTTTGTGTTCGAGGCCTCACGCCCGGTTACGGTCGATGAAGTGAATGCTTACTTCAAGCAGGCCGCGGCGGGTGAGCTGAAGGGCATTCTGGGCTACGAAGAGCGCCCGCTGGTTTCGGTTGATTATGTCAACGATGCACGGTCGTCGATTGTCGACGCGCTGTCGACCATGGTGATCGACGGTACCCAGGTAAAAATCTACGCCTGGTATGACAACGAGTGGGGTTATGTGAACCGGATGATGGAACTCGCAGGCAAGGTGGCCGAGAGCCTTTAGGTATGCTGCAGGGCTTGCGCAACTACCTGATCGTCACCGGGGGCTACTGGGCCTTCACCATCACTGATGGCGCTATTCGTATGCTGGTTGTGCTTTATTTCCACCAGCTGGGCTATTCGCCCTTTGAAGTCGCCATGCTGTTTCTGTTCTATGAGTTTTTCGGAATTGTCACCAATCTGGTAGGGGGCTGGCTGGGTGCGCGCATCGGCCTTAACCTGACCATGCACATGGGCATGGCGTTGCAGGTGGTGGCGCTGGCTGCGCTGACGGTACCTGATGCGTGGCTTTCGGTTCCCTACGTGATGGCTGCCCAGGCGCTGTCCGGTATTGCGAAAGATCTGAACAAGATGTCAGCCAAGGCGTCCGTGAAAATCATGGTCGATGATGGCGGCGAGTCCAGATTGTTCAAGTGGGTTGCCGTACTGACCGGTTCGAAGAACGCATTGAAGGGCGGCGGTTTCTTCGTGGGCGGTGCACTGCTTGACTGGATCGGTTTTCGCAGCGCACTCGGCGTACTGGCCGGGATGCTGCTGATCGTATTGATAGTAACCGCCATCCTGCTGCCAACCGGTGTGGGCAAGATGAAGTCCAAACCCAGGTTCACCCAGGTCTTCTCAAAAATACCGGCGATTAACTGGTTGTCGGCAGCACGCTTTTTTCTGTTCGGGTCGAGGGATATCTGGTTTGTGGTCGGCTTGCCGGTGTTCCTTTACGAGATACTCGGCTGGTCTTTCACCGAGGTCGGTGGTTTTCTCGCGATGTGGGTGATTGGTTATGGCGTTGTACAGGCCAGTGCGCCGAAGCTGGTCCGGCGCAGCCGCCACGGGCGGGGCCCCGGTGGTCGAACTGCACGGCTGTGGGTGTTTATTCTGGCATTGTTTCCTGCAGGTATTGCTTCAGGGCTGCACTATGGGTTGCCGCCGGATGTCGTGTTGATCGTTGGTCTGATCCTGTTCGGTGTCGTCTTTGCGATCAATTCTGCGGTCCATTCCTATTTGATCCTGGCGTATTCCGACTTCGAGAAAGTGGCGATGAGTGTCGGCTTTTACTACATGGCCAATGCCGGAGGCCGTCTTGCAGGGACCATGCTTTCAGGCTGGGTCTACCAGACGCAGGGGCTCGAGGGCTGTCTCTGGTGGTCGACAGGCTTCGTACTGATGGCAGCGCTGCTGTCGTTCGGTTTGCCTGAAGTCAGGGCAGAAGCTGAAAAGCTCGATGTGAAAAATGTTTGATCAAGTTGCAGGTCTGATTACCTACCGGTGGTTAGGCATGAGCGTGGACAGCCACGCCGGCTCCGCACTGCATTTCTTTATCATGGATACGATGAAGATTTTTGCCTTGCTGGTAGCGATCATATACATCATGGGCCTGTTGCGGGCGTTACTGTCCCCGGAAAAGGTACGTGACTATGTGCGCGGGAAGCCCGTATGGCTGGCGCGATCATCGGCAGTAACCCTGGGTGCAGTAACGCCATTTTGTTCATGCTCGTCAGTCCCCCTGTTTGTCGGTTTTGTTGAGGCTGGTATCCCCCTCGGTGTGACCTTTTCATTTCTGATCGCCAGTCCGATGATTAATGAGGTGGCGGTGGTTATATTGTTTGGCATCCTTGGCTGGAAGTTGACGGTGATGTACGTTGCCGCCGGACTCGTCGTGGCTTACGTCGGGGGCGCGACCATGGAGCGCTTCAGGCCCGAGCGCTGGGTGGAGGAGTATGTCTGGAAAATCCAGATGGGTGAGGCAGATCTTCCACAACCCGACACTTCGCTCGCTGGCAGACACCGCTATGCGTGGGGCGAAGTCAGGGAAATCGTAAGACGACTGTGGAAGTGGATCATCGCGGGGATTGCGGTGGGCGCGCTGTTTCATGGCTATGTGCCCGAAGACTGGGTGGTCGAACATCTGGGTGGCCAGGACAACTGGCTGGCGGTGCCCGGCGCGGTCCTGCTTGGTGTGCCGCTTTATTCAAACGCTACCGGTGTAATTCCCGTGGCGGAGGCGATGCTGGGTAAGGGCGTTGCCATAGGTACCACGCTCGCCTTTATGATGAGCATCGCGGCCCTGTCACTGCCGGAGATGATCATCCTGCGCAAGGTTGT
>CP070838.1:862428-869465 GCA_020341835.1 Thiotrichales bacterium | reverse complement strand
GGCGAGCTGATTACTAGAAACCGTCGCCGTGTTGTCGATGTCACCGTCGCCGCCACCGTTGTTATCCATGTCGGACTGTTGCACGGTATAAGTGTCGTTGTAGATCCAGGTTTCACCCAAATCGAGCTTGCCATCGCTGTCGGTGTCCACGCCATCAATGGTTTCGTCTGCATCCAGGCGGCCGTCGCTGTCGGCGTCGCCGCTAACCAGCGTCAAAGTATCGACTGTTCCACTTTCGACCTGGTCGGTGACGACCACACCGTCGATAAATGTGTTGCCAGTATTCGCGACCTCAATCTGGTAGCTGATGACATCGCCTGCGGCATCTACTGATCCTGTTGAACCGGCTCCATCTACATCAGTAACTGTCTTGGTGATGGTGTAGGCAGGGTTTGGAACAAACGGCTTGTCATTGACAAAAGTGATCGTTATATCTTCATCGCCTGCAGCTTGAATAAAGACTTTTGTATCACCTGGATCATAGCCAGGTGATAATTCATCACCTATATAGAATACAGTGTCGATCGCACCCCCAAACAGGTCTATGACACTCACCTGTATGTCGCTAATCTCCCAGAAAGTCGGAATATTGATCTCTTCTATCGTGTACGTCGGCCCAACAATAATGCCGTTTGCATCAATAGACAGGGGTACGTCAATAAACTCCTGTGTATTCGACAAGGTTCCATCATTGTCATCATCCAGGGAAAATGTTGTCGGTTCGAGATTGGTCGCTAGGAACTCGAAATCCTGAGGATCATTTACCGGAATTGCATCTTTGATCACTGTAATCGAGGGCAATCCTACTACAGCGCTTGCCTGAAGCTGAACGTCTCCTCGGCCAATGTTGTCATCGGTGTCAGTACCCGGGTCAGGTACATCACCGTAAAGACTGGTTTCACTGGTTCTGGGGCCGGTAAATCCAGCAGTAATCACTCCAGATTGTGGACCATCTTTGGTGCCATTCGAGGTGTGATAAGGGGAACCAGTTGGTCTATCATTACTCCCCCATTCAGACCTTATACCGATGTGACCACCCCACGCCAGAACAACCTCTGAACTTTGCGCAACGAAGGCATACTCAAGTGACTGCTCGAATTCGTCAGCGATATTCAACGAACCATCATTCGAATAAGTCCCCACACTGATGATATCCCCACCCCACATGGTGAGAAAACCCGCCTCTTGTGTCCCTGAAAACGAAAAAGTCCCTTCAGCGGAACTCATTGTTCCAGTTAGAATCGGATCAAGCGGGATTGCGAAAGTATCCGTGGGCACAGGCGCATTTAGAAAATCAGCAGCATCATTGTCCAGACTCGTACCCTGGGTCGGATCATTCGCAATTGTTGCGTTGTATGTACCGATGTAATCAATAGCTTGCAAGCCCCCAGCAGCCACATCCCAATTCATACCAAAATAGTACGTAGCACCGATTTCCAACCCGCTAAACACCTGGCGATATGGCAAGAAATCTCCCTCTACCAGACTTGCTTTTTGTTCATTGACATTGCCGCCTATCCAGTCCGGGTTGGGATTACTGTCTTCAGCCCATTGAGACAGCGAAACGGCACCATCCGTAAACGATGTTGTACCCACACTTCCCGTATAAACATCGTCAGCCGTACCGAATTGGCCATCCGTACCGGCCTGCACCTCTTCCGCAGTCAGCAGGAAAATCTCATTCAGCGAGTCATCGGGATTGACGTACCAGTCGGTAACGATGATACCGTTAGCGGTCATGTCCTGGTCGCCGATGATGATGTCGTCGGCGGTTCCTTCGATGCCGTCGGCACCGGCGTCGATTTCGTAGACGCCGTCAGTGACGTAAAAGGAATCATGACCTTCGCCGGTGGTGCCGTAACCGTCGTCTGCGGTGCCGAGAATCCCGTCCGGGCCCGCATCGAGCGTGTCGTCCAGGGTGCCGTAAACGCCATCGTCACCCGGGTCGGTAACATGCAGTACCTGGAACTCGACGGTCCCGCCGATCGTCACCCCCTCGACAGTGAAGGTCGCGGTATCGCCCGGTGCGTAGTCCAGCTTGTCAGTCCACAAGATCAGATCGAAGGTATTCGCCATGGTTTTCACCTAATTCAGGTTAATGCTTCTTGTATTAATAATGTTCAACGCAACGTTATCTCCTGACCCCTCAAGAAACGTTCTAACCGTTGCGTTCGAAGCAGATTTTTTCGTTATGCTATCTTTCAGTGGCCCCTCCAAAAATACAACTGTACCTTCCTCAAAACGAAATCAAACCAACCTCAAAATTACCTCAAAATCGGAGCGGTCCGTTGGCCGCCGGGGAAAATGAACTCGCGGGAATGCAGTCAATCCGGGGGTTTACATCGATTGATATACCAGCTTTAAATTACCCTAAGTAATCAATGACCGGGGAGCACAGGAGTCCCGTATTTGCTGCAACAGCATGAGATCGGTGGAAAATCATTTTCACCGTTAAATACACGGATTAACAACCAGGTCACAGACTCGCCCTGCGAAGCACGGGTATATTTGTGCGCGAATCAAATTCCAGTACTGATATTCACAGTCAATCGCAAACGTCAGCCGTCATTTTTATAGGCTCCAGCAGCCGCGTTAGGGAATCGACCAATGCACGCCAGTAAGCCCGATAACGAATCAACCGCCTTGCAGCAAGCACTGGCCAAGGTACGCGGCGGTTTTATGGCTGTCGCCGTGTTCAGCTTCTTCCTGAACCTGTTGATGCTGGCCACGCCGCTGTACATGTTGCAGGTCTTTCAGCGCGTGCTGGGCAGCGGCCATCTGCCCACCCTGCTCTATCTCACCATCGTGACCCTGTTTGCCCTGCTGATTCTCGGCCTGCTGTTCACAATTCGGGCGTGGATCCTGGGGCGTGTCAGCGGCTGGTTGAGCGGTGCGCTCAGCGAACCCTTGATCGCCGCCAGTCTCAAAAGCACCCTTGCCGGCAGCGGCACCGGCGCCCAGCCGTTGCGCGAGCTCGGGCAGTTACAGACCTTTATCGGGGGCCAGGGAATTACCGCGTTTTTCGATTCACCCTGGGTGCCCGTATTCGTCGCCGTGATCTGGCTGATGCACCCCTGGCTGGGCGGACTGGCTCTGATCAGCGCCATCGTCCTGTTCATTCTGGCGTTGCTGAACGAGTTATCGACCAGGGAGCCTCAGCAGGCTGCCAACCAGGAACAGGCCAGGGCCCACCAGTTTGCCGAAACATCCCTGCGCAACGCGGAAGTCGTCCAGGCCATGGGCATGTCGAAAGGATTGCTCGCGCGCTGGAACAAGCTGCACGCGGGCGCGCTGGCCCAGCAAGGCATCGCCGGTTCGCGAAGCGCCACTTTCCTCGGCCTGTCGCGTTTCGTGCGGCTTTCGGTACAGGTCGCAATACTGGGACTCGGCGCCATGCTGGTGCTATCGGGAGAACTGACGCCGGGGCAAATGATCGCGGCCTCGATTCTGCTGGGACGCGCGCTGGCGCCGGTGGAGCAATCGATTTCCGCCTGGCGCCACTTCCTTGCCGCCCGCAGCGGTTACGGTCGCCTGCAGGAACTGCTGCAAAAGATGCCCGAACCGCCGCCGGGTATCGTGCTGCCGCCGCCGAAGGGCTTGATTCAGGTCGATAATCTCGGCTTCCAGCCGCCGACGGCGGAAAAACCCATCCTGCGGGGACTGACTTTTACCCTGTCTCCCGGGGAGACGCTCGGCATCGTCGGCCCGTCGGCCGCGGGCAAGAGTACGCTCTGTCGTCTGCTGGTCGGTGTGTGGAAGCCGACCGTCGGCTCGGCGCGACTGGATTCGGCAGAGATTCACAGCTGGAACCGCGAGGAATTCGGACGCTACGTCGGTTACCTGCCCCAGGACGTCGAGCTGTTTTCGGGAACGGTGCGCGAAAACATCGCGCGCATGGAAGAAACCCATGATGACGAAGAGGTTATCGCGGCAGCCAGGCTGGCCGACGTGCACGACATGGTGCTGCGGCTGCCAAACGGCTACGATACCCAGATCGGTGTCGGTGGCGCAATGCTTTCCGCCGGCCAGCGCCAGCGCGTCGGCCTTGCCCGGGCACTGTTTCGCGAACCGCGGGTCGTGGTGCTCGACGAACCCAATTCCAATCTCGACCGCGTGGGCGAAAATGCCCTGCAGCAGACACTGAAAACCCTGCAGGAAAAGGGCACCACGGTCATCATGGTCGTCCATCACGCCCGCATACTGGAAAACACCGACAAGCTGATGTTGATCGAGGAAGGCCGTATCGCAGCCTTCGGCCCCAGGGACGAGGTGCTGGCTCGCCTTGGCGGCAACGACCGGGCAGAGCCGGCGGCACGCTCGAAATTCACCGTCGCCAGTGCCGCGCCGGTGCCAGGCCAGACTTCATAACCGCTTTAACACCAGGATCGGGGAAAATAAAATTGACTGCCATGGCCGAAACTTCCGAGCACGATGTCACTGATCCAGGCTGGGAAGCCAGCACGCCCGGCAAACTGCTGCGCGGACCGGTTGTTGCCGGTTATATCGTGGTGCTGTTGTTTTTCGGTGGGCTCGGGACCTGGGCGGCAATGGCCCCGATCGCCAGCGCCGTCATCGCCACCGGCGTAGTCAGCCCCGAGGGCAGCCGCAAGACCATCCAGCACCTCGAAGGCGGCATCATCACTGAAATCCTGGTTGAAGACGGAGACCTGGTGGAGGCCGGGGATCACCTGGTCATGCTGCAGGAAACCCAGGCGCGGGCAGCGTACGAGGTACTGCAGGGTCAGCGCCAGATGCTCGCCGCCAAGCTGGCTCGCCTGCTCGCCGAACAGACCGGCAAGAAGCGGATCGCCTTTCCGCAATGGCTGCTCGATTCGAAGCCGGTTGGTGGTGGTACCGGGTTCCAGGAAGTACTACAGGCGCAGATCGACCTGTTCAAGGCCCGGCGCGAGCTGCACAGCGGGCGCAAGGCGGTCGGCAGCAAGCGCATCGACCAGATGCGCGAAGAGATCGACGGATTGAAGTCGCAGATCAAGAGCCAGGAAGAGCAGCTGAAACTGCTCAGAGAAGAAATCGATGCCAAACAGGAACTGCTCGATCGCGGTTTGCTACCGCGCCCGGATTACCTGGCCCTGCTGCGCCTGATGGCCGAGATCGAAGGCGACATGGCGGAGAATCTGGCCAATATCGCCCGCACCCAGCAGTCCATTGGGGAAACGGTACTTCAGGTCGTCAACGAGGATGCAGTGCGGTTGGACAATATCGTCTCGGAAATGGCCGAAACCCGGCTGGAACTGGCCTCGGTCGAGGAACGCCTGAACGCCCAGCAGGACATCCTGGAAAGAACGCTGGTGGCGGCACCCGTATCCGGTGTGGTCATGCAAAAGCGGTTTCACACCACCGGCGGTGTGGTAGGACCGGGCCAGCCGATCCTGGATATCGTCCCGCAGGATGCGAAGTTGCTGATCGATGCCCAGGTGCGGCCAGTCGACATCGACGCGATCGCCCCCGAACAGCAGGCACGGGTGCACTTACTTGCCTTCGCCCAGCGCAATCTTCCACAGATCAAGGGAATCGTACGCTCGATCTCTGCCGACAGCCTGCTGGATGAAATCAGCGGTAACAGTTATTACCTTGCCCGCGTCGAGGTACTGCCCGGCGAACTGGAAAAGCTCGGTGACGATGTGAAAATATCCCCGGGAATGCCGGCGGAAGTCCTGATCATGTCGGGCGAGCGGACCCTGTTGCAGTATCTGATGCAGCCGATACTCGACTCGATGCGGCGGACCTTCAGGGAAAGCTGAGAAGGGATATCGCGAGTACCTCGGGTTATCCAGTCTCAGGTGCCGGCCAAAATCAGTCTATAACCGAAACCCTTGATCGTCATGACGATTCGCGGTTGTTGCATATCAGGCTCAATCTTCTTGCGCAGCATGTAAATATACTGCTGGACATTCGCGGCTGTTACCCGCTGACAGTCAGGCCAAAGATTTTCAATGATTTCCTGCGGCGAAAACACGCGCTCCGGGTCTGATGCAAGCAAACAGAATAATGCGTATTCTTTCGGGGTTAGCTTGATCTTTCGATTATCCAGCCAGACCAGCTTCTTGTCTCTGTCGATTTGCAACCTGCTACCTGCGGTCTCACTACGGTCGTGCAACTGCTTTCGATCTTCAGCCCGTCGACCCCGCGAGCGTCGCTCAATACCGGCAAAGGTGTTTTGCGCACCGGCGCGTCTTACCAGGACCTTGACGCGGCAGGCCAATTCCTTGGGATTACACGGTTTGAGCACGTAATCGTCGATACCGAGCGATGCAATCAGGCCGACCTTGTCGGCGTCTTCGGCGGGTATCAGGCAAATCACCGGAGCATCGAATTTTGATTTTGCAATGCGGATCGTTTCCTGTGCCGCCACGGTCAGATGCTGTAGATTGATTAATACGATTTTCTGGGAGTTAGCCGATCCCTGCTCGAATATCCTGCCCGGCCTGGCATACCCGATCGGCAGGTTTTCCTGTTCCAGCAATTCATTTAAATGGTCTGCATCCAGCATGGGGTCGCCAATACTGACAATATCTGGTTTTTGAACTCCAGACTGTAATGCAATCTTTAACCTGGGGGCTCTACGCACGCAGTTCTCTCTGTCTCTCGCTCTTAAAACTGTTTCCATTCTTTACTCTCCTGGCGATAACGACATTGGTTAGCACCTCTGCAACGGACGAATATCGTGGTGCTTTAGCACACCCGTCCGCCGGGGTATCCTGGTGGCTGGCACATGTGATGGTCCGCTCCCCCGGCAGATTCAGCTTCGCAAATGTTCTGCCGTCTGGATTGCTGATCTGAGGATTCGGTCTCTGGTACCAGGCGAGGCCCGGTTTCTTATCTACACCAGGCAATTGAACCATTCGCGCCAAGCTTGTGCTGCTGACAAGCAACTCCATTCATTACACGTAACCTTTTCACCTATCGACCTCACAAAACGCCACATTTCTGTTGTAACTCGTCGGGCCGTTTTTTTAATAAATCGATCTTACCGTGGCTGCATCTATTTTCATTTCCCCCATAAAAGGTAAAATTTC
>CP070838.1:826860-862328 GCA_020341835.1 Thiotrichales bacterium | reverse complement strand
TTTATTAACATCAAAACACTGTTTCTATTTTCAAATGGGTCAGAGTCGATTAAAAGCATGGGTATCTCTAATTTTCAATCGACTCTGACCCTTTTGAATTATTTTCAATCGACTCTGACCCTTTTGAATTTTTCGCTTGCTATTCTGATCGCATCACGCCGGGTAGCGGCAGGAACGGGCCTAGCGCTTCCTTGTTCCACCAGTTTCCCGTCTGCTCGCGTTGTTCGGGCGTTGTGAAGGTATACTTGTAGGCATCGACACGAATGTAACGCGGTGCTTCATCCGGAAACGGATCATTTGCCAGCAGATCCTTCACATGCGGTGAATTGTCCAGCAGCGCGTACAGGAATTCCTCGAACCACGGCAGGTGTTTGGGGCGCAGCGTGACGAACCACATCTGCCAGTCCAGCCTGGGCTGGTGCGGCATGACCAGTCGCGGTCGTTGATCGAGATCGCCAGGCTTGTACTTGAAACGGTAGACCTTCCATGTTTCACCCTCAATAGAACCGGAAAGTTCCAGCTCGATTCTCTCGGTGGTCATGGTCGGGAACACGTGATACTTGTTGACCACGCGATACGATTCCATGTAATCGATTACGGTTCCGAGCGGCTCAAATACAGCTGTCCTCGTCGACAGTATCCACAACTCGGCAAAGCTGATCACCAGAATAAAGAGTGCCATCGCCGACAGCAGGAGCGTGCGCAGTTTGGTTGCAAGACTATCTTTTATTGCCACCGTCATCTGCGCTGGTTCTATGTTGATCGGCACGACCCGCCGCAACGCCCTGTCATCGAACAGGAACAGGCACAATGCTATCGTGAGTAGATTGATCCAGTTATGGTTGCTGGTAAGAATAATAAGCACCTGCCACAGGATCGTGAGCCAGGCTGCCACAAAACGCCAGCGCCGCGGCATGAACATCATAAATGGCACCAGGATTTCGATGAACAGTGTCGCCGCGGTACCGGCACGCAACACCAGTTCGGGCAATTGATGCACATACCAGGCCAGTGGATTCGGTAAAGGCTGCACTTCGAAATAGGTGTTCAGCGCAGTCAGTCCCGACCATTGCGCATCACCGCTGGTCAGTTTGGACAGACCTGACATGAACCGCAGCTTGAACAATAACACGCGAAACAGCCAGATGATAATACTCGATCGCGAGCCGAGAAATATTGCAAGGAAGCCGGCTTCCAGCAACAGGCCGTCCCACTGAAAATGCAGAAACGGCTGACAGACATTGTATAGCGACAGGTAAAGTACAAAAGCGATGATCAGTGCCGGCTGTAACCAGCGGTTAAAAATGATCTGCAACGATACGACACAGCCGTACAGCGCTACACCTACCAGCACCAGATTGTTGTGAGCCAGCCAGAAGATGGTTGGTAAAACGAAATAACGCTCACTGCCAGTTACGCTGGTAACATATTCGAGCAGGCTACCAACCGGCATTATGCCCTGCTCGCCGACCAGACCCTTGATCTGGACCATCAGCGATGCAAAAGCGATCAGGTAAATCAAACCCAGCGCGCGCAGGAACAGCCACGATACCAGCTCATAATCACGATATACTACCCAGCCGCGTACCGATTCGGCTGCGATTCTGTATTTCTCGGTTAGCTTACCGCTGGACATGGACAGGAATTTTTTGCGGCTCGATCACGTGCAGATGTAATCTTTCATCGATATCCGGCAGTGCTTCGAATTGCGCTGTGAGCACCTGATGGGCTTCATCGCTATCGCTCGCAACCACGAGTCGAAAGCGGTTAAAGCCATGCCGGTCACGATACTTCTTACCCACCTCAACCATAGAGCCTAACGCAGGTTCGACATCCTGCCAGTCTTGCGGAACAACAATCGCCACGATCAGGCGCCCGCCTATTTCATATACGCAATTTGTAATACCAAACAGTTTGGACTGCCTGGTTACGCTGATATCCTCAAACACCTTGTCCGGGCAACTGCAACCTAGGACGCCGCGAACAAATTGCGTGACCCCCCTGTTCTCGATGCCTTGATCATTCATCGGCGATGATAGTGCATAACACACGCCGGTCGTTTCTTGGACCGTCGAATTCGCAGAAAAAGATGTTCTGCCATGTCGACAGAGCCAGACGACCGTCGATTATCGGTACGGTTTCCGATGGCCCGACAAGACCGGACTTCAGGTGTGAGTCACCATTTCCGTCCTGCGCATCATGCAACCAGACGCCCTTGGGGATCAGCTTGCGCAACAGATTCACCACGTCGCTCTGCACGCTTTCATCCCAGTTCTCCTGAATCATGATCGCGGCCGTCGCGCCCTGTGCATATACATTAACCAGGCCATAGCTGATGCCACTTTCCTGCACCAGACCTTCGACCAATGGCGTGATATCGATCAGGATCTCACGCTGATGGGTCTGTAAAGTGATGGTTTCCTGCATGCAGCTTTACTCCGTTATACCAGGGTAGCGCCTTCGGCCAGTCCTGCAGGTGCGATCCTGTCAATTTGCTCGAGGGTTTCAGCGTCGAGCTGAACATTGGCTGAAGCCGCATTTTCATCGAGTCTCTCGGCCTTGCGTGTTCCCGGAACAGGAATAATGTCCTCACCCTGATGGAGCAGCCAGGACAAGGCGAGCTGAGCTGGCGTGATCCTGAAATCCTTCGCCAGCTGCATCAGTGGCGCGAACCGGTCCCGGTTGATATCGAGGTTCGCGCCTGCGTACCGCGGATTGTTATGACGAAAGTCATCTGCTGCGAGCTGTTTGACCTCGCCGGTCAGAAAACCACCGCCCAGTGGTGACCACGGGATCAGCGCGATACCGAGCTCGCGCAGCGTGGGCAACAACGTGGTTTCAACTTCACGACGCCACAGCGAATACTCAAACTGCACCGCAGCGATCGGGTGAACTTCATTCGCACGTCGGACTTCTTCCGCCGAGACGTTACACAGTCCGAGATAACGTACATCACCCGCCTGTACGCATTCCGCCATCGCGCCAACCGTATCTTCAATGGGTATGGATGGGTCCGGGTAGTGCGCATACCACAGGTCAATCACATCGACGCCGAGCCTGGAGCGGCTGAGTTGCAATGACTTTTTCACATAGCCCGGCGCACCATTGATCCTCAGTGAAACTCCCCATCCGGTTTCCATGTCCGTTCCCGCGTCGTTAGCGTCATAGACGATGCCGAACTTGGTACAGATGAAGGCATCATCCCTGCGGGCTTTTATCGCTTTCGCAATCAGCAGCTCATTATGACCCTCACCGTAAGCGTCTGCAGAATCGATAAAGTCCATACCCAGGTCGAGTGCATGCTGGATGGTCGCAATCGCGTCAGCCTCATCAACGGCGCCGTAATAACCTTCCAGCGCCATCGCCCCGTAACCCAGGCAGCCAACCTCCGGCCCCTTGTTACCAAGCTGGCGTTTCTCAATCATATCTTTTCCTCTCACTATCAGCTGACTCGAAGCCAGTCAGGCAAGCAGCACGGCCAGTATACCCGTCATGAAAATACCATCGAAGGTACCTGCGCCACCTATTGATGCGACCACAGCCCCCATCTGGGAAATACGCCTGAAATTCAGCAGGTCCGCGCCGATCAGCACACCCATCGTACCACTAATGTAGGCCAGCGGTGCACTCAGCTCATTGTTGATCAAAATCGCAATGATCGCGGCAGATAATGGTGCAATCAGCATCGGCATGCCGATACCCACGCCCTTGACCGGAAAACTGTAGACGTAGCTGATCAGTGTTACCAGCGTTACACCAAACATGACTTCGTAGAGCGTCAGTGGCTGGCTCACAAACAGGTAGACGGAAAACGTCAGCGGGATCAAACAGCCGCCAACATTGACTGCAATCACGGTTCGATCACCGGCGCGTCTCAGATACTGCTGTAGATACCCCGGTATATAACTGCCGCGTAGTCTGAGCGGTACCTCAGACTTGACAGTAAACAGCGGAACATTGATGGCGCTGCCGACCAGAGAGAAGAACAGCAAAAGAAAAGCTGATTCCCGGGTTAGCCCAAGCTTGCTGAAGGTGATACTGATAACACCAACATGAACCACGACCAGCAGCAGCGCCAGTGCAAGCACGAACACCAGCATACGGGCGTCTGGCTTTTGTGGTGTCATGTTCTGCTAGGCCTGGTTGATTGAGTACATGGTGTTTCTTTACCGAAAAGGCGCAAGGAATGCACAGATTCAACCTTGTCAAATTGTTGGAATACTGATTCCAAATATGGTCGTAGAGTGCAATAGCGAAGCGTATTGCACCAATCAAAATGGCGGATTACGGCTAACGCCTAATCCACCCTACACCCGAACAGAGTTTTGTGTCGGCCACAGAATAGCTTTTTCGGCCGCTTTTGCGGCTTTTGCTATGCTATTCATCTGTCACGGAAAATCCGTTCGTTGACCATGCGATCAGCGGACCAGGGCTAGGCATCGACGTTCTCGATCAACTCGTGTATTCGCTCGCGTAATGTGCTTGCATCAACTGTTGCTTCGGTATTGATGCTGATCAAACGGGACAATTCAGAATCACGTATCGGTTCTGTCGTAGCAAGCTGGTGCTCCAGAACCGACAGGTCGGCATCGGATACATCACGGGTTCTGGCCTTGATGCGTTGGCGCAGGGTGTCGGCACTGGCGGTAAACTCGAGTATGATGAAGGGCACACCTGACTTGTTTGCCAGCTGACTGAATGGCTCGCGCTGTGCGAATTCAAGGAAGGCCGCATCGACAATCACGGTGAAGCCGACAGCCAGGATGGTATCAGCGAGTTCAGCGAGCTTCTGGTAAGTTTTTATCCCTGCTTCGGCTGAATAGATGCCCTTGCCAATTGCGGCCTTGCCGTCGGCATCGGGCAGGATGCCGAACAATCGCTTGCGCTCGACATCGGAGCGAATCCGTATCGCACCAATGAGCTCGAGCAACGGTTGCGTTATTGTGCTCTTGCCGGATGCCGACAGGCCACGCGTAATGATCAGGGCAGGCTGCCGTCTGCGGGTGTACGACCGGGCAAGTTCCAGGTAGGCGAGAAATTCCTTTTCAGCCTCATGTTTCTCCGCATCGCTGATCCCTGCCTGCCCTGCCCTGATCGCGTCGACCTTGGCGCGCACAAGCGCGCGATAGACCAGATAAAACCGCAGGACCTGCAGCCCCTGGTAATCACCGGATTTTTCCAGGTAGCTGTTGAGAAACCGCTGTGCAAGTTCCGGCTGCTGCCGATCCTGCAGGTCCATGACCAGAAACGCGACTTCAGACAGGGTATCGATCCATCGCAGCGCAGGATTGAACTCGAGACAGTCGAATGCCAGCGGTTCACCATCGAACCAGACGAGATTGCGCAAATGCATGTCGCCGTGGCACTCGCGTATAAAGCCATCCCGCTTGCGTTGTTTGAAGACCGTTTGCAACGACTCGAACGATTGCCGGCTCCAGTCCTCAAGCACAGCAAGGTCGGCGTCGTAGTTGTCCGTGTGCAGATGCTGCCTGATCTGCAGAAAATTTTCTGCAACCGGCTGATAAACATGCTCGGGATCACCAAAAACACTGTCATCCGCCGCAACATCGGCCCGCTGATGGAACCCGGCCACCAGCGTGGCGATCGCGTCCATATGCACCTTATCGAGCTTACCGTCCGCAAGCATGTTGTCCAGCTGGGCCTGTTGTGGAAACTGGATCATCTTGATTACATATTCAATCGCCTCACCCTGATCCTTTAACGCAGGTTGCGTAGCACTCCCGGTTATGGGCAAGACCTCGAGATATATCGGCGCAGCCAGGCGGCTGTTCAGACGCAGCTCCTCATTACAGCAAAAACGGCGCTTGTCGAGCGTGGAAAAATCCAGGAAGCCAAGGTTGACCGGCTTTTTGATCTTGTAGGCAAAGTTACCGGTCAGAATAACCCAGGAGATGTGGGTTTCGATGAGCCGGATTTCGCTAACCGGATGGTCATAGGCATCGGGTCTCAGCAGGCCCCTGATCAGCTCCGGTTGCTCTTCAGCTATCACATTCATGCTCAAAATGGAAATTTAGCAGTGCACCCGATTATAACGGTGCCGATAGCTGGCTGCACTCAGAAACTGCAGTGCGTCTCGCCGCCCTTTTCGATCCAGCCATGGATCATTTTCTTCGTGGTAAACCCGCTCGCACAATTGCCGTGCTGGTCGATCACAATGACACCGCCGCGTCCCCGAAGCTTACGTGTCAGGTACGCAATTCCGGCCTCGGTCGCCTGGTTCGCATCCATACCTTTCATCAGCATGAAATCGGATATGGTTTTGGAGATCACTGTACGCATGAAGTCCTCGCCAAAACCGGTTGCCGAAACCGCGCAGGTCTCATTATCGGCGTACACACCCGCGCCGACGATCGGTGAATCACCAACCCTGCCCATACGTTTGTTAACAATACCGCCGGTCGACGTGGCCGCAGCCAGGTTACCCTCGGGGTCACGCGCGATCGCTCCGATGGTGCCGTATTTCTGGTCTTCGCTGTCATCATCGCTGTCATCATGATCGAGCATGACCTTGTGACGCAGGCGCGCCTGATGCAGCTGTTCAACCCGATCGGGCGTATAGAAATAGTCTTCGGGTACACGTTCCATGCCGCAATGATCTGCAAAACGCATGGCACCCTCAGAAATCAACATGACGTGCTCACTTTTGGTCATCACCAGGCGGGCAAGCTGGACCGGATTGGCAATATTGCCGACGGCTGCAACGGCACCGGCTGAGAGGTCGCGACCATCCATGATCGCCGCATCCAGTTCGACCTTGCCATTCTCATTCAGTACTGAACCACAGCCCGCGTTGAATACCGGATCATCCTCGAGCAAACTCGCGCATGCTTCGACGGCCTGCAACGCAGACCCGCCCAGCTCCATTACATTACGGCCGTGCTCAACGATGGTACGGATACTTTCGAGGTAACGTAGTGCAGTTTTATTGTCCCTGACGTTATCGAGTGCACCGGCTCCTCCGTGCACCATTAATGAATAGGTACCAGTTTCGCTCATTGGATATGCAGATTGATTTCCGAAACACGCGCATTCTCACACATCCGCATCAAAATTGCCTGAGAAAGACGATACCACCCCCGATTCAAGAACATCTGCCGACGCTCGCGTCCCCGCCGGTTATCTAAACAGCCTGTCATCCAGTCGTAGTCACCTACGCACTGACGAAGTCTATTTGCCATCGCTTCGCGCGTTGGTGGAGAAGAGCGAGGCAGGCCATACCGACTTTAATGTTAGAATTCAATGCTGTTTTCTCCCTGGGACCCGGAATATGAGATGTAACGCAGATCGATTGATCGAAGGTCTGATAACCGCACAATTGCACGAACAGCAGGCTATTGCGCGTCACAAGGCACAACAAAGCTGGGACAAGTCAAAAACCCATGTGGTGACGGTATCGAGGAACTTTGGTGCACTGGGGCGGGAAGTCGCGCAGCTGCTCGCGGATACGCTGGAAGTACGCTGTTGTGACCGCCACATCCTTCAGGAAGTCGCGCGTCGTGCTGATGTTGATGAATCGCTCGTCAAAGTGCTTGACGAGCATATCAGTCATATAGACAGTCACTGGTGGGAATCGCTGCTCAACAAGAACACCTTTTCGCTGGAAGAGTATTACAAATACCTGGTAAAAACCGTTTTCTCCATTTCTCTCAGGGGTGGCGTGATTATCGGCCGCGGCGCGAACCTGATACTCGGACCGGAGCGCGCATTCCGCGTGCGCATTGTCGGCAGCCCCGACGCCTGTGCCCGCCGTGTAGCCGAGAGGGAAAATATCGACATCGAAGATGCAAAACAGAAACTGCTCGATGTCGACCGCGAACGAGCCGAATATGTACGGACGCTGTATCAAGCTGATATCAACGACCCGCTGTCCTACGATCTTGTGCTGAATTCAGACCGCTACGATCGCGTCGAAATGGTCGAACTCATACTTGAAGCCATGCAGCGGTCGGGCTATCAACTGCAACACGACGTGTTCGATTTGGTGAAAAAGCTGGCCTGATGTAAACAAAAGAGGGTTGCGCGGACCGGAAGATTCTTTGGCCGCGAATAACGCAAAGCACGCAAATGTTCAATCAATAAATTACGCATCTTCGCGTTGTTTGCGTTTTTCGCGGCTTGATATCCCCCCGAATACCAGCAAACCGGCGTCGCTACCCGTTGGCACCAATAACCGTTAAAAACGACGAGGACAGCTCTCCGCGACCTGCTTTATCGATAATCTCTTCCGCGGTTTGCAGGATTTCAGCCAGCGGGCCGGTCAGAAACACGATACCGAGCTGGAGGGTGCCGCGAATATCCGCCACCGGATTCTGCTGGTTCGGATGCTCGGGTGAAAGGAATACCAGCTGGATTTCATCCACATCATCCGGCATCGATTCGCAGCCGCCACCCGGTGATACATACTCGAAAAGCTCCTGCGGGTTACGCAGCGCAACGGTATCCTCCTTGAATTGCCTGTCGTCAGCGGTAAGGCTGAATTCGATGGTGATCGGTGTCATAGGTTGTTCTCCGGCGATTTACAGCATAAATTCTAAGCGGGCATGATAAATCAAACCCGGGCCGCCAGCCATGATCTATCGCATAAAATTGACTATTTGTCAGCGGTCGCGCTCAATGACCCCGGGCAAAACGATGCCTGCCCACGCCTGATCATCATGCCCCCTGTTTCTGAAATATCAGATAGAAGTTCGTGCGCAACAGGGGTTTGTCATCGATTAAGCGAAAACCGGCCCCGGTTATTTCATCGATCACGGTTTGCCGGCCGGCGCGCACATGCCCCATAACCCATCTCGAGCTGAAGCGCGGATCACGCCGAAAATCGATCACGATCAGCCGGCCGCCTGGCCTGATTGCGGTACGTATCGATGACAGCATACTGAGCGGGTATTCAAAATGATGGTAGGTATCGGTCAGGAATGCCAGATCGATCGAATCGGGCGGCAATGAAACATCCCTGTCACTGTTGACGATGCCCTCGACATTGCCCAGCCCCTGCTCTCGGCTGGTGCGCAAAATGTTTTCGACAAATGTCCGCGATATATCGACGGCATAGACCCTGCCTTCGCGCCCGACGCGTTCGGCAAACAGCCGTGTGAACAGTCCCGTGCCGGCGCCGATATCAGCCACGGCCATGCCCTGCTTTACACCGCTGGCTGCAACGATTTCATGGCGCCTGTCGTAAACCTCCCGCCCCGAGCGCTCGAAGGTGTTGACCCACTGCTGCCAGTCGGGATTCTGGTAATAGCGATTGATGCCGGGGCGCACACTCTGTTCTTCCGCGCGCAGAACAGGCGATGCAATCATTGACACCGCCATAACAACGGCGAGGAGCCGCCACAGTCTCACAAACAAGATATATTTCATTCGCATCACCTAACTGATCATTAGTTTTTTCAGGCGCCACCGGGTGGACACAAATACCTCGCACCGGTCCGACCACACCACACCAGATACAGCTTGTGTGCCTCCATCACCAGGGTCACCGTCAGAGCCAGCCCCAGCAGCTGGAACCAGTGCTCGATCGACACCGGCTGAATATCCAGCACATCCCTGATCCAGGGCGTATACATCGCACCGATATGGATCAACTGCGCCGTCGCGGTACCGAACAGCAGGATACGGTTACGCAGGGGGCTATGCCTGAATATCGACAGGGTTTCCGAGCGGCAATTGAATACATGCACGTTTTCAAACAGCACCATCAACAGCAGGGTGCTGTTACGTGCCTGTTCAACCGTGTACCCCCAGTCCAGCAAGGTCTGAAACAGGTAAAAAGCGACTATACCGATGACCAGCGCCGAACTGATCACGCGCTCTATCATGATACGGTTGAAAATCGATTCCCTGGGCGATCGCGGATGCTGACGCAACTCATCACCTTCACCCGGTTCGAACGCGAGTGCGACATCCTGGATACCGTTGGTGACCAGGTTGAGCCAGAGCAGCTGCACCGCGAGCAAGGGCAACGGAAGCCCGGTAAACAGTGCCAGTGCAAACAGTACCAGTTCGGCCGCACCGGTTGAAATCAGCAGAAAGATCACCTTGCGCACATTGGAATAGGAAATCCGCCCTTCTTCGACCCCGGATACGATGGAATTGAAATTATCATCGGTGATGATGATTTCCGCGGTTTCGCGCGCGACATCGGTTCCGCTTTTACCCATGGCAACCCCGACCTGTGCGGCTTTCAGCGCAGGCGCATCATTCGCACCGTCACCACTGACCGCGACGAAGTGGCCGTTGCGTTGCAGCGAATGCACGATATCGAGTTTCTGCGACGGCTCGACACGGGCAAAAACATGTGCGCGCCGTGTTAGCTGATCAATTTCATCATGTGACGTTGTCGCGCGCAGTTGCGGACCGGTGACAATGTGATCCTCGTGTTCAGCCAGCCCAAGCTCTTTTGCAATCGCAAAGGCCGTGGCGGGATGATCACCCGTCACCATGGCAACCTCGATACCGGCTTCGCGGCAGGTCGTCACCGCCTGCTGCGCTTCCGGACGCAGTGGATCGATCATGCCAACCAGGCCCAGCAGCGTCAGACCGTGCAAATGCTGTTCGCTGAATACCTCACCCGGCGGCGGTTCGCGTTCACCGCTGGCAATCGCCAGCACCCGATAACCCTGGCATGCCAGTTCATTCGCCTGCTGCTCAAGGCTTGTAACATCGATCACGATTTCCTGTCCCGGCACGGCCATGGTGTCGCACATCGGCAACAGTTTCTCGAAAGCACCTTTGACAAACATGCAACGGCGATCGCCAACCTGGTTAAGACTGGCCGAGAACAGGCGCTCGGACTCGAAAGGTATCGAACTGATTTCGGGGAAGGCACTGATCGTTTTCGCCTTGACGATTCCCGCCTTGTGCGCCATGACCAGCAAAGCCACATCGACCGCATCGCCATAGTGCGTCCATTGATCATCGCGCGTACCGAGAAAGCCATCATTGGTCAGTATCGAACTGAGGCACAGGCGCTCAAGCAATGCCCGCTCTTCACGCCCGGCCGTCTTCCCCTGAGGGATGATTTCTCCCGCGGGCACCATGCCTTCACCACTAACCTTCCAGCTGTCTCGATTCGGGAACTGTATTCGCCGCACCGTCAGTTCATTCACCGTCAAGGTTCCGGTCTTGTCGGTCGCGATGTAGGTACAGGAACCGAGCGCTTCTACCGCAATCAGTCGGCGGATAATCACATTACGCCTGGCCATGCGCCGCATGCCGATGGCGAGCGCGACCGTAAGCGCAACCGGCAAACCCTCCGGTATCACGGACACGGCCAGCGCTACTGCGAGCATGAAAATTTCCGCAAACGGCATGCCGCGTGAAAGCGAGACAACCGCCATCAACAGCGCTGCGAGGCCGACGATGATGGCGATCCGATGGGTAAAACGCTGCATGCGCACCAGTAACGGCGGCTTGGCTGAGACGCCATGGATCACTTCGGTGGCGATATTGCCCAGCTCGGTGGACAAGGCGGTCGCAACGACCACACCAATCCCTCGGCCACGATTCACCATGGTTCCGGCGAACACCATGTTGCTGCGATCGCCGATAAAAGTATCGGCGGGCAACACGTTATCATCGCGTTTGTGGACGGCAACCGACTCGCCGGTCAGCAGCGACTCATCCACCTCAAGATCATGACTGGTCAGCAACCGCACATCGGCGGGTATCTTTTCACCCGATTCCAGCAACAGCATATCGCCCGGCACCAGATTTTCGGCGTTGATTTCACAGGTATCATTGTCGCGCAGCACCCGACTTCGCGTGACCACCAGCTGCTGCAATGCGGTGGCTGCACGTTGCGCGGAAAATTCCTGTATCGTGCCGATGATGGCATTGATCAACAGCACGCCGCTGATGAAGGCTGCGTCCGACCACTCCTGTATCACGATGGAAAAAATCGCGGCTGCGACCAGAACGTAGATCAGCGGGCTTACGAACTGGCAGGCGAAAATCATCGCCAGTGAAGTCGGCCTGGCCTGAGGCAGGCTGTTGCTGCCGTACTGCTTCAGCCTCGAAACAGCTTCCGCCGAGGTAATACCCTGCGTCGTCGTAGCAAGCTGGTCGATAATGGCATCGACGTGCTTTGCATGCGGTGATTCGGGCAGCGGACCCGGGTAGCCTTCAGCACCTTGCCCACCATGCTCCTTTCGAGCGTTCATACCTGCATCTGATCCTTACGCTGCTGTTCTGGACGGATTTCTATTTTAACGAATGCTGCCTGTTTAAAAGCAATTGGTTTCAGTTAATAATCGTGTTTATGATAGGTCAGTTTGCTTTATCATGACCGATAGGTAAAAGCACCCACTGACAGTATACCGATCAATCCGTTTGAAGACAGAGATGAGCAACATCAACCAGGAAAGCATGACATTTCGCGAAGGCGTCGACCTGATGGTCGATCGCGCCGCATTGATTATGGAGCTGAGTCCCGACGCAATAAGGACTGTCAAAGCCTGCAACGCTGTGCTTCAGCTCAAGTTTCCGGTCAAACTCGACAACAGGACCGAGGTTATCTGCGGCTGGTGGGCCATTCACAGTGCACACCGTCTGCCGGCGAAGGGTGGCCTGCGCTACTCGCCCGCTGTCAGTCTCAACGAGGTCGAAGCGCTCGCCGCGCTGATGACGTACAAATGCGCGATCGCGGACATTCCGTTTGGCGGCGCCAAGGGCGGCCTGATGCTCGACCCCAACCACTACGATGAAAATGAATTACACGAAATAACCCGACGATTCACCATCGAACTGGCACGCAAGGGCTTCATTCACCCGGCGACGAATGTACCGGCACCCGATATGGGCACGTCCTCGCGCGAAATGATGTGGATCGCCGATACCTACAAGACGCTGTTTCCGGAGGAGATTAACCGTGATGCCTGCGTCACCGGTAAACCGCTCGAGCATGGCGGTGTACCCGGCCGTGTCGAGGCAACCGGTAAAGGCCTGCAATATGCCCTGCAGGAATTCTTTCGCCACCCGGAACTCGTCACCCAGGCCGGCTTGACAGACGGACTGGCCAGCCAGCGTGTTGTTGTTCAGGGCCTGGGTAATGTTGGTTTCCATGCAGCGAAATCGCTCGCCGAGGAATGCGATACCAACATCATCGCCATCATCGAGCGCGACGGGGTTGTGAGCAACGCTGACGGCTTGAATGTACATGATGTACGTCAGCACATGGTTGAAACCGGCGGCCTGAAAGGTTTCCCCGATGGTGACTATTCGCCAGACGGTGCCGCCGCACTCGAGATGGATTGCGACATCCTGATACCTGCCGCAACGGAATCACAGATCAACGCCGGCAATGCCATGCAAATCAAGGCAAAACTGGTGGTGGAAGGTGCCAACGGCCCGGTGACCTATGAAGCCGATGAAATCCTCAGAAGGCGCGGCATTACCGCTCTGCCGGATGTGTTTGCGAATGTGGGCGGCGTCACCGTTTCATATTTTGAATGGACACGTAACATATCGCACATGCGTTTCGGGCGATTGCAGCGCCAGTACGATGAAATGCGCAACCAGAACCTGGTTGCTGCGATGGAAAACATGTCAGGCCAGAAAGTTGATGAACAGGTCCGTAAAAAAATCGTCAAGGGTGCCAGCGAACTGGATCTGGTGCGCTCAGGTCTGGATGACACCGTGCGCATGGCATTCCGGGAAATTCGCGATGTGATGAAACAGTACCCTGCGATCAGAGACTACCGGACCGCCAGCTATGTTGTTGCTCTGGGCAAAATTGTACGGAACTACGAAGACATCGGTCTAATCGACGCTCAAACGGACCGGCAATGAATCAGAAGGATCCGCTTAATACTCGTCCTCGAACGGAACTTCGTATTTTTTCGAGATAGCGTTTAACTTCTCCATTTCTTCGTTATAGGGCGCTTCCCAGTCTTCATTGCTCATCTCTGCATCGATCGAACCCAGGTCCTCCATGTCAACAGGTCCAGTCCAGTCTTCCGGTGCTTCAACACGTTCGACATCCATGCCGTACCAGGTAACAAGCTCTATTTCATCCAAAGTACCATCAAAATACTGTATCTCAACGGTGTCGCTATGTTCATCGATGGCCGTCACCAGGAACTTCTGCGCTTTCTCTGCTTGATGATACCAGCTATCAACAACCGGATTTGGTGTGCGTGTCATATCATCTCACCCTTCAGATTCTAGTTATGTAGTTAGTCACTAATAGGAACAAATACCTCTGCATACCACTAAATGAATATACTGCTAAAAAGCATTATATAACTAGTGTTATTTACATGGAATAATATAGTGAAGCTGTCGCCAATTTTAATGACCTGTATCAATTTCCACGGCGGTTGGTGAGAATTGCCTGATATCATGGACTTGTAACATGTCATTTTGACCTAAAGCGCCCGAACGCTCTTTCGGCAAGGCGCAAAACGCGCACGTACGACCGGGTATCAGGCCCTTTCTGATTAACTGATGATCAGGTCAGGTGTGACCTCGTTGATGTGTGTTAAGACTGGTACTGATACAGCACCATCAGGCTGTTTTCGGTCCAGCATGCCTTGTAACAGAAGCGCAGCTAACCTGCTGCAAGCACCATATTCTTGCCTGCGTTTTTCGCCGAATATAAAGCTTCGTCCGCCCTTGCTATCATGCTCTCAACGGTATCACCGTGTTCTACGCGGGCAACACCAAAGCTGGCTGTTTTATATCCAACATCTTCGAATTCACTCTTTTCGATACAGGTTCGCAGTTTCTCAGCCAGCGCGAATGCGCCGTCGATATTGGTATGTGGACAGAAAACGAGGAATTCCTCACCGCCCCAACGACTGGCAATATCGGATTCCCGTATTGTTTTCCTGATGATTTCTGATATCTGGACCAGCACCTGATCACCAACGTTATGGCCAAAACTGTCATTGGTTGTTTTGAAATTGTCGATATCCAGCAGAATGATCGCGAACGTGCTGTTATAGCGTTTCGACCGGTGGATTTCATTTTCAATGATTCCGTGGATTTTCCTTCGGTTGTTCAGCTTGGTCAGATAATCTTCTTCAGAAATCCGTTTGATCTTCTCTGTCAGCTGTTCATGTTTTTCTATCAATCGGTAACCGATCAACGCGGGCAGGATCAACGACAGGCTTGCGAAAATGGTGACTGAAATCACGTATTCCAGCCTAACCATCATCGATTCCGGCTGGTGTTCACCGCTGACGGAAAGACCAACCAGGTCTTCAAACAGGAACTCCCAGGCAGCACTAAGCACGATCACCGATGCCAGTGTCGCGATCAGAACCAGATTGAATTGCTCTTTTTTCATCTACCTGCCCACAGATGGTCACACATACCATTCAAGGGCCCTATGTACGTGCTGTATAACCGGGGCCCTGAACAAAATCAGATACTTGTATAAATCTTATTAATCAATTACTTATATAGCACAGAACGGCCGAAAATCCGCTGAAATCCGGGCTTTCTTCATACCCGCAGACATCGCCGAAATTCGCACCGGCTACGACATCCACCGATTATCCCGTATACCCGTTCGCCGGGTTAATTAACCAGCAATGACTGTTGCAGGCGCATGATTTTGATCTGGCCGTAATTATCTTCTGAACACGATGGCTCCATCGACGATGGCAACATCGGCGATCGACTTGATGTGCATGCCCTCACCCAGCTGCAAAAATCCTTTCGCCGGCCGAACATAAGCAGTTGTCCTGTCGATCATAACCCCGTGTCCAATGACTGAAGTTCGCACATACTCATTGGCAAATATCCGACCCGCTCTGGGCGAAGGATCATGCAAAACCAGTACGTCTGAATCATAACCGACCAGCGTTACCCAGTGTCCACCCACACGATGATAGCTGTCATTGTTGCTGTCATATCGGTACCAGCCGACATTCAGCCAAACCGCTGAGTCCTTGCCGATGCCATCTTTCACCCACTCAATGTCCGGTATTCTTTTCCCGGTAGAAAATCGGTGCGGATGTCTTTTCCAGCCCTGATACCCGAGGTTTTTGTAGCCGCCGAAAAGATCGACGGCGATCGCATGAATGCCAGACAGCATGCTGGACATGCTTGTCCCCTTCCACACGTCGGTATTCATGTAACGACCGGAGGCAAGCAGTATCGCCAGGGAAGCTTGATTGTCGGTCATGCCGGCCATCCATGACAGCGAATTGGACACGGCCACCGGTGCACAGAACTCGGCGCCATAACGGTATTGCCATCCCCTGATATTTGATTGAGTGAAATCGGGTATCTCGTTGATAAATTCGAGATTGCTCTCAGCCATCGAAGACGACGCAGGTACTAGCAGCAGGAGACACAACAGGGTATTGAGCCGGTTTATCATCAATGATCAGTCATCCTTGTTGCGGCGTTAAATACCAACATCACCACGGGCTGCTTTGCTGGAAGCGAAACGACAAAATCCTCACAACGCTTCACCCAGTTTTCAAGTTCTTCGTCTGATTCAATGCCGCGACTACCAACATAGACAAACCCTTTTAATGCTTTGCCGGTGAAATCCATCTTTCGCACCCAGGCCTGGCTCAATGCTGATTGATACTGCCCGGGCCCGACACGCGCCATCAGGTCTTCACCGACAATACCGCAGCACATATTTCCGGACAGCATGACTGCAAGGCCTCCGAACATTTTCCGTTCGACAATATCATCTCTGTCTGCAATGATTTCACGCAGCCTCTGTGTCAACGCCTGATCATAAGCCATCGCTTTTCACACCTGTCAGATATTGCCGCCCTGGCCAGCTGATCTAGGTTGCACGGGACAGGTCCTATCTAGTCTTCATATTGATCGCGTCGTCGCAGCCATGCCATGGTGTAAGGCAGTGCATCTTCCTCCCGCCCTTTTGGCGTCAGGTCGATGAAGTGATAAGCCCCATTCACCATCTCCAGACCACGGGCATAACATGAGTAGGTATGAAAAATGTCGCCGTCTTCATCTTTATAGAACACGCTGATGCCGGGTGCTTCTTCAACGGGAAACCTGGTGACACCGAAGTTATAGAACATTTCTCCTTTATTCATTTCATCCTTCGTAAACGACACCTGATAGTCCCGGTTAAAATCGCTGTCGTGTGAGGATACCCATTTGAATCGCCAGCCCATGCGATTTTTGTAAGCTTCCAGCACATCCAGCCGGGCGCGCGACACTGCAATCAGACTAATATCCCGGTGTCTGAGATGTACATCAATACCATCGAAATTATCAGCCCAGAACGAGCATGTTGCGCATCCCTCCTCCCAGTCCGGGCCGTACATGAAATGGTAGACAATCAACTGGCTGCTGTCAGCGAACAGGTCCGCGAGAGTCTCCCTGCCGTCCGGGCCATCAAAGGTATATTCCTTCTCCACCTTGAGCCAGGGGAGCTCGCGCCGTTCACGGGACAACTGATCGCGCAACCGGGTGAATTCTTTTTCTTTCTGAAGATGCTGCTTTCGCGCAGCGAGCCACTCTTCCATTGATAATGTTTTGTGATGATTCATACCAGCACCCCCCTGTATCGAGTTCTATCGCTTCACGAGGTGTTGCTTCGCGAATGGCCAATCATTTCATATTCCAGCCTTATCGTGTCCAGATGTTCGAAACAGCGACACCGGACGAAGTCACGCAAGGCGCTCTGTGAATAATATACAACGCATTATCCGTGCAGTAACCTCAGGAATGGGAATGTATTGCCCGCTGGTGTTTATTTGTGTTTAAGCCGCGAAAAACGCAAAGGACGCGAATGAATTGTTTATTAACACAATAAAAAATTTTGCGTTGTTTGCGTTTTCCGCGGCTAATTCGTGTTATCTAGCATATGGTTTTCAAACCATCTGTCTGTACGACTTCGCCTTTTTCAGGCGTACGATTGTCGTGTCGGTTTACGCTTCGTAGGTCGTTGATGCCACCTTGCCACCGTGACCGGTCCAGTCGGTATGGAAGAACTCGCCGCGTGGCCGGTCAACGCGCTCATAACTGTGCGCACCGAAATAATCGCGCTGGGCCTGTAACAGGTTGGCCGGCAACCGTTCACTACGATAACCGTCGAAATAAGACAGCGCCGATACAAATGCAGGTGCAGGTATGCCGTTGTTGACGGCAAGGGTCACGGCGTCGCGCCAGCCGCTCTCTGCCGTTTTGAGTGCATCGGTAAAGAAGGCATCCAGCGCCAGGTTTTGCAGTTGCGGATTGGAATCATAGGCTGCTTTTATATTTCCAAGGAAAGCGCTGCGGATTATGCAACCGCCGCGCCACATCAGGGCGATGTTACCGTAGTTCAGATCCCAGCCCTGTTCCGTTGCAGCCTCACGCATTAACATGAATCCCTGTGCATAGGAAATGATCTTCGATGCATACAGCGCATCATGTAACGCACGGATGTTGTCATCCTCGCTGCCCGTTATGACCCTGTCCGGACGTGGCCCGAGGATTGTGGCGGCGTGCACACGCTCATCCTTCAACGATGACAGTACGCGCGCAAACACCGCTTCACCGATCAGAGTCAGCGGCACCCCGAGTTCAAGCGCATTGATTCCGGTCCATTTCCCAGTGCCTTTCTGACCCGCAGTATCGAGTATTTTTTCGACCAGCGGTTCGCCGTCTTCATCGTTCATCGCAAGGATATCAGCGGTAATTTCGATCAGGTAGGAATCGAGCACACCGGCGTTCCATTCACTGAACACCTCGTGCATGCGTTGATAACTCATACCGAGTGCGTTGTTCATCAGCGCATAGGCTTCGCAAATCAATTGCATATCGCCATACTCGATTCCGTTGTGCACCATCTTGACAAAGTGACCCGCTCCATCCTGCCCCACCCACTGGCAGCAGGATTCTCCGTCGACCCTCGCTGCAATCGACTGGAAGATGTCCCTGACCAGCGGCCAGGCTTCAACATCGCCACCCGGCATAATTGATGGCCCGTGACGTGCGCCTTCTTCACCGCCCGAAATGCCGGTACCAATAAAGCGCAAGCCAAGACCCCTGAGATATTGCGTACGCCGTGTGGAATCGACGTAGTACGAATTGCCACCATCGATAATGACATCGCCCGGTTCCAGTACCGGCACCAGCCTGTCAATAAAGCGGTCAACAACATCGCCAGCCTTGACCATCAACATCACCTTGCGCGGTTTTTCCAGACTGGCCACCAGTTCTTCCACAGAGTGCGTACCAATAATGTTTTTACCCTGCGCCGGTCCATTGACAAACTCGTCCACCTTGTCTGTCGTGCGGTTGTAAACGGCAACACGGTAGCCATGATCAGCCATGTTCAGAACCAGGTTCTGCCCCATGACGGCCAGGCCAATCAAACCAATATCTGCTTTTTCCATCGTTGAAGGTTCTCAGTTGTTGATTGTTATGCAGGGATTAAAGCACAAACCGAGCGTGATCTTTTTATTGTGCGACCTTATTCAAAATGAAAGCCGGGCAAGACAGAATCGATTGCGATCATCTTGTTCGAGCCTGCATATTACCGGATGTGATGAACCGGATGTTACAAAAATATGACACCGCGGGTACGGCCTGCCGATACCCGAGAAAACTGGCACAGCATTTGTGTGAATCCATGGAAATATCGTCAATTCCGCCGTAACTGGCCTGGATCGCACAAGCGCGGAACATGACGAACAACAGTGGTGCAGCAGCGGAGCCTATGACTGCTCAGGATGGTTGGCCTGGCGCGGATTTTTTGATGCAGGTCAAAAAAATCATAGAAAGTTCCTGATGGAGTAATGAATAGGCCCTGTTTTCATAATAGTGTTACGGCTGATGATTTCATTTAATCCGTCATCAGAGTAGACTCGCGCCGATGACAAAAACAATAAACTTCCCACTACAGTTCATCAATCTCTGGCTGACCCTGATGCTGGTCTGGGTCTTTGCCAATGGCACACTCGCCCAGGATACCCTGATCGCCGGTGCCGTCATTTCGGCAGTGATCGCGCTGGCCTTCGCCGCATTCGCAAGGGTCTACAGCTTTGTACGCTGGACACCGAAAGTGATCTTCTACTACCTGCTCTACCTCGGTGTGTTTCTGCTCGAGCTGACCAAGGCCAATATCTATGTGATGCGCCTGGTGTTTGCCCGGCGGATCGATATCGAACCGGGCATCGTCGAGATCAAGACCGAGCTGAAATCACCCATCGGCCGACTCGCACTGGCCAATTCCATTACGCTGACGCCCGGTACGCTGGTAGTGGATATCCAGGGGGACTCGCTGTTCATCCACTGGATCAATGTCAGTGCAACCGACCCGGTGGCCGCAACCAGAGAGATATCCGCACGCTTCGAAAAGTACCTGAAAGTGGTTTATGGCTGAGACCGGTATGACTGAAATCACCATCATCATTACAGCACTGCTGATTTTCATGAGCATCGTTTTCGGTATCATCCGTCTGGTCATCGGCCCCGATACGGTTGATCGCGTCGTCGCCATCGACCTGCTGACGATCGTAACCATCGCCCTGATCGCGCTGCTCGCACATCATGCCGAGCGTTATATCTACCTGGACGTGGCCCTGGTCTACGGCCTGCTCAGCTTTCTTGGCGTACTGGCTGTTGCCCGTTACCTGGAAAAAGGTATCTGATCAGCCATGACTGTACCCGTCATTACACTTCTGACCATCCTGCTCTGCAGCGGTATTCTGATCAGCGGCCTGCTCGCGGTGACACTGAACAACCTTCTCAGTGCCGTGATCAGTGCCGGACTCGCCAGCCTGTTCGCATCGGTGGTCTACGTGGTACTGGCTGCGCCCGACGTCGCAATGACGGAAGCTTCGATCGGCTCGGGCCTGACCACGATGATCTTCCTTTACGCGATCCGCAAGACACGGGGTGAGGACTGAGCGCCATGTTTGACTCGATCGGTGTACTTGTTGGCAACCTGTTCCTGATCATCGGCGCCCTGTTCCTGTTCTCGGCCGGTCTCGGCGTGCTGCGCATGCCCGATACCTATAACCGCATCCAGACCGGTACCAAGGCAACCACGCTTGGCACTATCATGATCCTGGTCGGTATTGCCTGCCTGCATCCATCATGGACATGGAAACTGATCATCCTGGTCTTCTTTGTCATGCTGACCAACCCGGTGTCTTCGCATGCACTGGCACGTGCGGCACATTCGATCGGCATCCGCGAAACCGAGGCAACCGTGATCGACAAACTCGATGATGAGGACGAGCCGCCCAGGGAGCAGGCCGAATGATCAAACGTCTGTTCATATTGATGATGCTGGCTGTAATGGCAGTGATTTTTCTCAATCTGGCCGGCAACTACAGGGAAAATACCGAACTTTCCAGGCTCGGCCATTACTATGCAGAAAACGGACCGCAGGAGCTCGGCGCACCCAATCTGGTGACGGCGGTGGTTGTTACCTACCGCGGCCTGGATACGCTGGGCGAGGTCACCGTGCTGTTCATCTCGGCCGCCGGTGTCGGCCTGTTGCTACGCCGCACGCGGCGCAAGCAGGATGATGAAGATCTGGAACAGGGCGACCGCGCCGAAGAAACCGCCGGTGTACACAAGCCGGCCAGCGAGATTGTCGAAACAGCGACCGAACTGTTATTGCCGATGGTGATCCTGTTCGGAATCTACGTGTTCCTGAACGGCCATCTGTCACCCGGGGGTGGCTTTCAGGGTGGCGCGATCATCGCCTCCGGGACCATGTTCCTGCTGCTGGCCTTGCCCGAATCACACATCAGCCGGCTGATGATCGCGGTCATCGAATCACTGTCCGGATTCAGTTATGTCGTTGTCGGTGTGCTCGGCGTCCTCCTGGCCGGTGGCTTTCTCGACAATCGCATTATCGATCCTGGCACCTACGGTGCGCTGTTCAGCGCCGGCGCGATACCGCTGATTTATGTCTTTGTCGGCCTCAAGGTGGGTTTTGAGCTCAGCGCGGTGCTCGATCGCTTCCGCAAGGAGGACACCGGCCCGCTATGAGTCTGATCGCCGATACACCGATTTCGCTGATCGTGCTGTGCAGCGGCCTTGCGCTGGTGCTGATCGGCCTGTGGGGAATGCTGACACAGCGAAACATGATCCGCATGATCGTCGGCTTCTCGCTGACCGATACCGGTGTCCACATGGTCATGGTCTCCATCGGTTACGTCACCGGCGGCACTGCGCCGATCATCAACGATGCGGTCCCGATCGCCGAAGCCGCCAGTCGTGTCGTTGATCCGGTGCCATCGGCGCTGGTCCTGACCGCTATTGTGATCGGTCTCGGTGTGACCGCGGTCATGCTGTCGGTCGCGATACGTATTTACAAGGCACGCAGGACGCTGATGATTGACGAGTGCACGGAGTCGAAATGGTAGCGGCGTTTTTCACCGACGTGATGTTGCAGCCGCTGGGCATTTACGTGCTCGCGCTGGGTGCCGGTTTCCTGGTTCCGCTGTTCGACCGTGCCCACCGTGGTTCTGCGATGCTGGTATTTATGGGATCCCTGGCCGGCATGGTAGCCATAGCCGCGCTGAATCTTTACGCGATCATCAACGGCGCGGCGGTCATCGACATCGAGACCGCGGGTATTGCACCACCGTTTGCGATCAACCTGCGCTTCGGACTGTTTGAAGGCGGCGTCGTTCTCGCGGTCAATATCGCCGCACTGCTGGGCGCCTGGCACTATCTTCCGTCACTGAAGCAACATGCCTCCGCACTGCTGCTCTACCTGATCCTGGTCATGGGCATCAACGGCATGGTGATGACGCGGGACCTGTTCAACCTGTTTATCTTTATCGAGATTACCTCGATCGCGACCTACGCACTGATCGGCATGGAGCGGACCGGTACGGTGCTGGCCGCAGGCTTCAAATACATTATTGCAACCTCGGTCGCCACCGCGTTTTTCCTGCTGGGTACGATCTTTATTTATTACCAGGTCGGCACACTGAACATCGATGACATCATCAGCCATGGCGCACTGATACACGGCCCCATCGGCCTGATCGCGACGCTGTTCGTACTGACCAGCCTGCTGATTGAACTCAAGCCCTACCCGGCCAATGGCTGGGGTCTGGACGTCTACGAAACCGCGAACAGCGGTATCGCCTCGCTGATATCCGTTGGTGTCTCTGCCGGCGTTTTCTTCGCGCTGTTCAAACTGCTGCCGCTGATGGATGCCTATCTCGACAGCATCGCGGTAGTCGCCGGAGCGACTTTCCTGCTTTCGAACATCATTGGACTCAAGCAGCACAACGCGAAGCGACTGCTGGGTTATTCGTCGATTGGCCAGATGGGTTTACTGACCCTGGCGCTGGTGCTGCTGGAACAGCTGGATGCCGGCGCACAGATCGCTCTGGTTGTTGGCGGCCTGTTCGTCAATCACCTGCTCGCCAAGGCCGGTCTGTTCTGGCTCGCCGGCATCGTCGATCGCACAAACATCAAGGACTGGGCCAGCATTGCGCGTCGCCCGGAGCTGCTGATCCTGCTCGGCCTGATGTTCGCTGCGCTGATCGGCCTGCCGCCGTTCCCGGGATTCTGGGCGAAATGGGAACTGGTGATGCTGCTTGGAAGTGCGGATCAGTACGGCTGGATCCTGCTGGTCCTGCTCGGCTCACTGCTGGAAGCCGCCTATCTGTTCCGCTGGTTCAGCCATGCGCGTAAGCGTGATGACGAGCTGACCGAACATGTCTGCAGCTTCTGGCAGCCGGCTCCGGTCGCGATTGCCGCAGCACTGCTGGTTGCGATCGGCTTTGGCATGGCCGGGACAATGGATCTGGATGTTCCGGCGATGTTTTTGCCCTTGCTCGCCGGTTTCGGACTGTGGCTGATCGATGGCCTGCCCGCTCGCGTAAAGCAGCTGGCGATGTTGCTGGCTGTCGCCGCCGGCGGCTACTGGCTGACGCAGGAACTGACCGGCATCAATCAACTGTTCAGCTATCTGCTGGTTGCCGGTGGCCTGCTCATCAGCATTGCCACGATCTACCGAAACGATGTGCGCAATGGATTCTACCCGCTGCTCGCAGTATTGTTGCTGTCCCTGGCCGCGCTGCTGCGTGCATCGACAACGCTCGAATTTTTCTTCAGCTGGGAACTGATGACACTGAGTTCCTACCTGCTGATCACGCTGGCGCGCGCGGGCATCAAACCGGCGCTTGCCTACCTGCTGTTCTCGCTGGGTTCGGCCTATTTCATTTTCGCCGGTTTCGCTGCCGCCTTTGCATCGACCGGCAGTATATTGCTCGCTGACCTCGGCAATGTCAGCTCACCCGGGCTGGTGTTCAGTCTGCTGGCCGCCGGGTTTGTGATCAAGATGGGCGGCTTCGGTGTACACATCTGGCTGCCGGACGCCTATGCCGAGGCGGACGATGACTTCACCGCGATGCTCTCCGCCGTGGTCAGCAAGGCAGGTATTTTCGGACTGGTCATCATCGCTGCCCAGCTGGGCATACGCTCGGATATCGGCCTCGATCCAGCCTATGTGCTCGGCTGGATCGGAATCCTGACCGCCACCTTCGGCGCCCTGATGGCCGTGTTTCAGGAAGACATCAAGCGCCTGGTCGCCTATTCCAGTATGGGCCAGCTGGGTTACATCGTGACCGGCGTGGCATTGATGAGCCATCTTGGCTGGGTGTCGGCACTTTACCTGACCGTCAACCATTTCCTGTTCAAGGGCATCCTGTTTCTGAGTATCGCCGGGATTGTGCTGCGTACGAACGAGCGTCTGATGTACAAAATGGGTGGCCTGATCAAGAACATGCCGGTTACCTTCGTTTTCACGATGATCGCGATCATCGCAATGTCGGGGGTGCCGCCGCTGACCGGGTTCGGCGGCAAGTGGATGCTGTTTAACGCGCTGATGGAAAAAGGCTGGTACTGGATCGCAGCGCTCGCATTCTTTTCCAGCGCGGTCGCCTTTCTGTACATGTTCCGTCTGCTACAGACCGTGTTCCTCGGCCAGCGCAAGCTCGAACATGCGAAGCTGCGCGAAGCCCCTGCCATCCTGCTGGTACCACAGGTGGTGATGATCGCGGCCATCATGGCGATATCGGCCTACCCGAAACTTCTGCTCGATCCGCTGTCGGCAGCGATCAATCCATGGATCGCCAATACACTGGTATGGGACGGATTCGCTCTGCAGACGCACTACGGCTACTGGAATGCACCCCTGATCATGGCGATCGTCGGTGGCGTCTGGATGGTACCGCTGATCATCCTGCTGCTGGTCTCGCTGACGATGAAAATCCAGAAAGTCGAACAGTTCAATATCGTTTATGCCGCCGAGCGCCCTCACCGCCCGGAAGATACCCATTTTGCGTATAACTTCTTCGCCCACTACGACCGCGCGATCGGTTTCCTGGTCAGGCCGCGCGCAACCGCATTCTGGAACGCCGTGATCGAATGGAGCCATACGCTGGGCTCATCACTGCGCGTGTTTTACAACGGCAACGGCCAGACCTACGCGCTGTTCATCCTGATGTATTTCGTTGCGATGGTGCTGTTTAATGGAGGCCTCGGATCGTGATCGCAGAATGGACCGGCAAGATTGCAAATTTCGCGCTGACGCTGCTGATCGTCACCGCTTACGGCCTGTTCATGACCGCGTTCATCGAGCGCATCATCGCCAAGGTACAGGGCCGCATCGGCATCCCCTACTGGCAGCCGGTGATCAATATCCTGAAAAACTTTTTCAAGCGCACCGCGGTCAGCCACGGTTACATGTTCTACCTCGGCCCGGTGTTCCGCATCGCCGGCGGCATCGGCACGCTGGCTTTTATCCCGGTGATCTACGGCAGCGAGACGTTTTCAAACTTCAGCATGGCCGGCGACCTGTTCCTGGTGATCTACTTCATGTTTTTCGGCCAGCTCGGCATGGCGCTGGGCGCCGGTGAAAGCGGACACCCGTACAGCGCAATCGGCATCGCCCGCGGCCTGTCGCAGATGACCGCCTATGAAGTGCCGTTCGCTCTGGCGGTGATATCCATAGTGATCCAGTACGACACCCTGTCGATCACCGAGATCGTCGCCGCGCAACAGGGCGGCTGGCAGAACTGGACCGTGTTCACCAACTGGGTTGCCACACTGGCCGCGATGCTGGCCTTCCTCGGCATGACCGGCTATTCGCCGTTCGACATTTTCCTGGCACCGCAGGAAATCCCGATCGGACCGCCGACCGAGTTCCACAGCGCTTACCTGTCATTCATGTCGCTCAACCGCGCCCTTTTCGGTGCCACCAAGCTGGTGCTGTTCATGAACCTGTTTTTCGGCGGCGCCACCGGATTGATCGAACTGATGATCAAGACCTGGTTGATTTACATGGTGGCTATCGTTGTCGGCGTCGCCTTTCCGCGTTTCCGCGTCGACCAGGCGATTCGATTCTTCTTTAAAATCCCGACCCTGATCGGGATAATGTCTATTGTCTACGCACAGATGATGCTGACGTCCTGAGAGGCCAAATCATGATTAAAAGCCTGAGCACTGAAGACACCCTGGAAAACTCCGGGCTGAGCGCCGAAGAGCAGCAGTTGTTCTGCAATGCCCGTCCAAAGGCCTACGAGCCCTACCCGATCAAGGCAGTCGAGGATTTTGCCAACTGGGCGCGGGCGAATTCATTATGGATTCTCGCCTTCGGCACCGGCTGCGGCGCGATCGAACTGCGTCCGCTGATGACGGCACGCTTCGATGCAAACCGCTTCGGCGTTGCCGGACGCCCGACCCCCAGACAGTCGTCGGTATTCGTCATCGGCGGCTACGCCTCGGTCAAGACACTGAAACGGATCATCCGCAGTTACGAACAGATGCAGGGACCGAAGTTCGTCATTTGCCTCGGCATCTGCCCGGTCAACGGCGGCATGTATTTCGACAGCTACAACACCATCAACCAGTTCGACCTGTACCTGCCGGTTGACCTGTATATCACCGGCTGCATGCCGCGCCCGGAGGTACTGGTCGCGGGTATCATGGAACTGCAGAAAAAGATCAAACAAGGCCGCTGTGACGGTGCCAACCGCTATGTCGAGAACTTCGACTGGTACAAAGCCAACCAGAAAAAAGTAATCAAGAACTGGGACATGCCGGATTACAACTGGTAAACGCTATATATATGAATGAGTTAACAAACAGACTTAAAGTAGACTTTGATGCGTCCGAAATTACCGAGCGCAAGCCGGGTCTGACCACACTGAAAGTGGCAAAGGACAAAGCCGAGACACTGATCCGCGAACTGCGCGACCGCGAGGGTTTTACCCACCTCAACTTCATGACCTGCATCGACTACATCGAAGACGGCATCTTCACGCTGGTCTATATGCTGCACAACTATGAGCAGAAACAGACGCTGGGTATCCATGTGGATATCGGCCGTGATGGCGAGGAGATGGTTTCCATCCACCACCTGTGGGCGCAGGCCTGGACCTATCAGCGCGAGCTGCGCGAGGCCTATGGTATTCGCTTCCCGGGCAGCCCGCGCCTGGATGAGGATTTCGTACTCGAGGGCTGGGACCAGATTCCACCGATGCGCCGCGAATTCGATACGCAGAAATTCAGCGAAGAGCGCTTCGGCCACCGCGAGGGCCGCCAAAGCGAGGTGCCTCGTGATCATATGAAGGTGACGCTGTATCCGAACCGCGGGGGCGATGAGCAATGACGCAGTCGACAGGACACTCCGCTTCGCTGGACTTTACCCAGCCCGAGCCGGTCGATCTGTCATCCGGCAAATACGTCAAGCTGTGGCAGGGCCCGCAACACCCGGGTATCACCGGCAACATGTCGCTGGAACTGGTCCTGGACGGCGACACCATTATCGAGTGCAAGACCCACGTCGGCTACCTGCACCGTGCGTTCGAAAAACTGATGGAACGCCGCAATTACATCCAGAACTTCACCGTGGTGTGCCGCATCGCGGTGCCCGAGCCGACCTTCAATGAATACCTGTACTCGGCTGCGGTCGAGGAACTCAGCGGTATCGAAGTGCCCGAACGCGCCATCTGGCTGCGCACGATGAACCTCGAGCTGATGCGCCTGGCCAGCTTCCTGATGTGGATCGGCGGCATCAGCGGCGCCTTCGGCAAGTACACGGTACCCAACTGGACCCTGGCCTACCGAGACTACGTGCTCGACCTGTTCGAGGAAATGACCGGCGCCCGTATCTACCACATGTACATCGTACCCGGTGGCGTTCGTGCGGGTATGCCGGAAGGCTTCGAGGAGCGCGCACGCGCGATCATGGATGGCGCCGACAAGCTGCTCGACCAGATCGAACGCGTGTTGTTCAACAACGTGGTTTTCAAGGCGCGTTCAAAAGGCCTCGGCATTATCACCCCGGACATGGTCGATCCCTACGGTATCGTCGGTCCCAACGCCCGCGCCTGCGGTTTCGCCCGCGACCTGCGCAAGGACGAGCCATACCTGGCGTATGACCAGCTCGATTTTGACATCGTCACCGGCAACGAACCGGATGCCTACGGCCGGGCCTACTGCCGTCTGCTGGAAACGCGCCAGAGCATCAACCTGATCCGCCAGTGCCTCGAGCGCACACCGACTGACGGCCCGTTTCAGGCCGACATGCCCAATGTACTGCACTGGAAGATACCGCCCGGTGAAACCTACGTCAAAGCCGAGTGTACCCGCGGCGAGTACGGCTACTACATGGTTTCCGACGGCAGCGAATACGTGCGCCGCGTGCACGTGCGCGGTCCCAGTTACACCCACGCGATCGCGGTCATGGAACGCCTCGCGGTCGGCACCAACATCGCCGACATCGCCGGTTTGATGGTATCGCTGCATACCTACCCGCCAGAGATCGAACGTTAGGCTGATGGCATGGCTAATAACTGCATTACAGCGAATAGGATGATTGATCTCGCAGAGGCGCAGAGGACGCAGAGATGTCCATGAGTAATGCCAGGGGCAAAAACAGATTATTGAACTATACACCTGAGAAATTCCTCTGCGGGCTCTGCGCCTCTGCGAGAGTCACCACATTGGTTCACGGCATATTGACAACGCTATGAATTTGAAAGATCTATTATCACCTTTTTTTGTATGGCAACGCGCGTTCGAAAAGCCGTACACGTCGATGCGCCCGACCATCGACCGGCCCGGTGCGCCGGCTTACCGCGGCTTTCATATCAACGTGGCCGAAACCTGCGTTGGCTGCGGCAGCTGTCATACCATCTGCCAGAACCACGCGATCGATATGGTGCCGGTGGAACAGTTTCAGGGCCGCCCCGGCGACAGCGGCCTGCGTCCCCGTTTTGACTATGGCCGCTGTTGCTGGTGCGGCCTGTGTGTCGATATCTGTACCGCGGCCTCACTGCGCATGAGCAACGAATACGCCTGGATTACCGAGGACCCGACCGAGTTTCATTTCACCGCCGGTGTCGATGACAAGGCCTGGCAGGATAACGAACACGGTTACCGCCGCGCTGAAGGCTATCACCTGTATCCGCCCAAACGCATCGAGATGGATATGCTTTCGCCGGAAGAAAGCGTGCAGTCGTTCGATGAGGTGGCCAGGGGCTACAACGAGGAACAGGCGAAGAAGGAAGCTGATCGCTGCGTTGAATGCGGCATCTGTGTGGCCACCTGCCCGGCGCACATGGATGTGCCGGATTACATCCACAGCATCCGTGACGGCGACTACGAGAAAGGTCTGCAACTGATGTACCGCACCAACCCGTTCCCGGCCACCTGCGGGCGCATCTGCACGCGCCGCTGTGAATCGGTGTGCCCGGTCGGCATCCTCGGCGAGCCGGTGGCCATCCGCTGGCTGAAGCGCTTCATCGTCGACCAGGTCGACGCCGGTGAATACACACGCATACTGAACAACGACGCGGTCGTTGAAAGCGGCCACAGGGTCGCCATCATCGGCGCCGGGCCCGGCGGCCTCAGCGCTGCCTACTACCTGCGTCAGTACGGTCATGCCGTCTCGGTGTTCGAAGCGCAGGCATCCGCCGGCGGCATGCTGCGCTACGGTGTACCGAGCTACCGCCTGCCGGATGCCGATCTCGACAAGGACATCGAATACATTGTCTCGCTCGGCGTCGAAATGAACTACAACACGCGGATCGGCAAGGACATCAGCTTCGAGCAGCTGTTGCAGGACTACGATGCGGTATTCCTTTCGACCGGCCTGTCGGTACCGTCCAGTATGCGCATCCAGGGCGAAGATCACCCGCGCGTGCTCTCGGGTCTGCAGGTGCTTGCCGATGTCGCCAACGGACGCGACCCGGGTATCGGTCGCAAGGTCGCGGTCATCGGTGGCGGTAATGTTGCGATGGATGCCTCGCGTGTATCCAGGCGCCTGGGTGGTGACGTCACCATTCTCTATCGGCGCCGCATTGCCGACATGCCGGCAGATACCGAAGAAATCCACGAATCCCAGGAGGAAGGCTGCACCATCGTCCCGCAGGCGATCCCGGTGGAGATCGTCGATGCCGCGGATTCGAGCCAGGTCACGATCAAGTGGGGCGAAGCGGAAATGGTGCAGGATCCCAAGGGTGGCCGGCCGCGGCCGGTGCTGCAGGAAGACCGCATGCACGAGGAAAGCTACGACTGCATCATTTCGGCCATCGGCCAGGGCAGCAACCTCGATTACCTGAGCAGGGAAATACAGGATCAGCTGGCGATCGAATGGGGCAAGTTTTCACCGGGCGAATACCAGCATACCGGTCTAGCCCGCGTCTTCGTCGGCGGCGACGTTGCCAATCGAACCGCCGATGCGATCAGTGCAATCGAAGACGGACACCACGCCGCGCGCGGCATCAACCGTTTCCTGAATCCCGATGCCTACCCGAACAACAACACATCGCCAGATACAACAAGATCAGAAGGTGAACAGCAATGAATACAGTCGATGAAATTCTTGACTACGCAATAGACCAGGAACAGCAGGCTGCGGACTTCTATGCCAGCCTGGCCAAACGTGCCGAAAAAGCCGGCATGAAGGAAATACTGCTCGAGTTTGCCGAAGAAGAGAAGCGTCACAAGGAACGCCTGCTCGCGGTCAAAAGCGGTGACCATGAACTCACACCCGAACAGGAAGTGCTGGACCTGAAAATCTCGGATTACCTGGTCGAAGTCGACGCCAGTGACGATATCTCCTACCAGGATGCCCTGATCGTCGCAATGAAACGCGAGCGCGCCGCCTACGAGCTTTACAGCGACATGGCTGAAAAAGTCCCCGAAAGCAACCTCAGACAGGTCTTCGTCGGTCTCGCCAAGGAAGAAGCCAAGCACAAGCTGTTCTTTGAATCCGAATACGATGAGCGGGTGTTGATGGATAATTGAAAACCAGTGAATAATGAATAATGGTCGATGTCTTGTAGGAGCGGTCAATCACATAATAATTAGTTTTTCATTATTCATTATTAATTCGTGTTCCAAAGCGGACAAATCATTAAACATCGATAACAATGAAAGTAACAACCATACCCACCTCCCCGTTCGATGACCAGCGCCCCGGCACCTCCGGTCTGCGCAAGAAAGTCAAAGTGTTCCGGACACCGCATTACCTGGAGAACTTCGTGCAATCGATCTTCGATGCACTCGAAGACTGCGAGGGCAAGACACTGGTGCTCGGTGGTGACGGCCGCTATTACAACCGCGAGGCGCTGCAGATCATCCTGAAGATGGCGGCCGCCAGCGGCTTCGGCAAGGTCATGGTCGGCCGCGGCGGTATTCTGTCGACGCCGGCGGCTTCCTGCGTGATACGCAAATACCAGACCTTCGGTGGCATCATCCTGTCGGCCAGCCACAATCCCGGCGGCCCCGACCATGACTTTGGCATCAAGTACAACACCGCGAATGGCGGTCCCGCGGCTGAAAAAATTACCGAGGCGATCTACAGCCGCAGCCGTGAAATCACACAGTATCGTATCGTTGAGGCGGCTGATGTCGACCTGGACCGTATCGGTGCGCAGCAACTCGGCGCTATGCAGGTTGAGATCATCGACCCGGTCAGTGATTATGCCGAGCTGATGCAGCAGTTGTTCGATTTCGACGCCATGCGCGAGCTGCTCACTTCCGGCGCTTTCAGCATGCGTTACGATGCAATGAACGCGGTCACCGGCCCCTACGCCCACGAAATTCTGGAGAACCGGCTCGGCGCACCTGCCGGTACCGTGATCCGCGGCACGCCACTAGCCGATTTTGGCGGTGCACACCCGGACCCGAACCTGGTACACGCGAAGGAACTGGTGGCAACCATGAACGCTGCCGACGCACCGGATTTCGGTGCAGCATCGGACGGTGATGGCGATCGCAACATGATCCTCGGCCGTCAGTTTTATGTCACACCCAGCGACAGCCTTGCCCTGCTCGCGGCGAACGCATCGCATGTTCCTGCCTATGCCGGAGGTCTCGCCGGGGTCGCACGCTCGATGCCAACCAGTCAGGCGATCGATCGGGTCGCAGCCGCACAGCAGATCGAATGCTACGAAACACCGACCGGCTGGAAATTTTTCGGCAACCTGCTCGACGCCGGCAAGATTACCCTGTGCGGCGAAGAATCCTTCGGTACCGGCTCGGACCATGTTCGTGAGAAAGACGGCCTCTGGGCCGTCCTGTTCTGGCTGAACATACTGGCCGCACGCCGGCAGTCAGTCGCACAGATCGTACACGACCACTGGCAACGCTACGGCCGTGATGTCTATACCCGCCATGACTACGAAGGCGTGTCCGCTGACGGGGCCAGTGCTTTGATGGAACAGCTGCGCACACGCACCGCCGAACTGGGTGAGCAGACGCTGGGCAACTACCGGGTCGAACTGGCCGATGACTTCAGTTATACCGATGCCGTTGATCACAGCGTCAGCAGCAAACAGGGCATTCGTATCCTGTTCAGTAACGGCGCACGTATTGTCTATCGACTGTCAGGCACAGGCACCGAAGGCGCTACCCTGCGAGTCTATATCGAACAACCCGAGACAGATCCTGACAGGCTCGATCAGGATCCGCAGCAATCGCTGGTCGAACTGATACAGCTGTCGGCCTCGATCGCCGAGATCGAAAAATTTACCGGGCGCACTGCACCGGATGTCATCACCTGAGGCAAAAACCGGCGTAAGCAGCACCTAACCTGTGCTGCTTGCTACGCGCATCAGGCGTACAATCGAACCGGGACAGACAGGTATGTAGGCGCAAAGTCAGAATATGTTTGATTCTGATCAACAGCAACACGCGCTAATCGCGTTTAAATAAGGCAAAGCGCTCGATTCCTGACAGGAAGGTACTAATATTATCTCTGTATTCAGATACACGATACTCAGAATAACAACAAACAACAAGGTCGACGGAAAACGACTGATACTCCCCCAACGGGACTGACTGCATGAACACCGATAATCTGTTTTCGATGCCTACATCACCGGCGGACAGCCGGCCTGACCTGCTGTTGCAGTATCTTTACCAGATCCAGTACCAGTATTCGTTTATTCCACAACAATCAGTGAAATACCTGTCCGAAAAACTGTCTTTGACCGAATCACATATTCACGGCGTGATCGGTTTCTACAGCTTCCTGCATGAATCGGCACGCGGCACGTACGATATCCTGTTCAGCGACAGCATTACCGACCACATGACCGGCAGCCGCGAGTTGATGGCTGACCTGTGTAAAAAACTCGGTGTTACGCCCGGAGAACCTCGCGCAGACGGACGCGTGACCGTCGATACCACGTCCTGCACCGGTATGTGCGACCAGGGGCCCGCGATGCTGGTCAATGGCTGGACCGTAACCCGGCTGGATCAGGGCAGAATCGATGCCATAAGCCAACTGATCGAATCAAACACCGCGATCGAGCAATGGCCCGATGAATTCTTTCAGGTTGAAGACAATATCCAGCGACGCGATTTCCTGCTGTCTGACGACTCGGCCAGCGCTGATGCCCTCAGGGCATTGATCGATCAAGGCGATGCCGCCGTGCTCGAACAGATCGAATCATCCGGGCTGCGAGGACGTGGTGGCGCCGGTTTCAAAACGGGAATGAAATGGCGCTTCTGCAAACAGGCCGAAGCTGATCAGCACTTCGTGGTCTGCAATGCCGATGAAGGTGAGCCGGGCACCTTCAAGGACCGTGTGCTGCTCAACAGCTATGCCGACAAGGTGTTCGACGGCATGGCTTTGTGCGCCGGTATTATCGGTGCAAAAAAAGGCTATCTGTATCTACGCGGTGAATACCGGTATTTGCGAGAACCTCTGGAGCAGATCCTGCAGCAGCGGCGCGATGAGGGCCTGCTGGGCAAGGACATCCTCGGCAAGCAGGGTTTTGACTTCGACATCGAGATTCATATGGGGGCAGGCGCGTACATATGCGGGGAGGAATCATCGCTGATCGAGTCACTCGAAGGCAAACGCGGCATACCGCGCAAACGCCCACCCTTCCCGGTGACCAACGGGTACATGGATCAACCCACTGTGGTCAATAATGTCGAAACATTCATCTCGGCTGCGCTGATAGCAGTCCACGGCGCTGAATGGTTTCGCTCGGTCGGCACTGCAGAATCGAGCGGCACCAAATTGCTCAGCATCTCCGGTGACTGTGAAAAACCCGGCATCTACGAGTATCCGTTCGGAGTATCGATCCAGGACATCCTCAAGGACTGCGGTGCAATTGATGCCCAGGCCGTGCAGGTGGCCGGCGCCGCCGGCATGACCGTCCCTGCTGAGGAGTTCGAACGCCGTATCGCGTTCGAAGACGTGTCCACCGGTGGCTCCTTGATGGTGTTCAACCGGGAACGCGACATGCTCGACATGGTCAAAAACTTTGCAGATTTCTTCGTCCATGAAAGCTGCGGCTTCTGTACGCCCTGTCGCGTAGGCGGTTCATTGTTAAAAGACCTGGTCAACAAGGTTCATTCGGGACATGCCGGCGAATATGATCTCAAAGAGATGTCGAATATCGGACAGTTAATGCGTACCGCCAGTCATTGCGGACTGGGGGCGACTGCGGCAAACCCGGTGCTGGATACCTTGAGCAAGTTCCCGAATATCTATCAGAAGCGCCTTAAACATACCGGATATGAACCCGCCTTCGACCTGGACGCCGCGTTGCAGGATGCGCGTGATATTACCGGGCGCGATGACCCCGGCGCACACATAGGGACAGAGTCATGAGTGACAATAAAACTTTCAAACTGGACGGCAAAACCATTGCCTTCGAAGATGGCGATACCATCATGGATGCCGCATTGAGAGCGGGCGAGTATATTCCGCATCTGTGCCACAACCCGGAATTCACACCGCACGGCAGCTGCCGCGTCTGCATCGTACAGACCAATGGCAGGCAGGTCTCGGCCTGTACGCAACCGGCCATCGCAGACATGGAAGTGGATAATTCGTCCGATGAAATCATGAATAACCGGCGCTCCCTGCTGCAGATGCTGTTCGTTGAAGGCAACCATGTCTGCCCGGGCTGTGAAAAAAGCGGTGCCTGCCAGTTACAGGCGGTGGCCTACTACACCAATATGCTGTCGCCGCATTTCACTCACTTTTTTCCCAGGCGGTCCGTCGA
>CP070838.1:803833-826760 GCA_020341835.1 Thiotrichales bacterium | reverse complement strand
ACTGTGATTTCTTCACCACGCCGCTGGCTGAAAAAGAGCGCGTTGAATTCACGGCCGTCGGCACCGGAAAACCGGTGCACTCATCGCTCGCGTTTCACTGGGCACGCCTGATCGAACTGCTCTACTGTGCCGAATCCATCCAGCAACTGCTGCACGACCCGGACATCTCTGGCACCGACTTGCTGAACAAGGGCGAAATGCACAACTGCGGTATCGGTGTGATCGAAGCGCCGCGCGGCACCCTGTTCCATCACTACGAAATCGACGACGATGGTGTCGTCAACAAGGCCAACCTGATCGTATCGACGACAAACAACAACCAGGCGATGAATGAATCCATCCGCCAGGTTGCCAGCAACTACCTCGACGGCAACAAACTGACCGAACCCCTGCTCAACCAGATCGAAGTCACGATACGCGCCTATGACCCCTGCCTGTCCTGCGCAACCCACGCGATGGGCAAGATGCCGCTGGAAATCAGCCTGGTGGACGAGAACAACGAACTGGTTGACCGACTTGAAAAGCGTCCCTCTGGTGAGATCCAGCGTACGATTGGCTGAACCACAGGTTGTTTTCATTATTATTCGCCGTAAAGACGCAAAGCTTGCAAAGCTATCGAGTTATTTAACCGCAGAGACGCAGAGGTTTTTTGAACAGTTGCGATTTCGAGTTTTGCGGCGGAATAGTTCTCGCGAATAATGCCATTACTACCTTTACCCCGAGTCTCCTCTGCGCCTCTGCGGTCAATAAACCTTGTTTTTCGATCTTTACGTCTTTACGGTGCAACCCGGGTATAACGATACAGAATGCCAGACACAATCAAACCAATCCTGATCTTTACCTGGGGCAATCCGTCACGCGGTGATGATGCGCTCGGTCCACGCATGTACGATCTGCTGGTTGACAATCCATCGCCCGATGTCGAGGTGCTGACCGACTTTCAGCTGCAGATCGAACACACGGTCGACATGGAAAACCGTGAACGCATCGTATTCATCGACGCCAGCCTGTCGGCGACCGCACCATTTGAATTTTATCGGCTGAATCCACTCGAGGATGACAGCTACACCACCCACGCGATGAGCCCGCAATCGCTGCTCGCAACCTATGGCAAGGTCTATCGCACCGAGCCAGCACCTGCGTTTATGCTTTCAATCAGGGGATATGCATTCGACCTGGGCCTGCCCGTTTCAGACAGGGCTGTCGCCAATCTCGATCAGGCCTTTTCTTTTTTAATGCAGTTGCTTTCCGACAGTCATATTCAGACCTGGAATAAACTGACCAGTCTCTGAATCAACACACCAGCGTTACATTCAACGCGCGTGCAGCCAGTAGAACCGGTAAGGTGGCACCACCAGTGCGTTCTTGAACATGACCGGTTTTTCACCGCTGTACAGATCGTGCAACTGGCAATGCTGCATCGAACCCGCCTGCGTCAGTTTTTCAATCTCGACATGCTGGGGATGCTTGTCGAAATTGCCCACCACCAGCACGCGGTCAGAAACATAGCTGGGATTCACCCGGCAGAAAGCAAACAGGTGGGGATTGCCGGAATCGCGTAATTCACGGTTATTGAAATCGGCAAATGCCGCAACTTCCCTGCGTACCGCAATCATTTTTTTCAACGCCTGGAATATGCGGTTTTCGATGGTATTGGGCTTGTTTCGCAATTCCGCCTTTTCCCAGTCGAAGGTCGGCCGGTGCATCCAGCGCGTATCACCCGACTTGCGTTCATCCTTGACGTACTTGTAATCATTGGTGGTGCCGATTTCATCGCCGTAATAAAGCAGTGGTATGCCGCCGAATGACATGATCATGCCGTGCAGCAGAATGATGATCTTGATCGCGTCCTCGATCTGTTCAGGATCGCCCTTCTCAATCGCGTCTTCGAGACCAACCAGCGATGCCAGTGAACCGGAAATACGCGCATCGCCGGTGCTGGCGCTATGGCCGAAAGGTTTGCCCCTGGCAACAGAACCTTCGAATTGCCCGGTAAAGTAATCAATCAGAAAGCGCCTGTGCGGTATGGGATCATAGCCCGCCAGGCGGATGTCGTTGTCGTCGAAACCTAGGCCGATATCATCGTGACAGCGGATGTAATTCAGCCAGGTTGCACGCTCGAGTTTGTCTGGCAGGCTTTTGAGCCCCTGGTTCAGCAGCTGCGCATTCCGCGTCGCAACGGCATCCCACAGCAGCGCCATGAATGTTGCGTTGTAGGCGATTTCGCATTCCTTGGCGTTGATCGCATCTTCGCCAAAGTACTTGGCGACCTCAACCGGTGCGACGATGGCTTCGGCAATAAACAGCACACCGGGTGCGGTCACCTGGCAGCAGTCTTTCATCAGCTGCAGGATCAGGTGTGCTTCGCGTTCATTCTGGCAGGTCGTGCCGATTTTTTTCCACAGGAATGCGACCGCGTCGAGACGTAGAATGTCAGCACCGTGATTCGCCCAGAACAGAATGATATCCATCATCTCGATGAACACAGCAGGATTACTGTAGTTAAGATCCCACTGATAATTCTTGAATACCGTCATCACCCATTTATCCATGCCCTCGACCCGGGTGAAATTGCCCGGAGCGGTTTCCGGAAAAATTTCGGGCATGGTCTGCTCAAACATGTCCGGCACTTCCCTGCTTGGGAACATGTAATAGTAATCCTGGTATCGTTCATCACCGGCAACGGCTTTCTGTGCCCATTCGTGTTCATTCGAGGTATGGTTGAGCACGACATCAAGCGTCAACAGGATGTCGCGCTTGCCCAGTTCCGTCGCCAGCTGATCGAGGTCTTCCAGGTCACCAAAACGTTCATCGACTTTGCGAAAGTCACTGACAGCGTAGCCACCATCACTGCTTCCCCTGGGACATGACATGATGGGCAGGATGTGCACCATATTGACACCGAGGTCCTGAAAATAGGCCACCCTGTCCTTCAGGTTTTTCAGCTTGCCGGCAAAACCGTCACAATATAACGCCATACCGGTCCATTGCTGGTGCAGAAACCAGTTGTGATCCTTTTCCCGCTCGATATCTTTCTGTTTGTACTGGTCGGGTCGTGCGATGTACTGTCGCGCCATGGTTTCGACCAGTCGCTGGGCCTGCTGTTTGAAGTCATCGCGGTGTCCGTAGAGAAGATGGAACAGCGAATAGATGGCGTAAAAATTCGCACCAAGACGAATATAAAAATATCGCAGGTCTTCTGCCTTGATATCCGGCTTCAACTTGACCAGGATTTCATTGAGTAGCGAATGTGATACCTGCTCGTACATCGGAACAACCTAAACTCTGTTGGTTTGCGCTGAACAGAATCAACCGGCCGGTTGTCAACCTGGAGTGTTACAGATCCCAGTCAGCAATCATCACCTGGTAAAACGCGTGGTCGTGCACGGTCGCACCCTGCTGGCCGACAATCTGTGATGCGAATGCCTGCGCACGCTGCATCGTCGACTCAAGCGGCCAGTCACGAATAATCCCCAGTATCAGCACGGATGTAAATGCGTCACCGGCACCGACGGTATCAACAACATCGAGCGTTTGCGAAGGCGATACCATCGCGCGTGAGCCGTCGCTGGTCAGGGCCAGTGCACCTTTTTCTCCCAGTGTCACCACCAGGCCTTTCAACGCATGCGTATCCATGAACGCGTGCGCCTGCGCTTCGATTGTGTCCCGTTCACTGCTCAGCAGCACCAGCTCGTCTTCATTGAGCTTGACCCAGTCAGCCTCGCTGGCGAGATTCAGAACATACTGTCTTTCCCACCAGGGATCGCGCAGATTGACATCCATGAATACCGTGCCCCTGTGCTGTGACTTCAACGCTGCCAGTGCGTCACGCGAGGTCTGGTTACGCAGCGCCAGAGAACCATGGTAAAGCAGCCTGTTTTCCGGTAACGACGGCAAGGACCCCGGATCGATATGATCATAGGCACGGTGCTCGACAATCGTGTAGCGGGGTTCGCCGTTATCGAATTCAATATCCACGCTGCCGGTAGGATGAGCCGGGTCTGACTGCAGGCCGGCTGTACTCATGTTCCAGTCCTGCATGGCCGCCTTTACGTCATTGCCGAGCTCGTCATCGCCGATACTCGAAATCATCAATGGCGACATGCCGAATGCCTGCAGGTGCCAGGCAACATTAAACGGCGCTCCACCGAGCACCGAGTTACCATCGGGAAAACAGTCAAACAGCACTTCACCGAAGATGACCGGAATTACCGGATTATTCTGAATCATGTCGCCTGTTCCAACGCCTGTTCCAGCACCTGTTGCACTTCGGGCATAAAGTGCACGACGCCTTCGAGTATACCTGCGCTGTAATTACCGTTCATTTCAAGAAAGCCACCGCTGGCAAAATACAGGGTTTCATTCTGTCCCATGTGCAAAACCATCTGCCTCGCCTCGTGACGCACTTCATCACTGGCATTGGCAACCAGTACCGAACGTATCGGGCTGGTGAGTACCGCCATGTCATTGCCGCTGTCACCGGCAAATATTGTGTTCGACAGACCGAAATCCAGTTGTTGCATCAGGTATTCAATCGCGTGACGTTTACTTGCACTGGCAGGCAGCACATCGAGCAGGCCGGTATCCGCGAGTTCGTCGATACTCCAAATCAGGTTCGCGCTGATATGATGATCGAGCAGTACAGTATGCATGTTCGACATCAGCGTCTGGTGATCAGCTTCGAGTGGAACGTAATAACTGAGCTTGTAGCGCTTCTGTTTCGCTTGTTCCTGCAGTGTCAATGATGGCAGTTCCGCAAACAGGGCGTGGACCTCGTCGTGCGAGCGGCCCTGCCAGTCGCCGGCGATTTCCTGTTCCCAGTTGTCCCAACCATGCCACTCGGCCTGCTTTATCTGATAAATCGTGGAACCCACGTCGGCGATGACAAAATCGGGTTGCGGCAGCTGGTATTCTTCGATCGCATCCATGACCAGCGCCTGGTCCCTGCCGGTCACATAGACCAGCACCACACCCGCCTCGGTCGCCAGCTGACTGAATCTGTCTCTTGCCTCCGCCGATTCCGGTTCCGGCCCGTTGGGCAACAGGGTTCGATCCAGATCGGTACAGAGCAGCAGCTTGACCGGCATCAGCTGGTCACCTTGCAGTCTCGAAAAAAATCATAGTGTTCAATGGCCTGAAGAATGCCGCCCGCAAACGGCTTGTCGGCGTAGTAGATACTTTCTATGTCCGCGAGTTCGGAGAGTTCCTCGTGATGGCGGTTGGCAACAACGACCGACTTGGTATTACCGCGCATCATGTCTTCATCAGCACCGGAGCCGCCCGCCGCGAGGATATGTTCCAGCGGAATTCCCCACATTTCCGCGAACCAGCGTAAAGCGTATCCCTTCGAAGCCCGTGCCGGCACCACATCCAGATACTGACCAAACGCCAGCACCACATTCACCGACTGGTCGTGTTGATGCAGCAGGTGCACAATTTCGTTGATCTCCGGTGCGACACCGGGATCATAGAAATAACTGATCTTGTATTTACTCTGTTCCAGCTTGGGCTGCAGTTCGAGACCCGGCAACTCATCGAGTACACGAACGACGGCTCTGCGTCGCCACATATGATCGATGTGGTAGGACCACGCCGTATCCCTTGTGAGGTGGGGCATATAATAAATCTCGGTACCGAGACTGGAGATCAGTACATCCGGTAACGGTATATGATATTTGCGCAGCACTTTCAGCGCAGAGTCCAGCCGACGTCCGGTCGCGATACCAAAGGTGGTGCAACGCCGGTTTTCCTGGATTACGCGTACAAATTCCCTTAATGAGTCCGGATTGCCGAGCAGGTTCTGATCAAGGTCAGTGAACAGCGCTCGATCATGGTAGAGCATGGGCCGCCGCTTCACCTCCATCCGGGTCAACGGTTCGCTCTTGTCCACCACCGGTTTAATGGTCTTGATGTATTTTTCAGCATGCGCCTGCCATGAATAATGCTCGCGTACGCCTTTGACGCCATTGTGGGCCAGGCTCTTCCAGTTGTTATGGTCGTCCAGCACTCTTATCAGGGTTTCTGCCATCGCAGCCTTGTCCAGCGGATCGATCAGACAGCCGTTATGACAGTTGTTGATGATATCCGTCGGCCCGCCGTCTTCGGTGGCGACAATCGGCAAACCGGAAGCGGCTGCTTCGATCAGCGTCAGGCCGAAGGGTTCGGTCAATGCCGGATTGATAAACACGCCGCCGGAAGTCGCAGCCAGTCGATAGATCACGGGTACATCATCGGGATGGTGATGTTTCGGATAAGCGACTTTACCGTAAAGATCATGCGAGTCGATGGTGAGAAAAATTTCAGCGATCACTTCCTGGGCGCCGCTGTCCATATCCCGGATATCGTCACGGTTGCCGGCAATAAGGACCAGGTTCGCCATCTGCTTGAGTTCTTCAGATTCGCCGTAGGCCTCGACCAGGGTGTTGATGTTTTTTCGCTGATCCGGACGCGAAAGCGCCAGGATGATCGGTTTATCGGGTTCCTTCAGAAAACGAACGATGTCCTGGTAGATCGTGCTGCCGTGTTCGTAATCTTCCGGCGGGTAAAACTTTTCCAGATCGGTGCCCGGCGGGACAACGCGCATCTTTTCCGGCTGGTAGTAATCATAAAGACCATACTGCTCGATGATCTCCTGGTTGGTACTGGTGATAACACGTTCCGCCGCTCCCAGGGTCTCTTCTTCAGCATCGATACGGCGTGAAATGTTATAGCGCGCTTCAATGACGTCACGTTTCATACCGCTGGCCAGCAGGCGCTTGCGTTTGGTTCTGCCGAGTGAATGGCCGGTATGAATCAGTGGAATGTTGAGCTGGTGAGACAATCGTGTTCCAACATAGCCGGCGTCAGCATAATGGCTGTGAATGATGTCGGGTAAATCAGGCTGATTGTTGAGGAAAGCCAGTGCGTTGTCGGAAAAATTCTCCAGCGAATCCCACAGCGCCTCCTTGGGGAGGTAGCCTTCTTCGCCGCAATCGAGACGTATGATTCGCGTATTGTCAGACAGGGATTCGATCGGTTCTGCATAATCCTCGCTGACGGCCGGATCGACGATACGCCGGGTCAGCAGATCGACCTGAGCCACCTCGGGTCGCTCACCCAGTGCACATAGCAGTTCGACCACGTATTTTGTCTGCCCGCCGGTATCGGCGTCGCGGCCCAGTTCCAGATCCTGCCCGCGAATCAACCCATGTACACTGATCAGCAGTATATTCAGTTTACCGTTTTTATTATTCATTCAAATTCCATTTGCATCGGGAGCGGCCGCCTCATCGACAAACCAGCTTGACGGCCCGATGCGGGAGATCGGAAGCTTCACCCCTCGTTCTATCTGATTCAATGCTTCACGTTTGCCGCTGCCCGACACCAGCACAATGCGCTGTTCCGCTGACTGTATGGTTTTTAATCCCAGCGTCACCCTTTCGGCCGGCGGCTTGGGTGCATGATACACTGCCACCACGGAATCATCACTGTCTAATGCCGAATTTTCCGGAAACAAACTGGCAGTATGGCCATCCTCGCCCATACCCAGCACGACGATATCGAGACGGCCGACAGCATCGATCAGCCCGGCGTAGTGTTTTGCCGCCTGTTGCGGCCCCAGTTCGGCCGCGATCGGATGCCGGGTTTGAGCAGGCGCGTCGATCCTTGACCACAACTGACGTTCGATCATGCGGTCATTGCGCTCCTCGTGTCCCACCGGGTAGCAGCGCTCGTCACCGAGGTACCAGTGGATTTTCTGCCAGGGAAGGTCTTGCTGAGACAAAAGTTCGAGGCATCGTGCCGGGGTCGACCCGCCCGGCAAGGCGACGTGGCAAACGCCCCGGGCGTTGACACAGGCGCTGATCTGACTGGCCAGATAATCGGCCGCCGCCTGCGCCACCGATTCGGCATCGGCAAAAACGCTGAGTTCCGGCACAATCAGCTGGGTTTGTGCCAGCCGCAGGCACAGTCGCTGGCCAGTTCGTCCATCGCAGGAATATCCCAGGTACCCGCGCGGTAGCGCTCGATTGACACGCGGTCCTTCCAGGCCCCGAGTATCGGTTCGACGATATCCCAGGACTCTTCCACTTCATCGGAACGCGAAAACAGGGTGCCGTCACCGGTGAGTACATCATGCATCAGCACTTCGTAAGCATCCGCGACTTCGGAAGCATTATCGGCATAAGGCGCGCGCATCACCAGTTCCTCGTTATCGGTGGTCAACCCGGGTTTTTTCGCGTTCAGGCGCAGTACCACACCACCATCCGGCTGCAATCTGAACACCAGCGCATTCGGTGCAGGGATCGAGGCATGACTGTCGAACAGGTTGAACGGCGGCTTGCGAAAACGAATCATGACTTCGGACACTTTTTTCGGCAGGCGCTTGCCGGTCCATAGAATGAAAGGCACGCCCTGCCAGCGCCAGTTGTCGATAAAAAAGCGGACCGCGGCAAAGGTCTCGGTGGCCGAATCCGGTGAAACACCCTCCTCGGCAACATAAGCGGGCACCTGATCCTCGTTGATTGCACCCGAAGCGTACTGCGCCGCGACTGTCTGGTTTTTGACATGGTCGGGATCGAAACGACGCACAGCACGCAACACTTTCATTTTTTCATCGCGCACCGCGTCGGCGGTGAACTCCACCGGTGGTTCCATCGCCACCAGCGTCATGACCTGCATCAAATGGCTCTGAATCATGTCCCGAAGAGCACCCGAATGCTCATAGTATTTGGCGCGGTACTCGATACCCAGCGTTTCAGAGACCGATATCTGGATATGATCGATATAATTGCGGTTCCACAGCGGTTCCATGATGCTGTTGGCAAAGCGGTATACCAGCAGGTTTTGCACGCTTTCCTTGCCCAGATAGTGGTCGATTCGGTAGATCTGTTTTTCGTCGAACACGGACTGCAGCTCCTGGTTGAGCGCGCGTGCCGTCTCCAGGTTCATGCCAAACGGTTTTTCGATCACCAGCCGGCGGTAACCTTCCTCTTCGCTGACCAGCCCGGTGCTTTCCAGCCCGTTTGCGACCTTGCCGTACCACTCGGGTGGTACGGCACAGTAGAACATCGCGTTCTTTCTGCCGCCCAGTGTTTGCAGTGATTCTCGCAGACGTACGTAGGTGTCCTGCTGCGCAAGATCCCCGGGCACCATGATCAGGCGGGATGCAAACGCAGCCCAGCGATCACCATCCATACCCAGTTCAGGCGAGAACTGTTCCAGGCCGTCACGGATCAGCTTGAACCAGACTTCTTCGGTACGGTTGTTTACCACGCCGATGATACGGCTGTCGGGATGTACGAGGCCGCAATCGATCATGCGCACCAGCGCCGGAATCAGTTTGCGCTTGGTCAGATCGCCCGCGGCTCCGAAGATAACGATATTGGTGGGGTCGGCTGTTTCGATATTCTGCTCAGCAGTAACCATCCAGAGGCTCCTGTCAGTGATTACCTGTTTGTATTTTTATAGCTGAGATCCGGGTTATTCTCAGTATTTGCGGCCCGAAACATGCTTTTACACATCATCACTGCGCGCTGCAAGTGACAACGCCTAAACGCGGTTAACGGGAATCAGGCGACGACCTTGAGACCGGCTCGCTGGTAAGGATCCTTGTGGCTTCCGGGTAAGGGCTTCAACAGCAGCGAAGATTTCATCGCAGCGGGCACCGCCAGCCCCATCAACTGCAGCACGGTGGGTGCGATATTGGCAAGTTCACCGGAAGACGTCAGTTTCCAGTGCTGCCGGTCGATTACCATGCACGGCACCGGATAGGTCGTGTGCTGTGTATGCGGTTTACCGGTAACGGGATCGACCATTTCCTCACAATTGCCGTGATCGGCGGTAAGAATGACCGAATAGCCTGCTTCGATGGCCGCATCGAGCACGCGGCCAACTTCACGATCGAGCACCTCGACCGCATCGATCACCGCATCCGCTACCGCGGTATGCCCGACCATATCGCCATTGGCAAAGTTGACGACGATAAATGCATATTCGTTTTGCCTGATCGCCGACTCAACGGCATCCGCAACCCGTGGCGCGCTCATCGCGGGCATCTGATCATAAGTCGCGACTTTCGGTGACGGAATCAACATCCGCTTCTCACCGCTGTGCGGCTGATCACGGCCACCGTTAAAAAAATGTGTAATGTGGCTGAATTTTTCCGTTTCTGCACAATGAAACTGCGACAGGCCAGCCCTGCTGATCTCCCTCGCCAGGGTCGTCCGTGGACGCTGTGGTTCGAACGCATAGGGGAAACTGAAGCTGCTCTCGTACGGCATCATGCAGGTTACATTCGCCAGCGGCATCTCACCACGATCGAAGCCGGCGAAGTTGTCTGATCCCAGTGCTGCCACCAGCTGCCTGGGCCGGTCCTTGCGGTAGTTGAAGAACACGACCTCATCACCGGCGATGATGTCGTCCGAGGCAGGAAGTTTGATCGGTCGGATAAACTCATCGCTGTCGCCCTTGGCGTAGGCACTGCCGATCGCCGATTCCGCCGAAAGCGCCTTGCCGCCCTGCCCCAGCATCAGCGCGCGCCAGGCCATTTCGGTCCGTTCCCAGCGCCGGTCCCTGTCCATCGCATAATAGCGGCCGACGATGGTTGCGATTGCGCCTCCGGCTTCGTGCAACACACTTTCGATCTCGCGCAAATAAACCAGTGCAGACCTGGGCGGCGTATCGCGCCCGTCCGTGATCATGTGCAGCAGCGGCCTGGCACCATTTTGCTTGCAAAGCTGTATCAATGCCTTGAGGTGATCGATATGGCTGTGCACACCGCCATCAGATACAAGCCCGATGAGGTGTACGGGCCGATCCCGATCACGCGCGCTACGCACCGACGCAAGCAGTGCCTTGTTGTCAAAAAAACTGCCGGCCTCGATCGCGCGACTGATCTGCACCATGTCCTGCAAAATCACGTGACCGCTGCCAAGCGTCATGTGTCCGACCTCGGAATTACCCATCTGCCCGTCGGGCAGGCCGACCGAATCACCCGAAGCATTGATGTGCGTGTGCGCATAGCGGGCGAAGTATTCATCCAGCCGCGGCGTATTCGCCAGTGCGACGGCATTATTCTGCTTGCTCATGTTCACACCAAAGCCGTCAAGAATGATCAGCAAGGTTGGCTGGCGCGGAACTCCGGTGTTATCTGTCATTGGGTGTCTTCCGGCCTCGACCGCGGTGCCCGCTTCGTACGTAGATAGTCATATGATTGCCTTTTATATTTGGGTACTGTAACAGGCATTACAACTTTCGTGCCATCAATAATATTTATATGTGACTGAGTTACAAAGCATTAATAGCAGATAACTGTTAGGAGAATATGAAATTTGCGCCAATATTGCGCAAGGCGCACCAGTCAGGTGCTGCGAGCTACTGGTTTACGCCGGGTGTCAGCTTCCAGATATCGTTGTTGTATTCCAGCATGGTGCGGTCAGTCGAGAAAAATCCGCTGCATGCTGTATTGAGGATACTCATGCGTACCCACCGCTCCCTGTCACGATAGGCCGCCGCGGCTTCGTCATGCGCATCAACGTAACTGCGGAAATCGGCCAGTGTCAGCCAGGGATCATGCGGGCTTTTCAGTGAAGCAATGATGTCATTGAATATGCTGGGTTCGAACAGGTTGAAGTGACCGCTTTCAAGCAGAAACATCACATCCTGCAGGTCGGGATCGTCATCGATAATCTGATGCGGCTGATAATCGTGACGCATCTGTTCGACCTCCTCCGCCTTGAGGCCAAACAGGAAAAAGTTGTCGTCACCGACGGCATCCAGGATCTCGATATTGGCGCCATCGTAAGTACCGATCGTAATCGCACCATTCATCATGAATTTCATATTACCGGTACCGGACGCTTCCTTGCCGGCGGTCGATACCTGTTCGGACAAATCCGTGCCGGGGGCGATGATTTCCATCTTGGAAACATTATAGTCAGGCAGAAATGCCACCTTGAGGCGGTTGCCGACATCGACGTCCTCGTTGACCACCTTGGCAACGTTGTTAATCAGCTTGATGATCAGTTTTGCCATGTGATAGCCGGGTGCAGCCTTGCCTCCGAACAGGACGCAACGTGGTGTCCAGTTCTCGGTGTCACCCTTCTTGATACGGTTGTACAGATGCACAACGTGCAGCAGATTCAGCAGCTGACGCTTGTACTCATGGATACGCTTGACCTGAACGTCGAACATGGATGAGGTATCGAAGTCGACATCGCATGTTTGCTTGACCAGATCGGCGAGGCGCTGCTTGTTCTGCTGTTTGACCTTGTGCCATTTTTTCTGGAATTTTTTATGGTCATCACCGATGTAGTCTTTCAGCCGGTCAATCTGCCCGAGGTCCCTGATCCAGTCGTCACCGATTTGATGACTGATCAATGCCGACATCGACGGATTGGCGTAGGCGATCCAGCGCCGCGGCGTTACACCGTTGGTCTTGTTATTGAAGCGTTCCGGCCAGAGTTCATAGAAATCGCGGAACAGGCCTTCGCACAACAGCCGGGAATGCAGGGCCGCCACACCATTGATCGAGAAACTGCCGATAATGGCGAGGTATGCCATGCGTACCGCCTTGTCACCTTCCTCGTCGATCAGGGACATACGCGACTGCTTTTCGGTATCGCCCGGCCAGCGCATCGCGATATCGTGCAGAAACAGTTTGTTGATGTGGTAGATGATCTCCATCGGGCGCGGCAGCAGCCTTTCCATCAACCTGACCGGCCATTTTTCCAGCGCCTCGGGCAGCAGCGTATGGTTGGTGTAAGCCATCGTTTTCTGCGTGATTTCCCAGGCCTGATCCCACAGCAATCCCTTCTCATCCATCAGAATGCGCATCAGCTCGGCAACTGCGATGGTCGGATGCGTGTCATTCATCTGGAAGACATTGAATTCGGCGAAATTGTCGTAGTTGTCGCCATGGGTCTTTTCCCATTTGCGGATCACGTCTTTCAGGCTGGCGGAGGCCAGCAGATACTGCTGCTTGAGGCGCAATTCCTTGCCGCTCTCGCTGGCGTCGTTCGGGTACAGCACCATGGTGATGTGTTCGGCCTCGTTCTTGGCTTCGACCGCCTCGGCGTAGCTGCCCCGGTTGAAGTCATCCAGATCGAACGCCTTGGTTGAAGTCGATTTCCATAGCCTCAGCGTATTAACCGTGTCATTGCGATAGCCGGAGATCGGCAGATCGTACGCTATCGCGACGACATCGTGGGTATCCACCCAGCGCACACGATGCACGCCGTCAGCGTCGTGATAATGGTGCGCGCGGCCGCCGAAATGAATGGTCTGTTCATATTCGGGCCGCGGCACTTCCCAGGGATTTCCGTCACGCAGCCAGTGATCGGGCTCCTCGACCTGGTAGCCGTGATCGATCTGCTGGTGAAACATGCCGTATTCGTAGCGCAGGCCGTAGCCGATCACCGGCAGATCGAGTGTGGCGCAGCTGTCCATGAAACAGGCAGCCAGCCGCCCGAGGCCGCCGTTACCCAGGCCGGCGTCGGGCTCTTCGTCGATCACGTCCTCGAGCTCGACGGTGTATTTCATCAGCGCATCCGCCGTTTCCTTTTCGATATCCAGGTTCAGCAAATGATTTCCCAGCGCGCGGCCGATCAGAAACTCCAGTGACAGATAATACGCCTTGCGGGTATTCGCTTCGCTTTGGCGTTTCCAGGTTTTGTGCCATTTCCACATAACGCGATCGCGAATCGTCAATGACAACGCCTCGTACAGGTAAAACGGCACGAAGCCCATGAAGTGGCCGAGGTGATTTCGAAGGTAACGATGAAAACCCTCCGACAGCGACTGGCTGTCCGCCGGTAATGGTGCAATTTCTTCGAGTGTGCTGTCTTCTATCCAGTCTTTGTCATTCATGTTTCTTTTCCGCTTCTGCCCGGTACAGTTCCTGATACTGTTTCGCGCTGGCCTCCCAACCCAGCTCCTGTTGCATTGCAGTGATGCAAACTTGATGCCAGAGTTTTGTGTTCATGACAAGATCGAGTGCACTGCAGATCATCGAGTACAGCGATTCCGAGTCCGCCCGCTTGAACACGAAGCCGGTGGCCGTCCTGTCCTTCAGGGTTTTCAGCGAAACATCAACGACCGTGTCGGCCAGGCCGCCGGTATTGTTGACCACGGGCGGCGTCCCGTAGCGCAGGCTGTACATCTGGTTCAAACCGCAGGGCTCGAACCGTGACGGCATGATGAACATGTCGGCACCCGCTTCGATCTGGTGCGCCAGTTCTTCCGAATAACCGATATGCACATGCAGACGCCGCGGGTACCGGGTGGCAAGATTCATCAGATCGGTTTCATAAGCCATATGCCCCGAACCCAGAATGACCATATTCGCGTTGGTATGCTCGAACAACGGCGGCAGCATGTCGGTTATCAGGTCAATACCCTTCTGTTCGACCAGACGACCGACAAAACCGAGCAGCGGCGCATCACTTTCAGGTAGACCGGCAACCTGCAGCAGGTGCTTTTTGTTTTCCGCTTTCGCCTGCGTGAAGCTGTCATCGAAGGTGTAGTTCTGTGCAATATGCCTGTCGGTCTCGGGATTCCAGATATCCAGGTCGATACCGTTGAGAATACCGGTGAGTTTGCCGCCGAGGCTGCGCAGCACACCCTCGAAGCGATTACCGAATTCGGGTGTACAGATCTCTTTTGCGTAGGTTGGACTCACCGTGGTGACGTGGTCCGAGAAAATCATACCCGCCTTGAGCATCGAGAAACCGCCGAAAAACTCGACAAACTCGGGTGACCACCAGGCCGGCGGCAGGTTCAGGTTGTTGAAATCATCCTGCGAAAAATGACCGTCATAGGCGAGGTTATGGATGGTGAAAACCGTTGCCGGTGAATTGTGCACCATACTCAGAAACGCAGGCACCAGACCGGTCTGCCAGTCATGGCAATGCACCACATCAGGGCGCCAGTTACTGCCAGGCACCCATCTTGCCAGCAGTGTCACCGCGCGGCTGAATACGGTATAGCGTTCTGCGTTATCCGGCCAGGCGAAGCCGTCCGAGTGCACATAGGGATTACCCGGCCTGTCGAACAGATCAGGGACATCGACCAGATACAGGTAATCGCCGAGCGTATCCTCGTGCGCCTGGATAATACGAACCTTGTGCCTGTTGCCGGCACCCGGCACATCGATGGTCCCCAGATCCCGCAAGGAGTCAACCGAGGCGAGCACATGCCTGTACGCCGGCAGCACCAGACGCACATTGTCACCCAGTTTGTTCAACGCAACGGGGAGACTGTGAATCACGTCTCCCAGGCCGCCCGTTTTAATGAACGGGTAAGCCTCGCTGGCCGCAAATAGAATGTTCACTCGCTTTCCTTATGTAAAAACAATCCTGCCAGAGGCGGTAGTGTCAGTTTCAGGGTGTAATCAAAACCGTGTTCTTTCTGCCGGACGGTCTGAACCTTACCAGCATTACCCGTGTTACTGCCACCGTACCAGGAGGCGTCGGAATTCAGCACTTCGACATACGCGCCTTCTTCCGGTACACCGATGGCATAGTTTTCCCGCGGCACCGGGGTGAAATTGAACGCACAGATGATGGATTCGAATCTTGAGCGGCGCAAAAACACCAGTACCGAGTTATCTGCGTCCTCGCAGGAGATCCACTGGAACCCCTCCTGCTGGAAATCGTGCGCATGCAGCGCAGGGTTTTCCCGGTAAAGCTGGTTCAGATCACGGATCAGATTGTACAAGCCGGCATGTTTGTCCATGCCGGCGACGATCCAGTCCAGCGAGCGCTGCTCACTCCATTCGTCCCATTGCCCGAATTCTCCGCCCATGAACAGCAGTTTTTTACCGGGATGTGCAAACTGGTAAGCGTACAACGCTCTCAGGTTGGCGAACTTCTGCCAGACATCGCCCGGCATCTTGTCCAGCATACTGCGTTTCATGTGTACGACTTCATCGTGCGAGAGCGGCAGTACAAAGTTTTCGCTATAGGCGTAAAGTTGACTGAAGGTCAGCTGGTTCTGGTGAAAGCGTCGGTAGACCGGATCCGCCTGAAAATATTTGAGCGTATCGTGCATCCAGCCCATATTCCATTTCATCGAAAAGCCGAGACCGCCACTGTCTGTCGGGCGTGATACCTGCGGCCAGTCGGTGCTTTCCTCGGCCAGGGTCAGCACGCCGGGGAATTCCGCGTGCACGGTTTCATTCAGGTGCTTGAGGAAGTCCATGGCCTCGAGGTGTTCACGGCCGCCGTAGACATTGGGTGACCACTGACCGTGTTCACGCGAATAATCGAGATAGAGCATGGACGCGACCGCATCCACACGCAGGCCGTCGATGTGGAACTCTTCGATCCAGAAAACCGCGTTGGAAATCAGAAAATTGCGGACTTCATTGCGCCCGTAATTGAATATCAGCGTACCCCAGTCCTGGTGCTCGCCCTTGTTGGGATCGCCGTATTCGTAACAGGCTTCACCGGTGAACCTGGCCAGCGCGAACTCATCGCGTGGAAAATGGGCCGGAACCCAGTCGAGAATGACGCCAATATGGTTGCGATGACATTCATCGACGAAATGCCTGAATTCGTCCGGGCTGCCGTGGCGCGCTGTCGGTGTGTAGTAGCCGCTCACCTGGTAACCCCAGGACTGGTCCAGCGGGTGTTCGGTCACGGGCAGTAATTCGATATGGGTGTAACCCAGCTCCTTGACGTAAGGAACCAGCTGTTCCGCCAGTTCGGTATAACTCAGGAAGCCGCCGTCTTCGTGGCGTCGCCAGGAGCCTGCGTGGACCTCGTAAATCGACATCGGCTCGTGCAGCCACTGCCAGCCCCTGCGGTGCTGCAACCACGGCTCGTCGTTCCAGTGGTAGGCATCCCGGGCCGGTACCAGACTGGTGGTTTCCGGGCGCATACCCATGACACGCGCGTAAGGATCCGTTTTGTGCAGGATCTCGTCGGTGCTGCTGCGAATCTCGAACTTGTAACTGTCATGCACGTGCAAACCCGGAATAAACAGCTCCCAGACACCGGAGGCACCGCGGCTGCGCATCGGATGGCGTAAACCGTGCCAGCCATTGAAATCGCCGACAACACTGACGCGTTTCACATTCGGCGCCCAGACCGCGAACAGGCACCCTTCGATACCATCGATGACGCGGAGTCTTGCACCAAGAATGCGGTAAATATGCAGATGATGGCCGACTGCGAACAGGTCCAGGTCATATTGACTGAGCTGCGGCTCAAAGCTGTAGGGAGAGACCACGGTGTGCCTGTCCTGGCGCCCTTTTTCAATCCAGCTGAGACTGTAATGCTGGGGCAACGAATCGCGCTGGTGTTGCGAGATCAACAATTCGAAAGAATCGGTGCCTTCGACCCGCTGCATTGGTCCGATGCCGACAACGTCGACACTTTCCGCGGAAGGCATGAAGGCGCGAACGATGTAACCCTGACGTTCGTGATGGACGCCGAGCCATTCGAACGGATCATGATGCCAGCCGTGCTGTACTCTTGTTAATGATTCAACCATATCACCGGGCCAGTCGATTTGCCGTTTCTATACGCAGCTTCATATCGGCCGCAATATCATCGTGTATTTGTTCCCAGCTGAAGGACCATAACCAGTTCCCCTCTATCGTACCAGGTGTGTTCATTCTGGCTTCAGATCCAAGATGCAAACAATCCTGCATCGGAATCATGCACAGGCTCGCCTGCGAATTCATCGCGTTATCGATCAGCTTGTCGACCACCAGATTGGCGGTACCTTCGCCTTCCGGATCCGCATGATCGCCGGAAGAATGGATGCGCAACGTCTGCAAGATGTCGTTTTTAACATCTAAATCAAGACCCTGGTACCACCCTTTAGTAGTATCGTTATCATGGGTACCGGTGTATACGACCGAATCCTGATGAATATTATTCGGCTTGTGCGGATTATCAGCGTGCTCGTCAAAACCGAATTGCAGAACCGACATGCCCGGCAAATTGTGTTTTTTGCGCAATGCCGTTACCTCCGGGGTAATGATGCCGAGATCTTCGGCGACGATGGGCAGATGGCCGGCATCCTCATTAATCTTTGTCAGCAGTTCGTCGCCCGGCATCCGGTGCCAGTAACCGTCGACAGCGGTTTCACAGGCCGCGTCGATGACCCAGGCCGATTCGAGCCCCCTGAAGTGGTCTATTCGGAGCAGGTCAAATTCCTGCAGGTGATGATTGATTCTGGATAACCACCAGGCGTAATTTTCCTGGCGCATCACCTCCCAGTTGTAGTGCGGATTGCCCCATCGCTGCCCGGTTTCCGAGTAATAATCCGGCGGCACACCGGCAACAACGGTCATGCTGCCCTGCTCATCCAGTAAAAACTGTTCGGGATGGGCCCAGACATCAGCACTGTCATGCGCGACGAACAACGGGATGTCACCAAACAGGCTGATACCTTTATCATTGGCCTTCTGTTTGATTTCACGCCAGCGCACAAACAGCTGGTACTGTTCCCAGCTCAACTCGGCAACATAATCCTTGAAATCATGGAAAGCCCGCTGCATCGCATGGGGCTGCCGGTATTTCCACTCATCCGGCCATTCGAACCAGGGCGCATCGTCATACATCTGTTTCAAAACCTTGAACAGCGTATAGTCGTACAGCCATTCGTGGTTGCTGGCACAGAATTCGATGTATCCGGGTACGGTCTTGTCGAGCGTTGGAAAGTCACCCAGCAGTGCCGGGTTCATCGCAAATGCCGATATGCACTGATAAGGCGACAGCCCCCCCTGCGGTTCACCCAGAGGCAGCACCTGCCAGACAGAAAAACCGGCAGCGTCGAGCAGGCCCAGCCAGCGCTCTACATCCCGGTCAAGGACGCGCGATGGTAAGGAAGTTGGATGCAGTAACACACCGGCACGACGGTCATAGAAGTCTTGAGATTTCATCCAACATTTCTAACCATAGTGCCTGCATTTTCTGCGCTACCTCCACCTTGCGAGATCGGCTCATCCAGCACGGCGGGAACAGGCAACTGCAACAACCCGTACAGATTCGTCAGTTGAATCCGAAACAGCTGGTCGAAATCCCTGACACTGCCCGACGGATTGACATCGCCAAACCACCAGAACCAGTCAGAGCCTTCACAGATCGCAAGCTGTTTGGTTGCCTGCTCAATCGACGTTTCATCGAGTTCACCTTTAGCCAGCACTTCGTCGTAGGCCAGCTTGGCGTCGGCGAGCAGGTCCCACGCCCTGTTTTTGTCGGCATGACCGACCCAGGTTGAAAAGGAACCATAGACCCAGCTACCCGCACACAGGTTTTCGAGATCATGGCACATGGGCAGATCGACCAGTTCGGAAAAACAGGCGGCACGGACGCGTTTATGGTCCGACAACTGCTGGTACAACTGGTTGAGAAAATGATATCCGTTATGTGGATAGTATTCCCAGGCGTTTTCGCCATCGAGAATGATGCTGACCACGTGCCGTGCCGCGCTGTCACCGAGAAAGTCTGCGATGTTGACCAGGTTCTGTACCAAGTCATTGGCGGCTTCAACGGAATTGCGCTTGCTGTACTCGAATCCGACCAGATCAGAGAGGCCGTCATCGCGGAAAAATATTTTCGGGCTGTAGTCTTTCAGCTGGTAGGAATGGAACAGTGCCCGCTTGCTGTGAATCACTTCCGGGTCGTGGTCTGACATGTGGATACTGCTGCGCCAGACACCCTCGCCTGATGCCGTCCACTTGAAATCGAACGTCTCGATCAGCGCGATCGCATCCTCCGAGATCGCGCCCTCGGATAACCAGATACCCTGTGGACGCATGCCGAAATGATTTTCGAACACCTCGATGCCGTGCTGTATGTGCCAGCGGGCACGATCGACACCGCCCGGATAGGATTCACATTCGGGCATCGGGTCTTTCGGCTGGGAACAGCGCATGTTCTCCATGTCATTCAACAATGGAATGATCGGATGGCCGTAAGGTGTCATCGACAGCTCGACCTGGCCACTTTCCGCCAGCTTGCGGTAACGCGGTATCAGATCGGCGATGCAGTCATGCATCAAGGCGATCAGCTCGTGCCGGTCGTGCTGATCAAACATCGATGCCTTGGCGATCAGGCGCTGTGCCGTGTCAGACTGCTTCAGCGAGTGGCCGAGCCAGGCCAGGTGATACCAGACCAGGATATCGACGAAGTACTGTTGATCCAGATACTGCAGGAACTCCGAATCGGTCCCGGCACAGTCCTTGTTCAGAAACATGTATTCGACGGGCGCCAGTAAGGCCTTGAACGCCGGATAGGGATCGATCATCTTGGGTGCATGCGCGCGCTGGCAATCGCACAGCAACTTGTAGCGATCACGCAGATTATCCGGAATTTCGCTGATTCCGGCGAGCAGGTTCAGCGTCGGGTCCTGCATTGTCTGCTGATGGTCGAGCCAGTTCTGCAACTGAAGCGCATAGTCGTCGAGCTGCTCGAGCAGGACCGGTGCAAAATTGACCACGACTTTCATCTTCGGATGGGCTTCGAGATGCGCCGCCATGTCGGCATAATCCTTGATCGCGTGCAGATACACCCACGGCAGCCGGTATTCGCCGTCCAGCCCCTCCTGATACCAGGGCTGGTGCATGTGCCAGCACAGGACAAAGTTCACACGTGTTGTACTGGTCATGCTGTCAGCTGTTCCTTATCCACCACATAAAGATGCTGGCCGAGCATTTCAGGCGTAACCAGTACAATACCGCTGTCGGTGACGTAGAAACGCTGCCTGTCTTCGTCAAGGTCCTCACCGATCACCATGTTGTCCGGTAGCGCGCAGGCCTTGTCGATCACCGCGCGGGTAATGCGGCAGTTTTTGCCGATACTGACCTTGGGAAGTACGACGCTGTCCTTGACCACCGAGCCACGCTCGATTTCCGTACCAAAGAAAATGACCGAACGCTTGACGCGCGCGCCCGAAATAATACAGCCGCCGGACACCAGCGAGTCGATTGCCTGACCGCGCGCGTCGTCATCATCGAAGATAAACTTGGCTGGTGGATGCTGCGTCTGGTAGGTCCAGACCGGCCATTCACGCGAATACAGGTTCAGCTCGGGTTCGACGTTACACAGCTCCATATTGGCTTTCCAGTAGGAATCGACGGTCCCGACATCGCGCCAGTAGGCGGGGTTGCCGTCCTTGTCGACGAACGGGAATGCATTGGCCACGCATTTGGTGATACTCGCCGGTACGATGTCCTTGCCGAAGTCGTGCGCGGAATCCGGATTTTCCGCATCCGCAATCAGGCTGGCGTACAGGTACGCGGTGGAAAAAATATAGATACCCATGGACGCCAGCGCCTTGTCAGGCTTACCCGGCATCGATTCCGGGTTATCCGGTTTTTCGGTAAACTTGGTGATCCTGAAATTCTCGTCGATCGACATCACGCCGAATCCCTTGGCATCTTCCCGATCGACCTCGATACACCCGACCGTCAGATCAGCGTTGGAAGTCACGTGCTCGTATAACATCTTGGAATAATCCATCGTGTAGATATGATCACCACCGAGCACGATCACGTTATCCGGCCCATGGCGACGGATAATATCGATGTTCTGGTACAGCGCATCGGCGGTACCACGATACCAGTCCAGCGCCACACGCTGCTGTGCGGGAATGACTTCGACGAATTCACCGATTTCCGCGCGCATGAAACCCCAGGCGCGCTGCAGATGGCGAATCAGGGAATGGGACTTGTACTGCGTCAGTACGCCGATGCGGCGCAAGCCGGAATTGACGCAGTTCGACAATGCGAAATCGATGATGCGGTACTTTCCGCCAAACGGTACCGCCGGTTTTGCGCGCCACTTGGTCAGGCCCTTGAGCCTCGAACCGGCACCGCCGGCCAGCACCAGTACCAGCGTCTTTCTGGTCAGTTCGGAACCGATGTTCGAATCGATGTAGTAGCGATAGTTTTTCGCCTGTTTCTGGTGACTAACTGTCATTGTAGTTTTCCTGCCTGCCTGACTGCTTCCGATACCGCCCCGATCACACCAACACGTTCATTGGTAACCAGGTAAACGGACGTCTGCTCGGTTACAGCCCGCATTCTCCCCTTATTTAAAAAGCTGGTGATAAAGCCGTCCGACTTCATCCAGGTTATGATTTTTGCGGCAATACCACCGGTGATGTATATCCCACCTTCTGGTTTGAATATTAACGCCAAATTGCCAACGAAGGCACCATAAATCCGTACAAATAATGTCATTGCTCTGACGGCGGCGTCATTTTTTTTATTCTCGGCCTCGGCGTGAACCCAGGCCGCATCCACGGCCCCGCCTTCCCCGCCCGAACAGAACTCATACAGCGCGACCAGACCATCGCCGGACAGCACACGCTCGTACGAGACATGGCCATAGCGTTCGGCCAGGAACTGCAGCAATCCGATCTGCTCGTCGTCAGCCGGGGCAAAATCCACATGCCCACCCTCGGTCGACCAGGCCGTGATTTCGCCACCACTGCTGGACATCCACGACACACCGAGTCCGGTGCCCGCACCAACGGCAACGCAGGTTGCTTCATTGTTGTGCACGCCCTGGTTCAGCACGACCAGGTCCTGTGCCGGAAGCTGCCGCGTTCCCAGCGCCGAGGCCTGGAAATCGTTCATAAAATGAATCCGGCCAACGCCGAATGCATCCTGCAGCGCGGTCTTGCTGATGGTCCAGGGCAGATTCGTCAGCTTCGCGATTTCACCACTGACAACACCCGGCAGAGCCAGGGATAACACGGCTAATTGCTTGTTATTACAGCCGCTATCGTCGATGAAGGCCTGTAATAGCGGTTCGAATCCGTCGTAGTCGCGGCTGTTATAGCGGGCCTCGTACAGAACCTGATCCGGGCGGTCCGTATCGGTGACGACAAACCAGGCCTTGGTCCCGCCGACATCCGCTGCAATTATATTCATCTAAGCTCCGCTTCGCACCGCAGTTGCTGATGCAACATGTATGCCACGCAAACCCGG
>CP070838.1:797605-803733 GCA_020341835.1 Thiotrichales bacterium | reverse complement strand
GCCGGATATTCCAGATATTGATCGCACTGGAAACAACATCGACGATTTCATTATCCGTGAGCAGCGCCGGCGACAGATTCACTGCGATGGTGAAATCGGCGACGATTTTCTGAAACTCGAGGCACTTGCGCAGGGACATGTTCAGCACCCACTTGGTTACCGGCATCAGCAGGTTGCTTTCCTCCAGCAAATCGACGAAATACTGGGTATTGACCATGCCATATTTCGAGCTGTGCCAGCGAATCAGCGCTTCAGCGCCCTCGAGTCGTTGATGCGTTATATCAATCTTGGGCTGGAAACACAGGCTGAATTCATCGTGCTCATAGGCATAATGCATTTCATTTTCGAGCACCAGTTTGGGCGGCATGGTGCGGTCGATTTCAGGTTCATACAGCCGGTATTTTTCGCTGTTTTTTTCCGCCTCCATCAACGCAATGGTCGAGTTCTGGATCAGACCCTCGTGCGTAATGTGGTCCGATGCGATCGACACCCCGATCGCAAGGCTGGGCTCGATGGAATAGTTGTCGAATTCGAGCTGCTGCTCGCACTCATGCACAAACTTGTTCGCAGCCAGCAACGCATGCGATACGTTGTTCAGCGCCGGAAGCACCATGCCAAATTCACTGTCACCGGTGCGTGACAGCACATCGCGGGGCCGCATCATCTTGATCAGGCGCTTTTCCACGCCCCGCATCAATTCATCGCCGGTCTGCAGACTATAGGCGGTATTGATATCCTTGAAGCGCTTTAACTTGATAACCATGTATGCAAGCACGCCATTATCATTGCGCGCCTGCTCCAGCAGGGTGTCGATGTGTTGCAGAAATTCTTTACGCATGTACATGAGTTTGCCGCCCGTGTGCCCTGGCGCTAGAGATAGAACTCGGTTGGATCGACGCCATATTCACCGGGATCCAGGCCGCGCAGAATGGTTAAAGGATTGTCGTTATACTCTGCCGGCTGGTTGATCAGATCGACAATCTGATAATCAGGAAAGGGCTTCTTGTTCTTGTTCAACAGCAGCATGACCTGGGGGCTCATGCGGCGCGTTTTGTTCTGCGCCATTACGATTCCGACTTCACCGGAATGCATTTCCACCAGGGTGCCTGTGGGGAACACGCCCAGGCATTGCAGGAACTGCTCGACCAGCTCCTCCTGAAACAGGCTGTTACGCCAGTTATAGATTTCCTGTAACGCCTTGTAGGGTGATACCGGCTTGCCGTAGGGACGATTGCTGGTCATCGCATCATAACAGTCGATGATCGCCGCGATGCGGCCATAAACCGGCGTCTCGGTACCGACCAGGCCGCCGGGATAACCACTGCCGTCGAAACGCTCATGATGAGTCAATGCGATATTGATGATATCGATGTCGAGCCCTTCTGTTTTCTCGAGAATTTCAACGCTGTGCTGGACATGGCTTCTGACCAGCTTGAATTCACCCTCTGTCAACGGATCGGTTTTATTCAGCACCTCGTCCGGTATTTTCATTTTGCCGACATCCATCAACAGCAATCCCATAGCCAGCGTATCGAGGTCGGTTCTGGGCAGGCCCATATGTCGGCCAAACGTAATCGCCAGCGCACAGTTGTCGACCGAGTGGGAATAGGTATATGAATCCTTGTCGCGCAACTGTGTGAGCCACATCAGTGCATCCGGATTACGGATGATGCTTTCAACGATGGGTTCGACGACATCCTTCACATGCTCGACATCGACGCTCTGGCCCGACTTGACCGACTCCATGATTGACACAACGCGGCTCGACGCATCTTCGACCGCCATCTTGGCAACCGGCATTTCTTCGCTCGCGGTTTTGGTGTCCTTGTATTCGACCAGTTTGGTCTCATCGACCAGACACTGTTCAAGCCGCTCGTTGGTTTTCAGCCTGGATGCATCATTGACGAAATGAGCGGAATCGACACCCTTGTCGGTGTCGATATATACGTGTTCGCAGTACTTCTTCAGCAACGCAATCTCGTCTTCGTCCTTGATAATAAAACCCTGGAGAAGAAACGGTGTGTCAATCCACGGACGGTCGAGACTGGACACGTACATGCCCTGCTGCAGATAAACTGTACTGATTTTTTTCTCGGTCTGAGCTTCCAATTGAATCACTGTACCCTTAATTATTATTATTCAGGATTCCGGTGCGGCAATGTGCCTGTTCCAGAAAATTCAGAGTAATGCCACGAGTATAGACAAGAGCCGCGGCTTTTCAGGGTTTCAGGCACCTTCCGCCGGACCGAAACATGTAAAATCTTGTCATGTACACGCTCATCGACAGCCATTGCCACCTCGACTTCGATACCTTTAATCGGGACAGGGACGCGGTTATAGGCCGCGCCCGCCGCGCAGGTGTCGAGCACATTGTCATTCCGGGTGTACATCGAAAAAACTGGGGCCCGATACGTGACATTTGCGAACATGATGTCCGAATCCACGCCTGCTATGGATTACACCCCTACATGGCGGATGAACATGACCAGAACGACATCATCCATCTCGAAAACTGGCTGGATACCAATGAATGTGTCGCCATCGGCGAATGCGGCCTTGATTACCGCAAAAACCAGCCCGACAGGCAGGTCCAACAGCAGTTCTTCAGCGCGCAGATCGGGATCGCACATGCTCACGGCAAGCCTGTGGTGATACATGCTGTGCGCGCAACCGAAGATGTCATCAAGGCTGTCGCCAACCACCCCGGTCTGCAAGGCATGGTGCACAGCTATTCAGGCAGCTATGAGCAAGCCCTGCGACTGATCGATCTGGGCTTCTACATCAGCTTCGGCGGCGCCATTACCTACACCAATGCAAAAAAGCTGCGCGCAGCCGCCAGCAAGCTGCCGCTTGATGCGATCCTGCTGGAAACCGATGCCCCGGATCAGCCCGATACCGACCATCACGGACAACGCAACGAACCCGCCTACCTGGTCAAGGTGCTGGAATGCCTGAGCGGGCTGCGAAATGAGCCCGTCGAAGCAATCGCTGCACAGACGACCGCGAATGCAAAGGCCCTGTTCGGGTTATAACGGGCGTACACGAAGTTTCGTCTTGCCTGTAGGAGCGGCTTTAGCCGCGAAAAACGCCAATTACGCGAATGATGTTTCAATACTCACATTGACCATATTGGTATCCGATCCGACCAGACCGTCATTGCAGCAGGCGACGACAGGTTCTCTCGCCAAGGCGCAAAGCACGCAAAGGATATGTTTTACTACTCATTCACGGCGGGGAGCGCAGAGTACATAGAGATTGTCAATTCAAGGAACCTAAAGAACACCTGGCGTGCTTTGCGTCATTCGCGGCTAAAGCCGCTCCTACCGACAGTAAGAATATCCGCGGTTCAGCCCTACCGGTCCCAGCGCGACGGATCGCTGATTTCCTTCATCTGGCCCTCGATCCAGTCGTGAGCAATCTCGTTGACCTGTTCGGCCGTCTTGCCCTCCGGGTTGATAACCGGGCCAATGCGCAGAGTAATGGTGCCCGGCCATTTGAGGAAACTGTGGCGCGGCCAGAATTCACCGGCATTGTGTGCGATCAACACCACTGGATGCCCTGTTTCAACCGCGAGAATTGACCCGCCAAGCTTGTAGCGTCTTTTCTGCCCCGGATGTGTGCGGGTGCCTTCGGGGAAAACAACCACCCAGTAGCCGTCATCGAGCATGGGCCCGCCCTGTTCCACCAGTTGCGCTACGGCCCTGTGCCCTGCAGATCGGTCGATCGCAATTGGCTTCAGCATCGCCAGACCCCAGCCAAAAAACGGTACGCGCAGCAGTTCCTGCTTCAGCACCCAGCGCACCTGCGGCAGGATCACCTGCAGGATCATCGTTTCCCATGTCGACTGGTGCTTCGACAGCACCACCACGCCCTCATTCGGTATATTTTCCGCACCCTCGACCGTATGACTTAATTTGCAGATGTGCTTGAGAAGCCACAGGTTCAACACGGCCCACGAGCGTGCGAAGGCGTAGCGTTTATCAACTGACAGCGGGAAGGTAAAGACGGTTAACAGTCCGATGATGATTCCGCTGAACACCATCAGAAACCAGTAAACGCCGGAGCGCAGATAGAGAACGGTTTTAGGCGGAACCTTTTCTGCCGGCATAAGGCTTAGTGATGGACTTGAAGAAGATCATTGACGACTTCATTCAGATCGTTATAGACAGGAATATCGCCATAACCATTAACTTGTTTGACCATGCTGGCGGTCTCTTCGCCCTTGCCGGTCTTCACGATGACCGGTTTTGCCCCTGCCGCCCTGGCCGCCCTGACATCATTGATGTTATCGCCGACAAACATGACCTCGCCGAGACCGATCTGAAATCGATTACTAATCTCCTCCAACAGCCCGGGCTTGGGTTTTCTGCAGCCACAGTCGTCTTTCGGACCATGCGGACAATAAAACATGGCATCAATACGGCCACCGACGGTTGACAGCATCTCATTCATCTTGACGTTCATCGCGGCAAGCGTTTCCAGGCTGAAATATCCGCGCGCGATTCCCGACTGGTTTGACGCTATGGCCACCATATAACCCGCATGATTAAGCCGTGCGATTGCATCGAGACTGCCGGGTATCGGTATCCATTCTTCGGGGCTTTTTATGTAGTCATCGGAATCGTGATTGATGACGCCGTCTCGGTCTAGGATGATCAGTTTCATTATCAGCTCTGGTGCAGGCGAGACAGATCAGCAGTCCGCATGAACAGTGCGTTCATTTTGCTGAGCAAGGCAATGCGGTTGTTACGTACCACCTCGTTATCGGTCATCACCATGACATGGTCAAAAAAGTCATCGACGGGTTTTCGAAGTGCTGACAAGTCACACAACGCAGACTCATAATTTCCCGAATCAAACATGGGCTCGGTCTTGCGCTTCAGTGCTTCAAGCTCGTTGTACAGGGTTTCCTCTTCCTGCAATTCAAACAGTCCCGCGTTCACAACCAGCGAATCACCCGTTTCGGTTTTCTTAAGTATATTACCCACGCGCTTGTTTGCAGCCGACAGGCTCTCGGCTTCGGGCAAGGCGCGAAATGCCGTCACCGCCCTGACACGCTTGTCGAAGTCCAGAGGTCGCGATGGTTTTAATGCAGAAACCGCATCGAACACATCGATCGGCACTTCACGATCAAGATAATAGGCGCGGAGACGATCCAGCATGAACTCGAATACCTCCTGCCTGGCTGCTGTCGCATCCACCTTGTCAGCATACAGTTCGGCAGACGCATCGATAAGCTGCTGCAGATCGAGATCCAGTTCGCGCTCGATCAGTGTACGCAGTATTCCCAGCGAGGCACGTCGCAATGCGTAGGGGTCTTTCTCACCCGTCGGCTTCTGTCCGATCGCAAATATGCCGACCAGCGTGTCCAGCTTGTCACTGATAGCCAGTATCTGGCCTGTTGTCGTTGTCGGCGTGCTGTCACTCGCACCCCTCGGCATATATTGCTCGTCGAGTGCCGTCGCGACCTCGTCGGCTTCACCACCGACCTGGGCGTAACGTTTGCCCATAACACCCTGCAACGCTGCGAATTCACCCACCATATCGGTCAACAGGTCGCACTTGCTCAGCTCGGCAGCCCTGCGAACATACTCGACACTGGCGCCCAGTTGTTTGGCAATATTCTCTGCCAGGATGGTCATCCGCCGGGTTTTATCCCCTATCGTTCCCAGCTTCGACTGAAATACGACCTTGTCCAGCCCCGGGCCAAAGGATTCAAGCGGCTGCCTGCAATCCTGTTCCCAGAAAAACTTTGCATCAGCCAGGCGCGGACGTATCACGCGCTCGTTGCCTGCCCTGACCTTCTCGGGTGACTTGCTGTCAATATTGCTGATCGTGATGAAACCGCTCATCAGTTCATTATTGGTATCAACAACCGGGAAATACTTCTGGTTGTCCTGCATGGTCTTGATCAACGCTTCTGCGGGCACATCTAGATAGTCTTTTTCAAACTCACCGGCAACCGCAACAGGCCATTCATTCAGCGCCGTCACTTCTGCCAGCAGATCATCATCGATAACCGCTGTTCCGCCGAGTTTTTTAGCGGTTTTGACAACCTGATCACGGATTAACTGACTGCGTTGTTCAAAATCAGCAATCACATAGGCCTTGTTCTTCAGTTTGTCCGC
>CP070838.1:781266-797505 GCA_020341835.1 Thiotrichales bacterium | reverse complement strand
GACCAGGGATGATACCCTGAAGGTGGCAGAGTTCCTGCGCCAGCAGCCGGGCGTGGTGCAGACCGCATCGGTGATCGGCGGCGGCGCAACGCGCTTTACCCTGGTTTATGAACCCAAGGAGGATGCCGCTTCGTACGCACAGGTGATCGTTCGCACCGAGCAGCGTGAGCAGATTCCGGCAGTCTGGGCTGCCGTTGAAGATTACATGACGTCGGAGGTGCCCCGGCTCGACCCCATCCTGAAAGCGTTGCGTATCGGTCCCGGGCGTGACGGCAAGATCGAGGCGCGGTTTCACGGTCCCGATGAAAAAATATTGAGAGAACTTGCGGAGCAGGCCAAGGCCATCTTTCGGGCTGACCCGGAGACCAAGGAAATCCGCGATGACTGGCGCTCGCCGACCAAGCTGATTCGTCCGGTATTCAATGAAAAAGTCGGGCGTGATCTCGGTATTACACGGGAAGAACTCGGCTACGCGCTGCAAACCGCATTCGATGGTAACCAGGTTGGGCTGTATCGTGACGGTATACGCCTGATGCCGATTTTGATTCGCCCGCCGCCGGATGAACGCGAAGATGTCACTCACATCCAGGATATTCAGGTATGGAGCCCGGTGCTGCAGCGTTCGGTGCCTGTGGGGCAGGTGGTATCACGCTTTGAAACGGTATGGGAGAACACAGTCATTCGCGGGCGCAATCGCGAGCAGACCATAATCGCGTCCTGTAATCCGACCGGCAGTCTCACCAGCCCGGTATTCGAGCGCGTCAAACCGAAGATCGAGGCGATGCAGCTGCCGCCCGGTTACACGCTGACCTGGGGCGGTGAATTCGAAGACTCGTTCGAAGCGCAGGACGCCCTGTTCAAGGCCATCCCGGCAGGTTTCCTGTTCATGATCATTACCAGTATTCTGTTGTTCGGCAAGATTCGCCAGCCTCTGATTATCTGGCTGACGGTGCCGCTTGCGCTGATTGGCGTCACCGCGGGACTGCTCGGGTTTGACGGTGCGTTTGATTTTATGTCTTTGCTCGGTGCGCTGAGTTTGATCGGTCTGCTGATCAAGAATGCGATCGTGCTGATCGAGGAGATCGACCAGCAAATCGCCGACGGCAAGCCGCCGAGACAGGCGGTGGTCGATTCTTCGGTCAGCCGTCTGCGCCCGGTGGTGCTCGCGGCTACCACCACCATCCTCGGCCTGATACCGTTGCTGCAGGACGTGTTCTTCGTCAACATGTCGATCACGATCATGGCCGGCCTGGGTTTTGCCACCATCCTGACGATGGTCATCGTGCCGGTGTTGTATACCCTGCTGTTCCGCATACCGGCGTCGGCCGCCAGCTGACGGAGCGCGCTCAGGTGACTGCAGATACGGAAAGGCCGTTACCTCACCATGACGCGAGTTCGTTGCGGGAGTATTTGTTGTGACAACGCTTGCTTTTGATGTCTACGGCACGCTGATTGATACCCACGGGATGATCGATCTTCTGCAGCGCTATATCGGCGAAGACAAGGCGATGCCGTTCGCGATGTTGTGGCGCGACAAGCAACTGGAATATTCCTTTCGCCGCAGCATGATGGACCGTTACCAGCCGTTTTATACCTGTACCTCGGACGCACTGGTTTACACCATCGATGCCATGGGTGTGACAGTCACAGCCGAGCAGCAAACCCGGTTGATCGAGCGTTATCAAAGCCTGCCCGCGTACGACGATGTGCCTGATTGTCTCGATGCCATCAGCCAGCGCAGCGACATCTGCATCTACGCACTATCGAACGGGCCGCTGGAGGATGTGAAGGGGCTGTTCGATCACGCCGCAATCGGCCGCTACTTTGAAGACATTGTCAGCGCCGATGAAATCAGGAAATACAAACCCGACCCGTTGGTGTATCAGCATTTTCTGCAGCGCGCCGGATCAGCTGCCGAAGACAGCTGGCTGATATCAAGCAACGCCTTTGATGTGATCGGCGCTAGCGCATCCGGCATGAACAGCGTCTGGGTCAGGCGGTCAAAGCAACAGCATATGGATCCCTGGGGTCAGCCAACGCACACCATCCACTCGCTGGCGGAACTGGCCGCATTATTCTAGTACGCGTTTCTGCTGAAGCGCTGTTCTGTAGCCGGGGCCTCCCGGCGTTTTCCCATCCAGACCCGAAATTATTGATCAGTGTCAATAAAACCGACATTTTTTAACGAAATACGTCGATTTTTTTTACAATTTAGAGCAAAATTTGTATGAAATGTTATACAATCTCTCAGCAATGGGAAAAATATCCCATTCCATATACTTGCTAGGGTGGTTATTTATGACAAATTCAACAGTATTTACTAATGCAACGAAACCCCGTTTTACGACTCTGATCGGCGCAATGCTGGCCGTGACCGCCTTGCTGTTCGTGTCGGTTGCCGATGCGGCACCGGGTGGCAAGGGGAGCGGAAAAGGTGGCGGAAAAGGCGGTGGCAAAGGTGGCGCCGGCTCCGGGCCGCAAGCAGAGCTGCATTTCAAGTGGCGCGTCGAGACGCATGATGCAATGGTTTCTACCGGCGCGCCCTATTCACGCGTGCGCCCGGCCATCGGTCCCGACGGTATGGTCTACGCGGTCGATGTCCATGACAACCTGGTCGCTGTTTCACCCGACGGGATGGTTCAGTGGCGGGCAGCCGATGCCGGCTCCAAGGGTGTCGATGTCAGCCTGGACGGTACTACGGTCTATACCGGCAACGAAAACTGGATCAAGGCCTTCAATTCGGTGGACGGTTCGCTGAAGTGGACCTTCACACAGACACCACGCGCCTTTGTCTTCATCGATGTCGCGGTGGGTCCCGACGGGCATATCTATGCGGTCGCATCCAGCGGCATGGGTGTGTTCTCGCTGGAGGACCTCGTTAGTGAGGCCAGACTTCGCTGGACCAATCCCGAGACCTATGCCAGAACGGTCGTCAGTTATACCGAGCTCGCCTTCGGCCCGTCCGGTGTCAACGGCTGTATGCAGCAGCTGTATTTCTACGCCAATGCCCACACCCGGGCCGTGTGCCTCGAAGACGGCAGCTCGGTGTTCAGCGTCGGCGGCAACAATACCCGGCCACGGGTGAGCCTGGTCGATGGTACCTGGCATACCGGTAATGCGGCCCTCAACCCGGATGCTTCGCTGGCGTGGCGTTTCGAATTTCCGCTGTTCGCCGGTTACAGCGAGCCATCGCTGGCCTGGGATGGCACCCATTATTCGGTCGTGAGCGCGAACGTGCTGTACGCGCTCGATTCGGCAGGTACAGAACAGTGGCAGTCGGCGCTGGGCGAGAATGTCGGACTGCCGGACGTCGACCCGACCAAGACGATGGTGATCATGCCTACCAGCCGCACCCTGACCAGCCCGCTGGCGTTGAAAGCGGTCAGTGCTACCAATGGCAGCGCGTTTTGGCGGATGGAATTCCCGGCTGATGACAGCGGCAAGGATCAGTTCATCAGCAGCGGGGTTGCTTACACCCCGACCGGCGATACCGCGTACGTGATGACGTACGTGAATGGTGCGAACAAGACCTATCTGAATGCGGTGGACACCGATCCGGCGCTGCCCAGTGCCTCGACCATTGTGCGTTCCAGCGATATCACCCTGGATGCACGTTCGAAACGCAACAGCGTGTCGATGAAAGCGACCGTGAGCGTGACGGATCAGAACAGGGCAGGCGTTTCCGGAGCAACGGTACAGGCGACCTGGACGCTGCCTGACGGCAGTGTGCAGCAGCAGATTGCGACTTCGTCCGGCAAAGGCGAAGCGAGTTTCAGCGTTTCGGGACCGGGTGGTATCTATCGAATCGATGTGGAGGATATCAGCAGGGAGGGTTACACCTTCGATCCGCAGCACAGCCTGCTGAGTGCTGCCCGCGCCTGGTTTTGACCACAGGCTCTACAGTCAGCTGATATGGAAAAGGCCCGTTGATCAAGCGGGCCTTTTTCGATCAGAAGTTTACCCGGTCAGCAGTTTTTACAGTGCTGCGACCCGGGCCTTCGACTTTCTTGCTTACCGTGATGACAGTCGATTCAAAGCGATAGGCAAGCCTGGGCAGGGGTGTGGCCTTCTAGAAATAGACCTCGCCTCGTAGCTGGAAAATCTCGGGCTGATCCCTGACGTCATCTTTGCTGGGATTCGCGTCCACCCAGATATAGTTCGCTCTAACCCGAACGTTGCGGTTGACGTACGTGTTCAATCCCAGGGTCAGATTGGTTTCTTCCCCACCCGCAATGTCTTCATCGTTCAGGTTAATGGTGCTGTACCGCAGCGCGAGCTCCCAGGCGCCGTTCTTGCCTTTTGGGACGATGCGGTTGAAGCGTCCACGGGAGCCTTTGTACGGCCGGGATTCACCGGTCAAAACCCAGCTGCCATAGACATACCAGCCGTCGAAGTTAAGTTCGGGTGCCCCCGCGCTTCTTTTTACCCTGGTTTGAAGGTATTCACCCTGCAGGGACAAAGGTCCCGCAGCGTAGGCGGCCTCGAGGCCATACTGGGATGTGTTGTCGACATCGCTGATTCTTCCGGTATTGACCAGTGTTTCGTCGGTGACACGGGACTCGGGTCCAACACGGTAACGGACTTCTTTCTCATCGTCCGGCTTGCGGTAGGCAAGGCTGCCGCCCAGGTGCAACACATGACGTTTGGCGTGTATCGGGGCGAAAGTCAGGCGGCCGGACGTTCCGCTGCCTTCGTCACCTTCATTGTCGACATCCCCGCCAACGGCCTCACCGAACAGGCCAACCGACACGCTCCAGCGCTTGCCGCTGCTGAGCAGGCCGATGCCGAGTTTTCTCCCCGGTGCAAACGCATCCACCGGCAGCGCCCTTTCCATGAAAGTGATGGCCTTGCCGCTGGTCTGCTCCTCCAGTGAAAAGGGCTCTTTGTAGTTGCCGGCACGCAGGGACAGGGCCTTGAAGCCGTCGTATTGCAGGTAGGCATCCTTGATCTCTGCCTCGTTGCCAGCAAAATCATATTCTGTGGCATAGATCCAGTCTTCGAATACCTTACCTCCAAGCGATACTCGTGCGCGACGTATCTCGGTACCATTCCCGAGCGGGGCCACGTCTTCCTGGTAGAATGCCGCATCGATCCAGAGCTCGCCGCCGAGTTCAAACTCGAAATCGCCATCGGCGCTTGTTACCTTGAGGCCGCCTCTGGTGTCGACTTCTGCCTGCTGATCGCGTTTCTTTTTGTCTTTCTTCCCGGATTTCACCCCTGAGCCAATTGGTTCAGCTGCCTGTGATGCAGTACTGTTGGCATCGCGGAGCAAGCGTTCGTACTGGGACTGGTTGATAACTCCGTTGGTCTTCAGAACCTTGAGCAGGTCTTCAAGCTCGGAATCTGCCTGCGCACCCAGCGCGAATACACCCATGATGCATCCTAGAATGGGCGCGGCCAGTTGCTTGTGGTTTAACTTGTTCATCGTTGTTCTCACTTTTGTTCAGATTTCAGTAGGCACGACAATGTGCCCGCGTTCATTTACTTGCAAGCTGCTCGTAGCGCAGGAATATATAGTGTCCCGGTTTACGTTTTAGCCCGATGCCGTCATCACTGACGATCAGGATGCCGGCAGGGCGGCCATTCATCAGCACCGGCGTTACTCCCTCTGCCCTGCGCAGGTTCTTGATGTCCGGGGTGCGGAGCCGTCCTGGAGGCTCATCGGTCTTTCCGCTCCATAGCCAGAGCTTGAACGACTTACCGGGCTTTCTGCTGATGATCAGAAAACCACCGAGGTGTGGGTCGTAGCACATGGCCCGGATACCGCCCCCCGCCAGGTCAAGCTCGATCAGTTGATCCGAGATGCGAGGTTTCTCATCGTTTTCAAAAACTGCCCGGGGATTTTCCAGTATCACGATGATCGCATTCGATCCTGCCACTGGACTGCGCAGACCGATCAGCAGTTTTTGCTTGTCGGCATCGAAACTGAGGCCCTCGATATTGAATCCTCCCTCTTCCTTGACGTCGCGAACCCTGGCGGCGTCTTTGAGCGCGTCATGTTGTCTGGAAATTTTCTTGCGCAGGTTGCGTACAGCCTGGAAGTCGACGATTTGCTCGCCGTCGAGCGTGAAGCGCACCAGCTGTTCGCGTTTGTCGGCGCGCTTTCCGTTTGCCTTGCGCGAGTGGGAAGTGATGGCATAAATACGACCTTGTTCATCCATGGCTACGGCTTCGAGGTCTTCCAGAGAGGACAGTACCCTGTTGGGCGAAAGCCAGCTTGTCAGAGAGCCGCGATACAGAGGCAGTTCGGAAACCTGCCCGTCAGGCAGCAGGGAAAATACGCCCATCGGGTGTACGGACTCGTCTTCGACCACTACGAAACGGCCGTCCGGCAATTGCTGCACACCGGAGGGCTCGTAGATCTGCTCGAACTTGCGGAATTTGTCGAACAACGGTATGTCTTCGGCGCTGTGGCAATTAACTGATACCCCATACAGCAGCAAGCTCAGAAACACGGTCTGAGCTTGCGCGGGTGTTGAGCTTGAAAACAAAGACACAATAACGTTTGCTTTACAGATTTATTGCGGTTGCTGTAGGCCCATCACCCTGGATTGCAGTGCAGTCATAATCTCGTTCATGTCATGGGTCTGATAGAGCAGACCGACAGCCATCAGCATCAGCGTGCTCACCGTCAAACCAATCAGGAATGCCATATAGGAGCATTTGAGCAAACCGTATTTGCGATGTGCGTCGATACCCAGCAGGTAGAGCTGGCGTGACATGTTTTTGTAAACCCGCTTGTTGTTGCGCAGCAGGCCGGTCATGACCTTCGAGTGTTCATCGATATCGAGCGAGGAAAACTGTTCGAATACCAGGATGTTCGCCTGGTCCTGTTTGAATTCATCGATCGTCCTTCTGCTTTTGCTAAAGCGTGGCTGCGCTGCGAGCACCGCAAAAATGATCGAGGCAAGGCAGGTAGCCAGAAATACCGCGATAGGCGCGGTAAACATGGGCTCTGCCACCAGCACGAATGGGCCCGACAGGGTCAGTACGGAAAGGATCAGGCCGTTCAACGAAATCATGATGTTGGCCTTGGTGGCGGCCAGCGCTGTGAGATCCAGCTGTGCACGATAAGCAGAGCGAAACATCGTTTCTATACCCCTGGAGCTGCCCAGCACTTTTTTGTTTTTCTTCTTCTTCACTTTTTTGCCGGGAGCGGCCTCGGCTGGCTTCACTTTTGCGGGAACCGACATATCCTGAGGGAATAAGGCGGCTGCCACCGACAGGGGCCCGCGATCGTCGGAAAGTGGTAGTTCGATGTGAGCTTGCTTGTTCATATTCTATGCCCCTGTTCTGTGTTGCCCGTTTTCGTGTTTATCGTTGTCGACCATGCGCCCTCGAATTGGATGGATTTTCAACATGAGCGGCGTTTGGCTTGCTGTTAAGTGGGAATATATTCCCAAAACCAACGTCTGTCAACAAAAATATTACGAATAAGTTACAGAAGTATTACGTTGTCAGGGGTTAATGAGAAGCGTTCGCATCTATAGCTCTTGGTCAAAGGAATCGGTTCTTGATGGCATAGAAATGCGCAGAATGAGAAGCGGAACCGGCGCGATAGTGCGATTGAACTTTGCAGCTGAACCTGGCTATTGAAACGGCTATTGCGGAATTTTGACGATGGTGCGACCCCTGATCTGACCTTTCAATATCGCCGATGAAGCTTCCGGCAGATCATCGAAGAGGATCTCTGTCGAAAGGGACTCGAGCAACTGCTTGTCCAGATCGGTATCCAGCCGTTGCCAGGCTATCAGTCGTTTTTCCATCGGGCACATCACCGAGTCGATGCCGTACAGTGTGACACCGCGCAGGATGAACGGCGCCACCGAGGTGGGAAGATCCATCGACTCGGCCAGGCCGCAGGCGGCGACGGCACCGCCCCGTTTGGTCTGGCTCAGCACATTGGCCAGTGTATTGCCGCCAGCCACATCGACCGCGCCGGACCATAGTTCCTTTGCCAGCGGTTTTGCTTTTTCGGCGAACGGTTTTCGGTCGATCACCTCGCTGGCACCGAGTGACTCCAGGTAATCGCTTTCCTGCGGTCGCCCCGTGGTGGCGGTCACCTTGTGTCCCAGCTGGTTGAGTATCGCTACTGCAACGCTGCCGACGCCGCCCGCGGCGCCGGTCACCAGTACCGGGCCATCTGCCGGGACAATACCATGATGTTCAAGGGCCAGGATGCACAACATCGCGGTATAGCCGGCCGTGCCGATCGCCATCGCCTGACGTGTGCTGATCGTGTCCGGCAAGGGTACCAGCCAGTCGCCGTTGACGCGGGCCATACCGGCAAAGCCGCCCGAGTGTGATTCACCGACGCCAAAGCCGTTCAGCACCACGCGGTCGCCCGTATTAAAGCGATCATGCGTCGATTCAACCACGGTACCGGCGAAATCGATGCCCGGTACCAGCGGATACTTGCGGATGATCGGCGCGCTGTTGGTCATCGCCAGGCCATCCTTGTAGTTCAGCGCGGAATACTCGACCCTGACGGTTACATCGCCTTCCATCAGGTCATCGATACCCAGTTCGGTTTTGCTGATGGTCTGTCCTTCGTCGGTCTTTGTCGCCAGGTAGGCAGGAAAGCTGGTCATTGGTGTGTTCTCCGGCGGTTCAAACCACAAACAAATCCATCATGTCATTCACGCGCGTCTGTTCGAATGCAGCCTGGGACGCGCAGATCGCCAGTACGGCATCGGCGTTCTTCTGGCTCAGGCACCCGCGCAGGTAGCGTTCGAATTTTTCCTTCAGCAGTGGAATGCCTTCGCTGCGCCGGCGGCGATGGCCGACCGGGTAATCAACGCTCTCCTTGATGCTGCTGCCGTCTTTAAAAGTGATTTCGATCGCGTTGCCAATCGCGCGTTTGTCAGCTTCCAGGTATTCGCGGGTGAAGCGTTCGTTTTCCCTGACCGTCATCTTGCTGCGCAGTGCCTCGATGCGTGGATCCGCGGCGACGTCGTCTTCATAGTCCTCGGCCTGCAGCGAACCCTTGATCAATCCGATCGATACCATGTACTGCATACAGTGATCCCGGTCGGCCGGGTTATCCAGCGGTCCGGTCTTGTTGATGATGCGATCCCCGGATTCCTGGGTTTCGATCAGAATGGACTCGATATCGTCGAGTGACTTGCCCTGTTGCTGCATCTGCCCGTTGAGCGTGATCGCGGCTTCGACCGCGGTCTGGGCATGGAATTCTGCCGGGAACGATATCTTGAACAGAATGTTTTCCATGGTGTAGGTCTCATAGGGCTGGTTCAGGACCAGGTCCTCGCCTTTGAACGAGACATCCCTGAAGCCCCAGGTGGGTGCTGTGATGGCCGAGGGGTAGCCCATTTCGCCGCGCTGAGCCATCAGGGCCAGAAACAGACCGCGCGCCGAGGCGTCGCCGGCAGCCCAGGATTTTCGTGACCCGGTGTTGGGTGCATGCCGGTAGGTCCTCAGCGAGGAGCCGTCGATCCAGGCGTGTGAAACGGCATTCAGTGTTTCATCGCGATTGCAGCCGAGCATCCGCGCCGCCACGGCGGTCGAGGCGATGCGTACCAGCATGACGTGATCCAGGCCGACGCAGTTGAAACAGTTCTCCAGTGCGAGCACACCCTGGACTTCATGCGCCTGCACCATTGCGATCAGCACGTCTTTCATGGTCAGCGGGGTTTCACCGCGTGACGCACGTTGCTGTGACTGGTAATCGGCCAGTGCCTGGATCGCGCCCAGGTTGTCCGAGGGATGGCCCCATTCAGCGGCCAGCCAGGTATCGTTGAAATCCAGCCAGCGAACCATGGCGCCAATGTTCCAGGCTGCGCGAACCGGATCGAGTTCATAGGAAGTCCCGGGCACCCGGGCACCGTTTTGCATGGTGGCACCCGGTACAACCGGCCCCAGCATCTTGGTGCAGGCCGGGTAGTTCAGTGCGAACAGGCCGCAACCGATGGTATCCATCCAGCAATAGCGGGCGGTTTCCATCGCTTCGTCAGACTGTGTCACATCGTAGCTCATGACATAATCCACGATGTCCTGAATCACTTTATCGAAATCGGGACGGCTGGCGTCCAGTACGGCGGCTTTACTCATGGTTTTCTCTCATTTAATCAGGTTCTGGATTACTGCTGGTTTCGATTGGTTGCAGTTCCTGTCAAGTTCGTCATTCCTGCGCAAGCAGGAATCCAGTGACCTCAAGGTTAAAGACACTGGATGCCGGCGTTACTTCAGGCTTGCTGCCTTGCGCCCTTCGGGCCGCACTTCGTGCGTTCAAAATCGTTCCAGACGATTTTGTCACTGGCATGACGTGTTGCAGGGCTTAACCCCGGTCTTCGATGCGAACGAATTCACGATTTTCCGGGCCAACATAATTCGCCGAAGGACGAATGATTTTGCCGTCTTCGCGTTGCTCGATGACGTGCGCACCCCAGCCCGAGACACGGGAGATCACAAACAGGGGTGTGAACATGTCGGTGGGAACGCCCATCTGGTTGTAGGAAACCGCGGAAAACCAGTCCAGGTTCGGGAACATTTTCTTGATTTCCCACATCACGGATTCCAGCCTCGAGGCGATATCAAACATCAGCGTATTGCCGGCCTCTTCGGACAGCTGTTTCGCGACGCGTTTGATCACCTCGTTGCGCGGGTCGCCGACGGTATACACCGGGTGACCGAAACCGATCACGATTTCCTTGCGCCCGACGCGTTCCCGAATGTCCTGTTCGGCTTCGTCGGGCGAGCTGTAACGACTCTGGGTGCGGAAGGCTTCTTCATTGGCGCCACCGTGCTTGGGACCTCGCAGGGCGCCGATCGCGCCGGTGATGGCCGAGTACATGTCGGAGCTGGTGCCGGCAATCACGCGCGCGGTAAAGGTAGAAGCATTGAACTCGTGTTCGGCATACAGAATCAGCGATATGTGCATGGCTTTGACCCAGGAGTCCTTCGGTTTTTCGCCGTGCAATAAATGCAGGAAGTGACCGCCGATGGAATCATCATCGGTTTCGAGTTCGATGCGTTTGCCATTCACAGCAAAGTGGTACCAGTAGAGCAGGGCAGATCCGAAGCTGGCCATCAGCCGGTCGGTTATATCGCGTGCTTCATCGGCGGGGTGGTCATCTTTTTCCGGGATACAGGTGCCCATCACCGAGCAGGCGGTACGCATCACGTCCATCGGATGTGCCGTCGCCGGTATAGCTTCCAGCGCCTGTTTGACCGGTTGCGGAAGATCACGCAGCGATCTCAGTTTTGCCTTGTAGCTGTCGAGAACGGCCTGGCTGGGTAGTTCACCGTGGATCAGCAGGTAGGCAATCTCCTCGAATTCGGCGGTCTCGGCAAAGTCGAGGATGTCATAGCCGCGGTAGTGCAGATCGTTACCGGTGCGGCCGACGGTGCAGATCGCCGTGTTCCCGGCCGCGGTACCTGACAGTGCGACTGATTTTTTAGCTTTGGGTAGAACCTGTTCTGTGCTGGAACTCATGACTCATTCTCCTCTGAAAACAGTGCGTCGAGCTTCTGTTCGTAACTGTGATAATCAAGGTAGTCATACAGGTCGGCCCGGGTCTGCATCAGGTCGACGACATTCTGCTGGGTGCCTTCGGTGATCAGCGCCTGGTACACCCTGAGGGCAGCGGCGTTGGCGGCGCGAAAGGCGGACAACGGATACAGGGCGATACTGACGCCGGCATCGGCCAGTTGCTCCGTGGTAAACAGCGGTGTGGAACCGAATTCAGTGATATTGGCCAGCACCGGTACACTCACGGCGTCGACAAACTGACGGTACATTTCGAGTTCGGTGATCGCTTCCGGAAAGATCATGTCGGCACCGGCTTCGACGCAGGCACCGGCGCGGTCGATGGCGGACTGCAGACCCTCCACCGCCAGTGCATCGGTACGCGCCATGATGACGAAATCCGGATCGGTTTTGGCATCCACCGCTGCCTTGATGCGGTCGACCATTTCCGACTGTGCGACGATGGCCTTGTTCGGTCGATGGCCGCAGCGCTTCTGCTGAACCTGGTCCTCGATATGCACCGCAGCCGCACCGGATCGGGTCATCGCACGAATCGTGCGTGCGATGTTGAATGCGCCGCCCCAGCCGGTATCGATATCGACCAGTACCGGAAGCCCGGTAACATCGGTGATGCGGCGCAGGTCGGTCAGCACATCCTCCATGGTTGTAATGCCCAGGTCGGGGATGCCGCAGGAGCCGGCAGCCACACCACCGCCGGAGATATACAGGGATTTGAAGCCGGATGCCTCGGCCAGCCGGGCGTGGTAGGCATTGATGGCGCCGACACACTGCAGGGGTTGTTCGGTGGCAACCAGCTGGCGAAAAGTTTTTCCGGGTGATATCAGGCTCATAAAATTGCTTTGGTCAGTCGGTTACTTGGCGTAGCCCAGGGCCTTCAGCGCCTCGCTTATTTCGTCCAGTATTGCCGGGTCATCGATGGTTGCGGGCATTTTCCATTCGGTGCCGTTTGCGATTTTGACCATGGTGCCGCGCAGCAGTTTGCCGGAACGGGTCTTGGGAAGACGTTTGACGATCCTGGCTATCTTGAACGCAGCAACCGGCCCGATCTGGTCACGAACACGCTGTACCACTTCCTTGACGATATCGGCTTCTTCACGCTCGACGCCGCTCTTGAGCACGATCAGTCCCAGTGGCAGCTGCCCCTTGAGGTCGTCGTCGACACCGATGACTGCGCATTCGGCAACATCGGCATGGCCGGACAGCACTTCTTCCATCTGGCCGGTGGACAGGCGATGGCCGGCAACATTGATCACGTCATCGGTCCGGCTCATGATCCACAGATAGCCGTCTTCATCCTTGAAACCGGCATCACCGGTCAGGTAGTAGCCCTGATACTTGGACAGGTAGGCGTCGATAAAGCGTTGATCATTGCCCCACAGACTGGGCAGGCAGGACGGCGGCATCGGCAGCTTGATCACGATATTGCCCATATCACCGGCAGGCATTTGTTCGCCTTCTTCGGACAGGACCTGTACGTCATAGCCCGGCATCGATACGGTTGGCGAACCGGGTTTGATTTCCATCGGTTCGATACCCATCGGATTGGCGGCGATCGCCCAGCCGGTCTCGGTCTGCCACCAGTGGTCAATGACCGGTTTCTGCAGCTTGTCCCGTGCCCAGAACAGGGTGTCCGGGTCGCAGCGCTCACCCGCCAGGAACAGCGCGTCCATGTTGGACAGGTCGTACTTTTTCAGATATTCGCCATCCGGATCTTCTTTTTTGATCGCTCGGAAAGCGGTGGGTGCGGTGAACAGCACTTTGACGCCGTGTTCGCTGATTACCCGCCAGAACGCCCCCGGGTCAGGCGTGCCGACCGGTTTGCCTTCGTACATGATCGTGGTGCAGCCTTTCAGCAGAGGGCCGTATACGATATAGCTGTGGCCGACGACCCAGCCGACGTCGGACGCGGCCCAGTAGACATCACCGGCGTCGACGTTATAGATGTTTTTCATGGTCCAGTGCATCGCCACGGCATGGCCGCCGTTGTCGCGGATAACCCCCTTGGGCTGCCCGGTGGTGCCTGAGGTATAAAGAATGTAGAGCGGATCGGTAGCGGCAACCGGTACGCAGTCTGCCGGTTCGCTGGCAGCCACCTCACCATCCCAGTCAAAGTCACGGCCATCGATCAATTCGCAACTCGCCTGCGCCCGGCTCTTCAGGATGCAGGTGCTGACCTTGTGACTGGCCTGTTCGATGGCGCCATCAAGCAGGGGTTTGTATTCAATGACGCGCCCCGGTTCGATGCCGCAATAGGCGGAAACGATGATATCGGGTTTGGCATCATCGATACGCGTCGCGAGCTCGTTGGATGCAAACCCGCCGAAAACGACCGAATGAATCACGCCGATGCGGGCACAGGCGAGCATGGCAATCGCGGCTTCGGGAATCATCGGCATGTAAATGATGACGCGGTCGCCCTTGTTCGCGCCGTGCTTTTTCAACACACCGGCAAATGAAGCAACCTGTTGCTGTAATTCGTTATAGCTGATACTGCGCTGCTGGTCGGTGATCGGTGAATCGTAAATCAGCGCAATCTGTTCACCGCGTCCGGACTCAACGTGACGGTCCACTGCGTTGTAGCAGGTATTGATTTCAGCGCCTTCGAACCAGCGCGGGACGGGTGTGGCATCCAGGTCCAGTACCTTGTTCCACTTTTTATACCAGTGCAGGTCTTCAGCGGCCTTTGCCCAGAAACTGTCGGGATCTGAAATGGATTGCTGATAAAGCTCGTTGTAAGTGCCCATCATTTGCTCCTCGATCTTGCCTGCTGTGATTCAGGGGTAACGTTTCGTTCCAGCGAAAATGATGCTCCTAATATTTGAATATTTGAATATTCGTTCAGTTTGTAACGCTAAGGAATATTCAATCTGATTCTCAACTATAACGCTAAATGCGGCACAATTGATGACGACTAAAGTAGAAGGTTTCGCGAATAACTGCCTGTACTATAGGGTTAATTGCCGGCCAGGCTTGTTCATGCATCACCCGTATACGGGCATTGCTCTGCAGGTGAACAGCTGCGCTGGTGCGGCGGGTTTATATCTATAACACATCAGTGGATTTAAATTTGATCGCTAGCGAACTATCACGGCTGCTATGGTTCAATAGGAGACAGGCAGATTAAGCGATGAATAGAATCAACCGAGCATTAATGACACTGGTGATCTTCGCGACACCATCGCTGCAGGTGGCGTTTGCAGAGACCGATCCCGCGCAGTCGTCGACGGTACCTCCGATGCCGCAGATCGATACTTTGCCGCCGGTGGGTAAGGCGCAGGAGATGGGCAGGGTGTACCAGGATCAGGCGCCCGCACCCGTTTATCCAGAGCAGCTAAAGCGCAGCACAGTGCCCAGGGATCGTGTGAATACACCCTATTCCAGAGAGATTGTACCGCCCGGTTATCGGTATGGCAGTCCAGGCTATATGCCTGACGGCAGAGGCGGGCGCGGTTATGATTACGGCCTGCCCGGTTATCGCGTCCAGGGGGGTGGCGGATACCCTCATCAACGCTGGTAACCACCCTCAAGGTCAGAATAACAATCTTGTCAGGCATCCCCTTCCGGGCCCGGACGCGGGTTCGACTGGCACAGGAAAATCCATGGGAAAAAGATTAAAATTCACGCCCTTGTTATCCCTGTAAGAGAAGTCGAGAATGAATGTATTACGTATTGCATTGCCCGCGGTTATTTTATTTCAGTCTGCATGCACCTGGGTGGAACCGACCAAAGAGGGAAGTGAAGTTTCGCTAGTCAAGGCGTTCAATGTCAAAGGCTGTAAAAGAATAGGCACAGCCAACACATCCGTTAAGCACGAGGTAGGCATCTTTACTCGAAGTGAGGAGAAGGTCACGGAAGAACTCGTCACCCTGGCAAAGAACAAGGCGGCTGAAATGGGCGGCGATTCGATCGTTGCACAGGGGTCGCCCAGCGAGGGCTCGATGAATTTTGATGTTTTTCGCTGTCATGAGTGACGCGTTTAGCAGGTTTAGTAGATCTGACTCAATCTGAACGTTACCCCGGGATTCCTATCGGTCTGATACGGCTTTTATGCTGGCCCGGTTTTTATTCTCTCGCCAAGGCGCAAAGCGCGCAAAGGATATTGATGTTTGATGGCAGTATCAATCAGAATTGCTCTGCGTGCCCTGCGTCTCTGCGAGAATATGAAGAGTAGACGGCTTTTACTCTCGCAGAGACGCAGTGCTCGCAGGGGGGGTTAGCTTCGTAGTTCAGACTTGATCGGACAGTTACTATAAGAAACTGTCTCCTCAAAAGTGTTCGTGACCGTTATCCGGTCTTTTTGTGCTCTCGCCAAGGCGCAAAGCTCGCCAAGGAAGCTTTTTATCATTGGATTCAGGCAAACAGTTTCCCTGCGGCCCCTGCGCTCTCTGCGAGAGTAAGAATTCTTGCTTGCTCTCGCAGGGGCACAGAGTCCGCAGAGGTTATTCTTTCAAACAACCTAAAGAGTACTTGGCGAACTTTGCGTCTTGGCGAGAGCACCGGTATTCGCCGATTACACGGGTGGTCCGGTTGACCTGTATATTGGCAGTTCTAGTCTGTCCCGGTTTCCTGTTGTCCTGCACAGTAGCTTTGCATATCGCTGGCAGGGCTTGACGGCGCCTCCTGTTTCGCGATCCACGCGGCGATATCTTCCATTACCACCATAGCCTGCAGGTCACGGGTGAGCATGTGATAGCCCTGTTCGTAGGTGACGGCTGTCAGATGGTTGGTGTCCG
>CP070838.1:771131-781166 GCA_020341835.1 Thiotrichales bacterium | reverse complement strand
CGATAGCGTTCACCGGCGTCGCCTTCGAAATAGAGCACGGTATCGACCATATGTTCCAGTACGCGTGGGCCGGCCAGCGTGCCCTCCTTGGTGACATGGCCGACCAGAAACAATGCGGTGCCGGTCTGTTTCGCAAAACGCACCAGTTGCGCCGCGCTTTCACGTACCTGGCCGACAGCGCCCGGCGCCGAAGAAAGGGTTTCGGTAAATATCGTCTGGATCGAGTCGATGACCATCACGCGCGGCTGCTGCTTGCTCGCCAGTGCGATGATGTTCTCGACGCAGGTGGCCGAGAGCAGGTTGAGTGACCGTTCCCCCAGTCCCAGCCGTTTCGCCCGCAGGCTCACCTGCTGCAATGACTCCTCACCGGTGACGTACAGGCAGGGCAGGCTGTCAGCCAGCGCCGCGATGGTCTGGGTCAGCAGCGTCGATTTACCGATACCGGGATCACCGCCGATCAGGGTCACCGAGCCGTGCACGAGACCGCCGCCGAGCACGCGGTCGAGCTCGCCGATGCCGGTCCTGGTGCGGATCTCGCTTTCGAGTTCAACTTCATGCAGCGACTGTATACGGATATCACCAATCACACCGGGGGTGAACCCGGCCCTGTTGCTGCCGGCTTGCGGTGCGCTTTCGATCATCGTGTTCCATTCGCCGCAATCAACGCACTGACCCGCCCATTTGCTCTGGCTGGCGCCGCAGGACGAACAGACGTACAGCAATTTAACTCTGGCCATCAACCCGCTTCCCTGTCGTCTTCATCTTTCCCGCTTTCGGTTGCCAGTTGCGGGTGGATACGCGCAGTCTGTACGGCATTTTTGTCCGTGCGCGTGATCTCAACCGGGTAATTGGCAATCAGCAGGCTCGTTCCGGGTGCCGGTATCATTTCGAGATGTTCTAGTATCAGGCCGTTCAGTGTCTTCGGGCCGTCGGTCGGCAGTTCCCAGGACAGTACCCGGTTGATTTCCCGTATGTGCGTACTGCCGTCGATCAGGTAACTGCCATCGTTCTGTGAGTGGATCCCGGCGTTGCCCAGCGAAGAGTCCGTCGTGAACTGGCCGACGATTTCTTCCAGAATATCTTCCAGTGTGACCAGGCCATGAATGCTGCCGTATTCGTCGACAACGAGTCCCGAACGCCGCCGGTTTTTCTGGAAGTTGAGCAACTGGCGTGTCAGCGACGTGCCTTCCGGTATGAAATAGGGTTCGCGGATGTACGATTCGAGCGATTCGCGTGTCAGCTCGTCCCTGACCACCAGGGCGAGTACCTTGCGCATGTGCAACATGCCGATGGTATGGTCGATGCTGTCCTTGTAGACCGGAACACGCGTACGATGGCTGTTGGTGATTTGCTGGACGACGTCATTCCAGTCGTCGTTCAGGTCGATGCCGGTAATATCGTTGCGCGGGATCATGATGTCTTCAACACTGATGTTTTCCAGGTCAAGGATGCCGAGCAGCATGTCGGTGTGCTTGCCGGGTATGAACTGCCTGGCTTCGTGCACGACCATGCGCAGTTCATCCGCGTTGAGGCTGTCATCCGAGCCGGATGTGGGGTGCACGCCAAACAGCCCCAGCATCTTGTTCGAGATCAGGTTGACGAGCCAGACCAGCGGATAAAACAGTTTCTGTAGCGGTGTGTAGAGGAACGCCGCAATGTACGCGAAGGTATCGGGTTTCAGCGCTGCGAGCGTTTTTGGCGTCACTTCCGCAAACACCAGGATGACGAAGGTCAGCAGGCCGGTGGCAATGGCGATGCCTGCTTCACCGTAGTAGCGCATGGCGATCAACGATGCGATCGCAGAAGCCAGAATGTTGACGAAGTTATTACCGAGCAGGATCAGACCGAGCAACCGGTCCGGCCTCTGTAGCAGGTACCAGGCAAGTTTTGCACCGCGGTGGCCCTTGCGCGCCAGGCTTTTCATGCGATAACGGTTGAGCGTCATCAAAGCGGTTTCTGAACCTGAAAAAAAGCCCGAAAGCAGAATCAGGACGATCAGTGCAATGAACAGGGTGCCTGTGGAAATGTGGCTCAATGAGGATCTCGTTTGCCGGGTATTTTTGTTATTTCATTCGACGCAGCGGCCGGGTGTCAAGCAGAGGCCAGAATGACCTCGAGGACGAACTTGCTGCCAAAATAGGCCAGCATCAGGCTGATATAACCGCCAAGCGTCCAGCGTATCGCTGTCCGTCCGCGCCAGCCGACCAGCCAGCGACCGATCAGCAGGGTTGCGAACACCAGCCAGGCCAGAATGGAAAGCACGGTTTTATGTGCCAGTTGCTGGGCAAACATGTTATCCAGATAGAGCATGCCGCTGGCCAGTGACAGGCTCAGGCAGACAAAGCCAATGATGATGGCATCAAACAGCAAAGATTCCATGGTTCGAAGCGGCGGCAACAGCCGTATCAGCCCGCCGGGTTGATGCTTGTGCAGGAAGCTGTTTTGCACCGAGAGCACGATCGCGTGCAGCGCGGCCAGGCCAAGGATGCTGTAGGCCACGATCGACGACACGACATGAAAGATCAGCCCGCCTGAGCTGCCTGGTGGCAGCAGGTGAATCGATGTCGTTGCCAGGTCTGCCGACATCATCACAGCCGCGATCGGCAGTACCACGATGCCGAGGATTTCAATCGGGTGTCGAAGTGCTGAGACCAGGGTAAACAGGGCGATGAATGCGCTCACCAGTGAAAGTGCGGTGAAGAATCCGATATTGATACCGATCGGGCTCATCATGCTCATCGACAGTGTATACAGGTGCGCGCCGAGGCCGAGAAATCCTGGAATCAGTATCATCTGCTTGCTCAGCGCCGCAATACTTGCGGACTGCCGCATTTTCATCATCAGCAGGACAGTGCAGCCCAGGTAGAGCGTGATAGCGAGAAAGGCGGCTAACAGGTTAGTCATCGGGTTCTAATAATTATTGATAATCGGATTGTAGCGAAACATTGTGAGGCGCGTCACAAAAATCATCCGCATACCCCGGTTGCTGTGATTACACTCAAGGTCGGCATGTTAGCATCTGAACAGGTCAAAAAACATTAATCAGCACGGGTAGTCTGCATGCGAATACGTGTACTGGGTTGCAGTGGCGGTATCTATCAGGGCGCGGCAACGACCTCGTTTTTGATCGATGACGACATTCTCATCGATGCCGGCAGCGGTGCTGCGGAACTGACGCTCGAGCAGATGCGCGCCGTTCGCCATATCTTTCTGACACACGCGCATCTTGATCATATCGTTTCAATCCCGTTGCTGGCCGACTCGGTGTTCGGCCATCTTGTTGGGAATCCGATCATCGTGCATGCGCAGCAAGAGACGCTCGATGTGCTGCAGGCACACATCTTCAATTCACAGATCTGGCCGGATTTTACCGCCCTGCCGGACAGGTCCCGGGCCGTACTCAGGCTCGAGGCGATGCCGCCGGGAAGCCGAACGGAAATCCACGGCCGTTCGATCGAGATGATCGCAGTCAATCACGTGGTACCCGGCGTCGGCTATCGCGTCGAGTCGACTGGCAGGTCATTCGCGTTCAGCGGCGACACCACCAGTAGTGAAAACCTGTGGGCGGCCCTGAACAGCCATGACGATCTCGATCTGCTGTTCATCGAATCGGCCTATGCCAACCGGGACATCGGCCTTGCCCGCAGCGCCTGCCATTACTGTCCACAATTGCTCAGCGAGGACCTGGCTCGCCTGAAGCACCGCCCTCAAGTCGGTATCACCCACCTGCATCCCGGCGAGGAAGCCGCGATCATGAACGAGTGCCGAGAGGCTTTACCCGGGTGGGATTTGAGGCAGCTGAAGTCGGGCGATGTGTTTGTTCTCGAGCGAAAAGATAACAATGAATAATGAAAAGTGAACAGTGATAAAAACGTCATCCCTGCGGAGGCAGGGATCCAGTGTCTTTGGGTGCTCACTGGTGACTCGGGAAACGGGCGGGATCATATCCGGGAACAGAGCGTCTGAATCACCGACCTCGTAGTCTTCAGCGCCTTTTGAATGTTCATGTTTCTGTCAAGGCCTGGCTGTATTTTGTTGATATTTTTATGTTTGCTGTTGTTGATGATTTACCTTAACTGCCAGCCACAGGTGTTCATTATTCGTTATTCGTTATTCATTATTCATTGTTCACTGTATATAATCTCTTTCCTCTCTTAACCACCTGTATCGGTTTCCATGTTTGACGGCTTAAGTGATCGCCTTGCCAAAACCGCGCAACGTTTGCGTGGCCAGGGGCGACTGACAGAAGAAAATATCCAGGACGCATTGCGCGAGGTGCGCATGGCGCTGCTAGAGGCTGATGTGGCCTTGCCGGTGGTAAGGACCTTCGTCGAGGATGTCAAACAGCGCGCCATGGGCGAGGATGTTCTGACCAGCCTGACACCTGGCCAGGTGTTTATCAGCGTCGTCCAGCAGGAACTGGTACAGATCATGGGTGAGGCGAATGAGACCCTCGACCTGACCACGCAACCACCGGCAGTGATCCTGATGGCCGGCTTACAGGGTGCCGGCAAGACGACCACGGTGGCGAAGCTGGCCCGCCTGTTAATGGATCGGGACGGGAAGAAAACCCTGCTGGTCAGTTGTGACGTCTATCGCCCGGCCGCGATCGCGCAGTTACAGACGCTGGCGAGTCAGGTCGGTGCCGAGTTTTTCCCGAGCAGCACTGATCAGGATCCGGCGAAGATTGCGAGCGCGGCGATCGAGCACGCGCGCAAGCAGCATATCGATGTTGTACTGGTCGATACCGCCGGCCGTCTGCATATCGATAACGAAATGATGGACGAGATCAGGCGCGTTCACGAGGCGGCCCGGCCGGTTGAAACCCTGTTCGTGGTCGACAGCATGACGGGCCAGGATGCCGCAAATACCGCGCATGCCTTCGATGAGGCCCTGCCGCTGACCGGCGTGATCCTGACCAAGACCGATGGTGACGCCAGAGGGGGTGCCGCGCTCTCGATCCGGCAGATCACCGGTAAACCGATCAAGTTCATGGGGATCGGTGAAAAAATCGACGCGCTGGAACCGTTTCATCCCGACCGCGTTGCTTCGCGCATACTCGGCATGGGTGATGTGCTCTCGCTGGTCGAGGAAGTGCAGCAGAAAGTTGATCACAAGAAGGCCGAGCAGCTGGCCAGGAAGGTCAAAAAGGGAAAAAGCTTCGATTTCAACGATCTCAAGGACCAGTTTGAGCAGATGCAGAACATGGGCGGTATGGCTGGCCTGATCGACAAGATGCCGGGCATGGGCGGCATGGCGGACAAGGTCAAGGACAAGGTCAACGACCGTGAAATCCGGCGCATGATTGCGATTATCCAGTCCATGACCCCGAAGGAACGCCGCTTCCCGGACATTATCAAGGGCTCCCGAAAGCGCCGTATCGCGGCCGGCTGCGGCTTGCAGGTACAGGACGTCAACCGCCTGATGAAACAGCATCAGCAGATGCGCAAGATGATGAAGAAGATGTCCAAGGGCGGCATGGCGTCGATGATGCGTGGTCTCAAGGGCAAGATGCCTCCGGGTATGGGCCCGGGCGGTATGGGTTTTTGATCAAACTTCGCTGTTTTTAATCCCGCCTAAGCGTTTCATATTTAAAAAAAATCACGTAAAATACGCGGCTTCCTGCGGGCCGGTGGGCTTGCGATACAGACATTTGAGAGAATAACTGAGTATGGTAACGATTCGTTTATCAAGGGGTGGAGCCAAGAAAAAGCCGTTCTACCACATCGATGTTAAGGATTCACGGCGTTCACGTGATGGCCGCTATATCGAGCGCATAGGCTATTTCAATCCCTGTGCCCGTGGGGCGGAACAGCGCCTGCACGTCGACATGGACCGGGTTGAGCACTGGGTTTCGCACGGCGCCGGTACATCAGACCGTGTTGCATCCCTGCTCAAAGAGGCGCGCAAGCAGGCTTCCTGAGTACATGAGTGAACGGCCATGTCAGCGGCTGATCAGAAGCTGATTATTGGCAAGGTCTCCGGTGTTTACGGAGTCAAAGGCTGGATCAAGGTGTTTTCGGAAACCGATCCACGCGAAGGGATAACAGCGTATAACCCCTGGTATCTGAAACAGGGCGGTCACGCAAAAGCTGAGTGGCGCGAAGTCCGGGTGGAACAGAGCAGGCCACACGCCAAAACCGTCATCGCCAAGCTTGCAGGTGTTGACGACAGGGAGGCGGCGATGCAGCTGACCGGTGCCATTATAGGTATCAGGCCAGACCAGCTGCCGGCGCTGGCTGACGATGAATTTTACTGGCGCGAGCTTATCGGTTTACGCGTCATCAACAGGGACGGTATTGAGCTGGGAACGGTTCAGCGCCTGATGGAAACCGGCGCGAATGATGTCCTGGTTGTCAATCGGGCGCAACAGGGTAGCAGGGAATACCTGGTGCCATGGACACCTGGCGAGGCCATCGTGGAAGTCGACCTCGAGCAGGGCAGGATACTGGTTGACTGGGACGCGGATTTTTAAAATTTCTGTTTTGTATCAATCAGAAACAGGGGCTTTGATAAGGTGCATTTTCACGTAATCACCCTGTTTCCTGAAATGGTCGAGCAAATCACTTCGGACGGTGTGCTCGGCCGGGCTATCAAGCAGGGAATTATCGGGTTGACGTGCTGGAACCCGAGGGACTATACCCGGGATCGACATCGTACCGTCGATGATCGACCTTACGGGGGCGGTCCCGGTATGTTAATGAAAGTGCAGCCACTGGCCGATGCCATCGATGCCGTCAGGCAACAGGCTGGCGAGCAGGCGAAGGTGATTTATCTGAGCCCGCAGGGGCAAAGACTGGATCAGAACAAGGTCAGGCAACTGGCGCTGCACGAAAGCGATCGACAGGATGCCGCCTATATCCTGATCGCCGGGCGCTATGAGGGTATTGATGAGCGCCTGATCGAGCAATACGTCGATGAAGAAATCTCGATCGGCGATTATGTGCTCAGCGGCGGAGAACTCGCAGCCATCGTATTGATCGATGTGATCGCGCGATTGCTGCCGGGCGTGCTGGGTGATGAAGACTCGGCGCAGCAGGATTCGTTCATGCAGGGATTGCTGGACTGTCCGCATTACACCCGCCCTGAGGTGATTGACGGCAAGCGGGTGCCCGAGGTGCTGCTTGGCGGCGATCATCGGGCGATCGCGCGCTGGCGAATGAAGCAGGCGCTCGGCAGGACATGGTTGCGCAGACCGGAAATGATCGAAGCTGTGCAGCTCAGCGAGGAACAACAGAATTTGCTTGATGAGTTCCGGCGGGAATATCAACAGGCTGACGATTAGCAGGCCATTGGCCATACGCAACAGGTATTAGTGGAGTATCAACATGAGCAACATCATTGAACAGCTCGAAGCAGAGCAGATGACGAAGGAAATTCCGGCGTTTTATCCGGGTGACAATGTTGTCGTACAGGTTCGTGTAAAGGAAGGTAATCGCGAGCGACTGCAGGCATTCGAGGGCGTGGTTATCGCCAAGCGCAACCGCGGGCTCAATTCGGCTTTCACCGTTCGTAAACTGTCGCACGGCGAAGGTGTGGAGCGGGTTTTCCAGACCTACAGCCCCAATATCGCCAATATCAAGGTTAAACGCAGCGGTAAGGTTCGCCGCGCCAAGCTGTATTACCTGCGCGGAAGAACAGGCAAGGCTGCCCGCATCAAAGAAAAGCTCTAGACCTAGCGCTGCTGTTACTGTAAATACACGTTAGCGATCCGTTTTGGCTAACACACAGCAGACCGGTTACCTGCAATTCCATCAAAAAAAAGAGTGGTCAACTGACCACTCTTTTTTTGTCTGCGTTATATTTACCCTATGAATGTTCGAGTAAAGGTTCTGCTGTGCTGTTTTGCCCTCGGCTGCATCAATGCATCGGCTAACGCCGCGCAAGTGCCCAGGCAACAAACACCACAGCAACAGGCGCCGCAGCAGTCGACCGACGAGGCAGGCAGCAGCGTCGTTGACAAAGCTGTACCGTCGGCGCTGCAACAGCAGGGGCCGACGGCGGAAACCGTGATGGCCCAGCCGGAACAATCGCTGGTCTACAAATCCATCGAGCAATTGAACGAACTCAGCGAGATCGGTCTGTCCGGGCTCGCGATGCGCATGATCGAGCAACAGCAGCAGCACTATCCCGAGTTCACCCCGGACTGGTATGCCTTCGAGTTTGCCCATATCCAGACACTGGCATCGCTCGAACACTGGCAGGAGATCATCGATCGCAGCGACCAGTTGCTCGCGAGAGCCAAACCGGGGCAACAGATAACACCCAAAATTGCCGCCTGGTTCAGAACCCAGCGAGCGATTGCGATGCTGAAACTGGGCGAAGCCGAGCCGGCGCTGAATGAGGCGCGCAACCTGTTGTGGGAAGGTAAGGGTGAGGACAGGGACCGTACCGCGCTGTGGCGCCGGCTGATTATCCGTGCCTATCTGCAGCTCGATTATGCAGAGGATGCGAACAAGGGGCTGCGCAAATATCGTCAGGATTATGGTGATTATAAATCTGACTGGCGACTGTTACAGGCACAGGCGTTACTGCGGGCAGACCGGGCCGGGGAAGTCATCGAGCTTCTGGCTGATGAGAAGTCGCACAAGGCGCAAGCCTTGCGCTTGCTCGCTGCAGTGAGATCCAGGCCCGATTACGCAGCGCATTACATCAAGGATATAAAGAACCAGCTCAAAAATACCGGCCTGTCGCAGGCGCAGCAACGCGCCTATTTCTATGTTCTGTATGAGGCCTACCTGACGAAGAAGGACCTGGCTTCGGCAGCTGAAACGGCCGAGCAACTGCTCGCATTGAGCCGCACACACGCAGTGCTGGGTGATAACTTCGCCATCAAGGCGGACGATTTGTGGGCACTGTACGAGCAGATCGGCGAGCGCGCAGGCAACCAGTACAGTTTATTGAAAGGCGATGATCAGGCCTGGTACAAGCGTGCGGGTAAGGTGCGAAAAAAGCAGCCGGTGCAGGCGCGCGGTCTGTATACCGTGGTCGCATTCTCAACCGGTGAGGAAGCCCGGCGTCAGCAGGCGCACAAGGAAATCGCCGACTCCCTGTCGGCTACCGATGGTGGGCTCGAAGTCATCAACCAGCTGTATATGCAAAGTTCAAAAGCGGGTTCGCCCGATAACCTGCCGGTAGAGGTGCGCTACCGGCTGGTCGATCATGCACTTTCCGTCGGTGATATTTCACTGGCGGCAACAATGATGGCGAGTCTGCCGCAACCGCCCGAGGGTGAAGGTTATTTCGACTGGCAAATGCGTAAAGCACGGGTGTTGATACTTGAAGGTAATTACGAGCAGGGTGAACGAGAGCTCGTCAGGTCGCTGCAGAATATTACCGAATTGAATACCGACATGGTTGATCGCTACCTGCAGGTCGTGTTCGATCTGCAAACGATCAACCGGCATGAACAGGCGCTGGTGTTGTTTGACCTGTTGCCGCTCGTCGCCTTTGATGACAAGTTGAAACGGGAAATTTACTTCTGGAAAGCCGAATCCAATTACGAAATCGGTCATTTCGACCGGGCCGCATTGCTGTATATGAAGTCTGCGAAGACCGGTGATGCGACCATGACAGACCTGTGGGCGCAGTCAGCCCGTTTCAAAGCATCCGATGCCCTGGTGAAAGCCAGGCTCTACGATGATGCCGAATATGCGTACAGCGAATTGCTCAGAATCACCTCCAGCGATTCGCGCAAACGGCTGATCAGGCAGAAACTGCAAAATATTCAACTGCTACGCAGCTCGGAAAGCGGTACAGCGGGTGCAGGCAGTAATGAAAAAATATCAAGCAAGCATTAAGACAGCTTTTGCACATCTGGCGATCAGTCTGATTGATAACAGGCTGGCTGGAATCGACTTCATCGATTTTGCAAAGGAAATCCAGCCGGTCGACGAGACGGCTGTGCGTGTCTGCCTGCAGATCAGGCAATATCTCGATGATCCGTCAGCGCATCGACGTTTCAGCATATCATGTGCGATGGCCGGCACAGCTTTTCAGAAAAAGGTGTGGAAGGAACTGGACAGGATACCGTGC
>CP070838.1:746070-771031 GCA_020341835.1 Thiotrichales bacterium | reverse complement strand
AAGAAATTCGCACCCAAGCTCCCCAATGTTCTGATCGCCGTTGTGATTACAACGCTGCTCTCCTACTTTATCGGTTACGAAGGCCAGGGCGGTAAAGTCGTCGGCGTGGTACCGGCAGGTGTGACAATGCCCGGTATTCCCACAGGGTTGAGCTGGGATGTGCTGGTGCAGCTGATCACGACCGCGGTGATCATATCCATTATCGGCTTCATGGAAGCTATTTCGATCGCCAAGGCGATGGCGGCACGTACTCGCCAGCGCCTCGATCCCAACCAGGAACTGATCGGCCAGGGAATGGGTAACCTCGTATCCGGAATGTTCCAGGGCTATGCCGTATCCGGCTCGTTCTCGCGTTCAGCGGTCAACATCAATGCCGGTGCCATCACCGGATTTTCGGCCGTCGTGACAGGCCTCGCTGTTGGCGCGACCCTGCTGTTCCTGACACCGTTGCTGTATCACCTGCCCCAGGCGACCCTGGCTGCGGTCATCATGATGGCCGTGATCAACCTGGTCAAGATCGAACCGATTATTTACGCCTGGCGGGTTCAGCCACACGACGGCATCGTCGCCATCGTTACCTTCGTGCTGACCCTGATCGTGGCGCCGCATCTCGAAACCGGTATCGTCACCGGTGTGCTGCTTTCGCTGGGCCTGTTCCTGTTCCGTACCATGCGCCCGCGCATTTCGCTCCTTTCTCGCGATCCGGACGGCACCCTGCGTGATGCCGAAGTCAGGCAACTGGCAACCTGCGACAATATCTCAGTGATTCGTTTCGACGGGCCGCTGTTTTTCGCCAACACCGGTTACTTCAACGACACGATACTCGACCGGGTAGCATCCAAGCCGGATCTCAGGTTCGTGATTATTGATGCAGAAGGTATCAACGAGATCGATGCCACCGGCGAGGAGATGTTGCACGAACTCGATAAGCGCCTGCAGACGGCCGGCATCGAGCTGCTGATTGCACGTGCCAAAAAACAGATCATGGATATTCTGAAACGCACCGGTTTTGTCGAGGCGATGGGCACAGAGCGTTTCTTCCGCCTGCGCACGCACGCCTTCGAGTATGCCTGGCAGAGGCTGGATGAAAATCATGCAGACACCTGTCCGCTGAAGGTGGCGCAGCCGTTGAGTGATGAAGAAGCCATCGAAGTGAAAGAGGCCGAAGCCGAGGCTGCGAAGTAAGGTCGGCGCGTTTTCAACGCAAAGTTGTATATTGTCGGCTGCACTGTGTACGCCGAAACGCGTTTAGCTAACGCAAGAGCGGCTTCAGCCGCGAACGGTTCGTCATCGCAAACATTCATTCGCGGCTAAAGCCGCTCCTGCCGAAAAAACCTTTGTGCTCGGCGGCGTTTGCTGTCCAACAACACCCCAAGCATTATTTACCCGGTTTTTCTGTAAACCAGGTCCCAGACGCCGTGGCCCAGGCGGCGGCCGCGTTGCTCGAATCTGGTCGTTGGTCTTTCTGTATTCCCGGCATAAATCGCATCACCCGCTGTATTTGACAGGCCGCTGGCCTGCTCCATTACCGTGAGCATGTGTTCGGCGTAATCCTGCCAGTCGGTGGCCAGGTGGATGTGGCCCCCTTTTTTGAGCTTGCGTTTTACCAGCTCGATGAATTCAGCATTCACGATGCGGCGCTTGTGGTGCCTTTTCTTGTGCCAGGGATCGGGGAAAAAGAGCTGGATGCCATCGAGGCTCTGGTCCGGGATCTGCTGCTGCAGCACTTCATTGGCATCGTGATTGATTACACGCAAGTTGGCGATACCGGCTTCGCCGGCCAGGCGCAGCAGGTGTCCGACACCGGGGCGGTGTACTTCGATGCCGAGATAGTTATTCTGTGGATTGGCTATAGCCTGCTGTAATAACGAGTCACCATTGCCAAAGCCGATTTCCAGAATGACCGGTGCCGGGTTCTCGTACACGCTATCGAGGTCAAGCGGCGCCGGGCTGAAATCGATACCATAAGTGTCCCAGAGCTGTTCCAGTGCCTGCTGCTGGCCACGGGTCAGGCGGCCCTGACGCAGAACATAGCTTCTGATTGGACGATGAGACCGTGTCATCGGTGCGATCCGGAACCCGACAGGACAGCGCGTATACGGACCGGGATGGTAAAAATCGCGTCCGCTAAAAGAACAGACCGTCGAGTGGCGAGGAGGCCGAGGCGAAGCGTTTTTTCGGCATGCGCCCGGCCAGATAGGCTTCGCGCCCCGCTTCGGTGGCTTTTTTCATCGCTGATGCCATCAATACCGGATTTTTCGCCGCTGCAATCGCGGTATTCATCAGGATGCCGTCACAGCCCAGTTCCATCGCGATGGCGGCATCTGACGCGGTGCCCACACCAGCGTCGACCAGGATCGGTACACTCGCATTCTCGACGATGGTCAGGATGTTATACGGATTACGAATGCCCAGGCCGGACCCGATCGGTGCAGCCAGCGGCATCACGGCCGCGCAACCAATGTCTTCGAGCCGCCGCGCAATCAGCGGGTCATCGTTGGTATAGACCATGACGTCAAATCCATCCTTGACCAGTATCTGTGCCGCTTCGATGGTGGCGGTAACGTCGGGGAACAGGGTTTTTTCATCGCCGAGCACCTCCAGTTTTACCAGTTTGTGGCCGTCGAGCAGCTCGCGGGCCAGTCTGCAGGTACGTACGGCATCATCGACCGTGTAACAACCGGCGGTATTGGGCAGCAGGGTGTATTTGTCCATCGGTATGACATCGAGCAGGTTCGGCTCATCCGGATTCTGCCCGATATTGGTGCGGCGAATAGCGACGGTGATGATTTCGGCGCCGCTGGCTTCGATCGCGAGGCGCGTTTCTTCATTGTCCTTGTACTTGCCGGTCCCTACCAGCAGGCGGGATTGGTATCGCTTGCCGGCGATTTCGAGTGGCTGGTCGGTATCCAGGGGTACAGATTGTGCAGGTGTAGCCATAATTTTGTGTATTTGACAGGTATTGATATTGAATCGGCCGCAGTCGGGTGTAATCAACCGCCACCGATAGCATTCACGATTTCTATCGTGTCATTTTCACTGAGTTTGAAGCTGCCGTATTCGCTGCGGGGCACGATATCGCGGTTGACTTCAACTGCGATGCGTTTGTCCCCCAGGCCCAGTATCTGCAGCAGTTGCGCCAGGCTCGCTTCGGATTCCAGTGAACGGTTTTCGCCGTTAACAGTAATGTTCATAGAGCGGGAATTTTACACGATCTTCTCCCCGTTGCGTGCCGGGAGCGCAGATTTAGCCCGGCTGAGGGCGGTATCGACCCGCTGCTATCGCCGTGGTCACGGGAAAAATCCTGTTGATGTGCTATAAGTTGTTAAATTGGAGAAAATTTCGATTCTTTTTAATGACTTGCAGATTTCAGGGTGTCTTTGGGGCAATGAGCTTTATTCGATTATGCATTTACCTGGCGATACTGACGACAAGCAGCCAGGCAGCCGCGAACAACAATAATCCATTCAATAAGGCGATAGTGGTGACCGCCGGTTATGATATTAACTGGCAGTTCGGGGAACAGACCGCAACCAAGTCAGTGAAAGGTACCGATGGTACCTGGTACCACCTGTTCTATGACGGCTTGCGTTTGCGCTTACGCTTGACCGGGTCTGCGGAAGATTCGCAATATGGTGCCAGACAGTTTGAGGATTTTGCCATCAACGATGTCCAGGTTGATGGAAAGCGTCTTGACGTTTTTCAATGGTGTTTGAACAACCAGACCAAGCATAACCGTTTTCTTGAGCAGGGGCAGACCGTGAAGAAGGAAATCTGCCAGAACCTGGGTGAACAGGGGACTTTTGCGATGCGTCTGACCAAGGATACAATCGCGGCCCTGGAAACAGGGAACAGCCTCGTCTATGAACTCAAACCTTACAGAACCACGGTAAAGGTCAAATTCCATATCGGCGATTTCGTTCAGGTCAATAACGAATTCAAGCGACAGCAGGAAGAAAAGCTGGCTGCAGTCCGTGCCGTTGAAGAGCAGGCCCTGGCCGAGGCCAAGGCAAACGCCAGGGCGGCAGAAGCGCTGGCCGCGCCGGCAGCGGTCGCAGCTGTTCCACAGCCCAAGGTCAAGCCCAGGGCCAGATGCAAGATTGGTCCACCGGAAGGTTACTCTTCAATCAAACCCATCGCCTACGATTGCGATAATGATGCTGCCAGAATCAATGCGCAGGCGAACATCGATCTCAAGGTCGAGGAAATCCAGAATCAGCACAAGAAAGCGGCCGCAGAGGCCGAGCGTAAGCGCAAGGAAGAGGAAGCAGCCCGCCTGGCTCGTGAAGAAGCCCTGAGGAAGGAGCAGGAGGCGTTAGCTGCAAGCGCTGCGGTACAGGCTGAGCTGTCGTCTGATATTGCAAAAAAGATGATCGCTGTGTGCGAGAAAAACTGGGCTGAAGGCGAGCATCGCTGTTATTGCCAGAAATACATCGAGTATGCCCCCGCTGAGATCCGCGCCAACTCAAAGTGTGATTGATCGTTACTGCGCTGGCTGCCTCTCCGGACTTGCCTGATCAGGCGAGCGTTCCAGGATGATATCGGTAATACGCTGATCGATATATTCAAAAAACGGATTGGACCGAAGCCTTAACAGATTGCCCGCGGGCACGGTCAGCACGCCACGTTCACCGCGTATACTCAAATTCCCCAGCGTAATCATTTCATTACCCTCCCTGTCCCTGAACTCGAGTCCGTAGACAGGGTCATCCGGGGGGAAAGTGATTGAGGTGTGTGACAGCGAATAAACATCCTCGGGCCACTCGAGTACAAGCGGCCGTTCTGCATAGCTACGTGTCGGTGATGGCAAGGTAATTTCGGTTACCGCCGGGGTTGAATCATCCTGGTTGGTAACAAGGGTCAGGCGATAATCGCTGCCCGCCTGCTTCTTGAATGCCTGGAGAATTTTGTCAGGATCATAGTAAATCAGCTTCTTGAAATAACTCATCTGGTTGACATCAAACAGGACCAGCTCCGAGTTCCGGTTATTGATCACCGCATACAGCCGGTCTATGAGATCAACGGTGCTGACAGTGGCATCGACTAGCGACTGAAAACTGACGATGGCAGGCAGTTTTTCGGTATTGCCGGTCTTGTTCAGTCGCTCGATGTCGGTATAAATCTGGCTGACCAGAAGCGATATTTGCCGGCCTGCATTTTTCGTGAATGAGTTGTATTTGTAGGGATCATACTCGGGCAGGACATCAAGCCATCTTGCCTTGCGGAGTGGTTCGAGATGACTCAGTACACGTTGAAGATTGGCCAGAAGGGCCAGCGGATTCACCCCGAGTGCCGGCGAAAACAGAAGCAGCTGGTCCGGCAGCATCCTTTCCTCGGCGACGGCGTCCAGTGCCAGTTTGACGCCGAGTGCGGCACCGGCGGAATAACCCGCGAAAAAATAGGGCAGCTCGGCATGATGCTGGCGGATATGCCTGTCGACAACTCGCACCGCCGCATACCAGTCCTGCCAGCGCACATCGTCGAGGCCGGAAGGCAAGGTACCGTGGCCCGGCAGGCGCAGCCCATAGACGATGACACCGTTCCTGTTGAGTATCTGTGCAATGCTCCTGAGCGAATAGGGTGAATCGGACAGGCCGTGAACCATCAGTGCAACACCCTTCGGATTTTGCGCATCCAGTTTGTAGCTCCGGTTCCAGTCTGCCTCCAGTCTGCGTTCGAACCTGTTGCCGCCCTCAATATAGCGCGAACTGCTGAGCTGGATCGCTGGCCGGATTGTTTGCGAAAGGTGGACATCCAGTTCGTCGAACAGCTTTTGCTCCAGTTCGAGGTAGCGTCCCCAGTCGGTCGCCAGTTCCATGTCTGCGGTAAAATCATGATTCAGCGTGATGGTGTGCCAGGGTCGAAGCTCCGGTAGTCGCAAACTGACAATAAGGTCACCCAGAACAAAAACGCTCAGGCCGCCAACGACAAAGACCGTCAGGTAGATGACCAGTCTTTTGAGCACCAGCAACACGGCCTGTATTTCAGGCACTGGCTGGCAGGGCCTTGCCCTCAAGGTAGGTCGTATTGGCCGGTAAAGCCAGTTCTGTTCCCGATGCTTCGATGATTTCCCGGATGTTCAGATTGATATCTTCGCGGTGCTGAAGATACTCGACAAAATCGCACGTCTTGATGTAAGCATACAGTTCAATTTCCTGCGCGTATTCACCAAACTCGAGAAAGCGCACCCGCGATGCCTCTTCGTCGATCATTTCATGCTGGTTGATAAAGTCGCGTAAACCTTCGAGCAGGTCTTTCATCTGTTCCGACGTGGTCTGTAATGCCAGGCGCAGGCGTGTTCGGTAGAGAATTTTGTCGCGCTGGGTCAGGTTCTCGATGATATCGGTTGAAAATTTTGCGTTGGGAATATGGACGACCGTGCGTTCCAGCGTGCGCAGCCGGGTTGCGCGTAAGCCGATTTCTTCCACCACACCCAGCTTGCCGGCGAACGCGCAGAAATCACCGACATGGACCGGTTGTGACGAGTAGATCATGATCGAGCCGATCAGGTTTTCGAGCGAGCGCTGGGCCGCAAAGGCGACAGCGACGCCGCCGACGCCGAGCCCCGCCATCAATGTCGTCACTTCATACCCCATGTTGTCCAGCCAGGTGATGAAACCGATGATGACCAGGATTATCCTGGTCGCGGTAATGGCCGGTTTCAGCAGCACAGTGGCTTCGCCCTGACCGCGTTTTTTCATATGCCCGGCAATGTTTGCCATGACCACATCCAGCAGCCCGATCAGAAGCCAGACGATGGCGATGGTCAGGAATGTTTTTGCTTCGAATAGCGCTCGAGCAACCAGTGAGGGAGCGATCAGTTCGAAGGTGGCACGAAAGAACAGCACAGTGATCAGAAGACGCAAGGGGCCGGTGACAAGCTTTCCTGCACGTTGTCGTCGTTCTCCACTGTAAAGCCGTGTCAGTTTGTATAACAGCCAGGTAATGATGTAGGCAAACAGGTAACCGAACAGTATCAACAACAGGGCCATCGCCCACTGCCACAATTCAAGTCCCATGAATTCGTAGTGCGGAAATATCAGAGACAACTTGTCGCCGACCTTGCCGTAACCGTATTCCTCGTCGAGCAAGGGGATTTTTGCGACAGTTGCGTTTGACACTTTCCAGATAAAGATGCCATCGCCCCTGGGCACGCGCTGCATCAGGATATCTACCGGGCCCTCGCTGGTCTTGATTGTTGTAACCAGCTCACGATAACTGGGCAGGCCATCATCGAGATTACCTTCCGGTTGATCGCTGATCGCTTCGTAATCAATCATCATGGCCCTTTCGGCAACGATGTACAGTTTGCGGGCCAGATCGGCGCCGACGGTTTCATCGGCCGTAAATGGCAGATTACGCAGATCCAGGTAATGGACCGCATTGTCGAAGTCCTTGTCGATCAGTGTCTTGGCCAGGTTAAGGACACTGGAACGTGGCGTTGACCGGCCATACTCGTCATGCGGGCCCTTACCGCTTGTGGTTTCGACTTCCTGTACGGCTTTTTCCGCATCCTGTTTGGTCACCAGTTCCTTGATGGTTGGGGTATCATCGACGGCAGGCAGAGATGTCGGCAGGGCGGGTAGCAGTAACAGCAGCAAACCTGCCAGGCGGGATGATTTAATGCTCATGGGTAATCCTGGTGTTCCGTTTGAATGATTTAATGCGAGAGTATTTTATGCGGGCCGTGTTGTATAGTGTCAATTTGTCCAGCGCCGCGATACAAACCGTGGTCCGGCGCAGTGCAAGTGAGGTGCTTTCTTGTCTGACGTGATTATCATCGGCGGCGGTGTCATCGGCATGCTGACGGCGCGTGAGCTGCATCAAGCTGGAGCCGATGTGCTGGTTATCGAGCGCGGTCCCCTGGGTGGTGAGTCATCCTGGGCCGGTGGCGGTATCATTTCACCACTACAGCCCTGGCGGTACAGTGATGCGGTCAATCACCTGGCCGAAATCAGTAAAGCGGTCTATCCGTCACTGGCGCAGCAATTACAGGAAGAAAGCAATATCGACTGCGAACTGACGACCAGCGGTCTGCTTTTCACCGATCTGGATGAGCGCATGCAGGCCGAGGACTGGGCACAGGAGTGGGCAGTTGAGCTGCATACGATCAAAGATGACAAGCTGATCCACGAGATCGAACCGCAGCTGAACCGCGCAATCAGGGGCGGACTGTGGATGCCGAAAATCATGCAGATCAGGAACCCCAAGCTGGTAAAGGCACTGAAGGGCAGTTTCGATACACTGGGGATCAGTTATTCAGAGCATACACCGGTGACTGAATTGATCATCGATGGCGGCGCCATAAAGGGAGTCAGCACAGCACGGGAGACGCTGACTGCCGAGCGGGTGATTATCGCCAGTGGCGCCTGGAGCGCGGGCTTCATCAGGCAGGAAAGGAATGTTGAAATCGAGCCGGTCAAAGGCCAGATGATCATGTTCAGCGGCGAGCCTGGCTTGATCCGGCGGATGGTGCTGTCCTCGGGCCATTACATCATTCCGCGTAGAGATGGCCGCGTGCTGGCCGGGAGCACGCTGGAGCGAACCGGATTCGACAAGGCGGTCACTGCGGATGCGAATCGTGAACTGAGGCTGGCTGCAGCAGCCATCATTCCCGCGCTGGCGAATATGGAAATCGAACGGCAGTGGGCAGGCTTGCGGCCCGGCACAGAGCGCGGCATACCTTATATATGCCCGCACCCCGAAATCGATGGTTTGTTTATCAATGCGGGGCACTACCGCAATGGCGTCGTACTGGGGCCCGCCTCAGCCAGACTGATGGCAGAGATGATTACCGGGCAAGCGGTAACACTGGATCCCGCCTCATATGCATTAGAAGCTGCGCACTGATTTGGTATACTCCCCACCCTTGGAGGAACTGGCGGGTGATCGAGCACCTGTTCAGTCTTGGATATACACTGCCGGAATAGCTCAGTCGGGTGAGGAGAGACCGAATGTCCGCTGGACATTCGCAGCTCGACGAACGCCCAACAGGAAGCTGGGCTGGCAACTTTTAGTGACAAGTGAGGACAGGAGTCCGAGCGCCAGTGCACTTGAATTGATGAATAATCGCCGGAATAGCTCAGTCGGTAGAGCAGCTCATTCGTAATGAGAAGGTCGTAGGTTCGATTCCTATTTCCGGCACCATTTTCCTTATTTGTAGAGGCTGCCCTTCTCCATAAGTGACGGGCGGGGTTAGCTTCCTTTGTGACATATTTCGAAGCTACTATCGCCAAAATCCCACATCATTAACCTGGGAAGCTGAGGAGTCTATATACCGAGCGGACATTTGAAGACAGGCGTGATCACGCGGTGGTTTGCGTAAATAGTCCCGCGTTTGGCGGGACTATTTACAGCGTGACTTTATTAATGGATTTCTTAGCCTTTAAGTTTTTTCCGGTTACGAGAAAATCCAAAACCGGCTAATCCGATACCCAGCAGTGCGAGGATCGAAGGTTCTGGTACTGCCGAATCTACCCAGATCCGAAAAGCGAAATCCTGCTTTGCACCTGTGGGCTGGAGCACCGGATTCCAGGGGCCGAAGTGAGGCCCGCCGTTTGGACCTACACCCGTCGACACGACACCAGTAAAGGATTCTGCACCTACAGTGGGACCGCCTGGACCGGCATTGGCCCAGTTCCAGCCAAAGTTGAAGTTTGCAACGCTGAACCAGTAGTGGTTTCCGCTGGTAAGGCTCAGGCTGGTTGGGAGTACCTGCCAGGGCGAGGAGAAGAAAAAGACACCATCACCATCTGGATCGACGCCTGCCGAACTCACAAACTGCTGGTCAATACCGCCACTGGGTGGCGTAGCGGCCGGTACACCACCGGCGTCGTTATGGAACGTAATCTCAAACTGACTGGATTGTGCAGCGGTACCCCACCAGTCCACCTGAACAACCTTGCCGCTGGCTGCAGCGATGAAATCATCAGCAAGCACAGGACCATTGACGCCATGACGAGACTGATGAATTGAATTTGTACCGTTACCTGGCCCACCTTCTGTCCACTCGAAAGCAATGACTGGTATTGCTTGCGCCGTTTGTCCCGCGAGAAGAGTAAAAACGACACTGAAGCTGGCGATAATTGTGGTTTTGATCATGAAGTTCTCCTGGTTATCTTTTTACGTTACGCAAGATATTGCCTAACCATGTTTCAATTATTCATAACACCCGGAACAAATTCCGGGTATCCCTCACCACTCACGACAACAAACTCTTGTTCTTGCCGTAATGAACCGGGTGAGCGAGTTGGTGAGCTATCACTTAAATCACTGCAAAAATCGAGCCTAAAAAATAATTGTTGATTTTTCAGGAGCTTGGGGGAGCTGCGAATATTGAAAATGTAATGTTTTGTGACACTTTAAGCGATGCCACCAGAAAACGATTCTCGTCCAGGGATGGAATCATTTTAAGGTGTAAAGATAACCAATTGTTTTATCTGGTATTGCCGGCCAGGCAATCGCTATAAACCTGAATTGTCAAAATTCCATACAGTCAATCGGGTTGTTGTTACAGTTAATCGAAAGCGTTTTCGGGGTAAATTGTGTTAAGCCTATGCCCGTTCCCTAATCGGGCATTATTTTGCGAAAGCCTTATAGTGGATTTCCGTTGATATCCACCGCATCCAGTCTCAGACCGTCTGGATCACCAACAGTCGCGTCCGGAATCCAGGGCGCCAGGCAGGCACGGTCTTTCAGGCAGGGGTCGGTCAGTGTTTCCAGGAATGCCAGCAGATCGCTGATCTGCGCATCAGTCAGTGAAACGGTCGGTAACAGGGAGAGGCCGGCCAGTTTGTTGGCGGCGAGTTTGTCCAGCGCATTCTGCGTATTCACGACCATGTCATCGGTCTGGCCGCTGCTGACGATGGAGGCTTCCAGCTGACTGATATCGTAGTTGTCGAACGCCGCCTGCGGGTCGAGATGATGGCGGATAACCGCTTCCAGCGTGGTGTAGGCACCGGCATGTCCCCACGGTCCGGTCTCGGTTATGTTCAGTAGTGACGGCGTGCGGAAAGCATACATGTCGTTGTCGTTACCGCTTACACGGAAACGGCCGAAATCATCCGTGCCTGTGGTGCCGTCGCCCTTGCCGCGGCCGATCTGCGGCATGCCGAGTACATGGAACTGCTCATCGGTGAAGCGGTCCCCGCGGTGGCAGGTCAGGCAACTGGCGCCACCCGTGCGGGTGGGCAGCATGAACAGCAACGCGCCGCGGCGGGCGGCTTCGCTGATCGCGCTGTCGTCACCTTCCATGAAGGCTTTCCAGGGTGTATTCACAAATACCTGGGAGCGCTCGTATTCACCAATGGCCTCGGCGATGCGGGCATAACTGACCGTTGAATCACCGAACACAGCGGTAAACTCGTCGATCCAGTTCTGGTTGGCGGCCAGTCGTGTTTCGAGTGCGGTGCGGACTTCATCATTCGTACCCGGTGTCGTGAAGGTAAATCCGCGCATCTCTTCCGGTGATGTCACCGGAAAACGGGATTGCGCGGTCGGCAGGTTAGATCCGGCGTTCGGGTCTGCCTGCTGAACGTCATTATCATCGGTCTCTGAATCCGGGGTGACGATACCGAGGCCGAATTCGCCGGGATCGCCGTTCTGGTTGATCAGCTTGTCCAGACTTTCGACGCGGCCATCGTGGAACATCACCTGGTCCCAGAGGCCGCTGTTGAAGGTGGTCGGCGAATTTCTTGGAACCGTTGGACCGCCATCGTAGGTGCTGTTGTTATCAGCAATCGCCAGCGCCTCTGAATGTGTGCGGCCGGGGCCGAGCAGTTCCGGGATTTCGGCATTGACACCGATGGGCAAGGAAAGCTGATCACTGCCGCCCAGTACCGGGTGGTGGCAACTGACGCACGCGGTGTCCTGGTTTCCACTGAGCCCCTTTGTGAAAAACAGTTTCATCCCCAGCTGTGCCTTCGGATCACTGATATCGGGCAGTTCTCGATCGGTCGAGGGGTCTCCGCTGAGCCCGAGTACGGTGCCGACGCTGCGGACGAATAACGGTGATGTGTCTTCTTCATCAACCGCGCACGCGCCGAGTACCAGTGAAATCAGCAGGATGGACACGGATCGGAGGTAGTGTGAGGCGCGAAAGCCCCTGATATGCAACTTTGACATCTTGCTATTCTGAATAACTGGCCGGCCTGTTAGCTTTCGGCGCGTAACGGGCCGGACAAAAAGGGTTTTAAAATATTCAATCGGATGCTGACTTCTCAGAAAAGTTCAGCTTTGTGTGTGCAGGGGTATTGTATCAGCTAAAGCCGGGTTTGATCAGAAATTCGGCTTGACCGGGGCATCCTTGTACATCGCGACGCTGGCCATGATTTCTTCCTTGGCCTCGTCGGTTCCACCCCAGCCTTCGACGCGTACCCACTTGCCCTCGTCCAGGTCCTTGTAGTGCTCGAAGAAATGGGCGATCTGTTCCAGCACGACGCCGGGCATATCGCGAAAGTCCTGGATGCCGCGGTGGTGGCGCGAAAGCTTGTCGGTTGGAACCGAGAGAATCTTGGCGTCGTCGCCCGATTCGTCCGTCATCTTGAGCACGCCGATCGGGCGGCAGCGGATCACCGAGCCCGGTATCAGCGGATAGGTAGTTACAACCATCACGTCGACAGGGTCACCATCCTTGGACAGGGTATGGGGCACATAGCCGTAATTGCAGGGGTATTGCATCGCGGTATTCATGAAGCGGTCGACGAACATCGCGCCGGTGTCCTTGTCCAGTTCGTACTTGACCGGATCGGCATGTGCCGGGATTTCGATGATGACGTTGATTTCGTTCGGGATATTGTCGCCCGAAGTCACTCGGTCCAGGTTCATAGATCATGCTCGCATTGTGTCGAATGCTCAAATACTACCATGACAGTACGTATTTCCAGCAATTAATACCGTTTATCCGCTGAAATCGACGTTTCATTGTGAACCTGATCTCAGCGACTAATATCAGCTTATCAGCAGACGCAGAAGCTGCCGGCAGAACCAACGCAAGATGATGAATAAAAACAAGAAAAGTCTTCCGCTTGTCTGCGATATAAACCCCTCCGTCCTGATAGGCCTGTTAACCCGAATTATCTGTCTTACATTATAGGTATGAAGAAATCACTCGGATATACACTGATTGAATTGATGTCCATACTCGCTGTGGTCTCGATTCTCGTGACTGTGGGATTGCCTCTGATGAACGTGTTCTTTGAGAGCAATCGAATGATCACCAACACCAACGATCTGGTTGCCGGTCTGAACATCGCGCGCAGTGAAGCGATCAAGCAGCAGATGCGTATCACCCTGTGCCAGAGCGCTGACCAGGTTGCCTGTAGCGGCTCGGGCCAGTGGGAAGATGGCTGGATCGTGTTCCAGGATCCCAACGGCAATGCGACCGTCGACGGTGGTGAAAGGATTCTGCGACTGAATGCCGGCACTTCAGGCCAGAACGTCACCATTCGCAGCAACGACGTCAACAACCTGATTGCCAACTCGGTTTCGTTTACTTCGCGCGGCCTGCCCAAGGCGCTCAATGGTGGTGTGCAGACGGGCACCTTCCGTGTCTGTGACAAACGCGGCCTGAAGGTGAATGCCGATGGCACCACGACCGTTGCCCGCGGCGTGAACCTGAGCCCTTCCGGCAAGGTACGTTCAACCAAACAACTGGCAGACATAGCTTCCTGTCCATAGCGGTAGCGAGACGATGAGCATGCAGATGAACACAATAAAGAAACAACAGGGGTTTTCGCTGATCGAGGCGCTGGTTGCGTTTCTGATTCTTTCGGTCGGCATGCTCGGCATCGCCTCGCTGCAGACGATGTCGCTGAAGTCAGGTCACACCGCAGCGATGAGAACCGTTGCGGTGATGAAGGTCGAGGAAATCCTCGAAAGCATGCGTTCGAACCCGACCGCGCTGTTGAGCTACTCGGCCGGAACCGCTGATATGGGTGTGGATAACGGCTGCAGTCAGACGACGGTCGCCGCCGCCAACTGTACCCCGGCCCAGATGGCGCTGGATGAGCTGTTCCGCTGGAAAAACTCGCTGATCGAAGCACTGCCGAACAATGCGGCGACTACGGCCAGCGTCATCATTACCCCGGCGGTGCCACCGCAGACATTGTCGCTTATCGTGGTCACCGTGAACTGGAATGAGCGTGATATCGAAACCGGAACCGCAGCAGCGATGAATTACTCGGTTGCCGTGCAAATGTAGGCCACAGGTTGCAGATTATGAAGACAATCCAGAACAAAAACTTCAAACAGCAGCAGGGCTTCTCGCTGGTCGAGATGATGCTGGCGATGTTGATCGGCATCATCATCATGGGCGGCATCCTGTCGGTTTATACCAATACCCGCGATCTGCAGCGCAGCAGCGAGGACCAGGTCAACCTGGTCACCGACGCGCGCTTCGCGCTGGAAACCATAGGCTACGATCTGCGCCATGCCGGCGTGTTCGGTGGTACCAATATACCCACGCTGATTTCCTGCCGACTGGGCGATGTCAGCTGTCCAGCGATGATGCCGCTGGCCACGGGTGACTGCTTCAATCAGTGGTATCTCAATATCCAGCAGCCGATCTTCGGTGGCGAGAGCGTCGTGCCACCCGGTTTTACCTGTATCCTCAACCACCAGGCAACTACCGATGTGCTGGTGGTGCGCTATGCCGATTCGAATTCGGTGGATACCGCGGCCCTTGTACCCGGTACCGCCTATGTCCGCAGCAACTATCTTTCCGGACAGCTGTTCATGGGTACCGCGCAACCGGTGATTCCGGATGACACCGGTGCCCTGACCGCCAATCACCAGCTATATTCGCGCGCCTATTACATCAGTGATTATACCAACACGCCGGGTGACGGCCTGCCGTCGCTGCGCCGGGTCGACCTGGTCAACGGTCCCCAGGTGCAGGACCAGCTGATCCTGCCGGGTGCGACCAACCTGCAGGTGCAGTACGGCGAGGACCTGGATGATGATGGCGGCATTGATCACTTCGTCAATGCCGATGCGGTTTCTGACTTTACCAAGGTCTACGCCGTGCGCCTGTGGGTGCTGATCAAGACCGAACATGAAGAAAAAGGACTGAACACATCACGCACCTACACCATCGCTGGCAACACAGTGAGTGTACCGAATGACGGTTACCGTCGTCTGCTGATCAGCAGCGTGGTCAAGATGCGCAACATGGTCAAGGTGGATGAGCAGGCATCCTCGGGGAGTTAACACGTGAAACCTATCAACAGACACAATCCGAACAAACAGCAGGGCGCCGTACTGGTGATGGCGCTGGTGATGCTGACAGTACTGACCCTGATCGGTGTGAGTTCGATGAGCTCTTCGACACTGGAGCTGAAGGTGGCCGGTAACACCCAGCAGCACGACATCGCCTTCCAGGCGGCACAGACGGTGATCGATATCACGGCCTCGGAAGATCCGTTGAATACCAACAATTACCAGGTCTTCAAGATCGACCCGAATGATCCGGCTTTCGAGCAGATCATCAACTATGCGTCGGCTGACGGCCTCGCCACTGCACAGGCAGCCACGACCTGGGTCGGCTGCAAGAAGAACATCGGCAGCAGTCTGGAAGAGGGTAAGGCACCGGCTTCGAACTTTTTCAATGTCATGGCAACCGGCATGACCATTACCGGTTCGTCATCGTCCGTGCAGGTTCAGGGTCTGCGTTTCCCGGCGGCAGCGTGCGCGATTGATCTGTAATGGAGCTGTTGAAAACAAAGGTGAACATCATGCAATTACGACACATATTAGCGATCACTTTATTGATGCTGTTCTGTGCGCAGCTCGGCGCAGGCGAACGGGTATTGATTGGCACACCATTATCAAGAAGTCTGAACGGTGATGAAGAACAAAAGTGGTATTACCCCTACGAAATCAGCGATCTTGATATCAAGCAGAGCAATGATGGCACCGGCATCATCAGGGGTGTTCACTGCGGCGAATGTGATTTCCAGATCGTCAAGATCACACCGGACACGAAAGTGATCGTCAATGGCAACGAAGTGCATCTGTTACGCGCACGTGAGCGCGATGGCCAGGACGCCTACATCGAGTTCGACAAGGAAACGGCTGAAGTGAAGCACATTTACTGGTCCGAGTAACGGCGGTATTGGTGCAACCAGAAGGTTTGAGCAAGAGGTATCAGTGATGGACATTCAATCAAGATTCAGGACGACCATAGGTGGTGTGGCGCTGGCGCTGTATGCGGCGACGCCAGCCATTGCCGAAGATATCGAGATCTACACTACGGCCAATATGGGTGCGAACTCGATCCAGCCGAACGTGGTGTTCGTGATGGATACCTCGGGCAGTATGGGTGCGACCCTGAGCGTTCCGGTTGCCTACGATCATACCCGGATCTATGTCGGCTGTTACGATCCGGCCCTGCTGTACTACACGTCCAGCGGCGCAATGCCGACCTGTGGCAGCAAGGATGTGATCCTGAAGACCTCCAACCGCTGCGATGCCTCGGTGAACCTGTACGACAAGGGTGTGATTATCGATCCGCTGGGACCGCTGGAAAAACACGGTTTCTATTCCGACCAGATGGCGCAGTACAACGGCAAGAAAAAGATCTGGCAGGCGACACTGACCCGAAATCCGGGTGAATCGGCCTACCTGATGGAGTGTTTCACCGATTCCGGCGTGCACGGTGATACCGGTTCCGGCAGCCCGTGGATCATCGACGGTGGCCCGTGGACCTCGACTCCGCCACCGAATCCCGCGCTACCGCACCAGGTATGGGCCAACGGCGACAACAACCTGCAGCTCTACGACGGCAACTACCTGAACTATCGTACCGATCCGGCGGTAGCAACGACCTCGGATTCGAGAATGAATATTGCCAAGGATGCGGTCGAGGCCATCGTCACCGCGAATAACAATATCAATATCGGCCTGATGCGCTTCGACGGCAAGGCCACTGCGCAGGAGTACGAAGGCGGTGCGGTGATGTATCCGGCGCTGGACGTCAAGGCCAGCCGCAACGACTTCAACTCGCGTCTTAGCGTGATGACCGCGGGCGGTTATACACCGCTGGCAGAGACTTATTATGAGGCGCTGCTCTACTTTGGCGGCAAGGCGGTGGATTACGGCAAGGCCGCAGATCCGCCTAACCAGACCGGTACGCTGCAAAACGGTAACCCGAATTACTACCAGACACCGATCACCGCTGAATGCCAGAAAAACTACATCGTCTACCTGACTGACGGTGCGCCGACACGTGATTACGTCAATGCAACGCGCAGGAGCACACTGCCGAATTTCGATGTGAACTCGTGTAATACATTGCCGTATCCCGGCGTGAATCCACCGACTGGTTTTATCGAGTTCAACCTGGATGCTTTTAATTCGGCCTCATCCAGCCGCGATAACTGCCTGGATGAGCTTGCCGGCTGGGCGCGCAATAACGACGTTGCGCAGCGCGGTATACCGGAACACGATGGAACGCAGACCATTACCACCTATACCGTCGGCTTCGATTTCTCATCGAGCCCGAACGCAGTCGATCAGGCGGCGCTGCAGTTGCTGAAGGATACCGCGAATGCCGGGGGCGGCAAATTCTTTGAAGCCAAGAGCAAGGACAGCCTGCTCGGCGTGTTCAACCAGATTCTGGCCGAAATTCTCGCGGTGAACTCGACCTTCTCGTCACCGGCGGTGTCGGTGAACGCCTACAACCGCGCGACCAACCTGGACGACCTCTACTTCTCGTTGTTCAAACCCGCCAATGGCGCGCACTGGGACGGCAACCTGAAGAAGTACAAGCTCGGATCCTATATCGATGGCAACGGCGACAAGGTACCTGAAATTCAGGATGCGCTCGGCAATCCGGCGGTTGATCCTGTTACCGGTTTCTTTACCGACACTGCGGTCAGCTTCTGGACCATGCCGGCCGATGCCCCCGATGGTGCCGAGACATCGATCGGTGGTGCAGCCGGCATGCTCAATCTTGGACGCAGGGCCTTTACCTTTACCGGCACCTACAGCAATTTCAACGGCGTCGCGATACCGAGCAATGGCGATCTGACCACAGTCGACAACGAACTGACCTGGTTCAATCCCGCGATCACCGATGCGATGCTCGGTGGTGTTATGGCCAATCCTGATGTTACCTATGTCAGCGGTGGCTCATCATTCACGCTTCCTTATTATGAGACATTGCTGGCCTGGGCCTACGGCTACGATATGCTGGACGAAGATGGTAACTTCGAATCGATCGAGCCGCGTCGGGTCATGGGTGACCCGCTGCATGCGGAACCGGCGCTGATTCAGTACGGTGAATTCGCCAACGGTGATCCCGATCTGGTCGCCTACGTCGCCACCAACGACGGCTACTTGCACGCGGTCGACTCGCTCAGCGGTTTCGAGTATTTCGCCTTCGTGCCGCAGGAAATGCTGATCAACCTCGATTACATCTTCAATGACGTTCCAGTAGGGGGCAAGTCCTACGGCCTCGACGGTACCGTTGTACCCTGGATCAATGATGTCAACAAGGATGGCGACCTTTACGATACCGGCGACCACGTCTACCTGTACTTCGGCCAGCGCCGGGGCGGCAGTGATATCTTTTCGATGGACGTGACCAACCGCAACAGCCCGCGTCTGCGCTGGGTGATCAAGGGCGGCACCGGTGATTTCGTTGAAATGGGTGAGTCCTGGTCGACGCCGAACGTTGAGAAACTGAAACTGGGTGGTAACACCAAAACCGTACTGATTTTTGGCGGTGGTTACGATATCGGTCAGGATACCGTCAGTGTGCGTACACCCGATACGGTCGGTCGCAGTGTCTATATCGTCGATGCCGATACCGGCGATCTGTTGTGGCGTGCCGGCCCTGATGTCGGCGCGGACCTGCAGCTGCCCGATATGCAGTACAGTATCCCGGGCCGCATCAAGCCGGTCGATGTCGACAGTAACGGTTATGTCGACCAGCTCTACTTCGGCGATATGGGCGGCCAGTTGTGGCGCATCGATATCGAGGAAAGCGACACCTCATCAAATCTGGCAACGCTGATCACTGGCGGTCGCATCGCGGATTTCGCGCTCGATGCTTCACCGGTCGATACCCGTCGTTTCTTTTATTCACCGGATGTCGCGCTGATCATCGAAAGCGGGCAGGCGCCGTATCTGTCGATTCTCGCGGCCTCGGGCTATCGTGCACATCCGCTGAACCAGGTGATTCATGACCGCATGTACATGATGCGCATGGATGATATCTATGCTGCGCCGACGACCTATACCACGATCACGGAAGTTGATCTGTTCGATACCACCGACAATACCATTGGTGAGGGTAATACGACGCAGAAAGCCGCTGCGATCAACAGCCTCAACACGGCGGATGGCTGGTATATCAGCTTTAACGAACTGGGTGGTTCCTGGATAGGCGAAAAAGCGCTGGCTGAGCCGCTGATCATCGGCGGTGTCGGCCTGGTCACGACCTATGTACCCGAAGACCTGAATCCGAACTCGCAGTCCTGCATTCCCAAGGCCGGCACCGGTAGTATTTTCTATGTCAACGTGACCGACGGCACCCCGACATTCAATATTGCCGGCACCGTCGACAAGACGCGCGAGGACCGCAAGGAATACCTGAAGCGTGGTGGTATCCCGCCGTCACCGTCCGTGATCATCACCGAAGGCGGTACGCCGACCTTGTGCATCGGTACCGAGTGTGGCTCGGCCAACATGAGCCTGGATTTGCAGAAAATGTACTGGTACGAAATCGAACAATAAATATAACTATTAACAGGACATGATTATGAACAACAAAGGTTTTTCACTGGTCGAGCTGATGGTCGTGCTTGCGATCGTCGGTATTCTCGGCGCGATCAGCTATCCCAGCTACGACAGCTACATGAAAAAGAGCCGTCGTGCGGACGGCAAGATTGCATTGCAGAAAATGGCGGATCTGCAGGAGCGTTTCTATCTGCAGAACAATACCTATACCACTGTGGCAGCGAATGTGGGTGGTACTGCGACCGATGAAAACTATTACGTGTTGTCGATTGATGCAGCAGACGTCAACACATTCACACTAAGGGCAACCGCGGCAGCCGGTGGCCCCCAGGTGAATGATACGACCACGAATCACGGCAACTGCACGGTGCTGCAATTGACCGCGGCCGGCGCCAGGACGCCAGCAGCCTGCTGGTAGTTTTCAACGCAAAGACGCGAAGGTGCAGAGGGCGCAAAGATATTTGCATGCCGTGCCGGTATTAAACATCTGCAGGAGCGAATTCAGTCGCGAACGGTTTTTTAAGGGCATACCGATCCTGCAGAAAAAGCTTGCGGCCCGGATGTGAAAGGCTTACATCCCTGGTCCACAGACAAATGATCAAAACAGCATTGAGGCAAAAGGGCTAAATCGACACAGTGATTGAATCACTGTTGTTGCGCTATTGAGCAATTCTCTAAATCGGTTTTCTGATCGGTTTTCTGATCGGTTTTCACCGGGCTGAATCAGTTACAGACTTGTCGCTGTATGGGCAGATATTCCCATCAACCGGCGGCATTCTTTGTATTTAATAATGTTTACAAATGTAAGTACTGATTTTTGTTGATATGACAGGATTGTTATCTATGCTCAATGCGTTGGTGACCGGAAATGACGGTAAAAAATTATTCGAACAAATGCGACATAAGAACAAAGATCATCCTCCTGTCTGTGAAACAAATACCTCCGTTCTCATCCGAACAGGCAGCAGTACGCTGGCTGCGAATTGTTTAAATGTTCAACTAACAGTTGTGGACGTCACGGCGTCATCGATTATGTATCTGCATGGAACGCAAATTCGCGCGTCAGTGTGCGTGGTCGGTCTGTAATGGGCCTGTTAAAGACATAGGGGAATATCATGCGATTACTATATATGTTTCCGCTCTCGTTGTTGCTGCTTTGCAGCGTACAGGCTGGTGCTGGCGAAAAAGTGTTGATTGGTACACCGGTTTCAAAAAGCCTGAGCGGTCAGCAGGAAAAAAAATGGTATTACCCTTTTGAAATCGGTGAGCTCAGTATCAAGCAGAGCAATAACGGCACGGGAATTATCAACGATGTTTCCTGTCCTGACTGTGATTACCAGTTCGTAAAGATCACTCACGGTACAAAAGTGATTGTAAACGGTAAGAAAGTGAATTTATTGCGAGCACGCGAACGAGCCGGTAAGCCCGTTTTTATCGAATTCGACAAGAAAACGGCTGAAGTGAAGTATATCTACTGGGCTGAATAGAAACACCGCCGGAACAGTAAGTGGTTTACAGAACGAGGTATCAGTGATGTTCATTAAATCAGGATTCAGGGCAATCGTTGCAGGGGTGCTGCTATCGGTGTATTCAGCCATCCCTGCCATGGCAGCCGATATCGATATTTACACCACGGCCAATCTGGGTTCAGCGGTAGTTCAGCCTAACGTGATGTTTATTGTCGACAGTTCCAGCAGTATGAGCGGTACCCTGCTGGTGCCTACCGCGTATGACTATACGCAGACCTATGTTGGCTGTTATGACCCGACGATGCTTTACTATACTGCCAACGGCAGCATGCCGACTTGCGGCAGCAAGGATGTGATCCTGAAGACGTCCAACCGGTGTCACGCATCGCTAAATTTGTATGACAAGGGCGTCATTATCGATCCGATCGGTCCGCTGGAGAAACACGGTTTCTATGCCGACCAGATCGCCCAGTACAACAGCAAGAAGAAGATCTGGCAGGCAACATTAACCAGAAATCCGGGTGAGTCGGCCTATCTGGTCGAATGTTTTACCGACTCGGGTGTGCACGGTGATGCCGGTGCGGCCAGCCCGTATATCGTTGATGGTGGTCCCTGGACTGCAACAGTGCCGGCGAATCCGGCTATACCTCATGCGGTCTGGGCCAGCGGCGCCAACAACCTGCAGGTTTTTGACGGTAATTACCTGAATTATCGTACCGATCCGGCTGTGGGCTCATCCACAGTAACCAGAATGCAGGTTGCCAAGGACGCGGTCGAGGCCATCGTTACCTCGAACAATAATATCAATATCGGCCTGATGCGTTTTGATGGTTCCAACTCGGGCGGCGGCTACGACGGTGGCGCTGTGATGTACCCGGCGCTCGACGTCAAGGCCAGCCGTAACGATTTCAACTCGCGGTTAAAGACCATGACCGAGGGCGGATATACGACGCTGTCCGAAACCTATTACGAGGCATTACGGTATTTCGGTGGCAAGCAGATAGTCTACGGCGATCTGGCGGTACCCAGTAACCAGACCGGGACCAAGGAAAACGGCAACCCGCTCTTCTACGAAACCCCGATCACGTCTGAATGCCAGAAAAACTACATTATATATCTGTCCGACGGCGCTCCGGAGCGTGACCATATCGATGCCACAAAGCGTGGCGACATGACCGGTTTCCCCGTCGGCAGCTGCAATACCGATCCGGACCCGGGCAATTCGACCAACTTCATCGAATTCAACCTCGATGCACCGACATCAGCCGCCTCTACCCGTGACAACTGCCTGGATGAACTCGCACACTGGGCAAACAACAACGACATCGCCGAACGCAGCTTTGCTTCTCATGATGGTACGCAGACGATTACTACCTATACCGTCGGGTTCGACTTCTCTGCCAGTCCAAATGCGGTCGACCAGGCCGCGATGCAGCTGTTGAAGGACACAGCCAAATTCGGCGGCGGCAAGTTCTACGAGGCCAAGGGCAAGGACAGCCTGCTCGGGGTGTTCAACAATATCCTTGCCGAAATTCTCGCGGTCAACTCGACGTTCTCGTCACCGGCGGTGTCGGTCAACGCCTACAACCGCGCCACCAATCTGGACGACCTGTACTTTTCCCTGTTCAAGCCGTCCAACGGCGCCCACTGGGACGGGAACCTGAAAAAGTACAAGCTGGCGATGACCGTCGATGCCAGCGGCAACCAGGTGCCGGAGATACAGGACGCCCTTGGTAATCCGGCAGTCGATCCTGTTACCGGTTTCTTCAGCGACACGGCGGTCAGTTACTGGACACCGGCTGCCGACTGGCCGGATGGCCCCGAAACGGCGATCGGGGGTGCTGCCAGCATGCTGTCGCTGGCCAGGAATGCCTACACCTTCACCGGCACCTACGCGGTCAATAACGGTGTCGCGACACCCAGCAATGGTGATTTGACGAATATGGCAAACGAACTGACCTGGTTCAATCCGGCGATTACCGATGCGATGCTCGGCGGTGTTGCCGTCAATCCAGCGATCACTTATAGCAGCGGCGGCTCGACTTTCACGGTTTCGTATACAGAAGGACTGCTGGCGTGGGCCTACGGTTACGACATACTGGATGAAGATGGTGACTTCGACTCTCTCGAGGCACGGCGGATCATGGGTGATCCGCTGCACGCAGAACCCGCACTGGTTCAGTACGGTGAACTCATGAACGGTGATCCCGACCTGGTTGCCTACGTCGCCACCAACGACGGTTACCTTCACGGTATCGATTCACTCAGCGGAAACGAGTATTTCGCGTTCGTACCCCAGGAGTTGCTGTCCAATCTGAATTACCTGTTCGAAAATGTCCCTGTGGGCGGCAAGGCTTATGGTCTCGATGGCACCGTCGTACCCTGGATGCACGATGCCAACAAGGACGGTGACCTTTACGATGCGGCCGACCATGTCTACCTGTATTTCGGGCAGCGCCGCGGCGGCAGCAATATCTACTCGGTGGATGTCTCCAACCGTAACAGCCCGCAGCTGCGCTGGGTTATTCAGGGTGGGGTCGGCGATTTCGTGGAAATGGGCCAGACCTGGTCAACGCCAAACGTGGAGCGTCTCAAGCTGGGTGGGGTCACGAAGAACGTGCTGATTTTCGGTGGCGGTTACGACACAGGGCAGGATACCGCGATCTTGCGGACCCCGGATACGGTAGGTCGCAGTGTCTATATTGTCGATGCCGATACCGGTGCACTGTTATGGCGTGCCGGCCCGGATATCGGTGCAGACCTGCAGCTGCCTGAGATGAACTACAGCATCCCGGGACGTATCAAGCCGGTCGATGCCGACAGTAACGGCTATACCGACCAGCTCTATTTCGGTGACATGGGTGGCCAGTTGTGGCGATTCGATATCGAGGAAAGTGATACTTCATCAAATCTGAAAACGCTGATTACCGGTGGCCGAATTGCAGATCTGGCGATCGACAATTCCGATATCAATGCGCGTCGTTTTTATTATCCGCCTGACGTCGCGTTGATTCTTGAAAAAGGCCAGGCGCCTTACCTGTCGATTGTGGCGGCTTCCGGCCATCGCGCGCAGCCAATGAACCAGACCATCCATGATCGTATGTACATGCTGCGCATGGATGACATTTACAATGCACCGACAACCTATACCACTGTGACTGAAGCCATGCTGTTCGACACCACGGACAATGTGATCGGTGAAGGGACCTCTGCGCAGAAGTCCGCTGCGGTAACCAATCTGGGCGCTGCCAAAGGCTGGTATATCACTTTCAATGAGATGGACGGCTCATTTATCGGTGAGAAGTCGCTGGCCGAACCGTTGATTATCGATGGTGTGGGCGTGGTGACAACATTTGTACCTCAGGATCTAAATCCGAACGCAAAATCCTGTATACCCAAGGCCGGTACCGGTACCGTTTATTACGTGAACGTGACCGACGGCACGCCGACCTTCAATCTTGCGGGTACGGTCGACAAGAAACGCGAGGACCGAAAAGAATACCTGAAGCGCGGGGGTATCCCGCCGTCTCCGTCCGTGATCATCACCCAGGGTGGTACCCCGACGCTGTGCATTGGTACCGAGTGTGGCGCAGTCAAGATGTTCCTCGGGTTGCAGAAAATGCACTGGTACGAGGTGGAACAGTAAGACCGTTTGGTTTTTGACGCAGAGACGCGAAGGCGCAGAGAACGAAAAGCTCTTTCAGGGCTGTAGCGGTATCGAAGTTCTCGTAGGAGCGGCTTTAGCCGCGAAG
>CP070838.1:727364-745970 GCA_020341835.1 Thiotrichales bacterium | reverse complement strand
TTCTGGTCCACAGATGAACGCAGATGAACGCAGATAAACGCGAATATTTTTGTTGATAGCGTCTCCAGCGATATTTGGTTCAACGGTAGGAGCGGCTTGAGCCGTGAGTTGCTAAGGCAATGTGGGAACAAAAGCCACTAGATTTCGGCTAAATACATGCCGGAATGACCTGCCGAGAGAACCTTTGTCCCCTCTTGAGCGTAATGCCAGCGACAAAATCGCCTGGAGGGATTTTGAACGCACGAAGTGCGGCCCGAAGGGCGAAAGGCAGGAAGCCTGAAGTAACCCGGCTTCCAGTGCCTTCAATACATCTAGCGATGAACCTCAAGGCTAATCTATTGTTAATATTTACTTTAAGAAAAGCTATTTACTATATGTAATATATAGAAAAATTGTGCAAAGAAGATAGCGCACCCCTACAAGAGCATTCGCGTTTATCTGTGTTCATCTGCGTTCATCTGTGGACCAGAACATAGCTATGCGGCCTTCGCGGTGAAAATAATTTCTAGGTCGCCGGCAGGAAATTGATCGGGTAGAGGATGGTCAGCGGTTTGGCGCCTTTCTTGGTGCCGAAGTTGAAGCGCATTACGCGGGCGACGATTTTCTTTTCGAGGTCTTCGGCATCCAGGTCGCTGGATTCGATCGTGCATTTCGAGACCTTGCCGTTGGGTTCGATGGTCAGCTGCAGCACCAGCTTGCCTTTGAGGAAGGAGTTCTTGCGCAGTTCGCGGTTGTAGATACGGTACAGCGAATCCTTGTAGCGGTCGAACACCAGCTGGATTTCTTCGTCGGTGCGTTTGCCTGCGACCGGTTTGCCGGCGCTGAGCTGTTTGGCGTCCATCGCGGCGATCTGTTCGTTTTCGATGTGGGTGAACTCGACCTGTTTCAGCTTGTTGTCGTCGCCGATGACGTCCTTGCGCGCGACGGTCGTGGTGGTGCCGGCATCGGCGAATTCGACCGGCGAGGTGATGATCGACCGTTCTGCGGGCCGGCGGCGCTTGGAGGGTTGTGCCCTTAACAGCTTGGCCTGCGAGCCCATCTTGAGATCGGCCGAGGCGTCCATGATTTCGGCGAAGTCTTTTTTGAAGGCGAGCAGGCCGGCTTTTTCGGCGGTCTTGCGCGCTTCGGTCTGTTCTTTCTGTTCCGGCGTCGGTTCCGGTTCGGCTTCGGCCTGTTCGGGTTTTTCGGCTTCTTCCTCTTTCTGCGCCGGTTCCGGCGGCGGTGGCGGCGGCTTCTTCACGATCAGCGTCGCCAGGCGTTCGGGTATTTCGATGTATTCGACGCGTTCGGGCTCGGGTATGTGCCAGCTGGCCACGATGTAGCCCAGCAGTATCGACGCGGCAACGGCCACGGCCATGATCGCCCGCAGGCGGATCGCATCGCTGCGCTGGTTCGACCAGGGCAGGGTGACATGGGTGTAGCGGGCCCGGTCCTGTTCGGTGCGGTCGGGTTCACCCGCCGACAGCCGCTCGAGCACGGCCTGCAGTTCGCGTTGCTGCGCCTCCAGCTTGCTGATCAGGCGCTCGAGCTCGGCACGTTCGTTGAGCATCGTGCGGATCCGGTGCTGCCTCGTGCTGACCCGGGTATCGTAGTCCCTCAGCGAGATTTCGATGCGGTGCCTTTTGCGGTTCGCTTCGTCCTCGCTCGTGGTCTCGCCCCAGAGCAGCTGGATGCTGTCCTGTTGCTCGAGCTTCCTGATATCTTCGAGCATCCTCGCCAGCGCTGCGATCGAGGGGTCCTGGCGCTGGATTTCGTCGAGCCGTTTGCGGTGGTGTTTCAGTGCGAAATCGACTTCGGCGTGGCGCTGGCGCGCATCGTCCAGCTGCGTAATCAAATCGATCAGTTGGGCTCTGAGCTGGGCGGACACGGTGCTTACTTGGGCTGGCTGGATTTCTGGATCACGGCGAGCGAGATCTTCTCGTAGCCGGCGCGGGTGCAGCTCGACATCACTTTCTTCAGGATCTCGAACGGGATGGTCTTGTGCGCAAGTACCGTCACTTCGGCGCTGTCGCTGACGGTTCGTTCACTGATGCCGATGACGCGGTTCTGCTGTTCCAGCAGGCGGACCATGACGGCCTCGATCTCGGATTCGGTGGTCTCGAGCACCTCGGCCGTGCTGGCGACGGACTCGCCCTGGACCAGGATCTCGTCTTCGGTGACCATCACCGCGACGGTTTCCCTGGGCTTGCTCTCGACGTAGGAGGCCGGCAGCTTGACGGTCTTCGGCGGTTCCATGACGTCGCTGGAGGTCGAGTTGATCAGCAGGAAGAACAGCAGGATGGTGAACACGTCCATCAGCGGCACCATGTTCAGGCCGGGCGACTTGCCCAGGCTCTTCGAGCTCCACTGGATCCGGCTTGCTCCGATCATGGTGCATCTCCGATCGAGATGTCCGGGAACAGGGTGACGCGTTTTGTGTCTTCCTCCTCGGTTTCGTCATCTTCGACGCGACTGGCCCTGACCGTGTCCATTACCTGCACCAGGTAGTCATACTGGATCTTGCGTTCGAGCAGGATGCTGGCGTCGGTCTTCTGCGGATTTTTTTCTTTCAGCCTGGCCAGCGCCTCCGACAGGCCGGCCAGGTCGTAGTCGTCATCCGTCTTCTTGTAGGTCGACAGCACCTTTTTACCGTCGCTGAGCTCGAGTTTGTCCTCGCGCACGATGATCTCGATGATCAGCTGTTCCTCGTCGTTGGACTCGACCTGCTGGGTGCTGGGCAGGTTCAGCTCGAGGATGGCGACCCGCGAGAACACGGCCGTGACCAGCAGGAACGGTACCAGCGCGACCATCAGGTTCAGAAACGGCGTGATGTCGAGCTGGTGCGGCTCGTTGCTCCGCTGCCGCGCAAGATGCTTGTTGAACATTACGCGGGTACGTTGTGGTGGGCGTAATCGGTAATGATCTTCAGCGTCTTCACCGATACCCGTTCCAGGCTGTCGATGATCTCGACGGTTTTCGATGTCAGTATCGTGTGCAGGATCAGCAGGGTAATGCCCGACATCAGACCGAAGGCGGTGGTGTTCATCGCCACCGAGATACTGGCCGAGAGCAGGTCGGCTTTCTCCGACGGGTTGGCGTTGGCCACCGCGGTGAACGCCTCGATCAGGCCCATGATGGTGCCGAGCAGTCCGAGCAGGGTGGAGATGTTGGAGAACAGGGCGACATAGGGGGTGCGCTTCTCCAGGTGCGGTACGATGTCGCGCAGGTTGTCTTCCATCGCGAGTTCGATGTCCTCGCGGCGGCGGTGCATGCCCTGGTTCTCCAGGCCGATGCGCAGCACGCTGGAGATTTCGGTGTTGTCATCGTCGATCATGCCGCGGGCTTCTTCGAATCCACCGGAGGCCAGCATCGGCTGTACCTTGTTCCAGGTGCGCCGGTTGACGTGGCGAACATAGGTCAGTTTGATGTAGCGTTCCAGCGCGATCGCGCCGCCAATGGCAAAAGCGAACAGCACCGGGTACATGAAGGTGCCGCCTTCCTGGAAAAATTTCACCATAGCTTCGATTATGTCCATCAGATTTACCTCATTTCAGTAATCAGTTTTCTGTATTTCATTTGTGTCATCTTATGCAACACGACCCGTCCGGGTATAGATATTGCTATTCTGTCATGGCTGTTCCGGTGTCAGTCGGTACCAGCCGGATTTGCTCAGCTCGTGTAACCTCAGCTGTTGCTTGAAGGTATCACGGTCCAGTGCCTGCCAGGTGTTTTCGCCGAGGTTGGCCGACAGGCTGGTCGCCTGTTCCAGCTCGGTGTTCTGCCAGGGTACGATGTACAGCGATCTCGGCGCCTCCTTGTCACCGCGGATGGAGATGCCCTGCAATTCCTTGATGTCATCATCGGCTGCATAGGATGCCGTCGCCAGCATGAGCGCTGCCAGTGTCAGACTGATGTTCGATCTGTGTTTCATCATGCCATCAACTCCTTATTGTGTGCGTTGCTTCAGTTCCGCCGCCCAGCGGGCAACGGTCTCTTCTTCGGGTGCGTACTGGAGATAGGCCTGGTACTGCTCCATCGCGCAGGCAAAATCGCGCAGATAGAGTTCGCACAGTATGCCGAGGTTTTTTCTGACCGGCAGATAATCCGGATGCTGAATCAGTGCATTCTGATACACGGTTTTGGCGGCGCGGAATCGTCCGGTTTTGCGGTACAGCAGACCCAGTTCGTTGTTGGCGACAGCGTGGCCGACATCGAGCTTCAGCGCCTTGTTGAAATTGAGCTCGGCCATCTTGTTTTTGCCGGTGCGGCTGTAGGCGATGCCGAGATTGACATAGGGCGCGGCCAGCCGATTCTCCCTGGCAATCAGGGTTTCCAGCAGCGCGATACCCTGAGGATACTCCTGTTGCTGCAGATACGTCAGCGCCTGCGTGAACATCAGCTGGACGCTGTCATGAACCTCGATTTCCGGTTTTACGCTGGTGTAGGTATCCCGCGTGACGGCTTCCTGCTTGATATTTTCCTGCGCACAGCCTGCGACCAGCAGCAGTGATGTCAGCGCTGTTAGTGCGAGTAAGCGAGCCTGTTTACGATAGGTATTCACGTTCTGTCGTCCGTTGCATACAGGTTCTTGAGATACTCGCTTTTCTGTTCCTGCTTGGCATACTGGGCCGGAAACAGTTCGGACAGGCGGACGATGCTTTTATCGACCCAGGGATCGTGTATGCCGGCCTCGAGCAGCTCGGTATTTTTCTGGTAGACACTGATCGCTTTTTCTTCGAACAGATAGGCCTGTTCTTCGAGCGCCAGTTCGTACTCCTCGAGTTCAAGGTCATTCAGATTGCCCGGGCGCTCCGAATTGGCCAGGGCGTGGCTGAAGTGAAGATAGATTTCGCCAATGTAAAACGTGGCCGCCGTGGTGGTGTTGCTGACCTGGTACTCGAGCAGGCGGGTCAGTGAATCCAGTGCCAGTGACATCTTCTTCTTTTTCCGTTCGAGCTTTTGCTTGAAGGGTCTGGTCAGCCTGACGGTCATGAAGTCATCGACCTTGATTTCAGAAAGTACCAGCAGGGACTGTGCGGCAAGGTAACGGGTTCGGTCGGTTCTTTCCAGTCCGGCCTTGGCATCGGCCGAGATGATCTTGCGCAGATACCTGTGGTAGCTGGCGATGTCGTTCCTCGAGCGGTAGATGTCGGACATGATCTGATAGGCTTCGATCGCATCTTCCGCCGGCGACGCGTACTTGCCGGTGTACTGCGTGTACACGCGCAGTGCCTCGTTCTGTTTTTCGGCCTGCATATACAGTTCCGCCGCCTGTAACAGGGCATCACGGCGCACTTCGGTGTCGTCATCGGTTTTCGCGACGCGCTCGAGCTTGGCCGCCGATTTCAGCAGTTCGTCGCTCTGTTTATAGATCGCGGCAAGGTTTTTGGTGGTGGCTGCGGCGAGTTCATGCGTCGGGTTCTGCTTCTGGAAATCTTCGAGTACGACCGCGGCCCTCGACCATTCGCCGATCGTGACCAGCGACGAAGCCGCCTCGTACTGGGCGGAAGCGCTCAGACTGGTGTCGGGCGCGACCGTTTTCAGGCGCAGGAAGTGCTGTGCCGCAACCGCGTGATTATTGCGTTTGCGGGCGTATTCGGCCTGCTTGTAGATCGACGCGGCCAGGTTTTCGGTGAGTGCGTCGCGCTTCTTTTTATCGAGTTTGACCTTGTCCAGGATGTCGCCGTAGGCCTGCTCGGCTTCCGCGTACAGACCGGCCTCGAAGGCCGCATCGGCGAGCACGATCATGGCCGAGTCACGTTGTTCCTTGTCGGCCTGTGGATACTGCGTCAGCACCTGCCTTGAGGTTGCGTTCGCGGCGCCGAAGTTTTTCAACAGCAGGTAATCGTAGGCGGCGGCTGTCAGGACTGCACTGGTTTCGGCATGGTCCGGGTATCTTTTGGCGAAGTCGATCGACTGGTCGGCGATATCTTCACGTGCCGAGCGCCGCCTCGATTCGGGCAGGGTCTTCAGGTTTTCACGGTAGGTGAACAGCGCGGCATAGGCCGATTCGGCGGCGATCTCCGAGTCAGGATAGTTTTTTGCGATGTGCTCGAATGCCAGCGCCGCGCTGCGGTAGTCCCTGTTTTCGAGGTAGAGTTCGGCCAGCAGTTTTCTCATCTGCGGCGCATGTTCGTCGAGCGGAAACAGGTAGTAGTAGTCGCGGTACCAGCGCTTGGCCTGGGTGTAGCTTTCCTGCTTGGCTTTACCCGGTTTCAGTTTCTGGTAGCGGGCGTGGTAGTAGCTCGCCAGTGCCCGCATATTGTTTTTTTGCAGTTCGGCGGTCAGCTGCTGGTCATCGGGTGCCAGCTGTTTCCAGTATTCGGAGGCCGGCCCGAACTTGACGCTGAAATCTTTTCGCGCCCTGGTCGCAAGCTCGTAGAAACCGCCCTGCTGGTAGGCTTCGATAATACCCATGCTGTAGGCGGCGGAGACTTCGCTGAACGGATGCTCGTCGATATAGGCCTGGTAGGTTCTGGCGGCGTCGGTGTAACGCTCTTTCGACAGGTAGTATTTGGCAAGATGCTTGTAGAACGCCTGTTCATAGATGTCGTTGCCGGTTTCTCTGATATAGGCGTCGATCGCGCTGGCGCCGCCGAGGTAGGAGAAAGTCAGGCTGATGGCGCGGTAGATGTCGTCGGTTTGCGGGTTGTCGATGCGGCTGGCCCGGCTGCCGGGTTGGTATTCCCGCTCGATGATGTGATCCAGCGCGGTGATGAAGTAATACAGCGCTTTGGTGTAGTTGTCCTGTTTGAAGTAGGACCAGCCCTGCTTTTTCAGTGTTGATTCATAGAAGACATTGTCTTCACCGTAGGCAAGCACGGCATCATAGGCGCGGTTGGCGTCGGTGTATTTTTTGTTGCTGAAGTAATGTTCGCCCATTCTGAATCTGACTTCGTCCATGCGTTCGAAGTCGGGGTAGCGGGCAACGAGTTTTTCCAGTGTCTGCAGCGCTTTTCTGTTATTGCCGGCTTCTTCGTAGGCGCGCGACAACTGGTAGAGCACGCGATCGTTGTGATCGTACATCGGGTAGGCGGCCAGCAGGCGGGTGTAGTGCTGGATTGCAGCCTCGGCACCGGGCTCGGTCGGTGCCTCGACGCCTTCGATACGGTAGCTTTTTTCAACCTCGAGTTCGGCAAGCCGGCGCATGGCTTCGGGTTTCATGTCCGAAGCCGGCGTTTGCTGGATATAGGCGCGGTAGCTTTCCATGGCTTTGTGCAGGCTGTCCTCGACTTTTTCGTCCTGCACCGAAATATCGATCTGTTCCAGCGTGGTCAGCGTGTTCTTGTCTTCGACCGGCAGCGGTGTCGTTGTGCACGCGCTTGCCAGCAACAGCGGCATTAACAATACGCTGCGCCTGATGCCTGCCAGGCCGGCAAGCGCGGGGCATCGTTTGCGATCAGCGCGCAGCTTGTTGCGATGCGGCTTCGTCATTGTTGCTTACCGGTCGCAAAGTCATAACTCTCGGCCATCGCGAACAGGGCGTTGCTGCGATAGTTTTCCAGTCGTTTGCGCTGCTGTTCAAGCATTTCGAGTGCAATCGACTCGATCTGTTGGGCCGTGCGCGCAATCTCCCGGTCGATTTTCTTATCCAGACGCTTGAGTTTTTTTGCCAGCTCGTTCAGCTGACGGCTATAGGCGGGAATTTGTTTGTTGTATTTGCTGGTCGCGGCATGCAGCTTGAAGGTGTTCGTGTAAGCGGCCTGCAGTTGCACGATCTCGTCGATCCGGGCCGGCTTTCTGTTCTGGGCGCCCGGTGGTGGTTGCGTCTGCTGTTCAATGGATTTCAGCGCTGTATTGATTTCGAGCAGCGGTTTTTTAACCGCTGGCAGGGCGGTGTCATTATGCTTTTGCTTCAATCGGGCGAGCTCGATAAGGGCATCGATGTTGTTCAGCCCGTTATCGATCCGGTTTCTGATCCGTGCCAGTTCGTTCAGTGAATCAGCCAGGCTGCGAAAGTCATCGTTGGCGAGCAACAGCGGCAGATAATACGGATCCTGCAGGCCAGCCTGATTCGACAGGGTGATAACCCAGCCCTCGTTATCGCTGCCGCGGGCATCCAGTATCGACTGTCGCAGTTGACCGCCGCGAACTGCATCGCTGCTTGTTTTCAATCGGGCCAGTTCGGCATCGAACAGCTCGATCGCGTGTGCGTACAGATTCGCCGCTTTGCCATGCGCGTTGAGTTTGCTGTAGGCATAGGGTAAAGCCATTTTCGCTTCGATCACGGTGGAATTGACCCCGGGTTTTTCGTGCAGTACCGACCAGACAACGACCGCACGCTTGACATCACCCAGGAAAAACGATGTCCACCCCAGGCCGAGCAGGGCCTGTTCGGTGAAGGGGCCATCGAGTCGTATGCGGCTGAAGCGGATTTTGGCTTCCTCCAGTTTGCCGGCTTCCAGGTAATGGTAACCGAGCTTGAGATTGGCCAGGTCTTTCAGAGCCAGAACGTCGTCATCATCGAATAATGTCTGGCCCACCTCGTCGAGCAGCCACCGGCCTTTTTGCTTGTTGCCGGAAAGCAGCTGCGCCATCGCCAGGTTGTACCGGATATAGACGCGCTGCGATGTCGTTGAAGTCAGGTTATCCAGTATGCCGTTCGCTGCACTGAACTTGCCGACACCGATATTGGCGAGGGCGCGCAGGTAGAGCACATCATCGCTCGAAACCCGGTCGACCGGGCCCTTGATCGTGTTCAGGGCATTCAATGCCTCCATCGGTCTGCCGTCATGGTAATAAAACCAGGCCAGTTGATAGGCGCTGTAGTTCTGTAAAGCCTGGTTATGGCTTCCTGTGTGGTTGTTATTGTTTTCGACCAGTTCACTCAGTCCGAGGTTCAGGCGCAGCTCGGACAGGGTGCGCACGCTTGTCCGCGGCCAGCCCTGTTTCAGCGGTCGGCCTGATTTGAGCCGGATCAGCGCATCCATGTGTTTGTCCTGCAATGACTCGTAGATGATTTCACCGTGCTGCAGGCGATCGAGATCGGGCTGTTCGGCAGCATATGCCGCAAACGACCAGCCAAACACGATGCAAGCAATGATGGGCAGGAGGGTGCGCATATCAGTTTCTGCTCTTGACCTGGATGTGCGGGTTTGTGTTGCTGACGATAATTTCTATGGCTTCAGCTTTTTCGTTTTTATTGAACCGGTACTCGATCTCCTGGTTGCGCGTACTGCCGTTTTTCCGTGATTCCTTCATGTTGACCAGCAGCCTGTGTTTGCCCAGTTTGATGTTGCCGGTATACAGGCGTTGAATGCCGCCTGCGCGCAGCGCTTTCAATTCGGCTTGCGAATAAATATGGCTGGTGACGATGTCATCGTTGATTCGAAGACTGATCGACTGCGGCACCGTGGAACTGTTTTCGCTCAGAGACAGGTAAACGGAAACCTGTGTATGGGCCGGATACAGCAGTTGTTGTTCCAGGCTTTGCAACTGACCCAGCAGTTCTATGGCCTCGGCCTTGATGGCCTGTGCAGCCGTGTCCGACAGGCGCGACGTCTGTTTGACCGAGACCTCGCTGTAGACCGGTGCGGTCGATACCAGCGCAAGACTGACAAGCAGTGGGCGAAGTATCATCAAGCGGCGTTTCCACCGGCCGCAGGCGCGCGCTGTTGTTTCGGTGGGTTGTGTCAAACTGTGTCGTCTATATGAAAGCATGGTGATCGCAACTGTCTATTAAGGTCTGGCGGTTGTTTGATTACGTTTTAGATAACTGACGACATCGGTGATCTGCCGGTCGTTGAGGACATGTTTCCACGCCGGCATCGATGTGCCTTCGAGGCCGTTACGGATCACCTGTTCAAGTCTTTCTGTCGCTTGATGGATGATAGCAGTGGTTGTCAGGTCTCGCGCATGTGGTTCCAGAAAACTGCCGATCCAGTTCCGGCCGGTGCCGTCGGCGCCGTGGCAGAAGGCGCAGTTCTGCTGGAACAGTGCGGCGCCGCGCAACTCGGCGGCTGACAGCAGGCTGGTGTCGGGTTGCTGTTCATGCTGTAAATAGGGCGATGCTGACGAGATGCTGTCCATGTCCATGCGGTGGCTGTAATGCTTGCGCGGATACGACAGCGCTCTCAGTTCCCACACGGGACCTTCATTGCGAACAATGGCGCGGTCGTGGCAAGTGATACAGGCTTCCATGAACAAGCGCTTGCCCCGCTTCTGGTCGGCATCCAGCTGTTCCCAGGGTGTATCGAGGGGGAGACTGCCGTTTGCAAACGGGAACGCGGTCGCATACTGGTCGTGGTTTCCCCAGCCGTTTTCCACGGTGTGATAGATCAGTTCCGGCCTGTCTTCCTGCATAAAGCTGTCGCGTATATAAGCAACAACGGCTTCGATTTCGGACGAGGAGATCACCGTGGTAAAACTGACCATGGCCGTACCGGGACGACCGTGCGTGACTGCATCGACCATCCTTGCCCGAGTCAATGATTCAGCATCGGCCTGTGTGAAGTTTCTCGGTGGCGGTTCGAGATAGGTAGTTGCCAGCGTGCGTGCATCACCCGAATAGCCGTGGCACTGGTAGCAGTAGAAGTCATAGACCTTGCGTCCGCTGGCATCCGTATTGTCGGCCAGCGCGGGCTTGTTGGCCGACCCGACAAACAGGAACAGCAGGCAGAGCAGCGCAGTGCTGTTGCGCTGTAATTCAATCCGGGAAATGCTGTCGAACCAACACCACAACATATCAACACGCTGCTATTGCAGTTTCGCGATGCGTGCAACGCCTCCATAGCTGCCGATCCATGAGCTGCCGTCGCTGGCAGTCGCCATCGAAAACACGATATCAGAGTACAGTCCGTCAGTGGTGGTGAACACGCGGTAACCGCCGTTTTCGTTCTGCACGGCCAGGCCTTTGCTGGTGCCGACCAGAACTCTGCCATCATCGTCCCTGTGCAGGGAAAAAACATGGTTGGCCGGGAGGCCGTCGGCCACGGTATAGTTTCTGAACGACTTACCATCGAAATGTGCGAGCCCGCCGCCCCAGGTACCTGCCCAGACGGAACCGTCGTCATCGACCAGCAGGGCGACGATGTAGTTCGGGTTGTAGGCGACGCTGACCTGCTCCAGACCCATTTCCGATTTTTGCTTGGTGTGGTGTTTGGAGTACTGTGCCGGATCATTGGTGAACTGAATCTGGTTTTTAACCAGTTCGTAATCAGCACCCTGGCCCGTTTCATGATTCCAGTTGTCCCACTGGCCGTCCTTGAATCGCGCCAGGCCGCCTTCCGTCGCCATCCAGATCTCTCCGTTTTTACCCATGGCCAGCCCGTAGACCCAGTCATTCGGCAGGCCGCCATTGGTGTTCTCAACCGTGTACAGGTCCCATGCGGAGCGGTCATCGAGTTTGCCCTGTTTTATCCGGTTGGCACCGGACCAGGTCGCAATCCATATGTCGCCATTGTCGGCCTTGAGCACATCGTAGACGAAGGCATCACCGAGGCCCTGGGGGATGTTGTAGGTTTTCCATTGCTCAGTGGCTTCATCGAGGATGGACATGCCGCCGCCGTAGGTGCCCACCACCAGCTGATCATCCAGTTTGCTGATGTGAAACACACCGTTGGCGAGCAGACCGCTGCGGGTGTCGTACAACTTGTAGTCGTCGGTTTTGATGTTGTAGCGGATGACGCCGCCTGAAGTGCCGACCCACATGGTATCGCCATCGGCAAAGATCTGTTTGACGTTGCGTTCGCCAACGCGGAAGTGCGTGAACTTGGCGTTCTGGTCAAACGCGGTATCGGTATGCGCGCGCCCCGATTCCGGCGGCAGCGCAGAGCTACCACCGGGAACTGCCGGGTGTGCCGGTGCCAGTGAAGCAGAGCCCGGCGCCATGCCGCCGGTCATCGTATCGCCCATCGGTGGATGTGCGGGCGGCGTTTGCGTCATCGGTGCAGTTGCCGTTGGTGCGACAGCCTGGTCTTCTTTTACCTGTGAGCTGCCGGCAAAATAGCCAGCGGCAACAGCTATGGCAATGACGACTAATAATCCAAGCAGGGTTTTCGGGCTCATGTTCACGCTCATGTCTCCAGAATTATTTGTTTAATGCAATTCGCGATACACCATTTTTGGTACCCACCCAGAGGTCACCCGACGCCGAGGGTATGATCGCGTAGACATTGTTATCCAGCAGGCCGGTGTGGGTGTCGTAGTTGGTCCATGATTGTCCGTCGTAGCGGCTGAGACCGTTATCGGTGCCAAACCAGATAATACCGCCCGGTTCCTGGGCGATGCTGTAGACGATATTGCCGGCCAGCCCGTCGGCGGTGGTGAAGTTGGTCCAGGCCTTGCCGTCATAGTGGCCGACGCCGCCACCCCAGGTGCCGGCCCATACGGTGTCATCACGGTCGTCGACGATCAACGAGAAAACATAACTCGGGTTATAGGTCTGCTTGCCCTGTTCGAGTACGCTGAGGTCATGGCGTGAACGCGTGCCCAGGCCGGTATTCGAGCTGGCCGGGAACTGGTTGATGTTGGCCGCGCCAAGACCGTCCTCGTGCGACCATTCCTGCCAGCTGTTGCCGTCGTACATCGAGATGCCGCCTTCGGTACCGAACCAGACCCTGTCCTTGGAATCGATATCGAGTGCGTAGACCCATTCGTTGATCAGTTCGGTCAGGTAGGTCTTGAACTCCATGGTGGACAGGTCAACGCTGTTCGCACCGGCCCAGGTGCCGATCCACAACGGGCCGTTCTTCTGTTCGACGAAGGAATAGATCCAGTAGTCAGCCAGGCCGTGCATCGGGAAATAGACATCCCATTTGCCATCCTTGTAACGTGAAGCCCCGCCGGCATTGGTGCCAAACCATTTGTAGCCCTGGCTGTCGACATGGATGGCGAATACGTATTCGTTGGCCAGTCCGTGCTCGCGGGTGAAGGTGTTGAGTACCTGGCTTGTTTTCAGGTCGATTTCAAGCACGCCGGTCGACGTGCCGACCCACAGGCTGTTGGTGTTGTTGTCGATGGCGAGTGAGCGTACGAACACTTCCTGGCCGACCTGAAAACTTTCGGCAACTTTCGGGGCCTTGACCGGTGTCGGCATCAGATCCTTGACGACAGTGTTGCCGGTTGACGTTTGCGGCGTTGCTTTATCCTGATCCTTGTCGGAGCAGGCGGCCAGCGTGACAATGCAGGCGGCAACCGCCATTCGTCTTGTTATTTTTAACAACTTCATCAGTAAAAGCTTCTTATATAAGTGATTACGTCAAAAAACTCTTCTTCCTTGAGCACCCCGCGAAAAGCCGGCATCGCATTTCGTCCAGCGACTATGGTTTCGTAAAGGCCGGCGTCGGTTTTCATCAGGCCCTGTCCACGCGCGAAGTTCGGCGCACCGCCGATCAGGCCCCGGCCATTGGCGCCGTGGCAATTCTGGCAGTAGGTCTTGTAGATTTTCTCGCCGTTGAAAAAATCACCGGCGAGCACAGTGCCGCCAGTCGTCATGCCGGCAAAAAATAGACAGCCGAGCAGGCTGGCGCGTACAGGAGCAGACAGATAGCCCGGTAATACCCGCATGGTCAGTGCTATGGTTCCTGCTTTGCAAGCTGCTGTTCAAGCTGCGCTGCACGCTGCCGGTCGATTCTGAGGCCGAGTTCACCCCTGGCATAGGCCTGCGCCAGTCGTGTGATTGACCAGCGGTCGTTCAGCTGTACGCCTTTTTCCAGCCATTCGCGCGCGGTTTCATAATCGACACGAACGCCCATCTCGCCTTTTTCATAGGCCGTCGCCATGACGCGTATCGCCGGTGTGTATCCTTTACTGGCGGAGGAGGTAAATAATCGCATGGCTTCGCTGCCGTCCTGTGCTACGCCATCACCGCCGGCATACATTTCGGCCAGGCCATGCTCGGCTTCTGCATCGCCGGTGTCTGCCGCCATTTGATACCACCGCACGGCTTCTTCATTTTCTTCTGATTTATCCAGCAGGTAAGCGAGCCTGATCTGTGCAGGCACGTAGCCGGCTTCCGCCGCCTTGCGGTAATAAGACATCGCGCTGACGATATCGGATTCGTCGAAGGCTTTTTCTGCCTTGCTGACATATTCTTCCGCGGTTTCGGCGTAAGCATTCCCGCACGCCAACAGCGCGAGTATGGCAGCGGCGACTGAGCTCAGGTAGCACAAGCGGTGTGTTTTCATCATACGTCTGGTCAGGGTTGGTTAATGAAAGTCTGGAATACGTACTCGGTGATATCGGCTATCTGCTGGTCTGACATGACCTTTTCCCAGGCAGGCATTTCACGACCAATCACGCCTTTTTTGATCGCGCTGAACAGCTCGGGTCTGTTGAAGCGCGCTTTACTCGCCGGGTGCTGGAAATTGCGCGGTCGTGGGTAGATGAAGTAGGCGCGGGGGCCATCACCTTTGCCTTCGACACCATGGCAGGCCGTGCAGTTTTGCATGTAGTAGGTTGCGCCGTTGGTGGCGTCGCCGGTCAGGTCATCTGATATGGGTTGATCAAATAACGCGGTGTCTGTTTTCTTTTGTTGCGTGTCCGATTCCTTCATGCTGTCATGAAGTACCGCCATGCCCACGGTGGAAGCCGCTGGTGCTTGAGCTGACGCGGTCGTAGCGCTGGCCGCTTCGATCATGAAGGCTTCACGAATGTAATCAACCACGGATGCGATTTCCTCTGCATCGAGCTGGGAGTCGAATGCGGTCATCGCCGTGCCGGGCCGGCCATGGGTAACCGAGTAAATCATGCGCGCGCGGGGCAGATCACGGATGCGGTCCTGCAGCCGGAAATTGACCGGTGGCGGATTCAGCGAAGTCTTTCCCCAGAGTGCACCCGAGCCGTCTTCACCATGGCAGACCGAACAGGTCAATGCATAGATGGATTTACCGGTAGAGCCGGATTCACCAACAATGCCCACACCGGTAGTCCTCTTGGTGCCTGCTTCGGTTGTCTGCGTTGTGTCCTTCATGAAACGGGTTCTGATGTAGTCACTCAGGTTGCTGATCTGCTGCTCGGTGAGCTGGGAAGCGAAGCCCATCATTGCTGTTCCCGGTTTACCATCGCGGATAATGTGTACCATGTATTCGCGCGTCAGGACCTGTTTCGCTTCGCTGGTGGTGAAGTCTTTCGGTGGCGGCCTGAGTCCGGCGGCGGCGTGCGAGTTACCATCGCCTTTTTCGCCGTGACAGACTGAACAGGTTTCGGCGTAAAGCCGTTCGGTTTCCTTGTCTGCATCGGCTATTGCTGCCACAGGAATGAAGGCCAGCAAAACAACCATAGCTGGTTTCAGTAAATTAGAAGAACTCATGCTTTAGTTTAGTAGTACTTTAGTACAGTAAAAAATTCTCAGATCAACACAAGTGTGCATAATAATACTAACTGCGTTGTATTACAGGTAGTTATACTATAGATGTAAGGTAAAGTTCACTGTAACTTTGTCACCGGTGTTCAAGTATTTAATATGATCCAGGTCAGAATAGCTATAAATAGTTAATTGGCATATGGAAATTATGTTTAAGATTTGTTATTTGTGCACACTTTGAGCCACTCGAGATAATACGGGTAACCATGCGATTAACAGCCATAGTCATAACAGTCATATTAATCCTGCTGCAGGGATGTGCGTCAACATCGGACAAGGAGGCAAAAGGTCTCGAACCGCTGTATTTCCCTCCACCGCCTGATCAGGCGCGATTCGTGTTCGAGCGCACTGTGCAGGCGAGTTCGCAAATCGAAAAAGGCAGTACCCAGGATGAACTGCGTTCCTTGTTGACCGGTGTCTCCGCCGACGGCAAGGCGATGTCGAAACCTTTCGATGTGAGTGTCTGCAAGGGGCACATTTTTGTCAGCGATACCGTGTTGCGCAGTGTTCTGGTGTTCGATGTGCCCGGCAAGCGGTTTTTTGAAATCGGCAAGGTGAAACCGGGTCTGTTGCAGAAACCACTGGGGCTTGCGACTGATGATGAATGTAACCTGTATGTCGCCGATGCCACGTCAAAACGTATCCTGATGTATGACCAGGCGGGCAATTACCTGAAATCACTGGGCGGACAGGACTGGTTTGACCGACTCACCCACGTTTCTGTCGATGCAGAGGGTACGCGCGTATATGCGGTCGATACCGGTGGCGTTGGCAGCGAAAATCACCATGTGCTGGTGTTCGATGTCAACACCGGCAAGCACCTGCGCAACATCGGCAAGCGCGGCACCGAGCAGGGTGAACTCAACCTGCCGCGCGATATTGCGGTTGACCCACGGGGCTGGCTCTACGTTGTCGACGGCGGTAATTTCAGGGTGCAGGTCTTCGATAGCGATGGTGAATTTGTCAGACAGGTGGGCCAGCTGGGGCGGCAGTACGGCCATTTCGCCAGGCCCAAGGGTGTTGCGCTGGACGGCGACGGTAACATCTATGTCAGTGATGCGGCCCACGGTAATTTCCAGATATTTGACGGGGAGGGACAACTGTTGCTGTTCGTCGGCAACCGCTCGGAGACCTTTGAAAGGGCGGCGTATATGCTGCCGGCCGGTATCGATATCGATGAAGATGGTCGCGTTTATATGATCGACCAGTATTTTCGCAAGCTCGATATCTTTCGCCCGGTCGAGATTGGTGAGAACGAAGGCTTTATTGGTGCATGGGCAAAATAACCCTACGTATCCATTCAGTCAATCTATCGAAAATACCGATTAAAACCATCAAGAATTTAAGGGGAAGTCAGTACCAAAGTCGCATGTGAGATGACTCTGCTCGGGTTAAAATTGGTTATAAAAGCGTCAAACCAAGAGATAACCAGTCATGAACCAGATGAGCACCAGTACTGACGCCCATGTGCCAGAGTGGGTCAGTAAGTTTCCGCTATTGAAAGACGTTAGGGATGACGCCTGGCTAGAGACCGCAAACCGCGCCAAGGAAGTCACGCTTCCTGCAAATTACGAAGTTTTCCACGATGGCGATCCCTGCGAAAATTATATTTTCGTTGTCGATGGCGCTACCCGGGTATACAAGTCGTTTGAGAACGGCCGTGAAATGCTGCTGTACCGACTGCAGGCCGGCGAGACCTGCAGCCTGACCACATCGATATTGCTGGCCGGTGGCAAGTACACCGCCAACGCAATGACAGAAGCCGAAACGCGCGCTGTCATCATACCAATCAGCATCTTCCACGATACCTTCGACAAATCCAAGGGTTTTCGCGATTTTGTCTGTTCCACTTTCGGCGGCCGCATCCGCGATTTCATCATGCTGCTCGAGTCGATTGCGACACGCAATGTCGACGTGCGACTTGCGCGCTACCTGCTCGAAAACAAGTCGGAAGGTGACACCGTCGAAGCATCGCACAAGGTGCTGGCCTTCGAGCTGGGTACAGCACGCGAAGTGGTCAGCCGTCACCTTAAGGATTTTGAAGCGAACGGCTGGGTGAACCTGTCACGGAAGAGTATCCAGCTGGTCAACATGGACAAGATGGGACAGCTGGTTTCGGGCTGTATGGTCTGAGATCAGGCAGGAACGGCCCGGGACGGGCAATAAATCAGGCGGAAATCAGTAGAGCAGTACATATTAATATAGTAATATATGAATATAACGGTTTGTTCTGATCTTCGTGTCAAGAACTCTGATAATGGAGAAGTGGACGACAACTTGACCTGCGTCAATTGAAGGTGTTTTTGTCGTCTGACGAGGTGAATTAACACCTTTAAATGTGAGTTTGTCACCGTTCAAACTCAGCGGCGTATATTAATTTATCCGCATAACCTTAAACAGGTGAAGCACGAGAATTTTTTTAACTAGAGGCTGGAGCCATGAAACAAATGAACTTTTTCTGGAAAGTACTGCTGATCAGTACACTGGGACTATGGAGCGGCTTTGCGACTGCTGGCGTTGTTGCCAGTAAACACGACCTGACCGCCAGCGGCGGTGGCCAGGCGACCACGACCGTTACCGATGAGGTATGCGTATTCTGTCACACCCCTCACGGGTCAGATACTGCAGCACCGGTCCCGTTGTGGAACAAGGTCCTGGGCGCACCAGGTAGCTACACGCAGTACTCAACACTGCAAACACCAACATTCGACTCAACCGAGGCACCCGTCGGTTCGGTTTCGCTGGCGTGCCTGTCATGCCATGACGGCACCCAGGCGATGGACGTCGTGATCAACCTGCCAGGTGCCGGTGGTTACAACCCGGCTGGTCAGGAAATTGACGCGACGGGTATCGGCCAGATGGTTGGTTCACCCGTTCCGATGCTTGGCACCGATTTGACCGATGATCATCCGATCAGTATGCAGTACGGTGGCGGTGGTGCATCGGCCGCTGACCCGGACGGCACTTTCGCTGGTACGCTGGGCGACCCGGATTTCAATGCGCCCGAAAAAGCGACGGTTAACGGCAACCCGATCTGGTGGGTCGACAGCCCGGTTGGTACAGCAGCGACACGCGAAAAGACCGACATGATTCTGTACGCACGTAACGATCTGGGTACGGTACAGCCGTTCGTTGAATGTGGCAGCTGCCATGATCCGCACAACGATCAAACACAGGGTCAAACCTCCGTTCAGTTCCTGCGTATCAACAACACTGCCAGCCAGATCTGTACTGCTTGCCACGTCAAGTAACACGGAAAGTGCAAGCGCACTTTGAGCTGCTGTTGATCAGTACTCCGCAGGCGTATCGCAGATATCTGCGAT
>CP070838.1:685703-727264 GCA_020341835.1 Thiotrichales bacterium | reverse complement strand
GGTACCCGGGTCCACTGCGTCCCCGGTCGCCCGGGCCTCTGCTGTAGCGTGGCGGGTAAGACGGTGCACCGCGGCGCCAATCCGGTGGATCCGGGATTTGGCGGGACCACTGTTGATCCATTCCCTGGCCCCTCGCCCAGTCAGGTGTCGTTGAACGGCCGCGGTCTCCCCATTCGGGTGGTTCGGGCATGCCGCGATCAGCCCATTCGGGTGGTTCGGGCATGCCGCGATCAGCCCACTCGGGTGGCTCGGGGATGCTGCGGTCTCCCCATTCGGGTGGCTCGGGCATCTGGCCGCCGCCCCATTCACGCGGGGCTGGCATGCCACGACTGCCCGGGTCAGCACCTGACTGTGTTTTCGACTGGGCCCAGTCCGGTTGGGCGGCGGTCTCGCGCTCGCCCCATTGGGGAGGCTCGGGTATACCACGATCGGCCCACTCAGGCGGTTGCGGTATCTCGCGGCTTCCCCACTCGGGCGGCTGCGGCATATCGCGCTGTCCCCACTCGGGCGGGTCCTGAAACTCCGGGAAGCGTGCACTGCCACCGGTTTGCTGACCGCCCGCTGCGACCGGTCCGCCCGCTGCGGGGCGGCTGCTCTCGATCTGTTGCTTGTCTTCTTCGATCTGCTTGTCGATGCTGTTGACAACGCCATCCCAGCCGCCGGGCGGTGGGGGCGGATAACTGCTTGTGCCAGGGGTGAATTTAGGTGGTGCGGCAATTCCCGAGTAGTCGCTGTCTGCAGCATGTACCATGGACATCTGGCTGCCAGCCAGCAGTATCGCGGAAACGGTTACTGTAAGCTTTTGACGGGTTCGAAATATCATTGCTGGCCTCCTTTGAAGTGCAGCTTTAATCGGTTTCCGGTATGCGGTGTAACAGTATACCCTGTCAGAAGAGATGCTGTAATTTCAACAGCATAATGATAATTGCGTCTTTGTTCCACTAAAAAAGGGCAAATCGGTAAAACTGATCTGAAATTAGCCAATTTTGCTATGATTGAAGGGCAGCAGGGTATTCAGCTATGAGACTACAGGCCTTTTTGATCATTTTTGCTATCTTTGTCGGCGCCTGTTCGGGTATCACCGTTAGCCAGGATTACGACACGGAGGCAGATTTTTCTGCACTCAGAACATTTGCCTGGAAACTGGATCCCGAGGCAAAGCCGGATGCGCAATCAGAAATGAGCCCACTGGTGGCCACCCGTGTGCGCAACGCAATCGAGAGAGAACTTGGCGCGAAGGGCATCACCCTTGATGCGAGCTCTCCTGATTTTCTGATCGACTACAACCTCAAGGTTGAAAGCAAGATATCCAGCAGTAACGTCGGAACCACGATAGGTTTCGGTACCGGCGGTTATCATCATGTAGGTGGCGTGGTCATCAGTACCGCACCGGATATCCGCCAGTACGATGAAGGCACGCTCTATATTGACTTTTATATGTCTGAAAACGACAGGCTGGTCTGGCGTGGCATCAGTTCGCAGGTGATCGACAAGCACGAGGCGCCTGACAGGGTTACCGAGCAGATCAATCTGAATGTACAGAAGATCCTCGAACAGTTTCCGCCGAAGGACCGGGGTGCCGGATAGTCGGCTCTATAGCATGAGTCAGGCGCTGCTGATCTGTTCCGGCGATGGCGGGTTCTGCCCAGGCTGATCATGTCGCTTCCTGTTTTCAAGCCGCTGTTTTAGCCAGAGCTTGTCGATCAGGTCGATCACCGGTTTCAATGATTTGCCAAGATAATGTACCGCCGCGATCTCCTTCGCCGGCTTAAGCAGGCGTACTTTATCGTGACCAATGTTTTCGATGCGGTCCTGGAGTGAGGGCAGGGCGTCGTTGGAAGCGGGTTTGTGTTTGATAATCCTGGCCATCAGGGCATTAAGTTTTTCGCCGGCCATGCCGCTATACGCTGCGGCCGCCATGCGGACGTGGGGAAGCGGTGGTGATTTCGATTCTGTTGAAGCGACTTTGTCGACTGCCGGCCAGAACTGGTTGTTCAGGTACCATCGACAAAGTGCGTCTGCAGTAATCATCTCGCGCACTTCTTCATCATTGTACAGTTCCATCGCGTAGCTATCGGCATTGAGTTCGTCCTGTCTGGCTGCCCAGGTTGATGCCGCTGAATACAAAGGTGAATAGACAGCGAAAAAATATTTCAGTGGTTCGATGCCGAAACCTTTTTGCTGGCTATAGCAGGCGCGATACTGTTGCCATGTGGCGCGCAATTGATACAGCCAGTTCGCCAGGAAATTATGCTGCCTGGAGAACTGTCCAATGCGCCGGGCAAGCATGCACTCGAATTGCCGCGGCGATAGACATTGCAGGACGGGGAGGCCGATAAGCAGTGTATTCGACGACCAGCCGGGCAGCGCCCACCTGGGTATCTTCACAATGTCGAGTTCATAGTTGCCGGTAATGACGAGCCGCTGTATCGAGGTCCGTTCGTAATGTTCGCACAGTTGCTGAACAAGGGAGAAGAGTTCAGGTGTCTTGTCTTCTGTCAGTGACAGCCCGACAGGCTGCCGCGGTTTGTATTGCATGCTGCGAAAAATAACCAGTCCGCTCAGCAGAATTACGGCAGTCCAGATAATTGCCGATTGCCAGTCAACCGTCTCTTGCATAACAATTGCAGCATACACATTCAATATGCCAGACAGCAGCAGGATCGGGAAAGCAAGTATGTAGGCATAACCCAGTAATGCCACAAGTGTTATAAGTACAAGGTAAACGCGTGGAAATTTACGCGTGAGGGATTCGATAACAGACCCGGGCTGAGAAAACAGGGTTCGAACCGAATTGATAACGACCATTATCCCACCTCTGTTGAAATGGCAATCAGGTTTCCCTGTGTTGAACTACACTGCAGAGAAAATAAAAAATCACGTCCTTGTGATTGTGCTTTTGAGCAGCTTCAGCGGTTAGCTACGACACTTTTGCCGACCAGCTTCTGGATCTTTTTTTCTACGATTTTTTTCTCTTCGACGCGATAACCAAGGCTCTTGTGTACCAGTCTGCCATTTCTGTCGATCAGGAATGAACTTGGCATGGCTTTGAGGTTATACGCTTCAGCTGTTTTACCGCTTTTATCAAAAGCAATATCAAACTTTGCGGGCATTTGTTTCAAAAACTCTTCTGCTTCTTTTCTCGATGTATCGAGGTTAACTGCGATAATCTCGAAACCGTCTTCACCATAGATGGTTTGAAGTTCATTCATCCACGGGAAAGAACGTTTGCACGGTTCGCACCATGAAGCCCAGAAATCGAGGTAAACCACCTTGCCCTTGTATTTGGAAAGCTGAACGGTTTTGTTCTGTCCGGGTAAGGTAAAACCGGGCGCTTTGTATTTATCGCCGGATTGTGCAATCGCAGTTGTCGGTGAGATAAAGCTGTATATAACAACGACAGCCAGAGCAATTCGAGTGATTGAAATATGCATTGGATACTCCAAAGTCATTAATCAAATTCAGCGCAGGCATCAAGCTGTGAGCGCTGTCGGCATACACTGCCAGGAATTCAATGTTCAGAGTTTTGGAGCATTTGGGATTTGAGTCGATAACAATAATCATTACAATTATTGCTTGACTCTTCATTGAAAGAGACTATAGCATATTGTAAAGAATGTTTACACATTCTGTCGGAAACAGGAACAAATTAATTGTATAATTTGTAAACGTTGTCTAAACAAAAGCATAGATTGTTTTCCGGCATTTTTTTGTATTCGTTCTGATTTGCTCTTAACAGTGCAATGCAAATGCATTAAGCTTACGTCCGACAGCTGTCCTGGCTGTTGAAAATGTTCAAAAAATTCATATGGATAGGGTATGCGTCTTTTCGGCCATCGCGCCGCTTTGCACGTCTGTTTTTCCCTGCGCAAATGACACTCAAACACTGATTAACCGTTTATCCGTTCGTCGGAGAAAAATTTCTGGTTACTTTTAGTTCAGTTTTTCTGACCTAAGATTTAACGCATCAATTCGAACGTACACAGGTAGCTGGCGTACAGAGAGGTTGCTAATGAGATTCAAACTACCGTTAATAATCGCTGTTTCCATGGCCGTACTCGGCTGTGACCCAGGACTGCCTGAAGGCGGCAATGACTTTGCTGCAGGTGGCTCCGCAGTCGCGCTTTCACAAGGCGAATTCAATACTCTTGCGCCCGAACAACAGTACATGGTAGCCAACAAGTTGCTCGGTACCATGTTCCGCGGGGTGTCGGTCGAAGACTTTTTCGACATGAATGCCGGTATCGCGAATCCGCAGCCGAAGAGTAGCAATTTCCTCGCGGACACCAAAACAGCCCTGCAGACGAAACTGAGTCCCGCCGAGATTTTGGCTCACGATACTATCATTGATGGTCTCGACGACGAGGGCAATCCCGACCCGACAGTTGCCAAGTACAGGTTCGATGATGATCCTGATGCTCGTCAGAATGAGCGCCCTAAACAGTTACCGCTGGCCCGAATCAAGGAGTACCCGGTCAGTCGTGACGTGTTCGTGCACTGGATGGCCTATGTACTGATGAACACCATCATGTTCTCGCCGGCAGAAGAGATGGAAAGTACTGACTATACCGATGTGCAGAACATGTTTCGCTTCCTGGTGACCAATCTTGAATCCAATACACCTATTCGCCAGGTGATTCGTTCCAACCTGTCAACACTGGCTCGCTGGCGTGTATCCCGTTCACCGGAGAACCACGCGCTGGAGGCCTATGAGCTCTACCTGGGGCTTTTCGAAACCGAGGAAGATTCCTATCGTGGCGGTATTGCCTGTAAAGACCTGTACCTGACCAACGAAGATGACGGTTATTTGATCCGCCGTACCGACTTCCCGAACACGGTGCCGCAGCTGGTGCTGCAGACTAATTACGTCACCACCTGTGATGACCTGTACGAAGTGATTGCAGGCCATCCCTTGCTGATCCCGCGTGTGGTTGAGGTGATATACAACTATTTCGTTGAGTTGCGCGGTGACAACCTGGACTACCGCCGGAATTACATCAACTCGATCGCCAACAGCAACCCGGAAACCTTTGAAGATATTTTCATGGCGATCTTGTTTTCCAGAGAGTATTTGTTGAATGTCGAGAGGCCCAGGTCTGTCGAAGAAAACCTGATGCCGATGCTGGATACGCTGCAGTGGCATCCGGATGAGGGTGCCGGTGAGGTCGACGAGCAGATATTCAGACGCATGACGGAATTCTCGAACCAGCAGATCTATATGGACGGTATGGGCTGGGCGACCGCGAAGTACAAGATCGGCCGTCTTCCGGATGTGCCGCTGGATGGTCTGAGTTTTGCCAACTATCACAAGTCGATGCGAGAAGAGCTGCTGATGAACAGGGGCTATTACGATCCATCCGCTACCCGAGGTATTGCCAACTTCCTCTACGATGAAAATGGTGATGTCAAACCATTCATAGACAGCATGAGCTTGAATGACTTTGTTGACTATCTGTTCATGAGCGTCTTGCAGCGAAAAGCCGATGCGAATGAAAAGGCAGACTTGATCGATGTCTTTGCAACTGGCGTCACGGGCAACCATCTGACCACAGACCCTGATGACAACACAATCACAATCGTTCGTGTTGGACGTCATGATGAGATCGCACAGATTACTTTTGACTATATTGCACGGCTGCCTGAGTTTTATTACTTCAGGTCTGTCAACTAGGAGGGCGCCAATATGAAACGTAGAAGCTTTATTAAATCCCTGGGCGCAGTTGGCGCTTCAGCCCTGTTGCCATCGACCTGGCCGACCGCTTTCAATATGTCGACCATGTACAAGGCTGCCAATTCCGCGATTAATTACTCTGGCGTGAATATCGCTGCGCCATCGATCATGCCCCAGGTGATCAATATTTTCCTGTATGGAGGTCCTTCGGAGCTGTCGGGTAACCTGACGAACATCGTCGATATCAATGCCAGTTCGCAGAACTCCTATACCGCGGCATTCGGCAATCGAGTAGTAAGTTTCGATGATACCGGGGATGCAACGAACGGATTTATTACGCGTCACGGATTCTGGCGCGGCACGCCCAACAATAATAATCCCCTTGTAGATAATACCGATGGTGCCGGTGGCCGTGATATGCAGTACATGGTCGACCAGGGTTACATGTCTGTTTATCGCACGATGATGAAACGCAAGGATGGTACGCGTTCTCACCGTGAAAGTATTCTGATGAGCCAGAAAGGTTCGCTCGATATCGAGACCAGCGCCGGCGTCGGCACCCGTATTGCCGCGATGCTGTATCAGAATCGCGCTGCTTACGAAGGCACGACGACGTTTGCCGACGGTACCGCGGTAGATATGGACAACATGATTCTCCCGTTTGTTTCCTTCGAGGGTGACACGCGCTTTTTCGCGATTGATCCTGATTATACGTTGCCATTGCTGCTCAGGGGTACAACACTGGATCAGGATCTGAACGACCCCTTCACGCGTTTGAATGACGGTAATGCGGCAGCGCTCGATGCCATGGTTGCCAGAAAGCTGGCGGATCCGGCTTACAGCGCCCGCTACGCCGGTGTGATCAGTTCGAATGGTTTACGTGAATATCTGGCTCAGCGAATCGGTTCAGTAAGTAATGCGCTGGGGGCATTGCCAAACGTGCTTGACGCGAGTGATGCGGCTGACCTTGGCATCAATCCGGGCGAACCTTTGCAATACCCGAACCCGAACAATAACCAGTACTCCGAACGTATTCAGGCAGCGGTGACGTTGGCGATTGAAAATCCAGGGTCATTGTATATTACTGTTGGCGGAGGTCTCGGTGGCTGGGATGATCACAACAACGGTATCGATCGGTACCGTAGTCGTATGACCCAGCTGTTTCGCGCACTGAAAGCGGCGGCGTTACACATCAAGTACTCTGGTAATCAGACTAATGCAACAATAAGGACCCCAGGCACCGGTCTTGATAGGCCCACAGACAATATCGTGATCAACGTATACGGCGATTTTGGTCGCCGCGTCAACCTGAATAATTCCCAGGGCTGGGACCACGGCAACAACCAGAACCTGTGGACCATCGGTGGCGCGGGCGTGGCCAGTGCGGCCAATGGTGGTGCGTTCAGGCAGCTTGGCAAGGTGGTTGGAACGACCGTTCGTGTTGGCGACCCGGGTACCAATAACCAGGTCACTGAACCGGATCCGGCTGGTACCGGTAATCCTAATGGGCCAGGCAGCTACGAAATGGAACCGATGTCTGTGGCGGCTTCCGTTTATTCGTACTTTGGTGCGCAGAACCCGGAGATACTGACGGCAGATGAAGAACGCAACCCCACGGGTGATCCCGCGATTGATGAAACTATTCCCGGTGAGGCCCCTTTGTTCCCCTAGGCAGGGCATCATAAAGAAACCTGCGCGTGATGCGTACAGGCGTTACGCGCAGGCTCTTTGTATTTATGACTAGAATAAAGTTGCTAACAATAATAAATCGACTACTGTTAATTACATGACCAGAATAATTGTACTGTTTTTACTGCTCAGCCTTTCCGGTTGCGGCACCGTGCGGAATATTTTCATCAAGGAAGACGTAAAAGCCTGGGAGAAGGATGTTCTCGCACAGAGGAGCATGCAGTTCCCGCAGGATCCCATGCAGGCCTATGCAGACGAGCATATCTTTTTCAGTAAGGAAGCCTCCACGGGCGGCAGTGGCGTCGGTGGCGGCGGGTGCGGCTGCAACTAGCATAACCATAATCACTAATAAAACCTAAATACTAAAAATAATAATCCGGGTTAACAAATCCAATTAGAGCTTGTATGAAATCCATAAGGAATAAACTCAGCCTGGCAACCTGTTCTTTGCTTACTACGGGCAACGCAGCTGCAGAAGCCATCGAAAATGCGTGGGAAGTCGATGGTTCGTATCTGCACTACAGTGAGGTCGATCGCGTAACAGTCAACAAGCTGATCGGTAGTGCAAAAGGCTTTGTCTCGACTAAAGACACCGCTTCGATCAAGGTGGTGTTCGATGCCATGTCAGGTGCGACGCCAACCGGTGCTGTCAAGAACGCAAATCCACTGACATCAACCGGTGCGTCCGGAGGAACCGGGCCTGTCGGTGGCGGAACTGCTGCCCCGCTGGCCGAGTTTGATGACACGCGTGTGGCTGTAAGCGTCGACTGGGCGCACGAACATACACGTACCTTTAATATGAATTACAACGGTGCGTTTTCCGTCGAAAATGACTGGCGTTCCGTCAGTGCCGCCGCTACGGCAAACAAGGAGAACGCCAGTCGGTCTACGAAGTTTACCTTTGGTGCGGCCATTACTTATGACGAAATATGGCGCAAGGGCAGCACCACAACACCGGAACCATTGAGCCGGGTAGAAGACAACCTTTTCCGCGGAAAAGGTGAGCGTTCTACCACCGACCTGATAGCCGGCATAACACAGGTTATCAACCGACGCACGGTCGCACAGCTGAACCTTGCCTTTGGTATCGCTAATGGCTACATGACAGATCCGTACAAGATTTTCAGTGTGGTCGATTCCAACGGAATTGAATGGGATCAGTATTACGAAGGGCGGCCTGATTCGAGGATGCGCTGGTCGATAACAGCCAACCTTAATCATCAGACCTTCCCGGGCAATAACAATATCCACCTGTCGTACCGTTATTACGCGGATGACTGGGATATCAAATCGCACACGCTGAACTGGAAGCACAGGTTTAATTTTGGAAAAAACATACAGTACATAGAGCCTCGCGTGAGACTGTATACACAGAGCGAGGCCGAGTTCTACCAGAACTCGTTTTTTGCAGATCCGACCGCCGGTGCGCCTAACCTGCCTCAATTCCTCAGCGCAGACTATCGCCTCGATGAGATGAGCAGTGCAACGGGTGGTCTCACCTACGGTATACCGTTCAAGCATGATGCGGAGCTGAGAACACGGCTCGAATACATGTACCAGACGTTTAAAAACTCGGAATTTGATACCAACAAGGCGATCATATTCCAGATCAGCTACGGTAAGCGTTTCTAGTTACCGATTCTGAACCATTCCGCTCAGTCCACTGCGGCCCACAGGTACCAGCTGGAAATAGTCCGGTACGGGCGCCACCTGTCGGCGATTGCATGGTAATCCTGTATTTCAGGGTTGGTCGGTAACTCATAGTGGTGCGCAATGGATTTGCGCAAGGCGAGATCCCCGAGCGGCAGCACATCCAGCCTGCCCAGCGAAAACATCAGAAACATATCGACGGTCCAGGGTCCGATGCCGGGCAATATCGACAATGCTTCAGATACCGGTTCGTTGTCCATCTTTGCGAGTTGTTCGAGATCCAGCTCGCCACGCTCTATCGATTCGCAAAGTGCACGAATGTATCTGATCTTCTGACGCGACAGACCGCATGCAGCGAGATCCCTGTCTCTCTGTATTGAGATGGCGTCGGGCTCGAATGTTTCGGACTGTATCAGCTCCGACAGCCTGTTTTCGATACTGCCGGCCGATGCGACCGACAGCTGCTGATTGACAATCGCCCAGACCAGTACGTGGAAATGTGATCGGTGTATGAGGCTGTTGTTCGCGAAAAGCGTACACGGACCGTGCTGCTCGATCAGTCTGGCCATCACCGGATCGATTGACTGTAATGCGGATTCTGCTGTACGAATCGCTTTTTGCATCTATAGTTAGTGGGTATAACAGGGTAAAATTCAATTTAATTGCAACAAAATTATATCCAAATACGATGACACCTGTACTGCTCGATCAAAGAAGTATCATCAAGGCTGGTATTTCAGTATTCCTTGGCATGACTGTGGTTTTTTTCAGTGGGTATTACATCGGCCAGCAGAAGGCGGTACCGGGAGCCGGGATGGGACTGAACAAAACAATCGCGCTGGCGCTGCCCAGTCCTGCACACGCGGATACCGCTGAATACGAGCCGCAGCTGCCACAGACGATATCACCTGGCGCCGACATCGATGTCGACAGTGCGGACAGTACCTCGAGCGGTGACGAAAGCGGGGTGATTTCGCAACAGGGCAACACCGAAGCGGCGGTTGCTGCTGCGATAAAGGACACAACAGATACCATCGAGCAGACTGCAATCGATGATTCAGTCGAAAAAACCTATCAACCACTACAGCTGGCTTCGATGACAGGGACAGCCATTGTTGCCGACAATGGCAGTGACAAGGCAAATTCTGAACAGCAAAAAACAAACCTTGCGCAAGTGCACAAAGAACCCTCCGCGTCAGTTGAGGAAACCGGAATCGTTGATACCGCGGCGGCTGAAAATGCCCGTTACACGATCCAGGTAGGAGTCTTTGCCGATGCAGACAATGCGCTACGCCGACAATCCGAGCTCGAATCGCAGCAGTTAAGTTCGTATATCAACGGATACACCAACAAGCGCGATGAGCTTCGCTTCAGTGTGAGTTTCGGCTACTTCAATAACAGATCCAGCGCTGTCACCGCGTTGAATCATTTCGAAAAGTACATGTCCGGCAGTGGTTACGTCGCCCGAATCCGTCACGATTAAGCCACTGGCAAAGTTTTAAGTCTTTCGCTGTGGTTATTGCCCGATGCCATCCCGCATCAAACTGTTAACATTCGACCTGGATGACACCCTGTGGCCTTGCCGGCCAGTCATTATGGCGGCGGAAAGAAAACTCTATGAATGGATGCAGCAGCGGGTACCCCGTATCACCGAGCTTCATGACAGTGAAGCCATATTCCACAAACGCCGTGAATTCATGCAGCAGCGCCCGGACCTCGTTCACGATATGTCGAAATTGCGGGTTGAATCGCTGAAGGCATTGAGCGATGAAGTGGGTGTTGGTTACGGCTGGATCAACGAGGCCTTTGATGTATTCTTCCAGGCCAGGCAACAGGTGGAGCTGTACGCAGATGTCGAACCGGTGCTGGAGATTCTGAGTGCCGAGTACACGCTGGTTGCCGTGAGTGACGGTAATGCGGATATTGCGCTGACCGGCGTCGACCGCTGGTTCGACGACGCGGTGTCGGCTGCAGAAGTCGGCCATCAGAAACCACATCCAATGGTGTTCGAGACGGCCATGTCCAGAGCGGGCGCGGGACCCGATGAGACCGTACACATCGGCGACGATCAGCATCGTGATATTTTCGGTGCCTGCGAAGCGGGTATCCGCGCAGTCTGGATCAACCGCAGCAACAGTGACTGGAACCATGCCGAATGCGAGGCGGACCACCACATCCGCAGCCTCGCAGAGTTACCGGAAATTCTGCGTAAGATGCAATATAATGATCGTTCTGAATAAGCGGAATTATCAATGATTTACAAAACCGACGATGTTCGGATCAGTGGCATACATGAGGTCCTGCCGCCGGAAGATCTGCACAATGAGCTTCCGATGAGCGAGGCTGCATCCGAGACCGTTTTTCGAACACGTGATGCCATCCACAGAATTTTGCGTCATGAAGACGATCGCCTTGTCGTCATTGTTGGCCCGTGTTCGGTGCACGATCCCGACGCCGCCCGTGAGTACGCCAGTCGATTGAAGCCGTTGATCGACAGTCTCTCGAACGAGCTGTGTATTGTCATGCGCGTGTATTTCGAGAAACCGCGTACCACCGTCGGCTGGAAAGGCCTGATCAATGATCCCGATATGGATGAAAGCTTTCATATCAACAAGGGATTGCGTCTTGCACGTCACCTGCTGCTCGACCTGGCGGAACAGGGTGTGCCGGCCGGTACCGAATACCTCGATCTGATCAGCCCGCAGTACATTGCCGACCTGATCAGTTGGGGTGCGATCGGTGCACGCACGACCGAGAGCCAGGGCCACCGTGAACTGGCTTCGGGACTTTCCTGCCCGATCGGTTTCAAGAACAGCACCGATGGCGGATTCAAGATTGCGATCGATGCGGTCAATGCCGCATCGCGCCCACACGTGTTCATGTCGTTGACCAAGAAGGGTCACTCGGCCATTTTTTCGACGGCTGGAAATGATGACTGCCATATCATCCTGCGCGGCGGCAATGGTAAGCCGAATTTTGACAGCGACAGTATAGAGCTCGCGGCCCAGCAGCTGGAGCAGAATGGACAGCAGCCTCTGATCATGGTGGATTGTTCCCATGCCAACAGCAACAAGGATTACCGTCGCCAGCCCGAAGTGTGCCGCGAGATCGCGAAACAGGTCAGTGCCGGTGAGAAACGTATCTTTGGCGTAATGATGGAAAGTAACCTGGTCGAAGGCCGCCAGGATGTGATCAAGGGACAGCAACTCACCTACGGACAGAGCATCACGGATGCCTGTATCGCCTGGGAAACGACCGAGGTGTTGCTGCAGGAGCTGGCAGACGCGGTCAAACAGAGGCGCGAGTTGCTTTCCCGGAAGGTATCCGCCTAGCCCGCAAAGCGGTAAAAATACTACGTAGGAGCGGCTTTAGCCGCGAACATGCTCGCCTTCGTTGCGTATATCCTGTCAGTCCACGGATGTACGCAGATTGTCATTTTTGTGTATCAACGTTTATCGGCGTTCATCCGTGGACGCAAATGCCCTGCATAAACCTTCGATTCGCGGCTGAGTCCGCTCCTACATAGATTTTGAATTCCTTTGCGTTCTTTGCGCCTTTGCGAGCGCATCATTGCTTGTCGATTTTCGTGAAGGTGATGTCATTTACCGGTTGAGCCGGTGTGCTTGCGGTAGGTTCTCTCGACGTAGCTGTTGATCAGCTGTTCGAATTCATCGGCGATATTATCACCCTTCAGCGTCACGGTTTTTTCACCGTCTTCATAGACCGGTGCGACCGGGCGTTCACCGGTGCCGGGCAGACTGATGCCGATATTGGCGTGTTTGCTTTCACCGGGCCCGTTGACCACGCAGCCCATCACCGCGACGTTCATGTGTTCGACACCGGCATAGTGTTTGCGCCATTCAGGCATTTGCTTGCGCAGGTAATCCTGGACCTGTGACGCCAGTTCCTGGAAAAAGGTACTGGTGGTGCGTCCACAGCCGGGGCAGGCAGTGACATGCGGTACGAATGAGCGTAGCCCCATGGTCTGCAGGATCTCCTGCGCCACGATAACCTCCCGGGTGCGCTCACTGCCGGGTTCGGGTGTCAGTGAGATGCGAATGGTATCGCCGATTCCGTCATGCAACAGGATACCGAGCGCGGCGGTGGAAGCAACAATGCCTTTGGAGCCAATACCCGCTTCGGTCAGCCCCAGGTGAAGTGCATAATCACTGCGCCCGGCGAGCGAACGATACACCGTGATCAGGTCCTGCACCACACTCATCTTGCACGACAGGATAATTTTATTTCTCGGCAGGCCAAGCGCTTCCGCTGACGCCGCGCTTTCCAGTGCCGAGCGAATCACGGTCTCCAGCATCACATCATGTGCATCATAAGGTTCCGTTCGTTGCGCATTTTCGTCCATCAGGGTGGCTAGCAAGGCCTGGTCCAGGCTGCCCCAGTTGACACCGATGCGTACCGGCTTGTCATAGCGGCATGCAAGCTCGATCATTTTCGCAAACTGTGTATCACGTTTGCTGCCTTTGCCGACATTGCCGGGATTAATACGGTACTTTGCCAGCGCCTGGGCGCACTCGGGATGGTCGCTGAGAAGCTTGTGGCCATTGAAATGAAAATCACCGATCAGGGGTACCGAGCAGTTGTTGCGATCGAGTGCATCACGAATTTTTGCAACACTGGCCGCGGCATCACTGTCATTGACGGTTATACGAACCAGTTCCGAGCCGGCATGGGCGAGTTGCATGACCTGGTCGGTGGTCGCTTTGACATCGGCTGTGTCGGTGTTGGTCATCGACTGCACCGCAATTACGCTGTCACCGCCCACCGTTATACCGCCGATATCAACAGCCACAGAATTTCTACGGGGATTGTAGACGTCTGGAAATATCATGGGAACAGCCCTGAATGTAGAGCGCACGATTTTAGCATTCCTGCCGAGGGACAGATAGAATGCGCTTTTTCAGACAGGACGGTGGTAGTGTGAAACTGGGACTGGTGATCAATCCGATGGCGGGGATCGGTGGTGCGGTCGGCCTGAAAGGCAGTGATGGTCTGGATATTGTAGAACAGGCGCTGGATCGAGGTGCCCGGCCCCACGCGCAGGAACGGGCGCTGGCTGCGCTGAATTGGTTCAGAGACCATGAACCCGGGCCTGTGTCTACGGCTGCCGGCTCAATGGGACAGGACGTACTCGAGCAGGCGGGAATAGATTGCGAGATCGTTTACACCCCCGGGAGTGAGCACACGACCGCGGACGATACCTTCAACGCGGTTGTTGCACTTTGTGAAGGATCGATCGACCTGTTGATGTTCGCCGGTGGCGATGGCACGGCCAGGGACGTGCTCAATGCGCTCAGGCAGCAAGGTCAGGAGGAAAAGCTGACCGTGGTCGGCATACCCGCCGGATGCAAGATCCATTCGGCAGTCTACGCGGTTTCACCGAGGCAGGCAGGTGAACTGGTTGCGGGTCTGCTCAGCGGGCAGCTTTATTCGGTTAAATCGGCTGAAGTGATGGACCTGGATGAAGATGCATTCAGGGCAGGGCAGGTCAGGGCAAGTTGTTACGGCTATATGAATGTGCCCGTGGATGAACAGCGCATGCAGGCCATGAAACAGGGAGGTGTTGATGTTGAATCGATGGTGCTGCAGGATATCGCAGCCGATTTTATCGATAATATGCAAGCCGATGTGCTCTACCTGGTCGGGTCCGGGACTACGACTGCGGCATTGATGGAAGAGCTGGGTCTGGATAACACCTTGCTGGGTATCGATGCGATATTCAATGGAGAGCTCATCGCAGGTGATCTGGGTGAGCAGGAAATACTCGGATTACTCGATGATGAACATTTTACCTCGGTAAAAATCGTGGTCACGGTGATCGGGGGGCAGGGCCATGTGTTTGGCCGCGGCAATCAACAGTTCAGTCCTGCAGTCATCCGTCGCGTAGGCAGTGATAACATTATTATTGTGGCAACACGTAACAAGCTCCGCTCCCTGGACGGCAGACCGCTCCGCGTTGATACCGGTGATGTCGAGCTGGATACAGCGCTGCGGGGCATGAAACAGATCATTACCGGTTACGATCAACGCACACTGTATAAAATTGACTAGTTTGGGGCCGCCATGCAAGACACTGACTATACCGAAGGACTGCTGAATTTCATCAAAACATCGCCAACGCCGTTTCATGCGGTCGCGGCGATGAAAACCATACTCGACACCCAGGGTTTCCAGCAACTCCGGGAGGCTGATGTCTGGGACAGCGTTGACAATGGACGCTATTACGTAACCCGTAATGACTCATCGATTGTTGCGTTTACGCTCGGAAAGGATCCGGCTGCTAACGGCTTCCGTATGGTGGGCGCACACACGGACAGCCCCTGTCTCAAGGTCAAACCCAATCCCGAGATCGTCAAGCAGGGTTATTTGCAGCTGGGCGTGGAGGTTTACGGCGGAGCGCTGCTCAATCCCTGGTTTGACCGCGATCTGTCACTTGCGGGCCGCGTCAGCTATCTGGATCAGCAACAGCAGGTTCGCAGTTGTCTGATCGACTTCGAGCAGGCCATTGCCAGCATACCCAGCCTGGCGATACATCTGGATCCTGACGCAAATAAAAGCCGGAGTATCAACAAGCAAACCTGTTTACCACCGGTCATTATGAAGCTGCCAGACAATGAAAAGCATCGGAAGGGCACACCGGATTTTCGCGAAATGCTGTTGGCGCTGCTGGGCAGGCAGCATGCTGACGCGGGCGCAGAAAAAGTACTCGATTATGAACTGGCTTTCTATGATGTTCAGCCGCCTGCCGTTGTCGGCCTGCATCAGGATTTTATCGCCAGTGCCCGGCTCGATAATTTACTGAGCTGTTACACCGGGCTGATGAGCCTGCTGGACGCACCTGACAATGCCAACTGTATGCTGGTCTGTAACGATCACGAGGAAGTTGGCAGTGTGTCTACGTCGGGGGCGATGGGCTCTTTCCTCAAAAGCGTTCTGCACAGACTGTGTCCGACCCCGGAGATGCTGGCACGTGCCATCGATCAGTCGATGCTGATATCAGCGGACAATGCGCACGGTATTCATCCGAATTTTTCTGATAAACATGACGATAACCACGGACCGATTATGAACAAGGGACCGGTTATCAAGATCAACGCCAATCAGCGTTACGCATCCAACAGTGAAACCAGTGCGGTATTCCGTCATATCTGTGCGCGTGCGGATGTGCCGGTACAGTCCTTTGTCGTGCGTTCTGATATGGCCTGCGGCAGCACCATCGGGCCGCTCACGGCGGCCGAAACGGGTATCAGGACCATCGATGTGGGTGTGCCGACGTTTGCGATGCACTCGATTCGTGAGCTGGCAGGGCGTTGGGACGGGTATTATCTGTACCGCGCCCTGCGCGAATATTTCAAGTAAGCTCATCCTTTGGACTGTGAATTCTGTCATTTTTTGTCAGGTTATGATCCGGCCTGACAAGTCATTCATATTCATAGACATAGCACGTGATTGACTTCGGTTGGCGGATCCTTAGTCTTGTACGTATTGACAGTTAATCTGGCACTGCCCGATTGAAATGATGCGAATCCTGCATGCCAGATCCCCGGCAGAGGAGGGCGTGTCATGTTAAGAAGACTGTTCTTTCTGATCCCCGATACCGATCACGCACAAATGGTTGTTGACGGCCTGATCGCGAACGGTGTTCCCCGGCGGCGCATACACGCGACTGGTCATGGTGTTGATCTCGGTTCACTCCCGCAAGCGACCGAAAGGCAGAAAAAAGATACCGCATTCCGCCTCGAATGGTTTATCTGGAATACGAATCTGACGCTGTTTTTTATCGCCTTGATCGTGTTCATCGCGAGCCTGGTGCTGGGAAGCGTGTTTTCGGCCACCGTTTCCCTGGTCGTGATGTTGCTGACTTTCCTTGCAGGCGAGCAATTCGCGGTTAAGGTGCCGGATGTTCATCTGACCGAGTTCACAGATGCGCTGGCGCACGGTGAAATCCTGTTAATGGTGGATGTGCCTGTCAAAAGGGTGGCCGAAGTCGAGGCCTACGTGCATAGCCGCCACCCCGAGGCCGCGACTGGCGGTGTCAGCTGGACAATCGGCGCCCTTGAAATCTGAAGGAGGTCAGCGATGCCCATAGCAATGAAACTGAAGGAGTACCTTGGTCAGGAGCATGCTAGATACGACGTGATCAGCCATCCCCACGCAGTGACAAGTATGCGCACCGCGGAGCAGGCGCATATCTCCGGCGAAAATATAGCGAAAGCCGTCGTGCTGCACGATGAGGCCGGCTATGTGCTTGCTGTCGTGCCGGCAACGCACAAGGTGCAGCTGGGTAAGCTCCACAAGAACTTCAAGCGTTACCTGACACTTGCCGATGAAGGCGATATCCAGGAAATATTCGATGACTGCAGTCTCGGTGCTATTCCACCGGTCGGCAGGCCCTATAATATGGACGTCATATATGATGACTCGTTAAACAGATGTGAGGATATCTATTTCGAGGCCGGTGACCATACCAGCCTGGTCCATATGAGCAGGGACGGTTTCAGGGCGCTGCTACACAAGGTGCCTCATGGTATGATCAGCCGACATAGATAATCGAACGATCGTGGAGGCTGCATGCCCGTCGCAATTACATTGCAACGCCATATGGATGACCTGGGCGTTGAATACGAAGTTATTGCTCATCCCTATGCGGACAACGGGCTGGATACGGCTGCAAGCGCACAGATACCGCCGGAGAAACTGGCCAAGTCGATCATGCTCGAAGACGAGGGTGGCTACCTGATGGCGGTGTGTCCTGCGTCGCGAAGGATCAAACTGGGCGAGCTCTACCGGGAGATCAACCGGCGCCTGGAATTTGCCGATGAGACCGAACTGGAAGAAGTGTTTGGCGACTGTGTCCTCGGCGCCGTGCCTCCGGTCGGTGATCTGTACGGTATCGATGTGGTTGTTGATAACGAACTGTTCATGCAGCCCGATATTTATTTTGAGGCCGGCGACCATGTCGACCTGATACACGTTTCGGTCGACAATTTTGAAAAATTGATGGCCAACGCCGAGCACGCTTCGTTCAGCAAACCCGCCTGATTTCGTTCTGAAGAATTACATCCGGCTGACAGCCGCCTTTTTTGGGCCAGGGCAAGCACTCGGGCAGAGAAACATATATACTCCAAAGTAACTGACGATATCGTACTAAGGCGCTGAATTTACAGCATGATTACAGTTAAGAAATCACATAAACTTGATGATGTCTGTTATGACATACGTGGTCCGGTGCTCAGTGAAGCACGCCGTCTTGAGGAAGAAGGCCACAAGATCATGAAGCTGAATATCGGTAATCCTTCACCGTTCGGTTTCGATGCGCCCGATGAGATCGTACAGGACATGATCCATAACGTTCCTGAATCCCAGGGCTATAGCGACTCGCGTGGACTGTACTCTGGCCGCAAGGCAGTGATGCAGTATTGCCAGAAAAAAAATATCGCCAACGTTGAAATTGATGATATCTATCTTGGAAATGGTGTCAGCGAACTGATCGTGATGGCGATGCAGGCGCTGCTCAACAACGGCGATGAAATACTGATACCGGCCCCGGATTATCCGCTCTGGACAGCCTCGGTTTCACTGTCGGGTGGCAAACCGGTTCATTATCTTTGCGATGAACAGTCAGACTGGTACCCGGATCTGGACGACCTGGAAAATAAGATTACCGACAGGACGCGCGGCATCGTCATCATCAATCCCAACAATCCGACCGGCTCGCTGTACCCGCAGGATATCCTCGAATCGATAATCGAGCTGGCGCGTCAGCACAAGCTGATCATTTTTTCCGACGAGATCTACGACAAGATCATCTACGATGACGCGGAACACCTGTCCACGGCTTCACTGGCCGATGACGTTCTGTTCATCACTTTCAACGGTCTTTCCAAGTCCTACCGGGTCGCCGGTTTCAGGTCGGGCTGGATGGTCATCAGTGGTGCCAAGCACAAGGCATCAGATTACATTGAAGGTATCGAGTTGCTGGCCTCGATGCGTCTGTGCTCCAATGTGCCGGGGCAGCATGCGATCCAGACCGCACTGGGCGGCTACCAGAGTATCAATGATCTGGTGGCGCCTGGCGGACGTTTGTGTCGGCAGCGGGATTTTGCCTATGACCTTTTGACCGACATTCCCGGCATCAGCTGCGTCAAGCCCAAAGGCGCTATGTACCTGTTCCCGCGCATGGACCCGAAGGTGTACAAGATCAAGGACGACGAAAAACTGGTTCTGGACCTGCTGATCCAGGAAAAGATACTGGTCGTACAGGGGTCGGCTTTCAACTGGCCGAATACGGACCACTTCCGCCTTGTCTTTCTGCCGCGCGAAGACGAGCTCGAATTTGCAATATCACGGATACGGCATTTCTTCGCAGAATATGAACAGTGACCGGTTACTGCAACGATGCCGAGCAGCAGTATCAGGGATAACCTTGTCGCGGTAAAACAACAGATATCCGAAGCGGCTGTTCAGGCCGGGCGCGCGCCAGAAGAAATTCAACTAATCGCTGTGTCGAAGACGCGGAGCCTCGATGAAGTGAAAAGCGCAATCGATGCCGGACAGCTGGATTTCGGAGAAAACACGATGCAGGATGCGCTCAGCAAGATACCGGAGCTGAGACAGTACGACCCGAGATGGCATTTTATTGGCCACCTGCAATCGAAAAAAGCCAGGCAAATTCCGGGCAACTTCCACTGGGTTCATTCGGTTGATAGCCTGAAACTGGCGCAGAAACTTTCCAATGCAATGGTGAATGCGGGAGAAGCGGGGAGTATCAACTGCCTGGTTCAGGTGAACGTATCGGCCGAAGAATCGAAATCGGGATTGAACAAATCTGAAGTTCTGTTTTTTATGGACGAGCTGTTGCAACTGGAATTGCCCCATATCAACTGGCGAGGCCTGATGACGATCGGGGTACAGGGCGATGATGACCAGACACGTGCTGCTTTTGCCGAATTAAGACGGATGCTCCATCAGTGCCAGAACGAGTTCGGCCAGGCGGAGTTCGATCAGCTTTCAATGGGTATGAGTCATGACTATCCGATTGCGATTGAAGAGGGATCGACCATGGTCAGGGTCGGAACCGCAATTTTCGGGGCAAGACAAGCCAGGTAACTCGCCCGGAGCCAGCGGTCGGCTGTCGCCGGGATAAAGCGCAGCGCGCGCAGAGGAGTTACGGTCTATCTGTAGGAGCGGCTTTAGCCGCGAATTCGTTCTGTTCTGAAAGATTGTTCGCGGCTAAAGCCGCTCCTGCGCGCATTCATCATAAAAAAGAAAATAATTGATAACCTCTGCGTGCTCTGCGCCTCTGCGAGAGGAATCATAAAAATCAGGTTTGTCGGGAAACGGGCTTGTCGGCAATGAAGGGATTGAACACAGCCGTATCGGGTAAAACGGGCGCGGTAACCGGGGCTACCGCGCCCTAGCAGCGCATGATTGCCGCTTAATCTGTCCGCAACTTGTTATGGTCAGATACTCCGATAAACAATCATGCGTGATTCAAAAAAAAGGCCCCTGAACCGGGTGTGTACAGGAGCCTTTATTGAAGAAGTGAGCTAAACCCTAGCTTTTCTGTTCAGCAGGTGCTTCTTCTACAGCTTCTTCGGTGCTAGTCCTGTTGAATTTTTTCATGAACTCTTCATGACGCTTCTTTGAAGCAGCACGACGTTCCTGGAAAGCCTTGTCTCTGGCGGCACGACGCTCGTCGGATTCCTTGATCCACTGAGCACGACGTTCTTCCATTTCCTTGAAGTCCGGCATATCGAAAGCCGGTGCGTCAAATTCAGGCATTTCACCGAAAGCCGGCATTTCGTTCATGCGAGCTTCACGTTGTGCATCGAGTTCCTTGACCCATGCCGGATCTTCGAAAGTCGGTTCTTCGAAAGCGGGCATTTCAGGGAAAGCCGGCATCTCGTTCATGCGAGCCTGGTGCTGTGCTTCGATTTCCTTGACCCATGCCGGATCTTCGAAAGTTGGTTCTTCGAAAGCAGGCATTTCAGGGAAAGCCGGCATCTCGTTCATGCGAGCCTGATGCTGTGCTTCGATTTCCTTGACCCATGCCGGCTCTTCGAAAGTCGGTTCTTCGAAAGCGGGCATTTCAGGGAAAGCCGGCATTTCGTTCATGCGAGCCTGGTGCTGTGCTTCGATTTCCTTGACCCATGCCGGTTCTTCGAATTCAGCAGGAGCCGGGAAGGCTGGTGCCTGGAATACAGGGGCTTGTGGAGCCTGGGCCTGCCAGTTCTTCATGGCTTCCTGATGGCGTTCAAAGGCTTCCTTCTGTGCTTTTTCGAAGGCTTCACGCTGTGCTTTGGCGTTCTCCTGCATTTGCTTGACCTGATCTTCTGTCAGGGCAGGCGCTGCATAGGGAGCGTAACCGTACGGAGCATAACCTCCACCATACCAGTCGGCTGATGCGGCAGAAGATGCAGCAAGTACTACAGATGCAGCAATTACCTTGAATGTTTTCATGTTTAGACCTCAAATTTTTAGCAGTTAAAATTCATGCGCTCTGGATCCATTGTGGATCATACCCAAGTATAATATAAGTATATTCTAATATTGTCAATAATGATAATGACTCTCTTCTTGATTGGTGGCAACAAAAAAGGCGCTTTAGTGCGCCTTTCGTTGATTTGAATCAATCTGTTTTCTAGATGGGATCGTAGGGTCGGTCTTTCGGATTTTGCTCGAACCGTTCCAGCCGTTTATTCTGCTGTCGGCGTCGGTGCATATCCCTGCGGTCCTGTTCGATCCGCTTTTCCACCACGGCCCTGTATTCATGCATTTTGAGCCGATGTATTCTGCGGGCCTGTTGCGCCAGCAGGTACGACCGGCGCCACGATTCCAGCCGGCCATCATATCCAGTCAAAGCCTGGTCAGCCGTCGAAGATATCGGGACGGTCTGCTGGCGCGCCTGTTGTGCTAACGGCTGCGGTTCATCCGCTAACGGGCGTGAGGTAACAAGCGGTGGTTGTGCTGTTGTTGTAGAAACGACCTCGACGCTAACTGGTGGTTCAGTGACCGGAACAGATTCTGGCTCAGTGGGCTGGTCCAGTGAAACTGGTGCTTCGCTGAAAGCCGTTGCCGGCATGCTCACCGTGTTCGCTTCGGGCGGATCAATGGATTTATCAGTGCTAACGGCTGCCGTTGGGTGAACAGGACTGGCCGGGTGCGCCGGTATTTCCCCGTGATCGGCGGTGGTAATCAGCCTGCTGGATTCGTTACCGCGATAGCTCGCAACGATAACTATGGCGAAGACAATCAGCGTGACCAGCGGAACGAACAGGCTATGGACAAGCTTGACCGGTCTGTCAGCTTTTCCGGTCGGTACGGTGTCGGCGGTTGCCGGGGGTAACGCGGTGTTTTCTGTACTGGTATCGTTAGAAGACTGGATTGAGTCCTGTGCACTCATGCGATCAACCTGTGTATGAGTATTTAACAATAAAAAAGGCTGGTCACAAGTGACCAGCCTTCCTATTCTAACTCTTTTAAGAGTCGATTACTTCGCAGGGGTAGCAGGTGCCTGTTGTGCAGGTGCTGCCGGAGCTGCAGGTGGCGGTGGAGGAGGATAGCCCCCCCAGCCTCTGTAGCCATACGGTCCACGGCCGTAGTAGCCACCATCGCGCCAGTCGCCATAGTAGTCACCATAGTAGTCGCCACGACCATAGTAGTCACCACGATAGCGGTTGTAGCCACGACCGCGACCACGGCCTGAACCACGGCCACTACCGCTCATGCTGAAATCGAAATCGCCATCGACATCGCCGTCAGCGTCGCCATAGCCATCGCCATAACCGTCGCCATAACCACGGCCATAGCCATAGCCACGACCATCGTGACGGCTGTAACCGTCATCACCCCACCATGCATTGGCAGATGAAGACGCTGCAAGAATTGCAGCTGCTGCAATTACTTTCAATGTTTTCATATTAATACTTACCTCGTTGGTTGTAAGGTCACTATTCTTGCTGAACTCGAAGAGCGAAGACGTCACTCAGCGACTGAGTGCTCAATCACCTGGGATTCCCTGCTCGTTAGTGTTCCGCAATATTGCGCGTGTAATACATAAAAATCATCTATTACGGATGATCGAGTATACAGAAATCATTTTAATTTCAAAATGCGTCCAACCGCAACCTGCTAAGTTATTGATCAAGATCAATTTTTTTTTGAGCTGGCCAAACAGCTGGCTGCGTGAGTTACAAAAAACGCCGACAGTTGCCGGCGTCCCTGTTCAACTCATTGAATAGTATAGAATTAAGGAGTCGTTTTGGGCGGTGGATTCGTCGCCCAGGTCGGTTGCTGAGCAGCCCAGGACGGCTCCGTTTCCGGCGCTCGGGCTGCCGGACGGGGATTCGCCGGTGGCTTCGGTGCAGCGGGCGCACGAGGTGGCCGCGGCGCAGCGGATACGGCGGGCCGACTTGAAGGTACACGCATCGATGGTCCCCGGTATGATGGCGGCCTGGGTGGTGCCTTAACCGTAGACGCTGGTCTATTCGCATCGACCGGACCTCTCGCGGGCGCTACCGGTGTCACCGGCCTTTGCGGTGCGAGACCGTAGGGTGGAACGCGTGGCGGCGCACCGTAATACCCGGGGTACCTGTAAGGGCCATAGGGTCCATAGCGGCCGCCGTAATAGCGATGACCGCCGTAATAACGATTGTCACCGCGCCAGTAGTGATCGCCCCGGCCCCGGCCTCTGCCGCGACCCCAGCCATCCGCGTTGGCACGGATGGTTACCTGAAAATCAAAATCACCGCCCATATCGCCGAACAGGTCGCCCCAGATGTCATCAAAGATGTCGAAACTGTTGTCCCACCGGTTATCACCGCGCCATCGGTCATGGCGGTCATTGTCCCAGGGCATGTCCCATGCGATCGCAGATGACGACAACAGGACCAGCGCTGAAGCGAATGTTGCCTTGAGTAGTTTCATAATAATGACCTCGTTAATATGGCCGTTCGTCCCGTGTCTGGTCGAAATCTGTCGTAATTATCATGACGTTATGTGAGATATCTGGGTGTGTCAAGTAAGCGCGGCCAAATGAAAAAAGCCGGTTACACCGTTACGGCGCAACCGGCTTGGCTGAATCTTTGTCATTGGTCGTAAGGCTAGATCTGGTCAGCGCGATAGTGTTCGCGGATTTCCTGCCGGTCTTTCATATCTGCAGCACGTAAATCGTACATCTCCTGATAGCGCTGTTCCATTTCCGTGATTCTTTGCTGGTGTCGTGCAAGGCGTTCGCGCATCAGTTGCAGTTGCTTCTGCCTGCTGGCCCTGTATTCTTCCAGATATATGCGGTCCATTTCCTGCAGATAGGCGTTACGTTTTGCAATGATCGCGTCCATGGGTTCACCGTAGAAGCCATGGCTGTAGTATTGCCTGTCGGTGTCCGGGATTACGCTTGCGGTTGTATCGGCAGCGATGGTTTCGGTAGCCGGCTGCTGTTCAATCAACTGTGTGCTGGTTTCCGAGACCACCGGATCCCGAGGGGTGTCAGCGAGATTTTCCTCGAGTGCGGTATCGTCGGTTTCGATCACAGCGATGGTGTCTGAATCGGTCGTTTCACCCTGTTCGGTCAAGGTCACGGTTTCTGAAGTGAGAACCGGCTCTGCTTCGTCGAGGATAGCAGCGGCGGTGTCGTTTTCTGCTGCAACGTCGGTATTACCTGGTTCGATTTCGTCCTGGTATTTCCTGCCGGCTTTGTCCAGTTCAGCCTGCAGTGCCGCAACTTCCTGATCGATAGTGTTGAACTGGCGGTCCAGCATCACCGCGGTTGTCACGATAATGCCGACAAGTACAAATCCCATCGCAGCGTATTTGACGAGCGGGCCAAGAATGATTCGGGCATCGGATGGCTGTGCCTGTTCCCCCGGATTGTGGTTGTTGTCGACTGGTGTTTTCGTATCTGTCATTTAATTTTCCCCAAAATTTCCAAACAGCAATTTGTTATTTTCATGCGCCCCGGATTATAGAAATCCATCTTTTCATTATATTAGAAAACTCTAATATTTACAATAATTGCAGGGAATCAAACGACCTGTTTTTTTGCCTGTTTACAGGAAAATTGATACGCATCAAGTATCTGGCAATTGTTGAATATTGTTTCCGCCGGCGGCGGACCAGGTCGATTTCTTCTGGAATACAGCGACATAAAAAAGGCCGGATACCTGGGGTATCCGGCCTTTCTTGCTTGCTGGTCTGTGCTGCTTACTTGGCAGTCGTTGCCGGAGCTTCAGCAACCGGAGCTATCGGAGCTACCGGAGCTACAGGGGCGTAACCGTAAGGACCATAGCCGTAGGGGCCATGACCATTGTAGTGGTTACCGTAGTAGTCGCCATAGTAGTTACCGCGATAGTCATTGTAGCCACGACCATGACCACGGCCATGTCCGCGACCACGACCCGATCCGCTCATGTTGAACGAGAAGCTGGAGTCGAAATCACCGTCGACTTCACCGTCGCCATCACCATAACCATCGCCATAGCCGTCACCGTAACCACGGCCATAACCGTTGTGACGGCTGTCGTTGTAGTAATCATTGTCGTCAAAGTCAAAAGGACCCCACCAGGCGCTGGCGGAAGTAGAAACAGCAAGAACTGCAGCTGCAGTCAGTATTTGTAAAGTTTTCATATTTGATTCCTCAATCAATTCGTTTCAATTAATTCATGCGCTATTGGTCTTACCAATATGTGCGTTAGTATATTATAAAATACTAATATAGTCAACGGTTATTTATTCTTAATCTAATATTTCTTTTCATTTTCTAGCCAGGCGGGGCTAATCCCAGGCCAGGCGAACCCGATCGGAACGGTCAGCGGAGGAGAATTGCAGGCAAAAAAAAGCCGGGTACTCGCGTACCCGGCTTTTGTACTACTCGAAGTAGTAAGGTCTTACTTGGCTGGTGCAGCAGGTGCAGCAGGTGCAGCAGGTGCAGCCGGAGCAGGACGATAGCCGTAAGGAGCGCCATAAGGACGATAACCGTACGGACCACCATAGTGACCGTCACGCCAGTCACCATAGTAGTTACCATAGTAGTCACCACGACCATAGTAGTCACCGCGGTAACGGTTATAACCATGACCACGACCACGGCCACGGCCGCGAGCAGAACCGCTCATGCTGAAATCGAAATCGCCATCGACTTCACCGTCGCCATCAGCATAACCATCGCCATAGCCATCGCCATAGCCACGACCATAGCCATGGCCACGACCATCGTGGCGGCTGTAACCGTCATCACCCCACCATGCATTGGCAGATGATGAAACGGCAAGAATTGCTACTGCAGCAATTACGCTTAATTTTTTCATAATATTTACCTCAAATATTGTTAACAGCAAATTTGTGTTTCATGCGCTTGTCCATAGTGGACTAACAGGACAGAGTATATTAAGAAAAGCTAATATATGTCAATCCTTAAATGCGACCAATTTAAGGTTAATTTAAGGTTTTTGACCAGGATCAACAACAACAACCGTTTATCATACTGAAATTGCCGGCATTTGCAGGTATTTTTCGAGTTCGTCGAGGACCGCAAGCTGGCTTCCGGTCGTGTCCGGGGCGGTTCTGAGCGCATCAATACCGGCTTTTACCTGGTTGATCGTGCGGATTCCGAGGGCCGGATCGGTAAATTTCTGCCTGCGGTACTCATCCCACTGCCGTTTTTCCTCGGAACCGAGGGTATCCGGGTAATTCCGCGCGCGATAACGAAACAGCATCTCCGGTATACGGCTGTCGTCATAATTCTGCTCCAGACCGGCGAGTTCAGCGGGCGTGCTCTGCTGGATGTGCTGCATGCGGCCATAATCAGCGTTGCTGAAGAATCCGCCGCTGTAGAGCTGGGCATCGGGGTCGTCGAGCGCAGGGAAGTCCTGTGGTTCGAAAACCTGCCGCGTCTTTTTTTCCAGCGAAGCGATATGCTGCAGCAATTGATCGCGGTGCTGCAGCTGCCGCTCTACATCGATGCCCAGCCGTCGTGCGGTCGCTTCATTCATGGTTTTCAGCGGCACAACCACCGGGCATTTGTTGATATGGACCGTTTTTAGCGGGACGCGCGCAACATCGTCGGGCAATTCACTGGCCGGCGTGAAGATACTGGCCGCAATCTCATCGACCTCCGAGGCAATGAACTGTTCCGGGTCTGACGCCAGGTCATAGACGATGACGCCATTCTTGTTGACCGGGTGCTGGCAGATCGGCAGCACGATCGCGATCGAGTTTCTCGCCGTCGAGTATTTCGCAGAGACGTGCAGCAGCGCCTCCCGGGTGCGCAGATTGATCAGTTTGGCGACCGCGTCTTTTCTCCGGTGCTGGTATACGTAGTCATACAGGCGGGGCTGCTTTTCGCGAATCAGCCTTGCGATCGCGATCGTGGCATAGACATCGGACATGGCATCGTGGGCGGATTCGTGGCTGATGCCGTTGGCGACGGTCAGGAGTTCGAGACGGTTGCTGGGCTTCCCCTGGTCATCAAAGGGCCATTCGATGCCTTCGGGTCTGAGCGCGCGCGTCAGGCGGACCATATCGATAATGTCCCAGCGCGAGTTTCCGTGCTGCCACTCGTGGCTGTATGCATTGTAAAAATTACGGTAAAGGGTGTAACGGGTGAATTCGTCGTCAAAACGGATGTTGTTGTAGCCGGCCACACAGGTGCCGGGTCTGGAAAATTCCTGGTGAATGGCCGCGATAAACTCGGCTTCAATCAGTCCTTCGCTGAGCGCTTTCTGCGGTGTGATGCCGGTGACCAGGCAGGCCATCGGGTCGGGCAGCATGTCGTCAGCGGGTTTGCAGTACATCACCAGCGGATCGCCGATGACGTTCAGTTCTTCGTCGGTGCGCAGTCCGGCAAACTGGGCCAGGCGGTCGTAGCGTGGGTCCGTGCCGAAGGTTTCGTAGTCATACCAGTAGATCGAGTTAGCCATAATCAGGTCGTCAGCCTTCGATAGATATCCGAGATTTTTGTTGGCAGCGATGCAACATCATCGATAACGGTGTAGTTGGCAGCGCCGTACATATGCGGCAGGTAATCACGCGCCTCTTCGTCGATGGTGATACAGAAAGCGTGGATGCCGTCACGGCGGGCCTCGAACAGTGCCTGGCGCGTGTCTTCCACGCCGTACTCGCCGCGGTAGGTATCATAATCATCCGGTTTTCCATCCGACAGGGTGATCAGCAGCTTGGTGCTGGCTTCGACCTCGCTGAAGTGGCGTATCACGTGACGGATGAAGACACCCATGCGGGTGTAATCCTGGGGCTGGATGTTACTGATCCGGGCCCTGGTTTCAGCATCGTAGGCGTCATCGAAGGCTTTTATTCGGAACAGTTCGCAACGCTTCCGGGTCATGCCTGAAAAGCCGTAGATTGCGTAGCGATCCTGCAGAACCTCCAGCACTTCGGCCAGCAGTATCAGGGCTTCTCGTTCAGCCCGGTTGATCCAGCCCTTGGTCGAGCCGCTCATGTCGACCATGAATATAACAGCGACATTGCGTTCTTCCTTGTGCATTTTTGTAAACAGCCGGTTCGACATCTCCAGACCGCTTTTGACGTCGGCATAGGCTTCAACCAGCGCATCGATGTCAATATCATCACCGTGGGGCTGTTTTTTGAGCAGCTTGTCTTCACCGCGCAGGTATTCGAAGGTATTGCGCAGGCTCTTGAGCAGTTTGCTGTACTTTTCCAGCGTATCCTCGACAAAGCTGTCATAGACCGGTTGAACGTCGATCTCTCTGAGTACACACCAGTCCTTGTGATAATGCTGGCGCTTGAAATTCCATTCGTTATACAGTTGCGCGCCTTCTTCATGGTAGGTGCCCTGCCAGACATCGTTCGGATTTAACACGCGATCGAAGGTCGACAGGTCATACTCGCCTGGGCCTGCCGCGACCAGGTATTCGGGCGGTATCTCGCCAAAATCGACAACGATCGAACTCATCAGCTGTTTGACATGGTTGGGGGGTGCCACCAGGTCGCCTTCGAATTCGAGCTGTATGCGGTCGTTGCCGAATCTGCCCGGTTCGTTTTCCGGTTTGTGCAGGTTGAACGTTGCGGGCGGTTCGTCATCCTCCTGTTCCGGATCTTCGGTCTTGTTCAGTTCCCTGGCCAGGTCGGCCAGTGCCACGCGGAAGAACGCCTTTTCCCGCTCACTGCGTTTCGACATGGTAGCAGCGACAGCGACGGGATCGATGATGCCCTGGTATACGCAAAGTCCGGGGTACTGGTCATGGCTAACGGTATCGAGGAGTTCCAGTGTTGTCTGCACCGTGGCCTCCGGCGATGACAGCCTGGCAATGATCGCATCACTGGCTGTGGCTGTTCGCTCGAACCGGTTTTGCAGCGCCTGCATTTGCCGGTAAAGCCCGGGTAGTTCGTCGCGAATGCAGGCATCCAGCCGGATGGTTTCGAGCGAACGGAATTTGGCCAACTGATCATCGCGCAGCCCTGACAGGTCTGCCCGGAATGTGCCGAACTGGATTTGCGCCCAGTGGTGCGCGACGGTTGCCTTGTATAAAAGAAAATTCTCCTTTTCGTCGGCGAACACCGCCATCACCGGGGGCAGGAATATGGTTTCGGTGTCCGTGTACGTCGTATCCGAGGCTTCCAGTTTGAGCTTCCTTCCCGACAGGCCATGCAGGAACGGCAGTAAGACGCCGATTTCTTCCTCCAGTAGTGATCCATGCGCACGTTCGTGCGCGGTATGAATAAAGTTGTCCAGGTTGCGTATCACGGACATTGCCGGGAACAGGCCCTTGCGATCGTAGTTGTCGGCCGCAGTCATTGCCCATTCTTCGACCATGCGTTCGTCCATTTCATGGAGCGCGTGCACAGCACCGCAGGCAAGCTGGTAGGCCAGTTCAATATTGGTGTCGGCGACGCGCTTGATCAGGTTAAGGATAAAGTCCTGCTGGTGGCGCGGCAGCTGCCTGATTTCCTCGGCGGGTATTTCATTCTTGACGAAAGAGAACTCGACTTCGAGGCAGTCATCCATGAAAGCGATAATTTCATCCCTGCCGCGTGCCTTGCGTGCCATATCAGAACAGCGAGGATGAAAGCTCGTTCATGGCGACCAGCATGTCATGGTCATCGGTAATGGCCTGCGCGATTGCGGTCTGGCAGGCGACAACCGGGGGGATATCGTCATGCATCAGCTTGGCTGCGTGGACCAGCAGTCGCGTTGATGCGCCTTCATCCAGACCGCTGCCCTTCAGGTCACGCGTCATATGGGCGAACTTGACCAGCAGTCTGGCGGTATCATCGTCGATGCCGGTTTCCTTGATGATGATTTCCGTTTCCAGCTCGACATCGGGATAATCGAATTCGAGTGCGACAAAACGCTGGCGCGTGCTCTGCTTGAGATCTTTCATCACGCTTTGATATCCGGGGTTGTAGGATATTGCCAGACAGAACTCGGGCGTGGCCTCGAGCAACTCACCCACCTTTTCCATCGGCAGGATTCTGCGATCGTCGGCCAGCGGATGGATGACAACAGTGGTGTCCTTGCGTGCCTCGACGATTTCATCGAGATAGCAGATTGCGCCATGGCGCACAGCGCTGGCAAGTGGGCCATCAATCCAGATGGTTTCTCCACTGGTGATCAGGAAGCGCCCGACAAGGTCGGACGCGGTGAGGTCGTCATGACAGGAAACGGTGATTAGCGGACGTTTCAATCGCCAGGCCATGTGTTCCATGAAACGGGTTTTGCCGCAGCCGGTCGGGCCTTTGAGTAAAACCGGCAACTGTTGTCGGTAAGCAGTTTCGAAAACACGGATTTCTTCGCCAATCGGCTGGTAATACGGTTCCTTCTCTATAAAGTGTTCTTCGGGCTTTAAAACCTTTGATTTCATGGCGTTTTTATCGGTCAGTGAAGCGAAAGCGTATTTGAGCAAAACGGCGCGTTATTGTCGAACTGCTGTCCCGGGGGCTGCTATCGATGGTCAATACTGCGTGTCAGGCAGGCGGTTACTTCTTCTCTGTCATGGTACAGGTGCTTGACCCGTAAGCGGTGTTTTATCCCTGCATTGTCCAGTTCCCTGTTGAGCAGTTGCCTGCACTCGAGGATGGACTGATAGCGTTTTTTCATCGGCAGCTTCAGGTTGAAGATCGCGGCCTTGCAGTATCCAAGCGTGAACCAGCGCGCGATCAGACGGCTTACGTGCAAAGGTCTTTCCGCCATGTCGCAGACGAGCCAGTCTATATTACGCGCCGGTTTGAAGGTGAAGGCATCGGTGCGCAGATGCTCGATCATGCCGGTCTGCATCAGGGCGCTGTCCATGGGGCCGTTATCGACAGCGGTAACCAGCAAGCCGCGTTCGACCAGTTGCCAGCTCCAGCCGCCCGGGGCGGCTCCCAGGTCCACCGCGTGCATGCCGGCCCTGAACCACGATTTCTGCTCGTCATCGCTAAAAAACCAGTTGATCGCTTCATCGAGTTTCAGCGTTGACCGGCTTGGAGCCGATTGAGGCATGCGCAGTCGGGGTATCCCCATTGGCGCCCGCGCGCTGTTATCCAGCGGGCTAGCACCCAGCCATGCAGTCGACGAATCGCGAAAAAAAAGATGCAGGCGATAACGGGATTCGCCTGATAACAGCTGTTGCTGTCGGAGCGCGTTTTGAAGGTGCGGCCGGAAGGATTTGCAGAAGCGGTTCAGCGCCTTGCCTTCATTCGTGTCGGCATAGCTCAGTTCGATATCGCTGAAACGGATGTCCAGTTGCTCGGCAATCTGTCGGGCGCGATCAGCCAGCGGGGTCGCGCGGTTTTTTTCAGGCAGGTGATCGATCTTTTCTGTGCTGGCAAACCATTGACGGGTGAATATCAGTTGATCGAATTCAATTTCACTGATCAGACCGGTCGTATCCTTGCCTTCAGCACTGATCAGTAAAACGAAACCGGTGTCGGGTTTTGCGTTGATGTATGCGGCAAATCCTGTGGTGCTAGTGATATCCATGATTTCTGCCGCGCATTCGGTTTCGAAACCCGGGCGGCACAACAGCATGATCTGGTGCAGAGTATCCATAAATCAGGTTTTTAAATTGAATGGTCGGCCGATATACTAGCCCACAATCATTGAATCGAGGTTATTTGATGGAAGCGAGTGAAGTCAAAAATTGTATCGAACAGGGGATACCGGGAGCCGATGTCACGGTTTCGGCCGATGGCAATAAATATTCTGCGATTGTCGTATCAAAAGTCTTCGAGGGTATGACCATGATCGCCGAACAGAAAATGGTTTATGCCACGGTAAACGAACATATTCAGAGCGGTGCTATCCACGCGCTGAGTATAAAGGCCTATACGCCGGAAGAATGGGAAGCGCTCAATCAGTAGATGCAGCCAGTACAGTCTGATCAGGCGCCGTGGCGTTTTGCATACTCGCTGTTGCGTACGCAGGGCTCGATGATTTTCAGCATTTCAGGAAAGACTTTCGGACTGGCGGCGATAATATCGCCATTGTCGAGATAGCCATCCCGGCCGTAAAAGTCGCTGACAATGCCGCCGGCTTCGCGCACGATCAGTGCGCCGGCAGCGATATCCCATGCGTTCAGGTTGAACTCCCAGAAACCATCGGTGCGGCCGGCTGCCAGCCAGGCCAGGTCGAGGGCGGCAGAGCCGGGTCTGCGGATACCTGCTGTCGGTGCCATCAGGGCTTTCATGGTTTCAAGGTAGGTATCCAGGTATGCCTGGTCGGTGTAGGGAAAGCCGGTGCTGAGCAGGGCGCCTTTTAATCCGCTGTAACCGCTGACACGTATGCGTTTTTCATTCATCTGCGCACCTTCGCCCCGTGCCGCGGTAAACAGCTCCTGGCTTAGAGGATCGTAGATAACCGCAGCTTCCAGGCGCTTTCTGTGTTTCAGTGCAATCGAGACTGAGAATTGCGGGAAGCCGTGCAGATAATTTGTAGTGCCGTCGAGCGGGTCGATAATCCATTGATATTCAGCCGCTTCCTGCTGGCGGCCGCTTTCCTCGGCGTAGATGCCATGATCCGGGTAAGCCTGTCTGAGGATGTCGATGATGGCGGCTTCGGCCTGCTGATCGACTTCGGAGACAAAATCATTGCTGCGTTTTGTGGCAATGTTGAGCCGGTCGATCCGGTCCATGTTGCGCACGATAATATTTCCGGCCGCGCGCGCAGCGCGAACGGCGATGTTGACCATTGGATGCATGACAGTTTTTCAAAGAGCGGTGTAAATCGGGAGCGAAGCATAGCAGAATGGGGCGCATATTTCACGGACGACGGCTGTGATCGCAGACTGTGGTGCACCTGGTGTGACAGCAACAATACTTTTCTTTTAGGAATCAACCGGATTAACCATGCTGGACAGAATAAGAATCGTACTCGTCAATACTTCACATCCCGGCAATATCGGTGCTGCCGCGCGCGCGATGAAAAACATGGGACTGTCGCGTTTGTATCTGGTCTCGCCAAAACAGCATCCGAGCTTTGATGCGTACAGCCGGGCAGCCGGTGCAGATGATGTTCTCGGAGAGGCGGTCGTCACGGAAACGCTGGCGGACGCGTTGAAGGGTTGTGTCTGGGTTGGCGGCACCAGTGCCAGGGAACGCGCCGTACAATGGTCTGTCTACGATCCCCGCGACTGCGCCGGCGTATGCCTTGAGCAATCCGTTCAGGGCGACACCGCGATCGTCTTCGGGCGCGAGCGTACCGGATTGACCAACGAGGAACTGGAGTTGTGCAATGGCCTGGTGCACATACCAACCAACCCGGAATACAGCTCGCTGAATGTCGCCGCTGCGGTTCAGGTTCTGTGTTACGAACTGCGCATGGCCTTCGCGTCGCAGTCGCCGGAAAAAACCGCGGAAAACAGGGTCCAGAAAGAGGACATGCCCGCGACTACGGATCAGCTGGAAGGTATGTACCAGCACATGTACCAGATGATGGAAGACATCAATTTCTTTGGCAAAACCAATCCAGAAATTATCATGCGTCGGTTAAAGAGCCTGTACAATCGAGCGCGGACGACGAAACGCGAAGTGGCTATCCTGCGCGGTATCTTTTCGGCAGCGCAGGGCAAGAAGTCAGCGGACTAGTTGAAGACCGTGTGATTGATGTGTACATCATGCGGGTAGGGTCTGCCGGTTCCGGTCTCGAGGTAATCCTTCAGGCTCAGCAGGAAGACGGCCCACTTGGTGCTGCAATGGGCAAACATGTCGGTCGCGGCACGCCAGTCGGCATGCTGGAAGTTCACCATGACCTGGTCATCACCGGGTTCCAGTTCGAAGCAGATACGCGTATCCAGCCATTCGCCCGGTTTGCCGCCGACGGTCCATTCGATGTATCTGTCGGGTCTATTTGCGGTGACTGCGACGACAACGCTGATGTCATCGAATGCAAACACGAGTTCACCACCGTTTTCGGGATCGCCGCTGGTGCTGGTCCACCAGTGGCTGACACCGTCCGGTGTAGCGATAGCCGTGTATACGTCGCTTAATGGCGCCTTAATCCCAACCTGATGATAGATCGTATTCAAGATTCGTTGCCTGTATCACGCCTGGCGGTCAAATAGCCCAGTGCAAGAATCAGCCAGGCCGCGAGAAAGCTCAAACCGCCGACGGGTGTAATCATGCCCAGCCATTTAATACCGGTTGTACTCAGGATATACAGGCTGCCCGAGAAAATAAAGATTCCCGCCAGCATGGCCCACGCGGCTACCCGGTGACAATGGCGCGGTGAAATCTTTTCCAGTATGCCGATCATGATCAATCCGAGTGAATGGAAGACCTGGTAGTCCACGGCTGTCTGGTACACCGCCAGCATCTCTGAATCGAGCAGCTGTTTGAGACCATGAGCGCCGAAAGCACCGGCGGAAACGGCTATGAATGCGCTGACGGCGCCGAGCCCGATGAATAGGTTTGACATTATGTCCCTGTTGCTTTTTTATACGTGCCAGACATTGTAATCATACACGGAGAATTTTCATGCCTTCTTTTGATGTGGTTTCCGAAGTCGATCATCATGAACTGACCAATGCCGTCGACCAGATGAACCGCGAGATTACGAACCGATACGACTTCAAGGGCAGCAACGCGAAGGTCGAGCTCAAGGCGCCGTTGTTAAACATCGAGGCCGAGAATGAATTTCAGATTAAACAGATGCATGACATCATCTACAAGAAGCTGGCTTCGCGCAGCATTGATACCGCCTGCCTGGAGCAGGGCAAGATAGAAGAACGTGGTATGCGTGCCTATCAAACGATCACCGTGCGTGAAGGTGTCGACAAGGAACTGGCGAAAAAAATCGTCAAAATGATCAAGGATACGAAAATGAAGGTACAGGCGGCTATCCAGGGTGAACAGGTGCGCGTTACCGGCAAGAAGCGCGATGACCTGCAGTCGGTCATCGAAATGCTGAAGGGCTCCGATATCGATCTGCCACTGCAGTTTACCAATTTCCGGGACTGATAATTCCTGCAGGAACGCAATGGACGCCAGGACGCAAAGGACGCGAAATTGGTGTTTTCTGATTGTTGATCAAATACCGTGGTCTGGGTATTACTAACGGAAATACGGGGACAGTATACTTGTTTCCCTGACTCGGACTGCAGGCAATCCGGGTGCCCACGAGAATTAAGTATACTGTCCCCATGTTGTTCAATAACTGAGGAATGCACGGGTTACTCAAGGTTTCAACCGGCTGCGAAGTTATTCACTATTAGTTATTCATTATTCGTTTTTCATAATTCATTATTCACTAAATAAACATCATACCTCGTCTTCTTGCTGCTGATACTCATGTCGGGTTTGGTATTGCCGACAGTTTCGGCATGCAGCGGTCGTTTCACAACCACGCGTTTGCCTGCGCAATCAAGCGCGGTCTTCAACAGGCGTTCGGCATTTTGATCCTTGCCCAGTAGGCGTTGCAGAATCTGCATGTCCTTCTTTACCAGTGCTGATTTTTTACGTTCCGGGTACATCGGGTCGATGTAGATCACATCGGGCCTGGTTTCCTGGTCCATGTGCTCCATGTACAGTACGGAATCGGCGTTTACCAGGTTCATGAAGTTGTTGAGTACATCGCGACTGGATTCATCGGCGAGCCCGCGACGGATCCCGTCTTCCACGAGGGTGAAGAGTATCGGGGATTGTTCCACCAGCGTCAGTTTGCAACCCAGTGAGGCGAGTATGTAGGCGTCCCGGGCAAGGCCTGCGGTGACATCGAGCACGCCGGGTGTGTTGCCGTGCTTGAGACCGACGGCCTTCGCGATAGCCTGTCCGCGGCCGCCACCGAATTGCTGCCTGTGTGAAAGTGCGCCTTCGACAAAGTCGACATGGATTGTCGTATCGAGCGCCAGGTCATATAGCCTGATCGCGTCATGATCGTAGCAAAGCTGTAAGTCGCACTGGCTGCTTCGTTTTTCCAACAGCGGAAAACCGGTTTCACTAGCGAGTGTCATTGCCTGGTTTTTTTTCGATGCATCTGAACAGGTGATACAGATCGATGATGTCGTCATGCGGCAGAAATGAAGGTCCGGTTAGTGGGTGGCAATGATCAACTGCTGATATGATACCGCAGATGGAAGAGTATATTGATATAGGCGTTAATCTTACCGGTAGTTCATTCAGGAATGATCTGGATGAGGTTGTGCAGCGCGCAAAAGCGGCTGGCGTAAGTCAGATGATTGTTACCGGGACGGACCTTGAACACAGTCGGGCCGCGCTGGAACTGAATCGCCGGTTTCCGGGTGATCTGGTGTCGACAGCCGGTGTACATCCGCATCACGCCAGCGAGTTTGATGCCAATACCTTACCGGCCTTGCAGGAGATCTGTGCCGAAGACACGGTCGTCGCAGTCGGTGAATGCGGTCTCGACTACAACAGAAACTATTCAACACCCGAGGATCAGCGCCGCGCTTTTGCAGCGCAGTTACAGCTGGCGTGTGAACTCGGGCTTCCGGTGTTCCTGCATCAGCGAGATGCGCACGATGATTTCATCAGTATGCTCAGCGAGCACAGCAGGGAACTGACTGGCGCTGTAGCGCACTGCTTTACCGGGTCGATCGAGGAGGCGCAGGCATACACAGCAATGGGCATGTACATTGGCATCACCGGGTGGATATGTGACGAACGGCGCGGGCATGACCTGCAGCGCGCGGTCAAGGATATTCCGCTCGACAGGATCATGCTTGAGTCTGATGCCCCGTATCTGCTGCCGCGTGACCTGCCTCAGGAACCGGTGCAGAAACGGCGGAACGAACCCTGTTTCCTGCCGCATATCTGCGAGGCTGCGGCGAATCACATCGGCATCGATCATCAACAGCTGGCACAGGCCGCGCTTGCCAATACCCGTTGCTTTTTCGCAATCTGAAATCGGGAAAAAGCAAATCTGGACTATACTTCTGCGTTAATACAAGCGGCCTGCTTGCAGGAGGGTACAGTTATAGTGCCTGATCCACAGCGCACAGGAGAGATGGCTCACCGATGAAAAATTCAACCAAAGGTGTACTTTTGTCCGCGCTGGTATTCCCCGGTCTGGGCCAGCTTGTGCTCAAGCGTTATCTGCCTGGTTTTTCGATTATGCTGGTGGTTGTGGCCGCATTGATTCTGCTAATACGAGAGGCATTGCGACAGGCCCACGCAATACTGGCTCGACTCGAAGCGGAAGGCGGACCGGTCGACATGGCTGCGATCACGGACGCGGCGCACAGGGCTGCGGGAGAGTCAGGAAGCACGGTTTCGACCGTGGCCTTGCTGATGCTGGTTGCAGGCTGGTGTATTGGTGTATTTGATGCCTGGTCCGCCGGCAGGAAAATAGATTCCAGAACAAAAGGTCAGTAGCAAAATTCTGTACTGGCGGCAAATTTGACAGCGTTGTTACAGTTACTGTTCCAGCATTTGCGCAACGAAATTGCACTTGACTGAAGGAGCCGTTAATCTTCGCGCATGTCAAATCACGCAAGCCGGTTGTTGTGCATTCGAGTATTCTGAAATTTCTCCGATCAATGCTGGGCAGCCTGCGTGATCTTGCCCCGATCATACTTGTCATTGCTTTTTTCCAGATATTTGTCCTCCATCAGCCGCCGGATAATGTATTAAGTCTGCTGATTGGCACCCTGTTCGTGGTACTGGGCCTGACATTTTTCATCTTTGGACTGGAAATGGGGCTGTTCCCGATTGGCGAGTCCATGGCGCATGCTTTTGCGCGTAAAGGCAGCATATTCTGGTTGCTGGCCTTCGCTTTTGCGCTAGGTTTCGGCACGACAGTCGCCGAACCGGCATTGATCGCGATTTCCGAAGAAGCTTCCGAGGTCGCTGCTGATGCGGGGCAGATTGCCGCCACCGAGGATGCGATGGAGGACTACGCGACCGGTTTGCGCTATACCGTCGCACTTTCGGTCGGACTTGCGATCGTAATCGGTGTGCTCAGAATTCTGATGAACTGGTCGATCCACTACATGATTATGGTCGGCTACATCATCGTGATTATCGTGACCTCGTTTGCGCCGGCAGAAATCATCGGTATTGCCTACGATTCGGGCGGTGTCACCACGTCGACCATCACGGTTCCACTGGTCACCGCGCTGGGTATCGGGCTGGCCTCGTCGATCAGCGGCCGTAATCCGATGGTTGACGGTTTTGGCCTGATTGCCTTTGCTTCATTGCTGCCGATCATTTTCGTGCTTGTCTATGGAATTTTGATCTGATGGAAATGATCAGCGAGCTTTTCTGGCTGTTTCTGGAGACGGTGCTCGATGTGTTGCCGATCGCCGGCATCATCTTCGGGTTCCAGTTTCTGGTGATCAGAAAACCGATTCCAAACCTGAAAAAGGTCCTGATCGGTCTGTTCTATGTGCTGATAGGCATTACGCTGTTCCTGCTCGGTCTGGAGCAGGCGCTGTTCCCGCTTGGCAGGTTAATGGCGGAACAGCTCACTGATCCCGCATTTATCCACGAGGTCAAGTCGGTTGCCGATGTGTTCGACTGGAAGGATTACATGTGGGTTTACCTGTTTGCTTTCGCGATCGGGATGAGTACCACGATTGCAGAACCCTCATTAATCGCTGTCGCGATCAAGGCCGAAGAAGTCTCCGGTGGTGCGATCGGCACCTGGGGCCTCCGCATTGCGGTTGCGCTCGGCGTGGCGACCGGGATCGCGCTGGGGACCTATCGCATCGTTACCGGCACGCCGTTGCACTATTACATCATGGCAGGATATGTGGTTGTGATCGTGCAGACCTTTTTTGCACCCAAACTTATTGTGCCACTGGCCTACGACTCGGGCGGTGTCACCACGTCGACCGTGACCGTTCCGCTGGTGGCGGCACTGGGGCTCGGACTTGCCGAGACCGTACCCGGACGCAGTCCGCTGATTGACGGCTTCGGGTTGATAGCATTTGCCAGCCTGTTTCCTATTATCTCGGTAATGGCCTATGCGCAGCTGTCAGAGTTCAGGGTGAGGCGTAACCGGAAGAAACACAGGCAAGAGCAACAGTGCGCACACGATGAGGAAACCAGATGAATCCGGATTTACCGATGTCTAACAGTTCAACGAAATTTGTAACTATGCATAGAGCAGGGGGTGTGTTATGCATTTTAAATTATTGCTAGCCTTTGTTGAGGACAGACTGACTGACAAGGTTGTTGATGCAGCCAGAGAGGCCGGTGCCACCGGTGCGACGGTGATCAACCATGCACGCGGTGAAGGTTTGATGCAGAACAAGACATTTTTGGGTCTGTCGCTGGAAACCCAACGCGATGTCGTTCTGTTTCTGGTCGAGCAGCACCTGAGTCGCAGCATTCTCGAAAAGATTTGCGATATTGGTGAATTCGAAACTTCACCGGGCAGTGGTATTGCTATCCAGATTGATGTCGAAGATGCCGTCGGCGTGTCGCATCAGATTGAGAAGCTGGAGACCGTGGTGGAGACCGAGTTATGAGCGGTAAGAAGATTACACGTGTGCGTGATGTAATGAAGTCGAACTTTGACCTCGTCGATGGCCGCCTGACTGTCATGGATGCGTTGAAAAAGATGAAGCATGTCGAGACCAAGTCATTGATCGTCGACAAGCGCCATGAAAATGACGAGTATGGCATGCTGTTGCTGTCGGATGTGGCAAAGAAGGTGCTCGCCATGGACCGCTCGCCGGAGCGCATCAATGTCTATGAAATCATGTCCAAACCGGTGCTGGCCGTCGATTCCGGGATGGACATCCGTTATTGTGCGCGTTATTTCGAACGCTTCGGCCTGACGCGCGCGCCCGTCATCGACGACGGTAAAGTGGTCGGGATTGTCAGCTATACGGATATGGTACTGAAAGGCCTGGTCAAGTTTGACCTAGAAGATTGAATCATGCCGGCTGGCTGCTTCCAGCGTGTTTTGCAGCAGCACGGCAACCGTCATCGGACCCACACCCCCGGGAACCGGTGTTATCCAGGCTGCATGCTCGGAGGCGGTTTCGAAATCCACGTCACCGGTCAGGCTGCCATCTTCCCGCCGGTTGATACCCACATCAATCACCGTGGCGCCCGGCTTGATCCACTCGCCTTTGACGATGCCGGGTTTTCCGACGGCAACGACCAGGATATCGGCCCGGCGTACATGCGATTCCAGGTCGGCGGTGAAGCGATGGCAGATGGTCGTGGTGGCGCCCGCGAGTAACAGCTCAAGGCACATCGGACGTCCGACGATGTTCGAGGCGCCGACAATGACCGCATGGCGCCCCTTGTAGATTTCGCCGATATGGTCGAGCAGCAGGATGATACCCCACGGTGTACACGGGCGCAGTAACGGATTGCGCTGGGTCAGGCGGCCAATATTGTAGGGATGAAAGCCGTCCACATCCTTGTCCGGATGAATGGCATCGATGATGGTGGCCTCGTTGATCTGCTCGGGCAAGGGCAGCTGTACCAGGATACCGTCGATTGAATCGGTGTTGTTCAGTTCATCGATCAGCGCAAGCAACTGCAGCTGTGTGGTATCGGCCGGCAGGTCGTGGGCAACCGAGACGATGCCGGCGTGCTCACAGGCTTCGCGTTTCTTGCGCACGTACACCTGCGATGCGTGATCGTCGCCGACCAGAACAACAGCCAGTCCCGGCGCGCGATGGCCCTTGTCGATGCGTTCAGCGATACCTTCGCGTACCGATTCGCGTATTTCGGCGGCAATCTGTTTTCCGTCGATGATCTTGGCGGACATGCTCACTCTGCCGGTTTCGTGGGTCGCTGATTCTCTCACGTTGGTGGCTATGGCTACAAGATTATCGTTAATATCTCAGTGACTTTCATCGCCGGCAAACGCCGATTTGTCGCCCAATCTTGACCGTTTCGTGTGCAGCGCGTATCATCCCGCCTCTTGTCTGCAGGTCAGGGGAATACGGGACGAGTGGCCCGGAAATACATATAATATGTAGCCCGGATGTAGCGTAGCGGAATCCGGGGAAATACGCAGACTGGAACCAGAGAACACGGGGTATAGCGCAGTCTGGTAGCGCGCCTGCTTTGGGAGCAGGATGTCGGGAGTTCGACAAAATCGCCGGGAGCGATTTTGAACGCACGAAGTGCGGCCCGAAGGGCGGAGGGCAGGAAGCCC
>CP070838.1:676530-685603 GCA_020341835.1 Thiotrichales bacterium | reverse complement strand
TTCGAAGTCTGGCATCTGCACCAGTTCGGATACCTCGAGAGAGCCGCCGATATCGAGAAATGGGCAGGCCTTCGCCGCCTCCAGCGCCGCCGCCATTGAATCAACCTCGATGATCGTATAACCCGACATGGATGTTTTGCTTGCAGCCGTAACGGTGCCATCCGGATTGACTGTGCTCGTGTCCTTGAGCGGATTAGCGGGGCTCACAGCCGATTCACCCAGCGACAACAGCCATGCTCTATATTTCGCGAAATGCTGTTTGCCTTCCTCCGGGCTGGACGGCTGATCCCCACCCAGATAAGTGATCATGTATTGAGGCATCGCTTTCTCCTGTTTCCCGGAAGTTTACTCCAGCCATGAACACAACAACATCGTGAAACACTTTCGAACCTAAAAATCAAAAGGGTCGGAATCGATTGGTATTATGACCCTTCTGGTCTATTTCAACTCACCTGGAACCTTTTGGCTGGCACAAGTCGCCTCTGACGCAACTGGTGTAAAGCTAAAACCCGGCTAATCGGTTGGTGCCTGACTCATCAGGTCTTCGATGAAATGCGCAGCAAGCTCATGACGACCCGAATAACCCGATTTCGCATAGACACCGGTTGCCTGCTGCCGTACGGTCTTCTCCTTCACCTGCCGTGCATTGGCGATCTCTTTCATCGACAGGCCCTTGATCAACAACAGTGCGACTTCACTCTCTGAATCGGATAATCCCCATTGGACAAATTGATGACGTATTACCGCCAGAAGTTCACCCGACAAACGGGCAGTCCTGACACGTTCTTCGTCAAGCTCGATCCTTAGCTGACTGAAGTTGCGGATTTCACGGAACAGGACGAAGGTAATCGCGATAAACACGAATAACTCGACGACAATATGCAACAGCGCATCATTTTTATCCGAAAAATCGGCGATGATGTCATAGGCAAAAAACAATGCCGCCAGTAGCAACACGATGGCTGGAAAAAGATTCTTGAAATTCACGTCCGTTCACTGCGATCCAACTCCGTTATTGTAAACCGGTTTTTTCGGGAACGGTTACCCTGAATTTCCACATCTTCTGCCAGATCGGTCTACCTGCAAGTGAATGCACGAATACCGAACCGACGTGCAACGCGAGATAGAGTGGTATCAATGCCTCGCCGACCTCGTGCAGTTCCTCCAGAATTTTGAACATGGTCCGGCCGGGTCCGCCGGAAAGAACAAATAACACAGTTCCTGTAACTCCCATCCAGCCAAACAGCACCAGGCCAAAAGCCTGGGTCAGACCCGCCAGGCCTTCATGCATACCTCGCTCAGGCACGCGCAACCTGCCCAGTGTGCGTACATCCTCGATCGCAAGCTTCCACTGCCGCGGTGCGAACGGTGACCAGCCAGAGAACCGCATCGGACCTGAACTTCCAGCTCCTGCAATCACCCGCAACGCGACAAACAGGGCCAGCGACAAACCCAGATAGGCATGGACAAGGTAACCCGGTGAGTTGCTGCCATGCTCTGCAAGCTCCCCACTAAGAAAGGCCGTTACACCAAAGATCGCCATCCCCGCATGCATGATCTTCGCATACTGCGGATAGACGTAGTTCTCACCACTCATAATCACTTCCATTCAGTTAAAGGTTGCCGGGACGGTGTGGCTCAGGGTCTGAACCCGGGACTGTTAACAAGCACGTGCTGAAGTAAAATGCGGCATGATTGACCACGATCCCTGCTCGCCACCCCTGGGGTCGTCGCAGGACCTGACGGTACACCCTATCTATGCAGCCTGATGGTAATAACCCGAAACCAGAAACCGATAAAAAGTTCCGTTAGCGGACACCGGCACGGAACCACACTGGATGAGGAGAGGAGAATAATCCATGTCCTGAGCTGCAGCAGTAAGCGCCTGAATTAATGAAGTCATAATAGCGTACGGATCCGGCCACACCTATAGGGCAAGCGCCGCAAAATCCATCATTTAGGACATATGTCCTATCGGAAAGCGAGCCGGTCAAGTGAGCAATAACACGTTGAAATACCCGCCTTTTGTCCGACTTCAGGCCAGTTTGGGGAAGACTGTGATCGCTCAAAGCAAAAGGGTCAGAGTCTATTGGAATTGCGGCGCCTTCAGTCTAGTTCAATCGACTCTGACCCTTTTGGTCGGCGGCGTGTCGCCTCAATCATCCAGATGGTCAATGTACCTCTTGGGTGGGGGTGTCCAGCCGCGTTCACTACGGTCGTGCAACTGCATGCGGTCAGCAATAAATCCAAATCCCAACTTGTACTGAGTGTGTTGGCGCACGGCCGCAACATGGCAGAGCTCAATACCTTTACACGCATTCTCGGACTCGACCCTGATGAAAAACCCTATATCGTGCGTTATGGCTATGCCAGAGATACGGGAAATATCATCAACATTACGACACGCCCGATCATGAGCGCAATGTTCTACCTGGGCCAGAGTATCGATCTTCCGGATGAAGCACGAAAATCCGGAATTGTTCACAGCGGCCTTGCCGATGATGAGCAGGGAGAACCGTTCGACTGGAGCATCGTACACGACGAGCTGTTCAGCGTAAAAACCGCACGCGACCAACCTGAAAACGCCTATGTCGCGGTCAACTACGGAGACTACTGGTATTACATCGATGAAACGGACGTTGACAGCAAGGAGACTTTGCCCATGCTCAGTGTCGTGCTCACCCTGAAGGCCGGCGATGAAGGCAGCACCAGTCCGGTGCTGACCCTGCCGGTAGGCAGCAGGTAACCACTATAGTTATCATTGATCGCTATGAAATGCTGGCCATTAACAAATTTACGGTCGTGCAAGGTCTTCATGCTACTGGCCGTATTGTCTGCAAACCTGTCCGCCCAGACGATCGTGCTGGAGCAGGGTGAAGACGAACCGGAGTCACGCGGGCTGATCCTGCCCTATGCCTTCTATACCGAATCGCTCGAACTGGCGGTCGGCGCCGGCATGGGCACTTCAGGCAACCTGCAGCCGCAGACCAAGTTTTTCGCCACGGTGTTTGTCACTACCAATGAATCCAGGGCCCTGTTTGTGTCGCTGCTCGATTACCAGGTCCCTTTTGCGAAACGTATTTTCGTCGAGTTCGTCGGCTCCACCGCACAATATACTGATCAGCGGGTGTATACCGGTTTCAACTCCGATTTTCCGGGGGGAACACGCCGGATCGAACGACTCCAGTGATGATAACTTCATCCAGGGCGAAGGTGACGATGAATGGTACGACCTGAAGTTCAAATTCCTGCTGCCGATTGGTCACGGCAAGCATACCCTGATCAATACCTACTATTTGAAAAATGGCCTGCTGTCTGACGGCAAGACCGGTGGTGATGTCTGGAACCCGTTAACCAGTGGTCGCACGAATTTCGAATTGTCGATCTTCAACCGGCATCGCACAATCATCAACGATTCCGGCACGAATGTCGGTGATTCCAACGGCACGATGTTTGCGCTCGAGTATGACAACAGGGATTTTTTTGCGAACCCGACCAAAGGCAGCCTGCAAAAGATCACCTTCAAAAAAGATTTCGGTTACAAGAGCACGGACAACTGGTCGGTGGTGCAACTGGACCTGCGCAAGTACTACGACCTGGGCCGCAGTAAAAGATTACGTCAAAGCGTGCTTGCACTGGACTACTGGACCTCGTATACACCCAGCTGGGAGCCGCGTGTCAATGGTCTGGGTCCCTTCATCGACGGCCGACCGCCCAATGAACTGGGTTCGACGCTTGGCGGTTTCTATCGCCTGCGCGCCTACCCGGTTAACCGGTTTTCAGACAAGGCCGCGGTTTATTACTCGGCTGAATACCGCATGATACCGGAATGGAACCCGCTGGGTAGCATGAAGCTGCTTAAGCCACTGAACATCGACTGGTGGATGTTCGTGCCGTTTGTCGAACTCGGACGTGTGGCGCCACACTGGTCAGTCTCCGATCTCCATACCGACATGCGCAAGGTGGCCGGGCTGGGGCTGCGTATTATGGCGCAGAAAGCCGTGTTCAGGCTCGATACTGCGGTTTCTGAGGATGCCTGGTCGATGTACGCCATGGTTGGCCATCCATTCTGATCAGCTATTGCGATGACCTGCCAGAACGAACATGTGCGCCCATAGCAAAGGCGGCCAAATGGCCGCCTTTAAATGGATGACCCCACGGCCACCTTACGATGCAGCTAGACAACCTTTGGCTTCAGGCTGTCCCACCCTGATCCGGTAATAAACTGCATCGCAGAGCCTCGCAGCTGCCTGAACAGAAAGCTGAGCACAATCCCTTATTACTCCCCATCCAGCTGGTTCCCTGACTCGTTATTGCTTTTCCTTACCCTTTTCGTGTTCGGCGCGCAAACGTTTCTCTTCTTCGAGAATCGTGTTCACTGCCGTTTTCAACGGCGCCCAGCCATACCAGTGCATATAGTCGTTGCTGGCATGGAATGCGCCCTGGAAGGTGCGTTGCCGGTATTCCAGCATGATCAGGTAGAGTTCCTGTTCGATCATGGTCTTGGCATCGTAATACTGCAGCAGGTCCGGTGCGTACTTCCAGCCTTCCGGTTTTTTCAGAATGTCGTCACGATACAGACCCTGTACCGCCTGAATCGCCTTGGCGAATTCGTGGTCGGCCGCCTTGATGATTTCATCCGAAGCCTTCATGTGACTGTCGACAAAGCCTTTCGAATGGCACTTGTTGCAGTTGGCTTTCATCTCGGTACGAATCTCGTTGAACTCTTCCGGACCTCGAGCCACCTGTGCCTGCACCACAAGCTCGACAAAACGTTCGGTTGGCTGCAGGTTTGCATCGAGCACACCGGCTGCCTGCAGGATCAATGCCCGATCAAAGGTCCATTGAGGATCATCATCCAGATCCATGTAATGACCGGATGGAAGAGCCGACGCGAGCTTGGTCAACTGTTCCTCGAGTGACGGCGCAACATCGATCAATGCCAGCACGTTTTCCTTGGTCGGGATACGCAGCGCCAGGAAGCCCCACGGCGTTTTCACGCTGTGACTGCCATCCATCATATGGCAGCTCTGGCAGGTGGGCGCGCGGGCGTCCTCTTCATGCCCTTCGATACCCCAGATGATGCCATGCTTGGCCGATGTATACATTTCCCATTGCGGATGATCGAAGCCCATATGGCAGTTGGAGCAGGCACGAGGGTCCTTGGCTTCGGACACCTTGAAGGTATGGCGCGTATGACAGGCATCGCACTGCGCGTTGCCGTAACGGTATTCCGAAGCCTCCTTGCCACCGTCGCTTTTCAGGGCGCCCATATTACCGTCAGTAACACCGAGCAGGCCTTTTTCACCGATCTTGTGGCAACCTGAACAACCGCGGTAACCCTGTTCGGTGATCGCTCCCGGCTGACCATGCCAGGCGATCTGCGATTTCATCACCATCCAGCCGAGGTTGTGTTTTCCATCCCTGTGCTCTTTGAATTTCTCCTTATGACACTCGCCACAGGTTGCCGCCGTCGGCATCTCTGCTTTGGCGTAGTCATCCATGGTCTTGTGTTTCTCACCATGACAGTCATGGCAACGCACTTCCTCTTCGGTCTTGGGATTTGCGTGGGGACTGTCGAGGTGTTGTTTGACGATGCCCGGTGTTACCGATACGTGGCAACCCAGACATTCCTTTTGCGCGAGCTGATCAACGTCCAGTTTCTTGGAGTTGGCGTCCGCTGCTGATACATAGCCGACCTGCGCGAAAACCAGTACTGCTGCGCAGACGAATGAGAGTAAGAATCGAAGGCATTTCATCGTAACTTCCCCTTTGGTGATTTCCAATTTTGAATAAACGTACACCCACAAAATTAAACCCACCTTGACTTACATCAAACGAAGATCGCACTGTAAAAATATTTTCTATCGACTCTACCGTCATCTGAAAAAATCGTTTTGAATGCTGCCATTCTGGCATGCTTATGAAGGAACATGGCCTGTCGGCAGCAGAAATAGAGCGTCTAATGATGAGTACGATAAATGGACCAGATGGGGTGTTTGTTAAAGTGGTCTGTCAATTCAAGTCAAGACACTGGATTCCAGCTAGAAACATGCTGGAATGACGCTGTACTGTATGGCGGTATATCGAAAATGCGGGAACAGTATACTTATTCCTAGCCCGTATCTTTATCGCTCAGGGTTCAAGCTAGAGAAATTAGTATACTGTCCCCGGTTTAATGATTTCGCGCTTATCTATACCGCAGCTTTAACGCTTTGCAGTTTGCCGAAGGTGATTTCACCATCCTTGACGTCAACACGAATCACATCGCCTTCAACATAATCACCGGTGAGCAATTGCTGCGCCAACGGATTTTCCAGATGCTGCTGTATCGCACGCTTCAAGGGTCTTGCGCCGTACACCGGATCGAACCCGGCCTCGCCGAGCTTGTCCAGCGCGGCTTCACTGACCTCGAGCGCAATATCCTTCTCCTGCAGACGCTGGCGCAGATGTTCAATCTGTATATTCGCGATCGAACGTATCTGTTCGCGACCCAACGGATGGAACACCACGGTTTCGTCGACACGGTTGATGAATTCCGGACGAAAGTGCTGGCCAACGATATCCATCACCGCCTTTTTCAGGCCGTCATAATCGCCTGCGGCTGACATCTCCTGGATCTGGTGTGAACCGAGGTTCGAAGTCATGATGATCACGGTATTCCTGAAATCAACCGTTCGCCCCTGGCTGTCGGTAAGACGACCGTCATCCAGCACCTGCAGCAGCACATTGAACACATCGGGATGTGCTTTCTCGATTTCATCGAGCAATATCACCGAGTAGGGCTTGCGCCTGACCGCTTCGGTCAGATAACCGCCCTCGTCGTAACCGACATAACCCGGCGGTGCGCCGATCAGGCGAGCGACCGAATGTTTTTCCATGTACTCGGACATGTCCAGCCGCACCATCGCGTCTTCGGTATCGAACATGAATTCGGCCAATGCCTTGGTCAGTTCGGTTTTACCGACACCGGTCGGGCCGAAAAACATGAAGGAGCCATTGGGACGGTTGGGATCGGACAGACCTGCGCGTGAACGTCGGATCGCGTTGGCCACAGCTGTCACTGCGTCCGCCTGCCCGATGACGCGCCTGCCGATTTCCTCTTCCATGCGCAGCAGTTTTTCCTGCTCGCCCTCCATCATCTTGTTGACCGGGATCCCGGTCCAGCGTGACACGATCTCTGCGATTTCGTCGGCCTGCACCTTGTTGCGCAAAAGCCGGTTCTCGGATTGATCGCCCTGCTCCAGTTCAGCGGCATGCTGCAGCTGTTTTTCCAGTTCGGGAATGCGTCCGTATTGCAGCTCGGACATACGCGCCAGATCACCGGCGCGGTGTGCGGTTTCAAGCTCGAGGCGGGCACGCTCGAGTTCTTCCTTGATGTTTTTCGAACCCTGCACGGCCACCTTCTCGGCTGTCCACTGCTCTTCGTAATCACTGTACTCGCGTTCGAGTGCCTCGATTTCCTCTTCGAGTGTTTTCAGCCTTGCCTTGGTCGCCTTGTCCTCGTCTTTCTTCAGCGCCTCGCGCTCGATTTTGAGCTGGATGATGCGGCGGTCGAGGCGGTCCATGACTTCGGGCTTGGAATCGATTTCCATGCGGATGCGGCTGGCGGCTTCATCGACCAGGTCGATAGCCTTGTCCGGCAGCTGGCGGTCACTGATATAACGATGCGACAGCGTGGCCGCGGCGACGATCGCCGGATCGGTAATATCGACACCGTGATGGACTTCGTAGCGTTCTTTCAGGCCACGCAGGATCGCGATGGTATCTTCGACCGTGGGCTCGTCCACCAGCACCTTCTGGAAACGGCGTTCGAGTGCCGCATCCTTTTCAATGTACTGGCGGTATTCGTCCAGCGTCGTCGCGCCGACGCAGTGCAGTTCACCGCGCGCCAGTGCGGGCTTCAACATATTACCGGCATCCATCGCGCCCTCGGCCTTGCCGGCACCGACCATGGTATGCAGTTCGTCGATGAACAGGATGATCTGCCCTTCCTGCTTGGCGAGGTCATTCAGCACCGCTTTCAGGCGCTCTTCGAATTCACCGCGGAACTTGGCACCGGCGATCAGCGCGCCCATGTCGAGCGACAGCAGGCGCTTGTTTTTCAGCCCTTCGGGCACCTCGCCGTTGATGATACGCTGGGCCAGACCTTCGACGATGGCGGTTTTGCCGACACCGGGCTCCCCGATCAGGACCGGATTGTTCTTGGTTCGGCGCTGCAGCACCTGTACCGTGCGGCGGATTTCCTCGTCGCGGCCAATCACCGGATCGAGCTTGCCCTGATGGGCGCGCTCGGTCAGATCGATGGTGTATTTTTCCAGCGCCTGGCGTTGTTCTTCCGCGTTGGGGTCATCGACTTTCTGCCCGCCGCGCACGTCGTCGATGGCCTTTTCCAGCGTTTCCTTGTGCAGATTGCAGGAACGCAGCAATTCGCCGAGCCGGCTTTTATCATCGATGGCGGCGAGCACGAACAGCTCGCTGGAAATGTACTGGTCCTTGCGCTGTTGCGCGAGTTTGTCGGTCAGATTGAGCAGGCGGCCGAGTTCATTGGAAATCTGCACATCACCCTGAGTACCTTCAACACGCGGCATGCGTTCCATTTCTTCATGAAGTCTGGAGACCAGCAGATCCACATTGCAGCCGGTGGTCGCAAACAGATGCCTGACCGTGCTGCTGTCCTGCTCGAGCAATGCCGCCATCACGTGGATCGGTTCGATGAACTGATGATCACGCCCGACCGCCAGCGACTGCGCATCAGCCAGCGCCATCTGGAACTTGCTGGTGAATTTGTCCATTCGCATTTGTGTAACCCTCTGAAATTCTTTGATTGTTTCTTATATAAGGCTATTTTGCGGGGATTCAAGCTAATAAATCTACAGGCGCGGGTTTGAACAACCTGTGGTTGGGCCGACGGGCTAAATACATGGAGGAACTTCATGATCCAGTGTCTTTTTTTAGTGGTTTTTACCTTGCCAAAAAGCTGTTTTCGCCCTTATCGGGCGAGTTACTTTTCTTTGGGCAAGCAAAGAAAAGTAACTCGCCGAAAGGCGAAATAAAACGTTCAGTCAAACGA
>CP070838.1:651507-676430 GCA_020341835.1 Thiotrichales bacterium | reverse complement strand
CAGTCTCGGGGGCGCGGGTTACGCCGAAGGGGTGAACATGGGATCGCAGGTCGGTGTGCAACTGATCGGCATTATCGCCACCATAGCCTGGACCGGTATCGTAACCTTCGTGATCCTGAAAGTGATTAATGCCGTCATGGGACTGCGCGTAACCGACGAGGAAGAGACACAGGGTCTGGACATCACGCAGCACGACGAACGAGGTTACATTATCTAGTACTAATCTTTATCGCAGTACACAAGCCGGGCTATGCCCGGCTTTTTTTATGGGTCCACAGATGAACGCAGATAAACACAGATGATTTTCAATGTGCTGACGTTTTGTAAGTGCAAAATATCGGCCTTAAGTAGTTTCTATTAATATATCAGCGTTAATCTGTGTTCATCTGTGGACTGTTTTTCAAAGATAATCCGATGTGCGATACGCGCAAATAGACGGCTATGTGCTATAAGTTTTTTATCACCAGGTATTTCGATATGAAACGCACCGTACTGTTTATTACTCTACTTGCTCCGATCGTTGTTAACGCAAGTGTCTACAAGTGGGTGGATGAGAATGGCAAGGTTCATTATGGCGATCAGCCACAGGCCAGGCAGCCCGCGGTTGAAATGAATATCGATGATACTGCTCCGATTCCTTCCGGTACCGATGACAGCTTGTCGCGGGCAGAGAAACGTGAGCGCCTGCTGCAGTCTATGGAAGAAGACCGGATTGAAAAGCAGGAACAGCGCGAAAAGCAGAAAGCCCTGAACGAACAGAACCGGAAAAAATGTAATCGATACCGAGATCGCATGCGCCATTATCAACGCGCCAGCGGCCTGTACAGGCTGGATAACAATGGCAACCGGGTTTATATGTCGGATGCGGACCGCTCCAGGGCAACGAAAAATCTGCAGGCAAAGATCAGCAAGTATTGTCGTTGACGCGAACGGCGGTTGTTCGCGGCTGAAGCCGCTCCTGCAGGGAAGATAAACAGTTTATCTAGTGCACCGTCGGATCGAGCTTGGTGATGACCGAGTTCAGCGCGTAGTCGAATACCGAGTGGCCCATGATCACCTTCGATGTGCCGCTACTGAGCTCCCCGGAGAATTCCTCGAAACTTTTTTCACTGACCACGTCGCCTTCGTGCGTGACAAAAATCAGTTTTTCGTCCTCGACAATGATAACCGAGAGCTTGCAGCGCCTTGGCGTATTGCCTTCTCCGGTGGAAATCTGGAACCACATGCCGGGCATCACGTTCGATGGCAGCCTGGCTTTTGGTGCATGTGCAGGTTCCGGCTCGATGGGTTCCTTTTCTCTGGGCTTTTCAGCAACCGCCTGCTCTGCGACTTCAATTTCCTCTGTCTGGAAATTGGCGTCAGCAATCATTTCATCATAGGTTTGAACAAGACCGCTGACGACTTGCTCGACATCTTTTTTCGACTTGTAGGTTTTTGACAGGTGTTTATTGACACTTTCGATCAGCTTGTCTTTTTCTGCAAGCAGGTAAGCGTAGTCTTCTGCCGTTTTTAACGGTTGTACGCTTTCGATGACGTCACGCAACACTTCGACCAGGCTAATCCACTCGTCGTTCTCCTTGCCGGCCTCCAGGTAGTGGTTGAACAACAGTGTTGGCCAGCGTTTCAGTACCAGCGCGTGTATCGCCTCGGGAAGCGTCTTGCCGGACGTAATATTGCGCAGTGACTTGAGTACGCTGTTTCTGGCGTGGTCGCGCAATGCCTGTTTTTGTGCCTCTTCTTCCCTGGCTTTGGTGGTTTCCTCACGCTCGCGGACGAAATCGTTAACTTTGTCCAGCGCCTTCTGGAAGGTATGGGTATCAAGCTCGTATTCAGATATCAAGTTGTTAACGATGCGATCCAGTCGTACATAGATCTCGTCACTGTGCTCGGTGACGCCCATGCCGACTTCTGAAATTCTGTCGAGTAATACACGCGCAGGGTGCGTGTCGTAAATGAAAAACTCCTGATCGATCATCGAGGCCTTGATGACGGGTATCTGCAAGCGCAACAGCAGTGCCTTGATGGTGTCGGAAATAGAAGTATCATCGATGATGGCGTCAAACACCAGTTCGATAAAATCGATCGTCTTTTCAGCGATCGTATTCATGCGCTTGGTGACGATGCCACCGGAGGTCTTCGCGATCGCAGACATCACGGCCTGCTTGACCTCTTCAGCATCGAATCTGAGGCCACTGGCTTCGGCGAACTGTGGATTGGCCTGGATGGCGGTCAGGGCATTGATGATCTCATCGTGTCCGAAGTGCTGTGCTGTACTGGCCGGATAGGAAGGCACCTGTTCGCCACTGTGCGCAGCATTCGCGCCGTCCCCTTTTACCGGCGCACCAAGGTAATTCCCAAGCGCGCTGCTGACATGGCTGGCCGGCATACCGGCTGTCTGGTGCTGGTAGACGCCCTGGGCATCGGGAGGTGGCTGAGATCCTCTGTAGGAGCCGCTGCCTGTGGATCCGCCTGGCATGCCTGCCGCAGGTGGCGCTTCGCCATAAGTACCGCCCGGTGCTGCGGTTTGTCCGGCAGGGAAACTGCCGGGGGCACCGCCGGGAGCACCAGCTGCGCCCTGGGTCATACCGGGAGCAACGCCGGGAGCACCAGCTGCGCCCTGGGTCATACCGGGAGCAACGCCGGGAGCACCAGCTGCGCCCTGGGCCATACCGGGAGCGCCGCCGGGCGCACCAGCTGCGCCCTGGGCCATGCCGGGCGCGCCGCCGGGCGCACCAGTTGCACCCTGAGGCATGCCGGGCGCGCCAGTCGGGTAAGCACCCTGTGCCGCACCGGTTGCGTAATTACCATATCCGTAGTCACCGCCATAATCACCATAGGCCTGGGCACCCGCTTCGTCATGCATGCCTTCTTCGGCGGGCATGTCAGCCGGCGGTGGTGGCGGGGGGCTGGCAGAAGGCCGTGGCCCCCTGCTAAGTTTGATCTGCGGCAAAATACCGGCATCGATCATTATATTGTTCAGGTCTTCGTACAGACCATCGAGCTTGTCAGCAACATGTTCCTTGAAGAGTTCGAACAGCGCCTTTCGCTCCGGCAGGTCGAATTTCTCGATCAGCGTATCGTCGAACGCCTGGCAGATTTTCATCGGCGCCAGCGCGTTCTTGGCGAATATGTCGGATGATTTCAGCGCCAGGTGATCCAGGCGTGTTTCAAGGTTTGAAATTTGTTCACGGAACCTGGCCGCAGTTTCGGTTCCCACGTTTTTGACCAGTACGATGTCTTCCATATCGTCCTGGCCGACCAGGCTGAGTTCATCGTCCAGATCTTCTGCTTTCTGCGCGGCTTCTTCAGCCTGGGTTACGCCGTAGGGCCGCAGCAGCTTGAGCGCCTCGGTCATGAAATCGGACGCGACTTCGGGTTTTTTATCCTTCAGCTTGTTTTTTAACCAGTAAAAAACATCTTTCTCATGGCTGTAAGCAGCGTTATCTGCCATGTCAAGTAATTGCTGGTCGGCATCGTTGAGCATTTTCGATAAAAGATCTCGCAGATGCGTACTGGAACTGGTCTTCAGCTTGTTAACCAGCTCGCCCAGATTTTGTTCCGACTCGGGTGTGTAATGATTACTCATAAGCGCTTTGGTGTTTTCCGTTTCCAGATCAGGCAGTGCTGCCACAGGCCTGCCTTTTTTATAGTATTAATTCGAGTATAGACCCTTGTTTCACAATTGTTGCTGTGTCTTCAAGATATTAGTATCTGCGGAAGAGATTTGGCAGATATTCAACCCAAAACACTGATCTTCATTGCATCCGCATGATTACTAACTATCCTTATTAAAGTAGTTAATGGGCTAAAAATCCGCAATCAGACGGGAAATATCGATTCTTTTATATTATCCAACCGGCAACCATACCCGCTTATGGGAACAGGCATGAATGAAGAAGTGACAGAAAAGCCACAGATACTCTTTGTTGACGATTCTAAGGTAATCCGGCGCGCGGCAGTCAAGATGCTGGGCAAGGATTACCAGATACACGAAGCCGTAGACGGGATGGACGGCTGGCAGCAGCTCCAGCGAAACGACGCAATTTCTGTCGTCTTCGCCGATATGCAGATGCCAGAAATGGGGGGCATGGAGCTGCTGGCCAATATCCGCAATTCAGATGACGATCGACTCGCAGCGCTGCCGGTGATCATAATTACCGGTGTTGGCGACACCGAAGAAGCAAAGCGTGCCGTGTTTGATGCCGGCGCGACAGATTTTATTGCCAAACCCTTTGAATCCATCGATCTTCTCAGCAGAGCCAAATCCTATGCCCGACTGAACCGCAAGGTTGTAGAACTGGAGAAGAAAACCGGTTATGACAAGCTGACCGGGTTGTTCAGCGTCGCCATCTTTGAAGAGCAGGGTGAAAAGGCGCTTTCATTCGCACTGCGACACAGACTTCAGATATCGGCGGTTTATCTGGAAATAGTTAATTTTCAGGATATCTATCTTACCCATGGCAAAGGTGTTGCGCAGCAGATCATAACCACGGTGGGCAAACGTCTGAAAGATGTTATGCGAACCGAGGATATAGCCGCCCGCATCGGTGTGGCCAAGTATGCCGCATTGCTCCCGCTGACGAGCGAGCCCAATGCAACTATTGTGATCAAGCGAATTCGTGAAAGTGTTAACAAGCTGGTGTTCAACACCGGGCGAGAAAAAATACGCATATCACTGGCGGCGGGGTATACCTCTGCAGATGTTACTGAAAAGCAGGAGTTTTCTGAAATCATGGAGCAGGCTGACACCGCGCTGCAAAAAGCCCTGGCGAGCAGCAGTGGTGAGAAAGTTTGCAGTTTCTTTGATAAGGAAGCGGTTGTCGAGACCGGCAAGCATTTTACCGACGAAGATATCCACAACGCTTTTCAGCACGTGCTCGATGGTGCCTATTTCCAGGTGCCCGACCACATGCTGCAGGCTGTCGCAGACAAACTGACACCGTTTCTTGACTATGTTGCCAACCGGACGGATACTGGACGGACTGGAACTGATAATTCCTGAGCCTCATGTCAGATCAACTGCACAGTCTTAGCCCGGAGCAAGCATGGAATATGGTGAGCGAAGATGCCCGGACCTTACTGATTGATATTCGCTCAAGTATGGAATATCTGTTTGTCGGGCACCCCAAAGGCGCTATTCATGTGCCGTGGATCGACGAACCGGACTGGGTAGTGAACCCCCATTTTGTTACAGAGATCAGGCAGCTTATTCTTGGCGGTGTGGTTGAGGACGATGCCGTTGGCAGTGCGCCTATAATCCTTATCTGCCGCAGTGGCAAGCGTTCCAAAGAGGCTGGTCACAAACTGCTCGAGGCCGGCATCGCCAATGTCTATCACATCGACGAAGGCTTCGAGGGCGAACTCGACGAAGACCATCACCGCAGTACGACAGGTGGTTGGAGATACCACAATCTCCCCTGGGAGCAGTGTTAATGGTCCGCGAATGAACGCGAATTAACGCAAATGGTTTTTTTTTGACCTCAGGTTGAGACCGGTAGATCATTCGATTGGTTGAATATGAAAGGGAGAGGTGTCCTAAGGGGCAATAGCGACTTCAGTCGCGAACACGTCTTGATAACAGCAAAAACAGGCGTGCTTGCCGCAATCCCTTGTGAAACGCATACCGCATTGGAAACATTAGCGTTTATTCGCGTTCATTTGCGGACTGAATCAATCATTTTTCTTGAAATCCAGCGATTCGGAGTTGATGCAGTAGCGCAGGCCGGTAGGCTTCGGTCCATCTTCGAATACGTGTCCGAGGTGCGCATCGCACGAGGGGCAACGTACTTCGACGCGCACCATGCCGTGACTGGTGTCGCTGAGCTCGGTGGGTTCGTGGCCGCTGACCGGTTGCCAGAAACTGGGCCAGCCGGATCCCGAGTCATATTTCTGTTCCGAACTGAATAGCGGTTCGCCACAGCAGATACAGTGATACATGCCGCTGTCCTTGTTGTTGTAATACTTCCCGGTAAACGCCATTTCGGTGCCGCCCCGGCGGGTAATACGGTACTGCTCGTCGGTCAGCTGCGCTTTCCATTCATCATCGGTTTTTGTGACTTTGCGATCAGGCATAGCATTCCACGTGGTTGATTATCAGTCCACAGACGAACACGGATAAACACCGATGGTAAACATGTATATTGCTCTAGAATGCCAGATCTTTTCTTCAATAATCCCGTTATTTTAAGAGGGTTGTATATCTTTTCTACCTGACAAAGACGCTGGACTCCTGCTTTTGCAGGAGTGACACCTAAGGAAAATATCTGTGTTTATCTGCGTTCATCTGTGGACTAATCTTTCGTACAAGTTTCGAATACCGTGGTTATAAGTTAACAGCAACCCGTACCGCAGCAGCCGTCTGCCGGCTTGGTGGCCTCGATGGTTGCAGAGACCACGTATTCTTCAACGCCCCGTCCGGGTGCCCAGTCCTTGATGAATTCCCTGGATTCATCTTTTGGTGCGATGCGGATGTTGCTAAATCCACTGTCAGTCAGGATCTGCTCGAGTTCGTTGATATGAGACGCGCCAGCCATGCATCCTGAATACAGTTGCAGGTCGTCGCGTACATGCTGCGGCAGTTCAGTGCTGGCCACGACATCCGATATGGCCAGTCTGCCGCCATTTTTGAGTACCCGGAAGGCCTCACTGAATACCCGTCGTTTGTCGGGGGAAAGATTGATTACGCAGTTGGATATGATCACATCGACGCTGTCGTCGGCGACCGGCAGGTATTCGATTTCGCCAAGCCGGAACTCGACCTGGGCGTAGCTGCCGCTTTCAGCGTTGGTACGCGCCTTGCTGATCATTTCGGGGGTCATATCGACACCGATCACCCGCCCGCTTTCTCCGGTTTCGGCCGCTGCGAGAAAACAGTCAAAACCACCACCACTGCCCAGGTCCAGTACGGTTTCACCGCGCCGGATGCTGGCGATCGCTCGAGGGTTGCCGCAGCCCAGACCCATGTCCGCACCTTCCGGGACGTTTGCCAGGTCATCCCTGCTGTAGCCAAGGCGGGTTGAAATCAGGGTGTTGATGGCGGCGTCTGATGACACACCGCAGCAGCTAGTCTGTTCGCCGCAACAGTCGCCGCTGTCGCTCGCCTGCGCAACCTCGCGGTAGCTGTTTCTAACATTCTGGCGTATTTCATCAGCCTGCTTCTGGTTCATTGTGTACCTCGGAGTTGACCTGGAAATATTGACGAATTGCGTCAAGCATATCGTTGTTAATCGAACAGATAATCTGTTTTCCCTCTCGCTGCATATTGATCAGTCCTGCATGGCTGAGTTCCTTCAAATGGTGGGATAGCGTTGAGGCGGCGATATCAAGCTCGTTGCCGAGGTCACCGACACAGCACGAGTGGATGCTGTTCACATTACATGCACTCCCCGGGGGGCAACAGCCGGACAGCAGGGTGTATATCTGCAGGCGATGCGGATTGGACAGCGCACTGAAGACCGCCGAAAATCTGTCGATGTTCTGAATACTATAGTTCGACATATCTCGAAATATAGAACAATCAAAATAAAAATGCAAATTTCTACAATTAACAAAGACCTTTGTGCTACGGTGGAATGATGTCAGAGCGATTAACCGAAGAAGAACTCGACAAAATCAGAAAGCGGATCATCGAGCTGAAAATTGAGCATCGCGACCTCGATGATGCCATCGATTACCTGGTAGCCGCGGGTACCTTCGAAGAGTTGAAAATCAAGCGCTTGAAGAAGCGCAAGCTTCAGTTAAAAGACGATATTGCGCGCCTGGAAAACACATTGATACCGGACATCCTCGCCTGAGGATATCCGGTATATGCAATAAATCAGTTGCTTACTATGGGAAAGCGGGAATGTGCGGCTCGGTGCCACCCATATCCGCATCGGGGTGATGTTGCTGGACCAGTGCCTCGATTTCTTCGACACGTGTTTTCGGTATGTCGATCATCATCAGGACTTCACCTTTCTCGATGGCGTCCTCAAACTTTTCGATCTGGGTGTTTGGTACGTCCATGCCGATCATGCCCGAAATCCATGCGCCGATTCCGGCACCGGCCAGGCTGGTTCCCAGGATGGCGCCACCACCAAGTACCAGGCCTGCAGGCGGGAAGGTAACTGCGGCGATTCCTGCCAGTACACCGGTGATACCGCCGACCGCCAGACCGCGCTCCATTGCGGGGATAAAGTCGCTCTTTTGCAGCAGATTGGCTTCCGGCAGGTCGCCCATCGGTGTGCCTTCTTTTGCCACAACGTGGATATGGTGCTCATCAACACGCTTTAACAGCAGTTCATCGACAACCGTGTTGGCGGTGTCGATATCTGGCACCATAAAATACAGTCTTCTCATTTTTACCTCCTCTCTTATTCTCTTGTGTATTCGTAGCAGACACGCACAGAACCCGAAAATACCTGCCGAACTCACGCACGCGCCTAAAGACCTTGTAATCAGTATTATTTGCCGCTACGCAAAATGCAAGCAGTATATGCCGCTGGCATGAGCAAGGTCAATTTGAATGTTTGGACCCCTGAAAAAATAATGATTCATAAAAATGCAACGGCTATCAAACGCGGTTAAGATAAAAGTATCTAAACAAATTAGTATGTTATGAATTTCTGTTCCTCCTGTGGTTCAAGGGTTAACCTGTTGATACCGGCCGGTGATAACAGGCATCGCTACGTCTGCGAATCCTGCGGCATGATCCATTATCAAAACCCGAATGTCGTCACCGGTTGCATACCGGAATGGGAAGGCAGGATATTGCTGTGCCGGCGGGCGATCGAGCCCCGCTATGGCACCTGGACCCTGCCGGCGGGTTTTCTGGAAAACGGTGAGAGCAGCATGTTCGGTGCCGCACGTGAGGCCGAAGAAGAAGCGAACGCGCAAATTCGTGAGATGACCTTGTTCTGTGTTTACAGTATTCCGCACATCAATCAGGTGTATACCATGTATCGAGGCGTACTGGATAAGGGGCTGGCGAGTCCGGGAGAAGAAAGCCTTGAAGTCATGCTGGCATCGGAAGACGAAGTGCCCTGGGATAATCTGTCATTTCCGGTGATTGTTGAAACGCTCAAACTGTACTATCGCGACAAGCAGACAGGCAATTTTTCCACGCACTACGGTGAAATTATCAGACTCGACAAGAAGACGGTTCGGGTGGAACACTATTAACCCGTATTTCTCACCAGGCGGCGTCGAATGCTGATATGGCATTGCCCCTATGGGAACAGTCCACATGAGAAAAAATACAGTATGTAATTCAAACATGCCTATCACGGTTCAGGCTGGTCTTCGTGTCCGTAGGCTTGCTCTTCACTCAAGCCGTAGCTATTGCTACGCTTTTCGCTCCAGAGCGGCGCTTTCGAACGCTAGCCCGCATGTCTCGTCAGGGGGCGAGATGATCACGCCGAGATTTGGATCCACACAGGGTTTTGCGAAGGAGCGGAATAACCGTGTGTATTTCCGACTGAGCAAAATGCTGTGTGGATGCAAAGATCAAGTGAGGGCTCGTCCATCTGGTGAGATATGCGGGCTTTATCCTGCGCCTGTTCCCGTGATCCTGGTGAGAAATGCGGGTTAAATGTCGATATTTGCGATCGCTATCTTTTCAATTGCGTCGGCCGGCTCGAATCCGAGGATCATTGAGTAAAAATACAGCTCGGCGTCCAGCGCGGTCTTTATCGTGGATGCCTGCCTGAATCCATGCTGCTCGTTCGGAAAGGGAACATAGCTGACCGCTATTCCCTTTTGCTTTAATGCGGCAACCATTTTCTCTGCCTGCGAGGGCGGCACAACCTTGTCTTCAAGGCCCTGGAAGAAGATGACCGGGCATGACAGCCGGTCAACATGGTTTATCGGTGAACGGTCATGGTAATCCTGCCGGTGTTCAGGGTAAGGGCCAACGAGCCGGTCGGTATAGCGTGACTCGAACTTGTGCGTGTCTGCGAGCAGTGATTCGAGATCACTGATTCCATAGTAACTGGCGCCGCAGGCAAACACGTCATGAAAAGCCAAAGCTGCCAGCACCGTATAGCCGCCGGCGCTGCTGCCCTTGATGATCAGTTTCTGTTCGTCGGCGATGCCCTTTGCGGCAAAGTACATTGCAGCATCACACACGTCTTCAACGTCGCGCACGCCCCAGTTGAAATTCAGGCGCTCCCTGTACTCGCGACCGTAACCTGTGCTGCCGCTGTAATTGACGTCGAGCATGGCAAAGCCTCGCGATGTCCAGTACTGTTTGCGTAAATCGAGTGCAGCATCTGTCGATCCGGTAGGGCCGCCATGACAGATGACAATCAGCGGCGGTCGTTCATTTTCCGGAGCCTGGCAGTCCTTGTTGGCTGGTGGATAGTAAATTGCATAGGCTTTGTCACCATGGCGTGTTTCAAAGCACAGGTGCTGGCCGGCTGATATATAGCCCGGGTCGATAGCTGTATTGCATGAGGATGCCAGGGTTTCTGTTTCAAGCGTACCGGTCGAGAGTTTTACAAGTTGTGGAAAGCTGTTGTCGGAAGCTGCGATGAAACAGACGCTGTGTTCGTCGGCACACAGGGACATGAAGGCATTATAAGGTATCGAAAGCTTGCGCAGTTCCAGTGTATTGAGATCGAGTAATGATAATTCCCCGCGGCCTTCCGTTATATGCGTGCAGCACAGGGTATTGTGGCCGCAGAAAGCGTACGTGGTCTGGCCGAATACCCATTGCGGCAGGCCGAATTCGCTCGGCATTCGCGTAACAGGAACTGCTTTATTCCCTTCCATGCGCTGTAGATTCCACCAGCCGGATTCATCACTGACAAAATACAGGAAATTGTCGGGCGACCATTCCGGTTGAAAAATTGACGTGTTAGCGCCGCCGCTGACACACACCGGATGTGCCGGCTTGCCGGATCGATCGACATCTGCTGTCCATAGTTCAGTTCCATCCCACGGCATGTTAGGGTGATTCCAGCACAGCCACGCGAGTTTGCTGCCGTCAGGGCTGAGGCGGGGGTTGGAGTAAAAATCGTATCCCTGACATAGCGTTGTTACTGCACCCGAGCTTATGTCGATTTCTACCAGGCTGTTATCAGGTTCGGCGTCGTCATTGCGATGATCTTCACAGACACACAGTATCCGATTGTGCCAGTGATCAAAATACAGGTCCGCGTATCGTGTCTGTCTGCCGGTCCGGGTAATACGATCCGGGTTTTCGTGGTTTGCTTGCAGGTAGATATCCTGGTCGGCGTCGTTTACGAAAAAAACGCCGGGGTCGCAGACGCAGTAAATCCCGCCGCCATACTCGTGGACACGTGAGCGCGCATTGAAGCCCTGTGGAAAGACATCCTGCTTTACGCCCTGACGGGAGCTGACGATGACGGTACGGCCGGATTCGGTGGGCCTGCGTTCCAGCCAGTAGATTGTTCCGCGGTAGGTTCGAACCTGATCCAGCGACACCGATTCGGTGGTGATCAGTTCGCTGCTGATCGGTGACTTCCAGCTGCCGAATGGCAGGCTTTTTTTAGACTTATTCAACGGTCTCAACAGGGTGTTCTGATAGAATTAGAGAACTGCGGTGCATATACTTGCTGTATACATGTTAATCCAAATCATAACCAGTAGTCTGATCACCAGGTATCGGGCGGACAGACGCCATTCAGGGGTTCGCGAATGCTAATCAATATCGCTGCTGCTTTGGTCATCTCCGGCCTGTTACTGCTGGTTGTCGGCATCATGATTGCACGCCAGTATACACTGCGTGCAAAGCTGCTGACGGCATTCCTGTTTATCGTGTTGCTGTCCCTTGGTCTGCTCGCCGCGCTGGACAGCTATTTGATGAGCGAGAACCTGCGCCAAAGTACCGACAGGATCCTGGATGTCGCCGCCCGGCATTACGCGGATCGAATCGATCAGTTCAACGAATTCAATCTTGAATCTCTGCAGTCCGAAGCGAGATTGCCCGCGTTTGTCAATTACATCAAACTGCGCGGCGCCGAGCCATACCACAGTCAGACCATCCGTGAAATCCTGATCGCGCTGCAGTCAAGGCAGAGCAAGGATATTGTTTCTTATGCTGTGCTTAATAAAGATGGTATCAACATGGTCGATACCGTCAATGAATATATCGGCGGAAACGAGAGCGAAGAAATCTATTACAAGGAACTGTTTTTGAGGCAGTCACCCTATAAATCACCCGTCATTTTTTCGAAAAAAGACGAGCCGGCATTATATTTCAGCAGCCCGATAGAGGATATCACCGGGCGCTTTCTTGGTGTGTTGCGAGTAAAATACAATGCCAGCATTCTGAATAACCTGCTGTCAGATTCGCGCGGCCGCATCGGGCGCGGTGCTTTCGCTGTTTTGATCGATGAAAATAATCTTCGATTGATACATGGGCGCCGCAGTGATTTGCAGTACACCATGGCAAGCAACATCAGTGCCACGGATCTGGAAGCCCTGGCAAAACAGGGCCGGGTGCCGCATAACTCGAAACGCCTGTTTGCCGAGAAAGCAGAGTTTATTGAAAAACTCGAGAAGACCAGTTTCCAGAATACCAATCTGCAGGTCAACCTGTTCGGTATGGGAGAAGATGAGTACTCATTGTCGATTGCGAGCCTGAGTACGGCGCCGTGGAAAGTTGTCTTCGCGCAACCCAAGGCGGTGTTGACCGCGCCGGTTGAAGAGCAGACACGCGCGACATTGTTGTTTGCCAGTGCTATCGCCTTGCTGGTCGTGCTGATCGTGTCCGGCACCACGCGTATTTTACTTGACCCGATCCGGCGCCTGACGGAAGTGGTCAAGCAGATCGGCGACGGTAATCTGGAAACCAAAGCCAATGTCGAAACCAATGACGAGATCGGCGGGCTGGCCTATGCGTTCAACGATATGACCAACAACGTCCGTGTGCTGGTTAACGATCTTGAAAAGGAAATCGATGATCACAAGTTGACGGCTGACAGTTTGCGCAAGCTTTCCCAGGCGATTGAGCAGAGCCCGGTATCGGTAATGATTACCGATCTGGATGGCAATATTGAATACGTCAATCCCGAGTTCAGCCGTGTTACAGGATATACCCCCAACGAGGTGATGGGCAGGAATCCGCGTTTTCTAAAATCCGGCCATACGCCGCCCTCGCAATTCACGAATCTTTGGAACAGCATTACGACCGGTCAGTCATGGAGCGGGGAGCTTTACAACAAGAAGAAGAATGGTGACCTGTTCTGGGAGAATGTCACCGTATCGCCGATCAAATCGAACGACGGCAGGAACACGCATTATCTCGCCATCAAGGAAGACATCTCCATTCGTAAAGAATACGAAGAGCGCCTTATGTACCAGGCGAGCTACGACAAGCTGACGGATCTGCCGAACCGCTCGCTGGCGTTTGACCGCTTGAAACAGGGACTGGCGAATGCGATCAGGGACAAGGAGCGTCTCGCGATCATGTACATCGATTTCGACCATTTCAAAAATATCAATGATACCCTTGGCCACAACGCGGGCGACAGCTTTCTGAAGTCGATGGCTGAAAGGCTGAAAGGTGTTGTGCGCGATGTTGACACAGTTGCCAGGCTCGGCGGTGACGAGTTCATGCTAATTCTCACCAGCACTCACCATAAGTCCGGTGAAATACCCCTGGCTGAATACCGCGAACAGATACAGCACAAGGCAGGCGAAATTCTGGGCAAGGTGGCCCAGCCCGTTGTCATCGAGGACATGGAATTTTCGGTTACCGCAAGTATCGGTATTGCGGTTTTTCCCGAGGATGGTGACGACCCTCACATCCTGTTGAAAAATGCCGATACCGCGATGTATCGCGGCAAACGCAAGGGCAGAAACACGTTTGAAGAGTTCACGCCGGAGATGAGCGATAAAATCGTCAAGCGCGTCGAAATCGAAAGCAAGTTGCGGCGCGCCGTTGAAGACGGTCGCTTCTATCTCAAATACCAGTCGCTGGTTAACACCAGCAATATGCGCCTGGAAGGTGCTGAAGCACTCATCAGGTGGGAGGACGATGAGCTCGGTCATATCGCACCGGAAATTTTCATACCGTTTGCAGAAGAGTCCGGGGTTATCGTTGATATCGGCCGATGGGTGATCGACAAGGTGTGCAGTGACGTCAAAGGATTGAGGGCAGGGCAGGATACCAGGGATTTCTATCTCGCGGTCAACCTTTCCGGCCGCCAGTTCAGAGGCAAGGGCATCGCCAACCAGATCTCGGATACCCTGTCTAAATACAAGCTCGACGGCAACGCGCTCGAGCTGGAAATTACCGAGCGCCTGCTGATGAAAGATGTGCCCGAGGTAATCACGACACTGAACCAGTTCAAGGAAATGGGCATCAAGTTATCGATCGATGATTTTGGTACCGGCTATTCATCCTTGAGTTATCTGAAGCGTTTTCCGTTCGATGTGCTGAAAATCGACAAGGCATTTGTTCAGGATATTGGTGTGGACCCTGATGATGCGGCGTTGTGCGAAGCGATCATCAGCATGGCGCACAGTCTCGGACTGAGCGTGATCGGCGAGGGTGTCGAGAATGAAGAACAGTTCGAGTTTCTGCGCGAGCGTGGTGCCGAAATCGTGCAGGGCTACTATGTCAGCAAGCCCATGCGTTATGAAGAGTTCAAACAGTTTGTGACCGTCTCTGACTGGATAGCATCGACAGCGAGTTAACCCGGACAACTGTCCCGCTTGCGCCTCATCCCACGATTGAGCGAGGCAGCAGTGGGCGTTCTTCACGCGATTCTCCCCCAAACCAGCGCAACAAAAAACACTGCGCGCCCTGCGCCTCTGCGAGAAAAATACAGGTGTTTAACTCTCGCCAAGGCGCCAGGATGTTTTGTTTAATGCGCTATCCTTTAAACCGATGACATCGAACAATCCACGTTGTGCGTGCGAAAAAATCGCCAGGAGCCACTACTCCCGCGTACGCGTCATCCCAGCATGTTTTTAGCTGGCATCCAGTGTCTTTCCTGGTCAAACACACTGGATGCCTGCCTCCGCAGGCATGACAAAATTTTTCCGGACAGCAAAGTGCCTCCGCAGGCACGACCTGCATAAGGCGCTCTCATTTCCAGGGCTTTATGGAACACTTCTTCTGCCATGGAAATTCAGGTCCATACGGAGACACATCGCTGCAAAATGCGGTATTCATAAGATCAATCACCGGAATGTATCGATTAAATCCGGTGCTTTGTATACAGCCTGTATGCAGGAATACACAGCAGCGCAGCCAGTAAAGGCAGAGACGGGGTGCCGCCACCGCCGCCACCCGCTGTTGCGTTGCAGGCATCAGCCGAGTTATAGATTTGCGCCAGATCGATCTGGGTGTCACTGGTGGTCACGCTACCGCTGCCGTCAGTTCTAAAAACGATTTCCACCGACATGCCGGCTTCCAGGTTGATGATCTCAGGCACGCTGCCATCGGCGTTGAATACCAGATCAGCGCCTATGCTGCTTGCCGGCGGTAGAAAGGAGACATCGAAGGGTGTGTTGGCATACGGGCCGACACTGGAGCCGCCGAAAAATTCGATGTTGATGCTGTTGGCGTGAAGTATGTAACTGCCCGGCGGTAACATCAGGTTGAAGAAACCGTTAAATTGCTTCAGGTAGTCGGAGACTATACTGTAGATCTCGCCGGTCTGGATGTTTTCGACCCACAGATTGGCGCCTCTCACCGCGACGCCCTCCGTGGTCACAAAGGTACCCATTAGCTGCCCCTGTTGCTGGAAAAAGTCATCCGTCGGGTAAAGCGTGGACAAGGCAACATTGTCATCGGCATGCGTATTCTGGCTGGATCGGCATGCATAGGGGTACATCAATGGATAATCGTCATCATCGAAAGCCGGGCAGCGTTGAATAAACAGTTCGGTATTGTCGATATCCGTCTGGCTGTGATCGAGCCCCAGGTAATGCCCGATTTCATGAGCAACAATCAGTGTAAGGTCGGTATCATTGATACGCAGGTCGCTATTGCCATTAACGACCGCGAATCCTTCGGTAAAGAAACAGCTGCCGATCAGGATGGAGCTTGCGGCAAAGCCGACGACCGTTGCATCAGGACCGGTTCCCTGGCCAATGCCGAAAAATTCGTCGATGATGCCGCCGTCATCATCATAAACGATCGGGTTCAGGCCATCGTCGTCATTATGAACGGTGCTGCTGTCAGGTACCGGGATATAGCTGGTGAAATTCGTTTCATCGATATCGACAGGAACATCAGTACCCTGGGTGATATTAATCGTTGATGTATCGATAATGTTCCATATCGCCAGTGCATCCCTGACCAGCTGGTCCGCAGTGTCATTATCCCGTGGGCCGAGCGCACCCGTTTCGAAATTGAATATGATTTCGGGATTCGCGTATGTCGCCGGTACCTGGCCATTCGAGCCCTCGAGCACCAGCGGACCACCGGCTATCAAAGTGCCGGGCAGGCCCAGTATCAAAGTCGTCGCCAGTGTTTTCAGCATGCTTATTCCCTGGTCATGCCGCGCACCGTCTGCAGGAAGTCTGCCAGCGTCACCGTTGACGGTTTGTCTGATTGCGGGTGGATTTCGACCCCGCCCGGAAGGTTCGTTGATATCGGCGGTGCAGCTGTGATCGTGCCCTCGGCCGGTGCGCGCGGATGACTGATAACCGACTCGCCGCCTGATTTACGCACATCGAACTTACCCTGTGACAGGCCGACAGGGCTGGAAAAACCGGATCGGGAAGCCTTCGGCAGGAACACGACGTATTCCTGGCCGACGGAAAATGCCGGGACACCATGTATGATCTGGCGGACGTCGCTGCCGGGCAGCTGGCCGCCGAGCTGTTTGATGGTTCGCGTTGCCGCAACATCGCCCTTGATGACTTCGATGATTTCAAACCGGGTATAGGTGACCACGCGGCCGCTCGCCGGGTCGAGCTTGACCTCGTTAGCGGTGACCTTGCCGTGGAAAATCTGCGCGGCAACGCCTGTCATGCGCTGCAACGATATGGGTAACACCGATGTGGCCGAGGTCTGCAGGCTGAAGAACAGCAGCAATGGCAAAATCGTGGCGGAAACAAGGCGGGAATTGGTCATTGGTTGATAGTGAGGCGTTTGATAGGGCTATTATAGACGTTACGGGTCTGATAGTTAGGACCGTTCGCCCCTGCTTTGGTTCGTGTCGTCCGATGTCTGCAATGGCAGCAGGCCGGCTTCGGCCAGTTCGTCGATAAAACCGAAGCGGGTGAAATCGCGAATACGCTGGGGATAGAGGATGCCGTCAAGATGATCGCATTCGTGCTGCACGACGCGTGCGTGGAAGCCGTCGGCCCTGACCTGCAGCGGCGCACCCGTGGCATCGAAACCGGTGTACTCGATCGCGCTGTATCGTGGCACCAGGCCGCGCATGCCGGGTACGCTGAGGCAGCCTTCCCAGCCCTCTTCCATGACATCGCCCAGCGCCCTGATGACCGGATTGATCAGCACAGTCCTGGGCACCGAAGGTACATCCTGATAGCGCGGGTTCTGATCAAAGCCGAATACGACGATGCGGCGGCTGACGCCGATCTGGGGTGCAGCAAGGCCGGCGCCGTCTTCAGCCTGCATCGTGTCGAGCATATCCTCGATCAGGCTGTCGAGTTCGGGTGTATTGAAATCTTCGACTGCTGCAGCGCGCTGGTTCAGCAGCGGGTGTCCCATGCGCAGCACCTTGTGGATGGCCATAACCTACCTCAGGTTTTTAATCGCTATGATTGGTGATAAAATTCTGATTTTATTATATCTGCCGAGGTTACTGTGGCTGTTTCATTGGAAAATATCAGTCCGGAAAGACGCATCATGATCACGCAGAAGGTCATGGCATCGCTGGATGACTGGGGCCTGTCCGGTGATCAGATACTGGCTGTGCTTGACTTTCCGGAAGGTCACCGCAGTCGCCACCTGCAGAAATACCGCAAAGACACACCGCTGCCGGATGTCGAATCGATAAACGCCCGTGTGATTCGCCTGCTGGGTATCATCGATGCGCTACGCACAACCTACCCGCGCAATGTCAACATGGGACCTCGCTGGATGAACACCCCGCATCGCCGTATGAAAGACCGTACACCGGTACACACCATGCTCGAGGACGGTGAAAGCGGTGTCATTACCGTTTTATCCGAACTTGACTGCGCCTACGCCTGGGAGCTGAGCGGTTCTACCGCACCTTCCCGAAGTTAGTTGCTTAAGTCCACAGATGAACGCAGATAAACACGGATGTTTTTTTAAGCCGCAAACAACGCAATATACGCAAACAAGCTCTTGATACTGGAATAACTCATCGCGTCTTTTGCGGATTTTTTTTGTAGCTAGAGTATATCTTCAGAAACAGCACTGCCCTGCGCTGGCCTACGAAATAGCCAAACTCAGGACACAATAAACCAGTCGAGTTGAATACAGTTCATCTTTCGATCAGCGTCATCCTGGCATGTTTTTAGCCGGGATCCAGTTTTTAATATTTGTGTATATTGCGTTGTTTGCGGCTAAAATTTTTATATAGGCTTTCTGTATCGAACCCTGTGGAACCATCCGTGTTTATCTGCGTTCATCTGTGGACTCATACGAAGTCTTAATGCTTTAGCCAGAAAGGCTTTATCTAATTCTGAAGTGTAATGTTGCCGAACGGGTTGTCCTGTTGCAGGCTGATCACGATGGTTTCTTCCAGCGGGATTTCATTGGCCTGTATGTGCGGCATTAGCTGTTCGGCCACCTGCAGTATGGTCAGCATGCCCTGTCGATTGGTGTCGTTTTCATCGAGGCGGCCGATTTCATTGATCAGGTTGTTGATATAGTTCTGAAAGCTGTCGGCCTGCTGGGCAAGATTCATTGCCCTGAATTCTGTGGTGAAATTCAGGTGCAGTTCGTAATCGCCCATATCGTTCTGCAGCGTACCAATTGTAAACGGACCGGTGATTTCCATGTGCTGCCCTATGTCTGGCGTGATTTTTTAATGAGATCATAGGCTTCCTTGATTTGCTGGGTTTTCTCATTAGCCAGCTTGATCATTTCCTCGGGAAGACCTTTCGAGACGAGTTTATCAGGATGGTGCTGGTTCATTAAGCGGCGGTAGGCTTTCTTGATTTCGGCATCCGGGGCATCTTTTTTGACGCCCAGTATTTCATAAGCTTCCTTGATTGCGGCTTTTTCGGTTTTCGGTGATGCAACACCGCCTGCGAGATGAAACAGGTGGTCGAGCTGCGTGCGGGATATGCCAAGCGCATCGGCGATCTGGTAGAGAATTTTCCGCTCCGCAGGATGCAGTTTCTGGTCGGAAAACGCTGTACTGATCTGAATTTCGAGGAACATCTGGATCAGGCTGATGCGTCGGTGGCATTCCTTGCGGAACTGGGTCAGAACATCTTCCAGCGGGAAGTCGTCGGCCTTGCCTTCGTTGAACAGCTTGATAGCGGCCTGGCGCTGCTGTGGATCGAGCTGCATGCGAGCCATGATCGCTTCGGAATTGGCGATCTCCGCCTGCGTTACCTTGCCGTCGGCTTTTGCGACATGGCCCATGATCGAAAAAGTCGCGGTGAAGAAAGCGGCCTGTACACGCTCCACGTCACCGTATGCCACGCCGCCGAATTCATCAGTCAGCTTCAGGCCGCGGTCAAAGTTGTGTCCCAGGGCGGCGCCGAGCAGGGCGCCCAGCGGGCCGCCCAGCATGAAGCCGAAGGTTCCGCCGATTATTTTTCCCCACCACGCCATCAGAGGTGCCTCAAATTCGCTACGCGATCACAGAGCCAGGCGCACCCTGGTCAGGTCTGCTCGTCAGCATCCTGTGCCCTGTCGCGCAGGTATTTTTTACCGGTGAACATGGCCGATATGATACTGCCGCCTTCCTTGACTTCGACCCGGACCACAGCGGCGATGTGAACGATGATCAGGAACATCAGGAAGTACGAGGTATAGATATGGATGGTACCAAACGGCTTTTTGAAGGCTTTGAGGGCGTCGTATTTTGCCTTGTCGACAGCCGACTTGTCATAAGGCACGAGACTGGCCGGATCGACGCCGGGCTGGGCAACGTACTCGGCGGCGATCGAACCGAACGGCGGATAGTAGATATCGGTACCGGCCCTGATCAGACCGGTAACGGTCATCACCAGCAGACAGAGAAAAATAACGCCGACAGCAAGCTGCCCCAGCGGATTATGTCCTGCATACTGCAGCGGTTTGCCCTGTTGAAGCGACTGTTTATAGTCCTGCACCCTGCTCATTTGTCCGCTGGACGGTAACACGGTTTTCCAGCGTGCGTAGCGGTTGCCGACGAAACCCCAGATGATTCTTATCACCAGGTTGGCAACAAAAATATAGCCAACGGTTACATGCATCACTTTCAGCCCGATCTTGGCCTCAACGCTGGTGATGCCGAGGTCTTTTTTGAAAAGCATGACCAGGCCGAAAAAAATCAGCGTGATTACCGCGGTGAAGTTGATCCAGTGAAACAGCCTGGTCGGCAGGTCCCATACCCTGTATTCATAAAATTGTTCTGTGTGCATGGCTATCGCTGTATTCGGTTAATCAGGTCACGGAGTCTATCAATTTTTTCTTCGAGATTGTTTATTTCCAGCAGGCTTTGTTTTACCAGTGGTTCGGCGGGTAGAAGCTGGGACAGCTTGTCGCAGACGTCCTGTGCGCTGGTGTAATCGATCTCCATGGCCTGTTTTTCAATGTAGGGATGCTGTTCAAGCTGCCTGAGTGTATCGATCAGGTCAGGTATCCGGTTGACTGAATCGATATTCTCCTCCTCAGGCGTGGGCAGCATTTCGATTTCGCCCGTCATCAGGCCATCATCCTGCGCGCAGGGACTGGAAACACGCACCCGGTGTCTGGCTTCGATGGTAACGCCAAACAGTCCGTTATCGAGCATCTCCCAGTCAACGATATCCACATAAGTACCGATACTGTATGTTTCCGGGGTGTCGCCAACTTCCTTGCCGGCGCTGATCAGGATCACGACGAAGCCATGGTTATCGCGTATGCAGGTTTTAATCAAACGCAGATAACGCTGTTCGAATATCTGCAGCGGCAGTCTGCAGCCGGGGAACAGAACAGTATTCAGCGGGAATAATGCGGAACGGTTATCTGAGTGAATGAGGCTCAATCTGTGACCTGGTCAGTAAGTGGATTGCAGGGAGAAATCAGTGTCAGGCTCATGCTGCAGGTGGTGATGATCTGTAGATGCCATTCTACCGTCAGATCTGCAGATATTTCCATTACCATTTGACGATCGTCGGCGAGGTGCAATCGATGGCTGCCCGCAGTCCCGCACGGCGCCTGCCTCTCACGCGGTGTCAGGCGTGCATACGTGTAAGATGTATTCAATGTGTTTTACAGAGACCGGTATCTGAGTACTGATGACACCTCACAGCCTGTATCAACATCGATGTGTTGCAGATCTGGCCTGGGCCGTTAGCAGTCCGCCATTGCTGAGCTTTGTCGACAGTGACTGTGTCTGGTTCGATAACCAGTGGTACCGGGATCAGCATCGGTATATCGAACAGCAGTTGCGTCAGCTCGATCGCGACCCCGTGCGACTGCAAGGTCTGCTCGCAGCTCAGAAAGACCAGCGGCTGGGCAACTATTTCGAGACCCTGTGGTCATTCGCGCTGGAGCTGAATCCGCGCTACCAGTTGATCGAGCGCAACCTGCAGATCATCGACGGGGAGCGAACACTGGGCGAAATGGATTTTATCGTGCGCGACAACGAAACCGGGCGCTGTGCGCACTGGGAGCTGGCCGTCAAGTTTTATCTCGGCGTCGGTAATACGGTCAATCACGATGCCTGGCACGGTCCGCGCAAGAAAGACCGGCTGGATTTGAAGGTCGACCATCTGTTGGGCCGGCAAACATCGCTGAGCACCCACCCGGTCGCGAGATCTGTTCTTCGCGACCGCGGCATCATGATCGACGATTGCGCCGTCATCCTGAAAGGTCGCCTGTTCTATCCCTGGCAAAAGGACCGGCCCGACTGTTTCCCGGCCAACGCCAATCCGTCGCATCTCGGCGGCAGCTGGCTGACTCGGGAGCAGTTCATGCACTGCTTTGGTGCGGATTCGCGGTTCCGGCCGCTGATTCGGAGTGGCTGGATGGCGGATTTTCCGCTATCCCCGGAGGCGAGTGCCTATACCTCGGGCGAGCTGTTGCAGCTGGTCGATAACGGTCCGTACCGGCTGCCGCTGCACGTAACCCGGCTGGAAGGCATGGCGGAACGGGAAAGGCTGTTCATTGTCGGCAACGACTGGCCTGATTTATGAACATGACAAAATTACAGGAAACCCCTATACAAAATGTGCATTTTGGATATAATTCTTCAATGTCGCACAATAACAATCAAATAATTATGGAGCAATATCCGATGGAAAGAAGCCAAATTGTTAAGCTGCTGCAGCAGCACGATATCACCCCTACGCGCCAACGTATTGAAATTGCAGGATATTTATTCCAGCGCCCGCAGCACCTGTCGGCCGAAAATATCCTCGAAGGTGTCAATGCAGAGGGCAACCGCGTGTCCCGTGCCACCGTCTACAACACCATGGGGCTGTTTACCGACAGGGGCCTGGTACGCGAGGTTTTGATAGACCGCGAACGGGTGTTTTACGACACCAACCGATCGAATCATTATCATGTCTATGATGTGGACAGTGGCGAGTTGCACGACGTGCTGCATTCGGAAATCCAGATCGCCAGCGTGCCGGAGCTGCCCGAAGGTGCCCGCATCGTCGACACCAACGTGATCCTGCGGGTCAGCAGCAAGGCCTAGCAGAATACGGAAAAGATTCCAGAAAAGCCTGCGTCAGCAGGCTTTTTTATTGGCGCAATACCCGGATTTTTTTCAGGCCAGGATTAAGGCCTTGCTGTATTTGCGAACGAGGATAAAGTCCGCAAAAAACGCAAAGGGCGCGAATTTTTATTTCACTATCAACAGCTTATTTGCACTTTTGCGTTTTTCGCGGCTGTGCCTCGTTTTCTATTGAATCGATTGCAGGTCCTGTGCCAGCGACTCGGCGACATTGGCGGGTATCGCCTCAAGCGTTGTGCTGTATTCCGGATGTTCCACGCCGGCTGAAATCGTTTCGCCCTTGTGGATTGCCGCAATCATCGACGGTGTCAGTTCGAAGCGCAGAAAGTGCACGGCTGACGTCTTGTCTTCCGTGGCCCGCTCCAGGTCTTCATCGGCGACCGGATAGACTTTCTCCTGATCTCCAACGCGTAGCCAGATCAGGTTTTCAATGCCCACCAGTCGGGTCAGCATCTGCTGGCGTTCGCTGACATCAGCGTACTGGATCATCATCGTAGCCTTCCAGTTGGTGCCGTCGGGGATCAGCGGATTGTAGGCATCCAGTTCTTCCTGGATCCCGTCGGCATCGAAGATCTTTTCAGCTTTGAGCATTTCCTGTACCTGGTAATGCATCACCAGCCGGTCCTCGAAAAACAGTACCAGGTGATCACCGAGATCGAGCCGCCGGTTTTTCTTGTGTTGCATAACGCGGGCACGAAAGTCGTCACGAATTTCCGAGTATTCCTCGAGTGAATAGAGGTCTTTTCTGGTGAGTTTTGTCATGCTGTTCATATCCCGTAGGCTCTTCTGATCAGGGTGATTGGATGCGCCGGTTGACTGCCATCGGCGAGACCCGACTCGATATGATGTGCAGCCATTGCGCAGTCGCTGGTGTAGTAATCCGGTTCGGCCTGCTTGACCTTGTTGACCACGGGGCGACAGATCTTCATGGCCATGTCATGGAATTCGCTCTTGACGGTATAGATACCGTCGTGACCCGAGCAGCGTTCAATCGGAACGACTTCGGTGTCCTGTACCAGCTGAAGGACATCACGGGTTTTCATGCCGATATTCTGCACGCGCTGGTGGCAGGCCACGTGGTAGGCAACCTTGCCCAGCGAATGTTTGAAATCGGTATTCAGTTTGTTTTCCTTGTGCCTCAGCATCAGGTATTCGAACGGATCGAACATCGCGTTTTTGACTTTCTGTACGTCCTCGTCCTGTGGGAACATCAACGGTAATTCCTGTTTGAACATCAGCGTACAGGAAGGTATCGGTGTCACGATGTCCCAGCCGGCGTCGACCAGCCCGGCCAGTACCCGGATATTGTTATCCTTGGCAGCGGTGACGGCATCCAGGTCGCCAAGCTCCAGCTTTGGCATGCCGCAGCATTGCGTACCCTGGGCGAGCATCACGGGTATGCCGTTGTGTTCGAAAACACGAATCAGGTCTTCACCGATTTCGGGTTCGTTGTAATTGCCGTAGCAGGTCGCGAACAGGACGACCTTTCCGTTCGTCGATGCGGTTTTCTCAGCTTCGGCTTCCAGCGGGCTGCGCCCCGCATCGCGTTTCTGCAATGTCTTCGAGTGGTATTTCGGCAGCGGGGCCTCGGGATGAATGCCGATGGTTTTATCCAGCATCTTGCGCGCGGCCTTGCTGGCATTGACCGTGTTGACACTCTGGGTGATGACCGGGATGCTGGCGAATTTGCCGATCGCATCGGTTGAGGTGATCAGCCGGTCGCGTCGTTTGGTTTCGCCTTTGCGGAATTTGATCGCCTTGGCGCGCAGCATCAGGTGCGGGAAATCGACATTCCATTCATGCGGAGGAACGTAAGGGCACTTGGTCATGTAACACAGGTCGCACAGGTAGCAGTGATCCACGACCTGCCAGTAATCCTGCTTCGCAACACCGTCCACTTCCATGGTTTCCGATTCATCGACCAGATCGAACAGGGTCGGGAAGGATCCGCACAGACTGACGCAGCGGCGACAGCCGTGACAGATGTCATAGACGCGTTCAAGTTCGGTAAACAGCGCCTTCTCATCCCAGAATTCGGGTTTTTCGTGACCCAGCGGGTGCCGGGTTGGCGCTTCGAGACTGCCTTCTCGTTGATCAGTAGCCATAGTGTTGATTCAGTGGGGCCGGGGTCGGCCGACCCCG
>CP070838.1:631471-651407 GCA_020341835.1 Thiotrichales bacterium | reverse complement strand
TGTTCGCCAGCTGGTGCTTCGCCTGCAGGCAGGAGCACGAAGCCATCACCCATTTGAGCAGGCAGGGTCTGCGAGTGATCGGTTTCAACTACAAGGACAAGCCGGAAGACGCGACCGCGTGGCTGAACCAGTTCGGCAATCCGTATTATGTGGTCGCACAGGACCTCGACGGCCGCGTTGGCATCGACTGGGGTGTCTATGGGGCGCCCGAGACCTTCGTCATCGATCACAAGGGTGTGGTACGTGACAAACGTATCGGCCCGGTCGATGCGGAATACATCAGTGAGAAATTGATGCCGCTGATTCAGCAGATCAGGAGCGAGCAGACATGAGGGTTATCCTGTTCATCGCGATGACTGTGCTGCTGGCACCGGTCAGTGCCGCCCCGGTTGTCACCTACGATTTCGCTTCGGAAGAACAGGAAGCGCTGTTCAACAAGCTGAGCAACGAGCTGCGTTGCCTGGTCTGCCAGAACCAGGCCATCTCCGATTCCAATGCCGACCTGGCCAAGGACCTGCGTGACGAGATCTACGGCATGCTGCAACAGGGCAAGGGCGAAAAGGAGATCGTCGATTTCATGGTGGCGCGCTACGGTGATTTCGTGCTGTACCGGCCGCCGATGAAGCCAATGACCTGGGCTTTGTGGTTCGGGCCTGCGATTGCGCTGGTTGTGGGATTCTTTCTGGTTCTGCGTATCGTCAGAAAGCAGCGGAAGGCTGCAGCCGCTGAAATCTCCAATGAAGACATGGAGCGCCTGAAAGCCCTGCAGTCGGAAGCGCAACAGATGCACAAACAGGACGGCGCCGACTGATGAATATACTTTTCTGGGCATTGCTGCTACTGATGCTGCTGGTTGCGGTCGTCATCGTGATCTATCCCCTGCTGCGCGTGCGCAGGTCATCGGCGATCGCCTACAAGGACAGCAACCTCGGTCTCTACGATGACAAGCTGGCCGAGCTGGAAGCCGATCTCGGCGAAGGCCGCATCGAGCACGAGCAATACCAGCAGGCGCGGCAGGAAATCGACCGCGAGCTGTTGCAGGATATTCCGACAGAGAGCACGGAAACGGCTTCGATTCACTATGGTGGGCAGCTCAAGCGTCAGCCGGGACTGGCGGTGATGATTTCGGTATTTCTGCCGACGCTGGCCTTGCTGGTCTATATGAAGCTGGGTATGCATGCGGCCAGCACCGACAGCCACCAGGCGCAGATGCAGGCACAGGCACAGGCGCAGGCGCAGCAGACACAGCAGGCAGGCACGGTCGAAGACATGACCAATGCGCTGGCTGCACGCATCAAGCAGCAGGGCGGCAACCTGCAGGAGTGGACCATGCTGGCGCGTGCCTACAAGCACCTGGGTCAGTACCTGCAATCAGCCGAGGCTTATGAGCAGGCCGTCAAACAGGGCCCGAGCGCACAACTGATGATCGAACAGTCGGAAGTCATCGCGCTGGCCAATAATCAGCGGTTCACGCCGGCCGCGCGCGAACTGGTGATGCGCGCGCTGGAGATGGAGCCGAACAACGTGAATGTGCTGTGGTTCGCCGGGGTCGCCGAATACCAGGCCGGCAATTACCGTAAAAGCATCGAGCACCTGTCGCGCCTGTCCGAACAGGCCAAACAGGATGCGGAAATCAACCGTTCGCTACGCATCTATATCGACAAGGCCCGCGATGGCCTGATCGCCGCCGGTGAAGAGGTGGCGACGACGGATGAAATTCTGGGCACTGCAGCTACAACGACTGCGGCAGCCGCTGGCGGTGCGAGCCTGCAGGTCAGTGTCGACATCAATAAGGATGTACGTAATCGTTTCAGTGCCGGTGATGCGGTATTTATCTACGCAAAGGCGGCGGCAGGACCGAAGATGCCGCTGGCGGTGCAGCGCCTGACGCTGGACCAGTTGCCGACCACAGTGACGCTGGATGACAGTATGGCGATGATGGAAGGGATGAACATGAGCTCATTCGGTAGCGTTGTCGTTTCTGCAAGGGTAACGACAAGTGGCAGCGCCATCGCCAAAGCCGGAGACTACATCGGCGAGTTCAAGGTCGACGACGTGTCCGGCACAGAGCAGGTCAAAATACAGATCGACACCCTGGTTCAATAGTTAAATAAAGCGTATGGAGCATATGATGCAGCACATAATCAATAAGTCGCTACTGCTATTTTCTATTCTGTTTTTCGTCACCGGCACCGCCTGTGCAGCCAGTTACGAAGAAGGTAAACATTACAAGCGTGTCGACATGCCGAAGACCATCGATGGCGACAAGGTCGAGGTACTCGAATTTTTCTGGTACGGCTGTCCCCACTGTTATTCCTTCGAACCCCATGTCAGCAAGTGGAAAAGCGCCAAGCCGGATAATGTCGAGTTCGTGCGCATACCGGCCACGTTCCAGCCGTTGTGGGTGCTGCACGCCCGCGCCTACTATGCGCTGGAGATGCTCGGAGTCGGCGAAAAAATCCATCCCAAGTTTTTCGCCGAGGTTCACACCCGCAAGAACTACATGAAAACGGTCGATGCACTGACCAAGTTTGTCGAGCAGCATGGCGTCAATCGCTCCGAATTTATCGATGCGATGAATTCCTTCACCGTTGAGACCAAGGTGCGCAAGGCCACTAAACTGGTGAACGATTACAAGCTCAGCGGCGTGCCGTCAGTGACGATCAACGGCAAGTACCTGATCTCGGCATCGATGGCAGGCAGCTATGACAACATGATCAAGATCATGAATTACCTGATCGAGAAAGAGACGGCCAAAGCTGCGGTTGGTGCCAAAAACGACAATCATTCCTGATATTGGCGTCGGTTCTTCAGAATTCATAAGACGCTGGATCCCGGCGTTAATGCGCCCATCCATGGGCTTCGCCCTTCGGGCCACAGTTCGTGCGTTCCAATTCGATCCAGTCGAATTTGTCGCTGGGATGACGTATAAACTGTGCCGGATTCCCGTCATGCCTGCGGAAGCAGGCATCCAGCGTCTTTTCAACAGTCAAGGTTGCACCTTGTGTACTACCCCTGTCGGCGCCATCAGGCCGATCCAGTCAGCTCCAGGCGCTCAAGCGCGAGGCATCGGCCCTGTTGCGAATTAGTCAAACACGGCTATTATTTGAAGCAGTTCACAAAATCGCGAGGATTTTCCGAACCATTTCGCATTATGTGATCAAATTAACTACCGTACGTCCGAAACGGGTGTACACTAAAAGTATCGATACTTTACACAGGACAACCTGACTTTACAGGCCTGATGGATTTGGTGATGATCACCGGGAAAGATTGAGGAGAGTATGATGAGAAGCAGCATTCAATTAATGGGCCTCGTTGCCCTGGCCGTTATGCTGACGGCGTGCGGAAAAGATGATTCGATCATGGAGGCCCAGGACTGTGTATTCCCTGATGCACCGGATACAGAAGCTCCAGCATGGGTTTGCGATCAGCCAGTCGAGGGTCTCGTGGTTTCCGCAGTCGGTACTGCCGAGAAGTCTGCAGCCGGTCACAGCTTCATGAAAAACATGGCTGCAACAGATGCGCGCGTTCAGCTCGCACAGAGAATGCAGGTACAGGTGCAGAACATGGTCAAGCAATATGCCGAGACCACCGGTGCCGCCGATTCGGAAACCGTTGACAAGGTGAATACCTCGGTGACCAAGCAAATCACCGATCAATCGCTGATGGGTACCAAGATCTACAAGACCATCACCAGCCCGAACGGTAACCTGTATGTGTTGCTCGGAATGGACGATACCGCGGTAGCGCAGGCGACACAGAATGCACTGCGTACCAGCATGGGTAACGATGCCGCATTGTGGCAGCAGTTCAAGGCCCAGAAAGCACAGGACGAGCTCGCCGCCGCGATCTCGGAAATGAAACAGCAATAAGGGCCGCGTAAAGCAGGAATACGAACCGGCATCCGGGAGTCCTCGGGTGCCGGTTTTTTTTGTTGTTTTTTAAACGCAGAGACGCGAAGACGAAGAGGACGCAAAGTTATATATGGTTGAACCTCTCTTCACTGCGTTCATGATGACGTCATCAGCTGTAGGAGCGGCTTTAGCCGCGAATAACGTTCACGATAATAACGGATTTTGAAAAGAAACGAATCATGAGCAGACTACACATTAGTGCATATTTGATTTGTTTATCACTGGTGTGCTCACCGGCCAGTTCGGTCAACGAATTCGAACAATGGAAACAGCAGCAGCAACAGTCGTTCCAGCAATACAAGGACGAGCGTGATCGGGAGTTTACCGCTTTCCTGAAAGAGCACTGGCGGGAAGTGGAGATGCTGAAAGGCGTTGTCCGCGACGACAGGCCGAAGCCTGTGGTGATGCCGGTCGCAGAACCCGTCGTGCCGGAGCCTGACACAAAGCCGATCGATAAACCTGTAGAAGAAAAACCCGAGCCGGTTGTTATCGAGCTGACGCCGGCTTTACCGGTCGAGCCGGCACCGGTGCCGCGGCCCGAGCAAAAAGGCCTGCGTGCACAGGTCGATTATTTTGGTGTTGAAGTCACGTTCTACTACGACCCGGCGTTCAAGCGCACATTGCCTTATAACCTGAATGAAACGGCCTTGAGTAATTTCTGGTCCGATCTGAGCAGGGCTGACTTTGAACCTGTCGTCGAACAGATCGACACCCAGGCTGAAGCGTTGCAGCTTAACGACTGGGGTTATGTCCTGTTGACGCACAGGCTTGCCGAGCGGATATACCCTGCGCACGCCAACAAGCAGGCGCTGTTTACCTGGTTCATTCTGGCAAAGGCGGGTTTCGGCAGCCGGGTCGCCTACAACGATCGCAAGGTCTATCTGTTAATTCCCTCAGAGCAGCAGCTGTATGATGTAACCTATTTTACCTTTGATGATGAACGCTATTATGCGGTCAGTTTTGACGGCAGTCGAAACCGGCCTGGCAGTGCCTATACCTATGATGGTCAATATCCTGGTGCGGCAAAGAAACTGGATATGAGCCTGCGGACGAAGGCACCGAAAGCAGAGGGCGCAGAAACCAGAAGCCTGGTGTTTGAATACGGCGGCAGGCGCTACGCTATCAAAGCGGAATATGATCAGGCGCGTATCGATTTCCTGGGTACGTACCCCCAGCTCGATCTGGAGATCTATTTTGACGCGGAAGTCGGCGCAACGGCGGAATCGCCCCTGTTGCAGCTGCTGGCAAAAGAACTGGCAGGTATGAGCGAGCAGGAGGCTGTCAATTTTCTGTTGCGATTCGTACAAACCTCGTTCAGGTACCGAACCGATGACCAGCAGTTCGGCAGGGAGAATTACCTGTTTCCGGAAGAAACGATCTTCTACCCCTATTCCGATTGTGAAGACAGGTCGGTATTATTTGCCTGGCTGGTAAAAAGTCTTCTGGGGCTTGAGGTTGTTGGCCTGAGTTATCCCGGCCATGTGGCGACGGCTGTCTACCTGGAGGGAGGTGTCGCAGGCGATTCTGTCGCTTATAATGGCAAGCGTTATGCCGTGGCTGACCCGACATTCATCAACGCAACGGCAGGCATGACGATGCCGGAATACAGGAACATCAAGCCACAGGTTATAGCAATCGAGTAATTCCAGAAACTATTCTGTTATGGTCGAACGTGAAATCTTCTACAAAGGGCAGCTGGTTGTTACCAGGGTTAGTGGTGAAGTCAAAAGCCAGGAGCTGATCGACCACGTGTTCTGGCTGATCGACAGTCACAACATCGGCGAGGTGCAGACCGATTTCGATCAACTGGTCTATGTCGACAATCTCGATGCAGTGAATATTCACGAAGAGGACCTCGAGCGACTGAGCGAAATCAGCACCGGACTTGGCCAGGGCAGGGGGAAGTTTCGAACCGCGATTATCGCCACCGAGCCAAATGACCTCAAGCTTGCACAGTTCTACCAGTCGTTGGTGAAGGATTCGGGTCTAGAAGTCGAAATATCCAGCAACTTTGATGAAGCGTTCACATGGCTGGGTTGCGATAACCCTGATCCTGAAAACTACCGTTGATACAGCAATGGGTCTCTCGCAGAGACGCAGGGTGCGCAGAGGCAATTAATTTCTGTAATGGTTTGAGCCGAGAATGATGCTGGCTTCAGGGAATGTTAAGTCCACAGATGAACGCTGATGTTGTTTATTGGTGGTTGCTGGTTATGCTAGACCATGCTTGATACACAACAACAGTAAAAACTGATCTGTGTTTATCTGCGTTCATCTGTGGACCAGTGTTTGGATAACGTTTACCAACAACGAAAAATGGATTCGCGGCTGAAGCTGTTCCTGTATGTAAATAACAAGCTAATAAATCTCTGCGTGCCCTGCGCCTCTGCGAGAAAAAATGGGTTTTAATACCAGGCCTGCCCAAAGGTGATGTAAAGCGCAGTATCTTCAGGCCCCTTTGCGATATCGATACCCGCATGGGCGCCAAACCGTCGCGCGATAAAATACCTGAAGCCGACACCTTTTGAATAGACGGTATCATCGGATGGGTTGGGTACAAAGTCCACGCTGTCCGCGGCGCCAACACCGCCAAACACGATCAGGCTCCAGCGAAAGGTGAAATTCCAGCGAAACTCGGCCTCACCAACCGCAACGCTTTCGCCCTGGTAGCGCATCGCAGGTATGCCGCGCAAATTGACAAACGGGTACTGGTAAAAAGGCGCCTGGCCATCCAGCGTTTTGTAGTCACCACGCAGGCCGAGTATCAGTGAATCGGTAAAAAACGGCGTGAAATACTTGGCATAAACATTGTACTTTTCGAACTCGTCATCACTGCCGAATGCTTCCCGGAAGAACGAGGCCTTGATCCTTGCGGAGAGGCCGCTGCTGGGTGTAAACAGCGTGTCGCGACTGTCGTAGTCCAGCAGGAGGCTGACGGAAGCGGACCGGCTGTCAAATTTTACGGCCGGTATTTCAATCGGCAATGATGACTGGATCTCGAACTCGACGGTTGAGTCCATTAACAGGTAGTCGATGCCCGCAAAGAAATCCGAATCTTTAAGTCGAAACTTTATTTGTTGAAAGAAAATCCCCGGCTCGATATTGAAGTTAAGGCCACTGGCCGCGGAGCCGCCGAGGCCATAAAACTTGAGGTTGACCGATGCCGTTGCGAGTGCGCCTACATAGCGGATATCGTCGTTCTTCCACACCCCCATGTGAGCACCGCCGACAAACCAGCTGTCATTTTCGGTGTAGGCGCCAAATAGCCCTGAAACACTGGGCGGCACGATTCGCCCTTTTTGATCGACATTTTGCGGATCGAAAGTTTCGCCATCGGCGGTCTTGCCGGCCAGCGGGTCGTGCAGAAACAGCAGGCCGGCACCGAGGCCGAAGCCTACCGCGGGCTCGGTGACGATGATCGGGATCGGAAAGAAGCCTTTCTTTTCGGCGAGCCAGTGGCTGGTATCGAACATGCCGTCCTGTGGGTCGATGAAATCGTCCATCATTGATGCAGCGGATGCAGCCGCAGACAATGAGAGTATGGTCGTTGTAATGAGCTTGAAAAGGGATTTCATCAGTGGATTATTACACTTTGTTCTGCAAGCACGCTATGCCATTCAGGGCGGATAGGGATAGTTAGTTTATCTCGCCAAGGCGCAAAGCATGCCAGGGTGTTTTAAGGCTTCTGTAGGAGCGGCTTTAGCCGCGAATACCATCTGCATTCCAGCGCGCAATTCGCGGCTGAAGCCGCTCCTACGGCGTGTAGAAACATTAGTAATGTCTTTGCGAGCTTTGCGCCTTGGCGAGAGTAAGCCAATATCTGTTACATGCGAAACATATCGGGTGTAATACCTGTTACCGCTACGACTTTTCCGCCTGGCATTCTTCCATATCCTCCGATTCTATCTCCCTGACATCACCATCGACCATATCCAGGCCGACGCAGGTACCAACGGTTATCGGACCATCGTCTTCATCCAGCTCTACATCTGCGGTAACGCTGAATGACTTGCCGTCGATAACCCACATGCCGTCCTTGCCTTCAGGTCTGTGATCCAGTATGCCGGTGTATTCTAATTCTTTATCCGAACATGAAGCTGTGATGAGGACGAAAACTGCAGGCAGGATCATATTCAGAACTTTATGGTTTGTTTTCATGTTGATCTCTCTCCCAATGCTGGATTGGCCGCAATCTGGTTTGTGCGGATTGTTATAATTAACTGGTTTTTTGTGCCATTTAGATACTGCGGTTGATTCCCGGAATGTTGCCAAGATTACACCTATTTATAGTGCTCTGTCTAAGCTTCGCTACCGCGCTGGCTGAAGATACTGCGGTCGGCGCAGGTACTGAAAACACGGTGGTGGACCAGGTCGAGAATGAAAAAGAAGAAGCCAGGAAACAGGTGGTTTCTGAAGGCGAGGACCCGCAATCGCGCAAAACGACCGAAAGGCAGCAGCAGGCTGAAGGGGTTGTACAGCCGGCAGCAGAGACCGAGCAGGCTCCGGTGGAGGAAGCCTCTATCGATCAAGCCAGGGAAGAGGTCAAATCGGAAGAGGAAGAACCCCAGATCGATCGGAAAGAGGTCACAGAAAAGCCCGCAGTCGTGCAGCCCTACGCAGGAAGAGTCTACGGCAGCATTCGCTTGCGCTATCGCTCCACGGCACAAGGCTCCATTTTCGGTGATGCAGGCTCGCGCCTCGGGCTTGAAGGTGAATACCGCACGAGCGAGGACTCCTGGGCGTATGCGCGTGTGGAAGCGGGTTTCAATCTGCTGGATGAACTCGATACTTTGCTGGATCCCGGTGGCGCTGCCGGCGAAGGCCAGCAGGGCGACAGCTTTTTCCCGCGCTTGTATACCGTCGGCATCGATACACCGCTGATCGTCGCCAGTTATGGCAAGAGCTGGTCGACCTATTACAAGATTTCCAACTTTACCGACCGATTCGACAGTGCCGGCAGCAGTGCGGTAGGGACTTTCAATGCGAACACCGATGGCGGTTCAACCGGCACCGGCCGTGCCGATAATGTTTTCCAGACACTGGCTCTGATCGATTTCATGCGCGAAGGGTCGCGAATAAATCCATTTAACCTGAATATACAGTTCCAGAGCAGTCAGCCGATACCCGGCGTTGAAAGCGTTAACTATCGGTATGCATTCGGCCTCAGTGCTGTCATCGATTCAAGGGATGACTATACCCTGGGTATCGCATACAACAGGGCTTTTATCGATGATCTGGACAATGCTGCTGTACAGGCTGCAGGAATACAAGGTGATGCCGAAGCTATTCTGCTTGGCGCCCGCTGGTTTGATGAAAAGCGCTATATCGGTTTTAGCGCTGCCCGTCTATTGAATCATGAAGCCACTGATCTGGGCACTTACTTCAACGGCTGGGGATCCGAACTGTATGCGCGCTACCGGTTGATCAAGGGTTACTGGCTGGTCGGAGGTTATAACTGGCTGACGCCGGATGAGGATGAAGTTCAGGCGGGTGAGTACGAATTGCTGTACGCCATCGTAGGTCTGCGTTATTCGATTGATGAATTCAACCGCCTGGCATATGCGGAGTGGCGGCTGGACAGTACCACTACCGAGAGCGGTGAAAATCTCGGAAACATATTTACGATCGGTATACGCTGGGACTTTTAAACGTCCAGAGGGTATGTACCGCGTTCAGCTGCACACTATTGTATTTCACGTTGTTGAGCAGCGCTGAAGTGCCTGTGCTTCGATCGTTTTCACCAAATCTGTTCCTCGCCCCGGGTTTTTTTGCATATAATGCATTGATGATCTATGTCGGACATTCTATCTATTAAAAATACAATGAAAAAGACAGCCTTAATTATTGCAGGCGGCATTTTATCCGCCACATCGGTGCTGGCCGACAATTGGGATCTTGGGCAGAACTCGGCAAGAGCGGGTATTGGCGATGTCGATTGGACCATCAGCCCGATCTACCATGGCACGAAACTGTTGCTGGGCGGACGTTATTCATTCCTGCGCGAACCTGCAACGGCTTACGAGCAACCCGATGCAGAAATCCTTAAATACAGGATTGACCTGACAAATTTCCAGGTCGGCGATTCGCAGACCGATCTCGAATATGTTGTTGCGGGTTTTACATACTGGACCTACCAGAAAAAAAACGACAACCTGCCCGTGGGCAAATTTGCTACAGAGCGCACCCAGCTCGAGCTTCTTCAGTTCAACGCCAGCTTTGATGACAGCCTGGGTGTCGATTATTACGCCGAGTTCAATGCCGGCCGTATCGGGCGCTTCTGGAAGTACCAATGGCCGAATGGTTCACCCGTTTATCTCACCTTCGGTCTGAACGGCTCGCTGGGCTGGTCCTGGGCCAGTTCCAAGGACACGCGGTACGCCGATGTTTCCAACCCGACCCTGGGGCTATGGAATGTGCTGATCATCGGTCATGAACGCTGGGGGGAGTTCTATGTCGACAGCCGGGTTGTTTCCGGTTACACGTTCGGTGAACCGAAGCAGACCCTGTCGCGTGAAGCCAACGCGCGCTTCGGTATCCGCAGGGATTTTACGGACAACATCGCGCTGGATTTCTATGGCGAGAAACGCTCGTTTCATTTTGCCGCTTTCGATATCCCCGACCTGTATACAAAGGCCAGACGCATCGCACTGGAGCTGACCTATAAGTTCTAACCGCCGGAATCGTTAACTGTGCCTTTTTGCCGGGTTTGTGAATTTGGTTCTCGCAGAGGCGCAGAGCCCGCTGAGGAAAACCAATAAGACCCTTCGCGTCCTTTGCGCCTTTGCGAGAGAAAATCTAGCGTTTCGATAAGTTGCATCAGCTTTGCTTGACTATCGCCAAGGAATACACAACCTCTGCGTGCTCTGCGTCTCTGCGAGAGATTAGTGTTGTACCATCAAATGTCCGCTCGCGTTGCGCATGAACCAGGTAGCGTTGTGAACCCCCGGAAATCGCTGAGTTGAACGGGTAGCAGGTAACGAGTATCAGTTCATCATTAGCGGCATCGGCTTTATAAAGCCGGCTATCGACAACCTGCATTTTGCGGACGGTATAGTAATGAATGCCGCTTCTTGTTTTCAGAATCAGGCGTTCACCTTTTTTCAGGTTCTGCAAAAACCCGAAATGGGTGTCCCGGTGGCCGCTGATCAAAACCGTGCCGCGCTCTTCCGGCATCGCGCTGGCGAATGAATGGCCCGGGCCAAAGGCCAGTGATTCACCGCTGTCGCCGGCGAGTACGATGCGTGAAACGTCGAGTCCAGGAACAATCAGTTCTGCGACAGGCCAGGTGTCTGCCCATGGCCAGGGGCGGTTCGGCTTTTGCTCAATCAGTGTCTGCTGCCAGGCGTGATCAAGCAATACCTGGGCCGCAAATGCCTTGGTGTGTATCCATGCGCCGAGTCCCATTTGCCAAAGTGCCGCAACAGCGAGCATGATAAACACAAAGGTCAGCCTGTGTTCAGCATTCATAACAGTTTTCTCCACAGATAAAATACCATCGCGAGTGCAAACAGCATCATCGATGTCATCATGTGCAGGCCTGATGCTGTGGCTGTTTGCGGCAGATTGAGTTGCGCCAGCAACATTTGTCGGGATTCGGGCTGATGTAATTGGCCGGCTTTCCATCCATGCGGGAGACTGGTTTTGAGTTTTTCGCTGTGGAGCATTCCACTCGTGTTCACGGGTGTTCGATCGACAGCGACCAGGCTGGAATAGCGGCTAACGAGGTGGTGATCGAGTGATAGCTGTATGATTTCGTGTTTCAGCGCGGCGCGGGTTTCTGCCGTCCCGGCATCATGATGCCTTTCCATCAGAGAAGCGATCTTTTCCCGTGCCCAGGCAGTATCGATCCCGGCGTGATTGACCTTGTCATCGAGTCTGACGGTCTGCTGAAACAGACTTTGGCCATAATCACCATAAACTGATATCGAGTCATGCAGTTGTTTTCCTCTGATCAGAACCGTCAGCGGTTCACCAAGGTACAGATCGGAGACGGGGTCGGGGAACACCTCGACGTCCACGCCGTCGACCGCGACCTGGATATTCACCAGTGCAGGTGATTCCATTTTTTCGAATAAAGCGCGGGTTTTCTCCTCCACCTCATCGAGCTTGCCGATATAGGTGTAGGCTCCACGTCCGGCACGTGCAGCTTTGCGCATAAAGTAGCTGTTGGGCGCCGAGCCGATAGCAACCGTAAACAGGCGGTTTTCGCCGAGCTGGTTTCGGATCAGCGAGAACAGTGCTTTTTCGTTATCGACATTGCCGTCTGTCAGAAACACGATTTGCCTGAGTTCATTGCCGGCCGGTTGTTCGCGCAGTGCCAGTGTCAGTGCAGGTTGCATGACAGTGCCGCCGTCAGCCTGAAGCCCACGGACAATATTGCTGGCATGCTGGATATTGGCGGCGCTCGCGGACTTCGATGCCGGATAAAGCTGATTGGTACGATCGTTGAACCAGAAGATATTGAATCGGTCGCGTGGCTCCAGCCTTGTCAGCGCATGTATCAGCGACGACCTTGCCTGTTTGATCGAGGTGCCACTCATCGAACCTGAAACATCCAGTACGAAAATGACGTCACGCGACAGCCGGTGCTGCCCGAGCGACTGCATATCGGGGGGAAGCATTGAAAGCAATACGTAGTCGTAACCATTGTGGTGCTGGCTGAATACGGCGGTACCTGGTTGATGACCGAGTTCGGGTTGCCATGTCAGCTCAAAGTCGCGGTCCGCGAAGACCATGTCCGATGCGAGCGCAATGCTGTAGCGGTGCGTGTCTGTCTGGCGGATGTCAATGTCATGATAGCTGCTGTTGAGGACGGCGACGGGCACGCCGGCGTCGAGTGACACATGAATATACACCGGGTTAACCGGGCTTTCGGATACGGTGGTTGAGACATCCGTATCGTCATCGTGTGTCGGCATGGTAATTGTTGATGCCTGGAAGCGGGGGCCGGCCACCAGTGGAAACCTGAGCCGGTACATTCCGCCATCGAAAACGATGGTTTGCTGATATTCGATTTCGACGCTCAGCGTTTCACCCGGTGGGATATTGGCAATCGAAGTCGTGAATACGTTGGCACGCTGTTGCTCGACCAGGCCTGCCTGTCTGCCCTCGCGCCTGGCGTTGCTGTAGGTATTTCGTGCCTCGGTTCTTTCCTGTACCTGTCCTTCGATGATGCGTTCGCCAACACGGAGTTTGAAATGGTCAACGGCAGCGTTGTCGGGTAATGGAAACACATAAATGCCTTCTGCCCACAGGTCTCCGGTGTTGTTGAAGCGCTGGCTGACACGGGTACGGGCGATCATGCCGGCGATGTCGATGTCTACTTCGGTCTCGAGTAACAGGGCTTCGGTATAACTCTGGTCTTCAGCCAGTAGCCACACAGATCCGTGGGTAGAATCCAGCGGGTTTGAATGGTGTTCCGCCGCGTAGACCGTGTTGGCCAGCAGTCCGAACAGGTAATACAGGGCCAGCGCTCCGAGCAGGCGATATACATGTGTAGAGTAACGTGTTTTGAATTTGATTTTTTCCGTTGAAGCGGTCGTTTTCATAGCGGACTCCATCGTTTATTTTTCTCTGATCGGTTTGTAGCGATGGCCGACGGTGATGATGCGGTCACCTGACAGCACCAGGTAGGTATCCATCATGTCCGACAGTCGCCTTACAACGACGTGTCCCACTTCGGACGCCAGATCCCGCCGGCTTGTCTTGTCAAAAAAGCAGACCGTCGTTCCATTGACACCGTTGAGGCGACTGCCGTACCGGCACAGCCAGTCGATGATTAATGGCGGTATCGCGCGTTGCTGTACTCGAGCCTGTGCGTGCTTTGTCATAACCATGATCGTGCTCCGTTCTAGTTGTTGTCTTGACTGCACTGCTTCGGCCAGCCCTCCAGCAAGGAAGACTGGCCTGTGACGGTACTTACAGTGACGGGCCGGTTTCAGTCATCGCGAGCGGTTTCTCCGCTTCCTGTTCTGCAACTTCAAGGCGAATGGCAACGCGGCGATCAAAGGTGTAGGCCTCGAGATCACCGGGTTTGGACAGAAACTGCTGTTCGCCGAAGGCGTGCATGTGAATGCGGTTCGCATCTACGCCTGCCTGTTTCAGTGCATCGCGTACTGCTTCGAGCCGTTCATTGGCGAGTTCGAGATTGGTGTCCCTGTCGCCGCGTCGGTCGGAATAGCCTTCAAGGTGAACGTTGGTCTCGGGGATTTTTTCCATGATGCGGGCAACAGCCTGCAGGCGCTGTTTGTAAAGGGTTTCAACTGTCGTGCTGCCCGACAGAAACAGGACATCAAGGCCTATTTCATCAACCAGTGTGTTTTTGAGCGCGTCATCATCAGCGCTATCGTCGATGATGGCGATGGTGTCGCCGGCCTGTGAAACCATGATGGAATCCGGTTCAGGGCTTTCTGCCACCGCGGTCGATTCAACCTCGTCCGTGACGAGTGGGGTCGTATCCCCGGTGTCTGGCTGTACCGGGTTGCTGACTGTGGCTTGATCGTGCCTGCCGGCAAGGTTGCCGATCAGCCCGCCGGCCAGCACGCCGACCGGGCCGGCAAGAATTCCGCCTGCGACTGCGCCGATACCGGTACCGACGTATTGCCTTTTTTTACCCGGTTCATCATCCGATGTGCTAGCGTAAGCCGCGGGGTTCGTTCCAGCGAGTAAAGTTGACGCGATTGCAATGGTTATTAACTGTTTTTTCATGAGTGTCTCCGTTGGTTAACGTGGTTCAATCTGACGTGACTGAACTCCATAGTGGTTACGCCGCCCATTACAGCAAGTTGGCGGGCGGCAATCTTTGTCGATGGGTGGAGGAAAAATGGAGAAAAAATGGACGTTCGCAACAGTCGCTCAACAAATCGGCGGTTTTCAGCTAGATTAGGTTTATGAGCTATACCATCGCGATCGTCGAAGATGACCTGCAGCAGCGTATGCATTATGCGGATGCGCTGAGACAGGCAGGTTACAGCGTCGCAGATTATGAAAGCAGGCAGCAGGCGCTCGAGGGCTTCGCACAGTCGCTTCCCGATCTTGCTATTCTCGATATCATCCTGGGTAATGAGGTCGGCGGCGGTTTCGATGTGTGCCGGCATTTGAAACAGCACAACCCCAACATTCCAGTGATCTTTCTGACCACGCGCGGCGACGAGCTCGACAAGATATATGGATTGCAGCTAGGTGCCTGGGATTATCAAACCAAGCCGGTGTCGCTGGAGTTCCTCATTACACGCGTTGATTCGTTGTTCAGGATCCTGGAGGCGAGTACAGCCAAATCGAACGGGCTTGAAACCCGGGGTGAGGTCGCAATCAATCCTGCAACCATGTATGTCAGCTGGAAGGCACAGCAGGTTGAGCTGACGCCGACGGAATTCGATATCCTCGAAACCTTACTGGACAGGCCGGATGGCGCCAGCATTGAGGACCTTGTGCGTGCGACCCGGCAGGGGCTGGTGGAAGACAACACGATCAATACTCATATTCTTCATATACGCAAGAAGTTCAAACAGGTAGACCCCGATTTTAACTGCATAAAAACACGCTACGGCTTTGGCTACAGCTGGACATGTCAGTAATGGCGAACAACAGGCGACGTGGTATCAGCATGGGTGCTCGAGTCCTGTTGTTCAGTTCGCTGCTGTTAATCGCCCTGCCCTGGCTCGGCTATCGCTATATCGACGAGATGAAAGAGTTTCTGCTGCAGGGGCAGGAGGATGCACAGCTGCTTGCCGCACGCGCGGTCGCCTCGGTATTGCACGGGCGTACCGAACTGTTCTATTCGGCAGATGATGCAGAAGACACGGTCATGGAAACAAGTGCGCTTTATGTCTATCCGCTCGAGAATCAGATTGAAGTCGACGGCTATTCAGGCGACTGGGGCGTTTTGACGCAGCAGGCCAGAAAGTTTGATCATGAGAGTGTGGTTTATGATCGTAGAGATGGATCGGGCCAGGCCGTCTCATTCAGCCTTCTGCTGGGAGAGCACGGGCGTTATGTCTATCTGCTTGTGCGTGTTATAGATGAAAGCATTGTCTATCGCAATCCCAAATACCGACGCCTCGATCATAGTGATCATGTTCGACTTGAAATCATCGGTAAAGACGCTGGTATCAGACGGCTGATACTGATTACTGAAGGTGAGGGCCAGGTCAGCGTCTATGAGATGAAACCCGACTGGAAATTGCCGCAGACCGGACGGCCGGTTTATGCCATGACCGGGATCTGGCGTGAACGTTCCGATGGATACGATCTGGAAATACGTCTGCCGGCATCCTGGCTTGATACTCAGCCACGTTTGACGGTCAGCGTGGCTAATGTGGACAGCCCGGCTGAGCGCCAGCTCGACTTGCTGCTGACAACCCTGGATACGGCCGAAACCGGCAGGCCCAATCTGTTGATTACGCGTTCTCCCGAGCTGGACAGAATCATTCAGGGACTCGGTAGTGCAGAGGCCGGTATTTGTGTCGTCGACAGATACAGACGAGTACGGGGCATGTACGGCGGTGGCTATGATATGAATTCATGTTCGCAGAAAGATACGGTTGGTGCTGAACTGGTCGATGAAGCACTCGACGGCGTTCCCTCGGTGACGAGGTATCAGGCATCGCCGGGAACATCCGTGATAATAGCTGCACATCCGGTCTATGCTAATGATGAAGTGCTGGGGGCAATTATCGTTGAAAAAAGCAGCAAGCATATACTCAGCCTGCAGCACCAGTCGTTGATGAAGATCATCGTCGCTACCTTGATTGTATTCCTCGCCGCCATTCTCGGCTTGATGCTGTTTGCTGCATGGCTTGCCTACCGCATTCGAAGATTGCAGAAAGAGGCGTCCCGGGCGATTGACGAGGATGGCAGGGTGATCGTTGGTCATTTGAAAACTGACCAGTTCGCAGTTGATGAAATCGGACAGTTATCGCGTGATTTTTCCTCGCTGCTGTCAAGGCTGAAAAGCTATACCGGATTTCTTGAAAGCGTACCGCGTACTCTGCGCCATGAGATATTGAATCCGGTCAATACCATCAGCATGACCCTGCAGAAGCTGCAAGCAGATGAGTCCAGCCAGCCAATGCTCAACAGCGCCCGCCTGGCCACGCGGCAGCTCGAAGTTATTGTTCAGGGCCTGACTGAGGCGGCGCATATAGAAGACGCATTGCGGCAGGATGATTATGTCAGGTTTGATCTTGCCGCCATGCTCAGTGAATACATTGCCAATTCGAGATTGAAGCACGGACAGAATCGCTTCGTTTTCAACGGGCCACATTCTGGTGTATACATTAACGGTAGCGCGTTGCGGATAGCGCAACTGCTGGACAAGCTGAAAGATAATGCACTGGATTTTTCTGAAGAGCACAGTGAAATAGTTTTCGGACTTGAGCAAAAAAGGGACAAGATTGTGTTGTTCGTCGAGAATCAGGGTCCGGTGATTCCTGAACAGGTGCAGGGCTCGCTATTTAACGGCATGATATCAAGTCGACCGGGTGAGCACGACAGGCCTCACCTCGGCATAGGCCTGTTTGTGGCCGGCCGCATCGCCGAACTCCATCGGGGCGAATTGAAGATCGGTAATCTGGAAAACGGGCAGGGCGTGAGGGTCAGTTTGTATCTCCCAATTGCTTGATTCGTAGTAGTCGCTACCTGATCAAACAGTCAGTGTCAGATTATGCCTGAGCCGGACACGTTGATCATGTCGGTACTTCGATCCGACCCGACCTGGCCGCCATTCACACAGGCGAATGCAGATTATCTCGCCAGGGCGCAAAGCACGCAAAGATTTTTAAAATTTATGTACACCCCGTAGGAGCGGCTTTAGCCGCGAATACCATCTACGTTCTAGCGCGCAATTCGCGGCAAAAGCCGCTCCTGCAGAGGCCTTAAAACACCTTGGCGTGCTATGCGCCTTGGCGAGAGTATACGTCCAGGCCATGTCAGATGGGGCGAAATCTTACGGTAACTGTCCGATTGAGTCCGGGCTGCTACACTTGATTATATAAATAATGCAACCTTTATAGATGGCTACCATCAGCTAAACACAAGTTGTAGAATGAACCTGTCTAGTCTGATATTCCGGGTACATGCAATGAAAAAGTTATTCGCGCGCTACTTTGTATTGACTGCTCTCATGGCGTTCACTGCTACAGCAGGGGCGACGGGATTTCAGGCCGTAATAGAGGTTCAGGTTTCTGATAACGGCAACACCCAGAAGTATTTTGAAATCCTTACGGCGGATGATGAAAGGTTTCGTATCGACTTTGTTGGCGAAGACAAGAAGGTAACCGATGTAACGCCGTATATCATGACGATAGACGGTGGTGATACCTGGGTCATGGGTGATAAGCCGAAAGATAAATTCTACTGTTCCAAAATGAAGACAGACGAGTTTTTCAGAAACCTGGGTGACCAGGTGACGCATGCGATTGATTTTTTCAATGTCAGGGCGGAATCACCGACGATCACACAAACTCTGGAAGAGCCCGGCCCCGAGATTCTTGGATTCAAGACGACGCATGTTCGAATCGAGTCTGAAGCGCGGGCCTATGCCTGGTTTCTGTTCTTCAAGTTTGAATACACTGCCACGATCGTTAACGATATCTGGTATACGACTGACGTGGAAATTCACCCGATCAGAAAAAAATGGCTGGAAGCGCTGACGCAATCGGGTAACAGCATCATTGACGGTATGTTTTCCGACCTCAAGGCAAAACTGCCGGGCCCGGTGCTGAAGTCGGAAGCGGTGATGGATATCACCAATGTCAGGAAAAAATCCACCAAGACGCAAACAGAAAGTACCATCGTTACATCAGTAGAAGAGTTAAAGCAAAAAGCGCTCGATGAAATTTTCGTGATGCCCGAATGCGAAATGATGGATGACGATGAGATCCAGGAAAAGGGCAAGGCGTTAATGTCGGCTGGCAAATTAATGCTTTGAGCCGGTGCTGGCTCAAATGCCGAGGGCGGAGTTGCCACGCAGAACTGACGATAACCCGCGAAACGCGGGTTATTTTTTGTTTTATCTGAGGCTTTTGACACGGGATCCCGCGTGATACAGCTGGTTCTGGCATTAACAATAGGATTTTTTTGATCAGGATCAAAGTTGGCCCAAAGAGCTGTTGATACGTTAGTATTTATAAGCGGTTTCTATTTGAGTGTGGTACGGAGGTCTGTTATGGGTAAGAAATCTTCAAAGAAGAAAAAGGAAAACAAAGCGAAAAAGGTGAGGGGCAAGGAGCCGGTCAAGTTACGGTCAGGACCGGAGACTGATCTGGAGAAGAATTTCCGCGAATTCGAGAAGCGGCTCGAAGAGGTTTTTTCTGATAGCTGGAAGTTTCCTTCGAGATGGGACACGCCTGACTGGACCAAGTTGACCAAGCTGAAGTTCAGCACGCCAAGAGTGGATATTGTGGACCGTGATGTTGATGTTCTGATACGAGCCGATGTACCTGGTGTCGATAAGGATGATCTCGAAGTATCACTTACCGATAACACTATCACTATCAAGGGTCATACCAGAAAGGAGAAGAAAGAAGCGAAGGGTGATTATTTTCGCAGCGAAACCATGAAAGGTTCCTTCTCAAGAACCATGTACCTGCCCAGTGATGTTGACGGCAGCAAGGCCGAGTCTTCGTTCAGGGATGGTGTTCTTGAAGTGGTCGTACCCAAACTGGAGAAGGCGAAGCGCATCAAGGTTGAGGTTGACTGATCGTTGCAGCGTGTTCGGGATGCAAGGGGGCGACGTGAGTCGACCCCTTTTTTTTGGCGCGCCCGAGTGGATTTGAACCACCGACCCCAGGCTTCGGAGGCCTGTACTCTATCCAGCTGAGCTACGGGCGCAGAGACGGATACCGAAAATCAGGAGTGGAAGCTTAAAGCTTGTTGCATTTATTATCAAATTCGATGCCCTGTAGGAGCGGCTTTAGCCGCGAAAAACCCCAATAACGCCAACCAGGTTTCAAAAGGGTCAGAGTCGATTGAAATACTAAGCAGATTTCAAATGGGTCAGAGTCGATTTAAAACCACAG
>CP070838.1:614741-631371 GCA_020341835.1 Thiotrichales bacterium | reverse complement strand
GGCCTGTCAGTGCTTGTTCATTCTGTCGACATAGGCCATGCCCAGCGCGGACAGAACAAAGGTTGAATGGATGATTACGTACCACATGAGTTTATTGTCGGGTATCTGCGGTGCATTCATGAAAGCTTTCAGCAAATGGATCGAGGAGATCGCCACGATCGAGGCTGCCACCTTCTGCTTCAGTGAACCGGAATCGAGCTTGCCCAGCCATGCCAGTTTTTCCTTGCCGTCATCGATATCGATTTTCGAGACGAAGTTTTCGTAGCCGCTGAGCATGACCATGACCAGCAGACCGCCAACCAGCGCGATATCGACCAGGCTGAGCACCACCAGCACCAGGTCGGCTTCTTTCATGGAGAAAACCAGTGGCAGGGTGTGGAAGGCTTCCTGGAAAAATTTGACGCCCAGCAGCAGCACGGCGATGCTGAGTCCGAAATAGAGGGGAGCCAGCAACCAGCGGCTGGCATACATGCTGTTTTCTATAAAACGTTCCATAGTGTTGCCCGGATAGAAAGATCGGCTGATTTTACCCGATCACTTACTTCAGTAAATCGATTATTAGCGGTTCGAGGTGGTCGAGATAGCCGAACGAAACGTCGCGCAGTATGCCCTTGCGGTCCACCAGAATCGACGAGGGTGTGCCCTGCAGCTTATACATATCGAATGTCCGGGCGCAGTGGGTTTTCGCTTCCAGGTAGGCCCGCGCTTTTTCATAGACCGGCTGCCTGCGTTCTTCGCTCCAGTCAGGGAAGTCTGGTAACTGGCTGAGGATGAAATCATGGATTGCTGCGTCGTTAACAGCAGCATCTGTCTCTTCCAGTACATCCATGCCGATCGCAAACGGCAGGTGGTAGTCCAGCCTGTTGCCATCCAGTAATCCGGCTTTTCCCAGTTGGCGCAAGGGTTCGCCGATCAGTTGACCGGTGTCGACCAGGAGCGCAAGGTTTTCCAGTGTGTTTTTGTCAAAGTCCTCGAAAGCCGTTGCAAGGCCGATCACCTCGAGGCCGGCGTCGTGATAACGCCGGTGCAAATGCAGCGCTTCGGGTAAGGCATGTACGAAACAGCCCGGGCAGTTGACCTGGAAGACTTCTACCAGAACCACCTGGCCGTGCAGCGTACTGAAGTTCACCGGGCTGCCCTGTACCCATTCCGCGACCTGGATATCCGGGGCTGTTTGACCGATTGTTGCCTGTGTGTTCATGATTTACGTATAACCGTATGACAGGATTGACGCCTATGGACAGGTTCAGGACGTCTGAGTTCATTCAGCGTAACATAGTGCACCATGAAGCTCGAACATGACTACAACGCGCTGGACCCGGATACGATTCTTCACGCGGTCGAGTCCGTTGGCTACCGGACCTCGGGTCGTTTGCTGGCGCTCAACAGTTATGAAAACCGGGTGTATCGCATCGAGCTGGAAGAAGGGGCTCCGCTGGTTGCGAAGTTTTACCGGCCAGGCAGATGGAGCGACGAGGCTATTGCCGAAGAGCATGCCTTTGCACTGGAGTTGTCCGGGGAAGAGATACCGGTTGTGGCGCCACTGGCGTTCGATAGCGATACCTTGCTGGAATATAACGGCTATCGCTTCAGCCTTTATCCATTGCAGGGCGGCCGTTGGCCCGACCTCGAATATACCGAGGATCTGATCTGGATGGGACGTTTTATTGCGCGTATTCATGCAGTTGGCCGTAAGCAGCCGTTCAGCCATCGTGCGGAAATCAGTATTCAGCGGCTCGGCATCGAAGCGGTTGAATACCTGCTGGCAAACGGTTTCATTCCCGCCCATCTCGAGCAGGCCTATCAGACACTGACGGATGATCTGCTGCTTGTCATCAGGCAGCGCTTTGCCGAGAGCGGAGAGTTCACGCGGTTGCGCCTGCACGGCGATTGCCATCGCGGTAACGTGCTGTGGACGGACAGGGGGCCGCATTTTGTCGATCTCGATGATTGCTGTAACGGCCCGGCAATACAGGATCTGTGGATGCTGCTGTCGGGCGAGCGTGCCGAAATGACAGTGCAGATGATTGATTTGCTGGAAGGTTACGCCGAGTTCGCGTCGCTTGATCTCGCAGAGATGAACCTGATCGAAGCCCTGCGCACGCTGCGCATGATGCATTACGCGTCCTGGCTGGCCCGGCGCTGGCAGGACCCGGCCTTCCCGCAGGCATTTCCCTGGTTTGACAGCACGCAGTACTGGGAACAGCATATACTGGAACTGCGCGAACAGCTGGCGCGCATGCAGGAACCGGTATTAACTGTATAGGTTGACACGATGTGTGGACGAATCGATGCTCATGACCCTGTTGGAGTGAATGATCTGATCAAGGCGCTCGGCGTGGTGATACCCGGGGACAGGTTTCCGCCCCGATACAACATCGCGCCTAGCACGACACTGGCAACGGTATGTCACAAGGTTGATTATGAAGTGGCCGACATGCATTGGGGTATTGTGCCGCACTGGGCGAAGCCGGGGCAGTTCGAGCGTCCGCTGATCAACGCGCGTGCTGAAACTATCCACGAGAAGCCATCGTTCAGGAAGCTGATCGCACGCACGCGCGTGATCGTTCCGGTAAACGGTTTTTACGAATGGCGACGAAGCGACGGCGACAAGGCTACGTTCTACTTCCATTCCGCCACCCGGGATGCGCTTGCGCTGGCAGGTATCTATCAGATCAACCGCGACGGTGACATGCAGTGCTGTCTGATCACAACCGAGGCCAACAAGGTTATGGCGCCGATCCACAACCGCATGCCGGCACTGATACCGCAGGAGGCAATGCAGGACTGGCTGCAATCAGAGGATACCCATGTTATTGATGCGTTGATGCAGCCGGCCGCGGATGACAGTATTAGCGCGGTTGAAGTATCCAGTTATGTGAATAACGCAAAAAACGAAGGTGAAAAATGCATCAAACCGCTATAGCGGCGACGTTCATCTGTATTTTTGCATGTACGATCTCTAGTAGGGAGAAAATGTGAAAATAGCGATTATCAGCGGCAGTCACCGCGACCCATCCCAGAGTGAAAAAGTTGCTCGCTATGTCGAACAAACACTGCAGCAGGAGCAGGGTGTTGACACCTGGTTGTATACACTGGCAAACAATCCGTTGCCGTTGTGGGATCAGAGCCTGTGGGAAGACAATGCGGAGTGGAACGAGCGGCTGGCACCGATCAGGGATCGGCTGACATCAAGCGATGGTTTTATTATTGTTTCACCGGAATGGCACGGCCAGGTTCCTGCCGGGCTGAAAAACTTTTTTCTGTTGTTCAATCGCTTCGAACTGGGCCACAAACCGGCGATGATCGTGACCGTATCCAGTGCAGACGGGGGGTCCTATCCGGTCGCAGAGTTGCGCATGAGCAGTTATAAAAACAACCGGATTTGCTACATCCCTGAACATGTCATTGTGCGCAATGTCGAGAAGGTTCTGAACGATAAGGCTGAAGATAACGATCAGGCCGCCGATGCATACTTCAGGGAGCGTATCAGCTGGGCGCTGGCAATATTAAAAGGTTATGCACAGGCGCTGAAGCCGATGCGCGAGTCGGTGCAAGTCCATCACGACAAGTTCGGCAATGGAATGTAGGCTTTCAACGTAGTTAAGGCGCTGTTTTATGGGCGGAATTCGTGGGAGCGGCTTTGGCCGCGAAAAACGCCAATTACACGCATGGTGTTTCAATACTCACATCGATCATGTTGATACTCCGCTCCGCCCAGACCTGACCTCAATTGCATCAGGCGAAGACAGGGTATCTCGCCAGGGCGCAAAGTACGCCAAGCGTTCTTTAGTTTCCTTGAATTAATAATCTCTGCGCTCCCTGCGAGAGCAAATCATCTTTTTTATCTCGCCGGGACCGCAGCGAACAGGTATACCTGACGTGAGCAAGTAATAAAAAAATCCTTTGCGTAGTTCGCGCCCTGGCGAGAGAGTAAAAACCGGATCAGCGTCAAAGCCATGTCAGATGGGGCGGACTCTTATGGCATCTGTCAGATTGAGCGATTTGTTCGCGGCTGAAGCCGCTCCTGCGAGGTAATCAGGCAGTGCGCCAGCCGTGATTCGTGTTGTATGCACTTGAGTGCGAGCCGTCCTGTTCCTGCCGGTTGTTTTGCTGCGTTTTCCTGAGCATGGCTTCGACTCTTGCCGCCTTGATGTGTTTTTCTTCAACAATCTTTGGATACAGGCGATGCAGCTTGTCGACAAGCAGTGCATGCTGGCGCGCGGCCTGCTCCAGTGATTCGCGTTGCGGGTCCTTGAGGAAATCCAGCAACAGCAACCAGGGTGACATCCAGTTAATGAAATCACTGACCAGTTTGGCGTCGGTGCTGTTTTCCCAGTGCTCTTCAACAAACATTCTCGGAAAGAGCCGTGGCGACATTTCACGGCCGACCAGGTGTTCGCCGAGATTGATGCCTTTGAGTCCGTAGCCGTAGCCGTTTTCTTCGCGCAGGAACCATTGGGCTGACGGCCTGTTGCCGGCGCGGGTATTGATCAAGCGGTTTAACAGGTCGGCGTGGGTGCCGCTGTCATCTGCCAGGTTGGCGACTTCGGATCTGAACTGGCTGCGGCACAGGTTGCCAGCGCGCCATGTCAGCAGGTCATTATCATAAATGTCACGGTCACAGCAGACGCTGTCGATCAGGGCCAGCGGCTGGTGAGTGTCCTGTTCGAGCAGCCAGAGCTCGTAATAGTCACGAAACTCGAAGGGCACATCAGCGGCGTAATGGCGCACGACCTCGAGCAGGCGCTCACCCTTGTGCTGGATTTCACGGTAATGGTAGCTGGGCAGCACGGGTGCACGCTTGAGCCCGCTTTCCTCGCTCCAGGTGCCGAAGCGGATGTGGGGATTGTCGATCTGGGTGAATTCTTCGGGATCATCTTCTGCTGTATCAAACTGATCGCGGACATAAAGCGACCAGTTGACGCCGTCAGTCGTGACTGCCTCGGCGTCATCGAGTGCGATGACATTCATGACACCGCGGAAGGGATTAAGAATCCGCTCGCTGTAACAAACGATGTCCATAGCTGTTATATAGCTGATTTAGCGCCGATATGTGTTCGGCCGGCACTATTCGGGTAGAACGAGTCGGGATACAAAGGTTCCTGTGTTAGTGGCCATTAGTATTTCTTATGAGCTTTCGCCTGAGCTTGTGGAAATTTGAATCATCTGTGTTTGACATCAGGCCGATAACATAAATATGCTGTGGTTATCCGGTGTGGGTGATCGCGGGGGAATGATATGTTACAAGGTGATGATCGAGTCATATGGTCCAACCTTTTCAAGGTGTTAGTAGTGCTCATCTCTGTCACATTGGCGCTGGTAGTTCTCGCAAATGCGCTGACCTGACTGATCACGAATCAATGCCTGCTGCAGAGCCAGTATTTTTTTCGGGTTTCAGTTGACGAAGCTTTCTGTCATTGTGCATCTGGTCGATGGATAAGGTGGCCCTGGCTGTAACCTTGCTGGTCGCATTCGTCGCGGCTGCACTGGTATTCATGCGCCTCTATTTTGGCGGCCAGATGAGTCACTGGTTCGGTTGATGTGCAGATTTCAGTGAGTACAATGGAGTAAGGCTTCAAGCCGTTTCCAAAAGGAGGTGAGTCATGAGTACAAGCGTCTGTGATGTTACCGTCCACATCGATGAGAGCCTGAACGATCGAGAGCTGGTCAATCTTGAAGAGGCTATTCGCAGCGATTTCGGTGTAGTTTCAGTCGGCCATAATGAAGACAGACACATGATGTTCGTGCTGTACGATCCTGAGGTGCTTCGGGGGAAAGACATACTGAACCGGGTTACGGATCAGGGGTTTCACGGCGAACTCGTCGGGTTCTAGAATTTATTCCATAGAATGTTTTAATGACACCCGGTTTCGGGCGTTTTTTTGGCCTCCCTTTTTGCTGTCGGTAGCGGCAATTATCTGCTAAGGTGCGGGCTTTTATTGTTCAAGTTTGAGAGATTTTATGCAAATTGGAGATCAGAAAGTCGTTGTCCTTCATTACACGTTGACGGATAACGAAGGCAGAGTCATCGATAAATCGGACGACGGCAGCTTTGCCTATTTACATGGCGCCAGGAACATTATTCCAGGTCTTGAAAATGCGCTTACTGGAAAATCGGCCGGAGATGAACTGAAAGTTTCTGTTTCACCAGAGGATGCTTACGGTACTCGTGATGATTCCATGCTGCAGCAAGTGCCGAAAACAATGTTCGAAGACTCCAGCCAGATTGCGGTCGGCACCCAGTTTCACGCGCAGGGGCCTAACGGCGAAATGCTGGTGGTAACCGTGATGGAAGTGCACGACGAACATGTTGTCGTGGATGGCAATCATCCATTGGCCGGCGTCGATCTTAATTTTGACGTGAAGATTGTTGAAGTGCGAGAAGCATCAGAGGAAGAAGTCGAGCACGGCCATGTGCATGGTCCCGGCGGGCACCATCATTAATCGCTATAAACGGATTTCGTTCGCATGAACAGGCCCCGCTTTCAGAGCGGGGCTTTTCATTTATGTAAAAAGATTATACAGCCAGGCAAAAACTGCACCGCCGATAAGTGCATCTACAGCGCCATAAAGCGAACCGATGATGACCTGATTGAGGCTGCCATCGTGAACGTGTCCCGGGTAAACAGACGCCATTACCCGCAGAAAAGATCCGCCGAATTCGGGCCAGGTCATGTTTGCAAGGCCGACGCCGAGCATTGCGAGTCCCCAGATGATTCCGGCAGCCAGTGCAAACGCTTTGATATTAAGACCCATATCTCACTCCTCGTCTCCTGTTGAGTCAGAACATGTCCGATAAGGACACACTACAAAAGCAATATAGCAAAAAAGGATCAGAAGTTTACTGATTTGCAACGAAGTTGGTTATGGTTGCGACCGTATCCGGGTCACGCAGGATTCGGCTATGGCCAAGACCATGTGTTAGCCTGAATTCAGCACCTGGCCAGGCATCTGCAACGGCTTTGCCATCCTTCCACGAGAGGTCACCGTCATCTTCGTCATGTACGATGAGTGCGGGTATCAATAGTGCGTTTACATTGTTCAGTGTGGATACTCTGTTGTCGAGATCGTCCCCGTAATGGGCATAGAGCTTTTTCGTCATTACCGAGAGCACACTGTCAGGAATGTTCAGTAAGCGTTGAAAGTTATCGAGGATTGAATCAATACCTGCAGGCGGGCAAATACAGACCGCGCTCGCGGTGGTGAATCCCTTGTTGCAGGCGTAGGCAAGTACCATACCGCCGAATGAGTGGGTGATCGTACTATGAAAAGGGCCATGGCGTTCATTCAATGCAAGCACGACATCGGCCAGTTCCAGCATACTGGTTTGTTTTCCCGGAGACTCTCCGTGGGCGGGGCCATCAAAACTGATTACGCGGTAACCCGAATTGATCAGGGGGTCGATGAAACGGACAACCTGGGTGCCGCGACCGCTCCAGCCATGAATAAACAGAACCGGCTTGCCTTCGCCCCATGACCAGACAGTGATATCGATATCATTGATGCTGATTGTTGATCTGACTGCGCTGTGTGCGACTGCATTTTCTTTTGCCGGCCGTTTGAATCGGTGTGTTGTAAACCAGAGTTGATATGCCCGGTTGCCGAAATAACCCGGAAACACGGGACCGAACCTGGAAAACGCAAACTGGATGAAACGCAGTGGCAGGGTTTGTCGCGGATCTGAGTTTTTCTTCACAGCTTGAATGATTGTATGATATACAGGTGTTTTGTATCTTATAACAACGAACCAAATAAAAGGGTAATCGAGATTATCATATAAGGAAGCTATTAATGAAAAGTAACAAAAAGTTAAAAAAATATTTCTTTGTAGATACGTCCAAGATACATGGCAAAGGCCTTTTTTCGCAGGTCGAGATAGAAAGCGGCGCATACCTCGGGCGCTATCATGGGCCCAAAGTAAAGGAAAACGGCATGCATGTGCTGTGGGTTGAAACTGATGATGGCGGCTGGGAAGGCTATGACGGTCAGAACATTCTGCGCTATCTGAATCATTGCAAAAAACCGAATGCAGAATTCGACGGGCGCGATTTGTACGCGATCTGCGATATACGCCCGGGCGAGGAAATCACCTTCGATTATGGCGAGGAGCCATAATCGGATATCAGCGGCATGGAGGATTCCGGCGATATCCCGAGTTCGGCCACACAGTGCTACTCGCAGCGCCTGCTCAATCCCTTTCGCGGAGCTGTCAACGTCATCCGCTACAAATCAGCAGAAGCAGTCACTTCCGATGGCATCCACTGGGATATCTATGTCAGCAATGATGCCTTGCTCGAGGGGCTGGATAAAAACAGGTCGATTCAGATCAGCGATATCCGTTATGGACGCTGGAGCGAACGCGATGGTCTGACGCGGGGACCCGTGTACCCGTCGGATGAGTTCTACGCACTCGAGGCAATGGCTGCCGTCGTGTATCAGCACCTGCTGAAAGTATATGATCAGGTTCCTTTCCCTTTCAGGGATCGAATCGAGCTGTGGCTGCTGGATCGGGAGAGCAGACCACTGGCGCTGTTGAATGCAGTTGTCGATCAGCGGGATATCGAAGACTATCAGCTGCTTGACTGGCGCGCCGGCCAGTTGTGCAGAGAAACCTTTGACTCGGCGTTCAGGCGAAACACAGATAACGATGCTCACAGTGGTGCGGCAGACCAGTTGATTGAATACATCAACAGTTGTGCTGGCACGCCGCCGGCGGCGCAATGGTTTGAACGGAATGAGGACGGTTCGGCTATTGCACTGCATGGCCACAATATCGATGACGGCTTGATCGGCAGATCAATGGTTGCAGAGGATTTTGCGGAATACTTCCTGTCGGTCAGAACTGACAATGAACAGGTCGCCGGGCTGGTGCGCGATTTTATCGAATGGCAGGCCCCTTGGCTGCTGCTGCTGGATTCGCTGGGTTACAAGCAAAGACAGGGGCTGGAGCAGTGTGCACGCAAGCAGGCGTTAATCACCGATCAGCAGTACCTTTTATACCCGGAGATTATTGACGATTCGTTCATTCGTGCCGCCCGGGTTGAAGCCAAGCTGAGAAAAGCCCAGATGCAGAAACTCGATCAGGATGAGGTCATGTCCACTTTCTATATCGAACTGCACCCCAGTCCGACGGAGTAAAACAAGCGCATTGGTTAACGCAGAGGTTGCTGGGCCTGATCGTAGGAGCGGCTTTAGCCGCGAAAAACGCCAACGACGCACTGCCTGTAATAAATAACCGCCAAACTGTCGGCGTATCTTGCGAAGGGTATACCGTGATTGAGCTATTCGCGGCTGAAGCCGCTCCTACAAGGCAATCACTGCACCGCGTCTTTGTCTCAAGTGTCGCTAGGTTTCACCTAGAAATCGATGGGTAAATAGAAGAACACAAAGCGCCCGTTCTCGATATCGATCTTGAGCGTTGCGCCGTGATAGAGCCCGTAATCAACGTAGCCCGGCACTGCACTGAAGGCATGACATTCACTGGCGTGCTGCGGAGACTCGAAGTCGCGATCGCGATCGTACCAGGATAACAGCATATGCTGTTCGAGTTTTTCGTCAGCCAGTTTGTTTGCGATGGCCATGGCCTCGAGATAGTCGGCAGGTGACGGGTCGGGATCAAGATCAACAATCTCCACGCCCTCTAGGGATGGCGGACTGAGATCGCAATGAGAGCCGCTGTTATCGTCAGTCATTATTGAACTCGACACTGGTATGCACATCGAGATCTTCTGGAAGGTTCTTCGATACCGGGCACTGTTTCATTCGCGATACGATATAACCGGTGTTGTCTTCATTTGGGTTGCCACTGGCCAGGTTGACCGTAAAACGCACATCGACTTTCTCCAGAAACCAGTCTTCACTGGCCTCAACCAGGATGCTGCCTTTCGACGAGGCATAGGCCAGGTTGCGTTCAGCGCCATTGGTGCGCAAAAACATGTGCTGACAGGTAAACATTGAATAGACATAGATCAGGAATCCGGGCGTCAGGGTGTTGAGTTCCAGCGCGGCCCACTCATTGTCAGCAAGCACTTCGACATCGAGCGTGGCAATTGCGTTTTCAGTTGGTGAGTAAGTCGCGCTCATTCGCAGATTGAAAATATGTTTACTCATGGTGTTATTCCAGTTTCTCAAATAAGGTGCTGTTGATGGCGTAGTCGGGGTAGTGTTCCCCGAGTTGTTCTAATTCGGCTCTTGCGGCTTCATAATCGCCTGCTTCGATCAACTGGTTAATCTTGGCTTCCCACATCTCCGGTGTATGGATTGCAAAGGGGGCGCTGTCAGCCGCCTCCATCCTGGAGCGTTCCGCTGCGGCTGGTGGTGCCGCAAGCTCTTCTTTTTCCGGGTAGTGCAAGTCATCAGCGGATGACTCTATGGAAGCGGGGGAGCCTGTGCTGCCGGCTTGCGGACCGGCCCGGTCCCGCGTTGTAAAGGCTTTGTCGGGCAACACCAGGGATTCACTCGCGGGTCTGGTGAGGTTCACCGACTTCTTTTTCAGATCAGTTTTCTGGTGGACGCCCGGTACCGCTTCGTCGAGTTGTTCCGCGGGCCGGCTTTCCTGCTGGATCGTCCCGGGCTGAGTTTGCTCCTCTTCATGACGGAGTGCCGGTACGAGAATAACCGTAATGACAATAACTGCCGCAATCGCTGTCGCTGCTCGCCAGCCGCCGGAAAATGGCCCCTTTGCTCTCGCTGGCTGTTCGACAGCATCGCGGGAGGCTGCCAGGATCGCATTGTCCAGCGATGCGGAGGGCTCGGGCCCGGGCGCCTTGTGATAAATATCGGAGATTTCTTCGTTATCAGTGCCCATGAACAATCTCCAGTTGCGCCCTTAGTTTTCTGTAGGCATAGCGCAAACGGCTCTTTGCGGCTTCGTAGGTCACACCGGTGGTCGCTGCTATTTCGTCGATACTCAGACCGGCTTCTTCCTTTAACAGGAAAGCCTCTTTCTGGTCGGCAGGCAGGCCTGCTATCGCGCGCAGCACCAGCTCGTGCTGACGGTCTGATTCGAGGTTGTTCTCCGGCTGACGATGGTCAGATTCGGTGAGCGATGACAGCGAGTCAGGGTTGTTTTCGAGCGGGCGCACATTCTGTCTTCGATAGTGGTCAATAACCCTGTTGCGTGCAATATGATACAACCAGGTCTTGAAGCTTGCCTTTACCTTGTAACTCGTTCGTGAATTGATGACTTTCAGCCATGTGTCCTGGTATAGCTCGTCAGCGTACACGCGCCCGCACTGGCGAAGTATAAACCGGTAAAGCGGGCCTTTATGGCGTTGATAAAGCACCTCGAATGCCTCCGTGTCTCCACTGCAGTAACTCAGCATAAGGTTTTCGTCAGAGATTTCATCGTCCATATGGCGCAAGCATACGCATTTATACAATAACTTTAAATAGTCTCTGGAAGAACGGACCCTTCTCAAACGGGAGAAGGGCCCGTGTCGCTTTCTTTGAGTTTGTGCGGTATGCAATTGCTAGCTATCGATGCGCCTGGTTTCCAGTGATTTCGCCAGATTGACCAGGGAGATGAATTCACCCCTGTAGCCAAAGGTGTCATCGCCGCGAGCATTGCGTGCCAGTTCAAGCACGTCATCCAGCTGGTAATTCTGTGTGAATTTTCCGCCTCGGAGCAGTTGACCGAAGCCGGCAACAGCGGCCGAGAAGCGGAAGCGTACGCTGGTTTTTTCAAGATTGTTCTCAATATCAGCAGTCATGATCGGGCGCTCGATCAGCTGGCTGTGGCTGGCGTCAGGCTGCTTGTAGCGCAGGCGTAGTAAAGCGATTTCGTCTTTCTTATGCCCAGGGTTGTTACGGTCTGAGTTCGAGTAGCGCAGCGGGTCTATGTAGCGGCGTTTGCTGTCAACCAGGCTGATCTCGTACAACGCGGTGACGGTATGGCCGGCACCGATTTCACCGGCATCAATCCTGTCATTGTTGAAATCTTCACGTCTGAGTGCCCTGTTTTCATAGCCGATCAGCCTGTATTCAGCGACCACGGCGGGGTTGAACTCGAGTTGTATCTTTACATCGCTGGCGATCGTGTTGAGTGTCGAGCTGATTTCATCGACAAGCACTTTCTGTGCTTCGTTCAGGGTATCAATATAGGCGTAATTGCCGTTGCCGGCATCGGCCAGCTGTTCCATCAGGTGGTCATTGTAGTTGCCGGTGCCAAATCCCAGCGTCGTCAGCGAAATACCGGATTTGCGTTTTTCCTCGATCAGGTCCTTCAGCGCTTCAAAATTCACCGTGCCGACATTGAAGTCGCCATCGGTTGCCAGAATGACGCGATTGATGCCGTCCTTGATAAAGGCCTGTTCGGCGAGTTGATAGGCGCTGCGTATACCGGCTGCGCCATTGGTGCGGCCGCCTGCGGTCAGATCGTCGAGCGCCTGGCTGATTTTAGCTGTTTCATTGCCGGCGACCGGTTCGAGTACGATGCCGCTTGCACCCGCGTATACCACGATGGATATGCGGTCTTCGCTACGCATCTGCTTGCTGAGCAGCTTGAGCGAGGTTTTTAGCAGGCCAAGCTTGTCCGCCGACTTCATTGAGCCCGAGACATCGACAAGAAAGACCAGATTGGAGGCAGGCAGTGATGCCCTGGCGATATCAAAGCCCTTGATGCCGATATGCAAGATATGTGAATCCGGATTCCACGGTGTGGTGCCGATTTCGGTTGTGACGGCAAAGGGCTCGTTGCTGCTTTTGGGGGTCGGGTAATCATAGGAGAAGTAATTAACGAGTTCTTCTACCCTGACCGCATCCTCGACGGGAAGCTGGCCATTATTAAGCATGCGCCGCACGTTGCTGTAGGAGCCCGTATCGACATCGATACTGAATGTTGATACCGGCGCTTCGGCGACCCGTTTTATGCCGTTGTCATCGAAGTGCGCATAATTTTCGCGATTCAGCGGCTCGCCGGGTTGCCTCAGGTCCTGCAATGAAGTTACAGATCCGTAGCTGATACTGGAGGGCAGGGCCGCATCTGCGCTCAGCTCTTCAGCGGGCATTATGTTCGCCGTGCGCTTCCTGTGCGGCGTTTCCCTTGATACGGCCTGGTCGACAGTGATCAGGCGTGCCGTCGTGTCCTGCTTGTTGCGGGTCAGGCTGGTCTCTGTCTTGACCGGCTCGGACGGCTTGTTATCGCGGCTTTGCGTGCTGTGCTCGGATGGCGCACACGCAAGCATCAGTGTGGTCGTGGCTGCCATTGTCAATGTGATCAGTGGCGCCGATAGGTGATTGTTTAACATTGCATTCTCCTGCGTTTCGTTGGTTCTCTCCTGTGTAAACGCTGGGAATGCCGGATCGGGTTAAAAAAACGGAATTATTTTTGGGTCGGTAGCGGTATGAGTGCGGACTTGCATTTGCGGCAATAATAACGGGCCTTGCCCTGCCGAATTCTATTGTGTCGGACCGAGCTGATTTCATGGGTCGCACAGGTGCACTGATAGGCATGACGCCGGTGTTTACGCACCGGAATACCGCTCAGGTCATAATCTCCGGTAGCCTTCGGTTCTACGCCGAACGAGCGCATCACTTGTTGCCATTCGGCACCGTGTGGTTTTACGCTGCGCGCGTTGTACATCAGGTCTACAACATAATGCGCGACCTCATGTGGAACCGTCGTTGCCAGATTGTCTTCATAGTACTTGGCGAAAATATAGGGGTTGAAGCGAATCCGGCGATCCTGCTTATGTACCCTGTACATGCCCGCGGCGCGCCCCTTCAGGTCAAACATGACCGGTATCAGCGGGAATTTGCAGCCGTATATGCGACAGGCCCGGTCAATATAATCAGCGGTCAGACTGCGCACCTGTTGTTGATGCTGACAGCTGATCGGTTCAATGCCTGAGACATGTTCAGGATTTTTCATTGGCGCAGTTGATACACAATGTGGCGGTTGGATCAAATTTGAGGCGTTCGAAAGCGATTTCCTCACCACACTCGGCACAATAACCGTAATCGTCACGGTCTATGCGGGCAAGTGCAGCGGCGATTCTTTTCTGTTGAAGCTCACGCCTTCGGATCCGTTCCTGTGACATCGCCTGTCCCTGTAACGCATCCATACGGGACAGCCTGCCGACACGAGTCTGGTCAAGCTCGACAACCGCGGCAGCTTCATTGCCGGTATGTTCCAGTGCTGTCAGTTCTTCCTGCTGTCTGTGCAGGATTTGCTTCAGTTCGGCAATCTGTTTACTGTCAGGCATGAGATTAATCCCGGACCTGCGTCGGGATGAAGCCGGAGTCGGGCCCCAATGCCCGGGTGATTTTGTCAATGACCCGGTTTGCTTCTTCAGCGCTATAGGGCCTTGAGGCGTGTTTGCCCCATACGGGTGCCGGCCAGGCAGGGTCGGTCGTGTAACGTGCAATATGATGAATGTGTAACTGCGGAACCAGGTTGCCAAGCGCGGCAACATTAATCTTGTCGGCATTGAATTGATGGCTGATAGCGCTGGAGAGTATCGATGATTCTGCAATTAACTGCTGCTGGTCGGCTATATCGAGCTGAAATATTTCGGTAATGTCGTCGCGGTCCGGTACAAGAATAAACCAGGGATAGCTGGAGTCCAGCATCAGCAGCAGATGGTTCAACGGAAATCTGCCAATAACGCGGCAATCCTTTTGCAGTTGGGGATGAATATTTATCTGATCACCTGTCGTGCGGTTAATTCAACTTGTTGAACGTGACAGCGGTCTGCTTTTCATATTCCTGGTCAAATACCAGATCGATGGTTACGGTTTCACCGGCCTCGCTGATTTTAACCTGCTTCAGATCGGGCAGGCGGTTAGCCAGCCAGGTGCACAGGGCAGCAGACATTTCTTCATCGTTCGACTTCATCGCACTGTGCAGATTACCGGCAATGAACTGCGCTCGCTGATTGATGTCCGGATGTGTGACCGTTGTGTTACCGATCATGATTCCGGCATCCATTTTTGTGTCCATTTTGTCAAGATAGGCGGCCTGATGGGGTGGCAGCGTTCTGCCCCTGTCATATTCGAGTTGCGCGATACCGTTCAGCAGCACCGCCAGCATATTGCTCATGGCTGGATGATTTTGATGTGGGTTCAATCTTCGGGTATTTTCACTCACCCTGAAACGTCAGGCAAGATCGCTGTATTGCCGTTTACATCTACTGGATGCATGGGATATTCCGATAAATGTAGTGATAGTATTGTACAGGAAGATCAAGTAGTTGTTGTGCACGGAGGGCTGTACATGACAGGTATAAATTCGAGGAGTGGTTATATTCATGGCTGACTGGTTAACCGGCAAAGTAACACAAAAGCGCCAATGGACTGAACGCCTGTTTTCCCTAAGGTTTACCGCACCAATAAACAGTTTCAAGGCGGGGCAGTTTGTAAGAGTGGCGCTCGAAATAGACGGCGAGATTGTTGCACGTCCTTATTCGCTGGTCAGTTCACCTGCCGACGCTGAAAATGAAATATTCTTTAACATTGTTCCTGACGGGCCGCTGACACCCAAACTGGCGGAGTTGAGCCCGGGTGATGAAATAAAAGTAGCGGGGAAGCCGTCTGGCCTCCTCACGGTTGATCAGGTCCCGATTGCGCGGCATTTGTGGATGCTGGCGACAGGAACAGGGGTCGGGCCGTTCATTTCAATACTGAAGTCTGATGATGTCTGGCAGAGGTTTGAGAAAATTGTGCTCGTTTACTCCGTACGCCTGTCAAGCGAACTGGCCTATCAGGATGACCTCGCAGGTGTTAATCGTCTATACCGCCAGCAATTCAGCTTTATACCCCTGATCACACGTGAGAAACAGCAGGGTGCAATCAACAGGCGGGTTACTGACGCCATCGTTAGCGGCGACCTGGAGCAGCAGGCAGGTATCACAATAAGCGCCGATGACTCCCATGTGATGATGTGTGGCAACTCCGCCATGATTGCGGATGTCATGGCATTGCTTGAAGGCCGCAATATGCAAAAGCACCTGCGCCGGGAGCCGGGGCACATCACCATCGAAAAGTATCACTGATGAAAGATGGTTTTTCACGCGGCTTGCAGGTCTGGAAGCTTGCGTGCGAAGCTATCAGGCATAAACTAATCAGTAATACCAATACGAAATCCAGTGCTCATGCATTTCGCGCCGTTTATATTACCGCTTGTCTTCCTGATAGGGGCTGTTGCCTACGCCGGTGATCCCAGGAACCCGGATGATCCGCACTACACCACGTCTGGATTTTTTGATGTGCACATCTGCAACTGGCCGGACAGGGCGCCGTTCTATATGGTGCTGTACAGCACTGAAAATCATCAAGATATTCAATCAGTCGATATCAGCGGTGCCAATGGGAAGCTGATCGGCAAACTCGACCTTGAGACATACAGGTTTAGCGAAAACGAACCCGGGACACGGATATTGATCTCGCATCTACCGATATCGCGTGATTACGAGGACGGCTGGTTTGTCGCGAAAATCAGGATGAAAAACGGCGAGACCCAGACTGCAACGGACCTTGTGATCCATAAAATAATGCCGGAGATATCCGGATATCAGCCCAAGGACGGTGCAGAAGATATTCCGTTACCTGATGTTCTGACCTGGGATGATACTTTCGGTGCTTACTGGTACAGGGTATGGATCAGGGATAACTGGAATGATCGGAAATT
>CP070838.1:605770-614641 GCA_020341835.1 Thiotrichales bacterium | reverse complement strand
TCAGAAAGTTCAACCTTCAGCAATATGTTTTGATAGCTCCCACCAGCGTCGCTGTCGATACGGTGATGTGTCAGCTCCGCAGTGGTGCAACTGGCTGCAAGCAGAACCAGGAAAGACAAGGCTATCCGCTGCATCATGGACAGGAAGCGCACAGCCTTTGGCCTCATCGTCTTCATCCATTAATCGCAAGGTCGCAACACTATTGTAATCACTCTTACACTACGTGATTTCGTCATCTTTGATCGATATATGCGTGTCATCACAATGAGGCGCATACCTTGATCGCTTGCAGCCGCAGAACGCTACCATAACATCGTCTTCGGCCACGTATTCCACCGGCTCGAAATCCGTGCCCTGATGCGATCCGTCACAGAAAGGCTGCGACTGGCTGCGACCGCACGCACACCACCAGTAGGTTTTACCTTTTTCCACAACGACACCAAAAGGGCCTTTTTTGGCAATGACTGCTTCTTCACTCATCAGTGTTCCTCGCTATCAACTATCATGTGCCCCGACTGCAATTGTATATCGTGCGACTCCGCTGATTTCCCTACAATTCACAAGATCGAAACTTTTTTGACATACAACGTATATTCATCCACCTTCGCACCGCTATCGTTGATCAAAGCAGGCGGACGAAACAGTAGACCATCTCGATCACGCCAAACAGCGGAAAAATACCCCACACGAAAACCCAGTACGTCAACGTGTTTTGCCTGAAGCCCATATCACGATCCCAGACATACATCGGGATCGCCGAATACCAGAATGGCACCGACGCAATCAGCGCCAGCAAAAATCCCCAGCGCTCACCTGCAAGCATGGCGATGCTTGCCGTTATCTGCAACGGTCCCCAGAAAATCGCGTCGGCAATGGCAAAGCCCCGGTTGAACGCAAAATAGGCTGCAGGATCGGTATTGTCGGGACTGCCGCCATAGACATGCCGGATGGTCCACTTGCTGTAGGGCCTCAATACCGCGATGGACTGCAGCAGCATCAGCACGGTAGTCAGCATCAGGCCAGAAAGCGCTATTACCCATGTCCATGTGGTGACGGGCATCATGGCTTAACAGGGCCTGCAGAATAGCGAACTGAATAAATTTTGATCATCATTGAATGCGGTCGAGGACGCGTAGCCAGCCAGTGTCATTGCAGATATCCGGGATATGGGACGGAAACTATTCCATTTCAATCTGACCCGACGCCCTGACCTTCAGGGTCTGTTCGCCAGCCTCGATCACGGGCGCGGCAGCCTTGCTCGCCATCATGGCGGCCTCGTATTGCGGTCGTGGATAATGGCCGGTAGACGTTGATACGTCGATATCAACGATTTTGTAATTCTTTCGGCCGAGCTGCTGTGTAATCCTGAGGGCACGCTGCTGAAATTTGATCAGGGCTTGATCGATGAGTTGATCGTCGGTCTTTTTCTTCAATTCCGGCGACACTGTAAAGCTCAGTCCCTGCAGAGCCAGTGCCTGTTGCAGTTGGCCGACCACCTTGCTCATCAGCGCCATATCCTGCGACTCGAGCCGCAAGGTCTGCCTGACACGCCAGCCGGTTACCTTGCTCTTGTGGTAGACCGGGCTGGTGGAGTACGCGCTTGTCTGGAACTTGATCGATTCGTACTGTTGCAGCAGTTCGACAGCCTCGTTGACACGTTCGTTGACAAGCCCGGTCAGTTGAACAGCATCACTACCCTCTTCCTGGCTGTACAGAACGGCTATTACCGTATCATTGTCCACCTGGGCCTGGGCGCTAGCGCTCAACTGGACACGATCGTAATGATCCACCGGTTCGTGTGCCACGCTGATAACGGGCAGCACAGATAAAAAACATAACAACAGATATTTCATCGCATGACTCACCTGGTTATTTCGGGAACCTTATCCCAGCGTTAAGAACAACTTCGTTTGATTCACTTAAACAGGTACTTACCCCGGATAGCGGTTATTCGATTTTGATGTAGGCGAAGCCCTGCTTTTGCAGTTCTGCTATTCTGACCACGCCTGAAGGCACCATATCGACACTGTCGTACAAGGCGTCTTCAGGCAGGTTGATCTGCGCGCGGGTGATATCGCAGAGCTCGAATTTGACGTTATGCACGTCGTTCAACGTTCCCAGCCTGCCTTTCAGGTTCGCACGCCGCTCTTCCAGCGCAGCATCGGCAGAGAACGGTGTCTTCTCCAGTTTGTTCTCGGTGAGAAAGCGTATCCCGTGTGATACAAACACGATGCGCACATCATAATCGATGAATTCATTATTGTAATGCGTCACCATGTTGTTGATACTGGTCAACATCGCACTGAAACGGCGTGGATCGCTGAAATCGGCATGGTATACCACCATGGCAACGTCCTCATCGTCATCTGACCATACAGGTCCCGCCTGGATTGCCAGTGTGCACGTCAAAACCATCACAAGTTTGATCAGTAATCTTTTCATTTCGTCATCTCCTGTGGGCGATCCATACCGCCCTGGCTGGACTGAAAGCAGGTTTCAGTCTAGCCCTGCTGGCAACGGAACTCAATATGCCGTCAAACCTGACAGCAAGCTGCCAGAACGCTTTAGCCGGTCAATGAAAGACATTATCTCACCCAGTTGATCACGGATTTCCATTCTTTGCGCAGCGCCAGATTTTCGCAGGGAATAACATTGTTCGATGAAAAACACAGCTGCGCCCGGGTGTCGACCAGGTATCTTTTGACGATTCGCCCGTCGAGATCGATCGTCGATACATAGAAACCGTTTCTCAGCTTCTCGATATCAGGAAGGGTTTCCTCAGATAACACAGAAGACGAAACCAGGAGCAGGATCATTGCAGCCAGATTAATCGATATTTTCATTTGCCCATCCTCTAGAAATTCTGAATCAGATTACAGCTGGACAGGGACTTTGTGAATCAATTCAGGCGCCCGGAGTCCCTCATCCGATTTGTCAGCGCGCAGTTTAAGTCGTATGATTTTCTTATAGTTAACACACACAAAAAGGGTTTCGAACAAATGCACGAGACCATTCAGAATGGCCAGCGCAAGCAGATCGATGGCGTTGATCGGGTCCATTACGAAGGTTACTGGATCAAATGCTATGAGCCGCCGCTGAACAACCTCAAGGCCAAAAAAAGCCTGATACAGTCACTGACCAGACGCCTGTTCAACCACATGGAACACGGCATCAATATCCCGGGCCGGCTGCTCGAGGATGTTCGCGCGGCTTATGAGGCCGAACAGGATCCCAGAAAGAAACGTGTCAAGGGCGCGATGCTCGCCGGCGCTCTGTTCAATCGTGCCGCCGATATCTTCACACACCTTGTTGACCTGGAAGCCAGCGGCGTTGAGATTCTGCCTGACAGTGACCTGATGCATACCTGCGACCAGTGTCTGAGGGAAGCACTGGAATATGGCAGCCTGGTCAAACACCGAAACGGCGACCCCGGTATCGACGAACTCTGGGGCGAACCGTTCAAAGCCTTTATCATGTCGGTTGATGATTTTTATGAAAGCCGCTATCTGAAGATCGCGATGACAATGAACAACATCGATCAGGCCGCTGAATACATGGCCCAGTGCATCAGGGATGATCCGCGATTCCCGGGCGTCGACCAGTTAATTCTTGAATACGCCCGCGCTGCCCGCCGCAAGTGTGAAACCTTACGCACGGATGACGATATTTTCGATGTCTGGTCTGATTTTGTCGTAGCCGGCGAGGAAGTCACCGATTTTTCGCCGAGGCAGTACACCGCTCAAAGCGGCGAAGTTTTGATTGACGTGCTTGATGTCAAACACATGCTCAAGACGGGGGTCAGGCTGATTGCCTTTATTACCCGGGCGCGGACGCCGATGCCCAAAAGTACAGAAAACTTTCTGAGCGAATGTGAACTCTACAAGCGGCGCAGGTGCTGAATCAGGACCAGCGCATCCTAATCCGCTTTTTCTGCTTCCAAAGGCTCGAGCACGCCTTTATCAGATACATCCTTGACCTTCGACAGTGTATCAATCAACTCTGTTGCTTCCCTGATTGTATTGTCATACAGATTAATGACCTCCCGGTCGAAGTCCTTGCTCCTCATCGCCTCCATCTTGAATAACTTCATCTGGTTGATCACGTTATTCAGAATATGATGGTTTGCATGCAGCATCGCGTTATAGACATAAACCACTTCCATCTGTTTTTCCTTGAGCATAATCCTGTTTGTAAAGTAATCGGCAAACAGCCCGAACAGGAGCAGCAGGCCCACAATGACCAGCCGCATCCAGAGCTCATTGATATCGGATGGAACGTATTCAAACTCCGGTTCGCCGTAAATAAAATAATGAATTGAAGCATCAAAAAACCAGAACAGGGCCGCGACGACGATCGCTGCAATCGTGAACAACTTCTTTTTCAGGAAACTGATCATCCGGTATGCTCGTACAATACCTTCACGCAGGCAGGACAGTTATCAATTTTCAACCGCTTCGAGATGCTGTTCATATTGCCCTCCTGATTCCAGGTAGTTTCGATACCGATCATTTAAACCCTGTTAGAGCTGGCTCTCGGGCGCGATTCTTAAAATCCAGGCCTTGAAGCGCAACCATGCGCTGGTGTTCGGTTCCTTGGTCTCGATCACCTCTTCACCATTGATGCGCCCGTGCCACTCGAGTTCGTCGTCTTCATTCAATATTACCCGGTAGGTCATCATGGATATTCGCTCACCGGGATTCGGCACCATGTACTGAATCATTTCCTCCGAATCGATCAGCAGACCCATCTCGGCATTGATCTGTATCGAGCGCGGATCAAGATTCAATGATCCGACAAACAGATAACGTTGATCGATCAGGAATGCCTTGGTATGCAGCGTCAACGTTTCCGGGCCGTCATCGTCACCGCTGCGTTCACGTGCTGAATTAACCCTGGCCTCATACAGTTCAGCACCGGCCCTGATGACATCCTTGCGGTAGCGCGCGTAGCCGCCATGCACCGGCACGTGGTTGTTGGACGCCAGTGAGTTGGTCAGAATAACTACACGTACGCCCTTGTCGACGAGATTCCGCACCAGCTCGACGCCGCCTTTTCCGGGAACATAGTACGGGGAGATAAAAATAATCTCTTTCTCGGCACTGTACAGCACGCCGCGCAGATCGGTTGCCAGGCGCATATGCTCCTCGCTGATTTCATTGATCAGCTTGTCAGGACTGTCTGACAGTATGCGTGCCTCGGCGTGAAACAGCTGTCGACGGTTCGCGATCAGGTCCTGGAGCAGCTGGCTTTCGAGCGCCTCGCTGTACACCGAATCATAGATGCTGTTCATCCGCTCATCGATTTCAGCACGGACTGACTCAAGATCCTCATCTGCCTCGTTGGCCGCAATCCGTTCCATCGGCACCGCGCGGGAATGATTCCAGTAGTCATCGAACGAGCGCGAGATATCGGCAACAATGGGCCCTAACGCCGCGACATCAAAGTCGACAAATTCCGAATCGGTTTTCAGTTCGAAATATTCGTCGGCGATATTGCGCCCGCCGACAACGCTGATCATATTGTCTACGGTGAAGGACTTGTTGTGCATGCGCCGGTTGGCCTGTCTGAAATCACCGACGAAATTCAGTGATGCAAAGCCACGGCGCGAAATGGGATTGAACAGCCGGACTTCGATATTCGGATGCTGATTGAGTAACAGCAGGCCGCGATCCGACGCTGTGGTAAAAATATCGTCGAGCAGGAAACGCACACGAACGCCACGGTCCGCGGCCTTGAGCAAGGCATTGGTCATGACGATACCCGCGGTATCGTTCTTCATCAGAAAGTACTGGAGATCGATACTCTTTTCTGCAACCTCGGCCAGGCGCAGGCGAACACCTAAGGCATCCATACCCTGTGATAACGGGTAGAAACCGGAACGCCCGTCATGCGCATCAACCCATTCGGTTACGCCCTGGCCAAGCCTGGTGTCAGCTGTTTCAGTAAACGCTTTACTGTATGGCTTGGGCTCATCAAACGGCACGGTGGTACACGCAGAGACCACAACGGCGAGAAGAAGTAACAATATTAATCTGCAATGACGATACTCAATCACAGTCATGTCCTTGTAAACGGTATTAACAGCTTGCCAGTGGGGTATTATGTCACCATAACGGGTGGTTGCACTACACCCCAGTGGACTTGACGATTACTTTGTTAGCAATGTTCAGAGCCTGTTTGATCCTGACTCATGACCAAAGACGCAGGACTTAAGGCTTATGCGCCATTGACGCAATCAGCTGGTAGGATTGAGGCTCGGTAGTCCGGCAGGCTGGAGGTAGCGTGGCCTGAAGCGTAAACGCGCGAAAGGGCGTGGCCGTATCTGGCGTTTGAATTCCTTCTTCCAGGCGGCGAAATCCTGTATCGGCCTGCCTGCGAACAGCCCCGCTTCGAGTTCGCTCAACAGCGCGCGAATCTTGTCTGAATCCGCGCCGGGATGAATTTCAATAATCTTTTCCGCCAGCTTCGACATCGGCAATTGCGCCGACAGGCCGAGGCGGCGGTTGATCAGGAATCGCAGTACCTGGCTCCAGTCGTCCGGATCCTGCTCATCATCGGCACTGCGCACACAGAACCACAGGCGTGCCGACCTCGGCAGGTTGTCGGCGACCTGGCGACGCAGGCGGTGCAGGTTGCGCTGAGGCGACATGCGCGCCAGCACTTCCGCCGTGTGTCGCAATGCCGGCTGGCTGGCGGTATTCAGTCGTTGCCAGAGCCAGTGCCTGAAACTGCGCAAGTACGGCGCGAGCCGCTGCCAGTACCTGCCGAGCAGGAAGGCTGTGAGCAGCGAGATCAGCCACATAATCCAGTACACCGTCGCCCCGGCCTGCTCGCCGGATATGACCAGCCCTTGTTCCCCTGAACGGCGCTCGCGTTCATTCAGCAAACGGCTGGGAAGAACCGAGGTTTCCTTGCGATGTCGCTTGACGTTAAACCAGTCGACCCGGATTGCCGGTATCACCACCTCGTTGCCCTGCTGGGGCACCAGGGTATAACGGTCTGTACGGGTGCCAACCAGCTGGCCCTGCTTGGTCACCGTGCCCTCGTAATCGGACTTTTCCCGATAAAGGCGATGACCGGGCGCCTGCAGCTGGGTTTCAAGTGACGGCAGCTGAGCCCCGGACATGCCGACCGCTCGCTGTACGACCGTCAGCGTCATCGGTTCGCCTTCACCGACGCGCTCGTCATTGCTCAGGCTGGCACTCAGTACCAGCTCTTGCAGCGGCAACCACGGCTGTACGCCCGGTACCGGGTCACTTACCGTCAAACTAACCCGGGTCGGCGCAACAGCGTCGTAGCTTGCATCAGTCGGCGCTGCCACATCCATAACACCGGTCACGCTTATCTCGTCCAGCTCTATACGTCCACTGCGCAGCGGTGTCAGCTGGAAATGCAGCGTGTTGACGATCTCGGTCTGCCCCCGGCGTGTTCGCGTCTTGGCTGTTGCGTCCCCCAACTGACGGAAAATGACATCGTCGGTATCCTGCATCTGTGCCGTCGCCGTTTTCAGATTGACCGTACTGATCACACGAATGATCATCACCAGGTTCTGGTGAACATAGGCGGTGTTGCTATCGACCTCGATCTCGAGGTACGGCTTGATCACCGGCACCTGTGCCGGCTGTTGCGGCTGGAAGCTCTGCGCAGGCCTGGACGGGTAAACCCATGGGTTCTGAAGGCCGTACGGCTGTTGCACCGTCTGCGGTTGCGTATAGCTGCCGGGAGCCTGGGGCTGTATATAGGGAACGGTCTGGGACATCGGATTATACCCGGGCACACCCGGCGTCATCCCGGGCAGACCGGGTGTCAGCCCCGGCATTCCCGGTACCGCACCGGGTACAAACGGCGTCAGCCCCGGGATACCCGGTGTTGCACCCGGAACATAGGGATTCAGTCCCGGCATTCCGGGCGCCAGTCCAGGCACACCATACACCGGCTGCTGTGCCAGCACGGCCACCGGCAGTGCCAGGCTGAGCAGCCACAAGCCGAATCCGGTGAGTTTGAGGATCATGCTGGAGTTACCAGGGCCTGGGTTCATAGATCATGCCTCCCAGGTGTTTTGACTGCAGGCGGCGACGCTCCTCCAGCTTGAAACGGTTGTGCAGCAACTGGGCAGGGTCGCCTTCAATGCCTTCCAGTTGTTGTTCTACCAGGATCATATAGGCGCTACCACCCTGACCACTGGCGTCCGGTGTCTGGCTGGTTTCATCGGCGTCCTGATCCAGCTGTTCGCCGAGCTGGTCGAACTGTTCGACGGCTTCGACCAGACCGGCACCTTCCGGGAACTCCATTTCACCGGGCCCGGGGCCGCTGTCTCCCACATTGGGCTGCCAGCGTCGTGGGCGCCCTCTGTCCTGTTCTCGCTGATCGCGTTGCCGCTCACCGCGTTCACCCTCCTCGCGGTCGCCGGCATCCGATCTGGATTGCTGATCATCGCGGCCACCGTCCTGCTGTTCTTCCTTACCCCGGGCCTCAGCCTGTTCCTGCTCCGTCCCCGAGCCGCTTTCATCACCCGTCTCTTTCTGTTTCTGCTCTGTCTGTTTCTGCTCTAGCGCCTGCTGGTCGCCGGCGTCGCCCGATTCCTGGTCCTTCGATTCGCTTTGCTCTTCACCGGAACTGGCTGAATCCTGCTGCTTCTGCTCGTCCTTTTCGCCTTCCATTCCCTTTTCATCCTGCTGATTTTCATCATCCCTCTCGCCGGTATCATCCTGTTCACCTTCCTCGGTTTCCTCGTCCCTGTCACCTTCTTCGCCTTCTTCACCCTCTTCGCCCTGCTGGCCCTGTTCTCCCTGTTCACCTTCCTCGCCCTGCTGGCCATCCTGCTGTTCCTGCTGCTGTTCCTGCTGCTGTTCCTGCTGCTGTTCCTGCTGC
>CP070838.1:594363-605670 GCA_020341835.1 Thiotrichales bacterium | reverse complement strand
TGATGATTAATAAACCTGAAAACCAGGACACAGAAAACCCGGAAGATTTTGAAATCTTTCCATGGAACGAAAAATTCAACACGGGCCATGAACGCATCGACGAACAGCACCGTACACTGGCAAGGCTCGTCAACAGGCTTGCCAGGGCAATGATCGAAAAGGACTACTCGGTTTTATCCAGCACATTCGATGAACTGGCAAAATATGCACATCTTCATTTCATGGATGAAGAGAGCGTCTGGTTGCGCTATTTTGATGAGGACGATCCCTGGTTCTCATCGCATCAGCATACGCACGATAGTTTCTGGCCAAAAGTTAACCAACTTCAGTTGGCCAATTCCGACAAGCCTTTGCATGAGGGCGTGGAAAACATCATGCAGTATCTGATTCGTTGGCTGGCGTTTCACATTGTCGGTGAGGACAAACGCATGGCAAACGCTATTCGGTTAATGGAATCAGGGATGACGATTGATCAGGCAAAAATTATCGCTGATGCGGAAATGAAAGACTCACTATATGTTCTGATAGACGTTATTCTCAATATGTACGACCGTCTTTGTGGAAGAACGATGGCTATGCTCAGGGAAAGGCGTGCGGATGAGAAAAATCTGGAAGAAGCGGGATCAGATAAAACTTGATTCCAGCAATATGAAATGCGTTATCAGGAAAAAGGTTTCACCTGGCCCCGCTTATCCAGGCCGCAACTGAATACAAGTGGGTCATTTCGGTGATGCCGATTGCTATTCGAGTAACAGGCCTTTTATTCCAGCTATACCCATGATAATCAATCGCGGCGCAGGGGCATGAACACCACCAGTGACAGACTCGTCATCTCAAGCCGTGTCTCGATCCCGTTTAGTGAGATCGAGCTGAGCCCGATTCGCGCATCGGGGCCTGGTGGGCAGAATGTGAACAAGGTCTCGACGGCGATTCACTTGCGCTTTGATATCCGGGCCTCTTCGTTGCCCGAATTCTACAAGGAGCGCCTGCTGGCTTCGCGCGACAGCCGCATCACTGCCGACGGCGTCATCGTCATCAAGGCTCAACAGTCTCGCAGTCAGGAACGCAACCGCGAAGCAGCGTTACAGCGGCTGGCCGAGCTTGTCAGGCGCGCAGCGCGGGCAAGTCGCAAGAGGATCGCGACTAAACCGACGCGGGCATCGCGAGAAAAACGGCTTGACGAGAAGAAGCGGCGCGGCCGCGACAAGGCGTTACGCGGTAAGGTCATCGAGTGACCCGTGCGCTGAAAATGTATTAAAGGGGTCAGGGCCCTTCGCTCCATCTGTTTTTAAACGGGGTAGGCCACAGCGGTATTCAAGGAATTCAAGGTGCCGGGCCCGTTTGTTCAAACTTTGCCTCACACCACTCATCGATTATCTCACGCACAATTTCGGGTTGCTCGGTTAACGGCCAGTGATCGCAGTCCACGATTCTGATGGCAGCATTGGGAATGCGCCTGACTTGCGCTTCATTACGGTGCCGGTCACTGAGACTGGAGCCCCTGGACATCAGCGCCAGCACCGGCAGGTCGATGGCTTTCAGTTCTGGCACAGGCTGAACGACTGCCAAAACATCCTGCAGGTAATTGGCCAGGGGAATGTAAGAAAGGTCTGCCAGCGGATTAATATACAGATCCGCGATCTTCATGCCCGGAGTGGACCGCAGGGTGGCGCGGGTCTTCTCGTCCAGGGCGTACATGTCGCGTGGTGGATGACGGCGCCGCCTCAAGCCCAGTGCATTTGCCAACCAGAGCAAACCGACCGGAATCCATAACACGAGTTGCAGACGTCGCACCCATGCCAGCGCGCCATGCAGGTTTTGATGGAAGACCGGATCGATCAGAATCAAACCCGCCACACGGTCAGGATAGGCAGCGGCGAAGTCGAGGGCGATTTCGGCCCCGAGGCTGTGACCCAACAAGATCACCCGTGGTAAGGCTTCCTGTTCCAGGATGGCCTCGAGATCGGTAACCCAGCGGCTTCGACTGATACGACCATAAAACATCGAATCCCCGTGTCCGCGCAAGTCCGGCCTCAGGAGATTCCACTTCTCTGCCAGGATAGTATGAGCGGCGAACTCTGACCAGCGCGTATGGTTACTCGCAACACCATGAAGCATAATCAGGCTTCGTTCGGCGCCTTCAGGACGGCTCAACCAGTAGCTCAAGTGGGCACCGTCATGGTGCAGTATCTGTCTCGTTTCAATAGGCATGGTAGTGCCCTGTCGCCCTGTAGGCGACGAGACCAACTTTGTACTCAAGAATTAAAAGGTACAGAACCGTTTACTCAGTCTGGAAACTAACTGTAATTTTAGCTGGTTTGAATCAAAGGTATGAGGCCGCTTGAATTTTCATTCACCATTGAGTTCGGCGACCCCAACCACGTAGTTCTTCCCGTAGACTTTTGCGCATTTCGGACAAGTGGTGTAGAAGTAATACATCTTCTTTACTTTTCTCCCTCTGCTTTCAACGAGTGACGCCATTTCCTTTTCCCACTCAGGAATATTTTTGAATGGACCCTCGAAGACCCTGGTCAGGTAATCACCGGACATCCTGACCATCTCCTGTCCTGGTACGTCTTTCGATGCGGCGAAATAGTGCTCACCTACCCATGGCGAAGGGTCGTTGGATAACACGATGATGTCGTTCATGTCTATCGCACCAGCGTCCTCAATCGCCTTGAACGTTTTCGGGTATACAGTTCCCATATTGACAGGTATATGAAAAACACTGCGCGTGCGTGCTTTGACGAACAGTTTGTCTTTGAAATGAAGCTCCTGTTCGTCCCAGCCTTCAGGATTGAACCTCGGGCAGCAGTTCGTCGGATTGTCGCTGTCATCGTACTTTGGTAATGCATTGATTTCCATGGTGCACCTCCAGATCGGTCGACCTCCGGAAATAAATACTGTACTCCTGAGTATCAGATTAACGCTGCACCTCGGTCTGGGCAAGGGGCGGCTGTCGCAATTAAAGGAGCCAGGCCCCTTTTCCATTCTCCTTAAAATATAGCGTGCTCTTAATGGCGGCACACCTTTATAATCGCTTTCCGTCAAACTTAATTTACCGGTAAAGCATATTTTGAAAATCTGGGTAGACGCTGATGCATGTCCCGTGGTGATAAAAGAAATTTTATTCAGGGCGGCTGAGCGCACAGCAACGCAGGTAACGCTGGTCGCGAATCAGTACATCCCCACGCCTAAATCCAGGCACATCTCGTCTGTGCAGGTTGCATCGGGTTTCGACGTGGCGGACAACGAGATCGTGAAACGTCTTGACCCGGGCGATCTTGTGATTACTGCCGATATTCCCCTGGCTGCGGATGTCATCGAGAAAGGCGGCCATGCGCTCGATCCACGGGGTGAAATGTATACCACGGACAACATCAGGGCGCGCCTGAGCATGCGCGATTTTATGGAAACCCTGCGCGCCAGCGGTGTCGATACGGGTGGCCCTCCTGCACTCAACCAGGGCGATCGCCAGGCGTTCGCAAACCAGCTTGACAGGTTTCTGACCCGGAGAAAATAATAAAATTTTAGGGTAAGAACCCTTTATTCAGTCTAAAATTTAACTGTGGTATTTTTTGTGATTAACGGGGTCAGACCTCTGCACTACTAATTACATTTGGGGATTCAGATAAATGATTACAGTCGAAGAATTTATGACGTCAGAGCTCTGTACGATGAGTCAAACCGATTCGATCAATGATGCCAGGAAAATCATGACCGAGAGACATATACGTCATATACCGGTTACTGATGACGAGAACCGCCTGATCGGTCTGGTCACGCAGAGGGATATTCTCGCCGCAACGGTTCCGGACCCGGAGGGACGCGAAAACAAAACCTCGGATACAGGCGGGGCGAATGCCCGGTTATCAGACATCATGATCAAAAACGTGAGCGTGATCGATAAAATGGACTCCTTGCGCACCGCTGCAATGTATATGCACTCTAACAAATACGGTTGTCTGCCGGTGGTGTCGGATGGTCGGCTGGCAGGTATCATCACAGACAGCGATTTTATCGCTATCGCTATCAACCTGATCGAGCAGGCGGATCTGAACGAAGAGGAACTGGGGTCGGAAGACGCCATGTTATAAAAGGCGACGAATTAAGAAAGAGGTCAGACCCTTTTACCAGTTCCAGCCACTACTGCAAAAAAAAGAAAACCGACTAAAGCAAAAAGCCCCGCGATGCGGGGCTTTTTGCTGACCATGTTTAACGGATATTTACCAGCCGAATCCCATTCCGCCGCCGTCCCGGCCCCAGTCACGCGGGCCATAGCCGCGGTCGTAGTAGCGGGGGCCACTTCCTGAGCCCCAGCTCGGACCACTGCCGCTGCCAAAGCCGAAACCGCTGTCACTGCCATGTCGCCGCCAGGGGTCACGACCGAGGTACGGGCGGTCGAAGTATGGGTCATCCATGAACGGGTCGTTCATGAAGGGGTCATCGAAGAACGGGTCCCGGCCCCAGTCATCCCAGCCCGGGCCCCTGCGTGACCCAAAGCTTGGCCCGCTGCCGCTGCCAAAGCCAATTCCGCTGCCGCTGCCTCTCCGACGGTAGGGTCTGTAGTAAGGGCGGTGAGGGTAATAGCCGCGATAGGCTGGCCGTGGCGGGACTGCGGTGCCGGGTGGCTTGGCCGTGCTTTGTGCGGCGGGCTGCTGGTCGGTCGTCTGAACGGCTGGGTTGTCTTCCGCCATCAGGCTCGTCTGGCAGCCGAAAAACACAATGGCCGATGCGGTCACGATTTTGAGTATGGAAAATCTCATAGTGTTCTCCGTCAGGTTTCATCACTCCCAACTCTAGCAAAGTAAGATTGCGAGGAATAGTCGCATTACTGATGGTCTAACGGGGGTCTAACGGGGTCGGACCAACACAACCCGTTGTTTCCATTAAAAAATCATCTAACATCGACCGGAAATAATGGCTTAAACGCCATAGTTTAAAAGCAAAAACACTGCTTTAAGAGAGTAAATGGATCTGACCCAGATTTTTGCGAAGCTGCAAATATTCTACGTCGTAGCACAGGGTTTCGCTCCCGGGGTCGGCCTGGCATTAATCGTCAATAGGTAAAACAAATCTTTCCTTTTATCTGTAAACCGCTTTTTCGATGCTGGACTGATTATTGATCAGAAATTTGTACAAAGTCTGGATGCTGGTCATCTTTGTGTTCGGCCTTGGCCTGGTCGCTGTGTGGGTGAGTTCAATTCGATCGATGCCGCAATTGGATCTTCCTCCTGGAATTGCTGCGCCATCAAGTGAGGGGCCAGGGCAGATTACATGTCTGGTGGTTGGCAGGCAGGGGTACGGGAACGAGCTTGCACGGCAAATTGCACAATCTATGGAGCGTCTGGCTGCGGAACGGCCGACGCATTTCGTTGTGCTGGCGGGTGATAATTTCTATCCCGAAGGTGTGCGATCAGAATCAGAGTAAGGTTTTCGCTAATACTCGCTACGACGATGATTCGGTCCCGTTTTTTAATGGAATCGGGCATTATGCGAATAGTTCGCATTTGTAACAACTCACCTCTTTGTCTTTCTCGCTGAATTCGAAACACGAGAGATTCGCTAATACTTGACCTAAATCAATATCTCCCCAATCAGAATGGTGACGATGGTTTAAAGGAGGGTTGATTATGAGTTTACTGACATTGTTGGTTGTTCTATCGCTGGTTGGTGTCGTGGCTGCATTGATCTGGGGCGTGGGTTCAATGGCGCATGGGGGATCCTATGACCGTGAGCATAGCGAGCAGATCATGTTCACTCGCATTGCGATACAAGCCGTAGCCTTTATCCTGATCGTCGTTGCAGTGATTTACGCCATCGTCTGACTGGCAGCAGCAGGTATGAAAAGGGGCAGCCTCACAACGGGGGGAGGTTGCTTTATTTCCCATTATTTGAGGCGAGTGCTTCGGCGACTTTCTGACGGATGCGTTTCGAGGGCTCTGTACGCATGATTTCCCTTAGCGCTGCTTCGTTCTCCGGGAAATTCTGCAGATTTTCACCCAGCAGTACCGCGATGTTATAGCGTGTACGCTCATCTGCCTCGGTTCGCACTGCCTGTCTGAACATTGCCATCGCGGAATCGGTAGGTTGTGTCCATGACTGTAACGATTCGGCTATTGCGCCTCGGACATAACCATTGTCTTCATGCCTGTAGTGCGACATCAGTGTGTCGGCGACCTGGTCGGTACCCAGGGTGCCCAGTGACAAAGCTGCAGCACGGCGTATCGCCGGTTCTGAATCATTCATAAATTCAACCACCTCGTTCGCCAGTGTCGGATCGTTGGTGTTGCCCAGTGCGGTAATGAAATTACTTCGTTGATTAACATCAAAAGTGCCTGTTGCGCTACTTAGCAGACTGGATCGCAATGACGCATACTCAGGATCATCAGCCTCGCGCATCGTGTTGCCGACACTGCCGAGTGCGAAGGCGGCCGCATTCGCCATTCTCTGGCGTTCATCACCGTACGCGGACTGTGCTGTATCCCATAATGCAGAGACGCTTTCTGTGGCAGGCGCCTTGATTCCGCCCATTGCGACGATGGCTCGCATGCCGTCCTTGAGTGACCAGCTGCTGTCGATAATCACACTGACCAGCGCCGCCTGCGCGCTTTCAGTCCCGGCCTGTTCCAGCGCGAGGTACAGGTCGGCGCGTGTACGGTCATCCAGGTCCTGTGTTTTCAACACATCAAGAATTACTTCGGACAGGGATGCGTCGACAAGCAGGAGGTCACGTAATCGATGTACCAGTGCCAGACGTCCCTGTTTCGCCGCATCCAGTTCGGGAACAGTCGCCAGTATCTGCCTGCGCGCTTCCTCGGGCGTCATGTTCGGTACCGGTCGTCTGGCTTTCATCGTAGCCATGTCGTCAACCGCGGCCACGCTTGCTGCAAATTGCCAGGTATCTGGCTGCAGCGTCAGGCGCACACCTGGCATCAGCTCGAGTGTTGCATGGTTGTGGACTGCCATCGCCGGTCCACCCTGGCCTTCGGAACGCATGGTTTCTGCTACCGTCATCGAAGCCAGCCAGTCGCGCCCGGCTTCAAGCAGTATGGTTTCCGTTGATTCAAGATCAGACCAGGGCAACATGCCTGCCGCGGTATTGTTGAACCTGCGCTTGGATTTTTCGATCCGGGCCTGGCCGGTACGTTTGTAGGCCGCTTCGTAGCTCCCCGAGGCGTTGGTTTCCTGTGTCACCCAGTTATCGGCATTATCCAGGCTGACCTGGAAGGTGCGAACCAGGTTTTCCAGTATGCTGCGGTTACGGGTGCTGAGTTCGGCGGGATACTCGAACGCTCGTGGCATACCGTCCCCAGCAAAACGTACCCTGAACGGGATGCCGAGCGCCTGGTTGGTATCGGAATCAACCACGTCGTTGATCTTCAGCTCGACTGAAGACAGTTGAAAGCCAACCAGCACTTCATCCATATCCGATTCCAGCGTCAGCATATTCAGCAATCCCTGCAACTGAACGCGGATAGACGAGGCGCCGCCAGCCGTGGTTGTCTCCATCTGCATCGAAGATTCTGACAACACCCGGTATTGCTGGGCCATGCCAGCGTGCCACTGGATAAAAAGCGGAATACTGTCGTTCGGTGTGTTAGTGGTCGACGCCGCTTCCTGCGCCTTGTCCGTCGCGCCGGTAAACCATATCGCGACCAGCACGACCACACCCAATCCCAGCGCTGCCGGTAATAACCAACGATTCATTATTCAGCTCACGGTAAGTCGAAATACGCCGGCTGACCGTCGACAATCACCACGTCGATCTCTTCAATCGGGTACTCGAGTAAAACATCTGTGCGCCTGAACAGTGCCGGCGTACTGTAGAGGTTCTTGGTTACCTTGATCGAGCCAAGCTTGATGCACTTGAACTTGATGAACTTCCATTTACAGGTGCTGACCTTGGGTGCTGTGTACTTGGCAAACAGGTTGATGTGACCCTGCGGTCCGGTAAAGATGTTGCTCAGCTCCAGCTTCTGGGAGATGATGAATTCAACATCGCCGTCGGGATTGTCGAAACCATCTTTCAGCACGTCGATATCCACGCCTACGAAGAAGACGATCCTTTCATCAAGCAGGGTGAGCACGCCTTCCACCCCGGCAACGAAAACATCCTTTAGCCCGACACCGGCGAATGCCAGGGCCTCGAGATTCGCAAACGGTTCGATACTGCTTCCCAGTCGCAGGACTCCATTATCGTCACCGAAGAATGGCGGAAGATCATCGTTATAGCCGAAGTTATAATCAATACCGAAACTGCCACCGGCCGAAGCGCCGACTACCACCGGCACCGGGCCCACGAACAGCTGCTGATCCTTTTCAACCTCCTTGGAGTACTGCACCAGGGAAACGGTTACCGAGGCTGTGGTCGGTGGCAAGGCATCGATCACCTGGTTGAGGAACCGTATTTCGAATGAGAAACCCGACTCTTCAGATGCCGGTTTGCCCCGATAGTCCGGCACCAGCTGGGCGCGTGCAGTAATGCGCATGAAATCGAAAGGGGTTCCAAGTACCGTGACCGGAATGCCGGCGGTAACTTCCTCGATGTAACCCCGGTCATCTGCAGTCGCGCTGGCACCAAAATCCAGGTTAAACGAAAAGTTGCGGTTGCCGCTTTTGGTGGCGAAGCCGTCACCTGAACTCTGCGGGTCTACAGGTGTGGTACCCACCGGTACGTAGCTACCGATATTATATGACGGGGTACCGGCGGGCAGAGGCGGCAGAAAGATATCAATGTCCGGGCAGATTTCGTTGTCGTCCGCCTTGCTGTCTACCACGTTCGGATCGGCCGCGCGCACCTTGACGCAAATCGCGAAATCCAGCACCGCCATGCCCGCGCTCTCGTCACCTCGCACGCCGCTGAACGGCAGGCCTGACAGGAAAGTCTCCAGCTCGTTAATGGCCTGGACGGTCAGGTCTGGTGGCGGAATGGTCGGCGGTGGAAAGCTCTGCGTACAGTTGCCCGTACAGGGTTGCGGCGGAAAACGCAGCTGCTCTTCCAGCACGTCGCCGAGCCTGCCGGGGAAATAAAAATCCATGTGCTCGGCATTACGTACCACGTCGTCCAGTTCAGCTTCCTCTCCGGTGATTTCCGATAGTCGTGGTGTGAACGTACCCATCGGCAGCCACTCGGTATTAACCGAAAATCCCGTTTCCGGATCAATACCATAGGCGTGGGTATAACGCTGTAACGCCGAGTGCCACAGGTACAACGGTACATCATGGGTTGTGCCGTTGTCTGTGCGTTTGATTCGCAGGCTTGCATATGTCTCGATATCGACGGTTTCATTCAGCTCGAGGCCATCAGCGCCGATGGTGATCACACCGCCGGCATCGGCGTTGTATACATCACCCGTTGCGGGATCTACCTGATCTTCGTATTTGTCTGTCCTGACGATCAGGGCAAGGCGGTCAAGCGCCACGTCCGAAAGAACAAGATTCGGCGCATTAGAGTCTCCCAGCACTACGTCGATCTCTGCCAGGTTGTCTTCCTCGTCGGTTTCGGAAATCTCTTCCACCGGGTCGACATCCACACCGATGTAATACTCGCCGGCGAATTCGACGCTGGCGGGAATGACGACTTCCATCTCGTAGTCACGGCTGCCGGCAGCAACTTTTTCGATAACCACAGTATCGATCGGAATCTGCCTGACATCGAAATCGGGGTCATCAGTCTTGTCGATTGCGAACAGCGATACGGTGACATTTTCAGCCTCCCGGTCTGCCGAGAGATGCACCGACACGGTCATCGGATGCGCTATCCGCGGATCTGGGCTTGTAACGTCAACTGCAACGGCGGCAAGGTTATTGGGTGGGAGTGGTGAGCCGCCATCACCGCCGGAACATGCTGTCAGCGATAAGGCGGCAGCGGCGATAGCCGCAGTGCGTGAGAAATTCATTGTCATGTCCCTCCGTGCCTGCTTGCGCCATCTATTGAGAACTATTCTCAACATCTGGCCAAGTAAGTCAATGTCGGATTTAGTGTAAACAGGACAGACAATGCGCGCTGTGTCGTCCGTCACAGTGGCAGGACAAAAAACGAACAAATGAATTCGCCCGTGATGATACCTTGAAGTGATCTCGAGCTTCCAGTCCAGGCAGGATCAAAGGTGGCGCGATGGGTTAAGTTATACTTCCGGAAAATCAAAAGGGTCAGAGTCGATTGAAACGAAAAATCAAACGACTCTGACCCGTTTGGTGCTGACACCTTTAGACTATGCGCCGATAATTTATCAATGAACAATAATTGGATGATGGACAGGAATGAACGATTGGTTCGTCGTACAGGGCTGATTATCGCGCTGGTTGCTTGGTTCGTGTTAATCGCATTAGCGGCATACAAGGTGCCGCTATTTCACAACCAGCTTGATGGAGTAATTGTCGGTGTCTCTGAAATCCATGACGAAACAGGCTCGGAGCTGATTGCTGCTGTCCAGCTGGACACAGGCGTTCAGGTCCTTGTTGCTTTGCCGAGGGAATTACTGAAAAGTCAAAGCAATAATGTCAAGATTAACGAAGCGCGTACGCTATTTGGACGCAAATCGTACAGGATTATTACACCCAGTCAGTGAATGCTTTTTTAAAGGGGGCAGACTCGTTGAATCGAAAGGATTGATTTTTGAACACTCGGGAACAATCATAAATAATTAGTTGCTCCGTCACTTGTTACCACTCAAATCGTGGGTTAATGTGGAGCCTGCAAGGTAAGTCAGTCTATGAAAAAACTCAAAAACGAAAAAGAGCTGCTGAAAAAAGCGATCGCCGAGGGAATGAGATATGGCGAACAAAGAGGCGTTGTAGAGTTTGAGCCCACGGATTCGGCAAATGAAAAAATCGAATATATTTATCGGCTCCTGGTACACGATAAGATAATTCAGCCGATTCCTCAGGATCAGATATCTCAGCTAGCCATGAAGCATAAGCTTGCTATTTGGGCCTCGAAGTTAAAATGATTAAAGGAGTCGGTTACTAGACAATAAATTAACAGCGGGCAAACCACGGTTAATTCAAAAAAGTGCAGTCGAAAGAATAAACCCGATCTGTCCCCAGGTTCACACTACTGCGCTGTCACTGTACTCGGTGTAGTTGTCGCTACCGGGCCACTTGATGAAATTTCCTGTTCCTCGGGTTTTGATGGTATTTTCGCCGTTGATATTATGATCGCGGCAACCAGGTTCATTACCCCGGTGATGATGAAAGCAAGCATGAAATTACCCATGTCACCAAGATAACCGCCGAGCATGGGACCAATGGTGCCTCCCAGGCCGTATCCGAGAAACACATAGCCGTAGTTCTGGCCGAAGA
>CP070838.1:573018-594263 GCA_020341835.1 Thiotrichales bacterium | reverse complement strand
GGGCAAGCCGACCGGGGGTGCCGTTTCTTTTGGTTACTTTTCTTTGGGCAAGCAAAGACAAATTCATCAGGAATGAATGTGTGCTGCGAATGCAGACCCGAAGGGCAAATCACAGGGACGTGATTTGTAACGTAACGCGCCGAAAGGCGAAATCAACCGTTCAGGTAAAAGAAAAAACGAGGACTGTGGTAGGTGGTAAAAAGATCGCTTCGCGGCTGAAGCCGCTCCTGCAAACACACCCCGACCGCGTTAGCGGAAACCGCCATCCCCTATCCCAGGTGTTCCAGCCGGATCCTCGCCACGCTGCCTTCGATCTCGTCAAAGCGTTCCACTTCAGCCATTGCGGTATTGAGTTCGCGTTCCCTTACCTTCTGCGTCAGCAGCACCAGGTGTACCTTGTCGACTCCCTGAGCGGGCTCCTTCTGCAGTACCGCTTCGAGGCTGATGTTGTGTTGTGCAAACACTTCGGACACCTCGGCCAGGACACCGGGCTTGTCCAGTGCGGTCATGCGCAGATAGCAGGCTGTCCCCACGTCTTCAATCGGCATAATCGCGGCATCAGACATTGCCTCGGGCTTGAAGCCCAGCAATGGAAGTTTGTGACCGGCATCGATGTCGATCATGCGAACGGTATCGATAATATCGGCAACAACTGCCGAGGCTGTCGGTTCTGCACCGGCACCCGCGCCGTAATACAGTGTCGGCCCAACAGCATCACCCTGAACCAGTACAGCATTCATGACGCCATCAACATTGGCGATCAGGCGTTTTTCCGGGATCAGGGTCGGATGCACGCGCAGCTCGATACCCTGACCGGTCTTGCGGGTGATGCCGAGATGCTTGATCCGGTAGCCGAGTTCGCCGGCATAGTTGACATCGTCCGTGGTAACTTTACTGATGCCTTCGGTATAGCACTTGTCGAACTGCAACTCGATACCAAAAGCCAGTGACGCAAGAATCGTCAACTTATGAGCCGCATCGATACCTTCAACATCAAACGTTGGATCCGCTTCAGCGTAGCCTAGCGCCTGCGCCTCTTTCAGCACATCGTCAAAATCCCGGCCCTTGTCGCGCATCTCCGTCAAAATAAAATTGCCGGTACCATTGATGATACCCGCGACCCATTCGATTCGGTTGGCTGCCAGTCCTTCGCGAACGGCCTTGATGATAGGTATGCCGCCGGCAACGGCAGCCTCGTAGGCGACATTCACGCCCTTTGCCATCGCCGCCTGCATGATTTCCGGACCGTGCGTGGCAATCAGGGCCTTGTTGGCCGTGACCACGTGTTTGCCGTTCTCGATCGCTTTCAATACCAGGTCCTTCGCCAGGGTATAGCCTCCGATCAGTTCGACGACGATTTCGACCTCCGGGTTATCGACAACCTCGAACGCATCTTCTGTCAGTTTCACCTTGCCGGCATCGAGGATCGTCTGCCCGGAAATACCCAGACCCGCCGCATGGATGATTTCGATCCTGCGGCCAACACGGCGCTCGATCTCGTCTACGTTCCTGAGCAAGACGGTGGCCGTCCCACCCCCCACGGTTCCAAGGCCAAGCAGGCCTACCTTTGCTGCGTCCAACGGGTTCTCCACTCTCTGCTTTGAAAAAACGCGCATTCTACTGCATATACCTGCTGACGTATAATGGGCTTATGAAGTTCAGCGAAGAGAAGATTGACGAGGGCTACCACGTCACTGGCTATGAACAGGGCGTCATCATCGTCAACGGCGTCCCGAAGACATCCAGCGTCATTATCTCGTTCGAACGTCTGATCGAAGACTGGGCACCGGCTCACATTGACCAGCTATGTGCGCAGCACATGAATCCCCTGCTGGAACTCCAACCGGAACTGGTACTGATCGGAACCGGGGATACCCTCAAGTTCCCTGCTATCGAGCACTATGCCTGCCTGATTCAGCAAAATGTCGGTGTTGAAATCATGGACAGCGCCGCGGCCTGCCGTACCTACAATATCCTGCTGAACGAAGGCCGCAAGGTCGCCGCGGGGATCATTCTGTCAGCAACCGACACGTAATGTGCTTCAAAAGGGTCAGAGTCGATTGAAAATAGTTGACCGGGTCGGAATCTAAAGTTTCAATCGACTCTGACCCTTTTGAAGCATTTTGCGTTATTCGCGGCTAAAGCCGCTCCTACAGTGAATCAGGCATCCGCTTCCTGTCGGCTGTATTGGGGAAATTACCATCAATTTAGACGCCGAAAAAAAACCGGCCTGTAAGTACAGGCCGGTTGGGAAGTGAGTACAGAGTGGTGTTTATTCTTCCTGGAACAACAGCTGCTCGGTGAAGCCCTGGTTCTCCAGGATCTTGCGCAGTTGCTTCAGTGCGTCCATCTGAATTTGTCGAACACGCTCGCGGGTCACACCGAGTTCACGCCCCACATCTTCGAGGGTCGTACGCTCGTGGTTGTACAGGCCGAAACGGCGAATCAGCACTTCGCGCTGTTTTTCTTCGAGCTGGCCCAGCCAGACTTCGAGGTTCGACATGACATCCTCGTTCTGCAGCATTTCCGGCGGTGCCGGAATACGCTCGTCGGCGACGATTTCCAGCAACGGACGATCGTTCTCCTTGCCGACCGGTACGTCGACCGAGGTTACCCGATCACGCAGACCGAGCATTTTTTCGACACCGGCAACAGGCTTGTTAACCATTTTGGCTATATCTTCTGCTGTCGGTTCTCTGTCCATCTCCTGCTCCAGCTTGCGGGCTGCGCGCAGATAGACATTGAGTTCTTTGATGACGTGAATCGGAAGACGGATCGTACGGGTCTGGTTCATCAGCGCACGTTCGATGGTCTGGCGAATCCACCAGGTCGCGTAGGTCGAGAAACGGAAACCTTTCTCAGGATCGAATTTTTCAACCGCCCTGATCAGCCCCAGGTTACCCTCTTCGATCAGATCGAGAAGCGCGAGACCACGGTTCATGTAGCGGCGTGAAATTTTGACGACAAGACGAAGATTGCACTCAATCATCTTCTTGCGCGCTTCCATATCGCCCTTGAGCGCCAGACGTGAATAGAAAACTTCTTCTTCGGCCGTTAGCAACGGCGAACCTTCAATCTCCCTGAGATAGAGGCGTGTCGCATCAAGCTCTTTACGGTTGACCTTGGCATCGATATCTTGGTCGCCGGTCTTGTTGCCGGCTGCCTTGGTCTTGGTTTTTGGCAGAACCTGTTCCGCTGCTTCATCGATCTCGATATCAACATCATCCAGACTGATATCGTCATCCTGTTCAAGGTCGCTCTGTGTCACGACGCTGAGTCCTTCAACACTCTCACCCTCACCCGAGTCTGCAATGACTTCTCGCATAATTTTACCCTCGCCCGAATCACTATTATTATTTTTTATATTTATGACGTTTGAAAACGGTTTTTCAAACGCTGTTTATTATCCCTTAATTTCCATTAACTTACAGCCCCTTCCTAACCTCATCCTTAAGTTAGAAAAACTTATAGCATTAAATCTCTTTGCGAATCAAGCATTTTTTTTCAGATATTGAAACTTTTTTTAAGTAAATGTGCTAAACCACATCATCTTGTGGTTTGAGTAGTATTGATCAACTACTCGGTAGATATTTCAACGGGTTAACCGGCTTGCCGTTTTTCCTGATTTCGAAATGCAGCCTTGGCGACTCAGTACCGGTTTTGCCGAGTTCAGCAATCTTTTGCCCGGCCTTGATCATGTCCCCTTCCCTGACAACCAGCTTCCGGTTGTGCGCATAAGCACTCAGGTAACTACGGTTATGTTTGATAATGACAAGGTTTCCGTAACTGATCAACCCATTACCACTATAGACCACTTTACCGGGCGCTGCCGCCTTGATGGCCTTGCCTTCCGTGCCGGCAATATCGATTCCCTTTCGGTCGGTCTTGTTGCTTTTAAAGGTCGTGATCAGCTTGCCCTGCACCGGCCACTGCCAGCTGATCCTGCTGTTATCGGCCGGCAATGACGCCGTTGCCGATGGCGCGGGACTTTTCGCAGCCGGTTTTTTCCCGCTCCTGGGTGCCGTCAACTTCAGGGTCTGCCCAGGCACAATGACATAGGGCGATTTCAATCCGTTGATCGATGCCAGCTGTTTGGCATTAACGTCATAGCGGTTGGCCAGTGCGTAGAGCGTATCGCCTTTCTTTACGGTGATGGCATCGGGGCGTGGCACCCTGGCACTTTGAGATTCGGACCTGGCCTGTCCGGACGCAGCGGCAGCGTCGGTTGGATTCATTTTCAGGCGTTGACCCGGATAGATCCTGTAGGGGCTGGAGAGATTGTTCCACCTGGCCAGCTCAAACGGATCCAGCTCGTATTTCCAGGCGATGGAATAGATCGTATCGCCCGAGCTCACGGGATAATCATCCGGATCCCAGCGCTGGTTGGAACAGGCGCTCAACGCGATAATCAGTGCACTGACAAACAGTACTCGAATCATCATCCCGTGTTCGTTTGCACCAGAATATAGATGACCAGCGCCAGCACCGTGGCCCAGCCGAGCCACTCGATGTACTTGCGTACCACCGGCTCGAGCCTCGGCCCTGCCCAGGCCATTGACAGTGACACCAGAAAGAAATGACCCGACCTGCCGATCAGCGCTGCAAACAGGAAAGGTGGAATGGCCATCGCCATTGCACCGGCCGAGATCGTGAACAACTTGAACGGTATCGGTGAAAAACCGGCCACGACCACGGCCCAGAAGCCCCAGCGCGTGAACCACTCCTGCGCGGTCATGTATTTTTCCCAGTAACCCGCTGACTGAATAACAGGCTCCACAGCAGCGATCGCGTAATAACCCAGCGCATAACCGAACAATCCACCGAGCACCGATGTAACAGTCGCGATCAATGCGATCTTGACCGCGCGCTCCGGCCGGGCGACCGCCATTGGTGCAACCATTAACGCCGTCGGCACCGGAAAGAAAATCGACTCGATGATACTGACGCCCGCAAGGTAGCGCTCCGCGTGACGGTGCGCAGCACAGCGCATGCACCAGTCATACAAACCCTTGAATATCATCGCACGGACCCGTCGAGCAACGGCACAAAATGTACCGCGTTGAGTGTCTGTTCCTCAAACCCGCCGGCGGTGCGCGTGATCAGCTTCAGCTTTTGCGTACCCGAGGTGGACGTGCCTACCGGGATCACCATACGGCCGCCGACACTCAATTGCTCGAGCAGCGAATCGGGTACGTGCTGGGGCGCCGCGGTCACCATGATTGCCGGGTATGGCGCATTTTCAGGCCAGCCCCAGGAACCGTCGCTGTGCTTGGCATAGATGTTGTGTAACCTGAGCGCACGATGGCATTCACGTGCCCTGGCCAACAAGGCGTTGATACGCTCTACGGTGTAGACCCTGGGCACCAGTCGGGCCAGCACTGCGGACTGGTATCCGGAACCGGTTCCGACTTCGAGTACTTTGTCGGGAATGCCGTTTTCTACAAGGATTTCGGTCATCCGAGCAACGATATAAGGCTGGGATATCGTTTGTCCCTGGCCGATCGGCAGAGCGGTATCCTCGTATGCCCGGTGTGCCAGTGCCTCGTCGATAAACAGATGCCGCGGGGTGGTCCGCATCACCTGGAGTACACGTTCGTTGCGGATACCCTCATCACGCAGACGCTGCACCAGTCGGTCGCGCGTGCGCTGGGAAGTCATGCCTATGCCCTGAATGTGATTATTCATACTGCGTGGAATACTGCCTGTTAGAGATTAGTGCAATCCTCATGAATGACGATGAAACCAGTCTTCAAGATATTGAAGGCTATCATAACGGGTCAAATCAATTTGCAAAGGTGTTATCGAAATATAATTATGCTCGACGGCATGAAAATCAGTGCCCTCACCCGCATCCTGCGCTGCGCCAGGCGGCCCGACCCAGTACATCGGATCGCCGCGCGGATCTGTCTGTCGGATCACACCTTCGGACTTGTGGCGGTTGCCCAGCCGGGTAATCCGGAAACCATTGATGTCACTCCACGGCACATCAGGCACGTTAACGTTGAGGATACTGGTCTGCTGCAAGGGCTCATTACGCAAGCGTTCGATCAGGGTCGATATCGCCCTGACACCGGTTGCATAATGCATAGGATCATATGAAGTCATTGAAACCGCAATCGCAGGCAGCCCCAGAAAGCGCCCTTCCATCGCAGCCGCCACGGTACCGGAATACAGCACGTCGTCACCCATGTTGGCACCGGAGTTGATCCCGGATACAACCATGTCCGGCTCCTGATCGAGCAGCCCGGTTATCGCGAGGTGCACACAATCTGTCGGCGTGCCGTTGACAAAGTAATAGCCATTGTCCGCGACCTGGACCCGCAGGGGTCTTTCCAGCGTCAGCGAATTACTCGAACCGCTGCGGTCGCGTTCAGGCGCGACCACGGTGACCGCATAGCTATCAGACAGGGCCTCCGCCATCGCGCCGAGCCCGGGCGCTCGGTAGCCATCATCATTGCTCAACAGGATATGCACGTTAAACTTGGACCAGGAATTACAACAGACCGATTTTACCGCATAGTGAGCCATGAACGACGATTCAGACAAAGATAATCAGGATGATAACGAGCTGTTCCGGCAGGCTATGCAGGGTGTCAAACCGCTCAAACCGGACAACCGGATAAGACACAGACCGGCGCCGAAAAAACCACCGCGGCGACAGCGTGAGCAGGCGAACCCGCAGGATCATGGTTTCGTCGACAGCCTGTACGACCAGGAATGCCCGGATAGACTCTACTTCGAGCGCCCCGGTGGTGCCCAGAAATCCGTGATCAAAAAGCTCCGCAACGGCAAACTCCCTGTCGACAGCACGCTTGACCTGCACGGCCTGAGCGTCGAGCAGGCCCGTCAGCAGTTGATCGCATTCATGGCTGAATGCAGGGCATCCGACTACCGCCACGTGATCATCGTCCACGGTAAGGGTTTCCGCTCGCAAAGCAAGCCGGTGATCAAACCGATGCTCAACCACTGGCTGAAACAGTCGGATGAAGTGCTCGCGTTTTGCAGTGCGCAACCGAAAGACGGCGGCAGCGGCGCCGTTTATGTGCTGCTTCGAAAGGCGAAAGACGGGTGAGAAGATTTAGAAGAAAACCCCAATAGCTAAGCGTTTTTGAGTCCACAGATGAACGCAGATGAACATGGATGTTTTTATGTGGCCGCTCGCCAGTGCGTGAAAAAATCCACTATCTTGCCAGAACAAAACTAATGATCCGCGAAAAACGCAAACGACGCGAATAAAGGAATTAACCTTACGACTTAATGTCTTTCGCGTCCTTTGCGTTTTTTGCGGCTAAAAAAACATACGTTTCTATCCGTGTTCATCTGCGTTCATCTGTGGACCAAAAAATTAGTCACAACGACGAACCTGTCTATGCCCGCCTGGTCAAGCCCTGGTACGCGGGTCTTCGGGAAACGGCCTTGACTCTTCCTTTTCTTCACCGGATTTCGACAGCAAGCGCGCAGTCATGAAATTCTCTGCCAGTGCAAAATAGAGCGGTTTCCGGCACACCAGTTTCGACGCGCCGGAGGCGATCAGCGACGTTGCCATCAGCGCGAGCACAAGGTCCTGGTTGTCGGTCATTTCCATGACGATCACGAAAGCGGTGATCGGAGTCTGTATCACACCGGACAGGTAGGCGACCATGCCGAGGATCACGATGGTTGAAGCCAGTTCAGCCGGGAACAGCAGTGCCAGGTCACTGCCCAGACCGGCACCGCTTGCCAGTGACGGCGCGAAGATGCCACCCGGGATACCGCTGAGATAAGAAGCCACTGACGCCAGTATCTTGTACAGCGGATACATCATGTCGGTCTCGACATTGCAGATGTCGGTGCCTGTACAGGACACGATCTGCTTGGCTTCGATATAGCCGGTACCGAACGCCTGACCACCGCTGAGGACGCCAACCAGCGCAATGACCAGTCCACACGCCGCCGCAACCAGCAGGTAGTGACGCTGCATCAGCGGGCGCAGTTTTCGTGAGCCGTTGATCAATACATAACTGAAGATGCCGCCGAGCAATCCGCAGACCACGCCACACACGACGACACCCAGCCATACCCAGCTGAAATCAAGCCCGACCGGCGACGTGCCGTAATAGTTGTAATTGTCCTGGTGAACGTAGATGGCGGTCATACCCGCAAGGATGACGCCGATCAAAATCATGCTGCTGTTACGACGGTCGAACGAACGCGCCATCTCCTCGATCGCAAACACAATACCGGCAATAGGCGTGTTGAAGGCGGCGGCAATACCGGCACCGCCGCCGGTCATGATCAGGCCGCGCTCGAGGTATCGAGCCGGTAAATGCACGTATCGCCCCAATGAGTACATGATGGCGGCGCCGATGTGGACGGTGGGGCCCTCACGACCGATCGATGCACCTGAAAAAAGCCCCATCACAGTGAGCAGAACCTTGCCGATCGCAATTCTGAATGACAGCAGTTGTTCGGCCAGCACCTTGCCACCCCGCCCTTCGATCGCGATCAGGGTCTGGGGTATGCCACTACCTTCTGCGCCGGGGAAAAACCTTCGTGTCAACCAGACGATCAGCACCAGGCCAAGCGGCGTGGCAATAAAACTGAGCCATGGATTCTGTGTATACAGCGCACGAAAAAAAAGGTCGCCCCGCTCACCCATCAATGCGAAGATCGCTGCGACGATACCGACGAGTACCGCACCACCCCAGAATATCAGCCGGGTCTTCCAGATCGCGGTCGTGAAAAGACGGTGCCTGGTCAGGCGAATTCGTTGGCGCATTCGATCAGGCTACCTGGGGTAAAAAGGACATGATTCTACCGGAGTTTTCCCCGTAAAAATAAAGAGTATTATTCTTGATCTGTATCAATTTTTTAAGGTATAACAGTAATTGCAGCGAACGCGGATACGGGCGTATTATCGCTTTTATGGAGGATATACGTGAAAACAGCAGTTTTCATCTAATAAAAATAAATTAATTGAGACAAAACATGTTCATCCAAGTCAGAAACCTGCCCTGTGGCACCACCATCGACGACGTCTATGACCTTTTCTGCAGCATGAGCATTATCGACAGCATCCATGTTCGCGACGCCGAAATACCGGAACATGTGGTCGCCTGGGTCGCGTTGCACTGCAGCCAGACAGGAGCGAATGCGATATCCGATGTACTGGATGGCAGGTATTTCAGAGGCCGGCAGGTATCAACCTACGCCGCACTGTTCCTGCACTAGAAAACCAGTTATCACTGAATAAACGCCGTATGACCGGCTCCGGCCATTGGTTTTTACCTCCGATTTTTCATCCCGGAACAGGCACCTGTTTCAGCACCGGCAGCCTCTGCAACCAACCTCAGACCCATTCCAGCCTTTTCCAGTAACGGTCTTGCTGATCTGCTGCCGGGATCGCCGCTTTTCCCCAGCAGGGCCTGCCAGGTTCGTGGCAACATTATTGCAGTAGCAATTTGAGCCGCGAATCGGCGGCATGAATTCGCGGCTAAAGCCGCTCCTGCAGCACGCTACCTGCGATCGCTACCAACCGCTAAAGCTTGCAGTTCGGTTTTCTGTTTTTCGCCTGTGCCGTATTGTAGCTGCCAAGCGCTCGCGACATCCTGGCATTGAGGTCGTTGATGCGTGTCGAACTGGAAGGATGTGTTGACAGGAACTCGGGCGCGCTGGCGCCGGCCTTTGACATGTTTTCCCATAACTTGACGCTTTCGCGAGGATCGAAACCTGAACTCGCCATCAAATCAAGACCGATCAGATCGGCTTCGGATTCGTGGGTTCTGCTGAACGGCAGGATGACGCCGTACTGCACGCCCAGGCCGAGGCCCGCGAGGATCAATGCCTTGTTACTGTCACTGGTACTGCTGGTACCCAGCGCGATTGCGGCAAGCGTTAGACCGGCCTGTGCTGCCAGTTGATCTGACACGCGTTCATTGCCGTGCTGCGCAAGCACGTGCGCGAGTTCGTGGCCCATCACTGTAGCGACCTGGTGCTGGTTCGCTGCGTATTCAAACAGGCCTTCGTAGACACCGATCTTGTTCCCCGGCAAGGCAAATGCATTGGCCTGATCATCGGCAAATACCCGGACTTCCCATAGCGACGGATCGTTGTCCTTATCTAACTGCGGGATAATGGCATCGGCAATGCATTGCACATAGGCGGTCATGTTCTCGTTCTTGGTTTCCGGCGTATCTTTTTTGATTTGCTCGAAACTCTGTACTCCCATACTGTTGATCTGGTCATCCGGCAACAGTTTCAGTTGTGAGCGACCCTCCGGTGAGGTCGCACATGATGCGAGCACAAACGCCAGACAGACAACCAGCATTCGCAGACTTAATGGACGCAGTTTGTTCAGTAACACGCTAATCTCCTGTTCTTACCTCTGATCCGGATCATCGTCGATATCCTGATAGGCATCATGCGAAAATCTAGGCGTGCAGATCGCCAGAAAAACCAGATCCTGCTTACCTGTGTTGGTAATACGCTGCCGGCACATTGGCGGTATCAGTACCACGTCACCTGTGCTGACATCGACTGGCGCCATTGCGCCGATCTCGACGCGGCCGCGTCCGCTTAGGATAACATAACGCTCGGCGGTTCCATTCAGTCGATGCCAGCGTGTGGTTCTTCCAGGCTCGAGTCGCGCTCGTGCAATCGAGACATCGGCATCGTCAGCGGAGTTCGAAACCTCGATAATGTAACAACCTTCACTAAAGTAAAATTCGTCAGCAGGGTTCTGACGGTGGATTGCCTGTTTCATGGTGACCTGTACAGAATTTGCGAGCTAAGCCTGATTTTCGATGTGCGCGGCCAGATGGATCACGCGCGCCGTTATTGCCATCGTCAACAGGACCGCAGTACCGAAAGCATACAAACCGTAATGAGTCTGAACGCTGGCAACAGCACCCAGTTTAACAGCGACAACCAGCAGCGCCACCACGAACACATCCAGCATCGACCATTTGCCGTACTGGTGCATCAGATGCAGCAATCGTCGCAATGACTCGCTGCTGGCAGCCTTTGAACCCAGCAGTCTGAACAGAACAACCAGCTTGATGACCGGCAACAATACGCTGAACAGCAGAATAATGATGAAAAGAAAAATCCGTCCTTCGCGCAGTAGTTGCACCAACCCCGAATAAATGGAAAACGTGTTATTGATGATGAAAAATTTCTCCAGTGTGAGCACCGGTGCAAGCAGGCCGACCGCAAGGCATACCGTGGTAACAAGCAGCAGGCCCAGCAGGATTCTTGATTCAACCGGATAAGTGCCGGCAAGGCCGTAACTGGAGTTTGCCATACTGATCTGACAACCGTTACCGCTACAGCGCTCTTAGCTGCCTGTCATGCAGGCGGGATAACAGCAACAGGGCCGCGATTGCGCCGGCCAGGGCATAGCCCATGTCAGACTGGGTGTCCCATTCGTAGCCCTGCGTGCCGAGGAAAGCCTCGGCCGCCTGTTCGCTGACAAGCGCCACCCACCATTCGAGCAGTTCATAAAATGCGCTCACCGCCAGTACGAAACATACGATAAAGAAGTTGCGCCAGTGCCGTTCTGGAATGATGTTCAGCCTGATGATCAGCTCTCGCGCAATCATGGCCGGAACAAAGCCCTGCATGATATGGCCGATCTTGTCGTAGTTATTGCGTTCCGAGCCGAACAGGGATTTCAGATCGTTGAACAGCGGGACTTCAGCATAGGTATAGTGCCCGCCGACCAGCAGCACAATGGCATGCAACAGGATCAGAATATAAAGCAAAGCGGTCAGCCTGAATGTTCTGTAGGTCAACGCGAGCACGATAGCACCGATAATGACCGGGAACACTTCAAGAACCCAGGTGGCCCGGTCCCTGGGTTCAATCGCTGACCATACAAAAAAAGCGGCCAGTATCGCTATCCAGACTAGTTGCTTATACACAGAAAACTGTATTTTCCTGTTCGAAGGGAACAGTTGAAGATCGAGTATCTACTGCCTTGAACATTTCTTGTGATAGGTAAACACCATACCGACGACGAACGATATTACGAGCGCGACAAGCGCGATAATCATCAGTTGCTGATAAGCAACACCTGCGACAGTTTCAGTCTGGGTAAAAATCAACAGCCAGGTAATAAGCGTGGCACACAGTACGCTTGTCAAATTCGCGACAAGCGCTCTTTCAATCAGAAAATGACTGAAGAATGAGGTAATCGTAGAAACTATGACAACCAGTTCCATAGCAGAAGATAACCTAGAAATAGTTCGATTAACGCCCTCCTGTCCACTACAGCCCGGACTCGGGCAAAACACACTTCGGGCGTCCCTGACAACCTGGAAGCCACTTTAACTCAAACCGCCAGATAATGCCCGCTATCGCGTAACCACCGAGCGAGAACACTCAGCATTCCGTGATACTTACCGCCAGTCCTCCCAGTGCGGTTTCCTTGAATTTATCCGACATCTCAATGCCTGTTTGCTTCATCGCAGCGATGCAATTGTCCAGCGGCATGAAATGCTGCCCGCTGCCGCGAATCGCGAGCGACGCAGCTGTATAGGCCTTGATCGCACCGAAACCGTTGCGTTCGATACAGGGCACCTGGACCAGGCCATTGACAGGATCGCAGGTCATACCGAGATGGTGTTCCAGTGCAATTTCGGCAGCATTCTCGATTTCCGCGGTTGTACCGCCACGCACCGCGCACAGTCCGGCCGCCGCCATCGACGCTGCAGAACCAACTTCACCCTGGCAACCGACTTCGGCCCCGGATATCGAACTGCGGTGCTTGATGAGACCGCCGATCGCACTCGCGGTCAGCAAAAAGTCGCGTACCTGGGCCTCTGTGCCGCCTTCATGCCTGACGAAGTAATACAGCACCGCGGGTATCACACCGGCAGCACCATTGGTCGGTGCCGTCACCACCATGTGACCGGCAGCGTTTTCCTCGTTGACAGCCATCGCATAGGCGCAGAGCCAGTCGTTCAGGTTGGCCTGATCGGGATTTTGCGTGAGCTGATGGTAGAGTGATTTCGCTCGCCGCGGCAGCTCGAGCCCGCCAGGCAGTATGCCTTCGGTCGCCAACCCGTGTTCGATGCAATGCTGCATCGCCTGCCAGATTGCATCGAGGCCTGCATCGAGTTCCGAGCCGGAAATATAGGCCAGCTCGTTGGTCCGCTTCATCTGTGCGATCGACAAACCACTGCTGTCCGCCATCTCCAGCATTGACTGTGCCGAATCGAAGGGATGCGGACAGGACACAGCCGGCTCCAGCTTCAGCGGCGCGACCAGCTGGTCGATTTCCGCCAGCGTATTGATGAAGCCACCACCGATCGAGAAATAGGTTTCCGTGTCAACAACCGATCCGGAAGAATCCAGCAGTTCAAACACCATGCCGTTCGGATGCTGCGGCAAGGTCTCCTCACGGTCAAACACAATGTCCCTGGGCGGGCTGAACGCTACACTGCACTGCTCATCAATCATCAACTCGGTCTGTTCCCGAATGTGCTCGACCAGCGCATCGATATCCGTCGCCGCCAGCCCGGCCGGGGTGTAAGCATGCAGGCCCAGCGCGACAGCGCGGTCGGTGCCGTGGCCCTTGCCGGTATAGGCCAGGGAGCCCTTGAGGATGCAGCGTATTGCCGCTGCACGCGTCCGAACCACGGCAGAACCTGATCTGCACCGCTCAAGAAATTCGCCCGCAGCGATCATCGGACCCATGGTATGCGAGCTCGATGGCCCGACGCCGATCTTGAACAGCTCAAGTGCGCTGATGAACATACAATACCTCTCAAATCAGCCGGCCCTTTCATACAACCGGGCGACGATAAACGATCCGGTATTATGCCCCAGCAGCTGAGGTACCAGAAAGCTGCGCCACATTGCATGCACCAAAGCCCTCGAACCCGCAGGAAAGATTCAATGAATGTCTGCCGGGCCTGCAGACAGGGCAACCATTACGCAACGCGTACTGTGGTAGAAAACCGATTGCGTCAGTATCTGCCGGTCTCGTTCTCGGAATATTTTCTCTGCGCTCTTCAACTGAGAAAAAGCGACCAGGCACCGTGGAAGTTATCGGCGGCCGCGTATCCGTCAAACCACAGTTATATCGACATTTCCACACGATGCTGGAGTAATTTGGTATCGAGCCTGTTCGACTCTTACCTTTCGCACGATAGCTGGCACAGTCTTGCATCGATGGCATACGAAAATGCTTCTCATTTCTTGCTAATCCCCGCCAATCATACGAACGACAGTTTTTCCTTATATTTTATGGCGATATAGTATAGACTTTTGGCCCCGTGTTCATGGCGCCCGCTGCAGCCGTCACTCAGCGCCAGGTTCGAAGCACGGCGGCACTGGCTTTATTGCCTAAAGCCGGACACAGACACCATTCCCATGATGTATTTAGCTTAAAAGACAGAACTCGATAGACACAACACTGGTAGTTTCCGGGATGAAAGACGTCGCTGTAAACAACGATCCTGAATCGAACATCGAAAAGCCCGCTGGCGGTTTCCCGATGCAGGGTATGATGATGGACTATAACCTGTTCATGCCGCGCCTGTTCAACTGGTGCAAATCGCTGGGATTCGATCCCGGCAAGATCATGCCTTCGCGCGCGTTCTGCTCCGATGAGAGTCAGGGCTATCCCATCATATTGATGACCAAACACTTCGGAACCTTCCCCTTCAATCACGGCAGGGTAGGCGGCGTCGTTGCCACGGGCAGGCACGGCCCGCACGCCGCCCACGGGCGTGACATGGTGATTGTCCAGGCCAGTCATGTAGGCTACGACCCGGAACAAAAAGCTTTTGGGATTTACCGCCGCGCACACACCACGCATGAAGAACGCAGCTCAAGCTGCGGAAAGATTCACAATGTCATTTCCTGGTACAAGAATGAATACGCATTCGCGCGGCATAACATCCTGCTGCACAATGACAACGAAAGCAGAATCATCGTCATAGACAACCAGTTGCTGCGCGAAGACCGGGATGAAGGATTGTTTTTGCGGCTCGACAGGTTCATCGACACTGATGCAGACGGTCAACACAGCCCCACAAAAATCCTGAGCACGGCAAAAGTATTCAAGCCGGCAAGCAGTCTTGTCCAACATGTAGGTGAAGGCTCATTCAACGGCATTACGCCCAAGCCCATCGGCACAAAGCTGGTGTCTGACAGTTTCTACTTCAACAGGAATATCCCACGTCTTGGGGAGGGGGCGCATCACATCGAGCGCAATATGATCGGGTACATGCCGCAGATCGTCACCGCGCCTTCGCCAGTGCTGACAGCCGCGCAGATCAACACCCAGATCGAGTTCGACCGCACCTTCCGCACGATCGTCAAGGAGCAGGGCTACAAGGGCAAAAAGGTGCTATTCATCGCTGGCCTGAATATCGACATTTCACCTGAACACAACCAGCTTTTTCCGTTGACGAAATTCGTACCCTGGGCCGCTTACGTGCAGGACCGCGATGGCTTTTACTACACGCTCGAGCAACAGGAACTCGTACAGTTGCTGGCGCAGCAAAGCACCGACAACCACGATCAGATCGACCTTGAGCAGGCTATACAAATGATGACCGAATTAGATGAGGTCAATATTGATATATAGATCCCGGGACAGCTTCCCGGCCAGGCCCGTTATGCCACAACTTCTTCTAACAGCAGCAGCGAAGCGAGCAACATACCGACAACCGTAACGACTTACCAGGCCGCGCCGCGTAGGGATCTCCCGGCATCAACCAGCGACGACAAACGCTCGTTGATTCGTGAGGACACAGCGCCCGCGTGATGCTGTATCCGGGCTTCGTTGCCCTGCCGCTCCGGCCGAAAGACCCGATGATACATTTGCGTGCGCGGGTTGACCTTTTCCGCATTCAGTCGAATCGCATGCCTGGGATAGCTGGCACGGCATGCGACGATGCCGTCAATGACCGATGAAGCATCCGTAACCGCGAACATCGAATCACCCCATTGCTGCCATTGCGCACGCACGGTTTTGCCAGGCACGGATCCGACATGCTCGATGCGCAGCATCCAGTCGTGCCCGAGACTGTCTTCGACAAGTTTTTTCACCTTGGCGACAGACGGGAGTTCCAGGCGGGATACCTGGGTCGGATTTGGAAACATGGTTGTGCCCTCCTTTCTCTGCGCGGATGGCAGTAGTTATTATTGAAGTCGTCAATGGCGACCTGGCTTTAGGTCAGACCGACACACCTGTGCAAGTGCGTGGCGATGCCGTGTCCGCGCACGCTGTTATTCTTCTCCTGTTTCTGATCGGATAAAACCCAGAAAAAGAACAGCTATTTCTCTGGCAGGGCCGTGTCCATAGGGTCATCCGAATCCGGTGACCGGGTGGCAGTGGCAGCCGAGGAGCCGCCATAAATAGCTCTTTCCAGAGCAACTGTGCGCCGGTCGGTGATGTGGTCCGCGGGTAACAGTTTCAACAGACCAAGTTTTTCGAGGCGCTCGCGCGGTTGTCCTTCGACTCCGACAAGAAACACTTCGCGGCCAGCACGGATCATATCGAGCATGGTTTCTTCGAGCACGAGCGCCGAAGAGACCCCGAGGTGCACCACGTCCTTGAGATCGATCACCAGTGCGCGGCGGCCCTCCACGAGCGAATTTTTGCGGCTGATCGCGCGCGAGACACCGAATAACATGTTGCCGCGCAGGTACAGCAATAACACCGTGCCGGCCGCAGTCTCCATCAGGTCGTGCTGGTAGGGCGAGAGCTCAAGGTCGGTTTTGTCAGGGTCTGTCACGGCCTTGACGTCATCTTCCTGCAGTTCCGAAAGGCGTGTAATCGTCATCACATTGGCCACGAACAGACCGATGCCGACAGCAACAATCAGGTCGACGAATACCGTCAGCGCGATCACGCCGTAAGTCACGAGCGCGCCCTTGCCAGACAGGTGGTGGGCGCGTTTGAGGAATCTCCAGTCGATGATATCAATGCCGACCTTGAATGCGATACCCGCCAGCACGGCGAGTGGAATGGTAGCGGTCAGGTCTGCCGCCCACATGACCACAACGATCAGTATCACGGCCCTGAGCAGACCCGCCAGCGCGGTTCGTGCTCCTGACTGGATACTGACCACAGTCCCCATGGTGGCACCTGCACCCGGCAGCCCGCCAAACAGACCGGACACAACATTGCCGATGCCCTGACCGATCAACTCCTTGTCGGAATCGTGCTGCTTGCGCGTGAGACTGTCAGCTATGACCGAGGTCAGCAATGCATCGATGCAGCCGAGCAAGCCGAGCACGATGGCGTCAACCAGCATAATCTGCCACTGCTCGATGCTGAATACCGGCAGCTGGAATTCGGGCATGCCCGTAGGTATTTCACCGATACGACGAATTTCTGCCGAATGCAGCAGCATGATGGAAATCAGCGTGCCGACGATCAGGGCGATCAGCTGCGGCGGCACGTAACGCTTGAACCGCGCCGGCATCAGGAACAGTATCAGCACAGTCACCAGCGCAAGGGTGGTCTCTTCGGGCCGGATGCCCGCGACCAGCGCGGGCAACTGCTCAAGAATCGCCAGCACGCCGCCCGTCGGCGATGGCTGTCCCAGCAGCGGGCCGAATTGCAGAATAATCAGAATGATGCCGATCCCCGACATAAAACCCGAAACCACGCCATAGGGCATCAATGTAACGTACTTGCCGAGTCGCAGGGCGCCGAACAGGATCTGGAACAAGCCCGCCATGATCACCACCGTGAATGCCATGGCCATGCCGTTGGCGGGATCCGACGCGATTAACTTGGCAATAACGGCGGTGAAAATCACCGTCATCGGCCCGGTTGGTTCGGAAATCAGTGTCGGCGATCCGCCGAACAATGCGGCGAACAGGCCAACCAGAATTGCTCCGTACAGGCCGGCTTCGGCGCCGGCGCCGGAGGCAACGCCGAAGGCCAGCGCCATCGGCAATGCAATCACCGCGGCTGTGATGCCACCGAAGACATCACCGCGAATGTTGTTCAAGCCTATCTCGTTAAATACACGCACGATAACCGAGTCTACCTTTGCCGACTTTAAACGCAAACGGAAATCATTGACAAATCAACACGGGATTCTTGACCCGGACGGGCCTGATTACAAGTTGTTTATGGCAATGCCAATCATAGCCGCGCGTCGATAGTTGCTGCAAACGCCGGGTTATTTTTTCGCAGAAGCTTTTTTCCTGCGTGCGGGCGGCTTCTTGTCATCGTTTAAAAGATGCTTCAACGCAGGCCACATCTTTTGTACGCGCTTGCGAATATTGGGTTCATTGCCGATAGCGAACTCGAGGAAAGTACGCGCGACCAGTGACAGCTCCTTGCCCTTGGGGTAGACGAGATTCCAGTGACGCAGAATCGGAAACCCTTCGACGTCCAGAACAGCCACCGCGCCTTCGGTACCTTCCAGCGACAGGGTATGCAGGGACAGCACCGACAATCCAAGACCGGCGGCAATGGCATGCTTGATGGCTTCGTTACTGCCGAGTTCCATGCGCACGTTGGGGCGCAAGCCCTTGGCGTCGAAGGTACGAAACGTGACATCACGGATACCGGACCCGGGCTCCCTTACAATGAAAGGTTCTTTGGCGATGTCTGACAGCGGAATATTCTTTCTGCCGACCAGGGGATGATTACGCGCCGCCATGACCACCAGCGGATTCAGTGCGAATGTATGTGATTCAACCTCAATATCGCCTTCAGGCGCCTCGCCCATAATGTAAAGGTCATCCTCGTTGGCAAGCATGCGTTCGATGATGCTCTCGCGATTGGTCACCTTGAGCGCCAGGTCAATGCCGGGGTAGAGCTGGCTGAACCCTCCGAGTATGTCCGGTGCGAGATACTTGGCCGTGGTCACGACGCCCATGCGCAAACGACCGCGCTTCAATCCCTTGAGATCAGAGACCTTCATTTCCAGGTTGGCCAGCGATTCGAACATCGACCGGCAGGCGTCATACAGTTCGAGCCCGGCCTCGGTGGGCTCGACATTGCGGCCGACGTGTTCGAACAGCGGCAGACCGATGGCATCGGTCAGCTTGCGGATCTGCATGGAGACCGTGGGCTGTGTCAGAAACAGCTCCTCTGCTGCGCGCGTGAAACTCCCGAGCCTGACGATCGCCTCGAACACCTGGAGCTGGCGCAGGGTTGCGTGCCGTATCAGGTAATCCGGCATCGACGCACGCGGCGTATAGCCGCTGCCATCGGGAGTACGGGTACGTTTCATTGTGTCCGCCCTGTCGCCGGAGGCGAGCTGTCAGCTCCGGTCCGGGCTCGATTGGAACCCGGTTGTCATTGCGTCACTGGTTCAACCAGCGGTTGCTCGAATTTCTCGGGACTCAGCACCGCAACATCCGAAACGAAAACGGTCAGGTGTTCCCCCTCGTTAATCAATGCCTCGACATCGTCGAGCATGGCGGGCATGCGCCCCTGCGGCACAATCACGTGGAACTTGATGCTGGTATCGACATCCAGCTCGCCCGTAATCTCGCCACTGGAGCCGGCACCATGCGCTTTCACAATGGTATAACCGCTCGCACCGCGGTCGCGCACGATAGCAACCAGGCGTTTTTCCAGCGTGTCGGTGGTAATGATGGTCAGCAGTTTTTGCGGAAACAACCTGTGCATAGCCCTTATCTCCTGTTGTCAATGGGTGGCAGTGCCTGTGTCGTGCAGACTGCATAGCCCGCTGCTGTTGCAGCGCTATGGGTCTTTGCCGCAACCATGAGGGCTGTGTTGAGCGTTGCTCCGATCAGCGGATCGACAATTATCATCATTTCGCTGCTACCTTGAACGGATCAGGGCCGGTGCGCACAGGTAACGTATTTATAATCTTGAATTAGTTGACCCTAATTTATATAAATTTATCTATATGTCAATCCGTTCAATCCGGCCAGACCAGGCGGCCGCCCTGATACGGGTCGGCTGCAACCTGGCGGTGACCCTGGTACGGATCGTCAGTACCCCTGCGGCGACCCTGGTACGGATCGACGGCACGCCCGCGCGATTTAGCAGCAACCGGCCGTGACTTCGCAGGCGTGCTGCCCTCAGCCGATGCAGCCGGCGCTGTAGCGGCGGCCGGCACGCTCTTTTTCTGTACCTTCTTACTGGGCGGTGCAGCCTTCGCCTTGCTTTTCTTGGGTGCAGGATTTTGCGCGGCCGTATCCTTGCTCATGCGCATGCTATCGATAAGCTGGCTCTTGGCCTTGTCTGGGCTTGTCATTGTTATGTTACCTCTCTGATAAGTGAATCTAGTTCTGCCGCCGCCTCGGCACCACGTTTGCCTATATCGAATACGCTTTTGCCTTCCAGCGCACTGTTGCGGAACACCGCACGACGGCGAATCGCGGTATCCGCAATGGGAAGTGCAATCTCGCTGAGCACTTCACGCACCAGTTTGGACAGCGTGGTACGAGCTTCGAGCTGATTGATAACCAGCATTGCCTTCAACCCGGGATTGGCCTCGCGTGCCTCGTTGATCGCTTTTTCGATATGCACCGTTGCCCACAGGTCGACGGGTGACGGTTGCACCGGGATCAGGGCAAGATCGGCAAATTCCAGTGCTGCAGTGGTCTGTGATGCGTGTACAGATGGCGGACAGTCGATCAGTATGTATTCATTTTTTACGGCATACTGTTTGGCCTGCTCGCGCAACGAGAACGTCGGCGCATAAACGGGAAAATTGACATTGTCACCGGCGATGGCCCGCCATTGCAGTGATGAACCCTGCGGATCGGCATCGATGACCACGATGCTGTGTTCGCGCGAGATACCCGCAGCCAGGTTGACGCACAGTGTGGTTTTACCCGCGCCACCCTTGTTACCCACAATCGCAATGATCGGCATACCCGTGCGACTCAGCTTGTTTGTTCAGCAAGGATATCGAGTTGCTCGGCAAAACTGCGCTGTGCATCGCCCAGTTCTTCCTCGCCTTCTTCGACATGGATGGTGATATTGACGTAATCACGCCCGAATCCCATGTCGGGATAGAGTCCTTCTTTTTCAGATAATTCGGCAGCCCTGTCGAGAAAATCTCTCAACGTACTGTAGTCTTTGAATTCGTAGCGCCCTTCGAGGCGTACCGGACGCTTTCGCTCTTGCCACTGTTGACTCATCTGACATCCCCGGTGCTGTGACCTGATTTTTCAGCCGCCTATTGTTGCAGTTTCTCAATCCATTGCAACAGTTCTTTTGCGTGCTCCTGTTCTTCACCCAGCAGGGCTTCGAAAAACAGGCGACTGTCCTGATCACCACAACGAGTACAGTGTGCTGCTGCATC
>CP070838.1:548472-572918 GCA_020341835.1 Thiotrichales bacterium | reverse complement strand
CGGGCAGGTAGCCGCATTCATGCTCGGTGGTGAGGTACAGATTTATGTTCTGTGAGCTCATGGCCAAATCATACCACCAGTTCGACCGTTGTCGAACCAAAGTATCGGCGTCGGATCACGGGACTTTGGTCAGGAGCTGCTATAATGCGGCGTTTTTAACGCGATGCTGAACAATCCCGAAATGTCACGAGAAAGGCGCCTGGAAAGGTTTTACGAGCTGCTGAAACAGCGCATTTTGATACTGGATGGCGCCATGGGCACCATGATCCAGCGATGTGGCCTGGGCGAGGCGGATTACCGCGGTACGCGCTTTGCAGACTGGCCCTCCGATCTCAAGGGTAATAATGACCTGCTGGTGCTAACCCGGCCCGAAGTGATCCGCGACATTCATAGCCAGTACCTGGATGCCGGTGCGGATATCATTGAAGCGAATACCTTCAATGCCACGCGCATCGCCATGGCTGATTACGCAATGGAGGACATCAGCTATGAAATCAATGTGGCCGCAGCACGGCTGGCGCGTGAGGCGGCCGATCAGTTTGAGACGGACCAGCGGCCCCGCTTCGTTGCAGGTATTCTGGGTCCGACCAACCGTACCTGCTCGATTTCGCCCGATGTGAATGATCCGGGTTATCGCAATATTACTTTTGAGCAGCTGGTCGATGCATACACTGAATCCACGCGTGGTTTGATCGAGGGTGGGGTCGATATCATCCTGATCGAGACTATATTCGATACCTTGAACGCAAAGGCGGCAGTCTACGCGGTCAAGCAGGTGTTTGACCAGGATGGTATCGAATTGCCGATCATGATTTCCGGTACCATCACCGATCAGTCCGGCCGTACGCTCACGGGCCAGATAACAGAAGCTTTTTACAATTCACTGCGTCATGCAGAGCCTGTATCGATCGGACTTAACTGTGCGCTTGGTCCGGATGACCTGCGCCAGTATGTTGAAGAGATGTCGCGCGTATCCGAATTCTACGTATCAGCACACCCCAATGCCGGGCTGCCGAACGAGATGGGGGGTTATGATCTGGGTGCCGATGACATGGCGGCTGCGATAGCTGAATGGGCCGGCAGCGGCTTTCTGAATATCGTCGGCGGTTGCTGTGGTACCACGCCCGATCATATTCGAGCTTTTGCGCAGGCGGTTAAAGACGTACAGCCACGAAGAATCCCGCAACTACCTGTCGAGTGCAGACTGTCTGGGCTGGAGCCCTGCAATATCGGCGAACAGTCGTTGTTCGTCAATGTTGGCGAGCGCACCAATGTAACCGGCTCGGCAAAGTTCAAACGACTGATCATGGAAGAGGAGTACGAGGAAGCGCTTAGCGTCGCCCAGCAGCAGGTCGATGATGGCGCGCAGATCATCGACATCAACATGGACGAGGCGATGCTTGATTCTGAAGCGGTGATGAAACGTTTTATCAATCTGATAGCCGCCGAACCCGAAATATCGCGTGTGCCGGTGATGCTCGATTCTTCCAAGTGGGAAGTGATCGAAACCGGGCTGCGCTGTTTGCAGGGCAAGGGCATTGTCAATTCGATATCGCTGAAGGAAGGTGAAGAAGCGTTTATAGAGCACGCCCGAAAGATTCGCCGCTACGGTGCAGCCGTGATAATAATGGCGTTTGATGAACACGGGCAGGCTGACAGCTATGAACGCAAGCTCGAAATTTGCACGCGTTCCTACCGTATTCTGACTGAAAAACTCGGCTTTCCGGCAGAAGACATCATCTTTGATCCAAACATATTCGCGGTTGCAACCGGCATAGAAGAACACAATAACTACGCACTGGATTTTATCGAAGCGACACGCTCGATTAAAAAGACATTACCGCATGCGCTCGTATCAGGTGGTGTGTCCAACGTTTCGTTTTCTTTTCGCGGTAATAATCCGGTCCGTGAAGCCATTCATTCGGTGTTCCTTTATCACGCGATCAAGGCCGGTATGGACATGGGTATCGTTAATGCAGGTCAGTTGGCCGTCTATGATGATCTGCCGGATGAATTACGCCAGGCGGTAGAGGCGGTGATCCTGAATACCTCGAATGAGGCCACCGACCGTCTGATCGAAATTGCCCCGGCTTACACGGGCGACGGTGCAGCTGCGCATATCAAGGAAGACCTGGCGTGGCGCGCAGAGCCGGTCAATGAAAGACTGGCGCATGCGCTGGTTAAAGGTATTACAGAATTTATCGACGAAGATACCGAAGAGGCGAGACAACAGGCCGAACGTCCGCTGCATGTCATCGAAGGACCTCTGATGGATGGCATGAATATCGTCGGTGACCTGTTTGGTGAAGGCAAGATGTTTTTGCCGCAGGTGGTTAAATCGGCGCGCGTGATGAAGAAAGCCGTGGCCTATCTGATGCCTTACCTGGAGGCTGAAAAAGATGCTGCCAGCAGTAGTAACGGCACGATACTGATGGCAACCGTCAAGGGCGATGTTCATGATATCGGCAAGAATATTGTCGGTGTTGTGCTGCAGTGTAATAACTATGAAGTGATCGACCTGGGCGTGATGGTGCCGGCGGAGACGATCCTGCAAGAGGCCGAAAAACACCAGGCCGATATCATTGGTCTTTCAGGGTTGATTACACCATCACTGGAAGAAATGGTTCATATTGCCTCGGAAATGCAACGCCTCGGTCTGACGATACCGCTGATGATCGGTGGTGCGACGACATCGCGCATCCATACCGCTGTGAAAATAGACCCGAAGTATTCAAATGCTGTCGTTTATGTTCCGGACGCATCGCGTGCAGTCAGCGTTGCCGGCGAGTTGTTGAGTGAAGAGCGCAGTCAGGACTACATCAACGGGATCAAACATGAATATACGCAAATGCGGGAGCAGCGCGAGCAGCGGGCGTCGACTAAAAAGACGGTATCACTCGAGCAGGCGCGTAACAATTGTTTCGAAGACGACTGGGAAAACTACACACCGCCGGTACCTGCCTTCCTCGGGCTGAAGGTATTCGATGATTATGATCTGCAGGAATTAACCGCTTATATTGACTGGACGCCGTTCTTCCACACCTGGGAATTGTCCGGTAAGTATCCGCGGATTCTCGAGGATGAAGTCGTCGGTGAACAGGCGAGGCACCTGTTTGATGATGCGCAGGCCATGTTGAAGCAGATCATTGATGAGAAGTGGTTGACTGCACGTGCGGTTATCGGCTTTTTTCCGGCAAACAGTTTTGATGACGATATCCTGGTGTTCAGTGATGAGTCGCGTGAAGATGTCGTCTCGGTTTTGCATCATCTGAGGCAGCAGCTGGCAAAACCGCCGGAGCGGCCCAACTGGTGTCTTTCTGATTTCATTGCACCGGCAGAGACCGAGATCAGGGACTACATCGGCGCCTTTGCGGTCACAACGGGTATCGGTATCGAGGCGCATGTCCAGCGTTTCGAGGCAGCGCATGACGATTACAGCAGTATTCTGCTGAAAGCGCTGGCGGACCGGCTGGCCGAGGCTTTCGCCGAACGCATGCACGAACGGGTGCGCAGGGAATTCTGGGCCTATGCTCCTGAAGAAAACCTGACGAACGAGGAATTGATCGCCGAGGCCTATCGGGGTATACGTCCGGCACCAGGCTACCCGGCCTGTCCCGACCATACCGAGAAGCAGCTTCTGTGGGAGCTGATCGCACCGAATGTCAATGCCGGTGTCGAAATAACGGACAGTTATGCAATGTATCCGGCTTCTTCGGTTTCAGGCTGGTATTTTTCACACCCACAGTCGCGCTATTTCGGCACCGGCAAAATCAGCCGGGACCAGGTCGAGGATTATGCTGAGCGAAAAAACCTGGAAATACAGGAAGTTGAGCGCTGGCTGGCGCCGGTGCTGGGCTACGACCGCTGATTGTCGGGATATCTGACGATACCTGTCAGTGTTGTAACTTGCTGTATTTAGAGGTTATTTATTCCCCGTCGCCAGGTCGTGCAAGGACCTGCCTGTCAGGCTGTCGACATAGGTTACACAACTTCCCGCCGGTAATCCTGTATCAGATTGGAATGTTCTTTTAAATCAATAGCCTACGAAGTTGGCAGGATATATGCATCAATAGTTCACAGCCAGAGGATTTATGAGTTGGTTATAGATGTATTCTTCTTCAGGGCGATATCTGGGGAAATTGTAAGACTCTCTCACCTTAATGCCGGTACCCTGTACCGGCTTTTTTTTGCCTGATATCCGGGTTCCGGCCGTGCATTGGCGGGCTGCGGATTCCGAACACAACCTGTGGATAACTTTGTGGAAAAGCGATGCACCGGTATGGTGCGTTTCTGCTGCGGGATAATCGGGTTTCCGCCCGGTCATCGAGCGCCTGATCATTCGATAATATCAATCAAAACATGCGGATGAAAATTATTATTGGTACAAGTATTGACAGTATACGTCTATAATGTTCCGCTAATATTGCACTGTTTTGGACGTGAATCTGCCTGTGTAAAACTGGTTGCCGCTGAAATGCTTGCCGTTTTACGTGTTTAACAGAAGGCAATATGCGTCTTTTTACCTCGGGTTATAATTCTGTTCTTTTCAGATCGCCCTGAAACATGTCCATTCTCCGATTACGCAACATCAGTGTCAGTTTTGGCGGTCCGGCCATTCTTCAGAACATCAGCCTGTCGATTGACGCCGGTGAGCGAGTCTGTCTGCTCGGCAGGAACGGCATGGGCAAGTCGACCCTGATGAATGTCATAGCGGGCAATATCGTAGCGGACAGTGGTGCGGTTGAGCGGCAGCAGGGGCTGGTGACGGCGATGCTGGACCAGCAGGTTGATGCCGGAGGCACCGGTACGGTATTCGATATCGTGGCCCAGGGGCTGGGCGAATCTGCAGGCTTGCTCAGGGCCTATCACGCCGCGATCCACAGACTGGCACTGGAGCACAGCAGCAGGGCCGAATCGGAGCTCGAGAAAGCGCAGCACGCGGTCGAGACAGCCGGCGCATGGCAGCTGAATCAGCAGGTTGAATCCATGATCAGCCGGATGCAGCTGGATGCCGATGCAACATTCGAAACCATGTCGGGTGGCCAGAAGCGGCGTGTGCTGCTGGCCCGTGCGCTGGTGCAGCAGCCTGGATTGCTGCTCCTGGATGAGCCCACCAACCACCTCGACATCGCCGCGATTGCCTGGCTGGAGCAGCAGCTGCTGTCGTTCAACGGTGCCCTGCTGTTCATCACCCACGACAGGGCTTTCCTGCGCAAACTGGCAACCAGGATCATCGACCTGGACAGGGGTGAGTTGAAAAGCTACCCGGGGGACTACCAGAATTTCCTGCGGCGCAAGGATGAATTCCTCAAGGCCGAAGCCGAGGCCAATGCGCGCTTCGATAAAAAGCTGGCGCAGGAAGAGGTCTGGATTCGCCAGGGTATCAAGGCGCGGCGCACGCGCAACGAGGGCAGGGTGCGCGCCCTGCAGAAACTGCGCAATGAGCGCCGGCAGCGCCGGGATCTGATGGGTACGGCGTCGATGAAAATTGCCGAAGCAGAACGATCGGGCAAGCTGGTAGTGGAGGCGACCGGTATCGCTTACAGCTACCAGAACCGGCCGCTGGTCGAGGACTTCAGCACGACAATATTGCGCGGTGACCGCATTGGCGTGATCGGTGCCAACGGTGTCGGCAAAACCACCTTATTGAAACTCCTGCTCGGTGAACTCGAGCCGCATGGTGGAAAGATCAAGTCAGGCACCGGGCTGGCGGTGGCGTATTTCGATCAAATGAAAGCACAGCTCGATGAAAACGCATCAGTGATCGACAATGTTTCCCACGGCCGGGAAAGAATTGAAATCAACGGAAAATCCAAACACATCATTGGTTATCTCCAGGAATTTTTGTTTTCACCTGAACGCGCGCGGTCACCGGTCAGGTCGCTCTCGGGTGGCGAACGCAGCCGTTTGCTGCTGGCGCGACTGTTTTCAAAACCGGCCAATGTGCTGGTGCTGGATGAGCCAACCAACGACCTGGATATCGAAACCCTGGAGTTACTCGAAGAACTGCTGCTGGAATTCAGCGGCACGGTACTGCTGGTCAGCCATGACCGGGAGTTTCTGAACAATGTCGTGACCAGTACCCTGGTATTTGAGGGTAGCGGCCGGGTGGCCGAGTATGTTGGTGGTTACGACGACTGGATTCGGCAGCGCAAGACTGATCCGTTCGTCGAAACACCGGCCGCGGAAACGGCTGCCCCAAAAACCAGAAACACTGAGCAGAAAAAACCGACCAAGCTGAGTTACAAGGATCAGCGTGAGCTTGACATGCTGCCCGAAAAAATCGAAGTCCTGGAAAGCCGGGTACAGCAACTGACGGACGAAATGAGCAAGGCCGGGTTTTTTCAGCAGGACAGGGATACGATCGTGCAAACCCAAAAGGCGTTTGAAGCAGCGAACACCGATCTGGACGCCTGTTACCGGCGCTGGGAAGAGCTCGAGTCATTCCTGTTCTGAGCTGGATACGACGGCCTTGATGATTTCTGCCAGACAGCGTGTGGCAGGACCGGCGCGTTCGCTATCACCGTAAAACAGCTGCAGCGATACTCGATACTCCTGGCCGACGTTTAACGGCAATGGCTTCAGATTCTCGTTGTCGATGTAGTCGCTTATAACGTGGTGCGGCAGCCAGGCGAAGCCCAGACCGTTGCTGATAGCGGTTACCGCGGTGTCGACGCTGCTGACGCTCCACTGGTGATGCGTCTGCATCCAGCCAAAATCGATTTTGTTGGTATAACCCGAGTCCCGGATAATGACCTGCATGTGGTTTTCGAGATCTTTCGATGTCAGGGGTCTTTGCAGTTGATGCAGTTCATGTGCAGGATGGGCAACAGCCTGAAAATCAATGGTAATCAGGGGGTCGCCGAGAAATTCCGAGGTTGTGATGACACCGATCACGAGGTCGGCGCTGCCTTCTGCCAGGGCGTCTTCGGCACCGGACAGAACCACTTCGGCCAACTGCACGCGCGTACCCCTGCTTTGAGGTTCAAACTGCCTGAGTGCCTGCATTAGCAGCGCCGGCGGGAACGCGGAGTCAACGACCAGGTTGATTTCCGATTCCCAGCCCTGTTCCAGCGTACGGCCAAGCTGTTCCAGCTGCTCGGCGTCACGCAGCAACTGGGTGCTGCGACGATAGAGTATTTTGCCCTGTTCGGTCAGCTGGGCCTTGCGCCCGACAATTCTGAATACCTCGATCCCAAGCAGCTCCTGCAGGCGGGCGATGTGGTAGCTGACCGAAGACTGGCTGCGGTTGAGCGCAGCGGCCGCCTGGGCATAACTGCCTGTTTCGACGACTGCGTTCAGACTGCGCCACTGGTCGAGTGATATACGCGGGTTAAACATATCTATAAATTAGATCATATTGATTAATATTATGCACCATTTTATCGAAAAAATAATTGCATAATGGAGTAGTCCAGAAGTCGCTCGGGATTGGGAGGCATCAAAGTATCTTCGGGCTGACCGGAAACCGTTATGGAGGCTCTGTTTGCGTCATGGATTTCAGTGAACTGGTGCACTGATCCATCACAAAAACGGCGGCATGACGGGCGTGGCGCCATGTTCAACGTCTTGACGGGGACAAACCGGGCATGGCCAGTACCGGGACTTTGGACTTTTTCTTCTCTCTCTTACAGAAGTACCTTGCTTGGTGATGCAGCTGGAGCAGACAGGGGCACGGAAGCCCGGCCTTTTTCCAGGCCGAATTTGTGCTGCGGTCGGTTCGATTTATGTGAACTGTGTCAAATCCTGGCGGTCCATGATTCCACTATAATGCGTTTATATCGATAAACACCTGGAACTAGCCGGCCTCAGGACAGATGTTGCACGGGTCATTCAAACACTTCCTTCTTGTCTCAACGATACTCGCGCTGATATTTTCATGCCGATCACTGGCCGAAGATATAAGAGGCGAGGTAATTGGTGTAGATGGTCAGGTCTATATTATCGACGCTGAAGGTGAGCGCGAGGAAGTCGAGCAACCCAGCGTGATCGTCAGGGAGATGGATACCATTGTTACCGCTGAAGGCGGGTATGCAATCGTGCGGTTCAGTGACGGTGCGTTTTCAGTTTTGAATGAGAAGAGCCGCTTGCGGGTTGAAAAGACGAACTGGTTGTCTCACCTTGGCGGCAGGATCTATTTCACTTTTAGCAAGGTTTTTTCCGGTTCCAGACATATCAAGACCCGCTTCGCAACGCTGGGTATACGTGGCACAACATTCATTGTCTACGATGATGGCAGCCGACAGGGTGTGGCGCTGGATGAAGGCTTGCTTGAAATCGAATCGCCGGGTGCCAGCTTCGAAATCCACAAACAGGAACAACTCAAGGAGTTCGAAACATTCAGGCAACAGGTATTACAGCAGCAACGTGAGTTACAGCAGGAATACGAAGACTACAAAAAACAGCTGGAGCAGGAGTTCATCGAGTACAGGGACCGATTCACACTGCAGTCCGACCAGTTCGTCCAGTTCGATGGTACCCGGGTTGACCAGGTCCTGATCGACGATGATATCAAGGCGGATTTTGAAAACTTTGAAGCTATTGCCGGCGATCTGCTGGAACAATTCCGCGAACAGGCAAGACAGCATCGTGAGATGCAGCAGGACGAACATGAGCTCGATGAAGATGATTTTTATGAATGATGTGTTGATAACGTTTTGTCACCGCAAAGGCGCAAACAACGCAAATTTTTATTGAGGTATGCGTAGGAGCGACTTTAGTCGCGAATCACGCGGGGAATTCGCGACTAAAGTCGCTCCTGCAAATACCGGTAATGATCTTTGCGCCTTTGCGGTGAAACTTCCCGTGTTAATCCAGGCTCAGTTGCGGGAAGCCGGCATTGCCCTGCAGGCCGCCGCTATGTACTGCAACGATGCGGGTGCCTTTTTCAAAGGCACCCTTTTCGATCAGATCGAACAAGCCATAAAACATTTTTCCTGTATAGACGGCATCAAGTTCGATGCCATGATCCGATCTGAATTGCCGGATGAAATCAAACAGCCCGGTTGTCGTTTTTGCATAGCCGCCAAAATGGTAGTCCAGTTCGATATGCCAGTTGCTGCTGACCACGGAGTGATTCTCGGCCAGCATTTTTTTCACTGCGGAGTCCAGAAAACCGGCGCCCTTGAGTACAGCAAATCCAGTTGCATGTTGCCTGGAATTCAGCGCAGTGACGATGCCGGCAAGTGTTGCACCGGTTCCGCATGCGACGGTAATCATGTCAAAAGGATCACTGATGTCGTTAACGATTTCCGCACAACCCTCGAGCGCCAGCTGGTTGCTGCCGCCTTCCGGTATTAGATAAAAATCACCGAAACGTTCGTCTAACTGATTCAGGAATTCGGCTGAGGTCTTGTTGCGGTAGGTCTCTCTGTCGATGTACGCCAGTTGCATACCGCAGTCCTGTGCGAACCTGAGCGCGGGATTGAGCGCCTGATGTGCCTCACCGCGGATGATGCCGATGGTGTTGAAGCCGAAGTGTCGTCCTGCAGCAGCTGTGGCATAGATATGATTTGACCAGGCACCGCCAAAGGTCAGCAGGGTATGCTTGTTCTGCTTGCGCGCCTGTAACAGGTTGTACTTGAGTTTGCGCCACTTGTTACCACCAAAACGGCTGTCAGCAAGGTCTTCGCGTTTTACCGACAAAGCAACGCCCGCTTTTTCAAGCAGGCGTGATTGCAGTTTCTGAAGCGGTGCGTCGTTTAAGCAAGACGGGACGGGTGTCAGCGTCTTTCTACCGCGTGTATCACTTTGGAATGTTCGAAAAATACGACGCGATCGGCGTAGGTCCAGGCGGTAATGGGTGGTTCACCAACGGTTGGTGAAATTTCCAGTGGGCGGCCCAGCTCGTTCTGAACCTTGTCCATCGACATGCCGCGGCGCGGGAAATCCAGAGGGTTGATAATGATGGTTTCACCCGCCTGAATTTCGATGACATCACCGCTGACCTGCTGGATCACGACTTCTTCAACCACGGCTGGTTCTGCGGCCGGTGCTTCAGACTCGGCAGATTCAATCGCCATCGGTTGCGCTTGCTCGGGCTCTTCATAGCGATCTGACATGGCAGGGCGTTCGGCCATGGCCATGGCAGGAATGAGCAGTCCGAGCAGTATTATTATTTTTGTGTACATAACTCCCTCTTTGCAGAATGGCGCAGTGCTACACAGATTGTAGCAGCTGCATCGGGAATTTGCGGTTTTGGGGCGGAGCTGCTGCAGGCCCTTGTCAATAATCAGGTCGGGATCAGGTGTTGTATTTCTGCATGACCAGACAGGCGTTTGTGCCGCCGAAGCCAAAGTTGTTTGACATCACTGTGTTCAGTTCAACATTGTCCTGTCTTTCAGTGACAATCGGCATGCCTTGCGCGGCCTCGTCCATATTGTCGATATTCGCAGAAGCCTGAATGAAGTTGTTTTCGAGCATCAGCAGGCTGTAAATCGCCTCCTGTACGCCCGAAGCGCCCAGTGAGTGTCCGGCCAGGGACTTACTCGAGCTGATGGGCGGGACATCGTCGCCGAACGTTTCGCGGATCGCTTCCAGTTCCTTGGTATCGCCGACGGGTGTGCTCGTTCCGTGCGTGTTGATGTAGTCGAGCGGCCTGTCGAGGTTTTCGGTTGCCATTTTCATGCAGCGAACGGCGCCTTCGCCCGAGGGCGCGACCATATCGACGCCGTCCGAAGTGGCACCATAACCGACGATTTCGGCAACGATGTTGGCGCCTCGTTTGAGCGCGTGTTCGAGTTCTTCAACGACCACCGCACCGCCGCCGCCGGCGATGACGAAGCCGTCACGGTCTGCATCATAGGTTCGGGAGGCTTTTTCCGGTGTTTCGTTGTACTTGGTGGACAGTGCGCCCATGGCATCGAACATCATGCTCAGGGACCAGTGCTCTTCTTCACCGCCGCCCGCAAAAATAATGTCCTGCTTACCCATCTGGATGAGTTCATAGGCGTTTCCGATACAGTGTGTGCTGGTCGCACAGGCGGAACTGATCGAATAGTTAACGCCCTTGATCTTGAAAGGCGTAGCCAGGCACGCCGAGACGGTGCTGCTCATTGTGCGTGGAACCATGTAGGGTCCGACGCGACGCAGGCCCTTGTTGCGCAATATGTCGGCGGCTTCGACCTGGTTGGATGAAGAGCCGCCGCCTGACCCCATGATGATGCCGGAACGAGTATTGGAGACCATGTCATCACTGAGGCCGGCCTGTTCGATCGCCTGCTGCATGGATATGTAGGCATAGGCCGCCGAGTCGCCCATAAAACGTTTGGCCTTGCGATCGACGTGCGCATCGAGATCGATATCGACACTGCCGGCAATATGGCTGCGCATGCCCATATCGACATAGGCCTGCTGGAATTTGATTCCGGACTGACCCAGTCTGAGTGACTCAAGTACGGCATTACTGTCATTTCCCAGGCAGGAAACGATGCCATAACCGGTAATAACAACACGTTTCATAATCGTCTCTAGAAATTATCAGTAGAGGTAAACAGGCCTACGCGCAGATTCTTTGCGGTATATATTACCCTCTCATCAACGGATAGTTCACCATCGGCAATCCCGAGCACCAGGTCTCTGGCAATTACTCGTCTGATATTGATCTGATAGCGTACCGTGTCAGCGGATGGCAGAACCTGCCCGGTGAATTTTACTTCGCCTACGCCAAGTGCGCGCCCACGTCCTGGATATCCCAGCCAGCCCAGGTAAAAGCCGACGAGCTGCCACATGGCATCGAGACCCAGACAGCCAGGCATAACCGGGTCACCATCAAAATGGCAGTCAAAAAACCAGAGGTTGGGCTTGATATCGAGTTCGGCCTCGATCACACCCTTGTTGTAGTCACCGGATTTATCGGCGATGTTTGTGATACGATCAAGCATGAGCATATTTGGCAGAGGCAGTTGCGCATTGCCAGGTCCGAACAGCCCGCCATGTCCACATTTGAGTAATTCATCATAGGTATAGGAACTCTGGCGGTTCATCGAGGCTTGTTCTTTATTGTTTCCGGGTTTCTCGTCAGCGAGCATTATTATCGGGCTCAAAAACAACCGATTTTATAGGAAATTGCCCAATGATGGTATCTGGCAACATCGAATGAGAATGGAAATATGCAGGAAATTTTTCTGATAAGCCTGTTGCTCGCCGTTCTTGCCTACTGGTGGGATACGATGCGAACCAACGAGATCGCGATACAGAACTGCCGGCGAATTTGCCAGAATGCGGGATTCCAGCTGCTCGACGCCACCGTATCGAGGCAGCGTGTCTGGCTGCGACGGCATCCGCACGGCGGCGTTCAGATTTGCCGGCTTTACAGTTTCGAGTACAGTCAGGACAGCGAAAGCCGCCAGTACGGCTATATCGTGTTACTCGGTCATCAGGTTGTCGAGAGCAAAATCGGGCCCGCAAACGCAGCAGAGCCCGGTTCAGAACCGGGCTCTACGCTACATTAAACCCGGTTTTAATCAGTAGGTGAAAAAGCGCTTGCTGAACTGCAGTCGCGCCGGGCCTTCCTCGCCTTCCGGCGTGATATTGACTTTGAATTTCAGAAATTCACCGTCACTGACTTTGAGTTCGGCGATGTAGTAGATAGCCGTGTCTTCCTTGATTTCGCGAAATTCGAGATTCTTCAACTGGCCGGTCAGGTTGCTGGCATTGCCGGATATTGTGGCCGGTACGGGCTTTCCGGTTGTACCCATGACTTTTTTCAGTACGGTGATGTTGACGATAATTCGATTGTTGCGCCGTGTCAGCTCGTAAGCCTTGGCAATCTCTGGAGACAGCGTATCGCTTCGAAATGCGTTGTAATGGACAACATAATCACCGAATACCCGCGAATTCTCTGCCGCGGCATTGGCGCTGATGCCCACTAACACCAGCATGATCAGGCTTTTTATGAACAGGTCCAGTCTAATTGGTCCACGCATACAAAATCTCCTCACAAGTATTCTTGTAATGCCTATAGAGTAACATTATTGCAGCCGCATGGCACATGCCTGGCACGGCAATATTCTGACCATTTACCGGCGTAGCTTCGATGTCAACAGCAGGCATTATGGTTACTGGCTGAACGGTACCAGTTCCAGCAGGGCATTGCCGATGCACTCGAGGCGCCAGCCACTCAGTACCTGTAAATCGCGCGCACCCGTTACAAGCTTTTCGGCGTCTTTCCGGTTGCACAGCACGCCTGGAGAAATGCCGAGATCGGAGGCCTTTGCACGGAGCTGTTCAAGCACGCTGTTAAGCGCGGTCACCTGCGCCTGCGTCAGCTTGCGGCGCTTGAGCGTCGGCCATTCGGATTCGGGTGTGTCGTAGGCTGTACACACGGCTTCTGTCAGCGAATCGAGTTCACTCATATCGAGCAGGCGGTTGATTCGGCCGATCCGCGCCAGTTCACTGGTATTCCTCGGTTGTCGGCTTGCGATCTGGATGACCTGGTCATCCGGCAGAATGCGTTTCCTGGTTCGGTCCTTTTGCATTGCCTGCCGTTCACGCCAGGTTGCGACCTGCTGCAACACGGCCAGTTCAAGACCGCGCAGGCGCTCCTTGCCTTTTACCCGGGTCCAGCATTGAGACAGGTTGTCCTGGTTGTACAGCGGTTTTGAACAAAGGCTGTCACATTCTTCCCGCATCCACCCGGACCTGCCGAGTTCTTCAAGTTCGGTCTGTTGCTGTTTGTACAGGCGCAGCAGAAATCGAACGTCATCTGCGGCGTATTCAAGTTGTGCCTTCGTCAGCGGGCGTTTCAGCCAGTCAGTGCGCGTCTCGGATTTGGCAAGTTTGATTTTCAGTTCGTTTTCGACCAGCCTGGCATAGCTCAGTTGATGGTCATCCTGCATCAATGCGGTAGCGACCTGGGTATCGAAAAGCGGGCAGGGGCGCGCACCCAGTGTCAGTTCGAGTACTTCGAGATCCTGCAGACAGGCATGGAACACCTTGGTGATCGAGTCGTCGAACAGGAGTTCCGACAACTGTGCCTTTGCATCGAATGCGAGTGGATCGATACAGGCGATGCGGGCATCGCCGGCTATCTGTATTAAGCCAATATGCGGGTAATAGGACCTCTCACGGGCGAATTCGGTATCGACAGCGATACAGTCCTGGGAACTCAATTCATCACATAGCTCGGCGAGTGCTGTGGGTGAATCGATCAGTTCGGGTGTCATGAAGCCTGCTTTGGCGCCAGCAGTTCGATCGGGTAACCATCAGGGTCTTCCACGAAGGCGATGATGGTTGTGCCGGCATTCATCGGGCCAGGTTCGCGTATGATTTTCCCGCCCTGAGACCGTATTTTCTCGGCTGCCGCGTAAACATCGTCGACTTCAATCGCGAGATGCCCGAAGCCGTTGCCCAGGTTGTAGTTGTCGGTATCCCAGTTATGGGTCAGCTCGATCACGGAGTTGTCCTTTTCGTCACCGTAACCGACGAAGGCAAGCGTGAACTTGCCGTCGGGATAGTCTTTCTGTCGCAATAGCTTCATCCCGAGTATGTCGGTATAGAAGTTGATCGATTTTTGCAGATCGCCAACCCGTATCATGGTGTGCAGCAGGCGCATGTTCTTGTCCAGCGATTTTTCGAATTGAAAGTGCGTATGTTACATTGGTGCAAACATTGATGCGACTATCGAGCGGACTCAGCGATATGGATTATTCATTCAACGCGAAAACCTTCAGAACCCTCCTGCACAGTGCGGTTGCAGATCACATCAGCGAACTCACGGCTGATAGTGCGGGCGAGCAGAGCCCGGAACAGCTGCTTTCTGCAATGGAGCAGGCCATCGATGTGATGGAGCGCGCGGATGCCGATGCAGCGGTTAAGCAGGGCGAAACGGCCCTGTCCGCAGCGGAGGTGACCGAGATTGGTGATTTTTCACTCGGCTTACTCGAGGCGATCGTCGGCCGCGTGGAAACGGCCAGCGGTCATCAGAACCGGGAGCTTGCGCGCCTGGCAATTCCTTTATGCCTGTGGGTTGCCCGGCGCGGCGGCTCGATCAGCAAGCTGGAGCTCGCGGTCAACTCGCTGGCGGCATGGGCCAACGAGCTGCAGGATACCGTGCAGATCGCGGAACTGGCGCGGGTGATTCGCGAGATAATTGACGCGGCATCGGATGAAATACGCCAGGATCTCGAGCAGAGCAATCCGATGCGGCCCTGGCGAATCATTAATCTCAATTATGGCATCGTTGCTACCCGAAGCCATGATCCGGTGTTGATGGACGAGGCCTTCGGCGCGCTGGTTGAAAACCTGCCGCAGGACGCACGCGCATTTTTCAGGGAGGGTATGCAGCAGATGGACATTGTCGGCTATCCCGAAGAGGTGCGTGAGGTGGTTGAAAAATATGACAGGATGTGGGGATCGGGCGATACGCTTCATTAACAGGCTTGGCTTTTTCGGCCTGGCACGCGTCGTGCCTCTACGAGAGTAAGAACCGTCGATGACCTCTCGCCAAGGCGCAAAGCACGCCAAGGTTTTTAAGGGATGTGTTTAGATCAATAGTGTTCTGGCTTTCCCCGCGAGCCCTGCGTCTCTGCGAGAGTAAAAATAGTGGTATCTCACTGAGGCGCTGAGCCCGTAGAGGTTTTTGGTATTTTTGTATCAATTAAACGGATTGAAAATTTCTTTGCGAGCTTTGCGCCTTTGCGAGAGGAAAAGACCAATTAATCTCGCCAAGGCGCAAAGTCCGCGAAGGTCTCTGGAATTTTCTGGACACAAGCCTGTGGTTTTAACCTGCGAGCCCTGCGGCTCTGCGAGAGCCAAAACAGGTGTATCTCGCTGAGACGCTGAGCACGCAGAGGTTTTTGGTAATTTAGTGTCGAATCAACGGATTCAAGGCTTCTTTGCGACCTTTGCGCCTTTGCGAGAGACAAAGACCGATTAATTTCGCCGAGGCGCCAGGTCTGCAAGGATTTGTGAAATTATTCGGATAAAAGCCTGTCGTTTACTCAGCGTGCCCTGCGTCTCTGCGAGAGGCAAAACAGGTATTTCGCTGAGGCGCTGAGCCCGCAGAGGTAGTTTATCGTTCATCTGGTGAGACATGCGGGCTTAGACCTGTGCCTGCTCCCGTGATCCTGGTGAGAAATGCAGGCTAGTCACCGGTGTCGGGTTGTGAAGCAGCTTCATGCTTGCTCTGTATGAACGCCGCGTGCGGCACGTGCAGCAGGTCAGCCAGTCTTCTGACCAGATGTTCTTCAAACTTGTGAAGCTTGTTGTCAGCGTAGGCCATTTGCCAGAGGCGAGTGATCAGCTCGCGCTTCTGTTGCTGCGTGTAGAACTCGTTGATTAACGAAGTGAACTGGTAATAGTCCGTTGCTTCGATACGCTCTTCGTCCGCCAGTTGGATAAGATTGTCGGCTTCATCAGTGGTCAGCTCGAAGTGATCCTGCAAGATCCTGCGCAGGGTATCGAGCTCGGCCTGCTCGACTGCGTGATCAGCATACAGGACTTCGATCATCAGAGCAGCACTGGCCAGTCGCAGCTGGTGTTCCAGCTGGTCAGTGCCAATGTCTTCGGTGACGATGATGTGGCGTTCGAAAAACTGCCTGATTCTAACGATCATGACGATTGCCTCGCTCTTTCCAGCAGGCTTTCCAGACGCGATTCATCAAACCCGTTCATCATATATTTATCGACGATCAGAACCGGAATCGCCTGGCCGTTGATGTCGTTGAAAAGTTTTTCGCCTTCGGCCGAGCGTTCGATGTCGTATTCACAGTAGCTGATGTTGTTGTTCGTCAGGTAGCGACGCGCCTGGTTGCAGTACGGGCACCACCAGGTGCTCAGCATGATAACGTCAGGGCGGTTGTTGAGAATCTCTTCATTACAGTGAACGCGCGCGATCGTGGGTTGATAGTTGACAACGATCAGGCTAACCACAATAGCTGCAAGTATGACCATGCCGCTCAGGCGGCGGGGTCGAAATTGGCCGGATTTCTTTTCTTGTTGGTCGTGTTCCTGCATGGCTTTTAAAAAAACAACACCCGGAAGTCAGTATGACTGCCGGGTGCCGTGTTTGTTCCTGTGTGGATAATGATTTAACGCATATAATCGCGCCTTCTGTCTTCGTAATCACGGTCACCGTAGCCGCGAAGTTCAGCAATGAAATGCCTGCGGTAATAAAGCACTGCGCTGGTGCCATTTGCTTTGACATCTACGATTCTCCATTTGCCATCTGTTCGCCTCATGCCGAATTCAAGCCGTGCCGAAGGCTGATCCGGTCTGACAACCTTGACTCTGACGACAGCTTCATCGCCGCGTCCCCTGAAAATCGTCTTGTTATAACGAAGTGAGGTGCTGCCGGGATTAAAGCCACCCATGTGTTTTACCAGTGCTGTAAGGAAGGTTTCCTGCAGCTTGGCCTGGAATCTGATCTTGTCCTCTTTGTCCATGTAGCGAGCGTACGGGCCGGTTATCCATTCAGACATGGCATCGAAGTCAAAATGCGGGAAAATCTCTTTTTCAAGGTATGCGCGCAAAACACCGGGGTGGGCGACATCCTGGCCCTTGATGAATTTTTCCAGGTCTTCCACGGCGCGTTTGAGCTCCCTGGCAGGATCAGGTACGTCGGCATAACGGCTGCTTTTTGACTGGTAACGATCGCCTCTGTCGCCGTAAGGTTTAGAATAGTCGGAGTAAGCGTAAGATGTATTCATACACAGTATGGCGAACACAGCGGTAAATGGTACAAGGAATTTCTTCATGTATGTTCTCTTTATTATAATAATGTGAGCGGGAGAGGGCTAAGAATAACGTGCATAACGGGTTTTCATCAAGTCCTGGAATGAAAATACAGGGAATATTTTGGCTGTTGTTTTCACTGCCGTTTTTTCTGTTTCCGGCAGTTCCCGTCGCCGCACAGGACTGGTCAGAAATCGAGCGGCAGATGGAGCTGGAGCAGCGCGCACTGGCGGTTAATGAGGGCGAGTTGCAACTGCTCGAAAAGCCGCCGTCGGCAGCATCTCACCATCATCAGAACCGCCTGTTGATTACAAGACAGAGTCTGGATGATGGCTGGGTCACGATGTACCAGTGTCACAGCGATCTTGACAGGGTTTCTGCTTCACAGATTGTTTATAACAAAGCACGTATTCGGGATATCAAGATCACGTCCTCAGAAAATATTGGCTCAACCTGGGTCGAGGGACACACCGTGCAAATGAAAGATGTAGGGAAGGCTGCCAGGATCTGTATTTCTGCTGATAAAAGGGCGCTTGTGCATGAGAATGGAAAGTATTCGCTGAAACTGGGGCCGTTTATGCGCCGCTTCCTGGACGGGTACTATCCGATGCGCGTGCAGGTTGAAGTCTGCTACCCGACCTTCCTGCGGCTGCTGGATTCGAGCCCGGTAAAAGCTATCCAGCGCACGCGTAACAATGCATCCTACGCAGAAATAGACATCTGGGTCGTCGGCAAGCTCGATATTGAGATGGTGTTCGGCTACAAGTAGTCGGCGGTTAATAGAACTTGTATTTGGCGATGCGTTTTATTTTGTATTCACCGGTTTTTCCAAATACCGTGATGCGGGTAATGATCGGCGCATTGCCGTGGCAGTAATCTTCAAACGCTGTGCGTTCGAGCAGTTCGGCGCCGTTGGCGTTGATGGTTACGGCTCCGGATATGGTCGCGCCACACTGGCCGTCCAGGTTGGTGCTGAAGATATGTGGCTCAAGTATGACAGTGTAATCGGCGCTGCTTAGCCGGCACTGATTGCTTGCCTTGGTTGACTTGATGATTCTGGTGGTATCTGTATCGCGTGCGATTTCAACCATGTTCCAGGGTGAGTAAGTGCCGGCCTCGTCAGAATATTCAAACCTGGCAGCCTTCTCGCCGCGTAATAATGAGTTGGTGATAACCAGGATGTCAGCATCCGTATCGCACTTGTATGTTATCAACGGGTAATAGGTTTCATCGGCAGCGGCCGCTGAGGTCCAGGACATGAGCGTAGCGAGGAGTACGCGGGCTAATCTTTTTCTGGTTTTGTCTGTCATTCAGTCTGTTGGTAATGTCAGTCGGGCTCGGCCGGATTTTGTCGGCGGTTAATTTTCCCAATATAAACAAAAGTATAGGTAAGTATTCTCCGAATACAACAGTGCCCGTGCAGGCGATGCTGAGGAAGGCCCGTGATCACGTCAATGATGGGATTCAGGGATGATGAACCTGTTTTGCGCAGTGACGGAGCCGCTCATGCGGAAACAATACTACTGGTAGTAATAGTCGTACTTGTGCAGTATGCCTTTCATGAATTCCCAGGCTTCGCTGTACGAGAGGCCGCTGTCCTCAGGGATGATGATTTTGATATAGAGACGCTTGCCGTGCTCTTTTTTCAGCGCGGCGAGCTTCTGGTGCATCTGTTTCGAGCTAAGCTTTGTATAGCTGGTATCACCTGCATCCTTGAATCGAATCCGGTCCTTGCCCTTGATTTTCTGATAGTTGACTTCAACAACATGCTTGCCCTTGGCGGTACGCGCGGGTTTGACAAGCTTGTCATACTTGACCTTGAGACTGCTGTAGTCAGTTTCAAGCGATACCAGCTGCCTTGACTGCGCTTCTTTCTCTTCGGTGAGAATAATGAGTTTGTCCTGGGCTTTCTTGAGCTCGCCGCTTTGTTCATCAAAGTTGCTGCGCAGCTTGTCAAGATCGATAACGACCTGCTGCAGCTGGCTGTCGAGGTTCGCAACTTCCTGCTCGGTATTAGCGAGTTCGCCCTCAAGCTTCTGGTTTTCAGACATAATGACAATGATCTGCTGTTCCTTGTCAGCCAGTGTCATACTCAGCATTTCGTTGTCCTCACTGGTTTGCATCAACTGCATGCGTAACACGGATATTTCATGCTGCGCGTGAGCCAGTTGCTCTTCCAGTGTTGCGTTAACCTCGGTGGTGGAGCGAATCATCTCCGAGGCTTTCTGTTCTGCGAGCAGGCTTGTACGCAGCTGATCGATCAGCTCCCAGTTTCGGACCATCAGGATGACCGAGGTAATCAGGAAGATCATGACGACGACGGTCATGATATCGGTGAATGAAGGCCAGAAGCTTTCTGTGCTTAGATTACCGCTTCGCAGATCAATAAAATCGTCGTTCATCGGCAGACTACTCTGGCAGTCTGAAGCCAGTGCGCAACAACTGTTTTATTTCATCGATGCTGCCGTCCAGGTTATCCGTACTTTCGGCATAGGTCCCGATCATCTCGTTCATATGACTGCCTGCTTCGGCAAAATCCGCTTCTACCCGGCCCATCTTTTCAGCGGCTTCGCGCAGTGCGCGTACCAGGTTGCCAACTTCATGCAGCATGCTGTCTGTCTGGTAGGTGAACCTGGGCATGATATACAGCGTGGTCGCCTGTTCGATGCCGCTTAGCAGCTGGGTCTGGACATCAACGGTTTTCAGGTAGAAATAACCGAAGAACAGGTAGCAGACGATTGCTGTCGTGGTCGTGGACAGTGCTGTCGACATGCCGTGTATAACGAGCCCCATATTGCCCAGGCCGTCGGCCGAATCAATAATATTGGACGCACCCAGCAAGGCAACAGACAGCGACACGATGGTGCCGAAGACGCCGGTCAGGATCAGAATATTGCTGATGAACTTGGGCAGGCTCAAACGGGTGCTTTCTGTTGCGATCAGGGTCGAAGCCAGTGCGCTGTGGTTGACGGCTACGTTGTGCTTGCTGATTTCAACGACAGAACGATAGCGGCGGGCAATCAGTGAATTTTTGCTGATCTTGTCGGTCGCGCGCGCCTCTTCGTCTTCGACATTACGCAGGAAACGGTTGAGTGCAGACTCTTCCAGTGAATAACGCATCAACAGTGAGATTATCCTGAAAAGGCCCAGCGCGAACAGCACCAGGATGCTGCTGTTGACCACGTAGCCAACCCGTGTCGCCTGGTTTTTAAAATAGATGTCTGCGACGAACTCCAGGTTGATAAGAATAATCAATATCAGGATGATGGAAAGCAGGACGAGTTGTAGCAGGATGGAGCGACTGTAGCCGGCCCGGAACTGAATCATTGGAGTAGCCCGTTATTAGAGTTTTCACGTATTTTACCCGTTGTTGCTCTGGCGGGTAAGTCCCGGGCCGCTGATCTGTTTAATTATCGGTGTTCAGCATTGCCGATAGCGGAAGCAGTTGACCGTGTGATCATTGACCATGCCTGTTGCCTGCATGAAGGCGTAACATATTGTGCTGCCAACGAATTTGAAACCGCGCTTTTTCAGATCCTTTGACATAGTGTCCGATATTTCGCTGCTTGCAGGTATTTCCTCGATACGCTGCCAGTGATTGATTATCGGTTTGCCGTCGGTAAAGCGCCAGATGTAATCGTCGAAACTGCCGAATTCCTTTTGTATTTCGAGGAAGGCTCTGGCATTGCCGATCGTTGATTCAATTTTCAGGCGGTTACGGATGATGCCAGGATTGGTCAGCAGGGATTCAACTTTTCGCTTGTTGTAGCGCGCTATTTTTGCAACATCAAAATCACTAAACAGCTTGCGGTAGTTCTCCCGCTTTTTCAGAATCGTAGCCCAGCTCAGACCGGCCTGTGCGCCTTCCAGCGTGACGAATTCAAACAGCTTGCGATCATCGTGAAGCGGCACGCCCCATTCCTTGTCATGATAGGCGCGTTCCAGTGCGCTGCCCTCTGCCCAGCTGCAACGATGCGGGGACTCAGCGGTTGTCATGCCTGCGTTTTCCAAAGTTGATCGCGATCGACAGTCGATCATGCGAGCTCATGTTTTTACTGACTTCGTGTACAACATCGGGTGGAAAAAAGACAAATTTGCCTGCCTGCGGTGTTACCTCGTGCTGCCTGCCGTGCTGATGGATGATGAGTTTGCCCGAATTTTCCGGTACGGATACGTAGTAAACGGCCGAGAGCAACTCGTCGTCATCGTCATGACTGTGTCTTGTCGTCACTGCACCCGGCGGCATGTGGTTGAACCAGCAACCGGCCTGCAGCTGATCGATGTCAAGAATCCGGCTGGCATGATCACAGGCTTCCTCGAGCAATTCCCGGATTTCCGGAACCTGTCGGGGTGTCAGGTAAATGTTCTCGTAGCGGCCATTGAACAGATGGGTGCGCTTGATATCGGCATCGTGCTGGTGCTCAAGGAAGCCGGCCAGTAGTGCCTGGTTGAAATCAGCTGGCCGAGCGGAAAAGACAACATGGATGTTGGCGGGCACATGCTCTGCCGCCGGTTTACCCTGGCGTTGGCGCGCTTGCGTGGTTTCAGTGTTGATCATTGCTTTCAGGTCATTGTCCGGATTGCTCGCCTAGCCCGTATTTTTCACCAGGATCACGGGAGCAGGCGCAGGATTCGTGTTCGTAAGCGCTGCGCTGGAGCGAAAAGCGTAGCAATAGCTACGGTTTGAGTGAAGAGCAAGCTTACGGACATGAAGACCAGCCTGAACCGGTATAGGCTTGCTCGAAAAACACACTGTATTTCTGATCATCCTGGTTTTTCTCCAAAGGACTAATGTCTTTTCAGTATCCTACGCCGCCTGGTGAGAAATGCGGGCTATCATGCCACATGTTGATCGGGCGGTGTATATCCCGGACAGCAGGTTCGGCCAGGTGCTTGAAATGTCTGGATACTTCGATCGAGCAGCGCTGAGCGGGGTGTTATTCCAGCACCAGGTTTCTGATCTGGCTGTTGAATATCGAAGCGGTATTGTCGCCATCGGCCATGATCCAGAGTCCGACAGCCTGCCTGGGCTCGGCAAAGACATATCGCACCTGGTTCCAGCCGTCGCTGGTGGCCTGGCTGTCGACGGCGACCATGTCGATGTTCGAACTGAAAGGACTTCTCCAGCTTTCTCCCGGGTCATGCTGTGCATCCGGAATCAGATAAATCATTCGGTCCGACGGATGCTTCAGTGTGTTTCTGACCTTGATGACCCAGCGGGGCAACAGGGGCTCGGGTACCAGCTCCGGTTCGCCGCTGATGATCAGACCGACGCGCAACCAGGCATCGTCACCTGCGCGTGTTTTTTCATGATACCTGCTGGTTTTATTGAGCATGCCGGACGCTTTCCATTGAAACGAGACGGCGTTTACCGGCCTGATTTCTTCGAACGCATGTAACAGAAAGGATGAACTCTTGTGGACATCAAAGTTGATCACAGCATCGTTGAAACTGACGACGGTCGGTTGAATGCGCCGGAAATGAATGTGTTCGAAATAGTCTTTCTGCAGAACCACCTGTTCGGCAATCACGCCTGATGAGACAAGCATTAGACACAGCCACGAAAATATCCTGAGCATGCGTTTGAGAGCGAGCAGCGTGGCGTAAAGTTCCCGGGTCGTATTGCTCACCACGCGGCGTCGAATACGGGCAAGGCTTTGCCTCTGCGGGTGGCAAAACAGGTGTTTCTCGCAGAGACGCTGACCCCCGAGGTTTTTGGTGTTATTGTGTCAATTCAACGGATTTAAGATTTCTTTGCGAGCTTTGCGCCTTTGCGAGAGCAAAAACCTACGATGACCTCTCGCCAAGGCACCAGGTCCGCAAAGGTTTCTGGCAATCTCTGGACAAAGTTTGTGGTTTACCCTGCGTGCCCTGCGCCTCTGCGAGAGTCAAAACACGTGTATCTCGCAGAGACGCTGAGCCCGCAGAGGTTTTTGGTGTTTTTGTGTCAATTCAACGGATTTAAGTTTTCTTTGCGAGCTTTGCGCCTCTGCGAGAGTCAAAACACGTGTATCTCGCAGACAGGTTGAGCCCGCAGAGGTATATTTTCGTCCATCTGGTGAGATATGCGGGCTAGTGGTATATGATTTTGCGCAGTTTTCTGACCAGCTGTACCTTGTCGTCCTTGTTCAGAAATGAACCCAGTTCGAGTTCCCTGCCGTGTGACCGTATGACGACCTGGTCGGGGTAGCCTTGGAGCCGGGCTTTTCTGACAAATATTTTTGCCCATGAGCGGTGGTATTCCCACGATTTTTCCGCAAAGGTGCGCCCCTGTTCGATGGTTACCTTGTCGGGACTGAACTTGATGACTTCGGTCTGGATGTTGGAGCGTGCGCACAGGTAAAGACAGCCGAGCAGAACGAGCACTTCCAGGCCCGAGAACGGCGCGATCAGCCATGCGCCCTGAAGCATGAAAAAGGTAGAAATCAGCACCGCGATGATCGCAAGCGAGGCCACGACCATCATATTGAAGCCCCAGGTTGCCGAGTTATTCGGTTTCAGGACGATGTAGCCGCTGCCCGTATCCGGATTGAACTCTGAATAAACCATGCGTAAATATTATCATTCGCAACCGGCAAATAACCACAACGCCATTGCAGGTTAATCTCCAGCGCCTCTGCGAGAGTGTTTGAAAATTGTTACCGGGACGTTAGGCCATCAGGCGAGGTCGGGTTATTGGCGGTAGTCCCGTAGATTCAGGATTGCCCAATTATCAGGTGATCGGCCTTTTGTTACAGATTGTGTTTCTTCAGCCGATAGAGGAAGGCGTCGCG
>CP070838.1:527213-548372 GCA_020341835.1 Thiotrichales bacterium | reverse complement strand
GCGGTCGCTGCCAATGGCAGCGCTTCGGTAATCCACCACACCACCATCCATGCCGCAACCGATGCCATGTTGGTGATATTGTCAGAAGGAAAAGGCGATACTATCTGCAGCAGGGCAAATACGGCAGGCCCGAGGAAAAAGCCGACGGTGGCGATACGAGACTTAATTATCCCGTCTCACGAAGAACGCGACCGTGAGCGCAAGGCTGAACAGCAGTAACAGGGTTGAGAACACGATCAGTGCTTCAGCCATCGTGATCCCGAACATCAGCTCGGGTGTATAGCCGCAGGATGCTTCGACGCGAAACAGTGCCGGGAACCAGGTATCCAGCGGAAGCCATGATGGCAGGCCCAGATCAAAACCGCAGTCACTGAAGATAAACCCGCGTTCTGTACCCAGCAGCTGATAAGAACGCTCCACCAGGATAGCGGCGATCGCAGCGGTGAGCAGATGCGCACCGAGACTGATCCATTTACCGTGCAGCAGGTAGGCGTTGAATGCGACCACCGTTAAACACAGTATCCAGATGCGCACCTGAATACAGAGTACACAGGGTGCCTGTTCGAGCACATACTGATAATACAGTGCGACGGTAATAAACGAGAGCCCCAGCAGCACGAGTGCTATCCAGTACCAGCGACTGCGCGCGATTTTATGTAATGTACCAAGCATTGAATTAAACCTTACCTTGAAAGCGTCGAATATTATTAGAATATAATCTAATCGACAAATGATGCCACCAGTGATGCCCATTCCTGTTCCAGGCTCATGTGTTCAGGGTATGCCGAACCCGCCTGCCGATGCCAGTACCTCGCGTTCCAGTGGTCGCCTTCCTTGCGGTGAAGGTAGGCATGAATGCGGGCAGCACCGGCATCATTCAATTGCTGAACAATCTCGTGGGCGGTGTGCCAGTCGCCTGCTGCGTCGTGCCACAGCGCCTGCAGGCAGGGGCTCATCCGTGCGGGGCATTCAGCGGATTTCAGGCTGGCGATAAATTCCTCGTAGTTCATTGTCAATTCCATCATTTTTACCCTATCTTAATACTAGAGATGTCATCAACATAAAGGAACAGATCAGGAAAACATGCTCAGGTTTGTCGCCAAATGGCTGTGGCTGCTGTGGTGCTGGGTCGAGCTGTCAGTTTTCACCGCGGTACTTTATGCCCTGTCATGGCTGCCGAGACCGTTGACCGGCCGTTATTACCATGAGCTTTCGCGGGTCTGGTGTCGCTATCTGGTGCGGGCACTGGGTATCGATCTGCGCCTGCATCAGAAAAATACCCGGCCGGTACCGGAACAGTACATTCTGATATCCAATCACCCCTCAGCGCTCGAAGATTTTGGCATTCCGGCACTGTTTGATATCTATCCACTGGCAAAAAAAGGCGTCAGAGACTGGTACTTTATCGGTCGCATCAGCGACCGTTCCGACACCATCTTCGTCAGGCGTAGTGACCCGGATTCACGTCGCGCCGCAATGGAGGCGCTGGCAGATGCGGTCAATAAAGGCAGAAGCATCGCGGTCTTTCCGGAAGGCGGCTGTAAAGGGCGGCGCATACATTCCAGCTTTCAAACCGGGGCCTTCGACATATCGATCAGGACAGGTGTGCCGATACTGCCGGTTTTTTTACATTATGAAGAGCAGGACAGGTTCGAATGGCATGATCCTCACACCCTGCTGCACAAGTTCTGGCATTACATGACCGCGCAGAACAACCGGGCCAATTACTATCTGTACGACGCCATCAGCCCGAGCGGATTCACCGACAAGCAGGCCTTTGCCGAGTATGTTCACCAGAAGTATCTGCAGTGGCAGGAACGCTATCTTGATTAATGAATAACGAATAATGTAGGAGCGGCTTTAGCCGTGATTCACCTCTGCCGTCATTATAAAGCAGATCTTATCTCTCGCGGAGGCGCAGGGCTCGCAGAGACTTTTTAGTCCGTATTCCAAACCAACCAATATCTGCTATCGCTTGGCGAAGGTTGCGTCCTGGCAAGAGCAAAATCGGTCTTATCTCTCGCCAAGGCGCAAAGCACGCCAGGGTTTTTATGGATTGTGTTTAGGTCATTAGCGTTGCGCTTTTCTACGCGAGCACTGCGCCTCTGCGAGAGTCAAAACAGCTGTATCTCGCTGAGGCACTGAGCACGCAGAGGTTTTTAGACAAAACCCTGGTTAGCCCTTTGCGAGCTTTGCGCCTTTGCGAGAGCAAACATTTCTGCTATTTATTCAAGCTCTGCCCTGGCGCGTTTGCCCCGGCCTCTGGATTTCGGGGTCGACGGGTTTTTCATTTCGAAGCGGTGCCCTTCTACCAGTTTCAGCAGATCGAATGAGCTGATGATGCCTGTCAGCTGTTTTTCACTGGTGACGATCAGGTGGTGTATCCTGTGGTTGCGCATGATGCGTGCTGCAACAGCCACGTCGTCATAGTCCGGGACGGTATAAACGTTCTCGGTCATGATTTTTGAAATCGGCAGGCCGGCTTTTTGGACAGCGACGATGTCTGCGGCGGATACGATACCGACGGGTTTATGGTCGGTCGAGACCACCGGGATACTGTTGAGTTTGTGTTTTGTCATCTTTGCCTTGATGGTCGCCACGCTGTTGTGGGGTTGTGCAGTGACGACACTTTTGCTCATCAGGTCCTTTACCTTGACTTTCATCGATTGACTCCGTTGATAAGGCTCTTTAGTAATAACATAGAACAAATTCAGCAGATAAATCCGGATTGTGTCGAAATTGTATCCGTTGGAAGAAGGATTGGTGTGCGAGACAGCTACGGTCAATCGGCAGGATTCGCTTGCTGGCTGAAAAAAATCACTGCAAAAAAACAGGCCGGTTTTCAGCCGGCCTGTTGCTTCAGTTTGAAGATGATACTGTGATTCGGCTTTCAGGTATCATGATAAAGGCGGATGTGATCACGACCGGGGACAAGGTCCGAAACCATTTTGCTAAGGCTGCGAGTTGCATATAGCGCTGATGACCACCGCAAAAACTTTGCGCCGCGCCTGGCTGATCTGTAATGTGCCTGAAACTAATATTGAATAGAATGAACTGAAGTCGTGATAGATTATAAATATGAAAGACACCTGGAAGGAAGCCGTCCATAATCAGCGGATTGCGCTGGCACAGATACTGTCGACGCCGCTGGCAAACGTTGCAAATCGCTGTGAACCGGTATGGGGCCAGCGCGAGCTGCTCGACCGGATACTGACCGAGAGTATCGATACGGTGCCCCACTGTGTATTTCTGTATGCGCTCGATACCCGCGGGATTCAGATCAGCGACAACGTCAGCAGGACCGGACTGATGCCGGAGCACTTTGGACGCGACCGCTCGGAGCGTCCCTACATGCGGGAAGGCGTGCCGTCCTGGGGATTTCTGCTGTCTGATGCCTATTTGAGTCTGCGCGCCAACCGCCCGTCATTGACTGCCCTGCAGCTGGTGACCCGCGGTGAGGAAACGCTGGGATATATCGGTGCGGACTTTGACCTGCGCGACCTTCCGGTTACCTCGGAGATTTACGAGGAATCACACGACTGGCGTCAGATCAAGGGTGATCCGGCTATCCGTGGATCGGTCTTTCAGCAATGTCGTATTGACAGCCTGATGGACATGAATATCGAAACAGCGCTGGCGATCATCGAGGAACTGATCGAGGACCGCGGTATGTTTCAGAGCGTGATACATTTTTCGAGCAGTCGTGCCACGATCTGGTTTGTGGACGATCCGTTTCGCTATCGCATACTGGATGCCGAAGCACTCAGCGATCCGGATATCTGTATGCTCTATCCGGCGCGTGAATACCCTGAAGATGCGCTGATACCAAAGGAGCGCATCGGTTCTATTTTACGTGGCATGCGTCAGTTGCGACTCGCCGACGAGACGCTCTATCTGCGTGCCGCATCGATCAATATCTTCAACGGCATGATCAGCCTCACCTTCTCCTGTGACGGTACGCACTATATGTCATGGCAGGAGTTTCTGGACAAGGACATGTCGTTCTGGACGGGGAGCGCTGCCTGAAATCGTTTTTAACGCAAAGACCGAAGACGCGCAGAGCTGTCTAATCTCGCGAAGGCGCAAAGCTCGCCAAGGAATTCGATGTTTGATGCAGATTAATCTGAATTTCTCTGCGTGCCCTGCGTCTCTGCGAGAATATAGAAGTGTAGACCGCTTTGACTCTCGCAGAGGCGCAGGGCTCGCAGGGTGAACTACAGGCTCTTGTCCAGATTATTCCAGAAACCTTAGCGTCCTTGGCGCCTTGGCGAGAAATAATCAGTATTTGTCGTTACTCTCGCAGAGGTTGCGAACAAGGTCATTCGCGGCTAAAGCCGCTCCTGCATTATTCACTGTTATTTAAAGATTTCCTTGAAGAAATCCTGCGTCTGTTGCCAGGAATCTTCGTCGGCCTCCTTGTTGTAAGCCAGCGGCAGGTTGAATTTCTTGCCATAGGCATCCGCATCCGGATTGGTGAAACTGTGCACGGCGCCCGGGTAGTTCACGAATTTGTAATCGGCACCGGCTGTCTCCATTTCCTTTTTGAAGGCTTCGATCTGTTCAGCTTTGATGAAGGGGTCGTCGGCGCCATTGAAGACGCGGATGGGGGTGTTGATGTCGCCCTTGCTGGCCGGTGACTGGGTCGCTAGGCTGCCATGGTAGCTGACAACGCCGTCTATGTCGGTGCCCATGCGCGCCATGCCAAGTACAATGCTTCCACCAAAACAGTAACCGATGGCAGCGATTCTGTCCGCATCGACGGTTGGCTGGTTTTTCAGGGTCGAGAGTGCGGCATCGAATCGAGCCCTGGCCAGCGGCAGGTTGCCACCCACGGCGCTGGAAAATTTGCCGGCATCTTCCGGGTGATCTGCGGTTTTGCCGTCACCGTACATGTCGACGGCCAATGCCGTGTAACCCAGTTCGGCGAGCATGCGTGCCCGCTTGCGGGCATAGGCATTGTGTCCCCACCATTCGTGCACGACCAGGACCCCCGGGCGTTTCGCGTCGGTAGAATTATCATGGGCGATCATGCCTTTCATCACGGTGTCACCCTGTTTGTAACTGATTTCCCGGGATACAACTTCTGCGCTGGATTCAAAGGCGAACATCATCGCAATCACAGTTATTACAGTTCTGGTTATCATCGTGGTCTCTCCCCGTGGTCGTTACGTGTATCCAGTCATGTTAAGTGATCTCGGCAGCACAATAAACAGTTTCCTGCAGCCGATGGAGTCTGGTGCCGCAGTTGTGACTGCAAAATATTCAGGGATTAATCAGGCACATACATGACACGATCACCGTGTTCTTGGTAAAGTGCTGTTAAGCCCAAGCCGAGGAGCCCGCTATGCAAACCAAGATCACGCTGCCCGAGTCCGACATACCGACGCACTGGTACAACGTTATCGCCGATATGCCTAACCCGCCGGCGCCCTATCTAGGTCCCGATGGCAATCCGGTACCGCCTGAAGCAATGCTGGCGATTTTCCCGGAAAGCCTGGTCATGCAGGAGGTCAGTGGCGAACGCTGGATTCCGATCCCGGACCCGGTGCGTGAAGCCCTGACCTTGTGGCGCCCCTCCCCGTTGTATCGGGCCCATCGTCTGGAACGGGCCTTGAATACACCGGCAAAAATCTATTACAAAAATGAGGCCGTCAGCCCGGCCGGGTCTCACAAGCCCAATACGGCCGTCGCACAGGCTTATTACAACCAGCAGGCCGGTATCAAACGGCTCACGACCGAAACCGGCGCCGGCCAGTGGGGCTGTTCGTTATCACTCGCGGGGCAGATGTTCGGCCTGGATATCCGGGTTTACATGGTCAAGGTCAGCTATCAGCAAAAACCCTATCGACGTTCGATGATGCAGACCTGGGGTGCTGAAGTCTTTGCCAGCCCGACCGATATGACCGAGTCCGGCCGCAAGATTCTGGCCGAGCATCCGGATTCCGAAGGGTCGCTGGGTATTTCGATATCCGAAGCCGTCGAGGAAGCTGCCGGTCGTGAAGATACCAACTATGCGCTTGGTTCGGTGCTGAACCATGTATTACTGCACCAGACCATCATTGGTGAAGAAGCTCGCAAGCAGCTTGCCATGGTTGATGACTATCCCGATATGGTATTCGCGCCCTGCGGTGGTGGCTCCAACTTCGGCGGGATTGCTTTTCCGTTCTTCGCGGACAAGGCTGCCGGCAAGGACGTGAAACTGGTTGCGGTGGAGCCGACCTCGTGCCCGACCTTGACCAAGGGTGTGTATACCTACGATTACGGCGATACCGCCGGCCTCACGCCGTTGATGAAGATGTTTACCCTGGGGCACGATTTCATGCCGCCGGGCATCCACGCGGGTGGGCTGCGCTACCACGGCGATTCCGCACTGGTGAGCCAGTTACATCAGGAGGGGCTTGTCGATGCGGTTGCGGTTCCTCAACTGGAAACCTTTGATGCGGGTGTGCTGTTCGCGCGCACCGAAGGCATTGTGCCCGCCCCCGAGTCCTGCCACGCGATTGCCGCCACTGTGCGCGAAGCCAGGCAATGTGCCGAAACCGGTGAGGCGAAAACCCTGCTGTTCAATCTCTCCGGCCATGGTCATTTCGATATGAGTTCGTTTGACCGCTATTTCGCCGGCGAACTGGAAGATTTCGACTACCAGGAATCCGCGATCCAGGAATCACTGCGGCATCTGCCCAAGGTTGGATGAGAGCACAAATTCATGCGGCTGTTTTTCAAGTCCACAGATGAACGCAGATGGACACGGATAAACACAAATTAACCAGAGGTAAGCAAGATTCACGGAACTAGCTTGTAGAATATTGCGTATGTAGATATACAATCCGTATTCTGGAAGAAGTTATAGCTGCAACCTGATTTTTCTCAATTGTTACTAGCCCTGGAATAGAGCAGCAACAATTAAAAACATCCGTGTTTATCTGCGTTCATCTGTGGACTGGTTTCGCCAATCAATGCGTATAACGTTTCAGGTTTGATCGGAATTCCCTGACCAGGGCGTGTTCCGAGCCGAGGATGTTGAACACCCTCAGCATGGCACCGCGGGCGTAGTTGTCCTTGTAGCCCGGGTCGATTTCCATCATGTTTGCCAGTTGCTGCAGCGCCTTCTCGTGTTCCTGCTCGATAACGTACTGTGTCGTTAATTGCCGTTTTGCTTCCAGATCATCGGGTGCCAGTTCGACCTGGGTGATCAGGCCGTCAATATTTTTACTTGAATCGAGATCCACGTGAAAGATCAGCAAATCGTGCAACTGAACCACTTCGGTATGATTGCGTATGTCCGGCGGCAGGGCATCAATCAGGGCCAGCGCTTCCTTGTAGCGTTCTTCATGTTTCAGCAGCTTGCAGAACGTCAGTGGCAAACGCGGATTGACCGGATCATCGACGATCGCACTGGCAATGGTTTCATAGGCTTCGGTTTTTTTGCCTTCGGTATAAAGCCTGATCGCGCCCGCCAGGGTCAGGTCCGACTCGCGCGCGACATATTGCTCGAGCACTTTGATCAGTTCGTCTTCGGACTGATAACCGTGCAGGGTTTCTACCACCTGTTGATTGCGGAACAGCTTCAACGTGGGCACGCTGGTGATGCCAAATTCCCGGGTTACGCTGACTTCCTTGTCTGCATCGATATTGATCAGCAGGACCCGCCCGTCATAGTGATGCACAATCTGGTCCAGTATCGGATACTGCCGCAGGCTGGGGCCGGCATTTTTCGACCAGAAATTCACCAGTACCGGGCCCTGTTTGGAATTCTCCAGCACCAGCGGTTTGAAGTTGTTGTCAGTGGCTTCGATGATATAGGGTGAATCAATAGAATCGATCATGATTTTTTTCCGTAACCTCGCAAAGCGCTGTCCATTAATACAGTGACAACCAGGTAGGTAATCACGAATGCTGCAAACTCATAGGTGAGACCGGTCCAGGACATCAGTCTCAACAAGGCATATCCGCAAACAGCCCCGGTTAACCCGGGTAGATACTTGACGATTTTTTTCATTCGGTTGGACTCCTAGCCCCCTTTCTTGCCAATGACATACATTTTCTCAAGCCAGCGTACCCTGTTTTCCTGGGACTCTTCCACCATGCCGATCAGGCTGTTTCTAATCGTGCTGATGCCGGTAAAATTCAGAATGTTGCGTTCCAGGCTCTTCAGGCCATGGGCACGATAAAACCAGCGGTATATAAATGCAGGCATGCCCATTGTAACAACGATATGTGCAGATTTACCCTTCAATAACCGAATCCATTTTTTGCCGCCATCAACAGTTTCCAGCGCAAACCCCGGGCGAAATACCTGTTCGAAGAAGGCTTTCAGTAAAGCCGGCATGGTTCCCATCCAGAGCGGGTAAACGATCACCAGGTGATTGGCCCAGCGTATATCCTGCTGGCATTGCTCGATCACGGGTATGGGCGTGGAGCTGTAAAAGTCTTCGTAAGTCCGTAACAGTGGAAATTCGATATTTGCGACACAGATCGATTTCACTTCGTACCCGGCTTCCAGTGCTCCCTTTTTATAGGATTCCGCCAGCGCGTGGCAAAAATGATCATGCGATGCATCCGGATGGCCTTGAATTATAAGGATCTTTTTGCGCATATCTGCAGCTCCTATGCTTTATCTTACGGATTCGCCGATGTTGATGACACCACGCTTCGTCGGAAAAGCGAAAAAGTCCAAAAAATAGTCCAATAAAATATAAAATATCATTTAAGGGTTTAAAATAAGGCTAATACGATATTTTCTGTTGCGTTCCGATAATTGCTTAATATAATAGTCTATTATAGGGCTAATATACCGAATTAAAGCTTTTTAATGTTAAAAGTGGGTCTGTTATGGATTTTTATACGCTATCCGATAAAGGTATTGAACAAGAGCTTGGCAGGCGCATCAAGGCGCTTCGGCTGAGGAAGAACATTACCCAGAAAGAACTGGCCCAGGCGACAACCCTGTCTTTGAATACGATCAAGTCGCTTGAATCCGGCAGTGCCAAGCTGTCGACCGTGATTGCGGTGCTGCGCGAACTGGGGGCCCTGGACCAGATGGACAGCTTTATCCCGGAGCCGTCGATCAGCCCCCTGCAACTGGCCAGAATGCGCGGCAAGCAGCGTGAGCGGGCTTCCGGCCGACGTCGAAAACCGCGGCTTAGGGACCAGACGGAATGGTAAAAAAAGTCGATACCGCCGTGGTGAAGTTATGGGGCGATATCGTCGGTGCGGTATCGTGGCTGGAGGACAGAGCCTATGCCGTGTTCGAATACGATCCTTCGTTTCTGCAAAAAGGGCTGGATATCTCGCCGCTTCACATGAGTATCGATGATGCGATCGACAGTGATCGCAGGTATTCGTTTCCTGCACTGAACAGGGATACCTATCTCGGCCTGCCCGGGCTGCTCGCTGACGCACTGCCGGACAAATTCGGCAACAGCATCATCGATGCCTGGCTGGCGCGAAACGGCAGGGACTCGGCCAGTTTCAGCCCGGTGGAGAGGCTTTGCTATACCGGCAAGCGTGGCATGGGGGCGCTCGAGTTCTCGCCTTCGATAATCGACAAGTATGACGAGTCGGTGCCTGTTGAGGTCGCGGAACTCGTCGGCCTGGCCCAGGAAATCATGCAGGAGCGCAACGCGCTGGAGGTCAATATCGGTCGCTCCGAGCACGACAACGCCGAGGCCATTCTGGATATCCTGCGCGTTGGCACTTCTGCCGGCGGCGCGCGCCCGAAAGCGGTGATCGCGATGGACCAAGCGGGCAAGGTCATGTCTGGACAGACCCGCGTGCCGAAGAACTATCAGTACTGGATACTCAAATTCGACGGGGTGACGGATCTGGAACTTGGCGAACCACGCGGTTACGGGCGCATTGAGTACGCTTACTACCTGATGGCCAGAGCAGCGGGTATCGGCATGGCGGAGTCTCGCCTGCTGGAAGAAAACGGCCGCGCCCATTTCATGACCCGGCGTTTTGACCGGGCTGATGGCGCTAAACTGCACATGCAGACCTTGTGCGGCATCGCACATTACGATTTCAACATGGCCGGCGCCTATAGCTATGAGCAGGCCTTTACGGTGATGCGTCGGCTACGTTTGAGCAAGGCAGAGGCGACCGAACAATTCCGTCGCATGGTGTTCAACGTGATCGCACGCGACCAGGACGACCACACCAAGAATATTGCGTATCTGATGGGCCCGGATGGCAAATGGCGACTATCCCCAGCCTACGATGTGATTTATTCGCATAATCCGGCCGGACAATGGACCAATCAGCACCAGATGAGCCTGAACGGCAAACGTGATCATTTTTCCCGAAGCGACCTGGTCGCTGTCGGAGAGTCGATCAGTCTGACCCGAACCGAACAGGTCATCAACGAGGTCTATGCTGCCGTCGAGCGCTGGCCCGAATTTGCCCGACAGGCCGGGGTTAATGACATGGCAATACAGGACATTGCAGCCAATCACAGGCTCGACATCGTAATGTAAGACGTTAACTCTCGCAGAGGCGCAGGGCTCGCAGAGAAAATTGCTGTGTGTTTGTGTCGAAAAACCTTGGCGTACTTGGCGCCCTGGCGAGAGATCATAGGGGTTTTTCTCTCGCAAAGGCGCAAAGCCCGCAAAGTGTTAATCAGGGGGGGTGTCTAAAAATACCTCTGCGTGCCCTGCGCCTCTGCGAGAGCTCAAGCGGTAATAACTTCCTGTGCTGAAGCGGTTAGTGCTATTTAGAGTAATTCCAGCAGGCGCACCAGGTTTTGCAGTTTCGGGTCCTGCTCCAGCGCGCCCTCCCAGAATGGATAAACAACAGCATCACTACCCTCGCCGATGATCAGCTTTGCCTCGAACGCATCCGCAGCACCCTCCGGCATCGGATGTTCTTCCGGTATGCCAAGTGAATGAATCGCTGCGATGAGGCTGTTTTCCTGTTCCGGTGTCAGTTTCCCGCTGCGCGGCGGTTCACTGGTATAGGTACCGCTGCTGATGCTGTATTCGCCGTTCTGATCTATCGAAATCACGAAGGCATAGTCTTCTTCGCCGACAACCTGGTATTTGATGGCTTGCATGGGTTCGATCACCTGCCCGTTATTATCAACTGACTGTCATTTAACAGCGAGCGCTGAAAAACTGCAATAAAAAGCCTTGCCTTTATACTCGGCCAGCCGGTATAAGTATCTGCTATACCATGGATTTTCAACCGATCAGGTTCACAGCCGGATGCCGGGTTCACGCAAATCACACCAGGCTCACGGAGGTGAGCAGCCATGAGAAAGAAAGCCGACAGGAAGTGGTCACGGCGCGTGACCGAGACCAGTAGCGCGCTCGAGCTCGAAGCCGGTGTGTTCACGCTGGATGATCCGAAAGAAATCGCCCTCTCCCTGCAGCGTTCAGCACTGCGAAGTAAAAGGCGCCGGGTCGATCCTTTTCGTTCGGCGATGTCCATGCTGAATTTCTACATCAACCGTGCCGGCAGGAAACTGCCGCTGGCGCGCCGCCAGGTACTGGAGCAGGCAAAAAACGAGCTGCGTGAGGTCTTTGGCAGGCCGCGCAAGGTATCTCGGGTAAGCCGTTAAAAAGGCAGCTCAACCTGATCCTGTGTGAGCGCCTCCAGCTCGCTCTCACTGTTCACGCCAATGCCGGTATCGCAATTGCAGGTATACAGGGTTACATGGGGAGGCGGCAGCGGGTGATCCTGATCGATCAGGTTCAGCGCCTTCAGCTTTTCGTGGAATGCAGCCATGCCGTCCATTTCGAGTAAAACGATGATGCTTTGCGCGGTTGTGGTCGTTGATGTTTTTACAAGGTGACGGAAATCTTCTGTCCTGGTATACGACCAGTCAGTGTTTTCAAATGCCTTGCTGATCTCTGCTTCGACTGCTGGATCCTGAGTCATTTTCTGCCGCAGTGCAGCGCCAACCGCTGAGCCAAAAACGGTGATGTGCGTCTCATGCTTTGGTTTGAAAACCTTGCCCCGGTACTCGCGTGTATCTGCCCCTGATAAAAACTCACTTTTATCGACATCGATGATCAATGTGTTGTCGGCGGTCAATCCCGGCCATTCAAGATAAAGACTGGACATGGCTTGTCAGGTGTTCCGGCCGTTCGCGTTTTTGCCGGCGATGCCGGCGGTCAGGGCGAAACGCATGGCCTCCTCCATGCTCATATTCAACGGTCTCAGTTCACTTCTTGGAATCAACAGGGTATAGCCTCCAACCATGTAACTCATCGGCAGGTATACGAGTACACTGTCACGGCCGCGGAATGATTCGGGCAGGCGCTCCGGATCTTCCTGGGTCACAAAACCAACCAGCTCCATACCATTGATGGATACCGCCACGACCTGACCAAACTGATCCTTTTTGGGGGAGAAAAAATCGAAAAAATCGCGAAATGCGCGGTATACCGTTTTAATCAAAGGCAGGCGGTAGAGCACCTGCTCACCCAGTGCGAACAGCTGGCGTACCATGTAGGCATTCATCATTAATCCGACGATAAATACGATGATAACGCCGGCAAGCATCCCCAGTCCTGGAAAATAGACCGTATCAGGCAGTGCAAAGCGCAACGCATTGCCCATGACGCGTTCTGACGTTACCGCGAGCCAGTACAACAGGTAGATCGTAAGAACTATGGGTAAAAGCGTGATAAATCCGGTGATGAGTATTTTACTGATCGATTTGAACATGGAATTTCCACCAGGCTATGTAGCTGAACAAGGTCAGGTGGATTTTATCAGGCCGGAGTCTGATCGATAGAGAAAATGAGTTGAACCTCTGACAGGTCGCCGGAGTCGGAACAGGGCGGATTGTTTGCTAAGATATTGCAACAAAATCAGGAGTGATGAAAATGACCAAAGCCGTAATTGCTGTTTTAATAGCCTGCCTGTCATCGGCGGCTCATGCTTTTTCCGGAGCGGATCTACTGGGTCAATGCAAGGATTTTGTCAGAGCACTCGATGGTGAAAAGATCGATCTGAACCAGTCTCTGCAAGCAGGTTTGTGTGGTGGGTATATACACGGCGTCCAGGAAGGGTTTACAGCATCATCCGAGTTGTCGTTTATCGCAAGTGAAGACCAGGGTACTGCACCCGTATCTGCCAAATACTGGGACGTGCCTGAAGATATGGAAGCGGAGAAGGTCGTGAAAATTGTCGTCAGGTATCTGGAAATAAATCCTGAAATGCAGAGCAAACCCGCAGTATTGAGCGTTATCAGTGCACTCATTCAGACTTTTCCGGTAGAGGCAAAAGACTGAATATCACTTGAACTGTTCGAGCTCCGGACAATATCGCCGGTGTCGCCTGATGATCTCCCGCGCCGGTTCTCCATAGCGCTTGATCCACTGGGCCAGCACCTGCTTGCTGACATTGATCCCGGATTCAAGCTGCCTTTCAAGTCTGGCCAGTCCTTCATCGGACAGCCTTTGTTCTCTGGAGACACCGGGTCGAGATTGCTTGCCGTTCATCGCTATTGTTGATCGAGTGGCGTCACGCCACCGTGGTCAATGCGTTCGTATTCGGCTATAACCTGTGCACCGAGCAGCAGTATGATTGCGGCAAATTCAAAACTGAGAAGAATAACAATAGTGGTTGCCAGTGAACCGTAGATAACGCTGACGAAGGACAGGGTCGAAAAATACCAGATCAGTATATGGCGGGTGATTTCCCACAGGATGGTAGCGGCGATGCCGCCGACCAGCGCGTGCGACCATGCAAGCCGGCCGACCGGCATAACCAGATAGACGGACGTCAGCAATAGCACTTCTCCAAACACTCCCAGTGCGTACAGGATCGTTGCCGTTGTCTGGGTCATGTTAAATTCAATACCAAACAATGAGGGTGTGTCGGTGCTGTGCTGATGCAGCCAGCCGGCCATAAGACTGACAACGAGGAATCCGGCGGCGAGTAACAGAATGTAGATGTAGGGTATGAGTGCTGAAACGAGAAAATGACGTCGGTGCTGTAATCGCCGATGAAAAAATATCGCTGACATCGCGTTCTCGAGTACGGTAAATGCCAGCGAACTGAAGAACAGCAGCAGCAGTATGCCTATGGTGCCGATTACTTTCCAGTTTGCGAGGAAGGCCTCCAGGTGCGTGATCAACTGATCAGTACGGGTTGGTGTCGCCATCATCAGGAATGTCGACAGGGTTTCAAGCAGAATTTCGATTTCGATGAAGTAGGAAAGCACGATCAGTACCAACGCAAACATCGGAATTATCGATAACAGTGTGTAGTAGGCGACAGCGCCGGCAAGCAGAAGTCCCTGATTTTCCCTGAATCCTTTCAGCACATCGATGATGAAACGACCGGGATGGCTGATGACAAAACTGAGCGGCGACGGTGTTGTATTCATAAATGAAAAATAGTCGAACTATCCTGGTCTGCTGGATTCATAAAATCGATGCCGATGCAATTTGACAATCTACCATGTTGAATCAGATTCCGATCGATTTTCCCCTGCTGGTTATCAGTATCCTGCTGGCCGCAACACTGGCAGCCTTTTTTTCCGGCCTGTTCCCCTATCCTTTCGGTTTCATTATCCTGGGGTTCGCTTTGATCGCACGCGTACTGCAGCTCCGCAGCAGGGCCTGAGGAAAGCAGACAAAGGCATTGTGTTTGTTCAAAAGCCTGTCTTCCTCAGCCAATATGCGCTTGCAGGCGATCAAAGGCCAGGTTGATGGTATCTTCATGTTCAGGTCGTAAACCTTATGATCAGCAGTCACAATCGGGCGCCCATGATCCGGTGCTACAGGCGTTCGACATACTCAATCATTTTGCTGCGCATTGCCTGGTCGGGTAATCGGCCACAGGCTGCACCCATGTTCTGCCGCAAATGACCAACACGGGATGTTGCGGGAATGGCGCAGGTCACTGACGGGTGTGAAATAATGAATTTCAGGAAAAACTGCGCCCAGTTTTCACAGTCGATCTCGGCGGCCCAGGCCGGCAGCCTGTGCCTGGCAAACCTGTCAAACAGGCCGCCGCGTTGAAACGGCCGGTTGATGATCACCGCGATGCCCCTGTCAGCCGCCAGCGGCAGCAGATATTCTTCTGCCTCACGATCCAGCAGGTTGTAGGTGAACTGTACAAAATCCAGCGGCTGGGATCGCATTACGTCGATCAGTTCTTCGTGCCTGCGGCCATGCGAGGTCGTGACGCCAACGTAACGAATCTCTCCTTCAGCTTTCATATCGTAGAGGTTAGGGAGATGGGTCTGCCAGTCCATCAGGTTGTGGACCTGCATCAGGTCGAGCCGGGGCAGACCCCAGAGCAGGCGCGAGTCTTCCATCTGCAGCAATCCCTGGCGATTGCCGTGGGTCCAGACCTTGGTCGCAGAGAAAAGCCGACTGTGATCGTCAATGCGTTTCAGGCTTCGGCCGATGACATCCTGCGCCACACCGTACATCGGCGATGAATCGATCATGCCGCCACCGAGGTCGAGGAACTCACGGATAACGGCCACACGGGTGGTCAGTTCTGTCTCGTCATCCGGATCGATCGCGAATACCAGCCATGATCCGATGCCGATGGCAGGTATGCGTTCACCACTTGAAGGAATGATTCGGCTGTGGCGCTCAGCGGATGCAAAGCCCGGCGTCAGGCCGGTAACCAACGTTGTCGTGGCGGCCAAAGCCTGCAAAAATCGACGGCGAGTGAGCTTCATGATCGAATCTCTTTGAATCCTGATGTTCAGTATATAGCCTGTTCACCGGGTTTGTCGAAATCCTTAGAGCTCCCTCCCCCGATGGTTTAAAGTGCTGCAAAAATATCCGGGAGGAATCGGGCATGGTTACATATTTTTACTGGGCGCTGGTATTCGGGCTTGTCGCTGCCGCGCTGATACTGATTGGTTACAAGCTGCAGGAATGGAAGGTGGCTGCGATCACCGCGGCGATCGTGCTGGTCGTTGGCCTCGGAGCCTATTATTTTCATTTCGAACAGGTCTTTGTAAAGCGTTACGGTGGTGTCATGTCAGTGAGCGTACCCGAAGGCCATCTCCACCTGGCCGCGACCTGGAAAGACGACAATCTGTGGATAGAAAATTACGACCCGGCGACCAATACCTGCCATTTCAGGGAGTATTCGCGCGGCAATGTGCTCGAGGGCCGCGTCACGATCAAGAACTGCAACCCGCTGCTGCGGCGCTGAGCGCCGAGCGCGGCAAAATGGCCTGATATCTCGGGCCATTTTGCATTCACTGCCGGGATCCGGGCTAGTTTTTGATGAACACGTTGTAGGTCGCCATTGAAGGTGGAGCGGCCGGTAATCCTGTTGCGCCGGTTTCGCTCATCAGTAGCACCAGAGTGTCCGTGCCATTGTTGTCTTCAAGAATAACGGCCATGCCATCATAGAATCCGTCTACAGCGCCCGAACCGAGATTGTAGTCCCGGGTGCCGCATCCACTGAGCGTGATGATGGTTTTATTGGCCTGGTCCGGGTTGCCAAACAGGTAGATGTTGAAATCGGTCACATCGGTCGAGGGACCGTTGCCCGCACAATTGCTGGTACCGATGGCCTGGGCAGAAACCGTGCCGTCGGCAGCGAGGGTCAGTGTGGTGCCGGTGGCGCCATCATCCCAGCCATTATTCGCATCAGTCCAGACGCCTTCGAGCTCGGCCAGCGTGGCGTTTTTCAGGTTCTGTTCTGAATAGGTCAGTTCGACGATAAATTCACCCAGGATATTGAGCGTTGCTGTGCCGGTCAGCGTGTTGCCGTTGAGGTCAAGCTGAATCGTGCCGGCCTGGTTGCCGACAAGGTTGTTGGCGAATTCGTAATATTTGAGCGAGGTGCCCTGACTGCCCAGCCTGCCAACGATATATTGAAATGGCCAGTTATCGTTGGTGACATCCTGGTAGCCGCTGTCGATCAGTATATACGGTTCCTGCGTGATGCGGTTGATCGCGACACCGATCACGCGCCCTTCCACGGCGCCACTGGGGATATGAAATACCATCGCGACGTCGAACGTATCCAGGTCTTTCTTGAATGTGCCTTCCCAGATGCCGGCCAGGTTCGCGGGTGCGGTCACCGTTGGTGGCGAAGGATCAGTTGGATCTGCTGGATCAGTTGGATCGGAAACTATCGGCGTAGTGCTATCATCACTGGAACAGCCGCCGACCAGAATTATCAATGCGATAGACAGAAATGCGAAATATTGACTCAATATGCGGGACGATGTCATGGTTTGGTGCTCCTTAAAAATACTGTCTGATTTCAAGCCCTGAAATGATTCTATTTCCATGCAAGTTGCCAGACATTGATAACTATCAGATTTGTTGAAAATATCTATAAAATATGATCAGGATCATGATTTGCCGGAAAATGTTGCTGCTTCCCGCTTGTACTAATATAAAACCATGAATTTACCTCTTATGCGCTTGACACGGCTGGCGCTGCCCGGCAGCGGGTTGATTTGCCTGCTGGCATGTTCATCGACCAACGTGGTCAATCTCGAGGGTTCGGATTCGACGACCTTTAACGATCTGCGTGCCTCGTTTCCGGTGAGCAAGGAGGATCAAAACGAGCGGATCAAGATACGCTATACCAGTGCAGATGGTGAATTCACCCAGGATATCGCCGAAGGCAAGACCGTCGACTTCGAGGACTTCCAGCTGACCGGCCCGGACCAGATCCGTTCAGTGACCGACGTGAGTGTGACCTCGATCAGTTACGGCCGTGTTGGTGAGGCAATCAGGGAGAATTTTTACCTGTCCGCTTTTGCCGGTATTTCCCGAACCAACTTCAAGATTGATATGGAATCTGAAAGCGGTTTGTCCACGAGTGTCAGAAACAAGTCTTTCGAGGTTTACGTCGATCTGGGTGTGTATCATCTGCTCGCACCCTATCTGGCCGCAGGACTTGAGGCGGCCTTCAGCAGAAATCTGTCGCTCAGCGGGATAACGGAATGGGGGGCGGTGCTGAAGTTCCGGCCATTCAAGCAAATGGAAATTATCGGCGGTTATCGCTGGTTCAAGTACGATTTTTTTACCACCGATTACGATTCCGGAATTATCGCCGAACTCAATGGGCCGTTCGTCGGTCTTGAATTTGCCTTTTAATGGCGATCATCCGAGTATGCTGCTGTTGGCGCGATCCATTTAATTTCGGCCAGTACTGCGCGGTGGTCCGAAATCAAATCCGGTAGCACCTGATACTCGACAAAAGCCAGGTCATTGCTAATGAGGATCCAGTCGTAACGATATTTATTATTGTAAGTATGCTGGTCATTTGCATCGTGACGGTAAACCGACATTTTTGCGTTTTCGGCCAGACTTTTTACCACGGACTTGTCTGAAAACCATTCGCTGTTGAAATCACCCAGTACAATCATTGGGCCGTCGCGGCCGGATAATACTTCGGTCAGTTCTGCGATCTGTTCTTCTCTGACACTCTGCCTGGAAAAATCAAGATGTACCGAGACTATATCTATGTGTCGTTCGAGGCCGGCTTGATCATCGTGATTCCAGTGAACCCGGGTCAACAGGAAGCCTTTGTTGAATGTAGGTAGTGAGGGTTTGAAGCTGTGTTGAAGGATTTCAGACACGGGTAAACGTGACAGGATTGCTGTGCCATAGCTGAATAACCAGCTCTCGGCATGATCGGCTCTATAGTACCAGGGGTATCCTGCCTTTCTGGCAAGAAATTCAATATGGTCAAAGTTTCCGCTCCACCCCGACGGCCCGTCAGCCTCCTGTAAGGCAACCACATCGGCTTCGGTCTTCTGAAGTACCTGCGCGATGGCTACCAGGTTTTTTTCAATATCCTGTTTGTCCAGCAGTAACTGGTTTGCCGCCTGGTTGCGGCCATGCGCAATATTAAGTGTGAGGATTCGTAGCGTGCCATCCTCACTGTCCTTTGCTTGATAGGTTACAGATTTATCGGGCGGGAAAACCTCTCCGTCCGAGTTGCGATAATAGCTGCCGCCTGTCGTGGTACAGGAAACCAGTTGCAGAGACATAACAAGGCAGGAAATGGCTGCCAACGCCGCGCTGGCATACTTCATTATGTGTTTATGCATGACACTAAATATTCGCGTTTATCTACAGTGCGTATAGAGACTATACACATCGCTTGTTTGCCCTGATACAAAATGACAACAGACCGATACCTCATTTCAAAATCGAGATCGAGTGCAGGCTGTCTGAACAGACTGATTTTTGCCAATCATACTGCATATTCCTTTAAGACTGTTTCGAAATTTTATGTTTCGCATGCACTTCCCTCCAGCGGTTTTTTATGTATACTCCTTTTTGATGACCACTGTTCTGGGAAACGTCTTATGAGAGAGCGTAGAAAGATTCAGAAGGTATTGATGGGAATCGCCGTTGCCTGCTATGTTGCATCAATTATTTGTGCCATAGTCGCAGCGTATCTAAGTGACGGAACCGCTAATCCTGCAGTAGCCAGTATGATGGCGAGTGTCGTTTTCTTTGCTGCTACAGGAATAGTGCTACACATAATAGGCAGCACTAACTTGCCAAGCCTGAAGGCCGAGCGGGAAAGAACCTAAAGCTCGAGCTTTAGAAAGGGGCAGTTGAGATGCGTGGCAGCAGCCAGCATCCGAAGGAAGCTGTTCCCCCCTGAAATGGTCCTCGCAGCTGGTCTACCTCAGTTTAATATTTACTGACATCCTGTCCTTTTCACCCGCGTCAGCGTTTTCAATGTAGTGCAGCTCGATACTGTCACCTGCCCGCTTGTTCATGATCGCGAGTTTGAAATCAGAAAAGCTTTCGACAGATTCGTCATCGATACCGATAATTACGGCACCTTTTTTAAGGCCGGCATCCTTCGCCGCGCTGTTTTTCGAAAAGCCTTTGATTTTGAGCAGCTTCCCTTGTGTATCCAGGATCGCACCTATCAAGCCGACCGGTTCCAGTGACCGCTCGACTGACATGACCAGAAAGTCGGCGATATCTTTTGACACAGGCAGGTGGTCTTCCGACACCAGGATTGAAAACTGACTGGCATCGATTCGGCGCTGGATGCGATTGGGCACCCCGGAGCCGTACATGATATGGCCGCTGCCTGCAAGCACCAGCATGCGCTTATCCGGGTTATCCTTGAGGTATTGGACAGCACGTTCGGCCATGCTTTCATCCCAGGTGAGCTGGCTGCGTAAAAAATTGTCGAATTCACCGTTGTACTCGGGGTGCAGTTCGAAGACATCTCGAATCCGTTTTTCGTAGTCCTTATCGGACCAGTCATAGCTTGACGGTAGCTGTGCCTTGAGGTCTTCCGGTAGATCATCGAACTCCGATTTGGCCAGTGCCTTTATCAGTTCGCGGGACGCATTGAGGGCGATGACAGGTATACCGTTTTCGCGAGCGTACTGCAGGATAGGCTGATAAAGCCGGTAGTTGTAACGCCATCGGCTGAAATACTCGGTCTTTTCAAGCATTTCCTTTTCGGAGATCTCTCCCGCGATATATTGATCCAGGTATTCCTGGAAAGGTTGCTGGAACCATTCAACGCCAAGCGCAAGGTTTGGTGATTTTTGGTATAAATGTTTCAATATCTCCAGTTGTACCAGGTGGTGGTCGTATCTGGTGTGAGTTTCGCCAACCAGTACCACTCTCGCATCATCCAGTTGTTGCATTACCTGTGATAGCGATTCTGTCTGTTCCGGTTTGACAACTGGGAGATCAATGATCGACGCATCGTCAGGGTGCTGCATACGTGAACCCGCGTGCAATGAGCTGCAGGCCGACAGTGCGAGGGCTGAAACTAAAACAAGTAACAGTCCACCAGCAGGTATTTGTAACGATTGAAATCCGGTCCGACGATGACATATCGCATAACAAAAACTTGGCAGGTTCATATAGGGTTTTCCTGGTTGTTACTGGTTGTGATACTGGTGGCATCTATTGATACCTGTGCCGAATCTATCCATCATGATTCACGAGTTCAATTGCGTCCACAGGCGGCGGGAATCAATGTTACCGATTACGTCCAGCGCCCACCTGATACTGACAGTTCTGTATTTTCATCGCGGAGCAGCTTGAATGTGCGAGCGCATGGCGCTGATCTCGAAACGCCGGGAGATTCAGCTGACAAGCGTATGCGCCGCCACCGAATTAACAGACTGCCGCCCGACGGAAAGGTTCAGCTCAAACACGCAGGCAATATAGCATCCGCACGAGTAAAAGGAACCTTCGATATGCCCCAATCGGTGCT
>CP070838.1:503546-527113 GCA_020341835.1 Thiotrichales bacterium | reverse complement strand
CCCTCAGCTATATTTGATGCAATGGATAGGCCGGCACGCGTCAACTGATCTTTAAAACTGTACTCTTTGCAATCAGTTGTAGCTTTATACAAATCTACAGATAAACGACAGGCCCGGCTCCACACATCAAGATTCTTGAGTGCCTCCATTGCATCCAATCTCCATTTGAATTTTCCTTACCCCTCGTGGCTCGTCCCTCGCCACTTCTCCAAACGTTTTTAACGTTTCGAGAACTGGGTCGCACGACGTGCCTTGCGCAGGCCGACTTTCTTGCGTTCGACTTCGCGCGCATCGCGTGTAACAAAACCGGCTTTGCGCAGGTCTTTGCGCAGTCCCTCGTCGTAAGCCATCAGGGCACGGGTGATACCATGGCGAATGGCACCCGCCTGGCCCGAAATGCCGCCACCGGTAACCTTGATGTTGATATCGAACTTGTCGTTCATCTCCACCACGTCGAGCGGTTGACGTACGATCATACGCGCGGTTTCACGACCGAAGAATCTATCGAGCGGCCTGCCGTTGATCGTAATATCGCCACTACCGTTGCTCAGGTAGACACGTGCACTGGATGTTTTGCGACGACCGGTTGCGTAATAACTTTCTGCCATTGTAATACCCTTAGAATTCGAGCACTTGCGGCTGTTGTGCAGCATGCTTGTGCTGCGCACCCGCATAGACCTTCAGCTTGCGGAACATGGCACGGCCCAGCGGGTTTTTCGGCAACATGCCTTTCACTGCTGTTTCAATGACACGCTCGGGCGCTTTCTGAATCAGGTCTTCGAAGTTGATTTGCTTCAAACCACCCATGTAACCAGAGTGGTTGTAATATATCTTGTCTTTTGCCTTGTTGCCGGTCACCTTCACCTTTTCGGCATTGATAACGACGATGTAATCCCCGGTATCAACGTGTGGCGTGTACACAGCCTTATGCTTGCCGCGCAGACGGCGTGCGATTTCCGAGGCCAGTCGGCCCAGTGTTTTGCCATCGGCATCGATCAGGAACCAGTCCCGTTCTACAGTTTCTGCTTTGGCGCTGTATGTTTTCATCGAACAATCCAGTCAAATCAAGGTAATGAGCACGCGCATGACGCGAGACAAAGACGCGCAATAATACAGAAAACGGCCTTTTGCGACAAGCACTTTTACTTTATTTCAGGCAAAAAAAGGCGCGGATTAAGTATCCGCGCTAAAAACCACCAAAGGGAGGATGGAGGAGTTAAATTCTGTCTCATTCAATGAGAGTATTAGCATTATCTAATATTTTGAAACAGCTGTCAAGCTTTTTTAAGGTAATTTTAAGGTTTCCTGCAAACTTCACAAACAGTGACAAATAACCTATAACATTCAGTTACTTAGATCTTAAGGCGCTCGACAACACGACCATGAACCAGATGCTCTTCGATGATTTCATCGACATCTTCACGATCCAGATACGTGTACCAGACCTCTTCCGGGTAGACCACAATAACCGGCCCAAGTTCGCAGCGGTCGAGACAGCCCGCGGTGTTGATTCTGACCTTGCCCCGGCCTGACAGGTCCAGCTGTTTGATGCGCGCCTTGGCGTAATTGCGAATCTCTGTCGCATTGCATCGCTCGCAGCACTGCTCGCCCGACTCGCGTTTATTGGTGCAGAAAAATACATGGTAGCGGTAATAAGACATTTTCGACCCCTGTCAGTACAATTACGGGTATTGTATGTGCAATCCCTGCCAGGCAGAATAATTTCAAACAGCGAGTCCGTTATGCGACATTACAGCCCTTTCGACCGGTTACTGATGCATGCTGATACCGCCCTGCGTACCGTCATCGGTAAACCGCAGGCGACGCATCGCCCATACCCCGCAGACAATATCGATGACTGCTCGATGAACAGCAGCGAGAGCAAACACGTTGCCGGATTGATGCGCGTCAATCATTCCGGCGAGGTTTCGGCACAGGCGCTGTATCAGGGACAATCGATTACCGCGCGGAACGACGAGGTGCGCGACAAGCTGCAACAGGCGGCCATGGAGGAAAATGATCATCTGGTGTGGACTGAGAACCGTTTGCAGGAACTCGGTGCACGCACCAGTCTGCTCAATCCGATATGGTACGCCGGATCCTTTGCAATCGGTGCATTTGCCGGCGCCCTCGGCGATAAATGGAATCTTGGCTTTCTGGCGGAAACGGAGCACCAGGTTGTCAAACACCTGGACGAACATCTCGACAAAATCCCGGCCTCAGACGAACGCAGCCGCGCGATCCTGGAACAAATGAAAATCGATGAAGCCAAACACGCCACGACCGCACTGGACCACGGCGGCGCAAGTCTGCCCACACCGGTGAAAAAGCTGATGCAGGCGATGTCCAAGGTCATGACACGTACCGCCTACCGGATTTGAGCTTGATGCAGATCGATCCTGCCACCCACTTGCTGCAGGGTGCTGACTACGTACCGTCACCCAACATGGACGACCGGCCCGAGGGTACCGACATCAACCTGCTGGTGATCCATTCCATCAGCCTGCCCCCCGGTGAATACGGTGGCGACAGCATTGAAAAGCTGTTCACCAACAGCCTGCCTGCCGATGGCCATCCCTATTTTCAGCAAATACATCAGCTGCAGGTATCTGCCCACGTGTTGATCAGGCGAGATGGCAGCATCGTTCAGTTCGTACCGTTCGATAAACGCGCCTGGCACGCCGGAGAATCCTGTTATCAGGGCCAGCAGCGCTGCAATGATTTTTCAATCGGCATCGAGATGGAAGGTACGGACACTGATGCATTTGAACAGAGCCAGTACCTTACACTGGTCGCACTGGTAAAAACCCTGTGCGAGCATTACCCTTCAATAACGAGACAACGTATAGCGGGACATTCGGACATCGCCCCCGACCGGAAAACAGACCCCGGCAGCGGCTTTGACTGGAACAAACTTTCTACCTTGCTCGCCTGAAAAATACCCGCTGCAAGCTATTATTAGTGCATTAAAGGTTAATTTATGGCACTGATATCCATCATTATCGGTTTACTGTTCGATCGCGCATTCAGACATTTGCACGATCTGCGCGACCTGTCGTGGTTCGAATATTATGCAAGTGCAGTTACGCGGTTTGTTCGCACCAATGGCGTCGTTCAAATCCTTGCTGTACTGTCGCTTCCGCTACTGATCATCGCAATTCTCCAGTACCTGCTGTCCGGCTTTCTGATGGAACTGCCTTACCTGCTGTTCAGCGTTCTGGTTTTTGCCTACTGTCTTGGGCCCGCCTGCCTTAGCAGCGACATCGAGTTCTACCTGGATGCACGTCGCCTCGGTGATGAAGATGAAGCCCTGCATTACGCCGGTACGCTCACCGAGCGCGCCGCCTCGACAGCACCTGACCAGCAAACCAGTGACGTCACCCGTGCAATACTGCACGTCGCCAATGAGCGAATTTTCGCTGTTATTTTCTGGTTCGTGATCCTGGGGCCGGCGGGTGCGATACTCTACCGACTGACAACCAATCTGAGCAAACAGGAAGACCTGAATGACAGCCTCAGCGCCGTCGCCATACTATTTCAGGCGGTGTTGACCTGGGTACCTACCAGAATGCTGGCGCTGGGCTACGCATTAACCGGGCACTTTGACGGCGCACTGCAGGCCTACCGCAACCGGCCCTACGAATCCGATCTCGCGCTCGAAAACTATGACGTGCTGGTCAATACCGGACTGGGTGCACTGCGCGACCAGGAGACAACGGACGAAATATCAAGCATTATTTCGGCCCGGAATCTGGTTATGCGCTCTATCCTGATCTGGATTGCGGTCCTCGCCCTGCTAACGCTCGGCGGCTGGTTCGGTTAGCCCACATACCACCACACGCTCCATACAAATAAATCGAGAACCTATCGATATTGCATCGAACCACGGCGCCGTCATGACTTATAATCACCGCGCTTCAGCGACGAGCCGCTGAAAGGCCTGTATTTCGATCCGCCATCAAAACAACGACAGCAGACAATGACAACTCAGATAGACGTGATACGCCACGGCGAACCAGTTGGTGGCCGACGTTACCGGGGATACGGGGTCGATGACCCGTTAACAGAAAGAGGCTGGCAGCAAATGTGGGATGCGGTCGCCGGCCAGCCTGACTGGCAACACATTGAAACTTCGCCCCTGTCACGCTGCCTTGACTTCACCGAGCAGCTTTCGAAAAAACTCAAAATCGGCTACAGCGTCGATGACCGCCTCAAAGAAATAGGATTCGGCGCCTGGGAAGGTTTATCACCGGATGAAATACTCGCCAGAGATGCCGGCGCTCTGGATCACTTTTATCGCGACCCGGTCAGAAACCGGCCGCAAGGTGCGGAACCGCTGGAAGCATTTTCCGAACGCGTATGGGATGCATACCATGATATCGCTAGAAAACACGCTGGCCAGAACGTCCTGATCGTCGGTCATGCCGGCATCATTCGCGCCATTAGCGCGAACATTCTCGGCATGGATCTCGACCGCGTGTACAGCCGCCTGAAAATCGAATACGGCGGCATTATCAACAGTATCATCGAAGACGGCAAACCACCGAAACTGATTATCAAGGCGAGATAAAAAGCCCGAGAGCTGCCAGAGCGGTAATCGTAGGAGCGGCTTTAGCCGCGAAAGTCGCTGGTTTGTAGTCGTTCAGACTTGATCGAACAGTTAGCGTAAGAAACCGCCGCCTCAAAAAGTTCATCACGGTTATCCGGCCTTTTTGTTCTCTCGCCAATTACAATGGTGGTCAGACCACTGACCAGCTCAATGAATCCACTGGATCACCACGAGTAATTAGATTTGACATGATTACCGCATGTTAAAATACATAGCATTGGGTCACGCTAGATAATTTATCGCGGTTTTGGCGTTATTCGCGGCAAAAGCCGCGCCTACAAAAATGCGCATTAGACCCGGCGCGTTTTCGATATTTAATTACTGGATACTGGCGATATGCTTCAGCTGGGGTAAATCCAGGCCGTGCTGATCCGCCAGTTTCAGCGCACGCTCCAGTCTGGCAGCGGCACTGCGACCCCTGCAGCCATGTTCAGGATCGCCTTCGAAGGCGTGCACCATCGCCTCAACCAGACGGGTGCTGTCGAATGCACGCCCGGTCAGTTTCTCCTGCAACTGGATAATTTCACCGGCCACTGCCGCCGCAATATCCTGATGCCGGGACCAAAGCTCGCCGACGGTGCCACCGGTTTGCAGACCGGAAACATTGGCAGTGAGGATATAAACATTTTTCAACACCAGCTCGAATAACAGATCTTCATCGCTCGCAAGCACTCGCGCCGCAATATCGATGGCGTTCAGGGCATCGGCTACCAATTGCGCATGCCGGCCGTAAACCGGCGAAGGAAGGATCACTTTTGAATCCATACCTTTCTTCTTTTCGAACCAAACCGAAATAACGGTTGGCTCAAGATTGTGTCGGGTCCAGTCACCAGGCAGTAATTCATTCTGCAACAGCACGAGTTTGTTGCGCCAGGGGCGCGGTATCTCCTCCAGGACGGTCTGAATGTCATTCTCGGCAACCGCAACCACAACCAGTTCGGGTTCGACCTGGGTTGCCATTTCTGCCATATCCGTATCGCGCACAACCGGATATACCGGGAATCCCAGACGCAAAAATCCACGGGCAAACACGCTGCCCATCTCGCCGATGCCGACGACAACCACTGGATTTTTCATTCGGAAGATTCCCGCAAGACTGATAAAATGCGCCTCATTTTATACTAATCACGGAACCGGTTGCATTGAGCCCAGATAACCAAGAACGCATGTCCCAGCTCGAAAACTGGCTGAATTCAATTCCGGGGCACACACTGGCAGACATACGACCTGCCTCTGCTGATGCCAGTTTCCGGCGGTATTTTCGCGTCACCGACAGCAACAACGGGCAGACCTTCGTTGTAATGGACGCACCGCCGGACAAGGAAGATTGCGAACCTTTTATTCATATCACCCGGCTATTACGCAGTGTCAATGTGAATGCGCCCAGTATCATTACCATGGATCTTGAGCGTGGATTTCTGTTACTGGACGATCTCGGTGACCGCCAGTATCTCGACTATCTTGATGATGCCAGCAGCGAAGCACTCTATCGCGATGCGCTGACCGCCCTGCTGCGCATGCAACTCATCCAGAACCAGTTGCCCCCTTATGACAGAGGGCGATTACTGGATGAAATGGGACTGTTCGAGCCCTGGTATCTGAACACGCACCTTGGTATCAGCCTTGATCAGAATCAGAAATCAGTACTCGACGGAATTTTTGAGTTGCTGATTGATTCGGCCCTGGAACAGCCGCAGGTTTTTGTACACCGGGATTATCATTCCCGCAACCTGATGCTGGTAGACAGCAACAATCCCGGCGTAATCGATTACCAGGATGCGGTTATCGGCCCGGTCACTTACGACCTGGTATCGCTGCTCAAGGACTGTTACATAGAATGGCCCAGAGAGAAGATCGAATACTGGCTGGACGAGTACCTGCAGCTCACATCAATCGATATACCCGTTGACAGACAGCGGTTCATCCGCTGGTTCGACCTGATGGGTGTCCAGCGTCATCTTAAAGTCCTCGGGATCTTTGCACGCCTGAACTATCGGGACGGCAAATCACAATATCTGAATGACCTGCCACTGACCTTACAATACGTGCTCGATAGCTGTCATCGATATGAAGAACTGTCGCCCCTGCTGGAACTGTTCGAGGCAACGGTGTTACAGCATTCGGAAGCAATAAACCAATGAAAGCCATGATACTTGCCGCAGGCCGCGGTGAACGTCTGCGTCCGCACACGGACATAACCCCGAAACCACTGATCCAGGTGGGAAAACACCGGTTGATTGAATACCACCTGCTCAACCTGGCCAAAGCAGGCATCGAGGATGTCATCATCAATATCTCGTGGCTGGCAGAACAGATCAGGGAAACGCTGGGTGACGGCCAGGATTACTCGCTCAATATCACCTACTCTGATGAAGGCGATGAAGCCCTGGAGACCGCAGGCGGAATCATCAACGCCCTGCCACTGCTGGGCGATGATCCTTTTATTGTCATCAACGGTGACATCTGGTGTGACTATGACCTCTCACTGCTTGGAAGCAGGCACATGGAACATGAAGCACACCTGGTACTGGTAAACAATCCGGAACACAACCCGGAAGGAGACTTTGCCATAGAAAACAATCTGATCAGGAACTCAGGGGAAACCAGACTGACTTACAGCGGCATAGGCATTTATACCACCCGGTTTTTTGCTGATACAGCACCCGGCAAAAAAGCACTGGCTCCGATCCTGAGGAAAAAATCCGAGCACAATAAAATAAGCGGGGAAATCTATAATGGCCAGTGGGTTGACATAGGTACGATTGAACGACTCGCACAACTCAGGTCGTACCTGAGTTAGATTAGCGTTTGAAGACACCGCATGGGCGAAGAAATCAAATACAGTCGTTTTGTCAAAACCGACTATCAGCAATATGAAAAGCGTCTGCAGCAGGAAACGGAGTTACTGTCCCAGTGGTTCAACAGCGACTCTCTTTCCAAGAAAGATCCGGTAGCAGGTTACGAACTGGAAGCATGGCTGATAGACGACCAGGCTTCCCCCTGCCCCAGGAACGATACTTTTCTCGACCAGGTTGACAGTCCGTATATCTTCCCCGAGCTGGCCCGATTCAATGTTGAACTCAACGTCGATCCGCAGTCGTTCAACAGCAGCCTGTTGAGTGACTTCGACAAACATCTGCAAAAAACCTGGTCGCACTGCCAGAACACATCGAAAAAGATCGGCTGCAACATGCTCGGCATTGGCATTCTGCCGACACTGACCAACAGCGATCTTTCACTGGAAAACATATCGTCGCTCGACCGTTATCGTGCACTCAATGAGCAGGTACTGAGGCAGAGACAGGGAAAAACCATTCGCCTCAACATCAACGGTAACGAGCATCTTGAGGTGGAGCACAAGGACGTCATGCTGGAAGCGGCTGCGACGTCACTGCAAATTCATCTGCAGACACCGCAGCACCTGGCAGTACGCTATTACAATGCTTCCGTGATTCTTTCCGCACCCCTGGTGGCTGTCGGCGCCAATGCACCCTTCCTGTTCAACAGGGATCTGTGGTACGAAACGCGCATTCCCGTATTTGAACAATCCGTGGATATTGGCGGCATTGGCGGTGCTGCAAGCGGCCCGATCCACCGGGTCACCTTTGGCAGCCAGTATGCACGTGAGTCCCTTTTCGAGTGCTTTAATGAAAACCAGCAGCACTATCCGGTACTGTTGCCGGTAACCTACGAATCAGAACCGGAACAACTCAACTATCTGAGACTGCACAATGGCACAATATGGCGCTGGAACCGGCCTCTGATCGGCTTTGATCCTGACGGCACACCACACTTGCGCATCGAGCATCGCACCATGTCGAGCGCAGCCAGTATCACCGATAATATCGCGAACATCGCTTTCTACTATGGTCTGGTGCAGTATTATTCGACCTGCATGGAACCGCCGGAATCGCTAATACCCTTTGCTGAAGCAAAAGATAATTTTTACCGGTCAGCGCAAATCGGCCTTAACCATCGGCTACGGTGGACTGACGATAACCGTTACACCATCAAAGAGCTTGTCTTGAACAAATTATTGCCTGAAGCACGCATCGGACTGGAAAAACTCGGCATCTCCGACGCGGAAAGCGCACACTACCTCGGCGTCATTGAATCGCGTATAAAAACCGAGCAGACCGGATCACAATGGCAAAGAAAATTCGCCGAACTTCATGACCGTGACATGAGGCTGTTGACGCGCAATTACTATCACAACCAACAACACAACAGACCCGTTCACGAATGGGACTTTGAAAGCTGCGTATAATGTTAAATGAAACCGATATCCTGCCGGATGGATTATTAGAAGCCGAAGCCACAGAGCTGCTGGAGCTGTTAGGCTCCCCCACGCTGATTCACCTGCAGGGCGATAAAAAAGAGCCTTTGTTTGTCAGCACGCTCCTGCACGGCAATGAAACCACCGGCTTTTATGCAATCCAGCGTCTGCTGAAAGACTATCGTGATAAACCCTTACCGCGATCGGTCTCGATATTCATCGGCAACGTTGAGGCAGCAGCGGTTGAACAACGCAGACTGGATCAGCAGCCCGACTACAATCGCATATGGCCCGGCAGCCATCATGATGACTGCGCAGAAACGGACATGATGAAAACCATCTCCAACATCATGCGCAAGCGCAAGACCTTCGCCAGCATCGATATACATAACAACACGGGCTATAACCCCCACTATGCCTGCGTCAACATACTGAACCCTCATTGCATGCAGCTGGCCGGCATGTTTGGCAACACGGTGGTATATTTCACCAGCCCCAAGGGTGTCCAGTCTGCTGCATTTTCGGATTTCTGCCCGGCCGTGGTACTCGAGTGCGGCCAGTCAGGTCAGGCGGACGGTGTCAGCCACTCGACCCGGTTTCTTCAGGCAGTGCTCAATACCGAAAAACTGCCCTCCGAACACCCTGAGCAGATCAACCTGTTCCATACTGTTGCGCGCGTGACCGTACCGGAAACTTTTTCTCTGGGCATCGACAACAGCACCGATATCCATTTGAGCCCCGCGCTGGAAAAAATGAATTTCGAACAGCTTGGGCCGGGTTCGATATTCGCCGGCCTCAAGCCTGACAGCACGGCGCACCTGGTTGTCACCAATGAAAGCAACGAGGATGTAACCAGCGAATTTTTCGAAATCGAAGATTCAAAAATCATCCTGAAGAAAAACGCGACGCTATCGATGTATACCACCAGGGAAAGAGCCATCAGGCAGGACTGCCTGTGTTATCTAATGGAACAGATTCACATCGGCTGAGCGTAGAAACTCAACGGAGATCGAGATGGGAAAAACCGGCGCAACCGGATTAAAACGGATCATCAATGCAACCGGCTATTCCTGGCTGGGACTGAAAGCTGCATACAAGCACGAATCAGCCTTCCGCCAGGAATTGTGGCTGGCCATCATTATGGTTCCGCTCGGCCTCTACCTCGGACAGGACTGGACCGACAAGGCGGCACTGGCTTGCAGCGTCCTGTTTGTACTGGTGGTCGAGCTGCTGAACTCCGCTATTGAAGCTGTTGTCGATCGCTTTGGCGACGAGCCCCATACACTTTCCGGTCGCGCAAAAGACATGGGGTCAGCGGCTGTGTTTATTTCTTTAATCATCACAGCCATTGTCTGGGCTGCCGTATTGATAGAAAACCCGCCGGTGTTTTAATAACGCCGATTAACTGACCGCATCATCCAGCGGTTTCTCATGCGCGTGCAAGAACCAGCGGTCAGCGACAATATTTTTCGTAAACCAGCTGGATTTCATCAATCTGGTAGCCAGCATCTGTTTGATACCGAAAGGCAGGCGCTCCACCAGGCCTGGTCGTGGCGTACGGTCACCGAAACGCTTTACGATCAGCTGGTAGTAGGCCTGCAGTCTTTCAGCCGAATAATCATCATCACAGTCACGAATAACCCTGGCCGCAAGCAACGCAGACTCGACTGCGGGCCGGATACCCTCGCCGCTTTGCTCGTACGCGAGTCCGGCCGCATCACCGATCAGCAGTACATGGTCATTGACAATTTCCCGGATCGCGTGCGGATACAGAAGATAGGCATGGCCGCACATCTTATCGGGAATGTTCTGCGGTATTTTTTTCTGTTGCTTCAGGTATTGCACGAAATGCTGCACATGCCCCGACAGCTTGTGCCGGTCTTCGCGGCCGAGGCCGATATTTAAAAAATTCCCTTTGCGAAAGACCCAGCCGTATCCTTTCAGATCAGGCGTGAAGAACAGCTCGGGCACCTCGGCATCGATTTCGCACTCAGCAAGCTGCTTATCATCCATTTCGAACTCGACTTCCTGTGCAGCCACCGCCATCTCGCTGACACCCTTTGATCCAATCGCACGCGCCACCGGGCAGAAGTGCCCGCCGGCACCGATCACCAGCTTTGCATTCACCTCGTCGTTAACACACCAGCCCCCATCGATTCGCTGCATTTTTTTGAATGCCGTACCTGTCAGCAAGCTCGCCCGGCTGCGCATCAGCAGGTAGTTGTCGAATTCGTTGCGACGGATACCATAACTGACGGTCTTGCCCGCGTAATCAGACCGTACCTGTTTCTGCCCGATCTGACCGATGCGAAAACCGGTGATTGGCTGCAACACCCGACCAGCGGCATAGTCATCGAGATCGATAGCCAGCTCCTGCATGACCGCCGGCGTTACCCATCCGGCACAGACCTTTTGACGCGGGAATACCTCCTTGTCCATGATGGCTATTTTCAGTCCTGAATCACGCAACGCCCAGGCAAGTGTGGATCCTGCCGGCCCGCCGCCGACTATAAGCACATCAAGCATCACAGCCCTCTTCGGGTACGAGGCTTAGTTTGAGCCGGACTTCGGAGCTGTTGCTGTAAATATGCGCGCGCGACCACGGCAGCTGGTTGTTCGTACACCGGCTGAACACCACCTGATAGAGCTGGAGTTCACCAACCCTGAATGCCGCAATGGAGCCGGCCAGATACAGCCGCCATGCCCTGACGAACTCTTCATCCATCATGACCTTGACCGTTTCGCTGTTGTGCTCGAAACGGGCCAGCCAGTGTTCCAGAGTCCTGGCATAATGCAGTCGAAGATTCTCGACGTCCAGTACCGACAGCCTGTAGGGCTCGAAAATATCCATCATCTCTTTCAAGCTGGGAGGATAGGCACCCGGAAATATCCGGCGCTCGATCCAGGCATTCATCGGCCCGGGCCTGACCCGTCCTATGGAGTGTATCAGGCCGCGACCCTCAGGTTTCAGACAGCGGTTAATCACCTCACCCAGCGATGCATAATCCCGCTTGCCGACATGCTCGAGCATGCCAACCGATACAAATACATCGTACTGGCCGCTGATATTGCGATAATCATCCAGTACGTATTCAACCCGGTCGGACAGACCTTCATCCTCGGCCCGCTGCCGTGCATAGCTGACCTGTTGCTGTGAAATATTGTAGGCCCTGACATTGACACCGTAATGACGTGCCATGAAGCGGGCGAGCCCACCCCAGCCGCAGCCGGCCTCGACCACGGTATCGCCGGGCTTGAGCTGTAATTTGCGACAGACATGGTGCAACTTGGCGACCTGTGCATCCTCCAGGTTCATATTCGGATCCGGAAAGTAAGCGCAGGTGTATTGCATCGCTTCCCTGTCGAGCCAGAGCTTGTAGAAATCATTACCTATATCGTAATGATGATGTATGTTCTGCCTGGCCTTGGGGCGGGAATTGGCGATTCGGCGATGGCCAAGCCAGGCAATGAATCGGCGTAAACGACCGCCTCTGCCGCCGCTGTGGATATGCCGGTAGACCTGCTCAAGAAAGCCGGCCAGATCACCATCGAATTCGAGCTGCCCGTTGCAGTACAGATCACCCCAGTTCAGCTCGGGGTTGAGCAGGGTCCTCAGCATTGCCATCCGATTGCTGTAAAGAATCACCGCAACCGGATCGTCGATCTCGGGAGTGACATCTTTACCGTCCCACAGGCGCAACGTACCTGCAGGATTACCGACCAGATTGAACATGGTGAGCGCCAGCCAGCGATCAAAGCGAGTCACTTTGGAGTGAAACATCGGCGATTTACTGCGTGCGGTCACGGCAGCTCCACTGGATTCCCCATGCGAAGTTTCCGGACCGTTCTTGCTGACTGCCTGCTTACCTGTATCCATCTGGGCTGTCTCCCGTTGTATGATCGAATACCCGTCCGCGCTGCCTGGACCCCTTCATCAGCGACAGAAACTTTTATAGTAATCAATATGATGTACGATTTGAACCCTCGGGTTCAAGCCGGTACGATGAATTCGATGCGAATACCACCCGGCTGGTAACACATCATGTGCGTGCTGGGGCCATCCCCCAGGGGTTCGGGCGCAAATTCGATCTCGACATTAGCGGCTGCAGCGAGCTTGCGATGAATCCTGTGCAGTACATCGAGATCTTCCACCCTTAACGCAAGATGGTGCAGTCCGACATTGTTATTCTTGTCGAAAGCCGCCGCAGAGGAGGGCTGCCTGGCTAACCACAGCGTCACCATGACCGTCCCGTCGGAAACGAAAATGGCCGGATAATCCGGATTCCCGCCTGCCTTTTCCCAACCCAGTAAATCGGTAAAGAAACTGCTGCTCGCATCCAGATCAGTGACTGTCAGGCCAATATGATGCACACCCCGGGTAAGCGGATCTTTCATGTTGCCCCTCCTGTTTTTTCGGCGTTTTCCGCCGCGGGCTTGCGTTTTTTGCCGATCACCAATACCATCGTAAAACACGTGCTTCACTGACCGATAGATGAAAAATGGCATCAGTAGGATCAGATACCTGCCCGCAACGCATCACCATCATCAATGTTAAAGGTGGCTGTGGCAAGACTACCGTCGCAACCAACCTGGCGAGCGCCTATGCCAGTCTTGACATGAATACGGCCCTGCTCGATTTTGATCCGCAGGGCTCAAGCATGTACTGGCTGAAGGCCAGGCCTTTAAAGCTCCCCAAACTCCATGGCATTGCAGCCTACCGCGACAAAGGGCCCGGGGTTACCCGCAGCTTTCATCTTCGGCTGCCTCATCAGACCGAACGCGTCATCATCGACACACCTGCCGGGCTCACCGGTCTGGCCCTGATTGATCAACTGCGCGGTACCGACACGATATTGATACCGGTATTACCCTCGTCGATCGATATACACGCGACTGCGGATTTTATTCGAGACCTGTTTCTGATTGCCAAGGTCCGCCCGCAGAGGACCCGTGTCTGCATTATCTGCAACCGCGTCAAACCCAACACCCTGTCCTTTCGAGCGCTCGAACGGTTTCTGCACGCCCTGGATATTCCGGTCATCGCACAACTGCGCGAGACACAGAATTACGTTATGTCCTCGGAAATCGGCCTCGGCGTGCACGAACTGGACAACAAGAGCAACCAGCAGGATATCGACGCATGGCAAAAGCTGATCAGCTGGCTCGAGTTCGGCAAACCCGTCGCCCTGCAGTAATATCCGATACTCGATACTAATGCAGCGCAAAGATGCAAAAAGCGCACAGGTTTTTAAATACCTAACCGCAGAAGCGCAGAGACGCAGAGGTTTTTTATTGCGGTATTCGCGCAGGAGCGGCTTTGGCCGCAAATTCGTTTTTGTTTATCCAAGCGCTTGTTCGGGGCGAAAGCGGATCCTGCGATAAATTAACCTCTGCGCCTCTGCGGTGAAAAATGATATAGCTATCGCCGTGCAAGCAATGCGCCTTCGCAATAATCACTAATCAACCCGGCGCGCCAAGCCGAAACCGGTTCTATTTACCTGAGCCGATCCAACAGCTTGTTTTCGAGCTGCTGTTTTTCTGATTCGATACGATCATCGGCCTGCTGTTTCAGTTTCGCCTTCTCTTCATCGATCCGTTGCTGAGCCTTTGCCTTGATCTCGGCGAGTTCCTGGTCGATTCCGCGTTTGCGGATTTCCTGTTCCGCGTGCCTGATCAGTCTGTCCAGTACCTGCCTGGCGATCTGTTCCGGCGTACCCTGAAGATCGGTCAGCACCAGCGAAGGAAGCTGCAGATCATAAGTCCTGTCCTTTAACGGGACGACTTTGGCGTGCAGGCTTGCATCCTTGAATTCGAAACGGGCGATATCGAGGCTTACCGGTGCGCTCGTGTCCCCTGCTGAGGATCCGGAGCCTCCAGTACCGCTACCGGCCGATGCGCCGCCCAGGCCCAGATTATCCTTGAGGACGTTCAAGCTGCCTTTGCGATCGGCATTGATTTCGTAGAAAACGCGCGGTGCGGCTATCCTGATCGCATCGATAGCGACCCGATCCCCGGTGGTTTTTTCGAGGTTGATATCAACAGCAATTTCACCCAGCGAAAATGCGTGCGGCAATGAAAACCCGTCAGGATTGGCGACGGTCAGGCCGCTGATCGCAGCTGACCCTTCGCTCAAGCCGATCGCGACGCTATCGACCTGCACGGACGTCCTGACAGCCTGGCTGCCAAATTCTTCGATGGCCGCCTTCACGATCGCATCGAGGTTAGTGAAAACATAGTACAGCACTGCTGCAACACCAATCAGCAGGACCAGGACAATTGCCAACAGAACTTTTTTCATACGACGCACGCTCTCATTACACAGAAATATTAAATGGTTTCAGAAAACTCAATCCGGTTTTACCGCCTGACTGCCACTGCCAAGAAACATGATGGCCACGGCACCAAACAGATAAAAACCCTGGAGTTCCAGCCGCCAGCCGCCATGCTCTGTCAGCAGGAATAGTTCACCACTGTGCATCAGACCAATCGCGAACAACATGTTCACAACAACGATGATCGCCGCATAGCGACTGTAGATACCAAGAATCAACATGACCGGCGCAACCACCTCGCCGACGTACACAGCATAGGCGAGAAAAGACGGCAGTCCGGCGCCTGCCAGTACACCCCCGATGTAATCGACCGTGCCGGGATTCATGATTTTGGCAACACCGTGAAACAGCATCAAGACGCCAACCGTCAGACGCAGAATCAATTTGCCCAGCGAATCATTGTGTAAAAGCCAGAGCATCGCCCTTCCTCCCTTATAGTTCCGGTCACCCCCGGCGACCAGGAGCAATCAGCAGGTATTGTATGATATGCCCACCGGTATATTCGCCGATTCACCGATTAACGACAACATGCCTGACTGGATAAGCATTGACGAAACAACCATCTGGTTGCTGGCCGTATTTTCCGTTGCCAGCTTTGTCGGTTCCCTGATGCTCATTCCGGTACTGGTTGTCAGGATTCCGGCGGATTATTTCGCCGAAAAAAAACGCCACCGGTGGGAGCCGTGGGCCCATCAGCATCCGCTTATCCGCTGGTCATTGCTGTTCGCGAAAAACCTGCTCGGCTATACCTTTATCGTTCTGGGTATTGCGATGCTGGTGCTGCCCGGACAGGGGACGCTGACCATTCTTATCGGCATCATGTTCATCAACTTCCCCGGGAAATACCGTCTGGAACGATGGGTCGTCACGCGCGAACCGGTATTGAACACCATCAATAAACTTCGACATCGCGCCGGAAAGGCGCCTCTGATTACCTGACGCGGGACCCATTCACCATGGTCAAACTCTCTGAATCCCTGCGGCACTGGCAGTCTGCCAGCTTCGACAAAACCCTCAAGAAGGAACTCGAAGCGCTGCCCACCGGCACCCTGCCGCTGGCAGAAGCGCTGACACGCTGCGGTAAGGTTGATGACAGCAACGTCTCGGCCGTCGTGATCAGCTCCAGCGGGCGTGACGGCCGCATTCAGAGCCGGGTCAGCATCTTTTTTACCGAAATCGTCGCCGGATGCGTCTGTGGCGAGGATCCGGTACCTGAAAATGCCCATTGCGAGATGCTGGTCAGCATCGATACAAGCACAGGCGAAGCGGAATTCCAGCTCATTTCTTCTTAGCCCGTAGTTCTCACCAGGATCACGGGAGCAGGCGCAGGGCTCGCAGGGGAAACCACGGGCTTTTGTCCAGAAAATTCCAGAACCTTTTCGGACCTGGCGCCCTGGCAAGAGATCATCGAAGTTTTTTACTCTCGCAAAGGCGCCAAGCGCGCAAAGTAATCTTCAATCCGTTGAATTGATACAAAAATACCAAAAACCTCTGCGTGCTCAGCGCCTCAGCGAGATACCATTAATTTGACTCTCGCAGAGGCGCAGGGCCAGCGGACAGGCCTGCCGGAGCGAGGCCATTGAAATCGCGCCTGTCCGCCCTCAAATTAATACCCGGAGGCCGCCGCCTGGCGCATCAAAAATGCCATAAAAATTCTCCATTTAGTATATAATCCGCCCTCCTGATTTTGGCGCGGCGGCAATTCTATCCGGCACGGGCTGAAAGCGGGGCTGATTGAGGCGTATCTGACTGGCAGTGCCAGCCTACCTGTAGCGTGGTCCAGGGACGCCAACCGATTAATTTAGAACTGCATAGAGCAACCAGGACAATGACTGATTTAAGCAACTACCGAAATATAGGCATCTTCGCCCACGTGGATGCCGGCAAAACAACGACCACGGAACGTATTCTGAAACTCACCGGTAAAATCCATAAGACCGGCGAGGTACACGATGGTGAAGCCACCACCGACTTCATGGAACAGGAAGCCGAACGCGGCATCACCATTCAGTCGGCTGCGACCAGCTGCGAGTGGAACCAGCACCGGCTCAACATCATCGACACCCCGGGTCACGTCGACTTCACCATCGAGGTCTACCGTTCACTGAAGGTGCTCGACGGCGGTGTCGGCGTGTTCTGCGGTTCCGGCGGCGTCGAACCCCAGTCGGAAACCAACTGGCGCTACGCCAACGAATCCGAAGTCGCGCGCGTGATTTTCGTCAACAAGCTTGACCGCGTCGGTGCCGATTTCTACCGCGTCGTCAACCAGGTCGAAGACGTGCTCGGCGCCAATCCGCTGGTCATGGTGTTGCCGATCGGCATCGAGGACAACTTCACCGGCGTCGTCGATCTGCTGACCCGCAAGGCCTGGATCTGGGACGACTCCGGCCTGCCCGAAAACTACAAGATCGAAGAGCCGCCGGCCGATATGGCGGATACGGTCGAAGAGTGGCGCGAAAAGCTCATCGAAACCGCCGTCGAGCAGGATGATGAGATGATGGAGAAATATCTCGAAGGTGAAGAACCGGCCATCGACGATATCAAAAGCTGCATCCGCAAGGGCACGATCAACCTCGATTTCTTCCCGACCTACTGCGGCTCGGCCTTCAAGAACAAGGGCGTACAGCCAATGCTCGACGCTGTGGTCGACTTCCTGCCTGATCCGACAGAAGTCAAGCCCCAGCCGGAAACCGATGATGAGGGCCAGGAAACCGGCGAATTCGCCATCGTCGATCCGGCAAAGCCGCTGCGCGCGCTGGCCTTCAAGATCATGGACGACCGCTTTGGCGCACTGACCTTTATTCGTATCTACTCGGGCACGCTGAACAAAGGCGACACCGTACTGAACACCTTTACCGGCAAGACCGAGCGTATCGGCCGTATCGTTGAAATGCACGCCGACGAGCGTATCGAACTCGATGGCGCCCAGGCGGGTGACATCGTTGCGGTCATCGGCATGAAAAATGTTCAGACGGGCCACACGCTGTGTGACCCCAAAGCCCCTGCAACACTGGAACCAATGGTATTCCCGGATCCGGTGATCTCGATTGCCGTGGCGCCCAAAGACAAGGGCGCATCCGAAAAGCTCGGCATCGCGATCGGCAAGATGATCCAGGAAGATCCATCTTTCCGCGTTGAAACCGACGAAGATTCCGGCGAAACCATCCTCAAGGGCATGGGTGAACTGCACCTGGATATCAAGATCGACATCCTGAAGCGAACACACGGTGTTGATGTCGAAGTCGGCAAGCCACAGGTCGCTTACCGCGAAACCATCACCCAGCGTATCGAAGACAGCTATACCCACAAGAAACAGACCGGTGGTTCCGGACAGTACGCCAAGATCGATTACACCATCGAACCCGGCGAACCCGGCAGCGGCTACGAGTTCGAATCGGTCGTTACCGGCGGTAATGTCCCGCGTGAATTCTGGCCGGCCGTACAGAAAGGCTTCGAACTCAGCATGGACAAGGGCGTGCTCGCCGGTTACCCCTGCCTCGACTTCAAGGTCACCCTGAAGGACGGCGCCTACCATCCGGTCGACTCTTCGGCGATCGCCTATGAGCTCGCTGCCAAGGCCGCTTATCGTCAGACCATGCCGAACGCCGGCCCGCAACTGATGGAACCGATCATGAAGGTCGATGTGTTCACGCCTGATGACCATGTCGGCGATGTCATCGGCGACCTGAACCGCCGCCGCGGTATGATCAAGTCGCAGGAACCCGGCGCTACCGGTGTACGCATCAAGGCCGAATGCCCGCTCAGCGAAATGTTTGGCTACATCGGCGACCTGCGTACCATGACATCAGGCCGCGGGCAGTTCTCGATGGAGTTTCTGCACTACATGCCCTGCCCCAAGAACGTCGCAGAGGAAGTTATCAAGGAAACACTGGAGCGCGAAGGCAAGAAATAAGCCACGCCCCGGTAACACATCAGAAAAGGCCGGTTATACCGGCCTTTTTTATTGGCGTTCGAGAAATTCCTGACTGCCGAATTCCTCCGCGAGCGCCTGGATCACACCCCGGATGACACCGAGACACTGATCAACACCGTCCTGGTCATTATTTCTGCGGCACGCATTCAGGCCGGACAGCGCAATATTGATCGCGGCATGATAGTTGCCCCGATCGACGAATCCACCAACCTCAGCTTTGTATGACTCGATATCCACGGTGATACTCCCGAATAGTCCTGGCCCTGTTATCGTTCATTCTACCTGTCGCCGGCGAAAAAGCATGGCAAACTAGCAGAACCCGATAGCATCACACAGGCATGCAGGAGCAACAATGTTTAAACCAGCGATGACAGGTCTGATCACGCTCGGTTTGATAATGGCCGGCTGTGCCGGCAAACCGGTCGAGCCGGAAACACCCGCGCCGAGTATCGTCATCGACAACAGCTCGCTTGATACACCGGTGCTGCTGGCTCAACAGGCCTACCGTGACGACGATCACCTGTATATCCAGTTTGAGGAGCCCGCCAGCACCGTCAACAGCTTCGCAATCCTGCCGGACCCGAAACATCCCAACCCTTCCACGGCCAACCTGTCCCTGCAGCAGGTGGTCGAGCAATACAATGACCTGCCGATCGCACACCTGACCTATCTGGACCCTGAACAATGGATGGAAAGCACCGACTCACTCGAGAACATTCCAATCGCAGGCGTCGCCCTGTGGCGAGATTTTCGCGACCGCCTGCTGGCCGGCATCACCCCGAAAAAACCGGGCAAGGGGATCGTGGTCGAGTTTCTGAAACGCGAAGAACTGTTCTATTACTACGATCAACACGGTCTGTTGCGGTCGTCGCCGCTGCACGACAAACCCTCCGAAATGAAGACGGGAAAAACCTATCAGTTCAGCAAGCTGATGGCAGACGCCACAAGCTTGCTCGATGATTACATTACCGCCGCCAGCGACGAGCCTGCATCCGCCCTGTTGTTCAACACCGGTGATGATGCTGATTACGGCTATCCGTTTATCTATGCCAGCCGGGACAGCGGCCAGGTGGTTTTTCTGCGCCGCCTGCCCGAAAATCGCGATTGCTGCCAGCCGACCGACACCCTCGTACCCGACGCACTGACGCATACCACGCGCAGCCACATCGACTGTTTTTTAAGACAGCCGATCGGCTCGGTCGCACGCCTGTTCACACTGGTATCCTTCAAGATAGTCGATACCGTTACACCGAAGCCGGTGATGTTTCTGCAAGACCAGCCGATTCCGCCAGTATCCGATGCCGAGCCGATGGATCTGGAAGCCTGGGAACAGGAATTGAACGACCTCGCCTATTCACCGCTTTCACAGGGCACGATCGAATACCTGGTTGATGGCTCAGCTTTTTTCCCACGCCTGGTGGATGCGATCCAGGCAGCCGAAAAATCCATCGATATCCGGCTGTATATCTTCGATAACGACGACTATGCAGTGAAGATTGCAAAGCTGCTCAAGCAGCGATCAAAGGAAGTCAAGGTACGGGTACTGGTCGACGGCCTGGGCACGCTCAGCGCCGCATCATTTCAATCACCCACGATGCCCGAAGATTACGAACCACCTCGAAAGATCATCCAGTATCTGGAAAAGGATTCAAACGTCAAGGTGCGCACGGTGCTCAACCCCTGGCTGACTGGCGATCATACAAAAACGATTCTGATCGACCGGCGCGTTGCATTCCTCGGCGGCATGAACATCGGCCGTGAATACCGTTACGACTGGCACGACCTCATGGTCGAGCTGCGCGGTCCGATTGTCGATAAAATACAGACAAACTTTGAGAAAGCCTGGCGCCTGCAGTCCTTTCTCGGCGAGATCCGCGCCGCCCTGTATCGGCCCCGTAAACCGGTCAATGCCGCAGGGCCTGACGACGTCCCTGTACGGCTGTTGTTTACCAAGCCAGGGGATTCCCAGATCCTACGCGCGCAGATCGCGGCCATCGGGCGCGCAAACCAGCGCATCTATATCGAAAACGCCTACTTTACCTCGGACGATATTATCTTCGAACTCGCGATGGCAAGACGCCGAGGTGTTGATGTACGCGTCATCATCCCTTATCAGTCTGACAGCGGAATTATCGATCGCAGCAATGTCATGGCGATGAACACAATGCTGGCCAATGGCATTCGTGTGTATCTCTACCCCGGTGAATCCCATATCAAGGGTGCCGTTTATGACGGCTGGATTTGTCTTGGCTCGGCCAATTTTGATCAGCTGAGCCTGCGTATGAACAAGGAACTCAACATTGCGACATCGGACCCGGACACGGTACAGGCCTTTATGGACGAGGTTATGTTGCCTGACTTCGAGAAATCCGTGGAATTGAAGCAACCGCTGCCGAGCACATGGTCGGATTATCTGCTCGAGCTGATCGCGGACCAGTTATAGATCGATCCGCACCAACGGGGCTGGCTCCAGTGAATCAGCCCGTGTGCAATCGACAGAAAGCAGCGATCAATCCTTCAGGCTCAACGGCGCACCTTCGATTTCGATGCCACCCCAGCCGGTTTTCATGAAATTTCGGATATTCTGGTGGTCCATATTATCGGGATGTTTGAGCACATCATCGCGATAGAAAGCGCCAAAACAATGCAGCGTTTGCTGCTCGGACAATCGGGTACGCTTGGCAAAAGCGAAAATCTTGCAGGATCCGGAATTCTGCCCGGGCTCGTTGATCAGATCACCGTTGGTAAATCTTACCGGGGTGAACTCATACATATCATCAATTAATTCGACTACATCGTTATATTCAATGTCGTCAGGATTGTCATTCAGCGATCGCAGCAATTGATCATATTCCATTTCAGATTCCAGCAAATGTTGAGGTTAAAAGATCAATATGAAGTATAGTCCGATCAGACTGGATTTCAGTTTATCGACCTGATTTTGCCGCCACGATCGTGGACTTCACGGTTATCCGCCATCAAACACGCTGATTACTGCTGTCGAGCACTGCCCAGCGGTTGCGCTCGATCAGATCCTGTATCAATTCGATATACGCCCTGCCCTTGGCGGAGTATTTCTCGAGGCCTGCAGCCAGTTGATGGCCATCAATCACCTGGTTGGTATCGCGCAGCTGCTGGCGTATCCTGCGTAACTCATCGTATGCCGGGTGGCTGTTGAGGGTGTGCATGTAGTAGCGCACGGAATCCCCGTAATCATCGAAAATACGGACCAGATGCATTTTTCCCTCTTCCCTGCGCAGGGGTTTGATGCCCTTGTCCTGATCATAAGTCCAGATACCGAAAAGATTATTCGCCTCGAGCGCAAACCTCGACTCACCCCAGGCGCTTTCGTTAACCGCCTGCGCCAGCGCCAGCGAAGAGGGAATAATATCGATTCTTCGCAGCAGCTCGGCACGCGCCTGTTGATCATCAAGCGGGTCACGCGCGACACGGTAACGGCTTGCCAGTTTACGCAGTTGCTGCTGCTCCGATGTGTTCAGATCACCCTGTGTTTCCAGCTTGCCGAACAGACTGAGCAGCTGTGCACGCAGCGCGCTCAGGCGCCTGTTTTCCTCATCGATAATGGGCAGCAAGGTGGCGATAAAGGCCTGCTTCTTTGCAGCGAGACCCGTATTGATACCGTTGTTACTGTCGACCGCCGGCAGCTGTTCAGCGACCGGTGCCGGTACCGGTGTGCTGCTTGCGGAAGAGGTCGCAGCAGGTGCCTGATAAGATCGCTGTGCCGGTCTGTTTTCAGAGCGATGAGGATAGCGGTAAGCCGGATAATAAGGGTATGGCGCTCGCGCATATGCTGGATACCAGGCGCGCTCGGCGTAGTACGGGTAGGGTGCGTAATACGCATACTGGCTGGCTACAGCCTGACTGCTGTAGAACGCCATCAGTAATGCCAGCAGAAAAGAGAAACGCGTAACCACCATAATGCCTGGAAAAATCCGGATATCCAGCCAGTATATTAGAAATTACTAATATTTACAATATGGAATGTCAGGCTGCGGCACGGTTCGGCCGAAAAATCCGGCCGGACCCGGCAGCTCAGTATTCGGGGTACCAGCTGCCATCAGCCTCGCGGACAAACCAGTTGTGGCTGTACCAGTGAAAACGCCCCTTCCGGGCAGAGGGCATGGTGCAGTTGGTGCGATGACGGCCGGGCTTCAGGTCGAAGCCAGGTGTAACCACCAGGGTATCCGCCCTGTCATCGGCCCAGCGAATGGAAACGTCGCTGCTGCCACCGATAAAACACTGCAGGCTCGTTTTCGAATACCTGCCAGGCTGCAGTCGTAGCTCCAGTCCCGGACGCCGTTGCCCGAGCGGCACCACCGGGTCCGATGGCATGGCAACAAGCACAGGCATCGGCAATGTATTCACCTTGGTCCTGAAACTGTTCATGCCGGCATA
>CP070838.1:502299-503446 GCA_020341835.1 Thiotrichales bacterium | reverse complement strand
TGGGCCGACGTGGACCGCACCGGGTATGGGTACTGAGGCAGTTGCGGGCTCTCCCGATTTCACTGGTGGTCTGGATGTTGGTTATTCTGGTGTCGATACAAGTCAAACGGCAAACCTTTACTTCGGGCTAAAGATTGATGCCTTTCCAAATGGGTATTCAATGGATGGTGGCGCAATTACCGGTAATGAAATGTTTCGGTTTTTATCCACGACACCAAACTCTATATCCTATACTGCCGAAACAACCGTTCAGACTCTTCCAAATTCTATTCAGTATCTGCAACCAACTCGCATGACGCTTACCTTTAGCGGGCTTGGCTCAATGGTGCAGGATGCAACCACGTTGGGGATTTCAGGTGCGAATGGAGATGTCGGAGCGCTATGGCATGTCGGTGGCGATTTTGGTGTAAATATTTTTATGGAAGCTCAAGTGGTACAGCCAGGAGACCCAAATTTTGGTAATTGGGAGCCGGCAACTGAGCTATTCAACCGACTCGAAACAGTTGGCATATCAACGGGGACAGGGAGCTCAGTGGATTGGGGGTTCTATTACGAAGAAACTGTGGTTCCGGTTCCCGCTGCAGCCTGGCTGTTTGGCTCTGGATTGCTAGGACTGGCTGGAGTTGCAAGACGTAAGGAGATGGCTCATAGGATAAGACCATAATGGAGAAGGGCGTTTTGTTGCTTAACTGGCTACGAGGGAAGACTAAATGAAAATTCGATATATGTGCGAAACCATGGCGACTGGTGTATTTGTCCTTAATGTGGCGATGGCCAGTGCTTCCACTCTAGATTTTGGGATAAAGGCGCCAACATCAGGGGCGTTGAGTTATGCGGGAGGTGCGGCGCCGTTGATTGGTGCAGGCATTGATGTCGATGATGTCGTTGGATTAGGCACTTTACTGAACGACAATGTTATTTCTGTTTGCGCATCCTGTACACTGGATTTCGAGACCGGCGCATCCGCCGGTGGATGGAATTTTGGCGCTGGTGGAACTATTACAATAACGGGTGGGATAGACTTCGCTGATGCGACACCTGATATTGCAGCTGGAAGCACGTTGCTTAAGGGCTCGTTCAGTAACGCGACAGTGATAGATCTCGGTAGTGGCAATTTCGAGTTTCAGATCGTTGGTGGCTCCTTTTC
>CP070838.1:501041-502199 GCA_020341835.1 Thiotrichales bacterium | reverse complement strand
GCGTAGCGCAGTGCAGTCAGGTCGCCGTCATCGGAGAAGTAGAAAATCTCCTTGCGCGGGCTTTCGTCGGTTTCACCGGTCAACATAGGCAGGATGTTGTAGCCATCCAGGTGAACCTTGTAGGAACGGCCAATGGCTTCAACACCGCCTTGTTTCAACTTGTCCTTGATTTCAGCATCGCCGGCAGCCGCAACGAATGTCGGTAGCCAGTCCATGTGATGCACAATTTCGTTGCTCCATGAGCCGGCCTTGATCTTGTCGGGCCAGCGCACGAAGGCGGGCACGCGCCAGCCGCCTTCCCAGTTGGTGTTTTTCTCACCACGGAACGGTGTCATCGCGGCGTCCGGCCAGGTATTCATGTGCGGTCCGTTGTCTGTTGAGTACATGACGATAGTGTTGTCCGCGATGCCGAGTTCATCGAGTACCTTGAGGAATTTACCGATATGCATGTCGTGTTCGACCATGCCGTCGGAGTACTCATCCTGCCCGGAGATGCCGCGAAGTTCGTCTTTAACATGGGTACGGAAGTGCATACGGGTTCCGCTCCACCACACGAACCAGGGCTTCCCGGCCTTTTCCTGTTCTTTAATGAACTCGATGGCGCGGTCAGAGGTTTCATCATCCACTGTTTCCATGCGCTTCTTGGTCAGCGGGCCGGTATCTTCAATCTTCTGGGTGCCGTCAGGCTGCGCCCAGGAATGGATCACGCCGCGCGGACCGAACTGTTCCCGGAAAGTCTTGCCATTCTTCAGTTTCTTGTCACCCGGGTAGTCCTCATTTTCAGGTTCTTCCTCGGCGTTGAGATGGTAAAGATTGCCAAAAAACTCATCGAAGCCGTGATTGGTCGGCAGGTGCCTGTCCTGGTCACCCAGGTGATTCTTGCCAAACTGTCCAGTGGCGTAGCCCTGCGCTTTCAGCAGGCCGGCAATGGTGGGTTCCTCCTCACGCATGCCCAGTTCGGCGCCGGGGAGGCCAACCTTGGAGAGACCGGTGCGGAATACACTCTGGCCCATGATGAAAGATGAGCGCCCGGCGGTGCAGCTCTGTTCGCCGTAGTAGTCGGTGAACGCCATCCCTTCCGCAGCGATGCGGTCGATGTTAGGCGTCTTGTAGCCCATCATGCCCCTGGTGAAATACGAAATATTGGACTGACCGATA
>CP070838.1:499775-500941 GCA_020341835.1 Thiotrichales bacterium | reverse complement strand
GCAGGTATTGGCAATAACAACCAATGGACAGCCCACAGTACAACAGACAGTCGAATTTGCGCGATGTACATACGCCCCCCGTGGAATGCACTTTCTCTTGGAGCACGATTAACCGCGTCGAGTTCCGGCCGGAGCTGATGAAAAATACGATTTAGCCAAAGATGTGCGACCAGCTGGTATTGAACAGCTCGAGCATACCCTTGTTCACAATAAAACCGTCGAATTAAGCTTGGATCTTTACCGGTTACTCAATCGTATTTGATAGGTGTTGTGGCAGGCGACACACTGGGTCAGGGTATTACCCAGTTGCGACAGGGCGTGACTACTGTCACCCAGGGACTCGGCATCCAGTGCAATCTGGTCAAACTGGCTGTGGACTTGATGACCCAGTGTGCGAAACCCCTGCGGCAAGGCCTGCTTGAGATCAGCGGGAACCTGATGAGACATGACAACACCCAGACTGCGCGCAGCTTCAGTCACGGCATCCATGTCATCGCGCGACAACGCAGCTGTTATCTGCTGCAAGCCGGAAAGAAACTGCCGCATTTCGTTTAATACCAGTGCACGATGCTGCGGTGACAACTCGATGACGGTGCGAGTGTCGGCTTCGCCAGCAATCGCAACAGGAGTAACCGCAAACAACATAACAAACAGACAAACCAACCTATTCATGCTCACACCGCGTCCTCTCAAGATTCCAAGGGTTAAGACCTGTTTGGCCCAGGCGAGGGATTATAGAACATTCAAGCGGGACCCTTCCCGGCTTTATGGCTTCGCAGCGGATTCACGCCGGCGAGGACGGCCCCGGTGAACGGCATCAGCACGATACCGATGCTTACAGCGATATGTCCATCACCACCGATGCCCATCAGAGCCAGTAATGAAAGGCCGCCGCAAACCAGTACCGCACCTGCAACCTGACGCCAGGCCGGAACGGGATGCGAGCCGGCACCCCGCTCGAACCGCAGAAATACCAGCACGAATCCCATCAAGGCGACGGCATAAATCGACAACCAGACCGGTCGGAGCAGCCACCACGCGCCACTCCCCGGCTCATAAGTCAAACCCAGATCACCGGCCACCGCTAAGGCGATTACGATGACGAGCGTCGAAGCCGTCAGGTGCCACAGGAAAACCGTCATGATCATGCCATTGACAAGCACGGC
>CP070838.1:498472-499675 GCA_020341835.1 Thiotrichales bacterium | reverse complement strand
TGCGGCGACGCCAGCCATTGCCGAAGATATCGAGATCTACACTACGGCCAATATGGGTGCGAACTCGATCCAGCCGAACGTGGTGTTCGTGATGGATACTTCGGGCAGTATGGGCGCGACCCTGAGCGTGCCGGTTGCCTATGACCATACCCGGATCTATGCCGGCTGTTACGACCCGGCCCTGCTGTACTACACGTCCAGCGGCGCAATGCCGACCTGCGGCAGCAAGGACGTGATCCTGAAAACCGCCAACCGCTGTGATGCCTCGGTGAACCTGTACGACAAGGGCGTGATTATCGATCCGCTCGGTCCGCTGGAAAAACACGGTTTCTATTCCGACCAGATGGCGCAGTACAACGGCAAGAAAAAGATCTGGCAGGCCACACTGACCCGAAATCTAATCGAGTCGGGTTACCTGGTCGAGTGTTTTACCGATTCCGGCGTGCACGGTGACGCCGGCTCCGGCAGCCCCTATATCATCGATGGCGGCCCCTGGACCTCGGTCGCGCCGCCGAATCCGGCGCTGCCGCACCAGGTATGGGCCAATGGCGACAATAACATGCAGATTTACGATGGCAACTATCTGAACTACCGTACCGACCCGTCCGTTGGTAGCACATCGGAATCGAGAATGAACGTAGCCAAGGACGCGGTCGAGGCGATTGTGACCGCGAACAACAATATCAATATTGGTCTGATGCGCTTCGACGGCAAGGCCACTGCGCAGGAGTACGAAGGTGGTGCGGTCATGTATCCGGCGCTGGACGTCAAGGCCAGCCGTAATGACTTCAACTCGCGTCTTTCAGTGATGAGTGCGGGCGGATATACACCGCTGGCCGAAACCTATTACGAGGCGTTGCTGTATTTCGGCGGCAAGGCAACGGATTACGGCAAGAACGCCGACCCGCCTAACCAGACCGGTACGCTGCAAAACGGGAACCCGAATTTCTACCAGACACCGATCACCGCCGAATGCCAGAAAAACTACATCGTCTACCTGACCGACGGTGCGCCGACTCGCGATTATGTAAATGCTACTCGCAGGGGCTCGTTGCCGAATTTCGATGTGAATTCGTGTAATACGCTGCCTTATCCGGGCGTGAATCCGCCGACTGGTTTTATCGAGTTCAACCTGGATGCTTTTAATTCGGCCTCATCCAGCCGCGATAACTGCCTGGATGAGCTTGCCGGCTGGGCGCGCAA
>CP070838.1:497152-498372 GCA_020341835.1 Thiotrichales bacterium | reverse complement strand
GACAAGGCGTTCCGCGAGGAAGGTATCGAAATCCCGTTCCCGCAACGCGACGTCCACGTCAAGACATTGCCGGACAAGAAATCTGACGATTAGGCGCAGCGAGCGGGTGCTAATGGCGTTAACTGTCCAGAACTGAATAGATCGTCGAGAGCATCTTTATCCAAATATCGGCCGACAGGAATCAGTCATGAATAATGATACAGACAAAACCGCTTACAGTAGAAAAAACCCGATTTTCGCTTCTTCGTTCGGTGCACTGGCATTTCTCGCCATGCTCGCACTGCTCAGTTACTTTGGTTACAAACTCGGCGATATCGAGGACCAGCTTGAAAGCAGGCTTGAGTATCAGCCACCGGTTGCAACCCTCACGGAAACAGATGCAACCCAACCCCTGTTTGCTACCAGGCACGCGCATACCATATACGTGCCCGTTTATTCGCATATTTACGCGATGGGCGGCACACCCGTGCTTCTGGAAACAACTTTAAGCGTTCGTAACACGGACCCTGAAAAACCTGTCGTTATAACCTCGATCGCTTATTTCGATACCAAAGGCAATATGGTAGAAGAGTATATTGACGGCAACCTGATGCTTGGTCCATTAGAGAGCACCGAGGTACTGGTCGAAAAGCGCGACATTCGCGGCGGCAGCGGCGCCAATTTCCTGGTGAAGTGGAATGCCAAAACACCGGTTCATCTTCCAATCGTACAGGCTGTCATGGTTGGCAGTGAAGGCGACCTTGATATTTCTTTCCGCAGCGACGGCCGACCGCTCACCACGCGGATTGATCCGATTTCAATGGATAAGTAATCCTTTAAGCAGATCGAGCCTAAAACCTTTTGCCATTGTGCCAGCCTGATTCAACGTCTGTTTTCGCGCAAGCAGTGTACAGGCTGTATGGGATCGAGCCTTGCTGCCCACAGACTGTTTCTTCTAACCCATCGGTACATGGTTAACGGATTCCTGTTCTCCTGACTTGTGACTTCGTACACCGTCCCGGCCTCGGCAGTCCAGCTGAAAGTACAGACAAAGTTGTGCTGGTATGTGTGGTAGACAATGACCGCGCTGGTTTCGCCCGATTCGATATCCGCCCTGAACACCGGCTCGATATCAACACCGTTTAGCTTTTCGATCGGGTAGTTCGATCTGAGGAAAGCGTAGTCGTCGCCCTTGAAAACCGGTTTCTGTACGCACGCACCAAGGAGTACGGCTGTACAAA
>CP070838.1:495733-497052 GCA_020341835.1 Thiotrichales bacterium | reverse complement strand
ATACAAGGTCGGCAAGGACAGTCAGGGTGTGCTGGTTGCCGGCGTTGAGCGCAACAGCCCGGCTTCGAAGGCGGGTATACGCCCTGGCTCGGTGATCAACATGGTTGGCCAGACTGCGGTCGATTCGCCCGACGACGTGGTCGAGCACGTGCGTAACGCTGCGGAACAGAAGCAGTCGGCGGTACTGCTGCGGGTAGAGTATCGGGGACAGAACCGGTTCGTTGCAGTGAAACTGGCCACTGCGTAACCTCTCGTATCAAATCGGATACAGGTATGTTGATCTGTTGACGATTGCCGGTAAGGACAGGGCCCGCGGTAAGCGGGTCCTTTTTTGTGGCCGCTCATGCAAACACCATTAGACTTTGCGCTCTCTGCGTTTTTAGCGGCCAGCTTGAGGAGCTGTCTTCTGCTGAGCGAAGTCGTTGGTCTGTATGGCCTGATTGTGTTCACGCTAAACGGATACTCAGGAGGGGTTGAATGGAAACACCAGTGGCGTAATGAATAGCGTTACCACATAGGTCAGCAACAGCAAAGGCACGCCGACCTTGACGAAGTCTGTGAACTTGTAACCCCCCGGATCGACCACCAGCGTGACTACCGGTGTTGATACCGGTGTCGAGTAAGCAGCCGAGGCTGCTATCAGCACAGCAACCGCGAACGGATAGGGCGATACACCGATTGCTGCGGCTGTATAGATCGCAATCGGTGCGACCAGTACCGCTGAAGCCGTGTTCGACAACACCAGCCCGAGGCCCGCGGTGAGGAAGAAAATCAGTGTCAGCATCATGTAGGGCCCGGCATCACCAGTGGCGTTCATTAATGCATCAACGATCAGGCGGGTGCCGCCGGTTTTATCCAGTGCATCCGCCAGCGGTAGCATGCCGGCCACCAGCACCAGGCTGCTCCAGTGTATCGCGCGGTAGGCGTCCTCCATCGTCAGGCAGCGCGTGAAAATGGCGGCGAGCGAGGCCAGCATGACTGCGGGTACCAGTGGTATGACATCGAACAACGTCAGCAGCACCATCGCGGTGAGTATCATCAGTGCGATCGGCATGCGGCGATAGGATGGTACGATCTCGGCCTGTTCGCTGGGCAGTTCGGTCACGATGAAGTCGTGCGTGCGGGACTGCAGCTGGTGGATCTTCGACCAGGGGCCGACCACGAACAGGCTGTCCGCGGATCTTAGCTTTACGTCCTTGAAGTTTTCTACCGCCTGCTTGGCGCGGCGCAAACCGAATACGTGCACGTCCAGGTTGGAACGGAATTCGGTTTCACGCAGGGATTTGTCGATCAGCCTGGATTCGGGGTGTATCATCACG
>CP070838.1:494242-495633 GCA_020341835.1 Thiotrichales bacterium | reverse complement strand
GCCACTGCCTGACTGGTTACCCTGGCCGCCGCCTTTTCCTTTCTGATGTTGATACTGGTATTGATGTTGCTCGGTCGACTGGGACTGGTAGCTCTGACCAGCAGATTGACCACCGCCCTGTCCGCCACCTTTACCTGCATGTGCCGCCGATGCCGCTATCGCAAATACCAGCGCAATCAGTAGTGCGGAAATAATGTCTTTCTTTAACAGGTTCATGCTGACTCACCTTTTTTGTCGGAATTATGCGTCTTTACATCAGTAAAAACGCACCAGGCCTGAACCGGTTGACAAGTTCGACTGAAAAACACGGGATTGAAATAAAAGTGGCAACGGCGGCGGAGCCGTGCCGCCGTTGCCGGGAGGGTGCTGTAATCACAGCGAGCTATGATCGGTTAACGCGATACCCGGTCTGGAGTCTGGAACGGGCATTTATCGCAAAATTTGAATAATAGACAGGCCCGGGTTTAAAAAAGTTCAAAATAAATTAATTAATTTGCGGTTATTCCAAATCCCTGCTTTGCCGGGCTCGATCAGATGCCGTCAGAATCCATGGTCCGGGCCTGTTCCCGGGTCTGATCGCGCTGTTGAGACTGAGTCTGGTTCTGGTTGAGCCATGCCTGGAAATCCTTCTGGCTCAGCAGCCGGTCATCACTGTACATCTTGTTGCCCGAGTCTGCGTTCCCTCTTTTCCAGGCGTTACCGTTACGGTGTTTATGCTGGTGCTGGTGACCGTACTGATGCTGGTTGCTGTTCGAAACCGATGATCCCCTGCCTGCTGATGGGCCGGATCCGTACATGTTGCTGTTACCGAATCCACCGGAACCCCTGTTCTGATACCCGCCAGCATTGCCTTTTGCGGCCATCGCCATGCCAGTCACCGCTGTCAGGGTTAACGCCAGCAATAAACCGCCGCATATTGATTTGACCTGTGTGTACATTGACTCGCGCTCCTGTGAATCTGAAGTTTTCAACATGATTCGCCTTTCAACGCAGCAACTGCGATTCGGTTGACACGCCGCTGCCCCGATTTCTGGATGACTACCCTTTCGGGGGCGTTGAAAACCGGTTATTACCCTGAACAACAATCCGTTAGAGCAACTAAAAAGATCGGGCCGGCGCCTGGTGCTGGTCGAACAACTGGAAAACTGACACGCGTGCGTGATTAATTTTCGCCGCTCTCGCAGGCACCCGGGCGGTAGCCAACGACGGTGGCATCAGAGCAGGCGCCGCAGGCATTGGAATAGGTTTTCCACTCGTCCTCGGCGGAGCTGTTGCGCAGACCGCAAACCGGCGTGTAATCCATGGTGCAGACCTGCGGACGCGGCTCGGTGCAGATGGTCAGGTCATTTTTCACATCAGCTGAATTACATCCAGTGGTGACCATTGCCAAC
>CP070838.1:492633-494142 GCA_020341835.1 Thiotrichales bacterium | reverse complement strand
ACACAACAGTAATCAAACTCGATGCCCTGGCCAATCCGGTTGGGACCGCCGCCAAGTACAACGATCTTTTCACGATCGCTGTCATCGACCTCACACTCGTCTTCATAGGTGGAATACATGTAGGCCGTGGATGTGGCGAACTCGGCCGCGCAGGTGTCGACACGCTTGTAAACCGGCCGCACACCCAGCGCACGACGGTGTGCACGCACGTCCTGCTGACTGCAGTTCAGACAACGCGCCAGGCAGCTGTCAGAGAAACCCTTGCGCTTGAGTTCGCGCATGGCATCGTAGTCCAGCGCGTTCAGCTCGGTGCCGATCAGGGACTGTTCGATGCTGATCAGTTCCTGGACCTGAATCAGGAACCAGGGATCGATTTTGGTCAGTTCAAACGCCCGTTCCAGGCTCATGCCTTTCCTGAAGGCATCGCCGAGGTAAAGCAGGCGGTCCGCACCCGCCAAACTCAGTTCCTTGTTGAGCAGCGATGTGACTTCGTCATCCGACAGTTCCGGATCAACGATCTCGGCCAGTCCATCGATATCGACCTCGAGCCCGCGCAACGCTTTTTGCAGCGACTCCTGGAACGTACGGCCAATCGCCATGACTTCACCCACGGATTTCATCTGCGTGGTCAGGCGATTCTCTGCCTGCGGGAATTTTTCGAAAGTAAAGCGCGGCACCTTGGTCACGACATAGTCGATAGTCGGCTCGAACGACGCCGGTGTCGCACCACCGGTAATTTCATTCTGCAGCTCGTCCAGGGTATAGCCCACAGCCAGTTTTGCCGCCACCTTCGCAATCGGGAAACCGGTCGCTTTCGAAGCCAGCGCCGAGGAACGCGAAACACGCGGATTCATCTCGATAATGGTCATACGCCCGTCTTCCGGATTGACCGAGAACTGCACGTTGGAACCGCCGGTATCGACACCGATCTTGCGCAGCACCGCGATCGAGGCATCGCGCATGCGCTGGTATTCCTTGTCGGTCAGGGTCTGTGACGGTGCCACGGTAATGGAGTCGCCGGTATGGATGCCCATCGGATCGAAGTTCTCGATCGAGCAGACGATGATGCAGTTGTCGTTGCAGTCACGCACCACTTCCATCTCGTATTCTTTCCAGCCGAGAATCGATTCCTCGATCAGCAATTCATTCACCGGCGACAGGTCCAGCCCGCGCTGGCAGATCTGTTCAAATTCTTCCCGGTTATAGGCGACACCGCCGCCGCTGCCACCCATGGTGAAAGACGGACGGATGATGGTCGGGAAGCCAACCAGCGCCTGCACCTGGTAAGCCTCTTCCATGCTGTGTGCAATCGCCGCGCGCGGCATCTCTAAACCGATGTCTTCCATGGCCTTCTTGAACAACTCGCGGTCCTCGGCCATGTCGATCGATTCTTTCTTGGCACCGATCATCTCGACATCGAATTTTTCCAGCACGCCTTCACGATCGAGATCGAGCGCACAGTTCAACGCGGTCTGCCCGCCCATGGTCGGCAGCAACACGTCCGGCCTT
>CP070838.1:490891-492533 GCA_020341835.1 Thiotrichales bacterium | reverse complement strand
GATCGGCGGCGAACGTATCCTCGAAGAACTCGAAGATGATCCGCTGCCGCGCATCTGTTAGCATCTGAAACCGGTCTCTCAAAGCGGAGACCGGCGGACGCATTGATTATGGACTCATTACATCACCACCGCAGGCTACTGGTTTTACTGGTCCTGCTTCTGTTACCCGGTGCCGCCGCCGCAATCCAGTTTCATGTCTCTCACAGCGATCCGATCGCGCCGGTGATTCTCGGTGTAACCGGTATTCTGTTTGTTGCCCTGGTCGGGCGGTTCTCGGCGCGCAAGCTCGGTCTTCCGTCAGTCCTGGGTGAATTGCTGGTCGGCATCGCGCTCGGCAATCTGGCTTATTACTTCTCGTTTGATCTGATTACCGTATTGCGGGAAGGACCGGCGATCTTTGAAGCCATGGCAAACCTGCTCAAGGGTGAAGAACTCGAGCTTGCCTGTCTGAATGCGGTCGGTGTCGAGGGTACCTGGCATATCCTGGATATTCTGCGCGGCCCGCACGGTAATGAAATCATGCAGGTCGCGCACACCGTTGATGTGTTTTCACGCTATGGTGTGATCTTCCTGCTGTTTCTGGTCGGCCTCGATACCAGCATCGATGAAATGCGCAGGGTTGGGCCTGATTCGGGCCGTGTTGCCATTGTCGGCGTCCTGTTTCCGTTCCTTCTTGGTTTGCTGGCGTCGGTGCTGTTGATCGAGGACGTCAAGTTTCACACCAGCCTGTTCCTGGGCGCGACTCTGGTTGCGACCAGTGTTGGCATATCAGCGATGGTGCTGCAGGAAATGAAAATGCAGCAGAGTGAAACGGCACGGATCATTCTCGGCGCAGCTGTATTTGATGATGTCCTCGGCCTTTTAATGCTGGCGATCGTCAGTGGCATCGTGGTTACCGGCAGCGTCAACCTGTTCAACATCCTGATGATCGTCGTGATGGCCACCTTGTTTCTGCTGGCGGCGATTTACCTCGGTCCGTTTTTCATCCGTTTTATCGTTCGGCTGTTCCGCCGCCTTGACCTGATCGAGGCGAAGATGTTCGTGTCTTACCTGTTTGTAATGGTACTGGCCTGGTTGGCGAATCTGTCCGGACTGGCAACCATCATCGGTGCCTTCACCGCCGGCCTGATTCTGCATGACGCCTATTTCGACAGCTGGAACAACGACCGTAAATGTCCAATCTGTATCAAGGACCTGATCATGCCGCTAGAGGTCATACTGGTGCCTATCTTCTTTGTTCTCATGGGCATACAGGTCAAACTTGAAACATTGCTGCAGCCGGACGTCATGCTGCTGGCCGCTGGTTTACTGGTCGCGGCGATCGTCGGCAAGGTTGTTGCGGGCTTCGGTGCGTTCGGTGGCAGCAACCGCTGGGCAATCGGTGTCGGCATGATGCCGCGCGGTGAAGTCGGACTGATTTTTGCAGCGATCGGCAAGAGTCTCGGCGTGCTGGACGACGCCCTGTTCTCCGCTGTTGTGTTGATGGTTGTGGTCACGACCCTGCTGTCACCACCGTTATTAAAGTATTGCCTCAGGCGGTGTGACTGATTGTTCATTGAAACTGGAACAATTGAAGACCAAAAGGGTCAGCACCAAAAGGGTCAGAGTCGATTGAAATTTTCAATAGACTCTGACCCTTTTG
>CP070838.1:489073-490791 GCA_020341835.1 Thiotrichales bacterium | reverse complement strand
CTGGCTGCGTCATCAATGTTTGGTCATCTGAGACCCAGATGACCTGATTGTTCTCATCGAACTGAAGATGCCATGCATTCGTGATATCGAAGTCAGGATTGATGGCAGCGCGAACACCCTTATTAAGTTCCAGACTCTCGACCAATAGGCCCATTTCGGTGTTTATACGGAGCGACCGCGGATCGAGATTGGTACTGCCGATAAATACCTTGTCATGATCAATCACCAGTGCTTTGGTGTGCAATGCCAGAACCTTAGTCTCTACAGGTGTGAGCATATAGATATGTCTGTCCTGTGCGTCAGCACGTACTTCATGCAGTTCAGCACCTTGTTCGAGCAGTGTATTGATATGATTCCGGTATGCGCTGTGCGCTGTCAGGTGGTTGTTGGAGGCAATAGAGTTCGTCAGAATGCGGATACGCACACCTCGATCAATTGCCTGACCTATGATGGACTCGAGACGCACAGTGGGTATCAGGTAGGCCGATACGATCTGTATTTCTTCACCCGCAGTATTAAATATCTCGACCAGGGAGTTTGCGACCTCTACTGGCGCCTCGCCAGACTCTGCAGGATTGTCCTGCGGTGGTCTATCGACCAGCAACGTCGCCTTGCCGCGGACTGACGATTCAATGAGCGCCCGCCACCGCTGCAGGCGCTCGACCGCCGATTCCTCGGCATGAATATGAACATGCTGATCACGAATGTGCCGCACCGCATCAAGATCAGCAGGCGATGTTTTGATATGCGACAACCGATCGATCGGAATTACCCAGCGGTCATTCCAGTAATTATCGAATGACTGTGTAACCTGCTGGACGATTGGGCCGCCAACGATCAATTCCATGTCGCGAAAATTGGCCGTGCCGTGTAGACCGAAATACTCGTCAGCCAGGTTGCGTCCGCCAACAATCGCAACACGATTGTCGATCACCATGGCCTTGTTGTGCATGCGGTGATCGAGACGATGAAACTCGGCAAGGTTCAAGGCCCAGCGTGTAGCGGCACCGCTTGCACGCCGTTTAAAGGGATTGTAGACACGATATTCAATGTTCGGATGTCGATGTAGTTCTAGCAGTACTTCATCCTTACCTGCCAGGAATGTGTCATCGATTAAAAGCTTGACCCTGACGCCGCGGTCTGCAGCATCCACGAGATGATCCAGAACAAGACTACCGGTAGTATCGAAGGTCCACAGGAATGTTTGCAGATCGATGCTTTCTGTTGCAGTATCAATTGCTCGCAGGCGCCAATCAAGAGCCGACGGGCCGTGGTTAAGCAGCACAAACCAGTCATCCTGGTGATCAGCATCCAGCGCATCCCATACTGCCGTTTGGCTGGGGGCCGGCGTATGTTCGGCCGGCAGATTGACAGGTTGGAGACTGGTGCAGCCTGATATCAGTAACGCCAATGCCGCCGATTGGAGTAGTTGGATTGCAGAGGTAATTCTCGGCCAAACTAACATCGATTAAATCCTGCTTGCTCGAACAACCGAAGGCGTCATTAAAGCTAATACACTTTGGTTAAGTAACTGCACTGCATCCTGGCCACGACCGATTTAGTTCTAGACTGCCGATCTGCATCTGCCCACTGAACGGCAACTTAAAGTAAGTTCCGGAAGTTTAGAGCAATTTTCTGCACTTCCCAAATGGGTCGGTTGGTCTGGCCCCGGTTTTACGGACCTTGAGAAACAAAAGGGTCAGAGTCGATTGAAAATT
>CP070838.1:487203-488973 GCA_020341835.1 Thiotrichales bacterium | reverse complement strand
CGGGGCGAAGAAAATCCTCGGCGCCACCGCGACCCTGGAGTTCAGGCTCACCGAAGGCACGCGCACGGACTGGGATGATGCCGAGCGCACCGGCCGCGTCCCGCTGAATGCCTTGCTCTACCATGAGCGTGACGGCAGCCCGGTGCTGCTGAAGCGCCGCGTCATCGTCACCGGCGACCAGATCATCGATGCCGCGTCCACCATCGACCAGCAGAAGGGCGTGCCGGCGGTGTCAGTTCGCCTCGATGGCAAGGGCGCAAAGAAAATGGGCGAGACCACACGTGAAAACGTGAAAAAACCGATGGCGGTGGTGTTCATCGAAAACAAGGTCGAGAGCAAGCAGGTCGGTGACGAGGTCGTGAAGAAACGCACCACGGTCAAGGAAGTCATCAACGTCTCCACCATTCAGGAACAGTTCAGTGCGCGTTTCCAGATTACCGGACTGGGCTCCGAAGAAGCCCGCGACCTGGCGCTGCTGCTCAGGGCCGGCTCCCTGCGTGCACCGGTCGAAATCATCGAGGAACGTACCGTGGGCCCGAGCCTGGGCAAGGACAACATCGACCAGGGCTTCCAGTCGGTCATGATCGGTTTCGTACTGGTACTGATCTTCATGGCTGTTTACTACAAGACCTTCGGCCTGATCGCCAATGTCGCACTGACCGCCAACCTGGTCTTCATCGTCGCGATACTGTCGCTGCTGCAGGCCACGCTGACCCTGCCGGGTATTGCCGGTATCGTGCTGACGGTTGGTATGGCCGTGGACGCCAACGTACTGATCTTCGAGCGCATCCGCGAGGAAATCCGCAACGGCAATTCACCGCAGGCCAGCATCCACGCCGGCTATGAGAAAGCCTTCAGCACCATTACCGATGCCAACGTCACCACCTTGCTGGCAGCGATCGTGCTGTTCAGTCTGGGTACCGGGCCGGTCAAGGGCTTCGCGGTGACGCTCAGCATCGGGATCGTTACCTCGATGTTCACCGCCATCGTCGGAACACGCGGCGTCGTCAACCTGATTTACGGTGGCCGCAACGTTAAAAAACTGTCGATATAACAGGATCACATCATGCAAATACTACAGGGTAAATCGACTATCGACTTCATGAGCAAGCGCAAGATTGCGCTGGTCATGTCACTTGTGCTGATCATCGGATCGATCGGCAGCCTGTTCGTAAACGGACTCAACTTCGGTATCGACTTTACCGGCGGCTATCTGATCGAAGCCGGTTACGAAACCGAAGTCGACATCGGCCCGATACGCAAGGCGCTGGCCGATAATGACTTTGCCGATGCCCAGGTACAGCACTTTGGCACCGCCAAAGACGTCCTGGTTCGCATTGCACCACGCCCGGACATCAACAAGGCCGCACTGAGCGATACCATCCTGTCGATCCTGCAGCAGAACAGTGACCAGCAGGTCCAGATGCGACGCGTCGAATTCGTCGGACCCCAGGTGGGTGAAGAACTCCGCGACCAGGGCGGACTGGCGATGCTGGTCGCGCTCGGCGGCATCCTGCTCTATGTCAGCTTCCGCTTCCAGTTCAAATCCGCCGTCGGCGCCATCCTCGCACTGGTGCACGACGTCATCATCACCGTCGGCGTGTTCTCAGTCACGCAAATGGACTTTGACCTGAGCGTGCTGGCAGCGCTGCTCGCGGTTATCGGTTACTCGCTCAACGACACCGTGGTCGTCCTCGACCGCATCCGCGAGACCTTCCGCAACGTCCGCAAACGCACACCGATGGAAATCCTGAACCTGTCCATCAATCA
>CP070838.1:485283-487103 GCA_020341835.1 Thiotrichales bacterium | reverse complement strand
TGTCCGTAAGCTTGCTCTTCACTCAAACCGTAGCTATTGCTACGCTTTTCGCTCCAGAGCGGCGCTTACGAACACGAATCCTGCGCCTGCTCCCGCGATCCTGCTGAGAAATGCGGGCTAGACATACCATTCCTGCTTGATCTCTGCCGGCGGCATCGGCGGTACTTCGAGTGTGGTCTGTTCGCCGTCGACGCGTGTGATCCTGACCGTGACCGAATCAGCATGTTTACCCTGACTGAAGCGTGCAACGATGCGCGATGCGGTTTCAAGATCTTCATCGGTGACGTCGCCGTCGACCAGGGTCAGCGGACCACCGCAACTTTGCGTTTCGATATGGGTGAAATTCTTGCGGTAGCCGCTGAGAAATTTGTTTTCGCCTTCTTCCCGGCTGACGATCAGCTTGTAATTCGGTTTGGGGCGAATGTGGCGCCCGACCTTGAGTAGCATGATATCGTCCAGTTCGTAGGTTTTTGCGTGTTGAGCCTGCCACAGGTCGGCCAGTTTCTTCGCATAATTCTCATCGGTGAGGAAACAGCAGCCGCCGGCCGGCGATGCATAATCCTCGAAGCCGAACTGCCTGGCCAGAGCCATCTGTGGCTTGCGGTTGCGGCCGTGAAAGTCGAGCAGTTTGCTGCGGTCAACCCAGCCCTCGCGTTCGGGCAGGGTGGGGGCGAGGTTTTTCGCACACAGGGGGCGCAGCAGGCGATCGTCGGCCCCGGATTCGCGTACCACGACCGGCAACAGGTCCTTGCGCTGTGACATCGGGCGCTGCCCGATCACTTCCCCGGTGATGATAAAGTCGAATCCGTGTTGTTCCATCCACTGCTTCGCCTTGCTGATCATGAAGATCTTGCAGTCCAGGCAGGGATTCAGGTTGGCGCCGTAACCGTGCTTCGGGTTGGTCACGATGTCCTTGTATTCCTCGATAATATCGATGATGTGCAGTTTGATGCCGAGTTGTTCGGCACTCCACAACGCATTGTTGCGCTTGGGTTTTTTCCTGTCTTTTTTACGAATCGCGTGGGTATGGCCCTCGACACAGAAGCCGGTGTAGAAATTAATCCCTTCGACATGGATTCCCTGCTCCAGCATCAACTTTGCGGCCAGCAGTGAATCAAGCCCTCCGGAGATCAGGGCAACGGCTTTTCGGGGTGCGGTCATTCGGGCGATCGGTGTCAGTTTGGCAAATGCGTATTATATCAATGTGATAGGACGTGGGGGGTGTGGATTTGTTCCGTGGAGTTGGGAGTACGGTTTCGTGGGTGTAGGAGCGGCTTTAGCCGCGAATCGGCGTGTTTCCTTTTTTGTCATCGATTTTGTTTCGCCCTTTAGGGCGAGTTACTTTCTTTGCTTGTGCAAAGAAAGTAGCCAAAGAAACACACCCCCGGCACTCGTGCTCCGCATTCCCTCAGCCATCTCCGCTGCCAACGGGTCGTCCTGAGTCGCCATCCGGGCTCCACAGGACTAAATCGGGCGTCCCTGCCCGATTTGCCCTACCAAAGGCGAATACCTCGGCAAACTTCAAGGGGGCCCACAAACCCGAAGCTCACAGCATTCCTGTTTACTCGTCATTCCTGCGGAAGCAGGGATCCAGCGTCTTTCTTTCAGTGATGACGCCCACTTTTTTATCTGCCAAGTGGAGGGGGTTGAGTTGAGGTCCCCCTTGAGTTCGCCGAAGACAGCTTCGCTGGCAGGGGCGATTGGCCGGGGACGGCCAATCGAGTCTTGTGGAGCCCGGATGGCGACTCAAGACGGCCCGTTGGCAAAGGTGAATGCCGAGGGAACCCGCAGGGCAAACTGATCGGGGTGCCCTTTCTTTT
>CP070838.1:483265-485183 GCA_020341835.1 Thiotrichales bacterium | reverse complement strand
ACTAAAAATGGTGCTGTTTTTCTGGCTGTTTAGCCGATTCCGCCTGATGGCGACAACTGCGAACCGTGCATCACTGGTTCTCGCCAACTACAGCGAGTTTGGCCTGATCGTCGCAGCGATCGCCGTCAGCATTGAGTGGCTGCCGACCGAATGGATGCTGGTCGATGCGGTCGCACTCTCGTTGTCCTTCGTATTTGCATCCGTCATCAATTCGAATCCCAACCTGATATTCAAAAAATTCAGAGGCACGCTAAAGCGTTTCGAAAGACCTGACCGCCTGCAGGAAGACGCGCCTATTGACCTTGGCAATGCCAAAATGATTGTCTTTGGTATGGGGCGTGTGGGCACAGGCGTGTATGATGCAATGAGTGAACGCATACCTGATTCGGTTACCGGCGTTGATTTCGACGAATATGTCGTTGAAAAACATCAACAGCGAGGCCGAAACGTGGTCTATGGCAATGCAACCAACCCCGAGTTCTGGGAGCGTGTCAGTATGTCAAAACAGGTCGAGTATGTGATGCTGGTCATGCCTGATCACAGCGCCCAGCTCGCAACCATTGACCAGATCAGGGAGCACGGTTTCAAGGGCAAGATTGCGGCAACCGCAAAATACCCCGATGAACTTGAAACACTCAAAGAGCTTGGCGTCGATGCCGCATTCAATATATATGCTGAAGTCGGCACCGGTTTCGCCTCACTCAGCAGTGAAAAATTCGGTCTCCAGCCAGCCCGTTCAGACCCTAGCTGACCCCTTATTTCACAATCGCTGAAGATGTATTGCTAGCAATTGTTTTCATCGATCTCACTGGCAGCAAAATCCGTATAAAGCAGGAAGCTGTCTTTGACTTTAAAGCTCACCCGCGTCGGATTATGGTCCGAAGAGGTTACATGCCAGGTATCGTGTTCGATCGGGTCAAGGCCGCGATAGAACACATGATCGAGCGCGTTCCCGAACACGCTTGTCCGGTTGTGATTGGTGTAATCCAGTGAAGACAGTGACAGGCGGCGCGCCAGGCGTTCAACAATGCGCATGCGTTCGTCGCTCCAGGTATTGAAGTCACCCGCCAGTATGATCGGACCTTGATGATTTTTCATGACTTCATAAAGTTTGTCGATCTGCTGATTATATACACCGACGCCCAGCGTAAAGTTGATGCCATGAATATTCGCAACCAGGAGCTGCTGCTTGATGCCGTCTATCGGGTAGTAATTGATCAAACTGGTTTTGGGGAATCGGATAAGCGGCTCTACAGTACGCTGTCCGCAACTGCGGGTCGGCTTGACACGGGCAGCCGTCATCACGCCGGTGGCCCTGTCCTTGTAATGAAAAGCATTATTCAATGTCCAGTGCCGATGCTCTCCATCAAGCATCGATTTCAGGTCATCGTCCAGATGTGCTTCCTGTATGATCACAAGGTCATGCCGGTAGCTATAGCGCTTGAAATCGGTAGCCCAGTTATCCCGCTGACCCTTGTAGATATTCCAGTTCAACATTGAAATTCTTTCAGGATTAAGGCTGGAATCGTGCTGATCGGTATCATCCAGGCCACTGCTCACCAGTCTTTCGACTGTACAGTAATCACTATCCAGACCAGCCTGAACCACACGGTCCCCATCGGGCACAGTCTGTCTGGCAGCAGCCACACTGCCTGCAAGAATCAGTAATGCCAGCAGACCCGAGAAATATGAAATCAAGCGCATAGAGTTGTTCGAAATTATTTTTGCGTAAAACTCATCGTTAGAGCATGGTGGCGCACCATAGTTCAATTATTTGGCCGCAATCGGTTGCTTGTCGAGGAACTCAATCTAAACTTTATGTTATTGATTATTAATATAAAAATTTAACCACTCTTGCAAAATGATCGCGCTATGAAACGCCCGCCTGTTCATATATATTGCATCATCATACACGGAT
>CP070838.1:481215-483165 GCA_020341835.1 Thiotrichales bacterium | reverse complement strand
GGCATCGCCGAGGTAAAGCAGGCGGTCCGCACCCGCCAAACTCAGTTCCTTGTTGAGCAGCGATGTGACTTCGTCATCCGACAGTTCCGGATCGACGATCTCGGCCAGGCCGTCGATATCGACCTCGAGCCCGCGCAACGCTTTTTGCAGCGACTCCTGGAACGTACGGCCAATCGCCATGACTTCACCGACGGATTTCATCTGCGTGGTCAGGCGATTTTCTGCCTGCGGGAATTTCTCGAAAGTAAAGCGCGGCACCTTGGTCACGACGTAGTCGATGGTCGGCTCGAACGACGCCGGTGTCGCACCACCGGTAATTTCGTTCTGCAGTTCGTCGAGTGTGTAGCCCACGGCCAGTTTCGCCGCCACCTTCGCGATCGGGAAGCCGGTCGCTTTCGAAGCCAGCGCCGAGGAACGCGAGACGCGCGGATTCATCTCGATAATGGTCATGCGCCCGTCTTCCGGATTGACCGAGAACTGCACGTTGGAACCGCCGGTATCGACACCGATCTTGCGCAGCACCGCGATCGAGGCATCACGCATGCGCTGGTATTCCTTGTCGGTCAGGGTCTGTGACGGCGCCACGGTAATGGAGTCACCGGTATGGATGCCCATCGGGTCGAAATTCTCGATCGAGCAGACGATGATGCAGTTGTCGTTGCAGTCTCGCACCACTTCCATTTCGTATTCTTTCCAGCCGAGAATCGATTCCTCGATCAGTAATTCATTCACCGGCGACAGGTCCAGCCCACGCTGGCAGATCTGTTCAAATTCTTCACGGTTATAGGCGACACCGCCACCGCTGCCACCCATGGTGAAAGACGGGCGAATGATGGTCGGGAAGCCAACCAGCGCCTGCACCTGGTAGGCCTCTTCCATACTGTGTGCAATGGCCGCACGCGGCATCTCGAGACCGATGTCTTCCATGGCCTTCTTGAACAACTCGCGGTCTTCGGCCATGTCGATCGATTCTTTCTTGGCGCCGATCATCTCGACATTGAATTTTTCCAGCACGCCTTCACGATCGAGATCGAGCGCACAGTTCAACGCGGTCTGCCCGCCCATGGTCGGCAGCAACACGTCCGGCCTTTCCTGTTCGATGATGCGCGCAACCGTCTGCCAGGTAATCGGTTCGATATAGGTCGCATCCGCCATCGCCGGATCAGTCATGATGGTCGCCGGATTCGAGTTCACCAGAATCACCCGGTAGCCCTCTTCCTTCAACGCACGACAGGCCTGCGCACCGGAATAGTCAAACTCGCACGCCTGCCCGATCACAATCGGCCCTGCGCCGATGATCAGAATACTGTTGATGTCGGTACGCTTAGGCATGCTTAGTCCACAGATGAACGCAGATAAACACGGATAAAAACAGATTGATTATGTAGTCTTTGGTTCATTATGATTCCAGATCATGCGTTTAATACCTAGCTTAGGCCTGCCAAAATTCAGCAGCAAGCCAACCGAAAGTCCTGTTGCTTTCAAATAGTTCATCAACTGCGCTTCGTGCTCACGACACAATGTTGAAAGAGCCTTTAATTCCAGTAGCAATTTATCTTCTACAACGATATCCGCTATATATTGCCCAACCAGAATGCCCTTGTATTTTACTGGTACAGGTTTTTGACACTTATAACCCAGACCTGTTTTTCTGAGCTCAACACATAGCGCCTTCTCATAAACCTTCTCGACGAAACCAGCGCCCAACGTGTTACTCACCTCGAAAGCACACCCAATAACCCTTTGCGACAGCTCATCATCCATAACAAAACTCCCTTCCTCATCTCAACAATAACAGCTATCGGTTTTTATCCGTGTTTATCTGCGTTCATCTGTGGACTAATCCCTCTCCATCAAATCAATAAAATGATCAAACACCGGTGCGATATCGTGGGGGCCCGGGCTGGCTTCGGGGTGGCCCTGGAAGCCGAATGCGGGTTTGTCCGTGCG
>CP070838.1:479127-481115 GCA_020341835.1 Thiotrichales bacterium | reverse complement strand
GCCGAGGCAGTACTGGCACAGAACCCGAACAAACTGCTGGCCTATAACTGCTCCCCAAGTTTCAACTGGCAGAAGAACCTCGATGACAGGACCATCGCCGGGTTCCAGGACAAACTGAGCGAATTCGGTTACAAGTACCAGTTCATCACGCTGGCGGGTATCCATAACATGTGGTTCAACATGTTCGACCTGGCACACGACTACGCGCAGGGCGAAGGCATGAAGCACTACGTCGAGAAAGTACAGGCACAGGAGTTTGCCGCGCGTGATAAAGGTTACTCTTTCGTTTCCCATCAGCAGGAGGTCGGCGCGGGATATTTCGATGACATCACGACCGTGATCCAGGGCGGCGCATCCTCGGTCACCGCATTGCACGGTTCTACCGAAGAGGCCCAGTTCGGTTAAGCCTTATAGTACGGCCCCCAAAACGCAGACTATGTAAGAGGAGAGATGTCACAGCACCAGTACAAGACAGCGGATCTGTACGACGAACATGGCGAAGACCTGGCTATCTGCGAGCCGGTGTTCAGGGATTACGGTGGAAACACCAGTTTCCACGGCCGTGTCCACACGCTGAAGTGCTTCGAGGACAACTCCCTGGTGCGACAGGCCCTGGAACAGCAGGTGCAGGGTGATGTGCTGGTGGTTGATGCCGGTGGCTCGTTGCGATGCGCGATGCTCGGCGACCAGCTCGCAACGATCGCGGTCGACAACGGCTGGTCGGGCATCGTCATGTACGGATGTATCAGGGACAGTGCAGACATCTCGAACATGCCGGTCGGCGTCAAGGCGCTGGCCACGCACCCTGCGAAGAGCAAAAAGCAGGGAGCGGGGGAGAAGGATACACCCGTCAGTTTCTGCGGCGTCCGCTTCAGACCCGGAGTCTACCTCTACGCCGACAGCGACGGCATCGTCGTCAGCGACTCGGAACTGATGCGCCATGACTAAGGCTTATTCAGCGGCATGTCTGCGGATGCGGCGATCCCCGATGAGCCTGGTATCAACGACGTCGATGAATGCTCGGTCATGCGTTTTGAACACAATCTCCAATCTTTCAGGTGCCCAGGTGTCTCGGCAGCAGCATCCGTTTGGGCCGCCGGATTAAATCGAACCAGATATGAAACACAGACCCAGATATGAAACATAGACAAGGTGACCCATTGATGCAGCAAATCGTCGACTATCTGGGGTCACTCGGAATTAGTGCCCCGGAAGAAATTATCTACAACCCGTCTTACGAACGCCTTCACGAGGATGAGTGCCACGAAGGTCTGGAAGGATTCGAGAGAGGACATGTCTCGACACTGGGCGCAGTCAATGTGTTCACCGGCAAGTACACCGGCCGGTCCCCGAAAGACAAGTTTATCGTTGAAGATGAGACAACCCGTGAAACGCTCTGGTGGAACGGCAATGGTGCGGTGAATGACAACAAGCCGATCTCGCAAGAGACCTGGTCTGATTTGAAAAAAATCGTTATCGAGCATTTGTCCGGCCGCAAGCTATATGTGGTCGATGGCTTTTGCGGCGCAAGCGCGGATACCTGTCTTAGGGTGCGTTTCATCATGGAAGTGGCCTGGCAGGCGCATTTCGTCAAGAACATGTTCATCCGCCCGTCGGATGAGCAGCTGGAAAATTTTGAACCCGATTTTGTCGTGCTTAACGGTTCCAAGACTTCCAATCCGCACTGGGAAGCGCACGGCATGAATTCGGAGACCTTCGTTGCCTTTAATCTGACCGAGCGAGTACAGCTGATCGGCGGTACCTGGTATGGCGGTGAGATGAAGAAAGGTATGTTCGCCGTGATGAACTACCTGCTGCCATTGCAGGGTATCGCCTCGATGCACTGTGCTGCCAATGTCGGGGATGATGGCGACGTGGCCATTTTCTTTGGCCTGTCAGGTACAGGCAAAACAACCCTGTCCGCCGACCCGAAACGTGCCCTGATCGGGGATGATGAGCATGGCTGGGATGACGAGGGAATCTTTAAC
>CP070838.1:476997-479027 GCA_020341835.1 Thiotrichales bacterium | reverse complement strand
GGTTTCTGCAGAATCTGCATTTTGCTTTTCTTGAGCAGCCTTCTTCAGGGCATCCAGTAACAGACTCATGTGTACACTCTTGCTCGGTATTGCTCAAATTCGGGTTTATTGCTTGTTCGCGTTTGTACTACCGCTTGTAAGTTGATCATTATCCGCGTGTAATTCTTCCAGCAGGTATTTTCTGTACTCTTTGAAGTCGCCTGTCAAACTCGCGTCCTTGGTTACCACGGGCCTGATAAAAATAACCAGTTCTGATTTCACGTATTGATCGTCCTGGTACCTGAACAGAGCCCCAACCAGCGGAATGCTCGACAGTATCGGCACACCCGTAGAGGATTTGTCGATTACGTCCTGCATCAAACCACCGATAACCGCGGTATCACCATTTTCAATTTTCAGTACCGATTCAATCTCGCGCACCTGAATTACCGGTATTTCGCTTGTTACGCCTGCTTCGGCAAGAGCCGGGTTAGGATCGGCAACGAAGTCGATGATACGCGAAATCGTTGGACGAACATTCAGGGTAACGACCTCGTTTTCATCGATAAACGGGGTCACCGCCATGACCAGTCCTACCGGTACGGTGTTGACATCGGTATCGATAGCTACGGTCGAATTCTGGTTAACCGATCCGGGTACCGCCTCGACATTGGTCGTAAAGTACACTTCATTGTCGACCACCTTTAGCAATGCGCTCTGATTGTTAATCGCCATCACCTTCGGACTTGAAAGCACCTTCACGTCACCAAAGGTTTCCAGCGCCTTCAGCGTTATGTTCAATGGATTACCGCTGACGGTTTCTGCAATATTGAATGAGAAGAAAGGTGTCGAACCCAGATTGCCGCCGAGCAAATCCTGGGTGGTTGCGGTGTTCGGATCACTGGTTACCAGTGACCAGTCGATACCCGCCTGATAGCGATCGCTGAGCCTGACTTCTGCGATGGTAGCCTCGATAAGCACCTGCCTCTGCACGCTGTCGAGTACCCGGTCAATAAAACCCTGAACCAGTTCGTGCTGCTTCGAGGTCGCTTTCACCGCGATCATGCCGCTTTCCCTGTTAACGATAATGCGATCGCTGGTATCAACATCGTCGCCCTTGCCTGCCTTGACGGTCTCGCCGACGATATTCGAGATGTTAACCGTCAGCGATCGCCAGAACTGGTTGTTTGAACTGTTGCGCACTTTAGAATTGGAGTCGTTCCCGCCTTGACCACCCTTCCCGCCACTGCCACCACCACTCTGGCCGCCCTCGCCATAACCCATACCGGTAGAACTGATTTCGGAGGACACTTCAACAGAACCCGAACTCAAACGCGCCATGTTCAGGTAACCCACACTGTAGGTTTTCAAATACGGTGTATCGGCCTGGACACGCAGGGTATCCTCGACAAGCTGATAACGAATACTGGTCTGCTGGGCAATACGATCGAGTATTTTCGGCAGTGTCTGGTCGATTGCGTTCATCGTGACATTGCCCTCGATATCGTTTTCAATATCGAGATTCAGCTTCGCGTCCCTCGCCATCGAGAACAGCAACTCACGTATCGGAACATCATGAACGACAACCGTATAGGTTTCGAGATCAGGCCTGGGCTCCGGTTTTGGTAGTACGGCGACGCGCGAGACGGGTTCAGGAATGGTTTCTTTTGAGGGCTCATCAGGCAACAGATGCCCATCAGACACCTGGGGAGGATTGGATGCTCCACATCCGGCGACCGCCAATAGCCCGAACATCAAACTGCTTTTTATTATTCTTATATCCATTGAATTACCAGGTAGATGAGCGCATTGTCATGCCCGCTCGAGAAAACCTAACTGCTTGACTCAAGATCCTTCCTGAGCGCACTCACGCGTCGCAAAAACGGCTTGCTGGCTCTCATCTTTGCCGGCAGGTTATCAAGCATGGAACGTGCAGTTTTTCGCGAGTCGAAATCACTGTACAGAACGCTGTACATACGACTTCCTCCGATCTTAGTTTCATAGACGTAAATCTTTTCAAAATCAAGGAGATCGGATGGATCATTCAGGAA
>CP070838.1:474780-476897 GCA_020341835.1 Thiotrichales bacterium | reverse complement strand
TAAATCCGAAGACTCCTGACTTGTTTCTTGATCTCGCCAACGCAAGCACCCACACAAGCTATCTGATCCAATCTGTAAAAGAACAACGACCCGAAATAATGCGGGCCGCAGAAGCGAGATTATAACAGTAATAAATTTTACTGCGCAAGCCTTTTGCCTGAATAATTTGCTTTAGCAAATGTGCGTAAGACTGCTGTTTCGCGGAGCGCGATACTACAGGAATTTTTCCTAAAGTGCTCGCTTTTTTTTCAAAATTTTCAATATTTTTTTGTTAACCGCAAAGATACCCTGAATAGCGGCAAATAATCGTGGAATTATCCATTAGTATGTTTGCTAGGCTGTCAGCGAACCAAGGCACAGGCGCCCCGGATGAACAAGCTCTCAACACAAACCAGCCCCTACCTGCTCCAGCACGCTGACAACCCGGTTGACTGGATGCCGTGGAACGAGGAAGCACTGCAGGCTGCACGTGATCAGGACAAGCCGATCCTGTTGTCCATAGGTTATTCCGCCTGCCACTGGTGCCATGTCATGGCACATGAGTCTTTCGAAGACCGGGCGACTGCTGAGGTGATGAACCGCCTGTTCATCAATATCAAGGTGGATCGGGAGGAGCGCCCCGATCTCGATAAAATATACCAGGGCGCGCATTCGATACTAACCAGCCGACCGGGGGGCTGGCCGCTGACCGTATTTCTGACACCCGATGAGCACATGCCCTTTTTTGCCGGTACCTATTTTCCAAAGACATCCCGGCACGGACTGCCCGCCTTCACCCAGCTTCTGGAGCATGTTGCAGATGTCTATGCAACGCGCAGGGACGAACTGGACAAACAGAACAGCTCCTTGAAAGAGGTATTCGCATCCATCGCCGCCCAGCATGATTCACCTGCCGAGCATCTGGGCTCGATGCCACTCGATGTCGCACGCAACCAGATCGAACAGCAATTCGACAGCCGCTTCGGCGGCTACAGTGGCGCGCCAAAGTTTCCGCACCCGGCGATTATCCAGCGCGCACTCAGGCACTGGGCCCGGACAAATGAGTCTGGCAATCCGGATTCCCGCATCCTGCACACGGCGCTGTATTCACTGGAACACATGTCATCAGGCGGCCTGTTCGACCACCTCGGAGGCGGCTTCTATCGATATTCCACCGACGAACAGTGGATGATTCCCCACTTTGAAAAAATGCTTTACGACAACGGGCCGTTGTTATGGCTCTACACACAGGCCTGGTGCATCAGCGGCGATATTCTGTATCGGGACACTGCCGCAGAAACGGCGGACTGGGTGATACGGGAGATGCAGTCAGACCAGGGCGGCTATTTTTCTGCGCTGGATGCCGACTCCGAGGGCGAAGAAGGCAAGTTCTATACCTGGAATCCGGACCTTGCCGCCGCACAGCTCGACAGCGCCGGGTTCGATCTGGTGTCGCGTCGATTTGGTTTCGACCGACCCGCCAATTTCGAGGGCAACTGGCATCTTCACGCGTTCCTGAATTACAAGGAGCTGGCAGATCAAACGGGGCAAGATGAGAAGGACATCCGCAAAGTCCTGCAATCCGCCCGAAAAAAGCTTTTTCAAACCCGGGAGCAGCGCATCCATCCCGGCCTCGATGACAAGATATTGACCGCCTGGAACGGCCTGATGATTCGCGGCATGGCCTGCTGCGGCCGCCACCTCGATAAGCCGGCCTGTATCGACTCGGCAGCCCGGGCCGCGGGTTACATTCGCGATACGCTCTGGCGCAACAACCGGCTGCTGGCCACTGCGAAAGACGGTCACGCCCACCTCAACGCCTATCTCGACGACTATGCGTTTGTTATCAGCGGGCTGATCGAACTGCTGCAATCCCGATGGGACAGCACCTGGCTGTTGTGGGCCAGGCAGCTGGCCGATGTACTGATCGAGCAATTCGAGGACAAGGAGAATGGCGGTTTCTTTTTCACCAGCCACGATCACGAACAGCTGATCCAGCGCAGCAAGAGTTACGCCGATGACGCTATCCCGTCAGGCAATGGCATCGCCGCCGAAAGCCTGCTGGTACTGGGCTATCTGCTCGCCGAGCCCCGCTACATCTCGGCGGCGGAAAGATGCCTGAAAGCAGCATGGCGCCA
>CP070838.1:472501-474680 GCA_020341835.1 Thiotrichales bacterium | reverse complement strand
ACACTGATCACCTTGCCAGATTGCAGCAGTGCATGGGTATTTCCTGCGGGAATTTCCAGTTCCTTGTTAAGCGTCAGAGTGGAGCCTTCTGGCATACGGAAAGCCAGCGATGATGGATCATTCGATCGTGTACTCTGGCAGGATGTGATTAATAACAGTACAACGGGTATGTATATCAGGCGCATATTCCTGGCCTCCCGGTTTAAGGATACTGGCCGTGCATTGTCATTGTATTATGAATTCGCATGATGAATGTAAGTTCCATCGTCCAGCTATTTGTGCGGTCTGAATTTGCCAGAAGCAGCCTCGAACGGCCAAAGATTGGGTTGCACTGTCAAATTACTGGAAGGAGCGCGTGATGCCGAGGCATAAGACGCTGGATGCCTGCCTGCGCAGGCATGACGATCAAATTTAGCGTAACTGTGATTCATTGGGCTGGTTTTACGTGTCGCCGTATAACAGTCTGATGTGATTACGGTACTGCAAAATCTGGTTGACCAGCCGTTCGGGTTCATTGAATGCTTTCGATAATATAATCGCACCCTCGATTACCGAAGTGAGCATGTCGGCCAGTTCCATGATGTCGGTTTCAATTTTCATCGGGTGAACTTCGCCAATCGCTGCCAGCTTTTTTATAAAGAGTTGGCGCCAGCCAACGATACAGTCGCATACGATCTGTTTGACGTCTTCGTTGAACTGCTGGCTTTCGTAGGTGAAGGATGCAACCAGGCAGCCGGGGTGCGTTGAGGGCAGGTCGCCCATGGCTTCTGCCAGCAGCTTGAGGAAGATCAGCATCTGTTGCAGCGGGTCTTCAGATAATGAGTCAGCGCGATCGAATAGCTGATTGAAGAAACGATCGTCGGCAACCTGGTAACGCAGCATCAGGTGTTTGGCGAGATCCTCCTTGCCCTTGAAGTGGTAGAAAAACCCACCCTTGGTGATGTCAGCAGCCTCGATGATTTCGTCGATCGATGTGCCGGAAAAACCTTTCTGCAGGATAATGTGCTCGGCAATGCCGAGAATATTTTCGCGCGTGAGTTCGCCTTTAGTGGGCATTTTCTTCCTCCGTGGTCAGGAATTGACCAGATTTACTATACCGACCGTATAGTTTCTATTGTTTATGGATCATGCATATCACTGTCGAACATAATGAATGGTAATTAACTTATTGAAATTAAATGATTAAAAAATTTTTTTCGAAAAAAGTACCATTCGTTCACTAGTTTTTAGTCGGCTGCTTTCTTACATTAAAAAGTACCAAATGGTTTGTTTTTAATCAATGCAAATCGCAATGAAATCACTAGAAGAGGAGAACAGTCATGATAGCCACACTACCAACACCACTGGAAATTCTGTTTGACCCGATATCGCTGATCATTATCGCGATGTATGCCGGGCTGATCATCTGGGAAGCGCTCGCACCGGCTAAAAAGCTGCCCGAAATCAGCGGCTGGAAACTGCGCGGCATGGCATCCTTCGCCGTATTCTTTTACCTGTCATCGTATCTGCCGATGTTCACGGATTCCTATCTTTCGCAATACCAGCTGTTCGATCTGACCGGCCTGGGCACCTGGGGCGGCGCCATGGTCGGGGTGCTGACCTTCGAGTTCGGTGTTTATGTCTGGCACCGCGCGCTGCACGGTTCCGATATCCTCTGGCGCGGTTTTCACCAGATGCACCACAGCGCCGAGCGGCTCGATACTTATGGTGCGTTCTATTTCAGCCCGACCGATATGATCGGATGGACCCTGCTCGGTAGTATCAGCCTGGTTCTGCTGGTCGGAATAACGCCCGAAGCTGCCATGCTTGTGCTGCTGACCACTACATTGATGGCTATGTTTACCCACACCAACGTCAAAACGCCGCGCTGGCTTGGCTACATGATCCAGCGCCCCGAAAGCCACAGCGTCCACCATGCCAGGGGGGCGCATCGGAATAATTATTCGGAGCTGCCGTTGTTCGACATCTTGTTCGGTACCTTTGTCAATCCGGAAACCTACGTTGAAGAAACCGGTTTTTACGACGGGGCTTCTGCGCGGGTTGTCGATATGGTTTTGTTCAGGGATGTGAGCAAGACGCCTGTAGATTCCACCGGGGTTGAAGATGAGGCAAAAACACCAGCCATCTGGCTGGCTCACGAGTAGTGCGTAGCCCGATGAGATGGTCTCCTCCCACCCTA
>CP070838.1:470168-472401 GCA_020341835.1 Thiotrichales bacterium | reverse complement strand
ATCAGACACTGACTGTGTGATCAAGTAGCGACCACTACCGCTTGTTTTTATTTATTCGCCTGCTTTTTTCTTTTCGCCAGCGACTGCCGTGTTGGCGAAATCGAGAAAATCTTCCATCTGTGCGATCAGTGGGGGCAGGAATTCAACCGGGATTTTTTCGTAGTCACCCGAGAGGATACAGGAAAAGAAATCTGCAAAGTCATCAGCGGCTTCTTCGTCTTCTTCGATTGTCTCTGTAGCGGCGGGTGTCGAGAACGTGTAGCTGTCTTTTTCATCGCCAAGCTTTTTCTCGTAGGTTTCATCGAAGCGGGTGATGCGTTTGTTCGGTGTCTCCAGCGAAGTTTCAAGCGCTTGCGAGGCATAGCGGCAATAATCTTCGAAACCGAGTTTCTCCGAATGACTGTCTTCTGTCGAACATAATCCAACAGCGAGTTGGATCCGGATTTTCACGTTACTGATTTCGAATACCAGTTCCTCGGCAGCCTGTTTCAGACGCGTGGCGACGATGTGCGCCTTGAATGCTTTTGTATTGGTCAACACAATCGCGAATCTGGCACCTCCAACATGGGAGACGAGCTCTTCACTGCGTATCGTGTTTTCCAGTAGTCCGGCAACCGTCGATATGATCGTTTCCATGGCCTTGTTGCTGTAGGTTTCCCTGAGCTGGTCAGCGTCGGCAACCTCGACATAGAGTATCGACACCGCCATGTTATGGCGCCTGGCGAAGGACATGGTCTTGTTGCCGAAATCCAGCAGAATGCGGTCGTTGTACAGGCCTGTCTTGTCATCGAAAGCCGACTCCTGTTGCAGTGCCGTGATCTTCTGGTTCAGGTTGGTGTAGGAATTGACCCGGCTGATAATGTCGACCTGGTCAAAGGGCTTGCTGAGAAAATCAGTTGCACCGATGTTGTGGGTGGCCTTCTTCGCTGCTTCGGTGTCATCATGCCCGGTGATCATAATAACCGGAATATTGGCGATGCGCTCACAGTCGGACTCCCTGATTTGCTGTAACAGCTGCATCCCGTTCATGACCGGCATATGCATGTCGCAGAACACCAGCGATATGGCATCATTGTTCTCCAGCGCCTCCCAGCCGGCTTCACCATCAGCCGCCTGATGTGTGGTGTAACCATCAAGGAATTTGGCTATGGTGGCCCGTATTGTTGACGAATCGTCGACAACGAGAATTTCTGCTTTTTTGCTGGACATGTTTTTTAAGCGGTCTTTGTCGTTATTTCTGTTGCATCCGGTTGAGTACGTCGTGTGCGAAATAGCTAGAGATAATCAATACTTAGCACATACATTCACGCTTTTGCCGGTAATCCGAAAAAAAATCGGCGACCTTTGTTCCGGCCACCCGGTTGCTTTCCAACCCTAATAAATCAAGGGATTTGTAAGCCCTTGTAAACATTTGTAAAAATAGATATTGTCGCGTTTTCAGGGCAGGGTGACAGCTAGCGGCGGTGGAAAAAATTACTGGGCCAGCTGCCCGAATTCAGCCTGATCAAAACCGATCAGCAACAGCGTCCCCGATTCGACCACCGGTCTTTTGATAATGCTTGGATTGTCCAGCATGATCTCGATCGCCAGGGCCTCGTCGATGCGGTTCTTGTCGCTGTCATCAAGCTTGCGCCAGGTGGTGCCGCGCTTGTTCAGAACGGCTTCCCAGCCGACCTGCCGGACCCAGCGGGTAAGATGTTCTTTCGGTACGCCGAGCTTCTTGTAATCGTGAAACTCGTATTCCACACCGTTGTCTGCGAGCCAGCGGCGCGCTTTTTTCATGGTGTCGCAGTTCGGGATGCCGTAGAGCTTGATCATGATGAATGCTTAAAAGGTTTTATTGGCCACAGAGACACAGAGAACACAGTGGTGTTTGATAGTTGTCCGTTTCACCAGCATGCCCGATGGTGGCGATCACATTGATATGAAACTCTGTGCGCTCCGTGTCTCTGTGGCTAATCAGTTATTCAATATCACGCAGCAGTTCGTTGAGCCCGACTTTGCCGCGGGTCTTTTCATCGACCTGCTTGACGATGACGGCGCAGTACAGACTGTAGCTGCCATCCTTCGAAGGCAGGTTGCCGGATACGACCACGGAGCCGGCAGGAATTCGGCCGTAGCTGACTTCGCCGGTGGTGCGGTTGAAGATCTTGGTGCTCTGTCCGATATAAACGCCCATCGATATCACCGAACCTTCCTCGACGATCACGCCTTCAACGATTTCCGAGCGGGC
>CP070838.1:467814-470068 GCA_020341835.1 Thiotrichales bacterium | reverse complement strand
AAAGACACTGGGTTCCAGCTAGAAACATGCTGGAACGACGGTAGCAACGTAGCCCGGATGCAGCGAAGCGGAATCCGGGAAATGTCCGGCACTTGGCCCCGGATTCCACGCTGTTTCATCCGGGCTACATCACTATTCCGTCATGCCAGCGAAAGGCATTCCCTAAAAATCGCTTTGCGTTCTTTGCGCCTCTGCGCCTTTGCGTTGAATGTCACCCAACCGGTTGCAGATTGGCGTAGGCCATCACCAGCCATTTGCTGCCGGCGTATTCGAAATTGACCTCGACCCGTGCGTGGGCGCCATTGCCTTCGAGGTTAGTCACGACCCCTTCGCCGAATTTGGCATGCATCACGCGCTGGCCGACACCGATACCGTTGACCGAGGTGGCTGCCGATGCCTGTGACTTCGGCGAATACAGCGGCTGTGACACCGTCGGCTTCGAACGGACCTCGTTCAAAAGATGTTCGGGTATTTCGCTGACGAACCGCGATGGCGTCGGATACATGTCCTGGCCGTACAACCGCCGGTGCTCGGCTGCGGTTAAAACCAGCTGCTTGCGTGCACGCGTGATGCCCACGTAACACAGCCGGCGTTCTTCCTCGAGCTTGCCCTGCTCATCCAGCGATCGCTGACTCGGAAACAGGCCTTCCTCGAGGCCGACGATAAAAACCAGTGGAAACTCCAGGCCCTTGGCGCTGTGCAGGGTCATCAACTGGATACAGTCTTCCCACTCCTTTGCCTGGCCTTCACCGGCTTCCAGCGCTGCGTGTGTCAGGAATGCGGTCAGCTTGTCCATGTTCTGCCATTCCTCGTTGGCGGCCGACTCGGAATCAAAATCGAAGCCGCGCGCCGCGGTGACGAGCTCTTCCAGGTTCTCGACGCGCGCTTCGGCTTTTTCGGTTTTTTCCTTGCTGTAGTATTCGATCAGTCCGCTGGCATGTATCACGTGTTCGACCTGCTCGAACAGATCGAGCTCTGCGGTGTCTTCTGACATGGAATCGATCAGACGCAGGAAGCCCGCGATCGCATTGGTCGCCCTGGCTGCCAGTGCCTTGCTGTCGAGCAGGGTACGCGCGGCTTCCCACATGGAATAATCTTTCGCCCGCGCAATCTCGCGTATCTTCTCGACACTGCGGTCGCCGATGCCACGCGTCGGCGTATTGACCACGCGTTCGAACGAGGCATCATCATTCCGGTTATCGATTAAACGCAGGTAGGCGAGGGCGTCCTTGATTTCAGCGCGTTCAAAGAATCGCAGACCGCCGTAGACGCGGTAGGGTATACCTTCGCTGACCAGCCTTTCCTCAAACACGCGTGACTGCGCGTTCGAGCGATAGAGTATCGCAATGTCGGCGCGTGCATGCCCGTGATCTGTCCACTGCCGCGCGCGTTCGATCACGAAACGCGCTTCATCCAGTTCGTTGTAGGCGTTGTAGAACACGATCGGATCGCCGTCTTCGCCGCTGGTCCACAGCTTCTTACCAAGACGATCATCATTGTTATCGATCAGTGCATTGGCCGCGGATAATATCGTCGTGGTCGAACGGTAGTTCTGTTCCAGCCGGACAATCTGCGCATGCTTGAAATCGCGCTGAAATTTGTGAATGTTTTCTACGCGCGCGCCGCGCCAGGCATAAATGGCCTGATCATCATCGCCGACGATGAAGACCTTGTTGTTCGCACCCGCCAGCAGCCGCACCAGGGCGTACTGAATGGTGTTGGTATCCTGAAATTCGTCGACGAGGATATATTTGAAGCGGTGCTGATAATGCTCGAGCAGGGAATCGTTATCACGCAGCAGCTCCAGCGTTCTCAGCAACATTTCTGCAAAGTCGATGACACCGGCGCGCTGACATGCGGCTTCATAGGCGGTGTAGATACGCACCATCTGCGTATACACCGGATTGTGCGAGGTATCGACATGCTGTGGACGCTGGCCTTCGTCTTTACGCGCATTGATAAACGACTGCGCCTGACGCGGCGGCCAGCGCGCTTCATCCAGCTCCAGTGCTTTCAATACACGCCGGATCAGGCGGTACTGATCATCCGCATCCAGTATCTGGAATGTCTGCGGCAGGCCGGCTTCTTTCCAGTGCGAGCGCAGCAAGCGGTGAGACAGCCCGTGGAAAGTGCCCACCCACATGCCGGCAGACGGCATGCCCTGCAGTTTTTCGACACGCGAGCGCATCTCTGCCGCGGCCTTGTTGGTAAACGTCACCGCGAAAATATTGAACGGTGAAGCCCCTTCGACCTG
>CP070838.1:465445-467714 GCA_020341835.1 Thiotrichales bacterium | reverse complement strand
GATGTTTCGGCAAACTTTGAATCGGAAAATATACAATTGCTTGAGCGCCGTCATTCCGGCATGTTTTAAGCCGGAATCCAGTGACTTAAGACACTGGATGCCTGCCTGCGCAGGCATGACGGGATTACTCGAGTTAGCGGTATGTTTTCGCGGGAATCGCGTTAAAATCTGATAGCTATGGGCTTTTTCAAAAACAAACACGTAATCCTCGCGATGTTCATTGCACCGGTGCTGGCCATCATTGCCTATTTCGCTGTCGACCACATCGTTTCGGAAAAACCGCAACAGATCCAGCAGGGCAATACCTACAAACTGGCCGCCAGGCCCAACTGCCGATATCCGAGCGGGCGCTGCACGCTGCACAACGGCGATATCGAAGTCGACGTTCGCCTGGAGCGGGTTTCCGACGCTGCGATCAAACTGATACTGTTATCAAACACGCCGGTCGAGCACGCGCTGGCATCGTTCGTAAGCGCCGCTTCGGAGCCACAACCGAAGACACTGTATCGGTCAGCTACAGAAGAGGGCGCCTGGAATGCGGAGTTCAGGCTTGCCGATGTCGAAAACAGCACCTTGCGCCTCGCCGTCGAAATCTCGGATTCCATGTTCTATGCTGAGACGCCGGCCGTGTTTGTCGATTACGAAACCACTTTTTCTCGCGAGAACTTCCCCAAATAAATCAACCGTCTCCATGCATTTTCTCATGGGTTATGCTTAACTAGATTCATTTGCGATTACAGGAGCGGCCTTCATGGTAAGTGAAGCAGGCGATGTGCAATCCTTTTTGTCGCAGCATCCGCCATTCAATCATTTATCAGACAATCAGCTCGAATATGCCAGTGCCAATATCTTCGTGGCATTCAGCAAGTCGGGCACCGAACTGCAACTCAATTCAACCGCGGCCGATTCCCAGCCGGTCGGCATGCTGATCGTTCGCTCGGGCAGCCTCGAGGTCCGTGACAACGAGGGTGCACTGGTCGACCGGCTTAGCAGTGGCGATTACCTGGTGCCCTCCGTGCTCTACAGTGATGCCGCGAAACATCCCCAGGTGCTGGTGCTCGAGGACTGCCTCTATTACGAACTGACCAGCAGTGCATTCCAGTCGCTTTCAGCGTCGAGCAAGGAAATCTCCGCGATCGGCGAAGCGGATAAAACACGCACGAGTGTCCCCGGTTATGCCGACGAGGAATGGTCCTACCGGGCAGAAGATGCAAACAAGGGTATTTGCCTGGGTCAGTGTGTGAAAGACACGATGTCGAGTGTGGTCATTTTTGCCTCGCCGGAAACGACGATACGCGAGGCGGCGCATTTGATGAAGCAGCACCATATTTCCTCGCTGCTGGTCAAGGATGCCTCGCGGCTTGTGGGTATTATCACCGATCGTGATTTTCGTATTCGCGTCCTCGCGGAAGGTGTTCCTGACAGCGCTCCTATATCCTCGGTAATGACGCCGGATCCGCTGACCATTGACCTGGAAAGTCTGGTCCAGGAAGCGCAGTTGAAGATGATGGCGGAAGGCATACGGCATTTGCCCGTGGTCGACGATCAGCGCCCGGTCGGCATGATTTCACAGACCGACGTGTTGCGTGTTAATAACATCGAACCCATATCCTTGATCCATTCGATCAAGCGCACCGGCGACGTTGAAGCACTGGGCAAGGTCTCTGCCGAAATTCCGGATCTGGTGGTGAAACTCGTTGCACGCGACACGCGGGCGATCGAAATCGGAAAGATCATTACGACGCTGTCGGATGCGATCACCAAGCGCTTGCTGACACTCGCGGCAGATCAGTTCGGTGCACCGCCCTGCGACTATACCTGGCTGGCTTTCGGTTCACAGGCAAGACAGGAACAGGCAATGGGCTCGGATCAGGATAACGGCCTGTTATTGCCTGATGGTGTCAGTAGCGACGACCAGGAATACTTCAGGGATTTCGCAAGCTTTGTCAACGACGGCTTGGCGCTGTGCGGCATGCCTTACTGTCCCGGCGAAATCATGGCCAAGAACGAGAAATGGCGCATGACCCTGCAGGGGTGGAAAAACCGGTTCAGCCAGTGGATCGAAGAACCGGCACCGAAGGCGGTGATGCATTCCAGTATATTTTTCGATATGCGGCCAGTGGCCGGTAATAAAGAACTGGCCGAAGAGCTGCACCAGTTTGTACTGGGAAAAGCAAAAATCAATACCATCTTTATGGCAATGATGTGCGACAACGCCTTGCTGCACTCACCGCCACTTGGCTTCTTCAAGACCTTCGTACTCGAAACC
>CP070838.1:462962-465345 GCA_020341835.1 Thiotrichales bacterium | reverse complement strand
GCCAGCTTGTCATTCATCATCAGGCCGTAGCCATTCAGATACATCCAGCCGATGTTGTACTGGGCCTCCGGGTCGCCCGATTCGGCATAGGGCTTAAGTACGCAGTAAGCTTCAGCATAATTGCCAGCCCGCATCGCGCTGACTGCATCAGAGACGTCACTGGCCGTAACTGGCATAGCAACAACGGCTGACATCAACAGCACGGCGCAGCGACAATAGTTCTTCATTGATACATCTTGATTCTTATCAGACGAATCGCCAGCAACACAATCGGTAAACTGTGCATGAACAGGTCAAAGATATCGATGGGACGAGTCAGGCTGCCTTCGAACAGCATCCTGAGTTTCTCGAACAGGTGAGGTTCAGGCTGGAACGGAACCAGCGCAAAAAAAACCGCTACTACGAGCAGCGCTTTTACCGGCAATCTGTCAATCCAGTTAAACATTCAGTTTTTCCGCGTGTGAGGACCTTTGATTATATTTTATGTCACGTTTACTGTGCAAAGTAGCGTCTGAGATACTCGTCGAAATCGATCACATCATTTGCTTCGATCTGCTGTTGCAACGCGATCGACTCTTCTGCGGCCCGCCTGAACTGGTTTTCACGTTCGCTGGACAGCTGCATTGAATTGAAATGACGATAATGCTGCATCGACATGCGTCTGGCAAAATGGAAAAAGCCCTCATGATGTTCTCGCATCTCGGCCAGCATGCGAGCCGAAGTTGTCCTGTCCGGATCGAGCACACATTCGATCTGACTGGCCAGGCTTTTTGAATACGCGCTGCTGGCATGCGCCTGATCCAGCAGTTGCGCAGTTCCCTGCATTGCACCGAGCAGTTCGCCTGCCCACAGTTTCAACGCCACCGAATGATCGTCGCGTGACAGCCTGATGCCGGGCTCACGCCCCATATGGGCAACCTGTACGAGATTCATATCGATCTCGTTAACCTCATCCGCCGACAGGACAGGGCTTTCCTGCAACAGACAGAACACAACGAAAATTTCAAGGAACCGCAGCTGCTCTTCATTGATGCCCAGCGGATCGAATGCATTAACATCGATCGATCTGATTTCGACATAATCGATGCCACGCTGCTCCAGTGCATTGGTTGGTTTTTCGTTATCATCAGGCGCCTGCTTGGGCCTTACCGTACTGTAGTACTCATTTTCGATTTGCAGAATATTGCTATTAAGCTGGCGGTATTCGCCATCGACCTTGACGCCGATTTTTTCGTATTCATCGAACGGTGTCTCGATGGCACACCTCAGGCTCTGTATGTAGGCATCGAGGCTGTCATAATTGGCCTTGATTCCCGCCATACTCTCCTTGTTATTGGTATAGCCGATATCCCCCATGCGCAACGATGTCGCATAAGGTTCGTATACCGTATTCTCATTGAACGTCGACAGCATAGTCGGCTTGCCGTGGAGAAAGGATTTGCATACGGCAGGGGAAGCACCGAACAGGTAAGGGATCAACCAGCCATAACGCAACATGTTTCTTATCAATCCCATATAGCTCTGTGAAATGAACTGTCGTGATGGCTGTCTGTCATTCTCGACTGCCTGGTACAGAGCCCAGAAATCATCCGAAAAAGAATAGTTGAAATGAACACCGGCGATGACCTGCATGGTGCGCCCATAACGATAACCCAGACCGCGTCGATAGACGGTTTTCATCAGGCCGGCATTGGATTTGCCGTACTGCGCGATCGGTATACTGTCGCCGCTTTCAACCACGCAGGGCATGCTGGTTGCCCAGAGGATTTCTTCTCTTAGGTGAGAATAAACAAATACCTGCAGATCGTTCAGAAATTCCAGTGCCTGCTCAACCGAATTACATGGCGGCGTTATCATTTCCGTCATGGCCTCGGAAAAATCCGTGGTGATATAGGGATTGGTCAAGGCCGAGCCGAGAGAACGCGGGTGTGGCATCTGCGATATCCCACCCGTTTCTGCCGCTCGCAGGCTTTCCTTCTCCAGACCGATCTTCGACTGAGAGAGCATGTCGACCTGGCCTGAATCGATAATCGCTGACAATCGTTGTTCAAGTTTCAGGTACGACAATGCAGATCCTGTTTGAGCGCAAGTGAATGGAATGATGGCAGCGCGCGGCGACCGCTGCAGCAGCCATGCTTATTTGAGCGGCCGATTATACATGTTTCACTACGGCTCCGTTTTTGACTGGCTACGCTGGAACTGCTCGATCAAATCCTGCAACTGGCGCTCCCTGTCGCCCAGCATACAGGCCGTATCGAGGCGAATCCTGGGTTTGTCATACCGAGCTACAGATTTCGGAACCAGCGCATAGACGAAGCGACAATCGAGCGCCTGGGCCGCTTTTTGCATCATTTTCAGTGTTACGGCACCGCGCAATTCATCC
>CP070838.1:460422-462862 GCA_020341835.1 Thiotrichales bacterium | reverse complement strand
ATAACGCCACCGGCGTCCGGACAGCCGGCCCGAAGGGTACAGCCCCGGGTTTTAATATCGCTCCCAGTCCGTCAATTCATAACCGCGTTCATGCCATTCGTTATGCCGATGGGTGATGCCCTTGAAGCGCCGGTGATTCGGACCGGTTTTGCTGCCGCAGAAAGGTTGATTGATGCTCAGCTTTTCGCCGCGGGAATTTTTTTTCCAGATACCCGCCCAGCGTTGTCTGCCGCGATGACGGTAGGTTTCAATGTCGGTCAGTTCAAAGCCTGATCGCAGGCGTCTGTCTCGCAGCAATGCGAGCTCGTTCGTACTCAGGTTATAGTTCAGCAATACATCGTCGCCGCTTGTCCAGGCACCTGCCCAGTAAAGCACGCCAGCGCTGTGATAGGGTTCGATATCAATCAGTTTGTAACCCAGGTGTGCCAGAGTTTCGTGCATAGTAGCGAAGTCTTTGGTCTTCAGCTCACCGACTATTGCATGCTTCCCGGATCCCTGGACAAACAGACCTGCCCAGTGTCGCCTGCCATCGATGGTGAAGGTTTCAAGGTCGACGAGGCGATAGCCCTGACGGGACAGATCGTTCCACTTCTGTCTGAACGCCTGGTGATCGGTCTCGTGCAGCATGGTATTGTCTATGCTGCCCTTACGAAAGATGGCATCCCAGTAAACCTTGCCGTCCTCTACGCGGGGCTCGAAGTCATCGCTGTAATAACCAAGCTTGCGCAGGAATTTCCACTCGGCATGGAAGTTCAGGTGCGTATAGCCCCGGCGCAGTAAAACGTCCTTGCCGGTTTTGTGCCACAGGCCGGCAAATCGGCCAGCACATTCAGAGTCGCAGTTTTTAACCACGGGCGCTTTGCTGATGCGGTGTTCTCGGCCGAACAGGTTGGCCAGTCGATGCGCAATAGGTTTCGGTTTGCTGTGGATGCCGTTGATCATCAGCACGATGCCCAGGCGGTCGTGCGACCCGGGATACAGGTAGAGCAGGGCGCGGCTGTTGTCGTGCTTGCCTTCGTGCCAGACCTCGGCCCTATCGGGGGAGTATTTGATACCGTAACCGTAGGCCGGATTGGCCGGCACGCTGGTCCAGAGTCGATGGGTGTCGATCAGCAGATCCTCCCGCAGCAGGCCGTTGGCGAATCTGGCCAGATCGATGATGTTCGATTCCCAGCCACCGCCTGGCAGTTTCCAGGCGGCATTACCGGAGACGACTTTTCTCAGGATATGACAGTGCTGGTCGAAACCGGTGCTGGTGCCGGTGGCCTGGCGCAGCGATGTCATGCCCAGTGGCATTCCGATCTTGCGGTCAATCCAGTTTGCATAACTTGTTCCCGAAGCGCCCTCAATTGCAGCACCCAGCAGGCTGTAGCCAAAGGTGGAGTACTTGTAATGGCTGCCCGGGTCGAAACACAGCGGCTCGTGCTTGAACACATTCACAGCCTGCTCTGCATCGTAGTATTTGCTGGAATGTCGGCCTCGGTGGTAACGCGGTTTTCTGTTATCGGGGCAGTGCTTCTTCTTTTTATAGTGAATGACGCCGGAACGGTTCGACAACAGATGCCGGATACGAATGTCGCCCTTGTTGCCCTGCCGTGGCCAGTAAGCCACATGTTCCGTTACCCGGTCATTCAGGTCGAAGGCGGGATGCTCCTCGGCCAGCATCAGTGCAGCGGTGGCGGTGAGTGTTTTTGAGACCGAGCCCCAGCGGAAGATGGTGTCGGTAGTTACCGGTCGGCTGCGCGCCAGGTCGGTGTGGCCATAGCCTTTGGCGTAGACCAGTTCCCCGTTTTTTATGACACCTGCTGCCATACCGACGATGTTCTGTCTGGCCATCTCGTCGAGGACGATGGCATCGATTAGTTCTTCCGTCTTTGCGTGCGCAGCCTGGCCTGCAAGTATCGCCAGGTACAGGATTGTTAAAGCGGCTTTGTTCATCGCTCAGGGCACTACAGGCCTCATTCTGGTAACGGTCAGGTTTTATATAGACCTAAAAAAAAGAACCCTGCAAGGCAGGGTTCTTTTTGTAGGATAAAGACTCGACGCATTATCTGCGGTATCTGTCATAGCGGTCGTATCGATCGTATCCGCCAGACCGGCTGTTATAGCGACGGTTGTCGTCATATACATTACGCATCTGGGTCGGCATATCTTGCGCTGCAGTGCCGAACTCGTCACCCACATCGACAGGATTGGGTGTACTGATCGAAGGTGCATACCAGCCACCCGGCAGTTCACCCATGTCCGATGGCGCGTTCAGCATATCGTCCCATTGGTCGCCAAACCAGTCTTTATCCATCCAGCCGCCGCGGCCTTTTTTGCCGCTGCTCCAGGGCATGCTGCGGCCGCCGCGGCCACTGTCCCATGGGGATTTGAAGCCGGGACCGCTGCTGCCGAAAGGCGAGAAGTCATCGCGACCTTTGCGACCACTTCTGTACGG
>CP070838.1:457786-460322 GCA_020341835.1 Thiotrichales bacterium | reverse complement strand
TATGGTGGAGCCGATATCGGCATTGGTCTTTTTATTAATGAAAACGATGATTTTCTGGTCAATGGATCGATCGTGGTATCAGGCAGCGGTACCGGCGATGTGCGTGCCCTGCATTTTGGCGTCGGTGGTAAAGCCTATGCCGGACGGCTGGATTTCGGGCCCAATGCACCCGAGGACCCAAGTGGCGGCAACATCGCGGTGGGTGGTAACCTGCGTTACGTATTCCCGTCGAGCACACCTTTTGCGATCCTGGTAGAAGCTTTCTGGGCGCCGAGGGTCACCAGTTTTTCTGATTTTGAGGGCCTGGTCGAATACCGTGCCGCGTTTGAGCTCGAGGTTACCCCGAGTGCGCGTGCGTATGTCGGTTACAGGCAGCTGGAAGTCGAACTCGACACCGGGCAAGAAGTCGTTCTCGACGATAATGCGCATATCGGTGTGCGTTTTGCATTCTGATGTATTTCTGCACTAACTGACAAAAAGGCGGGGCGACTCGCCTTTTTTTGTGAAAGTACCGTATGTCCGACGAATCCAATCAGATCGAAAGACTGCTCGAAATCATGGCGGCCCTGCGCGATCCAGAAAGCGGTTGCCCGTGGGATATCGAGCAGACCTTTAAAACCATCTCGGCCTATACCATCGAGGAGGCCTACGAGGTTGCCGATGCAATCGAACGCATGGACATGCATGACCTCAGGGACGAGCTCGGCGATCTGCTGTTTCAGGTCGTTTTTCATTCACAAATGGCGCAGGAGCAGGGCGATTTCACCTTTGCCGACGTCGCCGCAGCAATCAGTGACAAGCTGGTTCGCCGCCATCCGCACGTATTTGCAGACGAAGTGGCGGGCAGTCACGAGGAGCTGCATCGAGCCTGGGAACAGCATAAAAAAAATGAACGCCAGCTGAAAGCGCAGTCGCACAAGAGCCTGCTCGACGGCGTCGCATCGACCATGCCGGCCCTGCGCTGGTCATCCAAACTGCAGAAACGCGCTGCCCATCACGGCTTCGACTGGGACGACGTTGCACCGGTGTTCGACAAACTGCAAGAGGAAATCGCGGAGCTCAAGGCCGAGATCGAGCATCAGGACAACCATGAGCGCATCAGCGATGAACTCGGTGATATCCTGTTCGCCTGCGTCAACCTGGCGCGCCATATCGACGTTAACCCCGAGCAGGCATTGCGTGACTCCAACCTGAAATTCATCGAGCGTTTTAAAGTCATGGAACAATTGCTGTCCGAAGATGGCAGGGTAATGGATCAGTGCAGTGTGGCGGAGCTTGAGGAGTACTGGGAAAAGGCGAAAAGGCTTTTGTCCACAGATGAACACAGATAACACGGATGTTTTCCATCGTCGCTCCTGCGGATGCAGGAGCCTAGTGTCGTTAATATTCCAGGGATAGAAAAATATCCGCGAACAACGCGAAGAACGCAAATCAGATAAGAAACTCAAAAAGACTTTCGCGTCCTTTGTGTGTTTTGCGGACTAATAATATGTTTTTATCCGTGTTTATCTGTGTTCATCTGTGGACTTAAAAAGCTCTAACAATGCATCAAGAAATCAGCACGCATAAAAAAAGCCGCTCGATGAGCGGCTTTTTAATTTCTTCAGTCGTTGACGCTTAGATAAACAGTGACTGATCGGCGTCGGATGACTCTTCGAAGTAGGTGGCGGCACCGACGAAATCACAACCGTCGATGAACGACTTGGGATCATGGCCAAACAGCTCAACGGTCATCTGGCAGGCCAGGAACTTGCATTCGGCTTCCTGACAGAGTTCGCGCAGTTCGTTGATAGATGCAACACCACAGTTGCTGATGGTTTTCTTCATCAGTGTTGTAGCAATGCTGTCCATGAAAGGTGTGTTCCACAAAACGTTTGGAATCTTTGGACCCCAGTCAACGCTCTGCAGCCATTTGGGGCCGAAAGGCATTTTCATCGGCATAGCCGGGTTGGCCATTGGTGTGACCTTCAGGACGCTGGTGTCTTTGAGCAACAGGTTCAAACCATAGAAGGTAAAGAAGATCGATACTTCCATACCAAGGGCAGCAGCTGTACTGCCGAGGATGAACGGAGGATATGCCCAGTCCAGAGTTCCCTTGGTCGCAATAATGGTCAGTTTACGTGTATCTGACATAATATTTTCCTCGGGTAAAAAATAAGGCAGTCTTCTGACTATTTACAATTCAGAGACCATACCATACTCCCAAAGTTGCCTGTTTTGCAAGTCGTTTCGTCAATTAACGACGGATTTGTGATCTTCTGGAGGCTGGTCGGACGGATGTTCGGCAGGCGCCGGGCCGCTTCGCAGCGGGCTTCGCGGGCCTCCGGGGGTGTCCCTACAGGATTGCCCTGCAATCCTCGATCAGATCATGCCATTCGCGCCGGGAGCTGATCGGCGGCAGGCAGTGCATGCCCTCGCAGACATAGGCCTGCACCTGGTCCGTCAGGGTTTTTTCGGCCAGCGCAGGGGGCAGCCGGTCATCTTCCGGGATCGCAAACACGTAACAGTGTGGCATGAACTGGCCGGGCACGGCCTG
>CP070838.1:455121-457686 GCA_020341835.1 Thiotrichales bacterium | reverse complement strand
GTACTGGCACTACAGCGAGATCCGCGGCGAAGGCGATCTCAGGCTGTACGCACTGGTGCAGTTTTACCCGATGCTGGCATCGCCGATCATACTCATCTGTTTTCACTCGAGGTGCACGCACGTCCAGGCTTACTGGTGGCTGCTGCTGGCCTATATCGTAGCCAAACTGTTTGAACATTTTGATGGTGAGGTCTATAACGCGCTGGGTTTCATCAGCGGCCACTCGCTGAAGCACCTGACCGCCGCACTGGGTATGTATGTACTACTTGCGTTTTATCAGCAGCGTGATTGCCGCTGATCAATACACCCTGCTATCCCAATATGTATGATTGCAGTTACAAACTCATGAAGAACTTGACGACTATCGCATTAATAACCGTACTATCAGCCGGCTTCCTCACTGGCGCGGCTGCAGATGATCGCTACGATGAATTTCCGCCGGTTGAGAAATTCAAGATCCGTGTCGGAGGCTTCCTGATCGACCGCTTCGACACCACGGCGCGTTTCGATTCAACACAGTTTCCGGTCGGAACACTGATCGATCTCGAGGAAGATTTTAACGTTGATGCCAGCGAGACCGTTGTTCGTGTCGACGGCTTTTACCGTTTCAACAAGCGCCACCGCATCGACTGGACCTGGTACCGTAGCCGGCGCAGCGGCAGCAACATCGCTCAACAGGATTACATCATCGGCGATCCCGATGACCCCGACGGCGGTTTCATCATACCCAAGGATGCCCGGGTCGATGCAACGTGGGAGTTTGACCTGCTGAAGGTCGGCTATGCCTGGTCCTTTCTGAACAAACGCCGTTATGAAATGTTCATTGGCGCCGGTCTGAATATCCGCGACCTCCAAATCGAAATTGACTACCAGGTCGATATCGCCCCATTCAGTGAAAGCGACAACTTCGATGGCGATGGACTGATCCCGCTGCCAACCGCTGTCATCGGCGGCCGCTGGAACCTGACCGAGAAATGGCAGAGCATTTTCAGGTATGAGCTGTTCATGCTGGAATTCGGTGACTACAGCGGCAACCAGCAGGATTTCCAGTTGCTGCTCGAGCACAGCACCTTCAAACATGTGGGATTCGGTATCGGATTGAACACCGTGGATATCAACATCCGCGCACGGGACGAACAAATCCGTGGCGAGTTCGATTCGCGTATTCTCGGACTGCTCGGATATGTCAAGCTCTACCTGTAAACTCGGGTATACTTTTTCGGCGGGCATCATAATCGACAAAAGAGCCAGTCTGTAAAAAACGATTGTTACTTTCGCAGAGGTGCTGAGATCGCAGAGAGTGCTTGTGTATGTTTTGTGTGCACAAACAACAATAAAACTCCGCGTGCCCTGCGCCTCTGCGAGAGAAATCATAAACCAGTATAAGCTGATGAAAGTATGACCAACGAAGCGGCATTTGTTTTCACCGTCATTGCGGTTGCCGCCGCACTGATGGCCAGCAACCGCGTCCGCTTCGACATCGTCGCGTTGCTGGTGGTGATGGCGTTGATGCTCAGCGGCGTGCTCAGCATCGGCGAAGCGCTGGCGGGCTTCGGCAGCTCGGTGGTTGCACTGGTCGCCGGCCTGCTGGTGATCGGTGAAATGCTGGCCCGCACCGGCGTTGCGCGCGCGGTCGGTGACTGGATCCTGAAAAAAGGCGGCAGCAACGAAACCCGGCTGCTGATCCTGATCATGGTTGGCGCCGCCCTGCTGGGCTCAGTGATGAGTTCCACCGCGGTCGTAGCCATCTTCATACCCATTGTGTTGCGCATCGCCGTCGAGACCAAACTCAATGCCTCGCGCATGTTGATACCGATGTCCTACGCCGCCCTGATCAGCGGCATGCTGACCTTGATCGCGACCACACCGAACATCGTTATACACGAGGAACTCAAAGAGTCGGGCTATTCCGGTTTTGGCTTCTTCAGCTTCGCTCCGGTCGGCGCTGCCGTGCTGGTCGTGACCATTTTCTATATCCTGCTGATTGGCCGGCGACTGCTTTCCGCAGAAACCGAAGCGGCGCCCGGCAGTGTGCGCAGCCGCTCGATTGATGACCTGTGGGAAGATTTTCGACTCGATGAAGACTACTGCCATCTGCGTATCGACAATGGCTCGCCACTGGCCGGTAAAACCATCGCGGAAACCCGGATGGAAAGCCGTTACCAGGTCAGGATTCTGGGTGTTTTACGTCACCTTACCGGGGGCGAAGACCGGCTGGCATCCCCCACGCCCGGAACCGAGCTGCGTGCAAAAGATAAACTGCTGGTCGTCGGCAAACCTGAAGACTTTGATCGTCTCATCGCCGAACAGAACCTGACATTTAAACCGGCGAGCGTTCGCGACCGGCAGCGCTGGCTGTGGGAACTCGGTGGTGCGACCGTGATGATACACCCCGAATCCAGGCTGATCGACAAATCCCTGCGTGAAACCGAATTCCGTTCCAACCTGGACGTGCACGTATTTGGTTTGCGCCGCACCAAGCAGGCGGTAGAAAACTTCAAGGACGTAAAGCTAAGATCCGCGGACAGCCTGTTCGTGGTCGGCCCCTGGTCGAAGATCCACCAG
>CP070838.1:452437-455021 GCA_020341835.1 Thiotrichales bacterium | reverse complement strand
TAGGCTGCACCGGTCCAGCACGTGCCAATGATGCCGGCATAGACTTCAAGGCTGCGCGATCCCAGTACCCCGACACGTGTGGTATTTCCTCCGGTTTCGTGCTGCAGCCAGGCCGCAATACGCCCGGCAAAGCCGGCAAGCTCGCCGTAACTGATATCCCTGTCATCAACATTGAGGGCGGTACGCTCCGGGTGTTTTTCCGCATGCTGCGAAAAGGGTTGTGCAAGATTAAACAGTGTATGAGGCAGGTCCGATTGGTCAGACATCGTATTGTTAATCCGTATCAAAATATGAACCAAATACAACCAATATTGGCATTGTCAATATCCAATATCCGGGTCGGACCTGGCTACCTTACTGTAATTAAAGGCGAAAGTGCAAAATCTGTAGTGCTGGAGGAGCTTAGAGCACGGTTTTTCACCCTGAAATGCAGCTTCTAAGCCAGGCGGGCTAATCAGAGTCTGTAGGTCGCTCGATTTCTGTGTCAAAAATGCTGTTCTAAGGCTTAATTATGCCTGTTTTTCGTATGCATAATCTTAGTTCACAATGACTTGCACTGGTCCGACCCGGCTTTGCCACGCGGAGAAATAATCAGGACGATCCGAGTGGTTTGTGATAGTTTTCAGCTCGTATGCGGTTCAGGTAGTTATCGATCATGTACTTAATTTTGAGTATCAAATGAGCCCCGTTTTTCATATCTTTTATCCTTGTCGAGTCCCAGGCGGTCACGGTCGCAGGCTGTCGCGACGTTCCATCAGTGCTGCCGAAAATTTGCTCATTTGCATGATCCTGGCGGCCCTGCTGACGGTGAGCACGGTCGTGAACGCAGAAACCCAGCCTGTCGAAGGCAAGCCCGGGAATGTGGAAAAGGCAGCAAAGCCCGAAAACTCGCTGGACAGCCTGGAGGTGATTCAGCAATCGATCGGCACCAAGCGTAACAGTATTCGTGAGCTGGAGAAGCAGCTCAAACAGCTCACCGACCCCGCTGAGAAACAGGAAGTCGAGCAAAAGATCGGACGGATCAGGAACGAAATTTCGGGCCTGCAGCGGTCATTCGAGCACATTGCACTCGCTGGTGTGAATGCGTCCATACTGGACGAAGAGACAGAGGAGAAAATCGACTGGCGCGAGGAGCTGGAACAGATCAGCCGTCCGTTGATTTCCAGCCTCAAGGAAATCACTGCAAAACCACGTCAGATGGATGCTCTGCGGCGCGATATCGAGCAGCACGAGACACGACTGGAATTGATCGACAGGGCGCTGGTATCGCTGCTGGCCCTGGGTACGCAGGACCTGCCGGCCGAGGTCGCAGAGCCGATCACCCGGCTGACGGGAGAATGGCAGCTTCGTCGTGAAGACAACCTGCGGGCACTGGAGATCCTGCGTTACAAACTCGACAGCCTTAAAGTCGAGAAGACCACCTGGAGAACGTCCGCGAAAAAGCTGGTCAGCGGTTTTTTTCTCGGCCGCGGGCTGACGCTTTTTCTGGCGGCAGTCGCGGGTATCTCGATATGGCTTGTTCTGAAAGGTCTGCTGATGCTCTACTGGCGCTGGGTCTACCGCGCGAAGGAGAGCATCGGTATTGCTCGCGCACCGCTGGTGATCTATTCCTATAGGCTGTTTACCGCGATCATGATCGTGTCTGCTGTGCTGATGGTGTTCTATGTCCGTGGCGACGTGTTGTTGATAACGCTGGCTTTGCTCGCACTTGCCGGCGTGGCACTCAGCCTGCGCCAGACGCTGCCACGTTATACTGCTGAAATGCGTCTGCTTCTCGGCATAGGACCGGTGCGCGAAAGTGAGCGCCTGGTCTACGAAGGCGTGCCTTACCAGATTGACTCGCTCAGTATCTTTACCATCCTGCGCAATCCGCTGCTCGAGGGTGTGCTGCGATTGCCGCTGCATGACATGAGTGAAATGACATCGCGACAGGCTGATGATGAGCCATGGTTCCCATGCCGCCCGGATGACTACATCCTGCTCAGTGATGGCAGTCTTGCAAGGGTGCTGCGACAGAGCATCGAGATCGTTGAGGTCATGATCAGGGACGCGCGGGTGCAGATTGCGACCGCGGATTTTCTCGCTCAGAACATCCGCAACCTCAGCCGCGAGGGCTTCGGGATACCGGCGACCTTCGGCATCGACTACCAGCACCAGGCTATCTGCCTGGAAAGAGTGCCTGCCGTGCTTCGCAAAGCCATCACCAGCCGTTTCGACCAGGCCGGGTTCAAGAACGATATCCAGGACCTGGTCGTCGAATTCAAGGAAGCGGGGTCCAGCTCGCTTGACTACCAGATCTACATGATCTTCAACGGCCGCGCAGCGAAAGCCTATTACAAGGCGCAACGACTGGTTCAGCAGGCCTGCGTCGATGCCTGCAATGCGGAAGGGTGGGTGATTCCGTTCACGCAGGTTACCGTGCATGCCGCTGATGCCGCTGGTAATAGAGACGCGTCGGAAATACAGCAGTTCGGTGGGGTCGCTCCGTTAGACGAACAGTCGCCCGCTTGAACGCACAGTCCGGTATCCGGGTCGGACCTGCCGGTATCCGGGTCGGACCTGCCGGTATCCGGGTCGGACCTGC
>CP070838.1:449752-452337 GCA_020341835.1 Thiotrichales bacterium | reverse complement strand
GAAACGGGCGGGTCACCCACCAGTTTTCCGGTCAACACCTGTGTATCGGTCGTGCGAAAAACCTTGTCGATGGCATGAAAATAATTCAGCGCGTAAACACGTTCTTCACCGGCCTGTGTCTGCCGGTTAACGCAAAAGGACTGGTCGCTGTCGACCAGGTAGTAGAGCGTATGGTGTTTGTCTTCGCTGAGCTGCAGACACTTCAGATAACTGAGGTTACGGTTTGCCGCCTGTCCCTTCAGGTAGAATTTTTCTTTTGGCTGGGTCGTGAGAAGATGACCCAGGTGTTCGCGCTGGTGCGGAGGCAGTTGCTGTAAAAGCTGATACTGCTCCGGCTGTCCAAAATGGACCACCTGCAACCCCTTTTGATGGTATTCATCGACCAGGTCCCTGTGCCGACGGATGTTGTTCTCATCACGGCTGTCTTCGGCGACGATGACTTTTATCCTGTCGTAGTAACCCGAGCTGTTTCCACCGAAGGCAAATTTCTCGCAAACCTGCAGAATGCTTTCGAGGCAGGCCTGCAAGTGCTGCGGCCGGTCCGCTACCGGGATACTCAGAATAAAGTGATAACGCTGATCCGTTGCTTGCTGCTGGAAGAGCGCTTCCTGCTCCCGGAAAAGCGACTGGTAGCAATCGAGCAGCGAATCGAAATCCGAGCCGTTACACCACATTGCCTTCTCCAGTAACGGGTAGCACCGTTCATAGAGACCAATGAATGCTTCCGCTTCGCTGCCGGTGCGCTGGGCTTTGGTATCCAGGCCAAGGCGCTGCAATTGAGCAGCAACATCCGCCAGCCCGGGGATCGATGACCGGTAGCGCTCGATACATTCCCGCAGGCGCTTTGTCCCGAACGCTGTCATGGAAAACTAACGCCTGGACGAATAGTTCGGGTAAGCATCCTGATCTATCAGGATTTCGATGAGGTTGATGCCATTGAGAAAGTCCATCGTTTCAGCCAGGCCGGAGAGGTCCTGTTCGTTTTCAACGCGTACGTGCCGGATGCCGAATGATTGCGCCAGTATTGCATAATCCGGATTGGTGAAGTCACAGTCGATGAAACGGTCCTGGTAGTGCTGATGCTGGTTTTTGCGGATCAGGCCCATGGTGTCGTTGTTGAACAGCACGACGTTCAGGGGAATGTTGTAATTGACCGCGGTCATGATCTCCATCGCGCACATTTGAAACCCGCCGTCACCGATCACTGCAAACATGGGTTTTTTGACGGTACAGGCGGCACCAATCGCCGCCGGCACCGCATGTCCCAGCGAAGATATCCCGGTATTGGGACAGAACCGGTCGTTGGCGGCAACGCGGTAGAAATTTTGCGCGAACACGATGTTATCGTCGAACATGATCAGGCCATCCGGAAACTGCTGTTCCAGCCAGTGATAAAAAGCCTGCACATGGTCGAACTGATCGCTGAAGATGGTTTCACCGGCGTTATCGATGTCCCGTTGTGCGGCTTTGACAAAAGCAGCGATATCCACCGGCGCCTTGGCTGCGAGCTGCTGTTGTTGCACACCGGCATCCAGTGCCTGAAGGTAGGCGCCAAGGTCAGCCTGCACTGCCAGGTCGGCGCAAAACACTTTCTCCAGTTGCTGCGGGTTATTATCCACCTGCACCAGTTTTTTTCCCGCCAGCAGATTTCTGTCCCAGACATAGCTGGTTCGTTCGTTGAAACCGGCACCCAGCATCAGCACCAGGTCTGCTTCCTGCTCGAGGTATCGCAGCGCGTACCCCGCGGAGGTGACACCGAGGCTGCCCAGCGACAGCGCGGAGCGTTCATCGATCGCGCCCTTGGCTTTCAGGCTGCTGGTTACGGGAATGTTGAGCTGCTCGCTGATATGACGCAGGGCGTGCTGGGCACCGGCACGGATACAGCCATACCCGGCGATGATCAGCGGCCGCCTGGCCTGGTCGATCATCGCCAGGCTCTGTTCGATGTAGTGCCCGGCTATCATGGGTTCGTTGCGCGGGCGCGAAAAGGCCACCTGATCCAGGATAGCGTCGTCCACCGTTTCTTTCTGCAGGTTATAGGGGAAGCTCAAAACGACAGGCCCGGGTGTACCCGATAGAAGATGCTTGGCCGCCTGGTTCAGCACCGCCCCCAGGTAATCGGTCCGTTCAACCAGCTTGTGATAGCTGGTAATGCCGGCAAACAGCGCAACCTGGTCGACGCTGCCGCCTTCACCGGAGCTCTCCTGCAGACCGCCCTTACCAAAGATATGCGTGGGGGCTTCACCGGTAATAGCGATCACCGGCAGATTATCGGTATAGGCGCTGGCGATACCGGTGACCAGATTGGTGGCACCGGGCCCGGCCGTGGTGATACAGGCGCCGACACCGCCTGTTACCCGCGCATGCCCCCCGGCCATGAAAGCGGCAGCCTGCTCGTGTTTCACCAGTACCGACCGAATCGGAGAATCGTAGAGGCCGTCGTACACCGGCAGGATATGGGAGCCGGGGATGCCGAAAATGCATTTGACACCCAGGTTTTCCAGAAACCTAACGAGGATTTGGCTGACCGGTACGTTCATGGGCAGTTCGGGTGTAAATGCTGATTCTTGAAACGAAGGGGAAGG
>CP070838.1:447015-449652 GCA_020341835.1 Thiotrichales bacterium | reverse complement strand
GGAGCGCTGGAATGGGAATAGAAGGCAAACTTCAGCAGGGCTTTGTTACCACCTCGGCGGACAAGCTGATCAACTGGGCGCGCACCGGTTCGTTGTGGCCGATGACCTTCGGTCTGGCCTGCTGCGCTGTTGAAATGATGCACGCGGCGGCATCACGTTATGACCTCGACCGTTTCGGTGCGGGTGTATTTCGTGGCAGCCCGCGCCAGTCCGATGTGATGATTGTCGCCGGTACCCTGTGCAACAAGATGGCGCCGGCCCTGCGCAAGGTTTACGACCAGATGGCCGAACCACGCTGGGTGATCTCGATGGGGTCCTGTGCCAACGGCGGTGGTTACTATCATTATTCGTACTCCGTGGTGCGCGGCTGTGACCGCATCGTGCCGGTCGATATCTACGTGCCCGGTTGCCCACCGACGGCCGAGGCGCTGGTCTACGGCATCATTCAGTTACAGAACAAGATCAAACGCACAAACACCATAGCGCGCAGCTAAAGGTTTCCCTATGTCCAGGCTTCAGCAACTTTCAGATGATCTGCAACAGGCTTTCGCGAAAAAGCTGGGATCGAATGTTGTTGCCCATGGTGAAGTCACGATCGAGGTTGCACCGGATGACCTGCTGGAGGTCTGCACGCAGCTGCGTGACCAGGCGAAATTCGGATTCAAACAGCTGATCGATGTCTGTGGTGTGGATTATTCGGAATACGGCAGCAGCGAGTGGGCAACGGATGAATCATCGTCCACCGGTTTCAGCCGCGGTGTCGAACCCGGTGTCAATGCACGTCTGCGCTTCGGCGATGCGCCGAGCTATACCAGCGATCGCAAACGTTTCGCTGCGGTATATCATTTGTTGTCCGTAGCCAACAATCAGCGCCTGCGCGTGCGCTGTTATGCCGAGAATGACGAACTGCCGATCGTTCCATCGGTGATCGCTATCTGGAATTCGGCAAACTGGTATGAGCGTGAAGCCTTTGACCTTTACGGCATCATGTTCGAAGGGCATCCTGACCTGCGTCGCATCCTCACCGATTACGGTTTTGTCGGTCATCCCTTCCGCAAGGATTTTCCGCTGATCGGCCACGTCGAAATGCGCTACGACCCGCTGCAGCAACGCGTGATCTACCAGCCCGTTTCGATCGATCCGCGTGTGCTGGTGCCGCGAGTGATCCGTGACGATGGCCGCAACGCCGGCGAGAGCGCTGAAACACCGGTTTCTGCTGCCGGAGGCAACGATGCCTGAGATCAAGAACTACACGCTTAATTTCGGTCCACAGCATCCGGCGGCCCACGGTGTACTGCGCCTGATCCTCGAAATGGACGGCGAAGTCATCCAGCGTGCCGACCCGCATATCGGCCTGTTGCATCGCGCCACCGAAAAGCTGGCGGAAGGCAAGCCCTATAACCAGAGTATCGGGTACATGGACCGGCTCGACTACGTATCGATGATGTGCAACGAGCATGGCTACGTGCTCGCGATCGAAAAACTGCTGGGTATCGAAGTGCCCGAACGTGCGCAGTACATTCGCGTCATGTTCGACGAGATCACACGCATCCTCAACCACCTGTTGTGGATCGGTGCACACGGGCTCGACGTCGGTGCGATGACAATCTTCCTCTATGCCTTCCGCGAACGTGAGGACCTGATGGACTGTTACGAGGCGGTTTCCGGTGCACGACTGCACGCGACCTATTACCGCCCGGGTGGTGTCGCACGCGATCTGCCCGATACCATGCCGAAATATAAAGAATCAAAATGGCACAGCCAGCGGGAAGTGAGCAAGTGGAACGAGAATCGTGAAGGCTCGCTGCTCGATTTTCTCGATGATTTTACCGACCGCTTCCCCGGCCTGGTTGATGAATACGAAACCCTGTTGACGGACAACCGTATCTGGAAGCAGCGCACGGTGGATATCGGTGTGGTGTCTCCCGAGCGTGCCCTGCAACTGGGCTTTACCGGTCCGATGCTGCGCGGTTCAGGCATCGAGTGGGACTTGCGCAAGAAACAGCCTTACGAAGTTTATGATCGCATGGACTTTGATATCCCGGTGGGCACCAATGGTGACTGTTACGACCGTTACCTGGTGCGCATGGAGGAATTCCGCCAGTCCAACAGGATCATCAAGCAATGCATCGAATGGCTGCGTAACAACCCCGGTCCGGTCATGCCGGAGGACAGCAAGGTTGCGCCGCCTTCGCGTGAAAGCATGAAAGCGGATATGGAATCACTGATCCATCACTTCAAGCTGTTCACCGAGGGTTATTCCCTGCCAGAGGGCGAAGCCTACGCGGCGGTCGAGCACCCCAAGGGCGAGTTTGGCGCCTACATCGTATCGGATGGTGCAAACAAGCCCTATCGCCTGAAGATCCGTGCACCGGGCTTTGCGCATCTGTCCGCGATGGACGAGATGACCCGCGGGCACATGCTCTCGGACGTGGTGGCAATTATCGGCACGCAGGACATCGTGTTCGGTGAGGTTGACAGGTAGCAGGGAGCGAGAACGATGAGCACGATGACTGAAAACGAAAACCTATTGTCCGCACACGCCTGCGAGGAAATCGACGAACTGCTGCAGCGCTTTCCGGCCGAGCAGAAGAAGTCGGCATTGCTGGGCGCGCTGAATATCGTGCAGCACGAAAA
>CP070838.1:444248-446915 GCA_020341835.1 Thiotrichales bacterium | reverse complement strand
ACAGCTTCCCGTCGTTTCACAAGGTGATCGAACGCATGGATAGCATCGAAGACGATGTTCAGCTGGCCCAGGTATTGCTGGAAAAAGCAGAAGTCGCTCTCGTCCCGGGCGCTGCTTTCGGTTCACCCGGCCACCTGCGCCTGTCGTTTGCCACCGATATGGCGAGCCTCGAGAAAGCGCTGACACGAATTCAACAGGCGATTGCATAATACGGGGACAGTATACTTGTTTCACCGAGCGAGGATGCAGATTCTCCGACAGCGTTCATTGGTTCAGCGTAATGAACATCTCTGAATCAGGCAGAAATAAGTATACTGTCCCCGTGTTGATACTCTAGAATTTCAACGCCTTAGCGAAGAATCACCACAAGATTTCAAGCGAATACTATTGACCCACCGCCGCCAAATCGGTAGCATACCGGCCTTCCAAACAGGGCTTCAGCCCGTTGAGTAATCCCTTCCCCGATAGCTCAGTTGGTAGAGCAACGGACTGTTAATCCGTTTGTCCCTGGTTCGAGCCCAGGTCGGGGAGCCAAACTCGCGCAAACAAAAAAGGCGGTCGAATGACCGCCTTTTTTCGTCATGGTTTATCGTAATCAGCTGCCGGCCGTCTTCAGCACGATCTGTACGATCATCGCCACAAACAGAACAAACAGGATTGCGAATACGATGCCGCCGACGATGAAATGTGAAAACTTGCCGTGTTCGAAATCACGCTGCCGGTTGGCCTCTGATTGAACGCCAAACCAGCCGGCAAACAGGCTGCCGATAAAACTCAGCGGTGTAATGCCGCTTTTTTTCTTGCCGGTTTCGGTTTCATCGTTCATGGGGTGAACCCTGCCTGATCGCAATCGATACAGCATATTAGCATTCCCTTATATTGAAGACAATGCAAATCGGCTCATAACTCGAGTGTTTTCAGATAACGCCTGAAATCCTTGGCCAGTTCATCGTGTTCCAGCGCGAAATCAACGGTCGCCTGCAGGTAACCGATCTTGCTGCCGCAATCATAGCGCCGCCCTTCGAAGCTGTACGACAGTACCTGCTCATGATCCCGCAACGAAGCGATTGCGTCGGTCAGCTGAATCTCGTTACCGGCGCCTCGCTGGGTGGTTCTAAGCAGATCGAAAATACCCGGGGTCAGTATATATCGGCCCACGATCGCCTGGTCGGACGGCGCATCGGCAGGCGCGGGTTTTTCAACGATCTCCTCGACTTTCGCGACCCGGTCAGTCACCTGCCCGCCTGCGACCATGCCGTATTTGCCACTCTCCTCGATCGCGACCGTCTGGGTGCCGATGATCGAAGCCTGATACTCGTCGAACACCTGCACCATCTGTTTGATGCAGCCATCGCCATCGTTGTGAATCAGATCGTCCGGCAGCAGCACTGCAAACGGGTGGTGACCCACGGCGGCTTCGGCACACAGAACGGCATGGCCCAGGCCCAGTGCCTCTGACTGCCGGATAAAAACGCAGGACACGCCATCGGGAATGACATCCTTGACGACCTTGAGCATCCTGTCCTTGCCTCTCAGCGCCAGCTCGGATTCCAGTTCGTAAGCCTTGTCGAAATGATCAATGATCGAATTCTTGGTGCGGCCGACGATGAAGACCAGCTTGTTGATGCCGGCCTCGAATGCTTCTTCGGCGGCGTACTGGATCAGGGGCTTGTCGACAATGGAAAGCATTTCCTTGGCGACGGATTTGGTGGCGGGCAGGAATCGCGTACCGAGGCCGGCCACGGGAAATACGGCGGTTTTTACAGATGACATGTTAAGCCTTGATTATTATCAATTTGACGATAATTTTAGACTATTCAGCATGCCCGTGTCGCAGCAGCTATGATATATTTCGCGCTTTCAGGACTAACACAAAAACTATCATGACTTACGTTGTTGTAGAAAACTGCATCAAGTGCAAATACACCGACTGCGTGGATGTATGCCCGGTCGACTGCTTCCACGAAGGACCGAATTTTCTGGTGATTGATCCGGAAGAATGCATCGATTGCACATTGTGTGAGCCTGAGTGTCCCGCCGAAGCCATATTTGCCGAAGATGATGTTCCCGCCGGGCAGGAACACTTCATCGAGCTCAATGCCGAGTTGACGCCACTGTGGCCTGTGATCAATGTGAGCAAGGATCCACCGCCGGATGCAGAGGAATGGGACGGCGTCGAAGACAAACTGCAGTACCTGGAGCGATAAACTTCGCATGTCCCTGTCCGCGGAGATTCCGCTTGCGGAATATGAGGACATCGGCGAGCGTACAGCCCTGAACCTGCTGGAGACACACCGGGATAAACTGCCCGACCTGTCCTCAGTCTGTATATTCACTCCCGGCCGGTACCTGTCCGCACATTTCAGACAATGCATTCTGGACAGCCTGCCCGGTGAGCTGAAGGCCGTCATACCCCCCTACATCGGCACCCTGAGGCAATGGATCAGTGAAAACGTTGCGCTGGCATCCGCCGATGTCTCGATACTGACGGAACAGGCCCGTCAACTGCTGTTCGTGGAGGCGCTGGCAGAAAACCCGGGGTTGTTCAGGGAAGAAAACAAGTGGCAGGTCAGCGCTGCACTGTTGCGTCTTTTCGATGAACTCACCCTGAGCGAAATCAGCCTGCTCGAGCAGTCAAAAGAGGACTGGCGCAAAACCCTGGGCGAT
>CP070838.1:441432-444148 GCA_020341835.1 Thiotrichales bacterium | reverse complement strand
CGACAAAACCGATGTAGACCACCGCCACCAGCGACATCAGGATAATCAGCCAGTCCAGCGCCTGGCTCGCATCCGGCGTGATCGGCAGGCTGAAGCGCAGGAAGCCGTAGCCGCCGATTTTCAGCATGATCGCGGCCAGGATCACCGAACCGCCGGTGGGCGCTTCCACGTGTGCATCCGGCAACCAGGTGTGGACCGGCCACATCGGCACTTTCACTGCGAACGCCAGCAGGAACGAGAGGAAGATCAGCGTCTGCTCGGTAATGCCGAGCTTGAGCGTGTGCATGTCGAGGATGGAGAAGCTGTCGCCCTGGTAGTACATGTAAATCAGCGACACCAGCATCAGCACGGAACCGATGAAGGTATAAATAAAAAACTTGATGGTCGCGTATACCCTGCGCTCGCCGCCCCAGATACCGATGATGATGAACATCGGTATCAGCATGCCTTCCCAGAACACGTAGAAGAAAATTGAATCCAGCGCTGAGAACACACCGATCATCAGGCCTTCCATGATCAGGAATGCGGCAAAATACTGCGATACTTTTTTCTGGATCACTTCCCAGCCGGCAATGACCACCAGCACCGTGGTGAAGGTTGTCAGGATGATCAACGGCATGGATATGCCGTCGACACCCAGGTGATAATAGATATTGAAGGTACTGATCCATTCGTGCTTCTCGACGAACTGCATGTTCGCCGTGCTCGAGTCAAACCCGGTATACAGGCCCAGGCTGAGAATGAAGGTCACCAGCGACACCACCAGTGCCAGGCGACGCACGCCCTGCGTATCTCCCTTGTCACCTGTGAACAACACCGCAAGGCCACCGAGTATCGGTGTCCACAGTGTCAGGCTCAGCAATGGCCAGTCGGCATTCATAGTCAACCTTGTTTCGTTAAATAATTACAAAAAGCGTCAGCAGCATCAGCACGCCGATGATCATCGCAAAGGCGTAGTGGTATAGCAGTCCCGTCTGTATATGGCGCACCACGCTGGAGAACCAGCCCACCAGTTTGGCGGATCCGTTGACGAGCACGCCGTCGATCAAAACCACATCACCGATCTGCCACAAGCGGTTGCCCAGGCCGCGGCTGCCGCCACCGAAGGCCCATTCGTTGAACTCGTCGAAGCCGTACTTGCGATCGAGGATGTTGTAAATAAGGGAAAAACGCTTGCGTGCGTTTTCGGCGATGGCCGGTTCCTTGACGTAGATGAACCAGGCGGCAAACACGCCGAGCGCGGCCAGATAGAAGGCCGGGCCGGCAAAACCGTGTTCGACGAACGACCAGGCACCGTGGAAGTGCTCCCCTACTCTGGCCAGCGCATCGTGCGATTCGTGAACTACGATCGCCCCGGCGAAGAAATCACCGAACAGCATCGAGCCGATGGTAAAGCCGCCGATGAACATCGACGGGATCGCCAGCGCGATCAACGGTCCGGTCACCACCCACGGGGTTTCGTGCAGGTGCTTGCGGGTGTGCTCATCCATGCGTTCCTCGGTGTGGAATACCAGGAAGAACATGCGGAAGGAATAGAACGCGGTAATGAATACACCGCTCAGTACCGCGATATAGGCAAACTGATGACCGGCTATCGTCGAATGGTGCACCGCCTCGATGATGGAGTCCTTGGAGAAAAAGCCGGACATACCGGGAAAACCGATCAATGCCAGCGAACCGATCAACGAGGTCCAGTAGGTAATCGGCATGTACTTCTTCAGACCGCCCATCTTGCGCATGTCCTGCTCGTGATGCATCGCGATAATCACCGAGCCGGCGGCGAGGAACAGCAAAGCCTTGAAGAACGCGTGTGTCATCAGGTGGAACACGGCTGCCGAGTAGGCCGATACGCCCAGCGCAACCGTCATGTAACCCAGCTGCGACAATGTTGAATAGGCAACCACGCGCTTGATGTCGTTCTGCACGATACCGATCAGGCCCATGGTAAACGCGGTGATGGCACCGATGATCAGCACGACGCTGAGCGCGGTCTCGGAAAATTCGTACAACGGCGACATGCGTGCCACCATGAAGATACCGGCGGTCACCATCGTCGCTGCATGGATCAGCGCAGAAATCGGTGTCGGACCTTCCATCGAATCCGGCAGCCACACGTGCAGCGGCACCTGCGCTGACTTGCCCATGGCGCCGATGAACAGCAGGATGCAGATCACGGTCATCACGTTCCACTCACTGCCCGGCAAGATGCTCATGGTCTGCTGGGCAATGGTTTCGGCCTTGCCGAACACTTCGCCATAATCCAGGCTGCCGGTGTACAGCACAATCGCTGCTATGCCAAGGATGAAGCCGAAGTCACCGACGCGGTTGACCAGGAACGCTTTCAGGTTGGCATAGATCGCCGTCGGACGCACCGACCAGAAACCGATCAGCAGGTAGGAAACCAGGCCAACCGCTTCCCAGCCGAAAAACAGCTGCATGAAGTTGTTGGACATCACCAGTATCAGCATGGAGAAGGTGAACAGCGAGATATAACTGAAGAAACGCTGGTAGGAATTTTTCCCGGCGAGTGAATCCTTCGGCCAGTTGTGTTCATCGTCGGCCATGTAGCCGATGGTATAGACGTGTACCGCCAGGGATACGCCGGTCACCACGGCCATCATCATTACGGTCAGGTTATCGATCAGGAAACCGACTTCAAAGCGTATGCCTTCCGACACCATCCAGGTGTACACGGTGCCGTTGAAGACTTCAACAC
>CP070838.1:438611-441332 GCA_020341835.1 Thiotrichales bacterium | reverse complement strand
ATGAAGTAGTACATGATGCCGAGGAAGCCGGCGGTCAGGAAGAAGCCCACCGCGTTGTGGCCGTACCACCACTGGATCATCGCATCCTGTACGCCGGAGTACACCGAGTAGGACTTGAACATCGACACCGGCACTTCCATGCTGTTGACCACGTGCAGCATTGCAATGGTCAGGATCATCGAGCCGAAGAACCAGTTGGCGACGTAGATGTGCTTGATGCGGCGCTTCATGATGGTGCCGAAGAACACGATCGCGTAGCTCACCCAGACAACGGTAATCAGCAGATCGATCGGCCATTCCAGCTCGGCGTATTCTTTCGAGGTGGTGATGCCCAGCGGCAGCGAGATCGCGGCCAGCACGATGATCAGCGTCCACCCCCAGAAGGTGAATGCCGCCAGCTTGTCCGAGAACAGGCGCACATGGCAGGTGCGCTGCACCACGTAATAGGAGGTTGCGAACAGCGCCGAGCCACCGAATGCAAATACCACCGCATTGGTGTGCAGCGGACGCAGGCGCCCGAACGTCAGCCAGGGAATGTCAAAATTCAGCGCCGGCCATGCCATCTGCGCTGCGATGATCACGCCGACCAGCATGCCCACGATACCCCACACCACGGTCATGATCGCGAACTGTCTGACGACTTTATAGTTATAGGTAGTTGCTTCGTTACTCATAGGTGCATCCTTCCGAATACATGTTTTTTGTCTGGTTTTTAAAAATCCGCGTAGTATATAAGATTTTTCTGATATGTCTCTGACAGTCTGTCATTAATTGATCTGGATCAATCAACGAACTGCGGCGCGAACCCGTAGCCCCACAAAATGGCGGTTGCAACCATCATCGTCACCAGCGCCACCAGGCCGACGGCCAGCACGGCACTCGAGAACAGAAAACCTTTTTCCTCCGATACGCCCATCATGATAGGCAGGCCGGTGTAGAGCAGCACCACGGTGTAACCCAGTGCCGGCAGACCGACGAGGAAGTTGACCCACAGGATCGGCACCAGCTCGAAGATGCCGACGAGGAATAAGGGGGTTGCGGTATAGGCCGCCAGCGACACGGTGCGTGACAGCGGCTGTTCGGCGCCGTAGGTCCTGCCCATCCACTGGATCATCACGCCCATGGTGAAGACGCCGACCAGCATCACGATGTAGTACGCAACCGCGATCGTCAGTGCACTTTCCGATGACAGCTTGACGGCATCGCGCGCACCGAACTGCCAGCCGAATATTGTCGTGCCGAAATAGCCGGCGATGGGCGGGATCGCGGCAAGGATCAGAACATACGACAGGTAGCATTTGGTGACCGAACACTGACTGTCGTGAATCGCCTGCCATTCCTTTTTGGGATTGATGAAAAGACCTAGAATATGTGACAGCATTTTATTATTCTCCGATTTGCTGGCCAAAATCCGCGCCAAGTATCACAGGATATACAGGCCAAGTCCATCGTCGCGATGTGGTATTTATGACTGGCTCCAGGCACCGCGAACATAGTTTGAATCATTTTGGTGCGAAGTCTAAAAGATTAGACCCGGAAAAATGATGACCTAGATCAATAACATCAGGTACAACAAGATGTTATCTTCAACGAAAGAGAAACTTTTGACTTATGTCATGGTCGCAAATTTAGATTTTAAAGTAGTCTTCACTATCTTTGAAAACCGGCATGGAAAATTAACCTGACCTGAATATGAGCACTCCCGTTTCGGATCATAAAATTGTTTTTGACCTCGACCTGATCCATCGCTACGACAAGACTGGTCCAAGGTACACTTCGTACCCGACCGCCGTCCAGTTCACCGAGGACTACGGCACCCGAGATTATGCGAGCTGGGTATACGACAGCAACAACGATCCGATACCGGCACCGCTGTCGCTTTACCTGCACGTGCCGTTCTGCAATACGGTGTGCTATTACTGCGCCTGTAACAAGATCGTCACAAAGGACTACAACAAGGCCACGGCCTACGTGCAGCTGCTGAAAAAGGAAATCGCTCTGCAGGCCGAACTGTTCGACCGGGATCGCCCGGTACTGCAGATGCACTGGGGCGGCGGTACGCCCTCCTATCTTCATGACGAACACATCCAGGAACTGCTCGACACGATTAATGCGAACTTCAAACTGGCCAGCGACGCGGACGGTGAGTTTGCAATCGAAGTCGATCCGCGCACGGTCGACGCCGAGCGGATACAGACCCTGCGCGATCTCGGTTTCAACCGCATCTCCTTCGGCGTGCAGGATTTCAATCCGGAAGTTCAGGACGCGATCAACCGGCTCAACGGCAAGAACCAGATCCTGTCGGTGATCAATGCCGCCCGGGATGCCGGTTTCCATTCGATCAATATCGACCTGATGTACGGCCTGCCGAAACAGAGCCTGGCGAGTTTCGCCGAAACCATCGAATCCACCATCGAGGCCAGCCCGGACCGGATCGCGGTCTACAATTACGCGCACCTGCCGGAAATGTTCAAACCGCAGCGGCGCATCAACGAAGATGAACTGCCCTCGCCGCAGGAAAAACTCGACATCCTGCAGCAGACCATCGACATGCTGCAGAACGCCGGTTACGTCTATATCGGCATGGACCACTTCGCCAAGAAGGATGATGAAATGGTCAAGGCACAGCAGAACGGCAGCCTCTATCGCAACTTCCAGGGCTATTCCACCAACGCCGACTGCGACGTCATCGCCATGGGCATCACCGCGATCGGCCGCATC
>CP070838.1:435765-438511 GCA_020341835.1 Thiotrichales bacterium | reverse complement strand
CGTCCTGGCTGGTATCGGCGTCGAGCTTGTGCTCGTAGGAATTCATGCCCGCCTCGACGGTTTGCTTGCCCTTGCTGCGCACGTAGACCTGGCTCGCGGGATCCTCACCCACCAGGACCACGGCGAGACCCGGGGTCAGGGAATGATTCTGCTTGAGAATATCAACCTTGCGCGCGATTTCGCCGCGCAGATTTGCCGAAAATGCTTTTCCGTCGATGATTGTTGCCAAGGTTCTTACCTCCAGGATTTCAGGTTATGAAGTCGGCGGTCTCCGTTCCGATCCGGCTGCTGTCTGCCCGCGTATTTTACGGGTCCCCCAGGGGTAAAACATCGATAAAGCGACACGTTTTGTACCGGCAACACCAAAGCCCGGGTTCAATTTTTCAGGGTCAGGATTACGCCGTCGTCGCGGCCGCCTTCGCGGGAGACTTCGAACACCGCGGCTTCCGGCGTCAGGTTACCCTCGGCGCCTCGAAATGCAATCTCGTCGCCGCGCAGCTCGAGATACCTGACGACCTTGCCCTCCTGGCCGAAAATCACCGCCGTCAGCAATCCGGAGGCGATCAGCTCATCGCGCTCGCCGCTAGCCCAGTTCCAGTCCAGCGGGCAGGTCTCGCTGATGGTGCCTGGGTTTACGCTGGCGACAATGCGCACCTTGTTCCAGGCAAAATCGGTGAAATCCGCGAACCGAAAATGCGCCTGCGACCCCAATGATTGCAAATGCCCGTTAAGCGCCGCGCGTGCCTGCCTGATCTCGGCGCACCTGTTGTACTGGTCGCGGTAATACAGCGACAGCACCAGCACGACAAGCACCGGCGCGATAAACAACGCCGGTTTCGCGGGCAGCGACGAAAGCGCGTCTTTGATTAATGCCATGACATTACCTGCGCGGGAATGAAAACCCCTTCGGCCGGGGCCGAAGGGGTTTCGTTACAGCATGTTTTCAAGGATTGAGCGGGACCTTACTGTCCAACCTGGTCCTCGATTTCACGTCTGGCTTCGTCATCCAGGACCTTGCCTGGACCTCCCTGCCTGGCGATATTTTCAATATCGTTCTTGAACTCGGTGTTTTCCTTCTTGATCTGGATGATGTGCCAGATGATCCAGAAGGCATAGCCGAGAATTGCCAGCAATACTTCGGTACCGACGAACGGGTATATCGCGCCGAAGGTATCGATATTTAGCCAGTTATCAACATTACCTGTAGCCATAGTAATTTCTCCTCAATTATTCGGTTATCGATATATCCGGATCAGCCGGCTTCTTCACGAATCGCGGCCGAGACTTCATCAGCATCCTTGGCGCGCGCCGATTCGAAGTTGATGTCCAGACCGACCATTTCGATTTCACGCGGGATGCGCAGCATGCCCATGCCGTTCAGGATCTTGGAAACGATCCAGGCCGGGATGAGTCCGAGTACGAAGAACATGATCAGCGCGCCGATGAAGTTGCCCCACGGGGAAATCGCGGCGTAACCTTCGAACGGAGACGACGGGTAACCCCACAGCATGATACCGGCCATGACGATACCGTAGAAACCGGCATAACCGTGCACAGCGACCGCGCCCACGGCGTCGTCGATCTTGAACCTGTTCTCGACCCAGTAGTGCATCTTGTAGGCGAGGAAAGCGCCGCCGCCGCCGATCAGCATGGCCTGGATCGGATGGTACAGGTCGTTGCCCGACGAGGCGCCGATGACGCCCGCAAGACCGCCGGAGTAAGTCCAGAACGCATCGCCGTCGGATACCAGGTAAGCCACCATCAGGCCGCCCGACAGCGACATCAGGAAGTTGAAGGTGATCGCTGACAACGTGGTCGGCTGCAGGTAGATGTTGGTGGCGCTGAAGAACGTCTTGCCTTCGACATCGAGCATGGCCGAACCATAAACATCGATGATCGGGATATTACAGGCCACGTAAAAACCCCAGAAACCGGTATAGATCAGGAACAGCCCGATCGTGACCAGCCACGGATTATGCGGATTGATGTTGCGCGGCGTACCGTCGGCGCGGAACTTGCCGATGCGTGGGCCGAGCACCATCAGTACACCGAGCGCGAAACCGCCGGCGATTGCGTGGATTACGCCGGACGCGTAAGCATCGTGATAACCGAGCTTTTGCACCATCCAGCCGTTCCAGGACCAGCCCCAGGACGCGTCGATGATCCAGGTGAAGGAACCGATGACGACCGCGAGGATCCAGAACGCGCTGGGCCGGATGCGCTCGATAACCGCACCCGACACGATCGACGCCGCAGTCCACGAGAACAGCAGGAAGGCCGCCCAGAAAACGCCGTTGATGCGCGCCCAGAAGGCGGTATCATCGACGGTCAGCGTGTCCTGATGCACCCCGGCGCCCATGTGGGTACCCATCAATTCGCTCCAGGGCGTGGCCCAGGGTGCATCCACCAGCGGACCAATAATCCACGGACCGTTGACGAATGCGAAGTAAATCCACCAGCCGAAGAAGAAGAACGTGATCGTCACCAGCGGAATCAGCATGGTGTTCTTCATCAGGGTGTGCGTGTGGTTCTTGTATCTCGAGGCCCCGACCTCGTACATACAGAAGCCGACGTGTATCAGAAACATGAACACGACGGTAACCCAGTAGTAAAACTCGGTAAATATGATCCCGAGTGCACCTAGTTCATTATCCATTCTTTCTCCTCCTCGCTGTTTGTGTATTATTTGAATGCCAGAAGTGCGCTGGCCTAGCCCCTTATAATTTTCATTCGGCTCGATTTTCAC
>CP070838.1:432831-435665 GCA_020341835.1 Thiotrichales bacterium | reverse complement strand
GCCAGCCGCGGTATTGGCAAGGCGATCGCCGAACGACTGGCAGCTGATGGTGCGACCGTGATCGGCACGGCAACAACCGACAAGGGCGCCGATGCGATCAGTGACTACCTGAAAGCTTCGGGCGGCAGGGGCATGTGCCTGAATGTCACCGACAAGGATTCGGTTGCTGCGGTAATCAAACAGATTAACGACGAATTCGGCGCTGTGTCGATACTGGTCAATAACGCCGGCATCACCAAGGACAACCTGCTGATGATGATGAAGGAAGATCAATGGGACGATGTCATCAACACCAACCTGACATCCGTGTACCGTCTGTCGAAATCGGTATTGCGCAGCATGATGAAAGCCCGAAAAGGCCGCATTATCAATATCGCATCCGTGGTTGGCTCCACCGGTAATCCCGGTCAGACCAACTACTCGGCGACCAAGGCAGGTTTGCTGGGTTTCACCAAGTCACTGGCTCGCGAAATCGGCTCGCGCAACATCACGGTCAATGCCGTGGCACCGGGGTTCATCGATACCGATATGACCCGCGAACTCGGTGCCGAGCAACGCGATGCTCTGATCGCCCAGATACCGTTGAGCAGACTGGGAGACCCGGACGATATCGCGCACGCTGTCGCTTTTCTGTCCAGCCCGGCCGCGGCCTATATCACCGGCGAAACCCTTCACGTAAACGGCGGTATGTACATGCCCTAGCGGATATCATTGCCGAAGGCGCTGCATCAATGCGAGAAATTACATTAAATATTTAAAATATCCAATTGATTATAAAATATATTTATACAAGTATTAATCTAATTTCTATTTGAAAATCCAACTGGAAAGCTGGGCATTTATTAACTACAATACCGCGCAGCTCAAGACTGATCATAACAAGAGGAATACTAAATGAGCACAGCCGAAGAACGCGTTCGTAAGATTGTAATCGAACAGTTAGGTGTGACTGAAGACCAGGCAACCAACGCAGCATCATTCGTTGATGACCTTGGCGCTGATTCACTCGACACTGTCGAGCTTGTGATGGCTCTCGAAGAAGAATTTGAATGTGAGATCCCGGACGAAGAAGCCGAAAAGATCACGACTATTCAACAGGCCATTGATTACGTTAACGAACATAGCGAATAATCAGGGCTTCACCAGACGGCCTGTAATACGACAGGCTGTTTTCAATTCAAATCAGGGTTCATAGTGTCAGGACGTCGTGTAGTCGTTACCGGTTTAGGCATTGTTTCCCCGGTAGGCCTTAATCTCAAGGAATCCTGGGACAGCATCGTTGCAGGTACCAGTGGTGCCGCAGCGATCACAGAATATGATGCTTCCGAGTATCCTGTACGTTTCGCCGCGACCGTCAAGAATTTTGATGCCTCGCACGTTATCCCGGTCAAGGACCAGAAGAAGATGGATGTGTTCATCCATTACGGACTGGTTGCCGCCGAAGAAGCCCTGCAGGATTCCGGTCTCGAGATAAACGATGGCAACGCCGATCGCATCGGTGTGTCTATTGGTTCGGGTATCGGTGGCCTGCCGATGATTGAAGCCTGCCATATCAAGATGCTCGAAGGCGGCGCGCGCAAGGTTTCGCCGTTCTTCGTGCCCGGTTCAATCATCAACATGATTTCCGGAAACTTCTCGATCCGACACGGCATCAAAGGGCCAAACATCGCCCTGGTAACCGCCTGCTCGACAGGTACCCACAGTATCGGCCAGGCTGCGCGTATGATCGCCTATGGTGATGCTGACGTGATGATCACCGGCGGTGCCGAAAAGGCGTCGTCGCCGCTGGGTATCAACGGCTTTGCTGCTGCACGCGCGCTTTCCACGCGTAATGATGATCCGGCTCATGCCAGCCGGCCCTGGGACAGGGATCGAGATGGTTTTGTACTGGGTGACGGTGCGGGCGTACTGGTACTGGAAGAGTACGAGGCTGCAAAGGCGCGCGGGGCGAATATCTACGCCGAAATCGCCGGATTCGGGCTGAACAGCGATGCTCATCACATGACCCAGCCGGTTGCCGATGGTAGCGGTGCAGCTCGCTGCATGGAAAACGCGCTTGCCGATGCCGGTTTGAATGCAGAGGATGTCGATTATGTGAATGCACACGGCACATCAACGCCCGCGGGTGATATCGCAGAGACCAATGCGATCAAGGCGGCTTTCGGGTCGGCGGCAAACAAGCTTGCGATCAGCTCGACCAAATCCATGATCGGCCACCTGCTGGGCGCGGCCGGTGGCGTCGAGGCGGTTTTCTCGATCATGGCGATTCGTGATCAGGTGGCACCACCGACCATCAATCTCGACAATCCCGGTGAAGGTTGTGACCTTGACTATGTGCCCAATACAGCACGCGAAATGAAGATCGATGTGTCGTTATCCAATTCATTCGGCTTTGGTGGCACCAACGGCACACTGGTGTTCAAAAAAGTCAGTTAAACGCCCGCTCGCAGGCGCACTTCTGTGCTGACAGGCGTTAACGGCTTAAACAGGCGCGTTTCGATGCATTATCAGACCAGACCATTGCCGGGCCCGGGTACCGGTCAATCCGGAATCACCGCGCTCTATCAGTTGAATCCGGAACATTACCCCTACGTACTTGCCAGCACCGCTGCCGGTATCAACAGTCGCTACGATATCCTGCTGGCACATCCGCAGCGTTCACTCGAATTGAGTTATGAAAGCCTGCATCAGCACGGCCCGGGTTTTCTCGAATCGCTGCACGACTGGTGGCTGGCTGATAAAGCGGACAACGACCATACTGAAAACACGGTTCCCGCCGACAGCATGCCGTTGTATCCGGTGCCGTTTACCGGCGGCTGGTTTATCTACCTTGG
>CP070838.1:429886-432731 GCA_020341835.1 Thiotrichales bacterium | reverse complement strand
GAAGTCCTCCCCGCCGGCCGCCTGCTGGCCCGCTCGGTGTGCATGGAATTCGATCGTTACCTGCAGGAGAAGGAACTGCAGCAGCGCTTCTCGAAAGTTATATAAAACCACGCTTAACGCAGAGACGCGAAGGCGCAAAGGCCGCAGAGAATTTCTAGTATTGTTTTGCAGGCGCGGCTTTAGCCGCAAATCACGCAAGACACTGGACTCCTGCTTCCGCAGGAGTGACGTGCTTTCACCGGTGTTGCTATGTTGTTAACGATTCGATGCACCTGATAAGTATTACCTCATCCCGAACAACGCAAAAATTCTTTTGGTTGTAGAAATTTTTGAATCCAGTGTCATCCCTGCGGAAGCAGGGATCCAGTGTCTTCAGTTGTTCACCATTCCATTACGACATACGGTCCCCGTATACTTACATCAATGATGGAAATCTGAATAATTGAAATAGATCTACTGCCCCTGTAAAGAGCTATCGCCAATATGAAAATCCTCGTCACCGGCGCAGCCGGCTTCATCGGTATGCACGTCGCCCGGGCCCTGCTGGAAAGAGGCGACGAAATCATTGGTGTCGACAACCTCAATGATTACTACGATGTGCAGCTCAAACTCGACCGCCTGAAACAGATCGAGGCTTACGATAAATTCACCTTCATCAAGCTCGACCTCGCAGACCGGCAGGCAACAGAGGCGCTATTCGATGAACATGGCTTCGAATGCGTATTCAATGCCGCTGCGCAGGCCGGTGTGCGCTATTCGCTAAAGAATCCGCACGCCTATGTAGACAGCAACCTCGTTGGTTTCGTCAACATTCTCGAAGGCTGTCGCCACAGCCGGGTTGAGCATCTCGTCTATGCCAGCAGCTCCAGCGTCTATGGCGCCAATACCCGTCTGCCTTTCAGCGAACACGATAATGTTGACCACCCGGTCAGCCTGTATGCCGCGACGAAGAAATCCAACGAATTGATGGCGCATACCTACAGCCATCTGTACAAACTGCCTGCAACCGGCCTGCGCTTCTTCACCGTCTACGGCCCCTGGGGCCGCCCCGATATGTCGCCATCGTTATTCACCCGTGCGATCCTGGATAAGCAACCGATCGACGTTTTCAACGACGGCAGGATGCAGCGTGATTTCACCTATATCGATGATATTGTCGAAGGCGTTGTGCGTATCATTGACCAGCCTGCAATACCGAACACCGAATTTGACAGCAGCCAACCGGACCCCGCAACGTCATCCGCCCCTTACAGGATTTACAACATCGGCAACAACCAGCCGGTCCAGCTGATGGAGTTTATCGAAACCCTGGAGCAGGCGCTCGGCAAAGAAGCCGAGAAAAACATGATGGGCATGCAAAACGGTGATGTCGTGGCAACCTGCGCGAACGTTGACGCCCTGGCCAATGCGGCTGGCTTTACACCATCAACATCGTTGCAAGAAGGCATTCGAAAATTTGTAGACTGGTACAAGGAATATCATGGCTACAAATAAATACGGGGACAGTATCCTTATTTCTAATTTAGTGAAATACGTATACTGTCCCCGCGTTCAGGCTATAGCTGTAATCAGCCATACACGATCTGTTCTAGCTGCAAATGCTTTAAGACACTGGACTCCTGCTTCCGCAGGAGTGACGCGTTATCTGTCGGTATTGCCCTCTGACAGCTGATTCGACGTAACCATCAACCGTGACGTCATCTTGAAACAAGCTACAATTCTTTGATACGCATTAAACTCTGATTATTACGTCATCCCTGCGGACGCAGGGATCCAGTGTCTTGCTGTGATTCGCGGCTAAAGCCGCTCCTGCAACAATCCTGAAAATCTTTGCGTCTTCGCGTTGAAGAAAATCGTGCCGGAAGAGCTAAACCTGCTCCGCCGCCGCGGAGTCAACGTTCTCACCATCTCCGATAATCGAACGCAAACGTTCCATGTCACAGATGTTGATGCGGCGCCGATCGACTTCGATGATTTTCACTTCCTGCAGATGGGCGAACAACCGGCTGACGGTTTCGACGGCGAGGCCGAGGTAGTTGGCGATGTCCTGGCGCGGCATGGTCAGGTTGAATTCGGTGGGTTTCCAGTGGCGTTGTGCCATTCGTTTGGACAGGCTGATCAGAAAGCTGGCGAGTTTTTCTTCGGCGCTCATTCTGCCGAGCAGTAACAACATCGCATGATCCTTGGAGACTTCCTTGCCCATGAGGCGACGCATCGCGTACTGGATGCTGGGCACATCGTGACAGACCTTGTCGAGGGACTCGAGCGGGAATTCACATACGCTGGAGGTTTCCAGCGCCACCGCCGAACAGGTGTGGGAATCACCGGAGAAGCCGTCCATGCCCAGCAGTTCACCCGGCAGGTGGAAGCCGACGATCTGCTCCTCCCCGTTCGGATTGTCCACCAGTGTCTTCACGCTGCCGGACAGCACCGCGTACAGGGAGCGGTTGGTATCACCGGCGCGAAACAGGTAATCATTCTTGTGCACCGGTTTCTTGCGTTCGATGATCTGGTCGACCAGTTTGAGTTCTTCATCGGTCATACCCTGGGGAATACATAATTCGCGCAAACTGCAATTCGCGCAGGAGACTTTTAACTGATCAAAATTGATCTGTGTCGCTTCGGCCATGTTCAACATCTGCTACTCTGTGTCGGTTTGCAAATCTTACCCTATTGGCTTGGTTGTAGACCAGATTCAATTACTTAAATGTCCATCTCGGGTAAAATCCGGGCTTTTTCGCCAAAGTCCATTAGATTTTTATAATATACGTCCCTGAAACGCCCGAAACACGGCAATAATCACTAAAAATCACTCCATGTGCGCTGATAAAGCTGAACAATCCTG
>CP070838.1:426917-429786 GCA_020341835.1 Thiotrichales bacterium | reverse complement strand
TTGAGTTGTTCTACGAAAAGAATTCCGCAGCAATAAGATATGACGAACCAGATAGCCAGCATGGTGAATGTCAGCTTCAGGTTTGCCTGCCAGTAAGCTTGTCTTTGTTCTGAATCGGCCATTTTTCCTCCTCCAGGGTTTGGATTTCAACAATTTAACAACAGTGCTGTCGATACATCCCGCGACTTTAGTCTATAGCTAGACTAAGGTCGTAGTCGGTACAATGGGGTTATCAGGCCTGCATCCAGGGGTGCCGGCACAACAACAATGCAATCAGCTGAGGGAGAGACTGCTTGTCACCGGTCACGCTCGTTGTCACCTTAACCGCCTATCTGGCGCTGCTGTTCTGGATCGCCCGGATCGGTGACCGTCATCGGTTCAGCGGGTCCGGCTGGGCTCGTCACCCGCTGGTGTACACCTTTGCGATCGGCGTCTACTGCACGTCCTGGACGTTTTACGGACTGGTGGGCACGGCGGCCTCACAGGGCTGGTACTACCTGCCCATCCTGCTCGGGCCGGTATTGCTGTTTACCTTCGGCTATCCCCTGCTGCAGCGCATCGCCAGCGTATGCCGGCAGGAAAACATTCACTCGATCGCCGACTTCATTGCATCGCGTTATGGTAAACGGCAGTCTGTTGCCATTGTCGTGACCCTGATCATGTTGACGGCAACCGTGCCGTATATTGCACTGCAATTAAAAGCGGTATCCGACACGCTGCTTTACAGTGTCGATAACATTGCCTTTGCGAGCCAGGACATGACCCTGCTGGTCGCGGTTGCGATGATCATGTTTACGTTGATCTTCGGCGCCAACCGGCTCGATGTTTCCAGCTACCATTCAGGCATCATGGTCGCGATCGCGTTCGAGTCGTTGATCAAGGTCATCGCCCTGGTCGTGATCGCGCTGTTTGCACTGAGCCTCTCGGCTGGTTTCGATCCCGGCAAATTCAGCAACAACGCCAACATTGTTTTTCAGGCATCGACGCTGACGCCGTCGTTCTGGGTTATGACGCTGGTTTCCGCCGCGACCATTTTCTGCCTGCCGCGCATGTTCCAGGTGACCTTTGTCGAATGCCTGAGTGATGACCATCTGAAATATGCCCGCCGTGGCTTCAGCCTGTACCTGGCTGCAATCGCGACCGCCGTATTCATGATCGCCTGGGTCGGCAACCAGGTGCTTGCCGGCACCGATGTACCCAGTGACCGTTTCGTGCTTGCGATCCCGCTGGTTAATGACAATGAATCCCTGGCGCTGCTCGCCGTGATAGGCGGGTTTTCCGCCGCCACTGCGATGATCATCGTGGCATCGGTCACACTCAGCCAGATGTTGAGTAATGATGTGATCCTGCCGATACTGTTACGCCATCAGAAAACACGAAACGCGATTCCGGATTACTCCCGCGCGCTGATTTTTACCCGTCGTCTGACGGTGATCGTTATCGTGGTCATGGCATGGATCTACCAGCTCAGTCTTGCGGAAAATGCCGCGTTGACGGATATCGGCCTGATCGCGTTTGCACTGGCTGTGCAGCTGGCGCCCGCCATCCTGTTCGGGCTCTACTGGCAACGCGCCAATGCCTGGGGCGTATTCGCGGGACTCGCCAGCGGGACTTTCATCTGGTTTATCACGCTGATGGTGCCGCTGCTGGCCAATGCGGGCCTGCTCGATCCGAACGTGATCACACAGGGGCTGTTCGGTCAGGACTTCCTGCGCCCGGACAAGCTCTTCGGACTGACCTTCAGCGACGCCTATACGCGAGGCATCGTGCTGAGTATCAGTGTCAATGTACTGGCGCTGTACATGGTGTCTGCGCTGGACAAGACACGATTGTCCGATCGCATCCAGGCGATCGCCTTCGTCAAGCGGGTACGCGCTGATCAACAACCCGGCATTCAGGCCCTGCAGATCAAGAAATCGGATCTCAGCGCGATGCTGACGCAGTTCCTCGGCGAGTCGGGAACCCGCCGCCTGCTGGAAAAGGAACCCGGCGCGGAGCAGGATCATGTCAGCCCCGGGCTGCTCGATGATGCCGAACAGGCGCTGGCGGGAGTTGTCGGTGTAGCATCGGCGCGCGCGATGCTGACCAGCCTGAGCAGTGGTGAAAGTCTCGGTGTCGAAGATGTGGTCAACATCTTCGAAGGCACCACGCGCAAGCTGCAATTCAACCAGGACCTGCTGTTCGCTTCATTTGAGAGCATTTCCTCGGCGATCAGCGTGGTCAACGCCGATCTCGAAATAGTGGCATGGAACAAACGCTACGAACAGATGTTCAATTATCCGGAAGGCATGCTGCGCGTTGGGCGCCCGGTTGCCGACCTGGTCCGCTTCAATGCCGAACGCGGCATGCTCGGCGCCGGCTCCGTTGAAAAACTGGTACAGACACGCCTGAGCCGTCTTACCGCCGGCAAACCCTACCGCGTGGTCCGTACTCACAATAACGGCATGATTGAGATCAAGGGCCGACCGCTGCCGAAAGGCGGATATGTAACGACTTACGATGACATCAGCGACTTCATCAATACCCAGAACGAACTCGAGAAAGCCAATCTGAATCTGGAGCAACGTGTGCAGGAACGCACCCGCGAGATCGAGGACATCAACCAGTCGCTGCGCGAAGAAGTCGAAAAGCGCAAGGAAACCGAGAAGGCCCTGATCAAGGCCAAGTCCGACGCTGAGATCGCCAACGTCACCAAGACGCGGTTCCTGGCACTGGCCAGTCACGACATACTGCAGCCGCTGAACGCGGCCAGCCTCTACGCCAGTGCCCTGCTGGAACGGCCCAGCACCGACAGCGGGCTGACGGACAATCTGCATCACCTGCACAGCGCCATCTATTCGGCCGAGCTGATCATCTCCAATCTGCTGGA
>CP070838.1:423834-426817 GCA_020341835.1 Thiotrichales bacterium | reverse complement strand
CAGATGATGCAGGAGGCAGGTTTCGAGCGCTGCACCTACCACAACATGAGCGGCGGTATCGTAGCGCTGCACAAGGGTTTCAAGCTTTGACGGTGATTTTTTCATCAGCCACTGTCATTCCGCCCTACCTGCGCAGGCTGGCGGAATGGGTTCTGCCAGCGGCTCGCCTGGACAACAACGCAGGTTTTGCAGCCTCCTAGCGAGGCCGGGTGGGATATGATCAGCAGTACCGCCGCTAACCTACTGACTTCGGCATTCAATCAATACCTGGCGCTCGACCCCGAAGCGCCTGAAAAACTCAAGGCCTTCGATGGCAAGCTCATCTGCGTCGATATCAGGGGGCCTAATGTTCAGGTCTATCTTTCCATCGACAGCGACAGGGCCGTTGTGGTTACTCAACATGAAGCCGAGCCCGACGCCACCATCATCGGTTCCCCGGCTGCGTTGTTCAAACTCGGTGTTCACAGGGATGCCGCCCCGCTGTTTTTCAGCGGCGAGGTGGAAATCCGTGGTGATACCCGGCTTGGCCGCCAGTTCAAGTCGGTACTGGCCGAGATGGAGATCGACTGGGAAGAGCATCTGTCGCAATTCGTCGGCGATGTGGCAGCGCACCAGCTGGTGGAAACGTTCAATGAACTGACGAACTGGGGCCGGTCGGCAGCCAGCAACTTTGCAGACGATGTCGGCGAATATCTTCAGGAAGAGAGCCGGGACGTGGTCAGTGGCGCCGAAATGGAAGTGTTTAATCACCAGGTTGATCAGTTGAGAGATGATACCGATCGGCTGGAAGCACGCATAAACAGGCTCGCGGGCGACAAATGACCAGTATGATGATCCGGCCCGGGCAGTTTATCCGCTTGCTGCGGATAAATTTTGTATTGATGCGCCACGGCCTCGATGACATCATCTTCGCCACCCACCTGTTCCGGCCCTTCCGTTTCCTGATCTACCTGAATCCGATCAACTGGTTTCTGCGCAAGCGCGCCTCGCGTGCGGTAAGGGTCAGGCGGGCGCTGGAGGACCTGGGCCCGATCTTTACCAAGTTCGGCCAGATGCTGTCGACGCGCCGGGATCTGCTGGCCGATGATATCGCCGATGAGCTCGAGCGCCTGCAGGACGCGGTGCCGCCTTTTCCGGGAGCCATCGCACAGCAGCTGATCGAAAAAGCGCTGGGGCTGCCGGTAGAAGAGGTTTTCGATGAGTTCGAGTCCAGGCCGCTCGCATCGGCCTCGATCGCACAGGTGCACGCCGCCAAACTGAAAGACGGCAAGGAAGTGGTCATCAAGGTGCTGCGCCCGAATGTGCTGCCGGTGATACAGCGTGACCTTTCGCTGATGTACATCATTGCCGAGCTGGCCTCGCGTTATTCATCCGATGCCAGGCGTTTGAGGCCGGTCGAAATCGTTGCCGAGTACGAAAAAACCATCATCGATGAACTGGACCTGCTGCGCGAGGCGGCGAACGCAAGTCAGTTGCGGCGCAACTTCGAAGGTGAAACCAGCCTGTACGTGCCGGAAGTGTACTGGGACTATACCTCGGTGAATGTGCTGGTAATGGAACGCATCTACGGCGTGCCGATTCGTAACGTCGAGGAGCTTAAAGAGAAAGGCACCAACATGAAGCGCCTCGCCGAACTGGGCGTCGAAATCTTCTTCAACCAGGTGTTCCAGCACAACTTTTTTCATGCCGACATGCACCCCGGCAATATCTTCGTCGATATCACTGATCCGCAGCGTCCGAAATACGTCGCGGTGGATTTCGGTATCGTCGGGACTTTGAGCACCGTCGATAAACGTTACCTCGCGGAAAACTTCCTGGCATTTTTCCAGCGCGACTATAACAAGGTGGCCAGGCTGCACGTCGAGTCCGGCTGGGTGCCTTCGGGCACGCGCGTCGATGAATTCGAGTCGGCAATACGCAGCGTCTGCGAACCGATCTTCGAGCGTCCGTTGAAAGACATCTCCTTTGGCCAGCTGTTGCTGCGCCTTTTCCAGACCGCACGCAGGTTCAACATGGAAGTGCAGCCGCAACTGGTGTTGCTGCAAAAGACGCTGCTCAATATCGAGGGCCTCGGCCGGCAGCTCTATCCCGATCTTGATCTGTGGAAAACCGCCAAGCCGTTTCTCGAGCGCTGGATGGACGAGCAGGTCGGCGCGCGGTCGATGCTGATTGCGATGCGCGAGAATATTCCACACCTGGTTGAGAAAATGCCGGAGATGCCCGGCCTGGTCTACGCGGCGCTAAAAAAAGCGGCCGAAGGCGAAAAGCACGAACAGCAGCTGCAGGAAATGCAGAAAATCCGCGAAGAAATCAGAAGAAGCAACAAGCGCACCGTGCTGACCATCGCGGGCACCGGCCTGTTGCTGGGCGGCCTGATCACCTTTGGCCTCGATGGCTATACGCCGGGGCTGATATGGGGTGCGCCGCTGGTGTCATGGATCACCGGGGGGCTGGGGGTGATAATCCTGACGGTGTCGCTGCAGGATTAGTTATAGAAAACGGCTGCTCTGCTTGATAGTTCAATTATCGAATCGAGTAAAATGGTTCGTGTTCGTTGGTGGTTGACACGCCAATCGGGAGGCATTCAGTATTGTCGGATTCCTCCTAAAATATGCCGGAACAATGCGCAGGTTAAAATACAGCATAAGTTACGTCATCCCAGCGGAAGCTGGGATCCAGCGACTTAAAGCCTCTGGGTTCCGGCTAAAAACATGCTGGAACGATGGTAGAAAAAGCGAGCAGGTTGATCGTCGCGCGACTCTTGCGAAGGCACGAGACCGGTTTCTTTGAGCAACCGGATTACAGCACCTTATGGTCGAACAATAATAACCACGAAACACCGAGCCCACATGACTGAAGACCTGGATTTCGCCATCGATAACGCTGCAGCTGCAGATGTGTCGCATATTCTGGATGACCTCAACGAGGCGCAGCGCGAAGCGGTCACCGCGCCGCCCGGGCACATGCTGGTGCTGGCGGGCGC
>CP070838.1:420713-423734 GCA_020341835.1 Thiotrichales bacterium | reverse complement strand
CCTTTTCCGTGGACGTGGCCCACGCACCCTACCTGGCTCGCACCGTGGCGACGCGCTCATCGGCCGAGGACCATGGTCTGGCCGATGCCGTTTGCGCCGCTGCTTCCAGCCAGGCCGTCGCCGACCTGTTGGGCGTGTGGCACGAGAGGGCGCAGTAGGCGATCTCTAGTGACCGAACCAGAGTTCGATGCCGCGCGCGGTGCGGCGCAGGCGTATGCGGCCGGCGTAGGGGGCGTGCATGCGGTAAAGAGCCGACAAGGGCATGTCCAGGGCCAGCGCGGTGGCCGCCCGCATCACGCCCAGGTGGCAGACCAGCAGGATATGACCTTCAGGGTGTTCGTCGAACACGTCCACGATGCCCGATCGGACACGTTCGTAGAAGGCATCCAGGGGCTCCATGCCCGGCGGGCTATTGTTGACGGCGTCCTTGAAGAACGCGTAGTAGGCATCGGGATCGGCGTCCCGCAGCTCTTCGTGGCGGCGCCCTTCCCAGGTTCCGAAGCTGATCTCCCGAAAACGCCTGTCGACGACCAGCGGCAGGCGGTAGCGTTCTGCCACGGCCTCGGCGAAGCGGCAGCAGCGCTGGAGGGGCGAGCTGACCACATGGGTCCAGTCGGAGAACTCGCCGACCGCGGCCCACATCTGCTCCCAGCCGCGCTCGCTCAAGGGATCGTCGACCCCGTCGCCCCGGTAACGAACGCCTCCGTCTGGTTCACCGTGGCGCAGAAGATCTATGGTGCTCATGGTTCGGCGTGTGCGTCTACGCTATCCTGACGACGATGCTGCCCTTGAGCAGCATGCGCTCCAGCACCTTCTGTTTATCGAAGGCGGCGTAGCTGGGTCGCAGAATAATGCCATGTTGCGGGTTTGAGTTTTCTCGTTCATTTGATCCTGTAATCCGGGGACAGTATACCTGTTAAAAGCTCCATCAACTGCGAATCATAAACAGGTATACTGTCGCCTTTTCTGCAGCCTGTAAGCCTACAGGGAAAACCATAATCTGTATCTAGAAGAGATGCACACATCTGCTGTCTATACTTGAGTCTTTAATGATGAGTATCCGGAATTAATGATGGGCTGGGAAGGCTGGTTTTCCATTGGCGTCACTGTGCTGACCTTCAGTATCCTCGCGCTGACGCGCATCTCGCCCGACATCGTGATGGTCGGCGGGCTGACCCTGCTGCTGGTAGCGGGCGTGCTGTCACCAGAGCAGGCGCTGGCCGGACTTGCGAATGAAGGCATGGTCACGGTCGGGGTACTCTACGTTGTCGTTGCCGGTCTGCGCGATACCGGTGGTATCAGCTGGATCGTCCACGCGGTACTCGGTAAACCGCGATCGCTGCGTCATGCCCAGTTGAGGCTCATGTCACCGGTCGCTGCAATGAGTGCGTTTCTGAACAACACCCCGGTGGTTGCCATGTTCATCCCCGCGGTCGGCGACTGGGCCAAGCGCAACCGCTTGTCGGTGTCGCGGCTGATGATTCCGCTCAGTTTCGCGAGTATTGCGGGCGGCATGTGTACACTGATCGGCACCAGCACCAACCTGGTCATCAATGGCCTGTTGATCAAGGAAACAGGTTCGGGCCTCGCCATGTTCGAACTGGCCTGGATCGGTTTACCGGTCATGCTGCTGGTGTTCGTATTTATACTTCTGAGCAGCCATTGGCTGCTTCCGGACCGCGTGCCCGCGATCAGTCGCTACGATGATGCGCGTGAATATACCGTCGAAATGCTGGTGGAGACAGGCAGCGTTCTCAGCGGCAAGACCATCGAGCAAGCCGGCTTGCGTCAGCTGCCGGGCCTGTTCCTGATCGAGATCGATCGCGAGGGCCAGATCATGCCAGCCGTATCGTCCTACGAAAAATTGCGCGATGGCGACCGGCTGGTGTTCGCAGGCGTGGTGGAATCTGTCGTTGATCTGCAGAAGATCAACGGTCTGAAACCCGCATCCAATCAGATTTACAAGCTCGGTTCCTCGCGTCAGGACCGCGTGCTGGTCGAAGCCGTGGTGTCGGAAAGATGCCCGATCGTGGGCAAGAGCGTATGTGAAGGCCGCTTTCGCAATCTGTACAACGCGGTAATCATTGCGGCCGCGCGTAATGGCCGACGCATCGAGCAGAAAATTGGCGACGTCCGCCTGCGGCCCGGCGATACCCTGTTGCTGGAAGCACATCATTCATTCGCCGAGCAGCAGCGCAATTCGCGCGATTTTTTCCTGGTCAGTGAAATCGAGGATACCGCTCCACCGCAACACCAGAAAGCCATGGTGGCGATGTTGATTCTCGGCTTGATGGTGATATCCGTCGCTGCCGGCTGGCTGAGCATGCTGAAAGCCTCGATGCTGGCAGCAGGCATGATGATCCTGACGCGTTGTACCAGTGGCCGCGCCGCACGTCGCAGCGTGGACTGGTCAATTTTGATTGTAATCGCGGCTTCATTCGGAGTGGGCAATGCGCTCCAGATTACCGGCGCAGCCGAGACCATCGCAGTTGCGCTGATCCAGCTGGCTAACGGTGACCCTGGTGTATCACTGGCCTTAATGTTCCTGGTTACGACCCTGTTGTCAGCCATTGCGACGAACAACGCAGCCGCGGTTATCATGTTTCCGATTGCGCTGACCACGGCCAACAGCCTCGATGTCAGCCTTCTCCCTTTTGTAATTACATTAATGGTTGCCGCGTCCGCCAGTTTCTCGACACCGATCGGCTATCAGACCAACCTGATGGTATTCGGGGTGGGCGGCTATCGCTTTTCCGATTACATCCGAATCGGCTTGCCACTGACAATCCTGGTTGGCCTGCTCACGGTAATGCTGGTGCCGGCAAGCTGGCATTTCTGACGATGAGTGATCAACGGCAGAAGTTGGTCAGTATTTAATCCTGCTGTCACCTTGATGTACTTTTTGTTCAGCGCCGGTTGATCAGTTTGTATGGTATCAGCATTGGAACACGACGTTGATACGCGCTGTAGTCTTCACCGAATTCGGCAACCAGGTCGCGTTCCTCAAGGCGCGTGCCCACG
>CP070838.1:417511-420613 GCA_020341835.1 Thiotrichales bacterium | reverse complement strand
GATATTCCAGATCTGGTACGACGGGAATAAGCTTGTTGAACAGACTTTCACTACCTACAGATCTGGAGATTCGTGAGCGCAGGGGGCAGGTTTATTTAAATATTTTCTTCCGCAACAACATGTCTGCGGCCGTTAATCCAGCGGCTTATCCAGGTCTGTCCGCAAAGACACGGCCTGGACCGTCAACCGATTGACACCCTGACGCGTTAATAATATTAGAAACCAGGCAAATATTGTTTGTACACGCTAAAGGTCTGGATTGAGGCGTCCATGAATGCAAGGCAGCGATAAAAACTATGCAAAGGTGAACGAGATGAAACCCAACGACCGAAATCACTTCAGAAAACGACTCAAACTTGACGTCGATGTTTACCGACTCGATGAACATCTGGGTATCTGCCAGACCCGTGACATCGACCTTAATGGCGCTTTTATCGAACATTGCGGCACGCGGCTTTTTCCGCATGATCTGATGGAACTGCAGCTTCATGTTCAGGATGGCGAACCCGGTCCGCTGTGCTTGAGCGCAACAGTGACGCGATCAACTGACGAGGGGCTGGATATTCTGTTCGAGTATGGCAGCGAGGAATACAGACGCCTGCTGAATGTGATCTCCACGTACGCCAGTGATGGTAAGGCGCTACAGATACCCGGGTTCTGGTATCAGGGGAGTTCGGTCAATTTAGCGAATCGCTAGTAATCATTCTTCGGCACCTTAATCTGCGTTCCCGTTGTTACCTTCCAGGTTACCTGTCCCCACCCAGAAGCCGACATCCTTATCCAGAAACTCTGACCAGTGCATGTAATGCGAACCATCGCAGGAGAAGTTCAGGCCGACAGTACCGTTAAAGATGTTCAGTGAACCGGCGCGCAGGTAAATGGTTTCATCCATGAAGCGCAGGTCGCGCAGGGTATGGAACACATCCTTGACACGCTCGATCGGGATTTCTGCATCGGCAGGGTAGGCGTGCTGTTTCCAGGCCAGGCAGATACCGGGGTCGGTCAGGTCCTCGATGTCGAGTATGCGGTAGCGAAACGGGTCATCGAGCAACCATAGCGTGGCGCGTGAACTGGAGAAGTGCAGCTTGGCGTGGAATACGCCGTGTACCTCAACCAGTTCCACGATCAGGTCGAGGACTTCGTCGATGCGCTCGTCCATGGCGCTGTCGATGCGCTGCTGCATGAACAGGCCACCGCGGATGGCCGGGTCGCCTTTAATCTGCATCCACTTTTCTTCCTGCTGGTAGACTTCCCGCGTGAGCGGCAGCTCTCGCAGGTCGAAGTCCACGCCGAGGTAGCCGAGCAGGCGGTCATCCTTATCGAGGATATGCCGCGCAGCGGTCAGCGTGGGCCGCCTGGCATTGCGGCTGATATAGGCGTTCGACAGTGAGAACTTCTCTCCCGCAAGCGCATCGGCCAGGTAGGGCCGCTCGCTGCGGTCGCGATCGAAGTTTTCCGGCAGCTGGCCTTTATGGGATATATTTGAGGTGATCTGCCGGGCGCTTTGATCGAGGATAAACAGGTACTTGGAGTAGGGCAGCAGCTCGAGGCCACGCTCGAGCACCTGTTCCAGTGCCTTGCGTTCGGGCCACACGGCGGCACAGTCTTTGGCCAGGCGCCGCATCGGGCTGGCGAGCCGGCTGCTCAGCAACATGCGCTGGCGCGCTACGGCGGTTTGCAAGGCTTTAGCCATTGGTTATGGTTGATCAAGAAAATTCATAGATTTACGCGATTATAAATTAGATTCCCGCCTGCGACAGGAACATTCGCGGGTGAGCCCAGTCAATCGATACGATGGTCTGTCGCTATTATTCAGTGCCCGTTTTTCCCAACAATGCAAATTTTGCACTAAGGTTTACTAACCAGATTCAGGCCTCAGTGACAACAACGCCTCTAGATGGAGAGATACCCGTTTTGCTTGCACCATCTCAAAGAATTGTTTATCTGTTTGTTACCCTCATTGCCGGCCTGTTGGCTGCCTGCAGTAGTAATGACGGCACAAACACGCCAGCTGGCCTCGATAATCTGCCGAGCAACACGACCTGCCTGGCGAGCGTGTTCGAAGGCATCACTGTCAGCGGTAGCGTAAAACTGGAGCGCAGCTATGCGAACCTGTCGCTGCCGCCGATGACGGCCATGGTCATGCGACCCGGCGACAGTACGCGCTGGTACGTGGCGGATCGCAGTGGCCGGATCCTGTGGTTCGATGCGACCAATGAAAACACGACCCAGCTTAACCTGGCGCTCGACATCACGAGTTCAGTCGATACGTCCGGCGAAGGCGGATTGCTGGATATAAGCTTCCATCCCGATTTCGCCAGCAATGGCTATATCTACGTTCACTACACTGCCACCGGGCCGAATTCGAGTACACCGCTGATCTCTCACACTGCACGATTTACCACTAACAACGGTGGCGACAGCTTCGATCGAGCCAGCGAGTTCACGGTTTTAACCGTCAATCAACCCTATAGCAACCACAACGGCGGCAAGATCGGTTTTGGCTCAGACGGCTACCTGTATATCGGACTCGGTGACGGCGGGTCCGGCGGCGATCCACAGGATCACGCCCAGAACACCAATGATCTGCTCGGTGCCATGCTGCGCATCGACGTTGACGGTGGTTCACCCTATGCGATACCTGCCGACAATCCCTTTGCGATCGGCGGCGGGCGCCCGGAAATCTACGCCTGGGGACTGCGTAATCCCTGGCGCTGGAGTTTTGATCAGCTGACGGATGCACTCTGGCTGGGCGATGTCGGCCAGTCCAGCTGGGAAGAAGTGGACATCATCGTCAATGGTGGCAATTACGGCTGGCGCTGTTACGAGGGCACACACCCGTTCAACACCAGCGGCTGCGCGCCCGCCAGCAACTACATCATGCCGGTCGCCGAGTATGGCCGGAGCGAGGGTAGCTCCATCACCGGGGGCTATGTCTACCGCGGCAATGCTATCCCCGCGCTGTCAGGTGCCTACGTATTCACCGATTTCTCCTCGGGCACCATCTGGGGGCTGTTTCCCACCGGCACGGGGGATTACCGGCGTGAGACCTTGCTCCCGACAACCGGTGGCGGTATCGCCGCCATGGCACAAGCGAACGAC
>CP070838.1:414232-417411 GCA_020341835.1 Thiotrichales bacterium | reverse complement strand
GGTTTTCAGCTCAGACGACGTGTGGGAGAGCATGTTCAGGCGGTGATGGGTGAAAAAGACAACAAGTGGGTCCCGGACCAGGTCATGGATATCGAAATTCCCGATGCGCTGAAAGTGTTCAAGCGGGTGGTCAGGGGGCTGATCTGACCAGCCAGTTACCTGGTTTTATGCCGTAGACACGCGTAGGAGCGGTTTTAGCCGCGAATTCCGTTTCGTTCATCCGGGTTGCTGTTCGCGGCTAAAGCCGCTCCTGCCTGCAAGCCACCAGCAGTCTCTGCGTGCTCCGCGCCTCTGCGGTCAATAAGCCCCTGATTTTTTTTAATTATACAGGCGCAAAAAAAGGCCGGTCACGTCTGTGAACCGGCCTTTTTGTATCAGGAGACTGTCTACTTACTTTTTGATCCAGTTGCTGAAGTTGTCGGCATTTTTTTCCTTGCCGTCTTCGTAACCGGCTTCGTACGCTTCAGTAACACGCTGTTCTTCACGTGGCGGGTTCAGCACATAACCGCCTTCCCATCCAATGATGTACTCCGGGTCGACACCTGCTTCTTCCATCTTGGTGACTGTGTTGTAGTAGTCTTGATTCATCTGATAAATCCTCTGTTAGATTCTACTTGTACCACCTGACTGTGCCACGCGGTGTTTTCTATGCGTTTAGCGGCCAATGGCGCGCTGAATGGGCGCAAATTATACAGGATTCGCTATGCCTGGTTAACTGCTTGCTTATATCCCTTTAGGGGTGTGAGGGATATTTCGATAGCATTAGCGCAGGAACACTGAAGGCCGTTGCTGAAGGCGTGTTAAAATGACAGATTGTTTCTATTCAGAGGCGCATAAATGTCTGACGACAAACCGAATTTAGAGGATATCGACGTATCCTTTGCCAGCGGCATAGCGGCATTCGAGGCAAAGAATTTCGCGCTCGCGATGCGGCTGTTGTCACCGCTGGCAGAAGAGGGCGATGCCGAGGCCCAGCACCGTTGTGCGATCATGTACCAGAATGGCCTGGGCGTTGTCACCAGCGAAGAAAAAGCGGCTCAGATGATGCGCGCTGCTGCCGAGCAGGGCCATGCGGTGGCGCAACACGGCCTCGGTTTCATGTATATGGAGGGCGAATGCGTCGAGCAGAACAGCCAGGAAGCGATAAAATGGTTTGAAAAAGCAGCCGAGCAGGGCCTGGTGGGTTCATTGACCACGCTGGCAATGATGTACGAGGAAGGGCTCGGCGTGGACAAGGACCCGGAGAAAGCAAAAGCGCTTTACAAGCAGGCCGGCTTTTGACTGGCAATACTGCGCCTGATAAAAATAATACGAATTAATCCAACCCGTCTGCGAGCGCTATCGCAGGGTTCGACACAGGTGCGGCTCAAACTGCAGAGCTGTTATCCTGAAACGACAGGATTCGCTGTGCTTTTGCGGTCAAATAATAAATTGGTAGATAGATATGCGTCCCGCACACTTATTGACAGTCATTGAAAAAGAATACACCAGTACCCGAGAGGGTCACCATACACCGGTCATGCTGTGGGGGCCTCCGGGCGTCGGCAAGTCGCAGATGGTGGCCCAGATTGCCGAGCGTCACACTGCGCCCCTGATTGATATTCGCCTGTCGCAGATGGAGCCGAGTGATCTGCGGGGCATTCCCTTTCGGTCCGAAGACGAGGTCGTATGGGCGGTACCGGCGATGCTGCCGAGCAGCCGAAGGCACGGTGATGAGGGCATCCTGTTTCTGGATGAAATTACCTCGGCACCGCCGAGCGTGTCAGCTGCCGCTTACCAGCTGATTCTCGACCGCAAGCTCGGTGAATACGAAGTCCCTGAGGGCTGGGCGATCATCGCAGCGGGCAACCGGCAGGGAGACCGCGGTGTCACCTACAGCATGCCGGCACCGCTCGCCAATCGCTTCTCTCACTACGAGGTCGAAGTCAACATGGATGACTGGGTGGCGTGGGCTTATGCGAACAACATCGATGAGCGCATCATTGCCTTCCTGCGTTTCAGGCAGGACCTGCTGTTCGATTTCGATCCCTCGCATAATCCAATTGCGTTTCCGTCGCCGCGTTCCTGGGAGTTTGCCCACCGTGCACTGCAGAAATTCGATGAAAACCAGGATCTGTTGAGCGGCGCACTGCAGGCCTGTGTTGGCAATGCCGCCGGCATCGAGTTGCGCGCGTTTATCGAAAGCCTCGACCAGATGCCGGACCTGGATGCGATCATCAATGGCGAAGACATTCCGGCGCCGAAAGAAATCGATCTGCAATACGCCGTTGCATCCGCACTGGTTGGACGCGCCATTCGCGCCAAGGATACCGAGTCCGCCGCCAGCGTGCACGGCAATATCCTTGCCTATGCCAGCAAGTTTCCCCAGCGGGAAATGGGCGTGATGATGGTGTCTGACATGCACCGGGCAATCGGGGAGGATATCTTCGCGGTACCCGAGTTCGCCAGCTGGGCCGACAAAATTGCAGACATAATGCTTTATTAAAACGAATTATTAACCGCAGAGGCGCGGAGGCGCAGAGAAAACAACTTATTGTTTGATCAGGAGACAATTAATCTGGATGTTAATAATGTTACGGAAAACATTATTGGTGCTTCTATTGAAGTGCATAGGGCGTTAGGTCCTGGGTTGTTGGAATCTGCATATGAGGAATGCCTGTGTCATGAGCTGCGTCTCAATCACCTTGATTTTTGCAGGCAAAAACAACTACCGCTGGTATACGGAGAAAAGTCATCAATTATGTGGATTGAATACATACATGCTTTTCTCTGCGCCTCCGCACCTCTGCGGTAAAAATATATGCCAGACGTAGAAAACAAACTGGCGACTGCACGTACGCGCTTGATTCTGGACAAACCGTTCCTCGGGGCGCTGGTGCTGCGTTTGCCGATGGTCGAGGGTGATCCGTCGTGGTGTGAGACAACATACAGCGATGGCAAGACGTTCTATTTCAACGCCGATTATATCGATGCGCTGGATAACGATCAGACGCAGTTTGCGTTGTCTCACGAAGCACTGCATTGCGCACTGTCCCACTTTCATCGTCGTGGTCACCGGATCAAGCACCGCTGGGAGCTGGCCTGTGATTTTGCGGTCAACCCGCTGCTGATCAAGGATGGATTGAAGCCGACGCCTGATGCGATGTACCTACGCGAATACGAGGGTATGACTGCTGAGG
>CP070838.1:410913-414132 GCA_020341835.1 Thiotrichales bacterium | reverse complement strand
GCGGGCATGGCGCCCGATCTGGATGTGCTGATTTCCTCCCGGGAAGATCCGTTGCTTTTCCTCGAATACCATCGCCAGTTCACACATTCTCTGCTGTTCATTCCGGTAGGTGCCCTGATCTGCGCACTTATAGCGTTCGTCATAAGCAGATTCCGCTGGTTCTCTGTCGACCTGAGTTTCCGGCAGATATACCTGTTCAGCTTCCTGGGTTATGCGACCCATGGTCTGCTCGACGCCTGCACCTCGTACGGTACGCAGCTGTTCTGGCCCTTCAGTGATACCAGAATCGCATGGAATAGCGTATCCATCGTCGATCCGTTATTCACTCTGCCGGTTATTGTGCTGATAGCCGCTGCGGCCATCAGCAAGAAGCCCCTGTATGCGCGCATAGCATTCGTGTACGCCGTCATCTTTCTTGCGGCAGGCCTTGTACAGAAAAACCGTGCAGAGCATTCCCTGTACGAGCTCGCCGAATCCCGGGGTCACCAGGTAGAAAGGATGCAGGTGAAACCCACCTTCGCGAACCGGCATGTCTGGAAAATGGTCTATGAGTCTGGCGACCGATACTATGTTGATGCTGTCCGGCTATTGCTTGAGCCGACAATTATTGAAGGTGACTCGATAAGGAAGCTGGATGTTGAACGCGACTTCCCATGGCTGCCGGAAGATAGCCAGCATGCCCGGGATATCGAACGGTTCCGGTGGTTTTCTGATGACTTCGTTGCTGTGCACAAAGACAACCCTTCCGTGATCTTTGATGTGCGCTATTCGTTTGTGCCCAACCAGATCGATATGATGTGGGGCATCGAACTGGACCCCCAGGCAATCAGGCAGGGCATGCTAAGACGGCATGTCAAATACCAGATGCGCAGCACGCAAGACAAGGACAACAGAGACGCTTTTATAGATATGGTGATGAAGTTTTAAGCCGGGTACCAATCAAGAGGTCTAAGTGTAAAACGGCAATAAAGGGGTCGGAGTGATTAAAATTAAATCACTCCGACCCCTTCAATTCCTCCAATCTCTTTAATTCCAATTCTTTCAGCTTTCCTGATCTTTAACCATCTTGAAAAAGCCGATCAGTATGCCGATGCCAATACCAAAGAAACCAGTCACCAGCAAGACATAAGCCACGATGGTTGCGGCATCGAGGAACAGAAGCACTGCTGCGACGATCATCGACAATAGAGAGAACAGGATAACTCTGTAACTGGTATTGAACATGACTGCTATATTATCGATCAATCTTGTTAAATCAAAGGGGGCAGAACCCATCACCCAGTCCACCCAGGTAACAAATCAACTTGCTCCAGATAGGGAAAACCGCCCAAATTTAGACTACGAAAAGGGTTCTGACCCCTTTTAATGGAAAGTTTTATCTGACCCCACTTATTGGAAATAGGCCGAAGAACGCAAAAAAACGCCGTGTCGCGCCGGATCTAGCATCGACTAATGTAGGATTGCCTTATCAAAGGCCCTTCTTGAATATGGCATACAAGCAAAACCGCATCCCTGTCAACGACACACAAGCATATTAGATAAAGGTGGTTTATGAAACTCGAATCTCTCGCACTCCATCACGGTTATGAATCAGAGGCCACGACGAAATCTGCGGCCGTGCCAATTTACCAAACCACGTCTTATACCTTTGACAACACGCAGCACGGTGCCGACCTGTTTGACCTGAAAGTACCCGGCAATATCTATACGCGCATTATGAATCCAACGACTGATGTACTGGAACAGCGTCTGGCCGCAATGGAAGGTGGTGTCGGCGCGCTCGCACTTGCATCAGGCATGGCTGCTATCACTTATGCAATCCAGTGTATCTCTGAAGCAGGCACAAACATCGTTAGCACCAGCCAGTTATATGGCGGAACCTATAACCTGTTTGCTCATACATTTCCTCGCCAGGGCATAGAGGTTCGCATGGTTTCCGCTGATGATTATGAAGGCTTCGACAATGCGATCGATGAAAATACGCGGGCCGTTTTTTGCGAATCAATAGGCAACCCTGCAGGTAACGTAGTCGATATTGCCAGGCTTGCCGAGATCGCGCACAAACATGGCGTACCATTGCTGGTCGATAACACGGTAGCAACACCCTATTTGTGCCGCCCGTTCGAACTGGGTGCCGACGTCGTGATCCACTCACTCACAAAATACATCGGTGGTCACGGCAATTCCATTGGCGGCATTATCATCGACTCGGGCAAATTTGACTGGGCCGCCAACAAAGAGCGATTTGCGATGCTCAACGAGCCAGACCCCTCATACCATGGCGTTGTCTACACCGAGGCACTTGGGCCTGCAGCCTATATCGGACGTTGTCGTGTAGTACCTTTGCGAAACACCGGTGCAGCACTTTCGCCGCACAGCGCGTTTCTGATACTGCAGGGCCTGGAAACTCTTGGTCTCAGAATGGAAAGGCATTGCGAAAACGCCGAGAAGCTTGCTGATTACCTGAAAAACCACGACAAGGTGAAATGGGTTAACTATGCTGGCCTGGCCGACAACCCGTATTACGAAGCCTGCCAGAAAATAACCGGGGGCAAGGCGTCCGGGATTCTCAGCTTTGGCATCGAAGGCGGTATCGAAGCGGGCAGCCAGTTTATCGACGCGCTGCAAATGATCCTGCGACTGGTCAATATCGGTGACGCCAAATCACTGGCCTGCCACCCGGCATCGACGACACATCGTCAGCTGAATGAAGAAGAACTGGCAACTGCCGGGGTCAGCCAGGACCTGGTGCGCATATCAGTTGGCATCGAGAATATTGATGACATCATTGCAGATGTCAGCCAGGCGCTGGATAACGTCAAGTAGAGACAACAGGGGCCAGACCACGATATCTGTACCAGAGAAATCGTGGCCTGGCCCCTGTTATTATCAATAAGTTTCACGTACTCTGACTCCTTGATCCCTTAGATGTACTGGCTTCGAGGTCACGCCTTAGAGTTTACGTGTAAAATGTCAGGTGTGACTCCGTATCCTTTCAAAGCAGGATTTCATGGCAGGCTCTGACAAAGATCTTCCACAAAAATCAAGCAAAACGGCGATCGACGCGTTCGTCAAACAGGTCCGTTCGACGCCGGTGATCAAGGCCAGCAGCGAACGCGGGCGCCTGATTTTTGCGATGGACGCCACCGCCAGTCGAGAGCCCACCTGGGATCGTGCCTGTCAGATTCAAGGCGAGATGTTCTCCGAAACCGCGGCGCT
>CP070838.1:407587-410813 GCA_020341835.1 Thiotrichales bacterium | reverse complement strand
GGCGCCGGTTCTGGAAGAAGCCTGACGGCTCTACCCGGTCAGCAGTAGCTGTTAACATTAGCCTTTGGGCGCGCTGGACACAGCAGTCAGAATGCTCGCAAGACGCGAGCATTCTGCGTTTGAAATCCGACGAAAGCTGAAACAGAAAGATCTGCCCGAGTCTGAAATTGAGGAGGCGGTCGAACGTCTGCAGCAGGAAGGTTTGCTCTCGGACCGGCGCTATGCGGAAGCGTATATCAATATGCGTGCAGGCAAGGGTTATGGTCCGTTGAGAATTGCGCTCGAGCTCAAGGAACGCGGTGTCGCCGAAAGCGATTTCAGGCCTTACCTGAATACCGGTAATATGGACTGGTGGTCAGCACTGACGAAGGTCTGCGAAAAGAAGTATGGCAGTACCCGTTGTGAGGACTACAAGGAAAAAGCGAAACGAATCCGCTACCTGCATTACCGCGGATTTGCACTTGATGAAATACATGAATTGCTCGAGTAGAAAGATTGTTAATACAAAAGGTTATAAGAATTATTTAAAGTAAAATATGATATGACTGCCAGCGCTGAACTTCGACAGAAATTCCTCGATTATTTCCAGAGGAACGGCCACCAGGTCGTTCCCAGCAGTTCGCTCGTGCCTGGCAACGATCCGACACTGCTGTTCACCAATGCCGGCATGGTGCAGTTCAAGGATGTGTTTCTGGGCCGGGACAAACGCGACTACAACCGTGCCACCAGCAGCCAGCGTTGCGTACGGGCCGGTGGTAAACACAATGATCTGGAGAACGTCGGTTACACCGCGCGCCACCACACCTTTTTCGAAATGCTCGGCAACTTCAGTTTCGGCGACTACTTCAAGCAGGATGCGATTCACTATGCCTGGGAGTTCCTGACCCGGGAAATCGGCCTGCCGCCGGAGAAACTCTGGATCACGGTGTACGAAGAGGACGACGAGGCCGCAGATATCTGGCTCAAGCAGATTGGCGTCGACCCCGAGCGCTTCAGCCGCATCGGTGACAAGCCCGGTGGCAAGCAGTATGAAAGCGACAACTTCTGGGCCATGGGTGACACCGGTCCCTGCGGGCCCTGTACCGAAATATTCTACGACCACGGTGAATCGATCGCGGGCGGACCCCCGGGTACACCCGAAGAGGATGGTGACCGCTACATCGAAATCTGGAACCTGGTGTTCATGCAGTACAACCGCAGCAGCGATGGCGAGCTGCATAACCTGCCGGCGCCGTCGGTGGATACCGGTATGGGGCTGGAGCGGCTCGCAGCGATCATGCAGGGTGTGCATAACAATTACGAAATCGACCTGTTCCAGAGCCTGATCCGGGCTGCTGCCGAGGTCACCAACTCATCCGATCTGCACAGCAAGTCGCTGCGCGTGATTGCCGACCACATCCGTTCCTGTGCCTTTCTGATCACGGATGGCGTGATGCCGTCGAACGAGGGCCGCGGCTACGTTTTGCGGCGCATTATCCGCCGTGCCGCGCGCCATGGCCACAAGCTGGGTATGAGTGATCCCTTTTTCTACAAGCTGGTCAGGACGCTCGAGCAGGAAATGGGGGCGGCTTACCCTGAACTGGTGGAGGCGAGCGAGAATGTGAAGCGAGTGCTCAAGCTCGAGGAAGAGCGCTTTGCCGAAACGCTGGACCAGGGTATGCGCATACTGGAGGCCGATATCAGCAGCATGAGCGGCCACACGATCTCGGGTGAGACCGCATTCCGCCTCTATGACACCTATGGCTTTCCGATCGACCTCACCGCGGATATCGCGCGTGAACGCAACCTGACGGTGGATCATGCGGGCTTCGAAATTGCGATGGATAAACAGCGCGAACGCGCGCGTACTGCCAGCCAGTTTGGCGTTGATTACAGCCAGACCATCGACATTGACGAAGAAACACAGTTTTCGGGCTACAAGAAAACCGAGCAGAGCAGCAAGGTGCTCGGTCTGTTCGTCGACGGCAAACCAGCCGAGCGGATCGGTGCGGATCAAAGAGCCATTGTTGTACTCGAGCGCACACCATTCTATGCAGAATCGGGTGGCCAGGTCGGTGATACCGGCAAGCTGATCACCGACAATGCAGCGTTCCTGGTCGAGGACACGCAGAAACAGGGCAAGACGATCCTGCATATCGGCATCGTTGATTCCGGTGAGCTCATTAGCGGCGAAAGCGTGCATGCTGAAATCAATAATGATCTGCGCGAAGCGATCAAGCGCAATCACTCGGCAACCCATCTGATGCACGCCGCGTTGCGTAGTGTCCTCGGCGATCATGTGCAGCAAAAAGGTTCGCTGGTTACCGCAGAGCGAACCCGTTTCGATTTTTCCCATTTCGAACCGGTCAGCCAGGAACAGATTCACGCCATCGAGCGCCAGGTGAACGCAGAGATCCGGCGTAATGTAAAAACACGGGATGTGGAAATGCCGCTGGAAGAAGCCAAAAAAGCCGGCGCAATGGCTCTGTTCGGAGAAAAGTACGATGACGTGGTGCGCGTCGTTTCGATGGGCGACTATTCGACCGAATTGTGTGGTGGCACGCACGTCAAGCGTTCGGGTGATATCGGCTTTTTCAAGATCGTCGCCGAAGGCGGCATTGCCGCAGGTGTGCGCCGCATCGAGGCGGTCACCGGTGAGGGGGCGGTAGACTGGGCGGAGCAGCGAGAAAACCAGCTCGGTGCGATCGCTGAATCATTGAAAAGCAGTCGCGATGAAGTCGACGACAAAGTGAAGGTGCTGGTCGAGCGACTGCGCGATCAGGAAAAAGCCCTGGCGCAGCTGAAAGCGATCATGGCGTCACAGGCCGGCTCCGACCTCAGTGCACAGGCGGAAGAAGTCAATGGCGTCAAGGTGTTAACCGCTAAACTTGACGGCGCAGACAGCAAGGCGTTGCGCGATACCATGGACCAGCTCAAGAACAAGCTGGGTACAGCCGCGATCGTGCTGGCCAGTGAAGATGAAGGCAAGGTACGCGTCGTCGCCGGCGTGACCAAGGATACCACCTCGGTGATCAGGGCCGGTGAGCTGGTCAATATCGCTGCCGCCGAGGTCGGCGGCAAAGGCGGCGGGCGCCCCGATATGGCACAGGCCGGCGGCAGCCAGCCGGAGAATATCGACAGGGCGCTGGATGCCGCCCGGACCTGGCTGCAGCAAAAGCTCGGCTAGGCATCGGCCCCTGTATTGGTGCTGATACCGGCGATTCGCGGCTGAAGCCGCTCCTACAGA
>CP070838.1:404248-407487 GCA_020341835.1 Thiotrichales bacterium | reverse complement strand
TGCCTCGCCGTATTCCGGACTACAGCCTGCAGTTTGCTGAATTCAATGCGCTGGCAACCGTTGGTGCCTTTATCTTCGGCTTCTCGCAGCTGATTTTCCTCTACAACGTGATCAAGACCATCCGTGGTGGCGAGAAAGCAACCGATCGCGTCTGGGAAGGTGCTGACGGCCTGGAATGGACACTGCCCTCACCGGCGCCGTTCCACAGCTTCACGACACCGCCGCAGGTCAAGTAATCGGATCAACGGGTCGAGATAAGTGACGTCGCAGCCGAACCCGGGACAGCCTGGCAACGCCAGGATCATCAGCCGATTGATGTTCGTTGTCATCGGTATGTTCGGCTTCGGATTTGCGTTGGTGCCGTTGTACGATGTGTTCTGCGACCTCACCGGCATCAACGGTAAAACCGGGGATCAGGTAACGCTTTCGGAAGGTATGAAAGTGGACGAATCAAGGCTCGTAGAAGTCGAGTTCGTCGCCAGTGTGAACGCCGATATGCCATGGGAGTTCAGACCGGTTCAGCATTCGGTCAAGGTTCACCCGGGCGAGCCAACCCGGATCGAATATGTTGCGGTCAACCGCACCAACAGGGCCATCGTCGGTCAGGCGGTCCCCAGTGTTGCGCCAGGGCGTGCCGCAGAGTACTTCCAGAAGACCGAGTGTTTCTGTTTTACCGAACAGAAGCTGGAAGCGGGTGAAGAAAAACAGATGCCCGTCATCTTCGTCGTCGACCCGAATCTGCCCGACGACGTATCGCAACTGGCGCTATCGTATACATTTTTTGTAAAACCATCAGGGGAGCCGGAAACCACCGCCTCCCTGGAAAATAAAACAAACCAGGAAATATAACAATGTCTACAGCAAATCATGGTGAATACTTTATACCGGAGCCGAGTAAATGGCCGCTCGTTGGCACGATCGCACTGTTAATCACAGTCATTGGTGCGGTCCATACCATCCATTCGGGTTCAATGAGTCTTCTGTTACCCGTTGGCCTGCTGCTGGTTGCCTACCTGCTGTTCGGCTGGTTCGGTGCCGTGGTCGATGAGTCGATGGCCGGCAAGTACAACGAGCAGGTTGACCGTTCCTTCCGTATCGGCATGCTGTGGTTCATCTTCTCGGAAGTGATGTTCTTTGCGGCCTTCTTCGGCGCCCTCTTCTACATTCGGGTGTTTGTTATCGACTGGCTCGATGGCGGTGGTAACAACTTCATGACCCACCAGTTGCTGTGGCCGGGTTTTGAAGGTGTGTGGCCGCTGCTGACCAATCCGGATAACGCTGCGATCCCCGGACCGAAACAGTCCATGGGTCCGGCCGGTCTGCCTGCGCTGAACACCGCGATCCTGCTGTTGTCCAGTGTGACCGTCACCATCGCTCACCACGGTCTGCGCCAGGATCACCGCAAGCCGCTGATCACCTGGCTTGCTATCACCGTGGTGCTGGGTGCACTGTTCCTGTTCTTCCAGGTGCAGGAATACGTCCATGCATACGATGAAGAAATGGGTCTGAGGTTCGATTCGGGTATTTATGGAAGCACGTTCTTTATTCTGACCGGCTTCCACGGCATGCACGTGACTATCGGTACGACCATGCTGGCGGTGATGCTGTATCGCGCGATCAAGGGCCACTTTACCTCGGACAACCACTTCGCTTTCGAAGCCGTCGCCTGGTACTGGCACTTCGTCGACGTGGTCTGGCTGGGCCTGTTTATCTTTGTCTACTGGCTATAGAAAAGCAGTGAATGGTTAATAGTGAAAAGTGATGCAGAGGTGTTGCTAACTGTTAGTTATTAACTATTCACTATTCACCGAAGTTGTCACAGGCCGTGCGGTTGAATCAAACCCACGGCCTGTCCTATTAAGAGCAGGATAAAAATGAATACGGACAGGCCGATTCGCCATGTCAGTGCCTTGAGCATGCGGTCCGATTTGCTTTCATCCTTGATCAGGAAAAAGAGCGCCTGACCCAGGCTGAACACAACGACAAGCAGTAACACGACGATAATTGTTTTAAAGATCACAAAGTACTCCGGAAATTAATCAGTCACCCGCCGTGAAACCCTTACTCCACGCAAGATTGTTCAGGCTCAGCATCGGACCCTATACCTTCAGTCCGGGTATATTCCCTACTGTCGTCACGGTGTTTTTTGTGTATGTGATGGTGACACTGGGTGAATGGCAATATACCAAGGGCGAGTATATCAGCAATCAGCAGGACAAGATCAATCAGCGCAAGCACCTGGCGCCGGTGAGCATGCAGGAACTGCCGCACGCGCAGGAGGATCAGATATTTATTCCGGTCGTCGTCAGCGGCACGTTCGATACCGAACACCACTTCTATTTCGACAACCGGATCGTCAAGGGTTTTGCCGGTTATGATATATATACCCCGTTTACGCTGGATGATGGCCGAACCATGCTGGTGAACCGGGGCTGGCTGAAACAGGGACGGACCCGGCAGGAGTTGCCTGAATTTGATACGGTATCCGCACGGGTGACCTTCAAGGCGCTGGTCGACAGGCCGCCGTCAAAGGATTTCATGCTGGCCGACAATGTCCACGACACGCTGTCCTGGCCGATGGTGCTGCAGTACGTTGATACCAGCGAGATCGGTCAGATGCTGGGGTACGAGGTGATGCCGATGGTGCTGAGACTGGACAAGGATGCGGAGCACGGTTTCCACCGTGAGATCCCGGTGATGAATCTCGACAGCGAAAAGAATATCGGTTATGCCTTCCAGTGGTATGCGATGACGGCGGCGCTGGTGGTGATTTATATCGCGGTGAATATCCGAAAGCGAACAGACAATGAATAACGAATAATGAATAATGAGTAATGAATTGTAGGAGCGGCTTTAGCCGCGAATTGCCCACAGGTCATTCGCCAAAAGCGTAGCCTGGATTAGCGTAGCGTAATCCGGGTTAAAAAAGAAATCAGACAAGTGAATAGCAAAACAAGATGAACAATCCCGAACCGATCGAGCAGGCCCAGCAGACACCGAAACGAAATCCGTACACACCGTGGTTCGTTGTTATCGCGTTTGTGGCACCGGTGGTTGCGGCCTACGGCCTGTTTTTCCTGGGTATTACCCCGCCCGGTTTCAGCAACAAGGGCGAACTGCTGGATCCGATCATCGATGTCGAGTCGTTTGCGTTAACAGACGACGCTAACCAGCCGATGAGCCGTGACGACGTCACCGTGCACAAATGGCACATGATCATGTTTGCCGGCGCATCCTGT
>CP070838.1:400874-404148 GCA_020341835.1 Thiotrichales bacterium | reverse complement strand
CCCTGCATGATAACCGGGCTGCTGGTTTCATCGGCAGCCTGCATGATCGCATGCACCTGCTCCATATTGTTTACATTGAACGCCGGCATGCCGTAGTCATTCTCTGCGGCGTGGTCCAGCAACTGTCTCATTGAAATTAATGCCATTTTCGTTCTCCTGAAAACTTGGTAGTTTTTCGCTTGATTTAAATTCTATTCACAAACTGCTTCAGTCAATGATGTCGACGATTTTCATTGTGTTCGTACCCGCACCCCTTTCATCAATCAGGTCACCGCGGGTCATAATGATTCGTTGTCCTTTTGTCACAATTTTTTTCTTCAACAGTACATCAACAACGCACTGGGTCACGTGAATCGGGCCGATTTTATCGCTCCCGATATCGACCGGGTACACCCCTCGATACAGTGCCACCTTGCGCTGCGTCCTGTGATGCCGTGTCAGCGCGTAAATCGGTATACCCGAGCTGATACGGGACATCCACAGCACCGTGGCACCCGATTCCGTCAATGATGCAATCGCGGCCACATCGAGATGATTCGCGGTGTACATTGTAGCCATCGCGATCGCCTCATCAACCCTACCGAACATAAGGTGAACGCGATGGTCGGACTTCAGCGCCTCACGCTGCTGCTCGGCGTGCTCACAGATCCGGCTCATCGCCTGAACCACCTTGACCGGGTAGCGACCAACCGCTGTCTCACCCGACAGCATCACTGCATCGGTGCCATCGAGCACCGCATTGGCCACATCAAACACCTCGGCGCGCGTCGGGATCGGGTTGTCGATCATCGATTCCATCATCTGCGTCGCCGTAATCACAACCTTGTTGAGCTCGCGCGCCTTCTTGATGATGCTCTTCTGTATCGCCGGCAATTCCGCGTCACCGAGCTCGACACCCAGGTCACCGCGGGCCACCATGATGACATCGGAGGCCTCGATGATTTCATCGATATTCTCGATAGCATCGGCACGTTCAACCTTGGTGACGATGCCCGCCGAACAACCGGCCTGTTGCACATAGTCACGGCACTGGTGCACGTCCGCGCCCGAGCGTGCAAATGACAGCGCGACATAATCCACATCGAGTTCGGCAGCCGCCTTGATGTCCACCTTGTCCTTTTCCGTCAACGCCGGTGCCGACAACCCCCCGCCCTTGAGGTTGATGCCCTTGTTATCCGACAGCTCGCAGGTATAGCGAACGAGACAATGGATTTCAGTGCCTTTGACTTCGACGACTTCGAGTTCAACACGGCCGTCGTCCAGCAATAGCTGGTTGCCGGGCTTGACGTCTTTCGGCAAATCCTTGTAGGTAATACCAACGCGTTCATTGGTACCCTCGTCTTCGCCGAGATCGGCATCGAGTATAAAGCTTTCACCCCTGATCAGCTGCACCCGGTGATCGACAAACCGGCCGGTGCGGATTTTCGGCCCCTGCAAATCAGCCAGCACGCCGACGATGCGTCCTGCCCGCTCGCTGCAGCTACGAATCAGTTCGTTGCGATGGCGCTGCTCCTCATGGGTACCATGAGAAAAATTCAACCGAAAAACATCAACGCCCGCGCGGATCATCTCCTCGATCACTTCAGGCGAACCGGAGCCCGGCCCGAGCGTCGCAACTATCTTGGTTCTACGCATGGCTCAGTAACGAGGGACGAGGGGCGAGGGGCGAGGAAAAACCGAGGGCAGATTTACCGCACCTATCTGCTGTGTCTGCCTTACCACTCGCCACTCGCCCCTTGCCACTATTTATTTCTTGGCCTGCGCTTCCAGCATTGCGACCGCAGGCAGGGTCTTGCCTTCCAGATATTCGAGGAAAGCGCCACCGGCGGTCGAGATGTAGGATACCTTGTCGTAGATATCGTACTTCTGGATAGCCGCTATCGTATCGCCACCGCCCGCGAGGCTGAAACCGGCGGAATCGGCAATCGCCATCGATACCGTTTTCGTGCCTTCACCGAACTGGTCGAATTCGAATACGCCAACCGGACCGTTCCAGACAATGGTACCGGCCTTGCTGATGATGTCGGCGAGTTCCCTGGCGGAATCCGGGCCAATATCAAAGATCATGTCGTCATCTTCAACCGCGTCGGCTGACTTCAGGGTCGCTTCAGCCGTTTCGCTGAATTCCTTGCCGCAGACAACATCGCTTGCAATCGGAATACTTGCACCGCGCGCCTTCATCTTTTCGATCAGCGCCTTTGCGGTATCAACCAGGTCAGCCTCACACAGCGACTTGCCGACATTGTGGCCGGTCGCCTTGAGGAAAGTGTTTGCAATACCGCCGCCGACGACCAGCTGGTCAACTTTCTCGGAAAGCGCTTCCAGCACGGTCAGCTTGGTCGACACCTTGGAGCCACCGACGATGGCAACCATCGGGCGCGCGGGTTCAGCCAGTGCCTTGGCGAGGCTATCCAGTTCTTCCGACAGCAGCAGGCCGGCACAGGCAACCGGGGCGTGTACACCAACACCGTGGGTGGAGGCCTGGGCGCGGTGCGCGGTACCGAATGCATCCATCACAAAGATGTCACAAAGGGCAGCATATTTCTGCGCCAGTGCGTCGTCATCTTTCTTCTCACCCGCATTGAAGCGCACGTTTTCAAACAGCACGACCTCGCCGCCAGCCACTTCCGGTGCGTTGTCGAGATAGTCTTTGACCAGACGCACTTCCTTGCCCATTTTTGCAGTCATGTTATCTGCAATCGGCTGCATGGAATTTTCGTCGTCCACCTTGCCCTCTTCAGGACGGCCACGGTGAGACATCACCATGACTTTGGCACCAGCCTTGACGCAATGCTCAATGGTTGGCATCGATGCAGTAATTCGTGCATCCGATGTCACCTTGCCGTCTTTTACCGGCACATTGAGGTCGGCACGGATAAGTACGCGCTTGCCTGCCAAATCGAGATCAGTCAGCTTGATAAAAGCCATTGGAAAACTCCTGAATCAATAAATTATAAATACGGTTTGTTAAATAAAAGTTACTTAACAAACGATACTTTTTAAACACGCCAGCCCGATTTAAAAAACCGGGCTGGAATGGAAAACTCTTCGACTACGCCCCAAGCGAGAGATTTTGTTCTCTGGCGAGGCGTTTGTGTGGCTTGAGCGCGGAGCGTATATGCAATACGTGAGAGCACTCAAGCCATACAAACAACGAAGCCAGGGAACAAAGGATCCGCTTAGATTAGTTGGCGGCTACGTGCTGGACGAATCGCAGCATGTTGCAGGTATAGCCATACTCGTTGTCGTACCAGGAAACGAGCTTGACGAAAGT
>CP070838.1:397495-400774 GCA_020341835.1 Thiotrichales bacterium | reverse complement strand
CCGTTGCGATGTTCGTTCTCGCCAACGGGGTATACAGCCGTTTCACCCTGTTGGTTGCGCGCGACAATAACCGACACTTCCTTCTTCAGGTCGATTTTCTTCTCCAGCACACATTCGACGCCGCCGCATTCCAGCAATGCCTGTTGCGCCTGCTCCAGCGAATCAACGATAAACTGGCCCTTGCCGTCATAACCCAGCGTGGCGGTCTTTAGCACGGCCGGCAAGCCCGTTGCCCTGACCGCCGGTTCAAGATCAGCCTGCTCGAACACCGCGTGATTCGGTGCGGGAGTCAGTCCGGCACGGCTGGCAAACGCCTTCTCACGATTACGGTTCTGGGCAATCTCGAGTGCTTCGGCGGGCGGGAAAACAGGCTTGTTACCGGCCAGCTGCCGCATCGATCCGGCGGGCACATTCTCGAATTCGGTTGTGATGACATCGCAGGTGCGCGCCAGGTTTTCCAGCGCCTGCTGATCAGAATAAGCCGCCTCGATATGATCGTCGGCGACCTTGCCGGCAGGACTGTCAGGATCGGGGTCGAGCACGTTCAGCCGGTAGCCCATATTGCGCGCAGCGATGCAGAACATGCGGCCCAGCTGCCCGCCACCGAGGATGCCCAGAGTTGAGCCCGGGAGTATTGGCGTGGCCATATCAGGTGTTCGGTGGCAGCCGCATCTCTAATACGCTGGCATGCTGCCGACGCCTGAATTCCTCCAGTTTTTCAGCCAGCGACTGATCATGGACGGCAAGCATGGCGATGGCATACAGGGCTGCATTTACCGCACCCGCCTCACCAATCGCAAAGGTCGCCACCGGTACTCCTTTCGGCATTTGCACGATAGAGAGCAGCGAGTCCATGCCTTTGAGATACTTCGACGGTACCGGTACACCCAGAACTGGCACTGTCGACTTGGCTGCCAGCATCCCGGGTAAATGTGCTGCACCGCCCGCACCGGCGATGATACAGGCCAGATCACGTTCACGAGCGGTTTCGGCGTATTCGAACAACAGGTCCGGAGTACGATGCGCAGACACCACTTTTGCCTCGAACGCTACGCCAAACTGTTCCAGTTGCTTGACCGCGTGCTCCATAACCGGCCAGTCGCTCTGACTACCCATTACAACGCCTACTTTCAGTGCTGCCATTACTCACCCCGACTCGTGCGAGAAAAAGGCGGTGATTTTATACGAAATGTGAACATATTCGAAACACCGGGATTACAAAACGTGGGCAGCCAGGGTGATCCGCCCACGAACTGAATCCTGCGTTCTTCATGACCTGCCCAGTGACTTAAGTTTAACCAGGACGTGGTTCGAATCACTGATGCTTGAACATAGAAATAGTTTTCATTCTCAATGACTTAGGCACTGTGTGATATCACACACTCTGTCAGCCAGCTTTACAGAATTTCTGCATCCAGAAGCAACCAAGCCATTGAATTTACTGGTTGGCACGGTCCTTGCTGTGTACTTCCCAACAACTAATTTTTTGTTCCACGATTCGGGAGATTGATTACGATGGAGTTACAGAGTTTTTTCCGCTATGCGGTTCTTGCCTGCTCAATAACGACCCTTGCAGCATGCAGCAGTTCCGGCAGTGATGCGCCTGCAACAACGACAATCAGCGGTTCGATATTTGCATCGCACGTAGATGGCGCGACCGTGACCGTCAAAGACACCAGCGGCAACGACATTGCCGGGCCGGTCACAACAGGGCACGACGGTTTCACCGTTAGTATTCCTGACGCCGACCTGGCTTCGACGCTGGTGTTTGAATCTACTGGCGGAACGTTTGATGACGAAGCGACGGGCGCAAGCACCGACGCAGGCGCGATGTCGGTCATGGTTGCCGGCGGCAGCCTCAGCTCAACCAGCAACAGCGTTCATGCCACCCCTGGTTCAAAAATTATCAACGAACTGGTCACGGTACATGGCATGACCATGACCGATGCCGAAGCTGCCTTTAACAGTGCCTTTGGCTATACGCCTGATCACGGCATTGCACCGACCGACGCCACCAGCCCCGCCGCTGGTGCTGAAAATGATCAGTTGCTTGCCGGTCTGCGCGCAGCGGCCTTCAGTCAGCTGACCTCCGACCTCGGCCTGCCGGCTGATCAGCAGTTCAACCTGCTTTCCGCACTGGCACTGGACCTGTCGGACAACACTCTTGACGGCCAGGCCGCTTCAGGTGCTGTCAGTGTTGGCGGGACCGCAATTCCGGAAGACATTCAAAACAAGTTTTCCACTGCGCTGCTGAACTTTCACGGCAGCGCCAATGATAATACCGGACTGAATGATGCCCAGATAGGCGTAGTCCCCTTCGCCAAGGTTGTGCTTACCGCTTCCTACCGGATCGAATACAGCTCGATGATGATGGAAATGCAAGGCAAGTCCGCATTCAACCTGACCATCACCAACCTGTCGGACGGCAGTGCTGCAACAGGCCTGACGCTGGCACTGTCTCCGATGATGCATATGGCAGACCGGATGCACAGCACACCTTACGTCGATTTCGTTGAGACCAGCCCCGGAACCTACACTGCGACCGCTTACTACCTGATGCCTTCAGTGATGATGACCGGCGACACCATGGGTTACTGGCACCTGATGGTCGATATTGATTCCACTGAAATGGCGAACCTGTACCCAACCGTGATGATGGCAATGGCGGATAACACTCAACGTGTGCAGCTCAAGGGCATCACCGACACCATTGTCGATATGAATATGCTTACCGTACCGCGCCCGTACAACCTGTTCAGGGATGGCTTGACAGAAACGGGCGGCGGCACCAACTACCAGTTTGATATTTTCATCGCACCGATGGAAGACATGCTGAACTTCCCGGCCCTGCTAGATCCGATGACACTGAATTCAGGTATGGGCGCTCCCACCTATGATGTGAATAACGTCACCGTTGACGTCAATGTCAACGACGGTGGCTGGCAGAATGACCACGGTGTTGACAACACTGACGGCACCTGGAGCCTTAATGGCTTGTCCTTAACCTCAGGCGCCAACCAGATCAAGGTCAGGCTGACTGTCAGCGGCGAGACCAAAACAACCGACGGCCTTGCTGTAAACGCCGGTGTGAATGACTTCACCACCTTCATCGTGACACTGCCGTAAATAGATGAAGTGAAGTGAACAAAACCTCCTCCTCGACCTGCGTAAAGCAGGTAACTCGCGGCCTCGTTATCGGGGCCGCACTCTTATTCGCGGAGTCGACATTCGCAGCTTCCTGCTGCGGTGGCGGCTCGGCATCCTCGCTGGTGCTGCCAA
>CP070838.1:394004-397395 GCA_020341835.1 Thiotrichales bacterium | reverse complement strand
GTGATCGAAGTCGGTGTTGATGTGCCCAATGCCTCGCTGATGGTCATTGAGAACGCGGAGCGTCTCGGTCTTGCGCAGTTGCATCAGCTGCGCGGGCGTGTCGGGCGTGGTACAAAACAAAGCGCCTGTGTTCTGATGTACAGTTCACCTTTGTCAGAACGAGGCAAGCAGAGGCTGGGTATACTGCGCGAGACAAACAGTGGCTTTGTCATTGCGCAGAAAGACCTTGAAATGCGCGGCCCCGGCGAGGTGCTGGGTACGCGCCAGACGGGCCTGATGCAGATGCGCATTGCCGACATTGTCAGGGACGAGCGCTGGCTGCCCGGGGTCAACGCTGCTTCCCGCTATATACTCCAGAATCAAGCGGAGACGGTGAAGCCGCTGATCCGCCGCTGGCTGGGCAAGGCTGAGCGTTTCGGTGCTGTTTAAACGCCGAATACGATGGCCAGGCTGGTATTTATAGTGGCAGTCGACTATCTATAATAAATGGATTCTGCATAATTACATTCTTGATGATCGAGCAGGTACTCAACAACAACGCTATCGGTACTGAAGTCAACGCCACTTACAAGGCCAGTGATTTCAGTGATCGCGTTATGCAAACACAGGTGACGCGCCTGATCGAAGGCTCGGGCTTCGGCGGTCTGGTCGGCTTCATTATGGCCATACTGTGGGTCGTGCTGTTGTGGAACAAGCTTCCGCATGTGGTACTCAGTGTCTGGCTCGGTTTTATGGCTTCGCTGTTTGTAGTACGTACTTTCATAACGTATTCAAGAATGTACGATCCGGCACGCAAGCGCGGTTACGTCGATATAGCGAGACGCTGGTATTTGCTGGCCGTGCTGATCACCGGCGCAGGCTGGGGCGTTACCTCGACACTGATGTTCCCCTATGATCGCGTCGAACAGATCGTACTCGCCTTTATACTGGCAGGCGTTGCTGCCAGTGGTGTGACCCTGTCGAATGTGGCCTGGGTGTATTCGGGTTTCGTCGGGCTCGCACTGGTGCCGTTAATGGTGCGCCTGTTCTATATCGGCGGCGAGGTTTACTATGCGCTGTCAGCAATGACCGGTCTGTTCATGGTTGTGATGATACTGGCGGTCTATCGAATGTACCTCGCCTCGTCGGACGCGCTCAGGCTCGAGTACACCAATGAAGAGCTGATCACGAATCTGACGCAGGCGGGCGTCAAGCTTGAAAACATGAACAGGGAGCTCACGGATGAAATTGAATATGTCAAACGCATGGAAAAAGAGCTGAAACAGGCGAAAGACAAGGCGGAGGAAATGAGTCAGGCAAAAGGCGAGTTTCTGGCGAACATGAGCCATGAGATTCGCACACCGATGAACGGTGTAATCGGCACCTTGCAGTTGCTCTCTGATACAGATCTGGGCAGCGTGCAAAAGGAGTATGTCGACACGGCGCACAAGTCGGCGCATTCGTTGCTGACGATCCTCAATGACATTCTGGATCTGTCAAAGATCGAAGCTGGTAAATTGAACATCGAACTGATACCGCTAGATCTGTCCGAAATCGTCAATCAACTGATTACCTTGCACACGATGACAGCCGAGGAAAAATGTATCGAGTTTTATGCTGACATCGATAAACGTCTGCCGGCGGTATTGACTGGTGATCCGACACGCATCAGGCAGATACTGGCCAACCTGGTGTCCAATGCGCTCAAGTTCACAGAAAAAGGCCACGTCGCATTGAAGGTTCGGGTCGTATCAATCGATGACGACAAGGCTGATATACGATTTGAAGTTGAGGACACCGGTGTCGGTATCGAGGAAAACGTAAAAGACAAGCTGTTCAATGAATTTACCCAGGCCGACGGTTCGACAACGCGTAAGTATGGAGGCACTGGGCTGGGACTGGCGATCGTCAAGCAACTGGTTGAAATGATGGAAGGCCGGTTTGGTGTTGAAAGTGTTCCGGGCGAGGGTTCAACTTTCTGGTTCAGGCTGCCCCTGGCGGTCGGCGAGGAGCAGTCGATGGAGCAGCCGCAGGAACAGGAGCGTGAACTCAAGGAAAAGCTGAGCGGGCATGTGCTGCTGGTCGAGGATAATCCCATCAACCAGATGGTCGCGCAAAAAATGCTGGAAAAAATCGGTATCCAGTCCACCCTGGCAGGTGACGGGCAGGAGGCGCTGGACAAGCTGGCGCAGGAATCCTTCGATGCGGTATTGATGGACTGCCAGATGCCGGTGATGGACGGATTCGTGGCTACCCAGAACATACGCCAACAGGAAGCGCTGAACGATCTGCCGGTCATTGCGATGACGGCGAATGTGATGGAAGGAGACCGGGAGAAGTGTCTGGGGGCCGGAATGAATGACTATATCGGCAAGCCGGTCGTCGAAGCTGACCTCAAGAAAACCCTGGCGCGCTGGCTCGGTTAATAAGCCCCCGTCAATCCTGTTTTCGCAACCACCTCGGATAAGCGGTATTATTCAGCGACCAGAGTTCATTCCGGGTTATATGGTCATTAATGTACGCGCTTACTGTTCAACAACGCTGGTTCCTGCGGCGTCAGCTGTTTTCCAAACACGTACCTGCAGATGTGCAGTCCTGGCTGTTTGATCCTGCATCACTGACGGCACGGCTGAAGCAGAAATGCAGGGCCGATTTTCGCGTAGAAGTGCTTTCGCAGAGAATACAACGCCCACGCCTGGATGAGTTAAGGGTACTGGGTATGGAAACCGGAAGCTACGCGCTGGTTCGACAGGTTCGTTTGTGTTGCGGCAGCGCCTGCTGGGTGTATGCCAGGACGGTGATACCCTTTTCAACACTCAAGGGCAAGCAGCGAAAATATGCAAACCTGGGTACACGCCCGCTGGGTGCGATGTTATTTGCAGACCGTACCATGGAGCGCGACGAGGTCATGGTAACTTCCCTGACGGGTAAGCAGCTACCTGATGGACTTGGTCTGGCTGAACAGGATAGTGTCTGGGGCAGGAGGTCGGTTTTCAGGGTTGGTGGCAGGGCATTGCTGGTGAGTGAGTATTTTTTGCCGGCCTTGCTGGACAGTTGATTTGGGGCTTCGTTATTGTTTGCAGCGGATTTTTGAATGCCTGGTCCCGCTGTTGCAGGCGCGGCTTCAGCCGCGAAGCATTCTGTTTCCTTTTTTCTCATCGATTGTGTTTCGCCCTGTCGGGCGAGTTACTTTTCTGTCAACAGCGACAGAAAAGTAACCAAAAGAACGCCGCCCCCGGCGCTCGCGCTTCGCGTTCCCTCAGCCATCTTCGCTGCCAACGGGTCGTCTCGACTCGCCATCCGGGCTCGACGAGACTCGATTGGCCATCCCTGGCCAATCGACCCTACCAGCGAAGCTGTCTTCGGCGAGCTTAAGGGGGACCTAAACTCAATAACTTCCGTTTGGCTGGTA
>CP070838.1:390264-393904 GCA_020341835.1 Thiotrichales bacterium | reverse complement strand
GCCATACCTGATCAAGGGGCCGGCAAAGAGCTAATAATCGCACATATGCGCACGCCAACCAATATGAGTCGATCGATTGAAGCACTGCCAGAGCCTGACGAAGTTGCTAAACAACGCAGCAGGGAGTTATCGTCGCACATAGCCGAACGATGTGCCGAAAAGGGTGGAATGATCAGTTTCAGTGAATACATGCAGATCGCACTGTATCTACCTGGGCTGGGCTATTACAGTGGCGGTGCGCAGAAGTTCGGTATGGCCGGGGACTTCATTACTGCACCAGAAGTGTCGGCCCTGTTTTCACGATGCGTTGCGCGGCAGACGGCGCAGATAATCGCTGAAATGGACCGGGCCGATATTCTCGAGTTCGGCGCCGGTTCGGGTGTGATGGCGGCGGATATTCTGCTCGAGCTGGAGTGCCTGGGTGAACTGCCTGCAAACTACTTCATCGTCGAGCTCAGTGCTGAACTGCGCGTTCGCCAGCGGCAGACGATCGAGGCGAAGGCGGCGCATCTGCTGGAAAAAGTACACTGGCTCGATGGCCTGCCGGCTCAGTCGATCCAGGGTGTTGTCATCGCCAATGAAGTGCTCGATGCAATGCCGGTTGAATGTTTTCGCATCAATAATGGTGCCGTCGAGCAACTTTGTGTTTTCGCAGAGGCGGGGCAGATGCAGGCGCGTTACCGCAAAGCTGAAAAAAATGTGGTTGACCAGGTTCGTCTCATCGAGCAACGCCGCCAGAAACCCTTTGAAAACGGTTACTGTTCTGAATTTAATCCGGCGATCAGGGCCTGGCTATCCAGTCTCGAATCAGTTTTAAACAAAGGCGTGGTGCTGTTGATCGATTACGGATATCCGGTGCAGGAATATTATCTTGATGAACGCGATAGCGGCACCCTGATATGTCATTATCAGCATCGTGCGCATGCCGACCCGCTCTGGTATCCGGGTTTGCAGGATATAACTGCATTCGTCGATTTCAGCAGCGTCGCCCACGCAGCGGTTGAAGCAGGTTTCGAAGTAAGCGGTTACACTTCGCAGGCAATGTTTCTGATGGGGTGCGGGCTGGCAGAGTTGCATCAGGCTCTGGCGAGTGATGATCCCGGGCGACAGATTCTTCTGGCACAGCAGATCAAGACCTTGACTTTGCCCTCCGAGATGGGGGAGCGATTCAAGGCAATGGCATTGAGCAGGCGGGTTGATATCCCGATGATCGGATTCAGCATGCAGGACTATCGCAACAGGCTTTAACAGATTCAGGAAGCGACAGGTGGAAATACTCCAAATCGTTATTCTCGCACTGGTGCAGGGCCTGACCGAGTTCCTGCCGATTTCGAGTTCAGCGCATCTTATTCTTGTGCCGGTTCTGACCGACTGGCCCGATCAGGGTCTGGCCTTTGATGTCGCTGTGCATGCCGGTACGTTGACGGCCGTCGTGCTGTATTTCCGCCGTGAGCTGGCACGCATGCTGGTTGAGTGGCTGGCTTCGTTCCGGGGGCGGCTGACCCCGGACGCGCGCCTGGCCTGGGCGGTGTTGATCGGTACCATACCGGTCGGTCTCGCCGGCCTGCTTTTCAAGGGCCTGATCGAAACGCAGTTAAGAGCGCCGTTGGTGATTGCCGTTGCAACGATTATATTCGGCCTGTTGCTGTGGTATGCCGACAGCACCGGCAGTAGGCGCAAGGACGAATACGGGCTGGTGCTGCGGGACGTTGTAATCATCGGCCTGGCGCAGGCACTGGCATTGATACCTGGAACATCCCGATCGGGCATCACGATTACGGCAGGCCTGATGCTGGGCCTGAAGCGTGAAGCGGCAGCGAGGTTTTCCTTCCTGCTGTCGATACCGGTGATATTTCTGGCGGGTTCGTTCGAGACCGTCGAGTACCTGAGCACTGCAAGTATCGAGGACGCACAGGCGTTATTGATCGGGGCGCTCATTTCGGCGGTCAGTGCTTATGCCTGCATCCATTATTTTCTCAAGTTGCTTGAGCGTATTGGCATGTTGCCGTTCGTCGCTTACCGGCTTGTGCTTGGCGCTGTTCTGGTGGTGCTGTTTATCTGATGTCAGCGACGAACCCGCAGTTACGTTATCGAAGTCTCTGGCTGTTGATTGGCTATTTGCTGATCGTACTGGTGGTCTATCTTTCCCTGGTCAGCAGCCCGATCGATATCGACACGCGCCTGCCTTATCAGGACAAGCTGTTTCATACCTTCGCCTACTTTTCACTGACGTTCTGGTTTATGCAGATTTACCATATCAGGCAACACGTCCTGTTCTGGCTGATATTCTTTTTGTGCCTGGGATTCTTTATGGAGTACCTGCAGAGTTTCGATGCCGGACGGCAAAGTGAAGTGGGCGATATGCTTGCGAATACACTGGGTGTCCTGCTTGCATTTGTGCTGTCGAGAACGCGGATGAGGTTTATACTCGCGAAGATGGAGCAGCTGATCCATTGATATTGTTTTTCGCGGACTCTATTTTTTGATCGCCGCCACCAGCCTGGTCCGCTCCTGCCTGATCTGGTCTGCGAGTTCCCGGTTGCTGTAGCCCTGTTGGACCAGTGACTTGATATCGACTTTCTGCGCCTGCTCAAATGCCTGCCTGAAATAGGCGGCCTGTGGAAACGTTGCGTCTTCGTGACCGGGGCGGCCGCGCGCATCGGCTTCGCTTGCGAGCAGAAATTTCTCAAAACGCTGTGGCTTTCTGAACGCATCCAGCTGTTCCAGGGTCCTGACAACGGTTGAAGGCTTTAATTCGAGTGCGCGGTGGAAATGCAGGTGAAAGCGGGCGGTGCGTTCCGCCAGATCACGATACTCGTTGGGTATGCGCAGGCGTCGGCAAAGTTCGAGAACAATTTCGGCGCCGCGTGCCTCGTGCTCGATATGCTGGGGCCATTCGGCTTCGGGCGTTACGCCCTTGCCCAGATCGTGCATAAGCGCCGCAAAACGCACCTCGGTATCCTCGCTCAGGCGGCAGGCCTGCTGCAGCACCATCAGGGTATGGACGCCAGTGTCTATTTCAGGGTGGTGCTGTTCCGGTTGTGGTACACCAAACAGTCGCTCCAGTTCCGGCAGTATTCGTTGCAGTGCGCCACACGCGCGCAGTACTTCAATGAAGCGTTCGGGTGAGCGCTCACCCAGGGCCTTTTCCATTTCCTGCCAGACGCGTTCAGGCACCAGTGCGTCGACTTCGCCGTTATCGACCATGTCTGACATCAGTCGCATGGTGTCATCGGCGACGGTAAATCCCAGATGGTGGTAGCGCGCGGCAAAGCGTGCAACGCGAAGAATACGAACAGGATCTTCGCTGAATGCCGGGGATACGTGGCGCAGTACCCTGTCGTCCAGGTCCTGCAGTCCGTTGAATGGATCGATGATCATTCCCGACTCGTCCTTTGCCAGCGCATTGATCGTCAGGTCGCGGCGCAAAAGGTCTTCCTCCAGCGTCACTTCGGGCGTCGCGTGTATCGCAAAGCCCCTGTAACCCGGTGAGGTTTTGCGTTCGGTACGGGCAAGCGCATATTCTTCCTTGGTGTCCGGATGCAGGAAAACAGGGAAGTCCTTACCGACCTGTTGAAACCCGGCGTTCAGCATATCTTCGGGGGTTGCGCCAACAACGACCCAGTCTTTTTCCTTGTGC
>CP070838.1:386438-390164 GCA_020341835.1 Thiotrichales bacterium | reverse complement strand
GGCGGTCGTACACAACCACGTCCGCAGTTTTCAGTAAGCGCAGTGCTTTCAACGTCAGGAGATCGGCATCTCCGGGGCCGGCACCAACCAGCGAAACAAAGCCTCTATTCATCATCAATCATTCCCGCAGTCGTTATTGTTTATTTTGCTTTTTGTTACATTTAGCATGGTCCAGACGATTGCGATATTGGACTGTCACAGTCTGTATGTCATTGATTTAAGTCAAGCTATGACAACATTGTCACGCTGCCTGGTAGGTGCTTGCGCAATCCCTGATAAAACAGCAACTAACCCGCCGTTGAAGCCCGATGCTGGTGCAGGAGGCGGGATAGAACCGAACGCGATTGTCGCTGAAAATGCACGTATAATGCTTCCTGTTGCTGATTTGACACAGATCATTTCGGTTTGCCGCGCCCGTGTCTACAATAGGTCCGCTATCGCGCTGACGGCATTGTTAGCCGTGCCCGGCGATAATGATAATAATGGTTTTCTTCGACTGATTTTCAATAAGGAACAATTCGCATGAACAAAAATCTGAGCATGTTCGGTGTAGCGTTGCTGATACTGACACTGGTCACTGCGGTCATACTGGGATTCATGGCTGGCCCGACCAGCCCGTTGACCTGGCTGCTGGTGGCCGTACTGATCGCGTTGCCGTTCCTGCACAGAAAGTTGTCGGAAAAACAGTATCTGGTATGGAAGGACGAGTACAGCGTTGGCATCAACTCGATCGATGAGCAGCACAAAAGACTCGTCAACCTGATCAACCAGCTGCAGACAGCTGTGAAATATTCGACCGGCGAAACTTACGAGCGCGAAGCACTGGATGAGCTGGTGGATTACACCAAGACGCACTTCAATTACGAAGAGGGCCTGATGGAGCAGAACGGCTACCCTGATTTTGAGCCGCACAAGGCCCAGCACCAGGCGATGATCCGGAAGGTTGAAGAAGTGCTGGCAGAGTATGAGACGAACCATGATGCCGCAATGAAGAATGCGCTCGACTATCTTGGTGACTGGCTGATCAATCACATCAACGGGACCGACAAGGAATACAGCAGCTTCCTGATCGAAAAAGGCGTCAAATAGGCTTGTCGAGCCCGGCGTCAGGCCCGGCCGTCTGATAGCAGGCTGCGTGCATGAAAACACTGTTCCTGCTGGTTTTGCTGACACGCAACGCAGCCGGCGATATCAACGCATCCTTTGTGAATACCGATACCCTGGATCAGTGTCGGGAAAAAGCGCAACTGGTTGAAGGCGTTTTCAATGGCGCTGGTATACCGATAGTCGAAAGCCGCTGTATCCGCAGCGAGCTGATGTTTTCTGAGTTCAGTCACACCATCTCTTCGAGCATGACCAGGCATTTTTACCTGGTTCACGTCGATGACGGGCGCGTCGATATCAGGCCGGTCGAAGACTGGTATGCATGTAAACAGCAGGAACAGCAGGGGGCAGGGAAGGGTCGGCTTTACTGCAGCAGTTCTGTTCAAACGCTGCGGTAGTCTGATCTGGCAATTCATGATGACTTGCCAGAAAGGCGCAAAGTAACAACCTGTTATTAACCGCAGAGACGCGGAGGATATCAATCGTTTGCAGGAATGACTGTAGTTCCAGGTGTTAACAGCTCGTGACAACAGTTGTGTCCAAGGCGCATGAACAAATCTCTGTGTCTGCGCGTCTCTGCGGTTAATAACGTCTGGATATAACGTCCTGACTTCACGCTCTGTACGTTTTAATGACTCGTTCCTTCCAGGTAACGCGTCTTGTTATAGACGTTGTATTTACCCGAGGGTTTGTTCATTGGCAGGCGCTTGATCTCTTCCAGCGTATCACCATCGTAAACAACTACCGCGCCGTCCGGGTCCCAGATGCTGAGCAGTGCGTATTTGCCGTCGCGGGTGAATTCGACATGGGCCGCTGTTTTCCCAGGCGCAGGGCGCAGGGTCTTGACGATTTCCAGGGTTTTCTTGTCGATCACGTGGACCACATCCTTGTTTGGACCGAAAAAGACATCGACCCAGGCGTAGGGTGAGTCCCTGTGGCTGCGCATGAAGAAGCCGGGCCCGAGTGTTTCGATGTTCTTGATGGTTTTCCAGGTTTCCATGTCGATAACACTGATGTTGCCTTTTTTCAGATTGGGTGTTGCCATCACCGTGCGGCCCTCGTACTCCCAGGTGATCCCCGAAGCCAGGTGCGGCATGCCGGGAAGTTCGAGGTCGGGCACGACAACCCGGCCAACGTCCATATCGACAACCTGTCCCTTGCCTTCACGGGATGTACCGACCAGCGAGATATAGTCCTGGTCGAAGAAAAAATCATCCAGGTAATCAGCCACGGTGATTTTTCTGACGGGAAAGGGATCGGGTGTTGAGTCTTCACCGGAATCCTCCCGGTAATCATGAATCCACATGCCGAAGCCCGGCGGCGGATCGTACGAGATTTCCCAGAGTTCCGGGATATCTTTGAGCGCGGCAATAAAACTGTCGCGTGGAGGCGCTGTATAAACTGCGCTGACGCGCGATGTTTTACCTTTGGAATCTTTGACATCGTACAGCTTGATCGGGCTCAAATCACGCGCGTCGAGCAATACCAGCGTGTGCGGCAGGTAGTTTGCGATCATCACATAGCGCCCATCGGCTGAAACCGCCTGGTTGCGCGTGTTGATGCCGGCGCGTATCTCGGCGACCAGTTTCAGGTTGTAGATATCGTATTTGCTGATCCAGCCGTCACGTGAGGCAAAGTAGACGAAGCGCCCGTCGGGCGAGTATTTTGGTCCGCCGTGCAGCGCGAAGCGCGATTTGAAGCGGTGCACGGGCTCCATCCGGTCGCCGTCGAGCAGGGTGACATGGTGATCGCCGAGTTCAACCACCAGAAACAGGTTGAGCGGGTCTTTGACCTCGAAAACCGGCTTGTCGGACAGGTCGCTTTCCCTGTTGTGAATGATGTGGCTGGCCCTGATTTCTTCCATGCCCCAGGCCGGTATTTCCGGCAGCGGGGTGTAAACATAATCAACCAGCGACTGGATCTGGTCGTCGGAAAGCTTGTCGCCGAAGCCCGGCATCTGAGTCGCGGCACGACCGTTCTTGATCACATCGATGGCTGCATTCTTGCGCAGGCGCTTCAGGTTTTCCGGCAGCAATGCAGGCCCCATGCCGCCGAGGCGATGCGCGTTGTGGCATTCTCCACAATGCGTCCTGTACAGCTTTTCGACTTCGGCTGTATCAGCACCGGCCGAAACAGAACTGGAAATAGTCGAGGCACAGAGTGCGCCAGCGAGCAATAAGTCTCTGAAGGTCATGATTTTGTGAGTCAGATTATTCGGTGACGTGGATGACGCCGGTCATTTCCGGATGCGGGCCGCACCGGTATGGGAACGAGCCGGTTTCGCTGAACTTGCGTTCGTAGGTATCTTCGGGAAACAGGTAGTCCTCGGGCTCCGGTTCGCCCAGCGCCTCGAACCAGACGCTGTGGTACTGGCGCTTCTCACGGTTTTCCCAGGTCAGGGTCTGGCCTTTCTTGATCGTGATTTCCTGGGGGATGAATTTGTAGTCCTTGATAATGACCACTAGATCATCACCACTGGCAATCACTACCGAACTGGTCACGCATAAAACCAGTGACAGGATGGCTGCTTTCAGTTTCATATCGATGCCTCACGGTATGCCACGGAGCGCACAGGGTAGCACAACAGCGGGGGGTGTAGGAGCGGCTTTAGCCGCGAATCGG
>CP070838.1:382536-386338 GCA_020341835.1 Thiotrichales bacterium | reverse complement strand
AACTCGACCGCTTCTTTGGCTGTGACTGCGGTGAGTGGTTTGTCGGGCGCACCGGCTATACCGGCGAAGATGGCTTTGAAATCATGCTGCCTGACTCGGAGGCGCCCGCGTTCTGGGACCGGCTCGCCGAGGCTGGCGTCAAGCCCTGCGGCCTGGGTGCACGCGACACGCTGCGGCTCGAGGCCGGTATGAATCTGTACGGCTCGGACATGACCGAGACCACCTCGCCACTGATTTCGGGCCTGGGCTGGACGATCGCCTGGGAACCCGGTGATCGTGATTTTATCGGCCGCGAGGCACTGCAGAAAGAGCGTGACAAAGGCGTCACACAGAAACTGGTTGGCCTCGTGCTGCAGGACAAGGGTATCCTGCGCAGCCACCAGAAAGTCATCGTCGAGAATATCGGTGAAGGCGAAACCACCAGCGGCACCTTTTCACCGACCCTGAAGCAGTCAATCGCGTTTGCACGCGTGCCAAAAGAGGCGGGTGATCATTGCCAGGTCGATATCCGCGGCAAACTGCTGGATGCGAAAATCGTCAAACCGGTGTTTGTCCGTGACGGCAAGCCGGTGTAAAGGCGTTGGCTGGACAGGCCGGGCATTTGAGTTGCTGGCCGAAAAATGTAATATCACGTCAGAATTTTTCGGAAAACTATAGGTAATCGTAATGAGCGAAATACCCTCAGAACTGAAATACACGAAATCCCACGAATGGGTGCGAAACGAAGACGACGGCACCGTTACGATCGGCATTACCGATCATGCCCAGGAATTGCTGGGTGACCTGGTCTTCGTCGAAGTGCCCGAAGTTGGTTCAGAGATGTCTGCAGAAGACGCCGTCTGCGTTGTTGAGTCCGTCAAGGCCGCATCGGACGTTTATATGCCGATCAGTGGTGAAGTTGTCGCCGTCAATGAAGCTCTGGCGGATGCACCCGAGACGATCAATGATTCGCCGTATGACGATGGCTGGTTGATCAAGGTGAAACCTTCCAACCCGGATGAGCTTGATGATCTGATGGATGCAGACAGTTACGATACCGAGATAGCAGAAGACTAGCGATGCCATTTATACCCCACACCGAGCAGGAAATTGATGAAATGCTCGAAACCATCGGTATCAAGGATACCGATGAGCTGTTCGAAGAAATACCGTCACATTTGAGAGTCTCCGGTCTCGACGGCATCCCGCCGGGCATGACCGAGATGGAGATATCCCAGCTGATGCACAAACGCGCCGCGCAGAACAACGATGCGGTCTGTTTTATCGGTGCCGGTGCCTACGAACACCATATTCCGGCAGCGGTGTGGCAGCTGACTACGCGCGGCGAGTACTACACGGCCTATACGCCCTATCAGGCAGAAGCGTCTCAGGGCACGCTGCAGCTCACCTACGAATACCAGAGCATGATTACCGCGCTGACCGGTATGGATGTCTCCAATGCCTCGTTGTACGACGGCGCTTCGGCGCTTGCCGAGGCGATTCTGATGGCTGTCAGAGGCAACCGCAAGTCAAAAACGCGCCGTATACTGTTGCCGAGGACGGTGCATCCGGCCTATCGAAAGACCGCCGACACCATCGTCAGTGGCCAGAATATCGAGCTGGTCGAGGTCGATTACGATCGCGCCACCGGCACGGTCCAGCTCGACGCGTTGAAGCAGGCAGCCGGTGACGATATCACCGCGGTGGTCATCCAGCAGCCCAGTTTCTTCGGTACGCTCGAGGATGTCGATGCGATCACCGACTGGGCCCATGAAAACAATGCGCTGCTGATATCGATCACCAATCCGCTGAGCATCGCGGTGCTGAAGCCGCCCGGCCAGTGGGGCAGCAAGGGTGCCGATATCGCCTGTGGCGACGGGCAGCCCCTGGGTGCGCCAATGTCCAGCGGGGGACCCTATTACGGCTTTTTATGCTGTTCGAAGGCACTGGTCAGGCAGATGCCCGGGCGTATCGTCGGCCGTACCACGGATGTCGACGGCAAAGAAGGCTTTGTGCTGACGCTGCAGGCTCGTGAACAACACATCCGGCGCTCCAAGGCGACGTCGAATATCTGTACCAACCAGGGGCTGGTCGTAACGGCATCGACCATCCATATGGCCATACTCGGGCCGCGAGGACTCGAGAACACGGCGGCAGCCTGCCATGCGAATACCCGCAAGCTGGTCGACCAGTTGACCTCGATTGATGGCGTCAGGCAGGCATTCAGCAGCCCGGTCTTCCATGAATCCGCGCTGCTGCTGGACAAGCCCGTTGATCAGGTGCTGGCAGCGCTGGCGGAGCAGAACATACACGGCGGCTATAATCTCGCCGCGGATTATCCCGAGCTGGGTGATGCCCTGCTGGTCTGTGCCACCGAGCTCAGGACCGACGATGAAATTATGGCTTACCGAACAGCACTCCAGGCGATACTGGGAGTGAAAACCCCGCAGAAGGAGATTGCCTGATGCTGATTCACGAACATTCAAAGCCCGGGCGCAAGGGAGCGCCGCAGGCACCTGTATCGAAAGCTGATTTGTCCGATATTCCGGCGCACCTGCTGCGCGAGGATCGGGCGGCTTTGCCTGAAGTTTCAGAACTGCAGGCGGTGCGGCATTACACCCGCCTGTCAAAAAAGAACTTTTCGATCGATACCCATTTCTATCCGCTCGGTTCCTGCACGATGAAATACAATCCGCGGGCGTGCAATTCGCTGGCGATGTTGCCGGGTTTTCTGTCACGGCATCCACTGACGCCGGATGAGCACAGCCAGGGATTTCTTGCCTGTATGCACGAGCTGCAGGCGATGTTATGCGAAGCCATGGGTATGGCGGCATTTTCACTGGCGCCGATGGCCGGTGCCCAGGGTGAATTTGCCGGGATCAAGATGATCCATGCCTATCACAGGGCGAATAATGATGATGCGCGCAAGGAAATTCTCGTGCCTGACGCGGCGCACGGGACCAATCCGGCGACGGCCACGATGTGTGGCTTCAGTGTCAGGGAAATTCCGACACTGGACAACGGTGACGTCGATTTTGAAGCCCTGCAGCAGGCAGTCGGGCCTCACACGGCCGGATTGATGTTGACCAATCCCTCGACACTGGGTGTGTTCGAACGCCAGATCGAAAAAATCGCAGGTATTGTGCACGAGGCCGGTGGTTTGCTGTATTACGATGGTGCCAACCTCAATGCCATACTCGGCAAGATCCGTCCCGGCGATATGGGCTTTGACGTCATTCATACCAATTTGCACAAGACCTTTTCCACGCCACACGGTGGCGGTGGTCCGGGCTCCGGCGCGGTCGGTGTGGCGGAACGTCTGAAACCCTATTTGCCGTTACCGATCGTCAGCGGGGATGATGGTCGCTACCGGTGCATATCCGAGCGGGAAGCGCCGGAATCGATCGGGCGCCTGTCGGCGTTCATGGGTAATGCCGGGGTGTTGTTGCGTGCCTACATTTACATGCGTCTGCTGGGCAAGTCAGGCATGGAGCGTGTCGCAGAATTTGCCACCCTGAACGCCAATTACATGATGGCTGAAGCAAAACGTCGGGGTTTTCAGCTGGCGATACCGGATCGACGTGCCAGCCATGAATTCATTATCACCCTGAAAAAAGAAGCCGGTGAACTGCATGTCACTGCGATGGACTTCGCCAAGCGTCTGCTGGATCTCGGTTACCACGCACCGACGACCTATTTTCCGTTGCTGGTGCCCGAATGCCTCCTGATCGAGCCGACTGAGTCTGAAGCGAAGGAAGCGCTGGATGGTTTTATGGATGCACTCGAACAGATTCGTGATGAAGCTAAAACCAGTCCGGAAATA
>CP070838.1:378630-382436 GCA_020341835.1 Thiotrichales bacterium | reverse complement strand
ACCAGCAGGATCACCGATGCGACTTCGAACGGGAACACGTAATCGGTGTAGAGCACACGACCCAGTTCGCGGGTATTGCTGTAGTCAGCATCCTGCTGCACCGCCTGGGCAAGCTGGTCGCCGCCGAACACATCCGGGCCTGTCGGGCCGACAATCCAGACCATCTGCGCAACCATGACCAGCGCGATCAATGCGCCGATCGGCAGATAACGCACGAAGCCCTGGCGCATCTGGGTGAGGTTGATGTCGAGCATCATCACCACGAACAGGAACAGCACCATCACCGCGCCGACATAGACCAGCACCAGTACGATCGCGAGAAATTCCGCCTGCAACAGCAGCCACAGCGCTGAACAGCTGAAGAAGCTCAGCACCAGGAACAGCGCGGAATGCACCGGATTGCGCGAACTGATCACCCCCAGTCCGGCAAACACCAGCATGGCAGCGAAAAAGTAAAAAACCAGGTCAATAAAAGTCATAACTATCTGTAAGGCGCATCCGCCTGCTTGTTTGCCGCGATCTCTGCTTCGTACTTGTCGCCGATCTCGAGCAGCATGTCTTTTGTCATGATTTGATCGCCGCGATTTTCAAAGTGATACTCGAAAATATGCGTTTCCACGATGGAATCCACCGGACAGGCCTCTTCGCAAAAACCGCAGAAAATACACTTGAACAAATCGATGTCGTAGCGCGTGGTCCGCCGGGTACCGTCTTCGCGTTCTTCCGAATCGATGGTAATCGCCAGTGCCGGACACACCGCCTCGCACAGCTTGCAGGCAATACAACGCTCTTCACCGTTTTCATAACGGCGCAGCGCATGCAGGCCGCGAAAACGCGGTGACATCGGCGTCTTTTCCTCCGGGTACTGAATCGTTACCTTGCGCTTGAACAGGTAACCCCCCGTCACGCTCATGCCTTTCAACAGTTCCCACAGGCTGAAGCTTTTTAGGTAATGATTGAACAGACTCATGATCTCACCTACGCCGCCCAGGGTCCGATTTCTGCGACCACCATGACCGCTTCAACAAACAGCCAGACGATGGTCACCGGAATAAATACTTTCCATCCCAGGCGCATGATCTGGTCGTAGCGATAACGCGGGAAAGTGGCGCGGAACCAGAGAAAGCAGAAAATGAAGAAGGCTGTTTTGGCAAAGAACCAGAGCATGCTGGTTGCAGCCAGCCAGGTGCCTTCTGCGAAAGCCAGGCCTTCGAACGGTGACAGCCAGCCGCCGAGGAACATGATCGCGGTCAGCGCCGAAATCAAAATGATGTTGGCATACTCGGCAAGGAAGAAGACCGCAAAGGCCATGCCTGAGTATTCAACATGGAAACCGGCAACGATCTCGGACTCACCTTCGGCTACATCGAACGGCGCACGGTTGGTTTCCGCCACACCGGAGATAAAGTAGACCAGGAACAACGGCAGCAGCGGCCAGATGAACCAGCTGAAGAAACCGCCGGACTGCCCTTCAACGATGTCGCCAACATTGAGGCTGCCACTGGCCATCAACACACCGACCAGTGCAAAACCCATCGCAATTTCATAGGCCACGATCTGCGCCGCGGATCGCAATGCACCCATCATCGCGTACTTGGAATTGGACGCCCAGCCGGCGATGATGACACCGTAAACACCGATCGAGGTCAGTGCCAGTATGTACAGCAGACCGGCATCGAGATCGGACAACACCATGCCACGGTCAAACGGGATCACCGCCCAGGCCGCCAGTGCCGGCCCGATCGACAGTATCGGCGCAAACAGAAACAGGAAACGGCTCGCATTGGTTGGCAGCACGATTTCCTTGAACATCAGCTTGACCGCATCGGCGATCGGCTGCAGCCAGCCGCGCGGCCCGACACGGTTGGGCCCGATGCGAACCTGGATGTAACTGATGATCTTGCGTTCCGCATAGGTGGTATAGGCCACGGCGAGCATCAGCGGCAACACGATCAGAATGATCTTGGCGATAATTTCGAGGAACAGCTGCCAGCCTGGCGGGAACCAGTTCCAGAATTCGAGACTTATGTTTACGATTGAATCGATCACCGTGTTCAGACCTTCTCAATAAGCACTTCGCCGAACGGATCGCCCAGCAGCTCGCTGCCGCTGACTGCCATCGGTATCCACGCAGTACCCGCAGGCACACCCTCGTCGATATTCAGCTTCAGTACCGCGCCGGCATCGCCCTGCTTCACGTTCACGCTGGTGATGTCTTCGTCCAGACCCAGGCGCTGTGCATCCGCGGGATTCAGACTGACAGCCAGTCCGACGGCATCGCGTGTTTTCTGCAATGAAGCGGCCCGGCGCACCAGCGCATCGGTCGCATAGATCGGCACATCGGCAGCACGCATCAATGCATCATTCTTCGCCGGCAGGTTGACCAGTGTGGCATCATCGATCGAATTGTCGAGTTCGATACCTTCGCAACCGCTGCGTAGTTCATCGCGAACCTGGTCGGAGGCGATGTAATCAAAGCCGTCGAGCTTCAACAGGTTGCCGAGCACACGCAGGATCTTCCAGGCCGGCCGCGCTTCACCTGCCGGATTATTCGCGCCCTTGAAACTTTGCATAACACCCTCGGCGTTGACGAAGGTTCCCGAGGTTTCGGTGAACGCTGCTGCAGGTAACATGACGCTGGCCACATCATCCAGCGCCGGGGACCGGAAAGCGGTGATGGCGACGACCGAAGCGGCTGCATTCAGCGCCCGGACAAGCTGCTGGCTCTGCGCCACATCGTGTTCCGGCTCGACATTGACCAGTATCGCGGCTGCCGGTGCCTGATCAGCCCAGTCGGCGATATTCATTCCTTTGACAGCATCCGCATCATTACAGGGACCGCGGTGTGGTACCGCGCCCGCCAGCCAGGCACCGGCGCTGTTGGCGCCGTCGCTCAGATAACCAAAGTGACTGCCGGTCTGTGCCGCAATCGCTTCGGCCAGTGCCCGCATTGCGGCGAACGACGGATGCATCGCAGCCTGGCTGCCCAGAATCACGCTGCTATTCTCACCCTGGCTCAACTGTTGCGCGATTGCGCGGTGCGCCTGATTCGGTGTTGCGATCGATACCGCACCGGCGATATAGGAAGGCAGGGCTTCATCCGATTCCGCGAACACCGCGGCCGCCACGCCGGCAAGTTCGTGCAGCATGTGCTGTTGTGCGACGGTAATACTGTTGGCCACAGGATAGTTGCAGTCATACGCACGCGAATTGATAAAACTGACCCGGGCGTTGTTGTTCACCACTGCCTTGCGCAGGCGATGATTGGCGATGGGCTGTTCCTTGCGCGTATTGGAGCCGATCAACAGGGCCGCATCGTTGTTCTCGAGGTTTTCGATATCCTGTCCCAGCCATGGCATCACCGGTGCCTTTTCCTGATCGCTGAAATCACTCTGACGCAGGCGGTGATCAATGCTGCCGCTGCCGAGCGCACGCATCAGTTTTTGCAGCAGATACATTTCTTCCAGCGTGGATGACGGCGAAACCAGCGCGGCCAGTTTTGTTGAAGCATCACTGCTTTCAGCCGCTTCGTCGCCGGCAGCTGTGTCCAGCGCACGCTTGATCTCGGTGCAGGCCAGCTGCAGTGCCTCATCCCAGTCCGCCTCGACCCATTCACCGTCTTCACGGATCATCGGGACAGTCAGGCGCTCATCGGAAACCACGCCTTCGTAACTGAAACGGTCGCGATCCGAGATCCAGACTTCATTGACGGCCTCGTTGTCACGCGGTACCACGCGTATGACCTCGCCGCGCAAGGTGTGCACGTACAGGTTCGAGCCGATACAGTCGTGCGGTGCAATCGAAGC
>CP070838.1:374701-378530 GCA_020341835.1 Thiotrichales bacterium | reverse complement strand
CTTCCTTGGCGAGCTTTGCGCCTTGGCGAGAGTAAAAGACCGGATGATCGCCACAAACATTATTGAGGCGGCAGATTCTTACGCAAATTGTCCGATCAAGTCTGAGTTCCTGGAATTAATTTGCGTGCTTTGCGTTTTTTGCGGCACAAAAACTGGTTGTATCCGTGTTTATCTGTGTTCATCTGCGGACTGAGTCATTCAATCCGCTTCAGAATTCAAAACCTCATCGGTCAACCGCATCATGTGCTTGACGTGGCTGCCTTCCCAGTAAATCTGCTTGCAGCTGGTGCACTGCCAGAAATCGTCAAAATACAGGCGTGTCTTGGGTTCAAGCTGATGTTCGACGGCGCCCTTGTCGATGCGCTCAACGATCCCGTTGCAGCGAGTACAGCGACCGAACGGGATGATCTGCTTGCGCAGGTCGAATCGCTGGATCACCTCATCCAGCTGTTTGCGGGGGTCGAATTCACGGATGAAGTAACCGTGGGTAATGATACTGCGTTTCAGCAGGCTGCGGTCCCGGGTCAGCAGGATGCGATGGTCTCGGGCCGATGTTTCCGCCAGTTCATCGTCGGTATAGTCATTCCTGTACAGGGTATCGAATCCGAACTGGCGCAGGTAACGCGCGAGCCGGCCGAGATGGCAGTCGAGCACAAAACGTGATTCCCGTAACGGTGCATCCCTGAGTTTGAGCACCGGGCTCACATCCACACTTTCGAACATCGGATAGATACTCAGGTCGTCCCTGTCCTGCACGATATAGCTGAAATCGACCGATATGCCATTAGCGAGGATGACCTCGATTTCGGTATGGGGCACGCCCAGCGATTCGATCAGGTCTTTTACTGACGTTCGCCGGTTGAGCTCGATTTCGAACCGTTTCTGTTTCTGTGCGTCACGAAGAAAGTCGTTCAGTTCCGCATAGAACCTTAACGCAACTGACGACATCGGTGTCCGGTGCCGGGATCGGTTCAACGCAGCTGGGATTGTGCCCAGCTGGTCAGGCTGCGCGCATCCATTGCACCGGCCTGTTGTGCGACTACACGTCCACCCTTGAATATGGCGACCGTCGGTATGCTGCGAATATTGTAGTGCGCAGCGATCGATTGCTCGTTTTGCGTATTGAGCTTGGCCAGCAGCATATCGGGCTCCAGTTGTTGAGCAGCCTGCTCGAATGCCGGCGCCATCATCTTGCATGGACCGCACCACGGTGCCCAGAAATCAACCATCACCGGCAGTTCGTTGTTGGCAATGAATTTATTGAAACTGGCCGAGTTCAGTTCCACCGGCTTTCTATTGAACAGGGGCTTTCCACACTTGCCGCATACACCACCGGCAGTGAGCTTGTCTTCCGGTACACGATTGGTTGTCAGGCAGCTGGAACAGACGACGTGTTTTGAAGAACTCATGAGCAGAAACCATAAAATAATTTTATTGACCACAAATATTGGGGTGAATTGGCCAAATTCAAGCCTGCAGCGGGCCTGCGAATTGCCTGTATATCGGCCCGGGCGATGGATTAAAATAGGTTGTCACAGCTTTCTCAGAGGCCGGTGCGATCGATGAAACCCGTTTACAAAGTCATTTTCCATAATCAGGGCAAGATTTATGAGCTGCATGCCAGCAGCGTCAGTCAGGATGCGATGTACGCTTTTGTGGAAATCGAGGGCATCATTTTCGGAGAGCATACCGAACTGGTTGTCGATCCGACCGAAGAGAAGCTGAAAGACGAATTTGCCGGCGTGAAAAGGACCTTTGTGCCGATGCATTCGATTATTCGAATTGACGAAGTCAGCAAACAGGGAACCAACAAGATAGTCGAGTCCGATGGTGGTGGCAATATCACGCCCTTTCCGGTGACGATGCCGCCAAAAAGTGATAACACTTGATGGGGAATATCGATGAACCCTTCCATGTTTTTGCCCGGCCTGTTCGTTGCTGCATGTCTGGCCGCGTGCGACGACAGCCGGGTTGTCGGGGATGAGGATACGCAGTTTTTCTCCGTCCCACTCGGGTCGACTTTCGCACTGAATCGAGAGATTACGATCCAGCCCCACCAGACTTCTGTATATTTGCAGAACGGGAAGATCCTGCTGGCCAGGAATGTGGACTTTTACAGACCACACTGCAAGTTCGAGCTGTTTACCATCAGCGATCAGGCACGAGTGGTCGCGCCGGATATCTTCGTTGTAACACGAATCGTTGACCGGCGTGAAGATGTATCGGTCCGGTGGCCGCTCTATGCCAGTCTGAGCCTGACTGGCGGTAACGGTCCGATGCACTTGACGTATTCAACGACCATGTACCTCGACTCGAAACAGCAGCCTGATGTGTTTCGCATGAACTGCAAACAATGGGACTGGATCAACATCGGTGAATTTCTCAGTATCAGCGAAATGCGCCAGTCACTGGGTGATTACTTCACTCTGACGCTGGCTGAATAGTGTTAACAGGCCCTGGTGTCGGCCAGGGCACTGACAACCGCAGTCCATGTTTTCGCAATATTGTCGAGATTGTAACCGCCACCGCCCATTGCCACGACGCGGCCATCGCAATATTCATTTGCGAGCGCGCACAACCGGTTTACGGCAAATTGATGCGCAGCTTCCGAATAGGCCATATGTGTAATAGGATCGCCGGCGATACTGTCCGCGCCGCATTGAATCAGAACAAACTCCGGTTCGCTTTTGCGAATAAACGATTCTGCTCGCGGCCACAACTTCATAAACATCTCATTGTCGGCACGGGGCGGCATCGGGATATTCAGTTTTGTGCCTGCTGCGTAGCCGCTCCCGGTTTCATCCGTATCGCCGGTTCCGGGGTAGAGAAAACGGCCATCTTCATGGAAATCGACAAAGACAAGGTTGGGATCATCTTCAAAGCTGTAGAAAACGCCATCGCCGTGATGTGCATCGATATCGATATAGGCCACTCGAGAAATGTTGTGTTTGCGGCGTAAATACTCGATGGCAATACCGCAATCGTTGACTACACAAAAGCCGGCTGCAACATGGCGGCGGGCGTGATGCAAACCGGCGATCGGTATAAACGCTGTTTTATAGTCTTTGTTAACCAGGCGATCGATTGCATCACAGACCGAACCCGCCACGGTCAGGGCGGCTTCATACATGCCGATGAATGCAGGTGTATCGCCCTGGTCGAGAAACCCGCTGCCAAATTTCGACTTGGTTTTTACGGTCTCGATATAAGCGTGATCATGAAACAGTTCGAGAACTTCCTGCGTGGTCTTTACCGGTTGAAGAATATCAACCCGACGGTTGAGGGACTGATCGTAAAACGCCTTGCGGAAGGCATCGTGGCGCAGTGGTCCGAACGGGTGGTCATAACCGAAGGCGTAGCTCGCGAGCTCTTCACCAAGATAAACACAACAGGTATTTTTTGCTGACATCGGCTAACAATACACCAAGATCGAACTGTGAGAAAATCGTGTATCGATCGAATGTGCTCCTATGTTTCCTATTCACGATGACAACCCGACCCGGATAACACCCTACGTTACTTATGCGCTGCTGGTCGCCTGTGTGCTGGTATTTATCTGGCAGATATCGCTGGGTGATGCGGCGCAACAGGCGGTATATTCTTTTGGTGTAATCCCGTCTGTTCTGTTCGCTACGAAAAGTCTTCCGGCGGAGCTGGCGGTTTTACCTGCCTGGCTGACCATTTTCACGTCCATGTTCCTGCACGGTGGCTGGATGCACCTGATCGGTAACATGTTGTATTTGTGGGTATTCGGCAACAACGTCGAGGATGCAATGGGCCACAGGCGCTTTATCGTTTTTTATCTGGCCTGCGGCCTGCTGGCCGCATT
>CP070838.1:370723-374601 GCA_020341835.1 Thiotrichales bacterium | reverse complement strand
GGTGAGGCCGGCACTGGGTGTGTTCAAACACGAGGCAGTCGCGGTCGATTCGCTCAACCGCAAACTCTACCTGACAGAAGACCAGCCTGACGGCTGTCTTTACCGGTTTACGCCGTTCGCCTATCCGGATCTTTCGGCCGGCAAGCTCGAAGCGGCGCGCGTGCTCGATGGCGAAACGGGCCGGGTGGAATGGCTGGAAATCAGTGATCCTTCGGCAGCGAAGACGGCAACGCGTTTGCAGACCGATGCGACAGGATTCAACGGCGGTGAGGGCATCGTCTATTTCGGCGGCAAGATTTATTTTGCCACCAAGGGTGACAACCGCGTCTGGGTGTTTGATATCAACAGCCAGGTGCTGAGTGTTTTCTACGATGACAGCGCCTATATCGCCCCGGTGCTGACGGGCGTTGACAACATGACGGTGTCCGCCGATGGTTCACTCTATGTTGCCGAAGATGGCGGCAACATGCAGGTTGTGGTGATCGCCGCTGATGGCAGTATCTATCCGATCGTCGAACTGGTCGGGCATGGTGAGTCCGAAATCGCCGGCGTCGCGTTCAGCCCCGACGGGCGCCGACTGTATTTCAGTTCGCAGCGAGGCAAAACCGGTGATGACCTGGATGGGCTGACGTTTGAAATTCATGGTCCATTCTAGTTGCGCTAGCTTCAAACAGCTGCTACTAATATTGTTGTAAAATGCATGTTTAAGTACGGGAAAAATAAAGAATTTTCAAAAAATGTCCGAATCAACGAAAAAAACCGTCATTGACCTTTCCAAAAAGGGAAGCCGTCTGTTTCGCAAGGGCCAGCTGGAGGACGCCGAGCGGGTATACCTCGAAGCCTACGAGCTGGATAATTCCAATCCCTATGTGCTGGCGGGGCTGGGTGATGTCTATCGCAAGATGTGCAATTTCGCCGAGTCTGCAAAATATTATGACGCCATCCTGAGTGAAGATAACAAGAACCTGTTCGCGCTGCGTGGTGCCGGTGATGCGCGCCGTGGCATGAAAGACCCGCTTGGAGCGATCCCTTTCTGGTTGCGTTACCTTGAAATCAATCCCAAGGACAGCCACGTGATGGTCCGCGTCGCTGACGCCTATCACAAGCTTCATGACGCAAAAAACGCCATATCCTTCTATGAGCAGGCGCTGGAGGTCAGTACCAATGATCCGTTTGCGCTGCTCGGCCTGGGCAATGTCTATTATGCGCAGCATGAAGACACCAAGGCCTTGTTGTGTTTCGAAACCCTGCTGAAGAACAATTCGCAAAACGTTGTGGTCATGACCATGACGGGCAACATCTATCGCAGGCGCAAGGAGTTTGACCGCGCCATGGATCATTACGAGCGTGCGCTGGATATTGAACCGAACAATAACTTCGCCCTGTTCGGAATGGGCGACTGTTATCGCGGCAAGATGAAAATGGACAAAGCGGTCCAATGGTGGGACAGGATTCTCGAGCATGAACCGGAAAACCAGGCACTGTGGACACGTGTTGGTGATGCGTTGTTAAGCCTGGACAGGGTCGACGACGCGGTCGCGCATTACGAAGCCAGCCTGAAAAACGGTGCCGATGTGTTCTCATTTCTCGGGCTTGCGCGTGCGCATCATACCCTCGGTGACCTGGGCAAGGCGCGTGAATACTGTGAACGGGCGCTGGCGCATGACGAGACCAACGAACGTGTGCTGGAACGGTTGATCGATATTTGCGAACAGGCCGGTGACACGACCGCTGCTGATGCAGCAAGGGAAAGGCTTGCCAAAGCCGGTAACTGACACGGCGTTGCGGTTGCACGTCCGTCGACCTGATCTGTGCAGACCCTCACTCTAGTCACTATTATCTTCGGCAGTGTCGGTGTCCTGCTGTGTGTGCTCGGCATCATCAGACTGACCAAACGGCTGATGATGAGCAGTGTCCGCTATGAGATCACCGGTGTGCTGCTGTTGTCAGTCGCCGTGATGCTGTTTCTGGTGTCGTCCAATATCCATACCTATGAACGTCTGGTGTATGAACAGCCGGTTGCCAGTATCAGTTTCCACGAAATCGGACCGCAACACTACAGCGCGGAATTAAAGGAGCTCGGTTCCGGTGAAAGCTGGTTCTACGAGTTGCGTGGCGATGAATGGCAGCTCGATGTGCAGATACTGACCTGGCACGGCTATGCGAATCTGCTCGGCCTGGATTCCCATTTCCGCCTGCATCGGTTGGCCGGACGGTATACCGATATCATCGAAGAACGCAGCCAGCCGCGTACCGTACACGGCCTCACCGCTGAACAGCGTATCGATCTGTGGTCGTACGCCAACGAGTACAAGAACTGGCTGAGCATGGTCGATGCCACCTATGGCAGCGCCGTGTTTTTGCCGATGAACGACACCGCCCGCTACAGCATCAGCATCAGCCGCAACGGCCTGGTGGCGAGGCCGGATAATGCGGTGGCGCGAGAAGCGGTGAGCAACTGGATCGGGCTTTAGGCGCGCACATAGCTGGATTGGCTGGCACCTTTTTCGGCGGGTAATTCACCTGCCATCACTATATAATACCCGCCTTTTGGATAACCGGAGCTCAGCTTGAGCGCAAAACTACGCAATATCGCCATTATCGCCCACGTCGATCACGGCAAGACCACGCTGGTGGATCAGCTGCTGCAGCAGTCGGGCACACTGGACAGCCGCAAGGCGCCGACCGAACGGGTGATGGACTCGAATGAGCTCGAGAAAGAGCGCGGCATCACCATCCTGTCGAAAAATACCGCGATTACCTGGGGTGACTACCACATCAACATCGTCGATACACCGGGACATGCCGATTTCGGTGGTGAAGTCGAACGCGTGCTGTCGATGGTGGATTCGGTACTGCTGCTGGTCGATGCGGTCGACGGTCCGATGCCGCAGACGCGCTTCGTCACGCAAAAGGCGTTCGCGATGGGCTTCAAGCCGATCGTGGTGATCAACAAGATCGACCGTGACGGCGCCCGCCCGGACTGGGTGCTGGACCAGACCTTCGATCTGTTCGACAACCTGGGTGCCACGGATGAACAGCTCGATTTTCCGGTGGTCTATGCTTCGGCCATCAACGGTTACGCTTCGCTGGACTCGACCGTGCGCGCCGGTGACATGACGCCGCTGTTCGAGACCATCGTCGAGCAGGTGCCGGCCCCGGACACGGACGAAGAGGGTGCATTCCAGATGCAGATCTCGACGCTGGACTACAACAGCTATGTCGGCGTGATCGGCATCGGCCGGATCAAGCGCGGTAAACTGGCGACCAATACCCCGGTCAGGATTATCGATCGCGAAGGCGGCATTCGCTCCGGGCGTATCCTGCAGGTGCTCGGCTTCCACGGGCTCGAGCGCGTGGAACGTGCCGAGGCACGGGCCGGTGACATTATTGCGATTACCGGCATCGATCCGCTGGATATATCGGATACATTGTGCGATCCGGATCAGGTCGAGGCGCTGCCCGCGCTATCGGTCGACGAACCCACCATCAGCATGACCTTTCAGCCCAACACCTCGCCGTTTGCCGGCAGGGAAGGCAAGTACGTCACCAGCCGCAACATCTGGGACCGCCTGCAGCAGGAGCTGAAACATAATGTTGCGCTTCGGGTCGAGCAGCTCGAAGGCGAGCGTTTTCGGGTTTCCGGCCGCGGCGAACTGCACCTGTCGGTGCTAATCGAGAACATGCGCCGCGAAGGTTACGAGGTGGCGGTTGGCCGGCCCGAAGTCATCATTCATGAAGTCGACGGTGAAAAGCAGGAGCCGTATGAACAGCTTGCGGTCGATATCGAGGAACAGAACCAGGGCGCCGTGATGGAGGCACTGGGTGAGCGCAAGGCGGAGCTGAAAAACATGGTGCCCGACGGCAAGGGCCGGGTC
>CP070838.1:366685-370623 GCA_020341835.1 Thiotrichales bacterium | reverse complement strand
AACACCTCGGCCGCGGTGGCCTTGTGGATGTCCATACCTTCGCTGAAGGCCTTCAACAGGTTATCGTCCTGTGACAGATGCGCCATGATGCGCAGCTCGATCTGGGAATAATCGGCTGCCAGCAGGCAGTGACCCTTCTCCGCGACGAAAGCCTGGCGGATGCGGCGGCCCTCTTCGCTGCGTATCGGGATATTCTGCAGGTTGGGGTCGGTGGAGGACAGGCGCCCGGTGGCCGCCACGGTCTGGTTGTAGGAGGTATGCACGCGCCCGGTGTCCGGATTGACCTGCTCCGGCAACTTGTCGGTGTAGGTCGATTTCAGCTTGCTCATACTGCGGTGCTCGAGGACCAGCTGGGGCAATTCGTAGTCCGTGGCCAGCTCCTGCAACACGTCCTCGGCGGTGGATGGCTGGCCCTTGGGGGTCTTGCGTATCACCGGCAGCTCCAGCTTGTCGAACAGGATGGCCTGGATCTGTTTGGGCGAGGCCAGGTTGAAGCTTTCACCGGCGACATCGAAGGCCTGCTGCTCGATTTCGACGATGCGCTTTGCCAGCTGCCGGCTCTGTTTTTTCAGCATCGGCACGTCGACCTTGACGCCGTTGCGCTCGATTTTCTGCAGCACCGGCAGCAGCGGCAGCTCGATATCGCGGTAGACCGAGGTGAGTCTCTTCTCCTGCTTTAACTGCGCCGACAGCTTGTGGTGAATCTGCAGGGTGATGTCCGCGTCTTCGGCGGCGTAGGGGCCGGCCTGCTCCAGGTCGATCTCGTTGAAGGTCAGCTGCTTTGCGCCCTTGCCGGCGATGTCCTCGAAATGGATGGTTTCGTGGCCGAGCAGGCGCAGGGCCATGTTGTCCATGTCGTGACGCTGGGTGGAATCGAGCACGTAGGACTCCAGCATCGTGTCTTCGGCGATACCCTGCATCTGGATACCGTGGTTGGCGAGCACGTGGGCGTCGTATTTCAGGTTCTGCCCGATCTTGGCCTGTTTTGCGCTCTCCAGCAGCGGCTTCAGCCCGCCGAGCACCTGCTTTTCACTCAGCTGCTTCGGCGCACCGGGGTAGTCGTGCGCGAACGGCACGTAGGCCGCCTCGCCTTCTTTCACCGCAAACGAGACTCCGACCACGCGCGCGGCCATGTAATCAAGGCTGGTGGTCTCAGTGTCGAAGGCAAAGGCATCGGCAGCCTTGAGTTTTTTCAGCCAGGCATCGAAGTCCTTTTTATCCAGCACCGTCTGATAGCCGGCACCGGTGGCTTTTTTCTCCGGGGCCGATTCGCCGGCCGACATGCCGTCCAGCCAGGTCTTGAATTCGAGATCGACATACATGTCGTGCAGCGAGTCGTTATCGGGCTGCTGCATCTTCAGATCATCCAGGTCGAGGCCGAGGTCGAGGTCGCAGCGTATCGTTACCAGGTCTCTGGACATCGGCAATTCATCGATGCTGTTACGCAGGTTCTCACCGATCTTGCCGCCGACCTCGTCGGCGTGCGCGAGCAGGTTGTCCAGCGAATCGTACTGCTTGAGCCACTTCACCGCGGTCTTTGGCCCCACTTTCGGCACACCCGGGATATTGTCGGAAGTGTCGCCGACCAGGGTCAGGTAATCGATAATGCGCGCGGCCGGCACATCGAACTTGCTCTCGACGCCGTCTTCGTCGAGCACTTCGTTGTTCATGGTATTGATCAGCGTCACGTGCGCATTGACCAGCTGGGCAAGGTCCTTGTCGCCGGTGGAAATCAGCATTTCTTTCTTCTGGCCGGTGGCCCGCGTTGCCAGCGTGCCGATGACATCGTCGGCCTCGACGCCCTCGACAACGATCAGGGGGAAACCCAGCGCCTTGACCAGTTCGTGCAAGGGCTCGATCTGTACTTTCAGGTCATCCGGCATCGGCGGGCGATGCGCCTTGTATTCCTTGTAGATGTCATGGCGGAAGGTCTTGCCCTTGGCGTCGAACACCACCGCCATGTACTCGGGCCGGTATTCCTCACGCAACTTGCGCAGCATGTTGATGACGCCGTAAACAGCCCCTGTGGGCTGCCCCTTGCTGTTGGTCAATGGCGGCAGCGCGTGAAATGCGCGAAACAGGTAGGATGAGCCGTCGACCAGGATGATGGGCGGTTCTTTTTCAGCCATGAACGAATCCGTATTGAAAATGTGCGCTCGATTATCGCAAAAGCGGACACCAATGTCTGATTTAAACGCGTCGTGCTTCGGCCCGAAGGGCGAAAGGCAGGACGCCTGAGGTAACACTGGAGTCTGTTGTCCTAAGTCACTGAGCCCCGGCCAGAAACACGCCGGAACGACAATCGTTCGGGCTGCTAGCTTAAGGGGGTGATATGCCGATTATCGTGTCGTGCCGGCAAATGCACGATCGTGTGTACGGAATCCAGGAACCGTACTGGTTAATTGGAATCCCGGATTCCGTTGCGCTTCATCCGGGCTATAAACTGTCTGGAATATGCGACTCGTACCCGCTGTTTTGTTGGCTGAGTCCACACCGAATTCCAGCGTTACGATAAGCCCATATAAAAGACGCTGGATCCCGGCTAACAACATGCCGGGAAGACGATAATTAAACGATGATCATTAAATTTCGAGCGACTGCGCAAAAGCACGGAGTTTGTGACTATTCTTTTAGTTAAGGGAGCTGCTTACTGGAAACCGGGAAATTCTGGTTGATCAGCGTAGCCCGGATGCAGTGCAACGCAATCCGGGTTTATTGTTAGGCACAACACTTCCCGGATTCCGCTTCGCTGCATCCGGGCTACAAAAATGAGAGTCGATTCAATTGAAGGTTAAATAATGGATCAAACCGCCAAGAACAAACTTAAACGCATGTCGCCGGTCAATGATGCGGCACTGATACGTGAATCCTGGAAAATCTTCCAGATCATGGCCGAGTTCGTTGAAGGCTTCGAACGGCTGGCACTGATCAGTCCGTCGGTCAGCATGTTCGGCTCAGCACGCACGCCGCCCGAGCATCCCAACTACAAGCACGCCGAACAGATTTCCGAAGCCCTGTCGAATGCCGGCTTTTCCGTGGTCAGCGGCGGCGGCCCCGGCATCATGGAGGCGATCAACAAGGGCGGGCGCGCCGGCAAGTCGCCCAGCATCGGCCTGAACATCCAGCTGCCGCATGAGCAGGTGGCGAACAAGTTTCAGGATATCAGCCTCAGCTTCCGCCATTTCTTCTCGCGCAAGGTGATGTTCGTCAAATATGCCTCGGCCTATGTTGTACTGCCCGGCGGCTTCGGCACGCTGGATGAAATGGCCGAAATCCTGACCCTGATCCAGACCGGCAAGACACGCAATATTCCGATTATCCTGGTCAACAAGCCGTTCTGGCAGGGCCTGCTCGACTGGTTCCGCAACACGCTGGTGGCCCAGGGCATGATCAGGGAAGAAGACCTGAAGCTGCTGAAACTGATCGATGAACCCGAGGAAATCGTCAAGGCGATTTTCGATCATTACGAGGGCCGCGATTTCGAGCCTTCGAAGGAAGAGCAGGAAAAGCTGATGGAGTTGTAGTTCCGGTTGCAGGAGCGGCTTTAGCCGCGAAAAACGCCGATAACGCGAACCAATGTCGATTATCAAATTCGCAAGCATAATATTATCGATCATCAGTACGACCTTATTCATCTACATTCGCGGCTAAAGCCGCTCCTGCAGACTTTGCACCAGCCTGAATCCTCGCCCTATATCGGCTAGAATTCCCACCCTTTGGCGATACAACATTCATGCTTTCACTGATAGGCAAAATCGAAAACTTCATCGACTGGTCAGGGCGCGCGGTTTCCTGGCTGACGCTGTTGATGGTCATCGTGACCTTCGTCGTGGTGGTACTGCGCTACGTGTTCGATATCGGCTGGATTGCATTACAGGAATCGGTCACCTACCTGCACGCCATGGTGTTCCTGATCGGCGCGTCGTGGGCGTTGCAGC
>CP070838.1:362608-366585 GCA_020341835.1 Thiotrichales bacterium | reverse complement strand
AAGGTGCTCGACCAGTTGCCGATTCACTACAATGTCGGTCACCTGATGACAATGCAGGGCGATACCACGGATCCTAAAGGTAAATACCTGGTCGCGCTGAACAAGCTGTCCATCGACCGGTTCAATCCGGTCGGACCGCTGCATCCGCAGAACCACCAGCTGATCGATATCAGTGGTGAGAAGATGGAACTGCTGTATGACATGCCATTGCCACTGGGCGAGCCGCACTATGCGGTTTCGATCGCGGCTGACAAGCTGAAACCGGGTGTTCGCTACAAGTCTGGCTGGAACAGCCGTACCGACTCGCGCTCCCCGTACAAGACGCGAGCTGGCCGTGAAAAGACCGAGCGTACCTGTGATGCCAGCGGCAAGTGCACGGTCCATGTTTACGGCACCACTATCCGTTCACATATCACACCTGAAATCATCGAGGTGACCGAGGGCGATACCGTATCACTGCACTTCACCAACCTTGAACGTGCCCAGGACGAGGTGCACGGTTTTGCAATGTACGGCCAGAATGTCCAGCTCTCGATCGAGCCGGGCAAGACTGCTTCGGCCACCTTCGTTGCGGACAAGGCCGGTGTCTACCCGTACTACTGCACCGAGTTCTGTTCAGCGCTGCACCTGGAAATGCAGGGTTACCTGCTGGTTCAGCCCAAAGGTTACAAGGCCAAGGCCGGTGGCCTGAAAGAGGGTACAACCTACACCGAGGCGGACTACAGGAAGCAGGTCGAAACCAATATCGCCACCCAGCAGGTAATCGATCAGGTTGTCGGCTTTATCACCAGTCATAACTACAAGGACTTCCCGACTGTAGTGGCTCTGGTTGAGGATGCGACTGACCAGCTCGGTTTTGCCAAGGGCGCAAAAGAGAAGTCCGAAGCGGCTGCAGCCAAGAAAGACTGGAACAACGCCATGCTCTGGGCGAACCAGTGGTGGCAGTATCAGGTCAAAACAGCTGATCTGGGCTTGCGTGCGAAGACCTATCTCGAAGAAAACGGAGCCAAGAAGATCAAATAAAACTTACTTGTAAAACCGGAAAAAGAATGGGGGCGGCAAAACGCCCCCGTTCTTTTTAAACCCAACCAGTCTCTTTGGAGGTAACGAATATGACACGAATCAAACTGAAATCTGCCGTTCTGATGTCGGCCCTGTTTGTGGTATTGCCGTTTTCAGTGCATGCGTTAGATGGTGCTGAACTGTACAAGACCAAGACCTGCCTTACCTGTCATGGCAAGGACGGCAAAACAACCATCATGCCCAGCTATCCCAAAATTGCGGGCCAGAATGAAGCCTATACCTTGCAGCAGCTGAAAGACATCAAGAGTGGTGCGCGTGCAAACGGCATGTCCGCTGCGATGAAGGGCATTATGCACCTGGTCAGCGATGAAGAAATGGCTGCACTGGCTGCATATATTGCAACCATGGAGCCATGATTGACGGGTAATTATCCGGCCGATAAAGATATGCGTTTGGCTTAATCGTCAATCTGTTCTGAAGCAAGCTTTTCTCACCGTGTACTGGCGCGGTATGGTTAACCGACTAATGGGTGTTCAAATATTCCGGCATGCAGCGTTGGCAACTGCCGCGGGGTTCCTGTTTCCTCTCATACTTTATTCCGTTGCAGCGGTGGCTGCAGCGGAATCAGACGACCTCGAAATGGAATATGGCGAGGAAATCAATGAGACCTGTGCCGGCTGCCATGGTGAGTTTGGTCAGGGCAGTCTCGGGGGCGAGTATCCCCGGCTCGCCGGCCTCGATGCCGAATACATCGCCAAGCAGTTGAGCGATTTCAAACAACGCAAGCGCATCAATATTCCGATGATCCCGTTTGCCAATGACAGGGAACTGCCCGGCGATGACGTACGCGTTATCTCAGAGTACCTGTCGAATATCCAGCTGCCAACCCGGCTTGAGCCGATTGATGAAGAAAACTTTGACGCGCTCGAGCGGCTGCACGCGAGCAAACGCGTAGTCAACATCAGTGCCTTTCCGGGCGACATCGACCTTGGACGCAAGGTTTACGACAAGGAATGTGCATCGTGCCATGCGAAAGATGGGTACGGAAAGAAGGACAAAAAGGCGCCGATGCTAGCAGGTCAGTACAGCGAGTATCTACTGCGACAGGTTCAGAATTATCGTTCAGGTGAACGTCTGCATGATGAAGACGAGGATGACCGGGCGCTGTTCAACGAAATCAGCGACGATGTGATAAACGGTATGCTGGCCTATCTGGCTACCCTGGACGACTGAGGCAATAACCCTGTAAAAAACAGGAGAAAACGTAGCTTGATATAGCTCAAATACTCAACACGGCCAGAGTGATATCATTCCGTTTTATTTCAAACCCTAAGGCGTGGTTTTAAATCACGGGAGACCACAGACAATGAATATTCGATTGCTAAGCCTTGCCGCCCTGTCGGTAGCCGGCCTGACCCTGTCAACAGCATCACAGGCATGGCTGGAAGGTGGTGGCGAGCGTGAAGAAGCAATGGACCTGAAGCCTGATCTTGAAAATGGCATGGATGTGTACGAGGTCTGCGCCGGCTGCCATCTGACCGAAGGCTGGGGCAAGGATGATGGTACCTTCCCGCAGATCGCGGGGCAGCACCCTGAGGTCCTGATCAAGCAGCTGGCCGACATTCGTGAAGGCAACCGTGATAATCCGACCATGTACCCGTTTGCGTTGCCGCGCGCGATCGGTGGCGCACAGGCGCTCGCCGATGTGGTTGCCTATACCGCCAAGCTGCCAATGACGCCGGTCAACGGCAAGGGCGAGTGGGCTGAAGGCGCGCCCGAGTTTGACCAGGGCAAGAAGCTCTATGCCGATAACTGCGTGGAATGTCACGGTGAAACCGGCGAGGGCAGTGCCGAGAAATACTACCCGAAAATACACGGCCAGCATTACAAGTACATGATGCGCCAGTTCGAGTGGATTCGTGACGGCAAACGGCGCAACGCCAATCCGGATATGGTGAAGCAGATCAAGAGCTTCACCGACAAGGATATGCAGATGGTGATCAACTATGTATCGCGCATACCGGTTCCAAAGGAAGATCTGGCACCATCCGCTGACTGGCTCAATCCTGATTTCGACTAGTACGGTAATCGCCAGAAAACAGATCGGCTTACCTGTCCTGAACTGACGCGTTCTGCGTGACTGGAGCGATAGGTCGCTCCAGTCATGCGTTGGACAGAATCCTACGTCAGAAATTTAGAGAAACTGCTATGACCAACAGGCGTTCACTGATTGCAAATGTTCTTGTGCTGGCAGCGATGGGATTGCTGGTTGCTATCTACTTCACGCCCATCTGGTGGGTTTCGCTGACCGCGCCCAACTACCCCGAGGAGGCATTTCCGGACGGTATCCGTATTCATTTTCATATGAATGGTGTCTTCAACGGTTGTGAAAAAATCGAGAACGTCGAGATTACCGAAGAAGAAGCCATCGATTGCGTGCACGAAATGGATACGATCAACCATTATGTCGGCATGTACCCGATCGCGGCCGGCGGTGTGGTTGAACGGGCTTTTTCGCCGTTTCTGGTTTCCATGCTCGGGGTGATGCTTGCCGGCTTCCTGTTCACAAAACCGGTGCCCAGGATGGCGGTGCTGTCGGCGGGGTTTATCATCATCGCCGGCTGGATGTATCTGACCTATTACGGCGACGACGGTCTGAAGTACCAGAATCGCGGTTATGTCGAGGCGCTCATCACAGCGCTTGATCAGGACACGGAAGCCGAGCAGAAGGAAATGACCCCGGGCGAGGCGCTGATTGCGCGGCTGAAGGCGTCGCTGGAGGAAGGCGAGAGTAAACCGGCGCCGGCTGCCGATGAAGATGGCGGCAACCGGAAGGCGGCGAATATCGACAGCCTGCGCATTACCTTCGAAAAGGACCAGGAACGCAGTCCGCCCGCTGAACGCGAACAGTGGGACGGCAGTGGTGCACAGATGCTGTCCTGGCACTATGAACA
>CP070838.1:358525-362508 GCA_020341835.1 Thiotrichales bacterium | reverse complement strand
CAAGCAGCCGTTCCTCGTGATATTTCGAGCGGAGCAGCTTGAATGCTTCCTCCGGCGCGACCTCACGAAACTGCCTGGCATGCCGGCGCAGCAGCGGAACCCGGATACCCAGAAAGCAGTCGCCTTCGCCGTATTCACCCTTGCCCGTTTTGAAAAAGCGCTGCGAATGCCGTGCGATATCCGCATCTGCGAAGCTTCTCAAGGTCCTGCTGATCGAGCGCGCATTCATGCAACAGGCAGGCTAACTGTTTGCGGCAACCTGCTCGAGCCACTCTGCGAAAAACGGGTAGGCCCTGGCCTGCAGGGTTCCGGCAAAGCGGGCCGTATGCTCGCGCAGCTGTTTTACGGATACGCCCGCGGTCTGATGGATTTCGCAGGTATGACCGATGAACCACTGTTCCAGCGCCCGTGCCGTCACTTCAGGATGAAACTGCAGCGCCAGGGCGTTGCCGTAACTGAACGCCTGGTTGGGATACAGATCGCTGGATGCCAGATGTTCAGCGCCTTCCGGCAGATCGAAAGTCTCGCCGTGCCAGTGCAGCACACAAACATCATCACCCACAAGAAACCGGAGCGCAGAGCGGCTGCCCGCATCACTCAGCCGGATCGGCGACCAGCCGATTTCCTTGTGCTTTCCGGCATAGACGTCCGCACCCAGCGCCCTGGCAACCAACTGGGCACCAAGACAAATCCCCAGAGTCGGTCGGTCTGCCGCCAGCCGCTTCTCCAGCAGTTCCAGCTCGGTGCCAAGAAACGGATACTCGTCCTCATCATTGACACTGATCGGACCACCGAGAATGATCAGCAGTTCATCCGTTTCAGGACCAATCACATCCAGGTCATCGGAACCGGCGCGAAGATATTCGACCTCGAAGCCGGCCTCGCGCAGTATCTGCTCAAAACTGCCCAGATCTTCGAATGCAACGTGCGTGATGACCCGGGCGGTTCTGCCCCCACTCTGCCCGGAATCGGTATGTTTTGTTGTCATCTGTAACTCCGCGTAGAATAACACCCTTGCATAAAAATGCTGATCAGGTACGCATCTTAAATCATCGCCATGTCGAAAGCGTTACATACCACCCATATAAAGAGTCTGCCGTTACTGCACAAGGGCAAGGTCCGCGATATTTATGACATCGACGACAGCCATATGCTGATCGTTACCACGGACCGCATCTCCGCCTTTGATGTAGTCATGCCGACCGCGATACCCGGCAAAGGCGAGGTGCTGAACCAGGTCACGCGTTTCTGGATGGAAAAACTGGCGCACATCATTCCCAACCATCTCAGCAACATGCCACTCGAACAGGCGTTGCCCGATGCCGAAGAACGTGCGGAAGTGGAAAATCATGCCACCATTGTCCGCAAGCTGAAGGCCCTGCCGGTGGAAGCCATTGTGCGCGGCTATCTGATCGGTTCGGGCTGGAAGGATTACCAGCAAACCGGCGCTGTCTGCGGCATCGAACTGCCGCCAGGGCTCAGACTGGCTGACCGCCTGCCCGAGGTCATCTATACACCCTCGACCAAGGCCAGCGTGGGCACCCATGACGAAAACATCGACTTCGCGGCGTCCGAGGCATTAATCGGTGCGGACATTGCGGCACAGGTGCGCGACACCAGCCTGCAGCTTTACAGGGAGGCTGCCGATTACGCGCAGGAACGTGGTATCATCATCGCCGATACCAAGTTCGAGTTCGGGCTGGATGACAACGGCAGCCTGACACTGATCGATGAGGTGCTGACGCCGGATTCATCACGCTTCTGGCCTGTCGAGCAGTATCAACCGGGCAGCAGCCCGGTCAGCTTCGACAAACAGTTCGTACGTGATTATCTCGAAACACTGGACTGGAACAAGACAGCACCCGGGCCGCAGTTACCCGACGAAATTGTGAAAAAAACAGCCGAAAAATATCAACAAGCAAAAGCCTTACTGACAACATGAGGCACTGCTCAGGGGAGCCGTTTCAATGCAAGGCGTTTTTATCACAGGCACCGACACCGGCGTGGGGAAAACCCATGTTGGCGTACTACTGGCGAAAGCCCTGTCCCGAAAAAACATCAACGTTATTCCGCGTAAACCCGTCGAATCGGGTTGCAAGAAGATTGGGAGTAAACTCGTACCGGGAGACGCACTGGCCCTGAAGCAGGCCTCGGGCTATAAAGGCGAACTTGAGGAAGTATGCCGCTATCGGTTTGCACCTGCCGTTTCACCCGTACGCGCGGCACATCTTTCCAACACGCAACTGACGACCGACCAACTCGTCAAGGCCTGCCGTCATCAGGAACAGGGCTTTTCCCTGGTCGAAGGCGCGGGTGGTTTTTATTCACCGCTGTCGGAAGATGGCCTGAATGCCGACCTCGCGGAAGCGCTGCAACTCCCTGTCCTGCTCGTTGCCAAAGACATACTCGGCGCATTGAACCATGTTTTACTCAATACCGAAGCACTGCACAAACGCGGACTGGGGCTCGCCGGCATCGTGCTCAACAACCTGGATAACAATCGGGACCGACACATGGATAACGTCGCAGACCTGAGTGAAAGGCTGGACTGCGCGGTTTTTTACCAGAATTACTGTGGCGACATATCCGGTGAACTGGTCGATACCGTTATAGCCGTGCAGACGCGACCCGAAATCAAACGTCCGCATCAATTGATCAACTTACGCTGATCAGTTCAACCTTGAATATCAGGGTCGCATTCGGCGGTATTACACCACCGGCGCCGCGCGCGCCATAGCCGAATTCCGGCGCGATCGTCAGTTTACGCACCCCGCCGACCTTCATGCCGGCAACACCCTGGTCCCAGCCCTGGATCACCTGGCCACCGCCGAGCTTGAAGCGAAAGGTTTCATTGCGGTTGTGGCTGGAATCGAACTCCTTGCCGTCGACAAGCCAACCCGTGTAATGCACCTCGACCATTTTTCCAGGTGTGGCTTCATCGCCGTCACCGGTAATCTGGTCTTCATACTCGATGCCTTCGTTAATATTCGGCATAGATTTCTCCAACAGATTAAAGACGGCTAGTTTTACCATAATCGATTCAGGAAAAACCGCTTTTCTGTTGGCAATTCCCAGGGTCAGGGTCTGGTAATATCAAGATCTGATACATACCGGCACGGGACAGACCCTTCTTTCCGCGAGGCGACCTCAATGAACCACAAGAACACAACCGGGAGTTGCCTGTGCGGCAAAATCCGCTATCGATTCGAAGCTCCGATCAAAATTTTCCAGTACTGTCATTGTTCACGATGCCGAAAATTCACCGGGTCTGCGCATGCATCAAGCATTATCGTTGACCCATCGAACTTCGAGTGGCTCAGCGGCGAAGAATATCTCGGGCGCTATGAATTGCCCGAAGCAAAACACTACGCAACCACGTTCTGCAAAAACTGCGGCTCGTCCCTCCCCTGGCTGGCACAGAGTGGCAAGACCGTGGTTATCCCTGCCGGCACGCTGGATGAAGATCCTGAGGTGCGACCGGTACAGAACATCTATTACGCCGACAGGGCACCGTGGTATATAGAAGCCGGCAGTCTGAAGAAACACGACGCCCTGCCGTAAAACGGCACAAGAAGAACTAATTTAGTCGCCGATTAATTCACCGGAATACCGTATTCAATATTATTCTCGCAGAGACGCAGGGCACGCAGAGAAAAGCAAAAAACTTTTTGTCCATTAAAGCATAAGCTCATAAAATCTCTGCGTGCTCTGCGCCTCTGCGAGATCAAACTCAATCTACTCGAACATATGAAAACGGCAACCCGGGAACGCACCGGTTACGCACTGATTATACTCACGGCCCTGCTCGCTATTGGCGCCATAATGACGCAGGGCCCGATACCACAGGATGCCAGTTATCACCTGTTCGTCGATACCCGGGAGATATGGTCGATACCCAATTTCTGGAATGTTGTCACCAACCTGCCCTTTGCGGTCGTCGGCCTGCTGGGATTGTACAAACTGAGAAACCCGGCCAGGCTGGG
>CP070838.1:354434-358425 GCA_020341835.1 Thiotrichales bacterium | reverse complement strand
TGCTGGCAGGGAAAAGTTATCGTTTCAAAAATCCACTGATCGAGCTCGACTACCAGATCAGGACAATCTCAGCCTGCATACCGGGTGTGCCCGTTGATGGCTTCCTGTTTTTCGACCAACGCGCAAGGTTTCCCAAAGGCCACCCTGAGCGCGTGATTCATTTCGACAAGATACCGGATGCGCTGCACAGGGACAGGCAACAAAAGCCGCAGGCATCGGTCGAGTCGGCCTGGGAAGAACTCTCTGCAATAAGCAAGGCGAAATAATACGGGTTGATCCGGCCTACAGATTCAGGCTGATCCTGGCTTCGGTGCCGGCGATATTGTTCTTGCCCCATGCTGCGATTTCTTTCAGCAGCGGCGCCAGCGATCTGCCGCGGTCGGTTAGCTGGTAGGCGTAGCGTACCGGGCGCTGCTGGTACGGGGTTTTGCTGACCAGGCCAAACTCGGTCAATCGCCTGAGCCGGTCCGCGAGGATGTTGGTCGGGATGCTTTCGGGTGAGGACTGAAACTCGCTGTAGGTGCTATTTCCGGCAAACAGGTCGCGGATCACCAGCAGGGTCCATTTATCACCAATGATGTCCAGCGTATTCGCGATCGGGCAGGGCGAGCGCATATCGTCGATTTTTATCGCTTTTATCTTGTTTTTCATTGTTCCAGTTTACAGTGTTGCCCTGGTGACTTGCAAATTAAAAGTAACTGACGTATAGTAACTTGCATAAAGCAAGTCACTCGGAGGAAAAATCATGAATTCACTGGTATATGTATCACGCAATCCTCAAAGCATGACGTCGGCTGTCAGCAGGCTGGTCGTGCTGATCGGCCTGGCCTGGTTTGTTAGCGTGACGGCGCTGGCGCTCGCGGACCGTTTTAACGCCGCCGCGGGGGAACGGCCGCTGCTCATCCTGCTGGCTGTTTTCATGCCTGTCGCGATCTACGGGATTGCTTATTACCGCATCAGCGCATTCAGGGAGTGGGTGCTCGGTATTGATATGCGGCTTCTGATTCTGCTGCACAGCTGGCGCATGGTCGGCATGGGTTTCGTGTTCCTGTATTTTTATGATCGTCTGCCGGCATTGTTTGCGCTGACGGCGGGTCTCGGGGATGCGATGACGGCGATGGCCGCGCTCTTTATCGGTACCGCCCTGTATCAGCAGGGCGCGTCGGTTTCGCGTCAACGAATACTGCTGTGGAATAGTTTCGGTCTGATCGACTTCGTTGCCGCGGTATCCTTGGGTGTAATGACCAGATCCGGCGAAGCCTTGCACACAGCCGGTCAGGTCAGCAGTGACATCATGGGTACCTTCCCGCTGGCATTGATTCCGGGCTTTGCGGTTCCGTTTTATCTGATCACCCATCTGATCATCTACGCCCAACTGAGGCGACGCGAGGGCTGAGCCTGTACAGGTCCGGGTTGCGCTGATATGTTTTGATATTACTGCGTGGCCCGGCCCTGAGCGAGTCCGGGCAAGGCTCACCACTGATTGTCGGGCGGCTCCTGGTCGGCATCGTCGAGACTCTCTTCTTCCAGTTCCCAGCTGTATTTCTTTTCCGGAGGAAGCGGGTCGTGGTGTCTCAGCAGCACGGCGAGTGTTACCCCGATTATCGCGCCGAACAGGTGGCTTTCGTATGAAATATCCGGTTTGCCGGGGAATACGCCCCAGATCATACCGCCGTAGAGAAAAAACACGATCATCGAGATCGGGATCGCGCGCCGGTCCCATCGCAGCACACCAACCGTGAAGACAAAGAACATGAATCCGAAGGTCAGGCCGCTGGCACCAAGGTGAAAAGCGGGACGTGCGAACAGCCAGACCCCGAGGCCGGTGCCAAAATAAACGATGGGAATGACATACCTGGACGACCTGGGGTAACCGTACAGCAATACGGTACCGAGAATCAGCAGGGGCGCGGTATTGGCAAACAGGTGGGTGAATGAACCATGGATCAGCGGTGCCCAGAGAATGCCTGCGAGGGTGCCGGGTTCTCCGGGAAAAATCGTATAGCCAATGAGACTGACCCCCAGCAATGATTCCGCTGTCTTGATCAGCCACAGGAGCGCGGTAAATGAGGCCGTAATCAGGAAGGACTGCTTAAGGTGACGGGTATCTTCCCCGGGACTGACCATGGGCGCAGCTCACTGCCCGTTGCGCTGCTTGAACGCAGACTGCATCAGACGTAAGCGTTCAATCGTTTCTTCGGTTGCACCGGGGCCGGGCACCATCGCCAGGTCACGCGGTTCCAGCGCACGTCCGTCCCTGGTCTGCACGGTGACATTCGCGATTGGTTCACCACTGGCGCGTTCGACAAACTTCACCGGTGCACCGCTGCGGGTATGAAGCCAGCGGTCGCCCCACTGGGTCAGCGCGATCAGGGTTGGCAGCAGGTCACGGCCCATCTGCGTGAGCCTGTACTCATGCCGCCGGGCGCCTTCCCTGACGGGCACACGCTCGAGTACACCGCTGTCGCAGAGCTTGCGCAGGCGAGTGGTCAGGATGTTGCGGGCGATGCCAAGGTGTTGCTGGAAGTCTTCGAAGCGGCGGCTGCCAAAGAACGCCTCGCGCAGAATCAGCAGGGTCCACCATTCGCCAATCAGGTCCAGTGCGTTCGCAATGGAGCAGTTCAGGTTGTCGAGTTTGTTGCGTGGCATGATCTGACTATAAAATTAATAGTTGCAATATGCAACTAAATATGATTTAGTGCGGATATGCAACAGTTGCATAACAAAACTGATAGCTGGTCCTTGTCAGGTTTGTATGCAGGAGCCTGAAATGATGTCTAATGAGTCCTATCCTATTGTTTCTGAAGAATTACCGGTCAAAGCAGGGCCAGCAAAGCCGAACAAAGCCCCCGCGGTCCCGGTGGTACTGCGACTGATGCGTGCGGCTTTCAGCGTCGGGGGCGTTGTGTTTCCCCGGCTGGCGGGGCGCCTGGCCTACAGGCTCTGGCTGACGCCGACACGCTTTCGCACCCCGGTTTCGGAACAGGCTGTGCTGACATCGGCCGTGGTCGACCAGCTCGAGCTGGATGGCATGCGCATTGCTACCTATGCCTGGGGCCAGTCGGGGCCAGCTGTTTTACTGGTTCACGGCTGGAGTGGTCGCGGGACGCAACTGGGCGCTTTTGTTGAGCCGCTGATTAATGCCGGTTATCGCGTGATCAGTTTTGATGCGCCCGCCCACGGCAACAGCAGTGGCCGGCAGACCAGCCTCTACCAGATCGCCGATGTGGTCGTAGCCTTGAATCAGCGCCTTGGACCCTTCGAGTCCGTGATTACACACTCTTTTGGCGGGCCCTGTCTGGCTGCAGCAATGCAGCAGGGTGTTCACCCGGCAGCGGTTGTCAGCCTGTCACCGCCCGCCAGTGTTGCTGTGCTGGTGCACCGGTTCGCTGAAACACTGGCTATCCCGGCCAGGGCAGAGCAGGATTTTGTCAGGCGGTTCAAGCAGGCCTTCGGCGATGACATCCTGGAAGTTGCCTCGATGCAGAATAACGTCCGGAATCTGGCGGTACCGGCGCTGGTGATTCACGATGAAGACGACAAGGATGTTCCCTGGCAGGAAGGCAGGGCGGTCGCACAGGCCTGGAATGGCGCGCGTTTTATCAGAACCAGCAAGCTGGGGCATCGACGCATCTTGCGCGACCCGGCGACTATCGAGGCTTCGGTCGAATTTATTCGATCGAATCAATCGAAGGCCGATATTTGACCCGTTGATCGGGAGGCATCTCCGCGAGCCATGGAATGATGTAGAGCAGGGTGGCAGTACAGCATGGAATCGGTCTGTAACAGCAGTCGCCGACTGATATATTTCAACCATTAAAACAATCACTTATATTATAAAAAGTGCGCGACTCGGTATCCGGGGCGACACTTTTTCCAGATTTTTTGTGTTTCCCCTCTTTACTTTTGGGAAAATATTCCCAATAATTAGATCAGGCCATTCAGAAATACCGATATGGCAATCAATAAGCAACCCTGGGACAGGCAGGAT
>CP070838.1:350264-354334 GCA_020341835.1 Thiotrichales bacterium | reverse complement strand
ATCAAAGAAATCGATACTCTGAAGCGTGACCGCCGATGAGAAATTCAGAAAAAACACGCCGGCCGGCCGTGATCCCTCATCATCCGGGTCGTCGCAGCGGAGCCTGTCACAGGTATGCGACTCGTGAATGATCAGCACATTGCCCGCGGTATAGCGATCCGGGAGATCAGGGTTAAGGCTGTTAAAGGGTCCGCCGAGATCGCGGTCACCACCGCTCGGGTGCAAGGTGTCGAAAATAACACCGACATCGGGTCCGCTACTGAGGTTTTCGACCCGTACGCTCAGAAAAGGCGCGTACTCGTCATCGATGATGGTGCCTGCACCATGGTCTTCAAAATCGATGACGCCTGCATGCACAGCGGGAGACAGGCTGTACACGAATGCACTTATTATCAGGAAAAACTGCATACCCGGATACCTCGCGACAGTCCGTGTTAAGCCCGATAGCATCAGTATAAATAGTAATCACTGAAAAACCAGCGAAACATTTGAGGAATTTATTAAATCAATAGGTTATAAAGGAATTAGCTGAAAAAAAGTGTAATATATTCCGTCGTTATTCGGCTTTTTTCAGGCCCTGCGAGCGCCACTAGAGGTTACGCATGGGGGGCTCCGGTACGCGCTGTCATAGCCCCGCCCACGCAGTGTCGGATTCGAAGCGATCACCGTACTCGTGCCGGAGTTCATTCATGCGGTCAGCCAGTTTCTGCTTTCCGGCTTCGCGAATATAGTGAATGGGCCCACCGCGGAACGGCGCAAAACCGGTGCCGAAAATAACACCGGCATCGATCAGTTCATCCGATTCAACGATGCCTTCCCGCAGGCAGGCGGTTGCCTCGTTGAGCAGGCGCATCACCAGGCGGTCCTGCACTTTCTGGATATCCGCATAGCGCGCGCCCTTGTTCTTCTGTGGCTTGCCGTTGCGGTATTGATAGAAACCCTCGCCGGATTTCCGGCCGAGTTTGTTGGCGGCTGCCATTTCGTTGAGGTTGTCCGGCAGCGGCATATCAAGCGCGGCAGACAGAATTTCGGCAACCGATTTACAGATATCCAGACCAACGGTATCGGCCAGTTCGATCGGGCCCATTGGCATGCCGTAATCGGTCGCAGCCTTGTCGACGATTTCAGGCGGTACGCCTTCACCGACCATGGTCACGGCTTCGAGCAGGTAAGGCATCAGGATGCGGTTGACCAGGAAACCAGGCGAGCTTTTGACCGGCAACGGCAATTTGCCGATGTTTCGGCCAAACGCCAGAGCTTTCTGCACGACTTCTTCGTCGGATTCATTGCCTCGTATGATTTCGACCAGCGGCATTTGCGCAACCGGGTTGAAGAAGTGAAGACCGACCAGGCGACCGGGATTTTTCAATGATGAACTCAGGTCCTCCAGCTTGATGCTCGATGTATTGGTCGCGAGAATCGCATCGGGCTTCATTCGGGGTTCGATGTCCTGATACAGCGTGCGCTTGACGTCGACATCTTCAAAGATTGCTTCGATGATGATGTCGGCACGGCTCACGCCGTAACCTTTATGATCCGGCATCAGCCGATCACCTGCAGCGACGATTGCGCGGCGATCGCGCTTGTACTTTTTCTTGAAGGATGACTGCGCGCGTTTGAATGTCTGCGCCAGGCGTGACGGGTCCTGGTCCTGCACGGTCACGCTGTAACCCTGGATTGCGCACCAGGAGGCGATGTCGCCACCCATGATGCCGCCGCCAATCACATGCACGTGTGCAGGCTCGAATTTTACCTTCTTACCCTGGTTCTTCAGCTTCTCCTGCAAAAAGTAAACTCGAACAAGATTGCGTGCAGTTTCGCTTGTGGCCAGTTTGGCCACAGAAACGGCTTCTTCGTGCAACATCTGTTTGGGATGATCCGCGTATCTTTGCCACAGATTGATCAGGTTATAGGGTGCAGGGTAGTGGATCTGCCTTGCCTTGCGCGCCACCTGCTTGCGCATCTGCTGGGCCACGACCGGACGGAGAATCCAGTTGTTCGCCAATCGCTGCACAAAAGGCGGGCGTTTGCGTTTGGGTGCATTCATCACGAAGCTGGTCGCCGCTGTCCTCAACTGACGTTCAGGTACGCAATCGTCGATTAGCCCGATCTTTTTGGCTGATCGGCCGGGTATTGCACGTCCGGTGAGCATCAGGTCCATCGCCGGCAACGGACCACAGCGTTGAATCGACCGCGCGCTACCACCATAACCCGGATGGATACCCAGCTTTATTTCCGGAAGTCCCAGCCGCGTCGAGGCGTCATCCGATGCAACAATATAATTACACGCCAGCGCCAGTTCCATACCACCGCCAAGGCACATACCCTTGACCATGCTCACGGTCGGACAGGGCAGGGCCTCCAGCTTGTCCATAATTTCATGACCGCGATTCAGAAACGGCTGCGACTGGGTGATGTCTTCGAGTTCCAGGAATTCATTGATATCAGCACCAAAGATGAAGCCGGATTTCTTGCCTGAGTAAATGATTACACCTTGCGGCAGGTCTTTCGCCAGTTCATCGACTATCCCCCTGAGTTCCTCGAGGACGGTACTGGCTAACAGATTGACCTTTGAATCTTCCATGTCCAGGTGGAGCCAGGCAATGTTGTGCTCATCGAACTCAATGTTCCAGTGTGCACAACTGGTTGCGGTAACCGTGCTCATCATGCGACCTCGCTTTGTGTAAAGTTGTTTTCTGCTTTTTCAATCAGCATGGCACCGCCCTGGCCGCCGCCGATACACAGGCTTGCCATACCACGTCTGGCGTTCTCGCGTTGCAACAGTTTCGCCAGGTGCAAAACGATACGCGCACCGCTGGCGCCAACCGGATGTCCGAGGCTGACGCCGCCGCCATCGACATTGAGCCGCTCGCGCGGAATTTCACCATAGGCCTGATCCTTGCCCAGGTGGGTCTTGCAGTAAGCCTTATCCTTCCATGCTTCGACGCACCCCAGAACCTGGGTCGCAAAGGCTTCATTGATTTCCCAGTAATCGATGTCCTCGGTCGCCAGCTGGTGACGCTCCATGATCGGACTCATCGCATGCACCGGACCCATACCCATAACGGCGGGATCAAGACCGGCCCATTGTGTATCAACGATTTTTGCCAGTACCGGTAGCTGATATTTTTTTACCGCATCCTCGCTGGCGAGTAATAACATCGCTGCGCCGTCGGTGACCTGCGCACTGTTGCCGGCAGTGACACTGCCGTACTTGCGATCAAAAACCGGCCGTAGCTTGGCCAGCTTTTCGACACTCGATTCGGGCCTTACGCCGTCATCGTGGTCGTAGAATTTACCGCCGCCATCGTAGATCGGTTCGATTTCTTCGAGATAACCGGCGGTGTGCGCGGCGGCCAGTCGATGGTGACTGTCGACCGCAAAGCTGTCCATCTGTTTACGTGTGATGCCGAAATTGGCAGCGATATTTTCTGCCGTCTGTCCCATGTTGAGACCGACAACCGGGTCGGTCAGGCCGCGCAGCAGGGCGATCACCGGCTTCAGGTGACCGAGACGAAATCGCGTGAATGTTTTCAGCTTTTGCCCGAAGGTCTTCGCCTGCATCAGCTCGGCCATCCAGTTGACCATTTTGCTGTTGTAGAGCAGCGGTGCACGGCTCATGGCTTCAACGCCACCGGCGAGTATCAGATCTGCCTGACCATTGGCGATGTTCTGGTAAGCAGAATCGATCGACTGCATTCCTGAGGCGCAGTTTCTCTGCACCGTCCATGCTGGTACCCTTTGCGGCACACCCAGGCGCAAGGCGATTACGCGGCCGATATTGGCCTCGTCTTCACTTGGCATGACGCAGCCAATGATGACCTCGTCCAGTTCACCCAGGTCGAAGCGGTGGCGTGTCAGCAGGGCGCGGCCGGCCGATACCGCCAGATCGCTGGCACTGAACGGACCGGGTTTACCGCGTGCTTTTAATTGAGGCGTACGACTGCCGTCGACGATATAGACATCTCTTCGATCATTCATTTCCAAACCACCATTGTTTGCTCTCTGTTTGTTGCTGGATTACGCTGCGCTAATCCAGGCTACGCTCTTTTATCTTTTATCTTTTATCT
>CP070838.1:346061-350164 GCA_020341835.1 Thiotrichales bacterium | reverse complement strand
CGCCATACCGTAACCCGGCACGATGATGACATTGGCCGCATAGGCCATCATGATGGAGGCGTCCTGCGCCTGGATTTCCTTCATGCTGCCTTCGATGTCTTCCTCGACCGCGGCGCCGCCATCGCTACCAAAGCCGCTGAACAGAACGTTGGCCAGTGAGCGGTTCATCGCCTTGGCCATCAACTGGGTCAGCAGGGTACCCGAAGAACCAACCACGGTGCCGGCAATGATCATCGCGGCGTTGTCGAGCACGAAACCTTCGAATGCGACCGCGAGACCGGTCAGGGCGTTGAACAATGAAATTACAACCGGCATGTCGGCACCACCGATCGGCAGGGTCACCATGACGCCGAGCACGACAGACAGGATGAAGAACCAGATCACAACATCGAAAATCACCGGATCACCGGTGGCGACCAGGAAACCTGTCAGGCCGACCGCGACAGCCAGGCCCAGGTTGATAAACTGGTGCAGCGGCAGGCGCATCGTCTTTTTCATCAAACCCTGAAGCTTGGCGAACGCAATCGCCGATCCGGAAAAGGAGACCGCGCCGATGACCGCACCGAGCACAGCCAGCACCTGAACCGCCATGCCGTGACTCTCACCGCCGCTTGCCAGCTTGACCAGTTCGACTGCGGCAATCGCGGCAGCTGCACCGCCACCCATGCCGTTGTAGAGGGCAATCATCTGCGGCATGTCGGTCATCGCCACGCGCTTGGCAGAGATGTAGGCCGCCGCGGAACCGAAGCCTATTGCGATCAGCATCAATATCATATTGATGTCGAACTGCAGATGGATCTGCGGAACGCCGAAGGTGATCAGCGTCGCTGCCAGCATCGCGATACCGGCGATCACGATACCGCCGCGCGCGGTCACCGGGGAAGACATCTTCTTCAGGCCATAGATGAAAATAAAGGCCGTGACAAAATAGGTAATATCAACAGCAAGGCTCATTATTTTTCCTCCTTGCTGCTCTTGAACATCTCGAGCATGCGTACCGTAACGAAGTAACCGCCGACAGCATTACCGGCAGCCATTACGACCGCAAAAAAGCCGATCGCCAGTTCGAGCGTGCCTTCGGCATGACCCATGGCGATCATTGCACCAACCAGCACGATGCCGTGCACAAAGTTGGAGCCTGACATCAACGGTGTATGCAGGATCACCGGTACACGGCTGATGACTTCGTAACCGGTAAACGCGGAAAGCATGAATATGTATAACGCGGTAAAACCTTCAATCATTATTTTTTTCTCTTGCGCGTGTGAATTCTAGTTTTTATTAGCGACTTTCCGGATGAGCGGAATGGCGCGATATTTCTAACGATATTGTTCTGCTTTGACTTCGCCGCCGTGCGTCAGTACACAGCCGGCGATGACATCATCTTCAAAATCGAGTTCCAGACCACCGTCTTCCGTGATGAACGGCGATACCAGATTAAATAGATTCTTTGCGTACATTTCACTGGCATGAACCGGCAGTTCACTGGCCACATTAAGCGGACCGTGAATGGTCACACGGCCCTGGTAATCGATGGTCTCCCCCGGCTGCGTGAGTTCGCAGTTGCCACCACCCTCCGATGCAAGATCGACGATCACCGCGCCGACTTTCATATCCTTCACCATCGCCTCGGTAATGATCTTCGGTGACGGGCGCCCCGGGATAGCGGCGGTGGAAATGATCACATCGGCCTGAGCAATATGCTTGGCCAGCACTTCCTGTTGCTGCTGCTTTTCATCCTCGGTGAGTTCGCGTGCATAGCCACCCTCACCCTCCGCGCTGACACCGGTATCGATGAACTTGCCACCGAGGGACTCGATCTGCTCGCGGGTCGCGGAACGCACGTCGAAGGCCTCGACCAGCGCACCCAGACGCTTGGCTGTAGCAATCGCCTGCAGTCCGGCAACACCGGCACCGATTACCAGCACCCGGGCCGGACGAATCGTACCTGCAGCTGTGGTCAACATCGGGAAAAAGACGGATGCGAGCTGCGCGCCCATCAACACGCCCATGTAACCAGCCAGCGAAGCCTGGGAAGATAACGCATCCATCGATTGTGCTCGCGTGATGCGGGGCACGAGTTCCATTGCCAGACTGGTGATGTTCTTGTCGCACAGCGTCTTGATCATGTCCGCATTCTTGTGTGCAGCCATAAAGCCGACGATAACCGCACCGTCCTTTATCTGGGCCAGTTCTTCCGCGGTAGGCGGCTGAACCTTGAAAACCAGATCGGCACTGCTAAACAGCGCGTTTGCATCATCGACCAGCTCAACGCCTTCGAAGGCTTCATCACTGAAATGAGAGGAGAGTGCGGCACCTTTTTGCATCGCCACTTTGACGCCCATATCGGCCAGTTTCTTGGCCACTCCGGGTTCCAGTGCAATACGCCGCTCGTTTGTTATTGTTTCTTTTGGTACAGCCAGCCGTATCGGCATTTCCAGCTCCAGCAATCGCAAAATATCGAGAGTATATTACAGAATTCTAAATTATGCTGGGAACCATAGGGAAATCTTTCCCATTTTCGCGTCTTGTCGGCCGCGGGTGAATTCGCCACGCTAACCGCCGTTTCAATGCATACAGGGATCAGCGATTCTGTAGGAGCGGCTTTAGCCGCGAACACGCCATTTTCGCCGAGGTCGCCGGTAATGATCTTGTAGCCAGTAAACGCCGCGGCTCATTACAAATTGACCCATATTTCGACCGCAAACGGACTTAACGATAAAGAAACGCCCCGATCCCGTCATTTCGGACTATTTTTAGCTAGAATCCAGTAACTTGAGATGCTGGTTGCCTGCGTTATTTCAGGCGTCCTGCCTTCCGCCCTTCGGGACGCACTTCGAGCGTTCAAAATCGCTCCAGGCGATTTTGTCGCAGGCATGACGAGTTTGTTCAGCACAGCACACACAACCCGTTTGAATGATGGCCTTGAACCTGAAATGAAAAAAAATAGCGAATACGTCTACCAGCACGGATCCAAGGAAAAGCTGGGGATACTGCTGGTCAACCTTGGCTCACCTGATGCACCGACGCCGTCGGCTGTGCGCCGTTACCTGGCAGAATTTCTCTGGGACCCGCGTGTTGTCGAAGTACCGCGCCTGCTCTGGTGGCTGATCCTGCACGGCGTCATTCTGCGCATCAGGCCGAGGCGATCGGCGAAAGCCTATAAGAAAGTCTGGAGCCTCGAGGGTTCGCCGCTGATCGCGACTTCGAAACTTCAGGCACAGGCGATCGAGAAAAAAATACAGGATCGTTTTCGCGGCAACGTCGTGGTCGACCTGGCGATGCGCTATGGCAAGCCGTCGATCAGAAGCGGCCTTGAGGCCCTGCGCATGGCCGGCGCTCGGCGCATGCTGATACTGCCGCTCTATCCGCAGTACTCGGCCACCACCACGGCATCGGTATTCGACGAGGTCACCAGTGTGCTGCAAACCTGGCGCTGGCTGCCCGACCTGCGCATTATCAACCACTATCACGACCATCCGAAATACATCGCTGCACTCGCCAACAGCATCCGCCAGCACTGGTCGGAGCACAAGCGCGCACAGAAGCTGCTGTTCTCGTTCCACGGCATTCCGCAGCGCTATTTTGACCAGGGCGATCCCTACTTCTGCCATTGCCAGAAAACCGCCCGGCTTGTCGCCGAAGAACTTGAACTGAAAGACGGCGAATGGCAGGTCGTGTTCCAGTCACGCTTCGGCCGCGAGCCCTGGCTGCAACCCTACTGTGACAAGACGCTGGAACAGTTGCCCGAAGATGGCGTGCGTACGGTCGAAGTCATCTGCCCCGGCTTTTCCGCCGACTGCCTGGAAACCCTGGAAGAAATCGATATGGAAAACCGCGATATCTTTCTCAAGGCTGGCGGCTACGAGTTCTCGTACATACCCGCACTGAACGCCAGTGCTGATCATATCGACGTAATCTGCGAAGTGCTGACTGCCCACATGTTCGGCTGGCCTGAAACCATGCCCAACTGGGATGCCGGCGAACGTGCCGTTGAAGAAAAACATTCACGCGAACGTGCGTTGGCGATGGGCGCGAAAAAGTAGAAATTGTTCCTCGGCGTGCCCAGAGAATCATGTAACAAGACGCTGGACTCCAGCCTC
>CP070838.1:341635-345961 GCA_020341835.1 Thiotrichales bacterium | reverse complement strand
CTTTCCAGGCGTGCTCCTTCAACCACTCGGACACCTCTCCGATAGCAGGATCCGGGATCGGAACCGGGTCCTGAATGCTCGTTGATCGATCGTCTACTACGATCAAGGGGCGCAAGGTTACGTTAGATTCTTGCCAGATGCAATTATTGCTTGTTATTCAGCGGCATAGAGCTTGTCGAGGATTGCTTTGGCACCTTTGCCGAGTAATTCCTCCGATAGCTCTGTACCGAGTTTTTCGGCATCCGTTTTGCTGCCGCGGATTTCGCCGCTGATGATATTGCTGCCGTCCGGTTCGCCGACCAGGGCCCTGAGGTGCAGTTCTTCACCGTCAACCGTTGCGTGGCAGGCGATCGGCACCTGGCAGCCGCCGTTGAGTCCATGATTGAGCGCGCGTTCAGCGAGCACCCGGTAGCGGGTGGTCGGATCATCCAGTATCGAAATCAGTTCCAGCGTCTCATCATCGCCTTCGCGTGCCTCCAGGCCGACCGCGCCCTGGCCCACGGCCGGGAGGACCAGGTCCGATGAGATACTCTGCTTGATACGGTGCTCCATCTCCAGGCGGATCAGGCCGGCACAGGCGAGGATGATCGCGTCATACTTGCCGTCGTCGAGCTTGGACAGGCGTGTATTGACATTGCCGCGCAGGTCTTCGATTTGCAGATCAGGCCGCCTGTGCAGCAGCTGACAGCGCCTTCTCAGGCTGCTGGTGCCGACGATTGCACCCTCGGGCAGGTCGTCCAGGGTGTCGTAGTTATTGGAAACGAACGCATCGCAGGGCTCTTCGCGCTCGAGAATGGTGGACAGGTACAGGCCTTCGGGAAATTCCATCGGTACATCCTTGATCGAATGGGCCGCTATATCGGCGCGGCCTTCGAGCATGCCCTGTTCCAGTTCCTTGACGAACAGTCCCTTGCCACCGATCTTCGCCAGCGGGGTATCCAGAATCTTGTCACCCTGGGTGGACATGGTCACCAGTTCGACTTCAAGCCCGGCATGTGCCTGTTGCAGACGGGCCTTGACGTGCTCGGCCTGCCACAGGGCGAGCGGGCTTTTGCGGGTTGCGATGCGCAGTAACTGTTTCATGGGACCGGCATTATATGTGAAAGTCAGAATTAAATCAGACAGCCAGTTTACGGTCGAGCTGTTCCTGAACCGGTTGGCTGAACAAGAAAGAACGTAGGAGCGGCTTCAGCCGCGAATTTGATGACAAGTTTGCGAACGATTCGCGGCTAAAGCTGCTCCTACAAAGATAATCTGGTCGGCCTGGATAGGGAGTTCCGATGGCTTAAATCCAGCGCCACCAGTATAATGCGCGGTCCATGGTGACCTGTTCTGGTTCCCTCGCGACGAACAGCTGTGAACCCCGCCAGGCCCGGAAGGGAGCAACGGTAACAGTGACTTCGGGTGCCGGGGTGTAGCTGGGGCGGGTCGCCACCCTCTATCCAGGGGCGAGGGACGAGTGGCAAGGGGCGAGGTTACAATGGAGCGCTGCCGGCCGCACCTTTCCCACTTGTCCCTCGCCACTTCCGACTTCCCACGTTACAATGAAGAGCTTTACAGCAGGTGAATAACGATCTATGAGTTACGAGGTTCTAGCCCGCAAATGGCGGCCCGGAAATTTCGAGGAGCTGGTCGGGCAGGCGCACGTACAGCGTGCGCTGGTTAACGGTCTCGATGAGGACCGCCTGCATCATGCCTACCTGTTCACCGGCACGCGCGGTGTCGGCAAAACCACGATTGCCCGTATTTTTGCCAAGTCACTGAATTGCGAGACCGGTGTGACCTCAAAACCGTGCGGTCAATGTAGCGCCTGCCAGGAAATTGCCGAAGGACGGTTTGTCGACCTGATCGAGGTCGATGCGGCTTCGAGAACCGGCGTCGACGATACCCGCGAGTTGCTGGAGAACGTACAGTATGCGCCCAGCCGTGGACGCTACAAGGTGTACCTGATCGACGAGGTGCACATGTTTTCCAAGCACAGTTTCAATGCCCTGCTGAAGACGCTGGAAGAGCCGCCGCCGCACGTCAAGTTCCTACTGGCGACCACCGATCCGCAGAAGCTGCCGGTAACCATTCTCTCTCGCTGCCTGCAGTTCAATCTCAAACGCCTGCCGATCGGGCTTATTGTCTCGCATCTGCAGCACATCCTGGATGCCGAGAAGGTGGAATATGACCTGGTAGCGCTGCAGCTGCTGGCCGAAGGCGCGGACGGCAGTATGCGCGATGGTCTCAGCCTGCTCGACCAGGCGCTGGCTTTTGGTGCCGGCGCGATCAGGGAACAGGAAGTGCGCGATATGCTGGGTACGGTATCGCGCGACCGGGTGCTCAATATACTGCAGGCATTGTTGCGGCGTGATGCCAAAGCGGTGTTGCAGGAGGTCGCAGCACTGTCCGAGTTCACCCCTGATTATGAAAGCGTACTCGCCGAGATGCTGAGTGTACTGCATCATATGATGCTCGCCAGAACCGTGCCGGAAGCACTGGACGAATATGTCAGCGACCGTGAAGCGCTGCTGGAATTGAGTCAGCAGGTCAGTGCTGAAGATCTGCAGCTGTTTTATCAGATTGGGCTGATCGGGCGCCGGGACCTGCCGCTGGCACCCAGTGATCGCGGCGGCTTCGAAATGGTGCTGCTGCGCATGCTGGCTTTCCGTCCGGTACAGGGCTCTGAGCGGGCGGTGGCTGCTGCCAGCCGTACGAACCGTGCCCCTGCCCAACAGCCAGTTGCGAAACCGACCGCCACTGAACAGGCAGCACCGCAGCAACCGGCACAGGAAACATCCGCGCCGGCCAGGCCGAAAAGCGCTGGCAACCGGGTTACCCAGGACTGGCGTCAGATCCTGGAAGGTCTTGCGATCAGCGGCATGGTCAGACAGCTGGCAGCTAACTGCGTGCTGCTGGAACAGAATGGGAATACCATTCGCCTGGGTCTCGATAAGGGCCACAGGCAATTGTTGAGTTCGAAAGCGGAAAAACGACTGCAACAGGCACTGGGCGAGTATTTTGATGCCGATATCCGCCTCGAGATTGATACGGGTGCGGACAAATCCGCGGAGACGCCGGCGCAGGCCGAATCACGCGAAAGGGACGAGCGCCAGCAGCAGGCCGAAAAGTCGATTGAAGAAGACGGGTTTGTGCAGGCGATGAAAGAAACGTTCAATGCAGAGGTCATACCGGGATCGGTGCGACCGACTGCGGAAGATAAATAAGCAGAGGTGAAGTTATGAAAGGTGCAATGGGCAACCTGATGAAACAGGCGCAAAAAATGCAGGAAGACATGCAGAAGGCGCAGGAAGAAGTTGCGAACATGGAAGTCGAGGGCCAGGCCGGTGGCGGCATGGTTAAAGTGATCATGAACGGCCGCCACGAAATACGCAAGGTCGAGCTGGATGACAGCCTGATGGAAGATGACAAGGAAATGATCGAAGACCTGCTGGCCGCTGCCGTCAATGACGCCGTACGGCGCGTGGAGCAGCAGACCCAGGAGAAAATGTCCGGAATAACGGCAGGTCTGAATTTGCCGGGCGGAATGAAGCTGCCGTTTTAGGTCCGTAAATGAACGCTAATTAACGCAATAAGTGTTTGTAGCTTGCCAGCAAGGCTTCACCATATACAGGCAGTTTTTCAGGGATATATATCTCTAACAATCAGTGATCGGCCTGGGATGATGTATAGGCTTATCATCTCGGCCGCAGCTCGAGATGATAAAAATATATTTGCGTGTATTTGCGTTCATTTGCGGACAAATAGTTATTAACCGTCAACATGTCTCCATTATTACAACAACTCATCGATGCGCTTAAATGCCTGCCGGGTGTCGGGCCCAAGTCGGCGCAGCGTATGGCGTTCCATTTACTCGAGCGCGACCGGGCGGGTGCAAAGCATCTGGCCGAGGCCCTGAACGAGGCTGTCGAGCATATCGGCCACTGCAAATCCTGCCGTACGTTGAGCGAAACCGACATCTGTGCCATTTGTGAAAGCAGGTCGCGCGATGACAGTGTGCTGTGCGTAGTGGAGACACCGGCAGATGTACTTGCGATCGAGCACATCGCTGAATTTCGCGGCAAGTATTTTGTCCTGATGGGACATTTGTCCCCGCTGGATGGCATCGGTCCTGACGAGCTTGGCCTCGATCTGCTCGAGCAAAAGCTGGCTGGCGGTGATATCAGGGAACTGATCCTAGCCACCAATCCGACCGTCGAGGGAGAAACCACGGCGCATTACATCTCGGAAATGGCAGCGGAGCACAATGTCGAGGCAACCCGCATCGCCCACGGCGTGCCGCTGGGCGGCGAACTGGAATACATCGATGCCGGGACGCTCGCG
>CP070838.1:337070-341535 GCA_020341835.1 Thiotrichales bacterium | reverse complement strand
ATGTCAACAAGGAAACCATCGTCGGACTCACCGCCCTCACCTTTGCCGCTGAAAACGGTCAGATCGAACTGACCGCCCTGTTGCTCGAGCGCGGCGCCTACCTGGAGACCCGAACACGCTCCGGCCTGAATGCGCTGTTACTGGCAGCACAATACGACCAGTCGGAGATGGTCGACCAGTTGCTGTTCAAGGGTGCTGATCCCAATGCTACCGACAAGGAAGGACGAACCGCCCTGATGCTCGCAGCGTACCGCGGCCACATCGGGCCTGCCGAGCTGCTGGTGCATAACGGCGCCAGTATCCGGCGCCTGGACAGCAAGGGTAAAACGGCCCTGATGCACGCTGCAGACAGCGGGAAAAACCCGGCGTTCGTCAGCCTGCTGATCAAGCAGGGCGCACAAATCGACAAACGCTCGCCTGATGGAGCCAGCGCCCTGATCTGGGCGGCCGGTGGCGGCCACGCCGATATGGTCAGGGAACTGCTTGCACACGGCGCGGATATCAATGCTCGGGATAGCAGCGGCCTGACCGCGCTTATGGAAGCGGTGAATGCGGATTCGTCCGAAACGGTATCGTTGCTGCTTGAAAAAGGTGCCGACATGGCAATCAAGAACGATGACGGTATGACCGCGCTGGCGATTGCGATCAAGGAAGACAATAAAGCCTTGCAGAAGCTGCTGACCCGGTAGTTTTTGCCGCGTCTCTCGATCCTTCCAGATTTTTCGCGATCGCGTCAGCGACGATCGCGCGTCGGCTCCGGCCGCCAGGTGCGCTCGTAGTTCGGAAAATCAGGATTTTTCCAGTCGGGATCAGCCAGCTTTTCACCGGGCGGTATCAGGCTGGCCGTGTAGGACAACACCGCCTTTTCATCCCGCAATGAATAGCCCTGAATCTGCTCCACCATGTCCTTGTTGGCATTGCGGCGGCGGCCGTTGCGTATCCAGCGATATTGCCTCTCCAGGTACTCGTAGTGCTGGCCATGGATCGCCGGCACGTGTTTCTTTACGTCACCCTCCCCGCTTTCACCATGACAGTCAGCGCAATCGCGTTCATAGATTTCCCTGCCCAGCTCGATGTAGCGACGGCTGCCCTGGCCGTTGAACTCGGTCATCGGCAGACTCGCAATATAACCGGCGACATCGGCAATCGCCTGCGCATCACCCAGTGAGCGTCGCGACGAGAATGCGCGCATGATTGGATTATCCCGGTTGCCGGCCCGGATATCCGCCAGCTGTTTGATGGTCACGCCTGGCAACTGGCCGGCGATCTGGGGGTATGAACCGTTGGAATCCCCCCAGCCTTCCGGCCCATGGCAGGCCACGCACAGCTTGTAGAGCTCCCTGCCGTTTTCAATATTCGGGGTCAGCGACAGCGCTTGTTCGAACTCGGTTGGCTTTTCTTCCTCTTTGACCGCTTCCTCAGCGATAACAAACGAGCTTTCGATCATCCCGGCAGCAATCAGTACCAGCGCAAGAAATCTGTGATTACGCATTTCTGAACCCATTAATCAAAACCTGATTCAACGCCAAAAGAGTATCATTTAATTCGCCTGGACTAACCTTACATAGCGCCTGCTTTTCTGCATTGACAGAGATCAACATTGGCCATATAAGCGTCTGATACCAGGCGAAGTTAGACCGGAATTTTCGCGCGCGCCAATAAAAAACCCGCCGGCATTGCGCCTGGCGGGTGAGATCAAGCATCTCTTGATAATTGCACTCGATGCATGACTTCAGCACACGGATGGCTGAAGTCATGCTCCATTGCCGTTAAATATCTTCGATGATGAGCGCAACCACTCCACTGCTGCGGTCAACACCGACGACGACATTCAGTCCGGTCGGCAGCAACTCGGACAGAGACTCGGTAAGAGTGCCGTAAGGCTGGTCATTCGCAATCTCTACGCCTCTTGCTGCTTCGATGATCGAGCTGTCGATCAGCGTGTTTTCCGTCACGGTAATGGTCTCGCCACCCGCGTCGAATGTGCTGGTTGTGACGTTGCTGACGGCGCCGGTGATTTCGTTGTCGTTGACATCGCCAAGGTTGCCGTCATCGTCGAACAGCACGTCATCGGCAGGCTCGAACTCGACTTCGCGTGCGATCATCTCCAGGTTGTTACAGCCGTTATTGGTCGCATCGCTGTCACTGCTGGCCTGTACGATGACGCCCTGGCTCAGCTGGTTGATCAACTGGTCGAAGAATGCCTGGCGGCCGATCGGCTGATCGTTAGAACCTTCAAAGTTGTTTTCGCTTACATTGCTGACATCGATCGTCACGCCCATGATATCGAAGCTGGAGTTCGGCTCATCCACGCTTTCGACCGGGCCGCGCAGACGACAACCGGCATCGTTGGTGTCTTCGATTTCAAGCCGGGTCCAGACGGTATCGCTGTTCATCGGGAAACCGCGGGCTTCGATGCGCTGACCGTCGATGCCGGACAGGAACTGTTCGATTGTCAGGCCGTCGTCATCCTCAATGGTGTCGTCTTCGAGGCGGCTGCGGTCGCTCGGTGTGACCGTGATGCCGAGGCGCGTGGTAAAGCTGCCGTTCGCACCCGGAACCGAGCTCACAACTACATCTTCCGTACGCACCGTGTCTTCGGACTCGTCTTCAACGCGCACGACCAGGATCGAACCGTCGCTCAGCATGGTGCCCTTGATTTCAATGCGCAGACCTTCGCTGAACAGGCTGACATCGTCGACGCGGATGTCCTCGCCGTTGATCACGATGGTGCCGCCGGTGCCGATCGCATCCGGGATGACCTTCTGGACTACGCCTTCTATTTCGACTTCGCCGCTGTCGAAGTCGTCGTCCACCAGGTCATCCTCGAGCTCGATGCGGGTCGCGTCCATTGTCAGCGGTGACATGCCCGGAACGATTGCGCCGTGCACTTCAACGAAATCACCATCAGCAAGATCCCTGCCAGCGAAGTCTTCGTCGTCGAGCACTCCGGCTGAGTAAGACACCGTCAGATCGTTGATCTTGAACGAAACGCCCGGAACGAGCTGGCTCACGAAGCCCTTGACCTCGTCATCGAGTTCACCGCCATCGGGCGCGGTCTGGCCGGTGACGTCCTCTATGCGGGTTGCTTCGATGCCGTTCTGTGACGGAAAGCCGTTGACTTCGACGACCATATTTGCAGCGATCAGCTGATCAAGCGTCTCGGGCAGGTCGCCAAGTCGCTGGTCGGCCGGTACATTCGCACCACCGCGCGCGTCCTCGATAATGGAATTGTCGATGATGGTATCCGGTGTAACCGAAACCGTCTGTCCGAGAACTTCAAATGAGCCGTCCGGGTTGACCACGGTGATCTCACCGACCAGTTCGTCATCGACACGAATCGTGTTGGCTACACCGTTGCTGTCGTCTGTGCGCGTACCGCGTACCGTGATGACTTCGCCCAGGCCGAGTATCTGCTTCAGCTGGTCGTCACTCGGATTTACAGCAATCTCTGTACCGTCATCCTCGGAAACGATGCGTGAATTCTCGGTTTCGTAGCGCACGCCGTTGATGATCACGCTACCGAAGGCTGTGATGGCGCCGGATGAGGTCACATCAGTCGTACCCAGACCCGCGCTGTCTCCACCGCCGCTGCTGCACGCAGCCAGTGTAGAAATCAAAACTGCAGCCACTGCGGACTGCGTGTATTTGTTACTGAACATAGGTTTTACCCCCCTAATCAAATAAAACTGTCGTTGGCCTTATTGGCTTAATTGGGAATTTATTCCCATTTTTGAGATTTGTCAAATATTTTTTGGGAAAAATGACACAATTTTCGGGGTTTAATGCGAATCATTACTATCTGCGGGATGAAAAACCGGCGATTTTTCCGTAGTCCGGCTGGTCACAAGGCGCACCAGACCGATCACAGGGGGGTTGCCTGGAAGAAGGCATTGTCAGGCAGCAATTCCGTTTTGAACTATGCTTTGTGGAAGTGAAAAACTGAACGAGATTCGTTCCGAACCCGTATGGCCCAGATCAAGAAAATAACCTCCACATTGTCGATCGCCGCAACCGTACTGCTGGAAGCCTGCAGCAGTTCCGGCGGTGAGTCAGGACCGGCACCGGTAGCAAACACTGCGGCACCGCAGCTGGTTGCGACCTGGGAAACCGACTGTATCGTCACGCAGAACTCGGGCTCGACCACCACCGTGACCCAGGCATCTGGCGGCAGTGGCGGCGGCAGCATTTCGGGGGGTGAGGCCTATATCAACACGGCTGCATTCAACCAGGATGGAAGTGTCGAATTCATCACCGCGGTTTACGCGACTGCAAATTGCAATGCGAATACACTGGCGGGCCTGAATCGATACAACGCCGTTTATTACGTCGGCGACGCCGGCCTGGCCAATGATGGCAGCCCGGTAACAACGATGGATATCGCTGACCCGACTAATACCACGTACACCATTTTTCAGCTACTGTCCGGTACAACGCTGTACCTGGGAGACGCCACAGCAAGCAC
>CP070838.1:332352-336970 GCA_020341835.1 Thiotrichales bacterium | reverse complement strand
GATGCCGGCTGTGACGAGATCAAGGGTTCGGCGCGCTCGATCCCGGGACTGCACATCCGCGATGTGCTCGATTCAATTGCAGCCAGGCATCCAGGTCTGATCCGGAAGTTCGGTGGCCACGCGATGGCGGCTGGGCTGAGTTTGAACAGGGGCGATCTCGAAGCTTTCCGGCAGGCTTTTGAACAGGAAGTGGCGTCACTGCTGTCTGAAGACGAGCTCGAGGAAGTGGTAGAAACCGACGGCAGCATCGAGCCTGACCTGATGTCGCTGGAAACGGCAGAGGTGATCGAATCGGCGGGTCCGTGGGGTCAGCATTTTCCCGAGCCGGTGTTCGACAACCAGTTCGAAATACTCAACTGGAAAATCGTCGGTGAAAAACATCTGAAGATGCAATTGCGTCACGATCAGGGTGAACAGACGGTTGACGCGATCGCGTTTAACACCGTTGCCGATGATCTGCCGTCATTCGAGAGAATACACGTTGCCTACCGGATGAATGTGAATCAGTTCCGCAACATCAGAAACCTGCAGTTGATCGTTGACTGCATGCGCGCGCCAGGATGATGAATCTTTATCCGCTGGTACGCAGGGTGCTGTTCGCGTTCGAACCGGAGCGGGCACACGGTCTTTCGATGGCCCTGCTCGAAGTCGTCTACCGCCTGAAACTGTCACGCCTGCTGTTCGGGCAACGCCACTACGCGCCTGTCCGTGTCCTGGGGCTCGAGTTTCCAAACATCGTCGGGCTGGCCGCCGGGCTGGACAAAAACGGCGATCATATCGACGCGCTGGCCGCCTGTGGTTTTGGCTTCATCGAAATCGGCACGGTTACACCGAGGCCTCAACCCGGTAATCCCGGGCCGCGCCTGTTCCGCCTGGCCGACGACGAGGCCATCATAAATCGCATGGGCTTCAACAACGACGGTGTTGAGCACCTGGTTGAGAACGTCAAGGCGAGTAAACGCGATTGCATCATCGGTATCAACATCGGCAAGAACCGTGACACGCCCCTGGAGCAGGCGGTGGATGATTATGTGTCTGCGTTTGAACAGGTCTATCCGTACGCGGATTACATTACCGTTAATATCTCGTCACCGAATACGCCGGGCCTGCGTGATCTGCAGCACGGCGAGGAACTGGATCGTTTGCTGAAGAAGCTCAAACAACGGCAACGCGACCTTCGCCAGGAATACGACAGTTACAAACCGCTGCTGGTCAAAATCGCGCCCGATCTGACCGACGATGAAATTGTGCAGCTCGTGGGTACCCTGCTCGATAACGATATTGACGGTGTGATCGCCACCAACACCAGCAATCAACGCCCGGCACTGAAGAATGCTCGACTGGCGGCCGAGCAGGGCGGCCTTAGCGGACGGCCGATACAGCAACAATCGGATCACGTGCTCAATGTGGTACTGAAGGCGATTGACGGCCAGATCCCGGTTATTGCGGTTGGCGGCATCATGACGGCTGCTGATGCGCAGCGCAAAATCCGCGCCGGGGCCTCGCTGGTGCAGGTCTACACCGGCTTTATCTATAGCGGGCCGCAACTGGTTGCCGATATCTGTGAAAGAAATGTAAACGGCTAGTAAATTCCCCGCTGGATATGCCATAATCGGATGGCCCGCAGGTCCACTGCGGCAACTCAAACTGCTCAAAAAATATCTTATTAATCAATAAGATAAAAACACCAATCAACAACTGCTGATCGCTGCCGCGAATACTTCGCGTTGCTGGATTTATTTTACGGGATACGTTTGTGTTCAGCCTGGTTTTGGCCTATCTATTCATAATACGAGTACGGGTGTGGGGTGCTGTTTCTTATCCCGTGCTGTCAGGCCTTTTCGGCCGAGGATTCTAATAATAAGTCGATATATGGACAGACACGCAGATTCATTTCAAGCCAAATTACCGGCACGAATTACCGGTATTGTTTTCTGGGGACTGGTGTTTATCGGCCTGCTGGTTTCAGTCATCATCCTCGAAGATGCTGAAAACGACCTCTACGTCGCAAACAAAACCAACGCTCACATGGTTGCCTACGCGCTGGACGGTATTGTCAAGAAGGAGGAGCAATCACCGGTGCTGGAGGCGGCAGCGTCGCGAATCAAATTGCAGCTGAACCGAATGCGTGACGAGAGGGGATTCACTTCGGTGGTTCTGTCTGAAGAGGAATATGAGTATGTCTATGGGGACAGGGGTATCGACGATGATGTGTTTCCGTATTCTATTTATTACTATCCGAAAGATTCGCAACAGTTAAAAACCATAGCCGCACTTGTCTACTATCCCAATCAGAGTAAACAGGTGACCGAAATTCGCCAGGACATGCTGTTGACGATTGGTTTGTCTGTTTTTGTATTCGGCCTGATTTTGCAGCAGATACTGCATCGCGTGCTCTCCGGTCCTTTTTTGATAATGGTCAATACCGCAAGGGCTTTCTCCAATGGCGATGAAAGCGTTCGCTTTAATGACAACCGCAATGACGAGTTCGGTTACCTCGCAGGGTTTATCAATAATGCCATCGAATCGATACTGTCGGCACAGAAAAAACTGAGAGTAGCTTTGAATCGGGCGGAAAATTCTGAAATAGAGCTGTCAAACCAGAAGGAAAAGGCCGAGGTGACACTGCATTCGATTTCGGACTCTGTTATTACTGTCAACCTGGACGGTATTGTTCAATATATCAATCCGGCCGCAGAAAGGCTGTTCAATATCAGTAATGACGACGCCATCGGCAAACGGCTGGCCGACATGGTCAGGATTGTCAACGACGAAACCGGGGAGCATGTAAAGGATCCCCTGGCCCATTGCTGCGATAACCTCGAGACGGTTTATTTACCGGAACAATCATCACTGATGCTCGACACCAACAGAATGGTGGCTGTCGAGGCATCAGTCGCGCCGATGAAGAATTATGAAGGAGACCTCATTGGCGCCGTCATGGTTATCCAGGATGTGAGCCATGCGCGCAAGCTGACGCGACAACTGTCATACCAGGCAAGTCATGACATGCTGACCGGTCTCTATAATCGGCGCAAGTTCGAGGAGTGCCTGGAAGAATCGCTGTTGAATGTCAGGGAAGAAAAGCGGACGCATTCGTTGTTTTATCTTGATCTTGACCAGTTCAAGCTGGTTAACGATACCTGCGGCCACGTGGCCGGCGATGAGCTGTTGCGGCAGATACCGGACCTGTTCCACAAGGTTTTACGCAGCGGTGATGTGGTTGCACGCTTGGGCGGTGACGAATTCGGTGTCTTGCTGCAAAACTGCGAGCTTGATCGGGCTGCGATAATTGCAGACAAAATCAGACAGGAGATCAAGGAGTTCAGGTTCGTCTGGGAAGACAAGGTTTTTACCATCGGCGTCAGTGTTGGTGTTGTCGGTATTGACGAGAATACGACAGACATATCGAACCTGATGAGTTCGGCCGATCTCGCATGTTATACCGCAAAGGATTCGGGCAGAAATCGCGTGCACGTCTACGAGCATTCGAATGAACTCGTGTCTGAACGACATGGCGAAATGCACTGGACTGCGCGCATCACCAAGGCGATGGAAGAGGGGCGCTTTGTGCTGTATCGCCAGCCAATCGTCGCGCTGGCCAACGCCCGTGATCAGCATTACGAGGTGCTGATCCGGATGATCGATGAGAATGGTGAAATCGTTCCCCCGGGCGCCTTTATCCCGGCTGCAGAGCGATATAACCTGATGGCGAGCATCGATCGCTGGGTAATCAACGAGGTGTTCAAACTGGTATCCGAAGACAGCCAGGCTGTATCTCGCAAAGGGCCGAAAACCATCATATCCATTAATCTGTCAGGAGATTCTCTCTGTGACGAGGGAATGTACGACTATATTATTGCGCTAAAAGACGAGTTCAATATTTCCCTGAATAACATCTGTTTCGAAATAACCGAAACCGTTGCTATTTCGAATCTGGTGAAAGCAACGTCTCTGATTAATGGCCTTAAGCAGCACGGCTGCCGATTCTCGCTGGATGACTTCGGCAGCGGCCTGAGTTCATTTGCATACTTGAAGAATCTGCCGGTCAATTACATCAAGATCGATGGGTCTTTCGTCAAGGATGTGAGCAGGGATCCGATCGACAGGGCCATGGTGGTTTCCATCCAGCAAATGGGCTCTGTGATGAAACTGGATACCATCGCCGAGTGGGTCGAAGACGAAGAAACCCTGGAAACGCTCAAGGAAATCGGTGTCAATTATGTCCAGGGCTATCATCTGGGACGGCCGGAGGCGATTAATCAGGACGATCAGGACGAAGCGGTTAACAGTTAATCGTTAACAGTGGTTAGAGAATAGTGGCGGGTCTGCAGGAGCGGCGTTAGCCGCGAATAACGCCAAAGACGCGACACTTTTAACTATTAACTGTTATCTATTCACTGTTTTTTAGATGTATAGCCGTCTGATCCGGGAATCCGGCGTGCTTCTTTCCCACATTTCATCGAAATAGTCACGCAGTTCGCGTGCCCGTAGCGGTGCTTTGTGATTGACCACGGCATCATAGTTGTTGCTACTGGTTCGTGGCCGATGCAGGATGCCGATATCGTCTGCAATCATGAACGTTGATATCTCGTTGCGGTGCTCCCTTGCAGGATTG
>CP070838.1:327566-332252 GCA_020341835.1 Thiotrichales bacterium | reverse complement strand
ATGTCAATCCAGGCGGTTGGCTCGAAGCCTTTGTCCAGCAGGTACTGGACACGTTGACGGGTCTTGCGCCCGGCGCCCCAAAACGCGATGGGCCTGTTAAGGATACGCGGGTCCCTTGATAGATATTCGGCACGTACGCGGTCGAAGGCGCTACGCGAGTAGTTTTCCGACACCCTGGATAACCGGTCACCGGATTCGCGCCAGTCGAGCAGCACTTCCGCCAGCTTCTCCATGCGATAACCCTTTTGAGCCAGGCGCAACCAGAGTTCGTAGTCTTCAGGGAATTTGCCCGAACGGTAGGCGCCGGCTGCGTTGATGCTGTCGCGTCGGAACATCACGCTGGGATGCGCGAAGGGTGATTCGATATAGATCTGGTTGTTGACGTCCTCACAGCTCAGAACAGAATTCTGCCAGCGCATGTATTCGCGGTAACCATTGCGGATCGAAGCTTGCGGAAATTTTCTGGCCTGTGTTGCAACCAGCACAACATCATGATGGCAGCGCATGTATTCGTACTGCTTCAACAGCCGGTCCGTATGCATGATGTCGTCGGCGTCCATGCGCGCCACCAGCGGCGCCTTACAGCAGGCCAGGCCCGTGTTCAGCGCCGGTACCAGGCCGCGCTGTGCGCTATCGACAAGCCTGATGCGCTCATCCTGATATGCCTGCAGAATCTGCGCGGAGTCATCGCTTGAACAATCATCGACCGCAACGATTTCAAAGGCCGTCAGCGATTGCGCGAGCATCGACTCGACGCACTCGGCGATAGTGTCAGCGGCGTTGTGAAACGGCAGCAAAACACTGACAAGGTGGCGGTTATCAACCGGCATCTTTCAGAGCAGCCAGACTTTCCTCGGCCACTTCACGTACTTCATCGTGCACGTCATCGAGCAGGGGCTCGATATATTCGAGCACGGATTCATCGTGGGTCAGCGACAGGTAATGACAGGCGTCGCTGCGTACGCGCGCATCCTCGTGCGTGGTCAGGGCACCCAGTTCGGGTATCAGCGCCAGCAGCTCACGGGTTCCTTCGTACTCCTCGAAAACAACGCCGGCACCCAGACGCGCATTGATTTTCGCATCGGGATCGCTGACCAGCCCGATCAGCGCATGCAGCAGACGATGGTCACTGGCGATCATTTCCAGCACCCGCTTGACTTCACCGTCACCCAGCAGCTGTTCGAAATAGGCAGTCATTCCCTGTTCGGAGCCGGCCCGCTCTGCCCAGGTTTGCAGCTCGGCCTTGCTATGCAGGCCGCTAAGCTCAAACGGGCCGATTTTGACCCAGGGAACCGAACGTACGCCCAGTTCCCTGCCGTATTCAGGCATCTGCTCCAGGTTCACCACCTCCATCCTGGCAATCACGCCCTGCTTGAGCAATTCGGACAGACTGGCCAGCACGGACGGGCAATGCGGGCAGTGTGTGCCCAGCAGCATCAGCGCCTCGGGCGGTGCAGGATTTTGTTCAGCATCTGCCATCGTGTCACATAATCAATATTTACAGGCAGTTATCTTAATGTAGACTGTCATTTACTACATCTCGTATTACAATCTAGTTAAACAATTTTACCCAGTCGCCATAATGACCTTACGCATTCCTGATCCACAACGGCGCGGACTCGCAGGCCTTCTGCTGACAGCCTGCCTGCTGATACTCCCGATCAGCCACGCTGACAAAGACGATCAGTTCCTTGAGTTCGACGATACCATGCTCGAAGAGGAGCTGGTATATCCTGACTGGTTCAAGCTCAGCCTCGGCGATCTTAAAGATGACATAAAAGAGGCGGCTGACGCCGGCAAGTCCGGCATCATGGTGTACTTCGGGCAAAAACGCTGTGCCTATTGCGAGCAGTTCCTCGAGGAAAATGTCGGCGCACCCGACATCGAACACTACCTTCGCGAACACTATGACATCATTGCCGTCGACATCTGGGGCATCGAGGACATCATCGATACCAATGGTGAAACCTACAGCGAGCGTGAGCTCTCGATTCGCTACAAAACCAACTTCACCCCGTCGCTGGTATTTTATGACCTCGACGGCAAACCGGTGTTTCGTTTGCGCGGCTATTACCCGCCCTACAAATTCAGGGCCGCCCTGCAGTACGTCACCGAAGGCTTTTACAAGGACGAAACCTTCAAGGAATACCTTGAGCGCGCAGAACCCGGCACCTTCTTCATGCTGGCCGGTCTCAACGAACGCGACTTCTTCCAGCAGCCACCCTATAACCTTGACAGAAGCCAGCAGCCGGCAGACAGGCATCTCGCAGTGTTTTTCGAGCAGGGCGACTGCCATGCCTGCGACCTGCTGCACACAGGCCCGTTGAACGAGGACGACACCGTGGCTGAAATCAGCAAAATGGAGACCGTGCAGCTCAATATGTGGTCGGATACACCGGTCGTCACGCCGGATGGAAGCAAAACCACGGCGCGCGACTGGGCCGAGGAACTCAACCTGTTCTATTCACCGACGATCATCTTCTTTGATTTCAACGGCAGGGAAATCATTCGAATTGACTCTGTCGTGCAATATTACCGTCTCTGGGGTGTGCTCGATTACGTCAACCGGCAGGCCTACCTGACCGAACCCGATTACCAGAGCTGGCGCCTGAAACAACGCGAAACCAGTAACGGCAGCTGATGACACTGAACAACATAATAAACTGGCTGGATACACTGATCTGGGAAACCAGCCTTGCTTCCATGCATCGATGGCAGGCCTGGCTGATACAGATGCTGCGCATCCTGATCGCCACGGCACGTGATATCCGTGAAGGCCTGCCGACGCTTCGTGCCATGGGCCTGGTCTACACCACGCTGTTGTCACTGGTGCCACTGCTGGCAGTGAGTTTTTCGGTACTGAAAGGTTTCGGCGTGCATAACCAGATCGAACCCATGCTGCTCGGCCTGCTCGAACCACTCGGTAAACAGGGTGTTGAAATAACCAACAAGATTATCGGGTTCGTCGACAACGTCAACGTCAGGGTACTGGGCTCACTCAGTCTTGTATTCCTGTTTTATACCGTGATTTCGCTGCTGACCAAGATCGAACAGGCGTTGAACAACACCTGGCGTATCCGGGAATACCGTGGCCTGATCCAGCGCATCACCGAGTACATCAGCGTGATCATGGTCGGCCCGGTACTGATTTTCACCGGCATCGGTCTGGCCACCACGATCCAAACCTCGACCGTGGCCAGCGCGCTGGAATCGATGCATGGCTACGGCACCTTGATCTGGATGGCCAGCACGCTGATGTCTTTTCTGCTGATTGTCGGCGCCATCACCTTTATCTACATCCTGGTACCGAATGAACGGGTGAAATTCAGGTCGGCCTTCACCGGCGCCGTGGTCGCGGCGCTGTTGTGGAAGCTGACCGGCTGGGTGTTTACATCTTTTGTTGCCGGCTCTGCGAAATATTCGGCGATTTATTCCGGCTTTGCCGTGGCCATTATCTTCATGATCTGGCTGTATCTAAGCTGGCTGATATTACTGGTCGGCGCCAGCGTCGCATTTTACCATCAGCACCCCGAGCGCACCTCTTCGCGGCAACAGGTGCTGAGACTGAGTGCGCGCTTGCGGGAAAAAATCGGCCTGCTGCTGATGCTCCGCGTTGGCCAGAGCTTTCACAATGACAGTGAGAAACTGACCAGAAAGCAACTCAGCAGGAATCTCGATATTGCAGCAGAAGCGCTCGCCCTGGTTATCCGCCCGCTCGAAGAGCATGGCCTGTTGACCGAAAGCTGCGACAGGAAACGTGTCTACCTGCCCGGACGATCACTGGAGCATATCCGCATCCGTGATATCTGGGATGCGGTGCGCAGCGCCCAGGAAAGCATTCATCTGAATCCGGATAACGTCGCTTCTGACACATCCGTCGACGAACTGCTGCAAAGCATCAATACTTCTATTGACAGCACGCTTGACGACATGACGCTGCTCGACCTGGTAGAAGGCAGCAATGCCCAGACCACCGCGCGACCACTACAGATACAGTCCTGATATCCGGAGAGCTGGCAACGATGCTGGTAATCTCCGCATATATGCCTGAAATGCATGGAAATAGTCGCTAAGGCCTGTCGTATAATCAGTGCATTAGACCAGACCTGGACGCTTCACCCGCTTCTATGTTCATGCAAAAACCGACAACACTGCCTTCACCCGAACAAGCACTGCCCGGACGCGAAGAAAAAATGCCGGTATCGGCCGCCCATTTCGTCAACGGCAATCCGCTGGCACCACCCTTTCCCGACAACATGCAACAGATCATTTTCGGCCTTGGCTGCTTCTGGGGTGCCGAGCGCAAGTTCTGGCAACTGGAGGGCGTGTACTCCACGGCGGTTGGCTATTCAGCCGGCTATACACCCAACCCGGACTATCAGGAAGTATGCACCGGCAAGACCGGGCACAACGAAGTCGTGCTCGTGGTCTATGATCCGGCGATCATCAGCCTCGAGCACTTACTCAAGGTATTCTGGGAATCTCACGATCCGACTCAGGGCATGCGCCAGGGCAACGATGTCGGTACCCAGTACCGCTCAGGCATCTATACCTTCAACGATGAGCAGCACCGCCAGGCTGAAATCTCCCGTTCGCTGTTTCAGGCCGAGCTGGGCAAGGCAGGATACGGCGCGATAACGACCGAAATAAGACCTGCCGGGCCGTTTTACTACGCTGAGGACTACC
>CP070838.1:322643-327466 GCA_020341835.1 Thiotrichales bacterium | reverse complement strand
GACAGCGTGCTACGAGTTCGCTGCGGGTGCTAACGAGCATGCCCGCAACGTGACCCAGCACCGGTCACTGAGCATTACCACGCTGGATCCGCGCTACGCGGCGACCAAGGCGACCATCGAGGAAGGCTGCACCGACGATCTGTTCGTTGACAATACTGTCATCGATGGGATCTTCACCTGCGACGACCTCTCGGAAGAGCACGACTCCGACCTGCGGGATCCATCACGTTATTTCATGGTCTACGAGACTGGCGACAACACCACTGTGCAAGTGGGTGAGGCCGAGCCTGAGGACCTCTTCTACAGCCGTGCCGAGAGCTTCGGTGACGACTATGTGGTCTGGGCCGAGACGGATACCGACACGGCCGATCTGTCGCTGTGCTACCCGAACGATCCGCACGAAGACGACTTCGTGATCGGCACGGTGGTCGAAGGCTCGGGATTCTGCAACGAATTCGACCGCCTGAACAGCGGCGGCGATACCCGTTCCAGTGAAGCCAACCTCGAGGCCAACCCCGACGGTTCCAAGCTGTACGGTGTCTGGGCGCAGTGGGTCCTGGACGAGTCTGGCGAGGAAGAGGTCGAGTTCGATGCAATGGCACGGCGTATCTGGTGGATCGACGACTACATCTCGGAGAATTTCTCCTGGACGTTACCGGGTACACAACAACCGTAGCCGTTAGTTGAAACCGCACCAGCAAGGTGCAAATCCACAGCGGGCCACCGAAAGGTGGCCCGCTTTTCTTTGGACAGCACGTCGGCAAACTGGATTGCGTATGTGCAGCGTGATCTCGTAATCAGGTTTTCGGTGAATCGCGAACAGGCCGGAGTAATCGAGGGCGGGATGCGCCATTCGCCCTTGAATCAGCTCGCCGACCAGGTGAGCTGCTGTGCATGGCGCACCTTATGAAGGCGTACCCGGCTCAACAAGATTCCCGCTTTCGCGGGAAGGATGTGTTTGGGTTTGTTTCCGCAAATAAAGCGTTATTTTTTCGCGGAAATGATGTTTAACGTTTGCTTGCGCCAATGGCGGCCAAGGTTGCATCGCCTGCATGAGCTGACTGAGTCAGAATGTGGGTATAGCCCGTTTGGTTCAGCAGCTACTATTATTCACAATGAACAGAAAGGCAGAGTCTGATGTACAGATTGATATTAATTATGATTACAGCCCTGGTATTTATACCACCAGTCTCAGCGATGGGAGCGGGCGGTGGCAGTGGTCCCGGTTTTGACCGGGACGATCGGGGCTATGGACCCGGTTATGGCTCAGGCGGTCGCGGCTACGGTCCGCGAGGCCCCGGGTACGGCGGCTACGGTCCGGACGAGCCGGGTTACGGCAGGGGCTATCGCGGCTACGGCGGCGGCCCGGGCTACGAAGGCAGGCAGGGTTATGGCAGGGACAGAAGCGGCGGACGGCCGAGCTTCCAGGGCGAAGGCCCCGGGCCGGGTTATGGCGACCGCGGTCAGCGGCGGGGATACGGCAGGAGCCGGTCCGAAGGCCGCGGCATGGGACCGGACTATCCGGGTGGAGGCCCGCGGCAGGAGTATTACCGCCAGTCGTGGCCGGTCGAACAGGGACAGCCTTGATTCGACTCTTTCAGGGATGTGTTGAGTGATTGATGGATCAGCCGGGTGTAATGCCAAAATTGCTTATTTGACCGCGATCAGCTCCACCTCGTAGATCAGCGCGCTGTTCGGCGGAATGCGGTCGCGTATACCGCGTTTGCCGTAGGCCAGCTCGGGCGGAATGTAAAGTTCCCACTTGTCACCTTCCTTCATCAGTGGCAGCGCCTCACGCCAGCCCCTGATGACCTTTTTCATCGAGTGCGTCGCGGGCTTGCCGCGCTCGTCCGAGTTGGCGAACTCGGTGCCGTCGATCAGGGTGCCACGGTACCTGACTGCGATATTATCGTCAGCCTGAGGGCTGTTGCCATCCCCGGACTGAATCACGCGGTACTGCAGGCCGCTGTCGAGCGTGACCACGCCATCCTTTTTCTTATTATCGACCAGGAAAGCCTGCGATTGCTCCAGCATGTCCTGCGCGCGCTGTTGCCTGATCTGTGCCAGCGCCTTCTCCCGTGACCTCGGTTTGACCAGCGGCTTGTTAGCATCGACGGCATCCCGGATGCCCTGGAGCAGCAGATCTTCGGAAAAATCCAGTTTGTAACGTTTGAGCTCGGTGCCCAGCTCGTAACCGAGACTATAGACAGCCTCGTCGTTCGCGCTTTTGGGCACAACGGGTTGTGGCACAACGGGATCAGCCGCGATGCTCATGGTGCCGAACAGGGCCAGGACCGGGATTGTCAGACAGGAAGTTTTCATTGTGAGCGTGCGCCTCCGGTTAACCTGAAAAAGATAAAGTCAAATCAAAGTTCAATAACGACAAAGGGTCGTTTTAATAAAGGTACGCAACGGTGCTTTATATCGGTAAATCGAGATTGAGGCAAGCATCAACCGACCGATTGAAATAGGACATTGACGAGGAATACGCGCCGGCTAAACAGGCAGTGTGCCCTGGATGGAGCGCTACGGCATCCGCTGTCGTCCGCAAAAATCCGGCCCCACTGCTATTTAGACCGGAATTTCCAATGCGCCGCACTTCGATACCTGATATGGCACGATGTTAGCCATCATGCGTTGTATGCGAACAATGACTTCCCTGCCGTGTGGTCTGGCCAGATTTATTCGGCTTCTCATGCGTCCACGTGGCGCACTCGTCGCCAAGAATCCGTTCCTGCGTAAACAATTGGCGATGTACCAGTAACGCAAACTGAAACCCCATCGCATAACCGGGCATACATAACACATAACCGGGCATAACCGGGGCATAACCGGCATAACCGGGTCGGACCAACGCAAGTCCTTGTGAAATAAGATTATGCGTATGAAAAACTGGTGGAATTCGCTCTTATAACAGCATTTTTGACAGAGAAATCGAGCCACTAACAGGCTCCGAAAAGCCTGCCTTCGCTTAGAAGCTGCATTTTAGGGTGAAAAACCGTGCTTTAAGCTCCTCTAGCACCACAGATTGCGCACTTTCGCCTTTAGTTACAGTAAGGTAGCCAGGTCCGACCCGGATATGGGGATAAGTGTCCTACGTCATATCTGTCATTCATTGTACGCGCTATATAAGCCGTCCCTTAAATACACAAACTTAATCACAGTCATTAATAAATACTAATGGAGGCTATTGATTGTCCATATTAGATTTAAAGCTTTGACTAATGAAATTTAAAAAGTCAGTCGCTAATCTGAAACACTTATAAACAAAAACCTACTCATAGGAGAATGAAGCAATGCTAAAACTAATGCTGCCTTTGGCTGCTGCCATCGCGATCGTGGTTGCTCCGAACGCGAATTCGGAAAACATGTTCAGCGGTAAGGCCAAACCGAACAGTTTCTGGTGGCCGGACGCAGTGGATCTTGGTCCACTGCGCGACCACGATAATGAATCCAACCCGTACGGCGATGATTTCGACTACGCCAGGGCGTTCGCGAGTGTCGACATGAAAGCGCTGAAAGCGGACATCGAAAAAGTGCTTACTACCTCCCAGGACTGGTGGCCGGCGGACTGGGGTCACTATGGCGGCCTGATGATCCGCATGGCGTGGCACAGTGCCGGTACTTATCGTATACATGATGGCCGCGGCGGTGCCGACGGCGGCCAGCATCGCCTGGAGCCACTCAATAGCTGGCCGGATAATGCAAACCTCGATAAAGCGAAAAGACTGCTGTGGCCGGTCAAGCAGAAGTACGGGCGCAATGTGTCCTGGGCCGACCTGATGATTCTCGCAGGAAACGTGTCGCTCGAGTCCATGGGTTTCGAAACCCTGGGTTTCGCGGGTGGACGTGCAGATGACTGGGAGTCTGACCTGGTTTACTGGGGTCCCGAGACCAAGTGGCTCGGCAATGACAAGCGCTACAAGAAGGACGGCAATCTCGAGAAACCGCTGGCGGCATTGCAGATGGGGCTGATCTATGTGAACCCGGAAGGCCCGAGTGGCAATCTCGACCCCGTCTCTGCTGCGAATGACATCCGTCTATCATTCGGCCGCATGGCAATGAACGATGAAGAGATCGTCGCGCTGATCGCGGGCGGCCACACCCTGGGCAAGGTCCATGGTGCACGCAAGGGAGACTGTGTAGGTCCAGAGCCTGCAGCTGCACCGACCGAACAGCAGGGTCTGGGCTGGAAAAACACCTGTGGCAAGGGCCATTCTGAAGACACCATGACCAGCGGCCTGGAAGGCGCCTGGACCCAGACGCCTACGGCCTGGTCCATACTGTACCTCGATAACCTGTTCCGCTTCGACTGGAAAAAACACAAGTCGCCGGGTGGTGGTACCGTGTGGATACCCACCGACGAGTCAATGCATAGAAGCGTACCTGACGCACATGTCGAAGGAAAACGTAACCCACCGATCATGCTGACCACCGACCTGGCGCTGAAGGAAGATCCCGGCTTTCGCAAGATCGCGGAACGCTTCTGGAAGAATCCGAGAGAGTTTGACGAAGCATTCGCCAAAGCCTGGTTCAAACTGACGCATCGTGACCTGGGTCCGCGTTCACGCTATGTCGGCAGCGAGGTTCCCGAGGAAGTCTTCGTCTGGCAGGATCCGGTACCTGAAGGTAACAAAATCAGCGACAGCGAAGCGGACAAGTTGAAGGCGAAGATCATGGAGTCCGGCCTCACCGTGCCTGAACTGGTCAGGGCGGCCTGGGCATCAGCTTCAACCTATCGCGGTTCCGACATGCGCGGCGGCGCCAACGGTTCACGCGTACGCCTGGCACCCCAGAAAGACTGGGACGCCAACGACCCGAAA
>CP070838.1:317581-322543 GCA_020341835.1 Thiotrichales bacterium | reverse complement strand
GTTCAGGCCTGGTGCGTTTTTACTGATGTAAAGACGCATAATTCCGACAAAAAAGGTGAGTCAGCATGAACCTGTTAAACAAAGACATTATTTCCGCACTACTGATTGCGCTGGTATTTGCGATAGCGACATCGGCGGCACATGCAGGTAAAGGTGGCGGACAGGGCGGTGGTCAAGCAGCGGATCAGAGCTACCAGTCCCAGTCGACCGAGCAACATCAATACCAGTATCAACATCAGAAAGGAAAAGGCGGCGGCCAGGGTAACCAGTCAGGCAGTGGCGACAAGCAACAGCAACAAAGTCAGACACAGGATAGAACGCGTGACCAGGTACAGGCTCAGGACGCTCAGTAAACGCACATAGCAGCTGTGATAACGCAGCACATTTGACAGTGACGGCAGTCTCCGCCGTCGCTGTTTTTTTTCGCCTCAAAAAAGGTAGCTGGTAGCAGCGGCTTCAGCCGCGAATAACCCGGGGCTACGGATTGCTGTCCGCAGAAGCAACAAACCTGTCTTTCTGTCTACAGTGATCTATTCACCACTCGCCGCCAGTTCCTCCGGGTACTCGGCCATCTGCTCATGGTGCTCCGCCCCAAGCAACAGGTACACCACAGGCACGACGAACAGGGTCAGCAGGGTACCAAAACCCATTCCGCCAACGATCACCCAGCCGATCGCCTCACGACCTTCCGCGCCGGCACCGGTGGCAATCGCAAGCGGTACCGCACCCAGTATCATCGCGCCGGTGGTCATCAGTATCGGGCGCAGCCTCAACACCGAAGCCTCGACCACCGCGTCGATCTTTTCCTTACCCTGCCGCTGAAGCTGGTTGGAAAATTCGACGATCAGAATCCCGTGTTTGGTGATCAGTCCGACCAGGGTGATCATGCCGATCTGGGTGTAAATGTTCATACTGCCGCCAGTCACATAAGTCGTCGCCAGCGCACCGGCGAGCGCGAGCGGCACACTCAGCAGAATGATGAAAGGGTCGATAAAGCTTTCAAACTGGGCGGCGAGCACCAGGTAGATGAAGCACAGTGCCATCGCAAAGATCACGTACATGCTCTGGCCGGATTCCTTGAACTCTCGCGACATGCCCTTGTAGTCGAGGCGGGTACCGACCGGCGCAACCTCGTCCAGCGCATCTTCGAGAAAGCCCAGTGCTTCACCCAGGCTGTAACCCGCCGCCAGGTTGGCACTGATCGTGGCAGCGCGCAGCTTGCCGAAGTGGTTCAGTTCCTTGGGTGCGACCGTTTCGCGGATATCCACCAGGTTGCTCAACTGAACCATGCGTCCATCCGTACCGCGCACATAAATGCGACTGATGTCTGTCGGCTGTTTGCGGTCCTTGTCGACCACCTGCACGATCACGTCATACTGCTCGGTGCCACGCTTGAAGCGTGTGACTTCACGTCCACCGAGCAATGTTTCGAGCGTACGGCCAACAGTTTCAACATCACTGCCGATGGCGGCGATCTTGTCCCGGTTAACATCCACCTTGATCTGCGGCTTGTTGAGCTTGAGGTCGACATCGAGTCCGACCAGGCCGGTATTCGCGCGTGCTTTATCCATCAGCTGGTTGACGATCTGTTCGAGCTCATCGTAGGAACCGCTGGACTGGATCACGATCTCAACCGCCTTGTCGATCGGGCTCTGGCCGAGCGAGGGCGGATTCATCGCAAATGCGAGCACACCGGGAACGCCACCATACAGCTGACCGGCCAGTTCCCCTGTGACCGCCTGCTGCGAGCGCTCACGCTCGGCCCAGTCTTCCAGCAGCATGAACTGAATCGTTTGCGTCACCGTGGGGAAACCGACGATGGTAAAAAAGTTTTCCACTTCAGGCGCGGTCTGGATGATGCCTTCCATCTGGCGTGCGTAGCGGTCGGTGTATTCCGGTGTCGAGCCTTCCGGTGCAATGCCGATGGCGAGAATGGTACCGCGGTCTTCGATCGGTGACAGCTCCGACTGCAGCTCGGTAAAGATCAAGACGGCACCGGCGCCGGTTGCGATCACGACCATGATGACCAACGCCTTGCTGTCCAGTGCCAGCCTGAGCGTGCGGCGGTAGCCGTGGTTCAATGCCAGCAGCAGTTTTTCGCCGTAGTTATAGAACGCGTTGTGTTTTGTCTGATGGCGCAAAAGCCTGGATGACATCATCGGCGACAGCGTCAGTGCGACGAAACCGGAAACAATCACGGCGCCGGCCAGCGTCAACGCGAATTCCGTGAACAGCTTACCGGTTCGGCCGGATGAAAAACCCATCGGTGCGAACACCGCTGCCAGGGTAAAGGTCATCGCCAGCACTGCAAATGCAATTTCCCGGCTGCCCTTGAACGCGGCTTTCACCGGATCCATACCATGCTCAACATGCCGGTGAATGTTTTCCAGCATCACGATGGCATCATCCACCACCAGGCCGATGGCGAGCACCATCGCCAGCAGTGTCAGCGTATTGATCGAATAACCGAACGCGTACATCATCGCGAACGCGCCGATCAGCGACACCGGGATTGTCACCAGCGGGATCAGGGTCGCACGCACGGAACGCAGGAACAGGAAAATCACCAGGATCACCAGCGCCACCGCTTCGAAGATCGTGGTGAACACGGACTCGACCGAACGCTCGATAAACAACGAACTGTCGTAGGCGATTTCCACTTTCATGCCCTGGGGCAACTGTGCGGATATACCCGGCAGTTCCCTGCGCACGGTCTGTCCGAGTTCCAGCGGATTGGCGGTTGACTGCTTCACCATGCCCAGCGCAACTGCGCTCTGGCCGTTATAGCGTGCATAGGTTCGCTCGTCGGCCGCGGCAATTTCGATCTCGGCAACGTCAGCCAGCCGAACCAGGTAGCCGTTTTCTTCGCGCAGTATGATGTCGCCGAATTGCTTTGGTGTGCGCAAATCGATTTCAGCACGCACGGTATACTCCCGGTCGATACTTTCGATACGACCGGACGGGATATCCAGATTCTGTTTTCTCAAGGCCGCTTCGACGTCCTGCGGATTCAGGCTGTAAGCCGCGAGACGGGCACTGTCCAGCCAGATACGCATGGCATAGCGGCGGCTGCCAAAGATCATGATGTTGGCAACACCATCGAGCGATTCGAGCTGGTCCTTGACCACGCGTTCGGCCACATCGGATACTTCGAGTGGACTGTGGCGGTCGCTCGACATTGCCAGCCAGATCACCGGTTCAGCATCGGCTTCCACCTTGGAGACGATCGGTTCCTTCACTTCGTTGGGCAACTCGCCGCGGACACGACTGACCCGGTCGCGGACATCATTGGCGGCGGCGTCGGCATCACGCGTCAGGCGGAACGAGATCGTGACCTGACTGAGCTCGTCACGGCTGATCGAGGAAATCGTATCGATGCCTTCGATGCCGGCGATCGAATCTTCCAGGATCTGCGTCACCTGGGTCTCGATGATTTCCGCATCGGCACCGGGGTAGGCGGTTTCCACAGTTACTGTCGGCGTGTCGATATTCGGGTATTCGCGCACCTGCAAACGATCATACGAGATCAATCCAACCAGCACGATCAGCAGCGACATTACAGTCGCCAGCACCGGCCTCTGGATGCTGATATCTGACAGGATCATGGCTTATTCGCCGCCTGCGTCGCCGGCGGCCTCTCCGGTGTCGCCACCCAGCGGCTGCACGCTGCTGCCGTCCATGATTTTCATCTGCCCGGCGGTGATGACCTGTGCATCGGGTTCCAGACCGGAGATGACCTCGACCAGGTCACCCTGGCGCAGGCCGAGGCTGACTTCGCTGCGCACCGCCTTGCCTTCGACGATGCGGTAGACATACTGTTTATCACCGGCCGGCATCAGCGCCGCTTCGGGTATCAGCAGCGCATCTTCCTTGCGTTCCAGTTCCAGTTCGACCTGTGCGAACAGGCCGGGAACCAGTCGGCCGTCGTCATTGGGTATCTGTGCACGCACCATGAAACTGCGGCCGCCAACATCGACTTGCGGTGCAATCGCATAGACTTCGCCGTTGAAGGTTTCTCCACGAAAAGCATCGACGCGGACATCGACCTGCTGACCGATCGCCACTTCGGACAGAAGAACTTCGGGCACGCGAAACTCGAGCTTGATCGGATTGTCGTTGATCAGGGTGACAATATCCTGACCCGAAGACAGGTAGTCGCCTTCGGAAATGCTGCGCAGCCCGATCGTGCCATCGAAGGGTGCGTGTATCGCCATCTTCTTCAGGCGGGTTCGTGCGAGCACCTGTGAAGCCTTGTTGACACCGAGCTCGGAAATCGCCTGGTCTTCCTCCTGTTCGTTACTCAGGCCCTTTTTGCGCAGCGAATTGATGCGCCTGGTGTTGGCCTCGCTCAGTTTCAGGCGCGCATCTGCCTGCTTCAACTCGGCCTCGTAGATGGAGTCGTCCAGCGTCACCAGCAGGTCGCCCTTGCTGACCTTCTGGCCTTCATTGAAATGGATCTTGACGACCTTGCCTTCAAATTCAGGACGCAGCATCACATCTTCGTTGGCCAGCAGACTGCCGACCGCGACAATACGCCGGACCAGTGCCTCCTGCCTGACCGCTGTAGCCTCGACCGGCATCGCAAAATCCATCGGCGCCGCAGACCCGGTTTCAGTCGCGGTACCGTCCCTGTGCTGATACCAGTAATAGCCAGCCGCGCCGATGGCGACGATCAGTATTATTCCGACGATAGACCGAGTGTTCACGACCAAACCTTCAAAAAGAATGAATAATGAATAACGAAAAAGCCGTTTGAACAAAGTGATCCACGTACTCTGCGACTATTTCTGGCCTGCATGCCTTACCCGGCTCCCTCAGCCAGGACACAAAAATTATTCATTATTCATCAAAAAATCAGCTGGCCTTTTCATAAGCCGGCCCCAGCATCAACAGCAGGGTCTGCGCGTGCTCCGCCGCCTTTATGCCGAGGTCGGTCAGGTAACCGCCATCGACCTGGGTGAC
>CP070838.1:312453-317481 GCA_020341835.1 Thiotrichales bacterium | reverse complement strand
CTGTCTCACGATAACCGGAATAGTAATGCCGACAACCGGTATCAATTGGACGCTAACGCCCTTGGCATTATCAGATGCAAGTTCCTCGATATTTGATGAGGAAGAGTCCGGCAGTGACTGGAACATCAAATGTGAGCGATATTCGCCATCCTCGAGCCCGCTTTTCTTGCGCAGCATCAGGCGAACTGTCTGTGACTGTCCCGGCTGCAGCGTAACCTGTCGTGGCGCAAACCGTACCATGTCATCCGAATACATGCCGGGTTCGCCTTCTTCAGCAGCCTCAATCTGGCCGGATTCGAGCATTTTGCGTCGAACAAATGAAATCCTGAAACGGCCGACATCGGAACCGTTGTTTATCAGGTTGACCTGCTTGGATCGTTCGGTACCTTCAAACACAACGCGGGTGGGGCTTATCATCAACTGCGCTGCCGCTTGAGCCTGGCCAACCAGCAATGCTGCCGCCAGTACAAGGCAGTACCCCAGCAATAATTGTTTTAGTCTGGTGGACGGTCCGGTGTGAAGGTGTTGTATCGTTGCAACTTGGTTTTTGCTTTCAGAATTATCGTATTTCATTGTTTCATTATCGTTATTATTTATAGAAACAGATTGGCAGCCCTTGATAATACAAAAAGGGGCTAACAGACTGTCAGCCCCTTTGATTCAATACAGGCCAACGCGTCTAGTTGTAATCAACAGTCACGGTGTAGTTGCCCGAATAATTACCTGCCGTCTGGCCTGCACCTAAAGTAATGGTGCCGCCGACGCCGATATTATCACTTCCAGCGCCGGGTATCGTCAGGGCGGCATCATTGGTGAACACGACCGACATCGTTGCACCGCCAGGTCCAGTCAGGTTGATACCTGGTATTGAAATTGAATAGGTTTTACCGGCAACACCGGTAATTGCATAGATACCACGCTGGTCGCCACCGCCGGCCGATGCTGATGCACCTCCGCCCGGAGTGCGCGCGCCTGTGGATGCGTCCAGTGCTACGGTGCCGCCGGTGCCGTCTTCGGCGATGTCGCCGAAATCCAGTGCCTGGGTTTCACCAATGGTCATCGGTGCAATAACGGTAGCATTGGCAGTCGAGGTGACGCTCGCCGCCAGCGTTGAGGCAGAATAGATGCCTGCCGATAAAGCAGCTGCCCCTGCTGCGATGATGTATTTGTTATAACGGATCATGATCTGATTTCTCCGGTAATCGTTAATTATTGATAACTTGTTTTGATCATTTTCCACGTCAATATCGTTCTCTAGTTGAGTATAGAATTGCTGTGTTCAGGTTCAAGCATTTTGCAGAAAAATTTATTAATTACAAAAGCTTACATACATTCTGGTTATCTGCTAGTTGTATTCGACCGTTGTCGCCATGGTGCCCTGGTAAGCGCCAAATGGCTGGAAGCTCCCTACATTCATGGTAGCGCCGACAATCAGGCGCTGACGTCCGCTTGAATCCAGCTGGCCGTTCGCCGACGGTGAACTGGTGAAGTTATTAACGGTTATGGTGTCACCCGCTGAACTCGTTATCACGATCGAGGTCGGCAAGGTGACCATATACAGTGCATTCGGATCGCCCGCTACTTCAAAGTTTGCCGGTGTGCCCGATGTGTTCGAGTTGATTGATGCACCACCGGTTGAGGTCCTCGATCCGTCTGTAGAGACGGTGACTGTACCCGGGATCGAACTGGCAGCGATATCACCGAAAACAATTCCATTTTGTGCAACGATGCTGATGGTAGATACGATATTGGCTTCAACCGTAGTCGTTGCGGTCGCAGCCTGCACAAAACGATGGTGACAGAACAAAGCAACAGAAATCATCATCGCCAGCATCACAACCGGGAGATCGATCGGGTACAAATGCCAGCTTTTTCCTGTTCGTGTAACCATACTACTAGCTTAGCCGATTGCTATAGGAATTCCCTGAATTCATGATAAGGCGCTGTTTTTCCATGATAAAAGGCCGGTATCAATGGATGAAATCAACCGTGAAAGATGTCGTATACGGCCCGCCAGCCTGACCGGCAGCCGAGTTCAGAGTGGCGCCAACGGTCACTCTGGTCGGCACTCCCGGAGCCGTCAATTTGAACTTTGGCGGTGGATTTATCGTAAAGTTATTCGCTGTCATTGTCGCGGCGCCGGACAGAATTATCGAGCCTGGCAAAATGACGTCGACATTGCGCCTCTCGCATCCTGCCTGGTTATTCCAGACATCGTACGCGGCTTCTGAAACCGTGCCACCGGCGAGTACCGGACCGGTGGTTGTTCTAGCTCCGGCTGTATCGACTGTGATTGTTCCGGCAACCGATCCTTCGAAATCGCCAAAATCAAGATCGCTTACCAGTGCTGCCTGAAGGGTGGCGTTACACGCAGCCTTGGAGGGTGGTGGCGCTGCCCGGATGCCTGAGCTGCACAAAAGGGCTGTGCACAACAGTGATGGTATTACGACTTTTTTGCCAGAAATTTTTCGCATGACGGGGTTATTGTGTCAGGTTGCCGCGGACAAGCCGTATATGCTTGGGGCGTTCTTTCAGGTCATTCAGCGCAACGCCATTATGAAACAGTACGTACCAGGCATAGTCCCGCTGTACAGGATGTTCCGTTGCCGTCCAGTACCAGCTGGGTACTGCTTGAGGAAAGTATGTCTGGTTTATCGTAGCCTGGTTTGAGCTGTTATTGTATTCAATCAGTGTTTCAAGTTCTGCCCTGGTTGGCAGTCGCCAGTCCGTATAGCCGCATAACTTTTGTGCGTTCATGGCGCGTGTATAGCTGGATGTGTCACAATCGACACCGCCTTTGCAGCGGCCGCCGTCGTTGATGCCATCTTTGACACCGTTATCCGGGCTAAACCATGAATAGGAATAATCCCTGTCACGCAGGCTGCCGTCATTTTTCTTCACTTCCCAGGTCAGCCTGTTGGCAGTATCTTCGACGCACTCCCAGGAGTCGGCACTATCGTCGAGAGCCTCACCGGAGGCGGCTAGTTTCACAAAGCCCTGAGAGGACGCGACCGCCATTTCGGCTGCGTCGTTTTCCAAATCTTCGTTCGCTGCAGTTATCGGAAGCATTGTGCCGGCCGCAGGTGCGAGAGCTGCAAATTGCAACGGTGGCGCCTCAGTCGCCACTTCCTCTGCCGCTATTGTCGTCGCTTTTATCTGCGTCTCATTCACCGATCCGGCATGATCCGTTATCAATAGGCCATGTTCCATTTCAAGATCTTCCGGGTGCATCGCTGCGCTAGCATCATAAATCGCTGGTCGCTGCGGCTGTGCCTGAGCAGGCGGCAGCATCAAATTCGATGAGACGATACCCTCGCAGCAAACAGTATTTTGCAGAGTGATCAATAAAATCAACATGATGATCAGCGCAATAAACGCATTCCTTGAATTGGTTATTCTGTTGATCGGTTTTCGAGATTTTGTAATTTGATCATCGGCACGCCCATGCAGGCCGCCATCAACCGGTTCATTGGCTGATGCGTAAATATGAGCGCTATTGCCTTTCTGCACGGGTCCGGCGTTATCCGGGTGTAAAACGGCCACTAATTGTTCTTTTGCTATCGCCATTAGTGATCGCCTGTACGACACACGGTTCCTGGTCAATGTCACAAACTGTTTTTGCTGATTTTTATTTAGTTATTTCAGCAGCGTGTGAGTATGTGTTTTCGTGCAGATAATTTGAGTAAAGCAAAAACCGAAAAGAAGTCAAATAAAATCAATGGATTATTGGATTAATGTGCATTAAATCCCGGACGATCGGCGTCGACATCAACCGTATCGGAGTTACGCCTCCCTGCAGGCCTTGTCGGGCAGCCAGTTCATTATGATTTCAACCAGAGCCTCGTAGGTAAAAGGCTTGCTCAGATAATCATTCATTCCAGCCTGTCGGCATTGCTCGGTAATGCCCTGCTGAATGTCTGCGGTCAGTGCGATTATCGGCACGGGCGGGTATTTTTCCGGGTGTCGGCGTATCGTGCGTGTGGCTTCAAAACCGTCCATGGTAGGCATCTGACAATCCATGAGTACAAGGTCAAAATGCTCTGACTCCAGCATGTGCAACGCTTCCAGGCCATTATCGACAGCAACAACTTCACAACCAGCAGACTCGAGCATCGCGGAAGCGACTTCCTGATTTATGGCATTGTCTTCTGCCAGCAGTATTCTGGCATCCAGGATAATTTCATCGAATTCATTAATGTGTTCGTACACTGTAGGCGATGCGACCTGCGCGATAGCTGCAGCCTTCTGCTGGGGCATGGTTTCGAACTGCAGTGTAAGCCAGAAGCTCGAGCCTTCACCGGGCGTGCTTTGCATATGGATCTCGCCACCCATCATATTCACCAGTTGTTTTGTGATCGCCAGCCCCAGGCCGGTACCGCCAAACTTTCTGGTCGTAGAACCGTCCTGCTGGGTAAAGTCCTTAAAGATATGTGGCTGTGCAGCGGTGGTGATGCCTATACCCGAATCGGATACTTCAAATTTCAGCTGAAGACCATTTTTATATACCGCGGTTTGTTCAACTCTGACTTTTACAAAACCGTGATCAGTGAATTTGACAGCGTTGCCGATCAAGTTGATCAGAATCTGGCGCAACCTTTGCTCATCGCCTATCAGTTGCTGGTCAATGTTGACTATTTCAGTTATCAGCTCCAGGTTTTTCCTGTTTGCTTCTTCAGTAACAACCTGTAGCGTATCGTGTATAGGGTCTTCAATATTAAAGGGGAAGCGATCGAGTTTCAGTTTGTTGGACTCAATTTTTGAGAAGTCCAGAATGTCATTAATAAGCCCGAGCAATCCCTTTCCTGAATGAATAGCATTTTCTGTGAAGCCGCGTTGTTTGCTCGATAGATCTGTTTTCAGTAATAACTCGAGCATACCTAGAACGCCGTTCAATGGCGTTCGGACTTCGTGGCTGATGGTTGCAAGAAACCGGCTCTTGGCAATGTTTGCAGCTTCGGCGGCCTGCTTGGCTTCCAGCAAGTCGCGTTCCGAGCGTTTCTGCTCGGTATCATCCCTGCCATATACGTT
>CP070838.1:307307-312353 GCA_020341835.1 Thiotrichales bacterium | reverse complement strand
TGGTGTTGCCAGAAGAAGGAAATCATAGCTGAATGAATGTTAGTCGAAAACGGCTCCTGAAGGAGCCGTTTTTGTCGGTACTAGCTGCCTGGTTCTGGCTATCCTTTGGATGAGTATTTACTTGGCCTCTCTCACATTGAAAAGCGCATCGACAGGTCTATCGCGATGATGTCCTTGGTTAGCGACCCGGTGGAAATGTAGTCAACACCGGTCTCGGCATATTGCCGAATATTGTCCAGCGTTATGCCTCCCGATGCTTCGAGTGGAATTTTTCCATTGCTGATCTTGACGGCTTTTTCTATTTCATCAGTTGTAAAATTATCCAGGAGTACGCGGTCGACACCGGCGTCTATCGCTGCTTGCAGCTGGGTAAGGGTTTCGACTTCGATTTCCACCGGGTAGCCCGGGCTGTGGAACCGCGCTTCTTCGACGGCTGTTTGTATGTCGCCGGCAGCCAGTATGTGGTTTTCCTTGATCAGGATGGCATCGAACAGGCCCATGCGATGGTTCTGGCATCCGCCGCAGGTGACGGCGTATTTCTGTGCCGCGCGCAGGCCGGGAATGGTTTTGCGGGTATCGAGCACGACGGCATTTGTGCCCTCGACGGCGGCGGCGTATCGGGATGATACTGTTGCAGTGGCAGACAGGGTCTGGATGAAATTCAGTGCGGTACGCTCACCGGTTAGCAACGAACGCGACGAGCCGCTCAGGCTGCAAATGGTTTCCTCTGCCTGAATATGGTCACCGTCCTGTACATGCCATTCGACAAAAACGTCTTCATCGATCTGGCGAAAGACCTCTTCGAACCAGTCCATGCCGCAGAACACGCAGGTTTCCCGGCTGATGACACTGGCAAGCGATACCGCATCCGCGGGGATCAGCTCGGCTGTAATGTCGCCTTCACCGATATCTTCGCGAAGTGCAATATGGACCGTTTCTTCGATGGTGCTTTGTGTGACGGACATTTCTATTCGGACAGATACTATTCGAGGTGCTTGCGTAAAACTTTCGATTTACGCTGATAGTTGTACAACTCTTTTTTCTTCATCGGCAAATCATCCGGGTTTGATTCAACGAAGCCGCGTTCGAGAAACCAGTGCATGGTCTGCGTGGTTAAAGTATACATCTCATCCATGTGCTGTTTGCGCGCCTGCCACTCGATGTGCTGCATCAGTTCGTTGCCACGTCCGTGCTCCTGGTAATCCGGGTGTACTGCAAGGCAGGCAAGCTCGCAGGCTTTTTCATGTTCAAAGCAGAACAGGGCGGCGCAGGCGATGATCATGCCATCGCGTTCGATGACGGTGAAATTACGTATATCCAGTTCGAGCTGTTCGCGCGAGCGCTTGACCAGCGCACCCTGTTTCTCCAGTGGCATGATGAGTTCGAGAATGCCGCCGATGTCATCGATCGTCGCGGTGCGCAGGCCTTCGTAATAATCAGCCGTTACCAGGGTGCCGACACCGTCGCGGGTATAGAGTTCGAGTAGTAATGCGCCATCGATATTGCGGCTGATCAGGTGTACACGCCGGACGCCACCTCGACACGCCTGAGCGGCATTGTCCAGGTGCGACTGCGTGTCACGGACTTCCTGTTTGCTGATTTTCTTGTTGCTTTGCCCGTGGTTTCTGGACCATTGCTCGGCCTGCGGCAGGTTCAGCTGGTGTAACAGCTCGCCCCTGTCATTGATTACGCCGACGGTTTCCATGACAAAAATCAGCTTGTCGGCGTGTAGTGCAATGGCTATATCGGTAGCAACGTCTTCGGCACGCAGGTTGAAAATTTCGCCAGTGGGTGAGTAGCCGATCGGCGAAGCGAGCACCACGTTGCCGAGGTTCAGTTGTTTTTCGATGGCTTCGGCATCGACGTTTCTGACATTACCGGTCTGGCAGTAATCAATGCCGTCGCGGATGCCATAGGGCTGCGCGGTAACGAAGTTGCCGGAGACAACCCGCACCGAGGCGTATGCCATCGGTGTATTTGGCAGGCCCATCGACAGCTGTGATTCGATAGTCATTCGCACCTGGCCCGCTGCCTGTTCGACGCCGGGCATCGCATCCGTCGTCGTGATGCGCAGTCCATCGACGAATCGGGTCTTGATATCCAGTGTTTCCAGCTGTCGTTCGATTTGCGGGCGAGCGCCATGAACCAGCACCAGCCGTACCCCGAGGCTGCCGAGCAGGGCTATGTCATTGATCAGGTGAGGAAAGCAGTCATTCTCAACGGCTTCGCCGCCAAACAGTACCACCACGGTTTTGCCGCGATGCGCGTGGATGTACGGTGCCGAGTTTCTGAACCACTCGACGTGCTCGTTTGTGTCAGGCGTTTTGTTCAAACCTGTAGCTTCCTTCAAGATAATACTGTTGCGGACGGTATGTCTACATTACTTGGCTTTTCAATTACTTAGTGTATAAGGAGATGGTAGCACATTCAGACACCGGCGGGATTTCTGAATAATTCTGCAGTTACGGTAATATACGCATCTTTTCGGTGCAGATTGCACAAGATTTGAATATTACTCCGGTAAGTACTGATGGCAAACGATAAAACACGCAAGTATTCTTCTGTAATCGTCGATGGTGTAGCGCAGGCGCCCAGCCGGGCCATGCTGCACGCGGTTGGCTTCGACGATGCCGACTTCAAAAAACCCCAGGTCGGAATCGCTTCAACCTGGAGCATGGTTACGCCCTGCAACATGCACATCAACAGGCTGGCTGACGATGCTGGCGAAGGTGTCGATGCTGCCGGCGGAAAAAGCGTGATCTTCAACACCATTACGGTATCGGACGGCATTTCCATGGGCACGCCGGGTATGCGCTATTCACTGGTGTCGCGCGAGGTCATCGCCGATTCCATCGAAACCGTCACCGGCGCCCAGGGATTCGATGGCCTGGTAACAATCGGTGGCTGTGACAAGAACATGCCGGGCTGCATGATGGCGCTGGCGCGCCTGAATCGACCGGGCATCTTCGTTTATGGCGGCACCATCAAGCCGGGTGCCAAGCGCCGCGATATTGTTTCCGTGTTCGAGGCCGTCGGTGGCCACGCGGCCGGCAAAGTTAGCGATGAAGAACTGCACGAGGTCGAGCAGACGGCGATACCCGGGCCGGGCTCCTGCGGCGGCATGTACACGGCCAATACGATGGCCTCGGCGATCGAGGCGCTGGGTATGAGTCTGCCCAACAGCTCTGCGCAGGAGGCTATTTCAGACGCCAAGAAAAATGATTGTCACCGGGCCGGTGAAGCCGTACTCGAGTTGATCAAAAACGATATCAAGCCCAGCGATATCATGACCCGGGAAGCGTTCGAAAATGCGATCACCGTCGTCATTGCGCTGGGCGGGTCAACCAATGCGGTATTGCATCTGCTTGGAATGGCGCACACGGCCGGTGTCGAACTGGAACTGGATGATTTCACCCGTATCGGTGCGAAGGTGCCGGTACTGGCGGACGTGAAACCCAGCGGTAAATATCTGATGTCGGAGCTGATTGCAATCGGCGGCATTCAGCCTTTGATGAAAACATTGCTCGATGCGGGACTGCTACACGGCGACTGTATGACCGTGACCGGTAGAACCATGGCCGAAAACCTGGCCGATGTAAAACCCTATCCTGATGATCAGGACATCGTGCGACCGCTCGATAATCCGATCAAGAAGGACAGCCACCTGGTTGTGCTCTACGGTAATCTTGCACCAACCGGCGCAGTGGCAAAGATCTCGGGCAAGGAAGGGCTGAGTTTTACCGGCCATGCACGCGTATTTGATTCGGAAGAGTCGGCGCTGGCCGCAATTCTGGATGGTACAGTGGTGAAGAACGATGTCATCGTCATCCGGCACGAAGGTCCAGTCGGCGGGCCCGGTATGCGCGAAATGCTGAGCCCCACCGGCGCGATCATGGGCAAGGGCATGGGCAAGGATGTCGCCCTGATCACAGATGGTCGTTTTTCCGGCGGCAGTCATGGGTTTGTGGTCGGTCATGTCACACCGGAGGCCGCTGTCGGCGGTCCTATCGCGGTCGTGCAGGACGGCGATGGCATCACCATTGATGCCGAAAACCGCCAGATCACACTCAATCTGCCACAGGATGAAATCGAAAGACGCCTGGCAAAATGGGAAGCGCCGGCACCGAGAGAAAATCGCGGTATCCTCGCCAAGTACGCTCGCCTGGTGAGTTCGGCTTCCGAAGGTGCGGTAACCGACAAGTTCTAGTTGGGTTTTTCTGCCGCAAACAACGCAAAAAGCGCAACGGTAAGTTTATTGGCGTTGCTAGCGTTATTCGCGGCTTACGGTTTTCTGCATAGGTTGGACTGGTTCGAGAACTGCAGCCCGGCGCTTTTTATTTTTGCTGCCAGCTACCGCCGACCTTGATGTAGCTACCGGGCCTGGACTTCTCGATGGCCTTTTTGCCGGCCAGTTGTTCAACGGCTTCAAGCGAGGTGTTGTTGCGCGCAGCAATTTCCTTGAACTTCTGCTTGCGTTGCGCGTTGATGCTGTTAATCAGATCTTTGACTTCAGCAGTAGGTTGATTGACCGCGCCCAGGTAACCGCTGGGTGTTTCTCCCACCAGACCCTTGTCCTTGGCGGTTTGCAGATCAATGGCAAATACAGGTTGTGCTACCAGTAAAAGGCAGGTTGTTAATACTGTAAGGAAAGCTCTCATTGTTTACACCCTGTTAGAATAGACCGCTGTCTTCACTGAATACATCTTCAAGCTCCTTGTCGACCTTGACGCGAATCTCGTGTTCTATTTTGACGTTGAGGTTGATTGTAATGGGTTCATCCGGCGGTTCAACTTTGACGGTTGGCGAGCAGCTCAGCAAAAGAGCCGCCAGTGTGAATATTACGAGTTGTCTGTGCATGTTGGCGTACTGTTTTTAGTGGTTGCTTGTGGATTCGTCGTATTGCTGACGCACTTTTCTGTCGATATTAGCACTTATACCTTCGGCAAATCTCAGGCTTTTTAGTAGTGAAAGCAGGTTTTGTTCAGTATTGATATTTAAATGGACCGGGCGTGTTGTTTCAAGTTCGGGGCTTGTGCCTTTCAGTTT
>CP070838.1:302140-307207 GCA_020341835.1 Thiotrichales bacterium | reverse complement strand
TAAATCGGGTTTTTACGCATACTCATCGACTCAACCGTCAACACCGGGAAGCGTTCGACTTCATTGTAGTAGCCCGTATGATCACCAAAGGGACCCTCGTCGGCTTCGTCATTGGCGTAGATATGTCCCTCGAGTACGATTTCGGCTCGTGCCGGAATAATCAGGTCAGACAGTAGCGATTGGGCCACTTCGGTTTTCGAACCGCGTAATAATCCCGCAAAAGCGTATTCGGACAGCGAATCCGGAATCGGTGTGACGGCTGCAAGAATCGTTGCCGGATCACAACCCAGTACGACCGAAATCGGGAAGGGTTCATCGCCTTTTTGCAATCGCCATTCGCGATAGTCGAGAGCACCACCCCGGTGCGACAACCAGCGCATGATCACGCGATTTCGGCCGATCACCTGTTGCCGGTAAATACCGAGATTTTGTCGCGGTTTATCCGGTCCCCTGGTGGTGACAAGACCCCAGGTTATCAATGGCCCGGCATCACCAGGCCAACAGGTCTGTACCGGCAGCATCGACAGATCAACCTGGTCCGAGTCATATCTGATTTCCTGACATTTTGCCTTTTTAACCTCTTTTGGCGACATATCGAGGATTTTCTTGTAAATCGGCAGCGTTTTCAGCGCATCTTTGAATCCTTTAGGCGGTTCTGGTTCCTTCAGAAAAGCGAGTAGCTTGCCAACTTCGCGCAGAGAAGCCGCATTGTCTTCACCCAACGCGAGAGCCACGCGCCGCTCGGTACCAAACAGGTTTGCAAGCAAGGGAATCGAACTGTTAGCGGGATTTTCAAACAGTAACGCCGGTCCGCCCGAACGGAGCACACGGTCCGAGATTTCGGTAATTTCAAGGTTGGGGTCGACGCGCTGGTCGATACGCTTCAGGTCGCCTTGTTTTTCGAGCTGATCGACAAAATCTCGCAGGTCCCGGTATTCCATTTACCAGATCTTGATGCCGTGGAATTTTGCCTTGATACGTGCCTCGACAATTTCCTTGCTGACCAGATAACTCAAAAAGATGATAACGATGATAATCGGCACGAGGATTTTCCAGTACTTGACGAAGGTATCCATCAACACCAGTAATGCCGGGGCACTGTCTTCGTCCTTGCGATCGAGTTCTCTTTGCTTTTCCTCGACCAGTTCCTGCAATTCGGTAATCGACTGGTTGGCCTGTTGCTTTTCGGCTTCAAGCGCGTCAACTTTTTCGACCAGTTTATCCATGTCCTTTTCATACTGCTCGATCACGACCTTGCTATTGCTTAGTTTTTCAATTTCGGCGGCGAGGCTCTCGGTCTTTTTCTGTTCCTCCTGCAGCAGCAGGTTCGAGGTCGGCTCGGTCACGAGAAAACCCCGTTTAACCCATCCCTTGGTGCCTTCGGGGGTTGTGACGAATGCGTAGGGCCCCTGGATTTGTTCGATTTCGAGCAAGTCCCCGGATTGCAGCAGCTTTACCACCTTGCTGCTGGAGCTGGCTTGCGAATACAGCGACAGCCGCAACTGGTCGGTTACATACTGCCTGTCTTTGTCGTCGTCACTGGCTTCCTGCGCGAAAGCCAATGCACAGGTTACTAACAGGGTCAAACCCAGAAAAATTCTTTTACACATCAGCTAGCTTATTCCACTGTGCCTTAACAAAGCATCGATTTCCGGCTCGCGTCCCCGAAAACAGCAAAAGGACTCCATCGCGGGTCGTGAACCACCCTGCTCGAGTACACATTGCAAAAATCTTTGTCCGGTTTCAGGATTGAATATCCCTTCTTCTTCAAATGCAGCAAACGCGTCGGCGGACAAGACCTCCGCCCACTTGTAACTATAATAACCCGCGGCATAACCGCCTGCAAAAATATGTGAAAACCCGTTCTGAAAACGATTAATCGGCGGAGTGGTCACGACTGATATCTCCGCGCGCACCTGGTCGAGAATGGCCTGAATTTCGGCCGCGCTGCTCAGATCTGCGCGTTGATGCAAACGGATATCGAACAGGGCAAACTCGATTTGGCGCAGCATCTGCAGCGCGCTCTGGAAATTTTTTGCGGCCAGCATGCGCTGATACAGATCATCCGGCAGTGCTTCTCCGGTTTGATAATGGCTTGCGAATAACGACAGGGCTTCGTGCTCCCAGCAAAAGTTTTCCATGAACTGGCTCGGCAGCTCGACCGCGTCCCACTCAACGCCATTGATGCCGGCGACATCGGGCACATCGATACGCGTCAGCATGTGGTGCAGACCGTGTCCAAACTCGTGAAACAGCGTGATGACCTCGTCATGCGTGAACAGTGCCGGTTCGTCACCGATCGGTGGTGTCAGGTTACAGGTCAGATAAGCGACCGGGATCTGGGTTTTGTCATCGATACGATAGCGATTGGTGCATTCATCCATCCAGGCGCCTCCACGCTTGTTTTCTCGAGCATACAGGTCGAGGAAAAACTGGCCGATAACTTCGCCTTGCCGATCTTCTATCTGGTAAAACCCAACAGCCTCGTCCCAACGATCGACATCATTATCGACCCGGCTTATACGGACCCGGTAGAGTCGCGAAACGATTTCGAAAAGGCCGGCGATGACGTTTACCTCAGCGAAATAAGGCTTCAGGTCTTCATCGGATATCTGATAACGATGCTGTTTCAGCTTCTCGCTATAGTAGGGATAATCCCAGGCCTGCAGCTCGCCTTCGAAACCGAGCGATTGGGCGTAAGCCTGCCGTTCGTTCACCTCTTCGATGGCGGTTTCCCGAGAACGTCTGGCAAGGTCATCAAGAAAATCGACGACTTGCGCCACGGAAGAGGCCATCTTGGTTTCGAGGGAATACTCGGCGTAGTTTTGAAAACCCAGTATCTTGGCTTTTTCCTGTCTTTTAGCAGCAATTTTCTCCATGATCGCTGCATTATCCCACTTTTTATCGGTAATTCCCTGATCCGATGCACGCGTCACATAGGCTTCGTAAATAGCCTGGCGCAAGGCACGATTGTCGGCATAGGTGATCACCGCGAGATAACAGGGCATGTCGAGCGTCAACCGGTAACCTGGCAAGTTCTTTTGCTCGGCCAGTTGACGCAGCATCGCGATCGCATACTCGGGCAAGCCCTGCAGTTCGGATTCATCTTCGGTCAGGTATTGCCACGCCTGGGTCGAATCCAACAGGTTGTTTTCGAAGCTCGATTGCAGTTCGGATAATTCCTTTTGCAACTGCTGATAACGCTCTCGGTCTTCACCCTCGAGTTCGACGCCGCCAAGACGAAAGTTTAACAGCGCATCGGTTATGGTCTTTTGCTGTGCCGGACTAAACCGCTCGAACTCCTGCGAATCCCTGATGTCGCGATAACCCTGGTAAAGTGCATGATTCTGACTGATCTCGGTGGAATACTCACTCAATAGAGGCAGGCAGCCATTATAGGCGTCGCGCAATTCCGGACTGCTTTTAACCGAGTTCAGGTGCCGTACCGGTGACCAGGCCCGGTCCAGTTTGTCGTTCATCAACTCCAGCGGCTTGATCAGATTATTCCAATCATGCATCGGCAGCTTCACGAGTTCCGATATCGCTGTACGATTCTGGCGGATCAGGTTTTCGATAGCGGGCCTGACGTGCCGGGGTTGTATTTTACTGAATACCGGCAATGCGCCGGGTTCTATCAACGGATTGATCGGGTTTTCGCTCATTTGCGCAAGATCGGGATTGCCGGTTTACTTAACAAAACCAGGGGCTTAAACGGGTAAGGGCGGGCGCACGGAAGACATGAAAACCAGTGCGCTGAACAGCAGAAAGGCCGTTGTAACCGAAGCATAGGCTTTTAATTTTTTCCGCGTAACCAAAAGTTCCTCCTCGAGCGCCGATATGATGTACGGATGTCGCTTGTCCTCCGGACGCGACAATACATGATGCTCCCGTTTCTGGCTATGAATTTTGGCCAGAACCTGTTTTCGGGCTGCCGCTCGCACGGCTTTCCACTCTCCCTGTTGAATCTTTCCATTCTGATCCAGATCGAAATCACTCAGATAGCGCTGCGGCTGCAGCTTCCATTGCCTGACCAGTTCCTCGACCTGGCGTGAAACATACTCATCCGAAGGCTCACTGTGTACCGTGCGAAACCAGCCAAGCGCATACAGAGGGGTTGCTGGTCGGATAAGACGCTCTCGAAACCGGTAATCGCCGATGCCCAAAGAAATCAGCGTTTTTTTAGGCGGTCGTTGACTTCTGTACTCGGTACTCCGTCCATACCAGGTCTGGTCCGTTTCAGGAATCACCTGCGCATGGTCGGGATCGATAATGCATTCTCCGGTTTCATCAACCATGCGAAACAGATGACTGCTGGTTTCGTTGGAAATACTGGTCCAGGTAGTGCGTTTACCAGAACGGCGTTTTTTATCGATCGTGCAGTGATACCACAGGCATCTATCGCCACTGAACGGTGAAACAATCACATCGTTCTGCATGAATTCGCCCAGGCCCTTGAGCTCGACATGACCTTGCGCAGCGGACCTTATTTTCGACGTCGCGGTGGCATCCATGAATCGAAAGCGCTTGAAGGCGAAAAACCCGTAATAAAGAAGGATCAACAGGCCAACCGCCAGTACCCAGAACAACACCAGGTAGTCGGTTCTGGACATGCCCAGAATTTCATACTCGAGCCAGGAAAACATGGCCAGGCACAAGCCCTGGAGATCAAGTCTGGAAAAGTTGCTTGACGTTAACGTCGGCTATTTCCTCGGCTTCGAACTCGAGCAAATCTCGGGGTCCAAAACCGAACAGACGGGCAACGATAATATCCGGAAACTGCTCGATTCCGATGTTATTGATGTTAACCGACTCGTTATAGAATTCGCGACGATCGGCAATGCTGTTCTCCAGGGAACTAATCCGACCCTGCAAATGCTGAAAATTTTCGTTGGCTCGCAACTCCGGGTAATCCTCGGCCACCGCGAACAGTTGGCCCAGCCCCATTCTCAGGGCCCCCTCGGCAATACCCAGGCCTGGAACATCCTGGTTTTGGCGTGCCTCTGATACGCGCGACCGCGCCTGCATGACCCTTTCCAGGGTTTCCTGCTCGAACTTCATATACTGCTT
>CP070838.1:296911-302040 GCA_020341835.1 Thiotrichales bacterium | reverse complement strand
CGCATCACACGGACGCCAGACAGACATGCGTGGAATCATGCGCAGTGTAGCGGTCTGCTCAACCGGCTGGTGCGTCGGACCGTCTTCACCCAGGCCGATCGAGTCATGGGTAAACACTTCGATATGCTGAATCCGCATCAGCGCAGCCATACGCAAGGCATTACGTGCATATTCCGAGAACATCAGGAAGGTCGCACCGTAGGGAACGAAACCGCCGTGCAGCGAGATACCGTTAACCATCGCTGCCATGCCGAACTCGCGAACACCATAGTTGAGGTAGTTGGCATCCGGCGTATTGGCACGCATCGGCACCGAATTGGACACGATGGTCAGGTTGGAGCCGGCAAGGTCGGCGGAACCGCCCATGAAATCGGTGAAGGATGAAAGGCCTTCAATCGAATTCTGCGAAGCCTTGCGGCTTGCGATGGTATCGCCCTTTTCGGCTACAGACTTGATAAAGGCGTCAGCCTGGCTTTCCCAGTCAGCTACAAGTTCACCTGCCATGCGGCGTTCGAATTCAGCTGCCAGTTCCGGGTTGGCCGACTTGTAAGCCTCGAACTTCTCGTTCCAGGCGGCTTCGGCGGCTGCACCCTTTTCTGCAGCGTTCCAGCCGGCATAAATATCATCAGGAATTTCAAACGAGCCGTGTGACCAGCCAAGCTCCTTGCGGGTCAGCTCGATTTCGTCGGCACCCAGCGGTGCGCCGTGACACTCTTCCTTGCCGCCCTTGTTCGGTGAACCGAAGCCGATGGTTGTCCTGCAGCAGATAATCGACGGCTTGTCAGTAACAGAACGCGCTTCCTCGATAGCGGCCTTGACCGCATCGGCATCGTGGCCATCGACATTGGCAACGACATGCCAGCCATAAGCGGCGAAACGGCCCGGAGTATCATCGGTAAACCAGCCTTCGACTTCGCCATCAATCGAGATATTGTTGTCATCGTATAAAGCGATCAGCTTGCCCAGACCCAGCGTACCGGCCAGTGAGCAGGCCTCGTGAGAGATACCTTCCATCAGGCAGCCGTCACCCAGAAAGACATAGGTATTGTGGTCGACGATCTCGTGGCCGTCCTTGTTGAAACGGGCTGCCAGTGCTTTTTCGGCAATCGCCATACCCACTGCATTGGTGATGCCCTGCCCCAGCGGTCCGGTCGTCGTCTCGATGCCCGGCGCATAGCCATATTCCGGGTGGCCCGGTGTTTTAGAGTGCAGCTGACGGAAGCTCTGGATTTCTTCCATCGGCAGGTCATAACCGGTCAGGTGCAACAATGAATACGGCAGCATGGAACCATGGCCATTGGACATGATAAAGCGGTCCCGGTCGACCCACTTGGGGTTGGCTGGATTGTGCTTCATGAAGTCGTTATAGAGGACCTCGGCGATATCAGCCATACCCATAGGTGCACCGGGGTGACCTGAATTGGCTTTCTGGACGGCGTCCATACTCAAGGCGCGAATGGCGTTAGCCAGCTCTCTGCGTGAAGGCATAATGCTCTCCATTAAAAAGTTTTGAAACTGTGTAGCGTCCCCGGCATACGCGACGCGGCCCGCCCGGAAGCTATAAATTCTTAGATTATTCTTAATAAAATCAACAGGTCAGACATCCCCAACAGTGCGAATCAAACTGTGTCCGACGCGGCGAAAGGCGCGTATTTTCCCTCAATTCACCCGAATGGGCAAGCAAAGGTCTTGATCTAATGCAATGAGAGGCGGAAAGACGTTTCTTTTTCTTTTGTAGATTGAGTCCACAGATGAACGCAGATTAACGCTGATGGTGCCGGGTGCTTCTGCTCCGCAGAAGCACCTTTGGAAAACTCTTTTTAACTTGCGCCGCCCTGCCGCCTTCTATGTCACAGTATTTTATTGCGCATTGTTTGGCAATTATCTGTGTTTATCTGCGTTCATCTGTGGACCGAATTCAGCAGAAGTCCCGGCTAACAGAATTCAAGCGGCTTCGGTTTTCCATTTGATCGAGCAGCCCATGCTCGGAATCTGGTCTTGCGGGCCGCGGCCGGTTTCAGCTACCTGCTTCATCGCCTCGAACAGGTCCCGCCGGACATCACCTTCGGCCGTTTCCTTGCGACTGGCATCGAGACGGCCGCGGTATTGCAGCTTCAGATCGCTGTTGTAGCCAAAGAAATCCGGTGTGCACACGGCACCGTAAGCCCTGGCAACCTCCTGGGTTTGATCGATCAGGTAGGGAAAAGGAAAATCGTACTGCTGCGCGATGGCCCTCATATTCTCGAACGAGTCTTCCTCGTACTCTTCCGGATTGTTGGACATGATTGCAACGCTGTTGACACCGAGACCGGCCAGTTCTCTGGTATCACGCACGATACGCTCGCGTATCGCCTTGACGTAGGGACAGTGATTGCAAATGAACATCACCAGCAGGCCGTTTTCTCCCCGGCATGACTCAACGTCCCAGGTCTTTCCATCCACACCGGGCAGGGAAAAATCGACGATATCACGATCAAATTCACATACGGGTGTTTCCAGACTAACCATCAGCATTTATCTCCGCTTGAAACAGTAAACAGGGCCGGCATCGATCCCACCGGCCATATGATGGACCTATGCTACCAAGACTATATTTATGTACAAGCACTTCGGTAAACGGACCCGCCCCGAATGCGCCAGCTGAGATATCCCCAGGCTGCCAGCAATAGCTGTGCGGATATCGAATAATCACCTTGTCCACGCGTCTAACATGCTGTCGGGATAAAACCTGCTAACCGGTTATTTTTCGAACCACGCAGTCAGTATTCTGTCGTATATAAACTAAGATCATGCCTTAACAGGCATTTTTCGAAGGAATCGACGAGGCGGGCACCGATGAACGCAAACGAGAAGGTATTGAAACCCGCCTCTGCAATCCCCATTTATATAGCTCTGATGATCAATCGATGATAAAATGGTCGATTCGGTTTAATCTGGCACACATGACTGGCAACAACTAAATGGCATCTCAAGCAACTGAAAAGACACAGAAATCTCGCCTTAAAGTCCTCATTGCAAAAGGCAAGGAACAGGGCTACCTGACGTATTCCGAGGTCAACGACCACCTCCCGGAAGGTATCGTCGATCCCTCTCAGGTTGAGGATATCATAAACACCATAAATGATATGGGTATTACGGTGTGCGAAACCGCCCCGGAAGGCGAATCGCTGATCCTGAGCGACAGCTCGGTCAGTGAAGCGGACGATGACACCACCGAAGAAGCCGTTGCCGCCCTCGCCTCGATCGAAACCGAACTCGGGCGCACCACCGACCCGGTACGTATGTACATGCGCGAAATGGGCAGCGTTGAACTGCTAACACGCGAAGGCGAGATCGAGATCGCAAAACGCATCGAAGAAGGACTGAAGCAGGTGCTCGAGGCACTTGCCACCAACCCGCACACGGTTGGATCCGTTCTGGCTTTGTGGGAGCAGGTCGAACAGGGCGAAGCGCGCCTGAGTGACCTGGTCGCCGATTTTCACAAAAGTGACGAAGAACTCGACCGCCTTGCAGCCGAAGCACTTGAAAACGCCGCCAGGGAAGCCAAACTTGCCGCGGCGGGCAAGGCCAGCGAGAAATCCGAGCCGGTCGATGTCGGCCTCGACCCTGATGACGTCCGCAAACTGTTCACCAAGATCAAGCGCGCGCACACCCGGACGGTGAATACGCATGCCAAGGGCGACACCGAGGCCACGGAAAAGGCGCGTCACTCGATGGCAGCCGCCTTCCTTGGCTTCAAGTACACACCGATAACCGTAGCCCGGCTGACCGCTGACCTGCACAGGACGATCGAACGCATTCGCATGCTCGAGCGTCATATACTCGACCTTGCGGTCAATCGTGCACGCATGCCACGCAAGATCATGATCACCACGTTCCCGCAGAACGAAACCAATGTTGACTGGATCGATGAATACTGCAGCGGCCATGAATACTCTCCAGCACTGAAAGAGCTTGCTCCCGAGATCAAGCTCACCCAGCAAAAACTGGCCGCACTGGAAAACGAATACGGCCTGGGCATACCCGAAATCAAGGAAATCAATCGCAAGATGTCGATCGGCGAAGCCAAGGCACGCCGCGCCAAGAAAGAAATGGTCGAAGCCAACCTGCGACTGGTGATCTCGATTGCGAAGAAATACACGAACCGCGGCCTGCAATTCCTTGACCTGATCCAGGAAGGCAATATCGGTCTGATGAAAGCGGTCGACAAGTTCGAATACCGCCGCGGCTACAAGTTCTCGACCTATGCGACATGGTGGATTCGCCAGGCCATCACGCGCTCGATCGCTGACCAGGCCCGTACGATTCGAATTCCGGTACACATGATCGAAACCATCAACAAGCTGAATCGCATCTTCCGCGCCATGCTGCAGGAGATGGGACGCGAACCGACACCGGAAGAACTGGCTGAGAAAATGGAAATGCCCGAAGACAAGGTGCGCAAGGTGCTGAAGATTGCGAAAGAACCGATATCGATGGAAACACCGATCGGGGACGACGAAGATTCACATCTTGGCGACTTTATCGAGGACCTTAACATTCTGTCACCGGATGATTCCGCGACCAGCGAATCACTGCGCGAATCGACCAAGGATATACTGACGACGCTGACAGCCCGTGAGTCCAAAGTGCTGCGTATGCGTTTCGGTATCGATATGAATACCGACCACACGCTCGAAGAAGTCGGCAAACAGTTCGATGTCACCCGTGAACGCATTCGCCAGATCGAGGCCAAGGCGCTGCGCAAACTGCGTCACCCCAGCCGCGCCGAACACCTGCGCAGCTTCCTCGGCGACGACAATAGCTGACAAAATCTACAGATCCTTTAGAATCGCATACTTGCTATTGGGGCCTGTAGCTCAGTTGGTTAGAGCAGTGGACTCATAATCCATTGGTCGAAGGTTCGAGTCCTTCCAGGCCCACCATCTTTGAGACTCCAGGTGCTGAATACCGGTAACCGGGGAGTTCCAAACAGCCAAGCCCCCTTCCCGATATCCAGAACCCGGCATTTGATTATTTATGATCGCTACTGGATTTCACTACCAGCATCGTCACCAGAAACGCTGCAATAGCAATCGTTCCGAATACCACAGCAATACTCATTACTCCTACTGTGTTACCAAATAACA
>CP070838.1:291627-296811 GCA_020341835.1 Thiotrichales bacterium | reverse complement strand
GGAGATACGCTTCCATTTACCACCCTCCAGTTTCATCGGGTATTTCAGGCGGCGCTCGCCGTGGCCGTGTTCGCGCACCGATGCACCCTTGGCGCAATGCGCGCCGAGGTTGAAGGGATTATCGAACGCCGGTTCCTGTCCGGTCCAGACACCGTTCTGCACCTCAGCGATGATGCCGCAACCGACTGAACAGTGAGTACAGACCGTCTTCACCTCTTTCACAGCACCGCTAGCCGATGCCGCCGAGGCGTTTGCTTTCTTCATCATCGCCGGTGAAAACATCGTCGACAGCGCGGCGCCACCGGCGACCAGGCTGGAATTGTGCAAAAATTCACGCCGCGTCATGCTCGATCCGGAAGAAGCACCCGCCGTCGTGTCGTTGTGCAAGCTTGAGCTCTCGATCGCGGGAGCAATAACCTGATCTGATTTCTTGATTAGCTTCATAGTTCTATCCCCTGACCGCCTGCATGATTCAGACAGCAGCGCTCTTGTAGTAATCGGCAATGTGTTTGGTCAGCCTGTAACCTTCTTTTTTGTCCGCTTCGACACCGTCATCGGTCTCTGCGACACTGGCCAGCGATGATCCCGCTATCGTTGAAGCAGCGGCAACGCCGGTTGCTGCGGCGATTGAACCTCGCAAGAATTTACGACGTTGCGAATCGGGTAAGTGTGATCTTTTACTCATGTTCAAAATCCTCTGTTGATTGATGCATCATTTGTATGCATCTGCAATCGACTAAACCCCCATTGCCAGATACTGTTTTTCAAACTCAAAAAATGCCTTGCCGAACCTTGCGACCGAGCGATAGAAAACCGCTGATTTCGCCTCGCCCAGGTCCATAAAAAACGGTCCGAACCACGATGCGATGTGCCTGTCGAAAAACCGGCCCTGATGATCCAGGCTGTGACCGTCGTTGATCATCAGCGCCATCACCTCGCATAACGCAGCAACGTGATCTTCCGGTTCACGATTGCCGTCACTGCGTTGATAACCGATCGCCGCCAGGTCTTCACGCAGCACTCCCAACGGCTTCTCCATCAAAAATCCGGTGAGATACCAGGAGCCATAAGGCACCAGCTCACCACGTCCGATACCGATGAACAGCGCGTGAAATTCATCGTCCAGTTCCACTGGACTCGCCGCTCTCGCTGAAAGCCCCAGCATCGACATCGCGATTGCGAAGTCATCCTTGTCCTCGACCACCTCCGCCAGACCGGTCACCCTTTCCAGCACTTCCTGTTCGGGTGGGCTTCTCAGCAATGCTGCCAGCATGCTGTAGGCAACGGCGCGGTACTGATTCTCTGGCGCCTGCCCCCTGTGGTTGTTGTCACCACCATCCCGGTTGTCGCTGTATCTCGGGACATCATCCCGAACATGATCAACAATCCCGGGTGACGGTTGTGTCTGCATGCTCGTCGTTTCGTTACATTTACTTTTCATATGCAAGCACCACGCCAGTTACTGATGGACAAAAATGACAAATACGGCAAATTCTTCATAAGCGATTACCCAAAATGATCTATGCGCTGGCACCGTGTGCGATATCCGTATCGGCTGCTGGTCTGTTATGACCCTGTTTATCGACCAAGCGCATTCAGGCGGAACGCATCGCGTCCTGGTCCTGCACCACATCGATCACGCGACAGTCTTCGCACATCATCAGACGCTCGATCGCGCGCTCCGACTTGAACATGTAATGCCCGGCGAGTTTTTTCGTCATGTTGTCGATGATCGACCGGGTCGCGAAAGCCTTGCCGCAGCGGATACAGCAAAACGGTTCTTCCTCGTGCAGCACGACCATCGCACGACGCCGTTCGGCATCGGCAACCAGTCTTGGCTCCAGGGATATCGCCTTTTCAGGACAGGCCGCTGCACAGATGCCGCACTGCACACAGTTGATTTCGTAAAACTCGAGCTTCGGTGTCTCGTTGCCGGCACCCAGCGCTTTCGACGGGCACACCGAGGTACAGCCCATACACAGCGTGCAGGCATTCGCATCGACCACGATGCGACCGAAGGGCGACTGCGCCGGGAGCGGTATCAGTTCAGTCGCAGTACTGCTCTGCTGATACAAATGGTCGATCGCCTGCAGCACGGTTCTGCGCTTTTCCGTCGAACCGGCAAAGCCGGCAGGTCCGGACAGAGGGAAAGCGCCGGCTGTCTCGGATGCCTGAGCAAGTGATGCGGGATCGACAATCCGGATCGCATCGGGCGGATAGCCCAAGCCCTGCAATATGCTGCCTGCGGTATCGATCTGCAGCCTGATAAAACCTGCGACGCTGTCCGGCATCGCGCCGGCGTCGACCAGCAACACCGCATCGGCGCCGTAAGTCAGTGCAGACAGCCACACATCCATGCCGGTACTCGCAAGCTCCTCGACAACGACGGGCAGCAGGTTATCCGGTCTGTTCGCCAGCCCGTCGGCTTCGGCCTCGGCGACCAAGGCAATCACGGCATTGCTGCCGCCGGCCTCGGCATAGCTGTTCAACAGGGTACGCAGCGTACGCAAGGTATCCGTTACCGTCGGATAAACATATCGAATCGCACCCGTCGGGCAGACGCTGGCACAGACACCGCCACCCTGGCACAGGTGCGGATCAACCTCGACGGACTCGATCAGGGAACTGATCGCGTCCGCGGGACAGGCATCGATACACAGACTGCAACCGGCAATCCCGGAGCGCCCGTGCGCGCAAATGGCCGCATCGTACGAGAAGAACTTGGGTTTTTCGAAGGTGCCGACCAGGTCTTTCAGTTCCTGCTCAACCTCGCTCAGATAAGGCTCTTCCGCGATCGAGGTCAGGTATCCCGGCGGTTTTAGCGGCATGTCCAGCAGCGGCGCCTCGCTCAGATCAAGAATCATATCGACCTGTACCGACTCACAATTTGGCTGCCCCGGTTCACCGAGTACGATATTAAAATCACCCAGATGGCCGTCAATGCCGATCGGCCGGTTACCGACCGGTATCGTGGGCACACCGGGTTCGACCGCACCCTGGGTCAGAACCACCTGTGCAGTCAGATCACCGCACAGTCGCACAGCAAAGTCCTGTGCCTCGACGCCGCCGATGACCGCGACCCTGCCGCGCGAGCTGTACTGAATCAGGCTGGTCGGTTCCGTTGAAAGCCGCTCGGCAGCGGCCACTGCAGCCGCACTGGCCTCCGCATTCATGTTTGTGATGGTCGATTCTGTATTACTCATCGCGCGTGCTCCCGCCGGGTATTGATTCTTTCCGCTCATAGGCATCGACGTCAGCGGCAACATCCGCCCCTTCCGCGTGATACGGCACGTCGTTGTCATCGTTTCCTGTTAGCGCGGCGACACTGTCAGCCTGATGCTCGACAGGTTCCTGTTGCGCGCGATCGATATCTTCGAGTGATGCGGCACCCGCCGGTGTTTCATCCTGCAACAGCTGCTCCGCCCTGCGCCGTGCCTCCATCTCCACCTGGTGGTGCATGTCCGACGTCACGATGTCGCCAAGCTTTTCGAACTGCGTGTAATCGCCGTCGTATTCGTCAAGGCCGTCCCTGAGGTTGAAAACCTCGCTGTGAAACAGTTTTCGTAGTGCCTGTTTGCGCAGTTTTTCGCTGACTCCGGGCGACATAAAATCAGAGAACACGGAATCAAACGTCAGGCTATCGATGTCCGGCATATCCGCATCGGTTAACACCTGGTCCTGGTGGTTTCTATCAGGGCTGTCAGCAGCATCGCTGCTGATGCCCTGGCGGTCGCCGGTTTCTTCCGGCGTCTGCCCGGCCTCGTGCTTGAGCCTTGACCAGCGTGATATGAAATCCGGCTCTGCCTGGCCTTCGCGGCTGTACCTCGATGTTTTCGACTGGCTCATTATTCAGTGACCCGTTGTGCCGGCCTTCCAGTTCTTGCGTTTGCGTTTTTTCAACTTCTGGGGGCAATAGTGTGCAAGCACGAAGGCCTCGGTCCATCGATACAACTCCGCGGGGACATCGACCGCAAAGACGGTGTCGTCACCTTCCAGATAGGCGTGGGCCTCATCAAAGCTGAGGCTGACCAGAAACGGTTCGGGTTCGTCCTCAGCATCATCCTGTCGCAGGATGATGTAACACTGCGGCGACGGTGACATCAGGTTATGGTAATAGCTGTCACATTCATCGACGTACAGCCTGACATCCAGTCCTGAATGGAAGTGCAGCTGGACATCACCCTCGATGTCGTCGACACGGGCCTCACCCTGAAGATCCTGTGATTCTCCAACGGTAATGCCGACCGCATTCCATACGTAATCGATCCACTGGCTTACCTGCGCAGGGCGCCGCTCCATAATCACGGTTACCGGAAAATGGTCGGGTATTGAAAGGTTCTGCACAAGGACGTCGGTTTCGGTTTGCTTCATAAGTTCGGAATTGAAATGTTAATCAATCCATTATCAAGCAAGTTATGTACCAGTTTGCGTTTGTATTTATCGACTGACTCAACTCGATGATTAATAACCATTTTTGCCAGTTAACAAAGCTTGCCGATCCCGAGTTGCGACAATTTGTCCGATCGCGTGCAGGCAACAGAGACAAATTACCCCAACCAGTTTTTGTAATAACCCGATACAGCTTATGTATTAACAGAGCACCTTGCCTTGAAACACCGCAGCATAGGGTTTTGCGGAATCGCGAAGTTCAATTGCATTCATCGAATAAAGTAGGAACGGATCTTGCTACATATTGCATGGTGGTCAAAAAATCGAGGTCCGTGGATGCAAACGACTAACAGCCCGTTCTCAACACCGTGCAGTCAACCAACCGGCACACAACCGGTTCTGGTCGATCGCTTTGGAAGAACTGTCAGTTACCTGAGAATTTCCGTAACGGACCGTTGTGACCTCAGATGTGTTTACTGCATGTCGGAAAACATGCAGTTCGTACCGCGTTCACAGCTACTGACGCTGGAAGAAATCATTCGCGTCGCAAGAACCTTTGTCGCGCTGGGCGTAAACAGGATCCGCATCACCGGCGGTGAACCGTTAACTCGGCGTAATATCCTGAAAGTCTTCAGGGAGCTGGGAGCACTCGACGAATTGAAGGATCTGACCCTGACTACCAACGGAACCCAGTTGACAAAATACGCCCGGCCATTGCATGAAGCAGGCGTCAGCCGGATCAATATCAGTCTCGATTCGCTTCGGCCGGACCGGTTCAGGCGAATTACGCGTATT
>CP070838.1:286289-291527 GCA_020341835.1 Thiotrichales bacterium | reverse complement strand
CATTATTGTGCATCCGGCTCAGATTTGCCTCATCCTGGTGCACTGAAATTGACTATTTACAGGGGTACGGTCTGTCCCCTAATATCCACCTGCCTTAATTTTCGTGAGCACGTGCTCACACGCTGCAGGCACACACAATACGAATAATCACAGGTAATTTTTTTAATTAACATAAAGGGCTAAATACTGATGACACCTCCAGCCAGCAAGAAAAAGACCGTTAAAAAAGCAGCTTCAAAGAAAACAACCAAGAAAACGGTCGCTAAAAAGAAAGTCGTAAAAAAAGCCGCGCCGAAAAAGGCCGCTTCGAAAAAAGTAAGCACTAAAAAATCCACGGCGAAAAAGGTCACAACTGCGATAAAAAAGAAACCGACCATTTCGGCCGACGAAAAGCGTGTGATGGTCGCGATGCACGCCTACTACAAGTGGGAAAAAGCGGGTTTTCCGGGCGGTCAGGACTGGAATCACTGGCTGGAAGCCGAAAGAGAAATCGAGGAAATGCTCAAGTAATTCCTGAAACCCGATACGGGGACAGTATACTTATTTCATTTGATTACGCTTTTGGCAGACCGAAATAAGTAAACTGTCCCCGTATTCGATACAACTAATTGAAAAATTCAGCCTTGTTCTGAATCTCTTCGGCCATCTTTGACAACTGGCTGGAGATTTTCTCCATAACCTCGACCAGCGCGGTATCCAGTCCCGCTTCGATGATCAACCTGAGTTCATCATAGTGATGGGGAGACAGGCTGTCTCCGGACTCTTCGATCATTTCACGGAAGCGGTCGGTCATGGCCTGTGCATGATTGGATTGGTGCATTTATTTTTCTCCTTCGTGTTCCAGTGGGCTGCTTTCGAGATAGTGCTCACCCGTCTCATAAATATATTTCGCGGAGCCAACGATCAGCGGATCGGGTCCGTCCACTACTTTCTTGTCCTTGTTGGGATAATCGAGCTGGCTGAGCACGAATCGCATGGCGTTGATGCGGGCCCGCTTCTTGCAGTCAGATTTGACCACGGTCCAGGGTGCGTCGGCGGTGTCGGTGTAGAAAAACATCGCTTCCTTGGCCTCGGTGTAATTCTGCCACTTGTCGAGCGACGCCATATCGATCGGGCTCAGCTTCCACTGTTTCAGCGGATCGTGCTGGCGTGCCTGGAAGCGCCTGAACTGTTCGTTTCTGCTCACCGAGAACCACAACTTGAACAGCCTGATGCCGGAACGCACCAGCATTCGCTCGAGCTCGGGTGCCTGTCGCATGAATTCAAGATACTCGCCGGGCTGGCAGAATCCCATGACCCGTTCGACACCTGCACGATTGTACCAGGAGCGGTCGAATAGCACGATTTCGCCCTCGGTTGGCAGGTGCTTGATGTAACGCTGGAAGTACCATTGCCCCAGTTCGTCAGTTGAAGGTTTTTCCAGAGCGACCACGCGCGCACCACGCGGATTCAGGTGCTCCATAAAACGCTTGATGGTTCCACCCTTGCCGGCGGCATCACGTCCCTCGCACAGGATCACCAGACGCTGACCGGTTTCCTTCACCCATCCCTGCATCTTGAGCAGTTCGATCTGCAGCTGTTGCTTGGAATCCTCGTATTCCTCGCGCGCCATCTTTTTCTTGTAAGGATAATTCGCATTGGCAAATATATGCTTCTTGCCAAGCTCCCTGATCTCATCCATGGATGCGAGTTCCGGTGTTTCCCTGTCGCTGGCCAGCTCCGCCAGCGCGTTCGTGTGATCGTCAGACATGTTTAGACCTTCAGTAATTCACTGCGCAACCTGTATTTATACACTTTCTAAATTGGATTCACTATGATGTGGGTCAACCGATAGCGTTACCACGTTAAAGCGCTTCATTTCACTGGTAATCCCTGCACCACCTGTATTAGCATGCTGATAATGTAAAAACATCATGCATCCATCATAATAGACCATATGAAGCTCCTCAGGATTTTTCTGCTGTTTTTCTGCCTGTTGGCTGTGTACGCTGCTGAAGCCGCTGATACCAGTGAGTATGCCAGGCAGCGCCAGGGCATGGTCGATGAAATCGCCGCCGATGCCCGGCGACTGGTCCGACATATCGACAAGGACTCGGTCAGTGATCATGTCATGCAGGTCATGGGGACGGTACCCCGTCATTTGTTCGTACCTGCCGAGCAACGCCGATACGCTTACGAGAACCGGCCGTTACCGATTGGCTACGGCCAGACCATATCCCAGCCCTATATCGTGGCCCTGATGACCGATTTGCTGCAGCCTCGCCCGGATCACAAGGTACTGGAAATCGGCACCGGCTCGGGCTATCAGGCCGCGGTTCTGTCCGGCCTGGTCGATCAGGTTTACAGTATTGAAATCATCAGCGAGCTGGGACAACGCTCGACACAGACACTGAAAGAGCTCGGCTATGATAATGTCACAACGCGTGTCGCCGATGGTTACGACGGCTGGCCCGAACAGGCACCGTTCGACAGCATCATCGTCACCGCCGGTATCAGTCACATCCCGCCGCCGCTGATCCGGCAGCTGAAAAATGGCGGTACCATGGTGATACCTGTCGGCACCCGTTTCCAGACACAACAACTGACGCTGGTGAACAAAGACCACACCGGCGCGATCTCCACACGGCAAATCATCCCGGTCATATTCGTACCCTTTACCGGTGGCCATTGATGACGCTGTTACGCGATTAAGTTCTTGATGTAGGATTCGGGCCAATGAGCCTGACAGATACCAGACCACCGTTAGCCACGATATTTGTCCTGTCTGCTGCCGCACTGGCGTATGAAGTGCTGCTGATCAGGCTGTTCTCGATCATTCACTGGCATCATTTCGCGTTCATGATCATCAGCATTGCACTGCTGGGCTACGGCGCCAGTGGCAGCATGATCACGATTTTCCAGCGAGGCCTGCTGCAGCGCTACGGCGGTGTACTGGTATTCAATGCGGTCATGTTCGGTGTTTCGGCGATGGTCTGTTTTATCGCCGTGCAGAAAATGCCCTTTAATGCGCTGGAAATATTATGGGACACGAGCCAGTGGCAGCGCCTGTTCATGAGTTATCTGTTACTCACACTGCCATTCTTCTTTGTCGCAAACTCGATTGCACTGACGATGACACGCTATCATCAACGAATTGCGATGATTTATGGTGTTGACCTGATCGGTGCGGGTGTCGGTGCCATTGCGATCCTGTTGCTGCTGCAATTGTATTCACCGGACAATGTGCTGCGTATTATCGGTGTGCTCGGTATCGCCGCAGGTCTGCTGGCAGTCCACAAGCTGGCGTGCCTGGGCCGCATGATCGTCAGCAGCCTGCTGGCTCTCTTTGTGGTCATCATATTATTCTCACCGTCCGACTGGCTCGAGTTACGGCTTTCTGAATACAAGGGACTGGAGCAGGTCCTGCTGATAGACGGTACCAGTCACCTGCAACGCCATTCCAATTCGCTGTCACAGGTAGACGTCATTGCCAGCGAGAAAATACCGTTTCGCAATGCACCGGGAATGAGTCTGCTGAGCCCGGCGGGTACACCGGATCAGCTTGCGGTATTCAGGGATGGCGACGAAATGACGACCATCGATAAATACGAAAGCGGCACCTCGCTCGTCTACCAGGATTACATGAGCTCGGTTCTCCCCTATCATGTTCATGACTCGCCCGAAAAAATACTGGTTCTGAGTTCTTCAACCGGCAATGAATTGTTGCAGGCTTACCTGCACAACGCCGTTCAGATCGATGCAGTCGAGTACGACACGCTTCTGACCAGACTGATCACTGACGATCATGCAGACTATTTCGGCTGGGAGCACATTAAAGACGCGGTTCGCTTCCACAACATTTCGCCGCGCGGCTATGCTGCGACCAGTGGCGAGAAATACGACATTATCGTTACCGGTGTGCCCGGTGGATCCAGTGGTGGCGCCGCAGGCGTACACGCACTGGCAACCTCATACAACTTTACTGTCGAGGCCGTGGAGCAATACATCCGCCTGCTGGCGCCGGACGGCCTGTTATCGATGACTTTCTGGACCAGCACACCTGCGCGCGGCAACCTGCGACTGTTCGCAACCGCCGTTGAGGCCCTGCGCGCGAGCGGTGTTGAAAATCCCGGCAACAATATGGCGTGGGTCAGAAGCTGGAATACCGCGACGCTGGTCATCAAAAACGGCGTTTTCAACAAGGATGAAATAAAACGTATTCGTGACTTCAGCACGGCGCGCGCATTTGACATTGCCTGGCTGCCTGATATCAAACCGGATGAAGTCAATCGATACCAACTGCTGCAGCAAGCCGTTTATTACATCGCTGCAACGTCGTTGCTGTCCGACGCACCGCAGGATTTCATAAACAGCTACAAATACAGGATAAGGCCGGTCAGCGATAATGACCCCTACTTCAACAATACGTTCAAATGGTCGAGCCTGCCCGAACTGCTCAATATCTCCGGGCGTGGCGGCATTTCAATGATCGATGTCGGCTACCCGACCCTGTTGTTCACCCTGGTACAGGCAATCGTTGCAGCAACTGTGCTGATACTTTTACCGTTGGCATTCATCCGACGAGACAGCAAAGCAAGTACTGGCGGTCGCAACAGCATACTAATCTATTTCACCAGTATCGGACTGGCTTTTCTTTTTATTGAAATCGCCTTTATACAGAAATTCACCCTGATACTGAGCCAGCCGCTTTACGCCGTTGCGGTTACGCTGTGCGCCTTCCTGATTTTTTCAGGACTTGGCAGCCTGTACGCGCAGAGGAAACTCATGGCTTCGCCTGACGAACACACGCAGCGCCTGCTCAAATACGCCATCGGACTGATCGGCGCGATAACCCTGATATACGTCTTTGCCTTCCCGCACATCACCGGCCCGATCATGGCAATGTCCGAGCCGGCAAGAATTACTGCCGCGGTATTGCTCGCCGCACCCTTGTCTTTCGTCATGGGCATGCCGTTTCCGATAGGATTAACCGCTACGCGTACTAACAGTCCGACTCTGCTGCCCTGGGCATGGGGCATCAATGGCTGCGCTTCAGTGCTGAGCGCGATCCTTGCAATTGTGCTCGCCATTGAAATCGGCTTCAGCGGCATTATGTTGAGCGCGGTTCTGTTCTATACGCTGGCGTGGGTTTTCAGACCAGCGAATAGATAGCAGTGAAAAATGAATAATTATATTGCCAGATAATCTTCAAAAGGGTCAGAGTCGATTGAAATTCAAAAGGGTCAGAGTCGATTGAAA
>CP070838.1:280826-286189 GCA_020341835.1 Thiotrichales bacterium | reverse complement strand
GAATCAGCGGCCGGCTTTGCCGCGCCTGTTTCTGCCCTGGTATCGGCTGCTGGCTGTTTTTTCGACTCGACCGTTTGCTTTGTATCAGCCTGACGCTGTTTGCCCTGGCCCCGCCGGCCGCGACCACCCCGGCGACCACGCGATCTGGACTTGCTCTCGGTCGACGATTCTTTCTGGTCCCCGGTTCTGGTCCTGGCTTCCGCCTCTTTCTGCGCTCGACCGCCCTGTTGCCCAGCTTGCTGCTGAGCAGCTTTCTTCCTGCCCTGCTGATCACCGCGCTGGGCGCCCTTCTGCTGCCCCTGAGAGGGTTTGCGTCCACCACCGCGGCGCCGCTGCTGACCGCCCTGGGCCTGGGACCTGCCCTTGCCGCCCCTGCCTCCGCCGCGAGATGCCGGCGGTCTGCTGCGTTCTGCCGCAGGCTTTTCGTCGGTTTTGGTTTTACTGTCATCACCGGTAAACAGTGAAACAATTTTTGTCAGCAGACCACCGCTCGGCTGCTCCGCCGGGAGCGGCGCCGGACGAGCCGGTGCCACTGCGGTAACGGCAGGCTGCTCCGGCTGTATGACCTTTTCCTTGAAGTCGGCAGGATTGTAGTTTTCACCGCTGTCGACCACCTGCCTGTAACTGGCAACGTCACCGACTTCTTCAATTTCGCTCTTGCGAATGCGCTCGACCCGGTATTGCGGTGTTTCCAGTGTGGTATTGGCGATGATGACCATCTTGATACCGGTTTGCTGCTCGATCTCGTTAATAGCCTTGCGCTTTTCATTCAGCATATAGGTTGCAACATCAACCGGCACGTGGACATCAACGCGCGCTGAATTCTCCTTCAATGCCTCTTCTTCCATAATGCGAATCAGCGACAACGCAAGCGACTCGACCGTGCGAATGGTGCCATGGCCGGTGCAACGCGGGCACACGATCTGGGTGGACTCACCCAGGGATGGCTTCAGGCGCTGACGTGACATCTCCAGCAGTCCAAAGCGGGAAATACGTCCAATCTGCACGCGGGCACGGTCGATTTTTACCGCCTCGCGCAATCGGTTCTCGACCTCACGCTGGTTGCGGGTCGTCACCATGTCGATGAAATCGATCACGATCAGGCCGCCCAGATCACGCAGACGCAGCTGCCGCGCGATTTCATCAGCTGCCTCGAGATTGGTGTTGAAGGCGGTCTCTTCGATATCACCACCGCGCGTCGCACGCGCCGAATTGATATCAATCGAAATCAATGCCTCGGTATGATCGACCACAATGGCGCCACCTGAAGGCAGCTGCACTTCACGGCGATAGGCGGATTCAATCTGGTTTTCGATCTGGAAGCGGTTGAACAGCGGTACCGCGTCCGAATACAGCTTGAGCTTGTTCAGACGCTCGGGCATAACCTGCTCGAGGAACTGTCGTGCCTTGTTGTAGACCTTGTCGGAATCGACCAGCACTTCGCTGATATCGGACCTGAAGTAGTCGCGTAACGCCCGTACGATGACATTACTCTCCTGATAGATCAGGAATGGTGCCGCACGCTCACCGGCCGCTTTTTCGATCGAACTCCACAAGGTCAGCAGGTATTCAAGGTCCCACTGCAGCTCTTCAGCGCTTCTGCCGACACCGGCGGTGCGCACAATCAGTCCCATACCCGACGGGATGTCGAGCTGACTGAGTGATTCACGGATGATATTGCGATCCTCGCCTTCGATTCGGCGTGAAACGCCTCCGGCACGCGGATTGTTCGGCATCAGCACCAGGAAACGCCCGGCCAGGCTGATGAAGGTTGTCAACGCAGCACCCTTGTTGCCTCGCTCTTCCTTGTCCACCTGGACAACGACTTCCTGACCTTCCGATATAGCGGTCTTGATGTCAGGACGGCCCTGGGCTTTCAGCGCTTCTTCACTGAAATAGTTACGTGAAATTTCCTTGAATGGAAGAAAACCGTGGCGCTCGGCGCCGTAGTCAACAAACGCAGCCTCGAGGCTGGGTTCAATCCGGGTTATTTTCCCCTTGTAGACATTGGCTTTTTTCTGTTCCTGGGACGGAATTTCGATATCCAGATCGTAGAGCTGCTGGCCATCGACCATCGCAACCCGAATTTCTTCTTTCTGGACTGCATTGATAAGAATTCGTTTCATGTGTAGTCAAACCTGTATCGAATACCGGCTTTAACCGTTCACGAACCGCACGTTTTGTTTTTTTCGCTGGCTCAATTTCTATCAGAATCGGCGCGAGCAAAGACAGCATCGCCATCAACAGGATGGATGCATCTAACTGTGCAATATGGGATTCGTAAATCACGGCCGGTTATTCATTTGTTAATATTATTTTTCATTCATCCGCTTCGTGCGAATGACTAAAACTGTATGTTTCAGATTCCTGAAGTCCGCCAGATTCATGCGTTGGCTGATGATCAGAGTGATACTGCGGGCCCGCATTGCCCCGGATCATATTCCGGAGAAAAAACCTTTGGCGTGCAATAACTTACACTGGAACCTTCAGCCGCAAGTCTGTCAAAATACACCGCGTTGGTCAACACAAATTCTGTACCGGCTACAAAACCACTGCCCACGGTAAAACACGCCAAATTGAATGAAAAATCGTCAAATTCGGTAAAACTGGTCGAGATCTCGCCCGATCAGGCTGAGCAGCGGCTGGATAATTTCCTCCTGGCGCAGCTCAAGGGCGTGCCCAAAAGCCATATCTACCGCCTGTTGCGTAGCGGCCAGGTCAGAGTCAACAAGGGCCGCAAAAAACCCGGCTACCGCCTCCAGCCAGGCGATGTCATCCGTATCCCGCCGGTGCGCGTTGCTGCCAGAGATGACGTGGCAATTCCCGACTCGGTGCTGGCATTACTGAAGAATTCGGTATTGTTCGAAAACAACGACATCCTGGTGCTGAATAAACCGGCCGGGCTCGCCGTCCACGGGGGCAGTGAACTCAAATTCGGCATTATCGAAGCCCTGCGAAAACTCTATCCGAACCAGTTTCTGGAACTGGTCCACCGACTCGATCGGGAAACCAGCGGCTGCCTGGTACTGGCCAGGAACAGGGAAACATTGAACCTCCTGCACCAGGCGCTCAGGCAGGAATACCCTGATGGCGAATCACCCAGGTTGAAAAAGACCTACCTCACCCTGCTTGCCGGCCTGTGGCAGCTGGGTGAAAAGACGGTTGAACTGCCACTGCAAAAAGTGCGTCGAAGCGGTGAACACAGGGTTGAAATACTCGATGAGGGCCAGAAAGCAATCAGCCATTTCAAACTGATACAGCATTACCGCAATGCCAGTCTGATGCAGGTTCAGATTGATACCGGCCGCACACACCAGATCCGGGTGCACGCGGCCGCCTGCGGGCACCCGGTCGCGGGCGATCGTAAGTACGGTAATGCCGAATTCAATCACGAAATGAAAAAACTCGGTCTGGCGCGCCTGTTTCTGCACGCCAGCCATATCGAACTGCCACTGGGAGAAGGTTTGTCCATACATGCGCCCTTGAGTGAAGAACTGTCGCAATTACTGGATAATATGGCCCAATGAAGAACGATCGATTCAAATTGCTGGTATTTGACTGGGATGGTACGTTGATTGACTCCATCGAGCGCATTGTCACCAGCCTGCAGTTCGCCAGTCGCAAGGTGTGCGGCATCCATCTTGCCGAAAACCGGGCACGCAGCGTTATCGGACTCGGACTGCACGAAGCGATCTCGCATTTGCACCCGGAACTGGATGCGGTGCATGTCGAATCGGTTGCCGCGGCTTACCGGCAGAACTTCCTGCACGACAGCAAGGTGCCCGAGTTGCTGTTCGACGGTGTAGAAGACCTGTTGCAGCAGCTCAGCGCTGACGGTTACACCCTCGCCGTCGCAACCGGCAAAAGTCGAATTGGCCTCGACCGTGCGATGGAAAAACACCGGCTTGGCCCATATTTCCGCACCACGCGGTGCGCAGGCGAAAACAAATCCAAACCGGATCCGGACATGCTCAACAGCATCCTTGACGAACTCGGTACTGACGCGAAAAACGCACTGATGATTGGTGACAGTGAACACGATATGCTGATGGCGGGTAACGCAGGTGTGGATGCCATCGGTGTTACCCATGGCGTCGAGGACGCTGCGTCATTAATGATGCACAGGCCGTTAACCTGTCTCGACGACATCACAGACTTATATGCATTTTTATCCCATAATAAACTTTACAGATTCAACGAACAGGAAGCCGAGAAACAATGAGTGACCAAGAACATCTTTGGGAAAGACGTGTCATTACAAAACTGGCCCAGGCCAGTTTGAAAGAACAGAAACGCGCTCGACGCTGGAGTATCTTTTTCAAATTCCTGGTTTTCGCCTACATCACCTTTATATTTTTCATGTTTTCAGAACCGGATATCAGTACCGCAGCCATTACAAACCATAGCGCCCTGGTCGAACTGCAGGGCATCATCGCCGACGGCGAATCGGCAAGCGCGGACAATATTGTAACTGCACTGCGCGACGCCTTCGAGGATGAACAGACCCAGGGGGTCATTCTGCGCATCAACAGCCCCGGCGGCACACCCGTACAGGCAGGGTATATCTATGACGAAATTGTACGGCTGCGTGAAAAATATCCGGAAACGCCACTGTATGCCGTCGTCAGTGATATGGCCGCATCGGGCGGCTACTATGTGGCCTCGGCTGCCGACGAAATCTATGTCAGCAATTCGAGCATCGTCGGCTCCATCGGCGTGCGCATGGACAGCTTCGGCGTCGTCGATGCCATGGAAAAACTGGGCATCGAAAGCCGCACCATTTCAGCCGGTGAGCACAAGACCCTGCTTGATCCATTCGCACCGGTCGATGAAAAGGCGAAGCTGCATTTACAGACCATGGTCGATGACATTCATCAGCAGTTCATCGATGCCGTCAGAAAAGGCCGCGGCGAACGGCTGCAGGAGTTCGATGACCTGTTCTCCGGACTGATCTGGACCGGAAAGGAAGCGCTCGAATTCGGCCTGGTCGACAAGATCGGCAGCGCAAGTTACGTCGCGCGTGAAGTCATCGGTGCTGAAGATATTGTTGAGTACAGCGTTGAAGAAGATGTACTGGCAAAATGGATCGGCAGGTTTGGCGCTTCTGTCGGAAAAACGCTCAGCCAGGAATATTTATCCCCCAAATTAAACTAGCCCGCATCGCTCACCGGAATCACGGCAGCAGGCGCAGGGCAAGCAGGGTAACAACCGGCTTTTCTCCAGAAAATTCCAGACACCTTTGCGGACCTGGCACCCTGGCGAAAGATCACCGAAGTTTATTTACTCTCGCCAAGGCGCAAAGCGCGCAAAGAAATCTTCAATCCATTGAATGGATACAAAAATACCAGAAACCTCTGCGTGCT
>CP070838.1:275348-280726 GCA_020341835.1 Thiotrichales bacterium | reverse complement strand
TATCAAAGTTTATAAAATGTAATTGCGTTAAATTTTGTACATTGAATGAAGGTCTTATGTTTTCTGACCCGAAAGTGATATCTATCAGAAACGGGTAAACACTCGTTATTTTTGCAGATGGAGTTTTTATCGTGATTATACGCCCCCTGACTAATGTACTGGCCGCAGCCGCTATTGGAGCAAGTGTAGCAATGTCTGCAGTTTCCCATGCTGACATGCTTGATCTGGATATGCCTGCGATCAAAGAAAGCAACCTGATCTTTCCTGCCGATATGGAGGACTGGCTGACAAGGGCGGGACTGTTCAGCTGGCATCCTGTCAACGCCAGGCTGGGCCACCACCCGGACCGCCCGGACCCGAATGATACCAACCCGGACGATGGCCTGGACCCGGGCGTGATCTACATCTTCCCCGATGGCGCAACCGCTAATGCCTGGTGGGACCCGGTTGCTGATCCAAACGGCATGCCTGACGGTATCCCTGATACCGCCGTCGCCTATATTCACTGGGTACTGGACAACCGCAGCGGCCAGTTCCCCGGCATCATGGCAATAGCCGATGATTTCAATTTCAAGTCCAACAACTGCATCATGTCTTCAGGGGAAGAAATACCCATCGATGTCAATGGCGACGGTATCTACAACGAAGCAGACGGCGGGGTTACCCAGCCCAAGACCTGCAGCAACCCGCAGGGTGCATCCAAGCGCTTCAAGATGGTCGTGCTCAAGGCGGATGCACCCATCGATCTCGTCTTTAACATGACAAGAGGAAGACCGCTGGAATTTACGAACTATGAAAAACTAGTGGATTTTCCAGCAGAAGACTGGTTCCGCATCTACCGCTATATCATGAAATTCGGTAACGGCACCGCCACCGACACGGTCATGCTCGATGGCACCCCGGTGCAGAATAATGGCGACCGCATCGTCAGTATCAGCCTGGAACTGGGCGGGTATGACCTGGATGCTGGCGTCGCAGCTTTTCAAGCCGCGCCCGCAGACCTGACCTACGAATTGCAGCTGTGCATCGAAGACAAGTACTTCGACAAGCAGCGCAGCGCGACAGATCCTCAAAACGATTGCGCCAATTTTGGTGATCCCGATACCAACTACACCGAAGTCTGGCTCGACTACGAGTATGCAACCTTCTCGCCGGTCATGTACTCACTGACCACCGACAAACGCACCACGCCACTTGGCGGTTACTGGGACAAATACCCGGCGGGGGTTAATCCCCCACAGAGCGAGACTCCCACCAAAATCGACAGCGGTATCGGCCCCTACCTGAATACCAATTACCCTTACGATCAGAATGGCGCCGGTCAGATCGGCCAGACCACGACCAATTATTTCGATATTTCAGCAGCCCAGGCGGCCGGTGCTGTGACCACACCTAACATGTTCGGATACCTGATGTACTACGGCGTGTTCGCTGACGGTGATCCCGGCAATGTCGCCATGGGCATCTACCGCGATGATGACGGCGACCCTTCGACCGAAGGCACCCTGCATGCCTGGTGGGACGGCAGCAGCCCGACCTGCTGCTTCCGCTGGGGTATCGATCCCGACCTGGACGGCAACGATGCTGGCACCAGCATCGATCCCAACGCCTGGGGCATCCTCAGTGACGCCGAGCTGGATGAAATTGCCGCGCGCCCGCTGGCCGAGGATCATGTGCTGGCGCCGCCGCGCTATGAATTCGGCTACATGGACGACCTCGCCGGTCTGAACATGGATACTTTCATCAGGTTCGACAAGGATTTCGACGTAGAGGCCAATCCACAGATCGCGATTCGCTTCGTCGCACGATCAGCGACGGCAGCTGGCCTGGGCGCGTCTGATCCCGGCGTGGCAGACGGCCCCTGGGTCGCCAATCCTGTACCTGTAGCAGAGGAATTCTTTGATGAAGTCGTGCCACCGGGTGGTGGCAGCAGCGGCGGTCTGTGTTCCTACAGCCCGGAAGGCCGCTTTGATCCCCTGCTTCCGGGCCTGATCCTGGCTGCACTGGCCTACCTCGGCTGGAGGCTGAAAAAGAAAAAGGCGAAGTAAGCGCACACATTTATTAAAATAGTGTCAAATATCCCCCTCCCTAGTGGAGGGGGTTTTGTTTTAATCATCACCATGCCTGATCTACCCGAGACTGACAAACACAGAAACAGCGATCCCGGCACCATCCCGGCCTGGCGCAAATTTGCAGTGGTACTGCTGCATGAAGCCGGCCTGATGCGTGCACCACGGTGTTTCAGCGATTATCGCTTCCTGCTCGCGATAGCGGCTGGCATTTTTGCACTGTGGGCCATACATGACATGATGCCGCCGTTTTCATCCAGCTTCGAGTTTCACTGGAAAATGTGGCTCTCGCTGGTGATCTGGCAGCCGATTGTCGAGGAAATCCTGTTTCGCGGCATCCTGCAGGGACAGCTGATAAAAACAAAGTGGGGACCGCGTTCCTTGCTGAACATTTCTGCGGCCAACGGGGTGACCTCGATACTTTTTGCAGGCATCCACATGATCAACAATTCGCCGGTGTTTGCCCTGACCGTGTTCGCACCCTCATTGCTGTTCGGCTATTTTCGCGACCGCTGCAACAGCATCTACCCGTCAATCCTGCTGCACAGCGCCTTCAATGCACTGGTGATCGACGGCCTGTTCATTCACGGCAATATGATCATGCCCTAACAAGCAAAGGCTCTTCTGCAGGAGCGGCTTCAACCGCGAATGCACTGGCTTGGGCTGGACAGATTTATTTAAGTCCACAGATGAACGCAGATAAACACAGATGTTTTTTCTTCTGTTTCAATCAAGGTCGTTGGCTGGATTCCCTGCATTTTGGAAAAATACAAAAGAATACTTAGCCGCGAAAAACTACCAATAGTTAGTTGTGTTTTTTGCGTTCTTCGCGTTTTTCGCAGCCCTAAAAGGTTTTTATCTGTGTTTATCTGCGTTCATCTGTGGACCAAATAAGTCTACAAGCCTGAACACCCTTCGCGGCTGAAACCGCTCCTATAAAACGACTTCTGCGGCTTAGAACACAGTGAATTTGGAAGTGGATTCGTTGTAGCGAACGAACAGGTACCAGATCACCAGCAGGACGTAGGTTAACAGCAGGCTGTATTCCCAGCTGCCGAGCAGGTCCGGCATGAAGGCCTGGAAGCCGAGGCCGGTGATTTCAGCCATACCGTCGAGAAAGTCGATATCGATATCGGCCGTCAACAGACCGAAACGTCCGAAGATGGCACTCGCCACCGATCCGCCCCAGGCAAAGAACAGCACGGATACGACCAGCTTCAGGTGTCCTTCGCCGATGCGCCACAGCGAACCGGAGGCGCAGCCACCGGCGAACACCATGCCGATGCCGAAGATCAGGCCACCCAGCATCGAACCCAGCCAGAAACGCGACGGTATCGCCAGGTAGGGATCGATCGTGCCGAAGGCAATCAGCGCGGCACCAAGCGGTGCGCCGAGCGCCACGGCGAGTATCATCGCCTTGGTCATCTCGCCTTCGGCCGTCATGAAAGGCTCACGGAACACGCGCGACAGGCAGAAACGCGAACGATGCAGCACGAAACCGATACCGAAACCGGCCAGCACCAGCAGCGCCCGCACAACCTTCTTTTCCTCGCCCGAATGCCACCAGTCCAGTGCCCACATCAACACCAGAACCGCGACCACGGCACCGAACCAGGGGTACCATTTTTTCAGGTACGCCGGCCACACCGGGTACGGCGTGCAGCCCCAGCTAATGCACTCCATGCACCACAGCAACAGCTTGAGGCCGATCACGGCACCGACCAGCAGGCCCGCCCACATCGCCCAGCCGGCGGCCGAGGAAAACGTCAGCGGTACAAAGAACCCCCCGGTGGTGCAGCCACCGGCCAGCGTCGCGCCGATACCCATCAGGATGCCGCCGAGAGCCGCCCAGATGTACTCCAGCGGTGGCGGACGATTGACGTGAAACTGGCGGGAGAACAGCGCGGCGCTCCAGGCGCCCAGTAACAGGGTGATGTTCATCAACGATATGCGATGCATCAGCGGGCTTTCCAGTTCCTGCTTGATACCGAGCACCGAACCGAGGCCGATAGCATTATTGAGGTAATCGCCCCACAGCTTGAGGCCGCCGAACACACCCCAGAACAGCCCCGACCCCATCAGGATTGCCATGATGAGCACCAGCAGCACGGCACCGGTATAGGCTGACCAGGGCTCGACAAAGACGGCCTGGTAATCCTGCTTCAGGCCTTTCAGTAATGCCTGCCTGTTCATGTCATCAAGCCACAAAATCCAGAGACACCGTCACGATGAACACTATTCGCAGCGCGACGGTTGATCGGAATCTTTCGCGGTATGGACCAGGAATGCCTTGACGTCTTCGAGCAGCTGGTCGTCCGGAATTTTCAGCATCTTCGCCGCAGCACGGTTGGTGTGTTTGATGCTTTCGCGGTATTCCCGGCTGACGAAATAACTCGCCGCGTATTTTGCCGTGACATCCTGTGGTCCGTGGAGATTTTTCTCGAAGTAGTCGAGCCATTCCGCCCCGGTCTTCTCGGCAGGAGTGATCTTCCCACCGGCTTCCTTCACATGACAATCGGTACAGACCATACGGAAATAGATGCGCCCTTTCTTCCAGTTACCTTTGGGCGCAGCTATTACCGTCAAAGACAGGCCAAGTAAGGCGATCGTCAATACGGTTAAAAAACCTTTATGCTGTTTCATGTTAATTCTCTAGCTACATTGAACCACTTGAATTTAACCGTCGATTATCCTTCAGTGGTGTCGAACAGAACATCACTTTTCTTCATGGTGGGGGTCAATTTCTTCCCAGCCGGTGATCATTGCCCGCATATGCGCCCACACGGTGCGCCCGGTGGTAATCAGGTAGATGTGCGCGATCAGGAACACCAGCATCATGAACGCGCCCAGTGCGTGGTAGAAAGCCACCTGTTCCAGCACCAGGAACTGATCCAGATGCCATTGTTCCCAGCGGGCGTAGAACAGATAGGACCAGCCGGTCAGCCAGATCATCGGCGAAATCACCACCCAGAGGAACAGGTAGGCCAGACGCTGCAGCGGGTTATGCTTTCTCAACATGGTCTGACGAAACGGGTGGGGTGCACGCATAAAGATACCGAGCAGGTAGTACTTGATCATCGCGTCGACTTTTTTCAGGGTCGGCACGTATTGCTTCCATTCACCGGTGGTGAAATGCCAGAAGATCGCGAATATCCACAGCGTAACCAGTGACCAGGCGGCAGCCCTGTGCATATTCACCGCATTTTCAAAGCCCTGCCAGTCATAGGAACCGTGAATTTCGAAACCGGAAAACAACAGCACGAGGATCAGCGCTGCCTGAGCCCAGTGCCAGAAGCGCTCGAAGCGCTT
>CP070838.1:269285-275248 GCA_020341835.1 Thiotrichales bacterium | reverse complement strand
TGGTGTTTTTGGGGCCCCCTTTAGGCTTGCCGAGGTATTCGGCTTTGGTAGGGCAAATCGGGCATGGACGCCCGATTTAGCCTTGTGGAGCCCGGACGGCGACTCAAGGCGGCCCGTTGGCAAAGGCGAATTCCGAGGGGACCCGAAGGGCAAGCCGACCGGGGGTGCCTTTTCTTTTGGTTACTTCTCTTTGGGCATGCAAAGAAAAGTAACTCGCCCTAGAGGGCGAAACAAAATCGATGGCAGAAAAACAAACACGTGATTCGCGGCTGAAGCCGCGCCTACAGGAACGAACCCAATTTTTACCAATAGAGGGAATCGAAGAATTCGGTAATAAAGACTAGAGCTCCATCACCCCATCCATCTCGACACCTGCGCCTCGCGGCAGCGAGGCAACACCGATCGCGGCACGCGCCGGGTAGGGTTCAGAAAAATACTCAGCCATGACCTCGTTCACCGTCGCGAAATTGGCCAGATCCACCAGGAAAATATTCAGCTTGGCGACATCAGCCAGTGATCCTCCAGCGGCTTCGGCGACTGCAGCCAGATTGTCGAACACCCTTCGGATCTGTTGCTCGATCTCCCCTTCGATCATTTCCATGGTCTCGGGAACCAGGGGAATCTGCCCGGACAGGTACACCGTGTTGCCGGTTTTCACTGCCTGTGAGTAGGTACCGATCGCCTGCGGTGCTTTATCAGTAGAAATTATTTCACGTGCCATTTCGTTTTTCTCATTACGTTAATCCAGGATCCGGAATTATATATCCAGTTTGCCTCAGCGCTTTTTCCGCACTGCATCGCCGGATCAGGTCCGCTGGATCGTCATTACATGCGGGAGTTTGCGCAGGCGCTTGATGATCTGGGCCAGGTGATCGCGGTTGTGCACAGTGATCTGGTAAAGCAGCGATGAACTCAAACCATCCCGGTCTTCGACTTCAACATTCTCGATATTCGCACCCTCATCCGATATGACGGTGGCTGAGCGCGCAAGTACGCCCGGCTTGTTGGAGACATCGAGGCGAATCACACAGTTGAACTCGCCGGCCGCGTCATCCGCCCAGTTGACGTCAATGATCTTGTCAGACTGTGACCGGATCGAATCGATATTGCGGCAGGCCTCGCGATGCACAACGATGCCGCGCCCCTTGCTCAACACACCGATGATCTGGTCACCGGGAATCGGCATACAGCACTTGCCGTAGGACACCACCATGCCTTCGGTGCCGTGTATGGCCAGCGGCACCTGTGACTTCATTTCCCGGGTTTCTTCGGAGTCGCCGTGCGGAATGCGCTCGGGTACCAGCCGGCGAACAACCAGCGATGGCGGACGATTGCCCATGCCGACGTCCTCCAGCAGGTCGGCGATCGACTCGAAACCGTATTCTTCGAGCGTACTCCTGATCGCTTCTTCCGGAACATCGTCCAGGCGCATGCCAAGGCCTTTGAGGCAGCGGTCCAGCAGCCGCCGACCCTGCGACATGGCTTCATCCGCCTGCAGGTTTTTCAGATAATTGCGGATGTTGCTGCGCGCCTTTGACGTCACCACATAATTCAGCCAGGCCGGGTTGGGCCGTGCGGATGGCGAGGTGATGATCTCGACCGTCTGGCCACTGTACAGCGGGGTATTCAGGGGAGCAAAACTGTGATCGAGCTTGGCTGCCACACAGGTATTGCCGATATCGGTGTGCACCGAGTAGGCGAAATCGACCGGCGTTGCGTTGCGCGGCAGCTTGATGATGTCTCCTTCAGGTGTATAGACGTAGACCTCGTCATGGAACAGGTCGACCTTGACGTTCTCGAGAAATTCGATCGAATCACCGGCGGACTGCTGCATTTCGAGGATACCGGTAAGCCAGTCGCGTGCACGTGCGTGCGCGCTGATCATGCCCGAGTCGTCGGGTGACTTGTACAGCCAGTGTGCGGCGATGCCGCTTTCAGCAAAGATATCCATCTCCTCGGTACGAATCTGCACTTCCATCGGTATACCATGGGGACCATACAGAACCGTATGCAATGACTGGTAGCCGTTGCTCTTGGGTATCGCGATGTAATCCTTGAAGCGGCCGGGAATGGGCTTGAAAAGATTGTGCACGGCGCCGAGCACACGGTAACAGTCATCCACCGTGTCGACGATCACGCGCATCGCATAGACATCAAACACCTGTTTGAACGGCAGGCGCTTGTCTTTCATCTTGTTGTACAGGCTGAACAGATGCTTTTTACGCGACTGCACCTCGGCGTTGATGCCCAGCTGGCCCAGCCGCGACACCAGCGCCTTGTCAATCTTGCGAATCACTTCCTTGCGATGGCCGCTGGCCTTGTTGACCGCGTGTTCCAGCACCTTGTAGCGCAGCGGGTGCAACGCCCTGAGTACGCGATCCTCGAGTTCGTGGCGAATCGTGTAAATGCCTAGACGGTTGGCGATCGGAATGTAGATTTCCAGGGTTTCCCGGGCGATACGGCGGCGCTTGTCCGGCCGCAGCGCATCGAGCGTGCGCATGTTATGCAGGCGATCGGCGAGCTTGATCAGGATCACACGGATGTCCTGCGACATCGCAAGCAGGACCTTCTGGGTGTTTTCAGCCTGCTCTTCGATCTTGTTCTTGAATTTGATGTGCGTCATCTTGCTGACGCCATCGACCAGCATGGCAACATCATCACCAAACTCGCGGGCGATCAGCTTGCGGGTCGCAGAGGTATCTTCGAGCACATCGTGCAGGATGCTGGCGACGATGCTTTTAACATCCATGTGCATTTCGGCGAGAATCCGCGCCACTGCAATCGGATGGTAAATATAGGGTTCGCCGGATATCCGTATCTGGCCTTCGTGCGCCTGGGCACCGAAAAGGTAGGCTTCGTATACCTGCCTGACCTGGTCCTTGTCCATATAGGTGCCGACCAGGTCACACAGGTCTGATATCAGAAACCGGTCTGTCGTTTCATCGTCTTTGACGACTTCTGTGTCGGCCTGTTCTGACATCAACGTGACATGGGGATGAATCAGATACCTGTCTGGTCATCACCCATTGGCATCGGGTTTTGCAGCAATTCCCCCTCGATCATGGCTTCAATATCATCCTGGGGAACAACTTCTTCTTCCAGTACAGACTTGTCGATCTTGTTTTCTGCGATTTCACGCAGGGCAAGCACGGTGGGCTTATCGTTTTCCAGCTCAACCAGCGGGTCTGCGCCCATGGAAAGCTGACGGGCCCTTTTTGCAGCCACCAGAACCAGCTCGAAACGGTTATCAACGTTATCCAGGCAATCTTCTACGGTTAATCGTGCCATCTACTCTATCTCCAGTACTCTCACAGTCTAATTCTAGTTAATCGGTTCCAGCAGGCCTGCCAGCAATTCCGCATGGTTTTGCTGCTGGCTATCCAGACGCATGCGGTGGCAGACAAATATCGCAGCCAGCTCATCGCGGGCCTGCTCAAAGTCATCATTTATAACAATATAATCGAATTCGGGGTAATGTGTCATTTCACTGACGGCCTCGCGCATACGCGATTCGATCACATCGTCGCTGTCCTGCTCCCTGCCCTGAAGCCGCTCCCTCAAGGCCGGTATCGACGGCGGCACGATGAAAATGCTTCTGCACGCGCTCATCAACTGCCGGATCTGCCGGGCGCCCTGCCAGTCAATTTCCAGAATGACATCGTTTCCGGAATCCAGCTGTTCCTGGATATGCTGCCTCGAAGTGCCATAGCTGTTGCCAAACACACTGGCGTATTCCAGAAAATCGCCGTTGTCGACCATCGCCTGAAATTGCTGGCTGTCGACGAAATGGTAGTCCCTGCCATCCACTTCACCGACGCGCATCTTGCGAGTGGTGTGCGATACCGAGACAACCACGTTCGGTAATGTCTCTACGATCGCGCGCACCAGACTGGTTTTGCCTGCACCGGAAGGCGCTGAAATAATATATAAAGTGCCCTTGGTCACAGCATTCCCAGTCAATCGATGCACAGTGCAGATCAGTTTGGTCGGAGTGAGAGGATTTGAACCTCCGACCCCTACGTCCCGAACGTAGTGCTCTACCAAGCTGAGCTACACTCCGAAAAACCGTATTCTAGCCTTTTTTTTCAGCTGTTGCGATCTACCGAATGATGCGCGAGTGATACAAGCGCCTGTTTGTAGTCGGAATCTTCCAGCTGAGCCAGCTCATTCAAGGCCAGATCGGCCTCCCGACTGGCGACCGATGCGGCGTAATCCAGTGCACCGGTCGAGTGAATGATGGCCTGCACCTCGTCGATATGGTCATAACCGCCCTTTTCGATGGCTTTCCTGATCAGCGCAGCCTGCGCAGGCGTCCCCTTGCTGAGCGCGTAAATCAACGGCAGCGTCGGTTTGCCTTCAGCCAGGTCATCACCGACATTCTTACCCATATCGTCACTGCTGGAGGTGTAGTCAAGCACGTCGTCAATCAGCTGGAAGGCGGTGCCCAGATGCATGCCGTAGCGCGCCATTGCCATTTCCTGCTCCTCTGCGCGCTTGCACAGTACCGCGCCCAGCCGGGTCGCGGCTTCGAACAGCTTGGCCGTTTTGCAGTGAATCACTTCGATATAGCGTGCCTCGGTGGTGTTGGCATCGTGCACATTCATCAGCTGCATGACCTCGCCTTCGGCGATTACGTTGGTGGTGTTGGCCAGTATCGCCATGACCTCCATGCTGTCGACATCAACCATCATTTCGAACGCACGCGAGTACAGAAAATCACCGACCAGCACACTGGCAGCATTGCCGAACAGCTCGTTGGCGGTTTCCCGGCCGCGGCGCAGGCTGGATTCATCGACAACATCATCGTGCAGCAGCGTGGCGGTGTGGATAAATTCGATGATTGCAGCCACGACAGGGTGCAGCTCGCCATCGTAGCCGTGAGCGCGCGCCGACAACAGCACCAGCAAGGGTCTGAAACGCTTGCCGCCGGAGTCGATGATATAGTGACCAAGCTGATTGACCAGCGCGACATCTGACTGCAAACGCTCGCGAATCACTGCGTTCACCCTGTCCATGTCATCCCGACACAGGGCGTTGATTTCTTCAGTGCTGAACAGGGTTTCTGACACAGTTTGCAGGGGATTACTCAACAAAGACCCGAATCCTAGGGGCGCTGGCGGGAATGGTCAAGCAAGCCACGCTGAAACCCCCGGAATCAGGCTGCAAATGCTTGCCACGGACGGGTATTACCGGTAAAATTCGCGCCTTTTCTGTCAACGACTTGGAGAATACGCCATGTACGCTGTGGTTAGTACAGGTGGAAAGCAATACAGGGTAGCCGAAGGCGACCTGTGTCGCGTTGAAAAACTGGATGCCGACGAAGGCGCTGCTGTCGAAATCGACAAGGTATTGATGATCGCCGATGGCGACAAGGTCAATATCGGCACCCCGTACGTGGAAGGCGGCAAGGTTACTGCAACCGTGAAAGCCCACGGCCGCGCGAAAAAAGTCGAGATCATGAAATTCAGACGCCGCAAGCATCATCAGAAAAAAACCGGTCACCGTCAGTACTATACTGATATCGAGATCACCGGTATTAAAGGCTAGGAGAATAGACAATGGCTCACAAAAAAGCTGCAGGCAGTACCCGCAACGGTCGCGAATCAGAATCCAAACGCCTTGGCGTCAAACGATTTGGTGGTGAAAAAGTTACCGCCGGAAATATCATCGTACGTCAGCGCGGTACCAAGTTCCACGCCGGTGACAACGTGGGCATGGGGCGTGATCACACCCTGTTCGCTACCGCCGACGGCAATGTGAAATTCGAGGTGCGGGGCCCCAGAAAACGCAGAACCATCAGCGTGGTTGCGGCATGAGGCGACGCCCTTTATAAAGTGCCAAAAAAGCCCCGCCAGCCGGGGCTTTTTTTATATGAAACAATTTTACGCGAAGGCGCAAAGTTATTTACAGGTGGCAACCCGATCGGGGGCCTGGCGTAGGAGCGACTTTAGTCGCGAATCACG
>CP070838.1:263102-269185 GCA_020341835.1 Thiotrichales bacterium | reverse complement strand
TTTTTTCTCTCGCCAAGGCGCAAAGCACGCAAAGTGTTAATCAGGGGTTTCGTCCGAAAAATACCTCTGCGTGCTCAGCGTCTCAGCGAGATGTTACTGTTTTGATTCTCGCAGAGACGCAGGGCACGCAGAGAGAATGACTATGTGTTTGTGTTAATAAAAACATAAGAGATCTTGGCGTGCTTTGCGCCTTGGCGAGAGAAAAAAATACCGGATATCCGTCACCAACATATTCGAGGCGCCAGACTCTTACGCTAACGGTCCGGTCAAGCCTGAACTAATACACATAATAAAAATCCCCTGCGAGCGCTGCGATCTCTGCGAGAGTTAAAGCTGTCTGCTATTCCTGTTCTCGCAGAGGCGCAGGGCTCGCAGAGAAATTCCGATTCATACTGACATCAAACATCAATACCCTCTGCGGGCTTTGCGCTCTGGCGAGAGAACAAAAAGGGCGGGTCAGCGTCACGAACAACTTTTAGGCGGCAGATTCTTATGGTAACTGGCCGACCAGGTCTGAACTACAACAGTTCACGTGTGCGGGAGGATAAATGACACCACGGTGCGTCGATGATCAGTTACTGCCAGCCGAGAATGAGTCGGTTATTCTGCTCGAGTTTGACCTGTGTGTTGAAGCGCCGTCCTTCCCTGTTGAGCCGATCTTTCATCCACTCGGCATCTTCATCACTGGCCTGGTTGATTCTGAGTTTGCGGATCTGTGTTGGTATCATCTGCAACTTCACCAGGTCGCCGGTGTTCGGGTCGATGCTGGCAAAATACATTAACGACAGGTCGGCCCTGTATTCCTCGTGTCCGCCGATACCCTCGTAATCGTTGAGCAGGTCGCCGCTGCCGTAAATGATCAGTCTGCCCTTGTAGACCTCGATGCCTTTGACATGATGTGATGAATGCCCGTGAACGACATCGACATTGGCATGATCAATCAAGCGGTGAGCGAATTCTGTCTGCCACGATGGGACGTCATAACCCCAGTTACCGCCCCAGTGAATCGAGGCCACAACGATATCACCCGGCTTCCGGATCGGGCTGATACTGTCGTTGATACGCTGAACGGTACGCGTATTCAGATAATCCAGGCGGTTGACACCAGGCCTGTCGGCAAGTGCAGCCCATGCCTGCGGCACGCCACTGCTGGCATGCGCCCAGGCATAAACGAGCACCCGGCCCCGATCGCCGATTTCAATAATCGCAGGGCGAATCGCGGCATTCAGATTGTTGCCGGCGCCGGCTGTGCCGATGCCTGCCTGATCGAGTGTGAACAGGGTTTCGGCCAGCCCCCTGTAGCCCCAGTCGAGTACGTGATTGTTTGCCAGTAACGCGATATCGATATTGGCCGAGGCAATGCAGGCGACGTTTTCAGGGTGCATGCGATAGTGGATGTATTTTTTCGGCCATGGCGTGTCGGAGCGGGTGACGCTGGTTTCCAGGTTGATGATGCTGACATCGGGATCGATTGCGTTGAGGTGGGTCAGGGCATCGCCCCAGATATAGTCACAGCTGACGGGTCGGGGTATCGGGCCACTGACTTCCTCGGCAATGCGGATATAGTCACGCGCATCCTTGATATAGTCCTCGAACAGCACCGGTTCGTTGTGATGCGGCAGGATCTGGTCGATCGCGCGGCCCAGCATCACGTCACCGGAGAGAAACAGTACGACCGGTGTCGGTTCGTTAATGGCAGGCTCCGTCCGCATCGGTTGTGCAGCTGTCACCGGGTAAATCTGAATGCCCAGCAATATGAGTACTGAAGCTACAAGGGTAGAACGTGAGACCCGCATAGTCTGATACGTCTGTTTCATTATTAGCGCAATACAAAACCGTGTGTTTCCATTGTATCAGTGTTGACTGTAAAGCTGGTTCGCAGTTTCCAGGCATTCGGTGCGTTGCTTTTCGGGGTGCCTTGCCGGTACGCGATTTCACAGCTTGTGGTTTTCTGTTTATACTGAAGCTATCCTGGTTGCTGCGTCAAAACGGAATAAATCACGTTATGCGAACCACTCAATTAATTCCCCGCCTGGTCATCGGCCTGCTGGTTGCCATGTTCGTGCAGTTCGCATCGACCGGGGCCGCGGCCGTCAACAAAGCCTACCTGGTTGAGGTCGATGGTGCCATCGGGCCGGTTACACAGGAGTTGATCGAGCGCGGCATAAGTAATGCCGAGTCAGAGGGGGCCGCCATGGTCATTCTGCAGATGAACACGCCCGGCGGTCTGGATCATTCCATGCGGGAAATTATTCAGGCCATCCTCGATGCGCATGTGCCGGTGATCACCTATATCTCGCCGCAGGGTTCGCGCGCCGCCAGTGCGGGTACCTACATACTTTATGCGAGCCATATCGCAGCAATGGCGCCTGCGACCAATCTGGGTGCGGCTACACCGGTGCAGGTTGGCGGTGTGCCGACCACGCCGACCGATCCGACGGGTGGTGGCGAGCAAAGCGATCAGGGTCAAAGCAGCATGGAGAAGAAAATCATCAATGATGCCGCGGCTTACATCAAGGGACTGGCGAAACTCAGGGGGCGCAATGAAGTCTGGGCCGAACAGGCAGTGCGTGATGCCGCCAGTCTCACTGCCGAAGAAGCGCTGGAGAAAAATGTTATCGATCTGGTTGCCGATGATCTCACGGCATTGCTGCAACAGCTGGATGGGCGCGAGGTCAATGTCAAAGGCCGCAACGTCACGCTCGAAACCGAAGGCCTGGTTATTGAACGCATCACCCCGGACTGGCGCTCCAGTCTGCTCGCGATTATTACCAATCCCAATATCGCCTATGTGCTGATGCTGGTCGGTATTTACGGTCTGATTCTGGAGTTTTCCAATCCGGGCATTATCCTGCCGGGTGTGGTCGGAACCATCTGCCTGCTGCTGTCCCTGTATGCCTTTCAGGTATTACCGATCAACTATGCCGGCCTCGCGCTGCTTGGCATCGGCCTGGCTTTCATCATTTCCGAAATGTTTGTCAGCAGCGGCGGCATACTGGGTGTGGGTGGCGTGGTCGCATTCACTGTCGGGTCCATAATGCTGTTTGACGATGAATACATCGCGGTTTCGATGCCGTTGATTGGAGGCACTGCGCTGGTGGCTGGCGGATTCATGCTGTGGATACTGAGAAAGTTTTCCACGCTCAGGCACCGGCAGGTGGTCAGCGGTGCAGAATACATGATCGGGCGTACCGGTACCGTCATCGCTGACTTCAGCGGTCGCGGACGCGTGGAGATTGACGGCGAGTCATGGCTTGCAGAAAGTGATGTACAGCTAACGGCCGGACAGCCGATACGCGTCGACGCAATCGATAAACTGGTTTTAAAAGTAGAACCGGACGATAACTCTGATGGGAGGGAATCATGATTTACCTGTTCGAATACCTGGCGCCGGCAATCCTGTTGCTGGCCATCGTGATCTCGGCAATTCGTATACTCAAGGAATACGAACGTGGCGTGATTTTCTTCCTCGGGCGTTTTCAGAAGGTCAAGGGTCCCGGTCTGATTATCGTGATTCCGGTGATTCAGAAAATGGTGCGGGTCGACCTGCGCGTGGTCACCTATGATATTCCCACGCAGGATGTAATATCCAGGGACAACGTCACGGTCCACGTCAGCGCGGTCCTCTATTTCCGCGTGGTTGACCCTGAGCGTGCGATCATACAGGTCGAACAGTATTTCAACGCGACCAGCCAGCTGGCGCAGACCACGCTGCGATCGGTGCTGGGTCAACATGATCTCGATGAGATGCTCTCCCAGCGAGACAAGATGAATGCCGACATCCAGAGCATCCTGGATGAGCAGACCGCGTCCTGGGGTATCAAGGTCACCAACGTCGAAATAAAACATGTCGATCTGAACGAGTCGATGATACGCGCGATCGCCAAACAGGCTGAAGCCGAGCGCGAACGTCGCGCCAAGATCATTCATGCCGAAGGTGAGTTACAGGCATCAGAGAAACTCCTGCAGGCGGCCAACGTCATGTCAAAGAATCCACAGACGCTGCAACTACGCTACCTGCAGACGCTGAATGATATTTCCAACGAAAACGCGTCGACGATCGTGTTCCCGCTGCCGATGGAGATTCTGAATGCTTTTTCCAGGGACAAGTCCGCCGCGGGTGATCAGGATCCCTGACCGGAGGCGCAGCTGGTTTATGTCCGTTGTTTCGACAGCCTGTGTTCGTTTCATCAGTAAAAATGCGCCGGTTTTGCCCGGGTAAGCTACACTTTTACTGACACGATTACAGTACTGCCCCGATCCCGGCCGCGGATCGGCGGCTTGAGGGGAATTCAATGTCCGATCATATCGATTCACTGGGTGATCTGAACAAACATTTACCTCTGAAACAGAAAATTGTCAGCGCTCATCGGGTGATCAAGGCGAATATGCCATTCATTGCGCGTATTGCGATCGCTTTATACGACCCGGAAACGCGCATATTAAAGACCTTTATTCACAGCAGCGGTGATGACAATCCACTGGATAATTACCAGGCGTTGATCGATGAAGCGCCATCGCTCAAACGCATACTCGAGCGGGGACAGCCGCGCGTCATCAACAACATGCTGACGTTTGCTGACAGCGACAAGGAACATAGCCGGCGCCTGGGACGGGCGGGCTATGCCGCCAGCTATACCATGCCGATATTCAATGACGGCGACTTTCTCGGTTTTATCTTTTTCAACGCTTTTGAAACCGATGTGTTTGATGATTACACGCTGAGCCAGCTCGATATTTTCGGTCATCTGGTTTCGTTGATGATCATCAGCGAGTTGTCCAATATTCAGACGCTGGCGGCTGCACTGAAAACCAGCGGCCGAATAACCCACTTGCGCGATCCGGAAACGGGCTCACACCTCGATCGCATCTCACGCTACAGCCGTCTGATAGCCCGTGCACTGGCAGACCATTACAGCCTGTCCGATGATTACATCGAGCATATCTTCATGTTTTCACCGTTGCATGATATCGGCAAGATCGGGATCCCGGATGGTGTGTTGATGAAACCGGGCAAACTGGATGCAGAAGAAATGGAAATCATGAAATCCCACACCATCAAAGGCAGGGAAATCATCGATGAGATACTGGTTAACTTTGGGCTTGATGGTGTCGACTATGTCAACATCCTGAGAAACATCGCGGAGTTCCACCACGAATCGGTCAACGGTGCAGGCTATCCTTCCGGCAGAAAAGGCAGCGATATTCCACTTGAGGCGCGCATCGTTGCGGTTGCCGACATTTTTGATGCCCTCACCAGTCAGCGTTGCTACAAGGGGGCCTGGACTAATGCCAGGGCTTTTGCAACCCTGGCGAAGCTGGCGGGTGAAAAACTCGACCAGGACTGCGTCAATGCACTACTCAATAATATCGAGGAAATCGAAGAAATACAGCAGCATTTCAAACAGGATATCTACGGTTAGTATTTCGTCAGTGCGAGTCATTGGCGAATCACAGGTGCGGCTTTTGCCGCGAATAACGCCAGAAACGCGAACCAGCATTGCTAAAAAGGCCTTTACATTATTTTTATAGCGATGATCCTTGTTTGCATAGCGTCACTTTCTCGGTCAAAGCCACTGCTTCGCACATCTAGGGATTTGAGCTTTTCCTGCAGATTGGTTATCTGTTACGCTCCGGCACTGGAAACAACGCATAAGTTCTAACGCGGTCACTGCTCGATTGAGCAGAATCAATTACAGGTAGCCACCACTTGTCTTCTTACAGTCTGGGCACGCTGGATCTCGTTGTCATCGGGATCTATTTCGTTCTTGTGTTTTACATCGGTCTGCGTATGGCCAGGCGGACCCATAGCGGTGAGGATCTGTTCCTGGCGGGTCGCAGGCTGGGATGGATACCGGTCGGTTTTTCATTGTTTGCATCCAACATATCCAGTACCACACTTGTCGGCCTGTCCGGTGCGGCCTACACCTGGGGGATCGCGGTATCGAACTATGAATGGATGGCGGCATTCGTACTGGTGTTTTTCGCTGTATTTTTTATTCCCTATTACCTGAACGCACGCATTACCACGGTGCCCGAATTCCTCGAGCGACGCTTCGACCGCCGGTCGCGACTGTATTTCT
>CP070838.1:256635-263002 GCA_020341835.1 Thiotrichales bacterium | reverse complement strand
GGTTTCTGCCGTGGCCGGCATCGGTACCGCGGTGTTTGCGGGGCTGGTACTGTCGCTGCCCGAGCTGGCCGCTTATTATGTGTTGCTGGTCTGGTTGCCGGTCGTGCTGGTCGCGGTGGTGCTGAGGCAGACGGTATCGCTGGTGTTGAGCGTACAGCTGATTGCCGGTGTCAGTCTCGTTGGCATCGTCATCGTGTATACGTTTTTCCCGGATTTCGGTGAAATCTGGCGGTCGTCACTGAACACGATGGCGGATGAGTTCGTCGCTCAGTCGGAAGGGCAACTCGACCGGGCTGAACTGCAACTGGTCATTGACCAGATCGTGTATCTGCTGCCCGGTTTTTTTGCCAGCAGTTTCATGATCGGTACCATGCTCAGTCTTTACCTGGCGAGATGGTGGCAGGCCGTGATCTATAACCCGGGCGGTTTTGGCAAGGAATTTCACGCGCTCGACCTGGGCAAGGTGGCGGCATTGATCGCAGTTGCAATCATCGTTGCTGCATCGCTTACCGGTGCAGCGGTTTTTATCGCGATGTTGCTGATCGTGTTCGTGCTGTATCTGAATCAGGGCATCGCAGTATTGCACGCGGTGTTTGCCGGAAGACAACTTAATGCGGTTTGGTTGTTTCTGGTTTATCTGTTGATGTTTATTGAACCGCGCGCAGTGGTTCTGCTGGTCCTGGCCGGTCTGGCAGATACCTGGATAGACTTTAGAAGGCGACTGATCGCCTGAGAAACGTTTGAGGTTTTTACGATGGAAATCATCCTGCTTGAAACAATTGATCGTCTTGGTGGTTTAGGTGATCTGGTTAATGTACGCCCCGGATTTGCCAGGAACTACCTGCTGCCCAAGGGCAAGGCGAAACTCGCTACCGCCGAAAACATTGCGGAGATCGAAGCACGCCGTGCCGAGCTGGAAAAACAGCAGGTTGAAGTGCTGGCTGCAGCAAAAGCACGTGCCGAGCAGCTCGAAGGCCTGGAAGTCAGCATCACGGCAAAATCCGGTGGTGAAGGCAAGCTGTTCGGTTCGGTCACCAACGCCAATATCACCGATGCCATCAAGGAGAAAGGTATCGAGGTCGAGAAAAGCGAGATCCGTATGCCGGAAGGCCCGATCCGTATGGCCGGTGAATACGATATCGATCTGCACCTGCACGCCGAGGTCAATGCCACCATCAAGCTGACCGTGATCGGCGAAGAAGACTGAGTCGCAGACTACACACCGCGCTTCGGTACCAGCTCGATTGATTCCAGCTAGCCCGTATTTTTCACCACAATCACGGGAGCGGGCGCAGGACTAAGCCCGCATCTCTCCCCCAGTTGAGACATGCGGGCCAGGCCTTCGTTGACGAAGGCCTTTGTATTTTCCTTTCTGATTGCGCTTGCCTCAAATGCTGACTGGTGTAATCTAGGAGCTCACAAGTCGACCTCGACCTATAACAATAAATGCCTGATACAGCCACTTTTCCGACGACAACACAGCTCGAAAATCTGAAGGTCCCGCCGCATTCCGTTGAAGCCGAGCAGGCAGTCATCGGCGGTCTGCTGCTCGATAACCGGGCATGGGAACAGATCGCTGATCGTATTACCGAGAACGATTTCTACCGCGGCGACCACCGCATTATTTTCAGCGCGATCCGAAATCTGGAAGAAAAATCGCAACCGTTCGATGCAGTGACCCTGTCTGAATGGATGGATACCAATGGCCTGCTCGAAGATGCCGGTGGCCTGGCTTACCTCGGTCGCCTGGCCAAAGAGACACCGACCGCAGCGAATATCGTGGCCTATGCCGATATCGTGCGTGAGCGGTCGGTCCTGCGGCAGTTGATTGCCGTCGGCACCGATATTGCCAGCAGCGGTTTCAAAACCGAGGGACGCAGCAGCCGCGAGCTGCTGGAAGAGGCGGAAAAACGGGTGTTCGAAATCGCTGAGCAGGACATGCGCGGTCGCGGAGGCTTCCAGGATATCAAGAACCTGCTCACCAAAACCGTCGAGCAGATCGATTTCCTGTTCCAGTCAGAAGGCAATATCACCGGAATCCCGACCGGGTTCGACAAGTTCGATGAATCCACCACTGGCCTGCACGGGGGTGAGCTGGTCATCGTCGCCGGGCGTCCGTCGATGGGTAAGACAACCTTTGCGATGAATATTGCTGAGAATGCTGCCATCGGGTCGAAGACGCCGGTCGCGGTGTTCAGTATGGAAATGCCGGGTGAACAGCTGGCAATGCGCATGATCTCGTCGCTCGGACGCATCGACCAGCATCACATCCGTACCGGTCAGCTCACCGACGAGGACTGGCCGCGGATTACCTCGGCGGTACACATGCTGTCCGAGGCTAACCTGTTCATTGACGATACGCCGGCGATGTCACCGGGCGAGGTTCGTGCCCGCGCCCGGCGCATGAAGCGTAAGCACGGACTGGGGCTGATCGTGATCGATTACCTGCAGCTGATGCAAACGCCGGGCGGCAGTGAGAACAGGGCGACCGAAATATCCGAGATCTCTCGTGGCTTGAAGGCGCTGGCCAAGGAACTGGATGTGCCGGTGATCGCACTGTCCCAGCTGAACCGCTCACTCGAGCAGCGTACCGACAAGCGCCCGATCATGTCAGATCTGCGCGAATCAGGCGCGATTGAGCAGGATGCCGACCTGATCGTCTTTATCTACCGCGACGAGGTCTACAACGAAGACAGCCCCGACAAGGGTATGGCGGAAATCATTATCGCCAAGCAGCGTAACGGACCGATTGGCAAATCGGTGCTGACGTTCCTTGGAAAATACACCAAGTTCGAAAATTACATCCCGGAAATGTACGTCAGCGACGGCATCTGACCTGCCAATGAAACACGGACAACTGCGACACAGGGAGCGTACTGCAAGCGTTCAGATCGATGGTGACGCACTGAGGCACAACCTGGATAAAGTCAGGGAGTACGCGCCGGACAGCAAGGTCATGGCGGTGATCAAGGCCAACGCCTACGGTCACAATGTGCTGATCGCCGCCGAACACCTGGATCAGGCTGATGCCTTTGCGGTCGCAATGCCGGCAGAGGCGGTCACACTGAGGCGCGCCGGGATCTCCAGGCCGCTGGTAGTGTTACAGGGGTTTTCCAGCCTGACGGAACTGGAGTTATGTGCGACGCACGATCTTCAGCCGGTGGTCCATCATCAATGGCAGGCCGAGCTGTTGCACAACGCGACTCGCCTGTCGGTCGACGTCTGGCTCAAGATCGATACCGGCATGCACCGGCTGGGTGTGCCGCTCGTGGATGTCGATCTGATCTACCGCATGCTCAAGTCATCGGCCGTAGTCGGCAGTATTCGTTTCATGTCCCATTTTGCGAACGCCGATGATCCGAGCCATCAATTAAATAACAATCAGTTAGAGTCGTTAATTAATGTGACTTCTAACTATGATGCCGAGCGCAGTATGGCCAATTCCGCCGCGATCGTCAGCCTGGCGGACAGCCATCTGGAGTGGGTTCGACCGGGCATCATGCTCTACGGCACATCGCCGCTGCTCGAGCGTAGCGCGGCCGATCTGGGACTGAAACCGGTGATGCAGTTCGAGTCACAGCTGATCGCGTTGCAGCAGCTGCGCAAGGGTGATGCCATCGGCTACGGAAGCACCTGGCAATGCCCGGAAGACATGCCGGTCGGTGTGGTCGCTGCCGGGTATGGTGATGGCTATCCGCGCCATGCGCCGTCCGGGACACCGGTGTGGATCAACGGCCATCAATGCCCGACGGTGGGCCGCGTTTCGATGGACAGCGTCTGTGTGGACCTGCGCGGCGTCGATGCCCGGTACGGTGACCGGGTGGTTCTTTGGGGCAGGGAACTGTGCGTCGATACCATCGCCGGTCATGCCGGTACCATTTCCTACGAAATCCTGTGCCACGCAGGTAACAGCGCGTATCCCGGCCAGTAATCCGGGTTCAGAATGCCGGCAATGCGCATCCCCGGATTCTGCTTCGCTGCATCCGGGCTACACAAGAAAATACCTTGTGTTTTCGCACCGCAGCTTTTGATCCCGACTCTTTCCGGGTTGAACAAATTCTGTGCGCGAAAATCGGCCAAAACATAGCGTTTTCTTCACGCTGGACTATTCTTTCTGACTATAAATCGAAAAATTCGAAGCGGGCTATTCAAGACTATAAAAAGATGTACAGGAGTTAACTATGTCTGACAGACACCTGTTGATCGCCGGGCTGGCGATTTTATCCCTATCACTAACGTCATGTGGGACCGGTACGACTTCCATGTTTCGCGTGGATCCGAGCCGCAGCGGTACGGTGAGCGAATCCGGACCGACATCGCTGGATACACTGAAGTGGAAATATACAGCGCCCGACAAGGTGTACTCGTCGCCGGTTGCCGGTGACAAGGAAATCTACCTGGGCTGCAACGACGGTTTTCTCTATGCAGTAAGTTCCGATACCGGGCTGCTCAACTGGAAATTCCGTACTGATGGCAACGTCGAGTCGACGCCTGCACTGGTCGGCGATACGATCTATGTTGGCAGCTGGGACAACAGCCTTTATGCCGTCAATATCAATACGCACGGTACCAAGTGGAAGTTCCCGACCAAGGGTCCGGTTTCATCATCGCCTGTCGTTGTTGATGATGTCGTCTATTTCGGCAGTGAAGATGGCAGGGTCTACGCCGTTGAGGCCGATACCGGTTACGAGATCTGGAGCTTTGACGCCCAGGGTGGCGTTTACAGTTCACCAGCCGTCTACCGTGATCATGTTTTCTTCGGCACCATGGCGGGCTACCTGTTCGCTGTCGATATCAAGTCGGGCCAGGAATTCTGGCGCTTCAATGCCCATCAGAAAATTCATTCATCGCCGGCCGTCGACGCTGACAAGGTATACATCGGAACCGATGCGAAAATGGTCCACGCAATCAATATCAAAACAGGCCAGGAGCTGTGGAAGAAGAAAACAGCAGGTCAGGTCCTGTCATCGCCGGCAATCGATGGCGACCGCATAATCGTCGGCAGCAAGGACGGTTATGTTTACTCGTTCGATGCGGGTAACGGATCACGCCAGTGGGAATTCAGAACCGAAGGGCCGGTTTTCTCTGCACCGGTAGTTGCATCAGGTACCGTCTACATCGGCAGCACCGATATGCATCTGTATGCGCTCACGGCCAATCGTGGCAATCTGCGCTGGAAATACCGCAGCGACAACAAGATCTATTCTTCACCCACGGTGAAAGACGGCGCTGTTTATTTTTCCAGTGTCAACGGCTCATTGTACGCGATACAGTAGCGCTGTTTTTCAGCTTACACAAAAGCCGCTGAGCGAATCGCTCCAGCGGCTTTTTTATGTTTCGGTATCCCACACTTTTTTACGGCACAGGCCGACAAAATCGCAGTAACCGCAGGTTTGGCGATCGCCCCAGGCCGGCATGGGTTTGCCGTCGCGCTGCATCGTGATGACATTTTGCAGCCGTTCGCGCACGTCGTGGCTCAGTGTACGCAAGGCTTCACCTTCGAGGCGGGCCGCGGTCCTGACAGAGCCGCTGGTTTCGTCCAGCGACAGGTATTCCACGGAGCTGGTTTCACCAGCCAGCAGCGCGTAGGAGGCCAGCTGTACATCTTCACCGCTGTCGACATCGATCTGGCGTGCAGTCTTTCCGGTTTTGTAATCGATGATGCCATGATGATGGTTTTGCTCGATATCTGTATCGATGCGGTCGAGCCGACCATACAGAGTCAGGTCGATATCATTCAACGTGGCTTCACACAGTTTTTCGGTTTCGCTGATTGCCCAGGTTTGCTGCTGTTTGATCTGCCAGTCGATATACCCGGGGACATGCTGCAGCCATCGATGTAACCAGCTGCGGTGCAGGGCGTTATCTTCCATATCCTGTTTGAAGACAGCCGCTGAAATTGCTGTCAGATGTTCGATGGCCTCGTCCCTGTTGTGTTCTGAAAGCCGTTCGCTGAAGGGCGAGGGCAGGTTTTTCACCGGCGTATGAAAAGCATTGAGTATCAGGTGCACGCGTTCGCCATAATCGGATTTTTGCAGTTCTTCGCGTATCTCGTCGGGCGGCTTAAGGCGCATGCCATCACCCGCAAAATATTTGTAGGGGCAGTCGATCAGCCGCTGGTGTGCGCTGGCAGACATCCTTGCGGGTATAGCCTCGGTCGGCAGTGAAGGTGATGGTTGTTCCGGTATTGCGGGTAGTTCTTCGGTATCACACACAAACACGTCCGTGTTTTCGCGCAGTAATTGTTGGAGATAAGTATTTTCAAGCGAGTCGGTACGAGTCAGCGAATTGAACGTCTGCAGTGATTCAATCCAGGGTGACAGCGGTACCGGTTCGCCGTTTTCTTCCTGCTTGCAGGTAATCAGGA
>CP070838.1:250124-256535 GCA_020341835.1 Thiotrichales bacterium | reverse complement strand
TGTTGCGCCGAATCTCACGACCGATTGCAGAGGGGGCTCGACCCAGCGTGGCGGCAATCGATCAAATCGAGAGACCGTTAACCACGCCGCGCGAGATCGCTTCACGCTCGGCTAAGGTCAATGCGTGTCGTGACCGTCGACGCGGTGCCGGACGTATCCCGCCAGTCTCCGATAAAATACGCTGGATCGATGGGCGATGGCGATCAAAAAGCCGTGCAATGGCGTTTAGGGAATCACCTTGTTGCCAGCGATCCCACATCAAGGCTTTCTGCTCTTCGATGTAATAGATCCTCCGTCGCTGCTTCATTTTCAACATCCTCCTCTCTGGAATCTGAGATTAGATGTTGCATTGACCGGTTGAATCCACAACCGAAACCAGACACATAATCTCAGCGCTGGTACCGTCCTTCACCCGTTAACCGATAATACCGAACACCTTTCTGTAATCTTTTTCCATACTCTGCAGGATAGGCAAATCTGTGAAACCACTTATCTCGCGAATTGCCAGTGGCGAACTTGAACACAAGCCTGAAATTGCGTCAGGCTCGAGATCGAATTCATCGCGTAACAGCCTGAGACCTCCAAATACAGCGGTCGAGTCAGGCGCGCAGAACACGAGTTTTGATATGCGCTTGCGTACTTCAGGCATCTTCAGCAGCATCGCTGTTTCCCGCTGAAATATGCCGTCGGCGAATTCAACGACAATGTAATTGCCGGGATTATTGCCGTACTTCATGTCGAAAGCATTGAACATCCACAGCAGTTGGTCGTGCTCCAGAAGATAACTTGATGGATAGCCAAAATAGGTAAAGTCAGCTATATACTCGGCACCGCAGTCGCTCATCAGCAGGATATCCTTCAGGCTCGCAGTGCCGGTGATTTTTGCAGCCCTGACATTTCTGCCCATCGATGACAAGGCATAACAGCAGGCAGCCGCCGCGTGCGTCTTGCCACTGTTCATACTTGTGCCAATACAAAGAATCAGTTTCGCGCCCGGCTTGCTCCGGCTTTCCTTTTTCGGTTTTATCAGTACGTGGTCCCTGGTATTGATCACCTTGCCTTCGCTATTGCATACATAACCGAGCGAATGAACCCTGGTGGGCACGCCGATCAGCTGGTTCTGCACATTGACTTCACCGATCACGCCACCGCGGCTGAAAAGATCAACATAATCGCTGAAACTGTCCGGCACCATACCTTCGTACTGATCAGGCGCATAACGGTTACCGAAAACGAATACCGCCCGGGTGCCGATATTGATTGTATGCATTCTTCCTGAACGGCTCTCAACCAGTCGATGGTGCCCCAGCTCACTGACTTCACCAAACAGCAGGTCACCAACCTCGGGCGCCTTTTGCAGCAAGGGATCAAAGTACCTGATCTGCGATTTCGGTACGGAATAGGCCGCGCTTGGAATAATGCAATTCGATTTAATCTTTTCCACTGTGAATAACCCGCCAGAAAGAGGTTGCAGGGTTCAACAGGATGTTAAGGAAAAACCACCCTGCCCCGGGATGCGAAACAGACGAATTTTTACACCGTTTCGCGCGGCCAGGCAAGCATTACGGCAAGACAATAAAAGCGCAAACAATCAGATAGTTATAACCGGGAACCGGGCTCAGGATACAAGCAGTCCAGCGCGCGTTCAGACATGCATGTCATGCGAGCAGACCCAGGACGACATAAAACAGGCATGCATAATCCCTTGTGAACGCTGCTCTATTACAACAGATTACAAACGCCTGACTTCATAGCCGGCTTTTTTTAACAGGTTCGGTATACCTCTGTCCCCAACCAGATGGCCGGCACCGATTACAACGAAGTAGGTCCCGCTGCTATCGAGAAACGTTTTGATGTCATTTGCCATATCTTCGTTACGCCTGAAAAACAGGATGTCATAAATATTCACAAACGACGGATAACTGGTCAGCGCATCCTCGAACAGCAGCCCCTCCAGACAGGCCTCGTCTCCCCGCTTCCAGCAGAAAATCATGTCCATCATCATCATTTCCGCTTCGTGCAAGGAAAACAACGCCTCACGCAGCAGCAGGTCGCCATCGGTAATATTGAGGAACACATCCAGCTGCTCATCGACGGTTTCCAGCTCGATTATGTTCTTGCCGGTATTCGACGCCTTGCGCAGAAAATAGGCGTCGATACCGAGATCCGGCATAAAACCCATTTTCATTACCTGCACCGCGGTCAGCGTCAGCACAAGCACCCCCGGCTTCTGTTTGTGGACCATCTGAATCGGCAGTCCCAGGTGGTTCAGGCGATACTCAAGCTGGCGGTAGGTTTCCTCGGATATTTCATCCCTGATGGTCTTGTCGCCATGATACGACCCCTTCTCGCGAATAAGGTCACGGTACCGCATCGCTTTCTGCTCATCGATGTTGATCTCAACGACCAGGTGATCGGAAATATAAAATGCCCGCTCGATCTCGTCCCTCAGGGGATAAAAACTCCCATCCGCGTAGTGAATCGAACCCAGCAGATAAACCGTTGCATTACCTGCCTGCACCCGCCAGAACAAAGCCCTGTCGTTGACGGCCTGCACAGAAGCCGCCCACAACACCAGAAGGGGCAGGAATAAAATAAAATACCTCATTAAACTTTCTCTTTAAGCTTTAGCGCCTGCCTGTACAGCTCGTTCCGGTTCAGACCGGTCAGCCGGGACGCGATCAGCGCAGCCTGTTTGACCGGCAACTCATCGACAAGAACGGGCAACAGCTCATTCAATTGCAGTGTACTGTCATCGGCCTGTGGTCGCGCACCTTCAACCAGTACGACCATCTCCCCCTTGTGCTGGTCAGGATCATTTTCCACCCACTCTGCCAGTTCATTCAACGGAGCCTTGCGGATGGTCTCAAAAGTCTTGGTCAGTTCCCTCGCCAGTACGGCCTGGCGCTGGCCACCGAAAACCGTCGCCATATCGTTCAGGGTATCGAGTATGCGATGGCAGGAGACGTAAAAAACCAGGGTACGCTGTTCGAGCCGTAATGCCCGCAGATAATTCTGCCGTGCACCCTGCTTTGCCGGCGGAAAACCTTCAAACACAAACCGGTCAGTCGGCAGTCCCGACACGCTCAATGCGGCGATGGCCGCACAGGGACCCGGCACCGGGATTACCCGGATATTCTCACTCAGCGCGGCCTGTACCAGTCGATAGCCGGGATCACTCACCAGCGGCGTACCGGCATCCGAGATCAACGCGATGGACTGGCCGTTACGCATGCTCTCGATCAGTACTGGTGTTTGCTGATCCTCGTTATGCTCGTGGCAGGCCACCATTCTTGTCCTGATGCCAAAATGCTGTAGCAGACGTTTGCTATGGCGCGTGTCTTCGGCTGCGACCAGGTCAACGGATTTCAGGGTCTCCAGTGCACGAAAACTGATATCGCCGAGGTTGCCAATCGGCGTGGCGACGAGAAACAATGCAGCTGAATTGTCTGTTGACATGGATAGTGATCGACCTGATTTGCCTGTTTAGTGCACGTAATGCCGGCAGGCTGTTGTAGAATACACGGACCCGCGACTACAATACTCTAACTTATTGATAACTTTGTCCAGACTGATATCTTGAAATCATTTAACAGCCTTATCTATATTTGCCTGATCTCGCTTCTGGGCGCCTGCGCCACGGAACCCGAGAAAAGTGTCGATGAAATCATCTCCGATGCGGTCCGCAGCCAGACTGACGAGCCGCTGGAGGATCAGCCGGATGAAATGACCGCCGAGGATTACATCGGTCTCGCCAGCGAAAGCACAGGCAAACAACGCGAACAGTATCTACTCCAGGCTGCAGAACTGCTGTTGAAACGCGGTGATATCAACCTCGCCAAGAGCCAGCTGGAAACGCTCGATGCGGAAACCGGCGCTCCCAGCCAGCAACACCAGATCAGCCTGCTGGCCGCCAAGATCGCCCTGGCCAACGATAACCCAAGACAGGCGATAGAACTGCTCCCGCCGATGAAAGAGCTGCCGCTGCCACAATATATCGTTGCCAGCCAGATCACCGCGGATGCCAACGTGGATCTGGGCTACCCGCTGACCGCGGTACGTATCAGGGTCGAACTGGAACACTACCTGCAGACCGACGAGGAAAAGGAGCAAAACCACGAAGCGATCTGGGCAGCTCTGCAGCGCACGCCGGATGTCAGCCTGGTGCCTGCAAAAACGGACAAGCCAACAACCAGGGGCTGGATCGAGCTGGCTCGTGATATCAGACTTGCACAGGCCGATCTGACCAACATGCAGGACAGGATTCTGGACTGGGGTACGCGCCACCCCAACCACCCCGTCAGCAACCAGTTTCTGACCCGGCTGCTGACCGAGTACCAGCTGACCTACACGCCGGCGCATACGATTGCGGTCATGCTGCCGATGCAGGGCAAATATAAAAATGTCGCCGATGCTATTCAGGGCGGCATCGTAACCGCCTGGTACAAGCAGGGTTCAAGCGGCAGACCGACCTTGCGCTTCTATGACACCAGCGATGAAAATGTCAGTTTTGATGAAATCTATCAACAGGCCATACTGGATGGCGCCAGCTATATCATTGGCCCACTCGATAAAGCCAGTATCAACAAGCTGGCGCAATCGGGCACTATCGATGTGCCGATACTGACACTGAATTATGCCGAAAATCCGTTAAGCATCTCCGACAACCTGTACCAGTTCGGTTTGCTGCCCGAGGATGAAGCGAAGCAGGTTGCCGAGCTGGCCATTCGTGATAACCATACGACGGCCGCGGTACTTGTCCCTGACAGTGACTGGGGACGACGCCTGCAGGAAGCATTTAGCCGGCGGTTTGAGGAACTCGGAGGTTCAGTGCTCGCAGTCGAACATTACCCGACCAACGTCGATGATTACTCCAGGCAGCTCAAACGGCTGTTTAACCTGGATGACAGTGAAGCACGGCACAAGGACCTGCAACACATTCTTGGTACCAAACTCAACTTCCTCCCTTATCGCCGCCAGGACATTGACATGATCTTCCTCGCTGGCACCAACCGCGCGGCACGAGGCATCATCCCTGCGCTCAAGTTCCATCACGCGGGCGATTTACCAGTCTACGCGACATCGCATGTGTACAGCGGTTATGTCGACAAGGCCGACCGTGACCTGGATGGCGTCATCTTTTGTGATTTACCCTGGACACTGACAAGCGATAACGCCCTGAAACAGAATTTCAATACCACCTGGAAAGACCAGCGCACCTATACGAGGTTGTTTGCGCTTGGCATCGATGCCTATAACATCGTTGAGAACCTGCAATATCTGCATACCTACGAATATGCGCGCTTCTCAGGCGAGACGGGCAGCATCTCGATTGATGAAAACCAGCGCCTGCACCGTGAACTGTTATGGGCGAAATTCAAAAACGGCAAACCCGTTTATCTCGACCTCACTATTCCGCCTGAAAAAACTGCGAGTGATGACGCCAAGCGCTCGTGATCGGGGACTCGAAGCCGAACATGCCTGCTGTGAATACCTGCAGCGGCAGGGATTAAAACTACTGGCGAGAAATTACCACGGCCGCAGAGGCGAACTCGACCTGGTCATGCGGGAACGCAACACCGTGGTGTTCGTAGAGGTACGATTCCGCAAGAATTCGGTCTTCGGTGGCGCCCTGGAAAGCATCACCAGCAGCAAGCAGGAAAAGCTGCGAGTCACGGCAGAACAATATCTGCAACAGGAGACCAGGCTGAAAAATGGACGCTTTGATGTTGTTGCCATGACCGAGAAAGTCCAGAATAATGGCGCTGGTACCTACTCTTTCGAGTGGATTAAAAACGCATTTTAAGGTGACCTGAACACGCTATGGACCTGATCAGCCGCATCAAGCAGAACTTCCAGGACAGCATCAGCACCAAGCAGGTTGCAGCCGACCTGCTTGCGGAACCGCTGTCCACCGCCGCACAGATGATCACCCAGTGCCTGCTCGGTGGCGGCAAGGTCCTTTCCTGCGGTAACGGGGGTTCGGCCGGCGACGCCCAGCACTTTTCATCGGAAATGCTGAACCGTTTCGAAATGGAACGCCCGGGACTGCCTGCCGTAGCGCTGACTACAGACAGTTCGACACTGACTTCGATAGCCAACGATTACAGCTACGACCAGGTCTTTTCAAAACAGGTCAGCGCACTCGGGCAACAGGGTGACATTTTGCTGGCTATCAGCACCAGCGGAAACTCGAGTAATGTTAACCGTGCTATCAGTGCTGCGCATGATCGCGAGATGCAGGTTATTGCACTCAGCGGGAAACAGGGCGGCGACATGGCGCCACTGCTGACCGCGGACGACGTCGAAATCCGCGTACCGTCAGACTCGACCGCCCGCATACAGGAAGTTCACTTGCTTGCGATCCACTGCATCTGCGACCTGGTGGACCACCAGCTGCTTGGGCAGTGA
>CP070838.1:243568-250024 GCA_020341835.1 Thiotrichales bacterium | reverse complement strand
GGGACGTTGAGTTGCGCATCCGCCTTGAAGCGGGCGACCAGGTCCGGGTTGGCGAGAAACAGCGAGCCGAATGATATCAGATCTGCGTGGCCGCCCGCGATTGCAGCCTGGGCTTTTTCCTTGTCGTAACCCAGGTTGGCCATGTAATTTCCGTCAAAACGCGCCCTGATCTGCTCATAATCCACCTCATGCTCGCCCATAAAACCACCCTCGACCACGTGCAAATAGGCCAGCTTTCTCTGGCTCAGGGCTTCAGCAACGTAATTGAACAGCGCCTGGGGCGCTGAATCGTGAATATCATTAAAAGAATTGTCGGGTGATATGCGTACGCCGATTTGCGATGAATCCCAGATCTGGCTAACGGTGTCGACAATTTCGAGAGTCAGGCGCGCGCGGTTTTCGATCGAACCACCGTACTGGTCATCGCGCTGGTTGGTTCCGTCACGCAGGAACTGATCCAGCAGGTAGCCGTTCGCCGAATGGATTTCCACGCCGTCAAAGCCGGCTTTTTTCGCATTGATCGATGCCTTGCCGTACTGGTCGATGATGCCGGGTATTTCCTCGGTTTCCAGCGCGCGCGGTTCGACAAACGGTTTCATGCCCTCGAAGGTAACCGCCTCACCTTCGGCTCTGATCGCGGATGCAGACACCGGTTGGTGATTGTCAGGCAGCAGGTCCGGGTGTGAAATACGTCCGCAATACCACAATTGCAGGAAGATCAGCCCGCCTTCATCGTGCACCGCCCGAGTGACTTTCTGCCAGCCGGCAACCTGCTCGGCGGAGTGGATGCCCGGTGTCGCCGGATAGCCAACACCATCGGCTGAAACCTGGGTCGCCTCGGTAATGATCATTCCGGCACTGGCGCGCTGGCGGTAATACTCGACGTTCATGTCCTGCGGTACATTGCCTTCGCCTGCACGGTTACGCGTTAACGGCGCCATCACCATGCGGTTACGCAAGGTCAACGGTCCGATGGTGATCGGACTGAATAAATCAACGGTATCGCTGCTCATTGGTTCCTCCCGTTCCAGACGGTTCAGTCGTTATTTATTGTTTGCTTTAAAAAGGTTCAACCTGGATTACGCGAGGCTAATCCAGGCTGCGGACCATCAATTGCCTGCCCTTAACTGTTAACTCTCATTAACCGGTTTCATCAATTCCAGTACATTGCCTTCGCTGTCATTGACATAAATCGATTCGGTACCATCGCGATGCCTGATCAGGGTGCCATGCGCCTCTGCGCCTTCGTGTTCTATCGCGATATGAGGCGGGTGCTGACCCGGAATCACCAGCGCCAGGTAAATATTTTCGAAGCGAAGCATGGCCCAGGTATCGTCCAGATATACGATTTCTGCATTGAAGGTTTCAGAGTACCACTTCAGCGCGCGTGCAATATCTTCGACCTGTATTGCCACATGGTGAAGCGAGTCCAGTTTTACATCCTCATTGTCCATTCACTTTTCTCAGGGTTGTACGCGGGCACTGCCCAGCCTTATTCCGAGCGGCCCGCGTGGCATCCACAGATTGAGCAGCTGACCGTTTCTGAGCACGGTTACATTAACATATTCACCGCGCTCGCCCCGGGAAGTCGCCTGCTGCAGCTCGTTCCAGTTGAACATTGTCCTGTTGTCATAATTCAGAATCAGGTCGCCGTCTCTCATGCCGGCCGTTTCAGCCGGGGAGCCTAACATGACCGATGCGACTTTTACCCGGTTGGTCTGGCCGCTGGCATACAGGTAATTGTCGTAATAGTCGTCGCCGATTTCATCACGCAGCGAAATGTTCTGTTCGCGAAGTTCACTGGCCTCGCGTGCATAGCGATCACTTCGAAAATAACCTTCCCGTGAAGCACGGTCACGCAGCTCCAGCAGTTTCAGATCGATCTCGTTGCTGCGGCGCACGATATCTCTGGCCAGTTCCTCATCGATTCCGGCCTTGACGAGGTTTGCTGTGGTCACCGCGGGGCTCAGGCTGCTGACCGGGGTATCGACCGTTGATGAACTCCCGATTACCGGTACACCGTTTTCCGCCTGGCCTTCCGCATCATTCCCGGTTTCCACTGTGCCTTCCAGTTCCTCGATGCGCTCAGTCAACGCCTCGACCTGCTGTTCCAGCATCTGAATGCGCTCGGTATCCGAAACCTGCGTAATCACAAAGGTGCTGGCCATCGGATGCTGATCGACATCAAGCTGCGGTGCAGACGAGGGCTGCACCGGCTGCACTTCCCCCCGTTCACTATCGAGACCGTACATCATCGCAGCACCGGCAGCGATACCGAGTATTATCAGAACCGGAAAAAGAATGTACCTGTTGTTCACGTCATTTACTCAACAATTCAGTTAACAGTTAATAGTGAAGCCTTGTTCGCGGCTGAAGCCGCTCCTGCAATAACCGCTATTCATTATTCACTGCTTGTCCCAATCCAGTCATAAATACTGAAATCATTTTCATACGGCACCCGCTTTGCATTGACCATTTTAGGCGTAATCAGGTTGATGTATTCTGTCATGTAATGATGCTGCAGGTTTTTCGGCGACAGCATTTCATTGAGAAAATCCGTTGCGCGCATCATGCTGTCAACACCTTCGAGTTCGGAGTAAGCATTGCCGGGTTGCAACACCAGTTCGGTTCCCAGGTGCCAGTAGATGTCCATATTCATTAAATCCATTGGATCCAGCGGTGGTACCAGCGGCACCATGTCTTTCGGTGTTACCACGCGTGTCACATCCAGGTGGCCGTATTGGCGAGCGCCGGACATGTTGGTCACCTTGGGCTGACCGAAGGTCACAACCTCGCCAACATCATAACCCGCAGCATCCAGGTACATCGCAAGTATCAGTGCCGCCGCACCACCGAGGCTGTGGCCGGTCGTGTTGATACGGTAATCCTGTCTGAGATGAGCTTTAACCTTGTCGTAAATGAAATCAGCCGACAGTGCGAAACCCTGGTGAAGTTTGATCCCGGTAGGCTTGTTCGGTAACAGCTGAAATGCCACGTCGACCATGGCATTCTCGACATTGGAGGTGCCGCGCACCGACAGGATCTGCTGCCGCGCCGAATCGCTGGTCGCCAGAAAATAACTCACGCCATAACCGGGAAGCTCGCCATGAGCAGTCAGGCTGTAACCCTGATCGACCAGCACCTGCTCAACCCGGGTCTCACCCTGGTAAGCCGCCTCGGCAATCAGCGCGTAGTTGTACAGCGATTTAAATCGCTCGACATCAGCATCGGTATTCGCGTGCACGGATGATACTGACAATAGTACCCACACAACAAAAATACAGGCCGATATCACAGATGGTTTAGAAATACTATTCACTTTTCGGTAATCATTATTCATTGAGAAACATAGATCCCGATCGGATCGATAAGTTCTTCAATTAAGGGTTTCACCAGGTCGCGCGCAGCTGGCGCTGCATATTGCAGGCGCGGAATAAAAGCCGGCGGCGGGTCCTTAGCGTTACATCGTAACGATAACGCGCAGCGCATCCAGCCTCAGCCTCGTCGCGTCGATCAGTTGTGTCAACGCCTGCAGTTGCTGTTCGAAGAATTCGATCTCGGCATCGCGCACATTCGGGTTGACCTGCTGCAAGGCTTTCAGTCGGTTGGTCTCGCGCATCAGGATTTCCTCAGCCTGCGCATGGGCCGCATTGAATATGGCCGGCGCCTGCTGCTGCGCCTGTTGCTCGCTGTGGTCCAGCAGGGCCTTCAGCGTTTTCTGTTTTGCGCGTACGACCTGCACCGCGGTACTGGAATCAACTTCGGTGCCGGCCTTGTTGATCGCATCGTGCGTCAGTTTCTGACTATGGTCATTAGCGCGTTCATCCATTACAACACGAATCGTTGTCGGCGGCAGGTAACGCTGTGATTGCAGCGCTTCAACTGCGGCCACTTCGAGGACGAACAGGCATTCGAGCAGAACGCTGCCGGGCTGCGTGCCGCGGTAACGGATTGCGGTCATCGCGGTATTACCGGTTTCATTGGTAACAACCATGTCCATGGCATCACGCACCATCGAATGTTCCCAGGTCAGGTAATGTGCATCTTCGAAACTCAGCGCGGTATCACGGTCATAGGTGATGGTCATGCCGTCGTCGGCCAGGCCGGGAAACCGATTGACCATGTGCTCTGTCGGCCGGATCACCAGGCAGTTTTCACTGTGAAGATCATTGTCGACACCGAAGCAGTCAAACACACGTTCCATGTAATGACCCAGTGTTGACCCGGCATCGGCCTCGAGTGCGCGCTGTTTGAGCGACTCTGCGATATGCATGCGGCAGGAATTGTATTCGAGCAGGCGATCGCGCCCACGATGCAGTTCCTCGGTCATGTCGGCATACAGCTGATGGCTGTGAGTCACCAGTTGATCGATGACGGCAGTATCAGCGGGATCGCGCAGCACGGCCAGCAGCTCGTCTTCGATCTGCATATAAACGGCGTGGCCGGCCGGACAGGTGTGCTCGAATGCAGACAGACCTTCATGGTACCAGCGGAACAGGACATGCTGTGCCGAGTCTTCCAGGTAGGGCACGTGCACACTGATGGTCTGTGTCTGGCCGATGCGATCGAGGCGTCCGATACGCTGTTCGAGTAAATCCGGATTCAGTGGCAGATCAAACAGCACCAGGTGATGGGCAAACTGGAAATTACGCCCCTCGCTGCCGATTTCGGAACACACCAGTACCTGCGTGCCGGTTTCCATATCGGCAAAAAATGCCGCCGCACGGTCACGTTCGACGATGCTGAGGCCTTCGTGGAATACCGCTGCGTGTATGCCGGTGCGATTCTTCAGGTGCCAGGCAATGTCCAGCGCGGTTTCTGCACTGGCAGCGATGACCAGCACCTTGTGCGGATATAGATCCTCAAGCTGCTTGCCCAGCCACGTCAGCCTGGGGTCGAACCGGGTCCAGCGCTCGTCGCTGGCAACGGATTCGTGTATCAGTTCGGGTGCGAGCAATAATGAGGCGTGCACGTCCCTGAGTTCCACCAGCAACTGCGCATAGGCTTCCGGCAACGGCAGCGGATAGCTGAATACGCGGCGATCGGGAAAGCCCGTGACTGCCGCACGTGTGTTGCGAAACAGCACGCGCCCGGTGCCGTGGCGGTCGAGCAGATGTTCGACCAGTTCGGTACGCGCACCCTGTTCATCGGCTGCATGTTCAAGTACGTGCTCGAGCAAAGGCCTGTTATCACCCTCGTCGATGGTCTGTTGCAGCAGGCGCATATCCGCTTCACTCAGCTCGCGGTTTTCCAGCAGGTCTTCGACCACCTGTGCAATCGGCGCGTAATTTTGTTCCTCCTCGACAAACATTTCGAAATCCGGAAAGCGCTGAGGGTCGAGCAGGCGCAAACGCGCGAAATGGCTTTCCTTGCCCAGCTGTTCCGGTGTTGCGGTCAACAACAGTACGCCCTTGGTCTGCGCTGCCAGCTGTTCCACCAGGAGATATTCCTCGCTGGCCTGCCCGGGGGACCACTGCAGATGATGCGCCTCATCGACCACCAGCAGGTCCCACTCCGCCTCCATGCACCGGGCAAAATAATTCGGATTGGCTGCGAGAAACTCGAGGCTGCACAACACCAGCTGCTCACTCAAAAAAGGATTGTCGGCCGCTGCCTGTTCTTCCTCATCGACCGCGTCATCGCCTGCGAACAGGTCTTCCAGCCTGGCTTCATCGAAGATGCGGAAATGCAGATTAAAGCGGCGCAGCATCTCGACCAGCCATTGATGCACCAGCGTTTCGGGAACGACGATCAGTACCCGGTGCGCACGTTCCGTGAGTAACTGGTGATGCAGTATCAGGCCGGCTTCAATGGTTTTACCGAGGCCAACCTCATCGGCCAGCAGCACGCGCGGTGCATAACGGTTGGCGACCTCATGCGCGATATAGAGCTGGTGCGGAATCAGGCTGGTACGGCAGCCGACCAGACCGTACAGGTCGGAGTGGCCAAGACGGTTGAGCGCCTGCAGCGTCTGATAGCGCAGCTCGAACCATTTGTGACGGTCGATCTGGCCGTTGAAGAGGCGCTCTGAAGGTCTGTTGAGCTGGAGAAAATTGTCCAGTTCGGCTTCAGCCACTTCATGCCGCTTGCCGGACTGGTCATGACCGATGTAAGTCAGCAGCCCCTGGTGTTCTACAACTTCATCGACGGTGACCAGTTCACCCGGCTGGGTGCGGACAGTGTCGCCCACCCGGAATTCAACACGGGTGAGGGGTGCGGTATCGCGTGCATAGGTGCGGGTGTCACCGGTGGCGATGAACACCACGGTAACCGTACGGTGCTCCACCTTGAGGATGGTTCCCAGGCCCATCTGTGATTCGGCATCACTGATACAACGCTGGCCGGGGATGAAATCGTACACGCAGGAAACTCAGGAAACGGGGGTTGGTTCAGGGCAGGTATCTTAGCCTATTTGTCGTTTCTGTTCCTTAGCCGACGGGTAGTTGGCGAGGGATT
>CP070838.1:236730-243468 GCA_020341835.1 Thiotrichales bacterium | reverse complement strand
ATTGGGTGAGCTCGGGCAGGACTCTGCCAGACCCTCATTGTCATACTGCCCGCCATCCATGAAGTAAGCTGAATCACCGGGTTCTTCTGCAATGTATGCCGCTCTCCAGTACCACCATTGCGCCGTAGTTTCGTCGTAACTCTCACACACTACGGTCGCCGCTGCAGGCTCAAAAGAAGTGAAATTGACCATGGCGATCCGCGTAGCGGTATTGGGATGACTACACCCCAGCTCTGCTGCACTGTACGCATCCGACAGGCCTGTCTGATGCAGCTGAAAAGCGTTCACGCTCCATGCTGCAGCATTATCGGTTTGCAGAACCAGAATTAGCGGTAAAAATATCCGGCCTATGACCCTTATCGAAGTCGGCTGTTGACTGCGTCGGGGTTTTTTGTACTTGTTCGAGATGACTACAGGATACTCACATCCTGTAGAGACAGTGATACCAGGCTCAGGCATAGACAACGTCCTTGTTGATGATTCTTGATTCTTATTATTGTTTTGGCGTGAATATATGAGCCCGGTACTTCTCCGTCAATATGACTGATACAAATTACTACAAATCAAATCTGGTCGATCTTGATAACTACTTTATGCCAACCCACTGCTTCCAGTAATCAAACAAAGCCCCATCCAGCGAGGCCAGTGCGGATCGGTCTTCGTAGCGGCCCCTGAACACCGGTTCGCCGTCGAGTGCGATGGACTGGCCGCCGGCTTCGTGCACGATCAGGTTACCCGCAGCGTAGTCCCACAGTTTCTGTCCACCGTGGAGGTAGACGTTATAGCGGCTCGCTGCGAGCCAGCACCAGTCGAGTGCCGATGAGCCGATGTTGCGTTGTGAGCTGAACGGTTCTTCCGTAACCAGTCTGATCGCAAGCTCATTCGACAGACGCTTCATGTCGATTTCAGCGACGGCGCGTTTGATTTCCGTCTTGTTCTGAGCAGCTTTCAGCCTTTCACCATTCAGGGCTGCACCCTCGCCTTTGATTGCGGTGAAGACTTCGTCTCGCATTGGATCCAGGATAAAGCCGAGTTCCTGCTTGCGATCGATGATCAGTGCGATGGAGACCGCGAAGAACGGCATCCCGGTTGCATAGTTGTTGGTGCCATCGAGCGGGTCGATGCACCAGTAGCCGCCCGGGCTGGCCATCGCCTTGCGCTGTTCGGCCTCGCCCATTTCTTCGCCGAGAATCGCGTATTGCGGCCAGGCTTCTGTCAGTTTCTGTGCCAGGCGCAGTTGCATCGCCTCGTCGGCGGGCGTGATGATGCTGCCGTCGGACTTGTAGGTATAGTCGTACTTGCCAAACCCGGGCAGCAGTATCTCCTCTGCCGCGGTTTTTACGATGGCTTCGAGTTGTTTCAGATCGGGGAGTGTCATGTTGATTAGTCAGTTTAGGTCGCTGCACCCCTGCCTGCGCAGGGGTGACGTAGTGTTTGCTTTAGTTACCAGGGGATGTCGGTTCCATCGATGTCAATAAACCGGCCGCTGTCCTGCGCCTTCAATGACAGCAGGATATCGAACAGGTTGGTAACGCTTTCGCGCGTGCTGATCTCGGCGTTCGGGCCGCCCATATCGGTTTTCACCCAGCCCGGATGCAGCGCAACACATTTGATGCCATCTGCCTCGAGGTCGACCGCCATGCTTTTGACCACCGCGTTCAGTGCCGCCTTGCTGGAACGGTAGATGTAACTGCCGCCCGCGCCGTTGTCGGCCATGCTGCCCATCTTGCTGCTCAGGCAGGCAATGGTCTTGCGCTCACCCATGCGCAGCTGTTCGATCAGCGCCTCGGCAATTTTCAACGGCGCGATCGTGTTGACCTGGAAGGTATTGATCCAGCTCTGCACGTCGACATGACCGAACTTGTTCTTGTCCGAACCGTAGATGCCGGCGTTGTTGATCAGGATATCGATGGCATCGTTGCGCAGTTCGTAAGACAGCGCCTGGATGGTAGCGAGCTCGTACATATCGGCCACGTGCACGCTGACACCGCCATTTGCCAGTTTCGCCACCGACAGCAGCGTCTCGGCCTGCTGGGGGTGCCGGCAGCAGGCAAAGATGCGCCAGTTATGCTCGATGCCGTACTTCACCATTTCCAGGCCGATGCCCCGGCTGGCACCTGTGATCAGCACATTCACGCGTGCTCGCTCCTTGTTTGCTTTTCATTTAAAGGCATTGCTTGCAATGCCTGTCTGGTATGTGTAATAGTCATACAACCGTCTGATTTATGGACACTGCGTATGGCTCATTCGATTCTCGTCACAGGTGCAACCGGCTTCGTCGGCAGCCATGTGCTCGAAGAGCTGATACAGATCGGCCACAAAGACCTGCATATTATCGCAGCCTGCCGGGATCGACGAAAGCTGATCAGCAGTTTCAAGGGCGAAGTACGCGAAGGCGATCTGCGCGATGCGGATTATCTCGACCGGGTTCTGGCCGGCGCCGACATCGTTATCCACTGTGCCGCCTGGACATCGCTGTGGGGAAAAAGCAGGGAATCCGAAGAACTGTTCCTCAAGCCCAGCCTCAATCTGCTCGACAAGGCGCTGGAATGGAAAGTGAAGCGCTTCATCTTCATCAGCACGACCAGCGCCGCATCACCGAAGTATTCCGCCGATGCCAGCAACCCCGGCGTCCCGCGCGGTTACTGGCCGCACCTGAACAATGTGATCAGGATCGAGAACGCGATGCGGGAGAACCTGCACCGCGGCATGTCGATGGTCAGCCTCAGACTGGGCCTGTTTGCCGGTGAACGCTATGCGCTCGGCCTGCTGCCGATCCTGCTACCGCGCCTGCAGACCCGGCTGGTGCCCTGGGTCGCGGGCGGCAGGACCGGCATGCCGATCATCAGCGGCAAGGATATCGGTCAGGCCGCGGTCCGCGCCGCGGTGGCGCCGGGACTTGCATCCTATGAGGCCTTCAACATCGTCGGACCCGAGGTGCCGTCGACACGCGAAGTGATCGAATACATCTGCGACACCTTTGACTACCCCAAACCGCTGTTCAGCGTCCCCTTCCCCGTCGCCTATGGTTTTGCCTGGCTGATGGAAAAGCTCGATAAAGTGGTGGCGTGGGAACCGCTGGTGACGCGCAGCATCATTCACCTGCTGGAAGAAACCCATGCCAATAACGACCAGGCACATGAACGGCTGGGCTATACACCCGAGATTCACTGGAAACAGGCCGTGCACAGCCAGATCGAAGCCATGCGGCGCAACCAGTTCAAGGGTATGAAGATGCACCGGCCGTACAGGCCGGTTTCGATGGACAAGGGCGATCGATAAAAACAGGCCAGGCATCCTCTCGCCCAGGTGTTTCGCGTTATTCTGCGTTTGATTCGCGGCTAAAGCCGCTCCTACGTTGAACACAAAACAAAATGCCCTGTCTGGAAGACAGGGCATTTTATTTTTCTTTGCGTGCCTGGCGTCTTTGCGCCTTTGCGTTGAAAATCAGCCGATGTTGTAAAACCGGTTCAGGTAGAACTGCTCGTACTGGTCGGGCGGCAGCGCCTTGCTCCAGTAGAAGCCCTGTGCCAGCTGGCAACCCAGGCCTTTCAACATCTGCAACTGACGCTCGTTCTCGATACCTTCGGCCAGCAAACGCAGACGCAGTCCGCGGGTCAGACCGGCAATGGCTTCGACGATGGCGGTGTCTTCTCTGTTGTCCGGTGTCCCCTCGACAAACACGCGATCGATCTTGACGATATCGACCGGGAAGTCTTTCAAATAGGCCAGCGATGCAAAACCGGTACCGAAGTCATCGAGCGCAATGGTCATACCCATGCCGCTCAGTGCATTGAGCACCGACTCGACTTCACCGACGTTTTCGATCAGCGCGCCTTCGGTCACTTCGATCGTGAAATTCGATGCTTCCAGTTCGTTGGCATGCATGATTTCCTTGAACAGGGCCAGTACATCCATATCACGGAACTGGCGTGGCGCGATATTGATCGAGACGTTCTGGTTATCGATACCCTCTTCCTTCCAGATCTTGAGCTGACTGCCGACGGTGCGAATCAGTCGCTCACCGATCGGAACGATCAGGCCGCAGTCTTCCGCCAGCGGCAGAAAATCGACCGGCTTGATGATGCCTTTCTCGGGGTGCTCCCAGCGCAGCAAAGCCTCGACCCCGACAATTTCGTTCTTGTGGATGTCGATCGTCGGCTGGTAGTAGACCACGAACTGATCCTCGTCCAGCGCCTTGCGCATGCTGTTTTCGAGTTCCAGGCGCTCCATCGCGGTCACGCTCATTTCCGGCTTGTAGAACTGGAAGCAATGGCGACCGTTCTCCTTGGCACGGAACAATGCGGTGTCAGCATTCTTCAGCAAGCTGCGTGCGTCATTGCCATCTTCGGGATAGATCGCGATACCGATACTGGCACCGGTGAAAGTTTCCTGTTCATCCAGGCGCACGTTATGCTCAAGAATCGTCGACAGGTTGTCGGCGATCGAAATGGCGTCATCGGTACCGTCGATGCCCTCGACAATGATTGCAAATTCATCACCGCCAAGACGCGCAACGGTGTCGGCACGGCGCAGTGATCGCGACAACAGGTCACCGACGGCCTTGATCAGCTTGTCGCCGGCGTCGTGACCGAAGGAATCGTTGACCAGCTTGAAATCATCCATGTCGACCAGCAACAGGGCCAGTGACTCGCGATGGCGGGCAGCACGATCAATGGAGTGTTCCAGGCGGTCGGCAAACAGCAGACGGTTTGGCAGATTGGTCAAGGTGTCACGGTAGGCCAGCAGCTCGACCTTGCGTTCCGCGACGACGGTTGACACTACCGATCTGACACGGTGCTTGAGCACGGCCCACTTGATCGGCTTGGTAATAAAATCGATGGCACCGACATCATAGGCGCGCTCGACCGAAGCGTCGTCGTCCAGACCGGTGATCATCATCACCGGCACGTCGGTATAACCCTTGTCCTTGAGTTGCTTGCAGGTGGTGAAACCGTCGATACCCGGCATGACCGCATCGAGCAGCACCAGCGCGGGGTGGTGTTTTTCGACGGCTTTGATGGCTTCCAGGCCGTCAGCGGCCTCGACTATGTCGAATTCTTCCGACTCCAGCACGTGCCGGATCATCAATCGAATGGATGGATCATCGTCCGCAAGGACTACAACGGGGTGCTCTTCGTATTTTTGAGTATCATTAAAAAGTGAGACCACGTTAGACATATGTCTAATACTCCTAACTCAGTGTTTTTCCTCGGTAAAGGAACTCGAAATCTATACATACGAGTGTAGTCTCTACTCACCATTTTGCAGAAATTATCACTTATTTTTATGGCGAAATTATACTCCAGCAGACCCTTAAGTGCAGCCGACATCGACTTATCTCAGGCTCTTGCTGACCAGTTCATACACGTCCCGTGACAGCTCCGGCAACTGGCTCAGGCGCTGCAGCTCAGCCTTCATCATACCCTGCGCCACTTTGCCAAAGCGGTGCCAGCGCGTCATCGGTGACAACAGCCGGGCAGCAATTTGCGGGTTCAGCTCATTCAGTCGCTCGACATATTCCCCGAGCAAACGGTAACCCTCGCCGCTGGCATCGTGAAAACATACCGGATTCGACGAACAGAAGGCACCCAGCAGCGCACGCACCCGGTTGGGGTTCCTCAAATCGAAATCGGCATGCTGGAACAGGCCTTTTACCGTGTCGATGGTGTCATCGAGCACTGCCATGGCCTGGATGGTAAACCACTTGTCGACCACCAGGGGCTCGTGCCGCCACTGCTGATAGAAAGCCCCGGTCACGCGCTCGCGCTGGCTGGTATTGTTATTGACCAGTACCCTGAAAGCGGCCAGTTGATCGGTCATGTTATCGGCCTGCTCGAACTGGTTCAGCGCCAGTGCGACATGAGCTTCTGCGTCATCGTAAAACAGGAATGCCAGTGCCACGTTTTTCAGGAAACGCCTGCCCATTGCATCCGGCGACAAACTGAACTCATCCGAACGGTTGGCCTTGTATAACTCCAGCCACTGAGGTAGCAGCTGCTGCGAAAGCTGCCTGTAAATAAAAATCCGTGCAGCGTGAATCGCGTGCACGTCGGCCACCTTCATACGCTCGGAGATATACGAGATCGAGGGTAGTGACAGAGCACGTGCGATCAGGGATTTGTCCAGCGCAGCGTCATTCATCGTCTTGCTGTATGCCTCGACAAAATAGCCGGGCAGTTCGAGCTGCGCCTTGTTCTGAATGGCATCGACCAGTTGCAGAATTATGCGCGCTGCCAGCTGCTGGCCCGCATCCCAGCGATTGAACTCATCACTGTCGTGCGCCATGCAAAATGCGAGTTCGTCATCTGAACGGTCGAACTCGACCTTGACCGGTGCCGAATAGCCGCGGAACAGCGATACAACCGGCGAGTGCTCAACATTGTTGAATACGAATGACTGAGCAGCCTGCTTGAAGTCGAGCACCTGCGAGGCGGCGCTCGCACCACCATCCAGCTGCACCGCCATATCATTGCCGTTCCGGTCCATCAGTGCCATTCGCACCGGGATGTGGAACGCCTGCTTGTTTTCCTGCCCCGGTGTTGGCGGTGTTTGCTGCTGTAACGACAGCGTGTAGGTTTTGGCGGCGGCATCGTAGTCTTCGGCCACGGTGACCACCGGTGTACCCGCCTGGCTGTACCAGTGCCTGAACTGCGTCAGGTCGAGATCGTTGGCATCTTCCATGGCCCGCAGAAACTCCTCCGTGGTGACCGCCTTGCCGTCATTACGTTCGAAATA
>CP070838.1:229606-236630 GCA_020341835.1 Thiotrichales bacterium | reverse complement strand
CAAATCGGGCAGGGACGCCCGATTTAGCCTTGTGGAGCCCGGACGGCGACTCAAGGCGGCCCGTTGGCAAAGGCGAATGCCGAGGGGACCCGAAGGGCAAGCCGACCGGGGGTGCCTTTTCTTTTGGTTACTTTTCTTTGGGCAAGCAAAGAAAAGTAACTCGCCGGCAGGCGAAATAAACCGTTCAGGTAAAAGAAAAAACGAGAACTGTGGTGGGTGGCAAACAGATCGCTTCGCGGCTGAAGCCGCTCCTGCGCATTGTTCAAACCTGCCAGGACAACCCGGATCTGAACCCAAACGCCCCTGTCAGCCCGAACCCAGCAACCCCTGCCAGGCCGGATGCTGCTCGATCAACGCGAGCGACTGCTTCAAAAGGCCGATACCCGGTTCCATACGGTGCCAGGTCGAAGCACCCGAGGGATGCGGTAACGGAATCACGTCGATCAGGCGGCCATCCTCCTCGAGTTCAAACTCATGGCCGATCACATCAACGAGCCTGGCAACATCCATGAACTGTTCGATGGCGAGTTTCCCGACCGGGATGATCAATTCCGGTCGAAGCAGTTCGATCTCGGCATCGAGCCAGCTCGAGCAGTTCTGGATTTCCTCGTCACTGGGTACACGGTCCCCGCCCCCGGGATTTTTCCCGGGAAAGCATCGGCACACCGCCGCCATGTAAACGCGCTGACGGAATGCCTGTTCCTGCAGGCCGATGGAATCAAACCACTTGAACAGTGTCTTTCCTGCTGTCCATGCAAACGGTCTGCCCATTATGCCCTCCTTAACACCCGGCGCCTGGCCGACCAGCAATACTTTCGACGCGACAGGCTCCCCGGTCACCACAGGCGGGACCATGTCCCGACAGCGGCGGCACTGCTTCAGGGATTGTTGATGCAGCTGGATTGGCGTGGTCATTGTGTATTTATTGCTTGGTAATGAAACTAAAACTCGTGATAATACTATGCAAACAATAATCCGTAACAAAAATGGAATTACTCGAAAGTATTTATCATTTTTCGCTTGAATGGATCGAAACATTCTCAACGATCCAGGGCGGGCTCCAACTTGCTGATGTGATTTTTTGCGTTGCACTTGCTGCGCTCACACATAAACACTGGCAACGTTTCATCGCCCGTCTGCTTGGCGATCTCGAACAGAAGGGCTTTATCCAGTTTCTGCTACGCGCATCCAACCGTATTGCTTTTCCGATGAGCATGCTGCTGTACCTGATCCTGACCCGATTTGTACTGGATCAGTTCGGTGTTAATACCGCGGTACTCGATATCTTTACACCGCTGCTGTTGTCCCTCGCCGGTATCAGGCTCGGCGTCTTCATCCTGCGTTCCGGCTTTGCACCCAGTCCGGCCTTGCGCGCATGGGAAAATGTCTTCAGCTTGCTGGTCTGGAGTGTACTCGCGCTACACCTGCTTGGCTGGCTACCCGATGTCATCAAGGCCATGGATGAATTCGGCTTCACCTTTGGGGAAGCCCGGTTTTCGATTCTTGCATTAATAGAACTCACGGTTTCGATCATCGTTTTTATCGTGCTGGCCAACTGGCTGTCGCGCTTTATCGAGTCACGTGCGAAACGCTCACAGTATCTGAATCCGAGTATGCGGGTGGTACTGACCAAGACCAGCAAGTTCATGGTCTACGGCCTGGCAATTCTGTTTGCATTGAAAGCCGTCGGCATCGATTTCACCGCCTTTGCGGTATTCAGCGGCGCTGTCGGTGTTGGCATCGGTTTCGGCCTGCAAAAGATTTTCAGCAACTTCATCAGCGGCTTCATCCTGATTTTTGACCGATCGATCAAACCCGGCGATGTCATCACCATCGGCAACCGTTTCGGCTGGGTACAGGAACTGAATGCGCGTTATGTAGTGGTACGCGACCGCGATGGGGTTGAAGCCCTGATACCCAATGAAAACCTGATCACGTCCGAAGTCACCAACTGGAGCTATTCCGACCGCAGCGTACGCCAGCGCCTGCCGGTGTCCATCAGTTATGCCGACGATCCCGAGCTGGCGATGAAGCTGATGGTCGAGTCGGCGATGGAACACCCGCGCGCACTTAAAACACCCGAGCCGGTCGCAAGGCTGCTCAAATTCGGTGATAACGGCATCGAGCTCGAACTGCGCATCTGGATCGAAGACCCGGAAATGGGCGTCGCCAACGTCACTTCCGATATCAACCTGGCATTCTGGAAACGCTTCAAGCAAAACAACATCACCATTCCGTTCCCGCAACGTGATGTGCACATGATAGAAAGTCCCGAATCCGCCTGATTCCCTGATCCCCGTCATCAAGCAAAACCGGAAAATGAGGTATAATATTAGCGTTTACTAATAAGCTGGTTTTTATTGGGGACAGTCAAATGCACAAACTGATTACTTCAATTGTTTTTCTATTACTATCAATCACCTGTATTACTGCGAGAGCGGATGTTCTGGTGCTGGTCCATGGCTATCTGGCCAGCGCTGATTCATGGGAAATCAGCGGTATCAATAGCATGCTCGAGGCCAATGGCTGGAAACGCGGCGGACTGATTACTTCCGCGCCGGCGACGATCTCGCCTGTTTATGTCGGCCCGGGACAGGACGCCGATAACAAGGTCTATACCGTCGACCTCCCGGCAGAAGCCCCGATCGCGGTACAAACCGACCAGTTTCTCGGCATGCTGGCAACGATCCAGGCCATGCATCCCGGTGAAAGCCTGGTCATTGTCGGCCACTCCGCTGGCGGCGTTGTCGCACGTACGGCGCTGGTCACGGGCAATGTACAGAACGTCAGGGCACTGATTACCATCGCCAGCCCGCATGTTGGCACAACACTGGCCAACCGAGCCATCGATGCGACCGATGAGTCGGGCTTTTTCGGGGGTCTGAAGAGCTTCTTCGGCGGCAGCGGCTACGATACCCTGAGACGCTCACGCGGCCTGTTGTTCGACCTTGCACATCCGTACCCGGGCAGCCTGCTTTACTGGCTGAACGCGCAGAAGCACCCTGATATCAAGTACGTATCAGTAATCCGGCTCAACCCGGTCGGCTTCGTCGGCGATGAGCTCGTACCCGGCTACAGTCAGGATATGAATAACGTACCGAGCTTGCACGGTAGCAGCTCGATCGTGCTGACCCCGGCAGGCCATACGCTGGTCGCCGAAGACGGCGCCACGCTGTTGCAGATACTGAACGAACTGTATGCTGTGCCTGAACAGGCTGAACAGGAAGATCTGGTTACCTGACTAAATCAGATCTACCGCAGAGGCGCAGAGGATATGGTTTGCTTTGCGACCCCTGTGACGGTAATCAAATGTAGGAGCGGCTTTAGCCGCGAATTTGCGCGTTCGCGGCTAAAGCCGCTCCTACAGTAAACTGAACAATACTCTGCGTCCTCTGCGGCTCTGCGGTTATTAAGAAGCAATCTACGCCGCTTTTTCCTTTTTCTGTTCCTCGAATAATTCGAAGTCACATCGAAACAGACTGCCTTCGCCCGGCGTGCTCTTGACGTACAGAGTGGCATTATGCCGGTCAAGCACATGCTTGACGATGGCCAGCCCGAGGCCGGTACCGCCCTGCTCCCTGGATCTTCCGGGATCGACGCGATAGAAGCGTTCTGTCAGGCGACCGATGTGTTCTGGCATGATGCCGATACCATTGTCCACGACGCTGACATGCACACCCTCGCTGTCGATGTTGTTGAATATCCTGATAAGGCCATTTTCAGGGGTATAACGAATCGCATTGGTGACAAGGTTGGTAATCGCCATCTGCAATTCAACGCGGTTGCCCATGATACTGGCCGGCATCGTTTCAATAACAATTTCATGCCGCCCCTGGTCCAGCATAACGGCATCGTCATAGACCTGATGGATCAATTCCTCCAGGTCGACAGGATCGTGCAGCAGGGGTGAGGCCTTCGATTCCAGCCTGGCCAGAATGATCAGGTCATCGAGAATTTGCTGCATCCTCTCGGTCTGATTCTGTATTTTTTCAAGTGGTACTTTTATTCTTGAATCGCCCTGCTCACACAAGGCTTCCACAAAACCTGAAATGACGGTCAGTGGCGTTCGAAGTTCATGCGATGCATTGGCGACAAAATCCCGCCGCATATCATCCAGCTGTCGTTGCTGTGTGACATCCCTCGCGGTTAGCAGAAACTGGTTGTGACCGTAAGGTGTAATAATCATTGCCAGCTGCCGATGATTGAACTCGAGTTCAATCGTTTCCTTGAACTCCCTTCTGACCAGGTAATTGGTAAACACCGGTTGCCGGATCAGCTTATTGATGCGACTACCGACATCTTTGGCTTTCTGTAAATCAAAAATGCCTTCTGCTGCCTGATTAAACCATTCGATTTCATCATTTTTGTTCAGCACTATCGCGGCAACAGGCAGGGCCTGGGTAGAGCTCTGAAAGCGATCAACTATGTTCTTGAGTTTTTTTCTGGCTTTGCGCTGACGCAGATACAGTTGATAGAGCTGGTAATAAAGTTCATCCCATATGCCAGCCGACTTGGGTAACTGCTTGGTTGGTTTGTCCAGCCATTTGATCAGTTTGGTGAGATTGTACAGATACCAGCCAATCCAGCCTGCAAGTCCCGCAATAAGCAGCTCAAGGGTATACCCCGTTAGTCTTCCCAGTATCAGAATCAATAGACCTGAGGCAACGAGATTGATGATTTCCTTGCGCAACCCGGAATTCATATCTGTTTGGAGAAGCGATATCCTCTGCCGTGCACTGTCTGTATCAACGCATCTAGATTATAGGGTTCAAGGTTCTTGCGCAATCGGCGGATATGTACATCAACGGTACGTTCCTCGACGTACACCTGCGTGCCCCATGCCTGGTCCAGTAACTGGCCTCGGGTAAATACCCGGTCGGGATGCCCCATGAAATAATGCAGCAGGCGGAATTCGGTCGGCGGCAGGTTGATGCCCTGATCCTTGACCTTGACTCTCTGGCTGACAGGATCCAGACATAAATCACCGATCTGTATGGGCTGTTCATCCGGCATGGTTCGCCTGAGTACTGCCTGTATACGCGACTTCAGTTCTCTCACGGAAAACGGCTTGGTAATGTAGTCATCGGCACCGACATCGAGGCCAAGCACGCGGTCTTCTTCTTCAGCGCGCGCAGTGATCATGATCACCGGAAGTTGTGAATAGTATTTTCTGATACGATGAAGAAGATCGATGCCAGACCTGTCAGGCAACATCCAGTCCAGCAGCACCAGATCGATTTGCTTGCCTTCTATGATCTCCCAGCCCTCTTTTGCAGTCAGGGCTGTAAGTAATTTAAAACCGTCCGGTTCCAGCGAGTATGAGAGCATGTCCTGTATGCCTTCATCATCCTCGATAACCAGTATCGCTGCAGTACTCATGTTACAACATCCCTCTCGGCTTCCTCTATGGACAGATGGCGGATGTCCTTAGCCATCACCAGATATATAACGTACTCTCCGATATGCATGACGTGGTCGCCAATGCGCTCGAGGTCGGTAAGCGTCTTGATCACCGCAACCACCATCCTCAGATCTGTCGCCGCGGGCTGGCGCCTGAGCAGAATACGGGTGCATTCTTCATCGATCGACCCTTCCAGCCCATTGATGTAATGGTCATTCCGCACAACCGTTTCGGCCTCCTCGACGTCAAGCTGTCTGAACGCCACAGTGACCCTGCGCATTTGCTGCTCGACAAAGCCGCCCATCTTCATCACATCATTCCTGAGGTCCTCCATTTCCTCATCGAATTTTTGCGAGATATGCTGATTAGGTTTGGTTGGCACCATATGAGGAGTCACACAATTAAATATGTATTCAAGTATTGACGCATTGCCGGCGGGCAAACCGACTAATCCCAAACACCAAGTCTAATCAGAATATATTACGATGTTGTTACATAATATGACGATCCTGTTACATAATTCCAGGCTGAAAGGCCGCTCTGATGCGGCTCATGCCAATTACAGGGCAAAGTGGTACCATTAATTTTCACAATAAAACGGTAGCCTATCATGCAAGTCACCATCGTATACGTCACCGTGGAACCTGATCATATCGACGATTTTATCGAAGCGTCACGGCAGAATCATGAAGCATCCGTGACCGAGCCAGGCAATCGCCGTTTTGACGTGCTGCAATCCGCTGACGACCCGACCCGCTTTGTGCTCTACGAAGCCTACGAAAATGCGGCGGACGCCGCCAAACACAAGGAAACGGCGCATTACCTGAAGTGGCGCGATACCGTTGCCGACTGGATGGCGCAGCCTCGCGAAGGTATTGCTTATAAAGGCCTGTTTCCGGCTTGATCACGCATTTCAATCCATTCTCTATTGCACGTCTGCCGCGCATAGAATTCGGCAGCGGCAGGTTCGACCGGGTCGGAGAATTGACCCGCTCCTTTGGCAAACGTGCCCTGGTTGTCACCGGCGCACAATCCTTTCCCGAATCAGAGCGCTGGCATCAACTGATGCAGCAGCTCTCGGTGCTGGATATCCGTTATGGACACGTTACCATCGATGGCGAGCCCTCGCCTGAAATGGTGGATGAAGCGGTCAAAGCGCATGCCGCGGCCAATGTCGATGTCGTGCTGGGCATCGGCGGTGGCAGCGCGATGGATGCGGCCAAGGCCATTGCCGGCCTGCTCCGCGTCAAACAACCGGTGATGGACTTTCTCGAAGGCGTTGGCCCCGAACTCCCCTACACCGGTCCCGCGGTACCCCTGATTGCTGTACCGACAACCGCGGGCACCGGCAGCGAAGCGACTAAAAATGCTGTACTGAGCAGGCAGGGAAATGACGGTTTCAAGAAGTCCTTCCGCGACGACAAGCTGGTTGCAGAAATGGCCATCGTCGATCCGGACCTGCTGGAGAGCTGCCCCGGGGATGTGATCGCAGCGAATGGCATGGATGCGCTGACCCAGCTGATAGAGTCCTACGTTTCGATAAGGGCTAACGTCTTTAACGATGCACTGGGCATAAGCGCGCTGCGTGCCGCGCGGGATGGCCTGGTCAGGCTCTACCAGAGT
>CP070838.1:222050-229506 GCA_020341835.1 Thiotrichales bacterium | reverse complement strand
ATGACCATGGTCTTGACCGGCCTGATCTGTTCGCCAGGCTGTTCATCAACTGTTGAATCGCAGGACGAAAAACTGATCAGTGCCGCGATGACTATCAGTGGTCGTTGGTATCGTTTCAAATCAATCATCGTAATGCGGGCTCCAGTAGATCAATCGTCTGTTGATATTAAATCAAAGGCCCCTGCGGTGCTTTATGAAAAGCCGCGGGGTGATGTTTGCGCGTGAGCAGGTTCCTGATTTGCCAGTGCTCGTTGGCCGGGATGTTGTCGTCGATCGCGATATCACCGCTCTGGTTGGTCGCGATCGGCTTGCCGTTCCTGTACAGTACGCGATGGCCGGCCTGGGCCGGGATGCGTTTGCCGGGTGTTATAACGCCGGTCAGATTCAGCGGATCGGCCGTACTGATCATGATCAGTTGCTCATCCTGCTGCCTGTTTCGAACATCGCGTAACTGGCTGACCGCTTCGGGCAGCGCGAAGTGTTCACCGGCAAACCCCTGCACAAAGCGCCCGCCCCTGATTTCACCACGGGCCTCGAGGCGGCGGAACACGTACAGCAGCTCGCGCCACGAAGGCAAGGCGCTTTCCCGCTCCAGCAGCTTCCTGAAGACGACGCCGTAGCGCGACAGCAGGGTGCGGGCGATTTGCTCAACGCGCTGCTGATCGTTATCGACCTGCATCGGCGGGCGGATCAGCGACCAGCGACCACCCGCAGCCAGCGGTGTCTGCAGCACACCGCGACGACGGCTGCGTTGCTGTTTCTTCTGCGGCGCAATCAGCGCGCGCAAGCCCTGAAACTGGTCCGAGTTGACCAGCCCCCAGGCGACCAGTTCACCCAGGGTATTCTCCAGTTGCGATTTCAACAGGCCGGTTTGCTGCTGCAGCTCGTCAAAGAAGCTGGCGCCCCACTGTTTCAGCACTTCGAGGACCTTCAGCGCGGATGAACTCAGTCCTTCGGGTACGGTTTGTTCGAGCTGATACCAGAGCGTCAAATGCGGCCGAAAGATGAACGCCAGCGGCGTGGTCCTGATCGCCGGATTCCTGCGTTTGGTCTCTTTGCCCGGCGGTGGATTGAGCCGCAACCAGGTGAGCTTGCCCGAACTGCAGAGCTCATCCAGCTCGGTCGAAAAATAAGGCTGTAGTCGCGCCGGCAGGATATCCTCTTCCCAGCTTCCGGCCGGCAGGCTGACACCTTCCAGCTGCAGCATGACCCGTTCCAGTGCGGCAATACCTTCCGCCGGCTCGTCCAGGCCCTGCCATTTGAACAGAAAGCGCATGAAATCCGCCGGGCTCACCGGCTCGATTTCGCTTCGCAATTGCTTCAGGGTATAGCGATGGATGCGCGCCAGCAAACCGCGTTCGCACCATTCGGTTTCCCGCTGCGCCGGGTCGAAATGCCCCTGGATCACGAAGCCCTCCTGTTCGAGCCGCAGCAGGGCCTGTTGCACTTCATTCGCTGCTGTCCCGAGAGGCTGCGCCAGCTGTTCGAGCGTCACCGGACCCAGGCATTCCAGTCGGCTGCGAATTATTTCGGTAACCGCGGTTTCTACGGAGTCGGCTTCCGTTGCTGACAACGGCTCGATTGCCGGCCGCATCACCGCATTGGGGCACAGCCGCTGCACCGCCTGCAGGCGTTCTGCAGCCACCCACAGGATCTCGGCCCCGGGCTGTTGCAGTCGGGTTGCGCGTTGCTGTTGCTGCAGCTGTACCAGGTAGTGCTGCCAGCGCTCCAGTTCCGCCGGGCGAATTTCACTTTCGACAATAAAACCGCCAATCACCAGTGCATCGTGCAATTCATCGGCGTTTCGCGGCTGCGGCCAGGCCTCGTCTTTTACCTGCCGTATCGCATCGGGATTCAACCGTCCCATATCGGCCGCGGTTTGCGGGTCCAGATGTCGGCGCTGCTGAACCGCCAGCGCGCGCCGCTCCTCGGCAGGCGTATCATCGAGGAACGCGTAAGGGCGCGCATTGAGGATTTCGTGTGCCATCGGTGACGGCGTCGGCAGGTCTCTGGCGATCACCTGGATGCGTTGCTGTTCGATGGCCGTCAGTACCTTTTTCAGACCATCGATATCCATCAGTTCGTGCAGGCAGTCCCACAACACCTGGTTAACCAGCGGATGATCCGGCACTTCGCGTTCGCCCTGGATATTTTCGAAACAGGCCAGCTGATCAGGGAACACCAGCGCGACCAGGTCTTCGGCGTCGTTGCGCTGAAACGGTGCGGGCACCCGCTTGCCGCCGCGCATTCGCGGTACCGCCAGTGAAATATTCGTGACCCAGCGCCAGCGGGTCGGAAACATCGGCGCGTCCAGCAGTGCCTGGATCAACACATGCTCAACCGTATCCGCTGTCAGGTAACCGGCCGGTTCCTGAAGCGGAAAACTGTGGGTCGGGCCGAGCGACAGGATCAGGTTATCCTCGTTGGCCGCCGCCTGCAGTTCAAAATTGAACCGGCGACAGAAGCGCTTGCGCAATGCCAGCCCCCAGGCCTTGTTTACCCTGGAACCAAACGGCGCATGGATCACAAAATGCATGTCGCCGGTTTCATCAAAGAAGCGCTCGAACACGATCGTCTTCTGGCTCGGTATGACGCCAAACACCGCCCTGGTCGTTGCCAGGTATTCGACCAGCTGCGCTGACGCCACCGGATCGAGCCCGAGGTCCCGCTCCAGATACTGCAGCGCCGGCTGTGTACCCTGCTCGAGCCGTTGATCGATGGTTTCGCGCAGGCGCGACACTGCCTGCGATAATTCGTCCGTGCGCCCCGGTGCCTCACCAAACCAGAACGGAATGGTCGGTGGCAGGCCGCGAGCATCTTCAACAAATACCCGGCCCTGCTCGATCTTCAGCATCCGGTAGGAAAGGTTGCCGAGCTGGAAAATATCACCCGGCATGCTTTCAAACGCAAAGTCTTCATTCAGACTGCCGACGAACAGGCCTTCAGGCTGCAGAATGACGTCGTAATCAAACTGGTCGGGAATCGCGCCACCGTTGGTGATCGCGGTCAGGCGGGCACCGCGTCGGGGTCGCAACACCCCGTTGACGGCATCACGGTGCAGATAGGCTCCGCGCCGCCCGCGACGGGTATGGAATCCGTCGGCCAGCATCTTGACCACATCGAGAAACTGGTTCTCCGCCAGTTGATGATACGGGCGTGCACATTTGAATACCTGGTACAGCGCCTGTTCGTCCCACTCACGGCCGGACACTTCAGCAATGATCTGCTGTGCGAGCACGTCCAGTGGGTGATCGGGGATCGGGATACGGTCAAGCTCGTCCCGCCTGATCGCATCGAGCATGGCGACGGCTTCGACCAGGTCGTCACGGCTGAGCGGGAACAGCCTGGCCTTGGGCGTGCCACTCAGATGGTGGCCGGAACGACCCGCACGCTGCAGGAAAGTGGCAATACTGCGGGGTGAGCCCATCTGGCATACCAGGTCAATATCGCCGATATCGATACCCAGTTCGAGTGAAGCCGTGGCCACCAGCGCACGCAGGGAGCCTGATTTCAGCCGCTGCTCCGCATCCAGCCGGTGCTCCCTGGCCAGACTGCCGTGGTGCGAGGTCACCGCTTCCTCGCCCAGCTTTTCGGCCAGGGCCGCCGCTGCGCGCTCGGCCAGCCGTCGCGTATTCACAAAAATCAGTGTGGTGCGGTGCTGTTCGATCAGCTGTTCAAGGCGGCGATAGATTTCATCCCAGGCTTCGTTCGCCATCACCGCTTCGAGCGGAGAGCCGGTCATTTCGATGGCCAGGTCGCGCTGGCGCACATGTCCGGTATCGATAATGCTGCAGGCCCTTTGTTCCGGCTGCTGGTGCTGCCCGATCAGGAAGGCGGCCATGTCCTCGATCGGCTTCTGTGTCGCCGAGATACCGATGCGCACCGGTGGCCTGGCACACAACTGGTTGAGCCGCTCCAGACTCAGCGCCAGGTGGGCGCCGCGCTTGTTACCGGCCACTGCATGAACCTCATCGACAATCACGCTGCGCACGGTTTTCAACATGTTCCGGCCGGAATCCGAAGTCAGCAATATAAACAGTGATTCGGGCGTGGTCACCAGGATATGCGGCGGGCAACGTTTCATCATCGCGCGTTCCGACTGAGGGGTATCACCGGTGCGTACCTGGGCGCGGATCGGCACATCCTGGTAACCGTTTTCCAGCAAGGCGTCGCGTATACCGTTCAGCGGCAGTTCCAGGTTTTTATGGATATCGTTGGACAGCGCCTTTAACGGGGAAACGTACAGTACCTGGGTCTCATCCGCCAGCGGAAACTGCAGGCCTTCGTGCACCAGCTGATCGATTGCGGCCAGGAAAGCAGCCAGTGTTTTACCGGAACCGGTGGGTGCTGCGATTAAGGTATTTTGACCAGCCTGTATTGCCGGCCATGCCTGTGCCTGAACCCCGGATGGTGCTCCAAAATGCGTGTTGAACCAATCAGCAACGGCCGGGTGAAATTGAGTCGATGGCATGCTGCCATGATACTACTTTTCTTCGCGGAATCACCGCAGACAGTGCGCAGGTTTATAGAAGGGACAAGCCCCACGGGCCACGTCTAATGCAGATTTTTCAGCAGGCTTTCTACGGCCTCGAGCAGTTCCTCACGTTCGAAGGGTTTGGTCATGACGTGGTCGGCACCCGCCTGTTTCGCAGCCGCGAGATAGGCCGTTGTAGAAATGGCTTCAGGCTTGTAGGCCATCGGATCAATGGAGTGTTGTTTTTGCTGCGATTTGGGCACGTCCCGGCCTTCGACTGGCCTGGATAAAGGCCCTGCCGCTACCCTGGCGGACCCCAGATCAGCCGGTCCAGATCGACCACATCAGCTGATTCGGTCACAATGACTTTCCCGTTTACGACCTGCGCACCTTCGGCCTCCAGCAATCCTTTCTGCCGGGTATAGGCCTCGCTACCAGGCTTGAAGGCAAGCCTACGATCAGACTTTACGACACGATACCACGGCAACGGGGCGTCTGACCGGCGCAGAGCTTGACTAACCATTCTCGCGTGTCCAGCAAAACCGGCAACGCGCGCAACTTCGCCGTAGCTCATGACCTGACCGGGCTCGATGTTCGCCACAACCCGCCACACAGCGGTATCGAATGATTCTCGTGAAAACGTCGTAGGTGACATATTAGACCCCGGGGCTCAGTTGTCCCTCAGGATACCGGCTGGCCATATGCCAGCTAACCCGCACTGAGTCACCTTAGCCAATGCGGTCCGCCTGGAACTCCGGACTTTGACCTGAAATGACTGACAAGTTGCGGGAAGAATCCGGAGAAATCTTTTTCTATAGCCGCTAATTCTCTTTTTATAACCGGCATGTATCCGCCAGCCGACTCCTTCGCAAGGATACGCCGCGACAATCTTTTATCAATGCGCCGAAATGCCAGCTCAAGACCTTCGACCGAGCCATAGCTGGTTAAAACCCTGTAATCGATCAAGCGTTGTACGAATGCTCTGGCGTTATCGGGATATTCCACAATCGCGGCATTTGCATTCTGGTAGAACGTATTAATGAATCTGTCCAGGTCGACTTTTGAATACCGATCCCAGTTTTTGATGAGACAGTAATCATAGGTTATATCAATAATTACACCTTTCAGATAACCCCGACTGCCAAGCCTCGACTTGCTTTGCGAAACCAGTGCATTGGAGTCAGTAAACGAATCAATACTGGCGTGCATACCAAAGCCATCCTGCAATTGCCTGCTGGCGCCTTCCCAGCTCTTACCCTTGAAAGGGTCCGCCAACAGGTTGCCCAGCTGATAATCGATGGAGTTTTCTGAAATGAATATATGCGCCAGCCAGTTCATACCACCAGGACCGCAAGAACCATAGATTACTCGATCATCCTGCCGTAATATGACACGCCGCCCCACCGATTGGTACACCGTGTAGCGATCGTATTGCAGTCATCCACAATACACATCTTGCTGGTACTCAGACACTTCACAGTATTGGCCTCATCAAATATCACCCAGTATTTGCCGTATTTCAGATCATGGATATGATCATAATAATGTCGGTGTATCGATCGGGGGTGGCCCAGCAGACTTTCGACTTCATCACGCGACATACCCACCTTCACATACCTCAGCGCTTTTTCCGAAGCCGTTTGCACATTACCGACAATTTCATAGTATTTCTTGTCCAGCTGAGCCAGTTCCTTTGTGTTTTGACTCAGTTTGCTAAGCGCGTTCCGCTTTATAGTGATCTCCTGCTCCTGCTTTTGCTGATACCGATCATAATTCCTTTTTGTCTGCTCCAGATTCCTGCTTTTGAGTGAATTGATACCCTCGTAATCGACGAACATCAGGCGATAGATATTGAATGTGTTACCGATTCGCTCCTCATAGGTCATTTGGGTTTTTATCACCAGACCCTCCAGATTCGAGATCTGGGTAAAATTCATGATTTCACTTTTTCCGTTCTCAAAAGCCTGCTTTCGCCCTGACTCGATCGATGGGGTATTGGAAGCCACCCCCACCACGTATAAATTGTCGCCCTCAATATAGGAAGACTTCTCGGTCCAGAAAGGTTTGACTGCCTCCGCATACGCCACCCCTGCACCAAGCACAGTCACGCACAATAAAATCCGGACGATGCTGCACGCTCCCGGATGTAACGCAAAACGGATGAATCCCTGCTTGTTAGTCACTCTCGATAGCATCGCTGACCCGGCAAAAACGCCCACCGTGATCAAATATATCACCAAATAACAGCCGGTTAAGAAACAATCAACCTGCTCCAAAAGGGTCAGAGTCGATTGAAACAGAATTTCAATCGACTCTGACCCTTTTGGTTCCGGCCCCACACGCCTGACCGTTTGCATTAACCAGGTCGGTGTCAGAAATCGTACTTGATCCCAGCGACGAGATGAATCGCGGTATTGGGAACCGTAACGCTGCCGCCTTCGATATCGATATCGGCGTTTGCATGGGACAACTTGCCTTCCAGACTCAACAACCAGTGCTGACTGATGCTGAACTCTTTTTCCAGCGACACCTGTGCCGCTGCACCGGCCCACTGATAACCACTGTCTGAATCCCAGATCATCGGTATAGCACCACCGCCAGACTGGTGATTGCTGATACCGCGAACGGTAATTTGCGGATGGGCGATAACCGGCCCGACACCCAGACGGGTGATGAGATCGTACCTGTTCAGCTGCCAGGCACTGTTGAAAAGAAACAGGTTATACCCGTCTGTTATCTCAAAATGCTGTACGTCGGGCGGTAGATCATCAACATAGATTTTCTGATGGATATGCTCGACTTCCCAGGCATGGCCATTACTCCACCTGCCCAGGCGTATGCCGTAATAAGGCGGCGAGTCAAACGGTTTCGTCTCGAACTCAGCCTCGAAGCGGATATCCGGAAACCCTTCCTGCTTGATGGTCAGCGTTTCGTCCTTGCTGAACGAAGTACCCAGGTAGAACGCAAGTTCCCAGCCGTTTT
>CP070838.1:214480-221950 GCA_020341835.1 Thiotrichales bacterium | reverse complement strand
TCCGCCTTGGCCAGGGTTTCGAACCAGTCGGCGATTTCATCAAAGCCTTCGTCGCGAGCCGTTTTGGCCATGCCCGGGTACATGTCGGTGTACTCGTGTGTTTCCCCTGCGATAGCGGCCTTCAGGTTATCGGCGGTACCACCGATGGGCAGACCGGTTGCCGGGTCACCACTTTCTTCAAGGTATTCGAGGTGGCCGTGTGCGTGACCGGTTTCGCCTTCAGCCGTTGAACGGAAAACGGTTGAAACATCGTTGTAGCCTTCAACATCAGCTTTTGAAGCGAAATAAAGGTAACGGCGGTTTGCCTGGGATTCGCCTGCGAAAGCATCTTTAAGATTCTGTTCTGTTTTACTGCCTTTCAATGCCATGGTTTTTCTCCTTCGTGGTTTTAATTGGGGATGGAAATTCTACATCAGAATTCTATGGGAACAACAATAATCAGGAATGGCAGAGCATTCAATTAGTATTTCGCTATATGTGTGATTGTTTTTCTCAATCAGGGATAGAATGACCAGCTTTTCAGGCGTGTGGCCAGGTCAGCCACCGGTTTCACATGACCGGTCATACTGGTAATCTAGGCGCCCGTATTAGTCAGGAGTTGCTATGTCGCGTGAAGTTGATGTTGCCATTATCGGTGCCGGTAGCGCCGGGCTGTTCGCATTGTCGCAGGTTCGCAGGAAAACAGACAACTATGTTTTGATCGATGGGGGTGAGCTGGGGACGACCTGCGCACGGGTGGGTTGTATGCCCTCAAAGGTTTTCATCCAGGTGGCCGACGATTATCACCGCAGGTCGATATTCGACCGGGAAGGCATAGAGGGTGGCGACGAGTTAGCTCTGGACAGGCCGGCTGTCATGGAGCACGTACAGGATCTGCGCGACGTCTTCGTCGACAAGACCCTGGGTGTTACCGATGCGCTCGATGAAGAGCATTTGATCGACGGCTATGCCCGTTTCATCGATGATCAGACCATTGAAGTCAACGGTGAACACTACAGGGCTGGTGCCGTGGTGATCGCAACAGGTACCGTGCCGGTGGTGCCGTCGCAATGGCAGCCGTTCGCCGATGACATTATCACCACCGATGAGCTGTTCGAGCGGGAGGATCTGCCGGCATCGATCGCAGTCATCGGCCTGGGATCGATCGGGCTGGAAATTGGCCAGGCATTGTCCAGGTTGAATGTTGATGTGACCGGGGTGGATCTGCTGGAAAATGTGGCGAAACTGGATGACCCGGTGGTCAATAAACTCGCGGTCGAAGCCATTGGCAAGGAGTTCCCGCTATGGCTCGGGCAGGAAGCTGAACTCGAAAAAACCGATGGCGGTGTTCTGGTCCGCTGCGGCGATAAAGAGGTGGTGGTCGAGAAAGTGCTGGCCAGTCTCGGGCGCAGGCCAAATTTCGATCGGCTGGATCTTGCAAACACAAGCCTTCAGCTCGATCAGTCGGGCGTCCCCCAGTTCAATCCCGAAACCATGCAGTGTGGTGATTCAGCGATCTATATTGCCGGGGATGTCAATATGGACCGCCCGTTGTTGCACGAGGCAGGCCATGAAGGCCGCGTGGCCGGGTACAACGCGGTACGCAACAGCGCTGTTGCGTTCAGGCGCAAGACCGGGCTGGCGATTACCTTCTGTGATCCCAATATCGCCACGGTTGGAGCGCAACTGGGCGAGCTGAACGAAGACGAAATCGCGGTTGCCGAAATGCAGTTCGGGCCCGTCGGCCGCGCGCTGATTATCGGCAAGAACCGGGGCATCCTGCGCGTGTATGTTAACCGGGCCGATGGCCGGGTGCTGGGCGCAGCCATGGCCTGTGTCAAGGGCGAGCATCTGGCCCATCTGCTGGCCTGGTCGATACAGCAGGGTCTGACCGTATTCGATATGCTCAAAATGCCGTTCTATCACCCGGTAATCGAGGAAGCGCTGCAGGGTGCGCTCTATGGTGTGCTATCCGAGCTCGATATCAGCGAAGAGGTTGTGGAGCTGGAAAAAATCTGAGCCTATCGCCGGTTTCTGCGGCCTATCATTCCGAGCAGCGCCAGGCCCGAGCCGAACAGTACCGCGGGCAGCGGCAGCGGGACGACAGTGGTATTGAATGAACCGGCAGCGGTGATGGCTGGGTAGTGATAGGGATTTTCAGCTGCGCTGAGTACGTTTATGCTGAATTCATTCATTACCGCGCCCGGCGCCATGAAATCAGCAAGATCGACCAGTACGACACCGTTTGCGCCGAGCAGATCGGGGTCAGTGCCGGGGTCATCCGAGTCGGGCCCGAATACGCCCTGAAGGAATCCTCCAATATTGATCGACTCGGACTGGTGTCGCAGGGTGGTTCCGCCGATAGTGATATCCAGTGTTGTCGGAGCGAGAATGGTTTGATAACCGGTGGCCGGGTCGAGAGGGTCGATCGTGAATATCGCCAGATCATTTCCACCCAGATTGGCAACATGGTCAGTGCCGAAACCCAGCGTCAGTCTGGCGTTATCCTTCTTGCTCATAACAAAGGTACTGAATACAACGGTGTCGCGACCGCTTGAGCCGCCAGAGGCCGTATCAGAAACATCGCCGAAATTATTCAGCAGGCCGCCGGTATTTATCCATTCCTTGTCGTGGCCAGTTACCTGCGCGATGCCATGTAACTGGAACAGCGCGGTCGCATCGATATGGGCCGCAAAACCCGCCCGCGTCATAAGAAGGCCGGCTAGCATCATAGGTATAATTATCGGTTTCATTGTCATCACGTTCATCGCAGGTTGGGTGAATTGGGGACCATGCCCGGCAAAATGGGGCCGCTACCACCAGGCCCAATAACCGGGACGGGCACGGCCGTCGGAGTGGAGGGTGGTGAAGGTTGTGGCCGTTGCGGCCTGGCTATCGTCGACGGAACCGGAATGCTCTGCACGATAAAAGCCGCGTTATCGTTGGGTCTGAATTGCAGTTTTCCCGATCTGTCGTTCATCGTGGTGTTCCCTGGCGGCTGGGGGCCCGATGCCGGTTCCAGGCCAAGTTCCCATATGCCCCAGCTATAGACTGAATCAACATAGGCCATTTCGGCGGCACCCTGTTCGGTGTTCGCGCTCACGTTTGTAGTCACTAATAACAGGCCGGCAGCAGACGCGCAGATTAATGCGAGCCCGAGTGCTGAACGGCTTTTCCTTTTGGTCTCAATTCGGTACATCGTCTAGGTCTCATTTTTTATTCATAAAGCAGGAACCGTGCCAGCGGGCTGAAATATCTATTTTTTTCAGTAGCTTGTGATCGAAAATTGATGCCGGGAGGTGGGAATTCCGATATGGGTAAATATTCGTCACAGATTGTGTAAAACATTCCGTAAGCCGGCCCTGATGATGACGCGATGTTGAGGTCGCCCAGGCGCTACATGCGGCTTCGGTGGGGTCAATCAGATACCACAGATGGATTTGGGGCAGGTCTGGCGCTATCGTTTTATGACGATATTAATCAATAACTTACGAAACCTTTTCCGGTGCTGGAAGAGCCTTGTTGGGGAGTCGATCGCCTCGCCAGCAGGTCGGCATCAATCCGCCGTGGCTTGAAGTCGATACCAGGATAACGTCGTTAAGGAAGTCGACAAAAGTCGATAAGATTGACACTATTGGCAAAAATGTGGACAAATATGATCAAAATATGCCCAAACGGCGCTTTTTAAGGCTGAATTGGCAAAAATCGGGTGTTGGATCTGTTTACACTATTTTACTGAAAATATCGGGACAGGTTCAACGCCACCAGTAAACGGTCGTAATCGTATGCATCGATATTGGATTCGTTTTCGGTATAGGCGACTTCGGTATTCAAGACCCAGCTGGCCAGAAAGCCGTCCTTTATATCCAGGTTATAGCCGATGCTGGCTGTGATTTCGTCGTCTTTTCTGATCAGGGTCGTGTTGCTGCTATCGATAATCGTGTCCGGCGCCTTGTAGTCAAAATTTCTGTAGCTGAACTTGAGATAGGTCGTGCTCAGATCCGTTAACGAATAATAGCCACTGAAATAGAGCGTCAGTCCATCATAGGCAAACTGGTCGTCTTCCGCACTGCGATCACGCAGTCTGAAGCCGGCTTCCAGACCCGTGTTAAGGCTTTGCAGCAGGCTGGTATAGGCGGCGCCGGCCATCAACAGGTTGCCGTCCTGGGGCTCATTGATCGTATCGGCATAACGTCGAGTCAGAAAAGTCGACTCGAGCAGGATGCTGCGGTAATTGCCGAAATCGAAGCTGATGTACGGATTGACCGAAAAAGCGGTTGCCAGCGAGCTGTGGCCGAGGTTGACATAGTCAACTCTGAACGGAATTGCACCGAGCCAGCGGCCTGCAGAGATAAAGGCCGGGCCGGTATCAGCGCTGACGATGTTGAGATTGAAATCGCTGGTCTCCGTGTACAGGTTGCTCGATAACGAGGCCTGGCTCTGCCATTCGAAGGTGGTTCTGGCGCCGTCCACATTGAATGGCTTCTTGCGGCGGTAACGGTGCGATGCGCTCAGCACGATGTCAGTACCAAAAGAAGCGATTTCTTCCGAAGGTAAAAAGAACTCGCGCCCATTGACAATAATGTTGCCCACACCGGGAACGACATTGATGTTGGAGTTGTATATCACCCCTGCCTTGGCGTACTGGGAAAAGTGATGCGAGCCTTCCGGTTCCAGTTCGTCACTGTAAAGCTGACCGATGTAGGCCAGTACGGCAAGGCGGACTGCCTCGGGTGTTTCCGGATCATCCAGCACGATCTGAAACTGTTCTATGGCTTTCTCATAGAGGCTGGCTTCATGATAGGCAACCGCAAGCTCGAGTCTGGCGCGGTTGAGGTACGGGTTTGTTGCCAGGATGTTTTCAAAGATCTTGATGGCGTCGTAGATCTTGCCGGATTCACGATCGTCCATAGCTTCTTCAAATAGCGCCTGGGCCGGGTCGGGTTCATCAGCCGCTACACTGGAGCCTGTGATTAGCAAAACTGCAATAGCAGCAATAAGCTGTTTATTGATGAGACTGTCTACCATGTTTTTAGCTGCATGATATTTTGAAGTTGCGTTTTATAGCTATCCATGTCGATCAGCATGCACGGCATAATCGCGTATATACTTGTATCTATTAGTTTTAGTGTGCCTGCGCTGAATAATCCACCGAAAGCGCGGTTTGGTTATAAAGAATTGCCCCGTTCAGGCCTGACAAATTTTCCGCAATGGCTTTCTGTCTTTGACCGGCACCTGAAAGAAATGACACCTGGGGGGCAGAGTGTTGAAACTGAAAGACCCGATGAAAACAGTTACCCTGAAGACCTTTCAGGCGACGTTATCATGCAGGAAGCAAAGATCATAGCTGCTGCGAATGCATTTGCTGCGATGTCCGGTTCACGCGTTTACCGGGCCGGTATGCCGGTTAATGAAGTGATAGACGCCATGCTCGAGCAGGCGGATCAGTTATTTGACAGGCATGTTCTCGCAGCCCTGTTCCATGTTGCAGAAAACAGGTCGGACTGGAAGAACTGTCAGGCAGTATAGATGTCCTAATACACATGTCCATCGAGCAGATTACAGCTTCACTGGTTGTATTGCTCCTGCTGGCTTATGTTGCAGAGCCAATATCCCGCATCGTGCGCCTGCCATATTGCAGCGTGCTGGTTATCGTTGGTTTTATCGCTTCGGAAGTGGCGGTCATGTCGGGTCTGGACACCGGCATACGCGCGGAAAACTTTCACGACCTGATATTCTATGTATTTATTCCTGTGCTGGTGTTCGAATCGGCGTACAGGATTGATAAGCGCCTGCTTGCCGATAATATCGGTTCAATAATTTTTCTGGCTGTTATCGGGCTGTTTCTGACCGCATCACTGGCAGCGGTCGGGCTTTTTTTCGGCATTGCACATCCGACCGGATTTCCGTTTATTGCCGCGATGTTGACAGGCGCCATACTGGCGGCAACAGACCCGGTTGCCGTGGTCTCACGCTTGCGCGAGATCGGTGCACCTGAGCGGCTCACCGTGTTGCTGGAGGGGGAAAGCCTGTTCAATGATGCTACCGCAATCGTGTTATTCAGCCTGTTTGTTTCAATGGCGCTGTCGCTGGACAGCGCAGTAACGCCATCGCAAGTGATCACCGAGTTTTTAAGAATTTTCCTGGGCGGGCTTGCAACCGGCGCGGTTGTCGGACTGGCGGCGGGATTAAGCGGAAGGATTGTTAAGGGCCAGATAATGAACGGCATGCTCAGCCTGATCGTCGCATACGGTGCCTACCTGCTTGCTGACGGTCCGCTTGAGGTATCGGGCGTTATGGCAACCTTGTCGGCGGCTATCGTGATGTCGCTTCTGCGGGTCGATAAACCCCTTGGTGATGCTGATAAAAAGCATGATTATATGTGGGACGTGATTGCCCATATCGCGAATGCGACCGTCTTTATCATTATGGGTGTCACAGTGACGCTTAGCATGTTCGAGGAACGCTGGCTCGCAATGTTAATCGCGATCGTGGCGGTCCTGGTTGCGCGGGCGGTCAGTGTCTATGGCAGTCTTTCCCTGCTGGGCCTGATGCAGAGCAGGCCGGTGGATTTGCGCAGCCAGACCGTCATGGTGTGGGGCGGGTTGAGGGGTGCAGTTGCGCTGGCACTGGCCCTGTCGATTCCGGTGTCGCTGGATTACTGGTGGACGATACAGTCAATCGCATTTGGTGTTGTTCTGTTCGCCCTGTTCATTCAGGCGCCAACGATACGATGGCTGGTTGACAGGCTGGATATACGGGGCCGGGGTTGAGCGGTCGCTTTGCCAGGCTAGCGCACGGACCAGATCAGAAATATTACGAAGGCAATCAGCACAACCGCCAGCAGAGCGACTGTTCCCCAGTGCTTTTCCTCGGCATTTTTGCTGCGCTCGATGGTAGCCTTGATGCCCGGTCTGAACATAAACAGAACCAGTACGGCGAGCGCGCCGAGGGCGATTTGTTCCCATAGTTCCATGTCGATCTGCCGGCTCAATCAAATTTGTAGTGTTTTTCGATGGGTTCGATTATCTTCCATACGCATTTCATGCCCTTCGGAAACACCACGAGATCGCCGCGATTGATATCCACCGGTTCCTCGTTCTCGGGTGTAATGACTGCGCTGCCTTCCAGGATGTAGCAGGTTTCCTGTTGATCGTATTCCCAGTCGAATTCAGACACACCCTTGGTCCACACCGGCCAGTCGTCCACATACATGACGTCGAGTTTGGCGGGCGTTACATTGTGTTCGATCGTGATTGAGCTCATTTCCGCAAGCCGTGTAATTCGAAAAGGCGAATCTTATCAGCGTATGTCCTCGATTGCGTGTTTTTTCTCCAGAACAACCGGTGTGATCAATGAGTAGCCCTGTTGTTGCCAGTGAGAAAGTTCGGTGATGGCCGATGGCACCACTTCGATGAATTCATAGAAATCATTAATCGAATAATCGTAATCCTGTGCGGCCAGTCCGCAGACCTTGAATTTGACGCCCAG
>CP070838.1:206906-214380 GCA_020341835.1 Thiotrichales bacterium | reverse complement strand
GAGCGGTATTCCTTGTTGATTGCTTCGAGTTTCCAGGTCCAGTCGCCGAAGAATACCTGGCCGTCGATGCCGGCCTGGTTGATCAACGAATAAACCGGTACAACGGAGGTGGGCTGGCCATCGGGTGCGAACGTGATCGGGAAGAAGTCGCTGGGCAGACGGTCGATTCCGCTGAAGTAGGAAAGGCCGAATTCCCATTCGCCGATATAGTGTGAGTAACGAATGGCGAGGTCGATATGGTCCTGGCCGGCCTCGAAATCATAGATGGCATCGGCATCGGTATCGACGACGACATCGGGTCGCGGACGTCCTTCAGGTCCGGGGAAAGTGCGTTCACGAAAATACGGCAGCACGAAGAAGTCGACCGTGCCCCAGTTCTGCACCGTGCTGAGCTTGACCATGGGCTGACCGAGCTTGTCTTCACCATCAACGTTCTCGACCAGGTCGGTCTGATTGATGATATCGACCAGGTGCTGGGTTTCGGCAACACCCCAGAATACCTTGCTGACACCGGCGGTGATTTCGAAATGTTCAAACACGCCGGTCCATGAAAGCTCGCGGATGTCGCCGTGCGTGCGCTTGTCATCGTGTTGATCGATACGATAGAACAGGATCGTATTGAAGCTGTGATCACCACCTTGCCAGGCATGATAGAACTCGGGCTCAGCCGCTGCCGACCAGTAGCTGTTGTGTTGCCTGGGATCGGCCGGATCCTCGAAAAAGTAACGGTACTGACCCGACACATAGCCCGACCACTGTGCTGCAATAACGGGCATTTGCAGTAGCACAGTGCCAAGGATGAAAGCGGACAGAACGCGTTTCATAGTAATGCCGGATTGTGGTTAACGTTTACTTGGCGCGTTTCAGGCTGTTCTTGTTGAAATCCCTGTCCTTCAGCCCTGTTTTGAACTGGTAATCGCTCCAGCTCAGTTTCGTGCTTTTGCCGGTTTGATGGTTTTCCATGAACATCTGATCGGAGCGCCAGTATTTATCCAGGTATTGCTGGTAGCCGTCGTAGGTCAGTGTTTTCAGCAAGGTATTCTTGCGGTCATAGAAAACAATTTTTTCCGGGCGGTATTCTTCCTTGTTGATCCAGCCCACCTGGCGTGTATAGCCTGAATGTTTGTAGGCCGGGTAACGCTCGATCACAAAGCAGTCGATGCCGTTCAGGGTTTCGTCGCGCAAATACTTGTAGGTATATTTCTCGACTTCCTGTGAGGCGATATCTTCATAGGCGAATTCACTGCCCATGAAAGGACCGGACTTGTTCTTGGAGTTGATGCGTTTAACGCGTTTGAGTGCCGGCAGATACAGCCATTGTTCATCCGGCTTGACCGCGTGCGAAAAGGTCAGGAAGGCGGTGCCCTTGACGTCGGCGGGCTCGTCGAAGATCGACATCGATTTGTCCCCGTCACCGATGACTTCCAGTGTTTTGATACGAATATAACGTGTACTGGTATCACCCTGCTTGTTTTTAAGTTCCATGATCATGTTAGCGGTCGAGTCACCAAAGCCTTCGTCACGCTTGTCAGCTTCGACCGCTATGGCCAGGCCTTTTTCTTCGGCGGTTTCAGCAAACAACGCAAATGGCAGACAGCCAATCGCAGCAGCGGCAAATGTCATTCGAATCAGCTTGATGTTCATACTCTTATTTCCCCGTTTTCTTCAAGTTTGATTAACAATGGAGGCAGCAACATAAAATCGATCGCCAGCGCCATGGTAATGACGACACTGGTGAGCAATCCCATACCGGCATTCAGTTCGAAATGCGACTGCGCCATGATCATGAAGCCGGCGACCAGTACGACGGATGTCACCAGCAGTGCAATTCCGACACTGTTGAAAGCGTAATGGACAGCCTGTTTTGCATCCAGGCCTTTTTCCCTGCGGGCGCGCAGGTACTTGCTCATGAAATGCACGGTATCATCGACCACGATTCCCAGCGTCATCCCGGTTACCACCGATAATGCAATTCCGACCTGGCCGACAAACAGGCCCCAGATGCCGAATGCGGCTGCAGCCGGCAGCAGGTTAGGCAACAGACTGATCAGTCCGTAGCGCAGCGAGCGGAAGAAAACGATCAGTACCATCGAGATCAGGAACAGCGCGACCGTAGTACCGACCAGCATGCTGTTGATGTTGCGTTTTCCCAGGTGGGCGAACATCACCGTCGGGCCGGTGCCGTTGCCTTCCAGTTCCGGCATGTTCTGCTGCAGCCATTCGGAAATTCGTTGTTCGAACGCCAGTACTTCATTGGATGACAGTGTTTCCAGCGTAATCGCAATCTTTGTTGCGGTTTTACCGACATCAATCTGGTTGTTCAGATCGAGCCCGTAGGGCAGCGACATTTCATAGAGCAGCAAATACTGTGCAGCGAGATTGCGCTCTTCCGGCAGTTTGTACCAGGCGGGATCATCGCCGTGCATGTTCTTGTTGAGTCGTTTGAAGGTATCGGTCAGTGAGAAAACGTGGATGACTTCAGGCTGTGAACGTAAATACTGTACAAAATCATCGGCGTGTTTAAGGTATTCCGGGTTGCTGATGCCGCCTGACTCGTTGGTGCCGAGTGAAAAATCGATATAGTAAACGCCGGTCAGGTTCTCGGCGGCATAATCCGAGTCCAGTCTGAAATCGATGGTCTCGTCAAAGTACTCGACGAACACGTCATTGAGCTCGTTTTTGGGTACCATCGCAACCAGTATCAGCACGACGACAGAGCTGACGATCAACAACGACCGGTAATGACGGATAACGAAATCGCCGAAATGCCCCATCGCATATTTACCGGTTACCTCGCGGGTGGATCGGGCAGGCAGGATGGTAATTAATGCGGGCAGAAAGGTTATCGAATAGATGAATGCCGCGGCCACACCCATTGCTGCAATATTGCCAAGGTCGTGAAACGGCGGGGCATCGCTGAAGTTAAGACTGAGGAATCCGAGTACCGTTGTCAGCGTGGTGACAAAGATGGGCCAGAAATTGATGCGCATGCTCTCGACCATGGCGTCCACCTTGTTCTTGCCAAGGTGTATTTCATGCTTCATCGTCACCAGCAAGTGCACCGCGTCCGCAATGGCCATGGTCAGCACCATGATTGGCGCGCTCATCACCGGTGGCGACAGCCTGATTCCCAGCCAGCCGGCCAGGCCCATCGCGGTAACGATTGAAAAGATGATCATCAGGAATGTGGTGATGGTGCCGCTCAGGCCTTTCAGCATCAGCAGCAGGGTAATGATGATGAAGCCGAGCGCCAGCGGGTAAAGGTTCTGGCCGTCGTCCTGGCTGGCCTCGGGAAAGGCATTGTTCATCATGGTCAGGCCAACCAGCCGGATATCCAGATTCGGATACTTCTCCGTGTATTTGGCTTTCATGCCGCGTGCATAAGCAACAGCGGTTGGCACTTCGTCGAGCCTTTCACCGGGCAGTTGAACGGTTACATTAATGCCCGTGTACCTGCTGTCCGGCGAGATCAGGCGACGCACCATCATCGGTTCATTGATCGCGATCGACTGAATGCGCGACAGGTCGTCTTCCGTCAGCGCGGAGGGGTCGACGACCAGGTCGTCCACAACCAGGTCATCTTCTTCTGCCGCGGTGTGCTGATGATTGGTAATGGAGTCGACACGTGTGGAGAAGGGTATCTGCCAGGCTTCTTCGGTGATGTCCTGGATCGCAGCCAGCGTATCCGTACTGAATACCCTGCCGTCCTTTGGAGTGATCACGAACAGAATATTGTCATTCTTGTTGAAGGTGTTCTGCATCTTCTCGAACGCCAGCAACTGCGGATTGTCCTGGCCGAAGAACATGCGGTAGTCGTTGCTGAAACTCAGCTTCTGCGCTCCGTAACCGATCCCCATCACAGTCGCCACCGTCAGCAGGATAACCAGGTAGCGCCAACGAATAATCATTTGCGTGTACAACTCAACCATGATGGCTCTCCCCTTGAGTCAGCTTGCACATTTCCTCTGCAAACAATGCAGAACATAGTTTTTTGAACAGCGCATCGGTATCGGTGGTCTTGCTCAACGGTTGCCAGTCGTAGGCATCCATTAACCGCTGCGAGTTGTTCCACAACAACATAATCACCGGGCTGAAGCCAAGATCTTCCAGCGGTATGTCCGATTGTGCCAGCAGTATGCCGCCGTACAGCATCGACCAGAAGCCGAACACGATGGCGTCGGCCGTGTGATTTTCTGATCTGGCTATATCACCGGCCTCGATCGCCTCGTTCACCAGGTTCATGCACAGTTGTGTGATCTCGCGTTCGAGTGCGCCCAGCTCCTGCTGTTTTTCCTCACTGAGTTTTTCTCGAACCGCATTGGTTTTGACGATCTGGATATTCTGTGCGTCGAGCGGATTCAACTGGTGATACAGCGAGTAGGCGATGCCAATCGCCGCAAAGCGCTCACGCGTCGTGCCCGGGTACTCGTAGGCGCGCTGGAACAGTTCAATCAGGTTGCTGACGCAACGGCAGCACAACGAGCAGACAAGGTCTTCCTTGCTGGAGAAGTGGTTGTAGATAGTACCCTTGGAATATTCGACGGCTTCTGCAATCCGCTCCATGGTGAGCTGTGCATAACCGTGCTCGTGCAGCATGCCCTGGGCGGTATCCAGAATCAGTTGCTCGCGCTGCTGGAACTCGCGCTGTTTACGGGGCAGATTATCGAGTGGGGCGGCCATGCGGGCAATAATATGACGATGCGTCAAAAAATGTCAACATGTATAAAATTATGACGGTTGTCTGAATAAATCAGATAGCGTCTGAGTTTTTCAGCAATGCGGCCAGCCTCGCGGCGATGATGCTGTAGCCATCAGCATTCGGGTGTATCTGGTCTGATTTCCACGCCGCTTTTTTCAACACCTCGCTGAGCACGTTATTTTCGATCGGCACGCGGTTTTCTTCGGCAAGATCTGTGTAGAATGCCGCGCTCGACAGAAAAATGCCAAACTCCGGAACGCCGACCAGCACGACCTGGGCGCCACTGGAACGGCTCAGGTCGATCATTTGCTGGATGTTTTTCCGGGTGATTTGCAGATCCAGTCTGCGCAGGATGTCATTACCGCCGTGGCAGATAATGATCAGCTCGGGTTGATGTTGATCCAGCAATGCGGGCAATCGTCGTAAACCTGACCGGCTGACCTCACCGGGAATGCCGGCATTGATAACGGTCCTCGAGATCAGGGATTGCAGTTGCGACGGGTAGGCCTGCTCGCTGCTCGCACCGGTGCCGAAGGTGAGGCTGTCGCCAAAGGCAAGAATGACCGCGTCGTCACTCAGGGGCTGTATCCTGGGCGTGTTATCACAGCCTGCGAGACTGAGGCAGCATAACAGGACCAGCGTAATCATTCGAACGAGCGGTTTCGTTATCGTCATTGGCATGCAGTGAGTATATGAAATGTCTGGTTATGGGCAAGAACAATTCGACCAGCTGGCGCACGCCTATCCGGTGCTGGATGTCAGTGCCCGTTTCAAACAGGTACCCGAGGATTTTGTCGTTGATGAGCAGCTGCCATTTGAGCTGACAGGGCAGGGTGAGCATGCATGGCTGCATGTGCGCAAGCGTGATAACAATACTGACTGGGTGGCAACGAAAATAGCGGAATTCGCCGGTGTAAAGAAAAACGCGGTCGGCTATGCCGGGCTCAAGGACCGCTTCGCCGTCACCACACAATGGTTCAGCGTTTACCTGCCCGGGCGCGACGATGTCGACTGGAATGCACTGCAGATCGAAGGCGTTGAAATTCTCCGAACAACCAGGCACCGGAAAAAACTGCAGCGCGGCGCCCTGAAACAAAACCGTTTCGAAATCAGGTTGCGCGATATCCGCTTCGACAGTGATGATGATTTCACGCAGCTGGTGGCACGTTGTGACCGGATCAGGCAAACGGGTGTGCCCAATTATTTCGGTCAACAACGCTTCGGGCGCGATTTCCAAAACCTGAGCGAAGCAGAAAGCCTTTTTTCGCGTCAACGTAAACGAATCAGCAAACACAAACGCGGCCTGCTGCTATCCGCTGCACGTTCATGGATCTTTAACAGCATCCTTTCCGAAAGGGTCGATAAAGATACATGGCACAGCGCAATCAAAGGCGATGTGTTCATGCTTGATGGCCGCAGCGCCTGCTTCCGGGATGATGGATCAGAAGATATCGGGCAACGCATTGATCGTGGTGAAATCCATCCGAGCGGGGTTTTGTGGGGTGATGGCGAGACCATGGCCGCGCAGGATTGCAGGGCGATCGAAGCAGAGGTGGTGGACCGGTTCCCGCTGTTCCGGCAGGGGTTGATCGATGCCCGCGTCGAGCAACAGCGCAGGCCGCTTCGCCTGATGGTAAAAGATCTGGACTGCCAGCAGGTCGATACCGATTGGCTGCTGAGATTCAGCCTGCAGGCAGGGGCCTATGCCACCACGGTGCTGCGCGAACTGATACAGCTGCGGAAATAATAGCCAGATTTCCGGGCCACGCGAATTTTGACGTGCTATCATTGTACTAACTTATTCAAAAACAACGACATTCTGAAATATATGAATCCAAATTATCTCGATTTCGAACAGCCGATTGCTGAACTCGAAGCCAAGATCGAAGAGCTGCGTTATGTCACCGATGATTCCGAAATCAACATCGGTGAAGAGATTGCCAAGTTGCAGGAAAAATCGCGCAGTTTAACCAAGTCAATATTCAGCAAGCTCAGTCCGTGGCAGACGTCCAAGCTGGCGCGCCATCCGATGCGCCCGTACACGCTCGATTACATTGATCGTATCTTTACTGATTTTCAGGAACTGCATGGCGACCGCAGCTTTGCCGATGATCCGGCGATCGTTGGCGGCATTGCGCGTCTCGATGGCATGCCGGTCATGATTATTGGCCATCAGAAGGGTCGCGATACCAAGGAAAACATTCGCCGTAATTTCGGCATGCCCAAGCCTGAAGGTTACCGCAAGGCGCTGCGCTTGATGAAAATGGCTGAAAGATTTCGTATGCCGGTCATTACCTTCATCGACACACCCGGCGCCTATCCGGGTGTGGATGCTGAAGAGCGCGGCCAGTCGGAAGCGATTGCGCGCAACCTGTTCGTCATGGCGGATCTCAAAACACCGATCATCTGCACCGTGATCGGCGAAGGTGGCTCGGGTGGTGCGCTCGCCATCGGTGTTGGTGATCGGGTGATGATGCTCGAGTACGCCACCTATTCCGTTATTTCTCCGGAAGGCTGTGCATCCATTTTATGGAAGAGCGCAGAAAAAGCCGAAGAGGCAGCCGAAGCAATGGGTATCACTGCCAAACGCCTTAAGCAACTCGGGCTGATCGATGAAATCGTACGTGAGCCCCTCGGCAGTGCCTATCGCGATATCGATACCACCGCAAGAAGCATCAAGCAGGCCCTGGGCGATGCGCTTGAAGCCATCGAGAAAATTGGCATGGATAAGGTGCTCGAGCAGCGTTACGATCGCCTGATGTCCTACGGTAACTT
>CP070838.1:199021-206806 GCA_020341835.1 Thiotrichales bacterium | reverse complement strand
GCGGCTTTTATTCATGAGCGCAATGACTGGATCGAACAGTCCAAAGTGAGCCGGAAAGACCATACGCGAGCGACTGTTGCGCTCAATGAGCGGTGATCGTGTCTGGGTTGCTGTGACACGTATAACACGGAAAAGCAGCTAATAGTGAACAGTTAATAGTTACCAGTGGTTAGTGGATGTTGCATGCATTCGCAGGAAAAAAGAAATCCGCTGCAGTGCTGAAACGGGTACTGATATTGATGATTGTCATTGCACGCTTTCGTAATTTTGCGTATGTTTTAACCGGATTAATAACAATCTTATCTTGTTGCGGATCTAGATGGTTGTCACGGGTAAAACAGTTTTTTCTTTAATGCTGCTGCTGTTGCTGGCGGCCTGTGCGGAGCTGCCGACGCGCCAGGAAGCAATCGATCATCTGGAGCAGTCACCGGTGTGCTGTCAGTCATTGTCCGGGATCAGTTACGCACCATTTCCTGCCGATACCACCGGGAAGATTTCAATAGACAGCGCATCACCGGCGTTCGAGTTCGACACGGGGAAAAGTTTCTTTGTGGCCTACACGTTGCCGGACAGGGCACTGCCCTACCGGCTCGTTGCGAACAGCTACCCTGTGGGTTACGGGCCGGCTGACGCCACGATATTTGAACCCACGATGAGCATTCTCGATAGCGACTACAACGTGTTGTGCACCACGCCGCCCGGCACATTCACATTTACCCGCCAGGGTTTTTTTGAGGGTTTTAAACTGACGTTTTCCGTTGCAATGGAATCCATGTTTTACGAGGGCGCAATCGTCGTTGATGATCCGCGTGCGAAGTATCTGCTGGTCTATACGTCGACCGAGGATATTGAAGCCGGCGTACCTTACGAGTATATGGGTTTTGCCCAAGTCTACAGCGGTTGCGGCTACTGGATTCCGATCCCTACAGGCAAGCAGCAGGTTGCGATTGGTCATTCGCCTTTTGGCATGTTCAGGCTTGATCTTGCGTCGGTTCACGCTGCCGATCTGGCCAGGTTCAGCGGCTCCGGTTCGCCGGCCGATCAGGATCGTTATCCGGGTAACGGTTTCAGTATTGGTCCGCCCCGGTCAACGGGTTATCGAATTGCAGAACAATCGAGCGATCTCCCCGGGAAGACGGTATCGCAGCTGCAATTTGTGTCAGCAACACCGTCAGGGTCGATCCTCGAGGCTTACGCGCACAGCATCCTGCTGGACGCGGATACCGATGCCCTGACGGGCGATCCACTAACGCAATTTATCGACAGGACGATCAATGCGCAGCGGCAGACTTTCGGTGATTATCGGGTTGAACAGTCTGAAATAACGATCAAGGGGACAAGCTGTCGTCGCATCGATTTTACCTACAAGGCCAGAAATCCGCTGTTGCTGATCGTGCTCCCTGCCAGGGGCTATGATATTTACTGCGTTCATCCCGGGTTTTCCGTCACCTCGTATCCGATGATCATTCGTGTCGGCGTGCATTATGGTTATGCTTACGGCGAGACGACGGAAGGTCTTCCTGATGAACTGGCCGGCTATTTCAACCGGATTCAATTCGATGCGGCCGACTAAGGTTAAGGGTTCCCATGGTCAACAATTGTAACTCCTGTACTTAAGTACATTGATTTCATTGAGGGTGAGGAGTATTTTGAAAGCGTTGGTTTGGACTTCACCCGGTTTATCCGGGGCCTGAACAGGATGTTTAAACAAGCGGGGAATACTCTTCGTTGGTATCAATGGTCGTTTTGCAAGGGAACGTGTTTTGGTTTTATGGATTAAGGATCTAGTCGCCAGGGATGTGGTGCTAGGTAAACGCTGTTTGTCTGTCCGCTTTTGAACAGCACATCACCAAGACAGACAAGTCGGCAAGGATAAAAAACCGGGCTTTGGCCCGGTTTTTTTTGTCCGCAGTATCCGCAGGTCATGATTGCTCTGCTAGAACCACCAGCCTGCAGGGTTGGGAACGGCCTGCTCCCGGTCGAGGTATTTGAATCCTTTGGCGCAGCGTACGATCAGCCACAGCAGCCAGAACAGGATAATGATCACACCGATGAAGAACTGTGCGAACAGCACACCGATGAACAGATACAGTGCGCCGATCCAGAAGGTCCTGATCTGGAACCGGTAGTGGGTTTTTAGCCAGTCGGGTGCGTCTTCTTGGTTGACGTAGGCCATGATCAGGCCGACGATCGCGCTAATACCGATAAAGATACTGACCAGGTAGAGGATGTAGACGATTCTGGCGGGACCTTTACCGGCGGCTTTTTCTGTGTTGGCTGCTTCTGTCACTTGATGACTGCTTGCGGGTTGTTCGTCGGGACGTGCAATGATAAAGGATATCCGGCAATCAGCCCATCCATTGACCGCAATGAATCGGCCTGATGCCTAGCCCTTGATTTTCTTCAGGTCGCGATAGTTGGGACAGAAGTGGGCTGGATCGAGGTCCTCGCCATCGAACATGCGTTCACATTTGTCCGGATGCGGGCAATGTTCGCAGGCCCAGATGTGGCGTTCCTTGTCCAGGTCCGAGGTGTTGTGGTCGTACTTGCTGAACGGGATATTGAGGCGGGCAATCATGTCACCCAGGCGTAATTTCTCGACGCGGTGATCAATATCCTCGTGGCTTTTACGCAGGATTCTGGCATCGCGATAAACGACGATCACGACGATGACGAAGATGACGGCAATGATGATGCCCAGGATTTGTAGTAGTTGCGGGTTGATATCAGTGTACATGGCACATTTTTGTTTTAGTAATGCCTATAGCTTAAGTATATGGATCTGCAAGATCGGGTCAATCCGTATGAGACAAACCAGACATCATCTGACAGTCAGTGTCTGATTGTGTGTGGATTGGATATATTGAACCTGTTGATTCATTGGACTGATCAACGGTTTGTAGTCGGCGAAAACCGGTTCTCTCGCCAAGTACTCTTTAGGTTGTTCGCAGGAATAACCTCTGCGCACTCTGCGCCCCTGCGAGAAAAAAGCAAGATTTTTCACTCTCGCAGAGAGCGCAGGGGCCGCAGGGAAACTATTTGCTTGCGGCAAATGAGAAAAAGCTTCCTTTGCGAGCTTTGCGCCTTGGCGAGAGAACAAAAAGACCGGATAACCGTGACGAAGAGTTTTGAGGCGGCAGATTGTTATGCTAACGCTCCGATCAGGTCTGAACTACTACAGATAAAGCGTATACGGCTAAAACCGCTCCTACAAAAAACTATTTACGTATGAAGTTCACGATCCATTGGGCGACGAGGTTGTTGTCTTCATTCAGTGCCCGTGCCAGTGACTGTTTTGCATGATTGTAGGCCTGTTCGCCGATGAGGTCGCGTCGATGCGTCATAATGTATCGCAGGTAATCACGGCTGAATTCCGGGTGGCCCTGGAAGGTCAGGATTGAATTGTTAACGCGGTAGCCGGCGATGGGACAGAACTCATTGGTCGCAACCAGCGATGCCTGCTGCGGCAAACGGGTAACCTGGTCCTGGTGACTGACCAGCAAATTGAACTGTTTCTTTTCCGGTACCAGCCAGTCTGGCATGTGCGTGACCTCGCTGCTGGCCACACCGATGCCCCAGCCTTTGTCACTTTTCTGCACCCGTCCGCCGAGCGCATGCGCGATTAACTGGTGGCCGAAACAGATACCGACCATTTTGACTTCACGTTCGTAACAATCGACGACGAACTGTTTCAAGCGGTTTATCCAGTCGATATCTTCATAAACACTGGATTTGCTGCCGGTGATCAGGTAGACATCGCAGTCATTGATGTCCTGGGGGTATTGCTGTTGCGTGACGTGGTAGGTCTGGAATGCGAGTTGCGGATCAACAGCGGACAGCAGCTGTTCGAACGTATCGGCGTAGTGCCCGTAACGCTCTATCACATCGTCGTCGAGTATATCCGCTTCCAGAATTCCAATGATCACAATTATCTACCTGCCGGCCGCCCCTTAACGGCTGCTTCAAACACTGTCGCATACTCTGCTGCAGTCAGCAATAGCGGGTTGCCGGCAGCGGATGGGTCTGCTGCCGCCATTTCACTGATACGCCGGCTTTGGCCGGCATCGATCCCGATCGATTCCAGATCGTTCGGGATCTGCAGCGTCGTCCGGAGTTCCAGAATCCATTGCAGAAAAGCATCGAAGGAAGCCTGATCCAGTTCGAGCACGCGTGCGACGTGGCCTATTCTATCTTCAATTGCCGGCCGGTTGTGCACCAGTACGTAGGGCAGCAGGATCGCATTGAGCAGGCCATGGTGCTTGTCGTAGAGCGCACCCAGTGGATGCGCCAGTGCGTGCACGGCGCCGAGGCCTTTCTGGAAGGCAACCGCACCCATCATCGAGGCGGCGAGCATGTGACTCCGGGCTTCGAGGTCGTCCGGGTGTTCGAATGCGACCGGCAGCCAGTGTCTGATCAGTGTCATGCCCTGCAATGCAATGCCGTCTGCCATCGGGTGATAGCCTTTGGCGCAATACGCTTCGAGACAGTGGACGAAGGCATCCATCCCGGTCGCCGCGGTCAGCGTAGCCGGAAGGCCGGTGGTCAGTTCGGGGTCGGCGATGACCCGGTTGGCCAGCATCTCGGGATGAAAGATGATGACCTTGAGCTGGCGTGTTTCGTCGACGATAACCGAGGCGCGCCCGACTTCCGAGCCGGTTCCGGCAGTCGTGGGTATTGCGATCAGCGGTGCGATGCCATCGGCATTGACGCGCTGCCAGTTGTCACCGATATCCTCGAAGTCCCACATCGGCCGGTGCTGTCCAATCATCAGGGCGATGGCCTTGCCGGCGTCGAGCGCACTGCCGCCGCCGAGCGCAATGACCCCGTCGTGACCACCGCGCTTATAGGCGGCGACACCCTCCTCCACGTTGCTGCCGGTCGGGTTGGACTTTACATCGCTGTAAAGGCTGGTGGTGAGGCCGGCCTGTTCGTTGGCGTCGATCAATCGGGTGACGAATTCAAGTTTGGCGAGTGCGCTATCGGTAACCAGCAGCGGCTTGCTGATGCCCAGCTGTTTACAGGCCTCGGGTAATTGGTCGATCGACCCTGCACCGAAAGTTATTGCGGTGGGGTAACTCCAGTTGCCGAGTAGTTGCTGCATGGTTTTTGATGATGTTGAGTAAGGTTTCTAACTATGTAGCCCAGTTTGCATCTTCGGGCCAGTGTTAGGAATAACAGTTACGGATAATGTTCGCATGTCGCAGTGACGTGAGCGACGTTTTTCAAGACGCTGGATCCCGGCCTTCGCCGGGATGACAAGGTACTTTATTGAGGCACTCACTCGCACCGAATGATCGTGTCATTCCTGCGGAAGCAGGAATCCAGTGTCTGAAGCTGTTAGCTAAAACCACTCCTGCACTTTCCACTAGTAACTATTACCTATTAACGATTCACCGTTTTTATCTGACCGCCTTCTTCAGGTAAAACGACTTCGGCCGTGTCAACTGCTGATACCCCAGCGCCGACAACGAACAGCCACGCCCCGAGTCCTTGACACCGACCCAGGCCAGTGCAGGGTCGAGGTAGTCGCAGCGGTTCGTGAACACGGTACCGGTCTGGAGCCGGTCGCCCAGTTCGACGGCACGGGTTTCATCCGGCGTCCAGATCGATGCAGTCAGCCCGTACGCGCTGTCGTTCATCAACTGGAGTGCCTGTGCATCATCCTTGACCTTCATGATGCCGACGACCGGGCCGAAGCTTTCCTGCTGCATGATGGCCATATCATGATTCACGTTGATCAGAACCTGCGGTGCCAGGTAGTTGCTGTCCGCCTGGTCGGCCGGAAACAGGCTGGCATCGATGCAGGCAGTTGCGCCAGCGGCGATCGCCTGTTTGATCTGGTCGCGCACGAAACCGGCCGCGTTTAAATTGACCATCGGACCGAGCGTGGTTTCGGGATCGAGGGGATTGCCCAGCCGGTACTGCTTGACCGTCTCAACGAACTGATCGATGAAGGCGTCATGGATGTCGGCATGCACGTAGATGCGCTCGACACCGCAGCACGACTGGCCACTGTTGAAGTAGACGCCGTCGACCAGGTTCGCCACGCTGTCATCAAGGTTGGCATCGTTCATCACATAAGCCGGGTCCTTGCCGCCGAGTTCGAGGGCCACGCCCTTGAACAGACCTGCAGTGGCGAGTTCGATGGCTTTGCCGCCGTTGACCGAGCCGGTAAAGGCAACGAAACGGACCGACGGGTTTTTTACCAGCTTCGACGTGTGCTGGTGATCGAGATGCAGATACTGGAACACGCCCTCTGGCAGACCGGCCTCGGTGAAGGCCTGGTGAAAGCGCTCGGCGCACAACAGGGTCTGCCGCGAGTGTTTGATAATCACGGTGTTGCCTGCCATCAATGCCGGGATGATCGAATTCACCGCAGTCAGATAAGGATAGTTCCACGGCGCCAGCACCAGCACCAGGCCGAGCGGTTCGTGTCGGATGTAGCGGGTGAAGCCGGCCGGGTCAGCCGCTTCGGTAGCGGCCGTTATTTCCATGTCGGCAAGCGACGTCGCAGCGATGTCGACCATGTAGCGCGCGCGTTGTTCCAGCCCGCGGATTTCACCCGGGGTCTGTGACACCGGGCGACCCATCATGCGCGTGATTTCCTCGGCGAGTACCTCGGTGTTGTCGCGCAGTTTGTCGATGGCTTTATGGCACAGAGCGGCACGCTGTTCGATGGGGGTCTGCTGCCAGTCGGTCTGTGCGGCATTGGCCGCATCGACTGCGGCCAGGATTTCGGTGTCGCCGGCCAGTTCCCGTTCTGCGAGTACAGCGCCATCGATCGGTGAGATCAGTTGTATGTTGTTGCTCATTTTGTTTTACCGTCGCGCCGGGTTATAAAGACACTGGGCTATGAAATACATCCATGTATTTCATCCTGCGGACCAGCCGTTGGCTGTTCAAATCTGATCCCGTCAGATTTAGTCCGGTTAAAACCATGCCGGAATGACGCATCGGTTTACGACTCTGCTTTGCGGCCATTTGCTGTTTATCGAGGTTGCGGTTGTGGGCACTAGATAATCTCAAAGTAGCGCTTCAGTTCCCAGTCGGAGATGTGCTTGTCGAATTCACGCACTTCCCATTCGCGGCTGGCGGCAAAGTGGTCGACGAACTCGGAACCGAAACAGCTCCTGGCGGTGTCAGAGGCTTTGTAGCGCTGTGTTGCCTGCAGCAGGTTCGGCGCCAGTTGCAGGTTTTCGGGGAAAGTCTGATCGTAGGCATTGCCTTCAACCATGGCTTCGATGTCGGCCTCGTTTTCGATACCCCATAAACCGGCGGCGATGACCGCCGACAGGATCACATAAGGGTTGGCATCGGCGGCGGCGATACGGTACTCGAGCCGATGCGATTTTTCGCTGCCCGGGATAATGCGAATCGCGCAGGTGCGGTTGTCGATGCCGACGCTGGCTTCGGTCGGTGCCCAGAAGCCGGGGATCAGGCGCCGGTAGGAATTGATCGTTGGTGCGATCATCGCCAGAAACTCGGGCATCAGCTTCTGCAGGCCGCCGACGAACTGGCGCATGGTGGTGCTGACGCTGTGCGGCTGTTGCGGATCATGGAACAGCGCCTTGCCGGCTTTGTCCCGGATCGAAAGATGGATGTGACCGCTTTGCCCCGGGTAATCCGGCGACCAGCGTGCCATGAACGTGGCCATCTTGTTTTCTTTTTGCAGTGCGACCTTGGTGAAGGTCTTGAACAGCGCCGCGTCATCTGCCGAGCGCAGCGCGTCCCTGTAGGTAATTGCGGCTTCGAGCACACCGGGGCCGGTTTCCTCGTGCAAACCCT
>CP070838.1:190937-198921 GCA_020341835.1 Thiotrichales bacterium | reverse complement strand
GGCTACCTGCTCGGTTTTCCCGCCTGGCTGACCATAACGGTGGTACTGACCGGTACCTATATTGCGATGGCCGGCTGGGCCTATTTGATGTTCGACCTGCACAGCCGTGCCGCCACGCTCGGTTCCTGGGCGCCCGCACTGATTGTTGTCCTGCTCATCGCTCTGGTCATCGCCGTCTACTGGCTCAACTGGCATGGGAAGGACAAATAGCAGCCCCGAGATTATCCAACCCGCCCAGGCGAGTTAACGCCTCATACCATCACTTGATATAAAGCCCCTGGCGGTGGTGCCAGCCAACGATGCTTTCATCAGGGTAACGAGCGAAATGACGGTGGTTGGCACCGCCAGGCACCTCGACCCAGTCCGCCTTGAAATCCAGCATAATATGCACCTTCTCCGGTGGTACCGGTAAAGGCGTATGCACCGCGGAAGCATAAGGGTAGACCCATTGCGGCCAGCGCGGGTCGGCTATCCACAGCGGACTGCCGCAATCATGGCAAAAGTAGCGCAGCGCCGGGCTCTGCTTCAGTTCGTCGGTGACATCATCGTTATACATACCATGATGTATACCCAATGACTTCTTCCCGCTAACCCTCATCGTCTTTGCCTGTGCCATGATATTGACCGCGTAGCCACCACTGCCCGCCGTGCTTCTGCAAAATTCGCAATAGCAGTGTAAATACGGGTAAGGTGTATGTGACTTGACCGAAAAGGTCACCGCCTTGCAGTAGCAGCTGCCTTCGAGTTTTAGCATAATCTATCCCTCATCACCCTAAGCCGCATTTATTGCCAGGCGGCGGGAAATACTGATCAAGGTATTGCTGCGAGCATGATAATTGAACAACGATCGATCTTTCTATGTTCGTTCCAGCACCGTTTTCCATCGGCCTGCCCAACATTGTTATGCTGCATTACAACAACATATCCCAGTCTGTCGACTGAATGATTTCCCGGCGCACAGATTCGCGCAGTGCCGCATCATAGAAATCAATCGGATTATAATCATCGGTCAGCACTATCGCCGGTACGTTCTCCGGAAACGTAAAGCGCTTGCCCATTACACCCCAGACCTCGTTGTATGCGAAGCTATCGACAGGATTACGCCTGAGCGCTCGCCAGTCAACCTGCCTGGGCTCCCCCCGGTAAGCAATCAGTACGAGATTACCAGAGCCATCACCCCGGGCAGGATCAAACGTCGGATATATCTCAACCTGGTCGAACTCTGTCGCCAGTGTTTTCACCACTGAAGCCGTCATCAGCGAGTCATGCCTTAAACTGCCCACAAGGTTGATGCCGAGCACGCCATCCTGCGCCAGCCTCTTCGACATCAGCTTGACGGCCTCCTGACTCACCAGATAACCCGGCGTAGTATCACCATTAAAGACATCAAGAATCAGATAATCATACACATCGCCGGTCGAGTTAAGGAAATAACGCGCGTCCTGAATATGCACCCTGTCATTGCCCTCAAAATCAAAATAGGCACCCGCGAGCTCAACGACTGCAGGATCAATATCAATAACATCGGTCACTATCCCGTGACGGTCGTACCAACGGGGAATCAGTCCGGCGCCCAGCCCGATAACGAGACAAGACCTGCCATCCGGATTAAGCGCGTGCGGGATAAATTGCAGGAAATAACTGTACGGATAGATCGACAATCCGGTATTTCGGTTGATCCCGCCCTGCACCAGGCCATCGATGATCATCTCACGCGTTCTGCGATTACCGTACTCGTAATCCAGCACCCTGACATCACCATAAAAACTCTCGCGCTGTGCCATGCGAGTGACCTTGGTCCCACTGCTGGTGATATTCGAGATATGGACTGGTTGCGACGAGTCCCACAGAACAACTGCCGGTATCAGCAGGGCCAGTGCGGACGACCAGTATTTCCTGAAAAACAAAAAATACCCCACTGACAGAATGATCAGCAGGCTGCCGGTAATATCGAATATACGGGTGACACCAAAGTAAGCGATCAGTACAAAGCCTGTGAGCACAGTCCCCAGCACGCTGCCGAAGGTGGACAGGGCGTAAAAGCCGCCGACCATGCGGCCCAGATTGTGCAGTTCGCTCGCCGCGATTTTGATCAGGTACGGCGACACAAAACCCATCAGGAACAGCGATGGTCCGAATATCAACAGCGTACTGACAAAAGCACCCAGTCGCAGATCCAGTGGCTGGGAAAACCGGATCACGGTCGGCGCGATCCACGGGATAATCAGGACCAGCAGACCTGAAATAAAAATGAAGCCGTACAGGTAGTCAGCGGAGCTGTAGCGGTCGGCGACAATACCGCCGACACCATACCCAAGCGCCAGCGCTATCAGTGTCACAGTGATCAGCGAGGTCCAGACAAACAGGCTGATGCCAAAAAAAGGCCCGATCACGCGCGAACCCAGAACCTCGACAACCATGACCAGCGCGCCGCAAAGGATGGCGGTGACGACGAGATATAACAGGAATGCTTTGCTGTTGACAGGTTTGGCCGGGGTTTCGGGCATGCTGGCTCCCTACAGTGATTACAGGTATGCCTTAATCTTACAGAATTCCGCGATCGAACCCTACGGATTTCCCTGTTGGGAAAAAGCCGGGGCTTCGGCGGCGATCAGGCCGAATCCACTTCGCTTGAAAGATATGCAAAAATGGCCCGCCCATAATGGTTTCGAGCCCCCCTTGTTCTGTAAAAATGCCTGATTTGACCCTCGCCAATGCCCTGATGCTGATTGCAGCCTACCTTGTCGGTGGCATCAGCCCGGGTTATATCCTGGTACGCGTCGCGCGAGGCATCGATCTACGCACGGTCTACAGCGGCAGTCTGGGTGCGACCAACGCGGGGCGCGTGCTGGGGCGCAGGGTATTTTACTCGGTACTCGCAATCGATATACTCAAGGGTTTTATAATTGTGTTGCTGGCGCGGTACCTGGGATTTTCGGCCGCGATCGTCGCCGGGGTCACGGTCACCGTCATTGCAGGCCATGTCTGGCCGGCCTGGTTCAGGTTTCACGGCGGCAAGGGTATCGCGACCACGATCGGTGCTTTTACAGCACTGGACTTCATCCTGTTACCAACCGGGGGCGCTGTGCTGCTGGCTTTCTATCTGCTTACACGCTCGTTCGACATAAGCGTTATCGCGACGGTTATTGCCATGCCCATTATTGCGTTGGCTATCAGCTACCCGATGCATATCACCTTGGCGCTGGTGATTTCAGCTGCGATAATACTGATCGCGCACAAAGACAATATACTGGAGGCCCTGTCAGCTAGTGGCAAAAACGAGTAGCAAACCGATGCCGGATCAGGATTCACTAATTTTCAAGGTCGCTACCGAAGCGTGGGAGTTCGAGCAAATCCACCAGCTGAACTACCAGACCTTCGTGGACGAGATCCCTCAACATCAGCACAATAAACACGGCAAGCTGGTCGACAAGTTTCACAGTGAGAACACCTATGTCATTTGCGTGCGTGGCAGGGAAGTACTCGGCATGATTGCACTGCGTGACAAACGACCGCTATCGCTGGACCACAAGCTCGAAAACCTGGAATCCTACCTGCCGCCATTCAAAACGATTCTTGAGTACCGACTGCTGGCCGTCAAGAAACAGCACCGCAACACGGCGATCTTTAAAGGAATCATGAAGAAGTCCTTCGACATGGCGATCAAGGGTGATTATGACATTGCGGTGATTTCAGGCACCACATTGCAGGCGCGGCTTTACAAACATTTAGGCTACAAACCTTTTGGGCCACTGGTCGGAAAGCAGGACGCCCTGTATCAGCCGATGTACATCGATATAGCCGGCGCCGCCGAATTGAAAAAACAGTCCCTGATCCTTAAAGCCGACAAGGGCAGCACGATGGATCAGCTGCTGTTCAACTACCTTCCCGGACCGGTATCGATCGCCGAAGGCGTGATGGAAGCCAACTCGGCGGAGCCCAATTCGCACCGCAGTCAAATTTTCATGGACCACTTCAATGAACTGCGCAGAGCATTGTGCGAGCGCGTCAATGCGCCCAGGGTTCAGATTATCACTGGCTCAGGTACGCTGGCGAATGATATTGTCGCTGCCCAGTTAAGCGTGCTGCCGGGACGCGGCCTGTTGCTGGTCAATGGCGAATTTGGCAGCCGCCTGCAGGACCAGGCCAGACGTGCGGGGCTGGATTTTGACGTCATCGAAGTAGACAAGGGCGGCACTTTCAGCCGACAGATGCTGGATACCAAAATCAGCCAGACCGACACTCTGGAATGGATCTGGGCCGTACATTGTGAAACCTCGACCGGCGTACTGAATGATATTGATATGCTGCGCGAGCTAAGCAATCACCATGGGCTGAAGCTGTGTCTGGATGGCATCAGCAGCATCGGCTCCTGTCACGTCGACCTCAAAGATGTGTACCTGGCCACCGCAGTCAGCGGCAAAGGCATCGGTTCGCTGCCTGGACTGGCGATGGTGTTCTGCCGGGAAGATGTTCAGTCGGGCAACCATCAACTGCCGATCTATTTCGACCTCGCCTATTACGAAACGAAGCAGGGAATCCCGTTTACGATCTCGTCCAACGCGATCTACGCCTTGAACGCGGCAATGAACAACAGCGACTGGCCGAAACGTTTTGCCGATGTGAAACAATGGTCCGAAGACCTGCGTAGCGACTTCGAGGGAATCAAGCTGAAGATTCTAGCGGAGGAACATTGCCGGGCGCCGCACGTTACAACCATCGTGTTACCCAGGTCGATTTCTTCACTCGACATGGGAAAACAGCTCGAAGATGAAGGCATACTGGTCAGTTACCGCAGCCAGTACCTGATGGAGGATAATCATATCCAGGTGTGCTTCATGGGTGATTGCCAGAAACCACCACGCATGATCACCTATTTTCTGCGCGAAGCACTGAAAAAAGCCGCCGTAAGGCAACCGGCCAGAAAGGCTGTCCCTGCCTGACCCGGACTGACGGCATCACTCCGCAACAACCGGGCATCTAGTCGCCAGACTCGTCACCCCCAGCTCGATCACTGTCGTGCGCGTAGACATAGGCACGCGATCTGGGCACCTCATTGTGGTTTCCTCTGGCGAACAACACCTGAAACAGACCGTTAACGCCTGATTCGAATGAGGCGATCGAACCGCAAAGATAGAGGCGCCACGCCCGTACGAAACTTTCATCGAACATATCCGCAACCTCATCCTTGTGCTGTTCAAATCGCTCCAGCCAGTGGTTAAGGGTCCAGGCATAGTGCAGGCGCAGGTTTTCGACATCCCATACCGAGAAATCGTGATGCTCGAAGATTTTCATCATCTCGCTCAATGCCGGTGCATAGGCGCCCGGAAAGATACGCCGTTCGATCCAGGAACTCATCTGTCCCGGCCGGTTTCGGCTGATGGAATGAATCAGCCCGCGGCCGTCAGGCTTGAGACAGCGATTGATAACATCACCCAGGGTCTCATAATTGCCGACGCCGACGTGTTCGAGCATGCCCACTGATACGAATACATCGTACTCGCCGGTGATGTTGCGGTAATCATCTTCGATGTACTCGACCCGATCAGCCAGCCCCATCTCCAGGGCCTTGCTTCGCGCAAAAACGATCTGTTCGTGGGAGATATTGTAGGCCCTGACCGTAACACCGTAGTGCTGCGCCATGAAGCGGGCCAGACCGCCCCAGCCACAACCGGCCTCGACAACCCTGTCACCAGGCTTGAGTTGAAGCTTGCGGCACACATGGTGCAATTTTTCCGTTTGCGCCTGTTCCAGGCTCATGTCCGGATCAGGGTAATAGCCACAGGTATATTGCATGGCCACGGTGTCGAGCCATTTCTGATAAAACGCGTTGCTCAGGTCGTAGTGGTGGTGGATGTTGTCCCTGGCCCGATCCAGGGTGTTGCCAACCGTGTAATGCAGCAGCCCGGTGACGAAGCGCCTGACCTTGTTGCCGGCACCATAATCGGCAATGCGGCCGAATACATCCGTCAGAAAATGGGCAAGATCGCCTTCAAACCGGATGCGGCCGTTGCTGTAGAGGTCACCGAAATGCAGTTCCGGGTCCACCATCAGCCGCAGCAGGACTCCACGGTCAGACAGGGTCACCACGGGGACGTTCTGCAAATCACCGCCATAGGCCGTCTGGCCATCCCACAGTATCAGGGTCAGTTGGGGCTGGCCGATCATATCCAGTATCTGCCTGATCAGCCAGCGATCCAGTGCCGTAACACGACCATCGAGCCTGCGTGTCGCGGCGTCATTTTCACCCTGGTACCTGATACCGATTTGATTGCTTTTGCTGCCCTGCATTCCGCTTGCCCGCACCGGCTTGTTGCCTGATGCCGGTGAAACCGGGTCGACCCCGGCCTCCGCGCCCGGTTGATGTTTTACCTGTTCTTTAACAGTCATGCTTTCTGCCCTTATCGTATTAATGCCTCTGCTTTTTACACGCTGTGATCAAGTGGTCTGATCACGTATTTTCACGGTTCGGTCGTTGCAGCCCGGGCAATACTATATCAGCGTATCGCGCTTTATTCCTGACCACGTGCAGCCAGGGAACGCATAGCGGAGCCCGGCGTCCAACCACGCAGAAAGCGACACGACGGCTATAGGCCACCCACCAACAGGATAACGCGACGCCGGTTACCGAACGCAGAAAACGAGGCAGCTGTGATAAGGACCGAGGAAACCCGGCCTCAGCGCAGCATTTCAGTGCGCAAGCACCCCTGGGTACCCGTCAGTACCACTGAATCTGGAAGTAATCTGCCAGGCGATACTTGCCACGCTGCTTTTCCGGTTTCCAGTCGATATCCTTGTAGGTACCGAAGATCCGGTCCCAGAAACTAAAGGTAATGCCAAAATTGTGGTGCCACATCCGGCCCTTGTGGTGCAGGTGGTGCACGGGTTTGTCGAGCCAGAACACCAGGTCTGGATTGTCATGCTGAACCTGGTGAGCGTACGCGGCGATGCAGGCATATACAAAAACACCCAGTACCCAGCCGATACCTGCGGGTATCGAATGCAGGAATCCCAGCCAGATAAAGGGCACGCTGGGTAGAAAATAATCAAGGAACTCGCCCCACCAGCCCTGGCCGGTGTCTTCCACGTGATGCTCCAGATGCTTCTTTCCAAGCACGATCCTGGCATGCATCAGGCGATGGACGACATATTCCACCAGGCTGCTGATCAACAGCACTGAAAACAGGGCGGCACCGAACACAATAACCGTCTGTAAGGTTTGACTCATTTCCATTTCATTACCGGCTGCTTATGCCCCTTGGAAACTATTTATGCATTCAACACCCCGGCTCATGCTGACGCCAATACCGCGGGGTGTTCCCGCCGGTAAAAATTTCGTTTGCTGCGGCTATTATTACGGGCACAAGGCATGCAATCAAGCCCGTGCACCCGTCTCTACACAACCGGTCTGTACTCGTCAGATAAGGTACACTAGGCCATGCGCTGAACAGGACCTTCAAATTTCAATACCCGAAAACCCATGAGCCGCTACAAAAAACATCCGAAGCCCTCGCCCGAGACCCGAGAGGAAGCCATGAAGATCGCTCGCGGAACACAGCGGCCGGGACAGACCAAGGAGCAGACAAAACTCATCGCTCAGGGGATACAGAAAGGCATTGACCAGTACAAAAGACAACAGAAGGCCAGGGCCCGGGAACTGGACAGGCAACGCAGCCGCCAGTCAAGGGAAAAATCGCGGCAGGCCGGCACCCACGAGCAGGAAAAAACCCGTTACCGGCAGCACCGGCTTCCGTGGCTGCTGCTGATGATCACCTGGATTGGCATCGTCCTGTATTTCATCCTTGCGCAGCAGTGAGATCCGTTTTTGATCGATAACCGCTGGGCGCTCAACCGATCATCCTGAAGAGGCGATCATGAACAGAAAGACTATTACTATTTTTCATGTGTATTATCTGGCTTTAGCATTGAACCTGATGGCCTGTAATCCGAATCCACCCGAGTCACTGAAGACGATCGAGTTCCT
>CP070838.1:182282-190837 GCA_020341835.1 Thiotrichales bacterium | reverse complement strand
GTCTCGCCAGATCGTACTCGACACCGAAACCACCGGTCTTGAACCCAGCCAGGGGCACCGCATTATCGAAATCGGATGCGTTGAACTGATCAATCGTCGCCTGACCGGCAATAACTATCATCAGTACATCCAGCCCGATCGTGAAGTGGATGAAGGCGCGTTGCAGGTGCACGGCATCAGTAACGAGTTTCTTGCCGACAAGCCACGCTTCGGCGACATTGCCGATGATCTGATGAACTACCTCAAAGGCGCTGAACTGGTCATCCATAATGCGCCGTTCGATGTCGGCTTTCTCGATCATGAGCTGAACCTGCTCGCAGATGGTCGTGGCGTGATCAATGATCACTGCGGTGTCACTGACACCCTGGTCATGGCCAGAAAGATGCATCCCGGGCAGAAAAACAACCTTGACGCCCTGTGCAAGCGCTATGATGTCAACAACACCCAGCGTGACCTGCACGGCGCCTTGCTCGATGCCGAGATCCTGTCGGAAGTCTATCTCCGCATGACCGGTGGCCAGGTTGGGCTTGCGCTCGACAGCGATACTGCAGTCAAGGAAGAATCAGGTGCGGTTACGGTATCCCGCATTTCTGCTGATCGCGCGCCGCTGCGGGTTGTAAGCGCAAGCCAGGATGAGCTGGCAGCACACGCCGAGTTCCTGAAGAAAATGGGTGACGCGTGTTTATGGAATTGATATCTCCATAGGCAGGCGACGGTTGTTATATCGACAGGATCGATGAACCGCAGAGGCGCGGAGACGCAGAGAAAAGCTTGTATGTGTGCAGACGCCCCGCGAGACAGGCCTGCGATATGAACCGGCAAGCTGTCACGCCCCTGAACACCTTCGCGACCTGAATAACCTGAGTTACCTCTGCGTCTCTGCGGTGAATTTATCCCGATAAAACACGATACAACTGCGGCGATATTTAGCGGTTGTGCTTCATGATCCTTTCTTTATCCCGCTTCCAGTCGCGTTCCTTGTCACTGGCGCGTTTGTCATGACTCTTCTTGCCTTTGGCAAGGCCGATATCGAGTTTCACGCGGCCCTTTTTCCAGTACAGCGCTAACGGTACCAGGGTGTAGCCCTTGCGTTCGACCTGGCCGATCAGTCGGTCGATTTCAGATCGGTGCATCAGCAGCTTGCGGGTGCGGGTCGGATCAGCTTTCACATGCGTCGAAGCCGAGCTCAGTGGATTGATGTGGCCCCCGAACCACCATAGCTCATTGCCTTTCACCAGGATATAGCTTTCGCCCATCTGGATGCGGCCCGCACGGATACTTTTCACTTCCCAGCCCATCAGCGACAGACCGGCCTCGAAGTTCTCCTCGATGGTGTAGTCGTGCCGGGCCTTGCGGTTGGCGGCAATCTGGTTGGGTGGGGTTTTCTTTTTCTTGGCCATGACTGTCTGCGTGCTCATACACGAGCGGGTGCAAAGTATACCTGTTCGCTGAAATTATTCATAAGAAACCACTATATAAAGCAGAACGCGCTATATTAAGTTGAGATATACGTCCTTTTTGCAGAAAATGGCCGGAAAAAGCGGATAATAAGAATGACAAGCACACGTAAATCGATCCACGGCCAGTGGTCGAATCGAATCGTTTTCATACTCGCCGCGACCGGCTCAGCTGTCGGTCTCGGTAATATCTGGAAATTCCCGTACATCGCCGGAGAAAATGGCGGTGGTACATTTGTGCTTGTCTACCTCGTCTGTATTGCCCTGATCGGTATACCGATCATGATGGCTGAAACCATGATCGGGCGCCGTGGTCGACAGAGCCCGATCAACACCATGAGTACGCTCGCCAGGGAAGAAGGCCGCAGCCCGGGCTGGGTCATGCTGGGCTGGATGGGCGTAGTCGCCGGTTTCCTGATCCTTTCCTATTACAGCGTGATTGCCGGCTGGGCATTGTCCTATGTATTCAGGACCGGCAGTGGTGCCTTTCTCGGTGTCACCACCGATGGTGTGAACCACATTTTCACCGAACTCGTCACCGACCCGGAAAGACTGCTGGCCTGGCATACAATATTTATGGTGATGACGATGATCGTTGTTGCCCGAGGCGTCAAGCACGGGCTTGAAAAGGCGGTGCGCTTCCTGATGCCGGCACTGCTGGCCCTGTTGCTGATGACCGTGGCCTACTCGATGACGACCGGCCATTTCATGGAAGGTGTCGAGTTCCTGTTTACACCCGGCACGATCAGCGGGCAGGGCGTGCTGATCGCGATGGGACATGCCTTCTTTACGCTCAGCCTGGGCATGGGCGCGATCATGGTATACGGCTCGTATTTGCCCAGGCATACATCGATTACCCAGGCATCGATCATTATCGCGATTGCCGACACCGGTGTGGCCTTGCTTGCCGGCATGGCGATTTTCCCGATTGTGTTTGCCAATGGCCTTGAGCCGGGCGTTGGCCCGGGCCTGATTTTCAAAACACTGCCGATTGCATTCGGTCACATGGAAGCCGGAACCATGATCGGGACGGCATTCTTCATCCTGTTGAGTTTCGCGGCCTGGACATCGGCGATTTCGCTGATCGAACCGGCGGTTGCATGGCTGGTTGAAAACCGCGGCATGAACAGAATCTACGCCTCCGTCTGGATTGGTATCTTCACCTGGGTGCTGGGTATCGGTTCGGTGCTGTCGTTCAACCTCTGGTCCGAACACACCTGGAGCGTGCCGTTCCTGTTCGAAAACAAGAATTTCTTCGATACCCTGGATTTTATTACAGCAAACCTGATGTTGCCCCTGGGCGGCCTGTTCATTGCGATCTTTGCCGCCTGGCTGATGAGCGAGAACTCAACCCGCGATGAACTGAATACGAACAAATTTATTTTTCGAATCTGGCACTTCCTGGTCAAGTATATTACGCCGATTGCGGTTATCATTGTCTTCCTCAATGTCATCGGTGTGATCAGCTTGTAAACGGGAAAGTCAGTGTCTCATATCAAACGCAGTGCACTGGTGCATTATTCGCCAGCGGAGATGTATGCGCTGGTCAATGATGTGGCCGCCTATCCAAAATTTCTGCCCTGGTGCAGGGCGTCAGAAGTACTCAGTCAGTCCGGCAATGAAATGACGGCGAGCATTGAAATTGCCCGCGGCGCCTTGAATAAAACCTTCACAACGAAAAACATCCTGCAAAAGAACAGGAAAATTCTGATTTCACTGGTCAACGGCCCGTTCAAAACCCTGCACGGTGCCTGGACCTTCGGCTCACTCAAGCACGATGGAGCATGTAAAATAGAGCTTGATCTGGAATATCAGTTCGACAGTGGACTGGTGTCGATCGCGGCCAGGCCGGTATTCAATCAGATAGCGAATACGCTGGTCGATGCCTTCAGTAAACGCGCAGTGCAGGTGTACGGTGAACGCGGTTGAAACAATAAATGTCGAAGTGGCTTATGCCTTGCCCGACAAGCAGGTGATTCTGCCGGTCAATGTCGAACGTGGTACGACCATTGGAGGCGCGATCGTGCAGTCCGGGATCATGCTGGAATTCCCGGAACTCGATATCGAACACAGCGATGTCGGGATTTTCGGCAAGGCCGCAGCGATGACCACCGTCCTGTCCGACGGTGATCGGGTCGAGATTTACCGCCCGTTGATCGCCGATCCCAAGGAAGTCAGGCGAAAGCGTGCCGCAGAAGGCAAGGCCACCAGGAAGGGTGGTAGCACCGACAAGGGGTGATCTTTTAACCGCAGAGGCGCAGAGGACGCAGAGTTTATTTTAACGTCCCTGCGGGAATTACATGCATGTAGGAGCGGCTTTAGCCGCGAATTCCGTGGGTGTTAACACGAACAATTCGCGGCTAAAGCCGCTCCCACATAAAGCCAAACGAGTTCTCTGCGTCCTCTGCGCCTCTGCGGTAAGAAATCTAATATTCCCTGTACTCCTCGCCATCGATTTTGACCAGGATTTCGTCCCTGAAATAGAGCGTGAAACGGGAATGCCGCTCGCGGCCCTTGCCGGGTTTCAGGCGGTAGATATAGTCCCAGCGGTCAGGATGAAAAGAGTCTTTCATCATGGGGGCGCCAACGGCTTCGAGCACTTCCGCCTGGGTCATGCCGGTGTAAAGTGATTCGAACTCTTCCTGCGAAATGGCGTTTCCCTGTTCAATATCGATTTTGTGCGGTTCGATAAGTCCCAGTTCACAGCCGCCAAGCAGCAATAGCGCTACAGCCAGAGCCACCGGCCGGAAAAAGCCAGTGAGAATATATTTAACATACATCAAGGAAATGATTATCATGAGTGTTACAATCCAGCGCGATACTAACTTACTTTAACCCGGCAGTGAAATATGGAATCGAATGATCTGAAAAAAGCAGGCCTGAAGGTTACCCTACCGCGGATGAAAATTCTCGATTTGATGGAATCTGCGTCCGTCAGGCACCAGAGTGCAGAGGATATCTACCAGTCATTACGTGATGAGGGCGAAGAAGTTGGTCTCGCGACGGTATACCGTGTCCTGACCCAGTTTGAAGCTGCCGGACTGGTGACGCGCCATCATTTCGAAGGCGGCCAGGCCGTGTTCGAGCTCAACAGGGAAGGCCATCATGACCATATCGTCTGCGTCGGTTGTGGCAAGGTCGAAGAATTCGTCGATGACATCATCGAGCAGCAGCAGGCCAAGATCGCCGACGACAAGGGGTACCAGATTACCGATCACAGCCTGATTCTCTACGGTAAATGCCCCGAGTGTCAGAAAGCTACCGGGTGACCTAACTTTCTGAATTATCAGCGACCGCTGTTGTACGTGGTGATTTCCACGCGGTAAATGCAGGCGTAAAATAAGCTTTACCATGCGCGCGACACGACAGTACAACCTCGTCCAGCAAACGTATTCGATCGACGAATACCTCGGCAAGATCGCCGGCAAACCCGTTACAGAAGACAGCCTGCTGTACAAGGCCTGCCTGCAGGTCTGGGAGCTGGAGCCGGACCCCGGCATGCCCAGCAGTCTCGACGTGGCCCTGCTGTTGAGCGAACTCGGTTCGGATGAAACCACCCTGATCGTCAGCCTGTTGAGCACCACCCGTCTGATCAATTCCGCCGATCCCAAGCAGCTGGAAGCCGCGTTCGGGGAAAAGATCATGCGGCTGGTCAACAACGTCTGCCAGCTGCACAGCCTGCAGACCCATCGCAAGAAAAAGGAGACGCCCGAGCAGGCGGAGCGCCTGCGGCGCATGCTGCTCTCGATGGTCGAGGATGTTCGCGTGGTGCTGATCAAGCTGGCATTTCGCGTGCAGCGCCTGCGCCAGTTGAGTGAGGTCGATACCGATACCCGATTCGATGTCGCGCAGGAAAGTCTCGATATTTTCGCACCCATCGCCAACCGGCTTGGCATTGGTCAGCTCAAGTGGGAACTCGAGGACCTGTCTTTCCGCTACCTTGAACCCTCGACCTATAAACGCATCGCCAAGTACCTGGAAGAAACGCGTGACAGCCGCGAGCAGTTTATCCATGACGTGGTCGGGGTGCTGAAACAGGCGGTGGCAGAGGCGGGCATCAAGGCGGAGGTCTACGGCCGGCCCAAGCATATTTACAGCATCTGGAAAAAAATGACATCGAAGCAGCGCGATTTTCACGAGCTGTTCGATGTTCGCGCGATCCGCATCGTGGTCGATTCCATCGCCGACTGTTATGCGGTGCTGGGACTGGTTCACGGCAGGTGGCGGCATATCGAGAAGGAGTTCGATGACTACATCGCCAATCCCAAGGAAAACGGTTACCAGTCGCTGCATACGGCTGTGCGCGGACCGGGCGGCAAACCCATCGAAGTTCAGATCCGCACACACAAGATGCACGAGTTCGCGGAACACGGTATCGCAGCCCACTGGCGCTACAAGGAGGGCGGTGGCGTTGATAGCCAGCTGCAGGCCGGTATCGAATCACTGCGCAAGTTACTCGATCCTGGCCAGACCGAGGATCAGGAACTGCTGGATAATTTCCGCACGGAAATGTTTCATGACCGCGTGTTCGTGCTGACACCGGAAGGACGCGTTATTGACTTGCCCAGCGGTGCAACACCGCTGGATTTTGCCTATGCCGTGCATACCGAAGTCGGCCACCGTTGCCGCGGTGCCAAGGTTAACGGGCAGATCGTACAGCTGACCTACGAACTCAGGAATGGCCAGCAGGTGGAGATTCTGACTTCGAAAGAGTCGGCACCGCGCCGTGACTGGATGATCCCTCATCTAGGCTATGTAAAGACCTCACGGGCACGCAACCGTATCAGAAGCTGGTACAGGAAACAGGATGAGGCCGATAACCTGCGCGATGGCAAGGCGATCTACGAGCGCGAAATCAAACGACTCAACGTACGCCCCGAAATGCTGGCATTGCTCAAGCGCCTGAAGCAGAAGTCGGCAGACGATGTTTATATTGCGCTGGCACGCGGTGATATCACCAATGCTCAGCTGCTGTCTGCATTGCACGAGATTTCCGCGCCCGAGACCGGTGACAAGTTGCCGGTGGAGTCGCTGCCGCGAGCTTTACGCCGGAAAAAACCGGTTGGAGACATCAATGTGCTCGGCGTCGGTAATTTGCTGACGACCATGGCGAACTGCTGCAAGCCGGTGCCAGGTGACGAGATCGTCGGTTTTATCACCCAGGGCAAGGGCGTCACCATTCACCGCAAGGATTGCAGCAATATCCTCAATCTCGATGAAGCAAAACGCTTGCGCCTGGTGGAAGTGGAATGGGGCGAGGCTGAAGTCGAAACCTATCCGGTGACCTTGCTGATCGAGGCACTGGACCGCCAGGGTCTACTCAGCGACATCACGCGCACGCTCGCCGACGAAAAAGTGAACGTGCTTGCCTCGAACACGCTGACGGATAAAAAGAAACAGCTGGCGCGCATCGCCGTGACCATCGAGACCAGGGACCTGCATCAGCTCAACCGCGTGATGGACAAGATCAACCAGTTGCACAACGTGACCGAAGTCGTGCGCGGCTCGCATAGCGGTTAGCACTGTCAGGAGCGGGTACTGTTAATCGGGGCAAAATGCAGGAGCGGCTTCAGCCGCGAATTGCTCGCGATGCATCTACAGATTGTTTCGAGGCTGAACATGTTCGTGCGGCGTTAGCCGCAAAACACGCAAACCGCGCAAATGCGGAAAGCCGCTGCCAAACAAGGACAAACATCAGGCAAGCATGTAAAAACGGTTGGCGTTTTTTACGTGATTGGCGGTAACAGCTTCCTACAACGCTGCAGTCAACTACTTTTTCAAATCCTTTTCCAGATCCAGATCATCCTCGAACAGATTTTCATCCTCGAACAATTCATCCTCGGAGAATTCCGAATCCGGGATTTCGCCATCATGTATCAGGTACTCACGCCGCTGCAGGAAGGCATCGCGGATATAGGCATACTTGTCCGGTGCGGTTTCGTCGATGATGTTGGTTGCTTTTAGCAGTCCTGCACGTTTGTCGGTATAACGCACCACCAGCAGGCTGAGTGTGACCTTCAGCTCCTTGTCCTGGAATACCGGGTCGAACAGGATCCAGTCGACCGGTACACTGAGGCCGTCACGAACGGTGCTTGGTCCGAGGAACGGCAGGACAAAGTAGGGGCCGCTGCCGACACCCCAGAACGCGAGCGTCTGCCCGAAGTCCTCGTTGCGTTTGGGCAGTTCCATATGCGAGGCGACATCGATCAGACCGAACAGGCCGATGGTGGTGTTCCAGACAATACGTGCAGAGGTTTCTGCTGCCTGGTGAATCTTGAGCTGGAGCAGCGAGTTTGCAAACACGACGATATCATCGAGATTGCTGAAGAAATTGGTTACGGCCGCGCTGAGAAAACCTGGCATGATCCAGTCGTATGCCTTTGCAACGGGCTTGACGATGGCGCGATCCATGGTTTCATTGAATGAAAACATCGCACGGTTGTAACGTTCCAGCGGATCATCCGGATTGGGTGGACCATCCAGCGTGGCGCAGCCGCTGGCAATCACCACGCTGAAAGTGATCACGAAAGATCGGAAAAACCTTAAAACCGTGAGTCCGCCAATAAACGCAAATGAACGCAAATCAAACATTTTTTATTGTGGTTATTTCGTCTGATTAAATAAGTTTGCCGGATTGCTGTATCTGGTCGTGATTTATTGTCCACAGATGAACGCAGATGAACACAGATCAACGCAGATCGTTAAATGTCTTGCTCTGCTGCCATGATTTCTGATGAATCAATACAATTACTGTTAGCATTTTGCGTTGTAGTCAACAAAAAACATCGGTGTTTATCCGTGTTCATCTGTGGACTGTTTATCGATCATGTCATACGCCAGCTGCGCGACATGTGTCGTGCCGCTGCTGTCACCCAGCTTCTCCCGTATCTGGGACAAATCCTTGCGTATAGTTTCGTTATAGTCTCTATCTGAAAGAATGTGGTGTATTTCTGCTGCAATTTTTCCCGGCCGGGCCTTGCCCTGGAGGAATTCCTGTACAACAAATTTATTGGCGACAATGTTGACCAGGCCGATCCTGTCGATGCTGACCATCAGCTTGAGAATGAAATAGGACAGCCAGGAAATCTTGTACACGAT
>CP070838.1:173595-182182 GCA_020341835.1 Thiotrichales bacterium | reverse complement strand
ACTGATTGCAGCACTGGCGGCTGAATACGTCTGGTTCAACCAGCCTGAGATTTTACAGGATCAACGCTGGGAACCGGTTACCGCAAAACTGTGCGAATACACTGACTGCGACCATTTACAGAAGCGCGACCCTTCACTGATCGAAATGATCAGCCGCAACGTTTACACCCACCCGAATGAAAAAGATGCCCTGATGGTCAGTACGACCCTGGTCAACCATGCAAGCTATGCGCAGCCATACCCTGATGTACAGATCGATTTTTCCAATGTCAGGGGGGAACTGATTGCATCTCGCCGTTTCAGGCCCGAGGAATACCTGAAACTCGATCACGAACAAACCGGGCTGCTTCAATCCGGCAGTCAGATTGCGTTCGGGCTCGAAATCAGGGATCCCGGCAGTCATGCAATCACCTACGAGTTCAGCTTCCATTAATTGATCTTGTTTATAATGCGCGCATGGAAATCGGTCCCTATACACTGGCAAATCAACTGATTCTGGCTCCCATGGCCGGCGTAACCGACCGGCCGTTCCGTAGCCTGTGCGTACGTATGGGCGCGGGTATGGCTGTATCCGAAATGGTCACGTCCAACAGCCGGCTCTGGCATACGCGTAAAACACGACTGCGACTGGACCACAGCGGCGAACAGCAGCCGCGCAGCGTACAGATCGCCGGGACCGACCCGGTGCAAATGGCCGAAGCCGCACGATTCAATGTCGATAATGGCGCACAGATCATCGATATCAATATGGGCTGCCCCGCAAAAAAAGTATGCAATGTCATGGCCGGGTCGGCGCTAATGAAAGACGAGTCGCTGGTCGCTGATATCCTCGATGCCGTCGTCAGCGCAGTCAAGGTACCGGTGACGCTGAAAATACGCACCGGCTGGGATCCTGACAGTAAAAATGCGGCATCCATCGCGCACATCGCCGAATCTTCCGGCATCCAGGCGCTGACCGTACATGGGCGTACCCGTGCCTGTGGTTTTAAGGGCGAGGCCGAGTATGAAACGATCAGGACGGTAAAATCCAGCGTCGCTATTCCCGTAATTGCCAACGGCGACATCAACGGCCCGCGCAAAGCCGCCGAAGTTCTCGATATCACCGGCGCAGACGGCCTCATGATCGGCCGGGCCGCACAGGGAAACCCGTGGATTTTCAGTGAAATCAACCATTTCCTTGAAACCGGCAAGATTCTTCCGCCGCCACCCCTGACAGATGTGCAGAATGTATTGATTAATCACCTCAAAAACCTGTATGATTTTTATGGAAACTATATGGGTGTTCGTATTGCACGCAAACACATTGGCTGGTACTGCAGACATCACCCTGATACTGACGCATTCAAACAACAGATAAATCGAGTTGAATCGACACAGCAGCAACTCGATCTTGTTAGCGAATTCTTCAGCAACCCAAAAGGAGGATTACTTGCGGCATGAGCGAAAACGTCCAAGCTATCGGAGATACGATGATCAACCAGGAAGACAACCAGGGGATCGCGCAACTCTACCACGCAGTAAAGCACTCCATTCGACGCTACCTTTACGAACTCGATGGCACACAACCGCACGACATGTACGACCTGGTACTACGTCAGGTTGAACAGCCCCTGCTCGAGGCCATTCTGGAGCACACCAAGGGCAATCAGTCCAAGGCAGCCGAGTATCTCGGTCTGAACCGCGGCACTTTGCGCAAGAAGCTGCGCACCTACAACCTGCATAAATAGTTATTAACGTATAGTGAAAAGTGGATAGATAACGACTCTGTTCACTAACGTTACTCCCGCGGCGACTTAACTACCGGATTTTCACAGCGCCGGTAACCTCCTGATTTTGATAAAACACCCTTCACTGTTTGTTATTCACTCTTCACTTGCTTCAATTTAGCATCTGCTTTTCGGTTATAATTCGCCGCTTTCACATCCACAAACACAAGAAAGCAAAAGAATCATGCTCGACCCTCAAAATCGGCCGGTGCGACGTGCACTGATCAGTGTCTCGGATAAAACCGGCATCGTAGAATTTGCCAAGGCATTACAGCAGAAAGGCGTCGATATACTTTCGACCGGTGGTACGGCCAAACTGTTGATAGAGAACTTCATTCCTGTTACCGAGGTTTCCAGGCATACCGGTTTCCCTGAAATCATGGACGGTCGAGTAAAGACCTTGCACCCGAAAATTCACGGCGGCATTCTCGGTCGCAGAGGCATCGACGATAGCGTTATGAAAGATAACGACATCGCGCCGATCGATCTGGTTGTCGTCAACCTTTACCCGTTCGAAGCCACTGTCGCAGACGAAAACTGCAGTCTCGAAGACGCCATCGAAAACATCGATATTGGTGGTCCGGCAATGGTGCGGGCGACGGCTAAAAACAATGCCTATGTCACGATTGTGGTCGATCCCGACGATTACAGTGGTGTGATTGAGGAAATCACTACCAGTGACGGGTGTGTCAGCAAGGAAACACGCTTTGACCTTGCGATAAAGGCTTTTGAGCATACCGCCGGTTATGACGGCGCTATTGCCAACTATTTTGGCCGCATCAGACAGGACGGCAGCAAGGACCATCTGCCGCGCACGATCAACCTGCAGTACCACAAGGCGCAGGAAATGCGCTACGGTGAAAATCCTCACCAGGGAGCCGCTTTCTACACAGACCGATCACCAGCTGACACCAGTATTGCAACTGCCAGGCAGCTTCAGGGTAAAGAACTGTCATTCAACAATATCGCCGATACGGACGCCGCGCTCGAATGTGTCAAACAATTCGAGGCACCCGCATGTGTCATTGTCAAACACGCCAATCCCTGCGGTGTTGCGATCAACGGTACCCTGCTGGAAGCCTACGATCGCGCCTACAGCACAGATCCGGAATCGGCCTTTGGCGGCATTATCGCTTTCAACCGCGAGCTTGACGGCGACACTGCAAAAGCGATTGTCGATCGCCAGTTTGTTGAAGTCATCATTGCGCCGTCTGTCAGTGAAGCGGCGACCGCGGCGGTCGCTGAAAAGAAGAATGTACGCCTGCTCGAATGCGGCTCGTGGAACGCACCGACGGCCCGCCTCGATTTCAAACGCGTCAACGGCGGCCTGCTGGTACAGGATGCCGACCTGGCATTACATGATGAACTGAAGATTGTGACTGATCGTAAACCCGGCGAAGACGAAATGGACGATTTGCTGTTCAGCTGGCGGGTGGCCAAATTCGTCAAATCGAATGCGATTGTTTACGGCAGGAAAAATATGACTATCGGAGTCGGCGCCGGCCAGATGAGCCGCGTCAACAGTGCACGCATTGCAGGCATCAAGGCTGAGCATGCCGGTCTTGAAGTAAAAGGCTCGGTTATGGCCTCTGATGCCTTCTTTCCGTTCCGGGACGGTATCGATGCAGCGAACGATGCGGGCATTTCCGCCGTGATACAGCCCGGTGGGTCAATGCGCGATGAAGAAGTCATTGCCGCTGCCAACGAACACGGCATGGCGATGGTCTTCACCGGCATGCGTCACTTCAGACACTAGAACATAGTGAAGAGTAAAGAGTGAAGAGTGAATTATATTTTTTTATGTTTATGCGGTCGTCAAGCGGCATGACAGATATGTTTTGATCAATCGCACTGGTCGGTAAAACAACATCCATTATTCACTCTTAACTGTTAACTTTTCACTTTTTAGTTTATTCAACCATTAACAAATGGTTTCGACAGGCGTATTTATAAAATGAAGGTACTAATCGTAGGTGGTGGTGGTCGCGAGCATGCGCTGGCGTGGAAAGCTGCGCAGTCGAACAAGGTTGAAACAGTTTATGTCGCACCGGGCAATGCTGGTACGGCACTGGAAAACAAAATCGAAAACATTGCAATCGCTGCCGAAAATATTGATGCACTACTGGATTTCGCCCGTAGCAATGCAATCGGGCTGACGATTGTCGGGCCGGAAGCACCGCTGGTTGACGGTATTGTAGATACCTTCAGCGCCGCCGGGTTGAAGATATTCGGCCCCAGTAAAGGGGCAGCACAACTCGAAGGCTCGAAAGCATTTACCAAGGACTTTCTCGCACGCAACCATATCCCCACCGCTGCCTACGGCAACTTCACCAACGAAGATGAAGCTATCGCCTATGTCAAACAACAGGGCGCACCCATTGTGATCAAGGCCGACGGCCTCGCTGCCGGCAAAGGCGTTATCCTTGCACAGACAGAAGACGAAGCGATTGCTGCGATCAGGGACATGCTCTCCGGCAACAAATTCGGTGATGCCGGCGCACGCGTGGTCGTGGAAGAATTTCTTACCGGCGAGGAGGCAAGTTTTATCTGCATGGTCGATGGCAAGAACATTTTGCCGATGGCCAGTTCCCAGGATCACAAGGCGCGCGATAATGGCGACAGCGGCCCCAACACCGGCGGCATGGGTGCCTATTCGCCTGCCCCGGTTGTCACGCCTCAAATCCATCAACGCATCATGGATGAAGTTGTACGTCCCACCATCCACGGTATGGCGGCGGAAGGCAATGAGTACTGCGGTTTTCTCTACGCGGGCATCATGGTTGCCGATGACGGCACGCCGAAAGTGCTCGAATACAACGTCCGCTTCGGTGATCCGGAAACCCAGCCGATCATGATGCGACTGAATTCAGACCTTGTGGAACTGTGCCTGCAATCGCTGGATAAAAAGCTTGACGCCGCGACCGCCAACTGGGATACGCGGACCTCGCTCGGCGTCGTACTGGCCGCCGGCGGATACCCCGATGCCTACAACAAGGGTGATGTAATTTCCGGCCTGGAAAACACCGAAACCGAATCCACCAAGGTCTTCCACGCCGGCACCGCCGAGAAAGATGGCGCCGTCATCACCAATGGCGGCCGCGTGCTGTGCGCCTGCGCACTGGGCGATTCAGTCACCGAAGCCCAACAGAAGGCGTATGAGGTGGTGAAAAAGATCAGCTGGGACAACGTTTATTACCGCACCGACATCGGCTACCGTGCAATCGCGAGAGAATCCGGTTAATTGGCTACAGAGGCACAGAGCGCACGGAGATGCGTGACTGTTTAAGATACAATCATTTTATGTGGGGTTAGATAATTTTCGTCGAGTATTGTTCAGAAGACGCAAATACAACTCTCATAATCCTCTGTGTACTCTGTGTCTCTGTGGCGAAAACAATCATCCTTTCATTGAATCGAAGAACTCGTTGTTGGTCTTGGTTGCGGCCAGCTTGTCCATCAGGAACTCGATTGATCCGATTTCATCCATCGGCTGCAGCAGTTTGCGCAGGATCCACATCTTCTGCAGTTCGTCAGGCTTGGTCAGCAGCTCTTCTCGGCGGGTGCCCGAGCGGTTGATATTGATTGCAGGGAAGATACGTTTTTCGGTAATACGGCGGTCAAGGTGCACTTCCATATTACCCGTTCCCTTGAATTCCTCGTAGATCACCTCATCCATCTTTGAACCGGTATCAACCAGCGCAGTCGCGAGAATGGTAATACTGCCGCCTTCCTCGATATTGCGCGCAGCACCGAAGAAGCGCTTGGGTCGATGCAGCGCGTGCGCATCGACACCACCGGTAAGCACCTTGCCTGACGACGGAATCACTGTGTTATAGGCACGCGCGAGGCGTGTAATCGAATCCAGCAGAATAACGACATCCTTTTTATGCTCTGCAAGACGCTTGGCCTTTTCTATGACCATGTCAGCAACCTGCACGTGACGGCTGGCAGGCTCGTCAAAAGTACTCGATACCACCTCACCACGTACACTGCGTTCCATCTCGGTAACTTCTTCCGGGCGCTCATCGATAAGCAGCACGATGAGATAACATTCCGGATGGTTGGCAGCTATAGACTGCGCAATATTATTCATCAGCATGGTCTTACCAGCCTTGGGCGGCGATACGATCAAGCCGCGCTGGCCTTTACCGAAAGGCGCTATAAGATCGATCATGCGCGCCGTAATATCTTCGGTACTGCCGTTGCCGCGCTCCATGGTCATACGCTCATCCGGATGCAGCGGCGTCAGGTTTTCAAAGGCGACCTTGTTACGGGCATTCTCCGGCGTGTCGAAATTGATCTGATCGACCTTGAGCATGGCGAAATAGCGTTCGCTGTCTTTTGGCGGCCTGATTTTTCCCGAGATAGTGTCACCGGTACGCATACTGAAACGTCGTATCTGGCTCGGCGAAACATAGATATCGTCAGGACCCGCAAGATAGGAACTGTCTGCAGCTCTCAGAAATCCGAAACCATCCTGTAAAATCTCCAGCACACCGTCGCCGAAAATATCCTCGCCGCTTTTTGCATGCGCCTTCAATATCGCAAAGATAATGTCCTGCTTTTTCGCTCGTGCAACATTATCGAGCTTCATGGATTCAGCAATTTCGACAAGTTCAGGTACGGCTTTCAGTTTCAGTTCTGTGAGGTTCATAGGCGGTCTTGGAGTGATTTGTTATTGATTATTAGATTGATAGAATAATTTAGTGTTAAAAAAGTTAGAATTCGGGTTTTTTACGACAAGAAGCAGTCGTTTTTGTCGCAGGGTCTGCGAACAGGTGTGCTTTGATTTTGTTATCTATGTTCTTTTTTTCTCATTTAGGCCTGAAACTGATACTACAAATTACTGTCGAGAAATGCCGTCAACTGCGACTTTGAAAGCGCACCAACTTTCGTTGCTTCAACATCACCATCCTTGAACAGTATCAATGTGGGAATGCCTCGAATACCAAACTTGGGCGGTGTATTCGGGTTCTCATCAATATTCAACTTGGCGATTTTCAATTTGCCGGCATAGTCATCAACAACCTCTTCCAGAATCGGAGCAATCATCTTGCATGGGCCGCACCACTCAGCCCAGTAGTCCACCAGAACCGGGATATCTGACCGGATTACATCCTGGTCAAAACTGTCATCGGTTACATGAACAATCTTGTCACTCACTATACCTTTCTCCTGAATCGATTTTGGTTGTTGCGCACACGGCTGCGGGCAATGGTTTGAACGTGTTTTTCTTATAGTAAAACGAAGTGGTTATATGAAAAATCAGATATGTATTGGGCGTTATAATAGACTATTTTCCGGATTTGTACACCCCCCGGGCCTCATGTTTGGCGGATTTAGGGTAAGCTACGCGCCATGAGTGAACACCATCTGACAAAAACACGATACGCCAGCTTCAACCTGGCTAAAGAAATCAATCTAGGACTGGAGGATGCCGGTTTCGAATTCTGCACGCCGATCCAGGAGCAGACCCTGCCGATTGCCCTGCGGGGCAAGGATATCGCCGGCGAAGCCCAGACAGGCACCGGGAAAACGGCCGCGTTTCTGATCGCCGTATTCAACCAGCTGCTGAATAACCCCGCGAGCGAATCCCGGCGCAGGAACCAGCCACGTACATTGATACTGGCGCCGACGCGAGAACTGGCTATTCAGATCCACAAGGACGCGGTGCTCCTGGGTGGTCATACCGGCCTGAAATTCGGGCTTGCCTACGGTGGTACCGGCTACGAACAGCAGCGCCAGGAACTGGAAGCCGGCGTAGACCTGCTGATCGGGACACCCGGGCGCATCATCGATTATTTCAAGCAACATGTGTTTGATCTGAAAGCCTGCCAGGTCGTGGTGCTCGATGAAGCAGACCGCATGTTCGATCTCGGCTTTATCAAGGATATTCGCTACCTGCTGCGAAGATGTCCGCCGCCGCAGGAACGCCTGAGTATGCTGTTCTCGGCGACCCTGTCTCACCGTGTGCTCGAACTGGCCTACGAACACATGAATGATGCCGAAACCGTACGCATCAAATCCGAGCGGCCGACCGCCGATAAAGTCAAACAAACAGTGTACTACCCGGCCAATGATGAGAAGGTGCCGCTGCTGCTTGGCCTGATGCAGTCACTGGGGCCCACGCGCAGCATCATTTTTGTCAATACCAAGCGCGTTGCTGAAAAACTCTACGCCTGGCTCGAAGGCAACGACTACAAAACCGCTCTGTTGTCCGGTGATGTGCCGCAGAAAAAACGCCAGACGCTGCTGAAGAAATTTCAGGATGGCGAATTCAGGATACTGGTTGCTACCGATGTCGCCGCCCGCGGATTGCACATCCCTGAAGTCAGTCATGTGTTTAATTTCGACCTGCCCCAGTCCGGGGAAGATTATGTCCACCGTGTTGGCAGGACGGCGCGGGCTGGCGCTAGCGGTGCGGCTATCAGTTTCGCCTGCGAGGATTACGCCCATTATCTGATGGACATCGAGGAATATATCGGACACCGGATAGACAACGAGGCGATCAACTACGATCTACTGGTAACACCGAAACCGCCGATAAAACTCAAACCCAAAAAACCTCATGCCGGCGGCAAGCATCGCGGCCAGAAACATGGCAAACATGACAAGCAGGGTCATAAGCACCGTCGCAGGCACCGCAGCAAGGATTCGAAGGAAAAGTCCGGCAAAGCGCATTCCTCCGGTAACGCCTGAGCCGCTCTACAGCAGGCTAGCCCGCCAGTGCATCGAAGATGCTTCTCGCTTTGGCCAGGGCGGTTTCAATATCGCGGTGCAGGACATTGTAGTGCCCCATCTTGCGCCCCGGCCGTGCTTCT
>CP070838.1:164604-173495 GCA_020341835.1 Thiotrichales bacterium | reverse complement strand
CGTTATTTCACGACTCTCAGATTCGGCCTCGGCTTGTCCGGATCCGGCTCCGGACCATCATCCGAACCCGTGCCCTCTGACTGGTCGGCCTGATCATCATCAGAAAACATCATGCCCTGGCCGTTTTCACGCGCGTAGACCGCGAGTATCGCCGGCACCGGCACCAGGATCGACTCCGCCTGGCCGCCAAAACGCGCGCTGAAGGTAATTTCCTCGTCACCCAGCGTCAGGCTTTGCACTGCCATTGGCGCAATATTCAGTACGATTTTGCCATCATTGATGTGGCCTGCAGGGACCAGGCAGTTTTCAACATCGGCGTTTACAAGCAAATGCGGGGTCATGCCATTATCGACAATCCACTGATACATGGCACGGACGAGATAGGGGCGACTGGAAGTCATAATCAGTATTCTAGCGTATCGGGCAGGATTGCGCAGTCAGGGAGCGCTCATCAGATTTGAACCATTGCTGGTCGCTGAGGTTCACGGGGGTAATTCTCGCCTGTAGGAGCGGCTGAAGCCGCTCCTACGGGATAATTCGAGTCGATAAAGAGCCTAGAGCCTGAGCTCGCGCTCGCCTTCGGTCAGGCTCAACTGGAAACCCTCGCGATCGAACATGCGCTCGCCGTAGGCTACGATCGCCTTGGCAGCTTTTGGCAATTCGATACCGTAATGCGGCAGGCGCCATAACAGCGGAGCGATGCTGGCATCGACCAGGGAAAACTCTTCACTGAGAAAAAACGGCATTGCCGCAAAAACATCGGCAGAAGCTGCGATGCTTTCCATCAGTTCCTTACGCGCCTTGACAGCGGCTTTTTCGGTCTTGGTTTCGATGATGTCGGCCAGTGGATACCAGTCGTTTTCGACACGGAACAGGGCCAGCCTGGTTTGCGCCCGGGCGACCGGGCCAACAGGCATCAACGGCGGGTGAGGAAACCTTTCTTCCAGGTACTCCATGATGACACGCGAGTTATACAATACCAGGTCACGGTCAACCAGCGTCGGCAGACTGCTGTATGGATTCAGGTCAATCAGATCTTCGGGAAGATTCTTCGGATCAACAATGATGCTTTCGTGCGCGATATCTTTCTCTGCAAGAACTATGCGTGTCCTGTGGCAATAAATTGATGTCGCTGTCGAATATAGATTCATATGATAAACGCACTCACTGCGGCTGTTTTGTTTTGACTAATTACTGCACTACAGTGTTTAGTGAACATCCTTCCAGTATTCTTTCTTAAGCATGTAGGCAAACACAAAGAAAATAACCAGGAAGATAAGAACCTTGATCCCAAGGCTTCTGCGCTCATTCTGTACAGGCTCGCCCAGGTAGACCATGAAGTTGACCAGGTCGGCAACGAAGGCATCAAACTCTTCGGCAGACATGCTGCCGGGCTGTGCCAGCTCCAGATGATCGACGTATTCCACTTCAACGCCCTGGCGTGTTTCCTTCTTGTACACGGCTTTCTGCATGCCCTGCAGCGAAGACAGCACGTTCGGCATACTGACATCCGCGAATACCAGATTGTTCATGCCTGTTGGACGGTAAGGGTCGACGTAGAATGTACGCAGGTAGGTATACAGCCAGTCAGCACCACGCGCACGTGCAGTCAATGTCAGGTCAGGCACCGCGGTACCAAACGCCTTCTTTGCATAGTCGTCGGTCATTGCGACTTTCATCAATGAGCCCACTTTGGTCGGCTCACCTTTTTCATTGGTGGTAAAGATCAGTTCTTCACGCAGTTCCGCATCGGTCATGCCAGTGTCGCGAGCAATACGGTTATAACGCATATACTCCGCCCCGTGGCAGCTGAAGCAGTAATCGACAAAATGTTTCGCACCGCGCTTTACCGAATCCATATCGGAAATATCGATTGGTGCAGAATCAAGATGAACACCACCGCCAGCAGCAAATGCAAATGTAGGCAGTATGCTAAATATCAATGTCAGGATTTGTTTTTTCATTCTGTCACCCTATCCGGTACCGGTTTGGTTTCTTCATTCTTCGATGTAATGAACAGCACGACGAAGAATCCAAAATACAGCAAGGAGAAGATCTGCGAGAGCAACGTAATTGTCGAGGTCACATGCTGCATTGCCAGCCAGCCCAGGATAACGAAGCTGACAACGAATACCGCAAGGTTGATCTTGTAGATGTTCGAGCGGTAGCGAATGGATTTAACCTTGCAACGATCGATCCAGGGCATAAAGAACAGCAGTACAATGGCCGCACCCATGGCACCGACGCCAAGCAGTTTGTCCGGCACCGCGCGCAGGATTGCGTAGAACGGCGTGAAGTACCATACAGGCGCAATATGCTCCGGTGTCTTCAACGGATCCGAAGCAATAAAGTTGGCGTGTTCGAGCAGATAGCCTCCGCCATCGGGGAAGAAGAACATCACCGTGGCAAAGAAGAACAGGAATACGACCACACCGACGATGTCTTTCACCGTGTAGTACGGGTGGAACGGGATACCGTCCAGCGGGATGCCATTCTCATCCTTGTTTTTCTTGATCTCAACACCGTCAGGATTGTTCGAACCCACCTCGTGCAGCGCAAGAATATGGGCGACCACGAGGAAAATCAGTACCAGCGGCAACGCAATCACGTGCAATGAGAAGAAGCGGTTCAGGGTGGCGTCGGAAATCACAAAATCACCGCGAATCCACAAGGTCAGGTCTTCGCCGACGACAGGGATGGCGCCGAACAGTGAAATAATCACCTGCGCACCCCAGTATGACATCTGGCCCCATGGCAGCAGGTAACCCATGAAGGCTTCCGCCATCAATGCCAGGTAGATCATCATACCGAACAGCCAGATCAGTTCACGCGGCTTCTTGTAGGAGCCGTACATCAGGCCGCGCAGCATGTGCAGGTAGACCACGACAAAGAACGCCGTTGCACCCGTTGAATGCATGTAGCGGATCAGCCAGCCGTAGGGTACATCGCGCATGATGTACTCGACCGATGCAAACGCGAGTTCGGCATCCGGCTTGTAGTGCATCACCAGGAAAATACCGGAGACAATCTGGATCACCAGCACCAGCAGCGCCAGCGAACCAAAGAAATACCAGAAATTGAAGTTTTTGGGAGCGTAGTACTCTGCCAGATGCTCGTTCCACATCTTCATCAGCGGGAAACGATCATCAATCCATCCGATTAACTTGCCCATTATGCAGCACCTCCGTCTTCACCCACGAGGATGGTGTTCTCGGTCACGTAATAGTGTGGCGGTACCGGCAGATTGGTCGGTGCCGGTACACCGGCATAGACACGGCCGGCCATATCGAAGCGCGAGCTGTGGCAGGGACAGAAGAAACCACCCAGCCATTCGTCGCCCAGATCAGCCGGGGCGATATCGGGGCGGTAGGTCGGTGAGCATCCCAGGTGTGTGCAGATGCCGATCAGCACCAGGACTTCCGGTTTACGCGAACGATGTTCGTTTTGCGCATATTCCGGCTGCTGGTCTGCGTTTGCCGAGTCAGGGTCACGCAGATTGCCGGTCAGCTTGGGCAAGCTGTCGAGCATCTGCTGAGAACGGCGTACAATCCAGACCGGCTTGCTCTGCCATTCGACGATCATCATACGACCTTCTTCGAGTTTGCTGATATCGGCCTCAACTGGTGCACCCGCGTTTTTGGCACGTTCACTCGGCATCCAGGAAGCTACGAAAGGAACAGCGACGAAACCAGCTCCCACAGCGCCAACCACGCTGGTGGCTGCCGTCAGAAAGCGGCGCTTGCCCTTATCTACAACGTCAGTAGACATGTAATGATCTCCGCGTAAGAAAATTCGGGACTTGTAAGCAGGACTTCAACCACTATCAAAACTTTTGTCATGTGCTTACAATCAGTGTTTACACCAGCAAAATGCACTTTCTGGCGTACAAAAAGCGCGCAAATGATATATCAACTAGCGCTAATATCCAAGTTTTTTGTAATAATCCCTGCAAAAACATAGGCATACAAAAACATAGATAATGAAGAAAAACGGCTTAATTCAATACATCATGCTCTGGACACTGGTCGGCATTGTCGCCGGCCTCGCCGTTCTGTTCGCGCAGGGTAAAATCGTACTCAAGGAAAATAACGGCAACTGGTTCGGCGCAGGTAATTCTGCGCGTCAGCACAACAGCTTTTCTGGTGCAGTCAACAGGGCCGCCCCCGCCGTTGTCAGCCTGCAGGTACAAAGCCTGATCGAGGTACCGGTGAAAGAGCAGGCACGGCGCCAACTGGAGCAGATCTTTGGGAAACACCTGCCCAACCTCACGCAGACCAAACGCCACAGCAGCTCGGGCTCGGGCGTCATTCTGGATCCGCGCGGCTATGTCATTACCAACCACCACGTAATCGCCAAGGCTGAAAAAGTCACTGTATTGCTCAACGACGGCCGGTCCGCGGAAGCGCGACTGGCAGGTACCGATCCCGACACCGACCTGGCGGTGCTGAAAATCGAACTCGATAATCTTCCGGATCTAAAAACCGCCAACCTGAAGAATCTGGATATCGGCGATGTCGTACTTGCGATCGGTTATCCTTTCCGGATCGGTCAGACCGTGACACAAGGCATCATCAGCGCAACCGGCCGCAGCCAGGTCAGCCAGAACACTTATGAAAACTTCCTGCAAACGGATGCTGCGATCAATCCGGGCAACTCGGGTGGTGCGCTGATCAACACCGAGGGCGAGATCGTTGGCATCAATTCACTGATCTACACCGAGACGGGGAACTTCAACGGCATCGGTTTTGCCATTCCAATCGATCTTGTCACCGACGTGATGAACCAGATCAAGGAAAATGGCTACGTCATACGTGGCTGGCTGGGCGTAGAAGGACAATCCGTGCCGCTGCAAACACTGAAAAGCATCGGCCTGCCTGTTCAGGGCGTACTGATCACCGGTATTGATACCGGCGGCCCGGGCGACAAGGCCGGACTCGCGATCGGCGATATCATCACCCATATCAATAACACCGAGATCAAGGACACGGCCGACGTGCTCGACCTGATTGCAGCCGGGCGGCCAGGCGATAATTTCCGCATTGACGGTATTCGCGAGCGTCAGAGCTTCAGCGTCGACGCCGTGCTGGGTCAGCGGCCAATGCGCAGCCTGTAAACAATCAGCAGCGCCAGCGGGAGCCGGGCGTGGTGTTCCGGCGCTATGAACGCAGTGCCTGCTCCAGAGCCTGCATAAAAGCCTGGTTTTCTTCCGGCGTGCCGACGGTCACCCGCAAGCAGTTCTGCAACGGGCCTGGACTGTCCAGGTTCTTGATCAGTACACCCTGGTCACGCAGCGCCGCGAACACCTCGGTCGCGCTGCCCTGCTTCACTCTGAACAGGATGAAATTTGCCTGGCTCGGAAATACCTCCAGTTCCTCGAGCAGCGCCAGCTGGCTGTACACATGGTCCCTGTCGGCGCGAATCATTTCGGCCTGACCATCGAGGAATCCGGCGTTTTCCAGCACAAAGCCGGCAGTATATTGCGTCAGTACATTGATGTTGTACGGCAGACGAACCTTGTTGATTTCCTCGATCAGCGCGGGATTCCCACACAGCAGACCAAGTCTCAAACCTGCCAGCCCCATTTTCGAAACCGTACGCATCACCAGTAACTGATCGTACGCCTCCAGCCTGGACATAAAACTGCTGAGTGCAAACGGATGATAGGCCTCATCGACAACAACCAGCCCGGGCGCGAGACTTATAATTTCCTCGACGGCACCGGCATCAAACAGGTTGCCGGTCGGGTTATTGGGATAGGCCAGAAAAATCACGGCTGGCTGATGGCGTTCGATCGCGGCACGGGTTTGGGCCATATCAAGGGTAAAATCCGAGGCCAGCGGTACACCGACGTAGCTCATGCCTGCGAACCTGGCAATCATGCTGTACATCACAAAACCGGGTTCGAATGACATGATGCAGCGCCCTTCTGCAGCAACCGCCAGCGCCAGCATCTGGATCAGTTCATCCGAGCCGTTGCCGAGCACGATCGATTTACCCTCGGGCACCTGCATGGCTTCTGTCAACCGTTTCTGCAGCTCTGACGCCGCAGGATCGGGATAACGATTGAGCGCAATTTCTGCCAGACCCTGCTGCCAGGCTGACAACAGCGTCTCCGGCAGACGGTAGGGATTTTCCATCGCGTCCAGCTTGATCAGGCCGGCGGCATCCGGCACGTGATAGGCGGACAGTTCACGAATTTCCGGACGAATCCAGTTGAGCAGTTGTTCAGACACTTTCAGATCCCGGTTGATGAGGCCACACATAGTACCAGACCCTTTGCAGAATTTTGAACTCCTGCCGCATGCCCCTTGAAATCACTCACATCGTCCTTAAATATAGGCCAGTAGAGCAATTAACCGTAGGAGAAATACGATGAGCTTGACTCGACATAATCCGTGGAGCCTGTTTGATCAGCTCCAGCGCGAACTCAACATGCCGATGAACCGGTTAGATACTGATGAGAACGGCAACATTGCGACCGCCAACTGGGCGCCGGCTGTCGATATAAAAGAGGACGACAAGGCGTTTACACTGCTGGCCGATATCCCCGGCGTTGACCCGGACGAGATCGAGGTTACGATGGACAAAGGTGTACTCACGATCAAGGGCGAACGCCAGTCGGAGAAGAAGACCGAAGAAGAAAACTACAAGCGCGTCGAGCGCCAGTATGGTGTTTTCTATCGCCGCTTCACGCTGCCCGATTCGGCCAATGCCGATGCGATTGAAGCGCATTCCGAACACGGTGTGTTGAAGATCACCATACCGAAGCAGGAAGTCGCACAGTCGCGCCGTATTTCAGTGAAGAAATAACACGCGATTACAGGTCCGCAATGATTGAGAAGGCCCGCGAATGCGGGCCTTTTTTTGATGCAAGCATAACGAAAACAGGTTTCAGTCCACAGATGAACGCAGATAAACACGGATACAGGAATATTTTGTCCGCGAAAAACGCAAAGAGCGCGAAAAGTAATTAAACTTTTGTCAGGTATTCGCGTCCTTCGCGTTTTTCGCGGATAAAAACTTTTGCATTTATCCGTGTTTATCTGCGTTCATCTGTGGACCTGACTTGAACCCGCGGGGGCGCCTCAGTCCTTGATGCGATATTCCGCCGAACGCGCGTGCGCTACCAGGCCTTCGCCATGCGCGAGAACCGATGCACATTTACCAAGGTCGGACGCACCCTGCGCGGAACAGCCGATCAGGCTCGATCGTTTCTGAAAATCGTAGACGCCGAGGGGTGATGAAAATCTCGCCGTGCCGGAAGTCGGTAATACGTGATTGGGGCCGGCACAGTAGTCGCCCAGCGCTTCCGCCGTATAGCGGCCCATGAATATCGCACCGGCATGGCGGATTTGCTGTGCCCACTGCTCGGCATCATCCATCGACAGCTCGAGGTGCTCAGGTGCAACGTGATTGGCTACTTCGATCGCATCTTCCATGTTTTCGGCTTCAATCAGCACCGCACGATTCGACAGGGAGGTGCCGATGATATCGGCGCGCGGCATATCGCGCAGCAGTTTATCAATGCTGGCCTTGACCTGTTCGATGAAATCAGCGTCAGGGCAGACCAGGATCGACTGCGCATCTTCATCGTGTTCTGCCTGTGAAAACAGGTCCATCGCAATCCAGTCAGGGTCTGTTTTGCCATCGCAGACCACGAGAATCTCCGAGGGGCCTGCAATCATATCAATACCGACCACGCCATAGACCAGCCGCTTCGCAGTGGCAACATAGGCATTGCCCGGACCGGTAATCTTGTCGACCCTGGGGATGGTCTCGGTACCATAGGCCAGCGCCGCTACAGCCTGGGCACCGCCAACCGTAAAGACGCGATCAACGCCGGAAATTGCCGCCGCCGCCAGTACCAGATCGTTGCGTTCACCAGCCGGCGTCGGTACCACCATGATGAGTTCGGGCACACCGGCCACTTTTGCCGGTACCGCGTTCATCAGCACCGACGACGGGTAGGCCGCCTTGCCGCCGGGAACGTAAAGCCCCACCCTGTCCATCGGTGTGACCTTCTGGCCCAGTACCGTGCCGTCCTCCTCGGTATACGACCAGGATTCCATCTTTTGATGTTCGGCGTAGCTGTGAATTCTGTCCGCAGCCCGCTCGAGTGCCTGCCTGTGATCTTCGTCAATTGCACCCAGCGCGGCCTGCAGTTGATCACTGGAGAGCTCCAGTTCTGCGGCCGACGCGAGTTCTACACGATCAAACCTAGCGGTATATTCCAGCAGTGCCGCATCGCCCCTCTGGCGCACGTCCGCAAGTATGTCTGTTACCGTAGCAACCACTTCGCTGTCAGCCGACTGCTCCCAGGCAAGCTGACGTTCGAGTTGCGGCAGGAAATCAGGGTCGCCGGTTTTCAGCTGCTTGATCGTGGCCATCAGACTGCCGCCCCGATCTTGTCGATCAGTGACTGAATACGCTCATGTTTCATCTTCATCGCAGCCTTGTTGACTATCAGGCGCGAGCTGATATCCGCGATGTGATCAACCGGTGCCAGACCGTTTGCCTTGAGCGTGTTGCCGGTATCAACGACATCTACAATGAGGTCAGCCAGGCCGACAATCGGACCAAGTTCCATAGACCCGTACAACTTGATCACTTCAACCTGCTCACCACGGGATTCGAAAAACCGCTTTGCCACATTGACAAACTTGGTTGCGACGCGCTTGCGGCCGTTAACGGGCTTTGCATCAACCAGACCTGCAGTCATCAATCGGCATTTGGCGATACCCAGGTCCAGCGGTTCATAGATCCCCTCGCCCCCATGCTCCATCAATACATCCTTGCCGGCAACGCCTAAATCCGCGGCACCAAACTGCACATAGGTCGGCACATCCGTCGCCCGAATGATCACCAGCTTCACGTCATCGTGATTGGTATCG
>CP070838.1:152465-164504 GCA_020341835.1 Thiotrichales bacterium | reverse complement strand
GCACACTTTCTGATGAACAAGCTCACGTTCGAGGAGATTATCGGCATCTACGATATTTCCGAGAGCGAAGGTATACGCATGCTCGCAAAGCTGGATCGCATGAAGCTTATCGATTTGCAGCCGGGCAACCGCGTAAAACTCATCATTGCCAAGGACTTCAGGTTAATTCCCGGTGGCCCGATCCAGCGCTTTTACGAAAGAATAGTCTTGCAGGAGTTTTTTAACGCGTCCTTCGACGGCAATGGCGAATTGCGTGTGTTTGTCTCCGGCTTCTTTTCGAGAGCCGCCAATGCGGAGATTATTCGAAAGTTAAAGCAGCTTGAAAGGGATGCAAACCAGTTGATGAAGGACTCTGAGGAGCTGCCACTGGAAGAACGTTATGGCTGTAGTCTTATCATGGCGATCCGCCCATGGGAGGTGAAGGTGTTCGATGAATTACGCCGTGTACCCAACAAAAAGAAATTCTAGAACCTCGTGCCGGTAACTTTAATGACCTGGTCCTCGCTGTTTTTAGCAATCAGTCGCGCACTCGCGACGCGCTCACCGTCGGCGGTATTTTCTATGGATTCTTCGTACAACAAAACCTCGACACCCGAAAGTGCTGCACGTAGTTCACCCGGTGCTACCCTGAATTCCGGGCTGGATGGCCCAATCACCTCCTGATCGGTAACAAGATGCTCCTCGCAAACAAGATAGCCCCCCGGTGCCAGACAATCACACAGACTGGCGATCAAGTCGAGATCGACATACCACATCACGATGATCAGATCGTAGTTGGTATCGAACCGATACGGCAGATCCAGATCCTGCTGGATCCAGTTGATCGCCAGACCCTGTTCCTCGGCATTGTGCCTGGCGAGCGCCAGGCCCTCAGGTGAGATATCGATCGCATCGACCTGAAAGCCGGCCTGCGCCAGAAGAACAGCGTTGCGCCCGGCGCCGCAGGCGACATCGAGTGCCCGGCCCACGGGTAAGCGTGGCAACCAGTCCTGCAGAAAGGTCACTGGATTGTTTTTGTGGTAACTACCCGCCGCGTATCGCTGATCCCACTTGATCCGGTCTTGCTTGCTCATGCTTGTCAAAAATCATCAGGACGTTTAACGAAATTCCAACCGCCTGGCTACTGTGCTTGCTGGAGTCGGGCTGGTGGTTACTTTCAGGTTGCAGGAATATTGAATCTTCCCTGATTGATCGTTAATGAATGAATCTGCAAATGTTATCACGAATAAAAACATGGTCTGTGACGCAGTATTCCTGCATAATCCAACGGTTTAACGACACTCGGAGCAATACCCGTGAAATTCAGTATCGATGAGTTTCGTGGCTGGAATAACAAGAAGGTAACCCTGCTGGGCATGTCGGGGGTTGGCAAAACCTATCTGTCGACACTGCTGTGCGGCCACAACTGGTTTCATTATTCGGGCGACTATCGCATCGGTACACGTTACCTGGACGAACCCATCCTCGACCTTATCAAGCAACAGGCCATGCAGATCCCCTTCCTGCGCGACCTGCTGCGCCGTGACTGGATCTATATCCGCAACAATATCAGGGTCAACGATCTCGGCCCCGTCCTCAGCTTCGTCGGCAAGGTCGGTGACCCCGAACGCGGTGGCGTGGCAATGGACGAGTTTTCGCGCCGGCAGGCAGCATACCGCGATGCAGAAATCGCCGCCATGCACGATATACCCGCGTTTATCCGCAAATCAAAGGAAATCTATGGCTACCGTCACTTCGTCAACGATGTCGGCGGCAGCCTCTGTGAACTGGACGAACCGTCAGTAATCGACCTGCTGGTCAAGCACACACTGATTCTGTATATACAGGTCACAGACCAGGAAGAAGAACAGAAACTGATTGAGCGTGCTCAGAGCGATCCGAAACCATTGTATTACCGGCCGGAATTTCTTGAGGAACAGCTCGCGGTTTACCTTCAGGAAAACAACCTGGGCTATGCCGCTGAAATGGACCCCGACGAGTTCACCCGCTGGGTGTTCCCGCGCCTGTTTCACTCACGCGTTCCCCGCTACGAGGCAATCGCCAAGCCGTACGGCTATACCGTGACATCACGCGAAGTTGCCCAGGTTCACGACGAAGCTGACTTTCTGGAACTGCTGGAAACCGTCATTGGCCGAACCAGCCCATGAACGAGCAATACCCGAGTGTGTGAATAGCTGCAAGGAGAATTAAATGCCACTGGTCGCCCACAATGACCTGCCTACTTTTGACCGTCTGCGCGCCGAGGGCATACGCGTGTTACCCTCCGACCGCGCACTGCACCAGGATATTCGGGAGCTTCACATCGGGCTGCTGAACATGATGCCGGATGCAGCCCTGGCGGCAACGGAAAGACAGTTCTTTCGCCTGATCGGCGAGAGCAATCCGATTGCACAGTTCTATGTACACCCGTTTACGCTGCCCGAACTGGAACGCAGCACCGAAGCACAGGCCTACATCGAGCGCTACTATGAACCACTTGAGACGATAAAAACCGAAGGGCTCGATGCCCTGATCGTCACCGGTGCCAACGTCATCGGCGCGGAACTGGCCAACCAGCCATTCTGGGAACCGTTGAAGGGTGTAATGGCCTGGGCCACAGAAAACGTCACCTCGACACTGTGTTCCTGCCTGGCGACACACGCGGTGCTTCAATTCCACTACGGACAGAAACGCATACCGCAACCTGACAAGACCTGGGGCGTATTCTCGCACCGCGTGGTCGACAGTACGCACCCTCTGGTCAATGATGTGAATACCCGCTTCGATGTACCGCACTCGCGCTGGAACGCCATCACCCGACAGCAATTCGATGCTGCCGGCCTACGCGTGCTGGTCGAGAGTGACACGGTGGGCGTACACCTTGCGACCAGCGCTGACGGGCTACGCCTGATTTTTTCCCAGGGGCATCCGGAATACGACACGATTTCACTGCTGAAAGAATACAAGCGCGAAGTAATGCTGTACGCCGACGGTAACCGCACCGACTACCCGCCATTTCCGCACGATTATTTTCCTGTCCGCGACCAGGCCGTACTGAACGAATATCGCATCCGGCTGGAGGCTGCCCTGAAAGCCGGAAACGCGGTACCGGAATTTCCCGAATCACTGGTCGCGCAGCGCCTGGATAATACCTGGCACGATACCGCCGAAGCGGTGGTTGGTAACTGGATGGGCACGGTCTACCAGGTCACTCACAGTGACCGACGTATTCCCTTCATGGAAGGCATTGACCCGAATGACCCGCTGGGTTTACGCAAGCGATAACAGCATGCGCAATTCAGGGTCGGACCCACGCAAGTGACTGATTATTCAGCTATTCATCTATTTCAGGCGTACCAATCCGCGCTTACAGCTAGTATTTAACGATCAAAATACCCCCTGTAAGGATTCGCCAGCTCTCGCAGTACCCAAAGGTTGTCACCTTCTCTCTTGTTTCGATACCGGCTCGAGACACCAAGAGATGATTTGACTGAGTCAATATACCCGGCAGACCCGACTGCCAGACTGCTACTCCAGTTCTCATCACGCGTTGAGTATTCATCGCCTGTTTCCGCTTCAACCCGATCTCTTCTTATCTCCCGGTAATGTTCCACACTATTCACACCGCTTAACTCCAACAGTACTTTTTCATCGATCACCTTGTATCGCGGCGACGGGTACTGGATTTCATAATACCCACTCCATATCCAGTCTTCCGGGTAGCTCACAACGCCTGCTCGCACCATGTTTAGATCGATATACGCAATGCAGCGTGCAAGGTATTTATTTGTTTCTACAGCTGTCGCATGATACCGGTCTTCCCAAAACGCACCTTTGCGGTCTTTTCGCTGGTTATATTCCTGTGCAGTGCGTCCAGCAATCAGCTGCATGCTTTTTACTATCTCGCCCTTTCCCCGGTCATGCACCAGTAAATGAATGTGATTCGATGTAACGATGTAGTTCAGGACACTCAAACCATAGCGCTTCTTTGCCTGATACAGCCAGTAGCGCCAACGTTCGCGATCCTTGGCAAACTTGAGCAGGTATTCTTTCTTGTGACAACGGTGGGTTATATGCCAGACATGGCCAGGCAGAAAATAACGATGTGCACGCGGCATGATGCTTTCTCCTTAAAGCAGTGTTTTTGTCCATAAAAAGTGGCGTTTAAGCGTTAATCGCAAACTGATTTTATCTGAATCATTCTTGTATTCAATCGGTTATTTAGGTCCGACCCGGCAAATCCGGCAAATCTTTGGCCTGTAACTCCTGTCGAGTAGCCGCGATAACTCATGCGTCCGTTTCGGCCAGCCATGCTGGACATAATAATCGCGCAGAAACTGGATCACATCGATATGATCATCCGATATCTCGATACCGTTTTCACTCGCCTTGAGACGTGCGTGCTCGATGTTCCAGCCATCGATCTCTCTGGCCCTGTCACCACTGTCATTGTTGCCCGTGGGTGAGTATGCAATGTTTTTTTCTACGTGTGTCATGGGTTCTCTCCGCCTGGTTTTAGATGGTTGCGCCTGAATAATTACAGAGCGCAGTTCCTTCCGGTTACGACATCACAGAGTCGATGTCCGGACGCCTGCAGCAATCAGCTCTCGAGTGCAATGATCAATCCCGTGGTTAACGCACCTGACAGTGCCGTTAGTTGCCATTTGATTTTCGAGTAAATTCTATTTCGTTGTGTGTTGTCTGCTTCAGGTTTCATAAGTGTTACCCTGCATCACAATAAATCAGTTAACCGTTCGATTGATCAGGCACATTCCGTCAGGCGCTCTGATGCATCACTGGTAGCAAATGTTTCGAGCTTCTCGAAAAAAGTCTTGTGGTCGATATAATGAGCGCCATCACAGGAAAACGTCATACCGATAAGGCCATTGACCCGGTTGATCGAGCCGTTCCTAAGATAGATCGTCTGATCAGTCGTACGCAGACGCCTGAATTCAGCGAGCACAGACAGCGTATTCCTTGAGTCGATCAACGGCTGTAGATGATCGATTGTGCAATCACGAAACTGGTCAAGAAAATGCGGTTCCAGAACTTCCTCCTTGACGAACACGCGGTACCTGTACGCATCGTCGGCGAACCAGCACGTTAACTGGCTGGACGAATAATGCACCTTGACGTGGAATGCCCCCTTCACTGTCAGCAGCTGGTTCACGATTTCGTGGATCCGGTCGATTTCACTGTCAAACAGACTCTCAACCCTGGATTGCTGGAACAGAAAAGCCCTGACTGAAGGATCACCTTTTATCTGCAACCATCGATCTGGCATCGTCTTATCCCCTATAGAGTGGTTATTTCCTGAGTAAAATACTCAGGTATTTCCAGTATAGGTATAATTCAGATAAGCAGAAATAGATTTTAACTATGTACCAAATAGATTTTTTCTATTTAGTGCCGATGATCTTCGTTTCCGCGACGGCTTCGAAAACCGCAGGATAAATATAACCATGCTTTCCGGTGATCGGGGCGACAGCGGATAAACCTGTAGCTATTAATCGCTCGCTTCGTTTTTTTGGTAGCCATATAGCCAGCGCGCAGTTGTACCACCGATGTTACGAACCGAATGAACTGCCCCGGCAGGGATATGGAGTTCCTCGCCTGCCTGTGGGTGACTGACCACACCGTTGATCTCAAACTCCAGTTCTCCCTCAAGGACGACAACGAGTTCATCCGTGTTATGGACAAAATCTTCCCAACACTGCCCTGGTGGATCGATCCACAATTGACAGCTGAAACCTCTTGCCGCCCAGTCTTCAGATATACATTTCTGATCTATCGTACCCGTCATTGCCAGGTCTACCGCTATGCAAACAGGGATACTGTATCCCCTATATCCAATCCCAACACCTCACTTGCCCGTCCCTGATTGACTGCCAGTTCCACCAGGCCATTCGAGTTCTCATACCAGAACCCCTGTCCGGCAGGGACATCAGAAAAGGTTCTTGCCCAATGAAACGACTGATCGCCAACAGCGATGATCTGATCCTTGTCGAGATTCTTCGCACGTACACCGGTAATTGCGTTACCGAAGTGGTCAATATAAATAATCTTTTCCAGGTCGGCCGGCCAACGGCGCAAACGGTCTTCAGGCCTGTCGTGGAGCCGCCCCGGTGGCGCTTCTCCGTTTGCCAGCATGGCTGCAACGGGAGCGAACAAATCGCGGCCGTGAAAGCTGGATGACAACCGCTCCGGCTGCCAGGTGATTTCCCACCACTTCATCTCGCTGTCCGGCAGCGCATGCTGGGCGACAATATCGAATAAACCGTTATCAGGTCCAACAAACCAGCGCTGGTTAATCCTGGCAATTAACGGCGAGCGTTGACTGCCAACACCGGGATCAACAACGCCCACAAAAATACTGCCTATCGGAAATTCACCAACCAGTGAAGCCAGCAGATAAGCCGATGCCTGTGGATTACAGGTCGGCGCATCATGCATCAGGTCAATAACCGTCGTCGCCGGTGCACGCTGATAAAGCACCGACTTCATTTGTCCGACGTAGGGCCCGGTTAAACCAAAGTCTGTGAACAATACAATCATACTGGAATCATCCGTGGGATAAGAAGAACTGAGCGATGATTATTTAACCAGATAGTCGACCTGATCAAAAATTAATCCCCCCTGCCCTTTTCAACTTTATCGGCCCCTGCAGGTTAAACGCTGCCGGGTATGTTTTAGAATAGCGACTCAGCCCGTTATCCACGACGACACATGATGACATCGCTTCAGCCCGATTCCACGTTTCAGACCAGTAAGTGGAAACTTCCGACCGTACTGTTTCTGCTCTCGTTCGCGACGGTTGTGTTTACCATTGCACTGTTCCGGCTGCTCACCTTCTTCATCATGCCGTCCCTGTTTTTCGACCTGCTGTTCATCGGCTTTCCGCTCGGCGCGCTGGCAGGCGCCTATTTCTTCGCGACCAGCCGCCAGTCGTTTATCAAAACACTGTGGATTCTTCAGGGCGCCATGGTGTTTTCGGTTTTCGCGATGCTGGCCTGCAAGCACTTCGACTATCTGCGTGCGCATCTGTTCGATGTCGAGTTGTTGCGTCTGCTGATCCAGATGCTCACCTTTACCACGTTCTTTCTACCGTTCTTCGTCGCCTACGGACTCAGCGAATATATCGGCTACCAGATCGGGCGTAGACACCTCAAGGGTCGCATGCCCGTCGTGTACGCGATCTACCTGTTTGGCGCCGCGGGCGCCTATCTGTTCGCTGAATTCATGTTCCCCCTGCTCGGGGCCACGCGTCTTCTGGGTGTACCGCTGCTTCTGGTCGCTGTGGCGATGGCAATGCTTTCGCCATCGCGGCGTACGCAGCGCATTCTTGTGGCACAACAGCTGGTGGTGCTGGTGCTGCTGCTGGCACCGCAGCTCGAAGGGGCCTTCCTGAAACTCTACAAAGGCAGGAGTTTCGAATCGACCCATGCCTACGCAAGCATGGGATTTGAAACCATTCACCAGGCATGGGGTCGTTACAGCCTGATCGAAATCATGCAGGCGCCCGGTCCTGAAGGTTACGTTGGTTTCTATAACGACATTATCCAGTGGCATTATGCCCCCGGTAACGGCTTCATCGCGCATTCGATCGGCATGCTCCCGATCGAGCTGGCCCGACCCGGCGGAGATATCGCCATCATCGGCGCGGGTGCGGGCCGCCAGGTGCAGTATGCCCGCAGGTCGGGCCACGACTTTGAACAGATCCTGGCCATCGAAATTGAACCGGCGGTGATCGAGGCCGTGCGCGGCGACCTCGCCAATCGCTTTGATCATGTCTACGAGGACAGCCGTGTGCAACTGGTCACCAGCGAGGCACGCGGCTACCTGGAAGGTGCTGACGGCCTTTTCGACCTGATCTATCTCCCGAGCGTGGGCGGTTATCCCCAGATGATGCTCGAGCCGGGCAACATGATCCGTACGCTCGAAAGCTACAGGACACTGAGTGAGCGCCTGACCGAAAACGGAATCCTGGCCATCTGGTACCCCTCGGTACTCGACCCTCGCACCATTCTGACCGAACAGTACATGCACACGCTGGAGAGCCCTGAAATCGGTCTGCAGGTGCGTGCCTACCGGACTGCCAGTGAATTCCTGATTCTGGCCGCCAGGCACGCCTATGACCTGCCAACGCTGCAGCAGGTGCAGGAATTCTATTACCGGCCGGCTGCCGCCCAGATCGGCAGCGCGCTCGCCTCCCTGTTCGTCCACACCCCGGTCGAGGTGGGAAAAACCTGGGACAGCGCGACCTTCAGGCCGATCCGCGATGATCAGCCGTTTCTGGCGGGCAATATCCAGCACATCTTTTCCCTGCAACAGGTCAGTACGCTGTTCGTTCTGGTCAGCGGCCTGATGCTCGCCCTGGGAGGACTGCTGTTATGGCTGCTGAGGCGCAGGGGAAATCCACGGATCCCGGGCAGATCATTCTCTCAGGTCGTACTGATCAGCCTGTTCGTGGGCGCCAACTTCCTGGTGATCGAACACTACCTGATTCTGGCACTGTTCCAGAAATTCTATGTCTACCGCGACGCGCTGGTGCTGGGCGCGATCAGCTTTCTGGTCATAACCGGCCTCGGCAGCACCTTCATCACGCCGCGCATGCGGCCACCGCTGCAGTTGATCGGCGGCGTCTTTATCCTGCTGTTACTGATCTTCCACGACAGCCTCTCGCCCTGGGCCAACCTGGCCCTGCTGGCACCCGTGGCATTCGTCACCGGCAGCTTCTTCCCCGCGCTTTTCGAAGCGGCCTCGGACAACCCGCTCGCGGTCTTCGCGGCCGACTCCATCGGTGCGGCCATCGGCTCGCTGGCATCGTTCTTCATCCCCATCGTGTTCGGCTTCAGCTGGTTCTTCGTGTTTGCAACGTTCATGTTCTGGGCAACGGCAATGGTTACTTTTCTGTTTTTCCGCAACCTGAACGTCGTTCCCGGGCAGGCACCCACCAGTTAACCAGTACCCCCGATCACTCCGCCAGGTAACACGGCAATACGGGCGATTTATTCGTTCCGACCATTGCGTGGGAGCGTGTTACCCCTTTACCGAGCCCTGATTTGACCACCATTTCACCCCAGGACCCCGATCTACCACTTGTCCATCCATCGCTGCATCTGCATTGCTGGTGTCTATACTTAGCTTATTTAAGGACACCCAACGACACGAGATGAAAATCGAACCCTACCTGAAACTCCTGGTGGAAAATGATGGATCCGATATCTATCTTTCCACGGATGCTGTTCCCAGCGCCAAGTTCAACGGCGTACTCAAACCACTGGGCAAGGAAACCTGTCCGCCGGGATATGTCGAGAGGCTCGCGAACGAATTAATGAGTGATATTCAGCGCGAGGAATTCAGCAGAAAACCAGAAATGAACCTTGCGCTCTCGAAACCAAAAATCGGCCGTTTTCGGGTCAACATCTTCAGGCAGCGCACCGAGGTCGCCATGGTGATCCGGAATATCAAGACTGAAATTCCAACGATGGAGTCGCTGGGGCTACCCGAGATACTGAAAAAGATCGTCATGGCCAAACGCGGACTGATCCTGGTTGTCGGCGGCACCGGCACCGGAAAATCCACTTCGCTGGCAGCGATGATTGGCCACCGCAACACCCACTCCAAAGGCCACATCATCACCATCGAGGATCCGATCGAATTTATTCATGAACATAAAAACTGTATCGTGAACCAACGTGAAGTCGGCGTGGATACGGACTGTTTCGAGGATGCGCTGACGAACACATTGAGACAGGCGCCCGACGTTATACTGGTTGGTGAGATTCGCGACCGTGAAACCATGGAACATGCACTGGCTTTCGCCGAAACCGGACACCTGACGATTTCATCACTGCATGCCAACAATGCCAACCAGGCGCTGGATCGAATCATTAATTTCTTCCCGGAAGACAAGCATCGATCGCTGCGTACCGACCTGTCGCTCAATTTGCGCGCCTTTGTTTCGCAGCGCCTGATCAAAACCGTCGATGGTGATCGCTGTGCCGCTTTCGAGGTACTGCTGAACTCACCACGCATCGCGGATTTGATCAAGGAAGGAAATATCACGGAAATCAAGGAGGTCATGGCCAAATCCGAAACCAGTGGCATGCAGACATTTGATACGGATATCTACAAGCTGTTCAGGGACGGAAAGATATCACGCGAAAACGCACTGAGAAACGCGGACAGCGAAAACGACCTTAGTCTGAAGATCGGATTCGAAGGTCATGATGGTTCCGGGAAAGACAACATCAGTTTCGATCTCGGAGACGACCACGGTTTTCAGGCTTCTGAATCTGGCTGAGGTCGCCAGCTGGTGAGAAATGCGGGCTAGAACATGGTCAGTTGCTGACCAGGGCCCGCGGCTCTGGTGAACTGCCCGGTATCGAGTTCGATCGTAGTCCTGTCTACACCCAGCCTGTTGCACGCCAGACGGAAACGCTGAGCAAACAGTTCTGCATACACGCCCCTGCCGGTCTGCCTGGCACCGAACCGGGCATCATAGTCGCGTCCTCCACGCATATCGCGCACGATATTCATGATCCTTTTTGCCTTGAGCGGATAATGGGTTTGCAGCCATTCCTGGAAGAGCTGTTTCACCTCATGGGGTAGTCGCAACATCACGTATCCGGCAGTACGCATGCCCGCATCATGTGATGCCGCCAGTACGGATTCCACTTCATTGTCGTTTAACATCGGAATAACCGGCGCGAACAGAACAGATACCGGAATACCGTGCTCCGTTAGCTGACGTATCGCCTGTAATCGTCGATGCGGCGCGGTGGCTCTGGGCTCCATGCGTCTGCTCAACTCGCTGTTTAATGATGTCACTGAAACGGCCACCTGGACCAGATTGCGCTGTGCCATGTCACCCAGAATATCGATATCACGCTCGATCAGCGCCGATTTGGTGACGATGGTTACCGGGTGCCTGTACTGCTGCAGAACCTCGAGGATCTGCCGGGTAATCGTCAGCTTTCTCTCCACCGGCTGGTAGGGATCGGTATTCGCGCCCAGCGCGATGACTTCAGGCCGGTAACCCGGCTGGTCCAGGGCTTTTCTGAGCAGCGCGGCTGCATTCGGCTTGGCGTAGATCCTGGTTTCGAAATCCAGTCCCGGCGACAGATCCAGATAGGCATGCGTGGGCCTGGCATAACAATACGCACAGCCATGTTCACATCCTTTGTAGGGATTGATGGATACGTTGAACGGTATGTCCGGTGACTGGTTGCGCGTGAGGATAGATTTGCTGTTCTCGGTAAAAATTTCCGTGGCCGGAGCGCGTGCCTCGTCGTCCGGCTCGCTGTACCAGCCGTCATCGACCGCCTCGTTATGGTATACGAGGAACCGTGAAGCGGAATTACTGGCCGTGCCGCGGCCTTTTATGCCTTTTGTGTTCATATCGCTTTAACCTGTGTAATCCCTGGCTTTCACCGTGATAGCCCGGGTTCTGACGATGCCGGCTATGCGGGAATTCATCGCACGCCCGGATTTGTTCATCAGCTTCACCTGCTCAGCTCCCTGTAAAGCCAGCTTTAACAGAAATCCCTCGAACGCGTCGTCAGGCTTCCCAGCCATGCGCTGAGATCTTCCAGCCTGGATGCAATCAGATGCAACACGCCGTCCTCCTGCTGAATGCTGCCCTGAACAGCGAGCAGACGCGCCTTGACCAGTTCCCTGGCCTGGCGTTCGGCCAGATAGGGCCACACCACCACGTTGGTTTGACCCGTTTCGTCTTCCAGCGTAACAAACACGACATTGCCCGCCGAGCCGGGACGCTGGCGGCAGATCACCAGCCCGGCGGTTGTTACTCTCGTATCATTATCTAATGCCCAGAGCTCTTCTGCCCTGCGCATCTGGCGCCGGGTCAAACGCTCCCTCAACAGCGCCAATGGATGACGACCGAGTGTTAATCCGGTGGTCGCATAATCGGCAGTTATATTCTGGCCTTCGCTGGGTCTGGGTAACATCACATCGCATTCAGCAAAGTGCGGCGTTCCAAAAACCGGCATGTTGTTTTCAGTACCGGCCACCTGCCAGTAGGCGCGGTGGCGATCA
>CP070838.1:138620-152365 GCA_020341835.1 Thiotrichales bacterium | reverse complement strand
CAGATGTGAGCGATAACTACGTGTTCTGCGATATCACATCGTTTGACTATCTTGAGCGCAAAAAAAGACCCCGCACTGCGGGGTCTGGCTGGGTATTTAATGTCTATCAAGAAATCCGCAACTTGATTTGATCAATCAGCTCGGCGCATGCGTCGGCGCATGCCTTGCACTCGATGTGCTCCTTGTGTTTCAGGCATTCCTTTTCGCAGTCTTTACATGCGGTGGCACAGACACCGGCATATTCTTTGACATAGTCGGAATTCGATGCAAGCAGGTAGGAGAACGCATCGCATATTGCACGCATCTCATGGACCTTGGCGGCACATTTGGCCAGCTCGACATCACCCTCCTGGAACGAAACCAGGCAGTGTGCAATACAGCGCTGGCCGGTATCCAGGCAATCGTTTGTCGCATCGAGTACATCGGGCAATTGCGCTGCATGCTTGCTGTGATCATGCCCCGGCATCGCTGCACTTGCTGCGCCTGCATAGGCAGCGGCTGCTACGGCGCCCATACCCAGTAACATCTTGCGCCTGCCTTCGTCGTGGGTAATTTTCTGTTTGTCGGTTGTAGACGAATCAATTTCAGACATCGTATTGCCCCCTGTGGTTTGAAAAGAGCCACTTTATCTGAAACCCGCGATTCGGTATAGAAAATTACGCTTGATCAAATCAAACACGGGCGGTGCAGAAGATGTCAGATCAGGCCTGGTTGGGCCGGAATCCGCTAACGCATGCCGGCAAACAAGGGCGCTTGCACTGTTCTGGTGAAAACTCAGGCATGCGCGGCTATCGCTCGCCTGAAAATACGCTTCCCGGTTTCCGGATACTTACAGCGTTATCACACGAATAAGATCGGTGCCGCCCGCTTTCTGGTGGTGGCCGGCGGTGACGATCAGGGTATCTTCGGTGTCGGCATAGCCCAGTTGCCGCACGCCGGAAATGGCGAAGTCGATACGTGCATCATCGGAGGGTTCACCCTGGTAGAGCAGGGGGATCACGCCCCAGTTCATCGACAGCCTGCGTGCGACCAGTTGAGAGGAGGTGATTGCGATAATAGGGCAGTCCGGGCGGTATTTCGATATCAGCCGCGAGGTGAAGCCGGTCTCGGTCAGGCAGATGATGGCCGCGGCCTCCAGGTTTTTTGCCATGCTCACCGATGCCTGACCGACGGATTCGGTGACGACGTTGGCCGGATGCGGTTTGATCTTCTGCAGGTAGCCGTATTCATTCAACGATGCCTCGGCGCGCATGGCAATGGTCGCCAGGGTTCTCACCGCTTCGATCGGGTACTTGCCTACCGCGGTTTCGCCAGAAAGCATCACCGCCGAGCTGCCGTCCAGAATCGCGTTGGCGACATCGCTGGCTTCGGCCCGGGTCGGTTTCGGATTATGTTCCATCGATGCCAGCATCTGCGTAGCCGTGATTACCGGTTTGCCGTTGCTGACCGTGGTGCGGATGATGTGCTTCTGCGTGCTCGGGACATCGGCCAGCGGCAGTTCTACACCAAGGTCGCCGCGTGCAACCATAACGCCGTCAGCCGCTTCCACGATCTCCTCCATGTTGGATACGCCGGCACGGTTTTCGATTTTGGCGATGATCGGAATGTGGACCTCGCGCTCGCCGAGAATCTCACGCATTTTGTGAATGTCGTCAGCGGTCTGTATGAACGAGGCGGCGATATAATCGACATCGTTCTCGGCGGCAAAGCCCAGTTCCTTGACGATATCATCACGGTTTTCCGGGCTGACAGCACTCAGTGCAAGCTTGGTTTCAGGCAGGTTGACGCTCTTGGAGTCGCCCAGGCGGCCGCCGTGGATCACGCGACAGTCGATCACGCCTTCCGTTACCCGGGTGACCTCGAGTTCTATGGCGCCGTCATCGAGCAGGATCGGTGTGCCCTGACGGACTTCCTCGTACAGCTTGTGGTAGGTCACCGAGACGCCGCTGGCGTCTCCTGTGCGATCTTCCGTGTACAGGCTGAAGTCACCGCCGGGTTTCAGGTCGACCGGACCGCCGTCGAGCAGACCGGTACGGATTTCGATGCCACGGGTGTCGATCATGATGGCGACGTTGGTGCCAAGCTGGCTCGCCGCAACGCGCAGATGTGTAATTTTTTCCTTGTGCGCATCATGTGTGCCGTGTGACAGGTTAAGACGGGCTACGTTCATACCCGCAGCAATCATCGACTTGAGCATTTCCGGGCTGTCACAGGCCGGGCCGATGGTAGCCACGATTTTGGTTTTACGTACGTGTGGCGGTGTGTTTAATGTACTGTTCATGATCGTTATGAGTCTGTCATCGCTGGCCAGGTGTCTGCTGTGATGTTCGTCTTTATCACCGCTTAATAGAATACCCGGATCCGTCGGGTGTGATTGAAAAATATCGGGATCGGAACCACCAGTTTACACTACCTGTTCACCGTCCTTCAGACAATTGTTTGTTTGCAGGTCTTTCGACGCCATACTGTATAATCTCGCCATCTATCCTGTTGGCCAATCATAAACATGCACCCGTATCCGAGCTTGCCATCCAGACTGTCCGCTTCGACCGTCACTGAACACGCGGATGTCAGATCATGAAAATTTCGATCCGGACACTGGGTTTCTGGCTACTGATCGGGCCCGTGCTGGCACTGGCCTTGTCTTTCGCGAGCTGGCATGTGATCGACCAGGTAACGCCCGGCAAGCTGCATGGCACCGAAGTGCTGGTCTCGATGTATCCGCTGGGGTTGCTGATGTCGCTGTTAACGCCCTGGGGCTGGCTGATGTATGGCGGCTTGCTGTTAATGAATTCGGAGAAACTCAAACTGGGTATCTGGTGCACGCTGATCGGTGCGTTGCTGCTTGGTGGCTTCTGGCCGATCTGGGCATCCGATCTGGCCTGATGAAAACAGTAGCGAGGGACGAGTGACGAGGGGCGAGGAAAAACATCTCATCCTTTTTGTTACTTTGTGCGTGTTTTCTGTAGGAGCGGCTTTAGCCGCGAATTTTTCCAGGTTTCTGACACAAGTTAATAGCGGTTAATCAGCTTTGCAGCGTTATCAACTCGTCCGGTCTGAAGATGCCTTTGTCGGTGATGACGGCGGTCACGAGGTCGGCGGGGGTTACATCGAATGCAGGGTTGATCGCGTCCGATCCCGGCGAACTGACCCGGATCTGTTCCGGTCTGCCATCCTGATTCGGTCCTGACTGGTAAAGCACTTCATCCGGGTGCCTGTGTTCGATCGGTATCGCGCTGCCCGAAGCGCAGTCGAAGTCAATGGTAGAAACCGGCGCGGCGACATAAAACGGTATGCCGTAATACCGGGCTGCAATGGCTTTTTCCAGGGTACCGATCTTGTTGGCAACATCACCATTGGCCGCGATCCGGTCGGAACCGACGATCAGCATGTCGATCTTGCCGAGCGACATCAGGTGAGCACCGGCATTATCTGCAATGATCGTATGCGGTACATTCTCATTGCCGAGTTCCCAGGCGGTGAGTCGGGCGCCCTGGCTTCTGGGCCGGGTTTCATCGGCATAAACGAACACCTGCTTGCCGCTGTTGTGCGCAGCATAGATCGGTGCCAGCGCAGACCCGTAATCGACGAAAGCCAGCCAGCCGGCGTTGCAGTGGGTTTCAATGTGCTGGCCATCCTCGATCAGATCGTTACCCAGTTCTCCGATGCGTTTGCAGGCATCGGCATCTTCGTCGGCGATCGCCTGTGCTTCCCTGATCGCGGATTGCGTTGATTGCTGACCGGCGTTATAGACGCGCTCGACCGCATAGAACAGGTTCTGTGCTGTCGGACGCGTGTTCTCGATCTGCTTCCTGGCGGCAGCGATGTTCCCGGCGTCATCCCCGTATTCGATGAATGCCTGTGCCATGGCGTAACCGGCGGTTGCACCGATCGCACCGGCGCCCCGGACAATCATCGTTGAGATCGCCGTGCAGGTATCACGGTAGCTGGCTGCCTCGAACAATTTGAATTCGAACGGCAGCAGGTTCTGCTCGATCAAACAAACGCTATCATCCTGCATCCAGACGGTACGATAATGTTTGCCGTCGACTTTCATGTAGCTGCCCCGGTCAGATAACCCGCTCGTTGCCGCCGTCAACCGGTACCTGGGCGCCGGTTGTTTTTGCGAAGCTGTTGCCCGCCATCGCGCAGACCATGTCGGCAACATTGGCCGAGGTGACAGCGGTATGCAGCACGTTGTTCGCCTTGTATTCATCCACGCTCATGCCGTAACTTTCAGCGCGGCCCTGGAGCATGTCATCAGTCCAGACACCGGTATCGAATACCGCGTTCGGATGTATCGTGTTCACTCGTATGTTGTCGCCACCGAGCTCGAACGCGGCCACGCGGGCGAGTTGTGTCAGACCGGCCTTGGCGGCTGAATAGGCGCCGGCTCCCGGACCGGGCGCGGGGACGTTTTTCGAAGCAATGATGACAATGGCGGGATCGATGCCGAGGCGCAGGAAAGGAACGCCGAGCTTGATCAGTCGCTGGTGGCTGCTTAGATTGATGTCGAGGCTCAGGCGCCAGGTTTCATCGCTCATGTCCTCGATGGTTTCATTGGCGGTGAAGACGCCGGCATTGCTGACCAGGATGTCGAGGCCGCCGAATCGGGTCACCGTTGCCCTGACAGCTTGCTGCAGCTCACTTTCGCGGGTGACATCACAGATCAGTTCGAGTACATCTTCACGATTGTACATAGCGTCAATGTCAGGATTGACATCAAGTGCGGCGACGGCGGCGCCTTTCTCAAGCAGCGCGTCAACACAGGCCTTGCCGATGCCGCTGGCCGCGCCGGTGACCAGTGCGATTTTCCCCTGAAATTCAGGCGCCGTTTTGTGCTTGCCCAGCTTGGCCTGTTCCAGTTCCCAGTATTCCATGTCGAACAGGTCCTTTTCGGCCAACGCCCGCCAGCCGCCCATCTGTTCGGCCTGGCGGATTGCCTTGATCGTATGGCGGCTGATGTCGCGGATAATACCGGCTTCCTTCAGGCTGGTACCAAACGCTAGCAACCCGTGTTGTTTCCAGACTGCCCAGCGTGGAGCCAGGTCGAGGCAGCGCTGCTGCGCACTCGAATTACGCTCGTAGTAGGCCTGGTAGGCAGCAGCGAAATCGCTCACTGCAGTGTTTTCCTTGTCAGCGTCAGCCGGCACGATCAATGGCGACTGCTTGGTGCGGATGATATGGTCCGGCGTTAACGGCCCGCGGGTAGCGATGCGGTCGACATCATCCCGTTGTGCGAATGTGCGTGCATTGCTGTCCTGATCGTACAGCGCATAGACAGCCGACCCCCGCTGTTCGGCAACCTGCCGGCGTGTGCGCGCAAGTGTCAGCAAATCATCCTGGGAGAGCCCGTCGTTGCTGTTGCCATCGTCGGCAATGCCGGCTTCGACATGACGCTCGATATATTGCTCGGCAACGGAGACCAGATCGATCATTTTTTCGTAACTGCGCCGTGCGTCGTCGTCGAAAGTAAATACGCCGTGGTTCATCAGAACCATGCCATCGAATTTCGACCAGTCCAGCTGTTCGGTCATTTGATAGATCTGTTTTGCGAGTATGAATCCCGGCATGACATAAGGAACGATCAGTACACGGTCACCGTACAGTTGTCTGATCACGTCTTCACCGTTCGGAGAATTGGTGATAGTGACGACGGCATCGGCATGCGTATGGTCAACGTAGCTGAACGGGATGATCGCGTGCAGAACGGCTTCGACTGACGGGTTAGGCGCATAGGGATCGGTCATCGCGGCTCTTTGCAGGCGCACCATGTCGGTATCACTGAGCTGTTCGAGTCCGGCCATGTAGCGCAGCGTTTTCAGTTTTACCGGTGCAAAACCTTCCGCCTCGATACTGCCCAGGTCCCAGCCGCTGCCCTTGACGTAGAGAATTTCCTCGTCGTCACCAAAAAGATCATGCTCCATGATCTTGACCGAGGTGTTGCCGCCGCCGTGAAGCACCAGGTCGGCCTCGGCACCCAGCAGCCTGGAGCTGTATACCCTGAGTTGCAATGGATCGTCGGCACATTCAGCCGCGCTGGCTTCTGACCAGAGACTTTTCATACACTGTATCGAGCATAATTGGGAAGGGGGCAAATAATAAGCGCAAAAGGCTGCACTGACAAATCCAGGGACGACTATCACCATTGATACATTTAATTCCCGCTCGATGCTGTGTAGTCTGATAACTGGAGTTAAAAGCGGAGTAGAGCAAGCATGAAATACGGTGTTTGGGGTGTTGTCAGTGTGTTGGTAGTGGCGACAGGCAGCGTTGCTGCGGATGATACAGATCTGCTGATGAGCCGCGCCAACCGGTTTTTTGAACCGCTGCCCGAGGCGATGCCGGGTTCGGAAAATGACACGCCGGAACGCATCGCGCTGGGCAAGAAACTCTATTTTGACAAACGCCTGTCGATCAATGACAGCCAGGCCTGTGCCAGCTGTCACCGTCTCGAGGACGGTTTTGCCGGTGTCGACAATCTGCCGACCTCAGCTGGCGCCAGAGGTGAGCAGGGTACCCGCAACAGTCCGACCGTGCTGAATGCCGGCTGGCAGGACAGCCAGTTCTGGGACGGCCGTGCCGAGGACCTGGTCGAACAGGCCAAGGGGCCGATTCTGAATCCCATCGAAATGGGCATGCCCGATGAGAAAACGGTTGAGGACAAGATTCGTGCGATCGAAGCGTATCGCAACGCGTTTGCCTCGGCGTTCCCCGGCGAAGAGCCGGCGATCAATTACCAGCACATTGCCGAGGCCATCGCAGCTTTCGAACGCACCCTGATTACCCCGAGCCGTTTCGATGATTTCCTGAATGGTGACAGCGGAGCATTGAACGACGCGGAAAAACGCGGTCTTAAAGCCTTTCTGAAGGTCGACTGCAAATCGTGCCACGACGGCAAACTGATCGGCGGTGAGACTTATGAGCCGCTTGGCAAGGAGAATCCTTATGAAAACCAGAGTGATCAGGGTATCTACGAACTGACCAAGGATGAAGCCGATCGCATGGTGTTCAAGGTGGCGCCACTGCGCAATGTCGCACTGACGGCACCGTATTTTCACGACGGAAAAATCGCGACCCTCGACGAAGCGGTACGCAAGATGGGCACGCTGCAGCTGGATGAAGAACTCAGCGATGAGCAGGTAGCTGACATTATCAGTTTTCTGAAGGCATTAACGGACAAGAATCGCGAGCAGTACATCAAGTAACCTGTATTAGCAGCGTCGACAATGGTGTGTCGGCAGGATCGGCTTCAGCCGCGAATTCTGTTTAATACCTGCGAACAACGAACAATTATAACGACAGTGTCGAATCCTTATTCAACAGTCAATAATCCATATTTGATTTGCTTCTCTGGCGTTTTTTGCGGCTGCAGCTGCGCCTATGGTGTGTTGACACGCCTGTTGTCGTTACCGAGAAATTCAACGACTAATTGGTTTACGCATGAATACGGATTTCCGCTTCCTGCTTGATGCGCTCGAACGCTTCGGTTAAGTCTATATTCTCTCACGCTCACTGCAGGATAAAACGGTTGTAGCAAACAGGGTTGAACACAAGCACCCCGTTTTTCGTCATTGCCGCCGCAATAGCGCGGCTTGAGCGAACACTTTCGGCTCGAAATTATACATAGATAATAATCTATCTAACTAAAAGATTTTATTTATTTGCATAAAAGTGTCTGTTTCTCTAAGATCTTGCCCGCGAAATCATGGTCGCCGTTCAAACGACGCGAACGACGCGAACAACGCGATCGTTGCGGGTGCGAGAAACTTCTCTGTTCACGTATCGGTCGCGGGTCCTTACGCAGCTGTAGCAGTCATAAGCGCTTAAATACGACGTTGGATCACTGGAGTATGTGAAACAAGTGGCAGTCAGGATATAACAATACCATGGTTAAACTCAGGACCTATGTCTACATCGACTCGCTGCAGCCGCAGCTTGCCGAGTACATGGCGTCAGTTTCCCAGGGTTTTCCACCGGTACCCGGCGATGCCTGTCTATGGGTGGAGGTTGCGCCGGGTATGGCGGTGCATCGCGTCACCGACATCGCGTTGAAGGCGAGCCAGGTCAAGCTGACCCAGCAGGTGGTGGAACGCGCATTCGGCTCCATGGTTATTCACAGCCGCGACCAAAGCGATGTTATGCAGTCCGGACGGGTTCTGCTTTCAAGTATTGGTTCCGAAGCCGAAGACCGCGAACATTGCGTGACTGAGTGGCAGGAAATCATTCGCGGCATGACCTCCGACCACGCGGTATTGATCAATCGCCAGCACCGCGGGGGCTCCATGATGCTGCCGGGGGAGAGCATGTTCATTCTCGAGGTGCAGCCTGCCGGTTACATCGTCTATGCGGCTAACCAGGCTGAAAAAGCCGCTGAAATTACCCTTATTGACGTGCGCGCGGTCGGCGCACATGGGCGCCTGACGCTGTCGGGCCGCGAAGCCGATGTCGAGGAGGCTGCTGCGGCGGCGCTCGCCGCGGTGGAAAATCCTGCGTTGTTCTGACCATGCATCGACAGGAACTGCTCAATATGCTGCGACGCCACCGTACCCGGTTCATGGACGAGGCGGCTTATATCCGGCGTGCAAGCACGTTCGTAGAGCAGCACGAGGATATTTTTTATCGGGAATTGTGGCCGGCGCACGTGACCGGTTCGGCCTGGGTGGTAAGCCCTGACCGTGAAAGCGTATTGATGCTGCATCATCGCAAGCTGGACCAGTGGTTTCAGCCGGGCGGTCATGCCGATGGTGACAACGATGTACTGCGCGTTGCACTGCGTGAGACCTCGGAGGAGACCGGTCTCGATCCCGCTCACGTTCGTTTGATAGACGAAGCGGTGTTTGATGTCGATATACACACGATTCTCGCGTCTCACGAAGCGCCTCGCCACGAGCATATTGATATCCGTTTTCTGGTGGAAATCGACGACAGTCTGCCGTTGCCCGGCAGTGATGAGGCGCACGAGGTACTCTGGGTCGATTTTCATGATATTTCGCGATTCAACAATAATCGCTCCACTTATCGCATGGTGGAAAAAACACGCGAGTTACGCCGGGCGTGGGAAGCGCACCACCCGGTGTAGCGCGGTATGAAGGTGCGCAAAAAACCGGTGTTCACGGCGCTGCAGGGCTGGAATTGCGGTGAAAAGTAATATATAGATTTTAATCTATGAGTTATCAATAAAATATCAATTTGTATTAATTAACGCGCTCAGCGATGATGCGCACCCTGATTTAAAAAAGTCACGATTTTTTTAGAACCAACTTAGATAGTCAACGAAATGGGAGACTAACCATGGCAGAGAAATCCTATCAAGCGGGCGTAAAGGAGTACCGCGATAAATACTGGACCCCGGATTACGTACCACTCGATACAGACCTGCTGGCCTGTTTCAAAGTCACGGGTCAGCCGGAAGTGCCGCGCGAGGAAGTCGCAGCGGCGGTTGCAGCCGAAAGTTCGACCGGTACCTGGAGTACCGTATGGTCAGAGCTGCTCACCGACCTCGAATACTACAAGGGCCGCGCCTATCGCATCGAAGACGTTCCGGGTGACTCCGAATCATTCTACGCGTTTGTCGCTTACCCGATTGACCTGTTCGAAGAAGGTTCTGTCGTAAACGTACTGACCTCCCTTGTAGGTAACGTATTCGGCTTCAAGGCGTTGAAGCACCTGCGTCTGGAAGACATCCGCTTCCCGATCGCCTACATCAAGACCTGTGGTGGTCCGCCGGCTGGTATCCAGGTGGAGCGTGATCGCCTGGGCAAGTACGGTCGTCCGATGCTGGGTGCAACCATCAAGCCGAAGCTGGGCCTGTCTGCCAAGAACTACGGCCGTGCCGTTTACGAATGTCTGCGCGGTGGTCTGGACATGACCAAGGATGACGAGAACGTTAACTCGCAGCCGTTCATGCGCTGGAGAGATCGTTTCGAGTTCGTTGGTGAAGCGATCCAGAAAGCCGAGCAGGAAACTGGCGAGAAGAAAGGTCACTACCTGAACGTCACGGCTGCTACGCCTGAAGAAATGTACAAGCGTGCGGAGTTCGCGAAAGAAGTTGGTTCGCCAATCATGATGCATGACTTCCTGACCGGTGGTTTCACCGCGAATACAGGCCTGGCTAACTGGTGTCGTGAAAACGGCATGTTGCTCCACATCCACCGTGCGATGCACGCTGTAATCGACCGTCATCCGAAGCATGGTATTCACTTCCGCGTACTGGCGAAGTGTCTGCGTCTGTCCGGTGGTGACCATCTCCATACCGGTACCGTCGTAGGTAAGCTGGAAGGTGACCGTCAGTCGACCCTTGGGTTTGTTGACCAGCTGCGCGAGTCTTTCGTACCGGAAGACCGTTCACGCGGTGTGTTCTTCGATCAGGACTGGGGTTCACTGCCTGGCGTATTCGCCGTCGCTTCCGGTGGTATCCACGTTTGGCACATGCCCGCACTGGTTACCATCTTCGGCGATGACTCAATGCTGCAGTTCGGTGGTGGTACACAGGGTCACCCATGGGGTAACGCTGCGGGTGCTGCTGCAAACCGTGTTGCTTGTGAGGCTTCCGTCAAGGCTCGTAACGAAGGCCGCGAGATCGAGAAAGAATCCCGCGACATTCTTACTGAAGCTGCCAAGACCAGTCCTGAACTGGCCGTGGCTATGGAAACCTGGAAAGAAATCAAGTTCGAATTCGAAACCGTCGACAAGCTGGACGTGGGTTGATCCCGTCCTGACGACACTCGAACATCGAAACCTACATATACGAGGAATAAATAATGGCTGTACAACACGATATGGGCAACTACGACACTGCCAATACTCTGGAAACTTTCGGTTTCCTGCCGAAGATGGACGCCAACGAAATACAGGCCCAGATTGCTTACGTTCTGGCGAATGGTTGGGCACCTGCAATCGAGCATACGCCGCCTGCAGAAGCTAACCAGCACTACTGGACCATGTGGAAGCTGCCGTTCTTCGGCGAAACCGACCTGGGTGCAGTTCTGCAGGAACTGGATGCTTGTCACCGTGCGTTCCCTGGCGATCACGTTCGCCTGACCGGTTACGACAACTACACCCAGTCCCAGGGTGCTTGCTTCGTAGTATACGAAGGTCGTTAGCGTCCTCGCTGACGCTCACCCACTACTTTTCATGGAGTGGGTGTGCATCAGGAGTCAAGTGATTGGAACAAACCATGATGCAATGGGGTTAAAAGATGGCATATAACAGCACACGTGAGCTGGTACTCGCACGCCGCAAGGCGATGTCGACCACAGGCAAAGCAGGCCTGCCAGCTGGCGCCAACCAGCCTTCTGCAAATGCTCGACCAGCGGCTTCGACCGCGGCACCGGCACCGGCTCGCACGACTGCTTCGGCAGTAAGCTCTTTCTCAGGGCAGGCGAACCGTCATGCTTCGACCGCGCGACTGGCGTCTCTCGAACGTCGCAAGGCCATGTCTACCGGTGGTAAGAAATCGATCCATTTTGCAGATCGGACTCGAACTGCTGATAGTGGTGGTAAGGGCGAAACCCAATCTGCACCGTCTCCAGCGCCTGCCGCAGCTTCGGCTGCGGCAGCTCCGGAGCCTGCAACCTCTAAGAAGAAAGGTTGCGGTTGTGGCTGTGACGGCACCCGCGCCGAGTGCCAGACGAAGATGAAAACTTCGCCTGTCGCCAACACGTCTGCCGCCGTCCAGAAAGCCAAGAATGCAATACATCGTTCCGTCGCCCGGGCTGCATCACTCGCGCGTCGTGAAGCGACCTCTGCACGTGGCAAGTCAGGTGTCAGCAAGAACGGCATGAGTGCCGCGCAGACTGCGCGTGCGGGCAGGCCCAACCTGAACAGTCGCGATCTGTCCAAGGCAGTGCGCGAACAGCGCAGCAAGACAGGTGGTGCAGGACAAAAGAGTTCAAAGCCGTGCGGTCGTCAACGCCCCAGCAAGGGTGGTGATACCGGTGCGGCGCAGGATGCATCGTGGAAAGTCGGTGCAAGTGAAACCACACAGGGTCAGACGGTTACAGGCACCATGGTGGGACGCCACGTCGGTATGACCGGTGACGAGCCCAGTACCTGTCGTGCGATCACGGGTACCGAGTACCTGGGTGCGGATATCTTCCGTGATTTCTGCCAGGCAGAGCCTGCATCTTCAACAGCGAAGAAAGTAGTTGTGACCACGACGTCGCACGGCAATCTGATCAGCGGTAACCGTATCGGCCGCGGTGAAAAGGTCACCGGCAACGAATCCGGCACCTGCAAGAACGTGACCGGCAACGAATATATCAGCGCAGAGCAGCAGCAGGGTTACTGTGGCGAGTTCGCCGGCAAGTCTCCGCGCAAGGTCTCAATGGCTGAGACCATGAAAGGCAAGAAGCTGACAGGCAGCAACGTCGGTCGTTCTGAAAAGGTCACCGGGGACGAGCCGGGTATGAGCCGCGCGCTCACCGGTACCCAGTACACCAAGCCGTCGGATATCGGCAACGCGCCGTCCAAGGTTGGCGTTAGTACCACGCTGCGCGGCGGCAGTGTTACCGGCACCACCGTCGGCCGCCGTGAAAACATGACCGGTGATGAGCCTGGCAGCTGCCGCAATATCACCGGCGACGACTACGTCGGCAAGGAGCAGTACAGCGGTTTCTGCGATGCCACGCCTGCACCACAGGACCGCAAGGTCGGCGTTTCGGCGACCAATAAGGGTATGAACGTGACCGGGACCCTGACAGATCGTGCCAGCAAGGTCACAGGCAACGAGCCCGGCAGCTGCAAGGCTGTGACGGGCACACCGTACGCCGGTGACGAGCAAGCTGCAAATTTTTGCCAGGCTGAAGACGCAGCGATGGCGAAAATGCGCACGAGAAGATTGTCCAGCACACCGGGCATGCCAATGACCGGGCAGCAGCCGGGCATTGGTGGCGTCATGACCGGTGCAGCCAGGGGTGCATGTGAACCGTTGACCGGTACACCTTATGTCGGTTCGGACCAGTTCGCTGAAGCATGTCCTGCGACACCGGCTGACCAGGGCAGCGCTGACTATCCTCAGGCGATAGCAGGTGGTGCTCCCTGGCAGCAGTTCAGTGTGACACAGCCCTCGGGTGGCGCGGCAGGCGCCAAGGGTTCCACCGGCATCACCGGTAGCCAGTACGAACAGGGTCAGATCACCGGGCCGTTCGGCATGGCGCCCGGCAAGGTCACCGGTACCGAGGAAGCCCGTTTTGGCGGTGGTGCACAGGCGGCAGACCAGCGCCCGGCGCTTGCGGAAGATTTCGAAGGCCGCATCAAGTCACGCATTACCGGCGAAGGCCAGGATGCCGGACTGAAGATCACCGGTGATGACTGGGAGCGCGGCAACGTTACCACCGGCACGGAAGGTGTTTCGGCAACACGCCGGAATCCGACCATGCGTAGTGGGCCGACGCAGGCAATGGCTGTTGTGCAGAAGCGCAATGAGGAAGTGCCGGTGCCGAACAGCAAGGTCACAGGCGGCAGCGGCAACACCGAGAAGGGTTCGTTGATCACTTACTCTGGCGGCGCTCGCGGTTAATCCGGGAGTCGTGTTGAAAAGACTGTGAGTCGCTAACGATGTTGAATGCACGCAAGGGGAAGCAGCGTCGTCGCATCAGCAGGGGCAGCGCCCCCCCCGGCAGGCCGGGTGCAAGATCGGCAGGCGCAGGTTTTGCAGGCAATGGGCCTGCAACCGGATACAGCAGCAGACCTGCGCTGATGTCCGGATCGCATCCATTGACGGATGCACGGGAAAACGACCG
>CP070838.1:122292-138520 GCA_020341835.1 Thiotrichales bacterium | reverse complement strand
TGTTAAACGACCTCTGCATATTGCAGTTATAAATAATGGCGCGCCTGGAGAGATTGTGCCGGCCATCCATGGCCGGCACCCCTGCGGACGCCCGCTGGCCGTCCTTCGGGGCCGCGCTGACGCGCGTCCAAAATCGCTCCCGGCGATTTTGTCGAACCGGGGATTCGAACTACCGACCGCCTGGTTCGTAGTTATCGGAATGACTGATAGCTATTTGTTTTTATTGAAAATAACCGGAGCGCCCGTTGCTCAAATTGCTCAATAAAACTGAACCGTAAAGGACCGACTCCCGCAAAAGTCCCGCCAAGCTCGACAGCGCAGTCTCCAAAGTCGGAAAATAAATGTTTCAACGCCTTCAACACACTAAATCACGGTTAAAAAGTGGCGCAACCCATTATTTTAAATTTCTAATTGTTTGAACTGCCTATCCATCCCAACACTGAAAAGCTGACGCTGAGAATTTTTTGATCAGCGGCAGGAGTCGACAACCCTAAGCGGACTCTTAAGGTTTCGATTTAAAGTTCGCACTTCAATCAAAACCGGTAACCTTCACCTCTTCAAGCCAGGTGTCAGATTAAGTCTGAACTAATACAATATAACCAAATTACGCTCTGGCCAGGAATGTCTAACAAAGCGTGACAACAACCGATTTAATTTCATAATAGGCATTCAATGCTGCGAGGCCCTTTTCGCGCCCGATACCACTGTGTTTAAAACCACCAAAAGGCACGGTATCACCCGCACCGTGATAACCATTGATATAAACTTGCCCTGCGTCGATACCGCGGGCAAATTTTAGCGCCCGGTTAATATCTCGGGTATGGATACCCGCAGCAAGGCCGTAGTCGCTGTTATTGCCAATCGTAATTGCCTCTTCAAGATCATCGACTGAAATAACGGAAAGAATTGGCCCAAATACTTCGTCGTTAGCAAGTTCATCATCGACGGGCACATCCATAGCAATACTTGGCGGGAAGTAAAAGCCCTGTTCGAAGCCCTCAGGGTGAACAGGTTGGCCGCCACTAACAAATTTAATGCCTCGTGCCTCGGCCCGGGTAGCAAATCCATTCACGGTATCCAGTTGTTTCGCCGACACCAGCGGGCCGAGATCTTTATTATCGAGGCCGTGCCCGAGAGTCAATTTACTACTCGCTTGTGTCAGCCTGTCCAGTAATTCGTTGTAAATGCCTTTCTGAACAAGTAAGCGTGTCCCTGCCGAGCATATCTGCCCTGAATTTGCAAAAACTGCCCTGACAATATCGGGAACGGCCCGATCAAGATCCGCGTCGTCGAGAATGATATGAGGTGACTTGCCACCGAGTTCCAGTGATACCGAAGCGATATGTTGCGCGGCCGCTGACATCACTGTCTTACCAGTCGCTACCGAGCCGGTAAAGGTGACATGATGAACATCTGGATGCTCGGCAAGTGCCTGCCCGGCCTCATGCCCGTAACCGCTCACGACATTGACTACGCCTGGCGGTATACCGACTTTTTCCATTAACTCAACCACGAGTAAGGCAGTCATCGAGGTATCTTCAGCCGGTTTGACAACAGCGGTGTTGCCGCAGGTTAAGGCAGGCGCCAGACCACGTGCAATCATATTTAGCGGCACATTCCAGGGGATAATATGACCGGTGACACCGATGGGTACATGTTCGGTAAAACAAACTTTGCCAGCACCTAGCGGAACACTGCTACCTTCGAGTTTATCGGCCATACCGGCGTAGTAACAGAAATAATCGGCGCAACGCTCGACACAAACCTCTGCATCTTTTAGGGGCTTGCCATTATCCAGTGTTTCTACTAACGCCAGTCGCGCTTTATCGGCACGAATCGCCTCCCCTACCCGCCATAATAACTGTCCCCGCTCACGCGGTGGCAGGTCTCGCCAGGGTCCTTGTAAAGCCGACCTGGCAGCAACAACCGCCGCTTCGATGGATTGTCGATTACCCGCAGGTACCGCGCCGATGCTTCGGCCACTACCAGGATCCACCGACTCTATCGATTGCAATGACGAATCATAAACACGTTCACCATTGATATAGAGATAATCGGGCAACTGACCTGCGTTTTCGACCGCCTGATGCCACTGCTCTTCTTTTGATCGTTGTCTCATCACTATTTCCCTGCCGCAGAGCTGCCTGCAAGTCGCCCAAACACCGAGCCCGACATCAGCCCGGTACCCCCCGGATAATTGAAGTAAAAAATCCCGCCGACCAGTTCACCGGCAGCATACAGTCCTGGAATTGGTTCATCATCATTATTGACGACAGCAGCTGTATCGGCCTCGATTCGAAGACCGCCGAAAGTAAAAGTGATACCGCAGCCCACCTGGTACGCCTCGAACGGTGGCTCATCGATGGTATTTGCCCAGTTGGACTTATTGACAGCAAGCCCCTGCGTATTACGGCCGTCTTTGACATTCGGGTCGAAGGATACCCGTTGATTCACCGCCTGGTTATAGGCATCAATTTCAGCGAGGAATCCATTCGCATCGACCCCATCCATTTTTGCGACCAATGCCTCCAGCGTATCGGCACTGACTTTCGTCACCTGTCGAATACGATATTCATCCCTTAGCAAATGCGTCACTTTGTTATCGAACACTTGCCAGGCAAATTGATCGGGCTGATTCAGGATCACTCGCCCGTATTTTGCGTAAGTATAATTTCTGAAGTCGGCCCCTTCATCGACGAAACGTCGTCCTTCCGCATTCACCATAATGCCCCAGGGATAAGAATGTTTCTGGAAACCATCACCCACGGCCAGGTCGCCAAATTCGGGCGCATTGTAGTCCCAGCCCACGGCATGGCAGCCCGACCAGTTACCATATGGCGAGGCACCGATGTCGAGGGCCATTCGAATACCATCACCCGTGTTGTATCTTGAGCCGCGTACGCGTGCCATCTCCCATCCCGGGCCGAGATATCGGGTACGCCATTCGGTATTGGCCTGGAATCCACCACAGGCCATAATCACGGAATCCGCCGTCAAGGTAAAAACCTCACCCTTATTACGAACCTGTACTCCGGTAACTTTGTGACCATCGAACAACAGTTCGAGCACACGACTGTCGTAGCGGATATCGATGCCCTGCTCTTTTGCGATTTTCGTGTGTTGATCAACGAGGCCCGGTCCGCCACCCCAGGTTTCCAGTGTCAATCCGCCCCAGAATTTAAATCGACCATCGACCTTAAAAGCCTGTCGACCGTAGATCGGCATGAAGCGAATCCCTTTTTCCCGCATCCACCCCATAGTCTCTCGAGAAGACATCACCAGTCGTTCGCAGAGTGCCGGATCGCTGCGATAACGCGTGACCCGAAACATATCGTCATAAAACTGATCGGTGGTGTAGCTGCCGAAATCGGTGATATCGATTTGCTCCTGCGCCAAATCGGGACAAAGCGCACGAATATCGTCGACACCCTCATAGGCAAAACGCATCGCGCCCGCGGTAAACCGGCTGTTTCCCCCGTTCACTGCTTCGGGTGCGCATTCGAGCATCAACACGCTCGCCCCCTTCTCTCTCGCAGCATGGGCAGCACAGAAAGCGGCATTGCCAGCGCCGATAATAATTATGTCGCGGGAAGTCGCCATTTTTTTTCTCCCGAAGGCCGGTGAACGACATTTTGCAGCGGCCCGCCCTGACGCCAGTTATCCAACAGGGATAAAAATACCCCCAGGGCATCGGGTGCTGCGGCCAGGACCAGCGCTTTTGGTGGGGCGCTGTCGTTAGTTTGCATAATCAGGGCATTCCCTCTCCAGGCGCCGCAAAAGCGCTGGCCAGACATGCTCGCCATGGGGGCCATTTTCGGGCGCCCCCCAATAGCGCATTTGCTCCATTGCCGCCGGGGTGATCAGGACCGGGGCATCAGTCGCGGCCAGAACATCAACCTGGATCTTGCAGGCGGCCTCAAGATGATAGTGATACATGAAAACTTCTGCGGCAGTCCGGCCCAAAGCCAGGATGCCATGATTTTGCAGAAGCATCAGGTAGTTCGATCCCAGGTCGTCGGCGAGCGCCTCGCCTTCCCCTTCCGCGGCGGTGCTGTCCTGAAAGGGATGCGTGCTGAGGGTGTTCGCGACAAACCCGACATGCTGCGAGATCGGCAACAAACCCTGCGGCATCGCGGATACTGCCACACCCGCACGGGTATGGCTGTGTAAGACAAAGTTGATCTCGGCTCGGGCCCGCAGAACCGAGGAATGGATTTCGTGCCCGGCTTGATTCAAAACACGCCCCTTTGTTCGCATCAGCCCGTCGAAGCCTATTTCGCAAAGCGATGAGGCGTTAATTTCGTTGAACAATTCGTCATGCGCATTCATCAGGTACGCGTCATCGCGCCCCGGTATTCGGGTCGAAATATGCGTGCTGGTCAGATCGGTCCATCCATAGAGGTAACACAACCGGTAGAGCGCGGCCAGTTGTTGGCGCGCCTCTGTTTCAGTCTTTGGCACAGGGCATGTACTCATGATGTTTCCTTCGGCGGTTTGAATAGATCTTTGCGCAAGGCTTGTATCGCATCCGGGTCGACCTTGACATGGATAACCGCAGGTCTTTTGGATTTTATCGCGGTGCTCAAAGCCTCGGCTGTTCCCCCGGGTCGATCGACAAAGTGACCATTCGCACCGCAAAGCTTCGCGACTTCCGCGTAATTAGGGCTTTCTATATCGGCGCCGAGCAAACGCCCTCCAAAGAATTCACTCTGGTACGCCTTTTCAGCCCCCCAGGCACCGTTGTCGATGACGACAGCAATCACGGGTAACCGGTGCTGACCCGCAGAAGTGATTTCAGCCATAGTAAACCCAAATCCACCATCGCCCATCACCGCGACAACGGGCCGATCAGGTGCCGCGACCTGGGCACCAAGTGCAGCTGCATAAGCAAAGCCCACCAGTCCGAAATCCAGTGGTGTAACCAGCCCCGGACATTGATAATGCGCCAGGCGATCTGCGGCCTGTAAGCAGGCGTTACCCGTGTCGATAGTACAGATCGCATTCTTTGGTAATGATTCTCTTATCTCGCCCAAGACACGGGTCGGGAGTAATGGTTGGCTTTCGTCCAGGGCCTCTGACATTCGCTGGCTGGACAAGGAAGAAAGATCAGTCTCGAATTGATCACGCCACGCTCTCCAACCAGAGTCCCATTCCTTTCCTTGTTTAATCTTACTGAGAATTGCTTCAGCACAGGCCACTGCATCTGCCTGAATACCCAGATCTACGGGGAAATAGCGCCCGATATAGCGAGCTTCAATGTCGACCTGAATTATCTTTGCATCGGCCGAAATATAGTCATGACTATGGAATGTCGAATTAAACGCAAGTCGATTGCCAAGCGCCAGAATCAGATCGGCATCTCGCGTTAACCCGCCGGCGACTGCATTACCACGCGGTCCTGACTGCCCGGCATAAAGCGGATGACCGTGCGGCATGATATCGGCATGGCCCGTCGAAGCTACCACGGGGATGTTAAGTGTCTCCGCCAGTGTCCGCAAAACCTGGCTTCCTTGTTTCGACTTAAAGCCACTTCCGGCAAAAATTACAGGCTTTGAAGACGCCGCCAATAAATCCATCATTTGTCCAATCTGCGTATCGCCTGGTGCGGCTGTAAACACCGGACTAATCCTCGAAATTTCACCGCTTTCAAATTCATCAGAAAAAATATCGTGCGCCACATGCAGAACAACCGGCCCAGGTCGCCCCGACATTGCCAGCCGAATCGCATCGTTGAGCATCTCGGGTAAACGCGCCACTTCCGGCACGACGATCGATTTTTTACAAATGGGTTTGAACAGCGCGACCTGATCGAATTCCTGAAAGGTATCGCGCCCCTGGTGCTTGCGTGAAATCATGCCGGCTATGGCTATCAGCGGTGAGTAAGCCAGCTGCGCTTCAGTCACGCCGGTGACCAGGTTGGCCACACCGGGCCCCGCCTGGGCACCCAGAACAATGCCGGGGCCACCATTGATCCGGGCATAGGCATCGGCCATGTGCGCCGCTGCGCGCTCGTCGCGAGCGCCGTAGTACTTCACCGAGTCATCGGCATAGATGGCATCGAAAAGCTCCAGCATCGACCCACCGAGCAATCCAAAAGTCACATCGATGTTGTTAGCTTTCAGGGTCTGGAGTAATGCCTGCCCACCATTCATTTTCATTTAATCGATCTCGTTAACTAGAGTAAAAGCATCGTAAATCGCTTCTTCTGCACTGCGCGGCGTCACGCAATCGCCTAGGGCGTGGTATTCGATTCCGGCCGCATCGAGCGATTCTGCCAAACGGTTGTCTGAGCGCACACCCATCGAAAGTACCAGTGTATCTACCCCATCGGCGATGATTGGTTCGTCGGTGAGCGTATTTTGAAAATACACACTATCGCCATCCGCACCATAGAGTCGCGCATGCACCACCATCTCGACACCCAGTCGATACAACCGTCCCAGGTAATGGTTGCGCGTGTAGATCTGTAAACTCTCGCCCGACACCGCGGCATTGGTATACAGGGATACCCGGCAGCCATCTTTCGCCAATTGTTCCGCCAGGCCGAGCCCCGTCCAGTCACCTCGCCAGTCTGCAACGACTACACGGTTACCGACGGTAGCCTTGCCGGTTAAAAAATCATCGAAGCGTACCGACATGGTTTCGTCGAGCATGTCGAATTCCGGGCTATGGGCCAATGCGCCGGTGGCCAGAACAACCTGATCGGCATTTTGTCGAGCAACAAATTCAGTTGTCGCCTCAACATTGCAACGAATTCTGACGCCCGATTGCTTTAACTCGTTCTCCAGGTTGGTAATAAGCCCACCAATTTCTTCCCGTCCCGGTAAGCGTTGCGCCAACAGGACCTGCCCGCCGAGTTGTTTGTTTTTCTCCACCAACTCAACCTGGAAGCCGCGTTGTGCTGCCGTCACTGCGGCTTTCATGCCTGCGGGGCCGCCACCCACGACAAGCAACTTTTTGATCTGTTTAAGTTTTCGAATGTTACTGTACTGAGTTTCGCGACCAGATTGCGGGTTTTGCAGACAGGAGATTCCAACCCCCTTATGCGCCCGGCCAATGCAGGACTGGTTACAGGCAATGCAGGCACGAATTGAATCGAGTTGTCCCTGCCGCGCCTTGTTCGGCATTTCCGCATCGCTAATCATCGCACGCGTCATACCACAAAGATCGGCCTGGCCTTTGGCAATGATTTGTTCGGCTACCTGCGGCTGGTTAATCCGACCGGTTACAATCACTGGTTTTTTCACCTGTTGACGTACCACTTCGGATAAAGGTGCGACATAAGCGGCTTCAACACCCATCGGTGCAGTAATATGCACCGACGCACCTAACGTAGCTGATGACCCCGCCACCAGACTGAAATAATCGACTTCGTCATCCAGCGCAGCACAGATCTCAGCAATAGCGGATTCATCCAGCCCTTCCGGTTCGTAATCATTCGCAGACAGTCGTAAACCAACCACTATCGACGGCGCCTGTTGACGAATTCGCGCGATACAGCGTCGAACAAACTGTAATCGACGATCAAAGTCACCGCCATACTCATCGTCACGTTGATTAACTGCCAGGCTTAAGAACTGGGCAGGCAGATAACCATGACTACCGACGATTTCAACACCGTCGAAACCCGCCTTTTCCAGTTCTGCAGCGCTATGACCAAAACCATCGATGATTTCTTCAATCAATGCCACAGACATGCGTTTGGGCAGGATATGGAAACGCTCGTTGGCCACTGCAGAAGGTGCATAAGCAATGGGCGTAAAGCCAGACCGGGATGACAGAATCTCGCGCCCCGGATGAAATAGCTGGGCGAAAAGCTTGCAATCGTGATGGTGGCAGGCATCGGCCAGGTTGCGATAAGCATCCAGGTCTGTGTCTTTATCAATGGTCAGCAATTGACCCGAAAAAGCAGCGGTTTCGTGTACTGCAACAATTTCAGAAACAATCAAACCCGCGCCACCCTGAGCACGCGCCGAATGATAGGCAATCAATGCATCGCTGGGTTCACGGTCTGCCAGATAGGTATGATGGCCCGTTGAAACAATGCGATTCTTGATCTCGCAATTACCCAGTGTTATAGGCGAAAACAGATTCGGAAACATCTCGTGCATCAAGTCGATCTGCCGATTTGTTCTCGACTGAGACGAATATCAAACGCTTCGCGCAGTACCCGGTCCTGTTCATCGGTAATATGCTTCGGATAATGTACAGCCAGCAGTTGACGTGCCTTATCACGCGCTATGTCACCCACCGGCCTCGATCCATCGTCGTGCCATTCTTTCGGTGTACGCCGGTCACCCAGATGCGGGTAAAAGTAATCCGACTTCATGCGCCTGTAGGTATCCATTGCACCGAGATAATGTCCCTCGCCCAGACACACGTTTTTGATTATATCTTCGGCCATATTCTCCGCTGTCGCCTCGACACCCCGCACCGTGCGCAGAATATGCCCGAGCATATCGTTGTCATTGACATAGGCTTCCAGCGACACGCCGAGCAGGCTGGATTGCATGCCACAGGCCTGGGTAATCAGGTTGGATCCGGCGTGCGCCGACATCGAGACATTCAGGGTTTTTTCCATACCAAACTGGGCGTCGAGTGTTTTAGCATCTGTAATGCCGGCAATGGAACTGGTTGGCAAATCGAAATGACGTCCCATCTGTGCAGCCGCTGCCATCAATATCGCCTGCTCACCGCCACCACCGCACATGGAACCGGTGCGCAAATCGACGACCAGCGGCTTGGGTGCAAATATCGCCCGCGCATTCGGTTCGACCAGCCGAACAAACACCAGACCTGCCAGGGTTTCGGCTATGGCCTGCACCACAGAACCCGCAATCGTTGCCGGACTCGTCGCGCCGGCCTGCCCCGCTGAAATTATCTGCACCGGGAACCCGGCAAGCACCGCTGCTTCCATGGTCTCGCAAGCCTCTTCGGCAAAACGCATCGGTGGTACTACGTGACAAACCATCACCGTCAGAAAAGGCCGCGCTCGAAATGCTGCTTCACAGCCCGCCAGTCGATAACAGAGTTCGGCAATGTCGGGCACATGCGAGGGATCGCTGATACTGACCGATACATGTTTCGAAGTCCCCATCAGGCAGGCATAGGCCGTGTTGATGTCCATGACCCGGTTGTCTTCGATATCGCGCGCCACCACGGAGCGACTGAAATGGTGAATATTCTCCATGGCATCGCAAATCCGTGCGGCATCGTAAAGGTCTTTAGCCGTGCTTTCGCGGTACAGTCCTGTTTCAATATCAAACACACCGGGCGCAGCGCCACCCGACGACATATACACCCGCTTTCCAGATAAATGGATATCGTGCTTCGAATCCTGGCCAAACAGGGTGATATCCCGCCGGGCTTCCCGGACAGTCTTGAGCACCAGATCACGAGGGAATAACAATCGATCATCGTCGGTCACCGAACCGCCAGCAGCGCAGACCTTTTCGACCATTGATGGTATCGCCTGCGATAATCCCAGAGTTTCAAGTAGATGTAATACAGTTTCTTCGACAAGGGCGACCTCGTCGTTATTTAGTGGCTTGAATCGACCACCCAGTACCCCGCCCCAGACCGGCGGCTTATTATCAACAACCGCTTGGTCGTTATTCGCCTTCCGCCGATTCGCTCGTCGTCGAGGTGTTTTCTTTTCAACCATGTGATACACGATGAATGAGTTCATCGCCAAATTACCGACTTTACAGCGGGGCTTCAAGCGAGAATAATCAATGCCACACCTGAATTTTATTCATCTATAAAAATATGCGACAAATCAAATCAACACAGGCACTGAAGAGTTTTGAAGCGGCCGCAAGACACATGAGCTTCAAACGTGCGGCTGAAGAAATGTTTGTGACCGCGACCGCCATCAGCCATCAAATCAAAACCCTGGAACAACAGCTCAATTGCAGCCTGTTTGAACGCCAGACCCGGCAAGTGCAACTCACACAGCAGGGGCAGTTATTGTTCTCTACCCTACGTAAAGCCTTCGATGACATCGATGATACCGTTCGCCAAGTCGAATCCTTCAGTCAACGCGACGTCGTAACCCTCGGTTTAGGCCCGATCATCGGTACACGATGGCTAGCACCCAGACTAGGTAACTTCTGGGTCAAGCATCCGACTATTGATTTGCGCTTACACCAAACCTCCTTCCCCATGCACCAGAGTCTCGAACACTTCGACCTCGCCATTGCCTGGGGCACCGGCTATTGGCCAGATATGGAGGCCGAGCCTTTTATCGACATTGAATTCACTCCTGTCCTGTCACCTGACCTGAAACAACCGCAAAACGAAGCAGAATTGTTACGACTACCACTGATTCACCAGAAAGACCGTAAGGCCTGGCGGCAATGGTGTTCTGCGGCTGGAATGGATCAAGATGTCCAGATTGAAGGTACAGTCATTGATGATGCGAATCTGGTGCTGCAGGCAGCTTTGAGTGGTCAAGGTGTGGCGTTAGGAGTACTACCGTTTGTTGAGGCGGATATTGCTGAGGGGCGACTGGTTCGGCCGTTTGAATTTTCGATTAAACCAGAGGAATCTTATTATTTGATTTATCGGAATGCCGTGTTGAAGAAGAAAGCCGTTAAATCAGTGAGAGATTGGTTGGTTGGGGAGGTTCTGGATTGAACACACCTTACAAAAAAAGCTCGTAAACGTATGAGACGGGGCGAAACAATGAAATTTATTGCGCAGTCAGACTAGTGCTCTCAACACAAGCGACGAACACCCCGGCTGGGGGTTGTGGTGGGGTATCCGCCAAATCCCCGAGAAATTGGGGAATTTGCATAGATTCGTTACCCCAAACATTGTCGGTTTCTTTCCACGACAATAGAGTCCCGATGTAGTAATCGAGCAGCATCGATTTCAGCAGATCCCTGATGTCCCAGGGTCGCCACTCGAATTCCCGTCGGAAATCGGGTATCACGAACCGCCATTCCTTCAACTGGCGCAAAAGACTGCCGAGAGCAATTTTTTCTGGTTTTTGTGCGTTTTTCACTCAAAGGCTCCTGAAATTAGCCCGATTCAAGAAATACGAAGAAATAAGGGGTAGTATACTTGTTCCTTTTCTGCGGCCGTCGATTATGGGCGGGCGAAATCGGCATGCTGCTACTCCGTTGCTAGTCGTCGAATCCAAGCATTGATAATTCAGGCCCGCCCAATCATTCCGGCACGTTGGCGCATACCATCCAGAATGGGAGCGGATGTCGATTCAGGCATACCGGCATCGCTGGCCAGTCCAGCCGCCTCTGCAATTCCTTCGTCGATCCGTGACATCAGGCCCGAAAAGATATCATCCATATCCGCATCGCGCAGACCGGCTCTTTTGCCGGTTTGGTAAAAGTGCCGAAGCTGGATCTGCCAGAGACGGTAATACCCCTTGTCTCCGATCGCCATCGCCAGTTTGATTTTCTGCAAAGGAAATTGGGAGTACGGCGCGGCCGACATCACGTCGTACAACGGCGTTAGCCGGTAACCGCCTGGCGTAAGAAAGATCGAAAAATTCTTGGCATGGCCATCGATGGCGGCCAGCAGCCAGAACACGATCTGCGCCTTCATGAAAGTCAGGCGGTCTTCATATGGAGCGACCGCGCCCTCGAGGAACGCCATGATGTCCTGGATACCGGGGCCGCCGTCGCTCTGGTATTTCCGTAACGGCGGCACACCAAGTGCCTGACACAGATCCTCCTGCGGAAGCCGGTACAGTACGCCGTCCCGCCAGCTGCGGTCGAAGCGCCCTACGACGATCACGGGCTGGCCGTCGAAAAATTGCACTTCAGCATTAGCAGTCTCGAGCCCCAGGGTACGGCACAATGTCAGGCACAGCCATTCGTTCCAGGGGGTATCGGAGAAGTCCGCGCCGTCCGGTCCTTCCTTCATGGCGGGCTTGAAGATATGCGAGGTCGGGGTCGGCCCGAGCGGTAGCTGCCACTGATCGTCGATGCGGAGAAAGGCGGTCTTTTCCTGTACGCCCGCAATCGAGATACGAAAATCATCCTCGTCGGCATAGAGGCCGAGGGGATTGACCCCAAGTGAGGCTAACCTCGCGGCGATTTCATCGTCACTGAGCGGGCGATAGGCCATTCTGTTTGGATCGCCTGGATCCGCGCCTTCCGGGACGAAGCGCAATGCACCGACGCAATCACGCCCGATGACGGCCAGCAGGTCGAAGACGCCGGCACTGTCGGCGTGCTCGCGCGCCGCGATTTGTTCACGGACGGTGCGATCGTCGGGCAGCAGCCCGTCGAAGTAGCTGGCCGCATTTCCCCCCGACCAGATGCGGTCAGACAAAGGCATGGACAGCGAAATTGGAAATGCGCGTTCGGAGGATAGCCAGTCCGGGTCGTAGCGAAATGAGGTCCCGCCTCCCGGTGCACGAGAATACCGGCCGACCTTGCTGGTGCCGATATAGACTTCCAGTTCACGTCCCTGGCGTTTACGGCCCACGCTCAATACTCTGTCGGATCGAACCCGGTTGTCCGGCGCGGGACGACGGCCAAATCAAGGTCGAGTGCTGACAATACCCGCATCACGGTATCGAGTCGCGCCGTGGTCGCGCCGTTCTCGATATCCGAGACCAGCGCCTGGCGGACGGACGCCTTGCGGGCGACATCGACTTGCCGCAGATTCTGCTGTTTTCGCGCCAGGCGGATTGCGGCGCCGAGATCGCGGTTGCTACGGATGATCTTGCTCATGTTCTCGTTATTGCTTATACGAGTAAACGAATAAATGAATAATATACGGTAATAAAGATAATTTCAATAAATACGCCTTAAAGTATATTGCTCAAAGTAAAAACTCTTATCCGTGAATCCCGCATAGTGCACCGGGCTGCGCATACATTTTGATAGAAATCTCAACTTATGCTCAGCGTCCACCAGCGCGAGACTACTATGCGGATCTTGATTGCGCCGATCACGTGTTCCTGTTGCAAAGTTTTTAAAGTTGGTAGTTCAGATCATCCACGGTGTTCTCTCTATCGGTAAGTGTTGATGGTCACCTGGCAGTTGATGCTACCGAGGCCCGCTTGCGCGGTACGACCGTGGGACACCACTCCCTTACGATCTGAGTATGCCTGGTCTCAGGCAGCACCGTTTTCCCCTGTTGGGTAAAGGCCCGGTGCTGGCCAACTTGCCCGACATCGGGCGAACGTTTCAGTGTGGTTTCATAACATCACCTCTTTTCAATGATGCGGACTCGGTCCGCAGGTTTTGGAAAATGAACGTCGATATTGCCATTGCGGCAATTGTCTCGGTTCGTGGAGTAAAAACAGGCTTGCGCCGAAGTGAAAGATCGGACCTCGTGGCCCGTGTTGGATGGAAGATGGACCGACGGCGTTTCGCCGCTGCGCATCAAAGGGTCCGAATGCGCTTGTTGCCACTATACCCGTAGTGGCCACGGTTGAATCCATCGGTTTCTGTCGATCGATGGCGGCAGTATAAGAACACGTAATTCGGCCGTAACGTGGAAATTCAATCGCGAACCCGCGCCGTTAACGGGTTTGCCGCCCACGTCACTACCCCGCTGCGCTCGCTAGTGACGTGAGCGCCTTCGGATCGAGATGTCGAATTTCGACGCCTGTGAATAAAAACAGAAGTTTTAGACTCTAAAACTTCTGTTCCTCCTGCTCGGCGTGTCGAATTTCAACACTGGTCGTGCACGGTGCAGCGATTTACCCGTTAAATCGCTGCACCGTGCATTACTCGCCCAACTGCTTCGCTCGAATGACAGCGATAGCCTCTGCCAGGTTCATTCTGAAACCGCCTTCCTGATATCGCCTGGTCATGGCTTGCAGGTAGCCGAGCAGCGATGTGTCGATCTTCTCCAGCGCCATACAGCCGGCCCATTCGTCGATCACGATCTGTGCTTCGGCGCGATCGAGTTCACCCACGATGGTCCGAACGGAATTCTGCAGCTCGTCCGGAACCCACGGGGCGAACGACAGCACCTGGTTTTCGATTTCACAACGACTACTACGCCCTTTGGTAGTAGTGGGTGTTGTAGTAGTAGTTCTTCTTAGTTTTAAGTCCGTAGTAGGTAATGCTTCCGGCTTTGCCGGACCCGGCGCAGCCGTATCCGGCGATACCGTATCCGGCAAATCCGGAAATGGTGAATCGGCAATCTCCCGAATCAGGTAGATGCCGCCGCGGATGCGGCCGTGCTGGTCGCGCTTATGCAGGAACAGCGCATAACCGAGCGTGCGCAGTTCCTTCAGTAACCGGTAGATGCCGTCACGACCCAGGTTGCCGCGCTTGCGCAGATCGTTGACCAGCACCTTCCAGTCGTCCGGGCGGGACAGCAGGTAGCACAGCAGCCCCCTGGCTGCCCAGGACAGGCGATCGTCCTCGACCGCGCGCTGATCCATGACGACGAAGCGGTAACGGCGCGGGGCGCGGATGATGGTATTGCTCATGCCTCACCGTTACAGAGGATGATCCGGGCGACCTCGGAGGATGGGTAGTAGATCCGGCGGCCGACCTTATGCCCGCAGGCTTTCAGATCTCGTGTGCTCGGGTCGCTCGGGTATCTGAGGCTGTAGCGCAGACCGCTCGCGGATCGGCACAGCAGTTCCGCCAATTGGGCCTGTGACAGCAACAGGCCGTAGCGGTCGGTGATTTGCTGGGCCAGTGCCGCCGTATCCGGATTCGTCTTGTCTTGCATAACTGGCGTTCTCCAACTTTCGTTTGCGAAACCACCAGTTTGCCACCATTAGGTGCCAAAAATAGGCTCGAAAAACCCCCTCCAGGTGCGAGCTTTCGAACATGTTTCCGTGCCAACTCGGCGCTATCATTAACTGCCTGTCGAACCTCAAATCACGGATATGCCAGATGAAACATCCTCCACCCATCAATCCAAGGCTGCTCCGCTTCCGCGATGCGCCCCGTTACGTCGGCATGGACCGAAACCGCTTCAACGCCGAGGTACGGCCGTATTTGACTGAAATTGGCATCGGCAGGCAGGGCATCGCCTTCGACCGACTTGAACTGGATGCCTGGGTAGATCAATATAAGGCCCGCAACGGGCGTTCCGGTCGACTCAGAGGAGAATTGACATGGGACGCAAAAGAACCGCCGGGCTCTATCAGCGCAACGGGGTCTGGCATATCGACAAACGAATCCGGGGTATCCGCATTTGCGAAAGCACTGGAGAAAGTAGCCTCGCGAAGGCCGAAGAATACCTCGCTAGAAAAACCGAGGAAGTAAGGCAGGCGGTCCTCTACGGTGTAAGGCCGAAACGCGCATTTCGGTGGGCCGCGACTCGATACCTGGAAGAGAACCAGCACAAGCGCCGTATCTGCGATAGCGCAATGCACCTGAAACAACTGGACCCCTTCATCGGCGATCTGCCGCTCGAGTCGGTCCACATGGGAACATTGAAACCGTTCATCGAGGCACGGCAGCGGCAGGGGATCAAGAGCAAGAGCATCAACCTGGCCCTGGGCGTGGTACGGCATATTCTGAATCTGGCGGCTTCGGAGTGGCTGGATCAGAACAACCTGACCTGGCTGCATTCGCCGCCGAAGATCAAGCTGCTGCCGGTAACCGACGCGAGAAAGCCCTACCCGCTTTCCTGGGAAGAGCAGACGCGGCTGTTCGGAGAACTACCGCCGCACCTGGCCAGGATGGCCTTGTTCAAGGTCAATACGGGTACACGGGAAAAGGATGTGACTGGCCTGCGCTGGGATTGGGAAGTCCAGGTGCCCGAACTCGGGACCAGTGTCTTCATCATTCCGGGCGACCGCGTCAAAAACGGTGAAGACCGCTTGCTGGTGCTGAACCGGGTTGCGATGTCGGTCATCGACAAGGTCCGCGGCGAACACCCTGAATTCGTGTTTACCTACCGAGACAAGCCGGTGACGCTGATGAACAACTCGGCGTGGAAAAGCGCACGCAAGCGTGCGGGCCTGGTGCAGGTGCGGGTGCACGATCTGAAGCACACGTTTGGCCGCAGACTGCGCGCGGCCGGTGTGAGTTTCGAGGACCGCCAGGACCTGCTGGGACACAAATCAGGACGGATTACCACGCACTACTCGGGGACCGAGCTTTCGAACCTGATCGAGGCGGCCAACCGGGTTTGCGGGGAAAACTCCCGCAAAAGTCCCGCACTGGTGCTGTTGAAACAAAAAGCGGCTAGCGTCTGAGACGATAACCGCTTGATGTACTTGAAGAAAGATGGCGCGCCTGGAGAGATTCGAACTCCCGACCGCCTGGTTCGTAGT
>CP070838.1:105564-122192 GCA_020341835.1 Thiotrichales bacterium | reverse complement strand
GTGGAATGGCTGGAAGTCATTTCTGATAATTATATGGTCGATGGGGGAAAACCATTGGCCATGCTCGATCAAATTCGCGCCAATTACCCAATGGTAATGCATGGTGTATCCATGTCGATCGGCGCAATTAATGGTCTGGATAAAGACTATTTGCGTAAACTCAAGACGCTTGAGCAGCGCATCGAGCCGCTCTGGGTGTCAGATCATTTGTGTTGGACAGGTGTTCACGGACGTAACATGCATGATCTGCTGCCACTTCCATATACCCTTGAGGCGCTGCAGGTAGTTAAACGCAACGTTGAACAGGCGCAGGAGGTGCTGCAGCGTCCACTGGTTCTGGAAAATGTTTCCAGCTACGTAGAATACAAAACGTCTGAAATGACCGAATGGGAATTTTTAACGGAAGTTTGTCAGGCTACAGGTTGTGAATTATTGCTGGACATCAACAATATATTCGTCAGCGCTTTTAATCATGGATTCTCGCCTGCCAGCTTTATTGACGGTGTACCAATTGACAGCGTCAGACAGTTTCATTTGGCGGGCCATCAGAATAATGGTGATCATTTGATCGATACGCATGACCATTCGGTCTGTAACGACGTTTGGGATCTTTACCGGCAGGCGCTGATGCGCTTCGGGTATGTGCCAACGATGATCGAGCGCGACGACAAGATTCCACCGCTTGTAGAGCTTTTATCTGAACTGGATATAGCGCGGGCCATTGCCAATGATGTTTTAAACTCACAAATTGCCGTATGAACCTCAAAGACTTGCAAACAAACTTCCAGCACATTTTGCTCGATGCCGAGTGCATCGATGCAGGCTGGGTTGGAAAATCTACTCGTGGCTTGTCCTCGCAAGACCGCTTGGGTATTTATCACAACGCATACCGCATGCGGCTGATCGATGTATTGTTGGATACTTTTGAGCATACTGCCATCTACCTGGGTGATGACTGGTTCCATCAACTTGCTGCAGCCTATGTGCAGTCACACCATTCGACATGCAGCAACATTGGTCTTTATGGCCGAGAATTCCCCCGTTTTCTCGCTGAACAACTTGCCGACGACAAGGAAGTCTCAGAACTTGCGCTGATGGACTGGAAACTGCGAAGAGCGTTTGATGGCGCCAACAGCGCCGTTATGACACACGACGACCTGCAACATCTTGCCGCCGTGGCAAGTGGAGGCATCCGTTTGCAACCTGTGCCTACGCTTAGTATCAGCACGCAACACTTCAATACACTGGATATCTGGCATGCCATCAACCAGGATCAACAACCTCCAGTTGTAGAGCGGCTGCCGCAAACTATCGATATATTGATCTGGCGCAAGGGCCATTCACCACATTTTAGGAGTCTGGCCAGGATTGAATCTGCGGCTATAGCCTGCGTTCGTTCCGGAGACGCGCTTGAAGCCATTGGTGCAGCACTGGAAAAAGATTTTCCTGATGTCGATGTCGCGACTGAATTCGGGGTAATGTTGCATCGCTGGCTAGACGATGAGATTATCAGTATTGCGCCTCAGAATGTCGATGTTGATGCTCGCCTGAGTGTTCAGTAGGTGCGCAAATCAACAGGGGTCGATGTGCAGGTGATCTGCCTATTGTGGCGACGGAGCCCAGCACTCCTCCTCATTGGCCATGGCTTGTCGGTATAACCGATCAGTGCATTGTAGGGGACGTAGCGCATTAAAGGGAAGTAGGGAGTGGGGGTCAGGTCTTTGATTTGTGATACCTGTTCGCACCGCAATGGGTCTTTGATTTGTGATCGGTGAAAAAACCGGATTAGAGAGCGATTGTTTCTAATACAGGAAAGAAAACGAGGCAGATTAATTAGTACAGTAACTGCGAGCTGACCGTGATCCTGGGATGCCGGCGCAGGAATTTCTGATCATGGTATTTTTCATGGTATTACCGCCTGTACCAACAATTAAGCTATTGATATTAAATGATAATAATGGCTCGTTTACAATCGAGTGGGAATAGACAAACCAGTGAACAGTTAACAGTGGTTGTGTCGCCATTGTTGCAGAATGACCGTTAGCTCTTAACCGTTAACGAAAAAGATTTTCACGCAATAGTTAGGGTGTATACCAGATTGGTGAGCTACAGGCACGATCCCGAAATGTCGCCGGTCCGTTATCCGGGCGCTTGATATTGAAGAACGCGGCATCGCAGGTAGTCCAGCGTGGTGTCGGTATCTCGAGCACGCGTACATAATTGAAGGGCGGTTCCTTCGGATCGAAGTCCGGGTCGGTCCAGTGGGCCGCCATCACGGCATCACCGATGGTATTGGTGCAGGTTGCTTTTTCGATATCGACGGTGCTGCCGACCGGTTTTTTCGCACGGCCATCGGAAACCGCAACGTCGTAGATGCGCTCGTGGGTTTCACCCTTGTCGTCGAGCCACCCTTTGATGACCTGTACGCGGTCGAGGTTGGCACCGTCGGGATCGCGCAGTGTGCGCACCATCAAGCCGGGTGCCTTATCCGCCGACGACGAAAACAATACCCGCTATCCAGATTTTTGGTAGCGGAACGATAAACCAATGACCAGACTCAATGCTGGTAAACTAACCAGTTCTCCACCCCCTTTACATCTTTCACGAATCGATCAGACGAACGGGGAATGATCATGTCAGATACAGGCAGCCCGGCCGAGCAGATACTGCAACTGGCGAAACAGGCCAGAAAGGCGGCACGCGAACTCGCGGCGGTCAGCGGAGAGGCCAGGGCCGCGGCGCTTTCTGCAATGGTCGATGCCTTGCAGAAAGCTTGCCCCGAGCTGGCCAAAGCCAATGCCGCCGACCTGGAAGACGCGCGCAATGCTGGCTTGCCGCAGCCGATGATCGCGCGCCTCGAGATTACCGATAAGGTGTTCGATTACATGCTGAAGCGGCTGAAGGAAATTGCTGCTCTGCCCGATCCGGTCGGGCGTACGCTTGAGGGCTTTACCCGCCCGAACGGCTTCCGGGTCAGCAAGGTGACGGTGCCTATCGGCGTCATCGGCATCATTTACGAATCACGCCCGAACGTGACGACCGATGCGGCATCCGTTTGTCTGAAAAGCGGCAACGCGGTCATCCTGCGCGGCGGATCGGAGTCGCTTCGGACCAACGTCGTCCTGGCCGATGCCATGGCCGGGGCCGCGTCGCAAAACGGCTTACCCGATCACGCAATCCAGATTATACGCTCCGCCGACAGGGAGAACGTGCATCACCTGCTGCGCATGGACCGTGACGTTGACGTGCTGATCCCGCGCGGGGGTAAAAGCCTGATAGAGCGTGTGGCCTCGGAGAGTCGCATACCGGTTATCAAGCACTACGAAGGGATCTGTCACCAGTACCTGGCTGCCGATGCGCCGGTTGAACGTGCTGTAGCCGTCGCCGTGAACTCCAAGTGCCAGCGCGTGGAGGTCTGCAACGCGCTGGAAACACTGCTGGTCGATGGCCAGTCCAGTGAACGGCTGATGCCCGAACTCAAGCGTGCATTTGACACGGAAAACGTAACGCTTCGGGGCTGTGCGCGTACCCGTGCCATATTGCCCGATATCGAGATAGCTACCGAAGAGGACTGGAGTACCGAATACCTGGACAGAATCCTGTCTGTTCGGATTGTCGACGGTGTAACCGAAGCTATCGAGCACATCAATACGTACGGTTCCGGCCATACGGATGGCATTGTTACCGATGACATCGCCACTGCGAGGCGATTCGTCGCGGGTGTCGATGCCAGTTCGGTTCTGGTCAATGCCTCGACCCGTCTCTCCGGCGGCGGGGATTATGGCATGGGTGCTGTCGTGGGTATCAGTACCGACAAACTTCACGCCCGCGGACCTGTCGGGCCCGGCGAACTGACCTCCTATAAATGGATCGCCTATGGCGATGGGCACCTGCGCGACTGATCTGGTCTGAACAAATACAGATTGATCAGAAAACAAATCCGCCCCCGTTTTTTATTGAACGCCTCAAGTAGTACGCTAGTTCTTTTCAATCTCTATCAGTGTTTCATCAGGGCTTACGGCGTCACCTTTCTGGACATATACTTCTTTTACGGTTCCGGTTACGGGAGACTGGATCTCTGTTTCCATTTTCATCGCTTCGGTGACAAGTAAGGGTTGTCCAACTTCCACCTGGTCGCCTTCATTTACCATCACCTCAACAATGTTGCCGGGCATGCTGGTGGACACATGACCTTCGGACGTGGGCTTTGGGCGTTTGCCAGCAATCGATCCCTTAACTGCGCCTTTGGCGCCGCCATCGAGTACGACTTCATCCAGTGTCTCTATCAGTACTTCCTCCGGAACACCATCGACCGTGAAATAGAAATGGCGTTTGGCCTCACCCCGATGACCAGCACCTGTAACCTTTACGTTGTAACACTCGCCGTGTAGATTAATGTTGAACTCGGTAGGCGCCGTATTGCTTTTCCCCTTGTCCTCTGCTCTTCGATTCATTGGCTGTATTGGTTCCGGTCGTAAGTTTCCCCCATCTCGTTCCTCGAGAAATTTGTGCGCTACTTCGGGAAACATCATGTAGGAGAGGACATCTTCGTCTGATTTTGCCAATTGGCCTATGTCATAACGCAGGCGATCCAGTTCAGGCTGTAATAGATCCGCTGGACGGCACTCGATCAGATCTTCACTGCCGACAGCCTGTTGTTGCAGAGTGGGATTGAGCACGCCAGGTGCTTTTCCATACCCGCCCTGTAAATAGCGTTTGACTTCATTGGTGATGGTTTGATAACGCTGGCCAGTAAGTATGTTGAGTACCGCCTGGGTGCCGACGATCTGTGATGTTGGTGTAACAAGTGGTGGATAACCCAGGTCTTCTCTGACGGCAGGGATCTCGGCCAGCACCTCGTTCATGCGGTCCAGTGCATTCTGTTCACGCAGTTGATTTGCCAGGTTTGAAATCATGCCTCCCGGTACCTGGTTGACCTGGACCCGCGTATCCACTCCTGTGTATTCACTTTCAAACTGATTGTACTTCTTGCGTACACTATAGAAGTAAAGTCCGATTTCCTGAATGGCCTCGAGGTCCAGCCCGGTTTCATAATCGGTATTTCGCAGTGCCGCCACCAGACTTTCGGTGGGCGGATGAGATGTGCCGCCCGCAAATGATGATATGGCTGTATCTATATGCCGGCATCCATTTTCTATCGCCTTGAGCTGACACATCTCTGACTGGCCTGCCGTGGAATGGCAGTGAAGATGCAGGGGCAGGTCTACCGCGTCAGTGAGTGCCTTCACCAACTCGCCTGTGGCGTATGGCGTTAACAATCCAGCCATGTCCTTGATGCAGATTGAATCACATCCCATGGCCTGCAGTTCACGCCCCATGGTAACGAAGCCACTGACGTTATGTGCCGGGCTTATGGTGTAACAGATGGTTCCCTGTGCGTGCTTGCCTGCCGCCTTGGTCGCTTCAATAGCGGTACGCAGGTTTCGTAAATCGTTAAGGGCATCAAAAATACGAAATACGTCCATCCCGTTATCAGCTGCCTTGTTTACAAAGGCGCGAACCACATCATCTGAATAGTGACGATATCCCAGCAGGTTTTGCCCCCTTAACAACATTTGCGTACGGGTATTCGGCAGTGCTTCACGCAGTTTGCGCAGTCGCTCCCAGGGGTCTTCTTTCAGAAAACGCAGACAGGCGTCGAATGTGGCGCCGCCCCAGCACTCCAGAGACCAGTATCCTATGGCATCGAGCTTTTCACAGGCGGGTAGCATATCTTCTATGCGCATACGGGTGGCGATCAGGGACTGGTGGGCATCGCGCAGGATGACATCTGTAATGTGTATCTTGTTGCTCATTAGATAACTCCTGGTTAAAGGCCTGTGTGGGCAGATGTGGCCGCAGCAAGAACCAGTGCAAGGTCTTCCGGGCTGAGTTTTTGCGAGAATTGCGTGAGCTCGGGGTGGGCTTCGACAAAGCCGGTGTTGAAGCTGCCTGAGCGAAACTCCGGGTGGTGAAGAATTTCCAGGTAGTAGGGTATCGTTGTTTTAATGCCCTGCAATCCAATATCGCGTAAGGCACGCTCGCCACGGTTGATCACATCTTTCCAGTTCTGTGCCCAGACGATCACTTTCGCCAGCATTGAGTCATAGTGCGGTGGGATTGTGTAACCGGTATAGATGGCCGTGTCTGTCCTTACGCCCGGTCCGCCTGGCGCATAATAGCGTGAGATGCGTCCAAAGCTTGGTAGAAAGTTATTCCTGGGGTCCTCGGCGTTGACGCGAAACTGAATGGCATAACCGTTATGACTGATCTGGTGCTGTTCATACCTTAACGGTAAACCTGCAGCTATACGTATTTGTTCCTCAACGATATCTGTGCCGGTGATGCACTCAGTTATGGTGTGCTCGACCTGTACACGAGTGTTCATCTCCATGAAATAGAAGCGCCCGTCAGCATCAAGCAGAAATTCGACGGTACCGGCATTGGTATAATTTACTGCTTTGGCAGCCAGTACTGCCAGCCCTCCGAGATACTGCCGCTGGGCTTCATCCAGTTGTGGTGATGGCGCGATTTCGATCAGTTTCTGATTGCGACGCTGGATCGAGCAGTCACGTTCGTAAAGATGAATAGCATTTCCATGGTTATCTGCCAGTACCTGCACCTCAATATGGCGCGGATTGACAATACATTGCTCCAGGAAGATATCAGCTCGCCCAAACGCCTTCGTCGCTTCTGAAATGACCCGATCGTAGTTTCGTTGCAGTTCTTCTGCTGAATCGCAGCGCCGGATTCCCCTGCCGCCACCGCCCGAGGTTGCCTTCAGCATAACCGGGTAGCCGAAAGTCTCAGCCAGTTCCAGTGCCTGGTCAATATTCTCCAGGTTGCCTTCTGATCCTGGTGTAACAGGAAGGCCGGCGGCCTTCATGGCCTCGCGTGCCTCGGTCTTGTCTCCCATGCGTCTGATAACATCAGCGGACGGCCCGATAAATATAATTCCGCGCCGCGCACAAGCCGCGGCTAATTCGGGGTTTTCAGACAGAAAGCCATAGCCCGGGTGGATTGCATCGCATCCTGTCGAAACAGCAAGGTTGACGATACGGTGGACATTCAGGTAGCCGGTCAGGGGATCACTGCCAATACTAAATGCTTCGTCAGCTTTTTTTACGTGAAGCGAGAATCGGTCGGCATCTGAGTACAGAGCGACAGACCGTATGCCCATCTCCGAGCAGGCGCGGATGATGCGAACAGCTATTTCACCCCTGTTTGCGATTAATATCTTTCGTATCATAAGTCGATCGAACCCGGTTTTTTATGATAATAGTGAATGTCTATTTATTCTAATCGATGGGAGAAATCCAGATACTTTCTCACCAAATCACGCGGGTACGCAAATAGTAAGATATTCCAGCTCAACAGCCGGGAAAAATCCTGTGATCAAAACGGTGTTCATATTACCTGGATATTATCTGTGTAAAATTGCAGTGATATGGGGTGATTGCGCTCGAAAACAGTGCCATTAAAGCGGTCTGATCTTTGTAACTCTTTGAGAAGTAGAGATATTTTCTAGAATCATACATTATTTATACAGATTAAAGGTGACATCGCGAATATTTTTTGATCATTTCAGGAAAAGCAGGCAGGATCAAGCAAGAATAATATCGCTATACCAAGGCAAAACCCTTGCCAGAAACGGCTTTACCGGGCTTATTGATAATCGAGTGGGAATAAAAAAACAGTGAATAATGAATATTTGAAAATGAAAAATGATTGGTAGTCAACTTGTGACAATAGCTTTTCACATTATTCATTATTCGTTATTCGTTATTCATTTTCGCCATGAATGATGAACAATGGATGCAACGTGCCCTCGAGCTGGCAAAAAGGGCTGAGGCGGCCGGTGAAGTACCTGTCGGTGCGGTTATCGTGTTGAATGGTGAACTGGTTTCCGAAGGCTGGAACCAGCCGATCAGTGCATCCGATCCCAGTGCACACGCCGAGATCATCGCGTTGCGAGCGGCCGGCAGGAAACTGGATAATTACCGTCTGCTCGACACCGAACTGTACGTCACGCTGGAACCCTGTCCGATGTGTGTCGGCGCGATGCTGCACGCAAGAGTCAAGCGCGTGATCTATGCGGCAACCGATCCCAAGACCGGTGCGCTCGGCGGGGCCTATGATTTGCTCACCAGCGTGAGTCACAACCACTCATTCGAAGTGACAAAAGGTGTGCTGGCGGAGCAGAGCGGGGAGATGCTGCGGGCGTTTTTCAGGAACAGACGTTAGCAGCGCCTTGGGTTTTTTATTACCGCGGAGGCGCAGAGAACGCAGAGATTTTTCAGGGTTAGTTTTTCAATTACGTTAGTGAGGCGATCGTATACTGTAGGAGCGGCTTCAGCCGCGAATCTCTCGCAAACGTGTACGCCTGTTCGCGGCTGAAGCCGCTACTACGATTAGGGTAAATTGTCTCTGCGTCCTCTGCGCCTCCGCGGTTAATTCGGGTTTCCTGGATCATGCGTCTGTATCTGCCAGCATTTTCCTGAAGCTGTTCACCCGCTGCTGATTCACCTTGCCTTCTTCCAGCGCTTCCGTAATCGCGCAGCCCGGTTCATTGGTGTGACTGCAATTGGCGAACTTGCAGCTTCCGCGGTAGGGTTTGAGTTCGATAAAGCCTTTCAGTATCTGCTCCCTGTCGAGATCGATCGGAGAGAAGTCCCTGACGCCGGGTGAATCAATCAGATTTCCGCCTGTCGGTAAGGTGTAAAAGGTCGATACCGTGGTTGTGTGCTTGCCTTCACTGGAGGCTTGCGAGATTTCACCGATACGGATATCAATATCGGGCAGCAGGTCTTTTACGATAGAGGATTTACCGACACCCGAGAGGCCGACCAGGATGCTGGTTGAGTCCACCAGCATGCTCTGGAGTTCATCAATACCGGTGTTTCGAGTGGCGCTGGTTTCCAGCACGCGGTAACCGATGCTTTCATAGATGGCGTTGATGTCATTGACGACATGCTCGTTCTGCTCATCCAGCAGATCGATCTTGTTAATGATGATCAGCGGCCGGGCAGGGAGGTTTTCTGCGGCGACGAGGTAGCGATCGATCAGGTAGCTGTTGGGCTTGGGTACCAGCGAGCACACGACGATGACCTGGTCGATGTTAGCGGCCACGGCCTTGGCCTTGCCGGCGAATCCTGACTTCTGCAACAGATTCCTGCGTTCGGCCAGGGCGATAACAATGCCCGATCTTGGTTCGCTGTTCGGATCAATGTACTCGAACACAACACGGTCGCCGCATACTATCGTACCCAGGTTCTGCCGTAGCTGGCAGCTCAGGGTTTCCCCCGTGTCACTGCGTACGATCAGCTCCTTGCCGTGATGGGTAATGACGATGCCGTTATGCTGTGCTGCACCGGTTGCCGTGGCTTTCTGGTTTTTATTGGCGGAGATTTGACGTTTTTGCCTTTCTGTCAGACGTCTCTTGGCCATACGGGGGGTTAGATTTTCAGTATGCCGTCAACCCTGGCGGCACAGATGAAATCATTCAGAGACAGACCGCCGACGCTGTGAGTACTGTATTCAACGCGGCAGGTGTTGTAGTTAACGACCATTTGCGGATGGTGGTCCTGTCGGTGGGCCACCATGGCGACGACGTTAACGAAAGACATGGTGTCATAGTAGTTTTTGAACTTGAACGTCCGGCTGATGGATTTCTCATCATCAGCAAGCTGCCATTCGGGCGATATCTCCTGTAGATGGCTTTTGACTTCACCTGGATCCAGCAGTGATGTTTTGGTTTCGCAGTGCTTGTCCGCAAAAATGCTCATGATATGAACTGAAACCGCCCCTTAAAACTTGTAGTACTTTTCGTTGAGAAAATGCACCACGGCTTCGGTGTCTTCGTCGTACCATGGGGCACCGGTGTTGTTCTTGCAGCGCACAACCTGCTTGCCAAGCGCGTTGAGCGATTTTACGAAGCGGTTTTCTCGGGTGTAGACCGAGTCGGTGTGACATTTCAGACAATGGTTGCTGTGCACGGTATTGCCGTGTTTGTACAGTTTTTCTGTGTTCTTCCCCGGATCGGTTTCTGTTGCGGCGTTGACGATAAAACTACAGCCGATGAGTACCGCCAGAAAAAAGGCCTGAATGTATGAAGTCTTCATGATGGGTCTCCGTCGCTATGTTTGGGCGTTGAGGTGGGCGATCCGAACCGGTGCCGGTGGATGGGAATCATAAAATGCTGAATACAGGGGGTCCGGCGTTAATGTACTCGCGTTCTCTTTGTACAGTCCGACCAGGGCCTGGATCAGATGTTCGGCTCTGGTCTGCTGCGCAGCGAATGCATCTGCTTCGAATTCGTTCTTTCTGGAAAACAGGCTCAACAGGGGGTGAAGCACGAAGGTGAATACCGGCAGTGCCAGCATGAACAGCAGCAGTGCCATGTAGGTCGACGGTGTGCTTACACCAAGGGCGTTGTAAAACCATTCATTCTTCATCAGCCAGGCCAGTATCGCCAGGGCGGCAAAGGCAGTTGCGATCGATATCAGCATGCCCTTTACGATATGCTTTTTCTTGAAGTGGCCAAGCTCGTGCGCAAGCACGGCTTCGAGTTCATCATCGTTCAGCATTTTCAGCAAGGTATCGAAAAACACGATGCGTTTATTGCGGCCGAAACCGGAGAAGTAGGCATTGCCATGCGAAGAGCGTTTCGAACCGTCGATGACGAAAATTCCATTACTGCTGAAACCGCAACGTTGCAGCAGCTGTTTGATGCGCTCGAGGGTATCGCCTTCTTCAAGTGGCTCGAATTTGTTAAAGATCGGTGCGATCAGGGTTGGATATATCCACATGATAAACAGGCTGAAGCTCGTCCATACGGCCCAGGTGTAGACCCACCAGTATTCGCCGGATTTTTCCATCAGCCAGAGGATGACCCACAGCAGTGGAACACCCAGTATCAGTGCGAGCAGGGCGCCTTTGAACATGTCCACGATAAAGGTTTTCACCGTGGTGCGGTTAAACCCGAAGCGCTCCTCGATCACGAAGGTGCTGTAAATTGAAAAAGGCAATTCCAGAATCGACGAAATCAGCATAAAGGTGAGCATGACAGCGATGCCGGTCATGATTGGATCTAATCCAAGACCGATCGCGGTCTGGTCGAGCCACTCGAGCCCGCCGCCGAGGGTCCAGATCAACAGCAAGCCGGCGTCGTAAAAGGTGGGCAGGCGGCCGAAACGGGTTTTGGTGACGGTATAATCTGCAGCTTTCTGGTGTTCATCGAGTTCGATCTTGCCTTCGAAAGCCTGCGGAACGGCAGTGCGGTGGGCCACAATGTGCGAAATTTGCCGGTGAGACAACCATAGCCTGATAACCAGCGATAACGCCAGCATGGCAAGGAACAGGAGGGTGAAGTTGTGCATAACTACCTTTTGTTAATCAATACTATTAACGGTATTATCTAATTTATGGGTCTATAAGACCAGTCACGAAATCACACCGTAAACCCCAAACGGATTGAGGAAATATGCCGCAGCAGAACCCGGAGAACCTGATATGGATTGACCTGGAAATGACCGGGCTGGATCCGATGGAAGATCGTATCATCGAGATCGCGACCGTCGTGACCGACAAGAACCTCAATATTCTCGAAGAAGGGCCGACGCTTGCCGTCAATCAGAGCGATGAAATGCTCGAGGGTATGGATGAGTGGTGCACTACCCAGCATGGCAAGTCCGGGTTGACCGATCGGGTCAGAAACAGTTCGATCAGCGAAGCGACGGCGGAAGCCGTAACGCTGGCGTTTCTTGAAAAATACGTTCCGCAGGGAAGGTCGCCGATGTGCGGCAACAGTATCTGCCAGGACAGGCGTTTCCTGGCGCGCTGGATGCCCGAGCTGGAAGAGTTTTTTCACTACCGCAATCTTGACGTGAGTACACTGAAAGAGCTGGCCAGGCGGTGGTCGCCGGAAGTGTGCGACGGCTTTGAAAAGGAGTCGAGTCACCTGGCGATGGATGACATCAAGGATTCGATTGCCGAGCTGATGTATTATCGTAAGACTATCTTGTTGATATAAAACTTTTTTCATCCAACCAGATACGATGAAGATATCGAGTGGATTCATATCGTACTGTGTGGCTGCATTGTTGATGCTTGCGCCACTCAGGCTATTCCCGGCTGAGCTTGAAACGGTGCCCGTGATGGCGAAACAGACACCGCGTGTCTACAGGCTTGACGGCGTCGTTGAAGCCGTTCGTCAGACCACAATTTCGGCGCAGATCAGTGGCCAGGTGGAAGCCATTCTTTTTGACGTGGATGACTATGTCGAAAAAGGTGAGGTGGTTATACGCCTCAACGACAAGCAGCCTGCAGCCCGGTTGAAGCAGGCGAGGGCAGAGCTCAAGGAAGCAGGCGCGCGCCTCAAGGAGGCGGAGGACGAATTCGAGCGTGTGAAGGGAGTGTACGAGAAGAAGGCCGTCTCGGAAAAAGCAATGGACACTGCAGAGGCCGCGAAAAAGGCGGCACAGGCAAAGCTTGAAGCCGCACGAGCCGGGCTCGAATCAGCGCAGGAGCAACTCGAGTACACGCAGGTTCGGGCACCTTACTCGGGCATCGTCACCGAAAGACACATCGAGCTCGGCGAGACGGCGCAGCCCGGCAACAAGCTGGTCAGCGGACTGTCGCTGGAACACCTGAGAGTGACCGTTGATGTACCGCAAAAGATGATCAACCAGGTCCGGCAGGCGGAGACGGCAACAATCGAAACCATGGACGGCGAGTCGATAGCGGTCAGCAACACAACAGTGTTCCCCTATGCCGAGCCGGGCAGTCATACCTTTCGTGTGCGCCTGGACTTCAAGGGCGACAGCGTGCGGCTGTTTCCCGGAATGTTCGTGAAAGCGATTTTCGAGATCGAGCAGAAACAGGTGCTGGTGGTGCCAACACGTTCGATTGTCACGCGATCCGAGGTAACCGCCGTCTATGTGCTTTCAGCTGATGGCGGCCTCAGCTTCCGCTACATTCGCGAGGGCAGGCGCCTCGATGACGGCAATACTGAAGTGCTCGCAGGCCTGCAGTCGAACGAACAGGTGGCCGTAGACCCGGTCGCTGCGGGTGTGCTGTTGAAACAGCAGCGCAGTTCTGCATCCAGCGACTAGCCCATGCCTTAAGGAGCTTTGGTAATGGGCTTATCCGGTCGTCTCGCCAGAAATTTTCTGACAACGGAAATAACACCGCTGCTTGCGCTGGTTGGTTTTCTACTGGGCGTGTTCGCTGTCCTGGTGACGCCAAGGGAAGAGGAACCGCAGATCAATGTCACATTCGCAAATGTCTTCATTGCGTTTCCTGGTGCGAGTCCAGCCGAGGTGGAAAGCCTGATTGCGGGTCCGGCCGAACAGGTGCTGGCCGAAATCGAGGGCATCAAACACGTCTACTCCTCTTCGATGCCGGGTATGGCTGTTCTCACCGTGCAATTCCGCGTCGGTGAAGACCGTACCGCGGCCATCGTGCGTCTGTATAACAAGATCTATCTTCACAGCGACTGGTTGCCGCGTGGCCTCGGCGCCGCCCAGCCTGTGATCAAGCCCAAGGGTATCGATGATGTGCCGATTGTCACCGCCACGTTATGGTCAGAGGATGACAGTATCGGAACCTATGAACTTGGTCGAATAGCGCATTCAATTGAAGGCGAGCTCAAGCGCGTCCAGGGTACACGGGAAATCTATACTGTAGGCGACACACCCCGGGTCGTGCGCGTGATACTCGATCCGCAGGCCATGTCGGCCTATGGGCTGGATATCGACAGTCTGAGAATTGCGCTGCAGGCCGGCAATTCAGTTCGCGATCCACTGGATGTAACCGCTGACAATCGCGAGATTCTGGTGAAAGCCGGCCGCTTTTTCAGTACCGCGGAAGAAGTCGCCGGTCTGGTTGTGGCGTTACATGAAGGCAGGCCGGTGTATCTGAGTGACGTGGCAACAGTCAGTGACGGACCCGCGTTGCCTGAACATTATGTCAGTTTCAGCCAGGGCGTTGGCTCAGGCGAAATCGGAAGGGCCGACGCTATGCCCGCAGTTACAATTGCTGTGGCCAAACAGTCGGGTACGAACGCAGTTGAGATTGCGCAGCGTGTAACCGAAAGATTCGAGCAACTAAAGGGAAGTTACATCCCCGATAATGTGAACGTCAGCATCACCCGCAACTACGGCGCAACCGCCGATGCAAAGGCAAAGAAACTGATCACTAAACTGGCGTTTGCCACGGCGTCTGTTGTGTTGCTGGTGCTGGTCGCGCTTGGCTGGCGCGAGGCGATCATCGTTGGTGCGGCAGTGGTTGTGACTCTGGCTATGACCCTGTTTGCATCATGGGCGTGGGGCTTTACACTCAACCGGGTTTCATTGTTTGCCTTGATTTTCTCGATCGGGATACTGGTGGATGACGCCATTGTCGTTGTCGAGAATATACATCGACATCTCAGCCTGGGTGCGAACAAGCTGATCGAGGCCATACCACAGGCGGTGGATGAAGTCGGAGGTCCGACGATACTGGCTACTTTTACCGTCATAGCCGCCTTGCTGCCGATGGCGTTTGTATCGGGCCTGATGGGCCCCTATATGAGCCCTATTCCGATCAACGCATCGCTGGGTATGGTGATTTCCCTGGCGGTCGCTTTTGTTTTTACGCCGTGGTTGACGCTGAAAATGCTTGCCGCCCATGACCACGGCCATGGTGCTGCCGGCCAGGCTGATGCCGAACAGCGGGAAACACGTTTACTGAAAGTGGTTACACGCGTTTTTCAGCCGTTCCTGGATGGCCCGCGTGGGCCGCTCAACCGCCGGTTGCTGCTCGCCGTTATCCTGTTGCTGATCGTACTGTCAATAACGTTCGTGGCTGGCAGGCTGGTCATATTGAAAATGTTGCCATTCGATAACAAATCCGAGTTCCAGGTCGTGCTCGATATGCCGGAAGGCACCAGTCTCGAGCAGACTGCCCGGGTATTGCACGATATCGGCCGTTACCTCTCCTCGGTCCCTGAAGTCAGGGACTACCAGATCTATGCCGGCACCTCGGCGCCGATCAGTTTCAATGGCCTGGTTCGGCAATACTATCTGCGCGAGGATGGCCATCTTGGCGACATTCAGGTAAACCTTGTTGACAAACATCAGCGGGAGCGGCAGAGCCATGCAATCGCAATGTCGCTGCGCGAGAGGATACAGGCGATCGCCGACAAACACGGCGGTAACGCCAAGATTGTTGAAGTGCCGCCTGGACCACCGGTGATGTCACCGCTGGTGGCGGAGGTTTACGGACCTGATTATAAAGGGCAGATTGATCATGCCCGCAAGCTGCGCACCATATTCGAACAGACGGCGGACATCGTCGATATCGATGATTCTGTCGAAATAGCCTCGGACAAAGTGATTGTGGATGTCGACCGGAGCCGCGCAGCACTGCTCGGTTTGACCCAGCAGCAGGTGTCAAATGCCCTGGCGAGCGTACTCGATGGTGAAGACGTCACTTTCATGCACCTGGACAACGCGAAGTACGCTGTTCCTGTGCGCATTGAGTACGCTGAACAGGACAAGGCGGATATCGAGCAGGTACTGTCACTGAAGCTGATGTCACGTAACGGGACGCTGGTGCCGTTATCCGAAGTGGCAGCGCTGGAGCTCGGCACACGTCAACACAACATCTATCACAAGGACCTGTTGCCAGTTGTGTACGTAACGGCTGACATGGCCGGCGAAACAGACAGCCCGCTTTACGGCCTGTTTGATATTGCAGCACGTGCCGAGCAGGCGACGACAATGTCGCAGTGGTTCGTCAATACGCCGCAGAACCCTTACGAATACAGCTTCAAGTGGGATGGTGAATGGCAGATCACCTATGAAACCTTCCGCGATATGGGCATCGCTTATTCTGTCGGCCTGCTGCTGATCTATTTACTCGTCGTGGCACAGTTCAGGTCATACATCGTACCGCTGGTGATCATGGCGCCAATTCCGTTGACGATCATCGGCATCCTTCCCGGCCATGCGCTGGCCGGCAAGCAATTCACAGCGACATCGATGATCGGGATGATTGCGCTGGCAGGAATCATTGTGCGTAATTCCATTTTGCTCGTTGATTTCATCAACCAGGAGCTTCGCCGCGGGATTTCATTCGAGAAAGCAGTGGCCATGTCTGCTGCTGTACGCGCAAAACCCATCGTGTTGACCGGTGTCGCCGCGATGGCAGGTGCATTTTTCATTCTCGACGATCCGATCTTCTCCGGCCTGGCCGTGTCGCTGATATCGGGTATTCTGGTTTCCACCTTACTCACGCTGGTGGTGATACCGGTGGTTTACTATGCGGTTATGCAGAAGCGCATGGATAAAATTATTAATGAGTAGCGGATAATAATCCATCTATCGTAGGAGCGGCTTCAGCCGCGAAGCACTCTGCTTCCTGTTTTTCACCAGACCATTTCGCCCTCTCGGGCGAGTTACTTTTCTTTGCTTGCCCAAAGAAAAGTAACCAAAAGAAAAGGCACCCCCGGCCGGCTTGCCCTGCGGGTTCCCTCGGCATTCGCCTTTGCCAACGGGCCGCCTTGAGTCGCCGTCCGGGCTCCACAAGGCTAAATCGGGCGTCCCTGCCCGATTTGCCCTACCAAAGCCGAATACCTCGGCAAGCCT
>CP070838.1:88651-105464 GCA_020341835.1 Thiotrichales bacterium | reverse complement strand
ACGCGGCCGGTGCGCTCGGCATCATCCCAGTCCGTGCGCGTGCCTTCGGTGAGCCTGAACTCCAGGGTCGCGGTGGCGCCGAGGATTTTCTTCGCCCCGGCCGTGTCCTGGATACCCGGCAGCTGTACCACGATGCGTGAGTCACCCTGCTGCTGGATCACGGGCTCGGCGACACCGAGTTCGTTGACGCGGTTTCTCAGGGTGATGATGTTCTGCTGCAGGGCCGCCCGCTTTTCGTCGCGGACCGCGACTTCGGTCAGCCGGGCATCGATGACCTGCTCATCTTCATCCATCGAAAATGCCAGTTCAGGGAACTGGTCTTCGAGGCTGTCAACGGCCTTGACCATATCGTCGACATTGCGGAAGCGAATATGCAGGCCGTTGTCGTCACGGGTGACACCGCGGTAGCGGATCTTCTCGCCGCGCAGGTGGCTGCGAATATCGGACAGCAGGCTTTCTTCGAGGCGCTTGATCGCAGCCGCCATATCAACTTCCATCAGGAAGTGAACACCACCACGCAGGTCGAGGCCCAGGTACATGGGTGCCGCATTGAGGACGCGTAACCAGCCGGGTGTGGCTGGCGCCAGATTGAGCGCGACCAGGTACTGCTTTTCCAGCGAGGAACCCAGGATATCGGCGGCCTTGAGCTGGGTGTTTTCGTCGTTGAAGCGAACCAGCGCCCTGCCCTCGAGTAATTCCGATGACTTGATCTCGATATCGCTGTTGGCGAGCGTCTGCTCGATCAACAGTATGTCTTCCTGGGCCAGGGATTTTGTTCGATGCGAGACCTGGACTGCCGGATCTTCACCGAAAAGATTGGGCAAGGCATAGATCGTGCCGAAAACGAGCGCGACGATCAGTGCAATATATTTCCACAATGGATACTGATTCAGCATTGCTGAGTCCTTATGTTTTTCAAATATGAATGTTGTAGACGAAGACTATAGACTACTGGGGACTAATCGGCGGCTCCGCTTTGTTCCTTGATGGTGCCCTTGGGCATAACGGCCTGAACCGAGTTCTTCTGTACATGGATGGACACTTCCTTGCTGATTTCCAGCGTAATGAAGTTTTCGCCGACACTGGTGATCTTGCCGAGCAGGCCACCGGTGGTGACGACTTCCTCGCCTTTTTGCAGCGCGGCAACCATTTCCTTGTGCTGTTTATGGCGCTTGCTCTGGGGACGAATCAGAAAGAAATAAAACAGTACGATCAGGCCGATCGGCAGAATCATCGACGCCAGCGGATCACCCGCCGGTCCCGGTGCAGCCGGCGCGCCGTTGGTCGCCAGTGCTTCAGATGCGAACAGTGCCAGAAAGGCGGTACCGAAGAATGTATTGCCAGTGAAAATTTTGTTAAACAAGGGTGGTCTCCTCTTTGGCCGGTAATACCTCACGGCAGAATCTGCTGAAGGGTTGTCGGCGGCCAAGCCTGTAATTTAAAAGGCGTTATTATGCCAGATGGACCGGGAACTAGGAACAAGATACTGACTGCCGGATCGGGATTTCAGTGATTGCTTTCGTACTCGAGAGTCATTTCTGCGTAATTTTGACCGACGAGCGGCGCCTAATGGTCGTCGGAAGGAAAGACACTGGATGCCAGCCTCCGCTGGCATGACGTAATACAGGCCAGGCTGCCCTCCATTATCGTCGTTCCAGCATGTTCCTGGCTGGAACCCAGTGGCTTGAAAGGTGCTGGCATGACCTGCCCATGTTTTCAGACGCCATCATTTCTGGCGGCGTAGAACTCCTCGGCAAACGCATCGAATCTTCCAGCTTCGATCGCCGCCCGGATATCACGCATCAGGTCCTGGTAATAGTACAGGTTGTGAATCGTGTTCAGCCTGGAACCGAGGATTTCGCCGCATTTGTCGAGGTGACGCAAATAGGCGCGGCTGTAGTGGCGGCAGGTGTAGCAGTTGCAGTGCTGATCCAGTGGACGGGTGTCGTCCTGATAGCGGCTGTTGCGGATTTTGAGGATGCCGTCGCGGGTATAGAGGAAACCGGTGCGGGCGTTTCGTGTCGGTATCACGCAATCGAACATGTCGACACCACGGCGTACCGCCTCGACGATATCCTCCGGTTTGCCGACGCCCATCAGATAGCGGGGCTGGTTGTCGGGCAGTTTCGGGACGGTCCATTCCAGCACGCGGTTGCGTTCCTCTTCGGGTTCGCCGACCGAGAGGCCGCCGATGGCGTAGCCGTCGAAACCCATCGCGGTCAGGCCGGCTGCGGACTGTTCCCTGAGTTCGTGATACATGCCGCCCTGCACGATGCCGAACAATGCGGCTTCATTGCCCTGGTGTGCCTGCTTGCTGCGTTCGGCCCAGCGCATCGACAGCTGCATCGAGGATTCGGCTTCCTCGAGCGTCGCAGGATACGGTGTGCATTCATCGAAGATCATCACAATATCGGAGCCCAGATCTCGCTGGACCTGCATCGAGCGTTCCGGCGTGAGCTCGATGGTTGCACCGTCAACCGGCGACTGGAATACGACACCCTGCTCGGTGATCTTGCGCATCTTGGCCAGGCTGAACACCTGGAAACCACCCGAGTCGGTCAGAATCGGCCCCTGCCAGTGCATAAAGTCGTGCAGATCACCGTGCTTGCTGATGATCTCGGTACCGGGCCTGAGCATCAGGTGGAAGGTATTGCCGAGTATGATTTCGGCACCGAGCTCGGTGAGCTCCTCCGGCGTCATCGCCTTGACGGTGCCATAGGTGCCCACAGGCATGAATGCCGGCGTCTCGACCGTGCCGCGCTTGAACGTCAATCTGCCCCGCCGCGCAATTCTGTCAGTGCTGATTAAATCGAAATTTATCAATGTAATATAGTTAATACTTAAAGTAAAATATCATATTATTGTACGCATCAATGCATTATCCCTGTCATGTTTACGGGATGATTACTCTCGCAAAGGCGCAAAGCACGCAAAGAATCTAACGATGCTATTTGGTGTGATGAAAAAGGCCAAATACACCTCTGCGTACTCCGCGTCTCTGCGAGATACAAATTTTTCTCTCGCAGAGGCGCAGAGCACGCAGAGGATGTCTATTGTTAGATCCAGACATTGAACCATTTGAAAATTCTTGGCGAGCTTTGCGCCTTTGCGAGAAAAAACATAATGAACTCTCGCCAAGGCGCCAAGCTCGCAAAGGTTTTATTGTTTCAAAAAACATATCGAGATACCCCGCGAGCCCTGCGCCTCTGCGAGAGCATTATACTGATCATTATGAAACCCGGATTACGCTTCGCTAATCCAGGCGACGCACCACCCATTTTTCATTATTCATTCTTGACTATTCATTGTTTAATCAATGAACATCGCATCGCCGTAACTGAAAAACCGGTAGCGCTGTTCGACCGCGTGTTCGTAGGCCTGCATTGTAGTGTCATAGCCGGCGAATGCACAGACCAGCATCAGCAGCGTGGATTCGGGCAGATGGAAGTTGGTCAGCAGCGCATCGATGGCGTTGAACTGATAACCCGGGTAAATGAAGATGTCGGTTTCGCCGCTGTAGGGTTTCAGCTCGCCGTCGGCTGCGGCTGTTTCGAGGCTGCGTACCGTGGTTGTACCGACTGCAATGACGCGCCCGCCCTGCTCTCTGGCCTGTCGGCACAGGCTTACGGTTTCTTCCGGTACCTCGAGGTACTCGGTGTGCATGGTGTGGTCGCTGATGCGTTCGGCACGCACCGGCTGGAAAGTGCCTGCGCCAACATGAAGCGTGACATACGCGCTGTTGACGCCCTTGTTCCTGATCGTCGCCAGCATGTCATCATCGAAGTGCAGTCCGGCAGTCGGTGCTGCAACCGCACCGGGTTGTTGCGCGTACACGGTCTGGTAACGCTCGAGATCCTCTGCCTGATCACTGCGCTCGATATACGGTGGTAATGGCATATGACCGATTTGTTCGAGAATGTCCGTGATTCGGTGATTTGCATCGGTCGAGAGCACGAAAAGGCTGTCGCGACGCTCTTCAACCGTGAAGCGGAAGGTTTGCCCGGTGTCTGCGGTATCGAGAATAATGTCTGAGCCGGGTTTGGGGGTTTTGCTGGCGCGCACATGTGCCAGTGCGCTGTGTTCTGTGGTGATGCGTTCGATCAGTATTTCGACTTTGCCACCGGTGGCCTTGTGACCATACAGCCTGGCCGGTATCACGCGCGTGTCATTAAACACCAGCAGGTCGTTGGGATTGAGCAGGTTCGGGAAATCGGTAAATTGTCGATCGCTTACCCGGTCAAGTTGGCGGTCGATATGCAGCAGGCGACTGTCTGTACGTTGTTTTGCCGGATACTGCGCGATGAGCTCGGTGGGCAGGTGATAGAAGAAGTCGCGCGTTTTCATCGGGCGGATTCTATAGATACTCGGAACCGGATGCCATATACGAGGATGTCTCGTGCTGATACCGGATTCTGTACATATTGCTCTCGCAGAGGCGCAGAGCACGCGGACAACGCAGAGATTTTTTCTGGATCAAACGGATAAATGTTCAATAATCCGTTGTTTGATTTACGCTTTTGGGAGGCACAAGGTGTATTGATTATCTCTCGCCAAGGCGCAAAGCACGCCAAGGTTTTATGAAATTTTTAGTATCAGAAACAAATTGATAATTCCCTCCGCGAGCCCTGCGTCTCTGCGAGAGTTAATACAATTGTCTCTCGCAGAGGCGCAGAGCACGCAGAGATTATTTTTTGTTTAACAGAAATGTACGACGTCCTGACTGAACTTGGCGTTCTTGGCGCCTTGGCGAGAGCAAGCAATAATATTTTCTCAGCGAGCCCTGCGCCTCTGCGAGAAATAAACGGTGCGAAATATTCTATAGATAGAGCGAACATCGGTGATTCGCGGCTAAAGCCGCTCCTACAAACCAACAGAAACCTTTGCGTGCTTGGCGCCTTGGCGAGAGTAATAGCTTGACGGGTAGATGTTGCCTGGCTTGCGCGCTAGTCGTCTTTGCTCATGCGGCCGACGGCGCAGCTGACGAATGATTTGGCCCTGGCTTTGGCTGCTGCGATGCCCTCGGCGGTGCCGGACTCGGGATAGCCGAGCTTGAGCAGTCTGGCTGTTGCTGCATTGCGTGAGTCTTCACTGCCCTCCACGCTGACAATACCTTCTGCAATATCAACATCGATGTTTTCGATGCCGTCCATCGATTCCAGTTTGCTGCGGATCGTCGAGGCGCAGCCGCCGCACTTGATGTTTTCGACCTTAATCTGATACGCCATGTTGCATCACCTCTTCAGCCCTGTTTCAGGCCACATTCCAGGTTACCGGGAACAGCTTCAGCTATTTTCTTGGGCGGATCAAGTACCAGAGCGTTCATTAAATCGACAAAATCCTGTTTGGGCCGGTTATTGCCCAGGCGCGGGTTATGGGCCTTTTCTTCGCCGATCGTCGAGCTGCGCAGGCCGCGGTAATCATGGCCCGGATAGATAATCGTGCTATCCGGCAGGCTGAACAGCTTGTCATGAATGGAGTCGTACAGTTTACCGGCATCGCCCGCCTGGAAATCGGTGCGCCCGCAGCCGCGAATCAGCAGGGCGTCACCGGTGAAGACGATGTCGTCGATGCTGTAGCTGATGCAGGTGTCGGTATGGCCAGGTGTTTCCAGGATACGGATCGTCTGCTCGCCGAGCCTGATTGAGTCGCCGTCGCTGACCAGCACGTCGGCACAATCAGACCCGCTGTTACGGTGCACCACTGCCTGGCTGCCCAGTCGTTCACGGATCTTACCGGATGCGGTGATGTGGTCAGCGTGGATATGTGTTTCCAGCGTGTATTTGAGATCCAGTTCCAGTTCCGCAATCAGCTGCAGATCACGATCGATCTGGGTGTCGACCGAATCGATCAATGCCGCTTCACGGCTTTCGGCATCCCACACCAGGTAGGTGTAGGTGCTGGTTTCTGCATCGTATAACTGCCGGATTTCCATTTTTAGCAATGGCTGAGCCGAGAGATACCACCCAGGTTGTAAACATAATTAAAGCCGAGCGATTCCAGGAACTGCTTGACTGCGCTGGCACGCATGCCGGATACACAGTACAACATCACCGGTTTGTTTTTGTCGATGTTGTCGGTGTTGTGCGGGATGGTTTCGAGCGGGATATTGACGGCGTTTTTCAAAGCGCCTCGACTGTATTCGTTTGTGGAACGGACATCGATTAACTGGCCGCCATTTTCGACCAGGTCACGAAGCTCGTCACACTTGATATCAAAAGTCATATTCTTTCCTCCGTTGGTACTCCACAAGAATATTAGGATTTTATTATATACTTTGATTTAAGTCAATTTTTACGACAATATTTATTCAGAAATGGACCGGTCCGTAGCCTAATAAGCTATTGTTATTATTGATATATTTCACTAAATTTCACGCCCGTAAGATTGTCAGACGAACGTCTGAGTGGTGACGTTTTTTGAGTACAGTCAGAACGCGATCGAAAGACCGGCGAAGGCTTCAAACTGCATGAACAGGCTGCCGGTAAACTTGGCGACACAACCGCCGCTGCACAGGATAGTGCTACCGCTGCTGACGACCGTGCCGTAGCCACGCGCCTCCAGGCGCAGACCCACATTCTGGCTTATCGGGAATTTGAGACCGCCGGCGATCGAAAGCGAGAACTTTGTGGTTGAAGAAAACGCGTCGTTTGAGGGTGAGATATGTGTAGCGCCGAGCCCGCCTGCGACAAACGGGTGCACCCTGTCGTAGTCATAAAATACCGTTCCGCCGAAATGGTAGTAGTCGATGCGCAGCGATTCGGTATTGCTGGATGTCGTTGACTGCAGCTGGGTGTTCTGGCGGGAAAACAGGAAGTCGTAGTGGGTATCCTTGTCCGCTATCATCGACAGGATAATGCCGAAGCTGTCGGTTTCCTTGATGTCGATGGTGGCACCTGTAGTTACTTCTTCGAGTGAACTGCTGGTACGCCATCCGATAAACGGCGTGATTTCGTAGTTTTGTGCAATAGCCGGTGTCAGCTGGCTGAACAGGACGGTAATGGCGATGAGCTGGTGGCGTAGCATGTGATTGGTTTCAATTATTATTATTGCCGACAAGCATAGCACACCACCGGGCCCGTCGGTCTCGTTGGCAGCGGATATTCGAACGAAATGCGGAATGCTGTACCCATCTGGTTTTCACGACTATTGGTCTCGCAGAGGCGCTGAGCAGGCAGAGGTATTATTGATACAAAATCCCTGATCAAAACTTTGCGGTCTTCGTGCCTTTGCGAGAGAAAAACCCATATGATTTCTCGCAGAGGCGCAGAGCTCGCATAGAGTATTAATATGTGTTTGTGTTACCAAAACCACAAGCAACCTTGGCGTGCTTGGCGCCTTGGCGAGAGCAAAAAATGAATTGCAGGTTATGCTGGAAAAAATTGGGGCTAATAAATGAGGGTACAAGGAAAATTTATTCTTTTATGATTTTTCCCTTGTACCCTCGGCTCCTCGCCCCTCTTTCCAGATTCTTATGCGGCCAGCTTGTGAATGACGGTGCCGAGCGCGTGCTCGAAGGTTGAGTGATCGGCAAGCAGTCTCGACTGGTCTTTTTCGAGTTCATTGGCGAAGTCGCCGGCATCTTTTTCGATGACCTTCACACCGTGGCAATCCACGAATATCAGTTTCGCGACTTCGGTCAGGATGACAGACAGTTTCAGGCGGCGTATCGGTTTGTCTTTACCGTTGAATATCTCGAACCAGACACCCGGGTGCAGGTCGCTCGGCAGCCTGGCGATTTTTTCACGCGCAATCTTTGTCTGTTCCTCGATTTTCGCGATTTCTTCGTTATGGTCAGGCTCTTCGAACTCATCATTGGCGGCATCGATATTTTCTTCTTCGACATAGGGCGCAGCTGTCGTGGTTGCCTGTTCGGCCGTTTCTTCTGCCGGCTCTTCAACAAGTTTGTAGCCGTAATCATCCAGCATTTTCAGAAATGTCTGCTTCAGCGCAGCGATCTGGGCATCGATCGCTTCCCGGTCCTGCTGCGTATCATATAACTCGTCATTGACCGCTTCTACCAGCGGCTGATGATTAGTGTAGAGCATCTCCCATTGTGCTCCGGACTTGATCGGCTGCAGGCATTTCATCAACAGTTTGAGCAGCATCAGTGACACCAGCCACTCATGACTTTCTTTACCGTGATTGACGTAACGGTTGCACATCATCGTCGGCCAGTGCTTCAGAATCAACGGCTGAACTTTTTTAGGCAGTTTTTTATTGCTTGTCATATGCCGCATTTCGGTTAGAACCACGTCTCGGGCATGATCCTTGATGATCTCGAGCTGCTCGATTCTTTCATTCTCGGCGGCAATTTCTTCTTCGATCGATATCAGCGTTTGCAGGGCTTCGACAGCACGCTCGAAACTGGCGATATCAACATCATATTCCTGCAATATACTGTCAACGATTTTTTCCAGCTTGATAAAGACGTGGTCTTTTTCATCGGTCACGCCCTTGCCTGCTCTGGATATCAGATCGAGCGTGGTGCGTGCGGGATGGTCTTCCTGAGTGAACAGTTTCTCATCGAGCATAGCCGCCTTGATCACCGGGATCTGCAGCAGCATCAGCAGGTTGGTAATGATTTTGGAAATGCTTTCGTCATTCGTGATTTCCTTGAACATCATGCCGACGAAGTCAATGTTTCTCTGGTCAAGTACATGGACACGTTTTGTGACCGCGCCGCCTTTGCTGCTCCCCATGTCCGCGACGATCGCGCGTTTGATCTGCTCCGCATCGATTTTTGCGACGGTTTTTTTCTTTTTTATGACCTTGTTCTGCAGCTTCGACAATGCCGTCATCAGGTCATTGCGTGAGAAACAGTTATAGTTATCCTTGTCGCTTGGGATGGTGGAGAATGACTCGGGTATGCCTTCGCCGCTGGCGGTGGTGAAGCCATTCATGAACTGGCTGATAAAATAGCCTATTTCTTCCTGGGAGCGGGGTACGAAGTTCGTCGACTTGTTTTGTTGCGGATCGTAGTATTTCGCTTCACGAACGGTGAAATCCTTGTGTTCGGCAGGCCTGGTTGGCTTGCTGTCAGCGGTGGTATCGTCGGGATCAAGGTTTCTGGCTTTATAAACCACCTCGGGCATGATGTCCGCGTCAATGAATATCTGATTGAGTGATTTATACATATCACCGAGGCGGGAACTCACTTCCATGTCGAACAGTTTGAACAGCAGAAGTTTGTATTCGAGACTTATCTCGACCTGCTTCAGGGAGGCCTGAAATGCTTCGCAGATATGCTTGGGGTCAATAGCGTATTTGGGCAGCTTTGTGTTGGAATGCATTTCCAGGTATTCGAAGCGCGCTTCCAGGTTATTGACTTCCTGCCCGTAGTTATTCATTGCATTGGAATACATGGAGGTGATTACAACCATTTCTTCCATTTCGTCCTGATCGACCAGGGCCAGTTCGTCGGTCTCGGTCTTTGCGCTGTCGTTTATTTTGTCGTTGATGGCAATGAAGAAGGCCCTGTCGATATTGCCGCGTTCGTTGCGCAGGAGCCTGGTCAACTCCTGGTATTTCGCTTTCAGTTCTTTGGATTCGGCGGTTTCGGACAGCATGTTCAGGCTGCTATCTGCATTGTCGAGCATATCGGACACGCGCTGAAGCAACTGTACATTCAGGCGATTGAAAATACTGTTGATCAGGGCATCATGATCTTCGACCTTGTTTTTGGTCTTGCGGTTATCGGCCGGATCACCTGTTTTCAGAGTATGAATCTGAGCACTCATTCAGCATCTCCATCAAAAGCAGCCTGTTAGATGTCATCGCGCTGGTTAAAAATTAAACAGGGCGTGGCAATCTGGGGCCAGATTGCCACGCCTGAGAGCGCATATTTTGAGCAAATCTCTGTGATTTACCGGGTGATTTGGTACATTTGGTTGGCTGAAATCCCGGGCTGAAGGATTTCAGCTATTTTTTAGACATTTTCGAAACACATATAAGCCGATGATATTTATGAGCTTATGATGATTTTTTCCGGTTTGTATGCGTTTCTCATTTGAGGCAAGAGTAAATATAGAGCGAAGTGTTAAAGAAATCAACAGCAATTGATAACTTTTCCGACAGACGGTGTAAAAAATCCCGAAGTGGTGTCGGAACACTGGAATGCCTGTCGGATTACCTGCTTCAGACGTTTTCTGTGACAGGTGTCGATATGGCTGATGCGATCAGTAAATCAACCATCATCGCGGAGGCGCCCAGATGCGGGGCAATGGCAATTTCGATGCCGGGATGGCGGTTTCTGGCGCTTGCCACAATCTGGGGTACATCCTCGACGACATGCCTGCCGGAGTTGAGGAAATATGGCAGTACCGTGATCCGTGTTGCGCCATCGAGGACACAACGCTCGATGCCTTCAGGAATGGATGGTGATGCCAGCTCGAGGAAGCCTGCATGCACAATCGGGTAATCCTGGCTGCAGGCATCACGCAGTGCGTTAGCCAGAAGGGTGACTTCGTCATTGGATTGTTGACGACGGCTGCCATGAGCAACCAGCAGTAATGCATGCACGGTATGATCCTGTTACGGCTAGATGATGCTGCCTGATGGTACATCAACTGGCTCAGTGTTTTTCCCAATAAAGAATACGGTTGTTAACCGGCATCGCAAAATCCTGCCGCAACTGCATACCGGCCTGCCGGCCGAGTTTATCCAGGTCCTCAAAATTTCGGATACCGCTGTGCGGGTCCCTGCTCTTCAGCCAGTCATCGAAGCGGGCATTGCTTGTGCTGGTGTACTGGTTGTTGTAGTTAAACGGACCGTACAAGAGGAAGCGGCCGCCGGCGGTAAGAATCGAGCCCACGCCGGCGAACATGGCGACAACATCCGGCCAGTGCATGATGTGGGCGGTGTTGGCGGAAAAAACCGCATCAAACGGTTGGCGGGGCCAGCTGGATGTTGAGACATTCAGTTCGACCGGGGCGCGTGTATTCTCCAGACCGGCTTCGTCCAGCCACATATTGATGCCGTTATGGTATTCAACGCAGTCACTCGTGTGCCAGACCAGATGCGGCAGCATTTGAGCGAAGTAGACGGCATGCTGGCCGGTACCGCTGCCGATCTCGAGGACTGAGCTACAGTCCTGCAAAAGTGGCGCGATCACGGAAAAGATCGGTTCGCGGTTTTCGTCGCAGGATTCTGAGTAGGGTTTCATGAAAAAAACTAACGAGGTACGAAAGTCAGGCGTTGAGCATTATATGACAGTTTGAGCTCCGGACCCGGATTCATCTCCCGGTGAATACACGGAGCGGATTGATTGCACCGGGCTGTTCCGTAGTCGCAGCCCGGTACTCATTTAACGATTTTGTAACAGGGCCGGTACTCCCGGCCAGGCAATTTCATCCGATGCTGTTCGACAAAGGATGAGAGCAGCTGGTCCATCAGTTCCATAATCTCTACGTCGCCTTTGATTTCGAACAGGCCATGTTGCTCGATCGCGCGAATGCCTTCATCCTTGACATTGCCGGCGACGATTCCTGAAAAAACACGGCGCAGGTTCGCGGCCAGATGATGATGGTCCAGACTGTCGTCCAGTTGAAGGTTGCGCATGTTTTGATGGTTGGGAACGAAGGGTTCCTGAAAAGGTGCGTCGATGGTCAGCATCCAGTTGAAGTAGTAGGCATCGTCGTTGATCCTGCGGAAGTTCTTGACCGCGTCGATCCCCTGCCTCATCTTGCGCGCGACGTTGACCGGGTCATTGATGATGATCTCATAGAGCTTCTGTGCTTCCTGTCCAATCGTGCGGGCAATGAAGCGATCGATTTCATTGAAGTAGTCTGCTGCGGACGCCGGGCCGGTGAATATCAAAGGAAAGGGAATCTCGCCGTTTTCCGGGTGCAATAATATGCCAAGTATGTAGAGAATCTCCTCGGCGGTGCCCACGCCTCCGGGGAAGACGACGATGCCGTGCCCCGTACGTACAAATGCTTCCAGTCTTTTCTCGATGTCCGGCATGATTACAAGATTATTCACGATCGGATTGGGCGATTCTGCGGCGATGATGCCGGGCTCGGTAATGCCCAGGTACTGGCCTTTTTTGATGCGTTGTTTTGAGTGTCCGATGGTCGCGCCTTTCATCGGGCCTTTCATCGCACCGGGGCCGCAGCCGGTACAGATATCGAGACCGCGCAAACCCATCTGGTAACCGACCTCCTTGGTGTAGTCATACTCATGACGTGAAATCGAGTGGCCGCCCCAGCACACAACCAGATTGGGTTCCTCGCCGGAACGCAGTAATTCGGCATTGCGCAGTATGTGGAACACTGCGTTGGTTATACCGTCCTGTGTTTGCAGATCAAAATTCGGGTTGTCGGTAATCTCATCACTGACATAAATCACGTCCCTTAACACCGCAAACAGATGTTCGTTGATTCCCTTGATCATCTTGCCATCGACAAACGCGATCGCAGGCGCGTTCTTTAATTCAAGCTTGATGCCGCGCTCTTCCTGCAGCAGGCGTATATCAAAGGATTTGTATCGCTCCAGCAGTTCCTTACCGTCATCCAGGTTGCTGCCACTGTTGAGTACCGCAAGCGCGCAATTGCGAAAAATGTTGTACAGGCCGCCCTTGCTGGTATCCAGCAGCTTGTTGACTTCGGCCCTGGACAAAACGTTCAGGTGAGTTTTGGGCGAGATAATGGCGTCGATGACGTCGTATTTCATGATGGTTTACAGCTTGTTCTGAAAAGGTGCGATTCTCTCACATATTAGACCGGTAAAATGCGCCATTTACTGCTGCATCAGTGCCTGCAGTTTGCCGGTGACTTCTGGATTGTCCCACTCGATCGCACCATTGACGCCGTAGGCTATTTTTCCATCGGCTCCGATAACAAAAGTAGCAGGATATACCAGTACGTTCCATTGCGCAGAGTAACTGCCGTCCTGGTCGAGCAGCACAGGGAAATCGACCTTAACCATGTTGAGAAATTCGTTTATCTGTTCCGGTGTTTCCGCGTAGTTTATGGACACCAGTTCAAAGGGTTTACCCTTCATGGTTCCGCGCAGGCGATTGAGTGCGGGAATCTCCTCAACACAGGGGCCGCACCAGCTCGCCCAGAAATTGACGACCGTCACCTGGCCGGTGAAATCTTTCCGGGTGAATCGTTCTCCCGAGACCTGGTAGAGATCGATCTCGAGCGGCGTCATGCTGCTGCGAAACGGCTGCAGCGTGATATCGAGACCGGGTTGGTCAGGCGTGCGCGTCGCCGGCAACGGCCTGACCGTTTTCGGGGTCGGAACGCGCTTTAGCATGGTGACAACACGTTCAATTTCCGCGGGCAGCTGCTTCAATACGGCGGTGGTCTCTGCTGTCGTGTCCTTGATGTAGAAAACGCCGGTCACACCGGGCAGGATCTTGAGGTAGACCGCAGCACCACCACTTTGAAGCTGATCCAGTGTGTTATCCAGCTGCCAGCGGTTACCGCGTTTGCCCGCCTGGAATAACATGATGGGAATATTTGTCGAAGATGCAATCGGGTCGTATACCGGTGGCTGGCCGAGTGGTGGTATTTCGCTATAGAGCTCCGGAGAAAAGAGAATGGCGCCGGTCAGGTAGTCTTCGCCGGCTTCAGCGGCCTGCTGCTGCCACAAACGTGCGCCCCGCAGGACCGGCAGCGCCGCATAGGAACGCGTCATCAGCGTAACGCTTTTTCCGCTCAGCCTGTGTGCCGCCGCTATCAGGCCGGCGACATAGCGCCCGTCGAGTGCTCGAAGCGTGTTCGTGCCCTGTGTTAAAAACAGGCTTTCTGCCAGGTCGATATGCCACACCTCGATGTCGTGCCGGGTCAGCGCCCGTGCGACATCGTAAGCACGGTCGTGATTACCGAAACCGGGTGAAACCCACACAATCAGGTGCTCGCCTTCGGCATGAAAGCGCTGCAGGTACAGGTCGGTGTCGAGCACTTCAACCGTGATCTCTTCTGGTGCATTCGCGGCCCAAACGGTCGTGCTGATCAACAGCAGGCACAGCCCTGCCAGCAGGGCCCGTGGTAAATGTGTATCTAGTGGAAGATGCAGAAAAACTGGTTGCATGCTCCTTATTATAGGAACATACGGGAAAGGCAGTGAATAACTAACAATGAATAATTAATAATGAAAAATGAATAATTTAAGATACGCCAACTAGCACGTCATTCCCGCGAAAGCGGGAATCCAGTGACTTAAGACGCTGGATGCCTGCTTCCGCAGGCATGACAGACTTATCCAGGACAGTGAACAGGGCGAATCAGTTGAATGCGGCAATCTGCCTTAAGCACGACTCGCTGCCCACTCTTAACTGCTCACTGTTAACTACACGTACTTAATCATTCATTGTTTTTTACGCGCCCGCAAAATGATGATGCCAGTCGTACTGTCCTACATAGCGGGGCTTTTTACGCATGCTTTCGCTGTTCAGCGCGTTCTCGTGTTGCCAGACCGCGTAGCCGAGGGCGCGGAGCTGGTCCGCCAGTTTCTGTTCTTCGATCCTGGCATGGTCGCTGTCGACCGGCTTGATGCTGGCATAATACTCAGGTGCCAGGCGACGTGCGTAGCGTCTGACAAACTCGTGGGTCTTGTATCCAACCAGGTGGTAGTTGAAACGCTTCTGTGGGGTATGCCGCGTTTCGCCGACATACAGGCAGGGCATGCCCTGTTTGTATTGCGGGTTGGCCTTGATGAATTCGTCGAATTTCAGGACTTCCTTGTCGAGCTCAATAACATAAACATTATGCTGCGTTGTCTCTGTTGTGTGTGTCATGATGATCTCCTGTGTATGTGACTGCCGTGACGGATGCTTTGTCCCGGTTTAATGCTGGCGATGGTGCCCCCTGTTGTTTGTGGTCTGCTTCAAATCGATGCGTCGATGAAGTAGCTCTTCAACGATGCGCCTGAGTTCAACCAGGCCGCCGACTTCGTTTTCAATCGCAGCGCGCAATCTCTGGTCGTGACCGGGCAACCATTTATCGCGGCAGGCCCCGCCACAACCACATGCGCAGTGATTTGGCTGTAAGTCCCGTTCCATATCGCACTCTCCTTTCGAATGTGTCCGATTTTCTTTGTTACGCATGAATCATATCGCCGCTTCGGCATTTAAACTTGACCGAATACGCCAATGATTTGATCGTTAACTGGGGTAAGAAGCAGTGAAAACAGTGGCTTACACGCCTGTTCCGTGACGGTTGTCCTGTCGTTCTTTTTTCTCGCCAAGGCGCAAAGCTCGCAAAGGTTTTTTTTCAATCGCCTCAGGCAGACAGTTTCCCTGCGGCCTCCGCGCTCCCTGCGAGAGCATAAGATCTAGCTTTTTTCTCGCAGGGGCGCAGAGTGCGCAGAGGATATTCCTGCAAACAACCTAAAGAATACTTGGCGTGCTTTGCGCCTTGGCGAGAGAACCGGTAGTCGCCGATGACAATGGTGGGCAGATCCCTACAATTTAAGATTGGGCACGATATGAGTTTATTCTTTGAGCCGGATCAACAGGTGTCCCTGCCTGACTTCGATGGCCTCGACACCATCGGCAAAGGCTTGCCAGAAGCCCGGTTCCTGACCGAATTCCTGCACAAGGTCGACATTCTTGACGCCGCCCAGCCACGCGTTCGGTATCGGTACGCCCCAGACGCTGACACCGCGGAGTTTGACGATCGGCTTTCCAGTGGCATAGGCCAGTTCGGCACCGGCGGTCAGCTTGACGGTGTTGCCACCGAGTACCGGGAAGTCTTCGTCGAGATGCACCAGCAATTTGGCGCTGGCCAGATTCTCGGACAGGTCGATGGCCAGCCGCGATGCCAGATCGGTGTTTTTTGCGAGCAACGCGTTCAGTTCTTTTTCGCTGAGCCTTATTTCTCTGCTGGCGCCCTCTTCCGAGTAAGGCTCTGGTGTCAAGGCATTCTGACTGGAACTGGAAAACGGCCTTGAACGCGAAGCCCTGCGATCAGCCTGGCTCTGAAAGCGTTCGAACCTTTCCAGTTTCTGATCCAGCACCTGTTGCTCTTTGCTGCTCAAGGTGACCGGTTTGAACTCGGATGGAAAGAGTACGCTATTCAGTATCCATACCCCGAGTAATGTCAGTAGAACTGCCAGCAGGATAAATGTACTGAGCTGCCAGACGTTAAAACGCCTGGCCGGTGCAGATCCTGTGCTCAGGTGTGTTGAATCCTTGTCTTCGATACTCATTGGAACGCTACGGGTACGACTGGCGTGATTGTGACAGAGACCGGAAGTATATCATTTTGCCCACAGGGGCATCGATGAGGTATCGATGTCGAAAATGGCAGTACCGATGACCCAGGTTTGCAGCGTAATCAGGGCAATCGCAATCAGGTTGATGATAAAACCCGTTTTGATCATATCGCGAATGCGTAACTGGCCGGAGGCAAACACAATTGCATTCGGCGGTGTTGCTACCGGCATCATGAATGCCATGGACGCTGACAGGGTTACAGGCAGCATCAGCAGCAACGGGTTGATATCGATCTGTTTTGCGACAGAGGCGACAACGGGCAGCAATATCTGTGATGTCGCGGTATTGGAAGTGACTTCAGTCAGAAAAACGACAATCGATGAAATGCCGGCAACCAGGGTTGTCAGATTCAGATCCTGCATACCGACAAACTGTTGTCCGATATAGCCGGAAAAGCCGCTCACGGTGAAACCCATGGCAAGCGCAAAACCGCCGCCAAACAGCAGCACGATGTTCCAGGGTAAATTGCTGATGATTTCGCTGTCAGCGATGTGGGAATAACGTTGCCGGTTTCTCGACGGTATACAAAACAGGACCAGGGCTGCCGCTATTGCAATGGTACCGTCATTAATCAGAGCGGCATTTTCAAAC
>CP070838.1:64480-88551 GCA_020341835.1 Thiotrichales bacterium | reverse complement strand
ATTGCCGACGTTTCAGGGAGTAGCCGAGTGCATAACGGTTATTGATGGCCAGCATTTTGAGGAAGGGCCAGAAACCGAGAATGGCAATGATCATCGCCAGCCGGAAAAAGACAGGCTCCGGCCTGATCTCCCAGTAGCTGTCCAGCAGCTGATACACAGGGAAAAACAGCTGGGCAGCCAGAAGCAGCGCAGCGCCCAGGTAAATCAGAAAAAGCAGGACGGTCGACATGGCTGCGATGGAATCTGGATTGCGTTCAGCGGTGTTGTTCGATCAGTCCATTGATCTCATCATAATCGAGTGTCGCACGTTGCCGCAGCAGAATCTGACCCTTGTCGATCAAAATCAGGGTGGGTGTCAGATCGACACCCCCGAAAGCATTGGCGATACGATTCGCTTCGTCGATGACGATCGGTACAAGCAGTTGCTGCTGCATATGCTGGACATTCGGCGGACGGTCGACATGCATCGCAATCGCGACTGAATCGGCCGCTTCGTCAAGCTGATCCGGCAGGCGGTAGAGCGCACCCAGCGCCACCGGGTTACTGACGGAAAAAAAATAGAGCGCTGTCAACGGTGTGTTCTGTCCCAGTTCGATAAGGGTGCCATCGACACCGGTCAGCTCGAGTTGAGGAACTTTGGGGCGATTATCACAGCTTGCCAGCACGGTCCCGGCAAGTACAACTATGATGGCATAGGCGATTGATTTCATGCGTAATTCTGCAGGTTGCGACGATGGAGGCCATGAGCTTGAGCATGCCACGACGATGGCTTTATCGCAATGATTGCAGCAAAACTTGTATGCTATAACGACCAGCTCAATTTTCACGGGTGATACCATGAAATACCGCAAACTAGGCCATACCGATATCGATGTCAGTGTGATCTGCCTCGGCACCATGACCTGGGGCGAGCAGAATACACCCGCACAGGCGTTTGGGCAGATGGACTATGCGGTCTCCCAGGGCGTGAATTTCTTCGATACCGCAGAACTCTATGCGATACCGCCGAAAGCGGAGACCTACGGGCGCACCGAGGAAATTATCGGCGAGTGGCTGAAGCTACATGGCAATCGCGACCAGATCATACTGGCCAGCAAAATCGCCGGTCCGGGCGAAAGCTGGATACCGCATATACGCAATGGCCGGACGCGGTTCAACCGGATCGATATTGCTGCAGCGGTGGACGCCAGCCTGCAACGTCTGCAGACCGACTATATCGACCTTTATCAATTGCACTGGCCACAACGAAAAGCCAATTTTTTTGGTCAGCTCGGCTTTGAAACCCCCGAGCAGGAAGATATCACGCCGATTCTGGAAACCCTGGAAGCCCTCGACGACCAGGTAAAGGCCGGCAAGATCCGCTATATCGGACTGTCAAACGAAACCCCTTGGGGCATGACACGGTTTCTGCACCACGCCGAACAGGCCGGACTGCCTCGCATCGTCAGCGTACAGAATCCCTACAGTCTGCTGAATCGCAGCTATGAAATCGGTCTGGCAGAAATCTCGTGGCGAGAAAAGGCCGGATTACTGGCCTATTCACCACTGGGATTCGGTGTACTGTCCGGAAAATATCTCGGCAATGCACAACCTGAAGGCGCGCGCCTGACGCTGTTTCCCGATTACACGCGCTACAGTAATGAGGCCGCGGTCGTGGCGACGGAAATGTACGTTGCGCTGGCGCGGCAGCATAAACTCGATCCGGCACAAATGGCTCTGGCCTATGTGAACAGCCGACCGTTCCTGACCAGCACGATCATCGGTGCCACTACCATGGATCAGCTCAAAACCAATATCAGCAGTATTGACCTGGCACTTCCGGACGAAGTCCACGAAGGCATCGAGGCAATCCATGAGGAATATCCGAATCCGAGCCCGTGAAAAAACAATGAATAATGAATAATTATATTTTGCTACCGGAATGGCCGTAGCCATCACCCATCAACACCGCCAGAATCAGGGCAAACCCCGATTTGTAGATGATTCTTATTAACGCCTGTTTGTAAACACTTTTTTACTTTTGATACTGATTTCTAACGGGATTTGTCGGGTTTATTGACTAGAATTAAAGGTAAATCTTCCAGCTTCAGTGTCTGCTGAAGTCAAAAAAATAACAAAAAATCGAATCGACGTTTATTTATCCTGTGACTGTTCTGCAGAGACATACAAACAGTTACGACTCCTTTTTAGAGGCACAGAGATGGCACATATTCAGTGGAGCGATGAACTCAATACCGATATCGACGTTATTGACAAGCAGCATAAACGCATTGTCGGCTACATCAACGCGCTGGAAGACGTCAAGGGCAAGAATGACAGGGCGGTGGAAGAGAAAGTCCTCAACGAACTGGTTGACTACACCTTGTCGCATTTTGCGTTCGAAGAAAGCCTGATGGAAGATGCGGACTATGGCTTCATCAATGGCCATAAACGTGTTCACCAGCTTTTTGTCAAACGCGTCAGTGATTTTATGCAGCGGTTCAAAATGGGTGAGGACGTCACCGAAGAGCTGCTGACCGTGTTGAAGGCCTGGCTGATTAACCACATCAAAAGCGATGACAACGATTACGCGGACATTGTCAAAAAGAACCTTGGCAATATGGATGCCAGAAAAGGCGACGGCTGGCTATCCAAATCCGTGAAAAAATTCTTTGGTTAGCCATCGCGGCCAAAAAGGTTTTTCCTTAATAATGCACTGTTAATTACAAGCAGCTGACATCAAGCATTCCGGAGCACACTTATGTCTTATCTTCAGTGGAGCGATGAACTTGCCACCGGTATCGGGGTAATCGATTCACAACACAAACGCATTATTCACTATATCAATCAACTTGAAGATGCACGCGCATTGAATGAGCCCGACCTGGTCAAAGAGGTGCTGATCAATCTGACCGATTACACCCTGTCTCACTTTGCATTCGAGGAATCACTGATGGAAGACGCCGGCTACGAAGCTGCCGCGATTCACTCGAAGACACATGATTCATTCAGAGACCGGATCAGGAGTTACAATGATCGCTTCTCCACAGGTGAAGACGTATCGGAAGAACTGTCAAAACTGCTCAACGTGTGGTTGATCGAGCATATCGCCAATGACGACAGCAGTTACACGTCCTGCGTGCTGAAGAATATTCCGGGTATCAATAACAAACAGAAGAGTGGCTGGCTCAGCCGCAAGCTTCATAACTTTTTCGCATGATGACGCGCTGAGACCTCTAGGTCTCGCGCCTGTCCGCTATCAGCAGTACGGCCGGTAATAACAGAAAGTCCATGATCAGCGCAATGCTTATCGTGATTGCTGAAAGCAGACCCATGTCGGCGCTCATTTTGTAATCCGATAGCATCAGCACCAGAAAACCGGCAACCAGGGCCAGTGTGGTTGTCCACATCGCGGGGCCAACCATGGTGAAGGCGTGTTGAATCGCCGATACCTTGTTCATATTGAAGCGTTCCCTGGCTCTCAGGTACTTGCTGATGAAATGCACGCTGTCATCAACCACGATACCCAGTGTCATTGAGACCACAACGGACAGGCCCAGACCGATTTCTCCGACCAGCAGCCCCCACAGCCCAAAGGCCATGGTCGCGGGAATAACATTGGGCAGCAGGCTGATCAGGCCGATATCCACGCGCCTGAGCGCCACGATCAAAATCAGTGAAATCACCAGCAATGCACCGAAAGCGGCCATCAGCATATTAACGATATTGCGCTTAGACAGGTAGGCGAACACGATGGAAATGCCGGTGCCCTGCGAGTTCATGTATTGCGGCGTATGGCTCTCGAGCCAGGCCTGCGCCTCGAGATCGAAATCACTGAGTGCGCGGGTACCTCTGTTTTTGGTCGTAATGATCAACCGTGTGGCGGATTTGTCGACATTGATGATGTGGTTCAGATCGAGTCCGTAGGGCAGTGACATCTCGTACAGCAACAGATACTGTGCTGCGAGATTATGCTGCTCGGGCACGCGGTACCAGTCATCATCCTCATTGTGCATGACCCGATTCAGTTTTTTCATCACATCGGTAATACTGACAACCTGCTCGACCTGCGCGTGAGCACGCAACCATTCTACGAATCGTTCAAGGTGAGCGAGAAAATCCGGGTCATTGATGCCGCCGGGCTTGCCGGCACTGATGTCATATTCAAGATAATCGGCGCCACTGATGCGCTGCTCGAGTACGTCGGTGGCAACACGCACAGGTACATTCTCGGTGAAGTAGTTAATCCAGTTATCATTCAGTCGGTTATGAGCCGCGCTGAAACCCAGCAGGGTTACCAGCGTGAGCGTCAGTACGAGAATCGGTGTTTTGTTGTGTATCACAAACATCGCGATGGACTCCATAATATCGAACTGCCGCGGATAGCGTTTTACGCGCATCGTGAGCGGAAGAACCGACATCAGTGCCGGCAGAAAGAAAATGGAGTAGAAAAATGCGGCGGTGATGCCGAGGGCTACAATATTACCCAGATTATGAAACGGTGGCGCGTCCGAAAAGTTCATTGTCAGAAACCCGACGACCGTTGTCAGGCTGGTGAGAAACACGGCCTGAAAATTGAATTCAATCGATTCGATAATCGCCTGTCGCCGTGACTTGCCCTGATTCATCAGGCGATACATGATGAACAGGATATGTACGCTGTCTGCCACTGCCAGCGTCAGAATGATGGTCGGTGCGCTGGCCGATGCCGGATTGATTGCTATCCCCAGCCAACCGGCCAGACCCATTGCGGTACCGGTTGCCATAATGATGATGATCAGGGTCATCAGCGTAGCGATAACCGTGCGGAATACCAGACCGACCGTGACCACCAGCACCAGCAGCATCAATGGAACCAGGGTGGTCATGTCCTTCTGGCCGACCTCTGAAAACGCGGTGTCGAACATCACGCTGCCGGTCAGATAAAATTCTATATCGGGATACCGGCTGCTGTATTCATCACGCAGTTGTCGTGTATGTGCAGCGATTGCGTTGATGATTTGGGGACTTTTTTCAACAAAGTTGATGGTAACAATGATATTGCTGACATCGCCGTCACGAGAAATGATGCGATCCAGCAGGACAGGTTCATTCAACGCGACCCGTTTACGTTGTTCGATGTCCGCCTGCGTCAGCGTATCAATGTCATCGAACAGGTCTTCGACCACGAGCTCATCGCCATCGGCCCAGGTATGCTGGTGGTTGGTAACAGAATCGACCCTGATCGACGCCGGCGTTTGCCATAAGGCCGTCGTCATATCCTTGATGGCAGTCAGTACCTCACGGTTGAATACCTGGTTATCGCGGGGCACGATCACCATCAGGATGTTTTCATTCTTGAGGTAGGTATTCTCTACCGCTTCCAGCTGCAATAACTGGGGATTGTCCTTGCTGAAAAATACTCTGAGGTCACTGTCGATGGTCAATCGCGTCAGACCCACACTGCTGAGCAGAAAGACGATGACCGATAACGCGATCACGGCCCAGCGATGCGCAAGCGTCTGTGTTATCAGTGTCCTGGCGTAATCCGACATTGCCCGATTTGATCAGAAAACATAAATAATCAAGAATCTATGATGAATAACCATTAACTGGAGCAAGTCTAACGCCTATTCACTATTCATTATTCACTGTAATACATAAGATGTCAGAATGAGAAAAATCAAAGCAATTCTATTTGATTTCGGCGGTGTACTGGCCGAAGAAGGATTCAGCATCGGACTGCAAGCACTGGCCAGGGAGCAGTCTTTACCCGTGGACGACATGACAGAGGAGGGGATGCGTGCGGTCTACGATAGTGGCTTCGTACTCGGTAAAGGCAGTGAATCGGACTTCTGGTCGCTGCTACGTGAACGAACCGGGTTACGCGGTGATGATGACGAACTCCACGCCAGGCTGTTTGACGGCTTCATCATGCGTCCCTGGATGATTTCACTGGTCGACGAACTCAGGTCACAGGGCTACATCACCGGGATTCTCAGCGACCAGACCGACTGGCTCGACCGGCTCGATGCCCGCTTTGGCTTCGGCCAACATTTCGATCATATCTATAACAGCTATTGCATGGGGAAGGGGAAACGCGATCCGACACATTTCAATGACGTCGCAGAGGACCTGGGCCTCGAGCCTGCCTCGATATTACTCGTTGACGACAGCAGGATTAACGTGGATACAGCGCTTGCTACCGGTATGCAGGTTATTCAGTATACGAATCGCGAGGAATTTGAGGATTCGTTAGGCAAGTTATTGATTTTGCATAAAAATACGGGTTCCACCAACTGATCGCAGCGAGTTTTCGCGAATCCTCGCCGCTGTCAAGAAAATCAACATCGGTGTATGTATCCGGAACGCCTCGGGCATGCGGTTTTCAGCAGATTCAGACCCTTTCTGATGCAAAAATACGTCGACAAAATTTACAGCCTGAAATAGATATAGATTCATATCTAATTGATAATAAAGGACAAATTTTTCTGGTATGCATCTTGCAGCAGACAAATGAATACGACATATCAGGGTGTACAAAATGGACTTAATCAGATTATCACTGGCAACCATTCTGCTGATGAGCTCGAGCCATGCTCTGGCGCTGTTTATGCCCGAGGGTTTCAAGATCGGTACCGATACTACGGTTTCATCGGATGAGGGCTGTGGCGTCATCGTGACCGAGCGGACATCCACTGAATACTAGCCTCATACCTGACTGCCCGTAGCAGCCAGGTTCCAGTCAACGAGTGTAAAAATTATTAACAGAAAATGGCGTCTTCGCCGTATTCTGTAAGGCCTCCCTTACACATTAATAATCTGTGAAATATTAATATTTCAATAAGTTGTTGTTAATGAGACTTATTCCTATTCTGGCGTGAATCTTGCTTGTTACTGCGGTATCCGGGCTAAACAAACGCTATTTCGTCTGAAATACAGGGGGATTCAGAATGTTTCTAAGCAGTTTCAGCAGGTTGCTGTTTTGTTTTTTGTTGTTCACGTCGATGACTACCAACGCGGCGGTCATCAATCTCAAGGCTGACATCGATGGCGCACAGGCAAATGCCGGCGCTGGTACCGGGAGTTCAGGTACCGGTTTGGGTTTGATGGAGTTTGATGATGTCACGAAAATTCTCAGCTGGAACATCAGCTGGAGTGGCTTGACTGGTACGGAAACAGTGGCACATTTCCATGGGCCCGGTGCACCGGGAGTCAATGCCCCTGCAATAGTAACGATTGACCATACAATGAATCCATCGACTGGATCCTCGTCGCCGCTCACGACTGGTCAGGAGTCTGATCTGTTAAGCGGGCTCTGGTATATCAATATCCACTCGACATTCGCACCTGGCGGTGAGATACGTGGCCAGGTCGAAGTTGTGCCTATCCCTGCAGCTGCGTGGTTGTTCGGTTCCGGCCTGTTGCTTTTGGCTGGAATTATCAGACGGCGAATCTAAACATTTCGGTCAATCGGAAGAAAATCCGTCGGAGTAATTGATTACTCTGACGGATTACTATGTTTGGTCGATTATTCTGACTCAATTGATCAACCCCGTTCGAACAGTCAATTCGCGGCTTAAGCCGCTCCTGCCTTTCTCACGCATTGACAACCAGAATCAAGTTAAAACCGGACAGGTCGCCCAGTGACACCTGAAATGTCACTGCCTTTAGACTATCGGTTATAGTATCAATAACTTACGTGTGCTACTGTTAGAATCAACAGGTACGTAATACTAATACGAAATACGTTGAACAGGGATCAATGACTAACGATCCTGATTGCTGTTAGCGCTCCTTTCAAAAGAGACGTTAATACGATCTAATGATTCAGGCCTGGCGCGAAACTAAAGTACGCACAAAACCCGACAACAACTGTTCAAGGGGAATAACAAGATGAGCGAACACACCGTAACCATTACCGATAACAAGACCGGCAAATCGATCGAACTGCCGGTCAAGCAATCCACGATTGGTCCGCAGGCTGTCGACATCGGCCGTTTCTTCCGTGAGATGGGTTACTTCACTTATGATCCCGGTTTTCTTTCAACGGCCAGTTGCCAGAGCGAGCTGACCTATCTGGACGGCGACAAGGGACAGTTACTTTACCGGGGTTATCCGATCGAACAACTGGCCGAGCAGAGCAACTTTATCGAAGTTGCCTACCTGATGCTGTACGGTGACCTGCCTACCGCGCAACAGCTGAGCGATTTCAACAATGTCATTATTCGGCACAGCATGCTGAACGAGTCACTCAAACGACTGTTCGAAGGCTTTTATCATGACGCACACCCGATGGCGACCATGGTCGGCGTCGTCGGCTCGCTGTCCGCGTTCTACCACGACTCGACCGACATCGGTAATGTCGAACATCGTGAAATTGCAGGCCATCGATTGATTGCGAAAATGCCGACCATTGCCGCGGCGAGCTACAAGCATTCTGTCGGTGAACCCCAGGTCTATCCGGACAATTCGCTGAGTTATACCGGCAACTTGCTGAAAATGATGTTCTCTGTCCCGTGCGAAGAATACGAGATCGATCCGGTTGCCGAAAGAGCGCTTGACCTGATATTCATCCTCCATGTCGACCACGAGCAGAACGCCAGTACCTCGACCGTGCGCCTGGCCGGCAGCTCACTCGCCAACCCGTTCGCGTGCATTTCCTCAGGCATCACGGCGTTGTGGGGACCAGCCCACGGGGGTGCCAATGAAGCCGTGCTTAACATGCTCAATGAAATCGGTGAGGTTAAAAACATTCCCAGGTTCCTCGAGCGTGCCAAGGACAAGAGCGATCCGTTTCGATTGATGGGCTTCGGTCATCGCGTCTACAAAAACTACGATCCGCGTGCGCGCATCATTCGCAAGATGTGTCATGAAGTGCTGGAAAACCTGTGCGACATGAACGACCCGACCCTCGAACTCGCACGCAGGCTGGAGGAGATCGCGTTGAACGACGAGTATTTCATCGAACGCAAGCTCTACCCGAATGTCGATTTCTATTCGGGCCTGATCTACAAGGCCATCGGTATCCCGACCAATATGTTTACCGTCATGTTTGCAATCGCCCGTACCGTCGGCTGGGTTGCTCAATGGATGGAAATGATCGGTGAAGACAACCAGCGAATCGGCCGGCCAAGGCAGTTGTACACAGGGCGCGGTGAGCGTGACTATATCGCTATTGATAAGAGATAACTAAAAACAATGAATAATGAATAATTGTGCAACGTGTAGGGTGGATTAGGCGGTAGCCGTAATCCACCAGTCGAATTAGCCAACTGATAGCGGTGAATAGGGAATTGTTATCTATGTGTGGCGGAAGGGTGGTGGCAAATGGTTCGGACGCAGCTGCCATGCAGCGAAATTACTCCCTTAGTATTTTTTATTATTCAATAACTTATATCTAATTATTAATGTTTTTTATACGCGTATAACGCTTTCTGATCACGCTTTGGTTACCGCGGGAGGGGTTTTTCAGGGCACACTGCGTGAATTATCCGAGGCGGTCCAGGCGTTGCCTCAGCTGTTCGATTTCTTCCATCATGTCCAGCACCAGGGCGGCACCTGCGAGGTTGATGCCGAGATCCCGCTGCAATCGACGCGCCTTGCGGGCACGCAGCAGGCTTCGGCCGTTAAAGGTCCAGTACTGCTGTTCACGCTGCTGTTCCCGAGGCTCGACGATGCCTTCTTCAACCAGCTCGATGATATATTCCGTCCGCACCGAACAGGCCGTACTGAGTTCAGCCAGCGTAAAGCTGCAATCTTCGTCCAGTATCAACCCGCTAAGGGTGTGCTTCGGTGTCGTCATGTCTAGACTCCCAGCTTCTGCCGTGGATTGAAATCGAGTTCTTCCTTCATCTTTTGGTAAAGCGACCTGGCTTTGTCACTGTCCGCCTGGGGCAAGCTGATTTTGAGTACCGCATAGAAATCGCCCGCGATTTTGCCGGCAATACCGCGACCTTTCAGGCGCATTTTCCGGCCTGATGCCGAGCCCGCAGGAATTTTCATTTCGACGATACCGGTGGGTGTCGGTACTTTGACCGTCGCGCCGAGCGCTGCTTCCCAGGGCGTCACCGGTAGATCAAGATAAATATCCCGGCCTTCAACATGATAAATACTGTGCGGACTGAATTCGATTTCCAGGTACAGATCGCCTTGACCACCCTGGCCTATACCCGGCGCACCCTGACCGGCCAGCCTGATTTGCTGTCCCTGCTTGACGCCTTTGGGAATGTTGACGTTGAGCGTACGAGTTCGTGTTTGCACGTGCCCCTGTGAATCGACTTCGGGTACCTGCAGGGAAATCGTACGGCTGACACCCTGGATGGCGTCTTCCAGATTGATCAGGATTTTTGCGTGGTGATCCTGGCCGCGCATATGAAAGCCGCCAGCCTGGGCCCTGTCGGCTGTAAAACCGCCTCGACCGAACAACGACTCAAAAAAATCACTGAATACACCGGCATCGGCCGCCTGTTCGAAACCACCGCCGGTGAATTCGAAACCGGCATCCCAGCCCGGTGGCGGTGTGAAGTCCTGACCAGCCTTGTAGTTCTTGCCGAGCTGATCGTAGGCGGCACGTTTTTCAGGATCTTTCAGTACTTCGTAGGCTTCACCCATTTCCTTGAACCTGGCTTCAGCATCGGGATCCTTGCTGATATCCGGGTGATATTTGCGCGCGAGCTTGCGGTAAGCCCGTTTGATTTCTTCCTGGGTGGCGTTGCGGTCGACACCCATAATCTCGTAGTAATCTCTGAATTGCACAAACAGCTCCTGTTACCTGATGCCCTGCGAACAACATAATGCTGTTAAATATATAGTGTGCAATCTCTGGAGTTCAATGGCTGGTATCCGGCGCCAACATCGGGATATACCGTCGGTTCTGCGGCTCGCCGAATCTCAGGGATTGTCCGGATCGGAGGGACCGGCCGGAATCCAGATGCCGTAGTCACATTTCAAAATGGCGGTACCGCTCTTGATATATGCCCCGGTCTTGAAACTTTGGTCATTGAAATAGCAAACAGGCTCACCAGGTACTTCCTGGCGCAAATCCTCGGTTTCATCGTCGCCTTCATCCGCAATGGGTGATGTATTCAACTCGGGATCGGGCGCACCGACGTCCACAGCGTGTTCAAATTCATTCATTTACAGTTCTCCAGGTCGATTCGTTCGGGTAAACATAAACGGGTCAGGGACGGATGCGAACGTCTCAGGCCAGTAAACATTACTCGGGTTGATGTTCATGACTGTAGTGGCCATGTCGAACGCCACTCAGCAGATGCTTGAAGTCTTCACCACTGACGTGAACCAGATGTTCATGATCACCGGCCTCAAAATAGATGTTGGCGAGTGTCGTCAGGGCTTCGTCCAGAAAGGTCTCGATATCATAGGCAAGTCCCAGCGGTGGTATCGCGCCGGGGTCGCAGTCGGGGAACAGTCTGGTCAGTTCGTCCTCCTCGACGAGCTCAAGATCACGATTCAGCTCCTTGCGTACATGCCTGATTTCAACGAAGTTGCTCGCCGGTACAACCATCATTGCATAACCGGTGTAGTCCTTGAAGATCACCGCTTTGGCAATATGATCTTCCCTGACGTGGGATGCCTCTGCGGTTTCGTGGCTGGATCCCGTATGTGGATGAGCCACCAGTTCATAGTCAACTGATAACTGCGCCATGAATTTGTCAACGTGCTCTGCAATCGCCATAGACCTTCTCCTTGCGAAGGAAAGAGTTATTACCCGAAATGACCGTGAGTTTAACGCATTTATGATGGCCTGTTTTCGTCAACAGATAATAATGTTTCTCAGTTAGAGCTTTCAGCGTTTACCGATTTTCTGTGAAAATACTTCAACCCGTTTCCAGAACCACTGGCGCAGGCGCCGGTACCAGCCGTGCTGTTCCCATTTCTCAATCGAGTATTCGACGCTGTTGGAAAAATCCTGTTCGAACATCTCCTTGACCTGCTGCGCAAAAGCCGCATCCTCGACCTCCTGGTTCGCCTCCAGGTTCCAGCGCAGGTTCCATCGGTCAAAATTACTCGAGCCGATAGCAACCCAGTCATCACACAACACCGTCTTGGCGTGGTAGAAACGCGGCTGATACTCGAAAATACGTACGCCGTTCTCCATCAGACGACCGTACAGACGATGACTGATATAGCGTACCGCAGGATGATCTGTCACCGGTCCCGGTAACAGCAGACGCACATCGACGCCGGCCCGGGCCGCGCGTTTAAGCCTTCGGCGGATGCGCCATCGCGGTATAAAATACGCTGTACCCAACCATACGCGTTGTCTGGCACGATAAATATGGTTCGTGAGTGAAAGCAAGACCTCGCTGTCACGCTCTATTTCATTGACGGTAACACGACCGCGCTGATTACCGGCGGTATCGCCGGTCTTCAGATCGGGCAGATTCAATGCCTGTACCGTGCTGCGCTTCCAGCTGCCAGTGAATAATTGTTGCCAGTCGGCGACGACGGGCCCCTGAATCCTGACCATGGTTTCCCGCCACGACATGTCGGGATCATCGGGAGGGTCGAATTCGTCGACCAGTCCGGTGCCGCCGACGAAGGCGGTATCACCGTCGACCAGCAGCAACTTGCGATGATCGCGATACAGGCTGTGTTCCTTGTGCAGCAGGAAAATCCGATAGAGGTTGTAAACAATGCTGTGGGACCGCAGCTTGTTGTAATACACGACGCGTATATTCCTGTGTCCAAGACGTTCTCGATCGCGATGCTTGAGGCCGATAGCGCCAAAATCGTCCAGCAACAGGCAGGCCTGCACACCCCGTTCTGCTGCGTCGCGCAGGGCATCGATAAACCGTTCGATCACGCTACCGGATTCGACCAGGTACATTTCGAGTAATATGTAATGCTGAGCGGAATTGATCGCTGCCAGCATGGCCGGCAGAAAATTTGAACCGTCGACCAGGATGTCAAAACGGTTGCTGTCACGCCAGGCGAACTTGAAACGTGGGGAGGTATTCGATAAACCGCTCATGCTGGACTAGAGAACAATGAAAAATTAATAATGAATAATTTTATCGGCATTCAGGGCGATATGGGCCATTCTGAACGGATTTGCATAATCTTATGAAAATTTCAGCTTATGAATTTGGCAAAATTTCGATCGGTGACGCGAGCTTCACCTCGGATGTCATAATTACACCGGACAGGGTGATCGACTCGTGGTGGCGCAAGCAGGGGCACGAGTTGAATATCGAGGACCTCGATGAGATCGTTCAGGCGAAACCGGAGGTGCTGATTGTCGGCACCGGTTATTATGGCCGTTTGCAGGTCCCGGAGGAAACCAGGCGGTACCTGAAGAACAGGGACATCGAATTAATCGATACGACCACCCGCGAAGCAGTCCCGGAATTCAATCGGCTTCAACAGGAATACGCACACATCGTTGCAGCCCTGCACCTGACCTGTTGAACAGCTGCTACCAGGAGACCTTTCGCCCGGGTTTATTCCGCATTCATGATCATGCTGTATAGCTGATCTTTCAGAAACAGCCTCTTCTTTTTCAATTCCTCCAGCACCTCATCCGACGGTGTTTCAAAACCTTCTTCCATGCGTAAAATCTGGTCATCGAGTTCGTTGTATTCATCGAACAGTTTTTCAAAATGCTTATCCGTCGTTTTCAGTTGCTGGATGCGCTCCCTGTGCTCCGGTAACTCATGAACAAGATCGTGTTTTTCACCAAACATCTGGATACCTCGTTATCAGCCTGGCTACAGGTTAATGCATGTCGCAACGATGTCCAACCTGATATTCCACTGAACTCCATCACGCAATATCAGTCAGACATGCCGTTGGCCGGGTAAAAGAACGCATGGATTCGATCACACAACTTGCACTGGGGGCAGCGGTCGGTGAAGCCACAGCGGGCCGCCAGGTCGGGCGCCGGGCCTTGCTCTGGGGCGCCATCGCCGGCACGATACCGGACCTGGATGTCTTTATCCCGCTCGGCGACGCGGTCAGCGACTTCACCTATCACCGCAGTTTCAGTCATTCCCTGTTCGTGCTGGCAGCGCTGACGCCCTTTATAGTCTGGCTGATCCTTAAACTTCACCCTGACACAGCTGAACACCGAAAGCGCTGGTATGCGCTGGTCTACCTGGTATTCGCAACCCATGTACTGCTCGACAGTTTCACCGTCTATGGCACCCAGATTTTCTGGCCTGTACTGACAACACCGATGACATGGTCGACAATCTTCATCATCGATCCGCTCTATACCTTGCCGCTTCTGATCGGAATTATCGCCGCGCTGGTCGTGTCGCGCCGTTACAGCGGGGGACATACCGCCAATAGCATCGGATTGATACTGAGCACTGGATACCTGGTGTGGACACTGGGTGCAAAACTGCACGTCGAGTATATCGCGCGTAGTACGCTTGCGAATCAAAACCTGGCAGATGTATCCGTACTGACAACACCGACACCGTTTAACAGTCTGCTATGGCGCATACTGGTGGTTGATGATACGCACTATTATGAAGGCTATTACTCCATATTCGATCACAGTGGCAGCCTGCGCTTCGATCGCTATCCGCGTTCGCTTGAACTGGTCCGGCCGTTACACGATCACGGGCCGGTACAGCGTTTGCAGTGGTTCACGAAGGACTTCTACGCTGCTGCGTTGATGAATCATGACATTGTCATCACCGACCTGCGCATGGGTGCCGAGCCGGACTACATCTTCCGCTTCAAGGTCGGCCAGCTCGGAAATCCGCACCCCCACGCGACAACCGTCGAACAGTTGCCAGGCATACGTAACTACGAGCGCCTGCACTGGATCTGGGCGCGGATCCTGGAGCCACAGCCCGGTTAGTTGTGATACCTAAAAGCCGCCAGGCCATCCCGGTCTGGCAGCTATCGTGCACCCCGAATCCTCTACGACGACCGTGTTTTTCAACAGAATTTGATATAGATCACTACAACCCACTGATTTATTGAACAAAACATTGACAGGCACTCCACTGGAGCGTTATAAATCGACATTCCGGCCCCTGAAAACGGCTACAGCAGGGCCGCAAGCATTTAGAACTGCCAGCATTCGGGGCCAGTATAAAACCAATTAGAAATGTACTTTTCGCCGACCATTAGAAAAATACAAACCACATAAACAGGAGAAGAAAATGTTTAAATCTACACGAAACCTTGCCATTGCCGGGCTGGTCGTATTAGCCGCTGCCGGTAATGCGCTGGCAGAACGTATCCAACCCTTCATTCTGGCTTCATCCGGGCCGGGCGATTTGGCAGGGACGGTATCATCGACCAAAGACAAATTGAGTGGTGCCGGATTCGAGGTTGTTGGCACTTACGCACCCTACAGCGGTACTGAAATCCTGATCATGACCAATGACGAGTTGAAAGCGGCGGCCAGAAAATCCGAACGCGGTGGCTACGGCGCAGCGATGCGGGTATCCGTTACCGACAACGCCGGAAATATCGAAGTGGCCTACACCAATCCGGTTTACTGGGCCAACGCCTACCGCATGAATGACAACCTCGATGGTGTTTCGACCAAGCTGAAATCGGCACTGGGCGCACAAAAGCAGTTCAGCTCGGGCGACAAGGAACTGACTGCCGCGGACATGCGCAAATATCACTATACCTTCATGATGGAATACTTCGACGACCCCAGCACGCTGAATTCGTACAATAATCACGCAGACGGCGTGCAAACCATCGAATCCAATCTTGCAGCCGGCAAGGGTGGCACCATGCAGATCTACAAGGTCAGCGTCGGTAAAGACCCCAAAGGCAGGGAAATGACACTGATCGGTGTCGGCCTGAAAGGCAAGAGTGAAAAAGACTGCAGCGGTGACGCATACGTTATGGGCCGCATCGACAAGGATACGCCACGCTCATCCGCTCATCTGCCCTATGAGATCCTGGTCTACGGTGACGAGGCAGAAGCCCTGTACGGCCGTTTCCGTATTGCCATCAGCCTGCCGCATCTGCCGATGGTGGCGAGTGAAACCGGCGCGACCTTCATGAGCATCATGTGTGCACCGGAAGCCATCAAGGAAGCACTGACTGCAGCAGCCGGCGGCGCAACTGATGACTTCTAATTGAACACTGCTGTTTGAAAACAAAAAAGCCCCGCGTAGCGGGGCTTTTTTTCGACCACAAGACCGGTTAACAACCAGGCGTGATAAGTGAACAGTTGTTTTTACGACTCAGGGGCGAAAGCGGTTCATTGGTTAATACTAATGCAGCAAACAGATAACAGCGAATAGTGAACAGCCCATATTTCGACTAAAGCCATAGTTTGTGTAGTGTTATAGACAAGCCGAGTACACCGGACTTTGTCTGTCCAGGTGATCCTGCCTGCAATCTGAAATATAATGTACGGTCTTTTTTCATTCCTGAATAGCGATACACCCATGGCTGATTCCAAGATCATATATACCGAAACCGATGAAGCTCCGGCGTTAGCCACGTATTCCTTTTTACCGATCGTGCAGGCTTTCACAAAACCGGCCGGAATAACTGTCGAAACCCGCGATATCTCCCTTGCGGGACGAATTATTGCGAATTTCCCCGACAAGCTCACCGCTGAACAGAAACTCGGTGACGCATTGTCCGAACTGGGTGAGCTGGCAAAAACGTCGGAAGCCAACATCATTAAACTGCCCAATATCAGCGCATCCATCCCGCAGTTGAATGCGGCCATCAGTGAACTGCAGTCGCTCGGCTATGACATCCCCGATTATCCGGAAGAACCGTCCAGTGAGGCAGAACAGGCGATCAAGGCGCGCTATGCAAAAGTACTGGGCAGCGCCGTCAATCCGGTGTTGCGCGAAGGCAATTCAGACCGACGCGTCGCAGGCCCGGTCAAAGCCTACGCAAAGAAACATCCGCATTCGATGGGTGAATGGTCGCCGGATTCAAAATCACACGTGGCGTCGATGAACGACGGTGATTTTCATTCGAGTGAAAAATCTGCTGTTATCGAATCGGCCGGTGAGCTGAGCATCGAGCTAACGAGCGATGATGGAGAGGTTCGCGTCCTTAAACAGGCTGTGCCGGTACTCGATGGCGAGGTGATCGACGCATCCGTCATGCGTTGCCAGCCCTTGCGCGCCTTCTTTGAGGAGTCGATCCAGGCGGCGAAAGATCAGGCACTGTTACTTTCCCTGCACATGAAAGCGACAATGATGAAAATATCCGACCCGATCATTTTTGGTCACGCGGTCAGTGTCTATTACAGGGACGTGTTCGAAAAGCACGCCGAAACATTTGAAAAACTGGGTGTGGATACCCGCAATGGTCTGGGCGATGTCTACGCTAAAATCGCCGCGCTGCCGGATCAGCAGCGCACGCAGATCGAAGAGGATATCCAGGCCGTCTACCAGACACGTCCGGCACTCGCGATGGTGAATTCGGACAAGGGTATCACCAATCTGCATGTTCCCAGCGATATCATCATCGATGCCTCAATGCCTGCGGCCTTGCGTTCGTCCGGAAAGATGTGGGGGCCGGACGGCAAATTACACGACACCAGGGCGATGATTCCCGATCGCAATTATGCCGGTATCTACCAGGCAGTGATCGATTTCTGTAAACAGAATGGTGCTTTTGATGTACCCACGATGGGAAATGTGAGCAATGTCGGCCTGATGGCACAGAAGGCCGAAGAATATGGCTCGCACGACAAGACCTTTGAAATCCCGGCCAGCGGCAGCGTTCGTGTCAAGGATGCTGCCGGTAACACGCTGCTGGAGCATAAGGTCGAGCAGGGCGATATCTGGCGCATGTGCCAGACCAGGGACCTGCCAATCCGGGACTGGGTCAAACTGGCGGTTACCCGCGCGAGGCTGACGGGCCAGCCTGCCGTGTTCTGGCTGGACAGGAACCGGGCGCACGATGCCAACCTGATCGACAAGGTTGAACGCTATTTGAAGGATCACGATACCAGCGGCCTTGAAATCAAGATCATGGCACCGGTCGAAGCTATCCGCTATACCCTGGAACGGGTGAAAGCCGGCGATGACACCATATCAGTCACAGGTAACGTATTGCGTGATTATCTCACCGACCTGTTCCCGATTCTCGAGCTTGGCACCAGCGCCAAGATGCTGTCGATTGTACCGTTGCTCGCTGGCGGGGGATTGTACGAAACCGGCGCGGGCGGCTCTGCGCCCAAACACGTTCAGCAGTTACTGGAAGAAAACCATCTTCGCTGGGATTCACTCGGTGAATTCCTGGCACTGGCGGTGTCTCTGGAAGACTACGCCCGCCATACCGGTAATGACAGGGCAGCAGTCATCGCCGCTGCACTGGATAAAGCCAACAGCCTGTTCCTGAACAACAACAAGTCACCATCGCGCAAATCAGGTGAGCTGGACACACGCGGCAGCCATTTTTACCTGGGCATGTACTGGGCCCAGGCGCTGGCGGAACAGGATGACGATGCCGGGTTGAAAGCGATTTTTACTCCGGTTGCACAACAGCTGACCGACGATGAAGACACAATTGTTGCAGAACTGAACCAGGTACAGGGAAAACCGGTTGATATCGGCGGTTATTACCGCCCTGACAGAACGCTCACCTCGAAAGTGATGCGCCCCAGCGAGACTTTGAATGCTGTGATCAGCGGCCTGGAAACGCAGTAAGCGGTTAACAAGGAGTAGTGGACAGTGCATTCGCGGCTGAAGCCGCTCCTACAGTTTTACAGGCCACGGTTCCTGGATCTCCGGGCTTGTGTTAGCCTGTTGATTCTCAGCAGCTCAACTTCCTGACTGGAGATCGGCCATGCTGCAAGCCAAAGCTAATGCAGAAAAGCACCACGCCTGCGTGGATCTGCTCGACGCCAGACCAATGCGCACACCACCAGTCAGGCACGTTCACTAATGGATTCCGGTAGCGACAGCGAAGTGCTTCGCGCCGCTGTTGAATGGCTCGATCAGGGTGTCAGTATTACCCTGGTCACTGTCGTGCGTACCTGGGGTTCCGCGCCCAGGCGACCGGGTGCATTGATGGTGATGCACGCGGATGGCCGCTTCGTCGGCTCGGTCTCCGGCGGATGCATCGAGGACGATCTGGTGCAGCGAATGCTGCGCGGTGAATTCGAGCGGCAGCCACCGGTATTGATCGATTATGGAGTCAATACCTCGAAAAGTCCTCATATCGGGCTGCCCTGTGGCGGCCGACTGCAGCTGCTCGTCGAATACGTCGAAACCGCTCAGCCTTTGCGCAAACTGCTTGAAACCATGAATGCGCATCAGCGCATCAGCCGACGCGTGTGCATGAAAACGGGTGAGGTCAGTTTGCATCCTCCAGCTTCGGACGAGGCTTTCGAATTCGACGGCGAAAACCTGACCAAGGTATTCGGACCTGGCTGGCGCCTGCTGATTATCGGTGCCGGTGAGCTTACACGTCGGGTGGCCCAGCTGGCACTGACACTCGATTATGCGGTCACGATCTGCGATTCACGCCCGGAGTATGCCAGCGGCTGGGAAGTGGAAGGCGCAGAATTCAAGACCGAAACACCGTCCGATCTGATCCCAGGTTTCGTGCCCGACAGTCACTGTGCGATCCTGGCACTGGCTCACGCGCCGGTCCTTGAAGACGACGCACTGGTTGCGGCGCTCAACACCAATGCGTTTTACATCGGCGCATTGGGATCACACAAAAACCATCAGGCACGCGTGAAGCGTCTGCGCAGACTGGGAGTGAGCGACTCGCAGCTGACGCAGCTGGACGGTCCCGCAGGCCTCGATATCGGCAGTCACACGCCTGCCGAAATTGCGATCGCAATCGCTGCGGCACTGGTGCAGACACGCAACCAGATCAAGCAACAGCGACCGCTGGACAAAACCGGGCATGGCTGACATCACCGGCGTGCTGCTCGCAGCAGGATTCAGTACGCGCTTCGGCACGAACAAGCTGATTACGGAACTTGATCAAAAACCACTGATCGCCCACAGCGCTGGTGCGCTGTCTCCCTGTGATCGTGTGATCGCCGTCGTTAGAATCGTCGATGCTGCACTGCAATCCGAGTTACGCGACCACAGTATCGACTGTGTGTTCAATACCGAACCCGAGCGGGGCATCGGTTACTCCATTGCCTGTGCCGTCAAAGCCACAGCGCAAAGCAGTGGCTGGTGCCTGCTGCCTGCCGATATGCCCTACATCTTGCCGGCGACAACATCGCAGGTCATCGAAGCCCTGAGAGCGGGTTCCGGCATCGCTGCTCCATTTAACAACGGCCGGCGCGGTCATCCGGTCGGGTTTGACGCTCAGTTTTACGATGTGCTGAGTGCACTCGACGGCGATACCGGTGCGCGTCATATCATCGAACAGCATCACGAACAGATGACACCCGTCGAGACCGCTGACGCTGGTGTGCTGCGCGATATCGATACCGCCGAGGACCTGGGAAACCGGTGAATAGCGAACAGTTTTTTCGCTGATAACCGGTACGCATAAAATCCACGCTTGGAAATATTCCCATAACTGCAGTGAGGTGACTGACTGCCTGCTTGTGATATAAACACTCTATGCCGGTTTACAAAGGGGAAACAAGATGAACGGTGTCGATCCCTACGCCTACATGCAGCAGGTTGCCGTGCGCATGAACGAACTTGTATCGCGCAGCGAGATTGAATCTGTGCTCGACGAGCTTGAGTATCTGTTTGAGGTCATACCACCCGAGATGCAGGACAATGCCGAAAAACTGATCAACATGCTGCGCGCGAGACTAAAGGGTGCCAGCTAATACAGATCCAGCCTGTCACAACGATGCGGTAAACTGTTATGCGATACGCCGGGTCAATCCTTTTCTGGGGGTGCTGCAGATCGTCGAAACCAGCGGCGGTCGTGCAATCAGCGCCAATGGAGTGGTCTGGGATATTCAAGTACTGGCAGAACGGGGCAGTGACTGGGGCAGTCTGAACCGGAACAACCGACAGCTTGCTTTCTATCGTTACGGATTATGGTCGCTCGAAGACGGCCTGGTCAGCCGCCCGCTGGCACCGCATCTTGAATCGGATCCGCTGACGCATCACTGTAATACCCTGATTCAGTGTATTCGAGACCGTCTCGGGGATTTACCGTTCCGGCTCGAAGACAATCGCGAACTCTGGCTGTTCGACAGAGAACGGCAGCCGCTGGCGCTGCTCGCGACGCTAACACCGGGTTCCAGGCCGCCTTCGCCCGAACCAAGGTACTGGTCATCATCGATTGGTGCCAACGGTGTTCCCAGCCAGCACCGCTACCCCGGGGCCGGCGAACTCGAAACACTGGTCAAGCAGCGCGCCGGTTTCAACATCGACAAGCGCTGGGTCATACGCCACGTCGATGGCAGCGGCGTGACCGAAACGCGTCAACAGCACCTAAGCGCAGACAGGTTTCCAGCCTTTCTGCTCAGTGATGACTGGCCCGATCCCGCTCACGCAGAACTTGTGAGTCAATATATTGAATGGATTGCGCCCTCGTTACTCACGCTGCAAAACCTCGACCGGCCCGGGCGCCTGCGCCTTGAAAACTGCCTGACCAGACAGGCTATTTCGGTGGAACACCATTACCGCCTCTATCCTGAAGTCATCAATGAAAAACACCTGACGGCGGCCCGCGTACAATGCCGGCTGCAGAGGAGCGAGTGAGAATGAACAGCGTCTAGAGGTTCACGCATTCTGAAACCTGCCCACCATTCACTGTTAACTTTTACCGATTACCTGTCAGCTGTTGACAGATAACAGTTGTCAGTTCACTGCTCACTGCTATCTGTTATCGCCCTCAGCCACCGCGCCATCTCCTGTTCATATTCCGGCTGACTGAGAAAGAAACCGGTATTGTGGTCGCCGCGCATGCGCACAAACTGTTTGGGTTGATTCGCTGACTCGTATACCTTCCTGCCCAAACGATAAGGCATGATTTCATCGTCCGGGCTGTGCAGCACAAGTACCGGACAGTTCACCTTCTGAATATGTTTGAGCGTATTGAAGTCATAACGTATGACGACGAGCCGAGACAGGATTTTGAAAACCTCCCGTGCAAACTCCCTGGCCGAACTCAGAGTCGATTCCAGCATAAGGCCCTGTGCCTGGACTTCGGCTGCGAGTTTCGCTGCAACGGCACCGCCGAGGGAGCGGCCGAATAAAATGATACTGTCAGCGTCGAAGCCTTTGTCTTCGGTGAGATAATGCCATGCCGCGTTTGCATCCCGGTAAAGGCCCTGCTCATCAGGCTTGCCTTCACTTTGGCCATAGCCCCGATAATCGAAGATAAAAACGTTCAGGCCAAGCCGGTGAAAGATTTCAATCGAATCCCGTCGGTGGGAAATATTGCCGGCATTACCATGGAAAAACAGCAGTACGTTGTCTGATTCGGCGTTCGGCAGGAACCAGCCGTGCAGTTTTACCTGATCTTCTGTTGTAAAACTGACATTTTCGTATTCCAGCCCCCAATTGTCGGGTGTCTGATATAACTTACTCATTGGAAAGAAGATCATGTGCGGCTGCTGGAAATACATCATCAGGTTCAGCAACAGCAGACCGACAACGGTATAGATTACTAGGCTGGTCATTGATTCTTTCACGGACATCGACGTGCTTACGGGCTCAATCCTGATTATATTTCAAATAATAGCTGAAACCGTCACGGGATGATCCTCCAGCAGACGCCGAAAGGTACGCCGGGGAGCCTGTCACCGAAGCCGACACCGTGCTCTCGCGCCCATTTTGTTGCTTTAAATCAATTCGATATGCGGTTGCCACATGATATTGTAAACAGAGGAGCAGAATAATCAGCCAACTCGATGACGGAGATGATAAACATGAAGATACCACTGCAGATTACTTTCCGGGACATGGATCAGTCCGATGCCGTCGAAAAAGCCGTTCGTGAAAAAACCTCGAAGCTGGAGCAGTTTAACGAGATCATGAGCTGCCGCGTGGTTGTTCGCATGATCAACAAACACCAGCACAAGGGCACGCTGTACCAGGTTTCGATCGATATCAAGGTACCGGGTGCGGAAATGGTTGTCAGCCGTGATCGCGGTGTCGATCACTCGCACGAAGACGTTTATGTGGCCATCCGTGATGCCTTCGATGCAGCCCGCAGACAGCTCCAGGATCATCACAGGATATCGCACCAGAAAGTGAAGGCACATGAAATGCCCCCGCATGGGCGCGTCACTGAACTGAACAGCGCAGATAATTACGGGCGGATTGAAACGAGTGACGGTCGATCCATCTATTTTCACCGTAACAGCGTCCTCAAGGATGAATTCGATCAGCTCGAAGTCGGCAGCGAGGTTCGCTTTTCAGAGGTACAGGGCGAAGAAGGGCCTCAGGCAAGTACCGTGCAGCGTATCGGCAAGCACCATATTGTTGGCTAGGCCGTTCGCGGTGAACACTAAACGCATTGATCAACAGTGTTGACACAACATCTCAGGGACCGTGGCCGTGAATAGTATGAAAGCACTGGTCAAGTCGCGTGCGGAACCCGGCATCTGGCTGGAAGATGTGCCTGTACCTGAAGCCGGAACCAACGAAGTGCTGATCAGGATCAAGCGCACCGGTATCTGCGGTACCGATGCGCATATTTACAACTGGGACGACTGGGCGCAACGCAATATACAGACACCCCGCATCATCGGACATGAATTTGTCGGAGAGATCGTTGAACTGGGGCCCGGCGTTACCGGCTACACGGTCGGTGACCGTGTAACCGCAGAGGGTCATATCACCTGCGGTCATTGCCGCAACTGCCGCGCGGGCAGGCGCCATCTGTGCACTGACGCGATCGGCATCGGTGGCGGTCGCGACGGTGCTTTTGCTGAATACCTGGTCATGCCCGCGGGCAACCTCTGGCCGCTGCACGACGACGTCTCATCCGATATCGGCGCGATTCTCGACCCGTTCGGAAACGCCGTGCATTGTGCGCTGTCCTTTGACGTCACCGGAGAGGATGTCCTGGTCACCGGCGCAGGACCGATCGGGATCATGGCCGCAGCCGTGTGCCGCTTCATTGGCGCACGCCACGTGGTCATCAGCGATATCAATCCGTATCGGCTGGAGCTGGCGGAAAAGCTCGGCATTAAATACACGGTGAATGCAGCCCACCAGGGAGTGGACGAAATCATGCACGCCCTG
>CP070838.1:39044-64380 GCA_020341835.1 Thiotrichales bacterium | reverse complement strand
GCCAAATAATCTTAACGGCGACCGTATACCGATTCAGCTGCTGTACGCAGTTAAATCCGTATACGGTCGCCGTTAAGATTATTTGGCGGCGACGTCGATCAGAGGCGGGATTTCGCGCGTTAGATCAGCCATCGTCAGTTCGTCTGTCTGCATGCGTTGCTGATAAATCATGGCATAGACCAGCACGGTTGCGACGTAGTCGCGGGTTTCGGTGAACGGGATGGTTTCGATCCAGATATCCGCAGGTGTTGATTCATCGGGCAGCCATTTTTTCACGCGGTTGGGTCCGGCATTGTAGGCTGCCAGCGCAATCGCATAATGCCCGTTGAACTCATTCAGCAGTTTCTGGTAGTAGTACGAACCGTACTTCAGGTTTTTGACCGGATCGTACAGACTGTTCTTGCCGGACCAGCGTTCCTTCAGATCTTTGGCAATCTGCATACCGGTGCGAGGCATGATCTGCATCAGCCCGCGCGCACCCGACGGTGAGCGTGCGTCCTTGTTGAATGCGCTTTCGCGGCGAATCAGGCCGTACAGGATGACCGGGTTGAGGTTCTGCAGTGCCGCATTTTCCTGGATCTTGTCGGAATAGCTGAGTGGGAAACGCAGTTCAACGTCATCCCAGTATTTCACCTTGGCGATGGTGAAAATCGCAACGGTATCCCACTGCCATTGCTGCGCCAGTTTGGCCGCCGCCGGATAGTCGTTTTTATCCAGTTGCTTGAGCGCGTGCCACCACTGCTGTTTGGCATCGTTTATTCGCCCCAGCATCATGAACTCGTGTGCAGCAAGAAACTCCTTGTGATTCTTGATCGCTTCGATTTCCGCTTCGCTGACATCCAGCGGATTGTGCTTCAGTTGATACTCGCGGTTCAGCCGGTCTGCCGCGAGGTAACCGTAAAAATCGCGTTTGGTCGAAAGCTCGCTCAACAGTTCGTCGGCCTGGATTGGTTTGCCGGTTTCCTGGTAGGCGCGCGCCAGCCAGTACTGCCATTTTTCGAGTTTCCGGTTTTCGCTGCTCAGATCTTCGATTGCCGTGATTACCGCTGGCCAGTTCTGCTCATACAGGGCCACCCGGACACGCCAGGCCTTGCTCTTGTAGTCTGACTCGTTCAATGAACCCAGTCGTTCATAGGCATCGGATTCGTTCTTGTAGGCCAGTTTCAGAGCCAGGCGTTTTTCGACCTTGTTCGACTGTTCCGCGCTGATGTCAAAGCGCTGCTTGTTGTTGTCCCAGAAATCGATGGCCAGATAGACGTCTTTTCTGGCGAGGCGGTTGATCGCATGGGCAAACATCGACCCTGTTTGTGGAGTTTCAGCGCGTGACAGCAGCTCCGGTATATGCGTTTCGGGATCACGGTGCAGTTCCAACCACAGGTCGGCAGTTCTCTGATCACCCACGGTCATCAGTTTCTTAACGTATTTCGCCAGGCTGGTCTTGTTGTTTTGCAATGCGGCGTCGAAACGCAGCCAGAACAGTTCCTGGTTGAACAGGTTGGATTTCTTCAGTTCGGCAAACAGCGGATCACAGGTCTTTGGCTGTGAGCGGCCAACGGCCCACAGTTTTTTTGCACCCTCGAGCGCGGCCTGCTGCTCACCGGTGTGGTACTGGGCCAGGTGATAATAACAGTTCAGGCGCGTATTGCTGGTCGCGCTGAAATTATCAATAAATGTCTGCCACTGCTTTTTCTTTGCAAGGTGGAACAACCACCTGCGTTTCAGAATGGCAGCGTAACGCGAGGACTCATGCTCTTCAAGGAAATGCGTGACCTGGCGTTCGCGGTCAAGGTGGTTTTTCAACCACTGGTACTGAAGGTACGGATACAGCGGGTAGCCTTCAAGCTGATCGGCCAGCATGAAGTAGTCGGTATCGTTTTTTCGCTGCAGCGCGATTTCAGCCTTCAGGAACAGTTCTCTCAGACTGTCGAGTTCTTCATCGGCAAGCCGTTTTTCCGCAGCGGCATCCGTTACCGACAGGCGCTGGCTACTGTTAGTCGCCTCCGAATCTTCATTGAACTTATCGGCGGGCGATGTGTAATCGGTGTGTAATTCGTCTGCTGATTCGGTCAGCATCGACAGCTGAAGCGGTTTATGGTCGTCGTCACTGAAAACCGTTGATGACTGAAGCAGGCACGCGGACGAAAATAGCAAAATCAAAGACTGGTGTTTTATCATTATTCTGATAACTCTTTCTGTACTATCGGCCTCTTAAGGACGTTATCCCCAGGCAAAACAGTGTTTATTATTGTCGGTTATCTTTTGAGCGCTTGGTTACGCGCTTCTTATTAGATACTTCAATATTAATATATTATCGGCGCATTTCAATGCTATTTCCGATTAATGGTTGAAGTTTTTCAGCTGTTCTGGAAATCTTACAAATCCATAAAAAACAAGGGGTTAAAGGATTTGTGGTCGGCTGTTAGGCAATATTGCGTCAAATCAACAGGCAAGCGCTTCAACACAGTCCACCTGAGCGCTGAATCCAGCCCCTGTCGAAGGAATTTTCACATCAATAACCAACCGTTTGTCCTGCCAGATCGACCGTTCATCCCGACTTGCGTTAACCCGGAATATTCAGATCGGATCCGTTTGAAGTTCCGGTATCCTGATCCACTGCGAGGTCGATGTCTTCACCGAGTCGCTCGGCAAGTTCCGTCAGCGCCTGTTCAAGCTTTGCCACGCGAGTTTCCAGCCGGGCAATTCGGTCATGTTTCTGGCTGGACTGGGTTGAACGCTCCGCAACATGGGATTCTTCAGAGACCGAATCGATTTCACCGGCGAACAGGTGCATGTATTCATGATCCTTGCGACCGGCCTGACGCGGCAAGCGCGCAACAACCGCCCCACCTTCCCTGTCCATCAATGCCTGCAGTGTATCTTTAACCGCCTCGTTGTCATCAAAGCTGTGCAGGCGTCCGCTGCGCGACCTGAGTTCGCCCGGCGTTTGTGCGCCGCGCAGCAGTAACAGTGTGACAACAGCATATTCGTCATCGCTGAACTGTAATTCCGACAGCAGGGAATTGCACAGACGCTGGGTGTACTTGGTGACATTACTTTTTCCCTGGCTGCTGCTGACCAGCGTTTTTTCCTCGAGCTGTCGTGTAGTTCGCTCCACCATGCCCTGGTCAAGCGACATCACCGGGTCACGGCTGGATTTCTGGTTACAGGCGTTGGTCAGGGCGTTCAGCGTCAACGGATACTGGTCGGGTGTTGTTACTGCTTTTTCCATCAGACAGCCGATGACTCGGATTTCTTCCGGGCTGAGTTGGGAATCGATGCTCATGATGTTTCCTTATAAGCTGGAATGTCGTACGTGGTATGACTGCTGCAGGAAGTATCGTAAAAACTGCGACGGTTCGCAATCAATGTTGATGTAAGCGCCCGGCTTATCCGGACAGGCCCTCACGCAAACCCGTCGAGTTGGCATGATCAATTCGGTACAATGCGTTGATCATACCGATTCAGGGAACAGGCACTCATGCACCCAGCCAGGCCGTTATCGTCCGGATTCTTCTTCGCTGTGATTTCAATGCTTCTGCTTTCCGGCGGCCAGGCCCTGTCGGCAAACCAGGAGGTCATCACCGACGATGGCCGCGAGGTTCTGCTCAGGGAGGACGGCAGCTGGGAGTTCCGCTCTGACGACCGGTTTGCCAACACCAGCGACGGCCAGCGTGTTCGCCTGAAAGCTGATGGCAGCTGGGAATACCTTGGTAATGCACCACTGGTTACCGCGACGCGCGTGCGTACCGATGAACTGGATATCAGGCTTCAAAACGTGGTGATCGAAAAACAGGAAACAAAAGTACAGAAAAATGTACGTGTTAAAACCCAGACCGTGTTCGATGTGACAATTGAATTATCACCGCTGGCAGAAAGCGAGATCATGATTAACGATAATGACGCATCACTGATCGAGGTCAAAGATAACAGAGGCAGGGACTATCCGGTGATATCGATTGGGCCGGATCCGGTGACCCTGTCACCTGGCGGCAATCTCGCGCTGGCCGTGCGCGTCGACGGATCACCGCAGTGGTGGAAAAACGTCAAAACGATCGCGATCACGTTCAGGCCGGGCATATTGGGTCTTCAACGGCCGACCACATTCAGCTGGAGCGTCGATAGTATCGACAAAAAAAGCGTGGAAGGATTTGATGCGTTACAGCGCTAAGGACTGATCAGTCGTGTGTGACTGTCATGGCGCAACTTGTTTTCTGGCAAAAAAATCCCCGGTAATCAGGATGATTCCGGGGTAATCCGAAGGGAAGTATTAATTCATATAGGCCCTGGCTTCTTCACCGGGATTGGGCAGGCCGGCCATTTTCCACAGCGCCAGACAGCTACCGAACTGCTTTTTCAGGAGGTACTTGTCGAGACCGACGGCTTTGCACACGGTGCGCATGGGTGGCAGCGCACCCAGACGTAAATACTTGTCGCGGATCAGTGCGATCAGTTGCCAGTGTCGCTGTGTCAGTATCAGATTGGCTTCTTCTGCGCGATCCTCGGTGAACGAGCGGTCCCAGGTTAGTGGATCGATCAGATAACCCTCATCATCCAGTAACTGAGCCTTGTTTCGATCCAGAACGACGTAGCTTTTCTCAACGTTTAGCATTTGACTCTCCTGCCTGTTTGATTTGCAGTTTAAGCCGGTGTGTTTATGACACAAAATAATAAATATTGATTCTATATCACGAAATATGATATTAATTTCGAATGGATACCCGTCAACTGCAGACCTTTATCAGCTTGATCGACAACGATTTCAATGTCTCGCGCACCGCAGAGAACCTGTTTCTGGTGCAGTCGGCCGTCTCCCAGCAGGTCAAACGACTCGAACAGGAACTCGGATTCGATTTATTCAAGCGCAAGGGCAAGCGACTGACCGGATTGACGCCGTTGGGTCAGGAGGTGGAAGTCCAGGCCAGGGATTCATTGAAAGCGGTTAAGAATATCGTACTGATTGCTGACGAGCAGCGTTCGATGGACCATGGTGTGTTGCGTATCGGCTGTACCCATACCCAGGCGCGGTACATATTGCCGCCGGTGATTCGCCAGTTTAACCAGGCCTATCCTGACATCGAATTCCAGATACATCAGGGTACGCCGCGGCAGCTGGTTGAATGGGCCAGCCATGATCTGGTTGATTTCTCGATCTGTACCGAGGCGCTGGCCGAATCCAGCGCGCTCGACAGTATCGCCTGTTATGAATGGAACCGCTGTTTGATCACGCGTCCGGACCATCCATTGCAGAAAAAATCGTCGATTACGCTGAGCGATCTGTGCCAGTTCCCGATCGTCACCTACGTGGCAGGTTTTACCGGGCGCCAGACCTTTGATGCAACCTTTGCCAAAACCGGACTGAAACCCAACACCGTGCTGAGTGCTGCGGACACGGATATCATCAAGGCCTACGTGCTCGACGGGCTGGGCATCGGCGTGATTGCCAGGATGGCCTACGATGAGCAGCTGGACTCGGAACTGCCGGCGAGGGACCTCAGTCACCTGTTCCCGCCGGAAACCACCCTGATCGCCTTTCAGAAGAACAAGTACATTCGCCGTTTTCAGCAGACCTTCATCGATACGTTTTTAAAAACGGTCAAGCGGGATACGACTCATCGCTTCAAGCCTGTGACGGGCTCAAGCGGCCGCTGATCCGTCGACGGTGAAACAATTCGTGGAATCAGGTTTTCGCCGCAGCGATCTCACTGGCCCGTCAGGCCGCGTCTTCGCCGCTGAGAATGCGTCCGGTAAAGTCGGTATCGGTGTGTCGATGGTCCTCGCCGAGCAGATCCTGCTTGAACGCTTCTTCATCGATATGCGCGCCGAGGTGTTGAACGATGGTGCGCAGGTCGATTTCAGCGTTCTCCAGGCAGGAGGTACCACCGGGTGACGGTGTCATGTTGAAAATCGCGCCGATGCCGGTATCGATCTTGGCTTCGCCGAGAAGCAGTTTCTGATGATCCTTGTCGATTAACTGGGGGCGGATGCCGCCGACATTGTGCGCAAACTTCAGGTCGCGAAAACGCAGCGAAGGTACGATGATGCGCGCGTCTTTCAGGAACAGCCACTTGCGAACGAGCGGAATCTCGAACAGGATGTTTTTCAGCATGTAGTTTCTGATGTCGCGGTTGCGTATCAGGTCGAGCAATACCTTCGCCACCCGTTTGTCGAAACGAAAGACCTGGAGGAAGTCCGGCATGGTTCGGATGTTATAGCGTTCCAGGATGGGCAACACCAGTGCGGTTGGACCAAAGCGGGTTTTACCCGGCACGAGTACGTCCGGATCACCGTGAATGGCGGCGAACGGTAAGGCATCATTCTGCACGGTATAGACCTTGCCCTTGAGCACCGCCGGTGTGAAGTAATAGCTCCCCGCGACCGGCAGGCAGGAATAATGCAGACCGTAGCCCAGGTCATGGGCGAGCTTCAGGCTGTGTCCACCGGCGCAGACTACAATCGCACGGGCCTGGTAACAGGTATAGCGGGTTTCGATCAGGAAACGTTCGTCGTCGATCTTGATGTGTTTGACGTATTCGTCGAGGTGCATGTCGATCTGCTTGTCGGTGACCGACTGGGCCTGGCGAACGAACGAGCTCGACAGGGCTTCATAATTCACCGCGGTGTACTCATCGGTGGCGCCGAGGGCAACGATTTCATCGTCGCGAAAGCCGCCGTCGACCATCGCAACGGCCGGTTCAATGCGCGCGATCGCTTTCTTGTCGAGCAGTTTCAGGTTCGGATAATGCGGGCTGAAGGTCTCGAAACGCTCACGCAGCTGCCGGCATTCAGCTTCACCGACGCCGAGTACCATCTTGGGGTATTTGAAAATGATATGGTGCGCGTCGGCCTGTCCAACTGCGTAGTTTTTCAGCATGTTGGCGGCGCGCTGTACCTTCAGCGCCTTGTCGAGCGTGTAGTTGGTCTCGATATCGCCGCAGTGGAGCGTCTGGCTGTTGTTGCTCGACAGCGAGTTGACGCGCGCCGGCGCGGCATACTTGTCGATGATGCCGATGCGCTTGAGATCGGTATAGCGCGATGCGAGATACAGCAGCGCGGTCCCGGAGACGCCTGCACCGATGATCAGCAGATCGTACTCGTGCGTCTTCATCGGGCACCGGGTCCGGTTGAGTCGTAGTTCGTTGGATTCACAATGCCGGCTATTATACCGCAGTGCAGCATAAAAAGAGGTGATGTGGTTACATTTCTAACGAAAGTTAATCCGAATTTTAAATAAATGTGTCAACTTGTTGAAAAAAAAGACAATGCAAATTCAGCGGTGTGGTTTTGTCGGCGGTCCGGCACGGTGCCGGACCGCATCGAAGGATGGATCAGTGCAGGGTGCCGCGAAGCTCCCCTGCTCTCGAGTCGCCTGGAAAGCCGGTTGGCGTGTCCGGATCGAGGTCGTCGGTGTGCACGACCACGGTCGCCCTGCCCTCCATGATTGCCGTGATCAGGCCCGCGACGGTACCAGACTGTGGGTCATTGATCGGATCCCAGTCTGCCAGGTCGCCATCGGTGATGATGTAACCTTCTGAGAGGGTGCCGTTGACGGTTTCGGTCAGATTGCTGCCGGGCGGCGGTCCGCCGGTGAACCAGTAGCCGATCGGGCCTGCCGGGTCGGTATCCTCGACCGGTACGGCCGATATATGGATGTGCGCCATCAGCAGGTTGTCGATGCCGGCGACTTTCACCCGGAATTTGACGGCGCTGCCGTCATCGATGACTTCGGCCGTTGCTCGTCCCTGGGCAGTGGTTGGAATGGGTGCGCCACCGGCGTTGAACCCTTCCAGTTTGGCGTCGAATTTCATCGGCCTGTCGGCGACAGCGATGCCGGAGACGATAAAACCGAGCGTGAGTGCAAACAGTGTATTACGCATGCTGCAATCCTCCATAAGCTGGATTAATGGGATGAAACGAGCGGACTCGTCGCTCAATCGCGATGAATATTGATCAAGCCCGACCACTATAATGCCGACATTTTGGGACTATCAACCCACTATCTCTAAGCGAATACAGAAACAGCGCCTCTGAATCGATTAAACTAGACAGACCCTCTCCAGTTCGACGACACCCGCGTTGCTGATAACCATAATCTCGTCGAAGTACACATCCGGGGCATTGCGCAATGAATAAAATGATCAATTATGTTTACGCAGCGTTGTTGACGCTGCCGTCTTACCGCGCGGTCGCGGCAGATGCAGAGAGCTTTCGACACGAAATCGAAGTGTTCTTCTCCAGTGGTGTCGGCAGTGTTGTATCCATCATCCTGCTGTTGCTGTTCCTGTTATGGCTGTTGCTGCCGCTGGCCGTTTTTGGACTCAAGAGCCGGCTTAAACAGCTCACCGCCGAATCCCGGGAAACAAACCGGGTGCTCGCCGAGATCAGGGAAACGAACAGGGTGCTCGCCGATAAACCGGTATCCGACGCGTTGCTTGCGCATATCGACGAAACCAACAAGATACTTGCCGATATCAGGGAGGAGCTTTCGGTATTGAACGAGGATGAAGCGCCGGTCGTTGAAGCGGAACTAACACGATCCAAAACGACGGTGTATGAGGACGACTCGGCAGAACTGTATGACCAGATAAAATACGATCCATAGCATAGCATCCAGCGAAACAGCCAGGCCCGCACAACTAGAGCGTCGCTGTTCGGCGGGCCTGCGGGCAGAGGAGCGTTATTCGCGCACAGCATACCGACTGAACTAACCCCGCTGGAAACCTGTCTTTGATTACATAACAATATATTCTCAGCTGTGAGCCGGGAGGCCGTCCATGATCGATCACAACAGACGCAAACTGACGTTCGGCATTGCCGGCCTGATTGCCGCCGGTGCCAGCAGCAAGGTCGCGGCCTTGATGCCTACCCCGCGACAGACCGCCGGGCCATTCTATCCGGTCGAGCTACCGCTGGATGACGATAACAACCTCACCGAAGTGGCCGGCAAAAGCGGCAAAGCGAAGGGTATTATCAGCGATGTCAGTGGACGAATCATCGATATCAACGGCAGGCCGTTAAACGGTCTGCGCATCGAAATCTGGCAATGCGATGCCAACGGCCGCTACCGCCATCCGCGTGAAACCGCGTCTCGACCGATTGATGAAAACTTCCAGGGACACGGCTTTACCGTCACCAATGCCGAGGGCTTATACCGTTTCAGAACCATTCGACCGGTGCCCTACCCCGGCCGCACACCCCATATCCACGTCGCCGTATTCCCGCAAGGTGAAGACCCGTTCATTACCCAGCTCTACATCGCCGGTGAACAGAGAAACGAATCCGATTTTCTGTATAACCGCATCCCCCGGGATAAACGCGAGCTGGTCACGGCCGAATTCAAACCCGCCACGACAGCCGGCACCGAACAGCAGGCCAGTTTTGATATCATCCTGAACCGGACCGACGGTACGCCCCAGGACAGTTGACTGGCGATTTCAGCGATTGAAAAACCGGCACAGGCGGTGCTGAGTGTCATCCGTGATAACAGGCGAATTCAGAGGTTTTCGAATTGAAGCTAAGTCATCGTCGCGGAAGCACATTACTTGAAACAACGGTTGAAGCCGTGGTCTGACTTGATGCAACACAGCCTGATAAGGAGCATAGAGAAATGAAAGGTATTACCGCAAACATGTCGAAAGCCGAGATCGTCGAGACGTTCATGAACTGGCTCAGGCAGCGTAATCCCGGCGAGCAGGAGTTCCATCAGGCGGTCTACGAAGTGGGTATCAATGTACTGCCATTCCTGCTAAAGCACCCCGAGTACACTGAAACGAATATTTTCGCGCGCCTGACCGAACCGGACCGCATCATTGTTTTTCGCGTGGCCTGGCAGGATGATGACGGCAATATCCAGGTCAATCGTGGCTACCGCGTGCAGCACTGCAACGCGATCGGCCCCTACAAGGGCGGCATCCGTTTCCATCCCAGCGTCAACCTGAGCATTCTGAAGTTTCTCGCCTTCGAACAGACATTCAAGAACAGCCTGACCGGACTGCCAATGGGCGGCGGCAAGGGCGGCGCCGATTTCGATCCGAAAGGAAAATCTGATGCCGAGATCATGCGCTTCTGTCAAAGCTTCATGACCGAGCTGTATCGACATATCGGCCCCTATACCGACGTCCCTGCCGGCGATATCGGTGTCGGCGCACGCGAGGTCAGCTATCTGTTCGGTCAGTACAAGCGCCTGGCCAACCAGTTCACCGGCGTACTCACCGGCAAGGGCCTCGCCTTCGGCGGCAGCGAAATACGCGTCGAAGCCACAGGCTATGGCTGCGTCTACATGATGGAGGACATGCTCAAGCACCGTGGTGATGCGATCGAAGGCAAGACCGCCGTCGTTTCCGGTTCGGGCAATGTGGCGTTATACGCGGCTGAAAAGCTGATCGAACTTGGCGCCAAACCGGTCACGCTGTCGGACTCATCCGGCTTCGTGTTCGATCCTGCGGGCATCGACAGCGAAAAGCTGGCCTGGGCCAAGGCGCTGAAGGAAGTGCGCCGTGGACGCATTGCCGAGTACGCCGAGGAGTTCAAGGTTGAATATCACCAGGGCAAACGTCCCTGGAACGTACCCTGTCAGATTGCTCTGCCCTGCGCGACACAGAACGAGATCGAGCACGCTGACGCCGAAGCCTTGTTGAGTAATGGCTGTCTCGGTGTTGCAGAAGGCGCGAACATGCCTTCGACCCAGGACGCGATCGATGCGTTCCAGGCCGCCAGAATCCTGTTCGCCCCGAGCAAGGCAGCCAATGCAGGGGGTGTCGCAGTCTCCGGTCTGGAGATGACGCAGAACAGCATGCGCCTGTCATGGAGCCGGGATGAACTCAACCGGCACCTGCGCGAAATCATGCTCGATATACACAATCGTTGTGTCGAGCACGGCAGTGAACGCGATGGTTTTGTTAATTACCTCAAAGGGGCAAACATCGCCGGCTTTATCAAAGTCGCCGATGCGATGCGTGCCTACGGCGTGATGTGACAGACTGAAAATTCGTCCCGTTTTCCTGGACAATCGAATTACCTGTGAATAATTCGCGGCTGAAGCCGCTCCTGCCGTTTTATTTCCTGTTACAGTCTGTTACACAACGTTACCTGCCTGAAAAGTATCGGCCGCGCCCGTTCAATATTCTGTAACTGTGAACTAACACAGGAGACAGAAAATGAAACTGGCTAAACGAAGCATCATTCTGGTCACTGGCGGTGCCCTGCTGGTAGCGGGCGTGGTGGCCTGCAACCATGGCATGTATTTCGGCAGTGCCGAAGAGCGTGGTGAATGGATGGTAGAGAAAGTTACCAGGGAACTCGAACTCAACCGGCTACAGCAGGACAAGCTGACGGCGGTGAAGGACGAATTTCTCGATTTGCGCAGGACAATGCGCAGCGACCGCGAGCAGACCCGCACCGATGTGCTGGCGATGCTGCAGCAGCCGACACTGGACCGGGACAGAGCAAACACAATTGTTGCTCAATATGTTGACAAAGTCAGCGCACGGTCACCGCGCATCATCGATGCCGTCGGTAATTTCTACGACAGTCTCGATGATGAACAGCGCGAAGAACTGACCGGGTTCATCGAACACAAGATCGAGCACCATCACCGCTGGCACCATTGAGTCAACACCCGGGGACAGTATACTGGTTTAATCATTAAACAAAAAACTGTACTGTCCCCGCGGTGTGTCTACACTTTAGCTGTAGACAGGCTAAAGTGAGTAACTATGCACCGAATATTGCTGATCGATGATGACACCAGGCTTGCGAGTCTGCTCAGCGAGTACTTCCTGCAGTTTGGTTTTGAACTCGACAGTGCAACACTGCCCGGCAAGGGCCTCAAACTGCTCGACAAGAACAGCTACGAACTGGTCATCCTCGACATTATGTTGCCGGAAATGGACGGCTTCGAGGTCTGCAAGAAGATACGCAAGTACAGCGATATTCCGATCATCATGCTGACTGCACGCGGCGAGGTCATGGACCGGATCGTCGGCCTTGAACTGGGCGCAGATGATTACCTGCCCAAGCCGTTCGAACCGCGTGAACTGGTTGCGCGTATCCAGGGCATCCTCAAGCGTGTGCGGATGGGAGCGGCAACGGATAAACGAAGCAATGCTGTGCTGACATTTGACGACCTGCACATCGATACCACCAGACGCAGGGTCGTTTTGAATGAATACGAACTGCCACTCAGCGCGATGGAGTACCAGTTGTTGCTGCTGTTTGCGACATCACCGCAAAAAACCTTTACGCGCGATGAACTCCTCAACCAGCTCAAGGGAATTGACGCCGATGTCTACACGCGTTCAATCGACATTCTCGTAAGCCGCCTGCGCCACAAACTCAGACCGCTTGAACTGATCAAAACCATACGCGGCCACGGCTATGTCTTTGTCGGTCAGACATCATGAAGGAAGAATCCATACGCACAAGACGCCATAGCCTGTCCGGCAAGTTGATCCTGCTGTTCATCGTCATGGCCATAGTGTTCGTAATGCTGGTCGGTGCCGGGATCCGGTACGCCTTCCAGGAACATTTCAGGGACAATATTCGACCGCATATCACCCAGTACCTGGAATATGTCAGAGCCGATATCGGTGCGCCGCCCGATCAAAGTCGTGCCCGCGAGCTCGCCGACCGTCTCAACATCGAAATCCAGATCTTCGACCCAGAAGGCGACTGGTCTTCCAGTGGCCGGCTCACCAGTGTGGACGCGCTTGATATCGAACACGGTTTTGTGATCAACGGCAAACAGTATTTCCATGTTGAAGATAACCATGATCGACATTACCTGATGTCGCGCGATGGTGAGACTACACTGCTGTTCAATGTGCCGAACCTGCGTGATCAACGCAAGGGATTCAGGGGCTGGTTCCCCTTATTGATCCTGCTGGCCCTGCTGCTGGTGCTGTATCACGCCACACGCCGTCTGTTCGCACCGCTGGAAACCATCAAACAGGGCGTTGAACAATTTGGTGCCGGTGATATCGAGCACCGCATTCACATCAAGCGCAAGGACGAACTCGGTGAACTGGCTTCCAGTTTCAATGGCATGGCCGATGACATACAGCAGATGCTCGATGCCAAACGCCAGTTGCTGCTGGGAATCAGTCATGAGCTGCGCTCACCGCTGACCCGTGCACGCGTCGCCGCAGAGATCCTGCCGGATGATGAGAAAAAGCAGCAGATCATCCGTGACATCAACGAGATGGAAGCGCTGATCGAAGAATTGATAGAGACCGAGCGCCTGAGTGATCGTCATCGAAAACTGAACAGGGTGCGCAGCAACATCGTCGATGTGATCAATGATACCGTGCAGACCTGGTTTGACAGCGCCGGCATTACCATGCGTTTGCACGAAACCGAGGTGATGATCGATATCGATGTTGCCCGCATCAAGCTGCTGTTAAAAAACCTGCTCGACAATGCCATTCGGCATACACCCGAAGCCGGTCTTCCGCCTGTGGTTGATCTCAGGGTGGGCTGGCAGGAGGTGATCATCACGATAAGCGATCACGGCAGAGGCATTGATGAGCAACACCTGCCGCATCTGACCGAACCCTTCTATCGCGCCGATTCATCGCGTCAGCGGGAAACCGGTGGTTACGGCCTTGGCCTGTACCTGTGCAAAATGATCGCGGAGGCCCATGACGGCGGCCTGGAAATCGACAGCCTGAAAGGCGAAGGCACACGTGTAATCGTCAAATTGCCGCTTTGAACCGGCTGCTGAAGATCAGAACCCTGTTCGCATTCCATACCCGGTCAATCGGCGCCCTTTTCGAGTAAATCCACACGAATCGGCATCAGAAAGCGCGCAGCGTCATTATCGGCGTATGTTTGATAACGCTGTTTGACCTGGTTGTAGGTATTGTCATCGAGCGTGTGCTCGGTATGCGTGACCTTGATGACCTTGGTTTCAAAATCATCGAAGCTGTCAAAGGCCATCGGCGAGTTGAAAAACAGTTCATCGGCCAGCGTGAACAAACCGGCATCGACAGCTTGCCTGACGGTATTGAAAGCGGCTTCGCGAACTTTTTGCTCGTCGTGAAACAAACGCAGGATGTCATTGAATTCACCGGCAAACACGGGTTCGGAGATATAGGCCAGGCCGCCGGGTTTCAGCACCCGTCGAATTTCACGCAGAGACTGCTCCATCAGTTCCACCGGCACGTGGTGCAGGGACTTGAACATGAACACCACATCCACGGATGCATCATCGAGCGGGATAGCCTGTGCACCGGCGAGTTTGAAGGTCACATTGGGTAAATCGGTGATCTGCAGGTTCTGCTGGTGGGCAATTTCGTCGACCTCCAGCGCGGTAATGCGCCGGTCAGTTCCCGATGCTGCAATATCACGGGTGATCTCGGCATTGCCGCAGCCAAGTTCCAGAATGTGCTTACCATCGAGCGATAACAGACGGTTGTATATTTCACTTTCAGGACAGCTGGTAGCGATCGTATCGGCAGATATTTTCATGACCTGGAAAAGGCGCTAACGCGTGGTTTGTTCATCATAACCGGCTTCAGGCTGAGGTAACATACTTTAACAGCTCGACAACCTGTTCCGGCGTCCTCGCCCATGCGAGCGCCGCGGCATCGACTTCTTTCAGCGGATGGATGATGTCCTCGTCGTGCAAGGTAATATAGGGTTTTCCCAGTGCTGCACAGAAGCCGGCATCGAACGCAGCATTCCACTGTTTGTATTTGTCGCCAAAACGCACAATGGCCAGATCACAGTTATCGATCAGGGTTTTTGTGCGAATCGCATTCACCTTTGATGATTTGTGATCACGCCAGAAATTTTCGCTTTCGCTACCCAGGACATCGCCTGCAGCATCACTGGCAGCATGGTCGGTGACTGCCGAGGTAAAAGTGACCGGTAACTGATTTGCTTCGCAACCCTGGATGACCTGCTGGCGCCAGTCGCTGTGAATCTCACCGGATAGATAAATAGTCCAATTCATCATGGCTTCCTGATATTTTCTGGTTCAAGGACTGTGAATATTACTGTTCATCACCGCTGTATACATACCGTCGGCGAAAAAAAGTGAAAAGCGACTTAACCGCTTGTCGGGTAAATTTCAGGGCCAGTGTTATCCGGTGTATGGTTACGGTCGAACCATCGATCGATGTCAGAAATTCTTACACAATCGGCGCAATAACGGACAAAAAATATAATAAATCGACCTATCCAGTTGATTTTTCTTGGAATGGCATGATGGGCACGATAACTGCATGATTAAAAACGTTATGAAGGACAAACCAATAACAATACTGGACTTTGACGAAGCCGTGGACCTTGCCCGCAGAGACCCCGAGGCGTTCGAACAGTACCGACAGGATATCGTCAGGGTATTGATCAACCGGGCACCGGAACGCAATCGACAACAGCTGCGTCGTCTGCAATGGCGCATCGACCAGGAGCGAAACCGCGCATCCAATCCGATCGATGCCTGTTTGAAGCTGTATCGGATGATGTGGGATGCGTATGCCGGTGAGCGTGGCCTGATCGACACGATACATAATGCGCACAGATCGCGACGTGCCAGCGAGCATATCAGGACAAAAGCCGAGGTCATCGCATTCTGCAGACCGGGCAGTTCCGGGAATAATTCGGAGACCTGAGTCAACCGCCGCCTTTTCTTCTGATAATCTCAGGTTTACGACGTCAACAAAATCATGCATGATCCCCGCTGGTTTTTTACACCGGGGAGCGAACATGTCCTACTACTTCAGCACCGTTACTGATCTGAGTTACGAAGATGCCATTGCAAAAACCACCGAAGAGCTGAAAAAGGAAGGCTTCGGTGTTCTGACGCAAATCGACGTAAAAACCACGTTGAAACAGAAAATCGATGTGGATTTTCCCAGGTATATCATCCTGGGCGCCTGCAATCCCGGGTTTGCGCACCAGGCGCTGCAATCGGAAGCGCATATCGGCGCGATGCTCCCCTGCAATGTTGTGGTTCGGGAGAATGAAGCCGGACAGACTGAAGTATTTGCAGTGGATCCGATAGCCTCGATGCGTGCCGTGGAAAACGCCGATCTGGGATCGATCGCGCAGGAAGTTCAGCAGAAGCTCAAGACGGTTATAGAGAACATCTAGGCGGGTAGTCTTCAGAAATCATTATGCAGGGACTGTCGGCTGCCCTTCGCGGCTGAAGCCGCTCCTGCGTTAGATTCCCGCTTGCATGATGCTGATTTGCTGGGCGCAGCCATGCAGCAGCGGCTTCAGCCGCGAAGGGATATCGAATCAACGAGCGCACAGCCCGGCGGACACGACGCTCGTTCCGGGCCATACCAAAGCCGATTTAACTCAGCCCTGTTTTAGAACGCGATAATCGTATGCGCGGCAAAACAGCCATTCGAAAGCGCTTCACCGTAGACATCGACCGGCTGATTCAGGCTCAGCTCGGTGACGTCAATCGGCATTGACGTGCCATCGGTGATCTTGAAGACCCGGGTATTGCTGTCTGTGCTGATACTGCGGTCACCACCTGTGGTAACCAGGTTAAATCCACAAACGCCATCCGGATTGGCGCCGACGGTACCAATCAGTTGGGTTGAGCTGTCGGTATCGACCACGATCAGCGACGCAAACAGCATTTTCTTGTCCACATCGAGTACACCGCGCACGCTGACCAGTTTACCGGTCGCGATATCGGTGGCGCTGACCGGCTGACCCTTGCGGTTAATCAGCAGCGTACCTTTCTGGATCTGGACCGTGAGGTTCAACGGTGTAAGCAGGCCCTGACCCGGGTCAACATCCATGGTGAACTGATCAGTCGTGTCCACCGACGAAGTGGCGATACCGCTCAGTTTCTGGAAGCCGGTTTCCGGGCCAAGCTCGATCAGTGCTGCTTTCAGCACCAGGTCGTGCATTTCGTGATCGTCATCATCATCATCGTCATCGCTGTGATGAACCCGCTGCAGTCGACCGAACACGGTGGCTGGCTCACCATCGCCCAGGTCGCCAAAGCCTGCGGGCGCACCGCTGGCATCAAAAATGGAGGTGGATGAATCGGTTTCAACGTGGACACATCCCCGGGTGCCTGTCTTTATATGATCATCGTCGACCTGCACCGGGATATCGGTATTGCACAAATCGAATGACTGATTCGTTGAGTCGATGTTAAACATGTTGCCATGCAGTTTGACGAAGCGTTCCTGGAACGCGTCGGTCACGATATCGATGAATACCACAGGTCTGAAGTTGTACTCGTCGTTTCTGCCTCGCTTGACGATATGAATCGACTTGTTGGCATCCATGTCGATCTGGATGACGAGTGTGCCGCCGGGTACCACATCAAAGGTGCCGCGCGGGTTCAGGTCCAGCTTGCCGTTACCGGGCAGCTTGGGATGATAGGTCTTGTCGTCGGAAGGGTCGTCGTTGTCGTTGTAATCGACCAGCTCGATATCGGTCAGTGTCAGGCGAATCTTGCTGTATGTGCCGGCTGGTATGCCTTCACGGATCGCAAAAATCCTCGCATCCGTCAGGTCGAGCAAGTTGAAGGTACGTTCGCCCTGAAATAGGGTGACACGACCACCGTCCGACAGCAGCTCGGCCTTGACGACGGTAATGTTGACCTCTTCGAATATGTCAGAGGGCGCATCGGTCAGCAGCAGTGCCACGCTGCCGGTGCCGGAAGCATTCGCGGAATCGCCTGTGCCGCCATTGGTGCCGCTGCAACCGGCAACGACTGCAAAAATCAAACTGAACAAGACGATTGAAAGGAACTGTGATGTCGATTTTAAATTCGTCATGGTGACCTGCCTTAATGTCTTCACTGACAATCGGCTTGAACCAGCAGCCGTTGTTTTGCTGTTAAATATAATGACATCCTAATCTACCTGTCATCGGGCAAAAAGACAAGAATTATGGTACTAATTTCCCAAAGTGGGTTGAAACTATCAACGACTTAGCGCGAGTAGTTAATGTAGTAAGCTAGTCCGGCTTATTCTTCCTGTACGCGCCCCAGGACCAGGATTTCAACGCGACGGTTCTGTGCGCGTCCCTCCTTGGTATCGTTGCCGGCAACCGGCTGGGTTTCGCCTTTACCGGTGGTGACCATCTTGCTGGCATCATGGCCCTTGCTGATCAGGTAGTCACGCACGGACGCGGCCCGCAGCATCGAAAGTTTCATATTGTCGTTTTCATCACCTTTGTCGTCGGTATGGCCGACAATTTCAATGAAGGTGGCACGACTCAACAGATCGATCGCAGACTGACGATTCTTTTCGAGCAATGCCTTGCCCTGTTCGGTCAACTCCGCACTCTTACGATCGAACAAGGCGACGCTTGGAAAGATCAATGTATCCAGTGCCCGCACTTCGGCAACAACCAGCACATCGACCCGCCGGTTCAGCACACGGCCTTCACGCGTGTCGTTGGAAGCGATCGGTTCCTTCGGACCGCGCCCGATCACGCGTACCTGGTTTTCGTTGATACCGGTGGTGATCAGATAATCAGCCACACTCTTTGCGCGTTCGAGCGATAACCACATGTTGTATTTAGGATCACCTGAACTGTCTGTATGGCCGACGATGACCACCATGTAGGCATCGGTGAGTTCAGGTGCGATGGATTGTCTGTACTCCTCGATCGAGGCAATACCCTCTTCATTGAGTTCCGCACTGTCGAAGTCGAACATGGATGCGCCAACGATACCCAGACCGGCAATCAGGCCGGTGCCATCGCCCCTGAGCACCTCGACTTCGGCAACCGCTTCGACGGCTTCGTCACGCGTTTCATTCTGGGCGCAACCAGCCAGCAGTACACTCGCACAAAGCACCCCAAGCAGGCCGGTAAATATCATCCTGTTTTTAAAATTCATCACTAGCCCTCTTATTGTCGATTCACAAATTTGTAATAAACCAATACGCTATCCTGAGACCAGGATAGATGGTGCGACAACCGACAAAAGACTTCGATCGTCAACAGGTCAATATTAATGAGATGAGCTGGAACCGTGTTGATATGCGTCAAAGTATGCGCGCATAGAAAAGCAGGAGCCGTACAGCTGGATTAATCTGCGACCGAATACGTATACTGTTCTCCTCATGAAATACTACATCTGGATGGATGCGCAGGAGCGGCCATTGTCAAAAGCCTGGCGCTATGAGGACGAAACAGAACGCATGGCCGCAGAACGGCACCCGCCGACACCGGCAGCAGTATTGCGCGCGGGCACCCGGGAACAACTGATCGAAACCTTCGGTTTAAAGGATGAGGATTTCGCGGATGCTTGAACGGAGTTGCCTACGTAGACGTTGGAAACGGGTGTGAACCTTTTATCGGATTCAGCGTAGCAATTGTTCGATCGTAAGCGATGGCATTTGCGACACCCGCCAGGTTCTGGCGCCATTAAGATTGCACTTGAGTTCCGCGATGCGGCGTTTTTCCAGTCGGGTTGCATCTTCGCCGTTACAGTTTTCCAGTGGATAACATTTGATCTTCCAGTCGTTGATCATCGCGGTATAGAGCGCAAAATGTACGGCGCGGTAGCCTGTTTTCTTGCCACGTTCTTCACCATCGCGAATTTTCTTCAGATAGTTTCGGTATTCATTCAAGCGGCTTTTGTTTCTGGCTCTGCCCACGTAACGGTAGTCGCCGCCGTTACCATCGCTGACGGAAATGAAGTACAGAAAACTGGAATCCAGATCGATATGTCTCGGATTCTCCCAGAGTCTGTTGATCCGTTTTTCGAGAGGAACCTCGTCCCATTCCTGCTGTCCCTGGGCGTTATGTCCAGGCCATTTTCGCAACTGGGTATCTTCTTCCCAGCCGCCATCGGACAGATAGATCTTGTATTTGTCCATCAACGCTTCGAATCGGTCAACCGGAAGGACCAGGTCTTCGAAGTGACAAATCACTTCACCGTTGTTATCAACAATGACTTCCTTGATGATCGTTGGCCTCCAGGTCAGCACCGAAACGCCGGGTGCGGGCGGAATCGGGAATTCTGCGGTTTTTGAATAATGCAGTTCATACATCGACTCGTCTGGCAACTCGCCATCGGCGTCATCAGAACGGATATAGAGTGCGAGCTTGGCGATATATGTCTGTTTTTCCATGAATATCGTAAGAAAGTTCAGGCCGACCTGCGCAACTGGTTGATATCTAAACATTCTACTGAAATAAATTTGCATTGATAGTAGATATCAATCCGCTGCGGCATCGCCGCCAAACGATGCATTAACCCGGGGATGAGTGACTTTCCCGCGTTTACGGCGGTTTTTTATGAGTCGTTTTCGACAACCATTGGGTTGGACGGATCGGCGGCCCATTCCTGGAGCGAAGCGGTATAGACCGCGACATCGGTGAAGCCGAGCCGGGTCATGACGAAGGCATTGGCGGAGGCCATGATGCCGCCACCGCAATAGGTAATGGTGCGCGTGTCGTGAACGCCCTGGTGTATCGCGGCCAGTTCATCGTCCGGTCTGAAGTGGCCGCTATCGTCGAGCAGGCTGAGGCCATTGATATTTGATGCGCCGGGAATATGCCCCGGGCGTGCGTAGAGGCTGGCTTCGCCACGGTAAAATTCCTCCGGCATGGTATCGATCAGACAGACTTCGGCGTCATCGATACCGGCAAGCACCTCGTTCCGGTCAGCGATCAGTTCCGGTCGCGGCGCCGGGGTCAGGTTTTTGACGGACCGGATGGCAGGCTCGGTCGATAGCGGCCGACCCTCTTCCGTCCAGGCTTTCAGCCCGCCGTCAAGCAGCGCCGCATGATCGAATCCAACCCAGCGCAGCATCCACCAGACGCGTGCAGCCCAGAACGAATAGCTGCTGTCGTAGAGGACGACACGCGAATCATCACCGACGCCCAGTGCACCCATCGCAGAACAGAACCGTTCAGGCGTTGGCACGGCAAATTCAATCGGGCTGTTGATGTCGCAGAGATCGCCCTTGAGATCCGCGAATCCGGCAGTCGGGATATGGCCCTTGTCATAGTCGGCGCGGCCACTGACATTGCGCAGGCCGTGCTCTTCATCCGATAATGTGGATACGCTGCAGTCGAGCACGACCAGGTCCGGGTCATCGAGGTGCAGGCTCAGCCATTCAGTGGTTATCAGTGTGTCCATTTTTATCTCTGGGGTCGACGTCTGACAGGTGATTACAGAGTAGCACTCGCGTTAGATTTGTTAAACTGCGGCACAACAATAATTACCGGAAGACGCATATGAAGCACGTTCTAAAACCACTTATCGTGTTACTGTTCACCGCCGGCTTTATCGCAGCCTGCGCCGGTGGACCGGAACCGCAGCAGGACCCTTATAACCCGGCGGATGAGCAGCGTTCGAGAGCACAGCAGGCACAGGACGAACTGTCCTCGGAAACATCGAAATAGTCGTCAGGTCCCGCAAAAGGTTTGGCGCACAACTTCGTGCGGCCGCGGCGGTTGCATGTAGGTTTCCTTTCCAGGCTGGACATCGTACGGTTGTTGCAGGACCTGGTGTAACGCATGAAACACGGAAAAGTCGCCATCGTCCTCCGCGGCGCGTATTGCTGCTTCGATCAAATGGTTTCTCGGTATATAAATCGGATTGACGGCACGCATCAGCGCTTTTCTTTCTTCATCAGCACTGGATTCCTGTCGTAATCGGCCGCGCCATCGCTCGAGCCATTGGGCCATGGATTCTGCATCATCGAACAGAGCCAGTACCGTATTGTCGTCCGAGCCATCTACGTCAAGCAGAGAGAGTTGATAGAACGTCAGGGTGAAATCCGCATTGCTGCCGGCCATGACTTCAAACAGGGCTTCGATCAGTGCCCTGTCCTGATCGAATTCGGCCGTGAGACCGAGTTTGGCGCGCATAGCGCTTAACCAGTTGTCCTGATAGGCATTGATAAAGCCCTCCAGACTATCTTTCGCGATTTCGATTGCCGTGTCCTGGTCCTTGTCGATCAGATGCAGCAGGCACTCGGCAAAGCGGGATAGATTCCATAGCCCGATATTCGGCTGATTGTTATAGGCATAGCGCCCGTGATGATCGATCGAGCTGTAAACGCGGTTATGGGCATAGTGGTCCATGAACGCACAGGGTCCATAGTCGATGGTCTCGCAGGCTACCGACATATTGTCCGTATTCATCACGCCATGAATAAAGCCTAACTGCATCCATTGTGTGATCAGCGCGGCCTGTCCTTCGATGACGGCATCGAGCAAGGCAAGATACGGATTTTCGATTTGTTGCAGTTCCGGATAAAGATTGTCGATGACATAGTCAGCCAGGCGGGTAATCCCCTCGATGTCACTTCTGGCGAGAAAGTACTCGAAGGTACCGATTCGAATAAAGCTGGCGGCAACACGGGTGATGATGCCCCCCGGCAACAATCGTTCTCTGGTTACTTCTTCACCCGTGGTAACTGCAGCCAGTGCCCTCGTTGTGGGTACACCCAGCCGCGCCATGGCTTCACTGGCCAGGTACTCGCGCAGTACGGGTCCAAGGGCGGCACGACCGTCGCCGTCGCGGGAAAAAGCGGTACGCCCGGTCCCTTTCAGGTGAATATCAAAAGAGCCGCCGTCAGGGCTCAATATCTGCCCGAGCAGTATCGCGCGGCCATCACCCAGGTTCGGATTGAAATGCCCGAACTGGTGGCCGGAATAGGCCATCGCCAGCGGTTCTGCGCCTTTGGGTATACGATTGCCGGCGAAGACCGCCGCACCGGCCGACAGGTCCAGGGCGGTGTCAGACAGGCCCAGCTCTTCACTCAGTGCCCGGTTGAAAATAATCAGTTCCGGCTTGTGTACCGGTGTTGGCTTGATCGACTGGTAAAAACCCTGGCCAAGATCGAAGTAGCTGTTTTTAAAGGTGCTGGTGTTCAACTGCAAAGGGTCGCGACGAGAAAATCGGTGACAGTAGTGTGTATCAGTCCCATTATGTCCATTCCTTGTGCACTGACCAACCCAGTATCAGTGTGGATTACAGCAGAATAATGGCCTGGATCGGTGTAATATCTTTACAGGACATTGCAGCGGATAAACTGTCCAGAAGCTTACCGGACCCGGGCCACTGCTGTCGATCGGCAGCTTGCAATCTCGGGGTCGGTTATACGAATCTGCAAGAGGACCAGTACAATGCCAAACGAACTCGATCCACAATTAGACCAGTGGTATGCCCATCTTGACAAGGGACAGCGATTTTACGTCGTTGCCATTGATGAAAAAGAAAATACCGTTGAACTGCAGCATTTCGACGGTGACCTCGAAGAGATCAGTTTCGAAGAATGGCGTGATCTGCAGATCGAGTTGAGTGAAGAACCTGAAAACTGGTCCGGCGCTCTCGATATCGCCGAGACCGATGACCTGGGCACCGGAGTCACCGATACCAAACCTGATGACTGGACCGAGCCCGGCGAAGAATTCAGACGACCCAACAAATAAAAGTCGGAGGTCGGTATGTCACTAATTCTGAAGTCCAGTGCTTTTGAGCACGGTGCAGAGATCCCTGAACAATACACCTGCAGCGGTAAAGATATCTCCGTGCCACTTCACTGGGACGGTGTACCCGAGGCTGCCCGCAGCCTGGCGCTGATCGTTGATGATCCGGATGCGCCGGATCCGGAAGCGCCGAGGATGGTCTGGGTACACTGGGTGCTGTGCAACATCCCGCCTGACCTCAACAGTCTGGCGGAACATATCACATCCGAAACACGGCCAGCGGGCGTCATCGAGGGCATCAACGACTGGCAACGTCCAGGTTATGGCGGTCCCTGCCCGCCGATTGGGCGTCACCGCTATTTCCACAAACTGTATGCACTGGATACCGTACTCGAAGGATTACAGCAACCGACCAAAGCAGATGTCGAAGCGGCCATGCAGGGCCATATCCTTGCGCAAGCGGAACTGATCGGGACCTTCCAGAAATAAATCGGGTAGCGGGACGGTCTATGGAGCTGATTCAGCGTAAAGCTTGATATTCAAGCAATGAGTCAATTGCCCCGGAAAAAAACCTTCCCGCTGATCAGTCATTCCCGCGAAAGCCCGAATCCAGTGGCTTCCCGGCCAACTCGGCAACCACATCCACCAGCCCGCGGGTAACCCGCGCCAGGCTGAGGTAATCAAGCTTGTCCGGTGTATCCGTTGCCTTGTGGTAGTGCGGGTAGCGAAAAAATGCCGTGTCGGTAACCATGATCGCCGGATAACCGGCCCGCCAGAACGGCCAGTGGTCCGACCAGCCCACCCCTGTGATCTGCTCGGGTGCCGCGACGCCTTCCGAGGGGAACGCGGTCGATGCGCGGAAGGCAGCGATCGCCTGACGCACCAGGCGCCAGGAAGACAGATTGCCGACAAAGCCGAGGAAATTTCCGGTATCGGGATAAAACAAACTGAATGGAAAGGGATAATGCTGACTGCCGGGTTGATCGCTGTAGTAACCGATGGTTTCCAGCGAAACCATGGCCGTGATCTGTTGACCGCTCGCGCGCGCGCGCTCTGCGTACACCCGGCTGCCCATCTCTTCGCTGTAGGAAAACGGCTGCTCTTCATTGACAAAGGCGACCAGGCGAAGTGTACGCGAAGGGTTCGCGTTCGCCAGCAAGCGTGCAATCTCCAGAAGCGCAGCGACACCAGAGGCGTTGTCATTGCCACCGGGGCCGCCAGCGATGGAGTCGTAATGTGCGCCCACAACAACCACTTCCTCGGCTGCCGATGCGCCCGGCAACTCGACTTCGAGATTCTGTACTGTCATGCCCCGGCTTTCATAAGCCTGGACACGCACAGCGTAGCCCGATTCTTCCAGCGAATTGTGGATATACAAAGCAGCCGCGGCCAATGCCTCGGCGTTCCAGACGTTACGTTCCCCTATTCTTCCCGCCAACGCCTCGACATGGTGCTTCAGCCTGTCGTGAATCTGTTGCTCTTCTGCGGACAGGGGCGGCACGGGATCAGACCAGGATTTACCGGGCATGAACATGATGAACCATCCTCCCGCGATAATAACCGCTACGATGGCAACAAAGAGAAGCACCAGTGCAACGCGTACACCATGCATCTTGCCGGAACCAGAGCGGTCGGTTGTGGTCATGTTTTAATATTAGCTTAGTCACGAGCACAGATAAGACAGGCATCGCTTTCCACATCCGGGAACCGCGCAGGCGCGGCTTCAGCCGCGAATGTCTCCAGAATACCGTCTCAGGATCAATTCGGCTTTAATATGCCGTGGTCATCGATCTACTCCCCATACACACGTATATTCACCTTGCGTTTGCGCGGCCCGTCCAGCTCACACAACATGACAGACTGGTACTGGCCCAGAACCAGTTCACCCTCTGCCAGGGTGATAGCTTCGGAACTGCCCAGCAACATGGCCGCAAGGTGTGACTGTGCATTTTCGGGCTCATCT
>CP070838.1:0-38944 GCA_020341835.1 Thiotrichales bacterium | reverse complement strand
GCCAACGGGCCGCCTTGAGTCGCCGTCCGGGCTCCACAAGGCTAAATCGGGCGTCCCTGCCCGATTTGCCCTACCAAAGCCGAATACCTCGGCAAGCCTTAAGGGGGCCCCAACCAACTGAACAGCACCGCCCCCTTCCCCCTTAAGCTCGCCGAAGACAGCTTCGCTGGTAGGGTCGATTGGCCAGGGACGGCCAATCGAGTCTCGTCGAGCCCGGATGGCGAGTCGAGACGACCCGTTGGCAGCGATGATGGCTGAGGGCATGCGCAGCACGAGCGCCGGGGGCGTGTTTCTTTGGTTACTTTCTTTGCACGAGCAAAGAAAGTAACTCGCCCTAAAGGGCGAAACAACATCAATGAGAAAAGGGAAACAGAATGCTTCGCAACTGAAGCCGCTCCTGCGAAAAAGCAACATCAGCATTCCTTGCGTCTTGGCGCCTTTGCGTCAAATACCATGTATAATTCGGCGCCCATGTCGTATCAAGATGAAGTCAATCGCAGGCGAACATTCGCCATTATCTCGCACCCGGATGCCGGCAAGACCACGCTGACCGAAAAACTGCTGCTGTACGGCGGTGCAATACAGCTTGCGGGCACGGTCAAGGGGCGCAAGGCCGCCAGGCATGCGACCTCTGACTGGATGGAACTGGAAAAACAGCGTGGGATTTCGGTCACGTCCTCGGTCATGCAGTTTCCCTACAAGGACAGCATCATCAACCTGCTGGATACGCCGGGTCACGCGGACTTTTCAGAGGATACCTACCGCACCCTGACCGCGGTCGATTCGGCACTTATGGTAATCGATGCCGCCAAGGGTGTCGAAGAGCGCACCATCAAGCTGATGGACGTGTGCCGTTTACGCACGACACCGATTATTACCTTCGTCAACAAGATGGACCGCGAAGCGCGTGACCCGATTGATCTGATGGATGAGATCGAAGACATCCTGAAAATCCAGTGCGCTCCGATCACCTGGCCGATCGGGATGGGCAAGCAGTTCAGGGGCGTATTCAATCTGGTCGAGGACAGTGTGCATCTGTTCAGTGCGACACACGAAGGCAAGGTGCAGCAGGGTGATGTCATCCAGGGGCTCGATAACCCGGAGCTCGATGAGGTCCTCGGTTCGGTCGCCGAAGAGCTGCGCGAAGAGATCGAACTGGTCAGGGGTGCCAGTCATGCGTTTGATTTCGACGCCTATAACAAGGGCGAACTGACCCCGGTGTTCTTCGGCTCCGGTATCAATAATTTTGGCGTTAAGGAACTGCTCGATGCGCTCGATGATTTCGCACCTGCACCGCGGTCGCGGGAAACCCAAAGCCGCACGGTTGAACCGGTCGAGGAAAAGTTCAGTGGTTTCGTGTTCAAGATACAGGCCAATATGGATCCCGGGCACCGTGACCGGATCGCGTTTGTACGGATCTGTTCGGGTACCTACAACAAGGGCATGAAGGTGCGGCATGTGCGTATCGGTAAGGATATCAAGCTGGCCGATGCGCTCACATTCATGGCCTCGGACAGGGAGCATGTCGACAGGGCTTATACCGGCGATATCATCGGTCTGCACAATCACGGTACCATGCGCATCGGCGACACCTTTACCCAGGGGGAAGATCTCGCATTCACCGGTATTCCAAACTTTGCGCCTGAGCTGTTCCGGCGCGCGCAGTTGCGGGATCCACTGAAAATGAAAGCGCTGCAGAAGGGGCTTATTCAGTTGTGCGAGGAAGGCGCCACCCAGCTGTACCGGCCATTGAACAATAATGACCTGATACTGGGTGCTGTCGGTGTCCTGCAGTTTGAAGTCGTCAAACACCGACTCAAGGACGAGTATGGCGTCGATTGCAGCTTCGAAAACGTCAGTGTTACCACCGCACGCTGGGTGGAGTGTGATAACGAAAAGGAGCTCACCCGTTTCAAGAACAGGCATAGCACCAACCTGGCACTCGATCATGCCGGCGATCTTGCCTATATCGCGCCGACCCGGGTCAATCTCGATATGACCATGGAAAAATGGCCGGAAATCAGGTTCCTGGCTACGCGCGAACACGGTATCTACGCCTGACTGGCGCAAAAAATCCGTGATTCCGGAACTGCTCTGGCTGTGATAAGTCATCTTGTTGTGATACAACTGAATGAGATCAACGAGAGGGGGTGAGCAGCATGACTGAAACAGCAAAATTAGATGATGAATCCTATCGCATCGCCATGGGGCGTTTACTGGTGATGTACACGCAGGTCGATTATCTGATCATGCGGGCCTGTGCAGAACGTATTGCGACTGCACCGAACGATGAAATTCGCATCATGCTTGGAAAACAGGTTGGTGACGAAAGCAAGCATGTTCGTATTCAGCATGAATGGATGGACAGATTCGGCACCGACAGGACGCCGGTATTTTCCGAGCAGCAGCAGGACCTGTTTCTGCAGCATTTCCGTTCACTGGACTGGCTCGATTTTCTGACGGATATGTATGTCTGCGTCGAAGCGCTGGGCAGCGAAGCCGTTGAGCAGATCGTGCCGATGGCAGACCCGGGTACGCGCGAGTCTTTAAGGACGCCGCTCGAGGATGAGGTCGATCATGTCGCCTTCGGCCTGGAGCAGCTCAAACGCGAACTGGCCAAGCTGCCTGAGCAGCAACGTATCGAATATCTGGACACGATCGCGTCCCGTCTGGATTTTCTCAAGAACACGCTGCACGGACTCGGCATTGATATTCCATCCATGTTTGCGGCTGTTGGTGCCGATTATCAGCAGGTTGTGGAACATGTGCTGGAGCGGCGTGCAGAAATACTGCAGTCGCTGGCATTGCCGCTGGCTGCATAAAGCAACCCGAGCGTGGTCCGCCGCCTGTTTCGGGTGGCGGCCCGCTTTTACAAGGGGCAAAGATCCCGAAGGCATGTTCGGCAGGCCGAATGTCAGTGGCGACAGGTAATAAAATTCATGACTGAGCGAACCAGGTCACAGGCGCAGGTGGCTGCATCCTTTCTGATGGCGTTGTCGATTTTCGCGCTATCGGCCGCGTTGATCTATTTCGCGTATGTGCTTTCGCGGGTCGGTGTGCATTTACCGGACATACTCGACAGCGTCAACCAGACGCGCGAGCGAGTCGAACCTGTGCTCGACGAAGTTAGCGAAATCCGGAAACTGGTTCCGGATATACTGCACGAAGTCGAGCAGACCCGGTTGCTGGTGCCGCCGATACTTGAAGAAGTTGAACAGACGCGTCAGCAGATCCCGCCGATTCTCGAGCAGGTCGAGCGAACAGGTCAGCAGATTCCACCGATTTTGAAAGAAGTCGAAGCCGTCAGAAAGGAAGTGCCGTCGATCCTGAAAAGCGCAGACAAGGCATCGGATGCCGTGGTAACCGCCTCGAAAGAAATCGAGGCGACGCGCCCGCTGATCCAGGATGTTGTCAAGGAGATCGAAACCACCAGGGAGTCGATCCCGCCGATGCTGGACAGGGCCGAAGGCATGATCGACAAGGCAAAAGAAGCTGGCCAGGAGGCCAGTTCCGGAGCAGTAACCGGATTTTTCAAGGGCCTGATTACCACGCCGTTCACGCTGGTCGGGGATGCCACGACGTCCATTACCGGCATGTCCGATGAGGAGTTGCAACAACTGACACAAAAGGACCGTGATCTGATCGAAGTAGCCGCACTGTATCTGTTGAACAATGGAAAAGAGGGAGACATCAAACAGGTCAGCAATCCGGACAGCGGCTTTACCAGTACCATGAAACTGCTTAGCATCGATATTGAAGAAGAAGATTTTACCGAAATCGAATGCCGCATCCTGCAATACGAGGGTTACAAGGATGGCTCGCTGTTAAAAACCGTGAACAGAAGCTTCTGCAAGGAAGAGGGTGGTGGTTGGGATCTTGATCTGTAATGATGCGGGCGCGATTATACTCACAGGGCCGGCAAGCCTGTGTTGTACACCGTAGCATCGGCTTTAGCCGCGAACAGCTGTATACTGTCTTGCGAGCAATTCGCGGCTAAAGCCGATCCTGCAGGCAGAATGCCTTAGTGCCTTCTGTGTTAAAGGGAAATTCAGGTCAGCGCGGTAACAGAATCAATGCACTTCCAGCTTGCCCAGTTCATCCAGAATTTGCACGATCAATGATTCACCCTGTGGGCCGACCTTGTCGCACAGTTTGTCGACGTCGCGTTCACCATCGATCAGGTCTTTCAGAATGGCACCGACGCTGGCCATGTCGCCGCCAGCCATCGACATCTGTTCGGCCATGCCGCCCAGCATGATGACGGCATTGTGATCGCCTCGTCTTGCGTCGTTGATCAGGTTAGCCAGCATCGGAGCGGCGAGGGTGGCATCGGGTGTCTGTTCCGGCTTGGGCAAGGTGTTTGGATCCTGCAAACCGCGCAGAATGGCGGTAACGATTACGCTGTCTTCATCGTCCAGGCCATTGAGGATACTTTCTTCTCTGCTGCCATTGAGGATTTTTCGGATGGCGGCGACGAGTTTGTCCCAGCCATTCTGTTCTGAAACGGCCAGCGCCTGTTCCACCTGTGGTCTCAAGTCCGGGTTCTGTATACACTGCACGACACCAAGAATTAGCCCTGCATGGGTCTGGATAATCTGCTGCTGCTTGTCAGGAGTTTGCATATGACTAGCCGGTGTTCACATGGGTGATGCTGTCAGATTACAGCGTCCATAGACAGCTGTGCAAGTCCGATCATATTCGCAATACTACAGTGCGCGTATTTTTTCAGCCTGCTGCTGCAACTGTTGTCTCGCTCTGCTCATTTCTTCAACACGCTGGCGCTCTTTCTCAACCACAGCCGCTGGCGCCTTGTCGACAAAGCTGGCGTTCTGCAGTTTTGCGTTGCCCTTGTCCAGGTTGTTTTGCAGTTTGGTGAGCTCCTTTTCGAGGCGGGCGAGTTCAGCTTCCTTGTCGATCAGTCCGGCGAGTGGAATCAGGATCTGCATTTCACCGACCAGTGCGGTGGCAGATTCGGGTGCCTTGCTGTCAGCCTCGAGCCATTCGGTTGACTCCAGTTTTGCCAGTGTCTGGATGAACGTCTGGTTGCGTTCGAATATCTCCCTGTCCTGGTCGCGGGCATTCTGAAGAAATACCGGTAAGGCCTTGCCCGGTGCAATATCCATTTCAGAGCGGATTCTGCGCACACCGCTGATAAAGGTTTTTACCCATTCAAGTTCGCTTTCGGCCGACTGATCAAATTTTTCGGCATCGGCTTCAGGGTAGGGCTGGTTCATGATGGTTTCACCCGACTTTCCGGCGAGCGGCGCGACCTTCTGCCAGAGTTCTTCGGTAATGAACGGCATGATCGGGTGGTTCAGGCGCAGGATGGTCTCGAGCACGCGAACCAGGGTACGACGCGTACCGCGCTGGGCCGCTTCGGGTGTGTCATCGTTGAACAGTACCGGCTTGGAGAGCTCCAGATACCAGTCGCAATAATCTTCCCAGACAAACGCGTACAGATCCTGTGCGTAGTGATCAAAGCGATAGTTCTTGATGTTTTTCTCGATGTTCTGCTCGACGTGCTGCAGGCGTGAAATGATCCAGCGGTCAGCCAGCGACAGCTCGACGTCATCATTACCGATGCCGGTATCCTTGCCCTCGGTTTGCATCAGCACATAACGTGTCGCATTCCACAGCTTGTTGCAGTAGTTGCGATAGCCTTCGATGCGTGATGGCGCCAGTACGATATCGCGGCCGGTGGTTGCGAGTGCGGCAAAGGTGAAACGCAGGGCGTCGGTGCCAAAAGCAGGTATGCCATCGGGGAAGGTCTTGCGTGTCAGTTTTTCGATACGCTCGATCAGGTGTGGCTGCATTACTGCGCTGGTTCTTTTGCTGACGAGTTCTTCCAGGCCGATGCCATCGACCACGTCGATGGGGTCGAGCACGTTGCCCTTCGATTTCGACATCTTATGGCCTTCGGCATCGCGCACCAGGCCATGGATATAGATTTCGTGGAACGGCACATCGCCCATGAACTTCAATCCCATCATGATCATGCGCGCGACCCAGAAAAATATGATATCGAAGCCGGTGACCAGCACATTGGTGGGGTAGAAGTCTTCGAGTTCGGGGGTTTTCTCGGGCCAGCCCAGCGTCGAGAAAGGCCATAGCGCCGATGAGAACCAGGTATCGAGCACATCTTCGTCCTGCGTCAGCTCGAAGTCAGCGGGCAGCCTGTTTTTCTCGCGTACTTCATCGATGTTGCGGCCGACATAGACGTTGCCGACGTTATCGTACCAGGCGGGGATGCGGTGGCCCCACCAGATCTGCCTGGATATGCACCAGTCTTCGATGTTGCGCATCCATTCGAAGTAGGTGTTCTTCCAGTTATCCGGCACAAATTTGATATAACCGATTTCGACCGCCTTGATCGCCGGTTCTGCCAGGGGTTTGACACTAACGTACCACTGATCGGTCAGGTAAGGCTCGATGACTGCACCCGAGCGATCACCGCGCGGTACCATCAGCTTGTGATCGTCGATCTTTTCCAGCAGGCCGGCAGCCTCGAGATCGGCGACGATCTGCTTGCGTGCCTCATAGCGGTCCATGCCGATGTATTGCGCAGGAATCAGCTCGCCTTCGTGCTCTTCGTTTTCGCGAATGGCGGCATCGATGGTGAATACGTTGATCAGGCCGCCATGAATGATTTCGCGCAGCTCGAGTTTGCCGGCGTGACGCTGCCAGACCTGGTAATCATTGAAGTCATGCGCCGGTGTGATCTTTACGCAGCCCGTGCCGAATTCAGGATCCACGTGTTCGTCGGCGATGACCGGGATGCGTCTCCCGGTCAGCGGAAGGTCAAGGTATTCACCGAGCAGGTAACTGTAGCGTTCGTCGGTTGGATGAACTGCAACCGCGCAGTCACCGAGCAGGGTTTCGGGCCGTGTGGTCGCGACCACAACATGACCGGCGCCATTGCTGCGTGGATAGCGCATATGCCACATGTGGCCGTTTTCTTCGGCAGACAGTACCTCGAGGTCGGATACCGCTGTATGCAGCACCGGATCCCAGTTGACCAGACGTTTGCCGCGGTATATCAGGCCTTCCTCGTAAAGGCGGATGAACACTTCCTGGACGGCTTCCGACAGGCCTTCGTCCATGGTGAAGCGTTCCCGTGACCAGTCCAGTGAGGCACCCATGCGTCGTAACTGACTGGTGATGGTGCCGCCCGAATGCTCTTTCCAGTCCCAGACCCTGTCGATGAATTGCTCGCGCCCGAGGTCGTGCCGGGTTTTGCCCTCGGCGTCAATCAGGCGCTCAACGACCATCTGGGTCGCGATGCCGGCGTGGTCAGTACCCACCTGCCACAGGGTTTTATCGCCCTTCATGCGGTGGTAGCGAATCAGGGCATCCATGATGGTGTCCTGGAAGGCATGCCCCATGTGGAGTCGCCCGGTCACATTGGGGGGCGGGATCATGATGCAGTAGTTGCTGCGCCGACCCTGTTTCCAGGTTTCTGCATCAGGGCTGAAGTAACCGTTCTGTTCCCAGGTCTGATACCACTTCTGTTCAATCGCGTGTGGGTCGTAGGTCTTGTCCATGGGCAGTTCAGGGGCGCTCGCCATTACTATAAAAGCGCGGAATTATACCGCATGCACTGCGGATAGCCTATGTAAGGCAGATGTCGGATTTAGTCGGATTTGCTGTCGTCGGAGAAACGCCGTTCCAGAACCTGGCGGATTTTCAATCGAAGTACCTGGTCAATGTCGTCGCGCACACTGGCAAGAATCTCCTCGGTCAGCGCATCAATATCGGTCCGTTGCGCGACGGTATCCGTCGGGGCATCGCTGGGTACGGGTGAAACAGGATCGGCTTCAGGGAGCGCCGATACCGGATCGCTGGTGTGCTCTTCAGGCCGGACTGGGCTTTGCACCCTGTTCGCGGGTCGATGTACTGCCTTGTCCGTGTCACCGGGTTTGATGATATCGTCAAGGATCGGCAGGTTGGTGGTATTGTCTTCGGACATAAGAAGGATCAGGCTATTTCGTGATAGTGCAGCGTGTATTCCTCTTTCCGGTAGCTCGAGTAACGGGCGCGGCCTTTCTGCAGGGTATCCGGCGTGTCGTCGATGATCTCGGCGACGCGTTGATAGTGATCCAGGTTTTCAGGAATGTCATCGCTCATATTGATCAAAAGATAATCCGTCGACCCGGAGTCGGTATGGCCTATTATCACCGGCACGTCAAAGTCGTCTTCATCCCCCTGTATAGCATGTGGAAGAAAGCTGCTGTCGCTGTAGGTCCACAGCATGTCATCCATGCGTTGCGCCTCACCGGCGTCTTTCGTTCTGATGAAAACGGAATGTCCCATTTTTACCACTTTGTCTGTCAGCTGACAGCAGAACCGGTTAATGCTGGTGCGGTTCTGGCCGTTCAGTTTGTAAAAATCAATGCGTGGTTTCACTATGTCCTGTCGCGAAATCAGTTCCGGTTGTCGGCGATGCGCTGGAGTATGTACTGTACCAGTAAACTGACCGGACGTCCGGTTGCGCCCTTTTCCTTGCCACTGGACCAGGCGACACCGGCGATATCCAGATGGGCCCAATGGTATTTTTTCGCGAACCGCGACAGGAAGCAGGCTGCGGTAATGGTGCCTGCGCCCTTGCCGCCGATGTTTGCCATGTCGGCGAAATTGCTGTCGAGCTGTTCCTGGTAATCATCCCATAACGGCAGTTCCCAGCAGCGGTCACCGCTGTTTTTTCCGGCTTTCAACAGATCATGGATCAGCGGCTTGTGATTGCCCATCAGGCCCGCCGGGTGCGCACCCAGTGCAACCACGCAGGCACCGGTCAGCGTGGCGATGTCGATAACGACATCCGGATTGAATTTTTCCGCATAGGTCAGCGCGTCACACAGGATCAACCTGCCTTCGGCATCCGTGTTCAGGATCTCGATAGTCTGGCCCGACATGCTGGTAACGATATCGCCGGGTTTACTGGCCATGCCGTCAGGCATGTTTTCTACGGTAGGAATGATGCCGACGACGTTTGCCGGCAGCTGCAGTTCCGCACAGGCGGACACCGCGCCAAGCACGCCGGCTGCGCCGCACATGTCGTATTTCATTTCATCCATGGCCGCACCGGGTTTCAGGCTGATACCCCCTGAATCAAAGGTCACGCCCTTGCCAACCAGTACGACGGGATTCTGCTTTTTGTCACCCCCTTTGTACTCAATCGTGATCAGTTTGCCGGCCTGCCTGCTGCCCCTCGTTACTGACATGAACGCACCCATGCCCAGCGATTCGATGTCCTTCTCATCAAGTACGCCGACCTTGGTTCTGGGGAACTGCTTCTGCATCGTCATGGCCTGTTTCGCGAGGTAATCAGGCGTACAGATATTGCCGGGCAGGTTCGCCAGGTCCTTGGTCAGCTTGATACCCGTGGAAATAGCCATGCCGCGTCGTACCGCTTCTTCACCTTCGGCCAGCTGGCCGCGGCCCGAGACGCTGAAGACGAACTTGCGCAGCGGCCTGCGCGGTGCTTTCTGTTCCGATTTGAGTTGATTGAAGCTATACAGTGTTTCGTCGATCGCCTCGATTGATTGCTGGATTTTCCAGCTCAGGCCTCTGCGTTTGACCGGTATTTCGGTCAGAAAGGAGGCCACTTCGGTGGTGCCGCTGGATTTGAGCGTGGACGCCATCGCGCTATTGATTTTGCGGAAAGCCCGGGTATCGACTTCCTTCTCCTTGCCGCAGCCGACCAGCAGGACGCGATCGCACAGTGTGTTTTCAACGTTGTGCAGCAGCAGGGTGCCGCCGAGGTCGCCTTCAAGTTCACCACGCCGGATCAGGTTGGAGATCAGGCCGCCGCTGGCTTTATCGAGCGTCTTGGCCGCGGCTGACAGTGTTCTGGGTGCATAGACAGCGGCGACGACACAGCCGATGCGCTGTTTTTCAGGGCTGCCGCTTTTAACCGTATATTCCATGTTTTCTCCAGATAGATTCGAATAAATGGGGGCATTGTATGAAATTCATCTCCATTTTTCATGACTGATTTTACGTGTGCCGGTCATCAACTGAATTTTGCACACGTGCTGGTCAATGACCGGCAGTCAATGTGATAATCCGGAATATGAGTTTCGGTATCACCATCATCGATCGTTATATCATCAGGGAGGTCATAACGACCTGGCTGGCGGTGATGTTCGTGCTGCTGATTGTCGTCACCAGCGTCGAAATCGTGCAGTTCCTGAAGTGGTTTCTGCAGGGTGAGCTGACGACCTCAACGGTGCTGCCATTGTTTATCAACAGTCAGCTGAAGGTGCTGGTGCTGTTGATTCCGGTCGGTCTTTTTCTGGGCGTATTACTGGCGTTGAGTCGCTTATATATGGACAGCGAGATGACGGCGATGATGGCGGGCGGGATCGGGCCCAGGCAGTGGTTTCGCTCGATGTTGATGGTGGCGCTGCCGATCAGCCTGATCGTGCTGGTGATGATGCTGTTCATGAGGCCCTGGGTGGCATTGCAGCGTGCAGACATCAATGCGCAGATACGCAACGTCAGCATTATCAGCACATTTGCGCCGGGCCGCTTCAACCGATCGCCCGACGGTGATGCCGTGATCTTCATGGAGGAGATCAGCAAGGACGGTAAAACGATGAGCAACATATTCCAGCGGTTCAACAAGGACGGAAGCACGCATATCGACCTGGCGCTGGATGCGCGTAATGTCACGCACGAAAACGGGCTGGATTATATGATGTTCGAGAATGGAAGCCATTATATCGGTGTGCCCGGGGAGTCGGATTATCAAATCATCGATTACGCGGAGTACGGCGTGGTGGTGCCGGCCCCAAAGGACAAAAACTATCCGTTACGCGTCCAGGCATTATCAACCCGGGCGTTGTGGAACTCGGACAATCCGGAACACAAGGCCGAGCTCGACTGGCGTATTACTCTGCCGGTTGCAACGCTGATCATCGTGATGATGGCATTGCCGTTAAGTCAGACAACACCAAGGGGCGGGCGCTATTCCAAGATGGCGCTGGGTATACTGCTCTACCTTGTTTACTCGAATTTGCTCGGTGTGGGCAAGGCGTGGATATCTAAAGGTGTCGTGCCATTCTGGGTCGGCACATCGTGGGTCCACGTGCTCGGTTTGATTACCCTGTATGCCTTGCTCAGATACAGTGGCCTGGTAATGGGCAGAAAAAGGTCTGCAGATCCTGATAGTGAGAAAACCGCTTGATTATTGATCGCTATATTGCGCGTGCCATTGTCGGTGGAACAATGATGTCGCTGTTTGTGTTCGGCGCCCTGTTTGCATTCATCAGTTTCGTGTCAGAACTGCAGCACGTGGGTATAAACGACTACAGTGCAATGAAGGCCTTTCTTTACGTGGGGCTCAACCTGCCGCAGCTGCTTTACCAGGTTTTTCCTTCCGCAATGCTGCTCGGCGGGTTGCTTTCACTGGGTGCGCTCGCTTCGACATCCGAACTGGTGGTGATGCGTGCGGCCGGTGTCTCGATATCACGTATAACCGCGGCAGTGCTCAAAGCCGGCTTTTTGCTGATTGTTGTTGTGGTGCTTCTGGGTGAACTGCTTGCGCCGGAAGCTATCAGCGCGGCAAAGACGATGCGTGCTGAAGCACTTGAAGGCAGGGTGCTGACACGTGACAGAAAGGGTTTGTGGTCGAAATACGGCAATAATTTCGTCTATATCGGTACGGTTCTGCCCGATGTACAGCTCAGGGATGTGGTGGTCTATGAACTCGATGATGAACACCGGCTCAAGAAGACGACACATGCCGGTCAGGCGCACTACGATAGTGAAAACGAAGTTTGGCACCTTCAGAATGTGACCAACAGTGAAATAACACGCGAGCACGTTACATCGACCCGTCATGATGTCGAAACATGGCCGGCGATGGTCAGTACCGACCTGTTCAATGTGCTGAATCTTGAACCGGAGGATATGGCGGCAACCGAATTGTGGCAGTACAGTCAGTATCTGGACGAGAATGAACTGGAGTCTGATTCATTCTGGCTGGCATTCTGGGTAAAGATATTTACACCGCTGACGGGCGTCGGCATGTTGATGATTGCCGTACCGCTGGTACTGACGTCGACCGCGCGCACCGGAGGCGCAGGGCAGCGTATCCTGGTCGGGGTCATGATAGGGGTTGCTTTCTATGTGCTCAACAGGGTGGTGAACCAGATGGGCATTATCTACGGTGTCACGCCGGTGATCAGCGCCGGTCTGCCCTCGATACTGGTGATTACGATCTCCGTGGTGTTGATCCGGAAAATGCGATAATTCATTCCCGCGGTCTGAGGTCGATGAGCACGCATCCTGACGCGATATCATGCCAGCTTCGTCGCTGCGGATCATACAGTGACCACAAATAGCCCAGTCCGGCTGCTGACCATGAAAGCATAGCGGTGACAAATCGGACCAGTGCCAGCGACCAGGTTACAGGACCACCGTTCTTCTGCTGCAGTTTCATTTTCCAGGTTTTCATTCCCAGTGTCTGGCCGCCGTGTGTCCAGAACCAGCCGAAAAAGCCAAAGCTGATCGCCAGCAGATAGACAATATAGAACGGGTAGAGGGTCTGACCGGGTTCAATCGCCTTGCCGTCATTGAAGAACATCGCAACGGCCGTGGCAATGAATAACAGGGCGATCAGCAGAAAAAGGTCGTAGCAAATTGCCATCAGTCTTCTGATCAGTCCTGCATACCGGTGTCCTGGGTCGGTGTTTTCGTTCATATCGCATTACACCCGATCAGTCCTGCCCTGCGCTGACAGGGTTGGTCGGGTCGGGCTGGCTATACGCGGGTTCTGCACTATGCTCAGTTATATCGTGGATAAAAAAGTATCCGGGGGACATATGAAGCATTATAAAAGAATTTTATCGATCGCTGTTCTCGCATTGTTGTGTCGTTCGGCGAATGCGGTGCCTTTTTCGGTCGAGGCCAGGTCGCTGGGTATGGGGAATGTCAGGGTCGCCACGGCCGATATCGCAACCGCTCCGTTCGCCAATCCGGGCATGCTCTCCTTTCAACCCAGTCGGGAGGATTTTTCGCTGTTAATTGGCGTCGGCGGCTTTCTTAATGACGGCGATGGTGTGGTTGACAAAATCGATGACTATCAGACGGCATTTGGCAATTTTCAGGCTGATCCGATCAATAATGTCAGTGAGGGTGTCAGGGCTGTTCAAATCGCCCAGTCACTGGACGGCAATATCATATCGCCAGATGCGACGGCATTGCTTTCGACGGGTTTCTCGGGCAAGAAATGGGCATTTGCTGTCAGTGCGCGCGCAGATGCGATAGCCGCAGGTACAGTGACTAATATTTCCCAGTCAGTATTGGAGCTTGCCGATCCAACAAAAAATATACTGGAAGTCGAAGGTGTTCTGACAACCGAGCTGGGTGTTTCCCTGGCAAGAAATTTCCAGATGTTTGGGCAAAAGATCGCTGTCGGGATTACGCCAAAGTATGTGCAGGTGGATAATCTCTTTTTAAGTGAGTCAATTTCGACTATCGACACGGGATTGGGTGATCTGCTCGACAACTCTACCAGGGATCTTGGGGACTATACGACACTGGATCTGGGTCTCGTGATGGGATTGACCAAGCATACGCAGATCGGCCTGGTTGCAACCAACCTGGTTTCACACAAGATCGATTTCATTAGTTCCTCCGGCGTTCCGTCGACCCTGTCTTTTGATACCCAGGCACGGTTGGGTATCGCATACCGCAATGATTTTCTCACGCTGGGTGCCGATGTCGATCTTATCGAGAATGATGCTTTGCTAACCAGTCAGAACTTTCAGGCGCTGAAATCGCAGAATGTATCGATAGGTGGAGAATTCAATTTGTTTAAAATTATGCAACTGCGCGTCGGTGCGCAGAAGAATATTGCCGATGATATTTCTGATGCGGCGAAAGATACAATGTACGCAGCCGGCATCGGCTTCTGGTTCGGATTTAACCTGGACCTGGCCGTTGTCAGCCAGAACAATTCACTTGGCGGGTTCCTGCAAACCGGTTTCAGGTTCTGACAAAATGCGATAAGGGAGCTGCTGTTTTCAGCAGCGACTCAAACGGTATCAAGGCCTGTTCGGGTTACTCCAGCAGGCCTTTTCAGTGTGATTGAATTTACTTCTCCAGTGCTGAAATGCCGCTGTGTAGCGGTATTGAAGCGTTAATGCGTGTCCGCGCAGATGATAACGAATGCAGCTATGTATGCCGGAAACGGTGTCGGAATTTATCTGTTGGTATAGTGTTTGGCTGGTTTCGAAAGCTGATGTGTAGTCGTTGGAAACTTAAAACCGGTGATGCAATGTGTTTGTATTTTGCTGGCGATAAACAAATGAATTGCTGGCGTTAAGTACGCATGTAGTGATCTGTTTATGTGTAATAAAACTATCAGAAAAAAATTATTGTTAAATTTACATGATTTGATAAAAAACTATTTGTTTTTAAATTGAAAAAATATTTGATAATTTAAAAATTAGTTTTATACTTTCGGTGGTAACTCACACATAGAGGATGCACTAATGGCTATAGCTAAAACTAAAAGTAAGAAGAAAACTACAGCTAAGCGTGCAGTGAAGAAGAAAACTACTGCTCGTAAGAAGAAGAAAGTAACTGCAAAGAAAGCAACCAAACGCAAGGTTAAAAAGAAAGTAGCCAAGAAGAAGGTTGCAAAACGCACGGCGAAGAAGAAGGTCGCAAAGCGCAAGGCTAAGAAGAAAGTAGCCAAGAAGAAAGTCGCTAAGCGTAAGGCCAAGAAGAAGGTCGCCAAGAAGAAAGTTGCTAAGAAAAAAGCTGCTAAGAAAAAAGTCGCGAAGCGCAAGGCTAAGAAGAAAGTAGCCAAGAAGAAAGTCGCCAAGCGTAAGGCCAAGAAGAAAGTTGCAAAGCGCAAGGCTAAGAAGAAAGTAGCCAAGCGTACGACCAAGAAGAGGCCTGCCAGAAAAAAAGCAAGTCGCCGTCGCTAGTAAAAAGAGCGGCGGGCGCTAAAAGGCTTGATACTGCAGCACAGGCTCGTCGGTTAATCCGGGAGCGTATCGCTGCAACCAATGCAGCGCTGAAACAGGCCAAGGCAGAAGTGGCGGCGACCAGGAAACGTCAGGCCCTGCTGGAAAAGATGGCCGAGAAAAAGGAGAAAGCGATTGCTGATTTTGTCGAACGGTGGCAAAAAAAGGAAATGGCCAAGATTAACAAGGCCATGAGCCGTAAAAAGTGAGGGAACACCGGCAGGTAAGTATCAGCTTGAACTGGCTAAAACAAGCCACCCACTCGTGGGTGGCTTTTTTATGCGCCAATTTAATCTTCAGTTAAGCTTGATCGAAAATCAGCGTGCTTTACACAGGCATCGTGAGCTTGCCCGATGAAATCTATCGTCGGGAACAGATGATTTTCAAAATGTCCTTGCGTTCCCCGCACCTCGATGAGGACACGCGTCGCTACGGCGGACGCTTGGCCATTGTCGCACGCGCTGCCCGAAATTTAATATTTGATGATCAACAAGACGGAATATGATGTAATGCCGGTTGTCACGGGCAAGCTTCAAGCACATCAGCTATCGCAGCAATAAGTATGGCCAGGGCAGACAATATTCCACCCCACGATCAGCGCCTGCTGGAACAGTTTCTTGACCATTTGTGGATGGAACATGGTTTGAGTGAAAACACGCTTTCAGCTTATAAAAATGACCTCGCCGGGTTTTCCGGCTGGCTGGCGAGCACCGACGGGCAACTGTTATCTGCCAGTACGGCCGATGTACAACGTTACCTGGCGAACAAGTTTGAAACCGGCTACAGGAGTCGTTCATCAGCGCGCCTGTTATCAACTTTGCGCCGATTCTATGCCTGGTTGCTGCGTGACAAACGAATCAACGAGGACCCGGCCCGATTGCTCGAATCTCCAAAGGCCGAACAAAGCCTGCCCGTTTCACTGAATGAACAGCAGGTTGAGGACCTTCTCAATGCGCCCGATACGGGTAGTGATATCGGCTATCGAGACCGTGCCATGCTCGAATTACTCTACGCCACCGGATTGCGTGTTAGCGAACTGGTTAATTTGCAGCTGTCACAGGTGTCAATCGAACCCGGTGTGATTCGTATCATCGGCAAGGGAGACAAGGAAAGACTGGTTCCTGTTGGTGAAGTGGCGCTGGACTGGCTGTCCGCTTACCTGCGCCATGTGCGTCCGTCCTTATTAGAGAGCCGGTCATCCGCGACGAACGCGGTTTTCGTAACCCAGCGCGGTGGTGGAATGACCCGGCAGGCCTTCTGGTACATGATCAAACGCCACGCTGTCACTGCAGGTATCGCTTCGGAAAAGCTGTCACCGCATACACTGCGGCATGCGTTCGCCACACATTTATTGAACCATGGCGCTGATTTGCGGGTGGTGCAGATGTTGCTCGGGCACAGTGATATCTCGACAACCCAGATCTACACACACGTCGCGGACCAGCGTTTGCGCGACCTCTACAGTCAGCACCATCCGCGGGCCTGAGCTGAAATTGCCACTCAAAGACACCGTTTATCCAATATTTTTTTCTATTCCGAAGGAATTATCTATAATGGCCGCTGTCTAGACAGGGGAATTACAAAGATTTTGAGATCATGAACAGTTTTCTACGTATTTTATTATTTGTTTTCAGTACCATAGCTGTCTCCCAGGTTGCCGCCGATGCTGCGATCGATGAGCTGAAGCAGTCTCTGGCCAAGCGCTTGCCGCAATTCGAAGTGTCCTATATCGACGAAACTCCGATCGAAGGGATCTATCAGGTCATTATCAGCGGCCAGGTTCTTTATATGACCAAGGATGCCCGATACATGATCGATGGTAATCTGGTCGATCTGGCAACCAAAAAGAATTATTCGGAAGACGCGATGTCAGTGATCCGTCTCAGCCAGATTGAAAAACTGGGCGAGGACAAGATGGTGATCTATACACCGGAGACGATCAAGCATACGATTACCGTCGTTACCGACATCGACTGCCCGTATTGCCGGCGCCTGCATAGCGAAATGGATCAGTACATGGACGGTGGTGTTCAGGTCCGTTACATCTTCATGCCTTTGAAGGGGCAGGGCGATTACCGCACAACGGTTTCGGTGTGGTGTTCAAAAGATAAGAACGAGGCACTGGATATGGCCAAGTCGGGCGCAGAGATGGAAGCAAAAGACTGTGATAACCCGATTGATGAACATCTGAAGGTTTCCAGAAGCCTGGGTGTACGTGGTACGCCGGCCATTATTCTGCAGGACGGCAGCATGCTGCCCGGCTATATACCGGCTAACAAGCTGATCGCAGAGCTGGCCAGCCTGAACCTGTCAACAGCCAAGACCGGCAAGTAAGCCGTGCTGTTGTGGCCGGCTTTATAACCGGTCAGGCATCAACATCCAGCCAGACAAGGCGGGCGCTGTGAGTGAACAGCAGCCCGCTTTTTATTTGCCGGCCCGGCCAGAGCCTGTCGACGCCCGTGCGGTAGTATCTCATCTGTTCTGCGTAGCCACGCGCGAGCGTTTGTAGCTGTGCCTGGTCATCGAGCTGATGGGTCTTGTAGTCAATCAGCAGTATGTCGCCATCATTGATTACCACGCGGTCAATCAGTCCGTATACCGACTGGTTGTTATGGCGGTACATGATCGGTAGTTCGTTCAACGTCTGCTGATATCCGACGGGGTTGAAAATCTGTTCGAAACCACTGTTCTGCACCGTTTTGCGGGCTTCGTCGATCCATGAGTCCAGCTCTTTGTCGGTCACAGCGAATTCATGGCGGATTCGCTGTCGCGTCTGTTCTTCCGTCAGTGGCGGAACACGGCTCATGAAATCGATTGCTCTGTGAATGGCAATGCCTCGTTTGTTGCCGTCGCTGTCATGTGATGTGGTGAACCCGCCTTCACCCGTGTCGTAGCTTCGGCTGGGGGCGATCATGCGTTCGCGGGCCGTAACATTCTGAATCGGGCGTGTCAGCCTGGTGTCCACTTCGATTTTCGACAAGGTCGGTGGCTTGCTGCTGCTGGCGACGGTATCAACGTAGCCGCCGGTCGCATAATGATAGGCGCCACTGTCATCCGTTGTGGCAAGAGTCTGCATGGCTGTTTCGATGCAATCGTACCAGCCTGAACTGGATTTGCTGGCGCTGCCGGTCACAATAAGGTACTGGCGTGCACGCGTGATTGCGACATACAACAGATTCAGCTCTTCGCGTTTCTGCGCCTTTTCTTTTTTCGCCAGTGCGGCGCGGGTCATTTCATCGGTACTTGCCTTGCCTGTGATCAGCTGAAATTTTTCAGGCCTGCGGCTTTGTGCCGGCCAGTCGACCAGCGCCGAATAGGCATTATGGTGTCCGCCCTGGTTGTCGCAGTCGGCAAGGATGACGACCGGTGCTTCGAGCCCCTTGCTGGCATGTATCGTCATCAGGTTTACGCGTGACCTGCCGTGGGCGACGGGGGGTTCATCGGGTCTGCCGTCTCTGTGTCCGCGGATGCTGCGCAGGTAATGCAGGAAGTGACTCAGGCTCGGGTAGCGTCCGCTGTCGAGTTCAAGCGAAAGCTCATGGAAACGTTGCAGGTTTGCACAGACGCGCTGTTGCCGAGAGGCTGGCACAGAAGCGGCATAACGTTGCATGATGTTGCCCTCGACATAGATTCGATCGAGCAAATCATGGACGGGCATGGTATCGGCAAGCCTGTGCCAATGGGGTAGCAGTTTTGCGGCACGACCTAAAGGCTGCTCATCCGGTAGTTCGGCTTTCATATCAAGCAGGCGCTGGTACCACCGGGTCTCTTTATGCAGCAGTGAAATGCTGACCAGGTCTTCGTCGCTGGCTGCAAAGATGGGTGATTTCAATACCTGTGCAATCGACAGGTTATTAAAAGGCGTGATCAGGCTGTCCAGCAGTTTTTCCAGGTCCTGTATTTCCTGGTTGTCGAGCAGGCTGCCGCGCTGGCTGCCGATAAACGGAATGTGGCGATCGCGCAGTACGGCTTCGTATTCGCTGACGTGTGTCCGGTTTCGCATCAGGATCATCACATCACCGTACTCGATCGGGCGTACAAGTTCGTTATCATTTTCGTCCTTGACGCTGATCAGCTGTTTTTCGCTGATCAGCTGCTCGATCTGCTCCGCAATTTGATTTGCCTCAAGACGGCGGGTTTTTTCGCGTTGTTCAGCCCTGGGTTCGAGCAGTGGATTTCTGAGACTTACCGGATCGGGACTGTTGCTGCCGCGATCTTCATCGCTATCGGCTTCGTGCAACGGAAATAACGATACCCGCCCGGGAAAGTTTGGCAAATGGGTGCTGTGAGAGGTGAAATCCGGCATCAATTCATGGATTTCATCCTGGATGAATATTGCGTTCACGACATCCATTATCGCCGGTGATGATCGCCGTGAAGCATCGAGTTTCACCGCGATCGCCGCCATCTGCTGTGCAAGATAGTCCGCTGCCTGTTGCTGCAACTTCGGATTGGCCCGTCTGAAACTGTAAATCGACTGTTTCTCATCGCCGACCAGAAAGAAACTGCGCGCGCGCTCGCCGGGCCCCGCTGCGATTTCTTCAAGCAGGGGTGTAATCAGTTGCCATTGTGTCGGATTCGTGTCCTGGAATTCATCGATTAATACATGATTGATGCGCTGATCGATCTTGTACTGTACCCAGTGCGCATTGTCGACATCATTCAGCAGCTGGTAGCAGTTCCATTCGAGATCGGTGAAATCGAGCACGCGCTGCTCGCGCTTGAGCCGCTGATAAAGGTCAATGAAGCGCTGTCCGGTACGATACCAGACTGCGTTCAGTTCCAGCGCCCGGGCGCGCTTGTCCACTTCGAGTGCCTGTTGCATCGATTCGCTGATGCGCTGGTGCAAATCCAGCAGCATTGCCTCGGCGTCGCTGCCCATACTCGCTGCCTGTGTTTTTGACGGTTTGCGTGACCTGGGTTCATGGTTTTTTTTCAGATACACCGGCAGCAGCTGTCTGAAGGCGTCTTCATCCAGCGATTCTGCCTGCAATGCGAGTGCGATCCGGTCGGCATAATCGAGATTGGTTTTGGTTTTATGCCGGCGCAATAGTTCTTCGAAGCTGGTCAGGTCTTCTCGGCTGACAGCCGTAAAAAATTCCGCGAATGGATCGGTATTGACGTCGATCTGTAACTGCTGCTGGAGTTGTGCGCTGGCATAGGCCGCGGCATCCTTGCGGTCTTCACTGTAAGCCCACCAGTCGCTGCGGTGACCGAGCATGCTGTAGAGCGCCGATTTGGTATTCGCGGGGCCGTTACAGGCGTGCATCAGGATGTCGAGGTCGCTGGCAAGCGGCCCCTGTGCGTTGCGGGTCGCATCGGCAAACAGCTCTTCCCAGGCCTGTTGCTGCAACAAAGCCGTGTTCTCGATGAGCTCGAATCCCGGTGTTATGTCCGCTTCAAGCGGAAAATGCGACAAAATGTCCTGGCAAAATGAATGAAAAGTCTGCAACCGGACCTGGAACTTTGCGTGTAACAGCTTCTCGTACAGTTCACGCGCTCTACTGCAGGCTTCCGTGGTTGGTGAGCTTCCGAACTGTTTCAAAAGTCCTGTGAGCTCTTTATCATCGGCTGTTGCCATCTGGTAAAGCCGTTCCTGTAACCGGATCTGCATTTCTGCGGCGGCTTTTCGGGTAAATGTGAGCGCCAGGATGCTGCCGGGTTCGGTATCGGCCAGAAGCAGGCGTATAATCCGCGTAACCAGCAGCCAGGTTTTGCCGGTGCCGGCAGACGCGGAGACGGTGGCGTTTTTTTCGGGATCTGCTGCATCCAGGCTGTCCACAGAGCCGGTGTCGGGACTGTTCGTCGGGTTCATAGGCTGTTAGCATAGGTACTGGTCGCGCGCCTGTAAATGACAATGTGCAGGCGGAGCGCACAAATCACGATGAAACCACGTTTAGAAGGGTTAATGTAGCAAGTATGAGCAATTATGATGCCTCCGCGATCGAGGTATTAACCGGTCTCGAGCCCGTAAAAAAACGGCCCGGTATGTATACCGATACCAGCCGCCCCAACCATCTGGCACAGGAAGTGATCGACAATAGCGTGGATGAGGCGATTGCCGGACACGCCAGTAAAATCGACGTCATACTGTATAAAGACGGTTCGCTCTCGGTCAGTGACAACGGGCGTGGAATGCCGGTAGACAAGCATCCGCAGCAGGGCATACCCGGCGTCGAAGTCATTCTGACCAAGCTCCATGCCGGCGGTAAATTCTCCAACAAGAATTACCAGTTTTCCGGTGGTCTGCACGGTGTCGGCGTTTCCGTGGTCAATGCACTGTCTTCCAACCTCGATGTTGAAGTCAAACGTGACGGCAACGTTTACAGCATGTCATTCAAAAAGGGTGCTGCGACAACGAAACTGAAGAAGACCGGCAGTGTCGGCAAGCGCAATACCGGCACACGCATTCACTTCTGGCCGGAGAAAAAATATTTCGATTCGGTAAATTTCTCTGTTCCCCGGCTCAAGCATGTGCTGCGTGCCAAGGCGGTGCTGTGCCCGGGTCTGGAAGTGACTTTCCGGGAAGAAAAAAGCGGTGAGAGCGAAACCTGGTTCTATGAAGGCGGGTTGCAGGACTACCTGGGCGAAAACCTTTACGAAAAGGAAACCATGCCGCTTGAGCCCTTCACTGAAAGTATGGCCGGCAAAAACGAAGCGGTCGACTGGGCTGTGACCTGGTTAATGGAAAGCGGTGAGCTGGTTACCGAGTCGTACGTCAATTTAATCCCCACCGCGCAGGGCGGTACCCATGTTAATGGCTTGCGTACGGGATTGACCGAGGCGTTGCGCGAGTTTTGCGAGTTTCGCAGCCTCATTCCCCGCGGTGTCAAGATCAGCCCCGAAGATGTCTGGGATCGTGTCTGTTACGTGCTGTCGGTCAAACTCGAGGATCCCCAGTTTTCCGGCCAGACCAAGGAGCGGCTGTCATCGCGTGAGAGCGCCACTTTTGTCTCAGGTGTGGTCAAGGATTCGTTCAGCCTGTGGTTGAACCAGCATACCGATGCCGGAGAAACGATCGCGATGCTCGCGATCGAGAACGCGCAGAAACGTTTGCGTGCCGGGCGCAAGGTGGTGCGCAAGAAAGTGACCTCCGGCCCGGCTTTGCCAGGAAAACTCGCCGACTGTACCTCGCAGGATACGACCCGGACAGAGATTTTTCTGGTGGAAGGTGATTCCGCAGGCGGCTCGGCCAAGCAGGCGCGTGATCGCGAATACCAGGCGATCATGCCCTTGCGCGGAAAAATACTGAATACCTGGGAAGTGTCACCCGACCAGGTACTGGCATCCCAGGAAGTGCACGATATATCGGTTGCGCTTGGTGTCGAGCCGGGGTCGAGCAATCTCAAGGGGTTGCGATACGGCAAGGTCTGCGTGCTGGCAGATGCCGATTCTGACGGCTACCACATCGCAACCCTGTTATGCGCGTTGTTTCTGCGTCATTTCCGGCCTCTGGTTGAAGCGGGACATATTTTTATAGCGATCCCGCCGTTGTATCGCATCGACGTGGGCAAAGAGGTTTTCTACGCGCTGGACGAAGCGGAAAAAGAGGGGGTGCTGGATCGCATCGCCGCCGAAAAGAAACGCGGCAAGGTCAATGTCACGCGTTTTAAAGGACTGGGCGAAATGAATCCAATGCAGTTGCGCGTCACCACGATGTCGCCGGATACACGCAAGCTGGTGCAACTGACAATTGACAAGGGTGATAAAAGCAACCAGATGCTGGACATGCTGCTGGGCAGAAAGCGCGCCGCTGACAGAAAGAAATGGCTGGAAAAGAAGGGCGACCTCGCGGTCGTCTAGTGAGCTTTACCGATTATTGAACCGCAGAGGCACAGAGACGCAGAGTATAGTCAGTTTGAATCCCCAACGCCTGGCACTGAAGTATCTGCCGGTGTTCTCTGCGCCTCTGCGTCTCCGCGGTAAAACATACTTTTGACATAGAGTTTTTCCCAATATGACCGATCAATCTGAAATCGATTTCGAAGGTATCGAGAAACAACCACTGGCCGAGTTTACCGAGAAGGCCTACCTGGATTATTCCATGTACGTGATTCTCGACCGTGCCCTGCCTTTTATCGGTGATGGTCTCAAGCCGGTACAGCGACGCATTGTATATGCGATGTCCGAACTGGGCCTGAGTGCTGCATCCAAGCATAAAAAGTCGGCACGTACGGTGGGCGATGTTCTCGGTAAATACCATCCGCACGGGGACAGTGCCTGTTATGAGGCCATGGTGCTGATGGCGCAGCCGTTTTCCTACAGATATCCTCTGGTGGACGGCCAGGGCAACTGGGGTTCGCCGGATGATCCGAAATCGTTCGCTGCGATGCGATATACCGAATCGCGTCTGGCGCCCTATGCCGAAGTGTTGTTGCGCGAGCTTGGTCAGGGCACGGTCAGCTGGGTGCCGAACTTTGACGGTTCGTTGCAGGAACCTGAAACGCTGCCTGCGCGCCTGCCCAATGTGTTACTCAACGGCGGCACCGGTATTGCAGTTGGAATGGCAACGGATATTCTGCCGCACAATCTGAACGAAGTGGCGAGCGCCTGCATACGTTTACTGGAGCAGCCGAAGTCCACGCTTGAAGATATCTGTGAACACATCAAGGGGCCGGATTTTCCAACCGAGGCAGAAATTATCACGCCGCAAACCGAGATTATCGAAGCCTACCGTACCGGGCACGGCAATATCCGTCAGCGGGCAGTGTTTGAAATCGAAGGCGGTGATATCGTTATCACCGCGTTACCGTATCAGGTATCCGGGAACAAGGTCCTCGAGCAGATGGCGCAGCAAATGACAGCGAAGAAGCTGCCCATGGTCGAAGACCTTCGCGACGAGTCCGACCATGAAAATCCGACACGTATCGTCATTGTGCCGCGTTCAAACCGGGTCAACAAGGACGAGTTGATGAACCACCTGTTCGCAACCACCGACCTCGAACGCGGTTACCGCGTCAACATGAACATGATCGGCATTAACGGCCGCCCGCAGGTAAAAGACCTGCTGTCGCTGTTGAATGAATGGATCAAGTTCCGCAGCGTGACGGTCAGGCGCCGTCTGCAATGGCGCCTGGACAAGGTCAACAAGCGTCTGCATATCCTCGATGGCCTGCTGATCGCCTATCTCAACATCGACGAAGTCATTGCGATCATACGTGAAAATGACAAGCCCAAGCCGGTGCTGATGAAGCGCTTCAAGATCAGCGATGAACAGGCTGAAGCCATCCTCGATCTGAAATTGCGCCACCTTGCCCGGCTCGAGGAAATGAAGATTCGCGGTGAGCAGGATGAGCTGTCGGTGGAACGGGACGGCCTGGAAAAAACACTGGCCTCGGCGCGCCGCTTGAAGACCTTGATCCGCAAGGAAATCATGGAAGATGCCGAGAAATTTGGCGATCAACGCCGCTCACCGATTATTGAACGTGGTGCAGCACAGGCGATGAGCGAAACTGCGCTGATTTCCAGTGAAGCGATTACGGTTGTGCTTTCGAAGAAAGGCTGGGTACGTGCAGCCAAGGGGCACGACATCGATGCGCGCAAGCTGAATTACAAATCGGGCGATGAATACCAGGCATCGGCACCGGGCAAGAGCAACCAGCTCGCAGTGTTTCTCGACACCAGCGGGCGTGCCTATACCCTGCCGGCGCACAAGCTACCTTCAGCCAGGGGCCAGGGTGATCCGCTAACCAGTTACTTTACCTTGCCTGCAGGTGCTCAATTCGTATCGGTGATGATCGGAAACCCTGATCAGCTTTTCCTGCTGAGCAGTAATTTCGGATATGGCTTCGTGGCACGGCTGGGTGACATGCACGCGCGCACCAAGACCGGCAAGGCGGTACTGAATACCGGTAAACAGGCGAAGGCAATGCAGGCAGTTGCGGTACGCGATCCGGAGCATGATTACATTGTTGCAATAACGTCCGAAGGCCACATGCTGGTCACCGAACTCTCGGAATTGCCGCAAATGTCGCGCGGCAAAGGTAACAAGATCATCAATATACCGGCAGCAAGATTGAAGGCGGGTGACGAAGAGGTGACCGCGTTGGCGCTGGTACAGGATGGCGAAAAACTCACGGTCCATTCGGGCAAGAAATACAAGGTGATGAAGCCTGATGAAGTCGACAGTTACTATGGCGAGCGCGGGCGCCGCGGTCTGAAGCTGCCACGCGGCTACCGCAGCGTGGATCAGCTGGAAGTCCACATGAATGTGCCTGACGAAGCCTAGGGTTAACGACAGGTTTTAATCCAGAAAATTCCAGAAACCTTTGCGGACCTGGTGCCTTGGCGAGAGCTCATCGTAGGTTTTTGCTCTCGCAAAGGCGCAAAGTTCGCAAAGAAACCTTAGATCTGTTGAATTGATACAGAAATACCAGAAACCTCTGCGTGCTCAGCGTCTCAGCGAGAGAAACCTGTTTTGACTCTCGCAGAGGCGCAGGGCACGCAGGGAAAACCACGGCCTTTTGTTCAGAAAATCCCAGCAGCCTTTGCGAGCTTTGCGCCCTGGCGAGAGAACCGGCATTTGCGGACAATTGAAAACCCCGTTTCCGTCCCTATATAGGCATTAATCGAATTCTCAGGTGAGACACTATGAAACGTATCGCGCTATTTCTTGGAACCAATATTGCTGTGCTGGTCGTGCTGGGTATCGTGCTCAATGTACTCGGTGTTGATTCCCTGCTGCAGGAAAACAATGTTGATCTGGACCTGCAGGCACTACTGATCTTTTCTGCCGTTTTTGGTATGGGTGGTTCATTCATTTCACTGGCCATGTCGAAATGGTCTGCAAAGCATATGACAGGCGCCCAGGTGATCGAGCAACCCAGGAACAGTACGCAGGAGTGGTTGCTGGCGACCGTGAAGCGCCAGGCCGACCAGGCCGGCATCGCCATGCCGGAAGTGGCAATATACGATTCGCCGGACATCAACGCCTTTGCGACAGGCATGAGCCGTAATAATGCGCTTGTGGCTGTAACTACCGGACTGATCAACAACATGAAAATGGATGAAGCCGAGGCGGTGCTGGGACATGAAGTTTCACACGTCGCCAATGGTGATATGGTGACGCTGGCCCTGGTTCAGGGTGTTGTGAATACCTTTGTGATTTTCTTTTCACGTGTCGTGGGTCATGTTGTCGACCGCGTTGTATTCAAGACGGAACGTGGTTATGGACCCGCCTATTTTATTACCAGCATCGTGGCGCAGATCGTGTTCGGTATTCTGGCGAGTGCAATCGTCATGTATTTCTCAAGGTTGCGCGAGTTTCGAGCTGACAAAGGCGGCGCCGATCTTGCGGGAAGGGAGAAGATGATCGCTGCGCTGAAAAGACTGCAGGCGGTGCATGAGCCATCGCAGCTGCCTGACCAGATGGTGGCCTTCGGCATCAACGGCGGCCTTGCAGAAGGAATGCGCAAGCTGTTTATGAGTCATCCTCCGTTGTCTGAGCGCATTGCGGCTTTGCAGGCAAATAGCTGACACGTTAGCCCGTATTTCTCACTGAAGGTTTTTACTCTCGCAAAGGCGCAAAGCTCGCAAAGACATCCTGAATCCGTTGAATGGATACAAAAATACCAAAACCTCTGCGTGCTCAGCGTCTCTGCGAGATACCACTATTTTTTTGACTCTCGCAGAGACGCAGGGCTCGCGGGGAAAGCCAGAATGCTATTGACCTAAACACATCCCCTAAGAACCTTGGCGTGCTTGGCGGCTTGGCGAGAGAAACGGCAGTCGCGGACAATTGAAAATTCCGTTTCCGTCCCTGTATGCGGATTCAGGGTGCTGAGGCAGAAGAGGTAAAGGGTGCCCGGTTTCTCATCCCCGGCTGGAAAAACTAGCCGGCGATGTCGGTGAAGTCGTAATTCATTTCGGCCTGCGGTTCCTGCAGGAAATAGCCCTGGATAAAGTTCACTCCCATTCCCCAGAGCAGGGACAGGCTGTTTGCGTCTTTGACGAACTGGGCAATGGTGAATTTGCCAAGCTCGGAAGCCTGCTCGGTAATGTTCTTGATCGTATCCTGGTTTTGCGGATTGTCGGCCAGGTCATCCATAAAGTTCTTGTCCAGCCTTATATAATCGGCTTTGATGTGGTCAAGCAACTGGAACGGATTGGTGCCTGAGCCGAAGTCATCCAGAACAAATCCGCATTTGATCTTTTTCAGGTTCTCGGCCAGGTCCTTGCTGCTCTTCAGGTTGGTGACGGCAGCCGATTCCTTGACGACGAAGTTCAACGAATTCTCGGGAAGACCTTTATCCTTGATCTGGAAATTGAGCCATTCGATCAGGGTTTCGTCCTTGATGGATGCGGCCGACAGCTTGATGAAAAAGTGCACGTGTTTGCCCTGCTGGTGGCGCGTGATTACATCCTGAATGGCTCTGTACAGTACCCAGCGGTCAATCGCCATTGACATACCAATACGCTCGGCAGCCGGCAGAAAATCCTGCGGCATAATCAGGTCCTCGCCATCATCCGTCAGCATGCGCACGAATACTTCATAGCGCTCATCGGTATCACCATGAAGGCTGATGATTGGTTGATAGAGCAGTGTAAACTTGTCTTCCTTGAGCGCCTGAGTCAGCTGCTCCCTGTATCGTGATTCGACTTCGTGCCGTGTCAGCTCGCCTTCCTCGGGTACATAGACCTTGATCTGGTTGGTTCCTGCTTCCGCGGCTTCGTTGGAAACCTTGTCGGCACGGCGCAGCACTTCATTGGTTTCCGGCGAGTTCTTGTCGATCAGTGTTACACCGATGCAGCAGGTCGTATTGATTTTCTCATTACTGATCGTTGCATCGAGTTCCATGATCGCATTCTGGATTTCCTTTGCGTACGCGCCGATTGAATTCTGGTCCTGGTTGTATGCAATGATTGAATAGCCGGGGTTCATAAAGGAAAGGGTATCGTTTTTACGCGTCGCGGCAGAAAGTGCGCGTGCGACTTCGACGAAAAACTTGTCGATGTAGACGGCGCCAATGCGGCCCTTGATGTCATCAAAATTATCCAGCCTTATCTCCATCAGGGCGGCGGAGCAGCCTTCAGATTCGCATTTGGAAATTGTGTCCTCAAGCCGATCAAGGCAGTACTGCCTGTTATACAGCCCGGTCAGCTGATCTTTCTGGCTGAGCTCTTTAAGTTTCTCCTCAAGTGCCTCTGTATTGACATCCTGCTTGCGAATAATGACCTGTATGCATGGTTCGCCCTCGACGCTGGCCGGCGAGAACTCCATTTCACCTTCGAATTTGGTGCCATCAGGTTTTTGCAGAAGCGTATTATGGATTTCGGTTGAGGCTTCATTTTGCAGATAGTCACGCAAAAAGGATTTGAATTCGTCACGGTTGTCCGGAGCCACCATATCCAGTATCGGCATTCCTTCGAGCTCATCAGACTCCTCAAGGCCAAACAATTCGAGGTAGGACGCATTGGAATAGACGTGCATGCCCTCATGAACGTAGGCAATTGAGTCGCGTGAGCTGTCCAGCAGGGATTCGCACCGGCGTTCTGACTCCGTCATTCTTGTTTCAAGCCTGTGCATTTGCCGCCAGCTGCGCAGAGCAGTCAGTTCGCGGCCGATAACAAGTCGCAAGTGATCCATGTCGTTGTAAGAGGAAAGGTCTGCCGCGCCATCACGCATTGCAGCAGCGGGCGATTCTTCATCGCCATCTTTTTTTACAGCGATCACAGGCACAGGTGTACCGTTCAGATGTTGTCGTATACAGTCGCAGGTTTCCCTGAGCGATATCAGCTCCATGCCTTTGGTGTATAGAACCAGATCGGGTTCTTTCTTTTTTAGCGCCTCGATAAGGTCTTCTGCATCTTCCACGCGTGTAGAGCGTGCCGCGTAGCCCTCACTGCGTAACGCGCTGACAACGTGTTCTTCTGTATCAAAGGATTCATCAATTACAATGAGATTAATTGCGCTCTCTTCCGAAAATCTTTCCCTTGGCGCCTCTGCGGCTAATGCGTTCATTGTCATGGCAAATTCTTGTGATTACAGTGATGACCAGATTTCGTCAAAATTATCCTTGTTTTGTGCAGCAGCCTGTTTCTTTCGCTCTTGCTCGATTTTCTCTACCGTCTCCCGAGAGGTGTACTGGAACTGGGTAAATGAACCGGTGTGTTCGTCAACCGAATCAAGCTGTATTTCCATTTCCCTGTCTTCTCCTTCCCTGTCTTCTTCCGGGAATTTGATGACCAGATTATCTGAAGGCCTGAATGCGTGAGCGGGCAGCAGTACGCTGGGCGGTAATTTCAGCGGCTTGATCCCGGGCAGTATCAAACACTCGAAGGGTTCCTCATTGGGCCGGTTGCGACGCTGGGCAGAAGCCGACAGGACTTTTGGAGACAGTACCTGGACGCCGATTTCGAGACCGCTGCTGCGAATATATCGCATCCAGCGGATCACGCCGATTCGCCAGGCATCGCTGCCATCAGGCTCCTTTTCACACAAGGCAATCAGTTCGCCGATTTGCGCCATGGTCGCGACGTCCGAGTCCCAGCGCAGGCAGTAACCGCCGGCACTGACGTTAACAATCTGCCATTGCGAGTTGGCGGCTCGTCTCCGCCTGATCTGCGAATCTTCCATCAGCAGTTTTTCTTTTTCATAAGCGTCGGTCAGTACCCGGCCCTTGGCTACCATGTCCCAGGCATCATTCGGATTGCTGCCGATTTCATGGTGGGTGGTATAGGCGGATTTGACCTGTGTTTCGCTGGCCTTGAAATCTTCGGGTATGGCTTCGAGCGAGATATTGAGCTGGTTGCGTTTGCCAGGCTTGATATCCTCGGCCGGTTGTTCTTCTTCTTCTACGATCCCGGCAATGGTTCTGGCTGCCTTGACCAGGCCGATAACAGCCTTGATGTGGCCATCACGATCAGCGCGTGAAAAGCGGCGTTTTGCACAAACGCCCCAGGACATGGCGAGTACATTCAGCGTTTCTGTCGAGAACTGGTCGCCGACGGCAAGCCGGCCTTCATTGTCCTGGTTGTTTTTGATTTCTGCCTGAATGGCGTCAACAAGTTTTGAGGTTTCGATCGTGCGGATGATTGTCGTGCCATCGCAGTCCTGCATGGTCAGGTAATTGGGTGGACGGTCCTGATCGACCCTGGCGCAGAAGCAGCGATTAACGTGATGCTCCTCGGCTTCGGTACCGAGTTTCGCCAGTTGCGCCCAGTGTGCGAGTTTCTTATAAACACGTTCCGTGTCGCTTTGTCTCAATGCAGTGGGTCTCGCCAGTGAAAACAGCAGTATCTGCTTGTAGTAATCCTCAATGCTTGCTTTGCCTGATTCGTATTCGGTATCGGCTACCGGTTTCGTATGGAATCCCTGTTGTTCTGCGTACAGGTACATCTGATGGATGTCATACCAGGTCCCGGCCGGGCAGGGTTCATAGATTTCACTGGCTCGCAACAACAGCTCGGACATATAACGTAAGGCACGCAGTATTGCGAGATTCTGGGTTTTTGCATCAACTTTTTTGTCAACGCCATTGGCCGCTTGAAACACAATGATTTTGTAGCCGTAGGACATTTCCCTTAACAGCGACTGGTTCAGCTTGACGATCTTCTGGCTTTTTTCTGGCAGCGGCAGCGTTCGGTTAATAAAGTGCTTTTCGAGGTTGTTGAAAATGTTGCGCACCGTCTCGCGTAACAGTTCCATGTCTTCGATGCGATATTTGTTCGGCATCTTCTGACGGTTGAGATCGCGTACCGCGCTGTATATCAGGCGCGTCATTTCGCCCATGTTGGCATGGGGTAAGCCAGCCAGCCATTTTCTCAGCTTGCGCGGGTGTTGTGGTGTGGCGTCCTTCGCGGGCGCCTCTTGTTCGGGTATATGTAATTTCATTTCCAGTCAGTACACTATCTAGCCCGTTAAATACACTTCTATCTATATAAAACAACAAGATAGTCGAATTATTATTGTTTAAGCCTGAAATACTCTGATTGTAGCTCAGATAGTGAAAATTGCTGATTTTGAAGCCGCTCCCGGTGTTTCGCGCACCAGTCGGGGAACCAGGAAGCCGGGAAGTTCGGTTTTGATCGTGTTGATCAGTTCGACCGCGATGTGCTGCGGTACATCAAAGTGGCTGGCGCCCTGAACGGGGTCAAGCATGTGCAGGTAATACGGCAGTACGCCTGCCTCGTGCAAGCGCTGACTCAATGCGATCAGTGCCGTTGCAGAATCGTTAACACCTTTCAACAGCACGCTCTGGTTCAGCAGGGTGACACCGGCGCGAGCCAGTTTGTGCAGCACATCCATTTCATCTGTCATTAATTCATTGGCGTGATTGCTATGGACGACCAGGGTGGTTCTGAAACGGAGATGCTGCAATAGTGAAAGCAGCCCGTCATCAATCCGCGAAGGAAGAACGACGGGCAGTCGCGTATGAATGCGCAACCATTCTAGATGCTCGATCTGTTCGATTGTGCCAAGCAGTTGTTCCAGCCTGTCGTTATCCAGTATCAGCGGTTCGCCGCCACTTAGAATAATTTCCCGGATGTCGTCGTGGCATTCGAGGTAGTCGATCATGGCGCGCCACTCGTTCTTGCGTGGATTGGCGCTGGCATAGGGGAAGTGGCGTCTGAAACAATAGCGGCAGTGTATCGCGCAGGCGCCGGTTGTAACCAGCAGCGCACGCCCCTTGTATTTGTGCAGAAGACCGGGCGTCTTCATGGCATCGATATCACCAACGGGATCGGCAAAACCGCTGGCCGAATTTTCAGCTGCGAGCGGCAGTATCTGCCTGAGCAGCGGGTCCCCGCTATCGCGCTTGCGGATTTTTTTTACGAAGGCTCTCGGCGCCAGTAATCTGAATGTCGGATCCTGGACCAGATCATCTTTCAGGTGTTCGAGCTCGAGCCACTGCAGCAACTCATCGACACAGGTGATGGCATTGGCCAGTTCGAACTGCCAGTCAGGTGTTTTCGAGTGTTTCAGCAACTTGATTGTGTGCATTTTGCCCGGATTCTGCGTGTGCTCGATTCGGTATTCGGGTATGATTGCGCCCTGAATTAATCAGGTTAGAAACATGGCATCATACAACACAAACGAATTCAAAAACGGATTGAAAATCATGCTCGATGGCGATCCGTGTTCGATTACCGAAAATATACTGGTCAAACCAGGCAAGGGTCAGGCATTCAATCGCGTCAAGGTCAAGAATCTGAAGACGGGTCGCACACTGGAGCGCACCTTCAAGACGACTGAATCGGTCGAGGCGGCTGATGTTGAAGATCGCGACGTGGAGTATTTATACACAGACGGTGAGCACTGGCATTTTATGGAGCCGGGTACCTACGAGCAGCATGCCGCTGACAATGTCGCGGTAGGTGATGCTGCCAAATGGATCAAGGGTCAGGAAGCCTGTGTGATGACATTATGGAATGGTGCGCCGCTATCGATCACTCCACCGAACTTCGTCGAGCTCTCGGTGACGCAGACCGACCCGGGCCTGAAAGGCGATACCGCCCAGGGTGGTTCCAAGCCGGCAACTCTGGAGACCGGCACCGAGGTCAGGGTACCTTTATTCATCGATGAAGGTGACGTGCTGAAAATAGACACCCGCACCGGTGAATATGTATCCAGGGCGTAAAACGACCGATGAGTGAGCGCTGGCAGCCGGCAGCATCACGCGAAATCATTCATTTAAGGGCTCGTATGTTGAAAGATATACGGGCCTTTTTTGATCAACGCGGCGTGCTTGAGGTCGAGACCCCGTTGCTGTCTTCAGCCGCGACCACGGATCCCAATCTGAACAGTTTCTCAACGCGCTATCTGCAGCAGGAGCTGTATCTGAACACTTCCCCCGAATACTGCATGAAGCGGATGCTCGCGGTGAACGGGGATGCCATCTACCAGATCTGCAAGTCATTCAGAGATGATGAACTGGGTCCGCTGCACAATCCCGAGTTCACGATGCTGGAATGGTATCGGCCGGGTTACGACATGTTCGAACTGATGGATGAGCTGGGCGAACTGATCCGGTTGCTCGCGGTCGCCTATGGTCTGGTGGTCGCGTCGATCGAGAAGGTCAGCTATGCGGAAGCCTTCATGCGATCCGCCGGTATCGATCCTCACAAAACCTCGGCGGCTGAATGTCGCGACTGTGCGCTGGAACATGGCATCGAGCAGCCGGTAGGTCTGACAGACGATGTTGACGGGTGGCTGGACTGGCTGCTGACCCAACTGCTGATGCCTTCATTTCCTTCCAGTGGTTTGACTTACCTGTACGACTATCCGAGTTCGCAGGCCGCGCTCGCGAAATTGCGCCGGGACCGGAACGGCAATGCCGTGGCGGCACGCTTTGAGCTGTTTTACGGTGCAACCGAACTCGCCAATGGTTTCGATGAGCTGCTCGATGCAGCGGAACAGCGCCAGCGTTTCGAGCAGGAAAACAGTCACCGACGGTCATCGGGGTTGCAGTCATCGGTGATCGACGAACAACTTCTGGCTGCACTCGAACAGGGTTTACCGGCGTGCAGCGGTGTTGCTCTGGGTCTGGACAGACTGCTGATGCTATTGGCTGGAGCAGACACATTAGATCAGGTTTTGACCTTTCCTTTTTCCCGAATTTGATCAAATCTATTGGCTGACAAGCTATATATTACTTACGGGGCTTTGTTGAAGTGTCAGATTTTCCGACAGATAAAAGTACTTGAAATCGTTATTAAAAGCAGGCATCCTGAAATTGAAGTGTGTCGCAACGAAGCGATTTCATCCTTTGTGCTTCGTAATTAGCAGATATTTTCATTCAGTAGGTGAACGTGAAGGGTAACTTCAGGCATGTCGACAATGAGCAGATTTCACAGGATTTTTTTCTTCATTTTTGGTTTTATCGCTACCACTGCACAGGCAGATAACATCGTTACAGTCGGCGTTGCGCCGCATGGTGGTTACGTCATTCTCGGTGGTACTGTAATACCTCTCAAGGAAGTTACCCTGTCCGCACAGATACCGGGCATCGTGCAAACGCTTGCCGGTGAGGAAGGTGACAGTTTCGGTGCAGGTGTAGAACTGGTCACGATTAATGATGACGAGTTGCAGGCGAAGAAGCGGGCTGCAGAAGCGACACTGAGTGCGGCCTACACAGGGATGCAGAACGCACAGGTTCAATACACAAGGGAGTTGTGGAATCCGAGTATCTACAATCCGCGACCGATGGGGGGTATGGCAATGCCCACCATGTTCGATTCGTTCTTTGATGGCGGTCGTGGTGATTTCATGGGCAGCGGCAGCGACAAGGGTATCGAGCGTCACGCCGACCTGGTCACCCAGGGTACACAGGTACAGGCAGCGCGCTCACGCATTCAGCAATCCGAGGCGGCCCTGCGCGAGATCGAGGCCAAGATCAGGGATGCCAAGTCGCTCGCACCGTTCGACGGTGTGATTACCGACAAACTGGTTGAGGTGGGCGATACCGTTCAGCCCGGCCAGCCGTTACTCAGATTTTCATACTCAAAGTTTTTACGCATTCAGGCAGAGGTGCCGGCGCGACTGGTGCCGGGATTGCACAAGGATATGGTGGTACCGGCCAGGCTTGACGTCAACAATACCAAGGTCAATGCCCGCGTCGCCCTGATTGCACCAAAAGCAGACAGCCAGCAGCACACCATCACAGTCAAGTTCGATCTACCTGAAGGTGTGCCGGGTGGGCCCGGCATGTATGCCGAAGTCATGATACCTGACATCAATTCACCAACCCGGGCGCTGCCTGTTGTACCCAAATCGGCAATCATCAAGCGCGGTAGCTTGCCGTCAGTAAGAGTGCTGGATGACGAGGGTAAACCCAGGATGCGTCTGATACGCACCGGAATCGAGCTGGACGCAAACCACGTGATCGTACTTTCTGGATTGAAACCGGGTGAGCGTATACTGACGTCCGAGGATAGCCCGCCGTCCGGGGCTGGCTGGGATCAGCCGTAAGTACAGTTTCTGAGTGCTACACCTCGGCGTATCCTGGCTGATAGCTGAGGGGTGCGGCATTGACACTTCGCGTTGTAAATCGCGAATAGTAGAAACCAGAATGAGTTAGAACGAGCAATGGCAGAAACGGACAAAGACAAAGACCAGGCAGAAGTATCTTCAGACGAAACCGATGCTTCCAGTGGAGAACCACAACAAGCTGCAGGAAATGGTCATCACGATGATCTTGGCATAGCGGGCAATATCGCCAAGCAATTTATCACCTCCCCGGTAACCCCAATGCTGTTGATAGCGTCATTGCTGATTGGCGTTATGGGGCTGATCTTCACGCCGCGACAGGAAGATCCGAAGATTTCGGTGCCGATGATCGACCTCTACGTATCCTATCCGGGCGCCTCGGTCTACCAGGTCGAATCGCTGGTCACTGATCCACTGGAACGCCTGATGGACGAAATACCGGGAGTTCGTCATACCTATTCCGCCACGGAACGCGGCCGCGCGATTGTTACCATACGCTTCTTCGTTGGTGAAGACCTCGGTGAGTCCATCGTCAAGGTGCATGACAAGATTCGCTCCAACATGGACAAGATTCCGCCAGATGTGCAGATGCCGCTGGTGAAACCGATTGCGATCGATGACGTGCCTACGGTCAGCGTCACGCTGTGGTCGCGGGAAGTGGATGACAGTACGCTGCGTATTCTGGCCAATGACGTATTGCAGGAGCTCGGCCAGGTCAAGAACACCGGCAAGGGTTTTGTCGTTGGCGGGCGTGCCGACCAGATCCGGGTTGAGGTCATGCCCGAGCGCCTGGCCGGATACAATCTCAGCCTGCAGCAGGTGGCCGGTGCGATAAAAACCGCCAATGCCGAGTCCAATGTCGGTGCGGTCGAGGCCGGCAGTACATCTTTCACGGTGTACTCAGGTACCTTCCTCAGAACCGCCGATGCGGTGAAACGCCTGGTCGTTGGTACCTTTAACGGCATGCCGGTTTATATGCGGGATGTGGCCAACGTGTTCCACGGACCTGAAGATGCCAAGCAGGTTTCCTATTACTATGCCGGTCCTGCCTTTGAGGGCAAGAACAGGGCCAACGGTGATGCTGCAGTAACGATCGCGATCGCGAAAAAAGAGGACACCAACGGTGTCACGGTTTCCAGGGCCATATTGAAGAAAGTCGAACAGCTCAAGGGCCGTCTGATACCGGATAACGTCTACGTCGAGATCACACGTGACTACGGCAAAACCGCCAACGACAAGGTCAACGAATTGCTGAAGGCGATGTTCGAAGCCGCCGCGATCGTATCGGTACTGTGCCTGGTCGGTCTGGGTGCGCGCGCGGCCTTTGTGGTTATTACCGTGATTCCGGTGGTGATTCTGCTGACCATCTGGTGGGCGATGGTGGTCGAATATACCATCGACCGAGTCAGTCTGTTCGCGCTGATTTTCTCCATCGGTATCCTCGTCGATGACGCCACCGTCGTGGTCGAGAATATTTTCCGTCACTGGCTGATGAAAGGCCGAACGACCGTGTCCGATGCGGTCGATGCGGTGCGCGAGGTCGGTAACCCGACGATCCTGGCGACCTTTACGATTATCGCGGCGCTGCTGCCGATGGGTTTCGTCAGCGGCCTGATGGGACCCTATATGCGCCCGATCCCGGTGCTGGGTTCATCGGCGATGTTTTTCTCGTTGATAGCCGCGTTCGTATTCACACCGTGGTTTGCCTTGAAAGTGCGGCCCAAGCTGTCGGCGCTGGAGGCCGCAGAGCGGCGCGAGAAGCGCACTCATCAGATCATCGGCAGGTTTTACCGACCGATCATCATGCCCCTGGTCAACAGCCGCAAGCTTGGCATCCTGTTCCTGGTCAGTGTGATCGGCGTCACCGCTGCGACCTGCCTGCTGTTCTATCCGACCCAGTGGGTGCCGGTGAAAATGCTGCCGTTCGACAACAAGCCTGAATTCAGCGTGATCATCAACATGCCGGAAGGCACCGCGATGCCGGTCACCGCCAACGTGGCCCATGAACTTTCAGAGGCGGTGAAACAGATTCCCGAAGTCACCGCGGTTCAGTCCTATGCCGGCGCGGCGCAGCCGTTCAACTTCAACGGCATGGTGCGCCATTATTATCTGCGTAACCGTCCGTGGGAGGGCGATCTGCTGGTACTGCTCAAGGACAAGAAAGAGCGAGAACGCGGCAGCCATGCCATTGCGGTCGAGGCGCGCCAGATTCTGACGCCGATCGCCGAGCGCCTGGGTGCGCGAATCGCGGTGGTCGAGATGCCGCCGGGGCCGCCGGTGCTGCAGACCGTGGTGACAGAAATCCACGGGCCGGATGAAGAAACCCGGCGCGAAGTGGCGCGCAAGATGACCGAGTTCTTTGAACAGGCCGAAGGCGTGGTCGATGTTGATAACTACATGGCTGAGCCCTCCAACTACTGGCGCTTCGAGATCAATATCGACAAGGCCGCGCGTCGCGGTATTTCGGTTGAAAGCATTAATTCCACCCTGGCGATGGCGATGGGCGGCTTCCGTCTTGGTGACGTCAAGCTGGCCTCGGTGATCGAGCCGACCTTTATCGTGATCCAGGTGCCGCTGGCAACGCGTTCACAGGTCAGCCAGCTGAGCAATCTGCCGGTGATGAGTACCGCCGGTAACACCGTGCCACTGGGTGAGCTGGGCGAATTCGTATTGCAGCAGGAAGAGCCGATTATCTATCACAAGGATCTACGCGCGATCGAGTACGTCGTTGGCGAGATGGAGGGACGACTGGGTGCACCGATCTACGGCATGTTCAACATCGAGGCCTTCACCGATCAGTACACCACACCTGACGGCGTGATCATGCAGGGCATGCCAATGAACCTGATCGGACCGCCGTCGGACGATAATGTTTCCGGTTTCGAGTGGACCGGTGAATGGGTGGTTACTTTCGAAACCTTCCGCGACATGGGCATCGCGTTCATGGCCGCACTCGTGCTGATCTACGGTTTGATCGTGTGGGAATTCCGTGATTTTGCAATCGCAGGCCTGATCATGTCGCCGATTCCGTGCACGATGATCGGCATCGTGCCGGGTCACTGGATCATGGGTGCGGAATTTACCGCGACTTCGATGATCGGCATGATCGCGCTCGGCGGCATCATCGTGCGACAATCGATTCTGATCGTCGAATTCGTCAAGATCGAAGTCGCCAAGGGGCGTCCGGTCAGGGAAGCCGCGGTTGCCGGCGCCGAAATTCGTATGCGCCCGATCATGATTACCTCGCTGACATTGATGGCCGGTGCCTGGGCGATTATCTTCGACCCGATCTTCCAGGGTATGGCTGTGAGCCTGTTATTTGGTGCCGGTGTAGCTACCTTGATGGCCGTACTGATCATTCCGCTTGGTTGCATCAGTTTGCGCAAACGTTTCTACATGGAGGAAGCGACTGATTCGGCCGAGATGGTGCTGAGCCCCAAATACGAAGAAATCGAAGGCGAATCCATCGGCGGTGGTGCTGCCCCGGATACCGTCGCAGAATACAAGACACCATTATGGATGCGGCTCTACAGTGGTGTTATCGCCCTGTTCGGCTGGATATTCCTGATACTGCGCTCGGTCTTTATTATCGTGAAAATGGCCATCGGTGCCGTGCTGGACAAGTTTGGCGGGTCCGGCGGACCGCCACCACCACCGGCGACGTCGCCGCCGTCACCACCATCGAGTCCGCCACCACCCGTTAGTCCGCCACCAGGCGGTGGGAGTGGGGCCGAATCAGCTGCGAAGAGTACTGCAGCTGAAACGGTGCCGGCCGAGGCTGCGCCCGAGATCGAGGCCGAGCCGGTGAAAAAAGCATCGAAGAAAGCTGATACGACCGACAAAAAGGTTGAGCAGAAGAAAGACAGCGCAACGAACAAGAAATCGACGGCTGCGAAGAAAGAGGGCCCTTCGGTTAAAAGAGTGCCGGCCAAGAAACCGGCAGGCTCGAAGAAGGCTGAATCGGCGAAAAAGCCGGCTTCGGCAAAACCGGCCAAGTCGTCAAAGGAGTCTGAAAAAAAACAACAAAATGAGTCGAAGA